>NZ_CP135086.1:4800000-8473713 GCF_032229325.1 Streptomyces sp. AM8-1-1
CGGTTACGGCTACCCGCAGCAGCCTCCGGGGCAGCCGGGTCCGTACAACCAGCAGCCCGGCCCGTACAACCAGCAGCCGGGTCCGTACGGCCAGCAGCCCGGTCCCTACGGCGGCTACCCGACCCAGCCGCAGTACCCGGGTATGCCCACCCCGCCCGGCAACGGCGGCGGAGGCTTCTTCAAGGGCAAGCCCGGTGTCATCATCGGCGCGGCGGTCGCCGGGCTCCTGGTGATCGGCGGCGGTACCTGGTTCGCCCTCAGCGGCGACGACAAGGACGACAAGCAGAAGAACGTCAGCAAGAGCGAAGACCCGAAGCCGTCCACCTCCGAGTCCATCGACCAGGGCGACGGCAACGGCACCGGCCAGGAAGGCAACGACGACCTCAACGCCGGGCGCAAGCCGGGTGAGGCGAAGGTCCTGTTCCTCACGAAGAACGACGTCGACCTGCCCCGCAACGGCGCGGAGACGTTCGGCCCGTGGGTGGCCGGCGACACCGTCGTCAAGGCCATGTACAAGGAGGTCGTCGGCTACTCGGCGACCGACGGCAAGAAGAAGTGGACGCTGACGCTGCCGGCCGAGGTGTGCTCGGCGCCCGCGCAGACCACCACCGACGGCCGGATCGTCATCGGCGTCAAGGACGGTCTCACCGAGAAGGCCAAGTGCCTCAACCTGCAGATGATCGACCTCAAGACCGGCAAGGCGGGCTGGAAGAAGTCCATCCCGAAGGTCAGCGGTTTCGGGGGCCTGTCCGACTTCACCCTGTCGATCAGCGGCAACACCCTCGCCGCGGGCGGCACCGGTAACTCCTACGGCTTCTCCATGGCCGACGGAAAGCAGATCTTCCAGGGCCCGAGCAGCGGCTGCAAGCCGTTCGCCTTCGCCGGCGGCCCCAAGCTGATCGCCGCCGCCAGCTGCCCCACCTCGGACTACAACAAGCCCAAGCACCAGCTGTCGGAGGTCGACCCGGCCACCGGCAAGCCGAAGTGGACGTACAACGCGCCCGTGGGCTGGGAGATCGACAAGGTCTACTCCACCAGCCCGCTCGTCATCTCGCTCACCCAGCGCGAGCCGAAGAAGTGGTCCATCGTCGCGCTCAAGGACAACGGCACGCCCCGCTCGCAGATCGACGGCGGCAAGGACAAGTTCCAGCCCCGCTGCGGCGGCTCGTTCGTGATCTTCGGACAGAACCTCGAGGGCTGCACCGGTGTCGCCGCCGACGCGAACACCTTCTACATGGCCACCGAGCCCGCCCAGGCCGGCAAGGCAAACGAGGTCGTCGCGTTCAACCTGGACACCGGTAAGGCCAAGTGGCGCTCGCCCTCGGGCGGCGACAGCCAGATGACGCCGCTGAAGATGGAGAGCGGCAACGTCATCGTCTACCGCGAGGCGTCCTACGACGCCGGCGGCGCCATCGCCTCGATCGCTCCGACCGGCGGTGCCCCGAAGGTGCTGCTCCAGCACCCGGAGTCGACCGCGGAGATCGAGAACACCTTCTACTCCCCGCACATGGTCTACGCCGACGGCAGGTTCTTCCTCGCCGCGGGCCGGGTCAGCGCGAGCAACGACGCCGAGGAGAAGGAGACGAAGACCATGATGGCCTTCGGCAAGTGACCGCGTCCGAGCATCTGACCGCCGCCCCGCATCCCCTTTCATCCGAGGTACGCACGCCATGACGCAGCCGCCACCGCCGCCACCGAACCAGCCCCCGCAGGGGGGAGGGTTCGGCGCGCCCCAGGAGCCTCCGGCCGGAGGCTTCGGAGCTCCGACCCCGCCGCCGCAGGACCCCTCGTACGGCTATCCGCAGACCCCGCCGGCCGGCCCGCCGCAGGCGCCGCCGCCGGGACAGCCCGGCTACGGCTACCCGCAGGCCCCGGGCCAGGCACCGGGCTACGGCTATCCGCAGACCCCGCCGGGACAGCAGCCGCCCACCCAGCCCGGCTACGGGTACCCGACGCAGCCCGTGCAGCCGCAGTACATGCCGCCGCACCCGGGCGGCGGTGGCGGCAAGAAGCTGAACACGCAGATGCAGATCATCATCGCGGCGGCCGTCGCGGTGCTGCTGATCGTCGGCGGCGGCGTCTGGTTCGCCTCCACCAAGGACGACGGCGAGAGCAAGAAGGACGAGGCGAAGAACAGCTCCGGCGGCTCGTCGGAGGGCACCACCGGGGCCACCGGCGGCAAGGCGGCCGACGGACCCGGCAAGGAGAAGGCGCCTGCGAACGTCAACTCCAAGGTCGCCTTCCAGCTTCCGGAGCCGGCCCGCACCGACCTCACCAACGTCAAGGGCGCCTGGGTCACCGACAAGGCCTTCGTCAAGCCCGGCGTGAACTCGATCGTCGGCTACGACGTGGCCAAGGGCACCCCGCTGTGGACCCTGCCGCTGCCCGGCCAGGTCTGTGCCACCTCCCGCCACCAGTCCACGGACAACAAGGTCGGCGTCGTCTTCGAGGCCGCCAAGCGCAAGCCGCCGCGGAACTACGAGCCGTGCACGGAGGTCGGCGTCGTCGACCTCAACACCGGCACGCTGAAGTGGCACAAGTCCGTCACCGGCACCCAGAGCGGTGACGGCAAGGCCAAGTTCACCGAGGTCACCCAGAGCGGGACCACGGTCGCCGTGGGCGGCACCGACGGCGGCGCCGCCTTCGACATCAACACCGGCGCCATCCGCTGGAAGCCCGACATCGGCGCCGACGGCTGCTACGACATGGGCTACGGCGGCGGCGCGGCGATCGTCGCGGTCCGCAAGTGCGGCTCGTACGACAACCGGCAGGTCGTCATCCAGGGCGTGAACCCGGACAACGGCACCCCGCTGTACTCGTTCAAGATGCCCGCCGGCGTGGAGTGGGCGAGCATCGTCAACTCCAAGCCGCTGGTGGTCGCCGCCGACGTCGGCGACACCGGTTCGTTCGGTATCTCGGACTTCTTCTCGGTCGACGACAAGGGCGTCCTCAAGACCAAGATCTCCGCGACCGGCGACAAGTTCCAGGCGCGCTGCCGCTCCACGGAGGTCGAGTCCTGCACGAAGGTCACGGTGGGCAACGGGCGGATCTATCTGCCGACCGCCGACCACGAGGGCACGGGGGAGTACGGCGACACCAACGAGATCGTCTCCTTCGACCTCGGCACCGGAAAGCCGACCAGCGACCGTGCGGACGCGGGCGACCGGTACACGATGTTCCCGCTGCGCATGGACGGTGGAAACCTGATCGCGTACAAGTGGCCTCCGTACGACAAGGGCGGCCAGGTCGTCAGCATCGACGGCGCCACCTTCAAGCAGACGGTGCTCATGGAGAACCCCTCCGACAAGTCGGTGCGCGAGGCGGAGACCAGCTTCGTCGCCGACAGCGCCGACTACCGGTACGCGAACGGGCGGTTCTACATCGGCGCCACCCTGATGAGCAAGCCGACCTCGACCTCGTCGTCGTTCGGCAAGAAGTATCTGGCGGTCGCCTTCACCACGGCGGACTGATCGCACCACCCCGTCGCCGGCCGTCCGGCGACCGCACATGATCAAGGGCCCGGCACATCGGAGAACCGATGTGCCGGGCCCTGGTCACAAGTAGCCCCGTTTGGCGAAGAATTCGGCACCTTGGGGGGCTTCTGCCGAGTTAGGGGCGCGCAAAGTCGAACAAGCGTGTAGCTTGCCGGGTCAGAAGGCCGGGGGGTCATCCGCGGCGGGGGATGGGGGTTGCTCGATGGGCGTGCGGCTCATGGTGCTGGACGATCACCGACTGCTCGCGGAGGCGCTCGCCTCGGCCCTGAAGCTGCGGGGACACCGGGTGCTCGCCGCCGCGGCTCCCGCGGCAGGCGCCGCCGATCTCGTCGTCAGCAGGGCGCCCGAGGTCTGTCTGCTGGGCACCGCGACACCCGCCGAGCCCGGCGCGTTCGACCCGATCGTGAAGATCAAACGTGAGCGGCCCCAGGTGGCGGTGGTGGTGCTGGGCCCGGTGCCGAGCCCCCGCGGAATCGCCGCGGCCTTCGCGGCCGGCGCCTCCGGTTATGTGCGCCACGACGAGCGCATCGAGGGCGTGGAGCGCGCCATGGTCAAGGCGCGTGCGGGTGAGGCGGTGGTGGCCCCGCAGCTGCTCCAGGGCGCGTTCGCCGAACTGCTCAACCCCGCGGTCCAGCCGGACGACGAGGGGCAGCGGCTGCTGCAACTGCTCACCCCGCGCGAGGTCGAGGTACTGGTCAGGGTGGCGGAGGGCGAGGACACCCGGCTGATCGCGGCCGGTATGGGCATCGCGCCGAGCACGGCCCGTACCCATGTGCAGCGGGTGCTGATGAAGCTGGGGGTGGGCTCCCGGCTGGAGGCCGCCGCGCTCGCGGCGCGTACCGGACTGCTGGACCGGGCGGCGATCGCCTCACCACCCGGCCCGTTGCCCGGTTACCCGGGGGCGGCCGGTCTCTCCGACCCGCCTCCTCCATCGGAGCAGTAGCTCAGCGCCCTCGGCATGGTGCCCGGCGTCAGGCGTCCTCGGCGGGGGTCGGCGGCGCGATGGGGCGCAGCTTCAGCCAGAGAAGGAAGAACAGCCCCAGGGCGAGCATGCCGAGGCCGGTCCAGAGATTGATGTTGACGCCCTCGGCCTTCTTGAGATCCGCGTCGGACGCGAGGATCCCGGCGATCGTGACGATGATCCCGTAGAGGGTGAACAGGCCGCCGATGATGAGCCGGATGTCGAAGAGACGGGCCGCGGTGGCGGACTTGCGCTCCAGCTCGGAGACTTCACGCTGCAGTTCGGACATGTGGGGGTGCCTCCGATCGGGTCAGAAGGAGAAGGGGATGTAGCAGGCGGCGGCGAGCACGATCGCGCCCCAGCCCAGCAGGGCGGGCCTGCGGTACCAGGCGCTGTCGCCCTCCTCCGGCGCCTCCTCCATGCCCGGTGAGGTGGTTCCGTAGACCAGACCGGCCAGTTCGGCCTCGGGCTTCGGCGCGGTGAACAGGGTGACGACCACCATCACGAGCGCGCCGGCGACGAAGGCGACGATCGCGGAGACGAAGTTGGCGCCCTGGTCGGTCGGGATGTCGATGACGCCCTGCTTGTAGATCCAGAAGTAGTTGACCATCGCGGCCGACGTGCCCGCGAAGAGGCCCCAGGCGCCGGACTTCATCGAGGCCCGCTTCCAGAACATGCCGATGATGAAGACCACGAACATCGGGACGTTGAAGAACGAGAACAGCGTCTGGAGGTAGCCCATGATGTTGCTGAAGCTGGAGGCGAGGAAGGCGGTGCCGATGGAGCACAGCACGCCGATCGCGGTGATCAGCCGGCCGAAGCGCAGGTAGTAGCGGTCCTCGCGGCCCTGCTTCACGTACTTCGCCCAGATGTCGTACGTGAACACGGTGTTGAAGGACGAGACGTTCGCCGCCATGCCGGCCATGAAAGCGGCGAGCAGTCCGGTCACCGCGATGCCGAGGACGCCGTTGGGCAGCAGTTCCTGCATCAGCAGCGGGATGGCGTCGTTGTAGGTGAGGTCGGAGCCCGCCGTGCCGATCTTCGGTACGAGGACGGCGGCGACCAGGCCCGGGATCATCACCAGGAAGACGATGAAGATCTTCGGGAAGGCGGCGATCAGCGGGGTGCGCTTGGCGGCGGACAGGTTCTTCGCGGACAGGGCCCGCTGGACCTCGGCGAAGTTGGTGGTCCAGTAGCCGAAGGAGAGCACGAAGCCGAGGCCGAGGACGATGGTGAGCCAGTTGGCGCCGAGCGGATTGGCGTCGCCGATGCCGGTGCCGCCCCAGGCGGTGAGGAAGTCGTCGCCGTGGCTCGCGGTGAGCGAGTCGCTCAGACCGTCCCAGCCGCCGACGCGCTTGAGACCGAGGAAGGTCAGGGGTATGAGCGCGGCGAGGATGACGAAGAACTGGAGGACCTCGTTGTAGATCGCCGAGGAGAGCCCGCCGACGGTGATGTACGCGAGGACGAAGAAGCCGGCGACGGCGATGGAGACCCACTGCGGCCAGCCCAGCAGCGCCTCCACCACGATCGACAGGGCGTAGAGGTTGACGCCGGCGATGAGGATCGCGGCGAAGGCGAAGAGGACCGAGCTCAGCAGGTGTGCGGATTTGTCGAACCGCTGGAGCAGGAACTCGGGGACGGACCGGACCTTGGAGCCGTAGTAGAACGGCATCATCACCAGGCCCAGGAAGACCATCGCCGGGATGGCGCCGATCCAGTACCAGTGCACGACGGCGACGCCGTACTGCGCGCCGGTGGCGGCCATGCCGAGGATCTCGGTGGCGCCCAGGTTGGCGGCGACGAAGGCCAGGCCGGTGACCCAGGCGGGCAGCGAGCGCCCGGAGAGGAAGAAGTCGAGACTGGTCTTGACGCTCGCCCGCGCGGCGAAGCCGATGCCCAGGACGACGGCGAAGTAGATCGCCAGGATTGCGTAGTCGAGTCCGTTGGTGGGGAGCCGAAGCCCTTCGGCCAGGTATTGCATGAAGTACTCGCTTCGTCGCGCGAACTGATCCCTGCGGAACCTACGCGTCCGTGTTCAATAACTGAACAGTTTTGTTGGTGTTCTTTGTTTGATCGTGATCGAGCTGGTGGAAATGTCCGAGGTAGGTGCATGCTGCATGCCCATTGACGACGCCTGTTGGCTTGTGATTTGTTATGTGCGGTTCTGTTTGGGAGGGTGAGGGAGTGCCACAGTGAAGAAGACGTCGACCCGGCTCGCCGACGGTCGTGAACTGCTCTACTTCGACTCCCGGGACGACACCGTCCGCGACGCCGTGGACCGGCGCCCGCTCGACCCTGTCGCCACCAGCTCCGAGATCCGCCGGGACCCCCTGCTCGGCGACTCGGTCGCCATCGCCTCGCACCGCCAGGGCCGCACCTACCACCCGCCCGCCGACGAGTGCCCGCTGTGCCCCTCACGCGACGGCCGCCTCAGCGAGATCCCGGCGTCCGACTACGACGTCGTCGTCTTCGAGAACCGCTTCCCCTCGCTCGCCGGCGGCTCCGGCCGCTGCGAGGTCGTCTGCTTCACCTCCGACCACGACGCGTCCTTCGCCGACCTCGACGAGGACCAGGCCGCGCTCGTCCTGGAGGCCTGGACCGACCGCACCGCCGAACTCGCCGAACTCCCGCAGGTGGAACAGGTCTTCTGCTTCGAGAACCGGGGCGCCGAGATCGGCGTCACCCTCGGCCACCCGCACGGCCAGATCTACGGATACCCCTTCGTCACCCCGCGCACGGAGCTCATGCTGCGCTCGGCCGCCGAGCACCGGGAGACGACGGGCCGCAACCTCTTCGACGACGTCGTCGAACGTGAACTGGCCGACGGCTCGCGGGTGGTCCTCACCGGTGAGCACTGGGTCGCCCTCGTGCCGTACGCCGCGCACTGGCCGTACGAGGTGCACCTCTACCCGCGGCGGCGCGTGCCCGACCTGCGGGCCCTGGACGACGCGGCGCGCACAGAGTTCCCACAGCTGTATCTGGAACTGTTGAGGCGCTTCGACCGGATCTTCGGGGAGGGCGAGCCGCCGACGCCGTACATCTCGGCCTGGCACCAGGCGCCGTTCAGCGAGCCCGGACGGGAGGACTTCGGGCTCCATCTCGAGCTTTTCACCATCCGACGCACTTCCGGCAAGCTGAAGTTCCTCGCCGGTTCCGAGTCCGGTATGAGCGTGTTCATCAACGATGTGCCGCCGGAAACCGCGGCCGAGCGACTGCGAGAGGTAGCGAGCGAGTGAGCAAGTACCTGGTGACGGGCGGGGCCGGATACGTCGGCAGCGTGGTGGCGCAGCACCTGCTGGAAGCGGGGCACGAGGTCACCGTCCTCGACAACCTGTCGACCGGCTTCCGGGAGGGCGTCCCGGCGGGCGCCGCCTTCGTCGAGGGCGACATCCGCGACGCCGCCAAGTGGCTGGACGACTCCTTCGACGCCGTGCTGCACTTCGCCGCGTTCTCGCAGGTCGGCGAGTCGGTGCTGAAGCCCGAGAAGTACTGGGACAACAACGTCGGCGGCACGATGGCCCTGCTCGCGGCGATGCGGTCGGCCGGGGTGCGCACGCTCGTCTTCTCCTCCACCGCGGCCACCTACGGCGAGCCGGTCTCCACGCCGATCACCGAGACCGACCCGACCGCGCCGACCAGCCCGTACGGCGCCTCCAAGCTCGCCGTCGACCACATGATCACCGGCGAGGCGGCGGCCCACGGACTCGCCGCGGTCTCACTGCGCTACTTCAACGTGGCCGGGGCGTACGGCTCCTGCGGCGAGCGCCACGAGCCCGAGTCGCACCTCATCCCGCTGGTCCTCCAGGTGGCGCTCGGCAAGCGGGAGTCGATCTCCGTGTTCGGCGACGACTACCCGACCCCCGACGGCACCTGCGTCCGGGACTATATCCATGTCGCGGACCTCGCCGAGGCCCATCTGCTGGCGCTGGACGCCGCGGCACCCGGCGAACACCTGATCTGCAACCTCGGCAACGGCAACGGGTTCTCGGTGCGCGAGGTCGTCGACACCGTGCGCCGCGTCACCGGGCACCCGGTGCCGGAGGTCGTGGCCCCGCGGCGCGGCGGCGATCCGGCGGTGCTGGTCGCATCGGCGCGGACCGCGCGCGAGCGCCTTGGCTGGCAGCCGTCCCGCGCGGACCTCGCGGGCATCGTGTCGGACGCGTGGGCCTTTGCCCGGGAGAGGGAGAACGCTTCATGAGCGACGGTGTGTGGGCGGCGCCCGGGCGGGTCAATCTGATCGGTGAACACACCGACTACAACGACGGTTTCGTGATGCCTTTCGCGCTGCCGCACACCACAATCGCGACGGTGTCACGGCGCGACGACGGCGTCCTGCGGCTGCACTCGGCGGGCGCCCCGGGCGCCGCCACCGAACTGCGCGTCACCGAACTCGCGCCCGGGCACGGGCCGCGGGGCTGGACCGACTACCCCGCCGGCGTCGTGTGGGCCCTGCGCGAGGCGGGCCACGCGGTGGGCGGCGCGGACATCCACTACGAGTCGACCGTGCCGACGGGCGCGGGCCTGTCGTCCTCCGCCGCACTGGAGGTCGTCACCGCGCTGGCCCTGAACGACCTGTACGAACTGGGCCTGGAGCGCGGCCGGATGGCGCGCCTGTGCCAGCGCGCCGAGAACATCTACGTCGGGGCGCCGACCGGGATCATGGACCAGACGGCGTCGGCGTGCTGCACCGAGGGCCACGCGCTGCACCTGGACACCCGCGACCTGTCCCAGCGCCAGATACCGCTCGACCTGGCCGGACAGGGCCTCGAACTCCTCGTGGTCGACACGCGGGTCAAGCACGCGCACAGCGACGGCGAGTACGGCAAGCGCCGGGCGGGCTGCGAGTCGGCGGCGGCGGCCCTGGGCGTACCCGCGCTCCGCGACATCGCCCACGACGCGCTCCCCGAGGCCCTCGACCGGCTGCCCGACCCCGAGATCCGGGCGCTGGCCAGGCACATCGTCACGGAGAACCACCGGGTGGAACGGGTGATCGCCCACCTGGAGGCGGGCGACATCCGCGCCACGGGCCCCGTCCTCACCGAGGGGCACGCCTCACTGCGCGACGACTTCCGCATCTCGTGCCCCGAGTTGGACCTGGTGGTCGACACGGCCCTGGCGGCGGGCGCGCTCGGCGCGAGGATGACGGGCGGCGGCTTCGGCGGCTCGGCGATCGTCCTCACCGAGGTCGCGCTGACGCCCGCGCTGACGAAGTCGGTCCAGGAGGCGTTCACTTCGGCGTCGTGGAAGCAGCCGCGGATCTTCTCGACGACACCGTCGGGAGGCGCGCGGCGGCTGTCCTGACACCGGTCCGGGGACATGGGCGGACGGGTAGTGGAGGCGTCGGCGGGCTGGGCCTCGCGGGTGTTCGGGGGACGGGCCGGGCAGGCACCCGGGCGGACGGGGCTTCGTGAGTGTCGGCGGACGGGTCCGGCAGGCACCGGCGGACGGGGGCCCCGCGGGTCCCGGCCGACCGGGCCGCGCATGTGCCACGCGACCATGCGTCCGCCCTTTGCGTCCGGAAGGCCGTCCGTCACCGCCCGCGCCCCGGCGCGCGTCCGCGCGCACGCTCCGCCCCCCGTTCCGGAGAGTGCCTCCTCGCGCCCCCACGTCCTGCGCCAGCAGGATCTCTGCCGTCCGGGGCCGTGAAGCGGGCAGTCCGCGCCGAACTGCGTCGACTTCTGTCTCACGACGAAACATCCGGCTCACCCTGCACAGGGTGAGCCATCAGTTCTGCAAATAACCTTCCCCTCCGGCCCCCCGCCCGTACGCTGATGCTCAGCACCGGTGGGGGCCGGTGTTGATCAGGGGGCGAGACAGTCGGGTACGACGCCCGGGGTGGGGTAACAGTCACAGCACGGCGGCGGCCGAGCAACCGCTGTACCACCCCTCCTTTCCGGGCGCCGTACCCGCGCCGGTCCGTCCTCCGAACCTGGGGGTGTCTGTGGTTCGTATCCGGGTCCTGGTGGTGGACGACCACCGCATCTTCGCCGAGTCGCTCGCTGCCGCCCTCGCGGCCGAGCCCGACGTCGACGTCTCCGCGGCCGGCAGCGGCCCCGCGGCGCTGCGATGTCTGGAGCGCGCCGCGTCCGAGGGCCGCCGGTTCGACGTCATGCTCGTCGACGCCGACCTCGGCACGGCCGCGGTCCCGAACCGCCCCGGCACCCACGCCGTCATCGCGCCGCGCGCCGTGTCGGACGACGGCGAGGACGGCCTCGTCGACGGCATCTCCCTGGTCGCGGGCGTCCGTTCGGGCCAGTCGTCCGTCCGCAGCGTCGTGCTCGCCGAGAAGGACGACCCGCGCCGCGCCGCACTCGCGCTGCAGGCAGGCGCCTCGGGCTGGGTGGCCAAGGACTGCTCGCTCCAGCGGCTGCTCGCGGTGATCCGGGGCGTCCTGCGGGACGAGACGCATCTGCCGCCCGCACTGCTCACCGGCGTGCTGCGCGAGCTGACCGCGGCCCGCAAGCACCGCACCGAGAGCGAGCGGCTCGTCGAGTCCCTCACCCCGCGCGAGCGGGAAGTGCTGCGGTGCATGGTCGCCGGCCTGGGGCGCAAAGCAGTCGCCGAGCGCCTCTTTCTGTCACCGCACACCGTCCGGACGCATATGCAGAACGTCCTCGGGAAGCTCGGGGTGCACTCGACGCTCGCCGCGGTAGCCCTCGCCCGCCGAGCCGGGGTCGGCCCGGCCGAACTAGCCGGGGATGTTGTCGAACGGGGCGGTCAACTGGCGTAGCAGAGCGGCCAGTTCCCCGCGCTGGGCGCGGGAGAGTTCGGCGAGGATCGCCCGCTCCTGGGCGAGCAGCCCGGCGAGCGCCTGGTCCGCCCGGTCCCGTCCCTCGGGGGTCAGCCGCACCAGTACCCCACGCCGGTCGCTGGGATCCGGAAGCCGCTCCACCAGGTCTTTCTTGGCCAGCCTGTCGATGCGATTGGTCATCGTGCCCGAGGTGACCAGTGTCTGGGTGAGCAGCTGACCGGGCGAGAGCTGGTACGGGGCGCCCGCGCGCCGCAGCGAGGTGAGGACGTCGAACTCCCACGGCTCCAACTGGTGCTCGGAGAAGGCGAGCCGGCGGGCGCGGTCGAGGTGGCGGGCGAGTCTGGAGACGCGACTGAGAACCTCGAGCGGTTCCACGTCGAGGTCCGGGCGCTCACGGCGCCATGCTGCGACCAGTCGATCGACCTCGTCCTCCATGTCGATCAGTGTAGAGGGTCTGTCGACGTGAAGTCTCTTGACGTCAAGATATAATCTGCTGGACGATTGGGCATGGTCGGGCCGGACCTCAGTTCCGGTTCGGCACACCGTTCCAGCAAGGGGGCTCGATCATGCATTCCGCACCAACGTGGGATCCGCACCAGTACCTTCGCCACTCCGGGCACCGTACCCGCCCGTTCCTGGATCTCCTCGCCCGTATACCCGACCTGCCCCGCGGCGACGGCAGGCCCGCCCGCATCGCGGACGTCGGATGCGGCCCCGGCAATGTCACCACGCTGCTCGCCGACCGCTGGCCCGACGCCCACATCACGGGCTTCGACCTGTCGCCCGAGATGCTCGCCCTGGCGCAGAAGGACCACGCCGGCACCACCTCGGGCGGCGGCTGGCTGGACTTCCGGCCCGCGGACGCGGCGCACTGGATCCCCGAGGAGCCGTACGACCTGATCGTCTCCAACGCCGCACTGCAATGGGTGCCCAACCATCCCGAATCGTTTCCGCGCTGGATCGAGGGCCTGAACCCCGGCGGCACCCTCGCCTTCCAGGTCCCCGGCAACTTCACCTCGCCCAGCCACGCCCTCCTCGGCGAACTCTGCGACACCCCGCAGTGGCGCAGCCGGCTCGGCGACCACGGACGGCGCTTCGTCCACATCCTGGAACCGGCCGACTATCTCTCGCGACTGGCAGACCTCGGCTGTGAGACGGATACCTGGGAGACGACCTACTTCCAACTCCTCGCCGGAGAGGACCCGGTCCTTGACTGGGTCAAGGGCACCGCCCTGCGACCGGTCCTCACCGAGCTCGCCGATGACGCGAACGCCGCTCATGAATTCCTTGCCCAGTACCGCGACCTGCTCCGCAAGGCCTACCCGCCGGGCCCGCACGGCACGGTGTTCCCCTTCCGCCGCATCTTCGCCGTCGCCCGGAAGGCCCTGTAATGCTCACCGCCGTCGACCATGTCCAACTGGCCGCGCCGCCCGGCTCCGAGGACGCGCTGCGCACCTATTACACGGATGCCCTCGGCATGACGGAGATCCCCAAGCCGCCGGTGCTCGCCGCCCGCGGCGGCTGCTGGTTCGCACGGGGCGCCGTCCAGCTGCACCTGGGCATCGAGGCGGACTTCCGCCCCGCCCGCAAGGCCCATCCCGGTCTGCGGGTGTCGGACATCGAGGCGTACGCCGCGCGCCTGGAGGAGCACGGCGCGGCGGTGGTCTGGGACGACGCGCTCCCCGGCCACGGGCGCTTCTACTCCGAGGACCCCGTCGGCAACCGGCTGGAATTCCTGCAACCGGTCACCCCGTAGAAACCGCGGCGCCCCGTCAGCCCTGTCCGGTGACGGGGCGACGGGGCGTAGGGATCAGCCCTTCGGCGTGATCGAAGGCGGTGCGGTTCCGGGCCGGCGGTTCCGGGCGGGCGGATTCGGGCCGGGCGGTTCCGGGCCCGGCGGTTTCGGGCGGGCCGATCAGCTCTTCCGGTGCCCTATCAACCGCGGCTTCGGCTCCAGACCGTCAAGTCCATGCCAAGCAAGATTCACCAGATGCGCGGCGACCTCGGCCTTCTTGGGACGGCGCGCGTCCAGCCACCACTGACCCGTCAGCGCCACCATGCCCACCAGCGCCTGGGCGTAGAGCGGAGCCAGCTTCGGGTCGAACCCCCGGTTCTTGAACTCCATCCCCAGGATGTCCTCGACCTGGGTGGCGATGTCGCTGATGAGCGAGGCGAACGTGCCCGTCGACTGGGCCACGGGGGAGTCCCGCACCAGAATGCGGAACCCGTCCGTGTAGGTCTCGATGTAGTCGAGAAGGGCGAACGCCGCCTGTTCCAGCAGCTCACGGGGGTGACCGGCGGTCAGCGCGCCGGTCACCATGTCGAGCAGCTGACGCATCTCGCGGTCCACCACCACCGCGTACAGCCCCTCCTTGCCGCCGAAGTGCTCGTAGACCACCGGCTTGGAAACACCGGCCTTCGCCGCGATCTCCTCGACCGACGTGCCCTCGAAGCCCTTCTCGGCGAACAAGGTGCGACCGATGTCCAGCAGCTGTTCGCGACGCTGCGCCCCGGTCATCCGCACCCGGCGGGCCCGCCTGGATGACCGGTTCTTCTCCGTACCGCTGCTGCCGCCGTCGATCGCCACGTCGTCAATCATGCCGCGTCTACGGGCTCGCCCTTGCGCCGGGCGTCGATACGGGACGCACTGGGCCACCGGACGTCGTAGGCCCAGCCGAGCTTCTCGAACCAGCGGATCAGGCGCGCGCTGGAGTCGAGCTGGCCGCGCAGCACGCCGTGACGTGCACAGGTCGGGTCCGCGTGGTGCAGGTTGTGCCAGGACTCGCCGCACGACAGCACCGCGAGCCACCACACGTTGCCCGAGCGGTCACGCGACTTGAAGGGGCGCTTGCCGACCGCATGGCAGATCGAGTTGATCGACCAGGTCACGTGGTGCAGCAGCGCCACGCGGACCAGCGAGCCCCAGAAGAAGGCGGTGAACGCGCCCCACCACGACATCGTCACCAGACCGCCCACGATCGGCGGGATGGCGAGCGAGAGCATGGTCCAGAAGATGAAGTCGCGCGAGATCCGCACCAGGGCCTTGTCCTTGATCAGGTCCGGGGCGTACTTGGTCTGCGACGTGCGCTCCTCGTCGAACATCCACGCGATGTGGGCCCACCACAGGCCCTTCATCAGCGCCGGCAGCGTCTCGCCGAACCGCCACGGCGAGTGCGGGTCGCCCTCGGCGTCCGAGAACTTGTGGTGCTTGCGGTGGTCGGCCACCCAGCGCACCAGCGGCCCCTCCACCGCCAGCGATCCCATGATCGCCAGGGCGATCCGCAGCGGCCGCTTGGCCTTGAAGGCGCCGTGCGTGAAGTAGCGGTGGAAGCCGATCGTGATGCCGTGGCAGCCGATGTAGTACATCGCCACCAGCAGACCCAGATCCAGCCAGCTCACGCCCCAGCCCCAGGCCAGCGGCACCGCGGCCAGCAGGGCGATGAAGGGAACCGTGATGAAGAGCAGCAGGGTGATCTGTTCGATGGACCTCTTGCTGTCGCCACCGAGGGTCGCGGAGGGAGCGTCAGTGGCGGTCGGCTTCGGGGTGTCGTCGAGCAGATCGGGGCTTGTCGTCATTTTGGGGTCCCCTGGGGGGTGAGAGATGCACGGTGAGGGCCGGGCTACGGATGCGTAACCTACGGCATCGTAAGTATGGCAGTGAGGAGCCTCGCGGCAAGAGACCTGTGGACAACGCCAGGGAAATGGACACCTATCCTGGGTCTCGTCGGACAGCGCGGTCCGCAGCCTCCAGTACCCCTCCAGACGTGCTCAAACACTGCAAGGAGCCGCACCTGTGAGCAGTGCCGACCAGAACCCCACGGCCAACGCCGAACTGCGAGCCGACATCCGCCGACTGGGCGACCTCCTGGGCGAGACCATCGTCCGCCAGGAAGGCCCTGACCTGCTCGAACTCGTGGAGAAGGTCCGCGCGCTCACGCGCAGCGACGGCGAGGCCGCAGCAGAGCTGCTGGGCGACACCGACCTGGAGACCGCGGCCAAGCTCGTCCGCGCGTTCTCCACCTACTTCCACCTGGCCAACGTCACCGAGCAGGTGCACCGCGGCCACGAGATGCGCGAGCGGCGCGCCGCCGAGGGCGGCCTGCTGGCCCGCACCGCGGACCGGCTCAAGGACGCCGACCCCCAGCACCTGCGCGAGACGGTCAAGAACCTCAACGTCCGCCCCGTGTTCACCGCGCACCCCACCGAGGCCGCCCGGCGCTCCGTACTGAACAAGCTGCGGCGCATCGCCGAACTGCTCGAAAGCCCCGTCGTCGCCTCCGACCGTCGCCGGCACGACCTGCGGCTCGCCGAGAACATCGACCTCATCTGGCAGACCGACGAGCTGCGCGTCGTACGGCCCGAGCCCGCCGACGAGGCCCGCAACGCCATCTACTACCTCGACGAACTGCACGCCGGCGCCGTCGGCGACGTCCTGGAGGACCTCGCCGCCGAGCTCGAACGCGTCGGCGTCGAGCTGCCCGCCGGCACCCGCCCGCTGACCTTCGGCACCTGGATCGGCGGCGACCGCGACGGCAACCCCAACGTCACCCCGTCCGTGACCTGGGACGTCCTGATCCTCCAGCACGAACACGGCATCACCGATGCCATCGAGGTCATCGACCAGCTGCGCGGACTGCTCTCCAACTCCATCCGCTACGCCGGCGCCACCGAGGAACTCCTCACCTCCCTGCAGAACGACCTCGACCTCCTGCCGGAGATCAGCCCCCGCTACAAGCGCCTCAACGCCGAGGAGCCCTACCGGCTCAAGGCCACCTGCATCCGGCAGAAGCTCGTCAACACCCGCGAGCGCCTCGCCAAGGGCACCCGGCACCAGAGCGGCCGCGACTACCTCGGCACCACCGAGCTCATCGCCGACCTCACCCTGATCCAGACGTCCCTGCGCGAACACCGCGGCGGCCTCTTCGCCGACGGACGCCTCGACCGCACCATCCGCACCCTCGCGGCGTTCGGCCTCCAGCTCGCCACCATGGACGTACGCGAGCACGCCGACGCCCACCACCACGCCCTCGGCCAGCTCTTCGACCGGCTCGGCGAGGAGTCCTGGCGCTACGCCGACATGCCCCGCGACTACCGGCAGAAGCTGCTCGCCAAGGAGCTGCGCTCCCGCAGGCCGCTCGCGCCCACCCCCGCCCCGCTGGACGCGGCCGGGCAGAAGACCCTCGGCGTCTTCGCCACCGTCAAGGAAGCCTTCGAGCGCTTCGGCCCCGAAGTCATCGAGTCGTACATCATCTCGATGTGCCAGGGCGCCGACGACGTCTTCGCCGCGGCCGTCCTGGCCCGCGAGGCAGGCCTCCTCGACCTCCACGCCGGCTGGGCCAAGATCGGCATCGTGCCCCTGCTGGAGACCACCGACGAGCTCAAGGCCGCCGACGTCATCCTCGACGGCATGCTCGCCGACCCCTCCTACCGGCGCCTCGTCTCCCTGCGCGGCGACGTTCAGGAGGTCATGCTCGGCTACTCCGACTCCTCCAAGTTCGGCGGCATCACCACCTCCCAGTGGGAGATCCACCGCGCCCAGCGCCGGCTGCGCGACGTCGCCCACCGCTACGGGGTCCGGCTGCGGCTCTTCCACGGCCGCGGCGGCACCGTCGGCCGCGGCGGCGGCCCCTCGCACGACGCCATCCTGGCCCAGCCCTGGGGCACGCTCGAGGGCGAGATCAAGGTGACCGAACAGGGCGAGGTCATCTCCGACAAGTATCTGATCCCCTCCCTGGCCAGGGAGAACCTGGAACTCACCGTCGCCGCGACCCTCCAGGCATCCGCCCTGCACACCGCCCCGCGGCAGTCCGACGAGGCACTGTCGCGCTGGGACGCGGCGATGGACACCGTCTCGGACGCGGCGCACGACGCCTACCGGCGGCTCGTCGAGGACCCGGACCTGCCCGCGTACTTCTTCGCGGCCACCCCCGTCGACCAGCTCGCCGACCTCCACCTCGGCTCCCGGCCCTCCCGCCGGCCCGACAGCGGCGCCGGACTCGACGGACTGCGCGCCATCCCGTGGGTCTTCGGCTGGACCCAGTCCCGGCAGATCGTGCCCGGCTGGTTCGGCGTCGGCTCCGGCCTGAAGGCCCTGCGCGAAGCGGGGCTCGACACGGTCCTCGACGAGATGCACGAACAGTGGCACTTCTTCCGCAACTTCATCGCGAACGTCGAGATGACCCTCGCGAAGACCGACCTGCGGATCGCCCGCCACTACGTCGACACCCTCGTGCCCGACGACCTCAAGCACGTCTTCGCCACCATCGAGGCAGAGCACGCGCTGACGGTCAGCGAGGTCCTCAAGGTCACCGGCGGCACCGAACTGCTCGGCTCCAACCCGGTGCTGCGGCAGACGTTCGGCATCCGTGACGCCTACCTCGACCCGATCTCCTACCTCCAGGTCTCGCTGCTGGCACGCCAGCGCAAGGCGGCCGAGAAGGGGGAAGAGCCCGACCCGCTGCTGGCGAGGGCCCTGCTGCTGACGGTGAACGGCGTGGCGGCAGGTCTGCGCAACACCGGCTGACGACAACCGGCTGACGACAGGGGACCGGGCCCTGCGCGACGACGCGCAGGTCCCGGCGCCGGCCTCGACCACAGCGTGAAGCCCGACCACGGCGTGAAGCCCGACCACAGCGTGAAGCTCGTCTACAGCGTGAAGAAGGCCCCCACCAGCAGCGCGCCGCCCAGCGCCGCCGCCGACCAGGCCAGACGCGTCATCCGCAGTCCACCCCCGATGACCAGCGCCGCCAGCACCAGCGCCCCACCGAGCGGAACCCACGCGTGCAGCGCACCACCCGCGCCGGTACGAACCAGTTCGCTGGAACCCGGCTTCACCACCACGGGCAGCTCGGCGCCCTTCTTCACCGCGACCGACTTCTCGATCGTCATGCCGCCGCGGGCAGGCAGTGAACCCTCCGGCTTGTAGCGTCCGGTACAGGTCTCCTCGCCGCAGCGGTCGACCCTGAGCGTGCCGTGCTCGCGGCCCTTGGCCAGCAGGACATGCTGCGCCGTGCCCCACGACGACCAGAAACCGGCCACCAGCAGCAGTACGGCGACACATCCCATCGCGGCACGGCGGGCGTAGAGGAGCAGGTCAGTCCGCTTCATAGGGCGCGATCCTTGGCCATACGACCGCGCTCGGTCAACCTGAGGCCTGAACTTGTCAGGAGTTGTACGTACTCTGGGCCCGCTCCAGGCCCTCCGTCACCAGACACTCCACCGAGTCCGCCGCCCGGTCCACGAAGTAGCCCAGCTCCTTGCGCTCCACCGACGAGAAGTCCTTCAGCACGAAATCCGCCACCTGCATACGACCCGGCGGACGGCCGATCCCGAAACGCACCCGGTGATAGTCCGGGCCCATCGACTTCGTCATCGACTTCAGACCGTTGTGGCCGTTGTCCCCGCCACCCAGCTTCAGCCGCAGCATCCCGTAGTCGATGTCCAACTCGTCATGGATCGCCACGATGTTCGCCGTCGGCACCTTGTAGAAATCCCGCAGCGCCGTCACCGGACCGCCCGACAGATTCATGTACGACAGCGGCTTCGCCAGCACCACCCGCCGCCCCATCGGACCCGGCGGTCCCACCCGGCACTCAAGGACCTGAGCCTGCGCCTTCTGCGCCCGCTTGAAACTGCCGCCGATACGCTCCGCGAGCAGATCGGCCACCATGAAACCCACATTGTGACGATTGGCGGCATACCCGGGACCCGGGTTGCCGAGGCCCACGACGAGCCACGGGGCGTTCGCGTCCGACATCTGCGCTGCGTCTCCTCGTATGACCAACAGCTCGCGCCACGTACGGCCGGCACAACTGCCGCGGCACGACCTACAGACAGGGAAACGGGGTGGCGGGCCAGGCCCGCCACCCCGTCACACAGAGCCTACGGCTCAGACCTCGGCCGACTCGTCGCCCTCGGCGGCCTCTTCCTCGCCCGACGGCTCCTCGGCCTGCGCGGCCAGGATCTGGAGCACGACGGTGTCGTCCTCGACAGCCAGCGTCGTGCCCTTCGGCAGCGCGATGTCCTTCGCCAGGATGGCGGCACCGGCCTCCAGGCCCTCGATGGACACCGTGACCGACTCGGGGATGTGCGTGGCCTCGGCCTCGACGGGCAGCGCGTTCAGCACGTGCTCGAGGAGGAAGGCGCCCGGGGCGAGCTCGCCCTCGGTGTGCACGGGGATCTCGACCGTGACCTTCTCGCCGCGCTTCACGAGCAGCAGGTCGACGTGCTCGATGAAGCCCTTCAGCGGGTCACGCTGGACGGCCTTCGGGATCGCGAGCTCGTTCTTGCCCTCGATGTCCAGGGCGATCAGGACGTTCGGCGTACGCAGGGCGAGCAGCAGCTCGTGGCCCGGAAGCGTGATGTGGACCGGGTCGGTGCCGTGGCCGTAAAGGACACCCGGAACCCGGTTGTCACGGCGGACGCGGCGGGCGGCACCCTTGCCGAACTCCGTACGGGTCGCGGCGGCGAGCTTCACCTCGGACATGTGCACTCCTCGTCAAGGCAGACATTGTGGTGGTCACCCGGCCACGACAGGCCTGCTACGAAGAGCGCGTCGATAACGGACAGCCGCACCGAAAGTGCGGCCTCCCTCGCCGAGCAACTTCGACAGTCTACGCAACACCGCCCCTCCCACCCAATCGATCATCGGGGACCGGTACGCGGGCATGCGAAAGGGCCGCACCCACCACGGGGTGCGGCCCTCTTGGCGACTACCGGCAGACCGTCAGGCCTGCTCCTCGAAGAGGCTCGTCACCGAACCGTCCTCGAACACCTCACGCACCGCACGCGCGATCGTCGGCGCGATCGACAGCACCTTGATCTTGTCGAGTTCCAGCTCACCCGGCGTCGGCAGCGTGTTCGTCAGGACGAACTCACTGACCTTCGAGTTCTTCAGACGGTCGGCCGCCGGACCCGACAGGATGCCGTGCGTCGCCGTGACGATGACGTCCTCCGCACCGTGCGCGAACAGCGCGTCCGCCGCGGCGCAGATCGTGCCACCCGTGTCGATCATGTCGTCCACCAGCACACAGACCCGGCCCTCGACCTCACCGACGACCTCGTGCACCGTCACCTGGTTCGCGACGTCCTTGTCACGGCGCTTGTGCACGATCGCCAGCGGCGCGTCCAGACGGTCGCACCAGCGGTCGGCGACCCGAACCCGGCCCGCGTCCGGGGAGACGACCGTCAGCTTGTTGCGGTCGACCTTCGCACCCACGTAGTCCGCCAGCACCGGCAGCGCCGACAGATGATCCACCGGGCCGTCGAAGAAGCCCTGGATCTGGTCGGTGTGCAGGTCCACCGTGAGGATGCGGTGCGCACCCGCGGTCTTCAGAAGGTCGGCGACCAGACGGGCCGAGATGGGCTCACGGCCACGGTGCTTCTTGTCCTGACGGGCATAGCCGTACGACGGAATGATCACGGTGATGCTCCGGGCCGAGGCCCGCTTCAGCGCATCGATCATGATCAGCTGTTCCATGATCCACTTGTTGATGGGAGCCGTGTGGCTCTGCATCAGGAAGCAGTCCGCTCCACGGGCCGACTCCTGGAAACGGACGTAGATCTCACCGTTCGCGAAGTCGAAGGCCTTCGTCGGCACGAGGCCCACACCCAACTGGTGCGCAACCTCCTCGGCCAGCTCGGGGTGGGCGCGGCCGGAGAAGAGCATCAGCTTCTTCTCGCCGGTCGTCTTGATCCCGGTCACAGCACTGTCTCCTCAGACGTGTTCTCTGGCCGCGAAGACACGAAGCGCGAGCCAGCCGAATTTGTGTGCACGTATCACCGTACGCCGAGTCCGACGCACCTGTTTCCGGTCAGTTCCCGTCGGCGACCTGCTCCGTTGCCGCCGCGGCCGCCTGCGCGGCAGCACTTCCGGGACGCTTTCGAGCCACCCAGCCCTCGATATTCCGCTGCTGGCCGCGGGCGACGGCCAGCGAACCCGCCGGCACGTCCTTCGTGATGACCGACCCCGCAGCGGTGTACGCGCCGTCCCCGACCGTGACAGGAGCCACAAACATGTTGTCCGAACCCGTCTTGCAGTGCGAACCGATCGTCGTGTGGTGCTTCGCCTCGCCGTCGTAGTTCACGAACACACTCGCCGCACCGATGTTCGAGTACTCGCCGATCGTCGCATCGCCCACGTACGACAGATGCGGAACCTTCGTCCCCTCACCGATCGTCGCGTTCTTCATCTCCACGTACGTACCCGCCTTGGCCTTCGTACCGAGCCGGCTACCGGGACGCAGATACGCGTACGGACCCACCGAAGCGCCCTCGCCGATCTCCGCCGAGACCGCGACCGCGTTGTCCACGCGCGCGTTCCGGCCGACGACCGTGTCCGTCAGACGCGAATTCGGGCCCACCTCGGCACCCTCGGCCAGATGCGTGGCCCCCAGCAGCTGCGTACCGGGATGAATGACCGCGTCCGGCTCGAACGTGGCGGTCACATCGATCAGCACCGACCCCGGATCGACGACCGTCACACCCGCCAGCATCGCCCGCTCCAGCAGGCGCTCGTTCAGCAGCCGGCGCGCCTCGGCCAGCTGCACCCGGTTGTTGATCCCGAGGATCTCGCGATGATCACCGGCGACCGACGCACCCACCCGGTGACCGGCCTCGCGCAGGATGCCGAGCACATCGGTGAGGTACTCCTCGCCCTGGCTGTTGTCCGTACGCACCTTGCCCAGAGCATCCGCGAGCAGCTGCCCGTCGAAGGCGAACACACCGGAATTGATCTCCCGGATCGCGCGCTGCTCGTCGGTGGCGTCCTTGTGCTCGACGATCCCGGTCACGGCGCCGGTGCCGTCGCGGACGATCCGGCCGTAGCCGGTCGAGTCCGGGACCTCGGCGGTCAGCACGGTCACGGCGTTGCCGTCGGCGGAGTGCGTGGAGGCGAGGGCGGTCAGCGTCTCGCCGGAGAGAAGGGGAGTGTCGCCGCAGACGACGACCACGGTCCCGTCGATGCCCTGCCCGAGCTCCTCGAGCGCCATCCGGACGGCGTGCCCGGTGCCGTTCTGCTCGGCCTGGAATGCGGTGCGGGTACCGGCGTACGTCTCGGTGAGATGGCCCTTGACCTGCTCACTCGCGTGGCCGACCACCACGACGAGGTGCTCGGGGTCCAGCTCACGCGCGGCGGAGACGACGTGACCGACGAGCGAACGCCCGCAGATTTCGTGCAGGACCTTGGGGGTCTTCGACTTCATGCGGGTGCCCTCACCCGCTGCGAGGACGACGACGGCTGCCGGGCGGTTGGCGCTCACGGGAATGCCCTTCGGCTTCGGGTGGTGGACATCCGAAGGATACCGGGGGGTTTCGGGGGTGAAATGAGGGCGGGTCCTGACGGTGAACGTCAGGACCCGAAGTGCTCCCCTGCCAGGACTTGAACCCGGACATAAGGCACCAAAAGCCTCAGTGCTGCCAATTACACCACAGGGGATGAAACCCGACTAAACCGGACATTCGGTCAGGTCGCCGGATCTGCACCAAACACTATGCCGTACCAGGCGCCCTCCATGCGACGGTACAGATCAGCGCTCTGCGTGACGTACACGACCAGGCAGCCCCTGTAGGCCTCGCCGACGTTTTTCCGGGTCGTCCGGGGATTGTGCTTCTTCAGGGTGGCTCGTTGGAAGGTGGAGGCATCGACGCCTGCCATGTCTGCCCAGAATCGTTCGGCCTCGGCGACATCGGCCGACTCGTGGATGCTGACCCGGAAGTGCATGCGGTCCCGCGGGACGTCGAGAAGTTCGAGCCAGCGGAGGTAGACCCTGATCACGTTGGGGTCGCTGTTGATGAACTGAAGGACTTCGCATCGGCGGTACGGCTTGTCCTTGGCGCCTTCGGCCCAGTACAGGGTCACGCCGGCGATGAACAGCTCCCGGTCGGAGAGGCGTCCGATGGAGTCGTGGGCCGAGCGCTTCGTCCTCTGTCGTTGCGCCTCCTGGGCTTCACGCAGGTGGGCCAGGCCGGAGTTCATGAGTGCCATGCGCTCCTCGTCCGTGTACCGCGGTTCCGGCTTCGGTAGATCCCGCACCCACAGCGAGATCGAACTCTTCGAGCACCCCAGCTCCAACTGGATCGCGTCGTACGTCATGCCCTCCAGGCGCAGCTCCCGCGCCCGTGCCCGCAGGTCGTCCTTCGCGTTCGGGCGCTTCGTCCACTCCGGTGGGGGCTCTCCCTCGAGGAGGCGGTTGAGGATGTCGTTGTTGTGGACGTGGAGCCGGTCGCGGATCTGGCGGCGGCTGAGGCCCTCCCGGCGCAGGGTGAGGGCCTGTTCGCGGAGGGTTTCGAAGTCGGCGTACCTGCCGGGTGATTCCGTCATGCGGCGAGCGTCGTCCGGAATGCGGACGTCCGGGTCGAAACTCTGGCCGATTCACCAGTTCGAGCGGTTCTGGTGCATTCCGTGCCAGGGGCGACTCGCCCGCGCTCCGATACTCCCGAGAAAATGACGTACACCCGCCCGTAGGCTGGAAGACATGACCACAACGGGGGCACACCAGGACGGCACGGGCACGACCGCCCGTACCTGGCTGTGGTGGGGACGGCGGCGGAGTGTCGCGCTGGACGTGGGGCTCGGGCTGTTCTCCGCCCTGGAATGCGCGCTGGAGGGTGTGGGGTTCGCGGAGCAGGCCGCCATCCCGGTGCCGATCGGGGTGCTGTTCGGGCTGGTCGTCGGATCCGTGCTGGTGCTGCGGCGGCGCTGGCCGATCGCCGTCGTGCTGGTGTCGATCGCGATCACGCCGGCCGAGATGGGCTATCTCATGGGTGTCGTCGGGCTGTACACGCTCGCCGCGTCCGAGGTTCCGCGCCGTATCACCGCGCTGCTGGCGGGCATGTCGCTGACGGCGACGCTCATCGTGACGTTCGTGCGGGTCCGTCAGGACGTGCAGTCCGCGGGCTTCGATCCGGAGCCGGGGGCGTGGTACGTACCGACGATGGCCGGCTTCATGTCGGTGGGCCTGACCGCCCCGCCGGTGCTCTTCGGGCTCTACATAGGTGCCCGGCGCCGGCTGATGGAGAGCCTGCGGGAGCGCGCCGACAGTCTGGAGCAGGAGCTGTCGCTGCTGGCGGACCGGGCGGAGCAGCGGGCGCAGTGGGCGCGGACGGAGGAGCGGACCCGGATCGCGCGCGAGATGCACGACGTGGTGGCGCACCGGGTGAGTCTGATGGTGGTGCATTCCGCGGCGTTGCAGGCGGTGGCGTTGAAGGATCCGCAGAAGGCGGTGAAGAACGCGGCGCTGGTGGGGGACATGGGCCGGCAGGCGCTGACGGAGTTGCGCGAGATGCTGGGTGTGCTGCGGGCGGGGGACGACGAGCAGCGGCGGGTGGCTCCGGTGCCGTTGGCGGCGGTGGCCGCGGCTGCCGCGGCGGCGGCCGAGGCGGCTGCGGAGGACGGGCCGTGCATCGCCGATGTCGAGGATCTGGTGGGTCAGTCGCGGCAGGCGGGGATGGTGGTGGAGCTCGCGGTGCAGGGTGAGGTGCGGGTGTATGCGCCGGAGGTGGAGCAGACCGCCTATCGCGTGGTCCAGGAGGCGCTGACGAATGTGCACAAGCATGCGGCGGGGTCGAAGGTGATGGTGCGGCTCGCGCACCGTGACGCCGAGGTGGCCATGCAGGTGGAGAACGGTGCGCCGGATGCTGCCGGTGAGGCGGGGGTCGCGCGGCTGCCGAGCGGGGGCAACGGTCTGGTGGGGATGCGGGAGCGGGTGCTGGCGTTGGGCGGGGTGTTCGTGTCGGGGCCGACGGACTCGGGGGGTTTCCGGGTGTCCGCGGTGTTGCCCGACCGGGATCCGTCGGCGGGTCAGGAGCTTCCGGCGTCGGTGAGTCTCTGACGTCCGGCGGGCGCCGGCGTTCTGCGGCGGAGGCGGGTCAGCCGAGGGTGAGCCGCGTGGGCTGGACGCCGTTGACGAGGGTGGCGAGCGCCTGGTCGATGTCGGGTCCGAGGTACCAGTCGCCGGTGTGGTCGAGGCTGTAGACGCGTCCCTCGCTGTCGATGGCGAGGACGGCCTGCTGGTCCCCTTCCATGCCGAGTGGTGAGACCTCGGTGTCGAGGGCGCGTCCGAGGTCGGCGAAGGTGCGGGCGAGGTGGAGTCCGGCGAGCGGGTCGATGTGCAGGGTTGTCGGCGCGGTCTGCCGGCCGGGGCCTGATGCGGTGATGTGCAGTCCGCCGAATTCCGCCCAGGCTTCGACGGCCGCGGGGAAGACGGTGTGCCGGTGGCCGGCGGGTGAGGCGTGGGAGCGGAGGGTGTCGGCCCAGTGTTCGGCGAGTTTGATGTCCCAGCGGCCGGGCTGCCAGCCCGCGTCGCGCAGGGCGGCGTCGACGGCCACCGGGAACCGGGTGGTGCTGAGGTGGTCGGGCATCAGTGCTGGTTCAGCCATTCTCGGAGGTGCCGGCGGCGGTCGGATCCACTGCCCGGACACCGAAGTGGTCGAGCATCGCCGTACAGGAACGGCAGGGCGGCGCGTAGCTGCCGTGCAGCGGGTCGCCGTCCTCGCGGATCCTACGTGCCGTCAACTTCCCCTGTTTGAGGGCGCGTTTGGCCTCGCTGTGGGTGAGGGGTTTTCGCTGGGCCCGCTTGGAGCGCTGGTTCTCGGCGGCGGTGAGGTGCCGGGAGAGCAGGATGGCTTCGGGGCAGCGGCCGGTGAAGCGTTCGCGCTGGCCACTCGTGAGGGTGTCGAGGAAGTCCTGTACGAGTGGGTGGAGTACGGGTGGCTGATCACCCTTTCCGGCGGTGCTGGTGAGGGTTTCGCCGCGTACGGAGAGTGCTGCCGCGACGGCGGGCAGGATGCCGTCGCGCCGGTGGTTCAGTGCGGGCGTGCGGGCTGTTTCCGTGCTGCTCCAGCTGAGACGAGGATCACCTGACGTGTCTGACGTACGTGGTTGCGCTGTGTGCATGGTGCTGTAGTCCCCTCCCGTGCACTCCCCCGAGTTGCGGGACAGCCTGCCAAATGGGCGCTTGGGTGGGGAAGCGGGGGCACTGAAACGTGTCGGTCCGTCGTCGTTCGGTCACTCGGTTGTGACAGTTGGTGACGGAACCGGAGGGCCGGTACTGCCTATTGCAGCACCGCATAGTCTGTCCTGAACGAGTCAGAAGCAGCAGGGGGCAGATCGCCATGACGACAGGTCGGCAAGGGCTGGGAGCACCTCCCGGCCCCCGGGCCGGGGGACACGTCGCGCCACCGAATGCGGCCTACGCCGGTCAGGTCGTGAACTTCCCGGACCCGGTTCGGGCTTCGCGCCACCCTCGGGGTGTGCGGGTGGACGAGAACGGATTTCCGGTGTTCTCGCCGTATGCGCGTGCCGCCGCGGAGATCGCGGAGCCGCCGGAGGGCTTCGGTGTCGATGAGCTGCGGCTGACCGACTATGTGTCGGCGAACGCGGCGCTGCACGCGGACGGCCATGAGCTGTGGGACACGATTCCCGCGGTGGCGACTCCGCACGGCTGGACGTGGCACCACGTGGCGGGGACGCGCCGGCTGGAGCTGGTGCCGGTCGAGGTGAAGGCGCTGCTGCGGCACCACGGCGGGCTGGCGACGACGGCGGTCGACGGGGACAAGCGGGGTACGCGCCCGTTGCAGGAGACCCGGCCGGCGCACTTCGGGCTGCCGAAGGGTTCGGTGTCGGTGTCCGAGCAGCAGTTGCTGGGCGTGGAAGAGGATCTGGGCTACCGGTTGCCTGGCGCGTACCGCTCCTTCCTGAAGGCGGCGGGCGGCTGTGCGCCGGTGGGTGCGGCGCTCGACGCGGAGCTGGGGCTGCTGGTGGACCAGCCGTTCTTCACGGTGCGCGACGAGGCGGCGGTCAATGATCTGGTGTACGTCAACAAGTGCCTGCGGGACCATCTGACGAAGGACTTCCTGGGTGTGGCGTTCGTCCAGGGCGGGATTCTGGCGGTGAAGGTCAGGGGCTCGGGTGTCGGTTCGGTGTGGTTCTGTGCCTATGACGACGCGCGTGACCAGGACGGGTGGAATGTCCAGGAGCGCGTGGACCGGCTGTTGTTGCCGTGCGGCGAGGATTTCGACGCCTTCCTGCAGCGGCTGGCGGGCAATCCGCCGGAGCTGGAGACCGTGGCGAATCTGATGGTGGACGGCGGCTTCGCGCGTGCCGTCCCCGTTGCGGACGAGGGGTGACGCTCCGATGGTGACTTTTGCGCAGGCGCAGGAGCGCGCGGAAGAGTGGGTCAACGGCGATGTGCCCGGTTACCAGCACCGCGAGGTGCGGGTGCGGGAGTTCGAGCTCGGGTTCGTGGTGTGGGCGGAGGACCGCGAGGGCGGTGCCCGCTCGGACGGCGGCCGGCAGCGGCTCGTGATTGCGCGGGACAGTGGCGAGGCGACGCTGTGGCCCGGGCTGCCGGTGGGTGAGGTGATCCGCCGGTACGAGGAGGAGTACGGGATCCAGGACGCGCCGGCCGTGGTGCCGGAGCAGCCGCAGAGGATCGATCTGCATCAGACGTCGTTCCTGCTGAGTCCGCCGGAGTGGTTGCAGGACGCGGCGGACAAGCTGGGGATTCCCGACCGGCGGCCGTCGGCGGACGAGCCGGCTGCGCCTGCGGCTTCTGCGCCTGCGGCTTCTGCGCCTGCGGATGCTGTCCCGCCGGCGCCGGCGGCTCCTTCGGCACCGGTGGCTCCGGCAGCTGCCGGTACGCCGTCGGCCGGGTCCGACTGGTCTCTGGCGGACGCTTCTTCGGGGTCGGGTGGGGCCAACGCGTCGCAGGCGGCCGGGAGTTCGTCGCTCGGTGGTTCGTCCTGGCCGGAGGCCGGGTCCTCGGGCGCGGATGCGTCGCGGGGTGGGTCGGTGTGGCCGAGCGCGGGTTCGGACGGCGACGAGCCGCCCGCTGGGGACGATGCGCCGTCGTCGCGGACGGGTGGTACGCCGTGGACGGACACGAGTGCCGCGGGCGGTGATGACGCGTCCGTGCCGCTTCCGGCGACGGTGTTCGCGCCGCCGCTCTCCGGCCGTGACGACGACGACACTCCGCCGCCGGTGGTGGGCGCGGATGCGCCGACCGCGCTGATGTCCGGGGGCAGTCAGCTGCCGCGGACTGCGGTGGCGCCTGCGGTGGGCCAGCCGCAGCAGGGTGCCGCCGACATAGCGGACGCGGCGACGAGCAAGGCGCAGGCTCCGCCGCGGGGGGCACGTTCTCCCCGCGGAGGAGGGTCGACGACTCCGCCGCCGCCCGGCGCGCCCGGTACTCCGGGTGCGCGGCCGGGTGCGACGCCGCCGCCGTCGGGGCCGGGTGCTCCGGGTGCGCCGGCGGGCGGGTATCTGCCGACGCAGCTCGTCTCGCAGGCGGGTCCGCAGGGACCGCAGCCTCCCGGTCCGCCGGGTGCTCCGGGTGCTCCGCAGCCCCCTGGTCCTCCCGGGCCTCCTGGTCCTCCCGGTTCGACGCCGCCTCCTGGTGGCGGGGTTCATCATGCGGCGACGATGTTCGCCGATCCGGGTCAGGCGGGTCCTGGTGCTCCGCAGCCTCCTGGTCCGCCCGGTGCCCCGGGTGCCCCCGGCGCTCCGCAGCCCCCTGGTCCTCCCGGTCCGCCCGGCTCGACGCCGCCTCCCGGTGGCGGTGTTCACCATGCCGCGACCATGCTGGCCGGCCCCAACCCCATGGGTCCCGGTGCTCCGCAGCCGCCCGGTCCGCCCGGTGCGCCTCCGGGGGCCGTGCCTCCCGGTCCGCCGCAGCAGGGTGGCCGGCCGCCCGCGTACGGCTATCCGCCGCAGCCGCCCGGGCAGCCGACGGTCGGTCCCGGCTACCAGGCGGTGCTGCGCTACCGCGCGCCCGACGGTTCCGAGGCCCAGCTGATCCGCCGCTCCGCGCCCGGTACTCCGCATCCGGAGTGGCAGATCCTGCATGAGCTGCGGGCCATGAACGTGCCGCCGCAGCAGGTGCTGGAGCTGCACACCGAGCTGGAGTCGTGCGAGCTGCCGGGTGGTTACTGCGCCCGGATGATCCGCGAGACCTGGCCGCAGGCGCGGATCACCAACATCGCGCCGTACGGCAGGGATCACGCGAGCCGTCAGCAGGGCATGCAGCAACTGGTCACGCATCAGGGCGAGTTGCATCAGGTCGCGGACGGCCCGGCGCGCCCCGCGCCGGTGCGGATGCCGCTGCCGCCCGTGCAGGCCGTGCCTCCGGTCCCGCCGCAGGCGATCGCGCAGGAGCTGGTGGCGGCCTTCGGGCCGCAGGGCATCTGCCGGTTCGACCAGCGGGCCGTGTCGCGTCAGGGCGTGCCGGAGGTGGTCGGTGCCACGCTGGTGTGGGCCGGTCTGCCGGGTGACTTCAACCCGTTCTTCTGGGCGCAGCCCGCTCAGCCGGTCGTTCCGACGCTGGCCGAGCTCGCGGCGCAGCGTCAGGTGCAGCCCGCGGTGGACGCGGGGTCGTATCTGGTGGTGGGCAGCGACTTCGGCCGGGCGATCTGTGTTCAGTACGGCACGGCGCACATCGTGGCGGTGCCGGTGGAGGCCGGTCCCGGTGGTCAGGCGGTGGCGCCGCAGTTCGTGAACAGCGGGCTGCCGGAGTTCGTGCGCTCGCTGGCGTTGCTGGGCCGGATGTGGCGGCTGCGCTTCGGTCTCAATCCGGAGCAGGCGGGCCGCTGGACGGTCGACTTCCAGGCGCAGCTCGCCGCGCTGGACCCGGCGGCGTTGTCGTCGCCGGAGAGCTGGTGGTCGGTCCTGCTCGAGCAGATGTGGGACGGTCTGCTGTAAGGCCGTTAGTACGACAATTGGGGCGCTCGGTCGGTGGTCGGACCGGGCGCCCCTCTTTGCTGTCTCCCCAGGGAGTGTCGCGTTATGAGCGTTTCGCCCGCATCCATCAGGATATGCGCACAATCGCGTTTTCTGTCGGAGAGGGGCTTGAAGGATGAGCGCTGCATCGGTGTCACCCCACGGCTTCGCCGCCGTCCGTGGCCGGGGCTACCGCATGGAGGAGACCGACGCCTACGTCACCGCCCTGTCGCAGGACCGCGACGACGCCTGGGAGCGTGCCGCGCGGCTGACCGTCCTCGCCAAGGACATGGAGGCGGAGGCGGGCCGGCTGCGTGAGGTCGTCACGACGCTCGTCCCTCAGACGTACGAGACGTTCAGCCGCCGTGCCCAGTACCTCCTCGCGCTGACCGAGGAGGAGGCCGAGGACGTACGGGCGTCGGCGCGCAACGAGGCGCAGGCGGAGGCGGATGCCGCACAGGCGGAGGCGGAGCGGCTGCGGGACAAGGCACGCGAGGAGGCGGACGGGCTGCGGGCCGACGCCGAGGAGCGCGCCCGGCAGATCCTGCTCGCGGCGCAGGCGGCGGCCGACGAGGCCCGTGCGGAGGCGCGCGGCGAGATGAAGGAGCAGCGCGGCGAGGTGATGGGCGCATGGCGGGAGATGCGCCGCCGTGCGGAGGGCATGCTCGCCGAGCTGGAGGGGGAGCAGGCCGGGCGCTGGGAGACGGTGGAGCGTGAACTCGCCGAGCGTGAGGGGGCGTTCGAGGCCGAGCACGCAGAGCGGACCGCGGTTGCGGAGGCCGCTCTCGTCGAGGCCGAACGCACCTTCGCCCAGGCGGAGGAGTACGCCCGCCACGGCCAGGAGGGCGCGGAGGCGCAGGCCGCCGACCTGCTCGCCCAGGCGCGGATGCAGGAGGAGCGCACGGCGCGCGAGACGGAGCGGATGCTGCGCGAGCACGAGGAGGCACGCGAGGAGATGAACGCGACCATGGCGCACATCCGCAACAGCCTGGCGACGCTGACGGGCCGCGCGGCGGCGGAGGGCTGAGAGACCGCCCCGGGCGAACGGGCGGCATCGCGCCGCAGCGGAGATCCGGCCCGTGGAACGGGCGCAGCTCGGGGGGTGCCCGGTCTAACTCTTCGGCGCCGGCTGCTCGTTGTCGTCCAGTACGGGAAAGCGCCGGGGGGCTACGAACAGCAGCACCAGCAGCGACAGCCCGGCCGCGACCGCAGCGCCGAGGTAGACATGGTCGACCGCCGCGTCCACCGCCCGGCGCAGTTGGTCCGCCGCGTCGGCGGTGAGGGCCGCGGGGTTCTCCAGGGCGTGCGAGACGGAGTCCAGGTCGCCCGCGCTGCCGAGGCGGGCGGCGAGGACCCCGTTGGCCACGGCGCCGAAGAGTGCGGCGCCCATGCTCTGGCCGACCTGGCGGCAGAAGAGGACGGACGCGGTCGTCGTGCCGCGTTCGGCCCAGCCCACGGTGGACTGGACGCCGACGATCAGGGGGAGTTGGAAGAGCCCGAGCGCCCCGCCGAGCAGCAGCATGAGCAGGGCGGGCTGCCAGGGGGCGCCCGGGTAGGGCAGCAGGGGGAAGGCCGCGAGGATCAGGCCGGCGAGGGTGATGCCGATCATCGCGGTGTGCCGGAAGCCGATGCGGTTGTAGACGTGGTTGGACAGGGCCGCGCTGACGGGCCAGCTCAGGGTCATCACGGACAGCACGAAGCCGGCGGCGATCGGTCCGAGGCCGAGGACGGACTGGGCGTAGGTGGGCAGGAAGACGGTCGGGGCCACCATCAGCAGACCCAGGGCGCCGAGGGCGAGGTTCACGGCGGCGATGGTGCGCCTGCGCCAGACCCAGCCCGGGATGATCGGCTCGGCGGCCCGCCGTTCGACGACGACGGTGACGGCGATGAGGACGGCGCTGCCGCCGAGCAGGGCGAGTGAGGGCGCGGACAGCCAGGGCCAGGCGATGCCGCCCTGGACGAGCGCGGTGAGCAGCAGCACGCCCGCGCCGAAGATGGCGAGCGCGCCGGGCCAGTCGATGCGGGGGCGTGCCGCCGGCCGGGTGCGGGAGGGTTCGCGCAGATGGCGGACGACCAGCCAGAGGGCGACGGCGCCGACGGGGAGGTTGATCAGGAAGATCCAGCGCCAGTCGGCGTACGAGGCGAGCAGTCCGCCGATCGCGGGGCCGGCTACGGCGGAGACGGCCCACACGGTGGACAGCCGCGCCTGGATCTTCGGCCGTTCCTTCAGGGGGTAGAGGTCGGCGGCGATGGTCTGCACGGTGCCCTGGAGCGCGCCGCCGCCGAGGCCCTGGACGACGCGGAAGGCGATCAGCGCGCCCATGTTCCAGGCGGCCGCGCACAGGACGGAGCCGAGCAGGAAGAGGATGATGCCGGCGATGAGGACGGGCTTGCGGCCGAAGGTGTCGGAGAGCTTCCCGTACACCGGCAGGGTGACGGTGACGGCGAGCAGATAGCCGGAGAAGAGCCAGGAGAAGACGGAGAAGCCGCCGAGGTCGCCGACGATCTGCGGTACGGCGGTGGACACGATGGTGCCGTCGAGCGCGGCGAGCGCCATGCCGAGCATGAGAGCGGCGGCCACGGGGCCGCGGCCCGTAGGGGCTGCCGTGCCGGCGTCGCCGCCGTTCGTGGGGGAGACGGGCCCTCGCGGTTCCGTCTCCGGTGTCTCCGTCACCGCTGGATCCTTTCCCCCTGCATCTATTTTCCCCACACCTTCTCACTTGAGGCTGACGCTGCGGGAGGGTGCAGCCTGAGCGGGTCGGCCTCCACCCGCGGGTGGAGGCCCCTAGGGGGACCTCCCTACTTGTGGCCAGGGGGCTTTCGTTCCGGGGGACGACGAAGCGGCGGCCGCGCGTCCTTAAGTTGTTCTTACGGCCGCAACCGGGGCCGCACCACCGGGGGGTGGGGAAAACCCCCGGTCGAAGACTGCGCCTCGCACCAGCGCGCCGGAGCGCTTCCGCCGACAGACTCGAACCGCACGCGGCGACACCCTCACCTCACCGACATAGGAGACTTACCGTGACAACGGCTGTGACCATTCCCCCGCACGGGGACACCGGAGGGCGTACGGCCGTCGCCGCGCGTGGACGGCAGGTCGTCAAGGCGTACGGCAGCGGCGAGACCCGCGTCGTCGCACTCGACCACGTCGACGTGGACATCGCCCGCGGGCAGTACACCGCGATCATGGGCCCCTCGGGTTCCGGCAAGTCCACCCTCATGCACTGCCTGGCCGGGCTCGACACCGTCACCTCGGGGCAGATCTACCTCGACGACACCGAGATCACCGGTCTCAAGGACAAGAAGCTCACGCAGCTGCGCCGGGACCGGATCGGCTTCATCTTCCAGGCCTTCAACCTGCTGCCGACGCTCAACGCCCTGGAGAACATCACGCTCCCCATGGACATCGCCGGCCGCAAGCCGGACGCCGGCTGGCTGAACCGGGTCGTCGAGACGGTGGGCCTGTCCGACCGGCTGAAGCACCGGCCCACCCAGCTCTCCGGTGGTCAGCAGCAACGCGTCGCCGTGGCCAGGGCGCTCGCCGCCCGGCCCGAGATCATCTTCGGTGACGAGCCGACCGGAAACCTCGACTCCCGCGCGGGCGCTGAGGTTCTCAGCTTCCTGCGCCGCTCGGTGGACGAGCTCGGCCAGACCATCGTGATGGTCACCCACGACCCGGTGGCCGCCTCGTACGCGGACCGGGTCCTCTACCTCGCCGACGGCCGGATCGTGGACGAGATGTTCCGTCCCACCGCCGACGCCGTACTCGACCGCATGAAGGACTTCGACGCTCGGGGGCGTACGTCGTGACCGTCTTCAGGACCTCCCTGCGCAACTTCCTCGCGCACAAGGGGCGGATGGCGCTCTCGGCCGTGGCGGTGCTGCTGTCCGTGGCCTTCGTGTCGGGGACGCTGGTGTTCACCGACACCATGAACACCACCTTCGACAAGCTCTTCGCCAGCACCGCCTCCGACGTCACCGTCAGCCCCCGGGGCGCCGATGACGACGACGCACCGCAGACCGGCCGGCCCGAGACGCTGCCCGCGTCCCTCGTCGAGAAGGTCAAGACCGCCGAGGGCGTCAAGGCCGCCGACGGCGGCGTCTCCAGCATGAGCGTCACCGTCGTCAACGCGAAGAACAAGGACGTCGGCGCCACCAACGGCGCCCCGACCATCGCCGGCGGCTGGAGCGACAACGACCTCAAGTCGATGGAGATCACCTCCGGCCACGCGCCGCGCGGACCCACCGAGATGATGGTCGACGCCGACACCGCCGACAAGCACCATCTGAAGATCGGCGACGAACTGCGCACCATCGCGGTCACCGGCGACTTCAAGGCGAAGATCTCCGGTATCGCCTCCTTCAAGGTGACCAACCCGGGCGCCACGATCGTCTACTTCGACACCGCCACCGCGCAGCGTGAACTCCTCGGCCGCGAAGGCCTGTTCACCGGGATCTCGGTCACGGCGGCCGACGGGGTCACCGACGAGCAGCTCAAGAAGAACATCGCCGCCACGCTCGACGCCCCCTACAAGCTGCAGACCGCGAAGGAGGCCGCCGACGCGGGCCGTGAGGAGGTCGGCTCCTTCCTCGACGTCATGAAGTACGCGATGCTCGGCTTCGCCGGGATCGCCCTCCTCGTCGGCATCTTCCTGATCGTCAACACCTTCTCGATGCTGGTCGCCCAGCGCACCCGCGAGATCGGTCTGATGCGGGCCATCGGCTCCAGCCGCCGCCAGGTGAACCGCTCCGTCCTGATCGAGGCGCTCTTCCTCGGCATCGTCGGCTCGGTCGCGGGCATCGCGGCCGGTGTCGGCCTCGCCGTCGGACTGATGAAGCTCATGGGCTCCATGGGCATGAACCTGTCCACCGACGATCTGACGGTGAAGGTGACGACCCCGGTCGTCGGCATGGTCCTCGGCATCGTCGTCACCGTCGTCGCCGCCTATGTGCCGGCCCGGCGCGCCGGCAAGGTCTCCCCGATGGCCGCGCTGCGTGACGCCGGAACCCCGGCCGACGGCAGGGCGGGCAAGGTCCGGGCCGCGATCGGACTGCTCCTGACCGGCGCCGGCGCCGCGGCCCTGCTGGTCGCGACGCAGGCCGACAAGGCCGCCGAGGGCTCGATGTTCCTCGGCCTCGGTGTGGTCCTCTCGCTCATCGGCTTCGTGGTCGTCGGACCGCTGCTCGCCGGTGTCGTGGTCCGGGTGATCAGCGCGCTCGTGCTGCGGATGTTCGGCCCGGTCGGGCGGATGGCCGAGCGCAACGCGCTGCGCAACCCGCGCCGTACGGGAGCGACCGGTGCCGCCCTGATGATCGGGCTCGCCCTGGTGGCCTGCCTGTCGGTGGTCGGCTCCTCGATGGTCGCCTCCGCGACGGACGAGCTCGACAAGTCGGTCGGCGCGGACTTCATCGTCCAGTCCTCCAACGGCCAGCCGATCGTGCCGCAGGCGCAGAAGGCGCTGGAGAAGACGCCCGGCATCGCGCACGTCACCCAGTACAAGGGTGTCAACGCGAAGATCACCTCGCCCGACGGCAAGACCGTCGACGACGAACTGGTCGCCGCCGACGCCACGTACGCCCAGGACCTGCGCCGCAAGACCGTGGGCGGCGAACTGTCCGCCGCGTACGGCAAGAACGCCATGTCGGTGGGCGACACCTACGCCGAGGAGCACGGCGTGAAGGTGGGCGACACGCTCACCGTCGCCTTCAAGGGCGGCGAGAGCGCGAAGCTGAAGGTCGCGGCCATCACCTCCGACGACGGCAACGTCGACAAGGGCGTGAAGTACACCAGCACGGCCACGGCCGAGCAGTACATCCCGGCCGACAAGCTGCCGAAGAACCTGATCCTGTTCGCCTCCGCCGACGACGGCAAGGAGAAGGAGGCCTACACGGCGCTCAAGTCCTCGCTCGCCGCGTACCCGCAGTACAAGGTGCAGGACCAGACCGACTTCAAGCAGGACCTGAAGGACCAGGTCGGCCAGCTGCTGAACATCGTCTACGGTCTGCTCGCCCTCGCGATCATCGTCGCGGTGCTCGGGGTGGTGAACACCCTGGCGCTCTCGGTGGTCGAGCGGACCCGTGAGATCGGCCTGCTGCGGGCGATCGGTCTCTCCCGGCGTCAGCTGCGCCGCATGATCCGGCTGGAGTCCGTGGTCATCGCCCTCTTCGGTGCGCTGCTCGGCCTCGGTCTGGGCATGGGCTGGGGCACGGCGGCCCAGAAGCTGCTGGCACTGGAGGGCCTGGGGGTCCTGGAGATCCCGTGGCCGACGATCCTGACCGTGTTCGTCGGGTCGGCGTTCGTGGGGCTGTTCGCGGCCCTGGTCCCCGCCTTCCGCGCGGGACGGATGAACGTCCTCAACGCCATCGCCACGGAGTAGCACCACGGCCTCCGGGCGCATGGAACGGGGGGCGGCCCCGGGGTGTCCACCGGACACTCCGGGGCCGCGGTGTGTGCCGGGCGGGTCGGGTCGGGCGGCCGGGGGCGGCGGTCCGGGGCTGCGCTCGCGGGGCTGCGGTCCAGGGCCGTGTCTCGACGGTGATCGCCTCGCGGTCTCCACGGTGATCGCCTTGCGCGGGGCGGGCCGGCGGGACTCCCGGCGGCAGGCAGCAGGCAGCAGGTAGCGGGTAGCGGGTCGCCGGCCGGCAGCCGGTAGCCGGCAGCCGGTGCGGGCGGCCCGCGGGGAGTCCTCGCGCCGGTCAACGCGGCTCCGGCGCCGGGCGGCCGGGCCCGGCGGTGCGGACACGCCTGGTCACCCCGGTCCGGGCCGCACCGCGCAGCGTGGATTCCGGACGCGAGTGTCGGAGCAGCGTCGTACGCTGGAGACCCCCGGCCCTCCCCCTGCCCTCGACAGTGGGGCGCGACAGACGAGCCGGGTTATTCGCGTTGCCCACTCCCCGGGATGGAAGCCCTTGATGAGCCTGCACGGTCTGCTCGATGCCGTCGTCACCGACCCTGCGCTCGCCGAAGCGGTGCGGGCCGCACGGGATGCCAACCGTATGCATCTGGACCTGGTCGGACCGCCGGCGGCGCGCCCCTTCGCCGTGGCGGCGCTGGCCCGCGAGGCCGGACGTCCGGTGCTCGCCGTCACCGCGACGGGGCGGGAGGCGGAGGACCTGGCGGCGGCGCTGCGCTCGCTGCTGCCGGAGGAGGGCATCGCCGAGTACCCCTCGTGGGAGACGCTGCCGCACGAGCGGCTCTCGCCCCGCTCCGACACTGTGGGCCGCCGGCTCGCGGTGCTGCGCAGGCTGACCCACCCGTCGAAGGACGATCCGGCCGCGGGCCCGGTCTCGGTCGTCGTCGCACCGATCCGCTCCGTGCTCCAGCCGCAGGTCAAGGGCCTCGGCGAGCTGGAGCCGGTGGCGCTGCGCACCGGGCAGCAGGCCGATCTGAACGAGATCGTGGACGCGCTCGCGGCCGCTGCCTACTCCCGGGTGGAGCTGGTCGAGAAGCGCGGCGAGTTCGCCGTGCGCGGCGGCATCCTGGACGTCTTCCCGCCGACCGAGGAGCACCCGCTGCGGGTGGAGTTCTGGGGCGACGACGTCGAGGAGATCCGGTACTTCAAGATCGCCGACCAGCGTTCGCTGGAGATTGCCGAGCACGGACTGTGGGCGCCGCCCTGCCGCGAGCTGCTGCTGACCGACGAGGTGCGCCGGCGGGCGGCGGTTCTCGCCGAGCGGCACCCGGAGCTCGGCGAGCTGCTGAACAAGATCGCCGAGGGCATCGCGGTCGAGGGCATGGAGTCCCTCGCGCCCGTCCTCGTGGACGAGATGGAACTGCTCCTGGACGTGCTGCCGCAGGGCGCGATGACCGTCGTGTGCGACCCGGAGCGGGTGCGGACCCGCGCCGCCGACCTGGTGGCCACCTCGCAGGAGTTCCTCCAGGCGTCGTGGGCGGCGACGGCGGGCGGCGGCGAGGCGCCGATCGATGTCGGCGCGGCATCGCTGTGGGGCATCGCCGATGTCCGGGACCGGGCCCGCGAGCTCGGCATGATGTGGTGGTCGGTCTCGCAGTTCGCCGCCGACGAGGAACTGTCGGACGACACCCTCAAGCTGGGCATGCACGCTCCGGAGACCTACCGCGGCGACACCGCGCGGGCCCTCGCCGACACCAAGGGCTGGCTGGCGGACGGCTGGCGCACGGTCTATGTGACCGAGGCGCACGGCCCGGCGGCCCGCACCGTCGAGGTGCTCGGCGGCGAGGGCATTCCCGCCCGCCTGGACTCGGCGCTGACCGACATCTCGCCGTCCGTCGTCCATGTCGCGTGCGGCTCGATCGACTACGGCTTCATCGACCCGGGCCTGCGGCTCGCGGTCCTCACCGAGACCGACCTGTCCGGCCAGAAGGCGGCCGGCAAGGACGGCCGGCGGATGCCGGCGAAGCGGCGCAAGACCATCGACCCGCTCACGCTGGAGGCGGGCGACTACATCGTCCACGAGCAGCACGGTGTGGGCCGCTACATCGAGATGGTCCAGCGCACCGTCCAGGGCGCGACCCGCGAGTATCTGCTCGTCGAGTACGCCCCCGCCAAGCGCGGCCAGCCCGGCGACCGGCTCTACATCCCCACCGACCAGCTGGAGCAGGTGACCAAGTACGTCGGCGGCGAGGCGCCCACGCTGCACCGGCTCGGCGGCGCGGACTGGACGAAGACGAAGGCGCGCGCGAAGAAGGCGGTCAAGGAGATCGCCGCGGACCTCATCAAGCTCTACAGCGCCCGCATGGCCGCGCCCGGCCACGCCTTCGGGGCGGACACGCCCTGGCAGCGCGAGCTGGAGGACGCGTTCGCGTACGTGGAGACGCCCGACCAGCTCTCCACGATCGCCGAGGTCAAGGAGGACATGGAGAAGACGGTCCCGATGGACCGGCTGATCTGCGGCGACGTCGGTTACGGCAAGACGGAGATCGCGGTGCGCGCCGCGTTCAAGGCGGTCCAGGACGGCAAGCAGGTCGCCGTGCTGGTGCCGACGACGCTGCTGGTGCAGCAGCACTTCGGGACGTTCTCCGAGCGCTACTCCCAGTTCCCGGTGAACGTACGCGCCCTGTCCCGCTTCCAGTCCGACACCGAGGCCAAGGCGACCCTGGAAGGGCTGCGGGACGGCTCGGTCGACATCGTCATCGGCACGCACCGGCTGTTCTCCTCCGAGACCAAGTTCAAGGACCTGGGCCTGGTCGTGGTGGACGAGGAGCAGCGCTTCGGCGTCGAGCACAAGGAGCAGCTGAAGAAGCTCCGCGCCAACGTCGACGTCCTGACGATGTCGGCGACTCCGATCCCGCGAACGCTGGAGATGGCGGTCACCGGCATCCGCGAGATGTCGACGATCACCACCCCGCCGGAGGAGCGGCACCCGGTGCTGACCTTCGTCGGCCCCTACGAGCAGAAGCAGATCGGCGCGGCCGTCCGGCGTGAACTGCTGCGCGAGGGCCAGGTCTTCTACATCCACAACCGCGTCGAGTCCATCGACCGGGCCGCGGCCCGGCTGCGGGAGATCGTCCCCGAGGCGCGGATCGCGACGGCGCACGGTCAGATGGGCGAGTCGGCGCTGGAGCAGGTCGTCGTGGACTTCTGGGAGAAGAAGTTCGACGTCCTCGTGTCCACCACGATCGTCGAGTCGGGCATCGACATCTCCAACGCCAACACCCTGATCGTGGAGCGCGGTGACAACTTCGGTCTCTCGCAGCTGCACCAGCTGCGCGGCCGGGTCGGCCGTGGCCGCGAGCGCGGTTACGCCTACTTCCTCTACCCGCCGGAGAAGCCGCTCACCGAGACCGCGCACGAGCGTCTCGCGACGATCGCCCAGCACACCGAGATGGGCGCGGGCATGTACGTGGCGATGAAGGACCTGGAGATCCGCGGCGCGGGCAATCTGCTCGGCGGCGAGCAGTCCGGTCACATCGCCGGAGTCGGATTCGACCTGTACGTGCGCATGGTCGGCGAGGCGGTGGCGGACTACCGTGCCTCGCTGGACGGCGGCGTGGAGGAGGAACCGCCGCTGGAGGTCAAGATCGAGCTCCCGGTCGACGCCCACGTCCCGCACGACTACGCCCCCGGCGAGCGCCTGCGGCTCCAGGCGTACCGCGCGATCGCCTCCGCGAACTCGGAGGAGGACATCACGGCGGTCCGCGAGGAACTCACCGACCGCTACGGCAAGTTGCCCGAGCCGGTCGAGAACCTGCTGCTGGTGGCGGGCCTGCGGATGCTGGCACGCGCGTGCGGCGTCGGCGAGATCGTGCTCCAGGGCCCGAACATCCGCTTCGCCCCGGTGGAGCTGAGGGAGTCGCAGGAGCTGCGCCTCAAGCGTCTGTACCCGCGCACGATCATCAAGCCGGCGATCCACCAGATCCTGGTACCGCGGCCGACGACGGGCAAGATCGGCGGGAAGCCGGTGGTGGGACGCGAACTGCTGAGCTGGACCGGGGAGTTCCTGACGACGATTCTGGGGTCCTAGGTCGAGTCCGGCGCCGGGGCGGCTGCTCCCCGGCGCCGGCGCGGGGTCCCGTCACCCGGCGGCGTCGGCCGCGGTCAGCTGGCGTACGTAGCTCGTTCCCGGCTGCCCGGACAGGGTGATCTCGCCGGTGGGTACGAAACCGGCGCGGGTCAGCACGGCCCGCGAGCCCGCGTTGTCGTGCGTCGCCCGGGCCCGCAGGCTCGTCAGCCCGTACTCGCCGGCGGCCAGCACGCAGATCCGGCGGACGGCGGAGGTGGCGAGGCCCTGGCGGGCGGCGCTCTTGGCGATCCGGAAGCCGAGTTCGGCGGACCCGTCCGTCACGTCGACCAGGTTGACCCGCCCCAACACCTCCCCGTCGGCGCCGACCAGCAGATGGAAGTGGTCCAGCCCGGCGGCCTGATCGGCGAGCAGTGCCGCGTGCCGTGCGTCGAACTGCGCGAAGTAGTCGTCGCCGCGGTCGGGTACGGAGGCGGCGAAGTAGTCCCGGTTCTCCAGCTCGAAGGCGAGCAGAGCGGGGGCGTGGTCGGCGCGCAGGCGCTGGAGTTCGGGCATGGGGGTACGGTACGCAGCCGCGCGCCCCGACCGGGCCTGATTAACGGGTGAGCAGTTGCCGGGCGGCTTCCGCGCACCGCCCGGCACGGTGCAGGTTCAGGTGCACGGGGCACGCGCTGGGCCTGCCCCGTGGACCCGGGGCGTCAGCGGCCGAACATCACGCTCGTCAGCGCCCGGAACGCCTCTTCTCCGGGCGGGCGCTGCGGGCCGAGATCGAGCACCGTACGGACGAACTGGCCGCCGTGCCGTGGAGAACGGTCGGCGACGAGGAGCGTGACCGGCTGGCCGAGCTGCTCGGCCCGCTGTGGGTAAGGGTGTTGGGTTCCGGTCTGCTGCCGGGCGAGACCACCCTCGGCATCGGCAAGGTGTGAGCGGCCCGGCCCTCCCTCGCGCCCCGCGAACCCCGCCCGCTCCGGCGCGCAGCGGATCGTGCGGCAGGAACCGGGCTGCTCCCTCCGCGACGTGAGACCGGGTCAGTACCCTACGGACGTGAACAGAACCCGGGGCCGTATATCGCGCACACTCGCCGCCGGCCTCACCGCCGCCGTCGCCGCCGCACTGCTCACCTCCTGCGAGGGCACCGCGCTGCCCGGGGACCCCAAGGCCACCGAATCGGCCGTCGTACCCGGCACGGGATCCGGCACCAGCCCGCTCGCCAACCCCGACGGCACCAAGCCGGGGCTCGCCCCCATCAGTTCCGAAGGCGACCGGGCCACCGCCCGCCGGCTGATCGAGAAGGTGGCCACGAAGGGCCGGGGCCCCAGGACGGGGTACGACCGGGACCGCTTCGGCTACGCCTGGATGGACAGCGCCGACGGTGTCCCGCTCGCCCGCAACGGCTGCGACACCCGCATTATCTCTATGGTTCGTGCCGTGATGGATCTGTTCTCGCAGCGTGTGCAGGGTGTGGTCGGCTGTGCGTAGGGAGAGGCACATGAGTCACAGGCTCCTGCGGACAGGCGGGAGGAAGGCCATGATTACGGCCGCCATTTCCGCTGTGCTTGTCACCGGATGTGATGACCTGCAGTCGGGCACCCCTGCCCCAGGATCTGGACCGGACGCCGCTCCCGGCCGCGTGGTGAGCCCATTGGCGAATCCCGACGGGACGAAGCCGGGGCTCGCTGAGCTCACGTCGGAGGCGGACAAGGTCGACGCACGCAAGCTCATCCAAGGACTCACCACGAAGGGCCGTGGGCCGAAGACGGACTATGAGCGGGACAAGTTCGGCTACGCGTGGATGGACACGGCGGATGGGGTGCCGCTGGCGAGGAATGGTTGTGACACGCGGAACGACTTGTTGAAACTCCATGGGCAACACGTGAAGTTCCGTTCAGGGTCCGACTGCGTGGTCGTTGCGATGGACCTGTACGACCCGTACACCGGCAAGGACATCGCCTGGAAGAAGGCCAAGGCCGCCGAGGTGCAGATAGACCACGTGGTCCCGCTGTCCTACAGCTGGCAGATGGGCGCCGCCCGATGGCCGGAGAGCAAGCGCAAGCAACTGGCGAACGACGTGCTCAATCTGCTTCCAGTCGAAGGGCGCGCCAACTCGGCGAAGAGTGACTCGGGGCCCGCGTCCTGGCTGCCGCCGAACAAGAAGATCCGGTGCTCGTACGCGGTGCGGTTCGCGCAGGTCGCCGACAAGTACGAGCTCCCGGTGACGACGGCGGACAAGGCGATGATGCTGAAACAGTGCCAGGGCTGACCGGAACCCCATGGGTGCCCCGGTTTCGGGGCGCGGGGCCCCTCTCGGACGTGGTGGCTAAGGTTCGCAGTCATGGACGCTGCCGATCTCGACCGTCAGGCCCGGACTCTGTCCGGCTGCATTCCTCCACTCCTGGTCTCCCGGCTTCTTGAGCTCGGCCACAGTGACGAGGTGGAGGCCCAAGCCCGTCGCGGGGAATGGTTCTGCGCGCGGGCCTGGGCGCAGCTGCTCAGTGACCAGAGTCGGCAATCCGAGGCGCTGGAGGTGCTTTCTCCGTACGTTGCCACTGGCTGGTGGCCGGCAGCACGGACCCAGGCGGAGCTGCTGGAGAGCTGGGGGCGGGCAGAGGAAGCGATTGCGCTGGCCCTGCCGTACGCGAGCACGGGAGGGCTCGTGTTGGAGTATTTCGCGCGCCTGCTGGCGCGGCACGGTCGTACGGACGAGGCAGTTACTCGGCTGGGCGCAGGAATTGAGGACCGGCTTCTTGCCGCCGCTCTGGTCGACATCGCCGAGGGAGCAGGCCGGGACGAAGACGTCGCCGCGCTGCTGGCTGCCCGTATCCCGGACCAGCACCGCTGTGACAGTCCATGGTGCTGCCACGGTCTCGACCCCGACGACGCCATCGGGCTCCTTGCCACGATCCGCGAACGCCAGGGCCGCGTCGCCGAGGCGATCGTCCTGCTGCGCACCCGGTACATCACCTCGGTCAACAACCGGGATCAGCTGGCCGACCTGCTGGCGAGACACGGTCGGATCGAGGAACTGCGCGCGTACGCGGTGACCGATCGTCTCGGTCACGCCGCGCAGCGTCTGGCTGAGGCACTGGAGGAGCGCGGTGACGTGGAAGGCGCGATCGCCGTGTACCGGCAGTCGGGCGACTCGCAGGACTTCCGGTGCCACGGCACGGTGCGACTGGCGGAGCTCCTGGCACGGCATGGCCGAGGGGGCGAAGCGGTCGATGTGATGCGAGTCCTGGCCGAGGCCCACAACGGTGACGACTGGATCCTGCATACGTGGTCCAACCTGTGCCTCGCACAGGGTTGCCCCGAGGACGGCCTGGCGCACCTCGACGCCCTCGCCGCCACCCGCGGGGGCGAGGAGGACTGGGACCTGTACTGGATACGGTTGCCGCTCATCGCCGCCAGCGATGGCGTCGATGCAGCGGTCGCACAGGCCTGCTCCCACCCCGAGGGATCCACCTCGTACGCGGCGCCGCACATCGCCGAGCTGCTCGTCGGCGCCGGACGCACCGAGGAGGCTGTTGCCGTTCTCGAACAGCACGCCTCCGCGAACAGCAACGAACTTGCCGGCCACCTCGTCGACCTGGGGCGCGTCAACGACGCCGTTGCACTCCTTCAGCAGCGCGATGCCGAGCCGGCCTCACCTGTCCGGACTGGCTCGTTCTTCAACGATCCCCCGTTCTGATTCCACCTCTCACGGTTGCCCGGCAGACGACACTCAGGCCGGACAGTCGCAGGTGGTGGTGGAACACGAGTTACGGGGACGGAACAGCCCGCATGGCACGGCGCAGACTGGCTCGTGCGGCGGTGAGGTCGTCCTCCGCCTCACGCAGTTGGTCCTCCAGGGCGGCGATCCGGTCCCCCGCCCCTGACAGAGCTTGCTCCAGCGCGGTATTCCGCTGCTCGATCTCCTGTACCCGCTCGACCAGCTCGTGCTGGTTCACGCCCTCCAATTCGGCGCCCAGAGACAGCCTGACCCGGTTACGGAGCCGATCGCGCTCCTTCTTGAGGTCCTTGATCTCTTCGCGGGCCAGTGCGAGATCCGTCCGCAACCCGGCCGGAGACACCTGGGACGCTTCTGGAGTGTGGGAGTTCTGGCGACCTCGCGTTCGCTGGGCGGTGATGCCGTCCTGAACGGCCTGGTGCACCTGAGGTTGGTTGTAGACGAACCACGTGGATACCGAGGCCTCCCGGGCTACTTGGGCGACGGTGATCCGTCGCCCCGAACGGAGAAGGCCGTCCACGGCGTCGAGTGCACGCCTGGTCTTGTCTTCGCTGTCCTTGGCGCGGCTGACGCGCAGCCGCTCGACCCGGGCGTTCCGGTCGTTGCCGCCGGAAGCAGCAGGAGTCTTCATTCCGAGCTCCGTGTCGTCAGCGCCTGCAGAGGGATGAAGGCCGCTGCCGAACGGGCCTTACGCAGCTCGCGCGAGGCGGATTCGACGGCGGCCCGCTCCTCGGCGGGCAGGGCGTCGAGCTTCCGCCGCATCTCGTCGGCCGACTTCGAATAGGCGCGGATCTGGTCGTCGAGATTGCGTACGACCCAGTCGGCGGCCTCCATCGCGAGGGCGGCCTCCTTGTCGGCTCGCAGATCCGCGACCTGCTGTTCCAGCGCAGGCAGGTAGGAGGGATCGGGGCGGTAGAAGTCGCATCCGGCGCATTGGAAACGGATGCGGCAGTGCCCGCCGCCGGCCTTGACGTTGCTCGGCTCGGTGCAGCCGCCGTAGGGAACCCCGACGCTCTCCACCTGGTAGGCGAGGGGATCGCCGAATCCGCGGGCTGCTCCGTGCCGGTCGACGGCCAGTGCCGCGACAGTGCGCACGGCCTCCTGCTTTCGGCTGAGGGAGACCTTGTAATACCCCATGGTCACGTCCAGTGAACGGTGGTCCATGAGTTCCCGCAGGACGTCGGGGCGAGTGCCCGCGTCCGCATGGCGCTGGGCGTAAGCGTGGCGGAAGCCGTACGGGACGACCTGGGTCCGGTCGTAAGCGAGCGGGGCGCCGTCCTCGTCGAGCCGGTCGTCCACAAGGTCTGGGATCAGTTCGTCGATCCAGTTCCGGAAGATCCGGTTGCAGAAATGCGAAGTGTTCAGATGCCCGCGACGCGGACGGTTGCGCTGTCCGGGCGAGGGAAACAGCCACTGGGCGCAGGCCGGTACGGCCGGTAGCGCATCGAGCTCCTTCTGCCAGGTTTCGATCAGCTGGGCGGTGCTCTCCGAGATCGGCAGCCGACGGCCGTGGCGTCGCCGTTTGTGGTTGTCGTAGATCAGCGTCGGTTTGCCGTCGACCCGCTCCAGGCAGTCGCGGCGCAGGCTGGTGACCTCACCCGGACGCCGGCCGGTGTCCCGGAGGACCGCGTAGACCACCTGGTACATCCGCGCGAAGTCGGCGGCTGCCCAGCCGCCGCTCGCGTACCCCGTCGAGGTGCCCAGCAGATCGAGGTGCGCGTCGAGCTGGGCGATGACGTGCTCGGGGATCGCACGGCCGAGATCGTCCTCGGTCACTTCCACGGCGGCGATGCTGTGGAAGCGGGGGTTGAGCGCGAACCCGCCGGGCACGTGATCCATCATCCCGGCCTGACGGGCGTAGTCCAGAAACGTGCGCCAGTGGCGGAGCAGGGCTCTGCGGTGGCTGGTGGAGTAGTCGTGACCGTCCTCGGGCCGCTTGGTGATGCGGAACATGTCCACTACGGCGTTCATGTCAGCCATGGCGAGGAACCCCGGCTCATCCCCGTGGGGGCGGCCTGCCAGCGCGGAGGACGCGATGGTCGCCGCGTAGACGGTCTGCCGTAGGTCCATGACGTTGGGGCGCGCCGTGCGGCCGTACTCCTTGACCAGCTCCCGCAGCCAACGCTGCCGCACCGGGCGGAAGTCGATGTCGCCGTGGACAGCGGTGTACCTGCGACCGCGCCCCGCCGTCAGCCCGATGAGAGCGCACTCCCATACGTCGCCCGAGGTCGGATCGGTGCCCTCGAACTCGACGCGTGCGCGTCGGACGTGCTGGAGAACACCGTTCAGGACGCCGGAGGTCGCGGCTGGAAGCCCGGAGGAGAAGGAGGCGTCCAGGTCGAGGAGCGAGCCGAGTCCGGCGGGGAGGCCGGCCACGATGCGGCGTACCCGCTGGGGGACCAGGCTGATTCCGGCGTCGTCGCGCTGCTGTAGCCCGTACAAGAGCTCCTGGCGGACCGCGGGGCTCACACCCGAGAGCGAGAACTGGGAGACGCCGGGCATCACCCCGTTCGCGGAGGCGTTGGGCCTGCGGCGAGACGGATCCGGGGTGTGCGTGGTGTCGAAGTCCGCAGGGTTCCCCAGGAGGTATCGGGCTTTCCGGCAGGCGTCGCAGCGGGAGCCGTTGCTCGCCACATGGGTGGTGCAGGAGGCCACGGAGCAGACGAACACGCTGGTCGTCGGATTACCAGGATCGGCAGTGAACAGTGCCTGAACGGGGTCCCATTCATCTGCCCGCCAGCCCGACGAAAGGCGCGCCGCGAGCCATGACGGCCACTCAGGTTCAACGGAGACGGAGGCAACGACAGCCGAGCGCAGAGGTGCGATGGTCATCGCAGCAGCTCCGAAGCGAGACTGTCGACGGCCGCGCGGAGATCCTCGTCCTGGGCGTGTACGTACACGGCTGTGCTCGCCGATGAGGCATGGCCCAGGAGTGTCTGTACGACGTCCGGAGCGACCCCGTTGCGAATCCAGCGGGTGGCGGCCGTGTGCCGCATCATGTGCGGCCGGGCGGTCAGACCGCAGCGTCTCCCGATCCGTTCGACCACTTGCTTGGCGTTGGAGTACGACAGGGGCCGTCCCGCGTGCACGCCGACGAGATTGACGAAGACGTAGTCACAGGCGGCGGAGCCGGCCACCTGATCACGCTCGGCGAGGTGATCGCGATACCGATGCACCACCTCCGGTGTCAGCGGAACCATGCGAGGGCGCCCGGCCTTGGCCCGTGCCCCGTTGACGTTGTCCTGCCGAGGCCTGACGTGCAGGTGTGCGCCACCAATCCGGCAGCCGAGATGGCTGGAATCGGGGAGTAGATGCATGTCCTCGCGCCGCAGTCCGAGGGCTTCGCCGATGCGGAGGCCGGCTTCCAGGAAGACGGTCAGCAGCAGCCGGTCACGCGCGGTGCGAGCGGCGTTGAGGATCTGATCCGTCTGGGCTCGGGTGAGCGTCTGCGGTGCCCGCTCGATCTCCGGCGCCTTCAGGACGCGGGCTTTGATCATCAGGTGCTGGCCGCCCTCGCCAGGATCGAAGCCGGTAGGGGCGTGGGCGAGGAACCGGGGCTCGCTGAGACGCGCGGCGACTTCGTGGGCCACGTGTCCCTGGACGGCGCAGAAGCGGAAAAACTCGCAGACCGCGGTAAGCGTGGCGTTGACCGTCTTGCCGGTCGGAGGCCGCTCGTACCGGGTCGGTGTCCTCTCGACGTGGAACTTGAACAGACTCATGTCCCCGAGCCGGACGGTCCTCCAGTCGGTACCCCGCTCTGCGCACCAATTGAGGAAGCGGCCGATTCTGGGGATGTACGCGCGCTGTGTCTGCGGTGACCGCCCGGCTCCGCGCAGGTACAGGGAGAACTCACGGGTTTCGGGGTGGGGCGCGTACGTCTCCTCGTCGACCAGGAGCCAGGTGGTCTCGCCGGTGGTGGGTGAGACGGCCTTCTCCGTGCATAACGTCATGGATCTGCTTCCTGTCTCCGTCGTCACTCATGTGCCTCGTGGCATGACTGATAACGGTGAGGGGCAGGAGTGGGTTACGGCTGTGCCTCATGTGCATCGCGATCGGGAGAGAGATAGAGATAACCCGCAACGATCTCCTGGCCCGCGACGGCAAGCAGGTGCGGCACCGCTCGGGCTCCGACTGCGTCGTCGTCGCGATGACCCTCGACGACCCGTACACCGGCGCCGTCATCGACTGGCGCAAGCAGGACGCGATGGAGGTCCAGATAGATCATGTCGTCCCGCTCTCGTACGGCTGGCAGCTCGGCGCCGCGCAGTGGCCGGTGAAGAAGCGGCAGCAACTCGCCAACGACCCGCTGAATCTGCTGCCCGTGGCGGGCCGGGCCAACAGCTCGAAGAGCGACTCGGGCCCGGCGTCGTGGCTTCCGCCGAACAAGTCGATCCGCTGCTCGTACGCGGTGCGGGTCTCGCAGGTCGCGGTGAAGTACGCCCTGCCGGTGACGGTCGCGGACAAGGAGGTCATGCTCGCGCAGTGCGGCGGCTGAGCGCGGCCACCGCATGCCGAAGGGTGTGGCCGCTGCCCGGTCCCACGAGCCGCCCACCGCCGGAAAGAAATCCGGTGGGGCGCGGGGGGCCTCCGGAGTTAGCCTGCGCGGATGGACCTGACCGTCACGACCCTCGCCGACCGGCCCGAACTGCGGGATGCGCTCTGGCAGATGCCCGAGACCTGGCCCCAGTTCGTCCTGCACGACCCGGTGGGCTGGGCCAACATGGGGCGAATCCTCGCCGAACTGCCCGAGTACGTACTGGTGGCGACCGACTCCGAAGGCCACGTCGCCGCACGGGCGTTCAGCGTGCCCTTCCGGCTGGACGCCGACGGACGTCGCTCCCTGCCCGATGGCGGCTGGGACCAGGTGATGCTGTGGGCCTTCTCCGATCTGCGGCACGGCCGCGCGCCCGACACGGTCAGCGCGATCGAGATCACCGTCGCGGACGGCCGGCAGGGCAAGGGCATCTCGGGCCGGATGCTGGCCGCGATGCGCGACAACGTGCGCCGGCTCGGCTTCACCGATCTGGTGGCGCCGGTGCGGCCGAGCCGCAAGAGCGAGGAGCCACGGACCCTGATCGAGGAGTACGCCCACCGCACCCGCCCCGACGACGGCCTGCCGTACGACCCGTGGCTGCGGGTCCACGTGCGGGCCGGAGGGGTGATCGACTCGGTGGCTCCGGCGTCGATGACGGTCTCCGGCTCGCTGGCGCAGTGGCGCACCTGGACCGGGCTGCCGTTCGACACGGCCGGACCCGTGGAGGTGCCGGGCGCGCTGGTCCCGGTGCACTGCGAGAGCGACCGCGGGTACGCCGTCTATGTGGAGCCCAACGTGTGGGTGCGCCACAGCGTGTGAGCACTTCCGGTGCGGGGAGCGCCGGGATTCGGGAACGACGCGAATCCGGGAACGACGCGAATCCGGGAACGACGCGAGTCCGGGAACGACGGGGGATTCGGGAACGACGCGAAGAGGCCGCCCTCAGGGGCGGCCTCCTTCGGTTCTCGGGCCTTCTCGTGCAGCCCGTGCTCGCGGCGGCCCCGTGCTTCCCGGGGCGCGGCCGCCCGTCACTGCTTTCCGAGCTTGTCCAGGTCGAGGATGTCCTTGGCTGCCGGCTTCTTCGCCGGCACGGGCCTGTCGAACCCGGAGAACGTCATCGTGCCCGGCTCCTCGCCGCCCACCTGCTCGAACTTCAGCAGATACGGCTCGCCCTCCGCGGCGACGTACATCGTGTAGGTCTCCTTGCCGTCCGACTCGGTGAGCTTCACCGCCTTGCGGTCGCCGACCGTGGCCTCTCCGACCCGGCGCGCGGCGGTGTCGTTCGCCTCGACGTCCGCCAGCAGCTTGTTCAGGTCGCAGAGTTCGAGGCTGTCCCGGGCCTCGGCGTCGGAGGCGTCCGTCTTCACCCAGCGGCCTTTCATCATGTCCAGCACCGCCTTCTGCTCCTCGGCCGGCGCCCCCTTGTTCTGCGACTTCAACAGCGCCTCGTCGAAGCGGAGATAGGCGGTGTCGCCTGTCTTGATCAGCTCGGCGGTCCCGTCGGAGCCGACGGACAGGGTGCCGGCGCAGTCGCCTTTCTTGCTGATCGCCATATAGCCCTTCAGGGGGCCGTCGGCCGTCTTCAGCGTGACGTCGAGGGTCAGTGAGGTGGCCGCCTTGGTGGCGGTGACCGCTCTGTTGACTATGTCGGGGCCTGACAGCCCGGGGAACGCCTCGGCGGACTTCCCGGCCGCTGCACCGGCCGGACTCTTGGTGCTCGTGGGGTCCGCGTCGAGGGATCCGCAGGCCGTGCCGCCGAACGCGAGGGCGACGGCGAGAGCGGTGGCGGCGGTGCGGCGGTGGCGGGCGGAAGCGGTGGCCTGCATGACGGGTCTCCGGGGTGGGTCGGGACGGAAGGGAAGAAGGAGAGAGGGAGAAGGAGAGAGGGAGGGAGGAAAGGGGGGAGGGGAGCAGAAGAAGGGGAGGGGTGCGCCGGGGAGCGGGGGTGTCAGGGCCCGGCGCGGCCGGTCAGAGCTTCAGCTCCCACTGCGAGGCGTCGTAGGTGAAGCCCGGGCTGACCTCGACGGTGAGGTCCTTGGCGGCGGCCGGGACGTCGAAGGCGAACCGGACCGTGGACTTCTTGCCGGGCAGGACGGTGCCGCTGAAGCCGGTGCCGACCTTGTCGTCGAAGATCTGCTCGGCCGGGACGCCGTCCTTGCCGGCGCGGGCGTCCGGGGTCACCAGCGTGGCGTCGAACTTCTTGCTGCCGCCGTTCTCGAGGACCACGGTCACCTCGTACGCCTTGTTGCCCTCCGTGTGACCGGCGGCGAACTCGCTCGGCTTGTACGCCTTCGGCGCGGAGACGGTGATCTTCACGCCGTCGTCGTAGACGGCGCTGTCACCGGCCGCGAGGCCCGCGCCCTTGTTGCCCTTGGCGTCGTCCTTGGTGGTGTCCTTCGCCGCGCCGTCGCCCTTCGCGGCGCCCGGCTCCTTCGACGCGGTGGTGCCGGTGGCCGCCTTGTTGAGCTCGTCGACCGCGTCGTCCACGGCCTTGAAGGTGAGCACCGCGCCGACCACCGAGAGGATCATCGCGACCAGCCCGAGCACCGCGCCGGTGGTGGTCACTCCCTTGTTGCCGGCCTCGCCGCGCTTGACCCGGCCGCGGCCCGCCAGGCCCAGGATCAGGGCGATCAGTCCGAGGATGCCGGCCAGCCAGAAGAAGAACGGGATCAGACCGGAGACGGTGCCGATGATGCCGAGCACCAGCGCTGCCGTGCCGAGACCGTTGCGCGCCGGGGCGGGTGCCGGGGTGTACGGCGCCTGCGGCGCGTTGTACTGCGGCTGCTGCATGGAATGGGACATGGATGTCCTCCGGGGACGTGGAGTGTGGTGGGGACCGGTGAAGTTCCCGTGTAGCGACGGGTCAATAAGAGCAGAGCCTGTGAACCGAGTCAACACAGTTCACGGGATTCGAGTCCACTCACACTGTGAAGCGTCGGAATCCGTGCGCGCCGGTATGCTCGGCGGCACAACCCACGGGCAGGGCCGGGCGGTGCGGACGAAGGAGGCGGCAGGTGCCGGAGAACGCGAGCGAGGTGACGGCCGCGGGAATCGCCCGGCTGGCGGGGGTCGGACGGGCCGCGGTCAGTAACTGGCGGCGCCGGCACGCGGACTTCCCAAGGCCCGTCGGCGGCACCGAGACCAGCCCCTCCTTCGCCCTCGCGGAGGTCGAGCAGTGGCTGCGTGACCAGGGGAAACTCGCCGAGGTCCCGCTGCGGGAACGGGTCTGGCAACAACTCGCCGACCACCCGTCCACCGCCGCCACCGCGCTGATCCAGGCGGGCTGCACCCTGCTGCTCGTACGGGAGCGGCCGACCGTCTGGCAGGAGCTGGCGGCGGCTTCGGACGAGCGGATGGCGGAACTGCTGCCGACCGCGGTGGAACAGGTGCTGGCCGTGCGGTTCGGCGACGACCGCGGCGAACTCTTCCGTGAGCTCGGCGCCTCCGAACGCTCGTCGGGCGTGCCGTCGATCGCCGGAGGTGTTCACAGCGTGCCCCTGCTGCGCTCGGTCGCCGAGCTCGCCGACGAGCTGGGGCACCGGCAGACCTACGAGTTCCTGCTCGGGCGCTTCCTCGACGCCAACCTGCGTCAGTACACACTCACCCCGCCCGGGCCGGCCGCCCTCATGGCCGCCGTCGCCGGACCCGCCGCGAGCGTTCTCGATCCGGCCGCGGGAGCAGGCACACTGCTGCGGGCCGTGGAGTACCCCGAAGCCCTCTACGCCCAGGACGCCGACCCCGACCTCACCGCGCTCACCGCCCTGCGTCTCGCGCTGCACTCCGACGCCACCGTCCGGGCCCGCTGCGGCGACACCCTGCGCGCGGACGCCTTCCCCGAGGCCGCCGTCGACGCCGTGCTGTGCCATCCGCCGTTCAACGAGCGCAACTGGGGCCACGACGAGCTCGCCTACGACCCGCGCTGGGAGTACGGCTTCCCGGCCCGCACCGAGTCCGAACTGGCGTGGGTCCAGCACGCGCTGGCCCGGCTGCGCCCCGGCGGCACGGCGGTGCTGCTCATGCCGCCCGCCGCCGCGTCGCGCCGCTCGGGTCGCCGTATCCGCGCGGGGCTGCTGCGGCGCGGTGCGCTGCGGGCCGTCATCGCACTGCCCGCCGGAGCCGCGCCCCCGTACGGAATCCCCCTGCATCTGTGGGTGCTGCGCAAGCCGGAGGCGGGCCGGCCGCCCGCCTCCGAACTGCTGCTCGTCGACACCGCCGAGCTGGCCGGTGCGGCCGGCGGCCGCGACAAGCTCGACTGGCAGGCCGTGCAGACCGCCGTCCTCGACGCCTGGCGGCGCTTCGACCGGGAGGGCACCGCCGACGAACGGCCCGGCGTCAGCCGCTCGGTGCCGGTCATCGGGCTCCTCGACGACGATGTGGATCTGGCGCCGGCCCGGCATGTGCCGCCCACCGCCGCGGGCGGTGGTGCGGACGAACTCCTGCTCGTACGGGACCGGCTCGCCGACACCCTCCGGCTGACCGGCGAACTCACCCCGTCACCCACCGCCGACGACCGGCCCGCGCCCTGGCCTGCCACCACCGTCGGCGAACTGGCCCGTGCGGGCGCGCTGTTGATCCGGGCGGGCGGCACCGGCGCGACGGCGGGCCGGCATGTCCCCGTCCTCACCGAGCACGACGTCCTCGCGGGCGCCGGGCCATCCGGCGCGCTCCCCGAGGGGACCGAGGAGGAGGCCGTCCTCCTGGAGGAGGGCGATGTCGTCGTCCCCGTCCTCGGCGGCGGATCGGTGGTCCGCGTCGTCGACGCGGCGACGGCGGGCGCGGCGCTCGGCCGCAACCTCCAGCTGCTGCGGCCCGATCCGGCCGCGCTCGACGCGTGGTTCCTCGCCGGGTTCCTGCGCGGCACCGCCAACACCCGGCAGGCCAGCAGCTATGCGTCGACCGCGACGCGGCTCGACGTACGCCGGCTGCAGCTGCCGCGGCTGCCACCTGCCGACCAGCAGCGCTACGGCGAACGCTTCCGCACCCTTGCAGCGTTCGAGGACGCGCTGCGACTGGCGGGACGGCTCGGGGAGCAGCTCGTCCAGGGGCTGTACGACGGCTTGACGGACGGCACGCTCAGGCCGTGACGGGCGACATGCGTGACGGGCGTGACGGGCGTGACGGGCGCGACAGGGGCCCCGGGACAGCCCCGGGACAGCCGGAACGGCCAGGCCCCCGGTCCGCGGCGGCGGTGATCACGGCCCCGGGCACCCCCGCCGAGAGGGCCGGGAGCGGTCGTCCACTCCCGAAGTGACGTATCGGACAGCCGGTCCGTACAACCCGGGTCACGTTGTCCGTGTCGGTGTATACGCTCGTCCTCTCATCATCTGCCTTGTCCCCAGGCCATCAGGAGCAGGAATGCACGGCCACGGCTATGCCCCGCCGCAGCCCGGTCCCCCGTCGGGCGCGGTCCTCGTCACCCTCCGCGTGCTCTTCGTGGCTCTCGCGCTGCTCACCTGCGGCCTCCTCGCCTGGGGCACGATGCTGCGGATCGCGGTCATGCGCCGCCGGCGCATGGACTGGCTGCTGTTCTGGCTGAGCCTCGCCCTGTCGATCACCGCGTTCGTGGTCATCGGGGTGTTCGGCTCCGAGACCGAGGTGAACGCCGCCAAGGAGGCGGAGCCGGGCCCGGTCGACTATGTGTGCCTGGCGGTCCTGTTCGGCATGGCTCTTGGTGTGCCCGTGCACTATCTGGTGGCGGACATACGCCACTTCCAGCAGCCGCGCCCCGCCTGGAACGCCTACGGGCCGCCGGCCCATCCCGCCGGACATCCGGTGCCGTCCACGACGCCTCCGCCGGTGACACCGGCACCGGGCTACGGCTACCCGCCCGCGCAGCCGATCCCGCCGCAGCAACCGCACCAGGCACAGCAGCCGCACCAGACACCGCCGCCGCACCCGGCCCCGCAGCCGCAGGGGCAGCCGCACACGCCCTCCGACAAGCCCCGCATCGACCAGGTACGCGCCGAGCTGGATGAGCTCAGTGACTACCTGCGCAAGGAGCAGGGCCGGTGAACGGACGCGTCATCGCGGGCCGTTACGAGCTCTCCACCATCATCGGGCAGGGTGGCATGGGCCAGGTCTGGACGGCGTACGACGGGCGGCTCGACCGCCGGGTCGCCGTCAAGCTGCTGCGCCCCGACCACATGGCCGCCGCCACCGCCGCCGGCGAGATGCGCCGCCGCTTCGTGCGCGAGTGCCGGGTGACCGCCCAGGTCTCGCACCCCGGCCTGGTCACCGTCCACGACGCGGGCAGCGACGACGACGACCTCTATCTCGTCATGCAGTACGTCGAGGGCGCCGACCTCGCCGACCATCTCGCCGAGCACGAGCCCTACCCCTGGCAGTGGGCCGTCTCGGTCGCCGCCCAGCTGTGCGCCGTCCTCGCCGCCGTGCACGCCGTGCCCATCGTCCACCGCGACCTCAAGCCGCGGAACGTGATGGTGAAGCCGGACGGCACCGTCACCGTCCTCGACCTCGGCGTCGCCTCCGTCATCGACACCGACACCACGCGCCTCACGCACACCGGCTCACCGATCGGCAGCCCCGCCTACATGGCCCCCGAGCAGGCCATGGGCGGCGCCGTGGGCCCGTACACCGATCTGTACGCCCTCGGGGTGCTGCTGCACGAACTGCTCAGCGGGAACGTGCCGTTCGCCGGCTCCACCGCGCTCGGGGTGCTGCACCGCCATCTGTACGAGGCGCCGCTCCCGATCCGGCGGCTGCGCCCCGAGATCCCCGAGCCGCTGGAGGCCCTTGTCCTGCGGCTGCTGGCCAAGGACCCGCAGCACCGCCCCTCCGGCGCCCAGGACGTCTACGAGGCGCTCGCGCCGCTGCTGCCGGTGCGCGGCATGCCCGCGGCCTCCGCCGTACGGACCCCGGCGGGCGGGCCGCTCGATCCGACCCGCCCCTTCCTGCGCCCGCACGCGCCCTGGCCCGACCGGGTCGCGACCCCGCCGCCCGCGATGCCCACCGCCCCGCCCGCGCCGCGCCCCGATGTCGCGGGCGCCGTCGACGAGGTGAAGCGTCTCCTCGGCGAGGGAAGCATCACCCGGGCCGTGGACATCCTCGGCGGGATCCTCCCGGCGGCCGCGGCCGAGCACGGCGAGCACTCGCCGGTCGTGCGGATCCTGCGCAAGCAGTACGCCACCACGCTGATGGACGACGGGCAGTACCGCCGCGCGCTGCCCGAACTGCGCCGGCTCGCGGACGACCGGGCCGCGGAGGCGGGACCGGCCGACCCGCAGACGCTTCAGTTCCGCTACGACGCGGCGCAGTGCCTGGAGCAACTCGGCGAGCCGGCCGCGGCTCTCGCCGAGTACCGGGCGGTCCTGCCGTTCTACGAGAGTCGGCAGTCGGCGAGTTCCGACCCGGCACGGGCCTTCGACGTGCGGCACCGGATCGGGAACCTGCTGCTGGCCGTGGGCGATCACACGGCGGCCCAGCAGCAGTTCCAGGGCCTGCTGTACGACACGGAGCGGGCGTACGGGCCCTATCACCAGCTGCCGCAGGAGCTGCGCCGCGCGATCAGCCGGCAGCAGAAGTTCTTCAGCCGCTGACGGTCTCCGGCACCGGGCACCGGCACCGGGCATTGGGCCGCCCGTCCGACCGTGCTCAGTCGGCGCGCAGGAACGCGGACGTGGCGACCCGGCCCAGCATGCGCAGCCGCGAGGTCCCGCCCACCAGGTGCTTGTCCAGGGCGTCCTGGACGCCGGGCCAGGCCACGTCGCCGTAGTCGTCGAGGACCACGATGCCGCCGGGGGCGGCGATCTCCTCGACCCACTCCAGGTCGGCGCGCACGCCCTCCTCCGAGTGGTCGCCGTCCACGATGATCACGCCGTACTTCCGGTCGGAGACCGCGACGCGCACCTCGGGGTCGGAGGAGAAGCCCTGCTGGATCCGGGCGTCGAGGCCGGCCCGGCTGCCGCCGAGCGCCAGGTTGGCCCGCACCACGTCCTCGCGCACCGGGGTTCCGGTGGGGTCGGCGCCCGTGGAGGTGCCCGGCTGGAGCTGCGCTCCGGCCAGCGGGTCGACGATGGTGAGGTCGGGCTCGATACCGGCCCGGTGGACCATGCGCACCAGGGCGGAGGCGAACAGCCCGTGCAGGGTGCCGATCTCGAGGATGTTGCCGTTGGGCGGGGAGAGCAGCGGAACGGTGGCGAGCTTTCCGCAGATGTTGGAGGTGGAGCCCGCGATCCGGCCCACCGCGAGGGCTTCCATCGCGATCAGCGTGCGGTAGGCGACGACCACGTTCCGGCGGGCGTGCTCGGTGCCGCCGCTCACCGTCTCTATCGCGCCCACGAGCATGTCGATCTGCCGCTCCTGCGGGACGCGGTGGCCGCTGCGGGCCGTGGCGTCGAATAGCAGCCCGACCGCGTACTGCTGCCGCTTCAGCTCGTCCATCTCGCTTCGCAGGACGTCGAGTTCGTGCCGCAGGGGCTTCGCGTTCCGGACCGCACCACGGTCCAGGAGGTGGTCGACCGCGGCGACCGCGGGGTGCAGGACTCGCTTCGTCAGACGGTTGCGCAACAGAGAGGGCATGTCGGGAACGTAGGGGTGAACGGGCGGCACGCACACCACGGGCCAGTGTGAGGCAGGTGAAGTGTTGGCGTCGTCGCGGCGACGCGGCACCGGGACCGCGATCAGAGGGGCGGACGCCCGCCTCCGGCCCTCGCGCTCGGCGCCCGCCGGATCAGCCGGAGCTTGTCCAGTGACCCTTTGTACCGCTGGGGTGAGGTGCGGGCTTCGGCGAAGGCGGGCAGCGGGCCCGCCCTGGTGCGGACAGCGGGCACAGGGAGGAGGACTCTCTCGGGACGATGGGGGAGACGCGACCGCCGCCCGGTCCTCGGCGGGACCGGGCGGCGAGCGGGTGCGGTGTGCGGGGACTACGGGCGGGGCAGCGCGCGCCCGGCGAAGTCCGGTGCCTTGTCCGCGGTGCGCATCGCGGACAGTGACGACGTCACCTGGACCTGGTACACGCGCGTCTGGTTGTCGGGCGTGCGGAAGGAGTATGCCCAGGCCGGACCCGCGGAGTTGGTGAAGGTGAACGCGGTGGGTTCCGTGGCGGAGGTCTCGGAGGAGACCTTCTGCCAGGTGCGCCAGGCGCCGGAGCCCTGGGTGGTCTCACCGGTGTTGTAGATGCTGCCGTCGCTGCCGCGGACGACGACCTCCGTGAGACCGGTCAGCGGGGAGATCACCGCGCTCGGGGAACCGTCGGCGGTGAGGCTGACCGGGTTGCCGTTGTCCTGCGCGGCGTCACCGAGCGCGCTCCACTCGCCGTAGGGGCCGCCCTCGGCGGACTGGGCCGCGGTCACGACCTTGCCGAGTCCGTCCGTCGCGAAGACGCGCAGTCGGTATCCGGGGTACACCACCACGGTCGGCGTGCCGGAAATGCCCTGCGCGCCGAGCGTGGACCAGGAGGACAGGATCCCGGCCTCCTTGAACAGCGCGGTGCTCAGGACACCGGAGGCGCTCGTGCCGAAGAGCTGGATGCCGTCGCGTACGGTCACGGCGGTGAAGGGGCCGGTGAAGCCGGAGCCGGCGAGCGGCGTCCAGCCCATGAAGTCCACGTTCGCGCGCTGCTGGATGCGGTACCAGGGCTTGCCGTCGGCGGCCACGGCGAACTGCACGAGCAGCCCGGAGGGGGTCTTCCCGGTCACGACGTGCTGCGCCATCGCACCGGCCAGGTTGATCCAGCCGCCCCAGTCGGCGCTGGACTTGGCGGCCTGGTTGCGCTGCCAGACACTGCCGGAGATGTTGTGCGCGGAGACGACCACGCGTCCGTCGGTGTGCTCGGCGAGGGAGGGCTGTCCGGAGAAGGCCTCGTTGCCGGAGATCGTCGTCCACTGGACGTCGTTGAGGTTGGAGGCGTCGGCCGCCCGGCCGTGCACCAGGCGCCCGATGTTGTCGGTGTAGGCGAACTCCAGTGAACCGGCCGACGACTGTGTCACCGAGGCGCGGCTGTAGTTCTCCAGCGCGACGGACGGCGAGGCCGGGGTGTGGTTGACGTCGAGGCGGCAGCCGTCGGGCGCGCCGGAGACGGCGGTGTACCCGGCCCAGCCGCCGGCCTCGACCTGCTTGTTGTAGACCGGGAAGTCCCGGATGCCTTCGTCGAAGCGGTAGTACGCGACCGCGCCGCTGCCCTTGACCCGGAAGAGGGTGTCGCCGCCGTAGGAGGTCATCGACTTCGTGTCGGACCAGTCGGCGGCCGACTCCAGGACGTGCTGCTCGATCCAGCGCTGGCTGGTGACGTCGTAGCGGGACCGGTAGAGCTTGCCGTCCGTGGCCGAACGCCCGTAGATCACACCCTTGTCGGTGGCGTAGATCGCGTCGTAGCGGCTCCATCCGGAGGCGACGATCTTGCCGCTGCCGGTGATGAACGCCTGGGTGGCAGCGTCGTAGCGGTTCCAGCGCAGGGTGTCGCCCGTCAGCGTCCAGATGTAGCCGCCGCGGTCGATGGTGATGTCGTCCTTGCGCCCGGCGTTGTCGAACTCCGCGAAGCCGGTGCTGATCTTCCGGTGGTGCACGTCCCACGTGGTGGTGGCGGTGATGCGGTGGGAGTAGTACAGGCCGTCCGACTTGATGCCGTAGAAGGACGCGCCGGGACCGGCGAGCATGTTCCCGTAACCGGTCCAGGTGGTGTCGATGACGCCCCCGGCCGGCAGGGCCGAACCCGTCAGCGGGGAGGGCATGTCCGACCGGGTCAGCCTGCCCGCCGAGTCGAGCATGTACGTGGGCCCGATGCCGCAGGTCACTGGCGCGGAGGCCGCCTGGGCGCTGCCGGCGGGAAGCGTCACGAGCAGGGGGACTGCGATCGCGAGAGCGGCGGTGAGAGCGGTGCGTCTTATGTGTGCACGGGGTGAAGTCCTGGTCATGGTCTGGACGTTAGGCGTCGTCAGGTGAACGCTGCGGTGGCCTTCATGTGAACAAGATCCATCGGAAGATCAAGGGCTGATGAACAGTCAGTGTGCCTACCGGCGTGGAGTGTTGACGGCATCCGCGCTGATGCGGGCGCCCTTGTCTGCACCGGTACCGGCACCGGCACCGGCACCGGCGTCCGGGCCCGCGCCCGTGCCCGCGCCGGAGGTGCGACCGCGCATCCGCGTACGGACCCCGGGCAGCAAGCCCAGCGCGATGAGCGCCAGCAGTCCGGCCGATCCGGTGAGCGCCCCCGCCTTCAGCCCGGGAGGCCGGAACGAGCAGTCGACCGTTGTCGAGCCCTCGGCCAGCGGTACGGCGACGAGGCCGAGGTAGGAGCCCGCCGGCCTGCCGTTGCAGCTCCACCCCGCGATCCGGGGCGCGGCGAGCACGGCCGTCCCGCGAGTGCCGGGCGGCAGCTCGGCACGTACGCCGCTCTCCGTGACCCGCATCGACACCGCTCCGGTCGACGTCAGCTCCGCCACCGCGGCGCCGAGCTTCGCCCGGTCCAGACACCCCAGCGTCGTACGCGGAGTGCCCTTGCTGTAACTCACCTTGGTGCCGGGGGAGTTCACCACGCCCAGCGAGGTGAGCGCGGCACGCCGCTTGGGCTGTCCGCCACGCAGCGTCACCCACTCCGCGTCGCCGAGCCGGGCCTTGCCGGTGTAGTTCGGTGCCCACAGGAAGACCTCGCTGCCCACCGGGCAGGCGCCGTCCACCGGGGCGCCGTAGACCGGGGAGCCGAGCAGCAGCTCCTGGTTGCGGAAGGGGTTCCACCCGTACCGACCCCGCGGCTCAGTGGTCCGCACGGTCACCAGCGGCGGCGTCTGCTCCGCCCGGATCGCCCGGGGGTACTCCCCGGGGAGGGTGCGCACCCGCGCGCCGACCGAGAAGATCGCGTCGGTGACCGGGTTGTCGAGGGACTGCACGCTGCGCCCGTTGGACGTCCAGCCGGCGCCGAGCGCGGCCAGCGTGCGCGTGAACACGTCGGGTGTGTGGCTGCTGTAGTACGAGCCGCCCTGGCCGCCCATCAGGACGGGGTCGTTGCCGGTGATCTGGTCGTTGCCGGTGATCTGGTCACGGCCCACGTCGGTGCGGTACGCGGGCCAGTGGTCCGCTCCGGCCACGGCGGCCGCCCGCTCACTGTGCTGCTCGCCCCAGGCCGGATAGTCGTCCAGCCTGCCGAGCCGCTGCCGTTCGGCGTACGCGGTGGTCGCGGCCGCCTGCCCCACCAGTGCGCCGCACAGCAGCAGGGCGGCGACCACGAGGTACTTCCCGCGCCGGGCCAGCAGCAGACCGCCGAGCACCGCGGCGATCCCGGCCGCGAACAGCGGGAAGGTCCAGGCGGTGATCAGCTCGCTGCCGGACGCCCCGAGCGCGACCAGCGCGACCACGGCGCCGCCGCCCAGCAGCGCCCGCCGCCCCGGCCAGTCGTACGAGAGGCAGATCCATGCGGCGATGACCAGGATTCCGGCGAAGACGAACGTCTGCCGGTAGGGGCTGCCGTTGGGTGTGGCGAAGACGTGCCACACCAGGTGCGTCGGCGCCCACTGGAGGGACACCAGCGTCGCCGCCGCGAGCCCCGACCACAGCCACCGCTCACGCCGGGGGACCGCGCTGTTGAAGGCGAGCGCGCAGGCGAGGAGCAGCGCACCGCTGCCGAGGAAGACCGCGGGGGTGAAGAAGCTGTACGTCGCCGGCAGCGTACGGGCGAACACATCGCCCCAGCCGGCGGGCGCGAACTCCTTCGTCCATCCCGGGTAGGCGTGCTTCGAGCCGAGGAAGACCGGGATCAGGACGGGCGTGGCCAGTGCGATCCCGAGGAGCATGGACCGCACGGCCCGCAGCAGTGCCCGTATCCGCTCGCGCGCGTCGGCGTCCGACAGCAGCAGCCGGACCGCCAGCACCAGCGCGGCCCCGATGGTCGCCATGTAGGCGGTGTAGAAGTTGGCGACCCAGGCGACGGTGACGACGAGGGGCCCGAGGACCGGCCGCCGCGCCGTGCACGCCCACTCTCCGACCAGGCACAGCAGCGGGAAGGCGACGAGTCCGTCCATCCACATCGGGTTGTAGGAGGCCTCGACGACCGACCAGCCGCACAGGGCGTACGAGGCGCCGAGCACCGCCGCCATCCACCAGCGCCCGCCCTTGTGCAGCGCGAAAAGCAGCCAGGTCATGGCCGCGGCGGCGGTGGCCATCTTCAGCAGCGTGATCACATAGACGGCCAGATCGATCTCGTCCCGCGGGAAGAGCCCGACGAGTATCGAGAAGGGACTGGTCAGATAGGTCCCGAGGTCGGGCAAGAAGCTGGTGCCGTACCCGGACTGCCAGTTGAGCAGGACTCCGCCGTCGGCGCGGCCGTGCAGCAGATCCCACAGATGAGCGTGAAACGGGACGAACTGGTTGCCGAGGTCGTTCACGCTGCGGGTCCGGGACCCGAAGGGGAAGCTGCGGGCGACGGCGTCACCGGTGCACACGGCACCCACGGTGATCAGTGCGGCGAGGGCGGCAGCGCGGCCGCGCACGGATTCCAAGGTCGACATGATGTTTCGAATATGCCAGCGCCGATCGTGAAAACATCCTGAGGGCGGCCCAGTTCACGCAATGGTCGCCCACCCGTCATGTGGCGAATCCGCCGACGACATTCGGGTGGGATGTTGTTCTTCCGTGCTGATCTCGATAGTGGTCCCGTGCTTCAACGAAGAGGAGATCATCGGCCGCTTCCACGACCATGTGACCGCCGAACTTTCCCTGCTGGGGCAGGAATTCGAGCTGGTCTATGTCGACGACGGAAGCCAGGACCGGACGCTCCCTCTCCTCGAGGAGATCGCCGAGGCCGACCCTCGTACCCGCTATGTCTCCTTCAGCCGCAACTTCGGCAAGGAGGCCGCGATGCTCGCCGGCCTCCAGCACGCCGAAGGCGACGCGGTGGTCATCATGGACGCCGACCTCCAGCATCCTCCGGAGCTGGTCAGGCGCATGCTGACGCTGCACGAGGAGGGCTTCGACCAGGTCATCGCGCGCCGTACGCGCACCGGCGACCGGGTCACCAGGACCATCACCGCCCGCGCCTACTACTGGCTGATCAACCGGCTGGTCGACGTGGAGCTGGTCGACGGCGTGGGTGATTTCCGGCTGCTGTCGCGCCGTACCGTCGACGCCATTCTCGAACTCACCGAGTACAACCGCTTCTCCAAAGGCCTGTTCGCGTGGGTGGGTTTCCGCACGACGACCTTCAGTTACGAGAATGCGCTGCGTGAGCAGGGACGCTCCAAATGGAGCTTCGGAAAACTGCTCAACTACGGTCTCGACGGACTTCTGTCCTTCAACAACAAGCCGCTGCGGGCCGCCGTCTATCTCGGTCTCGTCCTGCTCACCGTTGCCATGGCGTATACCGCCTGGATCGTCGGTGTCGCGATGGTGAACGGCGTGGACACCCCCGGATATGTCACCCTGCTGGTGGCAGTCACCGCACTCGCCGGCGTCCAGATGCTGATGCTCGGGGTGGTCGGCGAGTACGTCGGCCGTATCTACTACGAGGTGAAGCGGCGGCCGCACTTCCTGGTGAAGGCCACCAACGCCGGCCTCCCGCGTGAGCAGGAGGGAGACCGGCCCGCACGCACGGGGGAGCTCGTAAGACGATGACGGTCCGGGGCCAGATGGTCAGATTCGCCCTGGTGGGAGCGGTGAACACCGGGACGTACTACGGCCTGTACCTGATCCTGCTGACCTGGCTGCCGTATGTCGCGGCGCATGTGGTCGCTTTCGTGCTGAGCATGATCGGGTCGTTCTTCCTGACCTCGTACTTCACCTACCGCACCCGGCCGACCTGGCGGAAGTTCCTGCTCTTCCCGCTCACCAACGCGGCGAACTTCGTGGTGACGACGACGGGCGTCTACGTCCTGGTGGACGTGCTGCACTTCGCCACCCACTACGCACCGCTGATCTCGGCGGCGGCGGCCGTCCCGATCACGTTCGTGGTCTCGCGGACGATCATGCTGCGTCCGGAGCCGGAGGGCGGGGAGAGGAAGCGGGAGCCGGAGCGGGTGCGGGGCTGAGCCCTGCGACGGCGGTATCAGCGTGGCTGAACATCGCCCGACGCCCCGAACGACGTGGTCGCCGACGTTGCGCCGAGGCCCCGTGCAGGGCTCGCCGCCAGGCAGTGCATGTGTGCAGACAGTCGCCCCCTGTCTCACGGCAGGGGGCGACTGTGTCACCGCGCGATGTGTCAGGCCGGCCCGCGTTACTGCCGGCTGGGACTACTTCGGCGCTTCGAAGACGTGTCGGGTGAACGAGGGCTTGCCGCCCGCCGACCGAGCCGCATCCAGACCACCCGTGTTGAGGTTGTAGACCATGGGCTGGTTGTTCGCGTTACGGAAGGTGAAGGCCCAGTTGTCGAAGCTGCCCGTGCTGTAGACGAACGCCGTGGGGTCGGTGGCGAGCTCATCCGATACGGCTTCACTCCAGGGACGCCACGTCGTACCGCTCGCTGACGTTGCGCCTGTGGTGTGCACCCGGTTGTCGGCCCCACGCACCACTACCTGCAGGTAGCCGTCAGACGGCCTCGGCACCACGCTCGGAGGCCCTGCCGCAGTGACACCCTCCAGGGAGGACCATGCGCTGAACGGGCCGCCTTCTGTGGACTGCGCGGTGGTGACGACCGTGCCGTTCGGGTCAGTCGCGAAGACGCGGATCCGGGAACCCGGAATGGAGAGCACCGTGGGGGGCCCGGTGATCGTCTGCGTGCCTACAGTTGCCCAGGCGGAGAGCGTTCCGTCCTCCTGGAGCGTTGCTGTGGTGATCAGTCCAGCGGTGCTTCTGCCGAACAACTGGAGCCCGTTGCGCACAGGCACAGCTGAGAGAGGCCCGGAGAAGGCCACTCCGGGCAGCGGCATCCAGCCCATGTAGTCCCCGTTGGTCTGGATGCGATACCAGGCCTTGCCATCCGCATCCACGGCGAAGAGGGCGAGTGCACCACTGGGGGCCTTGGCGCTGACAGGATGCTGCGCCATGGCACCACCCAGATCTCTCCAGGCGATCCAGTCGGCGCTGCCCTTCTCCTTCTGCACCCGTTGGTGAACTGCCCCCAAGAGAGTGTGTGCAGTGACGACAACTCGTCCGTCGGGAAGTGCGCTCAACGAGGGCTTACCGGTGAAGGCTTCGAAGGTATCGCCGAGAGTCGTCCACTGAGCACCGTTCAGGTCGGCCGCATCCGCGCGGCCGTGCTTCAGCGTACCGTCGTGATTGCTGAACGCCATCTCCACCGTGGAGACCGAGAGCGCCGCCGTGGCGCTCCACTCCTCGACAGGAACCGAGGGTGACGCCGGAGTGTGGTTCTTGACGAGCTTGCAGTTGTCGGGCCGGGAGGTGACGTTGGTGAAGTTCTGCCAGCCGCCGGCGGCGACCTCCTTCGCCACGACGGGCCATGTGTTGGTGTTCTCGTCGTAGCGGTAGTGCAGTGCCTCGCCCGATGTCTGCACCGCGAGGACGGTGTCTCCGCCGCCGGCGGTAATCGACTTGAAGTTCTTCCACGCTGCGGCGCCCACCAGGACGTGGCGCTCGAGCCAGCGCTGACTCGTGTAGTCGTAGCGGGAGCGATAGAGCCTGCCGTCGGTTGCTCGCCCGTAGAGCACGTCGGCGTCGCCGGCGGTGATCAGGTTGTAGCGGTCCCATCCCTTGTCCAGGATCTTGAGGGACCGAAGGCCTCCGGTGGTACCGATGGTCGCGTCATACCGGTAGGCGTACAGCTGGCCGAGGTTGTCGGCCACCCAGAGCCATCCGTTGCGGTCCACCGTGGCCTGGTCCCGGTCCGCGGCGTTGCTGAGCCACCCGAGAGCGGTACTGATCTTTTTCGGAGCGACGTCCCAGGTTCCGCTCGGAGTGCGGTGGGCGTAGTACGTGCCGTCCGACTTGAAGGCGTAGAACTCGCCCGCCGGACCGGCGAGTACCTTGCCGTAGGCCCCCCAACCCGCGCCGACCTTGCTGTATGGGCTGAACGTCGACCCGGTCAACGGTGTGGCCATGGTGTATTGCAGCAGGTCACCCGTGGAATTGGTGACGTATGTAAGGCCGTTCGCCGCGCACGTGGCCGACTCGACGGCCTGAGCGCCCCCCGGCGCAAGCGCAATCAGCGACATCGCTGTGGCGAACGTGGCGGCCGCCGCGGTCAGTCTGCGGCGTCTCTCTGACCGAATAGGCATGGTCAATCCCCCCTGTGGCAAGTGACGTTGGCTTCGCGAGTGATCGACATCGACGTTACTGCGTGTATCGGTTTGGTAACTTTCGGGTGTTCACTCACACAAGCATTCGACAGGCTAGTCACATCTGACACAAGATCTCTACATTGTTATGACTTCTGTCCGGGGGGACTGTCGGTGTACCGGAAGCTTGCGCGCAACTTCCTTCTGCAAAGACTGCGTAGCAGTAGCTGGTTCAAGGTCATCGGCGTCTCGGTGGCGATGGTGCTCGCCGTGGGATCGCTTGCAGTGGCAGGGGTCGGCTTTCCGCTCTTCCCGGAAGCGCCCGCAGCCGCGAAGGGTCCGCAACAGCGCTGGGGCAGCGCCGAGGGGCGTACCCACTTGGCCGGCGGTCCGGGGAACACCCAGGCCCCCGAGTCACTGCGCTCCAAGTACCCCTTGAAACAACCGCCTTCGGCGAGGCCGTCGACTCGGCGCAACACCGTCGAGGTCGTCGCGCCGCCCGCGCCGAAGGTCAAGGGCTTCGACCGGCGGACCAGCGAGGAGATTGTCGCCGAGCGCGACGCCCGCAGCCGCACGTACGCGAACCAGGACGGCACGCAGACCAGCGAGCTCTCCACCACCCCCATCAACTACCAGGACACCAAGGGAGACTGGCGGCCCATCAATGCACGTCTCGCGAACGTGGACGGCGGTTGGGCCAACACTGCCGACTCCGTACGTCTGCGGATCGCCGACCGGGCCGACGCGCCGGAACTGGCAGCGATCGAGTTTCCCTCCGGTGAATCCTTCGCATACGGGTTGAGCGGAGCGGCTGAGGCACGGGGCAGCCTTGCCGGGAACCGGGTCACGTACGACAGCGTCCTGCCCGGCGTCGATCTGTGGCTGGACTCGCAGGCGGGCGGGGTCAAGGAGACCCTCGTTCTCCGCGGGGCCGACGCTCCCAGGACCTTCGACTTCCCGCTGAGCCTCGCCGGTCTCACCGCCCGCGCCGTCGGCGGATCGGTCGTCCTCGCCGACTCCGAGGGACGCACGAAGGCCGTCGTGCCGGCGGGCTTCATGGAGGACGCCAAGGGCGCGGTCTCCCACGGCGTGCGCTACGGCATCGTCAAGGCGGGCTCGAGTCAGGTGCTGAGAGTCAGCGTCGACGACGCCTGGCTCACGGATCCGGCCAGAGCTTTCCCGGTCAGCGTGGATCCGTCCGTCGACACGACCGCTGCGTCGACGTCCATGTACGTCCGGAACGGCGGCGCCTCGGTCGTCGGTTCCAGCGAACTCCAGGTCGGCAAGGGCCCGAACGGCGCCACGTACTCGTTCCTCGGCTTCCCGGGTCTGGACGAGGAGCTGCGGCGCCACCGCATCTTCGGCACTCAGCTCCAGGTCGTGAACTTCGACTCGGCCTCCTGCAAGCCGCGGGCCGTCTCCGTTCATCCGGTGACCGAGTCCTGGACGGCCGGTACCGGAACCTCCTACCCCGGTCCGGCGGTCGGCGGCTCGCTCGCCTCGAAGTCATACGCGTACGGCCACATCGGCTTCGGTCAGTCCCAGTCCGCGTGCCCGGCTGCCGGTGAGCTGTACGACCTGGGCAAGGGCGGCCGTGACCTGGTGCAGCGCTGGGTCGACGGCACGCAGCCCAACTACGGTCTCTCCCTGCGTGCTTCGGCCTCCGACTCGCTCGCGTTCAAGAAGTTCACCGGTCACTCCACGGCCAACCCGCCGAAGCTGTTCGTCACGCACTCGCCCTACAGCGCCACCTACGCCTTCCCCAAGCCCGTCCCCGACCCTCCCGTGCTGCAGAACCAGGCCGGCAAGGTCAAGGTCACGGTCACCAACAAGGGCGCGGAGACCTGGACGCCGAGCACCTACTACCTCGCGTACCGGGCCTACAACTCCAAGGGCAAGCTGGTCACCCAGCAGCGCGCAGCCAACCTCGCCGGCAATGTTGCCTACGGCGCGAAGGCCACGGTCGACGCGACGATCAAGGCGCTGCCGCCGGGCGCGTACATGCTCGACTTCACGATGGTGCGCCAGGGCGGCAAGGTCTTCACGGACGAGCAGGTGCCACCGGGCCGCCTCACGCTCCAGGTCTTCGACATCGCTCCGGTGGTCAAGGAGCAGTTCCCGCCCAACGGCTATCAGGCGCAGACGCTCACCCCGCAGCTCTGGGCCAGCGGCATCGACATCGACGCACCGGCCGGCTCGGCCCTCCAGTACAAGTACGAGATCTGCGAGGCCGACAAGGACGGCAAGCCCACCGGCTGCACCACCTCCGCCTATCAGACGGCTTCTGCCTATCCGGTCCCGGCCGGGCGGCTGAAGTGGGGCAAGACCTATCTGTGGCGCGGCTTCGTGAAGGACGCCTCCAACGAGGTGCCGACCGCGCAGATCGCCATGGTGGCGGCGGTCCCGCAGCCGGAGATCACCTCCCGCCTCTCGGAGGCGCAGGGCAAGGAGTTCGACCCCAACGTCGGCAACTTCACCAGCGCTGCCGTCGACGCTTCCATCACCGGAGTCGGCCCCGAGCTGACGCTGGTGCGGACGTACAACAGCCTCGACCCGCGCCGTGACCTTGCCTTCGGTGCCGGCTGGTCGACCCGCTACGACATGCGGCTCACCCCGGACGACGACGGGACCGGCAATGTCGTCATCCGCTACCCCGACGGCCAGGACGTGCGCTTCGGCAAGAACACCGACGGGACGTTCGCTCCGCCGCCGGGCCGCTTCGCCAAACTGACACTCGACCCCACAGCTCTCACCTACAAGCTGCAGGACAAGTCGGGTACCACCTACGACTTCAGCACCGGCGGTCTGCTGACGAAGGTCACTGACAAATACTCGAACTCGATCGCCTACACCTACAGTGCGGGCAAGCTCATCACGGCCTCGAGTGCCCGCAGCGGCCGCTCGCTGACCTTCACCTGGACCGGCGCGCACGTCACCAAGGTGTCCACCAACGCCGTCGACGGAGCCCCGCTGAGCTGGACGTACACCTACACCGGCGATCTGCTGGACAAGGTGTGCGACCCGACGGGCGGCTGCACCCAGTACACGTACGCCAAGGGCAGCCACTACGGCACCACGGTCCTCGACTCCGGACCCGAGTCGTACTGGAAGCTCGGAGAAGAAGAGGGCGCCGCAGCGAACAGCACGATCGCTGCCAACCTCGGGAAGGACCGCGGAACCTACTCCGGCGTGACGCTCGGCGCCACCGGCGCCATTTCGGGTGATCCCGACACAGCAGCCGTTTTCAGCGGATCAGGCTCTCGGGTGGACCTGCCTGCCGGCACGCTGAAGAAGAGCCGTGACGCGGCGGTCGAGGTGTGGTTCAAGACCGGCACGCTCGGAGTCGGTGGACCGCTCGTCGGCTACCAGAACAAGGCATGGGGCACGACGCCGACCACCGGCGTCCCCATGCTGTACGTCGGCACGGACGGCAAGCTGCGCGGCCAGTTCTCGACCGGCACCGTCGCCCCGATCACCGACATCACCAAGAACGTCAACGACGGCAAGTGGCACCATGCCGTGCTGTCGGCGTCCGGCTCCACGCAGACCCTGTACCTCGACGGCAAGCTGTCCGGCACCATCACCGGAAAGCAGCTGGTCCAAGGCGATCTGACGTACAACCAGATCGGTGCGGCCAACGCGACGACACCAGCCTCATGGCCGGGCTGGGGCACCACGGGCGCCAAGTCCTTCGCAGGCACCATCGATGACGTCGCCGTCTACCACCACCCGCTCGGGTCTGCCGCCGTGGCCGGTCACTACCGCGAGGGCAATCGCACCGCCGATCTGCTGGCAAAGACGACGCTGCCTTCCGGCCGCATCGCATCCGAGGTCTCCTACGACCTCTCCCGCGATCGTGTTCACGAGTACACCGACCGCAACGGTGGCACCTGGAAGATCGGCGCTCCGGCCGTATTCGGCAACGACAAGGATCTGCGGCGCACCGTCGAGGTCCACGACCCGCTGGATTCGCCGTACTTCTACGAGTACGACGGCATGACGGCGCGGATGCTGCGCTACGGCGAGCCGATGGCCATCAGTGCGCGTGAGGAAGCCTCGCCGTCGCCCTCCCCGTCCGGCAGCAATCCGCCTGGCGAGGTCTGCACCGTCCCGGATCCGGGCGACCCGTCGTTCTGTACGACCCCACCCGCCAACCCCGGGGCCGAACCGGACTTTGTCCGCCATCCCGTGGGCGGTGTGGCGATCCGGTTGTTCGAGTACGACGACAACGGCTTCCAGACCGGGATCACCAGCGAGAACGGTGACAAGGTCACCCTGGGCTACGACGCTCGTGGCAATGTCACCAGCCGGAAGACGTGCCGCGGCAAGGACGACTGCCAGACGGCGTACACCACGTATCCGGCGGCGGCCGGCGACTTCGACCTGAGGGGCGACCAGCCGACCGAGACGCGCGACGGACGCTCGTCAGGGCCGACGGACAACCGCTTCCGCACGCAATACCAGTACAACGCGAGCGGCGCACTGACGCAGCAGACGATGCCCGACGCCGGCACCGTCAAGAACACGTACACGAATGGCGGCGAACCGGCTGTCGGCGGAGGCAACACGCCCACCGGTCTGCCGTTGACGACGACCGACCCGCGCGGCAAGGTCACTCGCTACCAGTACTTCAAGTCCGGTGACATGGCCACGGTCACCGAACCGTCCGGTCTGGTCACGAAGTTCACCTACGACACGCTGGGCCGGAAGCTCACCGAGACGGTGATCTCGGACGCGCAGCCGGCGGGCGTGACCACGACGATCGCCTACGACAAGCTCTCCCGAGTCGTCTCGACAACGGACCCCGCGTCCACCAACGTCGTCACCCTGGGCAAGCATCAGCAGAAGACCGTCAGCACGTACGACGCCGACGGAAATGTGGTGCGCACGGAGGTCAGTGACCTCACGGGCGGCGATGCCTCGCGTGTGATGACGTTCGAGCTGGACGAGCACGGCCGTCCCGAGAAGGCGATCGACGCGGAAGGCAGCGAGACCACCTACACCTACGACGCGGTCGGCAACAAGACGTCGATGGTGGACGCCAACGGCAACAAGTTCTCCTACCTGTACACCGCCCGGAACATGATGGCCGAGACCCGGCTGCACGACTGGGAGGACGACGGCGGCAACGACGACTACACGGTCCTCCAGTCGTACGCCTACGACATGGGCGGCCGCGTCGCACGACACACGGACTCCATGGGCCGAACGCTGGTCTATCAGTACTTCGCGGACGATCTGATCAAGTCCATCACGCTGAAGGGCTTCCGCAACCCGGACGGCACCAAGCGGGACATCCTCGTCGAGTCCAACACCTATGACGGCGCGGGCAATGTACTGACCGAGACGTCCAACAACGGAAAGCTCGTCACGCAGTACACCTACGACGCGGTCGGCCGCCAGAAGTCCGAGGTCACCGACCCCGGGAACCTGGTACGGCGCACCGAATTCACCTACGACCTGGCCGGCAACGTTCTCACCACCGCGACCAACGGCTCGGCATCGAATGTTCCCTGGCCCATGAGTGTCAGCGCCGAGACCGTCAGCTACCAGTACGACGACGGTGGGAACGCCGTCCAGGAAACGACCCTGGGCAACAGCGGTTCCAGAACCACGCGGTACGAGTACGACCAACGCGGTCTCGCCAAGTCGAAGACGGACCCCGCGGGCAACAAGACGGAGTACGCCTACGACGAGGTGGGCCGCCCCCTCTCGGTCACCGCACCCTCGGTGCAGACCGAGTCGAACGGGTCCGCGCCGATCTCCTCACGCCCCACCACCTACACCGGGTACGACTCCTTCGGCGCCGTGACCGAGTCGGTCGACGCGGTGGGGAACATCAACCGCACGACCTATGACCGGCTCGGCCGTGCGATCACCAGCACCGCACCGTCGTACACGCCTCCCGGCTCGGCCGAGCCCGTCACCCCGACCACCAGCAACACGTACGACGCGCTGGGCAACGTGGTGGAGGCGACCGACCCGCTGGGCCGCGTCACCAAGTTCACCTATGACCGTCAGAACCGCATGACGGTCAAGGACGTCCCGGTCGGCACCGGTGACGATCGCGCCCAGTGGAAGTACACCTACACCCGAACCGGTGAGGTGCTCACGGTCACCGATCCGAACGGAAGCCGGGCCGAGACGACATACGACGACCTGGACCGCCCGGTCACCACCACGCAGCTCGAGCGCAAACCACTGCCTGGCGCCTTCACCACCCGCAACGAGTACGACGACGCGGGCAACGTGGTCAAGCAGACCGCTCCCGGCGGCGGTGTCAGTCAGTTCACCTATGACGCGCTCGGTCAGATGACCCAGCTCACCGATCCCAGCGGTGCGAAGACGATCCTCGGCTATGACATGAGTGGCCGGGAGGTGCGTCGCAGTGATGCGCTCGGCCGAACCTCGGCGAAGTCTTACGACCGCCTCGGTCAGCTCCTGCAGGACTCGGACCTCGATGCCACGGACGGCCAACTGCGGAAGGTGTCCTACGGATACGACGATGCGGGCAACCTCGTCTCTGCGACCAATGCCCTCAACCACACGACGACATATGCCTATGACGCACTGAACCGGCTGACCAGCCAGACCGAACCGGTCTCGGCGACCAAGTCGATCACCACGTCCTTCGGGTACGACGCGCTGGGCAACCGCACGCGCTACACCGACGGCCGCGGCAACAAGACGATCTACACGGTCAACAGCCTGGGTCTCCCGGAATCGGTGATCGAGCCTTCCACTGCCCGCGACCCTTCGCCGGAGGCCCGTACCTGGACGACGGCGTACGACCGGCTCGGCCAGGTGGTGAAGCTGACGGCTCCGGGCGGGGTGGTCCGCGAGCGTGAGTACGACAAGGGCGGACAGCTGATCCGCGAGACCGGCTCGGGTGCCGAGGTCGCGACCCCGGAGAAGACATTCCGGTACGACCCCGCGGGGCGGCTCACCAAGGCGTCGTCCCCCAAGGGCGACAACACCTACGAGTACAACGACCGCGGTGCGCTGCTGAAGGCGGACGGTCCGTCCGGCAAGGCCGAGTACGAGTACAACAACGACGGCCAATTGGTGTCCCGTACCGACGCGTCGGGCACGGCGAGCTTCAGCTACGTCAAGCAGCAGCTGAACTCGGCGACCGACCCGCTCACGGGCGTGGCGCAGAACTACGCGTACGACAGTGCCGGTGCGATCAAGCAGATCAACTATGGCGCAGGTCAGTCCCGTTCGTTCACCTACGACAATCTGGGCCGGCTCGACACCGACACGGTGAAAAACAGTGGCGGCGGCACGGTCGCCTCGACCGACTACGGCTACAACACCGATGACCATCTGACCTCGAAGACGACGGTCGGGACGGCCAAGGCCGGCGAGAACGCTTACGGTTACGACGACGCCGGCCGCCTCACGTCCTGGCAGGGGGACGGTCAGACCACGCAGTACGAGTGGGACGACAGCGGTAACCGGGTCAAGAACGGCGCCAAGACCTCGACGTTCGACGAGCGCAACCGGCTGCTGTCCGACGGGGACTACACCTACGACCACACCCCCCGGGGCACCCTCGCGACGCGCACAAGTTCGGGTCTGACGGAGGACTTCACCTTCGACGCATTCGACCGCATGACCAAGGCGGGCGAGTCGCAGACGCAGTACACCTACGACTCGCTGGACCGGGTGGCGTCCCGCAACGGCACGGACTTCAGCTACGCGGGCCTTTCTCCGGACCCGGTGAAGGACAACTCCTCCACCTACGGCCGCGGCGCGGCGGACGAGCTCTTGTCTGTGGCGGAGGGCACCGGCCCGGCGCAGCTGTCGGTCACCGACAAGCACGGTGACGTCGTCGGCGACATGTCCCCGACGAACGGCGCGGCGGCCTCGCTCACCCGGTCGACGGCGTACGACCCCTTCGGCCAGACGCTGGGCACCGGCGACGTCACCGGCAACGCGGGCTACCAGGGCGACTACACCGACCCGGACACCGACCAGGTGAACATGGGGGCGCGCTGGTACGACCCGGGCACGGGCGCGTTCGACTCACGTGACTCGTTCCAGTCCACGTCCGGTGCCTCGATCCTGTCCAATCGGTACACCTACGGCGCGGGCGCGCCGATGGACTACACCGACCCCGACGGACACTTCCCGTGCTTCGGATGGGGCAAGTGTGAGAAGGCCAAGAAGTGGGTGAGCAAGAAGGCCTCGCAGGGAACCAGCGCTCTCTACAAGGGTGCCCGCGCGGTCAAGAACGCTGTCACGTACGCCGTCCGTCATCCGGGCGCGGCCCTGCGGAGCGCTGTCAGCTTCTTGGGCAAGGCCGCGAGCTGGGCCTACCGGAAGTCCGGTCTGAAGACGATCGTCAACGGGCTTGTGACCGCAGCGAAGTGGGTGGGTCAGAAGACGGGCTTCACCCAATGGGCCAGAGAGAAGGCCGCGCAGGCTCGACAAGCTGCGTACCAGGCCAAGGTCTACGTCACCCAGAAGGCCAAGGCGGCGGCGTCGTTCGCGGCGAAGCACAATCCGATTCCCGCCATCGTGGCCGCGACGAGGCCGCTGCTCGCGGTCGCCAAGGCGATCGTCACCGCTGACCCGAACCTCCCGGCGATCCTGGTCGGCGCGACCCGGGACGTGATCGCAGACGTTGCCAAGGCGACCGACGCCATCCGGGACGCGGTCGTCGAGCAGGTCGGCAACGTGGTCGAAGACGTCAAGGACGCGGTCGACTGGGGCGCGGTCTGGGACGGAGTGAAGACCGTCGGCAACTTCGTCGGCGAGGTCACGGGCTTCAACGACATCAAGAACTGCGTGACCAAGGGCGACATGGAAGCCTGCGCCTGGGCGGTCGCGACGGTGGCGGGCCTGGCACTGGGCGGTGCGGGCGCGGGCCTGGTCCGGGCGGCGAAGGCCGGCCGGATGGCGATGAAGGCGGCGAAGTACACCGAAGACGTAGTGGCGGGGTCGAACAAGCTCAAGAAGGCCGAGGAGGTCGCCGAGAAGGTCGAATCGGCAGTCGAATGCGCGACCACGGCCGCAGATGTGGCAACCATGGCCACAGGCCAGAGCTTCGCACCGGGCACTGAAGTCCTTATGGCAGACGGCACCCGAAAGCCGATCGAGGACGTCAAGCCTGGCGACCACGTCACCGCGACCGACCCGACGACCGGGAAGACTTCGAAACAGGAAGTCACCGAAACGATCAAGGGCAAGGGCCTCAAGAAGCTCATCAAGGTCACCGTCGACACAGACGGCGACCAGGGCGAAGCGACGGACACGATTACCGCCACGGCGGGCCACCCGTTCTGGGTCCCGTCCCTGAAGAAGTGGCTCAAGGCCGGCGAACTCAAGCCGGGCCAGTGGCTCCAGACTGGCGCGGGCTCTCGGGTCCAGGTGGACGCGGTCCAGGCGTGGACGCAGCAGGCGGCGGTTTACAACCTGACGGTTGATACGGCGCACACGTACTATGTGCTGGCGGGGGCCACACCAGTCCTAGTTCATAACTGTGGTGGTGGCGCAGAGCCGGCACTCCAGAACAGGAATGCGGCAGGCTCTGGCCCAAAGCTGCCAATGACGATGGACTGCGTTTGCCAGATCGCAAATAAATACGGGATTGACATTTCGAACGTCACAGTGAAGATCGACAAAAGTCGCATGGGGTACTACGGATCAACTTCCCCCGACGGTGTCATCACTCTGACGCGAAGTGCCTTCCGCAACGAGGAGCAACTGGCGCGAACACTCGCGCATGAGCGCTTTCATGTTGATCAAATCAGGTCTGGAATGGGCTACCCGACCGACTATGATTCTGGAAATGCATGGGAGACGGCCGCCCAGGGCTTCGAAGACCATTGGTGGGAAACGATCGGGAGTGTGTTGCGGTGAGCATGAGGTCGGAGCTGTCGAGCTGGGTTCACGAGTACGAGCAGGCATACGTGCATCCTGATGTCGTGCCGTCTCGTAGCTGCCCGAGTTGCGGGATGAAAGAGCTCCGACTGATCTTCGTCGTCGATAGCATGGGAGCCGAGTCGGGGGTGGCAGTGTTCTGGTGTAATTCCTGTCTCAGCGGCTTGGTGCCAAATCGTGCAGCGCTGCCCCCTTTGGGGAGCAAGGTCCTGAAAGGGGTCGAGGAAATTCCCAATTTTCGACTGGTAGGCGACTCTGCTGCCGACTAGCCCTTCCGGCTACATGTTGAAGTGAATTGAACTGGGCTATTTCCTCTCGGGAGTGCACATGCCCTGTGCTTCTCGTAGCTCAGTTCTCTACATGGCTAGTTCCTTGCGGTTCGTTGATTCGGGTCGGCGTGATCTAGCCGCAAGGAACTGGTGGTCGATTTCACTCGGCTGTGCAATTAAATGCCCCCTCCGCAACTCTGTTGCGGAGGGGGCATTTAATGTTTGACGGCAACGCTGACGGCAACGTCAGCGGACGGCTGCCGTGGCGGGTGGGTCGGCGGGGTCGTCGTTGCCCGTGCTGAGGGCGTCGTTGAGGGTGTCGATGGCTTGGCGTTGGAGGCGGAGTCGGACATGAGCGTAGACGCCGGCGGTGACGCCGATGTGCGCGTGGCCGAGGAGTTCCTTGATGACGACGAGGTCGATGCCGTGTTCCAGCAACAGGGTGGCGGTCGAGTGCCGTAGGTCGTGGAAGCGGATGCGGCGCAGCGCTGCGCGTCTGAGGAATGCCGCGAAGTGGCGGGTCATGTTGGCCGGGTCCAAAGGGCCATCCTCTGGGGTAGCGAAGACGAGGCCGCTGTCCTTCCAGCGTGTCCCGGCCGTTTTGCGCTCCTCCTCTTGACGTTCCTGGTGGTGGGGTTCCATAAATTGGCACTCTGGAGGCCAGCGAATCGAAGGCGTAGCAAACCCATTCGGATGAAATGTGGTAGGAGAGATGGGATTTAATCACCCGGATCGACTTTTAAGGTGTGGAGTTATTCGGTCACACATCGAACTCTGCTCCTGCGTAGCGATGTCGGCATCAATCTTGCGTCTTTGCCGCGCATCGAAGTTTCCGCAGTGAACGTCCAGGTCGTTTTTCTGCGGTCGGTCATGCGAGGGCTCGAAATTCGCAAGGTTTCGGATTCAGGCGAAGTTGCCTTCCTGGCCGAGAAGTTCGGAATCAAGAAGCATTTGGATCATATGTTCGCATTGAATTCCGAAAGCGGAGATGGGCTTATCGTCGCAGGTGAGCCCTCATGGGCCGTAGCTGACTGCGCCGTCGATGCGCCATCTCTATTTTCTAGGGTAGGCGAAGTCGATCGCTATCCGGATGGGGTAATGGGTCGGGTTGCGTCCGAGGTCTAACCGCTCACCCCATTGGTCGGAGTGTCCCTATTCGCTGCCGTCTACTTCTGGGTCCACAACGGCAGGCGAGTCGAAGTAGCGGCTGCGGATTTCCTGGATTTCCTGACGCTTGAGGGTATCCGTGTGGGTTGGTGGCGGAAGTGGCTGCTGGTGGGTTCTCAGTTCGACGGCAATCAGATTCGCAATGGCGAATCTGACCCCGCAGATCCGTAGTCGACGGGGCCGATTCGAGGTCTGACGGCAGTAGTTGACGGCAACGGCGGCGAACATTCGGGGGTGTTCGCCGCCGTTGCCGGGCGTGTGTCAGGGTGGCTGAGGGCGTTCCCGAGTGCGGTCGTGGCGGTGACTGCGATGTGCGCGGCGGGTCGATCCGGTGCCTCTTGGGGTCTTCGTCCACCGCTCCCGCAATCACCGTCAGCCCGATCCGCATACTGCCTCTGGCCGGGTCTTTTGTTGTGTCTTTTGTTGATCGTGCTCAGAGTTTGTTTACTGGGTATCAAGGGCCCGGCCCTTGGGGGCCGGGCGGCGGGTGCGGGCTGATCCGTCGGAACCGGCGACCCTCCCACCTTCGGACCACCCACACCGCACCCGCCCACCACAAGGAGTCGGGGGCATGAACCCGGTACAGAACCCCGAGCAGCGCGCCGGGACCAGACCCCGAGGGCGTACTCGGTCGGGGGTGTCGGTGGCCGGGGCGGGGGCCGAGGGCACCTTGAGCCACCCGTCAGATGCGGGTCCCGCGCCGGCCGCATTCCGGGGCCACGGGGCCAGCACAAGGCCAGGGGAACCCTGCCCCGTTCGCCGGGCGAGCGTATGGCCCCCGGAACACGACCGGCCCCACACCAGCCAGGACCCCGACCCAAGGTCCCCCCAACCCCCGCGTGGGCATCCCCAGGACTCCTACGGGAACTGGTGGCATATAACACCTGAGCCATATAGCATCGAAGGCATGACCGGTGAGCGGTACACCATCGAGATCGAGCCCGAGGTCCGCCTCTGGCTGGAGAACCTACCCGCCCACCACTACGTGATAGCCGAGCAGAAGGTCGACCGCCTCGCCGAGAACGCGACCACGCTAGGCGAGCCCTACAGTCGCCATCTCGGCGGCAAGGTCCGCGAGTTACGTTTCGACCTCGGGGACAATGCGCAGCGCATCACCTACTGGCTCGCCAGGTCGCCGTGTCGTCCTGCTGACCGTCTTCCGTAAGACGAAGATGCGTGAGAAGGCCGAGGTCGACCGCGCCCGTGCGGTTCAGGCAGCATGCGAGGCCAGCCATCCGCCGGCCGCTGAGCACGACATCTACAGCCGCCCGATCAAGGAGGAACTGCCGTGAACCACGCCGAGTGGAAGACCCGCCGTCACCGCAAGCTCCTCGGTGAGACGGTCGAGGAGAACACCGAGTACGACCGCCTGTACGAGGAGGCGGAACTCGCCCATGACCTCGGCCAGTTGGTCTACGACCGGCGCACCGCCCTGGGTCTGTCCCAGACCGAACTCGCCGAACGCTGCGGGATGAAGCAGCCTCAGATCTCCCGCATCGAAGGCGGCGGCACCGTCCCCACCATCCCCCTCCTGCGACGCCTGGCGCGCGCCCTGGACGCCGACCTGACCATCGAGCTCACCCCACACCACCAAGCAGCCTGAGCAACCGCCCGACGCCTGACGACCCGAGGAATCTCCCCAACCCGGAATTCACCGGAGGCCGTCACTTCTGACGGCAGTAAATGACGGCAACAACCACGGATTCCAGCGCACAAGCACGAGCACCGATTTGCTGTCAACTCCCGCACTGACCAGCGAAGTCGCAGGTAACGGACCCTTTCCCTCCACACGTACTATGTGCAAGCGGGCAAAACTCCGGTGCTTGTGCACAATTGCGCTACGTCGTGATGCCGGGTGGTTCAGTGAGAACGTTTCACGAGAGCGTCTACGAGGGCGAGGTATGGGCAGGGCATACTAGCCTCTCTGGAGGTCGACCCGTGGCCATGGCCGGCACATTTGCCGTATCGAACGGATCCGTTACAGAATTCGGCAACTTCTCTGGTCACTATAGGCCGGATGGATCCGGGATGGAGTCGGTGGCGCGAGACGCTCTGAATAGAAATGGCTTTAACGTGGATGGAGCAAGGTGGGATCCATTCCACTTTGATTGAGTTCTCACACGGGAATCCCCTACTCGTCCAAGTGGGCGATTAGGGGATTCCCGTGTGGATTAGTTGTGATCTTCCGACTTTAGGTTGCGGGCAACGTCAATCAATCGCCGAAATTATCCATCCGATAGCGAGCTCGCGATTGAAACTAGCTCGCCGATCTCCGTTGAATTACGGTAGGGTTTGGGGGAGGCGGAGGCTGGCGTTGTTGCGAGCTCGGCAATTACGAGCAAATCGGCTTCGGGGATCTGCAATACCGGCGCGATGTCTTTCACTATTTCCGGTGATGGTGGAACGCTCCCATGGAGTAATTGCAGAATGGTCGATTCAGCCCGTGCCGATGCACGGCTAACGGCCCGGGGTGATAGTCCACGGTTGCTCATGAGGCCCTGCAGGATATCAACAAACCGTTGAGTCATTCTTATACCTTACTGAGGAAACCAAGTTTGGCGCCAGCGTTCAAACCGAACGCCGGCCCCGCTGGAGTTTTATTCCGTCCGGCTTCCAGGGTGTCTGACGGAAACGGTGACGGCAATGTCAGCGGACGGCTGCTGTGGTAGGTGGGTCGTCGGTGGCTGAGGCCCTCGTTGAGGGCGTCGATGGCTTGGCGTTGGAGGCGGAGCCGGACGTGTGCGTAGACGCCAGCGGTGACGCCGATGTGGGCGTGGCCGAGAAGTTCCTTGACGACTGTTAGGAACTGGCGGGTTTCCTCAGCAGTGAGGGGTTCGAAGTGGCGGGGGCGGGGTGCCGTCGGCAGCCGGTACCGGGACGGTGTCGGCGTGCAGGCGGACGGCGTTCAGGCGGTCAGGTGGTTCCTCGGCATGCTGGACATGCCCAGCTTCGACGGCATCCACGAGATCTTCTCGATGGCGCCTTCGCTGACCGACGAGCAGATCCGACGCGGCGGGCGGCTCGCCGGCCGGGACGACGAGGCGGAAAAGATCATCGAGATGCGCGCCTCATCGTCCTGAGGTTCGTTCTGAGCCGTCACGCAGAATCACCGTCTCGCACAAGCAGAGGACGACCCCATGAGTGCCGCACCCGAACTGTCGCGCCTCATCGCCCTCTGCCCTCCACCCGCCGCGCCTCCGCCGCCGGTGGAGCAGGGCCGCATCCCCGTTCCCTCGGCACACACCGAACTGCTCGCGGTCTATGGCGTCGGCTGCTTCGACGACTTCCTGTCCATCTACGGAAACGGTGTCGGCAACACCTATCTCGACATCTCGGACGGTACGGCGCGGTCCACAAAGATCCTCGCGGGCAAGGCGATCCCCGAACTGCGCGCGCAGCTCGATGCCTTCGGGGCCCGCCCCGAGGACCTCGTCCAGTGGGGTGGGACCAGCAACGCCGACTGGCTGTTCTGGATTCCGGTCGGTGAGCCCGAGACGTGGCCCACGGTCGTCGTGGAGGCGGGACAGCTCGCGTTCGCCGTCCTGCACAGGTCGTCCACCGGAGTGCTGCTGGACGTGCTTTCCAGGACCTGGAGCACCCCGATCTTCCCGGACGATTTTCCCGACGACTTCCCCGCATTCGAGCCCTACCGGGCCTGACCCCCGGCCGGGGGGTACGTCCCCGGACAGCGCGGCCCGCCGGGTTTTCGTGATCCGCGCGCATGACGCACCCGGATCCGCACCTCGAACCCGAGACGAATCGTTGGTCGAACCAGTGGCCCAGACCCCCTGGACTGCCTACCATCGATCACCGCAGGACTTTGTGCACCGCCGCACAATCACGCCGGGAGGCTCCCTTGCACCGCCGTCGTCGTACCGCGATCACCGTCTCCGCCGCGCTTCTCGTCGCCGCGCCGCTCCTTGCCGGCTGCGGGAACGAGGCTCACCCCGGCGCCGCCGCCGTCGTCGGCGGGGAGCGGATCGACGTGTCCACCGTCCAGGCGAAGGTGAAGGACGTCCGCACCGCGCAGCAGAGTTCCCCGCAGTCCGCCCAGCTCATCAAGGAGAGCGGGCAGCTGAGCCGGGCCAAGCTCTACGACCTCATCGTCGAGCAGGTCGTCGAGCGCGCCGCGAAGGACGCCGGGGTGCGGGTCAGCCGCAAGGAGATCCAGGACGGGCGGGCCGCCCTCGTGCAGCAGTCCGGTGGGGAGGAGCAGCTCGCCGCCATGTATCTGCAGCAGCGCGGTGTCGCTCCGGACCAGGTCGACGACGTCGTCCGCCGCGACCTCCTCGTCAGCAAGCTCGCCGCCTCGCTCGGCGCCGGCAACACCCCCGAGGGCCAGCAGAAGCTGAACGACGCCTTCAGCGCCGCCGCCGCCGAGCTGGACATCGACGTCAACCCGCGCTTCGGCGTCTGGGACGACAAGAAGCTCGAGCTCGGCGACTACAAGGCGCCCTGGATCGCCCAGGTCACCAAGGCGCAGGAGCCCGTCGAGACGGGTGTGTAGCGCGGGGTAGGTTCGAGGGGTGACCACACACACCCCTTCTCCCGGCCGCATCGTCCTGCTCACCGCCAGCCATCGCGTCGCCCCCGGACTGCTGTCCTGGCCCGCCTGGCAGACGCTGCAGGCGGCCGACCGGGTGCTGTGCGCCGATGCCTCGCACCCGCAGCTGCCCTACCTCCGCGAGGCCGGTGTCGCTGTGGAGATCGCCGCGCCGAGCGCCGAGGAGCTCCTCGGCGCCTGCGAGGGCGGCGCGACCGTCGTGGTCGTGCCCGCCGGTGAGGGGGACCAGGCGCTGACCGACGGGCTCGCCCGGCTCGCCGGCTCGGGCCGGGTGCAGATGCCGGACCTGGAGCTGCTGCCCGGCTCGTACGACCTCCCGGGCGCGCGGCTGCTCGATCTGGTGCAGGTCATGGACCGCATCCGTATCGAGTGCCCGTGGTCGTCGCAGCAGACCCACCGCGGTCTCGCGAAGTACGGGATCGAGGAGGCGTACGAACTCGTCGAGGCGATCGAGGAGGGGGACCGGGACGAGCTGCGTGAGGAGCTCGGGGACGTCCTGCTCCAGGTGATCTTCCACGCGCGCATCGCGCAGGAGGGCCGCGAGGAGGACGGCGCCGAGCCGTTCTCCATCGACGACGTCGCCGGCACGATCGTCGAGAAGCTGATCCACCGGCATCCTCATGTCTTCGGCGACGAGAAGGCCGAGACCCCGGAGGACGTGAAGGAGCACTGGCTCCGCACGAAGGCGATCGAGAAGCAGCGCGACTCGGTGACCGACGGCGTACCGCTCGGCCAGCCCGGTCTGGCGCTCGCGGCCAAGCTGGCGTCCCGGGTGCGTACGGCGGGGCTCGACGTGCCGCTCCCGTCCGGCGAGGGAATCGGCTACGAGCTGCTGGCCGCGGCCGTCCGCGCCGAGGCGGCCGGGGTCGACCCGGAGGCCGCGCTGCGTGCCGCCGCCCGCGTCTACCGGGACGAGATCAAGGCCGTCGAGCGGTGACCGACCGGCCCGAGCTGTTCACCTGGGAGTTCGCCACCGACCCCTATCCCGCCTACGCCTGGCTGCGCGAGCACGCGCCCGTGCACCGCACCCGGCTGCCCAGCGGGGTGGAGGCGTGGCTCGTGACCCGGTACGCCGACGCCAAGCAGGCGCTCGCCGACCAGCGGCTGTCGAAGAATCCCGCGCACCACGACGAGCCCGCGCACGCGAAGGGGAAAACGGGAATTCCCGGCGAGCGCAAGGCCGAGCTGATGACGCATCTGCTCAATATCGACCCGCCCGACCACACCCGGCTGCGGCGGCTCGTCTCCAAGGCGTTCACCCCTCGGCGGGTCGCCGAATTCGCGCCGCGTGTTCAACAGTTGACCGATCAGCTCATCGACGGCTTCGTGGAAAAGGGGGAGGCGGACCTCATCCACGAGTTCGCCTTTCCGCTCCCCATCTACGCCATCTGCGATCTGCTCGGTGTCCCGCCGGAGGACCAGGACGACTTCCGGGACTGGGCGGGCATGATGATCCGTCACGGCGGCGGGCCGCGCGGAGGTGTCGCGCGGTCGGTGAAGAAGATGCGGGGGTATCTCGCCGAGCTGATCCACCGCAAGCGCGAGGATCCCGGCGACGATCTGATCTCCGGGCTGATCCGGGCGAGCGACCACGGCGAGCACCTCACCGAGAACGAGGCCGCCGCGATGGCCTTCATCCTGCTGTTCGCCGGTTTCGAGACGACGGTGAACCTCATCGGGAACGGTGTGTACGCGCTGCTGCGCCACCCGGAGCAGCGCGAGCGGCTGCAGGCCTCCCTCGCCGCCGGGGAGAGCGCGCTGCTGGAGACCGGCGTGGAGGAACTCCTGCGCTACGACGGCCCCGTGGAGCTCGCCACCTGGCGCTTCGCCACGGAGTCCCTCGTCATCGGCGGCCAGGAGATCGCGACGGGCGACCCGGTGCTCGTGGTGCTCGCGGCCGCCGACCGGGACCCGGAGCGGTTCACGGACCCCGACGCGCTCGACCTCTCCCGGCGCGACAACCAGCACCTCGGTTACGGGCACGGCATCCACTACTGCCTCGGCGCACCGCTGGCCCGGCTGGAGGGACAGACCGCGATCGCCACGCTGCTCCGGAGAATGCCGGACTTGCGGCTTGCGGGCGATCCAGCCGATTTGCGCTGGCGTGGGGGTCTCATTATGCGTGGATTGCGAAGCCTGCCCGTTGAGTTCACACCTGGACGCAGCTGACGACCCGTCAAGACTGTGACTTTCACGTGATCTCCGCTGCATCGACTTGTGACACACGATCGAATCCGGCTACTTTCACGGTCGTCTCAGAAGACATCAGTTGTTATCTGTAGTCACTCGAAGGGCACCCGCATGCTTTCCGGCCAAGGTCGTCACCGTCGTCCCCGTCAGGCTCCGGCCATCGTTGTCGCGGCAGGGGTGACGGGATCGGCCATCGCGATCCCCCTTCTCGGTGCGGGTTCGGCCTCCGCCGCCGACGCCGCCACCTGGGACCGCGTCGCGGCCTGCGAGAGCGGCGGCCAGTGGAGTGCCGACATGGACAACGGCTACTACGGCGGTCTGCAGTTCGCCCAGGAGACGTGGGAGGACTTCGGCGGCACGGACTACGCGGACCGGGCCGACCTCGCCAGCCGCTCCCAGCAGATAGCCGTCGCCGAGAAGGTCCTGGAGGCCCAGGGCCCCGAGGCGTGGGCGACCTGCGCGGGCATCGCGGGGCTGACACAGGACGGCACCGGCGCCGGTGTCGACCCGGGCGCCTCGACCCCCGCGGAGCAGGGCGCGACGTCCGACAACCCCCTCGCCTCGCTGGCGCCCTCGAAGTCCGCCTCGCCCTCCGAGACGGCCGAGCCCGCGCCGGCCCCGACGCAGGGCATCGGCAACAACGGGACCGGTGACAGCGGCAGCGCCACCGGCAAGCACCGCGGCGAACCCGCCGCCGAGCCGACGGAGCCGGAGTCGACCGGGGCGACCGGGGCGACCGGAACGGCCGAGTCGGGCAATACGGACAATGAGCGCGAAGCGGGGCGTCACGCCTCGCGCGGTGACGATGCGGCACGCGACGGCGAGGGCGCGGCCGATGAGGCCGGCAAGCCGGCCGAGACGAACGACGCGGACGCCACGCCCGGTTCGTACACCGTCCGCCCCGGCGACTCGCTGTCGGCCATCGCGGCCGCGCAGAAGCTGCCCGGAGGCTGGAGTTCCCTTTACAAGGCGAATGCTCAGACCGTCGGTGACGACCCCGACCTGATCCTGCCTGGCCAGAGCCTGGAGCTCGGCCCGAAGTAGGGGCAGTACAGGCGCCTTTGTCCGAATCGTGCAACTGAGACAAGGGTCTCTTTGCCGCAACTCGCCCATCTTGCCCGGCGGAACGGGGCATTCCGCCCTCGACCTGCAGGAACGCACGGTTCCGGAGGGGCGGGATGGGCGTTTTCTCCCCGATGTTCGTCTTTGAACATCGGGGAGCCTTGTGTTTACGGTCTGAACCGCTCGCCATCGCGGGCACCGCTGACCGTCACGCCGAATCCTGCCGTCGGTCGGGGGGAGTAGCCGACGCGTATGCGCCGTAGGCAGGAGCGGGGGAACCAAGGTAAGCGCCGGCCCCGGCAGTTGCAGATGAACTGCGGGTACCGGCTTGGGGTGGAGCCGTGCGCACGACTGCGCGGCCGGGCAACTCACTTGGCCCGAACCCGACAGCTCACCTCGTAGGCGTCGGTGAGAGAGATGTTCCATGCTGTTTTCCGGCAAGGCCAAGCACCGTCGCCCGTCCAAGGCCACCCGTATCGCCACGCTCGCCGGTGTCACCGGTGCGGCCGTCGCCGCCCCGCTGCTCGGCGCCACCACCGCCTCCGCCGCGACCACGTCCGAGTGGGACCAGGTCGCGCAGTGCGAGGCCGGCGGCAACTGGTCGATCAACACGGGTAACGGGTACTACGGCGGCCTGCAGTTCTCCGCCTCCACCTGGGCCGCGTACGGCGGTACCCAGTTCGCCTCGACCGCCGACCAGGCCTCGAAGGCGCAGCAGATCCAGATAGCCGAGAAGGTCCTCGCGGGCCAGGGCAAGGGTGCATGGCCGAACTGCGGCGTGAACCTGTCCAACGCCGCCAACGACGCCGGCTCCGCGCAGGAGGCCCAGCCGCAGCAGCGTGCCGAGGCCCCGACCACCCGCTCCGAGCGCGCCGAGGCCCCCGCCCCGGCGAAGTCCTCGAAGCCGGCCGCCAAGTCCTTCAAGAAGGGCGACGGCGAGTACAAGGTCAAGGCCGGTGACACGCTCAGCAAGATCGCCAAGGCCGAGAAGGTCAAGGGCGGCTGGAAGAAGCTGTTCGACCTGAACAAGGACGTCGTCACCGACGCCGACGTGATCCACCCGGGCCAGCAGCTCCACCTGAGCTGACCCACCCGGGCCGGCGCACCCGCGCCGGCCCGCCCGGGACACAGACCACCCCGGTCCGGAGCGCATCCCCCGTACGCGCCGGGCCGGGGTTCTCTCTGTTACCCATGGGTAGATTGGGGGCGTTTTGTCCCCAGCACCCGCTGTTCATGCCCTTTTTCGTCCCAGGAGGCGGGCATCGGGCGGCTGATGCCCCGCCGCCGGTTAGGCTCGTGCCGCAAGGCCAATGAGACCCTGCACTCCAAGCGTCACATCCCAGAAGGAGATGCTCGTGCCGTCCATCGACGTCGTCGTAGCCCGGGAAATCCTGGACTCCCGAGGCAACCCCACGGTCGAGGTCGAGGTTGGCCTCGACGACGGCAGCACGGGTCGTGCTGCAGTTCCGTCCGGCGCATCCACCGGTGCGTTCGAGGCTCTCGAGCTCCGCGACGGTGACCAGAACCGCTACCAGGGCAAGGGTGTCGAGAAGGCCGTCCTCGCCGTCATCGAGCAGATCGGCCCGGAGCTCGTCGGCTACGACGCCACCGAGCAGCGCCTGATCGACCAGGCGATGTTCGACCTGGACGCCACCCCGGACAAGTCCTCGCTCGGTGCCAACGCCATCCTCGGCGTCTCGCTCGCCGTGGCCCACGCCGCCTCCGAGGCCTCCGACCTGCCGCTCTTCCGTTACCTGGGCGGCCCGAACGCGCACCTGCTGCCCGTTCCGATGATGAACATCCTCAACGGCGGCTCGCACGCCGACTCCAACGTGGACATCCAGGAGTTCATGATCGCCCCGATCGGCGCGGAGTCCTTCTCCGAGGCGCTGCGCTGGGGCGCCGAGGTCTACCACACCCTGAAGAAGGTGCTGAAGACCAAGGGCCTGTCCACCGGTCTCGGTGACGAGGGCGGCTTCGCGCCGAACCTCGACTCCAACCGCGCCGCCCTGGACCTGATCCTCGAGGCCATCAAGGAAGCCGGCTACGCCCCCGGCAAGGACATCGCGCTCGCGCTCGACGTCGCCGCGTCCGAGTTCTACAAGGACGGCGCGTACGAGTTCGAGGGCAAGTCCCGCTCGGCCGCCGAGATGACCGAGTACTACGAGGAGCTCGTCGCCTCCTACCCGCTGGTCTCCATCGAGGACCCGCTGTTCGAGGACGACTGGGCCGGCTGGAAGGTCCTGCACGACAAGCTGGGCAGCAAGGTCCAGATCGTCGGCGACGACCTGTTCGTCACCAACCCCGAGCGCCTCGCCCGCGGTATCGAGGAGGGCTCCGCCAACGCCCTGCTGGTCAAGGTCAACCAGATCGGTTCGCTGACCGAGACCCTGGACGCCGTCGAGCTGGCCCAGCGCAACGGCTTCAAGTGCATGATGTCCCACCGCTCCGGTGAGACCGAGGACGTCACCATCGCCGACCTCGCCGTCGCCACCAACTGCGGCCAGATCAAGACCGGCGCCCCGGCCCGCTCCGAGCGCGTCGCCAAGTACAACCAGCTGCTGCGCATCGAGGAGATCCTCGACGACGCCGCGGTGTACGCCGGCCGCAGCGCCTTCCCCCGCTTCAAGGGCTAGGTCGCAGCGGGCTAGCAAGTCGTCCACACGTCCCCGGCCGCGGTCCCGTACCGTGTCCGGGGACGTGCGCACGTAACAGGGGAGGCAGGACATGGCCGCGAAGGACCGGGATCGGTTCTCCACCGCGACCAGGCTGCGGCTGCTCGGCGAGCAGACCGCGGCTCGTGTCTACCGCTCCCAGACCCGGCGGCAGGCCCGTCGCTCCCGGCTCACCGGCCGTGCGGCGTTCCTCGCCCTGATCGTCTGTTCCCTCGTCGTCGCCCTCGCCTATCCGATGCGGCAGTACGTCTCCCAGCGTTCCGACATGGCCGAGCAGAGGCGCCGGATGGCCGAGGCGGAGCAGCAGGTCGAGGAGCTGCGTGACGAGAAGGCACGCCTCCAGGACGACATGTACGTCAAGCGGCTGGCCCGCGAGCATCTGCACTACGTGATGCCGGGCGAGACCGGCTACATCATGATCGACCCCGAAGTCGCGGAGAAGCGCCGTACGGAGGAAGGGGCGGCAGACCGTCCCTGGTACTCCAACGTCTGGGACGGCGTCGACACCGCCGACCGCCGGTAGACGGCACCGCACGCCAGTAGAACCGTAGAACCGTAGAGCCAAGGCAGGCATGGAAACCCCTCCTCCCCACACCGATCCGACCGAGCCCACCGACGCGGACATCGCCGCGTTCAAGGAGCAGCTCGGGCGTCCGCCGCGCGGACTGCGCGCCATCGCGCACCGCTGTCCCTGCGGGCAGCCCGATGTCGTCGAGACGGCACCCCGCCTTCCGGACGGCACCCCGTTCCCGACGCTGTACTACCTGACCTGCCCGCGGGCGGCGTCGGCGATCGGCACGCTGGAGGCGAACGGCGTGATGAAGGAGATGACCGAGCGGCTCGCCACGGATCCCGAACTGGCGGCAGCCTACCGGGCGGCCCACGAGGACTACATCGCGCGCCGTGACGCCATCGAGGTCCTGGCCAACTTCCCGAGCGCGGGCGGTATGCCGGACCGGGTGAAGTGCCTGCACGTCCTGGTGGGCCACTCGCTCGCGGCGGGCCCGGGGGTCAACCCGCTGGGCGACGAGGCGATCGCGATGCTGCCGGAGTGGTGGCGCAAGGGCCCGTGCGTCTCCGCGGGGATCGCGGACGAGCCGGGCACGGCGGCCGCGGGTACGACGGCGGACACGACGGCGGGCGGCGGCGACGAGGGCGGCCCGGCATGACGAGGGTCGCCGCCGTCGACTGCGGCACGAACTCGATCCGGCTGCTCGTCGCCGACGCGGACCCCGCCACGGGCGAACTCGTCGACCTCGACCGCCGGATGACCATCGTCCGCCTCGGCCAGGGCGTCGACCGCACCGGCCGGCTCGCCCCCGAGGCGCTGGAGCGCACCTTCGCGGCCTGCCGCGAGTACGCGGACATCATCAAGGAGCACGGCGCGGAGAAGGTGCGCTTCGTCGCCACCTCCGCCTCCCGGGACGCCGAGAACCGGGAGGACTTCGTCCGGGGCGTCCTCGACATCCTGGGCGTCGAGCCCGAGGTGATCACCGGTGACCAGGAGGCGGAGTTCTCCTTCACCGGTGCCACCAAGGAGCTTGCCGGTGACGAGGAGCGCCTGGTCGTCGACATCGGCGGCGGGTCCACCGAGTTCGTCATCGGCCGGCATACCGTCGAGGCCGCCCGGTCCGTCGACATCGGCTGCGTACGGCTGACCGAACGCCATGTGCGCAGCGATCCGCCGGCCGCCGCCGAGGTCGCCGCCATAAGGGCCGACATCGAGGCGGCGCTCGACCTCGCGGAGCTGACCGTCCCGCTGAGGGGCGCCGGCACCCTCGTCGGTCTCGCCGGTTCGGTGACCACCGTCGCGGGCATCGCGCTCGGCCTCGACGCGTACGACTCCACGGCGATCCACCATGCGCGGATCTCCTACGAGAAGGTCGCCGAGGTGACGCGCAGGCTCCTGGAATCCACCCACGACGAGCGGGCGGCGATCCCCGTGATGCACCCGGGCAGGGTGGACGTCATCGTCGCCGGAGCCCTTGTCCTGCTCGCCGTCATGGAGCGGATCGGGGCCCGGGAAGTGGTCGTGAGCGAGCACGACATCCTGGACGGGATCGCCTGGTCCGTCGCCGCCGAACGAACTTCGTGAAGTTCTTCACAAGGAAATGGTCCCTGATGGGCGCTTCAGGGGGCCGAATGGTCGGCGAGGCCCCCTGACAGGGGCCCGCCGGGCACCCGCCCGGCCGTTCCGGACCACTGCCGGGCGGCTGGGACGCGACGGTGGTTCACCCCGGGGCTCGCTCAAGCGAGCAGCTCACAGGGGGTGAACAACGTCTCCGTGGGGGGCGTGGTTCCCTTTCGGGATCATGACCTCCATCACGTGGGCCGCGCAGTGTAGCAGAGGTGGGTCCACTCCTTGTGAAGGGGCTCACGAGCACCCCCTCCGAGGGGGGTGGATACTCGATGGCATGAGCACCACGGAGCGTCCCCGGATCCTCGTAGTAGGCGGTGGGTACGTAGGCCTGTACGCAGCCCGGCGCATTCTGAAGAAGATGCGCTACGGCGAGGCGACCGTCACGGTCGTCGACCCGCGCTCGTACATGACGTACCAGCCCTTCCTTCCCGAAGCTGCCGCCGGCAGCATCTCGCCCCGGCATGTCGTCGTCCCGCTGCGACGCGTCCTGCCCAAGGCCGAGGTGCTCACCGGGCGGGTCACGACCATCGAGCAGGACCGCAAGGTCGCCACGATCTCGCCGCTCGTCGGCGAGGCGTACGAGCTGCCGTTCGACTACCTGGTCGTCGCGCTCGGCGCGGTCTCCCGTACCTTCCCGATCCCCGGCCTCGCCGAGCAGGGCATCGGCATGAAGGGCATCGAGGAGGCCATCGGCCTGCGCAACCACGTGCTGGAGCAGCTCGACAAGGCCGACTCGACCACCGACGAGGAGGTCCGCCGCCGGGCGCTGACCTTCGTCTTCGTGGGCGGCGGCTTCGCCGGTGCGGAGACCATCGGTGAGGTCGAGGACCTGGCGCGGGACGCGTCCAAGTACTACGCCAGCGTCAAGCGCGAGGACATGCGGTTCATCCTCGTCGACGCGGCGGACAAGATCCTTCCCGAGGTCGGCCCGAAGCTGGGCAAGTACGGCAAGGAGCACCTCGAGGGCCGCGGCATCGAGATCTACCTCTCGACGTCGATGGACTCCTGCGTGGACGGCCACGTCGTGCTGAAGAACGGCCTCGAGGTCGACTCCAACACCATCGTGTGGACCGCCGGTGTGAAGCCGAACCCGGCGCTCGCGCGCTACGGCCTCCCGCTCGGCCCGCGCGGCCACGTCGACACCGCCACCACCCTCCAGGTGCAGGGCACCGACTACATCTGGGCCGCGGGCGACAACGCCCAGGTGCCGGACATGGCGGCCCGCAAGGCCGGCGTGGAGAACGCCTGGTGCCCGCCGAACGCACAGCACGCGCTGCGTCAGGCGAAGATCCTCGGTGACAACGTCATCTCCGGTATGCGGGGCTTCCCGCAGAAGGAGTACAGCCACGCCAACAAGGGTGCGGTCGCCGGGCTCGGCCTGCACAAGGGCGTCGCGATGATCGTCATGGGCAAGGTGAAGATCAAGCTCAAGGGCCGGCTGGCGTGGTACATGCACCGTGGCTACCACGGTATGGCGATGCCGACCTGGAACCGCAAGATCCGTGTCTTCGCCGACTGGACGCTGGCGATGTTCCTCAAGCGTGAGGTCGTGTCCCTGGGCGCGATCGAGACGCCGCGCGAGGAGTTCTACGAGGCGGCCAAGCCCGCTCCGGCGGTGACGGCGGCGGCGCCGGCCCCGGAGAAGGCCAAGGCTTCCTGACGCGGCATCTGTCCCTGAGGGCCGTCCGCCATCCGTGGTGCGGGCGGCCCTCCGGCATGTCCGGGGGGATTCCGGGGGGTGCGCCTCCTTCGAACACCGTGCCCGATGGGGCCTGATGGGTGTGCGGACCGCACCTTTTGCTTGGGCATTGCGTGTCACGGGAAGCACCCACAAGGGTCGGGTTGTTCTCGGAAACGTGGATTTCTGGGACCCACCGTCACGGAGGTGTTCGCCATGGCCGACGCCGCACTGCGGCTGACCACCGTTGCCGAAGAACTGCTCGGTTTTCCGCTGCCGGTCCGCGTGCGGGCCTGGGACGGATCGGAATCGGGGCCGCCGGGCGCGCCCGTGCTCGTCGTACGGCATCGGCGGGCTCTGCGGCGGCTGCTGTGGCGGCCCGGCGAGCTCGGGCTGGCCCGCGCCTGGGTGGCCGGGGAGATCGATGTCGAGGGCGACCTCTACGCCGCTCTCGATCTCCTCTCCGGCATCATCTGGGAGCGCGAGGAGGACCTCGCTCCCGCCGTTCATCCCGTGCGTGACCCGCGTCTGCGCACCGCCGCCCGCGCGCTGCTCTCGATCGGCGGCGCCCTGCCGCCGCCGCCCCCGCCGCCCGAGGAAGTGCGCCGCCGCAGCGGCCCGTTGCACACCAGGCGCCGGGACAGACAGGCCATCAGCCACCACTACGACGTGGGCAACGGCTTCTACGAACAGGTCCTCGGGCCGTCCATGGTCTACTCGTGCGCCTACTGGAGCGACGGCGGCACCCTCGAAGAGGCCCAGCGGGACAAGCTCGACCTCGTCTGCCGCAAACTGGCGCTCCAGCAGGGCGACCGGCTGCTCGACGTGGGCTGCGGCTGGGGTTCGCTGGCGATGCACGCGGCCCGCGAGTACGGCGCCCAGGTCACCGGCGTCACCCTCTCCCGCGAGCAGGCCGCCTACGCCCGCAAGCGCATCGCGGAGGCCGGCCTCACTGACCGCATCGAGATCCGCGTCCAGGACTACCGGGACGTCAGGGACGGTCCGTTCGACGCCGTCGCGTCGATCGGCATGGCCGAACACGTCGGCCAGGTCCGCTACCTGGAGTACGCCGAGCAGCTTCTGACCCTGCTGCGGCCCGGCGGTCGGCTGCTCAACCACCAGATCGCGCGCCGCCCGGAGCGCGACGAGGCCGACTACCGTCTCGACCCGTTCATCGACCGGTACGTGTTCCCGGACGGCGAGCTTGCCCCCCTCGGCCGTACCGTCGCCACCCTGGAGCTGGCCGGTTTCGAGGTACGGGACGTCGAGTCCATCCGCGAGCACTACGCCCTGACCCTGCGCCGCTGGGTGGCCAATCTGGAGGCGGACTGGCGCCGCGCCGTACGCCACAGCTCGCCCGGACGGGCACGCGTCTGGCGGCTGTACATGGCCGCCTGCGCCCTCGCCTTCGAGCACGGCAAGATCGGCGTCAACCAGGTCCTGGCCGTGCGGACCCCGCCGAGCGGTGACTCGGGACTGCCGTTGCGCACCCGCGACTGGCGCTGACCGGGAGACGCGAAGGGCCCCGCGACCGGTTCGATCGCGGGGCCCTTGTGCGGACGGGCGGCTACTCCGTCTTGATCGCCGTCAGCATGTTCAGCCGCGCGGCGCTGCGGGCCGGCCACAGCGAGGCCAGCACACCGACGACTCCGGCCAGCAGCAGGAAGATGCCGATCCGCTCCCACGGCAGGACCAGTGCGTAGTTCGGGATGCTGGAGCGGATCGTCTCGCCGATCGCCCAGGCCAGGAACGTACCGAGGCCGACGCCGATCACCGCGCCGAACAGCGAGATGACCACCGCCTCCAGGCGGATCATGCGCTTGACCTTGCCGCGGTCCAGGCCGATCGCCCGCAGCATGCCGATCTCCTGCTGGCGTTCGAAGACGGACATCGCGAGGGTGTTGACGACGCCGAGCACCGCGATGAGCAGAGCCATGGCGAGCAGCCCGTACATGATGTTCAGCATCGTGTTGATCATTCCGCCGAACATGTTGCGGATGTCCTGACGGTCCATGACGCTCATCGCCGGGTTGTCACCGAGCGCGTCCACGAGCGCCTGCTCGTTGGCCTTGCTCGCGCCGCCGTCCGTCTTCACCCAGATCTCGGGGATGTACGGCTTGGGCTCGAAGGGCGCGACCAGCGAGGTCGGCACCACGACCGGCGAGAGGAACTCGTTGTCCTCGTAGATCGCGCCGACCGTCATCGTCTTCGTCGCCGACTTGCCGCCCTCCTGGTCGTCGCCGACCGTCACGGGAAGCTTGTCGCCGGCCTTCCAGCCGTTGGACTTCGCGGTCTTCTCGGCGACGGCGATCCCGCCCTTGCCGAGGGTGTCCAGGGAACCGGAGAGGAGCTTCAGGTCGAAGACCTGCTGCACGTCGCCGGGGGTGACCGCGGAGGCGGAGTGGTAGGTGCCCTTGACCTTCACCGACGTGGCCTGCTGCGGGGAGACCGCGGTGACGCCGTCGGCCTTCTCCAGCGCGGTCAGCGCCGACTTGTCGAGGGCACCGCCGCCCGCCATGGTGACCATGTAGTCGGCGCGGATGTTGTCGGTGGTCATCTTGTCGATGGCCTGGCCCAGCGTGACACCGATGACGGTGAGGCCGGTGACCAGCGTGAGCCCGATCGCCAGCGCCGAGGCGGTGGCTCCGGTACGGCGCGGGTTGCGCACCGCGTTCTTGCCGGCGAGCTTGCCGGACACCCCGAACACACGGTGCAGCACCGGCTTGGCGAGTGCGATGACCGGGCGGGACAGCAGCGGGATCAGCACGATGATGCCGATCAGCGCCAGGAAGGCACCGGCACCGATGAGCATGCGGCCGGTGTCCTTGCCGACGGCCGCGCCGCCGAAGATGGCCGCGGCGCCGCCCAGCGTGATGATGCTGCCGAGGGTGTTGCGCACGACCAGCGACTTGGTGCTGGCGGGCAGATGGGCGCTGCCCATGGCCGCCACCGGCGGGATCTTCGCGGCCCGGCGGGCGGGCAGCCAGGCGGCGAGGACGGTGATCAGGACACCGACGCCGAGGGCGGAGAGCACCGCGGTGGGGGAGACGATCAGCGGTCCGGCCGGGACCTTGGCGCCGAACGAGCCCATCGCGGAACGCAGTCCGGTGGCCAGTCCGATGCCGAGCGCGAAACCGACGACGGAGGCGATCACGCCGACGACCAGGGCTTCCAGGATCACCGAGCGCTTGACCTGCCGGCGGGAGGCGCCGACGGCCCGCAGCAGGGCGAGTTCCTTGGTGCGCTGGGCGACCAGCATGGTGAAGGTGTTGGCGATCAGGAAGACGCCGACGAACAGGGCGATGGCGGCGAAGGCCAGCAGCATCGTGTTGAGATTGCTCAGCCCGGACTCGATGTCCTTCGCCTGCTTGTCGGCGAGCTCGCTGCCGGTCTGTGCCTCGGAGTCCTTCGGCAGCAGCGGCTGGACGGCGTCGAGGAGCTTCGCGTCGGACGCGCCCGGCTCGGCGGCGATCGTGACGTCCTTGAAGTACCCGGGCTGGAGGTACAGCTTCTGCGCCACGGCGGTGTCGAACAGCACGAGGCTGCCGCCCGCGTTCACGGCGCCGTCCTCGGTGGTGAAGACACCGGCGAGGGTGTACTCCTTCACCGGCCCGTTGGTGGCGACCCGTACGGTGTCGCCGACCTCGTACTTGCCCTTGGCCGCGGAGTCCTTGTCGAGCGCGATCTGGTCGTTCTTCACCGGGCCCGAGCCGTCGGTGAAGGCGTACGCGGCATCCTTGCCGTTCTTGCCCGGGCTGTAGTTCGCCCCGGTGTTGGACCAGCCGTTGCCGATCAGCTTGCCGTCCTGATCGGCGACCCCGGCGAAGCCGGAGACCCGCCCGGTGGCCTCGGCGACCCCGTCCAGAGCGCGGATCTTCTCCAGGGTCGCGGTGTCGACGCCGGACTTCTTGCCGTCGTCCTGCCCGCCGTACGTGGTCACGGCGACGGCGACGTCGTCGTAGCTCTTGGCCGACTGGTTGCGGTAGGCGTTGCCGAGGGTGTCGGTGAAGACCAGGGTGCCGGAGACGAAGGCCACGCCGAGCATGACGGCGAGCACGGTCATCAGCAGTCTGGCCTTGTGCGCAAGCACATTGCGCAGGGCGGTACGGAACATGTCTGTGTCAGTCCTGTGGTGAGAGCCGGAGGTCGACGGATCGGCGGGTGGTCAGCTGGTCCGGCCCTTGGCGTCGAATTCCTTCATGCGGTCGAGGACGCCGTCCGCGGAGGGGTGGATCATCTCGTCGACGATCCGGCCGTCCGCGAGGAAGATCACCCGGTCGGCGTAGGAGGCGGCCACCGGGTCGTGGGTGACCATCACGACGGTCTGGCCGAGCTCGCGTACGGAGTTGCGCAGGAAGCCCAGCACCTCGGCGCCGGAGCGGGAGTCCAGGTTTCCGGTCGGCTCGTCACCGAAGATGATCTCCGGCTGGGAGGCCAGGGCGCGGGCGACGGCGACGCGCTGCTGCTGACCGCCGGAGAGCTGGGTCGGGCGGTGACCGAGGCGGTCGTGCAGGCCCACCATGTCGATGACGTTCTGGAGCCACTTCTTGTCCGGCTTGCGGCCCGCGATGTCCATGGGGAGCGTGATGTTCTCCAGGGCGGTCAACGTCGGGAGCAGGTTGAACGCCTGGAAGATGAAGCCGATCTTGTCGCGGCGAAGCTGGGTGAGCTGCTTGTCCTTGAGCGTGCCGAGTTCGGTCTCGCCGATGCGCACGGACCCGGAGCTGAAGGTGTCGAGGCCGGCCACGCAGTGCATCAGCGTGGACTTGCCGGAGCCCGAGGGGCCCATGATCGCGGTGAACTGCGCCTGCTGGAAGTCGACGGTGACCCGGTCGAGCGCGACCACCTGGGTCTCGCCCTGGCCGTACACCTTGGACAGTTCCGTGGCGCGGGCGGCCACGGCGGTGGCGCGGTGAGCGATGGGCGTGGTGGTCACGAGGAGGGCTCCTGTCACATGGGGTGAGCATCGGGGACCCTCCCATCGTGTCTGCCCCGCGGCCGCGGATCGTCAGTCCCCGTGCCCGTTCCCGGGGCCCTCTTGGGTCGGACCACGCGCCCCGCTCCTCCTCCTTTGGTATGACGGTGCCCCTGAGAGGGGACCGGTGGCGCGGGCCGGCGGGAGGGGCCGCCGACGGGCGGGCCGAGGCGGCGAGTTTCCGTCAATCCCATGGGGGTGCGGTGGCGCCCACCTGTCGGGCCGGCTGCCCCGGCATGCCATCTGACCTGGGCTGACGCACCCTCAGGCGGCAATAAAATAAGACAACATCGGGCCACGGCCGGCCGGGCACGTCGATCTACCCGGATAGGCTCCTGTGCTTACGCGGAGCCGCGCACCTGGCCCGGATGGTGGAATGCAGACACGGCGAGCTTAAACCTCGCTGCCCTTCGCGGGCGTGCCGGTTCAAGTCCGGCTCCGGGCACCTCGCACGCCCGGTTACCCCCTCAAAATCGTTGAAAACCCAAGTGTCGGACGTCACGGGGACACCGGCCGTCGGACCCCGGCCGGTCACGATCGTGGAAAGATCCTCCCCGAGCACTAGGGTGCTTCTTTTGCTCGCGCATTACTCTTGACTTCAAGGCCGCGCTGGGCGGCCATGAAGGAGTGAGATGAGGAGCAGCAACCCGGTCTTCTCGCGACGGGGGTTCAGCCGTGACAGCGGCTACGCCGGCTTCAACGCGCAGCAGCCGCAGGCCGGGGGCCCCGCCGTAGGAAACAACCCCTACGCCCAGGGCACCGGCAACCCGTACGCGACCAACCCGTACGCCCCGGCCGACACCCAGACCGGTGCCGGACCGCAGGCGCCCGCCCGCGCCGATGTGATGACCATCGACGATGTCGTCTCGCGCACCGCGATGACGCTCGGCACCGTCGTGATCACCGCCGTTCTCTCCTGGGTCCTGCTGCCGGTCGACGAGGCCAACATCGGCAAGTCGTACGGCATCGCGATCGGCGCGGCCCTCGTGGCTCTCGTCCTGTCGCTCGTCCAGGCCTTCAAGCGCAAGCCGGTACCGGCGCTCATCCTGGCCTACGCCGCGTTCGAGGGTGTCTTCCTCGGAGTCATCTCCAGCGCGGTCAGCACCTACATCAGCCCCGGTGTGGTGGTCCAGGCCGTCCTCGGCACCATGTGTGTCTTCGCCGGTGTCCTCTTCGCCTACAAGATGCGCTGGATCCGCGTCACGCGCCGTTTCTACGGCTTCGTGATGGCGGCCGCCATGGGCTTCCTGCTGCTGATGGTGGCCAACCTGCTGTTCTCCGTCTTCGGCGGCGGTGACGGCCTCGGCTTCCGCAGCGGCGGTCTCGGCATCCTGTTCGGTGTGATCGGCATCATCCTCGGTGCCTGCTTCCTCGCCCTCGACTTCAAGCAGGTCGAGGACGGTGTGACGTACGGCGCTCCGCGCGAGGAGTCGTGGCTGGCGGCCTTCGGCCTCACCCTGACCCTGGTGTGGATCTACCTGGAGATGCTGCGTCTCCTGTCGATCCTTCAGGGCAACGACTAGCCGACCACGCAATGACGAAGGGCCCGCAGGCATTGCCTGCGGGCCCTTCGGCGTCGAGACCTAGAGCAGTTTGCGCGCGGCGCGCCTCAGGTCGTACTCGTGGATGATCGCTTTGGCATGCCCGTATGCGAGGTTGTGTTCGCTCCGGAGCCAGCTCACCTTCTCCTCGAAGCGGAAGAGGGAGGGGCCTTCGTCGACGGCGCGGAGCCAGTCGGAGATCTCACGACCGGTGCAATGAGGGATTCGGGAGAGCAGATTTCGATGGGTCTCTTCGGAGAAGACTTGGGACATCGGCGCCTCCGGACGCGTTGCGCGTGTGCTCCTTCACGCCACCGTGCCTGAGTGTTCGCGTATTGGCAACAGTCCGTGGGGTGCACATAGGGTCGAACCGTGCTGGATACGAGTGAGCTGACCGACGCCGTGGACCGCTTCGCCGACCGTCTGCGGGCCGCTCCGCAGAGCCGTCTGCAGCGGGGTGCCGCGGCTGAAGGGCTGGACCTGGCCAGGGAGTTGGCGCGGCTGGCCCAGCGCATCGAGGCCCCGGGAACGGAGCCTTCGATCATGCCGGACGCGGGCATCTTCGCAGTTGCGGATCAACTGATGGTGGCCGGTACGGATTTGGCCGAAGCGCTGCGGACGGCCCCGTCCCGTTCCGTGGCGGAGGTGGACGAGGCCGTGAGTCTGGTCCGGTCGGCCGAGGGGCGGGCCGGGCTGTAGGTCCGGGCCGGCGGGCCGTGCTGTGGTCCTGGGGGACCGCTGAGGGGGCTCCGGGGGGAGACCCGCCGGGCGGGACCCGGAAGGGGCCCGCGAAGGCCCCTGGGGATCCTCAGAGAGAGGCGATGACGCGGTCGGCCAGGATGTAGACCGTCTCCTCGCCGCACTCGAACGTGAGGGCGTACGCCCCCGAGATGCTGGAGCCGCCGAGGAGGACCGGGGTGTCGCCGGTCCGCAGGGCCTCGGCAAGGCGCTCAGCGGTCTCGCGGTGGCCCGGGGTCATGCAGAGCGTGGTGCCGTCGGCGAAGACGTACACGTCGAGCGTGCCGAGCGGGCCGGGCCGGACGTCGGCGAGCTCGGTGCGGTTCCCGGACAGCTCTTCGAGCCGGGAGACCGTGCGCTCGTGGTCGGTGACGACCGGCGTCTGCACCGGGACGAAGTCCGGGTGCGAGGGGTGGCGGCGGCGGGCCGCGGCCAGCTCGGGGGAGTCCTCGGCGAACTCGGTGACCTCGGGGAGGTCCGCCATGTCGTCGAACGCCTCGACGGCCTCGAAGTCCATGGCCTCCAGGCCCACGAAGTCCGACTGGCGCGGGACGTAGAACGGGAGCTCCTCACCGGGAGCCACCAGACCGCCCAGCAGGGTCACGGGGGCCTCGCCGATGAGACGCGGGGAGGCGTCCGCGGCGTCGCGGGACTCCTGCGCGGCCCAGAAGGCGCGCGCCTCGGCGAGCTCGCGTTCCCGCTCCTCGGCCAGGGCCTCGGCGACGGCCTCGCGTATCTCGGCGGCGGGGGTGGGGCGGGCCTGCGGCACGGAGACCTTCGGCCCGGTGCCGTGCACCTCGGCCAGCTCGCTGCGCAGGGCGGTGACCTGCTTGCGGAGCCCGTGGGCGGCGTGCAGGGCTGCGGCGCCCACAGCCGTCGCGGCGGCCGTGGTCAGCAGCAGGGCAAAAGACATGGCGCTCACTGACATACTCCCGGTTCCATCGATACCCCCGACTTCCTACCTCAGCTTGGGGGGAGCCCGCGCCCCCTGTCAGTGCATTACGTCACGAAATGGACAGGACTTTGGGCCTGGTGTTTAGCGGGATAACCACTGTGACCTGGGGAAATGATGCTCCCCCAGGAGATAGGTCACATCCTGGGGGAGTTTCGGTCACGACTTGAGCTCCGAGGAGCCCGAAAACCTGTCCAGAGGCTCATCCGCCTGGGCTGCGCGGGGCTACGGACAAGGGCCGCCCCTGGTGCCTCGGGCGACCCCTCCGCTGCGGCTCAGCTCAGCCGCACTGTTCTTGTGGTCGCGCTGAGCTTCGCCTCCGCTGCGGGCAGGTGCCGCCCTCGTCCCTCGGGCGACCCTCAGGGGCTGTCGTTCGGATCTTGCCGGGGCTCGCGTGCCCTGGCACGCACGCTCGCCGCGTTGTCGTCAGTCGCCGACGCTCCGCGTCGGCTCCTTCCTCCGCCTTGCGATCGCACGCACCAGACCCCGCTCACTGACCCAGCCTGATCCGAACGACAGCCCCTACCCTCCGCTGCCGCTCAGCTCAGCCGCTCGATGACCATCGCCATGCCCTGGCCGCCGCCCACGCACATCGTCTCCAGGCCGAACTGCTTGTCGTGGAACTGGAGGCTGTTGATCAGCGTGCCCGTGATGCGCGCGCCCGTCATGCCGAAGGGGTGGCCGACCGCGATCGCGCCGCCGTTGACGTTGACCTTGTCCAGCGGGATGCCCAGGTCCCGGTACGACGGGATGACCTGCGCGGCGAACGCCTCGTTGATCTCGACCAGGTCGATGTCCCCGGCGGTCAAGCCGGCCCGCTTCAGAGCCTGGTTGGACGCCTCGACCGGGCCGTAGCCCATGATCTCGGGGGACAGGCCGGAGACACCGGTGGAGACGATCCGCGCCAGCGGGGTCAGGCCCAGCTCGCGGGCCTTGGTGTCGCTCATGATGACCAGGGCCGCGGCGCCGTCGTTCAGCGGGCAGCAGTTGCCCGCGGTGACCATGCCGTCGGGGCGGAAGACGGGCTTGAGGCCCTCGACGCCCTCCAGCGTGACACCCGCGCGCGGACCGTCGTCCGTGCTGACGACCGTGCCGTCGGGCGTGGTGACCGGGGTGATCTCACGCTCCCAGAAGCCCTTCTTGATGGCTTCCTCGGCGAGGTTCTGGGACCGGACACCGAACTCGTCCATGTCCTGACGGGTCACGCCCTTGAGGCGCGCCAGGTTCTCGGCCGTCTGGCCCATGGCGATGTACGCGTCCGGGACGAGACCGTCCTCGCGGGGGTCGTGCCAGTCCGCGGCGCCCTTCTCGGCGACGGAGGCGGTACGGGCCTCGGCCTCGGCGAACAGCGGGTTGTGCGTGTCCGGCAGGCTGTCGGAGTTGCCCTTGACGAAACGGGACACCATCTCGACGCCGGCCGAGATGAAGACGTCGCCCTCGCCGGCCTTGATGGCGTGCAGCGCCATGCGCGAGGTCTGGAGGGACGACGAACAGTAACGGGTGACGGTGCAGCCGGGGAGGTGGTCCATCCCCATCTGCACGGCGATGATGCGACCCAGGTTGTGGCCCTGCTCGCCGCCGGGCAGACCGCAGCCGAGCATCAGGTCGTCGATGTCCCGGGGGTCCAGCTCGGGCACCTTGGCCAGCGCGGTCTGGATGATCGTCGCGGTGAGGTCGTCCGGCCGCAGATCCTTGAGCGAGCCCTTGAAGGCCCGTCCGATGGGGGAGCGGGCGGCGGAAACGATGACGGCTTCGGGCATCACGGCTCCAGGAGGAGTGCTGGTGGGCGGACTGTCTGGAAGTTACTAGGAGGTACGGGCCGGGTCACGGGTACGCCGGTGTGACGGTCGCCTCAATTCTAAGCGAGCGCTCACTTTTTCGGCAGGGGTGCGGCCGGCCGGACCCGTACGTCCTACTGCCGCGCCTGAGACGGCGACGGGCTCGGTTCCGCCGCCGTGGACGTGGACGGCAGCCGCCGGCGCCTGCGGTGCTTGAGCAGAGCCCAGGGCCCGCGCGCGCCCGTGACCTCGGTACCCGCCTCCTTGGCCGCCGTCGCCGCGGCCTTCGCCACCGGGAGCATGCCCTCGTCGCGGTCCGCCTCCGGGCGGTCCGACTCCGGCCACACGCCCAGCACCGCGCCCAGCGTCGGGAGCATCGCCATCGCCGCCGTCGCGTAGCCCTCCGCCGAGGGGTGGTAGTTGTCCGCGCCGAACATCTCGCGCGGGTTGGCGGCGAACTCCGGGCCCAGCAGGTCGCCCAGCGACACCGTGCGCCCGCCCTGCTCCACCACCACGATGGTCTGCGCGGCCGCCAGCTGGCGCGAGACCCTGCGGGCCAGCCAGCGCAGCGGCTGGTAGACCGGCTCGATGGTGCCGAGATCCGGGCACGTGCCGACCACCACCTCCGCCCCTGCCGTACGCAGTCTCCGCACCGCGGAGGACAGATGGCGGACGGACTCGGTGGGCGGCATCCGGTGGGTGACGTCATTGGCGCCGATCATGATCACGCAGACGTCCGGCAGCCGGGACCTGTCCTCCAGCAGCACCGTGACCTGACGGTCCAGATCGTCCGACTGGGCACCCGGCAGTGCGACATTGCACACCTCCACGGGACGCTCGGCCACCGCCGCCAGCCCGGACGCGAGCAGCGCCCCCGGGGTCTGGCCCGCCCGGCGCACCCCCTGGCCGGCCGCTGTGGAGTCGCCCAGCACGCCGAGGAGCAGCGGATCGTTGTGCCCGAAAGCCAGCCCGTACAGCCCGTCGCCGCGCGGGGGCATCGGGGCGATGCCCCCGCCCACCGAGCGCTTGGCCAGCTGGACCTCCGCGAGCACGACTCCCACGGCCGCCGCTCCGAGCAGACCGATGCTGCCTCCGCCGTACGCCGCGCCTGCGGCGATCCGCCGTGCCACCCTCGCCCTCGACACCGAGCCACCTCCTCTCCTCGTCGCCTGTCATCAGCTAACTGCCCCGTAGCGGCCGTCGCCCAATCCCGCGCCGGTCCGCATACCCTGGCCGCATCACTACGGAGATCCCGGAGAACATTGTGCGCATCCATGACTCGATGATCAGTCTTGTCGGCAATACCCCGCTGGTGAAGCTGAACAGCGTGACCGCGGGCGTCCAGGCGACGGTCCTGGCCAAGGTCGAGTACTTCAACCCGGGCGGTTCGGTGAAGGACCGCATCGCCGTGCGCATGATCGAGGCGGCCGAGGAGAGCGGAGCACTGCAGCCCGGCGGCACGATCGTGGAGCCGACCAGTGGCAACACGGGTGTCGGCCTGGCGATCGTGGCCCAGCAGAAGGGCTACAAGTGCATCTTCGTCTGCCCGGACAAGGTGTCCACGGACAAGATCAACGTGCTCCGTGCGTACGGTGCCGAGGTGGTGGTCTGCCCCACCGCGGTCGACCCCGAGCACCCCGACTCGTACTACAACGTCTCCGACCGTCTGGTGCAGGAGACGCCGGGTGCGTGGAAGCCGGACCAGTACTCCAACCCGAACAACCCGCGCTCGCACTACGAGACGACCGGTCCCGAGCTCTGGGACCAGACGGACGGGAAGATCACCCATTTCGTCGCGGGCGTCGGCACCGGCGGCACCATCTCGGGCACCGGCCGCTACCTCAAGGAGGTCAGCGACAACGGTGTGCGGATCATCGGTGCGGACCCCGAGGGCTCGGTCTACTCGGGCGGCTCCGGGCGTCCGTATCTGACGGAGGGCGTCGGTGAGGACTTCTGGCCGACGGCGTACGACCGGACCGTGACCGACGAGATCGTCGCCGTGTCCGACAAGGACTCCTTCCAGATGACCCGCCGTCTCGCCAAGGAGGAGGGCCTGCTCGTCGGCGGCTCCTGCGGCATGGCGGTCGTCGCCGCGCTGCGCGTCGCGGAGGGTCTCGGCCCCGACGACGTGGTGGTCGTCCTGCTGCCGGACAGCGGCCGCGGCTATCTCTCCAAGATCTTCAACGACGAGTGGATGGCCGACTACGGCTTCCTGGAGGAGGCCGGCCACGCCGCGCGCGTCGCCGACGTGCTGCGGCACAAGGAAGGCGGCAAGATCCCCAGCCTGGTGCACATGCACCCGGAGGAGACCGTCGGCGAGGCCATCGAGGTGCTGCGCGAGTACGGCGTGTCGCAGATGCCGATCGTGAAGCCGGGCGCGGGCCACCCCGACGTGATGGCCGCCGAGGTCATCGGCTCGGTCGTGGAGCGCGAGCTACTGGCCGCGCTGTTCACCCAGCGTGCCGCGCTGAGCGACCCGCTGGAGAAGCACATGAGCGACCCGCTGCCGCAGGTCGGCTCGGGCGAGCCGGTCGGCGACCTGATGACCGTGCTCGGAGCCGCGGACGCCGCGATCGTGCTGGTCGAGGGCAAGCCGATGGGCGTGGTGAGCCGTCAGGACCTGCTGGCCTTCCTCGCCGGCGGCGGCAAGTAGTAGCGCGGGGAAGGGGCTTCGCGCAAACGGTACGCGCACGTCACGTACGCGCAGCACCCGCTTAACACGCGTCCGTCACAGTCATGGGTGTCGGCAGGGTTCCCGGGCAGGGAACCAGGCCGGCGCACAGGCGGCGTCGAAGAACTCCGGAGCGGCTCCCGGACTCCCAGACGCCCCGGACGCGGCGACCGGCCCTGACCCGGGACCGTGTCCCACGCGGGGACCGTCGTCGTCCCGCCCCCCGGCCCTGCCGGGGGTGAGGCGGTCCCCGCGCACACTCTTCCCCGGCGCCCGCGTGGCACAGGCTTCCCGGGCGCCGGTGTGTCGACCGGCGACCGGGCTCACTCGCGCGGCGAGGAAGCCGTCCAGCTCGGCACCGACAGACGCTCCGCCGTGGGGGAGCCAGGCTCCGGTGTGCAGACCACGAGCGGCTGGTCCGGGTCGCCCGGCAGCGTGGGCGTCTCGTACGGCAGCGTCAGCCCGCCCGCCGTCGGCTGCGAGATGCGCTTGACGCCGTGGGTCTTCTCCTAGACCTCGTGGTCCGCCCACAGCCGCCGGAAGTGCTCGCTCTTCACCGACAACTCGCCGATCAGCGCGCCGAGTTCGCCGTCGTCGGGATGGCGGCCGGCGTCGAGGCGCAGACAGCCGACCACCTCGGCGGCCACCGCCTCCCGGTCCGTGTACATCTCCCGCGCGGCCGGGTCCAGGAAGACCTGGCGGGGAACATCGCGCTCGCGCCGGCCGTGAGGCCGTGGCCCGGACTCACACGATCGCCGGGCCTCAGCCCTCCCAGTCGGAGGTCTTCTCCGGGGCCTTGTGCCGCAGCCACGGCCAGCCCTTGGCGGCATGGACGGCGTTGACGCCGACGATGCCGCCCCAGGCGACGATCAGCCCCGGCAGATCGGCGTTGACGACACCGATCGCCGAGAGCGGGATCGCGAGGATCATCGAGATGATCCCGAAGCCGAAGCGCTCGCCGAAGTTCGGGTCGGCGGGCTGCTGCGGCGGCCGGGTGCCGCGGGCGACCACCATCTGCTGCTCGGCGAGCTGCCGGCGCACACGGCGGTCCACCGTGCCGTCCAGGCGCTGTTCGACCTTCTCCAGGAAGGATTCGACGAGCGCTGAATCGTATTCTTCGCCCAGCTCACGGCGGGCGTGCAGGGTGGCGTCGAGCTCTTTCTCGAGCTCAGGGTCGCGGGCTTCCATAACCGTTCACGCTACGGGCGCCCGGCCGTCGCGTCAGTGGGGGTAGCCCCACTGTTTTCCGTCGGGGTTGCCCCGGGGGCGAGGATCGTCCGCTCCGGGATGTGCGCGGTACGGCGGCGGGCGATCAGCCAGTACAGCAGCGCCGGCACGACGAGCCCCACCATCCAGGAGATGTCCGCACCGCCCAGCGGCTCCACCAGCGGGCCGGTGTAGAAGTGCGTGACGAGGAACGGCAGTTGGGCCAGCAGGCCCACCCCGTACACGGCGAGGGCGTCCGCGCGCCAGGCGCCGTAGCGGCCGTGCGGATCGGCGAGCGCCGGGATGTCGTAGCGCTCGCGCGAGATCAGGTAGTAGTCGACCAGGTTGATCGCCGACCAAGGGGTGAAGAAGGTCAGCAGGAAGAGCAGGAAGTCCTTGAACGAGGTGAGGAAGCTGTCCTTGCCGAGCAGGGCGACGACCGTGCCGGCGATCATGATGGCCGCGATGTAGAGCGCCCGGCCGCGCGGTGACAGCGTCCTCTGGCCGCGGAAACCGCTGATGCTGGTCACCATCGACATGAAGCCGCCGTAGGTGTTGAGCACATTGATCGTCAGCTTGCCGAGCGCGATGACGAAGTACAGGAACGAGGCGATCAGGCCGGTGCCGCCGAGGGCCACCACATAGCTGACCTGGCCTCCGAGGAAGGCGTCCCCGGCGGTCGCGGCGACCAGCACGCCGAAGATCATCGACCACTGCGAACCGATGGCCGAGCCGGACAGCGTCCACCAGAACGTGGCGCGGGCGCTGGTGTGCCGCGGCAGATAGCGGGAGTAGTCGGCCACGTACGGGCCGAAGGCCAGCTGCCAGGACGCCGAGAGCGAGACCGCCAGCAGGAACATCGGCAGGTCGAAGGCCCGGTCGGCCAGCACCGTGCCGAGGTCGATCCGGTCCAGCAGCCGGATGCCGAGGTAGACGAAGGCGAGCGCGCACACGACGCTCGCGACCCGGCCGAGGACATGGATGACGCGGTAGCCGATCGCCGCCGTCACCGCGGTCACCAGCGCGAAGATCACGATGCCGGGCGTCTCGCCGAGATGCGTGAGCTCGCCGACCGCCTGGCCGGCCAGCACGCTGCCGCTGGCGAAGAAGCCGACGTACATCACGATCACCAGCAGCAGCGGGATGATCGCGCCCTTCACGCCGAACTGCGCCCGTGACTGGATCATCTGCGGCAGGCCGAGCTTCGGTCCCTGCGCCGAGTGCAGGGCCATCACCGCGCCGCCGAGCAGATTGCCCACCGCGAGGCCGACGACCGACCAGAAGGGGCCGCCCCCGAAGACGACGGCGAGCGCGCCCGTGACCACGGCGGTGATCTGGAGATTCGCGCCGAGCCAGAGAGTGAACTGGGAGAAGGCGGTGCCGTGCCGCTCACTGTCGGGAACGACGTCGATGGACCGTACTTCGACGAGGCCTGCCATGGTTCAGCTGCCCTTCTTCGTGATTCCGTGCTGTCGGGCCCAGTCGTTCGCGACGTCCTCCGGGTCCTTCTTGTCCTTGTCCACCAGCCGGTTGAGCTCGGTGAGCTGCTCGGTCGTCAGGACGGCGCCGAGCCGGGCCAGTGCCTTGCGTACGCGCGAGTCCGCCTTGCGGTCGGCGATCAGCGGGACGACGTGCTGACCGGGAATCAGGTTCTTGGGGTCGGAGAGCACGACCCAGCCCTCGGCCTTGATGTCGGTGTCCGTGGTGAAGAGGTTGGCGACGTCGACATCCCCCTTCTTCAGCGCGCCCTTGACCAGCGGCCCGGAGGAGTCCAGGGACTTGAACTCCTTGAACTCCACGCCGTACATGTCCTTCAGACCGACGACGCCGACGACCCGCTTCTTGACCTCGGGGGCCGCGCCGATGACGAGTTCGCCGTTCTTCCTGGCGAGGTCGCCGAGGGACCGGAGCCCGTACTTCCGTGCCGTCTCGCTGGTGACGGCGAAGGCGTCGGAGTCCTCGGCCAGTCCGTACGGGAGGATCTGGAGGCCCTGGGGGAGGGCGACGGCGAGCGCGTTCTGCATCTCGCCCTCCTCGGTGGCCGTGGCCTTGGGGTCGAGGTAGTGCAGCAGGGCGCCCTGGTACTCGGGCAGCAGATCGATGTCGCCGCCGCGCAGCGCGGGGATGAGGATCTCGCGGGTGCCGAGGTTGGGGCGGACGGTCGCCTTCACACCGGCCGCCTTCAGGGCGGCGGCGTACAGGAAGCCGAGTATCTGGTTCTCGGTGAAGTTGGCGGTGCCGATGGTGACACCGTCCTTGCTGGAGCCGCCGCCGGACAGCGAGCCGCCCTCACCTTCGAGCGAGGTGATGCCGCTGCTGCACGACGCGAGCGCGGGGACGGATGCGGCGGCCAGCAGACTGCCGAGCAGGGTGCGTCGGTTCATGGGAAGTCCTTATGCGGGGCGGTTGCTGAAGAGGACGCGCTGGAGGCCGGCGAGCGCCAGATCGAGCACGACGGCGACGACCGCGACGAGGACGGCTCCGCCGAGCACCTGGACGAGGTCGCGCTGGGCGAGGCCGTCGAAGACGTAGCGGCCCAGTCCGCCGAAGCTGACGTACGCGGCGATGGTGGCCGTGGCCACGACCTGGATCAGGGCGAGCCGCAGTCCCGTCATGATCAGCGGCATCGCCAGCGGGACCTCCACCTGGAGCAGCACCTGGTGGCCGCGCATGCCCTGGCCGCGGGCGGCGTCCCGGACCTCGGGGTCGACCGCGGACATGCCGGCGTAGGTGTTGGTGACGATGGACGGGATCGCGAGGGCGACCAGCGCCACGTACACCGGCGTCATGGACAGGCCGCTGGCGAGGAAGACCAGCACGACGAGGCCGACGGTGGGCAGGGCCCGACCGAACGACGAGAGGTTGATGGCGAGGAACGCGCCGCGTCCGGTGTGCCCGATCAGCAGACCGACCGGCAGGGCGATGACGGCGGCGATGAGCGTCGCGAGCAGTGAGTACTGGAGGTGCTCGACGAGCCGGTGGGCGATTCCGTCGCTGCCGGACCACTGGGCGCCGCTGGTCAGCCAGGAGCCGAGGTCCTTGAAGAGCTCGTACATCTCAGGCCCTGCCCTTCCTGGTCCAGGGGGTGAGGACGTACTGCACGGCGACGAGCAGCGCGTCCGCGATCAGCGCGAGGAGGAGGGTGAGGACCACTCCGGCGACCACGGGGGTCGGGAAGTTGCGCTGGAAGCCGTCGGTGAAGAGCTGGCCGAGGCCGCCGTCGCCGATGTAGGTGGCGACGCTGACCAGCGAGATGGACATGACGGTGGCGATCCGCACTCCGGCCATGATCACGGGCAGCGCGAGCGGGAGTTCGACGGTGAACAGGGTCCGCAGCGGACGGGTGCCCATCGCCTTGGCGGCCTCCTTGGTACGGGCGGGAACGGCGTCGAGGCCCTCGACGGTGTTCCGCAGGAGGACGACGAGGGTGTAGATCGTCAGCCCGATCACGGTGGTCGTGCGGGTGAGCCCGGAGACCGGCAGGAGCAGCACGAACACGGCGATCGACGGGATGGTGAACAGCACGTTCGACATCCCGAGCAGGAAGCCCCGCAGCGGGCGGACGCGGTGGGCGAGCACCGCGAGCGGGAGCGAGATGACCAGCCCCAGGAGCACCGCGCTCAGAGCGGCCTGGAGATGGGAGACGCTCAGCGTGGTGAGGTCGCCGGCATGGTCGGAGATCCACGACCAGTCGACGGTCATACGGCCACCCGGGCCGCGGAGTGGGCCGAGCCGGCCCGCTCGTGGATGTCCTCGCGCGAGGTGACGCCGGTGAGCACGCCGTCGGCGTCGACGCGGGCCACCAGGCCGGAGGGGGAGGCCACCGACTCGTTCAGCGCGGAGAGCAGGGAGTCCGTGTCGCGCAGCGGGCGGACCGGGAGCAGGTCGGCGTCGGACGGGTCGCCGTCCTTGTCGCGCCAGCCGAGCGGGACGCGGGCCGCGTCGAGGGCGAGCTCCCAGCGGCCGGTCTGCGGAAGGGGGCTCTGCGGCACGTCCGCGAGAGTGCTGAGCGACAGCAGCTTCAGGCCCCTTTCGGCGCCGAGGAAGTCCGCCACGAAGTCGTCCGCCGGACGGGCCAGCAGTTCGGCCGGGGTCGCGCACTGCACCAGATGACCGCCCGTGCGGAACACGGCTATGCGGTCGCCGAGGCGCACGGCCTCGTCGATGTCGTGCGTGACGAAGACGATCGTCTTGCTGAGTTCCTGCTGGAGACGCAGCAGTTCGTCCTGGAGCTGGGTGCGGACGACCGGGTCGACCGCGCCGAAGGGCTCGTCCATCAGCAGGACGGGCGGGTCGGCCGCGAGGGCCCGGGCCACGCCGACGCGCTGCTGCTGGCCGCCGGAGAGCTGGTGCGGGTAGCGCTTGGCGGTCTCGGGCGCGAGGCCGACCGTCTCCAGCAGTTCCGCGGCGCGGGCGCGGGCCTTCTTGCGGCCCCAGCCCAGCAGCAGCGGGACCGTCGCGATGTTGTCGATGATCGTGCGGTGCGGGAAGAGGCCCGACTGCTGGATGACGTAGCCGATGGAGCGGCGCAGTTCGGCCGCGTCCTGTGCGAGGACGTCCTTGCCGCCGACGTGGATGGTGCCGGACGTCGGATCGACCATCCGGTTGATCATGCGCAGGGTCGTGGTCTTACCGCATCCGGAGGATCCGACGAGGACGGTGATCCCGCCGTCCGGCATCTCCAGAGTGAGGTCGTGGACTGCAGTGGTGCCGTTGGGGAAGCGCTTGTTCACTGCATCGAATTTGATCATCAGTCGTCCCTTGCCCGGGCTGCATATAGTCATGCAGAGTTCTCGGTGTCTGAATAAGTTGTCAATGCCTCGGGGTAAATCGCTGGGTACGGATGCTCGCGAGGCAAGACAGACCGTCCGGAAAAGGAGGGTTTCGCGCATGATGTCGTCCCACATGGTGGACTCACCCACCGGCATCGTGGTCCTCGACGGACAGAGCCTCCCGGTCGCGGACATCGTCCGGCTGGCCGACGGCGCGGCCCGTCCCGTACCCGGTTCCGAGGCGATGAAGCGCGTCGAGGTCGCCTGGGACGCCGCCCGCGAGCTGGCCGCGTCCGGCAGGGTCTACGGCCGTTCCACCGGCGTCGGCGCCAACCGGAATGAGGCCGTGCCCTCCGATTCGGCGGCCGGCCACGGCCTGCGGCTGCTGCGCTCCCATGCCGGAGCGATCGGTGACGAGCTGCCCGCCCGCGAGGTCCGCGCCATGCTCGCCGTCCGCGCCAACCAGCTGCTCGCGGGCGGCGCGGGACTGCGGCCCGGTGTCGTCACCGCGCTGTGCGAGGCCCTGGAGTCGGGTGCGTACCCGGTCGTCAACGAGTTCGGCTCGGTCGGCACCGGTGACATCGCGGCCCTCTCGCAGATGGGTCTCGCCCTCGCCGGCGAACACCCCTGGCGGGGCGGCACGCCTCCGCAGGCGCAGGCCCTCGACAACAACGACGCCCTGGCGCTCATCAGCTCCAACGCCCTGACGCTCGGCCAGGCCGCGCTCGCCCTCGGCGAACTGCGCGCCCTCGTCCGTGCCACCGAACTCGTCGCCGGTCTCTCGCTGCTGGCCGTCGACGGCTCCTACGAGGCGGTCGCCGAGCCCGTGCACGCGGCGCGCCCGCACCCCGGCTCCTACGCCGTCGCGACCAGGATGCGTCGGCTGCTCGGCGCGCCGGAGCGGCCCACCCCGCCGCTCGGCCGCATCCAGGACCCGTACGGATTCCGCTGTCTGCCGCAGATCCACGGGCCCGCCGAGGACGCCGCCGACGCGCTGGAGCGGACCCTCGCGGTGGAGATCAACGCGGCGGCGGAGAACCCGCTGATCTGCCCCTCGGACATGGCGGCCTATCACCACGGCGGTTTCTACATGGCTCAACTCGCCCTGGACCTCGACCACTTCAGGCTGGCGCTGACCCAGACGGCCCGGCTCTCCACCTCCAGGCTCTCCGCACTCAACGAGCCCGGCTTCACCCGGCTGCGGCCCTTCCTCGCCGACGCGGAGGCCGCGAGTTCCGGCGTGATGATCCTCGAGTACGCGGCCGGGGCCGCCCTCGGCGATCTGCGGGCGTACTCCGCGCCCGCGTCGCTGGGCCACGCGGTACTGTCCCGTGGCGTCGAGGAGCAGGCCAGCTTCGCGTCGCTGGCATCACGTCAGACACTGCGCACGGGCGCCGCCTACCGGCTCGTGGTCGGCTGTGAACTCGTCGCCGCGGTGCGGGCGTTGCGCCAGCGTGGGCTGCGGCCCGACCCGGAACTCCCGGTGGGGGCGGCCTACGAGCTCGCCGAGTCCGTCCTGGACGAGGAGCTCGCCGACCGGCCGCTGACCGACGACGTGACGGCGGCCGCGGCGCTGCTCGACCGGTTCACGGACCTGATGACGGATCACATGAGGGGGACGGCATGAGCGACAGCCCTGCCGCACGACTGCAGCAGCTCTTCGAGGGGCACCGGCTCACCCCCACGCAGCGGCGGATCGCCCACAGCATGGTGCGCCGGGCGGGCGACGTGCCGTTCCTGTCCAGCGTCGAACTCGCCGAACTCGCGGGCGTCAGCCAGCCGTCCGTCACCCGCTTCGCCGTCGCCCTCGGCTTCGACGGCTACCCGGCGCTGCGCAAGCACCTGCGGGAGGTGGCGCCCGCGGAGAGCGAGGAGGCCGAGGACGGCCTCAACGAGTACCAGCAGGCGGTGCAGGCCGAGATCGAGAACCTGCGCCATCTCTCCGACCTGCTCGCCGACCCCTCGCCGGTCGAGCGCGCGGGCCGGTTGCTCGCCGCCTCCCGCCCGCTGCCCGTGCTCGGTCTGCGGGCCGCGTCCTCGCAGGCCCGCGGCTTCGCGTACTTCGCCGGCAAGGTCCACCCCGATGTACGCCTCCTCGACGAGGGCGGCACCATGCTCGCCGACCGCATCGACTCCGCCCGCCGCGCGGGTGCGAGCGCGCTGCTGTGCTTCGCGCTGCCCCGGCACCCCAAGGAGGTCGTCGAGGCACTGGCGTACGCCCGCTCGGCGGGGCTGACGGTCGTCACCGTCGCCGACTCCGCCTTCGCCCCCGTCGCCGCGCACAGCGACCTGCTGATCCCCGCCGCGGTCGGCACGGGCCTGGCCTTCGACACCGCCTGCGCGCCGATGCTGCTGGGCCGGGTGCTGCTGGAGGCCATGTGCGACGACCTGCCGGACGCGCAGGCACGGCTGGAGGAGTTCGACGGGCGGGCGGCGGCCCGCGGACTGTTCGTGGAGTAGCGCCGGTTGGTGGAGCGGGACCGGTTCGTGGGTCGGCACCGTTCTCCGCGCAGGACACCGGCCGGCCGGGTGCGATCGGGCCCGGCCCTCCTCACGCTGTCTTCTCTCACGCTGTCTTCAGAATCCGCCGCTAGTCTCCGCGCCCGAAGGGCATCTGCCCGAGGGATGCGCGGAAGGGGACCGGACGTGGGGCGCGGGGCGCAGTCTCTGGTGAGGGTGGCGGTGGTCGTACGGGCCGGGGCGGCGCCCTTGTGGTGGCTGGGGGTGTTCGCCGCGGGCATCGGACTTCTCGTGCCGGGGCTCACCGGACGCCGGATCGGGGTGCTCGCCGGGGCGGCGCTGTTCATCGTCACGGCCGCCGCGGTCGCCCTCGTACGGCGGAGGCGGTACGTGCACTTCGCCGAGGCCGCCACTCGCGCCGGGCGCACCGACTACCTCCAGGACCGCCGGGTGACGGTGCGGGCCTGGCGACGCGCGCACCGGTGGCAGTTGCTCGGGGCCTTCGCCCTCGCGGTCGGCACCTCGTTCGCGCTGCCCGCCGCGGGTGGTGCGGTGCTGGCGGGCGCGGGAGCCGGGCTGTGGGCCAAGGCCGGGTGGCTGGGCCACCGGGAGAGACGCGCCGAGACACTGCTGTGGCTGCGGTCCGACTGGACCGCGAGGGGCCCGGTCGGCAGGCTGGTCAAGGGATTCCGGAGCACGGGCATCGCGGCGGGGGACGCCTCGCCCGGAGGGGCGCGGCGCCGCTGAGCGCCCACGGGGGCGGACGGCGGCGCCGCGGCCGGTCAGAGTTCCAGCTCCGCCTCGATCTTTTTCAGCTGGTGGCGGGCCATGGCGAGGTTCGACCGCTCCTTGTCGAGCGCCAGGTAGAGGAACAGGCCGTTCGTTCCCCGGCCCTTCATCAGCCGGATCAGGTGGTACTGCGTCCCGAGGGTGATCAGGATGTCCTCGATGCCGTCCTTGAGTCCGAGCTGCTCCATGGTGCGGACCTTGGCGCGCACCACATCGGTGTTGCCTGCGGCGGCGACCGAGAGGTCCAGGTCCTTTCCGCCGCCGACCGTGCCCAGCGCCATTCCGCTGGTGTAGTCGACGAGTGCGGCGCCGATGGCGCCCTCGATGACAGTGGTGGCTTCCTTGAGGGCGCGTTCGGTGTTGGCCATGAGATGCGCACTTCCTTTCCGTCTGCTGGGTGTGCGTGATGGTGTGTCGGTCATGGGTCAGGTGTTCTCCGGTCGTTCGAGGGCGCCGTCGACCAGTTCTCCGACGCGAACGCCGGAACGGCGGGCCTCGAGATGGAGCCGTCCCACGTTGATGCGTGGCTCGGCCAGGAGGGTGAGGACGGCCGAGGAGCCCGCCGCGTAGGTCGCGACGTACCCCCGGTCGCCCCGGACCAGCAGCTCGCAGAAGCTCCCCTGTCCGGTGGCCTCGGTCAGCCGCACCCCGACGCCGAGTGCGGCGGCGGTGAGTGCGGCGACGCTCTCCGCGTCGGCGGTGTCGGACGCCAGCACGAGACCGTCCGCGGTGGCGGCGAGTGCGCCCGTCAGCTGCGGCACCCGCAGGCGCAGCCGCTTCAGTTCGGCGAGCACATCCGCCGTGGCCGTCATGAGCTGTCTCCTTTCTGCGCGCAGCCTCATCGCGCGCCTCATGACGTGCAGCAATGGACCTGGTGGGCGGAGCGGGGCGTCACAGCGTGGCCTCCAGGGCGTCACGGAGCCGGCGGAGCATGGCGGAATCCAGTGCCGAGGACGGCTCCTGGCCCCCCGTCCGCACGGCGTTGGCGCTGACGGGTGGGGCTGCGGGTGCCGCGGACTCCTCCGGTGTGCCGATGAGTCCCTCGGCGGCCAGCCGCCGTATCTCGATGAGGGTGTTGAAGGCGGGACGGCCCAGTTCCCGGGCGATGGCGGACGGGGTCCGTACGCCGTCGGCCAGGTCGAGCAGTGACCGCCGGCGGGGGCTGACCGCCCGTCCCGCGAGGTGGCGGCTGCGCGCCACCGGCGCCGTGTCGACCGCCGGGTGCGGCCACACGGCGTTCAGCAGCATCGATCGCCGCCGGGCCTCCCGTTCGACGACCCGGGTGGGTACCGGCCGCACCCGGCCGATCCAGTGGACCACCCCGTAGCGGAACCGGGTCGGGCCGCTGGTCGGCGCGAGCGCGAAGAACGCGGCGTCGAACACGGCCGCGAGATGGCAGATCTCCAGCTCGCCGCCGGGTACCTGGCCGCTGTCGACGAGAAAGCGGGCGACCTCGTGGCGCGCGCCCGCCCGGGCGACCGCCTCGGCCCAACTGTCCGGCCGCAGCCGGCCGCTCGCCGTCAGCAGGACGTCGAGGCCGGGCGCTTCGGGGCTCTCGGCGTGCACGACCTCGCCGTCGGCCAGATAGAGCACTCCGTGGTCACGGACGAGGACGCCGGTGGCGCGCTCGTCCGCGAGTCTGACGAGCATCGGGGACACGGCCGCTCTCATCCGAGCACCAGCCCCTCCGCGAGGTGCTGAAGACGGATGCGGGCCAGCGCGAGATTGCCCAGGTCCCGGTCGAGCCACAGATGGAGGAAGACGCTGCTGTCGACGGTGGTGTCCACGAACCGCACCAGGTGATAGCAGGTGCGGGTGGTGACGATGAGGTCCTCGACGATCAGCCCGTCGTCCTTGAGCGGCTCCGTGCCGCCGCCGTCGAGATCCCGTCCGCCGTCGCCGCCGAGCATGCTGGGCTCCTGGGCGACGACTGCGGTGTACTCGGTGGCCATGCGGGCCACCTCGGCCGTCTCGGCCGCGGTGGTCTCGTGATCGGGCCCGGCCGCTTCACCGACGGTGCCGAGCGCGAGCCCGCTGATCCAGTCCACGATGGACGCCCCGCGCGCACCGGGCACCAGCATGGCTTCCAGCAGGCACTCGTCGATTCCGGGCACGCCGACTCCCCTCCCCGCCTCGGCGTTCCGCGCACTGTTGTGCGCCAGTGACGGGGAGGTTACGCAACGTGGCTACTGTCGGGGGGAGTTGGGGCATTTTCCATCGGAACATGCCCCGGTCCCGATAAGGTCCGCGCTTCGATGGCGCCGGACTCCGCCGGCGGTAGCCGTACGGATCAGGCGGTGTCCTCGCCGCCCGCCTTCATCACGAGCTTGTTGACCGCCCACAGTCCGATGCCGATCGCGATCAGCACGCCCGCCCGGATGTAGACCTCGGCGTCACGGTCGGCCAGCGGACTGGCCAGGATCAGCGAGGTGATCGCACCGAGCACCGGCAGCACGGTGGGGGCGCGGAAGTGGGAGTGCTCGACAGGGGTCTTGCGCAGCACCAGAACGGCCACGTTGACCACCGCGAAGACGCACAGCAGCAGGAATGCCGTGGTGTCGCCGAGCCCTTCGATCTCGCCCGTCGACACCAGCCCGATCGCCAGCGCCGAGACGAAGACGATGCCGACGATGGGGGTGCGGCGCTGGGGCAGGACCTTGGCCATCGCCCGCGGCAGGATGCGTTCGTTGGCCATGCCGTAACAGAGCCGCGAGGCCATCATGATGTTGATCAGCGCGGAGTTGGTGACCGCGAACAGCGCGATGAGGGCGAAGAGCTTGGGCGGGAAGGCCACGCCGCCGGCCTCGACCACCTCCAGCAGGGGCCCGCTGGACTTCTCCAGCGTCTTGTAGTCGACCAGCAGCGAGGACGCCAGCGCGACCAGCACATAGATCGTGCCCGTGACACCGACACCGATGAAGATCGCCCGGGGGAAGGTGCGCACGGGGTCCTTGGTCTCCTCGGCCATGTTGACCGAGTCCTCGAAGCCGACGAACGCGAAGAAGCCGAGGGCCGTGGCGCCGAGCACGCTGGTGATCAGCGCGTATCCCGTGCCGCTCGCCTGGAACTCGGTCAGCCGGGACGGGTCACCCTCGCCGGTCAGCACCGCCCAGGCGCCGATCACGAGGATGATCAGCAGGCCGGTCAGCTCGACGATGGTGAGCACGACATTGGTCTTCACCGACTCCGACACACCACGCAGATTGAGCGCGGCCAGCGCGAGGATGAAGAGGATGGCGATGAGGGTGGCCGGGATGGCGTCGGTGAACTCCTGGAAGTAGTCCCCGCTGAACGCCCGGGCCGCCGCGCTCGCGGACGACAGCCCGGAGCACATCACCATGAAGGCGATGATGAAGGTCAGGAACGGGACCTTGAACGCCTTCTGGGTGTAGAGCGCGGCTCCGGCGGCCTTCGGGTACTTGCCGACGAGCTCGACGTACGACGCGGCCGTGAGGATCGCGACGACGAACCCGATGACGAACGGCAGCCACAGCGCACCGCCGACCTTGCCGGCGACCTTGCCGGTCGTGGCGTAGATGCCGGTGCCCAGGATGTCGCCGATCACGAAGAGGATCAGCAGCTTGGGCCCGATGGCTCGCTTGAGCGGACTGTCTCCGCCCGGAGTCTCGGAAGCCTGGGGCGTTTCGGTGGTCACGGCAGCCTCCCCCGGAGTTCGGTGTGGGTTGAGGTGTGCCCGGTCCGGCGCGGGTGATGCCTCCGGGGCGCCGAACACGCCTGTCCGGGGGAGCCCGCGCGCCCGGCCCGGGGAAGAGGCCGCGAGGCCAGGGGGAGTCCGCGCAGCCCCGTCCGGGGAAGAGGCCGTGCCCGGATCAGGTGCTGCGGCCCTCCACCGCGGCCGCCACGTCGTCGAGGTCCTTCGCGATCGCCTTGGCCACCGCCCGCGCGCCGAGCGGACCGAGGACCTTGGCCAGCAGCCCGGCGAACCCTCCGGGCGGCTCGGCGCTGAAGGTCATCCGCACCTGCGTCGCGTCCGGACCCTCCGCCCGCAGCAGGAACTCCGAGACGTAGTGCGCGCCCTGCGAGTCCGCCTCCGCGACATAGCGGGCGGGCGGCTCGCTCGCCGTCACGTAGATCTCCTCGGTCGCCTGCTTGCCCATCATGCGCCGGGTCTCGCGCCAGCGGGTGCCGACGCCGAACGGGCCGGGGGAGAGGACCTCCACCGCGTCCACACCGCTCAGCACCTTCGGCGCGTTCTCCAGATCCGTCAGGGCGTCCCAGACGGCGGCCGGCGGGGCCGCGATCCTGCGCTCGACGACAACACTCGTGTTGGCCATGCTCACAGGAAAGCAGCCGGGTACGACACTCGCTCCCCGGCCGCGCGCCACGGCCTACAGCAGGGCGTCCGGTCGCGCTCCGCCCGACTCGGCGACGATCTCGGCCATGGTCTGCGGAGCCCGTACGAGCGAGAACCGCACCGTGTCGTCCGGCCCGGCGGTGTACCCGTGCACCCCGGGCCGCGGCAGGCTGTTGTAGCCGTAGTGGCTGGAGAAGTAGTACGCGCCGGTGTCGAGCGCGGCGATCACATCGCCCTGCTCCAGCCGCGGCAGCGCCCGGGCCTCGGCCAGCAGGTCCCCGGCGAAACAGGCCGGGCCCGCGACGTCCTGCACGACGCTCTCGCCGGTCCGGGGCAGTCCCTTGGCGTCGTAGCCCTCGATGCGCAGGGGCCAGGACGCCGGGTCGTAGACGGTACGGGTGGCGACCTGCACGCCGGCGTGGGTGACCGCGACGGGCCGCCCGCCCGAGGTCTTGGTGTACTCCACGCGGGCCAGGATCAGCCCGTGCTTGGCGAGCAGCGACCGGCCGAACTCGGTCACCAGGCCGTAGCGGCCGTCGAGCAGCCCCGGCACCCGCTCCCGGAGCAGCCGCGCGTATTCGGCGAAGGACGGGGTCTGCTCGTCGGAGGCGAAGTTGACCGGAAGCCCGCCGCCGATGTCCAGGGTGTCGATCTGCTGCCGGCCGGCGGCCCGGTTGATCTCCTCGGCGAGGTCGTACGCCGCGGCGACGCCCTCGGCCATCAGCGTGAGCGGTACGCCCTGCGAGCCCGTGTGGGTGTGCAGCCGCGTCAGCCAGGGCCGGTCGAGATACGCGCGGACGACGCTCTCGCGGGCGCCCTCGTCGCGCAGCGCGACGCCGAACTTCGAGGTCGCCGTGGCGGTGGAGAGCGCTTCGATGGCCCCTGAGCCGACCTGGGGGTTGACGCGCAGTCCGACCGGCGACGTGCTGCCCGCCGACCGCACGAGGGCGTCGATGCGAACGAGTTCCTGGGGGTTGTCGGCGTTGACCGCGATGCCGAGGGCGAGGGCCTCGCGCAGCTCGGCGGGGGTCTTGGCGGGGGAGTCCAGGACGATGCGCTCGGGGCGTACACCCGCGGCCCGCGCCAGTGCCAGCTCGCCGGGGCTCGCGACCTCCGCCCCGATGCCCTCGTCGTCGAGCAGCGCCAGCACCGGTACGAGGGGCGCGGCCTTCACGGCGAAGGCGTGCAGCACGGGTGCGTCGGTCACGGCGGCGAAGGCGTCCCGCAGGGCGGTTGCACAGGCGCGGATCCCGGCCACGTCGAGGAGGGCCGCGACGGGCTGCTCCTCGCTGAGAAGGCCCTGTTCGACGGCTGCTCGTACGGCTCGGTGCCGGCGTTCGGAAGACATGTGTGCCAGCCAATCATCCGGCGGGACCGGGTGCAGCTGTTGACTAAGACTATTCAGACCTCCAGGATGTGAATAGAAGCGGCAACATTCACCGTCGCACCAGCAGTCGCAGTCGCGAGGAGGCATCGCCATGTCAGGACCCCTCCCACCCGTCCCCCACCACCGCCCTCAGCCGAGGCCCTCCGGGCCGCCCTCCACTCCGGTACGGGCACCGCGCGGTACGGAACTGAGCGCCCTGGGATGGCAGCAGGAAGCCGCCCTCCGCATGCTGCAGAACAACCTCGACCCCGAGGTCGCCGAGCACCCCGACAAGCTCGTCGTCTACGGCGGCACCGGCAAGGCCGCCCGCGACTGGCGCTCCTACGACGCCATGGTGCGCACGCTGCGGACGCTCAAGCAGGACGAGACGATGCTCGTCCAGTCCGGCCGCCCCGTCGGCGTCATGCAGACGCACGAGTGGGCCCCGCGTGTGCTCATCGCCAACTCCAACCTGGTCGGCGACTGGGCGAACTGGGAGGAGTTCCGGCGCCTGGAGTCCCTCGGCCTCACGATGTACGGCCAGATGACGGCCGGCTCCTGGATCTACATCGGCACCCAGGGCATCCTCCAGGGCACGTACGAGACCTTCGCCGCGGTCGCGGCCAAGAAGTTCGGCGGCACCCTCGCCGGGACGATCACCCTCACCGCCGGTCTCGGCGGCATGGGCGGCGCCCAGCCGCTCGCCGTGACCATGAACGACGGCGTGGCGATCTGCATCGACGTCGACCCGCGCGCCATCGACCGCCGGATCGAGCACCGCTACCTGGACGTGCGCGCCGACTCCCTGGAGCACGCGCTCCAGCTGGCGACCGAGGCGCGGGACGCCCGCCGCCCGCTCTCCATCGGCCTCCTCGGCAACGCGGCGGAGCTGCTGCCGCGGATGCTCGCCGAGGGTGCGCCCGTCGACATCGTGACCGACCAGACCTCGGCGCACGACCCGCTGGCGTATCTGCCGCTCGGCGTCGACTTCGACGACATGGCCTCCTACGCCGCCGAGAAGCCCGCCGACTTCACCCAGCGCGCCCGGGAGTCCATGGCCCGGCACGTCGAGGCGATGGTCGGCTTCATGGACGCCGGTGCCGAGGTCTTCGACTACGGCAACTCCATCCGCGGTGAGGCCCAACTGGCCGGTTACGACCGGGCGTTCGACTTCCCCGGCTTCGTGCCCGCCTACATCCGGCCGCTGTTCTGCGAGGGCAAGGGTCCCTTCCGCTGGGCGGCCCTGTCCGGCGAGGCCTCGGACATCCACAAGACCGACAAGGCGATGCTCGAACTCTTCCCCGAGAACGAGTCGCTGCACCGCTGGATCAAGATGGCCGGCGAGCGGGTCCACTTCCAGGGCCTCCCGGCCCGTATCTGCTGGCTCGGCTACGGCGAGCGGGACCGCGCCGGCGAGCGGTTCAACGACATGGTGGCGAGCGGCGAGCTGGCCGCCCCCCTCGCGATCGGCCGCGACCACCTGGACTGCGGCTCGGTGGCGTCCCCGTACCGCGAGACCGAGGCCATGCTCGACGGCTCGGACGCCATCGCGGACTGGCCGCTGCTGAACGCGATGGTCAACGTCGCCTCCGGTGCGTCCTGGGTCTCCATCCACCACGGCGGCGGTGTCGGCATGGGCCGCTCCATCCACGCCGGCCAGGTCTCGGTGGCCGACGGCACCAAGCTCGCGGGCGAGAAGATCCGCCGCGTGCTGACGAACGACCCGGGCATGGGCGTCATCCGGCACGTCGACGCGGGCTACGACATCGCCGAGTCCGTCGCCGACGACAAGGGCGTCCGCGTCCCGATGCGGGAGGAGGCGTGAGCGACGCCGGTGGCTCGTTCCACTCGATGTGGGCCGAGCTCGCCCCCGTGGGGCGGCACGCGGAGACCAAGGGCTACCGGCGCCACGCGTGGACCGGGGCCGATGCCGACTGCCGGACCTGGTTCCAGGAGCAGGCCGAGGCCCGCGGCCTCGCCTACGAGACCGACCGCAACGGCAACCAGTGGGCCTGGCACGGCGACCCGCAGGCCCCGAACGCCGTCGTGACGGGCTCGCACCTCGACTCCGTCCCCGACGGCGGAGCCTTCGACGGCCCGCTCGGTGTGGTGTCCTCCTTCGCCGCGCTCGACGAACTCCGTCGCAGGGGAGCGGAGTTCACCCGGCCGGTGGCCGTCACCAACTTCGGTGACGAGGAGGGCGCCCGCTTCGGTCTCGCCTGCGTCGGCTCCCGGCTCAGCGCCGGGCAGCTGACCAAGGAGAAGGCGTATCAGCTCCGGGACGGCGACGGCGTCTCGCTGCCCGAGGCCATGGAGGCGGCGGGCTACGACCCCGAGACGATCGGGCCCGACCCGGAGCGGCTCGCCCGGATCGGGGCGTTCGTCGAGCTGCACGTCGAACAGGGCCGCGCGCTCGACCTGTCCGGCGACGCGGTGGGCATCGCCTCCGCCATCTGGCCGCACGGCCGCTGGCGGTTCGACTTCCACGGCGAGGCGAACCACGCCGGCACCACCCGCCTCGTGGACCGCCGCGACCCGATGCTGACGTACGCGGAGACCGTCCTGGCCGCCCGTCGCGAGGCCGAACTCGCCGGCGCGGTCGCCACCTTCGGCAAGATCTCCGTCGAGCCGAACGGCGTCAACGCCATCCCGTCGCTGGTGCGCGGCTGGCTGGACTCACGCGCCGCCGACCAGGCCACCCTCGACACCGTCGTCGCCGCGGTCGAGCAGGCCGCCAAGGAGCGCGCCCAGCGCGACGGCGTCGACCTCACCGTCGTACGGGAGTCCTTCACGCCGGTCGTCGAGTTCGAGCACGCCCTGCGCGACGAACTGAACCGGATCCTCGGCGGACGGGTGCCCGTCCTCGGCACGGGCGCGGGACACGACGCCGGAATCCTCTCCGGCTCGGTCCCGACCGCCATGCTGTTCGTACGGAACCCCACGGGTGTCTCGCACTCCCCGGCCGAGTTCGCGGCCGAGGACGACTGTGTGGCCGGGGTACTGGCGCTCGCCGACGTACTGGAGGGTCTCGCGTGCCGCTGACGACGTACTGGGCCGAACACGCCTGGCTGGACAGCTATGTCGAGCCGGGTGTGGCACTGGACGTGCGAGACGGCCGGATCGTGGCCGTCCGCACCGGCGTCGGGGCACCGGAGCCCGGCGCCGTGGCGCTGCGCGGGCTGACGCTGCCGGGCCTCGCCAACACGCACTCGCACGCCTTCCACCGGGCGCTGCGCGGCACCGTCCAGGTCGGCTCGGGCACGTTCTGGACCTGGCGCGAGGTGATGTACCAGGTGTCGTCCCGGCTGACCCCGGAGACGTACCACGCGTTGGCGCGGGCGGTGTACGCGGAGATGGCGCTGGCGGGGATCACCGCGGTGGGCGAGTTCCACTATCTGCACCACGGGCCCGGCGGGGTGCCGTACGCGGACCCCAACGCCATGGGCGAGGCCCTGATCGCGGCGGCCGCGGACGCGGGCATCCGCATCACCCTGCTCGACACGGCCTATCTGTCGTCCGGCTTCGGCAAGGCGCCCGACGCCCACCAGCTCCGGTTCTCCGACAAGACCGCGGATGCGTGGGCGGCGCGTGCCGCGCTGCTCAAGGACAGCGACCAGGTGCGGATCGGCGCGGCCGTCCACTCCGTACGGGCGGTGCCGGCGGCGCAGCTCGAGACCGTCGCCGCCTGGGCGTCCGCCCGGCGGGCCCCGCTGCACGTCCATCTCTCCGAGCAGACGGCCGAGAACGACGCCTGCCGCGCGGCGCACGGCGTCACCCCGACGCGGCTGCTCGCCGACCACGGTGTGCTCGGCCCCCGCACGACGGGCGTGCACAACACCCATCTGACGGACGAGGACATCGCGCTCATCGGCTCCACCGGCACGGGCACCTGCATGTGCCCGACCACCGAACGCGATCTCGCCGACGGCATCGGCCCGGCCGCCGCCCTCCAGCGCGCCGGATCACCCCTCTCGCTCGGCAGCGACAGCCACGCGGTGATCGACCTGCTGGAGGAGGCGCGGGCGATGGAGCTGAACGAACGCCTGCGGACCCGGACCCGGGGCCACTGGACGGCGGCGGCACTGCTGCGGGCCGCGACCGGCGACGGGCACGCGGCACTGGGCTGGGAGGAGGCGGGACGCCTGGAGACCGGCGCGCTCGCCGACTTCACGACCGTCGCACTGGACTCGGTCCGCACGGCGGGCCCGGTGGCGCGGCTGGCGGCGGAGACGGCGGTGTTCGCCGCGACCTCGGCGGATGTACGGGACACGGTGGTCGCGGGCCGTCATGTGGTGCGCTCCGGCACCCACACACTGGTTCCGGACGTGGCATCGGCCCTGGCGGAAGCGATCACCGGGCTGAGGGCCTGAGGCCCGGAACGCCTGAGCGCGCGCGGCTGCCGGCATCGCCGGTGCCGCGGGCGCGGGGCCGGATGAGCCCCGGTACGGAACGACCCGAGAGGACCCCATGAGCACGCTCGTCACCAATATCGGCAGCCTCGTCACCAACGACCCCGCCCAGGGCGACGCCACCCCCCTCGGCCTCGTCCTCGACGCCGCCGTCGTCATCGACGGCGACCGCATCGCGTGGGTCGGAGCGGCCGCGGACGCCCCCGCCGCCGACGAGGCCTTCGACGCCGGCGGCCGCGCCGTGATCCCCGGGTTCGTCGACTCCCACTCCCACCTCGTCTTCGGCGGCGACCGCACCGCGGAGTTCAACGCCCGCATGTCCGGCCGCGCCTACTCCGCCGGCGGCATCCGGACCACCGTCGCCGCCACCCGCGCCGCGAGCGACGCCGCCCTCGAGGCGAATCTGACCCGCTATCTCGACGAGGCTCTGCGGCAGGGCACGACCACCTTCGAGACCAAGTCCGGATACGGCCTCACCACCCACGACGAGGCCCGCGCCTTGCGCATCGCCGCGCAGCACACCGAGGAGGTCACCTACCTCGGCGCGCACATCGTCTCGCCCGACTACGCCGACGACCCCGCCGGCTACGTCGACCTGGTCACCGGGGAGATGCTCGACGCCTGTGCGCCCCACGCCCGCTGGATCGACGTCTTCTGCGAGAAGGGCGCCTTCGACGGCGACCAGGCACGCGCGATCCTCACGGCGGGCCGGGCGAAGGGCCTCATCCCCCGCGTGCACGCCAATCAGCTGAGCTTCGGCCCCGGGGTCCAGCTCGCCGTCGAACTCGACGCGGCCAGCGCCGACCACTGCACCCATCTCACGGACGCGGACGTCGACGCGCTCGCGAGCGGCGGCACGGTCGCCACGCTGCTGCCCGGCGCGGAGTTCTCGACCCGGGCCGTGTGGCCGGACGCGCGCCGGCTGCTCGACGCGGGAGCCACCGTGGCGCTGTCGACCGACTGCAACCCGGGCTCGTCGTTCACCTCGTCGATGCCGTTCTGCATCGCCCTCGCTGTACGCGACATGGGGATGACCCCGGACGAGGCGATCTGGTCGGCGACCGCGGGCGGCGCGGCCGCCCTGCGCCGAACCGACATCGGCCGGATCGCCCCCGGTGCCCGTGCGGACATCGCCCTGCTCGACGCGCCGAGCCATGTCCATCTCGCCTACCGTCCCGGCGTGCCGCTGGTGAGCGACGTGTGGCGTCAGGGCGTCAGGTGCCGGTAGGCGTCCGGGTTCTCGGCCAGGTACCGGGCGAGGCTCTGCGCGGGACGCCCGGTCAGCTCCGGCACCGCGCCGGAGACCTCGGCCATCTCCCCGTTCGCGATGGCCTCGTAGGAGGTGACCCAGCCGGTCACCTCCCAGTCCTCGGCGCCGTAGCCGGCGCGTGAGGCGTAGGCCTGCTGCCGGGTCTCGTCCTCGTAGCGGACGGTGCGGCCGGTGACGCGGCTCAGTTCGGCGGCCACCTCGGTCAGCGAGAGGGCCGCCGGTCCGGTGATGTCGTACGTCCGGCCGTCGTGGCCCTCCCCGAGCAGCACGCTCACCGCCGAGTCCGCGATGTCGTCGTGGGCGACGGCCGAGACCCGCCCCTCGCCCGCCGGCCCGCGGATCACTCCGTCCGCCCCGGCCATCGACGCCAGCGCGAGCAGATAGAAGCTGTCGCGCAGGAACGTGTACCGCACGCTCGAGGCCCGGATGTGCTCCTCGGTGTGCCAGTGGTCGCGGGCGAAGGTGAACGTGGCGTCCGGCGAGGCACCGAGGAAGGACACGTACACGATCCGGCCGACGCCCGCCGCGACGGCCGCGTCGACGGCGGTGGTGTGCTCCCGCACCCGGTCCCGCGCCTCGTGCGCGGAGACGAGGAAGAGGGTTCCCGTGCCCTCGCACGCCCCGCGCATCGCCTCGCCGTCCCCGTACGGGGCGCCCGGCGCGATCGATGACCCCGCGATCCGTGGCAGTCGCGCCGGATCCCGTCCCAACAGACGCACCGCGGCGCCCTGTTCGGCGAGACGACGTGCGACACGGCCGCCGATGCGGCCGCCGGCTCCGGTGACGGCGATGACCTCAGACATGCCCTCCAGTGTCGGTCACCCCGGCCGGGGGCCGCAGCTCGCCCCGCCGCCCGCGGGGCTGGCACAGTGAAGCGATGAGGACCATCGGGCTGATCGGCGGCATGAGCTGGGAATCCAGCGCGGAGTACTACCGGCTTCTCAACGAGTTCGTCCGCGAGAGGCTCGGCGGTCTGCACTCCGCCCGGTGCGTACTGCACTCCGTCGACTTCGCCGACATCGAGGAGCTTCAGGCCGCGGGGGAGTGGGAGCGGGCGGGCGAGATCCTCGCCGACGCCGCGAAGGGGCTGGAGGCCGCGGGCGCCGAACTCCTGCTGATCTGCACCAACACCATGCACAAGGTGGCGGGGCAGGTCGAGGAGGCCGTTTCCGTCCCGCTGCTGCACCTGGGGGACGCCACCGCCGACGCCGTACGGTCCGCGGGCCTCGGCAAGGTCGGGCTGCTCGGCACCGCCTTCACCATGGAGCAGGACTTCTACCGCGACCGGCTCGCGGGGCACGGGCTCGACGTCATCGTCCCGGACGCCGCAGGGCGCGCTCTGGTGCACCGGGTGATCTACGAGGAGCTCTGCCTCGGTGTCGTACGCGAGGAGTCCCGTACCGCCTACCAGGAGGTCATCGCCGCATTGGTCGCGGAGGGCGCGGAGGGCGTCATCCTCGGCTGCACCGAGATCGAGCTGCTGATCGGGGCCGGGGACAGCCCGGTGCCGGTGTTCCCGACGACCCGGCTGCACGCGCAGGCCGCGGTGGACGCGGCGCTGCGCTGAGCGAGGCGCGGGGGCTGCCGGGCTGCCGTACCCGCTGGAACCGCGCCCCGACCCGCCGTGTCAGCCCCCCGGCCGCACCGGGAGCTTCTGCACGCTGTTGCCCACGAAGCTGGCGTGGCGCGGCAGTTCGCCGTCGGGCACCGCGAGGTCCAGCTGCGGGAAGCGGGTGAACAGCTGCTCCAGCGCGATCGTCGCCTCCATCCGGGCCAGCGGCGCTCCCAGGCAGTAGTGCGCGCCGTGACCGAGGGAGAGATGCCGGGTCGCGGCGGTGCGCGTGATGTCGAAGCGGTCCGCGTCCGGCCCGTGCGCGGCCGTGTCCCGGCCGGCCGCCGAGTACCCGGCCAGCACCGGCGTCCCCTGGGGGATCACGGTCCCGTCCAGCGTGATGTCGCGGGTGGGATAGCGGAACGGGAAGAAGCTGACCGGGCTGTCCCAGCGCAGCGTCTCCTCCACCACGTCCGCCCAGCCCGCCTTGCCGGACTGCGCCAGCTCCAGCTGGTCGCGGTGGGTGCACAGGGCGCGCACGGCGTTGGTGATCAGGTTCAGCGTGGTCTCGTGACCCGCGATGATCATCAGCAGCAGGGTGCCGATCAGCTCCTGGCGGCTGAGCCGGTCGCCGTCCTCCTCGCGGGCAGCGATCAGCGCGCTGGTCAGATCGGTGCCGGGGTCCTGCATACGGGTCGCGGCCACCGTGGCGAGGAGTTCCACCATCTCGCGGTTGGCGGCCATCGCCTCCTCGGGACCGATGGAGGTGCTCACGACCTGGTTCGACAGATGGTGCAGCCGGTCCTGGTGCTCGGCGTCCACGCCGAGGAGTTCGCAGATCACGCCCATCGGCAGCGGGAGCGCGAAGTGGGTGCGCAGATCGGCGACTCCGCCGCCCGCCGCGGCCGCGTCGGTGAGGCCGTCGAGCAGCTCGGCGGTCACCGTGGCGATCCGCGGCCGCAGCGCCTCCACCCGGCGGGCGGTGAACGCCTTGCTCACCAGCGACCGCAGCCGCCGGTGGTCGTCCCCGTCGGCGGTGGTCATCCCCTGCACGGTGGCGAAGGTCTTCAGCGGCCAGCCGTCGGGTATCTCACCGGCCTGGAGCGCGGCGAAGTGCGCCGCCCCCTTGGCGACGTCGGGCCGGGCGAGGAACTCCTTGAGTGCCTCGTGCCCCAGGACGGCCATGGCCGGGACGTCGCCGGGCAGGACGACCTCGGCCACCGCGTTCTCGGCGAGCAGCCGGGCGTTGGCCGCGTGCGGGCAGCCACCGGCCGGGTCCATGCGGTGCGGCGTGCTGGGGGAGGTGTTCAACGGGGCTCTCCTGACTGCGGGAAGGTCGGCGAGAAGGCCTGCTGCTCTGCGGTGGGGGACTGCGCGGCCTGCGGCAGCTGCGGCTCGGTGAACCGCACCGGCAGCGCCGCCAGCCCCTTGCTCCAGGGCGACTTGATCCACCCCAGGTCCGACTCCGGTACGGCCAGCTCCAGATCGGGCAGCCGGTGCCGGATGGTGTCCACGGCGGTACGGGTGATGAGCCGGGCCGGGTCCTGCGCCGGGCAGGTGTGCGGACCCGCGCCGAACGCCAGGTGCGAGCGGTTGCCGGTCACCGGGACGCCGTCGGGCGGCAGGACCTCGGGGTCCTGGTTGGCTCCCGCGAGGCCGAGGAGGAGCATGTCGCCGGTGCGGATGTGCTGGCCGCCGAACTCCAGGTCCCGGGTGGCGTAGCGGGCGGGGAAGTTCTGCGTCGGCGGGTAGCGCCACAGCACCAGGTCGAGCGCGTCGTCGACGCTCAGGTGCCCGCCGGTGAGCGAGGAGCGGAAGGCCGGGTCGCACAGCAGGATGCGCAGCGTGGTCGCGATCCAGTTGACGGTGGTCTGGTTGCCGGCCACGAACATCACCACGAGGTTGTGCAGCACCTCCTCGTCGGTGAGCCGGGCCGGGTGGTGCAGCAGGGACGAGGTGACGTCGTTGCCGGGTCTGCGCCGCTTCTCCTCGATGAGGCCCTGGAGGATCGTGTTCATGCGCTGGGCGGCGTTGACGGAGTCCGCGTTGGCGGCGACCATCCCGGCGATCGCCTGCACCAGCTGCTGGCCGGTCCGTTCGTCCAGGCCGAGCAGGCCGGTGATGACCTGGAGCGGCAGCTTGCGCGCGTAGTGCGGCACCAGGTCCGCCTCGCGGCGGTCGGCGAAGGAGGCGATCAGCCGCTCGGCGGTGGCCCGTACGCTGCGGCGCAGTTCGTGCCCGTTGATGCAGGCCAGTGCGTGCGAGACGGCGGAGCGCATCCGGCGGTGCTGCTGCCCGTCGGTGAACAGCAGCGCGGGCCGCCAGCCGACCATCGGCATGATCGGCGAGTCGAGAGGCACCCGTCCCTCGCGCAGCAGGGTCCAGCGGCGCGGGTCGTGCGAGAAGTCCTGCTCCTCGCGGGTGAGCCGGAGCAGTTCGCGGTGGCCGAGCACCAGCCAGGCCTGCATGCCGGGCGCGATGGTCACCGGCGCCACCGGGCCGTGTTCACGGCGCAGCTTCTCGTAGAAGGCGGGCATGGTGTCGCCGTCGAGGTCCGGGCCGTACAGCGGGGTGGCCACCGGGCAGCGCCCGCCGGCCGGCGGACGGGAGGTGCCGGTGGGCGGGGGCGGGACGGTCATGACGACTCCGTGGCGGCGTTGATGAGGTGGCCGACCAGAGCGATCAGTGCTCCGACCGACGAGCGGGCGTCCCGGGCGTCGCAGGTGACCAGCGGAGTCTCGGGGAGCAGGTCGAGCGCTGCCCGCAGCTCCTTCTCGTCGTGCTGCGGGCTTTCCGGGAAGAGATTGACGGCGACCGCGAACGGCAGCCCGAGGTCCTCCAGATTGCCCAGGGCGTCGAAGGAGGCCTCCAGGTCACGGGTGTCGACCAGGGCCAGCGCGCCGAGCGAGCCCTTGGCGAGGTCCCGCCAGGCGGGCAGGAAGCGCGGCTGGCCCGGGGTGCCGAACAGATAGAGCACCAGATCGCCGTCGATCGTCATCCGGCCGAAGTCCAGGGCGACGGTGGTGGTCGTCTTGCCGCTGTGGACGTGGGTGTCGACCCGGGCGCCGGCCCGCGTCATCATCGCCTCGGTCGACAGCGGCGCGATCTCCGAGACGGTGCCGATGAGCGTCGTCTTGCCGACCCCCAGCGGTCCGACGACGAGGATCTTCGCGGCGCCCGCGACGCTGGGGGTGACGTACTTGCCCGGCTGGGCGACCGGGGGCGGGCCCGGGTGTCCCGCTGCGTCACCCGGCGCCCGGCCCGGGGCGTCAGAGGCGGCTTTCGAGGCCATGGAGGACCTTTCTGAGCATGGTCACATCGGTGCGTTCGGCCGGCGGGACGGGCGGGCGGACCACGATCAGTCCCCACTCGACGAGATCGGACAGCAGTACCTGGACGACCGAGGGCGGCTGGCCGATGTGGGCCGCCACCTCGGCGACCGACAGCAGCCCCTGGCACTGGGCCAGGATCATGTGGTGCTCCGGCTGGAGGGACGCGGGAAAGGCGGCGTCAGTGGCCATCACGAGGGTCTCCCAGGACAGCGGCTCACCGCCGCTGTCCGAGCGTCCCCCTGTGATCACATACGGGCGTACCGCCGATGTGGTCCGTTCCTCCGGGCGGTCGGTCATGACGAATCGGTCACCGGGTCCCGCGGCTGGCTGGCCAGGTGCGCGCCGATCTTCGCTACCAGCAACTGCATCTGCTGGGCGACCAGTCCGACATCGGCACTCGGGTCGGTGGCCACGCCCAGATGCGCGCCCACTCCCGCGTGGGTGAAGAGCACGAAGCCGTGCTCGGACTCCAGCATCAGCTGACGGACCCCGGCGCCGCCGCCGAACAGCAGCGCGGCGGTGGAGCGTCCGGTCATCGTCATCGCGGCGCAGGCCGCGGAGAGCGCCTCGGCCTCGCCCACGCTGAGCGAGGCGACGGGGCCCGAGAGGTTCTCCGCCGACGCGTGTCCGAGGCGCAGCCCGTCCTCGGAGACCACCACCGCGTGCCGGACGCCCGGGATCTCGGTCAGCGGTCGCAGCATCCAGCCCAGGTCGGGAAGTCTGGTTATGGTCCCGGTCACGGCCGGCCTCCATCGCTTTCGTCGTACGGGTCGGTTGTGGTGTCCTCCACGGCAGCGCGCCCGCGGCGCGAACCGGAGACCACACTGGCGATCGACGCCCGAGCGGCCTCCGGGGTCCAGGCAGGCCCGTCGGGTGCGGCCGGCGCGGGAGGCGGTGCCTGGAGGGCCTGCTGGGCGGCGGCCTCCACGGCGGCGCCGCGGCGGCTGCGCCGGCGGGGCAGCGCCCCCGGCGCGGCATGCCCCTGGAGGGCTGCCTGTTGAGCCGTGCCGTGCGGCGATGTGTGGGTGCCGGGCCGGTCGGCCCGGGACACGGAGACGGTGCCGCGGTCGGTGACGTCGGAGAAGTGCGACAGCGGCTCGGTCAGCAGCCGGTACGGCACGAACGCCACCGCACGGGTGCCGCCGTACGCGGACGCTCCCGTCAGTTCCACCTTGAAGCCGAGCTCCCGGCTCCAGCGCCCGACGCAGGCGAGACCGAGGCGCGGCACCGCGCCGAGGTTCGCCAGGTCCATCTCCTCGCGCAGCCGGGCCTGGGCCTGGTGGAGCACGTCCGGCGGCATGCCGAGCCCGGCGTCGTCGATCTCCACGACGGCGCCTGCGCCCACCTCGCGGACGGTGACGACGACCTGGGTGCGGGAGGGGGAGAAGACCGTGGCGTTCTCCAGGAGTTCGGCGACGGCGTGCATCAGGCCCTCGACCGCGGGCGGGACGACGTAGAGCGTCTGGCCGCCGTGCACGTCGATCCGGCCGAACTCCACGATCCGGGACTGTGCGCCGCGTACGCAGTCGTAGAGCGAGACCGGCCGGGTCTCGCGCCGGGCCGGCCAGATGCCGCACATCACCAGCAGGGTCTGCGACTTGCGGGTCATCTGGGCCGCCGCGTGGTCGGCCTTCATGACCTCGGCCATCAGCCGCGGGTCGTCGATGGTCTGCTCGACGCGGTCGAGCACCTGCTGCTGGACGGTGGCCATGGCGTGCATGTTGCGGGCGACCGACTCGAAGGCCGCCTGGACGGAGTCCCGCAGCGCCCGTTCGCGGCGCACGGCGTCGTCCGAGCCGAGCGCGTCGACCACGGCCGTCAGTGCACGGGCGAACTCCTCGCCGGTGTGCGCGGCGGGTGCGAGCGGGCCCGGCACGGTGTCCAGCCGCTGGCCCGTGCGCAGCCGCTCGGTGATCGCGGGCAGCCGGACCGCCGCGAGGTGGGCGATCTCGGCGCCGCGGGCGGCCGCGGTGCGGCGGTCGAGGTCGCGTCCCGCCCGCTCCAGCGCCAGCTGCCGTGACAGCATCACGGCCCAGGCGATCACCAGCACCGCGACGGCGGCGCAGCCGCCCGCCAGGATCTGCCGCCACTCGGCGTCGGCCGCGGCCCGGCCGGTGAGCGCCGCACCGGCGGCAGCGACGATCAACGCGACGGGCCACCACACCCCCGGCCCGGCGCCCGCCCGGCTCACCACGACGACCTCGAATCGGCGTCTTTGCAGACCACGACGTTGATCACGATCACGGAGCTGAGCCCTTCCAGGACACACAAAGCTCCCTAGGGGGGTCGGGAGCAGTCAGATCCTACGATCAACCGGTCTCGTTCGAAGTGCAGTTGGCCAATCCCCGCCACATTGGTGCACAAGCCTGCCCGTCACTCGGACATCGCACGTAACCTCACGGCCTGGAACTGCACAACTCCGTCACAAGATGGGTGATGCTCCCCGTAATGGGGGACTGGGCGCATTTGGACCGGTAGCGTCCTGTCCGGGGAAGTTCCAGGGGAACGGCCGGGGGGTCGAGTTGAGCGGTGTGCGCATTCATGTCGTGAAGCCGGAGGAGCTGGGGGAAGGGGAGGCGGAGGCCTGGCGTGAACTGCGTGCCAAGACCGGCATGCCCGCCAACCCCTTCATGGAGCCGGAGTTCACCCTGGCCGTCGGCCGGGTGCGGCCGGGCGCCGGAGTGGCCGTACTGCGCGAGGACGGGGAGCCGGCCGGCTTCTTCCCCCACGAGCGCGGCCCGCTCGGCCACGGCCGGGCGATCGGACTGGGAGTGTCCGACTGCCAGGGCGCGATCCTGCGCCCCGGCCTGGAGATCACGGCCCGCGAGCTGCTGCGGGCCTGCCGGCTGTCCGCCTGGGAGTTCGACAACCTCGAAGCGGGCCAGCGGCTGTTCTCGCCCGGGGCGGTGGAGGAGTTCGCCTCTCCGGTCATCGACGTCGGCACGGGATACGAGGTGTACGAGGAGCAGCTGCGGGCCCGTTCGCCCAAGTTCCTCAAGACCACCCTGGCCAAGGAGCGCAGGCTCGGCCGGCAGGCGGGCGAGGTGCGCTTCGTCTTCGACGAGCGTGATCCGGCCGCGCTGCGCCGGCTCATGGAATGGAAGTCCGCGCAGTACCGCAGGACGGGCCGCCGCGACCGGTTCGCCAAGGACTGGATCAGCACCCTGGTGCGCGACCTCCACGGGACACGCACGCCCGGCTGCTCCGGAGTGCTCTCCGTGCTCTACGCCGGGGACCGGCCGGTCGCCGCGCACTTCGGTCTGCGGTCGAGGACGGTGCTGTCCTGCTGGTTCCCGGCGTACGACCCGGAGTTCGCCAAGTACTCACCGGGACTGATCCTGCATCTGCGGATGGCCGAGTCGGCGGCGGCGGAGGGCATCGGGATGCTCGACCTCGGCCGCGGCGACGCGGAGTACAAGGACGCGCTGCGCACCTGCGAACTGCTCGTCCAGGAAGGCTCGTCCGTCCGCCCGGGACCGCGAGCCGCGCTGTACCGCATCAGCCGCGAGCCCGGCCGGCGCGCCCACAGCTTCGTCCGCAGCAGGCCCAGGCTCGCCGGATACGGCCGGTCGGCGCTGAACCGGCTGGCCCGACTGCGCGGCCACTGACAGCGGGAGCACTCGGAAGCAAGGAAGAACGATGGACACCCACGTACCGCAGATGCCGCCGATCCAGGTCACCGAACTGGACCTGGACGGCCCCGAGGGCGCCGTGCTGAGCTTCGGCCCCGCCCTGGACGCGGCGGAGCCCGCAGCCGAAGGGGAGGTCTACGCCCTGGTCCGGCTGCGCGGCCGCCCGGTCGCCACGATCGTCTGCCATGTCCCGCCGGGCGAGGACCCCGCGACCACGGTGGCGGCGGCCGCTCGTGCGCACCTGAAGGGGGCCCGCCCGGCCGGGGAGGACCGCACCGCGGGCCCGGCGGACGGTCCGCCACCGCGGGTCAGTGTCGTCATCGCGACCCGAGAGCGCGCCGATCAGCTCGCCCGCGCGCTCGACTCGCTGCTCGCGCAGGACCACCCCGACTTCGAGATCGTCGTCGTCGACAACGCGCCCGTCACCGGCGCCACCCAGGACCTCGTCGAGCACAAGTACGCCGACCGCGTCCGCTACGCCCGCGAGACCGTGCCCGGTCTCGCGATCGCCCACAACCGCGGTGTCGCGGTCGCCGATGGCGAGGTCATCGCCTTCACCGACGACGACGTCGTCGCCGACCGGCGGTGGCTCTCCACCCTCACCGCGCCCTTCGCGGCCGACCCCGGCCTCGGCTGCACGACGGGCCTGATCCTTCCCGCGAAACTCGGCACCCCCGCGCAGATCCTGCTGGAGAGCCACGGAGGCTTCGCCAAGGGCTTCGCGCCCCGGACCTACGACCCGGCCGACCCGCCCGCGGACGAACCGCTGTTCCCGTTCACCGCGGGCAGCTTCGGCTCCGGCGCCAACATGGCCTTCCGGGCGTCGGCGCTGCGCGCGATCGGCGGCTTCGACCCGGCGACCGGCACCGGCACCCCCGCCCGGGGAGGCGACGACCTCTACGCCTTCGTGAGCGTCCTCGCCGCCGGCCACCGGCTGCGCTACACCCCCGAGGCCCTGGTCTGGCACCACCACCGGGAGACCTGGCGGGACCTGACGAACCAGGCGTACGGCTACGGGGCCGGCCTCACCGCGTATCTCACCGCCCTGCTGGTGCGGCGCCCCGCGCTGCTGCCCGCCCTGCTGCGGAAACTGCCCCGGGGTCTCGCCCACGCCCGCACCATCACCGCGCACCGCGACTCCGGCGGCGCCGTCGTGCCGGGGGCGCACGGCGCCCAGGACCACCCCTGGCCGCGCCATCTCTCGCGGCTGGAGCGCCGCGGCATGCTGGCGGGTCCCCTCGGCTACGCCAGGGCGCGCCGCCGGGTCCGCGGCGTACCGCTGCCGTGGGACCGCGACAACCGATGAAAGGCGGTGGCGCGACGATGCCACGCATTCCCGTACTGCTGTACCACGCCGTCATGGACGATCCGCCGGACTGGATCGCGGAGTTCACCGTCACCCCGAAGGACTTCGAGGCGCAGCTCGACGCCGTCGTGGCGAGCGGCCGCACCCCGGTCACGATCGGGACGCTCGTGCGCGCTCTCGCGGGTGACGGGCCGCTGCCCGACCGGCCCGTCGTCCTCACCTTCGACGACGGCTTCGCCGATCTGCCGGGCCCGACCGCCGAGGCACTCGCCGCCCGGTCACTGCCCTCCACCGCGTACCTCACCACCGGGGCCATCACCCCGGGCCGGCACTCGCTGCTGCCGCCGGCGCCGATGATGACGCTCGCGCAGGTGCCGCTGCTGGTGCGGCACGGCATGGAGGTGGGCGCCCACACGGTCACCCACCCGCAGCTGGACACGCTGTCGCGGTCACAGCTGCGGCGCGAACTGCGCGAGCCCCGACGGGTGCTGGAGGACGTGCTCGGCCATGAGGTGACCCATCTCGCCTATCCGCACGGCTACAACAGCCGGGCGGTGCGCCGGGCCGCGCTGCGCGAGGGCTACGCCTCGGCGGTGGCCGTCCGGCACGCGCTGAGTTCGGAGACCGACGAGGCCTACCGCATCTCCCGGCTGATCCTGCGCCGGACGCACACCACGGCCGATGTCGAGGAGTGGATGGAGGGCCGCGGCGCACCGGTCGCGCCGTTCCCCGACTCGTTCAAAACGGTCGGCTGGCGGCTCTACCGCCGTGCCCGCGCGACGGTCAGGGGGCCGGTCTTCGCGGGGTAGCCGCGGACGCGTCCACGGCCCGGCGCCCGGCACGCGGCGGACGCGTCCACGGCCGGGCGCCCGGCACGCGGCGGCGCGGTTCGCGGACCGGCGGCAGAAGCGGCGGACAAGAATCCGGGAGAGCCACGCAAACGCGAAATCTCTTTCTATACTTCGCCGATAGGGACAAGCGGCGTGACGGCCGCGACCACATTCGTGGGGGGAGTCGCACTGTGCGCCTACGCATGCCTGCACCGCTCACAGGGCGCAGCGTGCCGTCGCCCGCCCTGGAGACGGCAGAGGGGCCGCCGCCCGCCGACGCGGCCCGGACCACCACCAGGACACCCCCGGACCTGCTCCGGCCGGATCTCCTGCTCACCTGGCTGCCGTTGCTGACCGGCGTCTGTCTGTGGCTGTTCGCGCTGCCGCGCATCGGGTTCCGCACGATGGGCGACTACGGTCTGCTGGACCGGCTGCCCCTTGCCTTCCATCTGTCGCTGCTGGTGCTGACCTGCGGCTTCCTGTTCAGTCTGCGCCGGGCGGGAACCGCACCGTGGTGGCCCGCGGCCTACTGCGTCGCACTGCTCTTCGCGCTCAAGGCGGCGCCCGCCCTGCTGTACGACTCGGTGCGCTACCCCTGGGCGTCCAAGCACGACGCGGTCATCAACCAGCTGCTGGCGAACGGTGAACTGCGGCCGGGCGCCGCCCTGTCCGGCAACATGTCGGCGTACGACCAGTGGCCGGGCTTCTTCTCCCTCAACGCCGCCCTGGTGCGGGTCTTCGGGGTGGAGAGCGCGGCCGCCTATCTCAACTGGGCGCCGATCGTGCTCGGCCTGCTGGTCATGCCGGTCCTGATCCTGATCTACCGCACCTTCACCGAGGACTGGCGCCTGGTGTGGACAGCCGTCTGGATCTTCCAGGTGGCCAACTGGGTCGGGCAGGACTATCTGGCCCCGCAGGGCTTCGCGTTCCTGCTGCATCTGACCGTGCTGGCCGTGGTGCTGCGCCACTTCGTGCGCCCGGGATCGGCGGGCAGGCTGCGCGACCGCACCTGTCTGGATCCGGTGGCGGCCCCGGTGCCGCCCCCCACCGGCGTACGCCAGCGGGCCGTCTGCATCGCGATCCTCGCCCCGCTCATCGTCGCCATCAACGCCTCCCACCAGCTCACACCGGTGATGCTGTGCGCCTCGCTGCTCGCCCTCACGCTCACCCGCCGCTACCGCAACTGGGGGCTCCTGGCCGTCGCCGGACTGCTCATGCTGGCCTGGGACCTGACGATGGGGCGGCCGCTGTTCCTGGAGACCCTGCGCACCCTGCGTGACTCGCTCGGCGAGCTGATGCAGAACTCCCGCGCGGGCTACGCCGGTGAGCTCACCGGGCCGGGGCCGGAGCTGGCGGGACTCGCCAATGTGCTGATGGTGCTGGCGGTCGCCGCGCTCGCGGGCATCGCGGTGCTGACGCGGCGCAAGCTGACCCGCAGCGCACTGCCGCTGCTGCTCGTGTCGGCCGCTCCCGTGCCGCTGTTCGCCGTCAACGACTACGGCGGCGAAATGCTGTTCCGCGTCTACCTCTTCGGGCTCCCGGGAGCGGCCTTCTTCGCGGCCGCCGCGCTCGTCCCGCCCGTCGCCGGCCTGCGCAGACCGGCCACGCGGGTCCATCTGATCCGCCGCCGGGTCACGGCGGTGGCGCTCCCGGTGGTGCTGGTGGCGCTGGTCGTGGGATTCCTGCCGTCGTACTACGGCAAGGAGAGGATGTACTACACGCCGCCCGCCGAGACGGCGATGGTCACCCGTGCCATCGACCGGGCTCCCAAGGGCGCGTTGCTGCTCGCCACCACCGGCTCGTTCCCGCAGGCGCTGCACCGCTACGACCAGGTGGAGCACTGGTTCTTCGCCGAGCAGGAACTCCCGGAGAACGAGAAGATGCTGAAGGATCCGGCGGGCTATCTGGCCGCGGGCATCCCCCGCGGTACCGAAGCCTTCGTCCTGCTCACCCGGACGCAGGACATCTACAGCGCCGGCGAGGGACTGCTCCCGGCCGGCGGCTTCGCCACGCTGCGTTCGCGCCTGGAGGCATCACCGTTGTTCAGGGTCGTGGAGGAGCATCCGTACGGAGTCGTACTGGAATACCGGCCGCAAGGCCCTGGGACAGGAAGCGGGGGGACCGTCCGATGAAGGTGGAAGAGCACCGGCTCAGAGTGGCGGTGGCCCTCTCGGGCTGGGTGGCCCTCGCGGCGACGGCGCTGCCCGGCGGTTCGCCGCTGCGCTGGGTCCCGGCGCTGCTCTTCGTCTGCTTCGGGCCGGGCTTCGCCGTGCTCCATCCGCAGCCCGCCCGGCTGCGGTCGGGCGCCCGGCTGGAGGCGTTCGCGCTGGCGGCCCCGATCAGCCTGTCGCTGGGTGTGCTGACCGCCACCTCGCTGTTCCTGGTGGAGGCGTTCTCGGCCACGGCGTTCATGGTGTCGCTCGCCGCGTTCGCGACCGTGGTCGCCGCGCTGCCCGGGCTGCCACTGCCCGCCGCCACCCAGGGAGCGGCCGAGCGAGTGAAACGCAAGCCCGCGACGGGGGACCGGTGAAGGGGCGCGCCGTGCCCCGCGGGCAGATGTACACCGCCGCCGCCCTGATGGTCGTGGCGCTGCTCGTCGCCGGGATCGCCGTCTGGGGCGGGGGCGCCGGCACGACGTCCGGGAAGGGCGGGGATCTGCCCGCCGATGCGGCGTCCGGCCCGTCCCCGACGGGGAGCTGCGCACCGGACGAGCGGCTGGTCCCGGGGTGCGGTGCCTGGTGGGGCGCCTACATTCCGTACGACGAGGACGGCTCTCTCGCCGAACCGGTCCTCGCGTTCGAGAAGAAGATCGGCCGCAAGCTGGACCTCGTCTACACGTACCACGACATGTCCGGGAACAAGGTCGACGGCGAACTGCTCACCGAGGACGAGCAGCGGCTCGGCAAGGAGCGCATGCTCATGCTGGCCTGGGAGTCCACGGTGTGGACCGAGCGCCATCACGAGGACTACACGGAGACCCAGCTCGGCTGGAAGAACATCGCCTCCGGCAAGCACGACAAGGAGATCATCGACCCGCAGATCCGCCGTCTCAAGGCGTACGGGAAGAAGGTGCTGTTCTCCTTCGACCAGGAGGTCGACGCGCGCATCAAGGAGGGCGCGGGCACGCCCGCCGAGTACGTCGCCGCCTACCGGCACCTCTACCAGCGCTTCCAGGAGCTGGGCGCGGACAACGTCGTCTGGGTGTGGACGGTCTCCGGGTATCTGGGCAGCGCCGACGTGATGAAGCAGCTCTATCCGGGCGACGCCTACGTCGACTGGATCGGCATGGACCAGTACAACTACTTCGGCTGCCACGACACCACCGACTGGAAGACCTTCGAGGACAGCCAACGGCCCACCTACGACTGGCTGCTGGAGAACATCTCCGCGAAGAAGCCCCTGATGATGGCGGAGTTCGCCACCGCGCCCGACCTGGCCGACGCCGACCGGCAGCGCGGCTGGTACACCGAGATCCCCGAGGTCATCCGGACGATGCCGCGGGTCAAGGCGATGGTCCACTGGAACCGGCCGACGTCCGAGGAGCGCAAGTGCGACCTCACGGTCAACGAGGGGCCGGCGCTCGCTGGTTACCGCGAGGCCGGCCTCGACAGCTGGTTCAGACAGCCGGTCCCGACCCGCTGACCGCCCGTCGCCGCAGGGCCGCCCACAGGGCCGTGGCCGCGTAGAGCCCCGCGAAAGCCGCGAACACAGGCTGCGCCGCCCCGGCCACGGCGTCCTGTGCCGCCCACCCGGCGACGGCCAGCAGCCACACCACGGCCGCGATGACCCGTCCGTCCGCGCCCGCCGTGCGCAGCGCCGCCGCGGCGAGCCCGAGGCAGAGCAGCTGGACGACGACGGGCAGCGTGGTCAGCACACCGGCAGCACTGCCCAGTCCGGCCGCCTCCGCGAGGAAGTCCGCGTACGCCCCGAACCACGAGCCTGCCGCCGGCTCCGGCCGGATGCCCAGCAGCAGGGGCGCGGTGTGCAGCGCGGCGACCGTCACCACGAGGACCGTGCCCGTCAGTACCGGGCGTGGCCGCTGGAGAGCGACGGCGGCGACGTACACCACGACCAGCAGAATGCCCGCGGTGAGGGTGACCGGGGGCAGCGCTTCGAGCAGTTCGCCGTCATGCAGATGGCGCCGGCCCAGGTCCTCGGCGCGGGCCAGCGGCACCCAGAAGAGACCGGCGGCCATCCCGAGCCACAGCCACAGCCACTGGGTGAGCCGGTCCTCAGCCCCGTCGGCGGCGGGCGGCCGTTCGTCCGCGGGCTCGGGAACGTACACGGGGAAGCCGAACGCGGGCGTCGCCGTGTCGTGTCCGCTCGACACATAGGTCGGGCGGGCGCCGTACTCCCGCTCCTCCAGGGCGGCGCGCTCACGGCGCTCGGCGGCCCTGCGGGCCCACTCGGTCCCGTACTCCTGCTGCTCCGTGCCGCGCCGGGTGCGCAGCAGCCGGGCGAACCGGGAGGGCTTCGGGTCGCTGCCCGTCAGCGCGGCACGCAGCCCCGGAGCCGACACCACGGCCATCAGCGTCATCGACAGCAGCATCGCCCAGCCGGCGCCGGCGATGCCGACGGGCGTCAGCAGCACGGCCGCGCTGCCCAGTACGAGGGCGCACATCATGCCCTGGAGGACCGCGAGCACGCCCGTGCGTCCCTGGACGCGCAGCACGCCGATGTAGAGCTCGACCGCCACGCGCGGGAGCGCGGCGGCAGCGAGGAGGCGCAGGACCGTCGTGCCGTGGCTTGCGTACTCCTCACCGAAGGGGGCGAGGATCTGCGGGGCGAAGACCACCAGGAAGATCACGACCGGCACGAGCAGCACGGTCATCCGCCGCAGCGCGCCGCGGACGCCCGCCGCGAGGGTCTCGGGGCTGTGCGAGGCGTGCGCCGTCAGCGAGGAGGCCATGTTGATGGCCATGAACTCCATCGTGCCGCCGACGGTGTACGCAATGTAGAAGAAGCCGTTGTGCGTGGCGTCGAAGCGGACGGCGACCATCACCGGCAGCAGGTTGATCATCGCCAGCGAGAACAGCGACCCCACCGAGTCACCGGCCAGGAACCGACCGATCTCCCTCGCCTTCGGCGGCTCGCGGTCACGGTCGGCCGCGGCCTGCCGGGGGATGAGCCGGCGGAAGATCAGCCAGGCCAGCGGCAGGACCGACAGGGCGATGGCCGCGCCCCAGGAGACGAAGATGCCCAGCACGGGCAGTGTCGTCGCGAACACGGCGAGCAGCAGCAGCTTGCCGATGGAGAACACGGCGTTGCCCACGGGTACCCAGAAGGCCCTGCGCAGCCCGGTGAGCACCCCGTCCTGAAGCGTCAGCAGCGCCCAGCCGACACACGCGGCCACGAAGAAGATCCCGGGTCCGAGGCCGCCGAGCGGCGCGTACGACGGCCCCCACAGGTCGAGGGTGAGCAGGAAGACGACCGAGGCCACGCACACCACGAGCGAGCTGAGCGCATAGGCCCGCCACACCAGCGGTCCGGTGGCGCGCCCGGCCCGGGGGACGTAGCGCACCACCGCGCCGATCATCGTGGTCGCCGTGATGGACGCCAGCAGGCGCATCGCGGCGATGGCCGCGGAGCCCTGGCCGACGGCCTCCTCGGTGTAGTAGCGCGCCGAGACCAGCCAGAAACCGAGGCCGAGGGCCGCGGAGACACCGGTGGAGAGCATCAGCGCGTAGGCGTTGCGGAACATCGAGTCGCCGCTGGCGGCGTCCGCCGGCGCGGCGTCCGTCCGGTCCGTCTCCGGGGCTTCGGGAACGGCGGACCCCTGGAGCTGCGGCTTCCGCAGTCGGGTGGTGTCAGACACCGGTCCCGCCCTGCATGGCGGGCTGTGCCGCCACGATGCGGGCCGGCGGCGCAACGGGACGGCTGCCCCGTTTGTTGAGGACCTCCAGCACCGCGTCGGCCCGCAGGGGATCGACGGGCAGCGCGTGGCGCGCGAACCAGGCAGCGCCCTGCGGCATGGGCGACGGGTCGGTGAAGTGCGGCCCCGCGTAGGTGTCGAGCGGCGGGTCGTAGAGGTAGCCGACGGTGATCCGGCGCCGGGCCAGCGCGGCGACGGCGGCATCACGGTCCTCGACGAGCAGCGGCACCCGGAACAGCGGCTGGACGGGCCCGGGGCGCGGCAGCGCCCAGCGGGAGGCGGACAGGGTGCGGACGCCGGCCCGGTACGCGTCGAGCAGCCCGTCGAGGCGGCTCAGCAGCCGCCGGGTGCGGCGCAGCCGCAGCGGGCCGGGGGCGAGCCGGTAGTCGTGCATGTCCACGCGTATCCAGGAGGTGAAGTCCGCGAGCGCGGGTGCGGCGGTCAGCGCCTGCTCCAGTTCGCCGGGCCGCAGTGCCATCCGTATGCCCTCACGCTCCTCCCGCCCGGTCAGCCGCAGGGTGGCGCGGGCCGCCCCGACGAGCCGGAGCCCCCGCACGGCGGCCTCGGCGTAGGGTCTCAGCCCGTAGGCCAGCTCCGCCACCGATCCCGCCGGTTCCATCAGCTCGTCGCGGGCCCGCTCCAGTGCGGACCGCCGGGACGGATCGGCGATCGCGAGGAATCCGCCGGTCCTGGCGCCGGTGTGCTTGGAGAGGCTGAAGACGGAGGCCTCGCCGAAGGTCCCGACCGGCTGCCCGCCGACCACGCTGCCGATGGCGTGCGCCGCGTCCTCCACCAGGGGGATGCCCAGCCGGTCGCAGTGCTCACGCAGTCCGGGAGCCTCGTCGGGATTGCCGTACAGATTGGTGGTGAGCACCGCGGACAGCCCCTGCCACACGGCATCGGGCACGGCCGCGACGTCGATCGAGCCGTCCTCGGCGCGCAGGGGTGCCTGCACCGGCCGCAGACCGGCCGCGAGCACCACGAAGAAGATCACGTCGTCGTTGACGGGTGACATCAGCACCCGGCCGCCGGGCCGGCACCAGTGGCGCAGCGCCAGATAGAGCCCGAGACGGCATGACGGTACATACAGACATTCCCTGCCCAGACGCCGGCGCATCAGTTCTTCCAGTGGTGCGTACGCCGCAGGACAGCCCTCCCCAAGAGCCATGTTGTCCCCCCATTTACCCCGCGCTCAATGTGGACCAATCAGGATGGCCCCGTCAATAACGGGGAAGGGCCCATTCCTTGAGGAATGGGCCCTTCACAGGTCGTTTCGGCGGGTGCGCCCTCACTCCTCGAGAGTCAGGCCCTTCCGGAGCTTGACCAGGGTGCGGGAGAGCAGCCGGGACACATGCATCTGCGAGATTCCGAGCTCCTCGCCGATCTCCGACTGCGTCATGTTGGCGACGAAACGGAGGGAGAGGATTTTACGGTCCCGTGGGGGAAGGCTTGCGATCATCGGCTTCAGCGACTCGACGTACTCGATGCCTTCGAGTCCGTGGTCCTCATAGCCGATGCGGTCCGCGAGCGCCCCCTCGGAGTCGTCCTCCTCGGGCTGGGCGTCCAGCGAGCTCGCGGTGTACGCGTTGCTCGCGGCCATGCCCTCGACGACCTCGTCCCGCCCGATGCCGAGCGCGGTGGCGAGTTCGTCGATCGTCGGCGCGCGGTCCAGGCGCTGGGAGAGTTCGTCGCCCGCCTTGGCGAGGTCGAGACGCAACTCCTGGAGCCGGCGCGGTACCCGCACCGACCAGCTGGTGTCACGGAAGAAGCGCTTGATCTCGCCGACGATGGTCGGCATGGCGAAGGTGGGGAACTCCACGCCTCTGCTGAGCTCGAAGCGGTCGATCGCCTTGATCAGGCCGATGGTGCCGACCTGGATGATGTCCTCCATCGGCTCGCTGCGGGAGCGGAACCGGGAGGCGGCGAACTTGACGAGCGCCAGGTTCAGTTCGACGAGCGTGTTGCGTACGTACGCGTGCTCGTGGGTGCCTTCTTCGAGGCCTTCGAGGCGCCCGAAGAGCGTCTTGGACAGCGCTCGTGCGTCCAGCGGGCCCACTTGGTCGAAGGGCGGGATCTCGGGGAGATCCTCCAGGCCTTCGAGGGGCCGGGACGAGTCGCCGGTCGTTTCGGGAAGTGTCGACGGCGCGGTGGGGGTACGCGAAGCGTCGAGCCGGGGTGACATGGTCTCCTCCATCGTTCTCGGCGTATGGCCGCCGAAGCCCATACATGCGCTGCGGTGTGCGGCGCCTCCAAAGCCGGTCGTGGGTCGTTGTGTCTGTACTAGGCCTACCCGCTCCCCAGGGGCAGTTGCAAGTACCAATTATTCCGTATGTCGGATTTGCCAGGGAGTTCCGGTGGCTCCGTGGCGTAAGGAAGGCGTAGTCTTCCGCCGAGGTCGCGCCGTCGCCCGACGGCGCGATGATGCTGGGTGCAGTACGACGTGCGGAGTGGCAGTGCACGGCGGGCGCCCAGTGATGACACGGTGAACGACACGGCGAAGAGGGACGGGCATGGACCGCGGGACGGTCGGCAGCGCGAATCGGGGCCGGCTTCAGGTCGAGGTTCGGACCGAGGGCCGAAGTGAGGTAGTCAAACCGGCGGGTGAGTTGGATCACCACACCGCCGATTTGCTGCGCACTCCCCTGGAGGAGGCGCTCGCCCGAGGACGCTCACGACTGGTCATCGACTGTTCGGAGCTGGAGTTCTGCGACTCCACGGGCCTCAATGTCCTGCTGGCCGCGAGGCTGCAGGCGGACGCGGCCGGGGGTGGCGTCCACTTGGCGGGCCTGCTGCCGGTGGTGGCGAGGGTCCTGGAAATCACCGGCGCCGAGGCGGTCTTCACCGTCCACGAGTCGCTCGACGCGGCTCTCGCCGACTGAGACGCAGACCCCTGTCGTCCGTGTCGGACAATCCGCTGTCGGCGTAGTACGTGTTGTCACGAGTCGGCAGGGCAGGAGAACCCCGCAGACCGTCGGCCACTCGGCACTCTGCGTATGGAAGCACTAGCGAAATGGTGAATCGGTGAGGTGAAGCGCTGATGAGCACCACCCGGCAGCAGCCGCCGGGCGACCTCGGCCCCGAGCCCGAAGGCGCCACCGGCTCTGCCTCCGCGGTTCCCGGCGCCCCGGTGCGCACTCTTGCCCTGGGCTCGGCCAGCGGGATCGTTCCCCTCGCCCGTGATTTCACGCGTCAGGCACTGTACGACTGGGGCTGGCTCCCCGCGGCCACGGCCGACCGGCGGGCCGCCGCCGAGGACGTCCTCCTCGTCGTCTCCGAACTGGTCACCAACGCCTGCCTGCACGCCGACGGCCCGGAGCAGCTGAGGGTCGCCAGCGACGGCAAGGTACTGCGCCTCGAAGTCACCGACCGCGGGGGCGGCCAGCCCGCGCCCCGTACCCCTCACCGCGCCGGACGGCCCGGCGGCCACGGCATGTTCATCGTCCAGCGGCTCTGTCTGGACTGGGGGGTCGTCCGGACACCGGAATCGGCCGGCAAGACCGTGTGGGCGGAGCTCGCGGCGCCGTCCTAGGGGCGGCGCCCTCCCGGTTCGCCCGGGTGTACCGGCACGTTTTTGAATCTCTTGTGGAGCACGTCAATACGGCGTGCTCTTTGTCTTCCCTCCCCAAGGTCCCAGGCGTACCTTGAGCGCCCGATCTGATGTGTCGTCAGTAACGTGTGGCGACTTCCGGCCGAGGGGACTTGAGGTGAGGTACCAGAAACGGACGGCACTCGCGCTGGCGGCTGCGGTGGCGGGACCGGTGGTGCTCATGGCCGCCCCCGCCGCACACGCCACCGTCGTGGACGTCGACTACCAGTGCCAGACGCCGATCGGCCCCAAGGGCGCGGTCTCGCCGATCGACATCAAGGCGGTGAAGAGCGGCGGCGGCTACCGGCTGACCATGTCCTTCCAGAAGGGCGTCTCCTCCAGCCCCGTGGAACTGGGCAAGGGCGCGATGAACCCGAGCGCGCTCATCAAGGTGGGCGGGGCGGGCGAGGGGTCGGTCCCGGTGTCCGGCGCGTCCAACGCGGCGGCCATCCCCGCCAACACCCCCATCAAGATCAGTGACTTGTCGGGCACGTACACCCCAAAGAAGAGCGGGAAGGTCACCTTCACCGCCGGGGTGCTGACGATCAAGGCGCTGGGTACGACGACGACCTGTACGCCGAAGAACAATCCGCGGCCCTCCCTCGAACTGGACGTCACGGCGGCCGGCGGCGGCTCGGGATCGACGGGCGGCTCCGGGTCGAACTCGCAGGCCACCCCGTCCGGCGGCGACGAACTGCCCAGGACCGGCCCGCTGGACTCCGCGACGGCGCTCGGCACGCTCGGCGGGACGGTGCTGCTGTCCGGGGCGGCCGGCGTGCTGTGGCTGACCCGGCGCGGTGGCCGGCGGACCGCGGGCTGACCGTGACGGCACGGCTCCTCGCCGCTCTCGCCGCGCTGCTGGCCGGGCTGTTGACGCCCGTCACGGCGGTGGCGGCGGACGGCCCGGCCTGGACGGCGACGCCCGGGCCGGGCGGGGACCGGCCGTACATCTACGCCGAGGGCGCACCCGGCGCCGTGCTCGAGGACACGCTGGCCGTGACCAACCCGGGCACGAAACCGCTCACCGTACGGCTCCGGGCGGACGGGCAGGGCGGCCGGATCGTGCTCGCCGCACCCTCCGTGACGGTCCCGCCGCGCACCCGCGCGGAGGTCCCTCTCTCCCTCACGGTCCCGCCGGATGCCGTGCCGGGTGACCACCGTGCCGCCGTCACGGCGTCGTCGGGCGGCCGTGAGTCGCGCGTACGGATCCATCTCCGCGTCAGCGGGCCGCTACTGGCGGCCCTCACCGTCGAGGACGTCTCGGTCGCGGGCGGCACCATCCGCTACACCCTGGTGAACCGGGGCAACACCGTCCTCTCACCGCGCGTCACGATCACGGCGGACGGCCTCTTCGGCGAGGTGCTGCGCCGCACACCGGAGGGCCTGCCCGCCGAACTCCTGCCCGCCCGGCGCATCACGCTCACCGAGAACTGGCGGGACCGCCCGGCGCTGGACGCGGTGGACGTCCGCGTACGGGCCACGGCCGCGGGTGCGCCCGCGGCGGACGCGACGACGTCGGTGCGGTTCGTGCCCTGGGCCTGGTGCGCGTCCGCCCTCGCCCTCGCCCTCGGCGCTGCGGCGGCCGCGCTCTGGCTGCGCCGCCGTCGCGGCCGTCCCCCTGCCCCCGAGTGCGAACAGGCCACCACAGAGCGGCAGTTGGCGAGGTCAGGAGCATGATGATGGATGTAGCCGGCCGCCCGCGCGGAACAGCGAGCAGGGCCCTGGCGCTGCTGCTCGCCCTGGTCCCTCTGCTCCTGCTCCTGCCGGCGCCCACGGCCTCCGCCGCCGAGCCCGGCCCCGGTGTGGCGGTCTCCCGGCAGCAGGCCGGCAAGGGCGGCGACATCACCGTGAGCGGCACGGGCTGGCGGCCCGGAGCCCTCCTCATGCTGCTGATCTGCGGACAGGCCACCCCCGCCAGAGGCGTGATCGGCGGCACCAACGCCTGCGCCAATGCCGACGGCCGCGCCGTCACCACCGACTCCAAGGGCGTGTTCAGCAAGAAGATGCCGGTCGCCGAACCGCCCAAGCCCTGTCCGTGCGTGGTGCACGTCGCCACGGTCACCGGTGAACAGACCGCTGTGGACGCCGTGTTCACCGTCGCCGGACACCCCACCGCGCCCCTGCCCAGCGAGACGACCGGTGGCAGGCTCGCCGTGCTCGCCGCGACCCGGCTCGAAGGCGACTCCGGCGTTCTCGTCTTCTTCGGTGCCCCGCCCTCCCGCCGGCTCGAGTTCACCGTCGGCAACCTCGGCTCGGCGCCGGTGAAGGACCCGGTGTTCCAGGTCGGCACCTCGCACGGTGTGTTCGCGCCGCAGTGGGAGGAACAGCAGTGGCGCGGCACCATCGAGCCCGGCCGGAAGGTGCAGGTCGAACTGCCCGTTCAACTGGCTGCCGGAGCACACGGCGACTACGAGATCTCCGTGAAGTACGGCACGAAGGTCATCGTCGCGCAGCCGTGGGGAGTGGGCCGTCCCTGGGGCGTGACGCTCTTCTGGGTCCTGCTGGCCGTCGTCGTCCCCGCCGCCGTGTTCCGTATCGGCATGGCGGTCGTCGACCGGCTCCGCCCGCGGGGCGGGGGCCGGCACCGCACCGCCGACCTCACCGTCCGGCTGCCGGCCCTGCGGCTTCCCGGCACCAGGTCCCGCGGCGGGACGCCCCCGGCCCCCACGGCGGCCGGCACCACGACCACCACGGCACTGCCGTGGTTCACAGCTGACTCCGCACCGTCAGAGAACCGACCCACGACGAAGGGACATTCGTGAGCACGCAACGGAGGATGAGCGCGGCGGGAGTCGCGCTGATGCTCGGCGGCGCGGGGATCCTGCTGGCCGCGAGCCCCGCTCAGGCAGCCGAGGTCTCGTACGCGACCGAGTGCATACCACCGCCGATCTCCGGCCTGCCGCCGGTTCAGGGCACCACGAAGGTGCAGATCACGGCGCCCGCCGAGGCCAAGGTCGGGGACGAGGTCGAGGTGGTGTGGAAGACGGTCGAGGCCGCGTCCAAGAACCCGGACGTCCTCGACCTGGAGAAGGACACGGTCAAGCCGACCGGCACGATCACGATCGGTGGCGCGGCCTCGGGCGAGCTGAAGATGGAGGGACCGCGCCAGAACCCGCCCATCCCCAAGAACAGCCCGATGGTGCTGCCGGACATGAAGGCCAAGCTGAAGCTGGAGAAGGCGGGCGACATCACGCTGACGCCGGGGGCGTACAACATCAACGTCTCCAAGCCGCTGTCGACGGACACGAAGTGCTCGCCGAAGGCGGCCGTCCAGCCCGGTGCCACGATCAAGGTGACGGAGGGCGGCGGCTCGACGACCGGAGGGACGACCACCTCGGGCGGCACGACGAACGGTGGGACGACCACGACCGGCGGGACGACGACGTCCGGTGGGACGACGAGCGGCGGTACGACGTCCGGCGGCACCACCTCTGGTGGGACGACGTCCGGTGGGACGACCTCCGGCGGGACCACGGGCGGCGGCGGTGGCCAGACCGACTTCGAGGGCAAGGAGATCAGCGTCGCCTACGCCTGCAAGACGCCCATCGGCGACAAGAACGCCGTCTCCCCGGTGCAGATCAACGCCAAGAAGAACGGCGGCAGTTACGACCTGACGGTCAAGTTCTCCAAGTCCGTCATGGACAGCCCCGCCGACATCCCGGCGAACTCGGTCAAGCCGTCCATGGAGGTCAAGCTCGGCGGCGCCGACAAGGGCACCGTGCATGTCGAGGGCCCGTTGAACAAGGACCCCATCAAGTCCGGGGAGCCCATGACGATCCCCGACATGACGGGCACGTACAAGCCGGGCGCCACCGGCAAGGCGACGCTCGCTCCCGGTGTCTTCACGGTGAAGGCGCTCGGTACGACGACGACCTGCACCCCGCCCGGCAATGTCGCGTTCTCCCTGGAACTCGACACCGCGGCCCAGCCGGGCGGCGCGGCCGGCGGCACGTCCTCGGGCGGTGCCGCATCCGGCGGAGCGGGCAGCGCGGGAGGCGCGGGCACGAGCGGAGGCCTGGCCCAGACGGGCGCCGAGGACAACGGCGCCCTGCGCGCCCTGGCCCTGGTCGCGGGCACGGTGATCCTGCTGGGCGGCGCGGTGTTCACGTTCACGCCGTGGCGGAGGCTGCGGGGTCTCTCCCGCTGAGGGGCTGTTACGCGAGAAGGGCCGCCGCACCGGATCGGTGCGGCGGCCCTTCTCGGCCAGGGGCAGGGGTCAGCGGACGTCGCCCATGAGCGAGCGGATCTTCTTGCCGGCCGTCATGAAGGCCAGACCCGTCACGACCGCGATGACGGCCCACAGCGTGTAGTACATCGCGTCGCCCAGCGGCTCGTTGAGCTTGGTCGTCCAGCCGTTCAGGGCGTTGCCCGTCGCGGTGGCCAGGAACCACAGACCCATGATCTGGCCGACGAACTGCTTGGGCGCCAGCTTCGTCGACAGCGACAGGCCGACCGGGGACAGGCACATCTCGCCGATGGTCTGGACGAGGTAGACGCTCAGCAGCCAGAACACGGTGACCTTGCCGGTCTCGCTGTTGGCGGCCGCAGCACCTGCCAGGCCCATGATCGCGAACGAGCCGCCGATGAGCAGCATCGCCAGAGCGAACTTCATCGGGGTGCTGGGCTCGCGGTTGCGCTTGGCGAGTTTGACCCACAGGGCAGCGAAGAGCGGCGCGAGGATGATGACGAACGCCGGGTTCACCGACTGGTACCAGGAGGCGGGGAACTCCCAGCCGCCGATCATGCGGTCGGTCTTGTTGTCCGCGAACAGCGTCAGCAGCGAACCGGACTGGTCGTAGATCATCCAGAAGAGCACGGCGGTGGCGAAGAACCAGGCGAAGGCCTTGATCTTCGGCTTGTCCTCGGTCTGCAGTCCGGGGTTGCGGTACATCGAGACGAAGTACACGACCGGGACGACGATGCCGAGGACCGCCAGGACGTTGACGATGTGCTCGATGTCGTAGGTGCCGAGCACGATGTCGGCGAGCAGCGCGACGACCGCGAGGCCGCTCCACAGCAGCACCTTGCGCAGGACGGTCCGCTTCTCCTCCGGCGTCGCCGGAGTCGCCGGCTCCTTGCCGACGTCACCGAGGTGGCGGCTGCCGAGGATGTACTGCACGACGGCCAGCGTCATGCCGATACCGGCGACGGCGAAGCCGAGGTGCCAGTTGACGTTCTCGCCGAGGTAGCCGACGACCAGTGGGGCGGCCATGCCGCCGATGTTGATCGCCATGTAGAAGAGCGTGAAGCCCGCGTCACGACGGGCGCTGGGCTGCCCCTCGTACAGCCCGCCGACCATGGCGGAGATGTTCGGCTTCAGCAGGCCCGTACCGGCGGCGATGAGCGCCAGGCCGGCGAAGAACGCCGAGTCCGACGGGATGGCCAGGGTGAAGTGGCCGAGAGCGATGATGATGCCGCCGACGAGGACGGCCTTGCGCGCGCCCCACAGACGGTCGGCGACCCAGCCGCCCGGCATCGCGGCCATGTAGACGACGGCGTTGTAGACGCCGTAGATGGACGCGGCCAGCGCCTCGCGACCGGCCAGCGGACCGTCGAGAACACCCGCGACCAAGTAGAGGACGAGGATGCCGCGCATTCCGTACCAGGAAAAGCGTTCCCACATCTCCGTCATGAAGAGTGTGGCCATACCGCGGGGGTGGCCGAGGAAGGTCTTCTCGCCGGGAGTGGCCGAGTCCTTCGTCAGGCTGGACGCCATGGTCGATCCTTGCTTGCTCGGGACGCGACTGCCTCGTGAGCGGTTACGCGCCCGGTGGGGGGCGGCCGGCACCGGCAGCAAGCCGCTCCACCCCCACGCCCGAGGGGTTCGCTCCGTGTCGTGACGGAGGCGGGGACGGTCCGCACCGGGATCCACGCCCCTGGCGCAACGTCGCGTCCGGGGCCCGGCCCACAGGTCATTCACTGCGCTCGGGGCCGAAGGGCTCAGCGCAGAAAAGAGACCCTTGGCCGGCAGGCCAAAGGGTCCCCGTGCAGTACAACAGGCGTCTCGCCACCATACGACACGACACAGTGGCATATGGAAGGACTTGAGAGATGGATCACAGGTTTTACTGGAACCGTCCACCCTGAATCGAAGGTCGCAACCATGATTGCATCCCAGTCCCGCAGGGTGGTTGGAAGACGCACCGATGTGCACGTCACGCGGACTACCATCACCACATGACGCGTGTACTGCTCGCCGAGGACGACGCATCCATCTCGGAACCGCTGGCCCGCGCCCTGCGCCGCGAGGGGTACGAGGTCGAGGTGCGCGAGGACGGTCCGGCAGCGCTGGACGCCGGTCTGGCGGGCGGTGTCGACCTTGTCGTTCTCGACCTCGGCCTGCCCGGCATGGACGGCCTGGAGGTCGCCAGAAGGCTCCGCTCGGAGGGCCACACCGTGCCGATCCTGGTCCTGACGGCACGCGCGGACGAGGTGGACACGGTGGTGGGCCTGGACGCCGGCGCGGACGACTACGTGACGAAGCCGTTCCGCCTCGCGGAGCTGCTCGCCCGGGTACGGGCGCTGCTGCGGCGCGGCGCGACGGAGCCCGCCCCGGCGCCCGCGACGCACGGGGTGCGGATCGACGTCGAGTCGCACCGTGCGTGGATGGGCGACGAGGAACTCCAGCTGACGGCCAAGGAGTTCGACCTGCTGCGCGTCCTGGTCCGCGACGCGGGCCGGGTGGTCACCCGCGACCAGCTGATGCGGGAGGTCTGGGACACGACCTGGTGGTCGTCCACGAAGACGCTGGACATGCACATCTCCTGGCTCCGCAAGAAACTCGGCGACGACGCGGCGAACCCGAGGTACATCGCGACGGTGCGGGGTGTGGGTTTCCGCTTCGAGAAGAGCTGACGGGACGGTCGGCGCGGAGCCCAGGGGCCGGCCGGGGCGCCTGTGCCGGCGGAGCACCGGGCGCCTGGCGGGGGAGCGCCGGTACGAGGCGAGGCGAGCGGTCGCGTTCGGCGCGCTCAGTCCTTGGGCTCGGTGGGTGGCGCCCGCGGACAGCGGAGTGAGGAGCCCCCCGTGCGGCCGGAGGCGGCCAGGGCCTCGATGGCGAACGGCACCGCTGGGCAGGGGCGGCCATCCGACGGTGGAGCATCAGCCCCCGGCGAGAGCACCAGCACCCGGCGGAGTGCCCGGGGCCCGGTGCTCGACACGGAACGACCGCTGCCTGCGAAGAGCCCTCGCGCTCGACAGGGAAGGCGGGCCCTGGCCGGGAGCACCAACCCTCGGTGGGGAACGGCGGCGTCCGACGCCGGAGCACCGACCTCGGCGGGAAACGTCCGCGCCCGGCCCCCGGAGCACCGACCTCGGCGGGGAACGGCCGCACCCGGCCCCGGGAACACCGACCTCGGCGAGAGCCACCGCCCCGTGGGGAACGCCCCCACTCCCATCGACAAGACGTGCCCCGCCGAGAACACCCCCCGCACGCCATAGGCTCGGTGTCGGCACCATCCACCCCGCCCGGAGGGCATCTTGCGTCGACGGCTCATCAATTCCACGCTCGCCGTGGTCCTCGTCGTCATCGCCGTCTTCGGCGTGTCCCTCGTCCTCGTCGAGACCCGCACCATCAGCAACAGCGCCCAGGAGAGCGTCGACTCCGAGGCCGTGCGGCTCGTCAGCATCGTCGACAGCCGGCTCATCGGCGGTGAGCCCGTCAATCCCGGCATCCTCGCCGACCAGAGCGGTGCCCAGCGCTACGCCCTGATCGAGATCCCCGGGCGGCCGTCCATCGAGATCGGTGAGCGGCCCGAGGGCAGTGTCATCCGCGGGGTCGCCCAGGGGGAGCGCGGTGAGACCGTCACCGTCGAGGAGCCCCGTTCCTCCGTGACCCGCGAGGTCGGACGCACCCTCATGATTATCGGGGCCGTCGCGCTGCTCGCCGTCATCGCCGCGATCCTGCTCGCCGTACGGCAGGCGAACCGTCTCGCCTCGCCGCTCACCGACCTCGCCGAGACCGCCGAACGCCTCGGCTCCGGTGACCCGCGCCCCCGTCACAAGCGGTACGGCGTTCCCGAGCTCGACCGGGTCGCCGACGTCCTGGACGCCAGCGCCGAGCGCATCGCGCGGATGCTCACCGCGGAGCGCCGGCTCGCCGCGGACGCCTCGCACCAGCTCCGTACGCCGCTGACAGCCCTGTCCATGCGGCTGGAGGAGATCTCGGAGACCGACGACCCGGCGACCGCGAAGGAGGAGGCGAGCGTCGCGCTCGCCCAGGTGGAGCGGCTCACCGATGTCGTGGAGCGGCTGCTCACGAACTCCCGCGACCCCCGTATCGGCTCCGCGATCGTCTTCGACCTCGACGAGATCGTGAAGCAGCAGATCGAGGAGTGGCGGCCGGCCTACCGCAGCGCGGGGCGCGCGGTGGTCTGCTCGGGGAAGACGGGGATGCGCGCGGTCGGCACCCCGGGCGCCGTCGCTCAGGTCCTCGCCGCGCTCATCGAGAACTCCCTGATGCACGGTGGCGGGACCGTGGCCCTGCGCACCCGTGTCACCGGCAACCAGGCGGTCATCGAGGTCACCGACGAGGGGCCGGGCGTGCCGGCCGACCTCGGCGCGCGGATCTTCGAGCGGACCATCAGCGGCCGCAACTCCACCGGCATCGGACTGGCCGTGGCGCGGGACCTCGCGGAGGCGGACGGCGGGCGGCTGGAGCTGTTGCAGCAGCATCCGCCGGTCTTCGCGCTCTTCCTCAGCCGGGTGGCGCGCAAGCCCAAGGACGACCCGCCGACTGTCAGATAGCCGGCACCGGCCCGTTCAGCTGACGCGGCCCCCGGCCGGAAACGGGCTCAGCGGCCGACCCGGTCCGGCTCCGCCGCGGGCTGTCCCAGGAACGATTCCGCGGTCTGTACGGCCTCGCGCGCCGGCAGCGCCCGGAAGACCCAGGTGCGGTAGGACCAGAAGCGGAACAGCGTCGCGACGCCGATGCCCAGGAACTTGAAGATGTTGCTCTGCAGCGGGCTGTCCCAGCCGAAGCCGTACGTCGCGGTGTAGAGAACGCCGTTCTCGATGACCAGGCCGACCAGGCTGAACAGCAGGAAGAGCGTGAGCTCCTTGGTCCGGCCCGACTTGTCGCGGTCCCGGTAGGTGAAGTACCGGAAGCCCACGTAGTTGAACGCGATGGCGATCACGGTGGCGAGGACGGACGCCCGGACCACGGGGAGCTCGGTGGTGTGCCGCACCAGGTTGAAGACGGCGAGATTGACGAGCAGCCCCGCGCCGCCCACCGCGCCGAACTTCGCGATCTCCCGCATGAGCTGATCGAGCCGCCCGCGTAGCGCTCCGCCTCGTTCACTCATAGTGAGAGTCCAGCCCATCAGATCGACAGCGTCATCCCCGTCATGCTAACCAGCCGCCTCCCCGGTTGCCCGGGCACATCGACAATCGTGTGGCGAGGCTGTGACACGGGCGGCGGGGCCCCGCGGAGCGGCGGATACCCTAGGAGAGTGACGTTCCCGGTAGTCGGCATGGTCGGCGGCGGTCAGCTCGCCCGTATGACCCACGAGGCAGGCATCCCCCTCGGCATCCGTTTCAAGCTCCTCAGTGACACCCCGCAGGACTCCGCGGCCCAGGTGGTCAGCGATGTCGTCATCGGCGACCATCGCGACCTGGACACGCTGCGTGAGTTCGCCCGCGGGTGCGATGTGATCACCTTCGATCACGAGCATGTCCCCATCGAGCACCTGCGCGCGCTGGAGGCGGACGGCATCCCCGTCCGGCCCGGCCCCGACGCGCTCGTGCACGCGCAGGACAAGGGCGTGATGCGCGCCAGACTCATGGAGCTCGGCGCGCCCTGCCCGCGCCACCGCATCGTGACCGACCCCGCCGACGTGTCCGCGTTCGCCGAGGAGGTCGGGGGCTTCCCCGTCATCCTGAAGACCGTGCGCGGCGGCTACGACGGCAAGGGCGTCTGGTTCGTCCGGACGGAGGCGGACGCCGCCGACCCGTTCCGCGCGGGTGTGCCGGTCCTCGCCGAGGAGAAGGTCGACTTCGTCCGCGAGCTCGCCGCCAACATCGTGCGCTCCCCGCACGGCCAGGCCGTCGCCTACCCCGTCGTCGAGTCGCAGCAGGTCGACGGCGTCTGCGACACCGTCATCGCGCCCGCCCCGGGCATCGACGAGGAGCTGGCCGGGCAGGCCCAGCAGCTCGCCCTGCGGATCGCGGGGGAGCTCGGCGTCGTCGGGCATCTGGCGGTCGAGCTGTTCGAGACGGCCGACGGCCGCATCCTCGTCAACGAGCTGGCCATGCGTCCGCACAACAGCGGCCACTGGACCCAGGACGGCGCCGTCACCTCCCAGTTCGCCAACCATGTGCGGGCCGTCCTCGACCTGCCGCTCGGCGACCCCCGCCCCCGCGCGCCCTGGACCGTGATGTGCAATGTCCTCGGCGGCGACTACCCGGACATGTACCAGGCGTATCTGCACTGCATGGCCCGGGACCCGCAGCTGAAGATCCATATGTATGGCAAGGACGTCAAGCCCGGCCGCAAGGTGGGGCACGTCAACACCTACGGCAACGATCTGGACGACGTGCTGGAGCGCGCCCGTCACGCGGCCGGCTATCTCAAGGGAACGATCGTCGAATGAGCAGCATGACCGGTCCTGCCGTTGGCATCGTCATGGGGTCCGACTCCGACTGGCCCGTGATGGAGGCGGCCGCGCAGGCCCTCGACGAGTTCGAGATCCGCTACGAGGTCGACGTCGTCTCCGCACACCGCATGCCGCGCGAGATGATCGCGTACGGCGAGAAGGCCGACTCCCGCGGCCTGAAGGTGATCATCGCGGGCGCGGGCGGTGCGGCCCATCTGCCCGGCATGCTCGCCTCCGTCAGCCCGCTGCCGGTCATCGGTGTGCCCGTCCCGCTGAAGTACCTCGACGGCATGGACTCGCTGCTGTCCATCGTGCAGATGCCGGCGGGTGTGCCGGTGGCCACGGTCTCGGTGGGCGGCGCGCGCAACGCCGGTCTGCTGGCCGCGCGCATCCTCGCCGTGCAGGACCCCGAACTGCTCTCCCGGATGCGGGAGTTCCAGCAGGAGCTGAACGACCAGGCCACCGACAAGGGCAAGCGCCTGCGCGCCAAGGTCGCAGGTGCGGACTCCTTCGGCTTCGGGAAGTAAGTGTTCATGACATCCCGCACGGATCACCTCGCCCGGGCGCGCGAGCTGCTCGCCGCCCACCCCGTCGTCGACGGTCACAACGACCTGCCCTGGGCGTTGCGCGAAAACGTCCGCTACGACCTGGACAAGCTCGACATCGCCGGTGACCAGACCGGCAGGCTGCACACCGACATCCCGCGGCTGCGGGCCGGCGGGGTCGGCGCACAGTTCTGGTCCGTGTACGTCCGCTCCGACATGTCCGGCGAGGACGCCGTCAGCGCGACGCTGGAGCAGATCGACGGCGTGCAGCAGCTGCTGAGCCGCTACCCCGCGGACCTGGCGCCCGCGCTGACCGCGGGCGACATGGAGAAGGCCCGCGGCGAGGGCCGCATCGCCTCGCTGATGGGGGCCGAGGGCGGCCACTCCATCAACAACTCCCTGGCGACGCTGCGCGCGCTGCACACGCTCGGCGTGCGCTACATGACGCTCACCCACAACGACAACACCGTCTGGGCGGACTCGGCGACGGACGAGCCCGGCGTCGGCGGCCTCTCCGCCTTCGGGCGCGAGGTGGTCCGCGAGATGAACCGCGCCGGGATGCTGGTCGACCTCTCGCACGTCGCCGCCTCGACCATGCGGGACGCGCTCGACACCTCGGTCGCCCCGGTCCTCTTCTCGCACTCGTCGGCCCGGGCGGTCTGCGACCACGTCCGCAACATCCCGGACGATGTGCTGGAGCGGCTCGCGGACAACGGCGGCGTGGCGATGGCCACGTTCGTACCGAAGTTCATCCTGCCGGCCGCCGGCGACTGGACCCGGGCCGCGGACGAGAACCTGCGGGCGCACGGCTTCCACCACCTCGACACCACACCCGAGGCGATGAAGCTGCACCAGGCCTTCGAGGAGGCGAACCCGCGGCCCGCCGCCACCGCGTCCACGGTCGCCGACCATCTCGACCACATGCGGGAGACCGCGGGCGTCGACCACATCGGCATCGGCGGCGACTTCGACGGGACGGCGTTCACACCGGCCGGGCTCGACGACGTCGCCGGCTATCCGAACCTCGTCGCGGAGCTGCTCCGGCGGAACTGGTCCGAGGCCGACCTCGCGAAGCTCACCTGGCAGAACGCCGTGCGCGTCCTGGCGGACGCGGAGGCGGTGGCACGGGACGAGCAGGCCCGGCGCGGACCGTCCAACGCGACGATCGACGAGCTCGACGGCTAGAGCCGGTCGCTCGGCTCGCACCGGGGTCGCGTGCCCCGGCCCGCACCTCCTGTGGCCCCGTAGCCCTTCGGGGCACGGGAGGTGCCCCCACCCGTAGTACCGCGGGCGGGGGAGAAGCCCGCACCTCTTCGGGTAGGGGTGTCCGCACCCGCTCCCCTTCAGGAACGGGAGGCACCCCCCAGCCCTTCGGCCCGGGGGCACCCCCACTCGCACCCCTTCGAGTGCGGGAGGTGTCCGCACCAGCTCCCGTGCCGCCCAGCGATCTGGCGCGCGTTCGGTGCCCCACCGCGGCGGCTCGGTCCTCCGCCTTGCGATCCCACGCATCAGGCCCTCCCGCCACGCACTGCGGGCCGGGAGATTCCCACTCACACGTGGCCTGTGTCCCGCCGAGGGGCCGCAGTGAGGGCGAGCCCTTCGACAGCGCCCCCGGAGGGTACGGGCGCCCCGCCGCCCCGTACCCCCGAACGCTCCGTCCGCCGCGACCCCTCGCCGCTCCCGTGCCACGGTGGCCGTACGGCCCGCCGTCGGAGCACGGAGCAGCACATGGCAGATCTTCAGGACGACCCCCAGACCGGCTCGGTCGCGGTCGGCGACGTCGACCACGTCCGCGACTCCGCGCCGGCGGCCGGCCCTGCCCCCGCGGAGCCCGACGGGCCCGACGCCCCGGCAGACGGTGGCCCGGGACCTCTGGAGCGCGCCCGCGAACTGCTGGCGCGGTACCCCGTCGTCGACGGCTCCAACGGACTCGCGCACGCCCTGAGGGAGATGGCGCACTACGACCTGGAGGAAGGCGAGAGCCTTCTGGAGACGGACATCCCGCGGCTGCGCGATGGGGGAGTCGGCGCGCTGTTCTGGTCGCTCCTGACGCCGCCCGGGCTCGCCGGGGACCGTGCGCTGGCCACGACCCTGGAACACATCGACCTCATCCGTTCCGTGGTGGAGGCCCACCCCGAGGCCCTGCGACCGGCGCGGAGCGCCGACGAACTCGCCCACGCCCGCAACTGCGGCCGTATCGCCGGTCTGCTCGGCCCGGTCTCGGGCCCGGCGCTCGCCGACTCGCTGAGCACCCTGCGCGCGTACCACGCGCTCGGCGTCCGCAGCGCGGCCCTCGCGGGCACCCGCTGGACCCAGCGCGACGGCCTGACGCCCTTCGGCCACGAAGTCGTACGGGAGATGAACCGTCTCGGGATGCTGGTGGACCTCTCCGGCTGCACCCCCGCGACGATGCACCGGACCCTTGCGGTCACCCGGGCCCCGGCGGTCATCTCGCAGCACCCGGCGCGCGTCCCCGACGACGTGCTGCGGCAGCTGCGCGCCAACGGAGGCGTGTGCATGGCGGTCTGCACGGCCGCCTCGCTCCGTGAGACGGCCGATCTGCTGGACCACATCCGCGACCTGGCGGGCCCCCGGTCGATTGCCCTCACCGGTGCCTACGACACGGGGGCCGCCCACGCTCCCGGCCTCGGGGACGTCTCGTGCTATCCCCGCCTGATCGCCGAACTGCTCGAACGCGGCTGGCCGGAGGCCGACATCGAGTTGCTCACGTGGTCGAACGTGCACCGAGTGCTGCGGGACGCGGAGTTCGTCGCTCGGGCGACGCAGGCGAGGCGGCCGGCGTCGACGGCGAGACTGACGACGCTGGACGCGTAAGAGGTCCGCCCTTCCGGTCCCTGCTTCTTCCGCCCCCTTTGGCGGAGGCGGCGCGGGATCAGTTCGCGCAGAGACAGAACGGGTGACCGGCAGGGTCGGCGTAGACGCGGAAGCCGCGGGACCGGTCGTCCGCCTCCAGCACCGTCGCACCGAGCGCCAGGACCTGCTTCTCGGCCGCGTCCATGTCGTCGACCATCAGGTCCAGATGGAACTGCTGGGAGTCGTCCGGCGCGGGCCACTTCGGCGGTACGTGACCGGGCGCGGCCTGGAAGGCGAGCGCGGTACCGGTGGCGCCCACCAGGTTCACCCAGCCCGCGCCGTCGTCCTCGATCTCCCCGCCGAGCACCTCGGCGTAGAAGCGGCCGAGTGCGACGGGGTCGGGACAGTCCAGTACGACCGTGCCCAGGGTGGCGATGGCCATGGTTCCTCCTCGATCGGAATGCGGAGCCGACGGCGACTGTTGGCGCAGTTACCGCTACATCGGCTCAACCGGTAACCGTTACTGCATGGTCCCGCATCGGAGGTAACGTCGCAACCATGAATGAGAGGGCAGTCGCACCCGGCGGGCTGGCGCTGATCGAAGCGCTGGTGAACACGCTGGACGTCGAGACCGGCAGGGATGCCCTCGACACGCCCGAGGGCCGCGCCGCCCACGGCCTCGCCGAGAACGAGGTCGCTGCCGCTCGGGAACTGCGCGAGGCCCTGCGCGCGGCCTGTCTCGCCCATGCGGGCCACCGGCCGGCGGGCGGTCCGCCGCCCACGGCCCTCGACGGGCTCCTCGCGGCGGCGCCTCTGCTGGTCACGGTCGCCGACGACGGCACGGCCGCCCTGCGCCCGGCCGCTCCCGGCAGCCTCACCTCACGGGTCGCCGAAGCGATCGCGGCAGCCGTGGCGGACGGCACATGGGCACGGCTGAAGGCGTGCGAGGCCGAGGACTGCCGGTGGGCGTACTACGACCGCAGCCCATCGGGCCGGCGGCGCTGGTGCTCGATGTCGGTGTGCGGGGCGCGCGCCAAGATGCGTACGTACCGGGCCCGTCGCACGACGGCCGGCTGAACCGCGAAGCCCCGGCCAGTCCGCGCCCCGAGGCCCAGGGCGCGGATCCCGCTCAGACCCTGCTCAGGCCTTCGGGCGGCCCATCGCCCGGTACGTCCAGCCGGCCTCGCGCCACTTCACGCTGTCCAGCGCGTTGCGGCCGTCCAGGATGAGCCGGCTCGAGGTGACCTCGCCCAGCTCCGCCGGGTCCAGCTCGCGGAACTCGCGCCACTCCGTCAGGTGCAGCACCACATCCGCGCCCCGGACCGCGTCCAGCGCCGAGTCCGCGTAGCCGAGCGTCGGGAAGAGCCGCCGCGCGTTCTCCATGCCCTTGGGGTCGTAGACCGTGACCTGGCCGCCCTGGAGATGGATCTGGCCCGCCACGTTCAGCGCGGGCGAGTCCCGGACGTCGTCCGAGTCGGGCTTGAACGTCGCGCCCAGCACCGCGACCCGCTTGCCGAGGAAGGAGTCGCCGCCGACCGCGTCCCTGGCCAGCTCCACCATGTGCCCGCGGCGCCGCATGTTGATCGAGTCGACCTCCCGCAGGAAGGTCAGCGCCTGGTCGGCGCCCAGCTCACCGGCGCGCGCCATGAAGGCGCGGATGTCCTTCGGCAGACAGCCTCCGCCGAAGCCGATGCCCGCCCGCAGGAACTTGGAGCCGATGCGCTCGTCGTAGCCGATGGCCTCGGCGAGCTTCACCACATCGCCGTCGGCGGCCTCGCACACCTCGGCCATGGCGTTGATGAAGGAGATCTTCGTCGCGAGGAAGGAGTTCGCCGAGGTCTTCACCAGCTCGGCCGTCGGGAAGTCCGTCACCACGAACGGCGACCCCTCCGAGACCGGCGTGCGGTACACCTCGCGCAGCAGCTTCTCCGAGCGCTCGCTCTCGACGCCGACCACGATCCGGTCGGGGTGCAGCGTGTCCTGGACCGCGAAGCCCTCGCGCAGGAACTCCGGGTTCCACGCCAGCTCGGCGTCCGCGCCGACCGGCGACAGCTCCGCGAGCAGCGCCGACAGCCGGGCCGCGCTGCCCACCGGCACGGTCGACTTGCCGACCACCAGCGCGGGGCGCTTCAGCAGCGGAGCGAGCGAGGTGAAGGCACGGTCCACGAAGGACATGTCGCAGGCGTACTCGCCGTGCTTCTGCGGAGTGTTCACGCAGACGAAGTGGATGTCGCCGAACTCGCCGACCTCCTCCCAGGAGGTCGTGAAGCGCAGCCGTCCGCTGGAGCCCTCGATCCCGGCGACATGCTTCGCCAGCAGCTCCTCGAGCCCCGGTTCGTACATCGGGACCCGGCCCGCGGAGAGCATCTCGATCTTCTCCGGGACCACGTCGAGTCCCAGCACCTCGAAGCCCAGCTCGGCCATGGCCGCGGCGTGCGTGGCGCCGAGGTAGCCGGTGCCGATCACGGTGATCTTGAGGGCCATGCGGTGCTCCAGAGAATTGCGCGGCAAGAATGCGACCCGAGCATAGCCGCGCCGCCGCCGGGGCACTTTTCCGCTGTCGCCAAGCTCACGTATGCCGATGGGCCGGGGGACCTCTAAAATTGGGTTACTTAACGGTAGTTAGCATGCTTGGGGAGTGAGAGAAGTGGCCGGATCGACCGGTAACTCGGCTTTTGACCTGTACCGCCCGTCCGAAGAGCACGACATGCTCCGTGACGCGATCCGTTCGCTGGCCGAGGCGAAGATCGCTCCCTTCGCGGCCGAGGTCGACGAGGAGGCGCGCTTCCCGCGCGAGGCCCTCGACGCTCTTGTCTCCAACGACCTGCACGCCGTCCACGTCCCCGAGGAGTACGGCGGCGCCGGCGCGGACGCGCTGGCCACCGTGATCGTCATCGAGGAGGTCGCCCGTGTCTGCGTCTCCTCCTCGCTGATCCCCGCCGTGAACAAGCTCGGCTCCCTCCCGGTGATCCTGTCCGGCTCCGAGGACCTGAAGAAGAAGTACCTGGGCCCGCTCGCCAAGGGCGACGCGATGTTCTCGTACGCCCTCTCCGAGCCGGACGCGGGCTCCGACGCCGCCGGAATGAAGACCAAGGCCGTACGCGACGGTGACTTCTGGGTCCTCAACGGCGTGAAGCGCTGGATCACCAACGCCGGTGAGTCCGAGTACTACACGGTGATGGCCGTCACGGACCCGACGAAGCGCTCCAAGGGCATCTCGGCGTTCGTCGTCGAGAAGGGCGACGAGGGCGTCTCCTTCGGTGCCCCGGAGAAGAAGCTCGGCATCAAGGGCTCCCCGACCCGCGAGGTCTACCTCGACAACGTCCGCATCCCCGCCGACCGCATGATCGGCGAGGAGGGCACGGGCTTCGCGACCGCGATGAAGACCCTGGACCACACCCGCATCACGATCGCGGCCCAGGCGCTCGGCGTCGCCCAGGGCGCCCTCGACTACGCCAAGGGCTACGTCCAGGAGCGCAAGCAGTTCGGCAAGCCGATCGCGGACTTCCAGGGCATCCAGTTCATGCTCGCCGACATGGCGATGAAGCTGGAGGCGGCGCGTCAGCTCACGTACTCGGCGGCGGCCAAGTCGGAGCGGGTGTCCGCCGGAGGTGCGAAGGAGGACCTGACCTTCTTCGGCGCGGCGGCGAAGTGCTTCGCCTCCGACGTCGCGATGGAGGTCACCACGGACGCGGTCCAGCTGCTCGGCGGTTACGGCTACACCCGTGACTACCCGCTGGAGCGCATGATGCGCGACGCGAAGATCACGCAGATCTACGAGGGCACGAACCAGGTGCAGCGGATCGTGATGGCGCGGAACCTGCCGTAGCAGGGTTTCGCAGGTCAGATGCGCTCGGGAGTGCTCCAGGAGCGGTGATCGGTTTCCGGTCCCCTCGGGCCCGTTCGGGACTGTTCCTGGGCGTCATACTGGGGAATCCTGGGCTGCCACTGGGCGCGAAACAGGTTCTGACCTGCAAAAACGAGAAGGCCCCCGATGTCGGGGGCCTTCTGTTTCGGTTGGGTCACGCCACGTCGTCTCGTTCGGTGGGGTCATCCGCGCCGGGGGTCAGCATGGTTGCGATGGCTGCGTGCCCGCGCTGCTCGGCCCCTTCGAAGATGTTCGCGGTCAGGCGTTGTAGAGCGTAGGGCGCTCCGCTACCTGGTCCGGGGTGAGCCCTTCGACAGTCAGGTTCCCCATCCAGAGCTGGTCGCGGTTGGCGTAGGTCAAATCGAATCGGACGCGCTTTCCACCCGGCTCCAACTTCCACCCCCGTTCATGGAATTGCGCGATGCGGTCGCTGCCGCACACGAAGGCCCGGGTTGCTTGAGTGAGCACCCATTGGGCCGGCTCGGTCTCGCTGGCAGTGGGCCGCCCGCAGTTGCGGGCCATCTGCCACAGGCGCGGCCACTCGACCCCGGGAGTCAGCGGTCCGACGATGGCCACGTCTCCGATTCGCCGCTGGTCCAGGTGGTGCGTGGCGTACCCGAAGACCACGCCGGACAGGGCGAATACGGTGACCCTGCTGCTCCCGGTCAGACCCTCATCAGACGGCATGGGCGGTACCTTCGCTCAGGGTAGGACCCGGGCACCTGTGACGTGTCCGGGTCCTACTTCGTACGAGCGGATCACGCCGTGATCCGTGTGTTGGGGCGGGTCAGCGGGTCAGCGGGTCAGCAGCCGTCGCCGTCGCCGCAGCAGGCCGGCTGGTTGCACTCGGCTGCGGTGCCCCACAGCCGGGCGTCGACGTCGAACCCGGCGGCCTTGAGGCGGTCGGTGACCGACACCATCAGTGGGCGCGTCCGGACCCTGGCGTTCGGTGCGTGGTGGACGAAGTAGCCGAACTGCTCCTGACACCAGGCGGCGTACTCCTGGGTGTGGAGCATGAACGAGTGCCATCCGGGGTCCACTCGCTCGCTGGGCGCCATGTCATAGGCCTTCTGGCTGCCCAGGACGTACACGAAGGCGATGGCCTGGTCCATCACGCGATCGGCCACGACCCGCTCGAGGCCGTACTCGTCCGCGCAGAACGCGGCCAGCCGCTCGAACAGCTCGGGGCTGACAAGATCCCGCCCGTGCCGTAAGGCGACGGGGCTTTCCACCATGGTCGTCATCGTGCGACTCCTTCTGTCGATGGGTGTTGCTGCCCGCCCTGGCGAGGGGCGGGGGGCTGTGTCAGGGCGTCTCGACCCGATGAACAAGGTCGATGTCCTCGAACCCTCGGAGAAAGCGGCCGTGTCCGGCGTCGAGGCCCGTGTGGGTCATGCACTGCCGGTCAACCTCGGCCACGTCAGGGCCGGGAACGGCAGCCCAGCCGCATTCCGCGTAGAGACAGCTCGCAATCACCGAGGGCGAGGTCTCGGGGTCTCGCGTACTCGAACGTGTCCGTCGTGGTTGCCATTGCGCACCCCTTCGCCGCTGTCTCCAGGATTCGACAGCCAATGGTGGCCGGGGGCGGAGCCAGGTTCTAGCCGGTTTCCTGTTCGCGCAAAAGCTCGTCTCGGATGCCTTCGAGTAGGGACCGCATGTCGTCACTGGCAACGGCGGTCCCGCTGAATCCTTCGAACTTGGCTACGTACAGGGCGACGTCCCTAGGATCGGTGACCACCGTTTCCGCGTGGACCGTCTCAATGGTTACCGTGCGCTCGTCCTTGATGGAGAACGAGTGGCCAGGAAAATCCACCTGTGGGGTAGACAGGGCGACGACTCGGATATCCACGTTGGGCAGCCGAGAGGCAGAGATCAATCGGTCGAGCTGCCCCACCATCATCAAGGCTGGGACAAGGCGCCACCGGAGGACCGATTCCGTGATGATGAAACGGAAGGACTTCCCTTCCGAGTACAGAACATTTTGACGTGCCAGCCTCGCGCCGACGGTGCGCTCCAGCTGTTCTTCTGTCAGGTTTCTTCGGGCAAAAACCGCCCGCACGTATTCAGGCGTCTGAAGCAGTCCGGGAACGAGTGAGGGCTGAAATAGGCGCAGCAGGGCTGTTTGTGATTCAAGGGCCTGCACCTGTTGTTGTTTACGGCTGTAGCCCAATCGGCGAATAAGCCGCCACGCTGTGACTTCCGTGGCCGCCTCTCTGGCAGCAGCCATGTACTCGGCCTTGACCTCATCCGATACGCCTATAGCTGTGAGGATGCAGTCGACGTCGGTGACGCTGGGCGCTGTGATCTGGTTCTCGATCTTGGACGCCTTGGAGCGAGACATGGCAGCGCCACGGGCAACCGCCTTCGCTTCCTTCCCGGAAGACTCACGCAGTTCCCGCAGCGCTGATCCAAGGCTGGATTTGTTCACTCGCCGTACTTCGCCCACCAGTCAGCGAACGGCACAGCCTGAGCCATAGCCGTGTTTCTGTACGCCAGGAACCTGGACAGCTGATCTTCTCCGAGGAAATCGGCACCCAGGTACCTACCTTCCTCGTCGTAGTTCATGGCTCCGATTACTCGCTCATCGAAGAGCCAGAAATCCGGTGCATCCGAGATCGGGTTTTCCTTGGTGGTCGTATCCAGGATGAAGAACTCTTCGCCGACCGCCATGTTGCGGTGGTACCCCCAGGAGAGCTCGAAGCGTAGGTAATCCGTCAACGGGCGCGAGAGGATGTGGACGCGATAGATTCGCTTTCCCGACCGGACCGCGTCCCCGACCGTCGCCATCCATCCAGCGGCCTTGTAAGCCTCTGGCTGCGGCTCGCCGGCAAGGAATGCCCGATAGGCGTCAACGCCACCCGACTTGCTGTAATCGTCCAGAGTCTCCAGCCGGAAGGCCTCCCGACTGAAGTCGTTGAGCCAATCCCCCAGTGTGTTAGATGAGGTTGTCACGAATGGCCTTTCGGATGAGCTCGACAGGGATTTCCACCATGGTTTCGTGGGCTGGAATCTCCTGCCCGTGGTCGGCCACGCGGTCCCCCTGCACGACGAGCGTGCCCCGATCGGTCGCAAAGATGGTGGGACACTCGCCCTCGTCGCACTGACCTACCAGTCGTGTCAGCTTCACGGCCTGCCCCCTCGTCGTCGGGTGTCGCGTCCGATGCTCGCGGCCCCCAACCCGAGGAACAAGGGGTTCGAGTTTCCGTTACTGGAAACCGGTCCCAAGGCCGTGACGGGGAGCGGCCGCCCGCGCCCTCATCGCGGATGCGGTGGCATCCCTCGGCTGACCAGCGGTGGTGCCACCTCACGCACGGATGATCAGAGGTCGTGACGGCGACGGAGCCCGCCCCGTCAGCCACCCCCGCGGGCGTTCAACCGCGCCGCCTGGCGGGTCAAGTGGTCCCGTTCCGCGAGGTTCGGGGCCTTGTGGGCCGCCTCGGCGTACAGGCGGGCCGCCGTCGGCAGGTCGCCGTCGCGTTCGTGGAGGTACGCCGACACCGCGGTGTGGCGGGGCACGGTGTCGTCCAGCGCCGCGAGCGCAGCCAGGCCCGCGCGCGGGCCGTCGGCCTCGCCCACGGCCACCGCGCGGTTGAGGCGGACGACCGGACTGTCCGTCAGGCGCGCGAGTTCGTCGTACCACTCGACGATCTGCACCCAGTCCGTCTCCCCGGCCGTGGGCGCGTCCGCGTGGAGTGCCGCGATGGCGGCCTGGGCCTGGAACTCGCCCAAGCGGTCGCGGGCGAGGGCCGTCTGGAGGATCACGACGCCCTCGGCGATCGACGTCGTGTCCCACCGGCCGCGGTCCTGCTCGGCGAGCGGCACCAGACTGCCGTCGGGTGCGGTCCGGGCGGCACGCCGGGCGTGATGGAGCAGCATGAGGGCGAGCAGGCCCGCGACTTCGGGGTGGTCGATCGCGGCCGCGAGCTGCCGGGTGAGCCGGATGGCCTCGGCGGCGAGGTCGACGTCGCCGGAGTAGCCCTCGTTGAAGACCAGGTAGAGGACGCGCAGCACGGTGGCGACGTCGCCGGGCTGGTCGAAGCGCACGCCGGAGACGGTGCGCTTGGCCCGGCTGATCCGCTGCGCCATGGTCGCTTCCGGCACCAGGTAGGCCTGGGCGATCTGGCGGGTGGTCAGCCCGCCCACGGCGCGCAGGGTGAGCGCGACCGCGGACGACGGCGTCAGCGACGGGTGGGCGCAGAGGAAGTAGAGCTGGAGTGTGTCGTCCACCGCGGGCGCGGAGCCCGGCGCCGGTTCCTCCTCGACGAGGTCCTCACGCCGGCGGCGGGCCGCGTCCGAGCGGGTGACGTCGAGGAACTTGCGCCAGGCCACGGTGATCAGCCAGCCCTTCGCATCCCGCGGAGGGTCGGCCGGCCAGACGCGGACGGCCTCGACCAGCGCGTCCTGCACGGCGTCCTCGGCCGCCGCGAAGTCGGCACCGCGGCGGACGAGGACGGTGAGCACGCCGGGCGTGAGGCTCCGGATCAGGGCCTCGTTCATCGATGGGGTCACTCCGTGATGGTCTCGTGGCAGCCCAGGAACGGGCGCAGCTCGAGCCACTCGTGGATCGGCTTGCCGCCGGCCCCGGGGGCCGCAGACAGCTCGCCGGCCAGCTCGACGGCACGCTGGTGGCTGTCGACGTCGATCACCATCCAGCCGGCGATCAGGTCTTTGGTCTCGGCGAACGGACCGTCGGTGACGGGCGGGCGCCCCTCACCGTCGTAGCGGACGAATGTCCCCTCGGGGGCGAGCGCCTGGCTGTCGACGAACTCGCCGGTCTGCTCCAGCCGGGCCGCGAAGTCGTTCATGTACTGCATATGGGCCGAGATCTCCTCCGGCGTCCACTGGTCCATCGGCACGTCGTTGGCCGGAGCCGGGGCGCCGCGGTAGTGCTTGAGCAGCAGGTACTTCGCCATCGTGGATCTCTCCTCGGTGTGGGTGCGACCCATTGTGGTCGCTTGCACCCCGGGGACGGAGCCGGGCACGGGTTCTCGACATCGCTCGACGTCACCGCCGGAGATTTTTCGGGCGGATGCGAAAGGGCCCGCCGCGCGACACAGCGCGGCGGGCCCTTCCCAGGCGGTCGGGAACCTCCAGCGTCTGCTTGCCGGCCTGGAAGTCGGCGGCCGGCTTCTTGTCCTTGAGGGCCCTCGGGATGTCCATCCCGGCAACCGCCGAGCGCGTCCACGATGCCGGCGAAGCCGATCTCGACGTAGTGACCGCTGAGGTTCGCGCTGCCCAGCAGAGCGAGGCGGCGATCGGCGGCGATGATCTTGCCATGGATGCTGCCCGGTGCGGAGCGGTCTGTGCGGTGCCGAATGCGGACTTGTGCAGCAGCTGACTCGGACGCAGCTCACCCACCCGCAGAGCTCCGTTGGACGGTGTGCTCACGGGCGGTCCGCAGCGGGTGGCGGCGGCCTCAGGCGGGTGGGGTGGTGTCGCCGACCAGGCGCAGGGCAGGGGGTTCGACGGCGAACTCGCCGATCTCCAGGGCCGCTTCCCGCCACTGGGCGGCGAGTGCGAGCAGGTCCTCACTGTCGTGGCGGTAGCCGGGTGGTGAGGATTCCGGGAGGGTGGGCCAGAGCATGGTGACGGCGAAGCGGACCGCGTGCAGGGCCGAGCCGACGTGCGGGTCGACGCCGTTCTTCAGGCGGACGATCAACTGGAGCCGGGTGGCGATGTCGACGAGTTCCTCGTAGACCGTGGCGCGTTGGTGCGCGCGGGCGGCCTCGATGGCGTCGTCCATGGTTCCTCCGGTGCTTGCTGGGTGGGCGGGGGGTACCGGGCCGGTCAGGCGGCCTGGGCCTGGGCGTCCGCTGCCGGCGGTGCCTCGGTGTCGTCCCTGGCTCGGGCTTCGCGTCGGCAGTCGCGGCAGAGGCCTGGCTCGGGGGCGCGGAAGACGCGCTTGCAGGTCCCGGTGCAGTCCTGGATGGGATGGATGACATCCGGCACGGGGAGGTCGGGGAGCGGTGGCGGGAGGAGTGAGGCGAGTCGGTGGGCGAGCAGGGCCGCCGGATGTTTCAGGGGGTGGGGCAGGCCGGTGGTGAGGGCGTGGCGGACAGCGTCGGGGGTGGCTTCGCGTTCCAGCCAGGAGGCGACGGCCGGGGCCAGGCGTCGGACGTCGCGCTCGCCGAGGAGCAGGCGGGGGTGATCGCGGCGCAGGCCGGAGAGGAGATCGGTGGCCACGCGGTGGCGCTCCGGGTCGGGGCTCTGTGGCTCGGGGAGCGGTGGGCGTGGGCGCGCGGGCGGCGGCGGTACGGAGCCCGGGGCCGGTGCGGGCTCCGCGACCGTGGCCTCCGGTGGGGCGGCCTCCGGGGCCGGGAGCTCTGCGGTCTCGGGTTCCGCTGCGGGCGCCGGGGGCGTGGCCGGGACCGAGGCCGGTCGGGTGGGCTCGGCCCGTGGCCGGGGCGCTGCGGTGGGAGCCGGGGTGCCACCGGGCTGGTTGTAGGAGACCGTCCTGGTGACGAGCTTGCCACCGGGGAGGCGCACCAGGGTGCGTTCCAGGTAGGAGTGTTCCTCCAGTTCGCGCAGCGCGGCGGCGATACGCGCCTCGCTCTCCGGGAACCGTTCGGCGAGGACCTTGATGCCGACCTTCGCCCCGTCGGGCAGCGACTGGAAGTGGACGGCGAGCCCGATCGCGGTGAGGGACAACTCACCGTGCTGAGCAAGGTGGTTGCCGACGATCGTGAAGCGGCTGGTGTGGACCGCGTTGACGTGGATCACGCCGAAGGCGGCGACGCGCCCGGGAACGCGGGACGAGGCGCGCGAGGGCGCGCTAACCTGCTGGGTATCCATCGGGAAGCCTCTACTTCCTCGGTGGTCAGGCCCTCGATCGGGATTGCCGTCCCGGCCGGGGGCCGACGCATGTCTGCGGTTGTCGCGGCGAGCATATGCCCGCCAACCCGCCCGAAATCCAGCCCGATGGGCCAAGGTCACCCGGGAGAGTGACGGGGGCCGGGTGGGGTGGGATGGGTGCTTTCCCCGGTTCTTTCCCACGTTCTTGAGAGCTTTTGCGTCGTGCGGCATCGCGTCGCCGACAACCGGGTCGTAGCCATCCGCGACCCCGTGTGACCCGTCACGGTACGAGGTCGAGCTCGGCCCACACGGTCTTACGGGGCACGGGCCCCTGGGTCACGCCCCACCGGTCGGCGAGTGCTTCGACGATGAGCAGACCGCGCCCGGACTCGGAGTCGGCGGCCGGCGCGGTGGAGATGCCGGGACGGGGCAGCAGGCGGTCGCCACGGGTGTCGGTGAGCTCGATGCGCAGGCGCTTGCCCTCGTCGTCGACGGTGAGATCCAGCCGAAAGTCCCTGCCGGGTACGCGGCCGTGCACCGTGGCGTTGGTGGCCAGCTCGGCGACGATCTGCGCGGCGGACTCCGGACGGAGCCCCCAGGAGGCCAGTTGCGCCGTGGTGAGCAGCCGGGCGAGCCGGGCACCCCGGAGGGTGGGGGAGAGCAGCACGGTGAACTGCCGCACGGGAGCGGAGGATTCGGTTCGGGTGATTTCCTGATTCACGTGACTCAGCGTGGCCGGGCCGTGCCTACGCTGAACAGAGCGACGCGTGTACGGACAGTGACTGTCCAGGTGGTGTACAGCCCTGTCCATCCGGTACGGCGTCGAACGCGACACGGTACGGACACGGGTGGAGGCGGGTGTCGTATGGCGGGCGAAGTCGGCAGGGACCGCATGGCGGACGGGGCGGACGAGCCGGACCGGGACGTCGAGCTGGAGGACGACGACTCGGGAGCGGTGATCGCGGCGGTCGGCCGGCAGGTCCGGCTCTGGCGGGAGGCGGCGGGCATGCGCGCGGCTGACCTGGGCGCGGCGATCGGGTACGGCGAGAACCAGGTCTACAAGGTCGAGACCGGCAAGCGCATCCCGAAACCGGAGTTCCTGGACAGGGCGGACGAGGTCCTGGGCGCGGACGGGAAACTGGCCGCGATGAAGACGGACGTGGCGGAGGCGAGGTACCCGAAGAAGGTCCGGGACCTGGCGAAGTTGGAGGCGGGCGCGGTCGAGATGGGCGCGTACGCAAGTGTTGTGGTGCACGGCCTGCTTCAGACCGAGGAGTACGCCCGCGCGCTTTACGGCGAGCGGCGTCCCGCGTTCTCCGAGGAGCGGGTCGAGCGCTTCGTGGCTGCGCGACTATCCAGGCAGTCGGTTTTCGGGCGGCAGCCGGCCCCCTTGCTGACGTTCGTCCAGGAGGAAGCGACGCTGAGGCGGCCCACCGGAGGCAGAATGGTGTTACGCCGACAGCTCGAACACCTGCTGGAACTAGGCTCGTTGAGGCACGTCGAGATCCAGGTCATGCCGACGGAGACGGAAGAGCATGCGGGTCTGGGTGGGTCTCACCAGGTGCTCAAGTTGAGCGACGGCACGGCTGTGGCGCACAACGAGGTCCAGCTCACCAGTCGGCTGATCACCGAGCCCAAGGAGGTCCAGATCCTTGAGATGCGCTACGGCCTGATCAGGGCCCAGGCGCTGACGCCTCGGTTGTCGCGGACCTTCATCGAGAAACTGGCAGGAGAGACATGAGTGTCAAGCCCTCGGCCGGAGACCCCTCCGAGCTGACGTGGGTCAAGAGCAGCTACAGCACGAACGACGGCCCTGAGTGTGTCGAGGTCGCTGCGATGGTCAGCGCGGTGCACGTGCGCGACTCCAAGAACGTGCCGGGCCCGGAGCTTGGCTTCGGACCCGCCGCATGGGCGGACTTCGTGACGTACGCCTCCGGGAGCTGACCCCTGAGCACTCGCGCCCCGAGCCCGGTTGATCCGGGTTCGGGGCGCGTTGCGGTCAGAAGAAGCTGATCTGGTCGTCGCCGGCGGGCGGGTTTGTCGCCCTGGGTATGCGTGCGGGCTTCTTCCCAGGCGGTCGGGAACCGTCAGTTGCCGGTGACCGTGACCTTCTCGTCGTTCTTGAGCTGCTCCACGAGCTGCTTCACCTTCGCCTTGTCCCAGACGAGGTTGCCGCCCCTGGTGCCCGAGATCGGCATGTTCATCGACGTGCCCTCACCGCCCGTGACGCCCTTCATCGCGAAGAACATCTGGCCCAGCGACCAGAGCGACATGTCCTTGTCCACGATCAGGGTGTCCAGGCCCGCGCCCATGGTCGGGTAGAGCTTGAAGGGGTTCAGGATCGTGCTCGGCGTCGCCGTCTGGGAGGCCAGGGCCGCGAGGAACTTCTGCTGGTTCTTCGTACGGTCCAGGTCGCTGCCGGCGAAGGCGTAGCGGGTCCGGACGAACGCCAGCGCCTGCTCGCCGTCCAGCGTCTGCTTGCCGGCCTGGAAGTCGGCGCCCGACTTCTTGTCCTTGAAGGCCTTCGGGATGTCCATCTCGACACCGCCGATGGCGTCCACGATGCCGGCGAACCCGGCGAAGCCGATCTCGACGTAGTGGTCGATGTGCAGACCCGTGTTGTGCTCGACCGTACGGACCAGCAGCTCCGGGCCGTCCTCGGCGTACGCGGCGTTCAGCTTGACCCGGCGGCCGGTGTTCGGGAAGAGCTTGCCGGAATCGGAGCCCTTGAACGACGGTATCTCGACGTCCGAGTCACGAGGCAGCGAGATCAGCGTCGGGCCGTTCGAGCCGTCGTGCAGGATCATCATCGAGTCGGTCCGCTTGCCCTCGGCCGAGCCCGTGTGCAGCTTCTTCTTGTCCTCGGCCGACATGCCCTCACGGCTGTCGGACCCGACGATCAGATAGTTGGTGCCGTCTCCGGCGCCCGGACGCTCGATGACCTTGGAGAGGTCGACCTCGCGCTTGAGCTTGCCGTCGGCCCAGAAGTACGTGCCGATCGTGACCGCGAGCAGCGCCACCACCAGGACGAGCGAGCCGATCTTGATCCGGCGACGCCAGTCAGGGCCGTAACCGCGCGGTGCGTGGCCCTGGGGCGGCGGGGCGCCGGGGCCGCCGGCGGGCGGGGAGCCGTAGACCTGGCCCGTGTTGTAGCCGCTGTCGTAGGGGGCGTCGTCGTACCCCTGCGACTGCTGCTGCGGGACCGGCCGTCGCTGCACATGGCGCATCACGCGAGCGCCCTCGGGCTGAGAGCCCTGGCTGCCGCGTCCGTATCCTTCGGGCCAATCGTTCATGGCGACCAGTGTGCCGGTGGGACCTCGCGCCATATAGAGGGGGTGGGGAATCGGACCTGGCCTGTTGCCAAGCTGATGCAATGACCCGATTGTGTGACCCCCGCATAGGGTGGACGTCATGACAGATCAGGCCCAGCGCTCGGAGTCCGTAATTCCGGGCAAGCCCACTTCGGCGTCCCGTACCACCCTCAGTCACATCATGACCGGCAGTGACACCAATCTCCTCGGCACGGTGCACGGCGGCGTGATCATGAAACTGGTGGACGACGCGGCGGGCGCGGTCGCGGGCCGGCACTCCGGTGGTCCCGCCGTCACGGCGTCCATGGACGAGATGGTGTTCCTGGAGCCGGTCAGGGTCGGTGACCTGGTGCATGTGAAGGCCCAGGTGAACTGGACCGGCCGGTCCTCCATGGAGGTCGGTGTGCGGGTCATGGCCGAGCGCTGGAACGAGTCGACCCCCGCCCAGCAGGTCGGCTCGGCGTATCTGGTGTTCGCGGCGGTCGACGGGGACGGCAAGCCCCGCGCCGTACCGCCGGTGGTCCCCGAGACCGAGCGGGACCGGCGGCGCTACCAGGAGGCCCAGATCCGGCGTACGCACCGGCTGGCCCGTCGCCGCGCCATCAAGGAACTGCGCGAGAAGCGCGCCGCCGACGGGATGCAGGACTAGAGCCCGGCGCCCGGGGCGGGCGGCCGCCCCGTCAGGGGCAGACCACCTGGTCTCCCTTCACCGTGTCGAACTCGCCCTGCTTCACATCCTTCGCCCGCACGGTGGTCACCCCCTTGTAGTCGGCGCCCGCGGTCACCTTCAGCGTCTGCCCCTGGCCGTTCACGGGCCGCAGTTCGCACCCGGGCAGCGCCGCCGCCAGGGAGCGGGCGGAGCGGTCCCAGCGCGGGTCGTACTCGACGAAGGTGCGCCGCACCACGGGGCTGCCGCCGCCGTTGAAGGGCGAGCCGGTCGTGTTGAAGCCGGTCGCCCGCAGCGCGGAGTCCACCTTGCGGCCGAGGCCGTCGGCACGCGTCCCGTTGTAGACCTGCACCCGGATCTGCTGCGGGGCGACATCGACCAGCGGGACCTTCGGCCTCTGTGCGGTCGCCGGTGCGAGCGGCTTGTCCTCGCGGATCATCCGGAACAGTTTCTGCGCCTTCGCGTCGTCCCACGTGACCGTGGAACCGATGCCCTTGGCCGGGCCCATCGCGCCGATGGGTACGGAGGTGAACTCCGAGGACGCCGCCGAGAAGCCCCGCATCGCCCTGCTGAGCGCCAGCATCTCGTCGGGGCCGAAGCCCGCGTCGGCCCGGACGGAGTCGAGCATGGCCGAGGTCACCTGGCGGAACTTCATCGGGTTCAGCGTGACGCCGGTGCCGGTGGCCTGCTTGATGAAGGCCGCGACGAAGCGCTGCTGGCGCTGCATCCGGCCCAGGTCGGACGCGCCGTCGACATGGCGCGAGCGCACGTACTGCAGCGCCCGGCCGCCGTCGAGCCGGTGGGTGCCGGCGGCGAGATCCAGACCGGTGTACGCGTCCTTCATGGACTGGGCCGTGCAGATCTCCACCCCGCCGACCGCGTCCACGGTCTTCATGAAGCTGGTGAAGTCGACCTCCAGATAGTGGTCGATCTTCACCTTGGTCAGCTGCTCGACGGTGCTGACGGTCAGCCCCGGGCCGCCTTCCGAGTACGCCGCGTTCAGCTTCACCGGGTGGGCCTCGTGGCGCTTGCCCGTGTTCCGGTCGGTGTGGGCGGGGATCTCGACGTAGCTGTCGCGGGGCAGGCTGACCACGCTCGCCCGTTCCCGGTCGCGCGAGATGTGCACCAGCATGATCGTGTCGGTGCAGCGGCAGGGCGCTCCGCCGAGGCGGTACTTCTCCTTCTGCTCGGCGGTGATCTTGTCGCGGCCGTCGGTGCCGACGAGGAGCAGATTCATCCCGTGCCCGCCCGCGGGCCGGTTCTTCATGTCGCGGAACGGATCCACCCGGCTGATCCCGGTGTCCAGACTGGTCACCACCGCATGCCCGATGGCGCCCGCGCCGAGCACCAGGACCGAGAGGGTCGTCGCCACCCGCAGGCCCCAGCGCGGCCGGAGGACCGGCCGTCCGGTCCGGGGCCTCGGGTTCGGCCGGGGACGGGGGGAGCGGGGCGGTGTGGGCACGGGGGAGGCACCTCCGTGGGTGACGTGGGGGGAATCCTGCACACCGTAGGCCCATACGATCTGCTGCCAGGGGCAGGGAACGGCCGCCGCGCCTCCGTGTCCCCCGTTCGCGGTAACGTGGCGCCCGATGAACGCCATGCCCCCTGTCTCCGTGATCATGCCGGTCCTCAACGAGGAGCGGCACCTGCGCAACTCGGTACGCCACATCCTCGAGCAGGAGTACGGCGGCGAGATGGAAGTGGTGATCGCGCTCGGCCCGTCCACGGACCGCACCGACGAGATCGCCGCCGAACTCGTACGTGAGGACCCCCGCGTCCACACGGTGCCGAACCCCACCGGACGTACGCCGGCCGCGCTGAACGCCGCCATCAAGGCCTCCAGCCACCCGATCGTGGTGCGCGTCGACGGCCACGGCATGCTGTCGGCGAACTACATCGCCACCGCCGTCCGCCTCCTGGAGGAGACCGGCGCGCAGAACGTCGGCGGCATCATGCACGCCGAGGGCGAGAACGACTGGGAGCACGCGGTCGCCGCCGCGATGACCTCGAAGATCGGTGTCGGTAACGCGGCCTTCCACACCGGCGGTCAGGCCGGTGCCGCCGAGACCGTGTATCTGGGTGTCTTCCGCCGCGAGGCGCTGGAGCAGCAGGGCGGCTACAACGAGGAGTTCATCCGCGCCCAGGACTGGGAGCTGAACTTCCGCATCCGCGAGGCCGGCGGTCTGATCTGGTTCTCGCCGGAGCTGCGGGTGCAGTACCGTCCGCGCCCCTCGGTGCGGGCGCTGGCGAAGCAGTACAAGGACTACGGCCGCTGGCGGCACGTCGTCGCCCGCTACCACCAGGGCTCCATCAACCTGCGCTACCTCGCGCCGCCGGTCGCGGTCTGCGCGATCGCCGCGGGCGTCGTGGTGGGCGCGGTGCTCACCCCCTGGGGCCTGCTGGTCCCCGGCGGCTACCTCGCCGCCATCGCCGCGGGCTCCGTCCCCGCCGGCAAGGGCCTGCCGCTCAAGGCACGGCTCCAGATCCCGGTGGCGCTGGCCACCATGCACATGTCGTGGGGCTTCGGCTTCCTGACGAGCCCGCGCGCGCTGGCGAGGAAGGTCATCGCGAGCCGCCGTCCGGCCGTGCAGAGCGCGTCGGCCTGACGCGTACGAGACGTCTCACGGCGGAGGGCCCCGGGTGCACGCACCCGGGGCCCTCCGCGTCGGCGGTCCTGCGTCGCCGTCTACCAGGTGAAGCCCGGCTGGATCTTCATGCAGGCCTTGGTGTTGCCGTTGAGCGCGCGCGCCGACTCGGGCGTCTTGTTGTCGACGGCCGGCGCCTTCGGGAAGGCCGTGCCCTGACGCCAGTCCGCTCCCACGATCAGCGCGATGCCGGTGACGTCCGTCGACTTCTTCACCGAAGTCAGCGGAATCCCGAGGGACTTGGCGATCGCCTGGGCGTCGCCCTCCAACTCCGCGTTGGAGTACCGGACGACCGTCTTCGCCTGCGCGTTGGGCGTGGCGTCGGCCACCGCGCGGGTGAAGCCCTTGCCGCTCAGCACCCCGGCGATCTCCGTCGCGCGGCCCTTCTGCGGGATCCGGCCGTCCGCGCCGGTGCCGTTCTGCACCGACACCGAGATCTCGGCGGGCGCGGCCGCAGGGTCCTTGGACACCGCCGGCGCCGACGGCTTCTTCGGCGGGGCCTTCGACGCCTTGCCGTCCAGCGGGATGTCCTCGCGGACCATCCGGAACAGCTGCTCGGCGTCGCCCTCCTTCGGCTCGACCTTGCCGGCGTAACCCGGGCGCTGCGAGTAGACGTTCGGCATGGTCGTCATGGTGATCCGGCCGGTGGGCACGCTCTTGAGCTGGCCGCCGAGGTCGTAGAGCTTCTTGACCGAGTCGATGCCGTTGTCGACGGTGAGGGCCCCGATGGCGGCCTCGGCGAGCTTGCGCAGCTTGTTGGGGTCGGTGAGCTTGGTGTTCTCGCGCAGCTCGCGCACCATCGAGTTCATGTACATGTGCTGCGCGTGGGTGCGCGCGAGGTCGGTGCCGTCCTCGAAGCCGTAGCGCGTCCGCAGCCACTGGAGCGCCTGCTCACCCTTGACGGGGTGCGTGCCCGCGGGCAGCTTGAGCCCGGAGCCTTGGCCGGTGCGGTTGCGGGAGTGCACGTTCTGCAGGACGCAGACGGGGACGCCGCCGATGGCGTCGGCCATGGAGACCACGCCCGCGAAGTCGATCATCATGAAGTGGTCGATGGTGATGCCGGTGAGTTCGTACCAGGTCGCCACCGTGCAGCCCGGACCACCGCGCCCCAGCGACTCGTTCGTCGGGGCGAAGCGGGACGCCGGATAGGTCTTCTTGCTGTCCGGGTCCGTGCACTCCGGGATCTTCAGCATGGTGTCGCGCGGCATGCTGATCACCGAGATGTTGGAGCGGTCGGCGGACATGTGCACCAGCATCTGCACATCGGCGAGCGGGGTCGAGCCGAAGGTCTTCTTCGCGCCGCCGAGCTTCTGGTTCGCCGCGTTGTCGCGTGCGTCCGATCCGATGAGCAGGATGTTCAGCGGCGTCTGACCGGCCGCGTTGGCCTTGTGGTCCGGCATGTCGTTGCCGAGGGTCAGATCGTCCTTCTTGAGCTTGCTGTTGAGGTGCTCGTAGTACAGATAGCCGGCACCCGCCGTGGCGAGTATCAGCAGCGAGAGGACGGAGGCGACCCAGCGCAGTATGCGGCGTTTGCCGCGTTTCTGCCGTCGTCGTGCCGCCGGGCCGCGGCGGCCGTGTCCGCCTCTGCCGGCCGCCCCCGCCGCCGGGGCCTCCCGCTCGTCGTCGAGAGCCAGACGCGCACGGCCCTTGGAGCCGTCGCCCTCCTCGTCGTACAGCCCCTCGTCCCACCCCACTTCACGGGCGTGCGGGACGCCCTCGCGCGTCCCCTTTCCCCGCACGCTGTTCTGACCCACCCCTGGTTCCCCCTGTCGTTCAGGCAGGCCGAGCGACCGGGAGGTCCCGAGTCACTTGGCGCACACCTGTTTGTCCGCTTCGACCTTCTGCACACCTTCCGGCGCCTTGGCCGGACCGGTGATGGGCACCCCTGCGCCCTTGTAATCCGCACCGAGGGTCAGCGTCATCGCCTCGAGTCCCTCGGCGTTCGCCGTCCCCGGCTTCAGCGCCGTCGCGGGCAGCCCCATCAGATCCGCGAGCTTGCGGGCCTGGTTCGCCTGGTTCGGCGCGTACGTCAGCGTCGTCTTCGTGAGCTTCTCGGGAGCGTTGCCCTCGTTGCTCGACTTCAGGACGCCCTCCTCGTTCTGCAGCCAGGTCAGCGTCGCCAGCGCCGCCCCTTGGGTGTTGCTGCCGTTGTAGACCGCGACCCGCACATCGGCGGCCGCGGCCCTCGGTCCGGTCAGCAGACCCTTCTGCTTGTTCTTGGCGTCCTGCTCCTTCTGCTTCACCTCGGTGAGCGAGGTGTCGTTCTGGATCATCGAGAAGAGGGGCTTGGCCTTCTCCTCGCTCAGCAGCACCGTGGCGCCGTCGGTGTTGTCGACGACGGGCACGGTGGCGAAGGTGATGTTCTTCGGATCCACCTTGGACAGTTCCATGCCGAGGTCGCGCAGCCGCGAGATCTTCCCTATGCCCGTGTCGACGGTGAGCGCCTTGGTGGCCGCCTCCGCCAGGTCCCACATCTTCGAGGGGCTCGACAGGGTGTCGCTCGACTTCATCTTGCGGATCAGCGAGCTCAGGAACTGCTGCTGGATCTCGATACGGCTGAGGTCGCCGCCGAAGCCCACCGAGTGCCGCGTACGGACGAACGCCAGGGCGTCCTCCCCGGCGAGGACGTGCTTTCCGGCGGGAAGGTTGAGCTTGGAGTCCTTGTCGTTGATGTCCTTGGCGAGGCACACCTCGACACCGCCGACGGCCGTCGTCATGGTCTTGACCGCGTTGAAGTCGGCCATCATGAAGTGGTCGACGGTCACGCCGGTCAGCTCCTTGACCGTCCGCATGGTGCAGCCCGGGTCGCGGCCCGACTGGCCGAGGCTCTCGTTGAACCGGGTCTTCGGCGTACCGGGGATGATCTTCGTCGAGTCCCCGGTCTTGGTCTCGCAGTCCGGGATGTCGGTGATCAGGTCGCGCGGGATGGACACCGCCGTCGCGTTGGTCCGGTCCTTGGAGACATGGAAGAGGATCGTGGTGTCGGCGTGGCCGACGCTGTCCTTGTCGCCGTAGGACTCGTTGCCCTTGCCGGAGCGCTTGTCGGTGCCGATGACCAGGATGTTGACGGCCTGGTCCTTCTTGAAGCCGCCGCTGCCGGCTCCCGCCACGTCGACCGTGTTCAGGTTGCCGTCGAAGTGGCGGTACACGAGGTATCCGGCGACGGACGTGGCGACGACGAGGAAGGCGACCACGCCGCCCGTCCACATCATCGCCTTCTTCTTGCGGGAGTTGGCCTGCTTGCGCTTGCGCCGGCCCGCGTTGGGCGGGTTCTTGCCCCCCGAGGCGTCGCCGGCGCGGCGGGAGCGCTGCGGGGGCACCTCGCGGCCGGGCGTCTGGGTCCTGCGTCCCTGAGCACTGCGCGGGGACGGAGTCCGCGGGGCGGAGCCGCCGGAGCCGGCTGCCTTACGGGCGGCGCTTCTCGAGGAGGAGCCGCCCGACTGCGCTGCGGATTGACCCAGTCGCAGCTCGTAGTTGCCGGTCTGCGGGTTGAGTACCCACTGGTCGGCGGGGTCGATCTCGTCCGCCCGCCCACGGCTTTGCGCATCCACGGTTGCTTGAGTCCTCCGTCGGTGCCACGCGACGCGCCTCCCCCGAAGGGCGCTCGGTCTTTCGATCCAGCAGTGCGCGACACGGGGTCGTAGCACCGGATCGCGTCACACTATCCGCCCAGTTCAACGTGGGGCGACGTCCGTGACAAATTCCACGTCCCTTACAAGTGGGCAATCTGCCTAATAGGCATGGACTCCCCGCCCTGCCTTGGTCATCGTTTTACTCGCAGGCGGCGCTGGCCGCGTTCCGGCCGGCGAACGTCGGCGACGGCGACGGGTCCGTGGAGCTGTTCGGATCCGGCTTCTCGCCGGGCTGCTTCTGACCGATTCCGCCGGGAACCACGGTGATCGGACTGTCCTGCCGCAGCCGCTTGAAGAGCTCGGCGGCGTCCGGCTGCCTCAGCTCGTCACGGTTCGGATCGGCGGAGTACGCCTGCCGGGGCACCGTGAGGAACTGCACTTTCTCGGTGGGGATGCTGCGCACCGAGCGCGTCAGGTCGTACAGGTCCCGCAGCGAGTCCAGGCCCGGGTCCGTGGTCAGCGACTTCGTCGCCGCGTCCAGCACCGGGTAGAGCCGGGCTGGATTCAGCAGCACGCCGTTGCTCTGCACCTTCTTGACCAGCGCGCCGAGGAACTGCTGCTGGCGGTCCATGCGTTCCGTGTCACTGCCGTTGCCGATGCTCTTACGGGCGCGGACGTAGCCCAGGGCCTGCTCACCGTTGAGGGTCTGCTTGCCGGCGGGCAGTTTCAGATGGGCGTCGGCGTCGTCGATGGGCTCCTTGAGGCAGACCTCGACACCGTCCACGGCGTCGACCATCTCCTTGAAGCCGCTGAAGTCCACCACCATGTGGTGGTCGACGCGGATGCCGGTCATGCGCTCGACGGTACGGATGGTGCAGGCGGCGCCGCCGAACTCGAACGCCCAGTTGAACTGCGCGAACTGCTCCCTCGTACGGGTCCCGTCCGGCTTACGGCAGCTGGGGATGGACACCATCAGATCGCGCGGGACCGACATCGCGGTCGCGCTCTGCCGGTCCGCCGCGATGTGCAGCAGGATCGTGGTGTCGGAGCGCTGGGTGCCGCCGTCCTGGCCGTACTTGCTGTTGCCCTTGCCGGAGCGGGTGTCGGAGCCGAGGAGCAGGATGTTCTGCGCGTTCAGCGCGACCGGTGTGGGCCGTTCCTTCTCGTACGTCTCCAGCTCTGCCGCGGCGGAGGTGTCGGTCGTGATGTTGCCGTCGAGCTTCTGGTAGAACCACCAGCCGACCCCGGAGGCGGCCACCACGAAGACGGCGGTGCCGAGAGCGACCCAGCGCAGCCAGTGGCGCTTGCGGGCCGGGGCATCGGGCCCGGCCTCGGGTGCGGCGGGGTCCGCTTCGTCGGCGGCTTCGGCGACGGCGACCTTGGGCTCTACGCCGGCGTCGGTCCCCGCGTGGGTGGTTCGGGTGTTTTGGGTGGGTTCGGCGGTGGCGTCGGCGGACTCGTGGGCGGCGGCTTCGGTTTCGTCGTCGCCGGTTTCGGCTTCGGCGGGCCTGTCGGGGGAGTGTTCACCGGTGGAGTGCTTGTCGGCGGTGGCGTGCGCCGGGTCGTCTGCCGGGCCGTTGCCCGCGTCTTCCGTCGAGCCGTCTGCTGAGCCGTCTGTCGGGCCGTCTGCCGAGTTGTCCGTGCGCTCGTCCCCGGAGCCGTCGGGCGCCCCGGCGTCATCCGCCGATTCGCCCCTGTTGCCCGCGGGTGTCCCGCTTTCGTCCGTGACGTCCTCATGTGTCCCGTCCGCCCGAACCGTCTCGTCCGATGGCGAGTTCTCGCCATCCGCGGCAGCGGGCGGAGGGGTGCTGGCCCGGCCCGCACGAGGCGCGGGGGTGTCCGCCGCGGGCGGGTCCGATGCCCGCTCGTCCCCGGCGTTGCCGTCCGGTTCGGCCGGCGTGCCAGCACTGTCCGTCACGTCTGCGTCCATCCTTCATGGCGTCGGCGGCGCGCTGGGTCGCCGATCGCAGGACTAGACGGCTGAACCTCACGCTTGGTTGTGCGTTGAAGCACACGTATCGCCGATCATCCACCGCAGTTGAGGCCGGAGCCCGGGGGCTCGGCCCGTGTGTGCGCCACACGAGTGGCCCTCGGAGGCTTGTCATACTGCGGTGTTGGTGACCCGCTCGCTCTCGATGCGCTTGTCAAGGTTGTCTTGGGACAGTTCCCCGAGATTGCGGCACAACACCACCGAGGCGCCCGCGGCGAGTGGTGCGAACAGCCCGGCGGACAGGCCCTCCCAGGATGCGTACTCGCGTCCCGTCAGCAGCCGGGACCCGCTCACCAGGCCCAGTTCGGCCGCATCCGTACGCGCCTTCTCCACCAGCTGGACGCCGGTCAGCTCCATTCCGCCGACGGCGAGCGCGGGCGCGGCCGGGTCAACCGGCGCGAACGGCGCGAAGCGGTCGCCCTGCGCCGGCACCTCCACCGCGTAGTCGACGAACCCCGCGGGCGGCTGCGGGAAACGCCCGCCCAGCGGCCGCAGCGCCAGGGCCACCCGCTCTCCGGAGCAGGCGCGCGCCTCCTCCAGCGTGTCCGGACCGCTGACGACGACGTCCGCGTCCGCCGGGTCGCCACCGACCTCCACCGTCACGCCGACCGACGAACAGGCGAGCAGCCACACCGCGCTCTGCCAGTGCGCGGGCAGCAGCAGCGCGAGCCGGTCGCCGGGCCCGGCGGCAAGATCGCCCTGGAGCAGATTGGCTGTCTTGGCCACCCAATTGGCGAAGGTCGCAACGGACAATTCCACGCGTTCACCGGTGGCGTCGTCGTAGAAAGTGACCAAGGGGCGCGCCGGGTCCGCGGCGAGCGCGGATCGCAGCAGGTCGGCGGGGGTACGGTCGCTGGGGTTCACGCGGCAAGCGTACGTGGCGGGGTACCCCGGGAGGCCGCCGTACCGGTGACGGGTCCTCCGGTCGGACCGATGCGCCGGCCTTTTTCTCCGGGAAGCGAAGTCGGCTGCTCCGGCACACGATCAACTGCATGCGTGGATTCCTGGCTTCTTCGATCGGTGTCGCGGCCTCCGCCGCGCTCGTCCTTCCGCTCTCACTGTCCTCAGGCGCCATAGCCGCGCCACCACGAGTCATAGCGGCGCCGGACGTACCCGGCTCCACTCAGTCACTGCCGCTGACGGCCGTCGGACCGACGTCGTCCGACCGTTCGCGCGGACCTGCCGCCGAGCAGCGGCTCCCTGAACAGGACGTCAGACCCTTCTCCCTCATCGGCGTCGTCTGGGACGACGTGCATGCCGAACTGCACGGCTCGGTCCAGGTGCGCACCCGCGCGGTCGGCACCGGCGCGTGGTCGGCCTGGCAGGACGTCGAGACCCACAACGACGACCACGGCGCCGACCCCGGCACGGCCGAGGGCGAGTCCGGCATGGTGCGCGGCGCCACGGCCCCCCTGTGGGTGGGTGCTTCGGACGGCGTCGAGGTACGCGTCCGGCCCGAGACCGCGGAGCCGGTCCCGCTGCCCGAGGGCATGCGCGTCGAACTCGTCGACCCCGGCGAGGACCCCGCCGCGTCGGACCGGGTGGCCCAGGGTGGCAGCTCGGCGGCCGGCACCGTACTTCCCGCGCTCAGCGCGGAGGAGACAGTGGCTCAGGTGCGGGACCAGGCGCAGGCCGAGGTGAAGGCGGGCATCGCCGACGCGACCGACGCGACCGACGCGACCGACGCGACCGACGCGACGGAGGTGGACGCCGCCGGAGCCGCCGCCAAGCCCTTCATCGGCCCGCGGCCGCGCATCATCACCCGCAAGGGATGGGGTGCGAGCGAGTCGCTGCGCGAGAAGACCTTCGTCTACACGAAGACCGTCAAGGCGGCCTTCGTCCACCACAGCGCCACCGGCAACAGCTATACGTGCAAGCAGGCGCCCTCAGTCCTCCGCAGTATCTACCGCTACCACGTCGTGAGCAGCGGCTGGCGCGACTTCGGCTACAACTTCGCCGTCGACAAGTGCGGAAACATCTACGAAGGCCGGGCGGGAGGCGTGACCAGAGCGGTGCTCGGCGCCCACACGCTGGGATTCAACACGAACAGCATGGGCGTGGCCGTACTCGGCACGTACAGTCGCTCCACCCCGCCGGCGGCCGCCGTGACCGCGATCGCCCGGCTGACCGCGTGGAAGATCGGGCTGTTCAAGGGCAACCCGAAGGGGAAGGTAACGCTGACGTCCGGGGGCAGCGGCAAGTACAAGAAGGGCAAGAAGGTCAGCTTCAACGTCATCTCCGGACACCGCGACGGGTTCCTCACCGAATGTCCGGGAGCCCGCCTCTACAGCAAGCTCGGCACCGCCCGGAGCGCCTCGGCCAAGCTGCAGGGACGTGCCTGACGGGGAACGTGCCGCCCACTGCATACACTGGCCGGTCTCGAACGACTGATCACGCCCGGCCCGGACAGGAAGCAGAGACGACACGGTGACAGAAGCGATCCTCCTGGTCGGCGGCAAGGGCACCCGGCTGCGTCCCCTCACCGTCAACACGCCGAAACCGATGGTCCCGGCGGCGGGTGTCCCCTTCCTCACCCACCAGCTGGCGCGGGCGCGGGCGGCAGGTGTCGAGCACATCGTGCTGGCGACCTCCTACCTCGCCGAGGTCTTCGAGCCGTACTTCGGCGACGGGTCCTCGCTCGGCCTCCACCTGGAGTACGTCACCGAGGAGGAACCCCTCGGCACGGGCGGCGCGATCCGCAACGTCGCCGACCGGCTGCGGTCGGGGCCGGACGAACCGGTGCTCATCTTCAACGGCGACATCCTCACCGGCCTGGACATCGGCGCGCTCGTCTCGACGCACCGCTCCTCGGGCGCCGATGTCTCGCTCCATCTGACCCGTGTGGAGGACCCGCGGGCGTTCGGTCTGGTGCCGACGGACCCGAGCGGCCGGGTGACCGCGTTCCTGGAGAAGCCGCAGACGCCGGAGGAGATCGTCACCGACCAGATCAACGCGGGGGCCTATGTCTTCCGGCGTTCGGTCATCGACACGATCCCGTCGGGGCGGCCGGTCTCGGTCGAGCGGGAGACGTTCCCGGATCTGCTGAGCTCCGGTGCGCATCTCCAGGGCATGGTCGACTCCACCTACTGGCTGGACCTCGGCACGCCCCAGGCCTTCGTCCGCGGCTCCGCGGACCTGGTCATGGGCCGCGCGCCGTCGCCGGCGGTGCCGGGTCGCTGCGGTGACCGTCTGGTGCTGGAGTCGGCGACGGTGGCGGCGGACGCCAAGCTCACCGGCGGCACCGTGGTGTGCGAGGGAGCGACCGTCCACCCCGGAGCCCGGGTGGACGGCAGTGTGGTTCTGGCGGGCGCCGTGGTGGAGGAGGGCGCTGTGATCTCCGCCTCCCTGATCGGAGAGCGCGCCCGGGTCGGGGCGCGCACCGTCCTGTCGGACACGGTCGTCGGCGACGGCGCGACGGTGGGCGCGGACAACGAACTGCGTGACGGTGCGCGGGTGTGGTGCGACGCGGTACTGCCCGCGGGAGCGGTGCGGTTCTCCTCGGACCAGTGACGAGGGCCCGCCGCTGAGGCGGGTGAGACCGGCCCGGCACCGGGCCGGGTCGGGCAAGGGCCCGCCGCGTCAGGCGCGGGCCCGTACGCTCATACACCGTGGCAGGACGATTCAACCCGACGACCCCGACCCCGACGACGGCGACCCGCACCACGGTGCGCGGCGGTCACACGGCCGTGCCCACCGGCGCCGTCCCGGCACAGGTCTCCGCCTCCCGCACCCGTCGCTGGACGCCGCCCTGGCCCCTCGACCTCGGGCTCGTCCTCGGTCCGCTGCGGCGTGGCCCCGGCGACCCCGCGTTCCGTGTCACGCCGGACGGATCGGTGTGGCGTGCCTGCCGGACACCCGCCGGCCCCGGCACCCTGCGCGTGGCCCTGCGGGGCGGCGCCGCGGAGGCCGAGGCGTGGGGCGCCGGAGCGGAGTGGCTGCTGGAAGGCCTGCCCGACCTGCTCGGCGCGCAGGACGACCCGGACGTCTTCGTTCCCCGCCACCGGCTCGTGGCCCATACCCACCGCCGCCGACCGGGTCTGCGGCTCACCCGCACCGGACTGGTCCTGGAGTCGCTGATCCCCTCGATCCTCGAGCAGAAGGTCACCGTGGAGGAGGCGTACCGCGCCTGGCGGCTGCTCGTACGGAAGTACGGTGAGCCCGCGCCGGGGCCCGCGATGCGCCTGTACGTGACACCGGAGGCCCGCACCTGGGCGCTCATCCCGTCGTGGGAGTGGCACCGCGCGGGCGTCGACAACAAGCGCGCCTCCACGATCCTGCGCGCGGTCCGGGTGGCCCGCCGGATGGAGGAGGCAGCGGCCATGGAGCCCGAACAGGCGCGCGCACGGCTGGAGTTGATCCCGGGCATCGGGCCCTGGACATCCGCCGAGACCGTGCAGCGCAGCAACGGCGCACCGGACGCGGTCACCACCGGCGATCTGCATCTGCCGCGCATCGTCGGCTACGCGCTCGCGGGCGACCGCGACGCCGACGACGCCGCGATGCTCGAACTCCTCGCCCCTTACGCGGGCCAGCGCCACCGGGCCGCCCGCTTCATCCTGCTGAGCGGCCGTACGCCTCCGCGCCGCACCCCGAAGATGCCGCGCACCGACATCGGCAAACTCTGACCGACGGCCCCGGGGAGCGCCCGTCCCCGGGGGAGCGCCTGCTGGTGCCGCTCCCGGCACGCTGTGGAGGTACCCCACGCCGCGTCGTCGGCCACACGTCCTGGTGGCTCGGCCGGAAGGACCTGCGGCCGCCTTGGGACGGCACGCACCGGACGACGCTTCTCAACGGGCCGACCCGCCCCTAGCGCACCTCGACGAACGCGGCCGCCTCACGCGCGGGCCGGTCCTTCGGCGGGGCGGCCGCGTGGCCCACCGCCACCGCGCCCATCGGGTCCCAGTCCGCGGGCAGGTCCAGGACCTTGCGGACGACGTCACGGCAGAACATCGTCGACGACACCCAGGCCGAGCCGAGGCGTTCACCGGCCAGCGCCACCAGGAAGTTCTGCACCCCCGCGCCCGTCGCGACCACGAACATCTCGCGCTCCGCGGCGTCGCGCCGCGGGTCGCCGTAGTGGTGCGAGCCGTCCATGACCAGACACGGCACCACGAGGTACGGCGCACGGCGCAGCACATCGCCCCGGCGCACCCGCTTCGCGATCGACTCCTCCGACTTGCCGTCCCGTCGCAGGTCCTCGACCCACGCGTCCTTCATCGCGTCGAGCAACGCGGTGCGCGCGGCGGCGGATTCGAGCAGGACGAAGCGCCACGGTGTGGTGTGGTGCGGCGCCGGCGCGGTGACGGCGGCGGCCACGGCACGGCGCACCGCACCCGGGTCGACCGGCTCGTCGGTGAACTCGCGTACCGTGCGCCGCTGGGCGACCGCTTCCCGTACCGCCTCGGAGGTGCCGAGCCGGAACATGTCGTCGGCGGGGGAGCGCACCAGCGCGCGGGCGCCGTCGCCCTCACCGTCTGCGTCGCCGACCAGATGGGCGAGTCCGCGCACGACGGCGACCGGCAGCCCTTCCGCCTTCCCCTTCACCAGGTCGCCGGCGGAGGCGAGTTCGTCCGCGGTGGCGACGACGGTCGCGCTCAGCGGATTGCCGTGGGCATCGGTGCCACCGCGCAGATCGTCGAGCACGCGGACGCCCGCGGCGCCGATGGCGACATCGGTGAGCCCGTTGCGCCACGGCCGTCCGAAGGTGTCGGTGACGACGACGCCGACGTCCACGCCGAGCGACTCACGCAGTCCCTCGCGGAGCGCCCGCGCCGAGGCGTCGGGGTCCTCGGGCAGCAGCAGCACCGTGCCGGCAGGGGTGTTGGAGGCGTCCACCCCGGCGGCGGCCATCACCAGGCCCTGCCGGTTCTCGACGATGCGCAGCGGGCCGCGCCGGGCCACCACCCGTACCGTCTCCGCGTCGATCGCGGCCTCGCGGTCGGTCGCGGCGAGGATCCGCCCCTCGGCCTTGCTCACGATCTTGGAGGTGACCAGCAGGATGTCGCCGTCCGCGAGATCCGGCGCGGCGGCGGCCACCAGGGCGGCGAGGTCGTCGCCGGGGCCGACCTCCGGCAGCCCGGGCACGGCCCGGACCTCGAACCTCACGCCCGTACCTCCTCGGCCAGGGCCAGCGCCTGACGCGCCATCTCGGCGGTCGCGTCGGTGCCCGTCATCAGCAGCGGCACGGCACGGCAGCGGATGCCCGCCGCCTCGATCTCGCCGACCGTGCCCGCGTCGACGGTGTCGACGAGCCAGCCGTCCAGCAGACCGGAGCCGTAGTGCGAGGCCACGGCGGCGGCCGTCGCCTCCACCCCCACCGCCGCGAGCACCTTGTCGGCCATCCCGCGCACGGGTGCGTCGCCGACGATGGGGGAGAGGCCCACCACGGGCACACCCGCGTCGGCGATGGCCTCACGGATGCCGGGCACGGCGAGGATCGTGCCCACGCTGACGACCGGGTTCGACGGCGGGAAGAGAATGACGTCCGCGGAGGCGATGGCCTCCAGCACGCCCGGTGCGGGCTTGGCCTGGTCGGCGCCGACGGGCACGACGGCCTCCGCGGGCACGGAGGCCCGCAGCTTGACCCAGTACTCCTGGAAGTGGATGACCTTCTTCTCGCCGTCGATCTCGACGGCGACATGGGTCTCGACGCGGTCGTCCGTCATCGGCAGCAACCGCACGCCGGGGTTCCAGCGCGCGCAGAGCGCTTCGGTGACGGCGCTGAGCGGATAGCCCGCCGCGATCATCTGGGTGCGGACGATATGGGTCGCGAAGTCGCGGTCACCGAGGCCGAACCACTCGGGCCCCACGCCGTACGCGGCCAGTTCGCTCTTGACCTGGAACGTCTCGTCCGTACGCCCCCAGCCCTGCTCTTCGTTGATGCCACCGCCGAGGGTGTACATCACGGTGTCGAGGTCGGGGCAGACCTTCAGCCCGAACAGATGGATGTCGTCGCCGGTGTTCCCGATCACCGTGACGTCCGCTTCGGGCGCGGCCTGCAGGAGACCACGGAGGAAACGGGCGCCGCCGATGCCGCCGGCCAGAACCACAATGCGCATGGCCCCAGTCAATCAGGCGCGTACGACGTCCTGGGCCGCCGGGGAGGACTGGCTCGGGTGCATCGGCATTTCGGTCAGACCCGGGTAGTAGACGTGCAGCGAGACGGCCGGCTCGAGCGAGTCGTTGATCACTTCGTGCGCATAGCCCGGCGCGAACACCCGCTGTGCGCCCGCCCCGAGCGAACGGGAGGTGCTCTCGGTGCGCTCGGTCAGTTCGCCCTCCAGCACGGTCAGCACACCGGACGAGGGTCCGTGGTCATGCATCCCGCTGCCCTGGCCGGGCACCCACGACAGCAGCCACACCTCGTAGCCGGGGCCGGTGCGCAGCAGGTGGTACCAGCGGCTGGTGGCGTCGTACTCGACGAGGTGGGCCCACTGCGCGCGGTCGGCGGCGACGGAGCGGGCGAGCCCGACGAAATCGGCGACAGTGGCCGGGTGCTCACGGGCAGGCTGGAGAAGGTGCTGTACGGCGAGGATGTCGCCGGCGATCTGGAGGTCGCTGTCGCTGTTCATGGTGTGCGGTTTCCTCGGCAGAGAACGGAGCAGTGCTGGGGGATTCGCGAGACAGGGGTGACGCGGCATGCGGAAGGAACGGCATGCGGGGAGTCGCTGGAGCGCTAGGGCATCAACAGCTGGAACAGCAACAGCGCGCCTGGACAGCGCTGCGGAACCCACGGAGGGGGGTTGCGTAGTGCGCTGAGGTCGCTGGCATGTCACCAAAGGTGCCGGGTCGGCGTCTTTGATGTCAACTCAATGACCGATTTGGCGGCAATCTTTCACCTCATCCGGTTACTGCGCACGGAGAAAGGTTTGTGCACCCAGGGCCTGGGAGACATGGCGCAGCAACCGCGCTCGCAAACGCCGCTGCGGTCCTGTGACCGGACTGTGATCCGGATCGCTTCACCGGCTCGATCGCAACAAGATCGAACCCCGCGGCGTCTTCCCCGGTAAGGGGGGAAGGCGGTGGTTGGAGCAGGCCGCTGGCATGTGTCAGATTTTTGGTGATTTGAACACTTTCTGCATAGCCTTGGTTCCGCAGAGTGAATACGGGGCCCAATAGCAGATCTCGGCTTGACTGGCCCGGATCCACACACTTGTAATTTCACTCGTGTCGTTCGGCCGACATCGATCAAACGGCAACATCACGGGGACGCAAAAGACAGACGAGGGGCGCACATGACCGAGCTGTTCGAACAACTGCTGGTCGAGGACGCGGACGAGGAACTCGGCTGGCAGGAGCGCGCGTTGTGCGCCCAGACCGATCCCGAGTCCTTCTTCCCCGAGAAAGGCGGCTCCACGCGGGAGGCCAAAAAGGTCTGCCTCGCCTGTGAAGTCCGCTCCGAATGCCTCGAGTACGCCCTTGCCAACGACGAGCGATTCGGAATCTGGGGCGGCCTGTCCGAGCGCGAGCGGCGCCGGCTGAAGAAGGCCGCCGTCTGAACACCGAGCGAATATCCCGGGTCCGACCAGCCCTCACCCGACGGAACAAGCCTCACGGTCCGCCGCCTGCACCCGTATCGCAGCCGGCGGACCGTTCGTGTGTCCGGCGCACCCCCGGTGTCCGGGGCCGTGCAGGCACTTCGCACCCCAGCGCATTTTCCTACCGTTAGTGTGGGGCCCCGTCCGAGACGCTCCAACGCCCCATCGGGGGCGACCCCCCGGCCGGAGGGCCCGTACCTTAATGTCCGCCACCACAGCCGCGTTCGCCTCAGCACATCCGCCGGAGTTCCCGCGGCACGTCGTCACCGCCGTGCTCGTCTCCCACGACGGCGCGCGCTGGCTCCCCGACGCCCTTGCCGGACTCCTCGGCCAGGAGCGCCCCGTGCAGAACGTCGTCGCCGCCGACACCGGCAGCGCCGACGACTCCGCGCGGCTGCTCACCGAGGCACTCGGCGCCGACCGCGTCCTGCACCTGGCACGCCGCACCGGCTTCGGCACCGCCGTCGACGAGGCCGCCCGCACCGCGGGCGTCCTCACCCCCGACGACCTGCCCTATCTGAAGCGGCCCAGCGGCTGGGACCCGGTCACCAGGACCTGGCGCGACGAGACGTACGAGATGCCGGAACTGCCGTACGGCGAACCGGTGCAGTGGCTGTGGCTCCTCCACGACGACGCGGCGCCCGAGCCGGACGCCCTCGCCGAACTGCTGCGCGTCGTCGACTCCGACGAGTACGCGGCCGTCGTCGGGCCCAAGCTCCGCGGCTGGTACGACCGCAAGCAGCTGCTGGAGACCGGCGTCTCCATCGCCAACAGCGGACGCCGGTGGACCGGACTCGACCGGCGCGAACAGGACCAGGGCCAGCACGACCAGGTCCGCTCCGTACTCTCCGTCTCCTCCGCCGGCATGCTCGTCCGCCGCGACGTCTTCGAGGAACTCGGCGGCTTCGACCGCCGGCTGCCCCTCATGCGGGACGACGTCGACCTGTGCTGGCGCGCGCACTCCGCCGGCCACCGTGTCCTCATCGCCCCCGACGCCGTGCTGCGGCATGCGGAGGCCGCCGCCCGCGAACGCCGTACCGTCGACTGCGCGGGCCGCTCCGTCGCGAGCCCCCACCGCGTCGACAAGGCCGGGGCCGTCTACACGCTGCTCACCAACGCCCGTGGCGTGACCCTTCCCTACGTCCTGCTGCGCATCGTCCTCGGCACGCTGCTGCGCACCCTCGCGTATCTCGTCGGCAAGGTGCCCGGCCAGGCCGTCGACGAGGTCATGGGGCTCTTCGGCACCCTGCTGCGACCCGAGCGCATCATCGCCGGCCGCCGCAGAAGAGCGAACGGCCGAGCCGTCGAAGCCGCCGAACTGCGCTCCCTTTTCCCGCCGACCGGCGCCACCGTCCGTGCCACGGTCGAGCAGGTGGCCGGCCACTTCGGCGCCGGCAAGGACTCCGACGCGGGCGGCTCTAGGCACGGCGCCGTCGAGTCCGGCCCCGGTGGTGACGACGCCGACTACCTCGAGATCGAGCAGTTCGCCCGGCTGAAGAAGATCGCGGGCAGGCCCGCGCCGGTGCTGTTCGCCCTCCTGCTGATCGTCTCCGTCGTCGCCTGCCGCGGGCTCTTCGGCGGCGGATCGCTCGCCGGCGGCGCCCTGCTGCCCGCTCCCGCCGACGTCTCCGACCTCTGGTCGCGCTACGCGGACGGCTGGCATCCCCTCGGGACCGGCGGCACCCAGACCGCACCGCCCTATCTGGGCATCCTCGCGGGCCTGTCCACGCTGTTCCTCGGCTCCACCGGATTCGCGCTCACCGTGCTGCTCGTCTGCTCGGTGCCGCTCGCCGGTCTCACCGCGTACTTCGCCTCACGGCCCATCGTCGAGTCACGGCTGCTGCGCGCGTGGGCGGCCGTCGCGTACGCCTTCCTGCCCGCGGCCACCGGCGCGCTCGCCACCGGGCGGCTCGGCACCGCGGTCCTCGCGATCCTGCTGCCCCTCATGGTCCGTGCGGCCGTCGCGGCGCACGGCCTGCGCGCGGGCGCCGGCTCCGGTGCGCGCGGCAGCTGGCGCGCGACCTGGGCGTACGCCCTGCTGCTCACCGTCACCACGGCGTTCACTCCCGTGGTGTGGCTGATCGCGCTGGTCCTCGGGATCGGCGTCCTCGTTCTGCGCCGCAACGACATCACGGCCTACGCGCTGCGCCTCCTCGCCGCCGTGGGCACCCCGATGCTCGTCCTGGCGCCCTGGTCGCTGACGCTGCTGACCAGCCCCTCGGCCTTCCTCCGCGAAGCCGGACTCGACATCGGCAGCGGCAGCGCGTCGGCGCTCGACCTACTCGGTATCAGCCCCGGCGGTCCGAAGGCGGGCGGCGGGCTCCTGCTGATCGGCATCGTCCTCGCGGCTCTGGCCGCGCTGCTGCGCGAGCAGCGGCAGTTCGCGGTCCGCACGGCCTGGGCCGCCGGGCTCGTCGGGCTTCTCTTCGCGGCCATGGCCAACGGCTCCGGCTGGGCCGGACCCGCCACCCTCGTCTACGGCATCGCCCTGCTGTCGGCGGCCGTCCTCGGCGCGGAAGGCGGCCGGACACGCGTCGCCGCCCAGAACTTCGGCTGGCGGCAGCCCGTCGCCGTGCTCATCGCGCTGGCCGCGGGCATCGGCCCGGTCGTCGCGGCCGCGGGCTGGATGATCGGCGGCGCCGCCGACCCGCTCACCCGGCGTGACCCGGTTCAGGTGCCCGCGTTCGTCGCCGAGGAGAGCGACACCCGGGACCAGCCGCGCACCCTCGTCCTCGGCGGCACCTCACCCGCGCAGGTGCCGTACACCCTCGTACGGGGCTCAGGCGGCCGGCTCGGTGACGCCGAACTGGCCGAGGCGGGTGGCAGTGACGCCCGCCTCGACAAGATCGTCGCCAATCTGGTCGCCGGCTCCGGGGCCGACCAGACCAGCCAGCTCAGCGGCTTCGCGATCCGCTATGTCCTCGTCCGCGACGGAGCGCCGCGGCAGACCAGCCGCGTCCTGGACGCCACCCCCGGGCTCAGCCGTCTCAGCCAGCTCGACGGCAGCGCGCTGTGGCGCGTGGACCGCCAGGTCGCCCGCGCCACGATCGTCACCGGCAAGGGCGACCCGCTGCCCGTCGCCTCGGACACCGTCGAGGCACACACCAAGATCCCGTCGGGCGGCGAAGGGCGCGTGCTGCGCATCGCCGACCGGGCCGACGACGGCTGGCAGGCCACGCTGGACGGCCGTGCCCTGACGAAGACGACCGTCGACGGCTGGGCGCAGGGCTTCGAGCTGCCCACCGAGGGCGGCAGGCTCGACCTGACGTACGAGGACTCCGCCGCCCACACCGGCTGGATCTGGGCACAGGCCTTCCTCGCCCTGGTGCTCGTCGTTCTCGCCCTGCCCGGCCGGCGGGCGCAGATCGACGACGACCTGCCGGACGAGGCCGTCGCCGTACCGGCCCAGCCGGTGGACGGCGAGGGCCGCCGGGCCCGCCGCCTGCGCGCCCAGGCGGAGGCCGAGGCGGAAGCGGAGAACGAGGGGGAACAGCCCCCGAACGCCCCGCCCGTCCCGGCCACGGCTCCCGGCACGCCGGAGGACAACGGCCACTACGCCGACCCGTACACCGAGCCCCCGGCGGACCGGAACGTCTTCGACCGGCAGCCGTACGCGGCCGTCCCCCAGCAGCAGTACGGCGAGTGGGACGGGCAGCAGACCTACCCGGAACCCGGCTACAGCCCCGCGTACGGCCAGGACCAGTACCCCTACGGCAGCGACGGCACCTACGGCAACGAGCAGTACCAGCAGTCGTACCAGGCCGACCCCTACCAGGCCGATCCGTACCAGAACGGCGGCTACGACGAGGGCGGCCAGTACCAGGGCGGCCGGTACGCCGAGGGCCAGTACGCCGAGGGTCAGTACGCCGAGGGCCAGTATCAGGACGGCCAGTACGGGAACGAGCCGTACGCGGACGGCCGGCAGTACCCGGAGGGTCAGTACCCGCAGGGTCAGTACCCGGACGGGCAGTACGAGCCCTACCCGTACGAAGGCGAGCAGGACCGGCGCCCCGGACCGAACGGCAACCACGGCAACACGACGCGAGGCGAGTCAGAGTGAAGCGCACGACCATCTCCCTGCTCGCCACCGTCACCGCCCTCGCCGCGGTCACCGGATTCGCCTCCCTGAGCGCCCCCGGCGGCACCGAGGAGAAGGAGGCCACGGCCGCGGCCCGGCTCCCGGTGGAGCGCTCCAGCCTGCTCTGCCCCGCGCCGAGCAGCTCCGAGGTGGCCGAGACCGAGTACTCGTCCTTCACGCCGGCGGGTGAGGACGGCGGGGCCAAGAGCGGCACGGCCGTGCTGAAGCCGTCCAGCGCGGTGCTCGCCGACCCGGAGACCGTGCCGAAGAAGGCGCCCGCCAAGAAGCCCGGGCCCGCCAAGCCGCTGCTCACCCTGAAGGAGCCCGGCAAGCCGGTCGGGGCGAAGGTGAGCGGCGGGGACGCGGCGGCGCTCGTCGGCACGGCCACCGGCCGTTTCGCGCCCGGCTGGAGCGCCCAGCAGACCACCACGGTCACCGCGGGCGGCGCGCGCGGCCTGCTCGGTGTCGGCTGCACCCCGCCCGACACCGACTTCTGGTTCCCCGGTGCGTCCACCGCCGAGGAGCGCCAGGACTACGTGCACCTGACCAACCCGGACGACACCCCGGCCGTCGCCGACATCGAGCTCTACGGCAAGGACGGAGCGCTCAAGACCACGCTGACCGAGGGCATCCCCGTGCCCGCCGGATCGAGCGTCCCCGTGCTGCTGTCCACGCTGACGTCGCAGCCGTCCCCGGACGTCACGGTCCATGTCACGACCCGCACGGGCCGGGTCGGCGCCGTGGTGCGGGCCGCCGACGAGAAGGCCGGCAGCGACTGGCTGACCGCGTCGGCGGACCCCGCCGGCACCGCGGTGCTGCCCGGGATCCCCGCCGACGCCACCTCCGTGCGGCTGGTGGCCTTCGCCCCCGGTGAGGACGACGCGGACGTGAAGATCCAGCTCGCGGCTCCCGACGGCGCGATCGTGCCGGCCGGCCACGAGACCCTGCATGTGAAGTCAGGGATGACCGCGAGTGTCGACCTGGCCGACGTCACCAAGGGCGAGGCCGGGTCGCTGATCCTCAGCCCGTCCCAGAGCGGCCGGGCGACCCCGGTCGTGGCGGCGCTGCGGGTCGTCCGCGGCAAGGGCGACAAGCAGGAGGTCGCGTTCATCCCGGCCACGGCGGCCGTCGGGGCGCGGGCGACGGTCTCCGGCAACCCGGCCAAGGGCGCGACGCTCTCGCTGACCGCACCCGGTGCGGCGGGCGAGGTCAAGGTCACCGCGTCGGCGGGCACCGAGGGCGGCACCCCCGCCGTGAAGACCTACAAGGTCAAAGCGGGGACGACGACGGCGGTCGTGCCGCCGGTGCCGACCGGTCTGAAGGGCACGTACGCCCTGACGGTGGAGACGGTCTCGGGCGGTCCGGTGCATGCCTCGCGGATGCTGGCGCTGCCGCAGGACGGCATCCCGATGTTCACGGTGCAGACGCTGCCGGACGACCGGGGGACGGTGGCGGTGCCGAAGGCGCGGCAGGACCTGTCGGTACTGGACGACTGACAGGGGGCGTCTCGGCGGCTCAGGGAGGTGCGGGTGTCGCGACCGACGGCGGTTGACCGCTGTGCGGGGTGCCGGCGCTCAGGAGTCGGGTGAGCGCAGCACCCGCAGATGGCCCCGGCGGGCGACCTCCCGTGGGTCGGCCGTCCGTCGGCCGTTCTGCGCCTCGGCCGCTCTGCCCTGAGGGCGCGCGGCTTCCCGTACGGCGTTGGCGAGCGCTTCGAGATCGTCGCCGCTGGGGCGGGACGGGGCGGAGCCATCGGTGAGCCGCACCACCTCCCAGCCGCGCGGGGCGGTCAGCCGCTCGCTGTGTTCCGCACACAGGTCGTAGCAGTGGGGCTCGGCGTAGGTGGCGAGCGGGCCGAGGACCGCAGTCGAATCGGCATAGACGTACGTCAGTGTCGCGACGGCAGGGCGGCCGCACGCGGTGCGCGAACAGCGACGTACAGGGCTCACGACGTTGGACGGTACCGCACTCTTGAGCGGGCTGCGACGACTCTCCACCAGGTCACTCCACCGTGTCGTGGTACGACGCCCGCTGCGAGGGCGTCTCGGGCAACTGGCCTGACCTGCGCGGAAGGAGAAGCGCCGGGACGGCGACCACCCGTGATCCGGTCATGACTTGGCGTAAATGAGGTCAATCACGACGTCGCCGACGATCGCCGGACGGCCCGCAAGCGGGCCGAAGGATCGCCGGAACGCTCACATTGCGACATCGTGCCTCCTCGGCGCGGGCGCGCGATCGCCGCCCGCCCCGGAGAGCTACCCTGCGTCAGTGATGGACAGTCCTGTACCGCCCCCACCGATCGAGCCGCGGCCACGCCGTCGCGACCGCCATGGTCGCGGGATGCGCGGACCCGTCGCACCGCCCCAGGTGCCGCTCGCGGCGAGCCGGGCCGAATCGTTCCGTGACCTGGTGCAGGACTCGATGGAGCGGTTGGAGCGGCGCTGGCCGCAGCTGGCCGAGGTGGACTTTCTGGTGCTGGACGTGCCGGGAGCGCCGGACGAGGCGGTACCGCTGGGCGCCTCGGCCCCCGCGGACAAGGGGCGGCCCGCCCGGATCGTGGTCTACCGGCGTCCGGTGGAGATCCGTACGAAGAACCGCGACGAGCGCGCGCTGCTGGTGCACGAGGTCGTGGTGGAGCAGGTCGCGGAGCTGCTCGGGCTGGCTCCGGAGTCCGTGGACCCGCGGTACGGGCAGGACTGAGCACGCTGTCCGGGCGGGGCTGAGCACGTTGTCCGGGCGGGACTGAGCCCGCTTCCGCCGGAGGCCGGCCGGCCGCCCGCGGATCCACACCCCTGCCGGCCGCGGATCCACCCCCTGCCGGGCGCCGGATTCCTTGAAAGCCGAACGAACCCCTGTGCGGACCATTGACCTCCGCTTGTCGGGGACACGACCATTCCTGGGTCGGTGAGAGATCGCTTTCCGCATCACGGAATCCGGAGGTAGGTCTGTCGTGTTCGTGCAGGACCTGGAACCCGTCGGCAACTCGCTTGCCCTGTCCGCCCTCGTCGCCGCCCTCCCGCTGGTCACCGTCCTGGTGCTCCTCGGTGCCGTACGCATGAGAGCCCACCTCGCCGGACTGATCGGCCTCGCCGTCGCCGTGCTGGTCGCCTGGGCCGCCTTCACGATGCCGCTCGGCCAGACCCTCTCGGCCGGGGCGCAGGGAGTGCTCTTCGGGCTCTTCCCCATCATGTGGATCGTCGTCAACGCCCTGTGGGTGTACCGGATGACCGTCCGCACCCAGCACTTCGACATCCTGCGCCGCTCCTTCGGCCGGCTCTCCGACGATCCGCGCATCCAGGCGCTGGTGATCGCCTTCTGCTTCGGAGCACTGCTCGAAGCGCTCGCCGGATTCGGCGCCCCCGTCGCCATCTGCTCGGTGATGCTCGTCGCGCTCGGCTTCGACCCGGTGAAGGCGGCGGTCGTCTCCCTCGTCGCCAACACCGCGCCCGTGGCCTTCGGCGCCATGGGCACCCCCGTGGTGACACTCGCCCAGGTCACCGGCCTGCCGCTGGACACGGTCGCCGCGGTGGTCGGCCGGCAGACCCCGCTGCTCGCCCTCGTCGTACCGCTGGTGCTGGTCTTTCTCGTCGACGGGCGGCGAGGGCTGCGGGAGACCTGGGTGCCCGCGCTCGCCTGCGGAGTCGCCTTCGCCGTGGCCCAGTTCGCGGCGGCCAACTACGTCTCCGCCCAACTCGCCGACATCGCCGCCGCCTTGGCGGGCGCGGCCGCCCTGATCGCCGTACCGGGCGCACGCAGGCCCGCCGAGGAGCCGGTGCGGGCGGCCGTACTGACCGGCGTGCGCAGCGAGGAGCTCGACCGCGAGGACCCCCGCCGGGAGGTGGTGCGCGCCTACGCCCCGTACGCGCTCATCGTCGTGATCTTCTCGATCGCCCAGATCCCGCCGGTCAAACGGCTGCTCGCGCAGGCGACGCAGATCTTCGACTGGCCCCTGCTGCAGGTGGCGGACCCGGACGGGAAGCCGGTCGGCGCCAATGAGTTCACCCTGCCGTTGATCGCCACCGGCGGGACGCTGGTGCTCCTGGCCGGGGCGCTGACCGCCGTCGTCCTCGGCGTACGAGCGGCGGACGCGGCGCGCGAGTGGGTGGCGACCGTGCACGAGCTGCGGTTCGCGATCCTCACGGTGATCTCCGTCCTGGCCCTCGCGTATGTGATGAACCTGTCCGGGCAGGCCGCCACCATCGGCCAGTTCGTCGCCGCGGCGGGTGCCGGGCTCGCGTTCCTGTCGCCCGTACTGGGCTGGTTCGGCGTCGCCGTCTCCGGCTCGGACACCTCCGCGAACGCGCTCTTCGGCGCGCTCCAGGTGTCGGCGGCACGCGAGTCCGGACTGTCGCCGGAACTGCTCGCGGCGGCCAACAGCTCCGGCGGAGTGCTCGGCAAGATGATCTCCCCGCAGAATCTGACGATCGCCTGCGCGGCCGTGGGGCTCGCGGGCAAGGAGGGCGATCTCCTGCGCAAGGTGCTGCCGTGGAGCCTGGGACTGCTCCTGGTCATGTGCCTGATCGTGACCGCGCAGAGCACCGCGGTACTGGGATGGATGCTGCCTTAGTTTGTGCGGGTAGTTTGGTGCGACCGCAGAGACTTTCAGGAGGCTGGCCCGTGACCGCTGATCTGTCACAGATCGTGAAGGCGTACGACGTCCGCGGGGTGGTGCCGGACCAGTGGGACGAGGCGCTGGCCGAGCTGTTCGGGGCCGCCTTCGTGCAGGTGACGGGCGCGGACGCGATCGTCGTCGGCCATGACATGCGCCCCACGTCGCCCGGGCTGTCGGGCGCCTTCGCCCGCGGCGCGGCGGCCCGTGGCGCCGACGTCACCCTGATCGGGCTCTGCTCGACGGACCAGCTGTACTTCGCGTCCGGGCACTACGACCTGCCCGGGGCGATGTTCACCGCCTCCCACAATCCCGCGCAGTACAACGGCATCAAGATGTGCCGGGCGGGCGCGGCCCCGGTCGGCCAGGACACCGGTCTCGCGGACATCCGCGCGCTGGCCGAGCAGTGGTCGGCGGAAGGCGCCCCGGCCCCGGCGGCCTCGCCCGGCACGGTGACCGAGCGGGACACCCTGACCGACTACGCCGCCCACCTGCTGTCGCTCGTGGACCTCTCCGCGATGCGCCCGCTGAAGGTCGTCGTGGACGCCGGCAACGGGATGGGCGGCCACACGGTCCCCACCGTCTTCGCGTCCCTGCCCCTCACCCTCGTCCCGATGTACTTCGAACTGGACGGCACCTTCCCCAACCACGAGGCGAACCCGCTGGACCCGGCGAACATCGTCGACCTCCAGGAACGCGTCCGGCTCGAAGGCGCCGACCTCGGCATCGCGTTCGACGGGGACGCCGACCGGTGCTTCGTCGTCGACGAGCGCGGCGAGGGCATCTCCCCGTCCGCGATCACGGCACTCGTCGCGGCGCGCGAACTGGCGAAGCATCCCGGCGGCACGGTGATCCACAACCTGATCACGTCCTGGTCGGTCCCCGAGGTCGTCCGCGAGAACGGCGGCAAGCCGGTCCGCACCCGGGTGGGCCACTCCTTCATCAAGCAGGAGATGGCGCACACGGGAGCGATCTTCGGCGGTGAGCACTCGGCCCACTACTACTTCCGCGACTTCTGGAACGCGGACACCGGCATGCTCGCGGCCCTCCACGTCCTGGCGGCGCTCGGCTCCCAGGACGGTCCGCTCTCCGCGCTCGTCGCGCAGTACGACCGCTACCGCGGCTCCGGCGAGATCAACTCCACGGTCGCGGACCAGGCGGGCCGCACCGCGGCGGTGAAGGCGGAATTCACTCAGCGCCCCGGCGTGACGACGGACGACATGGACGGCCTCACGGTCTCGGCCGACGACTGGTGGTTCAACCTCCGCCCCTCGAACACGGAACCGCTGCTGCGCCTGAACGTGGAGGCACGGGACGAGGCGACGATGGCAAAGGTGCGGGACGAGGTCCTCGCGCTGGTGCGGGAGAGCTGAGGCGCGAGTCCGGGTCTCGGCGTACGTGCTCGGCGTACGTGCCCGGCTTACGTGCTCGGCGTACTCGGCGTACACGAGGGGTGCGGCACGGTCGGGCGGTGCGCGCCGGGTGGGTACGAGACGCGGCGCCCCGCACGGCGGCCATGAGCCGCCGAGGGGTGGCGCCCGTACGCGGCCCGTTCCCTCACCCCCAGAACGCGCCGCACCCCACCCCCCGGCGGTAGGCTGACGTGGCCCAATCCGCATGACCGCGACCGCGTGTTCGGCGACCACCGCACCGGTCCGCCCCCGAAGGGAACCTCACACATGCCGCTCGAAGCCGGTCTCCTGGAGATCCTCGCGTGCCCGGCCTGCCACGCACCGCTCAGCGACAGCACGGCGGAACAGACCCCCGAGCTGATCTGCACCGGCAAGGACTGCGGCCTGGCCTACCCCGTACGCGACGGCATCCCCGTCCTTCTCGTCGACGAAGCACGCCGCCCCGCCTGACCCACCACCGCACGGCGATCGGAGACCCCATCCCATGCTCGACGAGTCGCTCCTCGACGATCCGGAAGCCCTGGCCCGAGCCGATCGCCGAGGACTGCTCCGTGGCGCCGCCGAGGCCGGGGCGCGGGTCCGCACCGCCGCCCGGCACGCCGCGGAGGCCGGCATCTCCGAGCTGAAGCCCGAGGGCCGCCCCCGTGCCGTCCTCGTCGCCGGCCCCGGACACGCCGCCACCGGAGTCGCCGATCTGATCGGCGCACTCGCCGGTGCGTTCGCCCCCGTCACCCGCCTGCATCCCACCGGTGTCGCACCCGCGGCCGGCGCACTGCGCTGGGCGCTCCCCGGCTGGGCCGGCTCGGTGGACCTGCTGCTCATCGCCACCACCGACGGCAGCGAACCGGGTCTCGCGCTCCTCGCGGAGCAGGCGTACCGCCGGGGGGCCACCGTCGTCGCCGTCGCCCCGCGCAACTCCCCGCTCGCCGAGGCCGTCGACGGTACGCACGGCATGGTCGTCCCGATGGCCACCGCCCCGCACGAGCTGTACGAGGAGACGCAGGCCGCGAGCCCCGGCGCGCTGTGGGCGCTGTTCACCCCGCTGCTGGCCCTGCTCGACCGGGTCGGACTGCTGGAGGCCCCACCGGAGATCCTGGAGAAGGTCGCGGAACGTCTGGACCGCACGGCCGAGCGCTGCGGCCCGGCGATCGCCACGTACAGCAATCCGGCCAAGACGCTCGCCGCCGAGCTCGCCGACAGCCTTCCGCTGGTCTGGACGGAAGGCGGGGGAGCAGCGCCGGTGGGCCGCCGGTTCGCCGCCGTACTGGCCGAGCTGGCCGGATGCCCCGCGCTCGCCGCCGAACTGCCCGAAGCGCTCCCCGCGCACGGCGGGCTCCTCGTCAGCGACTTCGCCGCCGGCGCCGACCCGGACGACTTCTTCCGCGATCGTGTGGACGAGCCGCAGGCGTTGCGTGCCCGGGTCGTCCTGCTGCGCGACCGGCCCGTCGGCGGACTGACCGCGGCTCCCGCGGCGCGTGAACTGGCGCTCGGCCACGACACCCCCATCAGCGAGCTCGAACCCGAGGAGGGCTCGGAACTCGAATCGATCGCCGAGCTCCTCGCCGTCACCGATTTCGCCGCTGTTTACCTGGCGCTCGCGGCGCTGGGCCACCCTGCGTAGCACCAGCGCACCGCGGTTCGCCGCACCGCCGTTTCACCGCACCACCGCAGTACAGCAGTACAGCAATGAAGCAGGGAGAAGCCGAAAGATCATGGACCGCCTCGCCAACACCGTGCGCCCCTACGCTTGGGGATCCACGACCGCGATCCCGGAGCTGCTCGGCATCGAACCCACCGGTGAGCCGCAGGCCGAGATGTGGATGGGCGCCCACCCGGGAGCTCCGTCCCGTCTCACCAGGGAAGCGGGCGAACGCGCGCTGTCGGACGTGATCGCCGCCGACCCGGCCGGTGAACTCGGCAGCGCGGTCGTCGAGAAGTTCGGCCCGCGTCTCCCCTTCCTCCTCAAGATCCTCGCCGCGGGCGGCCCGCTCTCCCTCCAGGTACATCCGAACCTCGAGCAGGCGAAGGCGGGTTACGCCGCCGAGGAGAGCGCGGGCGTCCCGGTCGACGCCCCGCACCGCAACTACAAGGACGCCAACCACAAGCCCGAACTGATCTGCGCGCTCACGCCGTTCGACGGGCTGTGCGGGTTCCGGGACCCGCTGGAGGCCGCGGCACTGCTCTCCGGCCTCGGCGTCGACACCCTGGAGCCGTACGTCGACCTGCTGCACGCCCGCCCGGAGGAGTCCGCGCTCCGCGAGGTCCTGACCGCGGTGCTGACCGCCGACCCCGAGGAGATGACGAAGACCGTCCACGCGGCCGCGCTCTCCGCGGAACGGCTCGGCGGCCCGTACATCCCGTACGCCGCCATCGCCCACCACTACCCGGGCGACCCGGGCGTCATCGCCGCGATGCTGCTCAACCACGTCCAACTGCAGCCCGGTGAGGCCCTGTTCCTCGGTGCCGGAGTTCCGCACGCGTATCTCGACGGCCTCGGTGTCGAGATCATGGCCAACTCCGACAACGTCCTGCGCTGCGGACTGACCCCCAAGCACGTGGACGTCCCCGAACTGCTGCGCATCGTCCGCTTCGAGGCGGGCGACCCCGGCGTACTGCGCCCGGAGGCCTCCCCGTCCGGTGAGGAGCTGTACGACACCCCCACCGACGAGTTCCGGCTCTCGCGTTTCGTCCTCGCGCCGGGAGCGGCCGCACGCGACATCACCGCGCCGACCCCGCAGATCCTGCTCTGCACCGCCGGGGGTGTCACCGTCGGCGAACTGGCCCTCGCACCAGGGGAGTCCGTGTTCGTCCCCGCAGGTGACAAGACGGAGATCGCGGGCACCAGGGGCGGTACCGGGACCCTCTTCCGCGCCACTGTGGTGGTCTGACGCCGACCGCCTTCCGGTGCTGCAACAATGGCGCACCGCAAAGACCGGGCAAAGACCGAACCGGCGACCGACGTCAGGACGAAGGGACATACCGCACACATGAGCGCGTCAGGCGGAACCAAGGCGATCGTGGCGGCACTGGCCGCCAATCTCGCAATCGCGGTAGCGAAGTTCGTGGCGTTCCTGTTCAGCGGCTCGTCGTCGATGCTCGCCGAAAGCGTCCACTCGCTCGCCGACTCCGGCAACCAGGGCCTGCTGCTGCTCGGCGGCAAGAAGGCCCAGCGCGAGGCGACCCCGCAACACCCCTTCGGCTACGGCCGCGAGCGCTACATCTACGCCTTCCTCGTCTCCATCGTCCTCTTCTCGGTCGGCGGCATGTTCGCGATCTACGAGGGCTACGAGAAGATCAAGCACCCGCACCCGATCGAGGCCTGGTACTGGCCGGTCGGCGTCCTCGTCTTCGCGATCATCGCCGAGACGTTCTCCTTCCGCACGGCCATCAAGGAGTCCAACGCGATCCGCGGGGCGCTGTCCTGGACGCAGTTCGTACGCCGGGCCAAGGCGCCCGAGCTCCCCGTCGTCCTGCTGGAGGACCTGGGCGCGCTCGTCGGTCTGTTCCTGGCGCTCGGTGGCGTCGGTCTCGCCCTGGGCACCGGCAACGGCGTGTGGGACGGCATCGGCACCCTCTGCATCGGTGTCCTGCTGATCGTCATCGCGATCGTCCTGGCCGCGGAGACGAAGTCGCTCCTGCTGGGTGAGGCGGCCGGCGTCGAGGACGTCGAGAAGATCAAGGAAGCGCTCGTGGACGGCCAGGTGGTCACGCGCATCATCCACATGCGCACCCTCCACCTCGGTCCCGAGGAGCTTCTGGTCGCGGCGAAGGTCGCGGTGGAGCACGACGACACGGCCACGGAGATCGCCCACGCGATCAACGCCGCCGAGGACCGCATTCGCGCCGCCGTCCCGATCGCCCGCGTCATCTACCTGGAGCCGGACATCTACGACGCTGCGGCGGCCGAAGCGGGCGTGAACCCGGCGAAGTCCCCGGGCGGCGGCCCGGCCCCGGACGGAGCGCACTGACGCCTCGGGCGCGCGAACGGCATCCTGCATACGCGCAGGAGGGCCCCCGGACCACACGGTCCGGGGGCCCTGTCGTTGCTTGCTCACCGCGTGCCGGTCGGTCGGGCAGGGGCAGTCGGCGGGGCGCCGGGAGGAGGCGACCCGGGGAACTGCCCGGCCGCCCGCGCACGACGCCGCCCCGCCACCCGGCCGGCCAGAGCGAGCCCTACTCCGGCCAGAAGGGCCACGCCCGACACCGTGACACCCGCGACCAGCAGCATCGGCACGGCGGTGTCGTCCGCGCGGCCCTTCACCGCCGCCACCGGCACCGTGCCGCCGCCCTCGAAGAAGCGTGAGTCGAGGGAATCCATCCGGTTGTCCCCGAGCAGGAAGACCTGCCCGTCCGGCACCTTCACGTCGTACGGAGGCGCACCGCCGATCGCGTCTCCGTCCCTGAGATACGGCTCTCGCAACGGCTTCCCGTTCACGGTGACGCGCTCACCGCTGTCGCAGCAGGCGACACTGTCCCCGCCGACGCCCACCACCCGCTTCATCGTCTCCTGGCCGACGGGAGACGGAGCGCGGAACAGGACGATGTCGCCACGCCGTACGTCACCGGGACCCACCTCCTCGAAGAAGACGGGGTCGCCCTGCGCGAAGCCGGGCGTCATCGAATCGCCGTTCGCGGCGCGCACCGAGTACCCCAGGAGCGGCACCAGCATCCCCGCCATTCCCAGCAGACCCGCCACCAGCAGCACTAACCCGGCAACGCGCAGATCCCGCCTCGAGCGTCCGGCTGTCATGTGGTCCCCCCACGTCGCCACCCCGGCCCGTACAGGCCCGGGCCCCGCGCGATTCTCGCGCGGGGCCCGGGGTGCATGGCCCTGAGTCATGCCTAGGGCCTGCTCCTGCACGCACCTGTGCCGGCAGGCGTACGGCTACTGAACTTCACGCAACACCGTGAGGACCGCCGCCTCGTCGGGCGCGGCCGACAGCCGCTCGCGGAAGCCGGTGTCCATCAGCTTGCGCGACAGCATCGCGAGGATCCGCAGGTGTTCGTCGCCCGCGGCCGCCTCCGGCACCGTGATCATGAAGATCAGCTTGGCCTGCGTACCGTCGAGCGAACCCCACTCCACGCCCTCGGCCGACCGCGCGAACCCGACCACCGGGGCCGTGACCGCGTCGGTCTTGGCGTGCGGAATGGCGATATCCTCGCCGAGCCCGGTGGACCCCTGTTCCTCACGGGCGAATGCCGCCGCCACCAGCGCCTCCAGGTCGGTGACCTTCCCGGTGGTGGCGAGCATCGCGGCCATCTCACGGATGGCGGCGTCCTTGGTCCCGGCCTCCAGCCGTACCTTCACGGTCTGCCCGGTGAGATACCCGGACAGCACGTCGTCGTCGGCAGCGTCGGCCTCGGCCAGGGGCTCAGGCCGGGGCTCAGTCTCGGGCTCGGTCTGGGCCTGGGGCGCAGCCTCGGGTTCGGCCGGGGGCTCGGTGGCGGGGGAGGCCGCCGGGGGAGCGGCAGGTGCCTTCGTGAGCACGGCCGCGGTGCCGGCTCCCGCTCCGGGTCCCGCTCCGGCGCCGGCGAGCACCGGCTCGGGTACGAGAGGCGCGGCCCCCGTCCCGGACACGGCTCCGGCTCCCGCGGTCGCGAGTGCCGCCGCACCGCGGTTGCCACGCTCCTTGATGTCGATCAGCGCATTCGTCGTGATCGCCGTGACGAGGGTGCCGACGGCCACGGCGAGGAAGAACATCGGCACCCCGCCGATCGCCCCGAGCACCGCCACGATCGGTCCGCCGTGCGGTACCGCGTCCTCGACCGAGGCGACACCGGCGATCGCTCCAGCCACCGCACCACCGAGCATGTTCGCCGGGATCACCTGTGCCGGCCGTGCGGCGGCGAACGGAATCGCGCCCTCGGAGATGCCGAACATGCCCATGAACAGCGCCGCCATACCGGTCTCGCGCTCCTGCTGCGAGTAGAGCCTGCGCCGTATCAGCGTGGCGAGCCCCTGACCGAGCGGCATCACCGGGATCGCGGCGGCGCACATGCCCATGACGGTCTGGTTGCCGGTCGCGATGAGCCCGGCGCCGAAGAGGAACGCGGTTTTGTTGACCGGCCCGCCCATGTCGAACGCGATCATGAGCCCCAGCAGCGCACCCAGCAGTACCGCACTGGTTCCGGTCATCCCGCTCAGCCAGTCGGTGAGATGCGTGAACACCCAGGCGATGGGTTCACCGATGACGTAGATGAAGAACAGACTCAGCGCCGTCGTCGCCACGATCGGGATCACGATGATCGGCATGATCGGCTGCGCGAACTTGGGGACCTTGACCTTCTTGATCCACAGGACCAGATATCCGGCCAGGAACCCGGTGACGATGGCGCCGATGAACCCCGCGCCCGCCTCGGAGTCGTAGAACTCCCCGTGCCCGGCGATCCAGCCACCGATCATGCCCGGCACCAGCGCGGGCCGGTCGGCGATCGCGTAGGCGATGTATCCGGACAGGATCGGGATCATCAGCTCGAAGCCGATGACACCGACGGCGTTCACATCCGCCCAGAAACTCCCCTCGGGAATCACATAGCCCTTGGCCGTCGCGTCACCGCCGAGGGCGAGGGATATAGCGATGAGCAGTCCGCCGACGACTACGAACGGGATCATGTACGAGACGCCGTTCATCAGCGCCTTGTAGACGGTGCTGCGCTCCTTGCCACCCCCGGCCGCCCCGGATCCGCCGGCTGCCGATCCGCCGCCACTGCCGCCGTCCGCAGCGTGCACGGGCGCGCTCTGCACCTGCTCGATCAGACTCTCCGGGTGGTGGATCCCTTCGGCCACCCCGACGGCCAGCACCTTCTTGCCCACGAAACGGCTGCGGTCGACGTCCTTGTCGGCGGCGATGATGATGCCGTCAGCGTTTCTGACATCGTTGTCAGTCAGGACGTTCTCGGCGCCGATGGAGCCCTGCGTCTCCACCTTGATCTCGACGCCGAGCGCCTCCGCGGCCTGTGCCAGCTTCTCCGCGGCCATGTAGGTGTGCGCGATGCCGGTCGGACAGGCGGTCACCGCGAGAAGCCTGACCTTCCGCTTCTCGCTCTCCGGACTGGTCACGTGTTTCTCCTAACGCTTGTGGCGCAGATCGTGCAGATTCCCGATCCCGCAGCATCGTGCAACACGTTTGCGCCACATCAAAAGCCCTGGTGGCCCGGCACTTAAAGGACAAGGCCCCTGGGATGTGGCCGAATCCTGCTCCCGGGCGCCCCGGGGCGGGCTGGGGCCGACCGCAGGGATCGGTGTAGATTCGTGACCAGACTCAGACGTCGCTGCTGATGGCGGTCGGGCGGTCCTCACGGACCGGCCGAGGGAGAGAGGGCCTCCGACGGACTGCGCTGCGAGTGGCCCGGGCATTCCTGTGTCCGCCGCCGCAGAGCCAGCCGTACCCACCTCGACCCAACCACGAGGAGCAGCTCGCCCATGACGACTGTCGCCACCGGCCAGGACTTCAAGGTCGCCGACCTTTCGCTCGCCGACTTCGGCCGCAAGGAGATCACCCTCGCCGAGCACGAGATGCCCGGCCTGATGTCGATCCGCAAGGAGTACGCCGCGCAGCAGCCGCTCGCCGGCGCGCGCATCACCGGCTCGCTGCACATGACCGTGCAGACCGCCGTCCTCATCGAGACCCTGGTCGCCCTCGGCGCCGAGGTCCGCTGGGCGTCCTGCAACATCTTCTCCACCCAGGACCACGCCGCCGCCGCGATCGCGGTCGGCCCCAACGGCACGCCGGACAGCCCCGCGGGCGTCCCGGTCTTCGCCTGGAAGGGCGAGACGCTGGAGGAGTACTGGTGGTGCACGGAGCAGGCGCTGACCTGGCCCGGCACGCCCACCGGCGGTCCGAACATGATCCTCGACGACGGCGGTGACGCCACGCTCCTGGTCCACAAGGGCGTTGAGTTCGAGAAGGCCGGCGAGGCCCCCGACCCGGCCACCGCGGACAGCGAGGAGTACGCCTACATCCTCCGCCTGCTGAACCGCACCCTCTCCGAGGACCCGCAGAAGTGGACCCGCCTGGCGTCCGAGATCCGCGGCGTCACCGAAGAGACCACCACCGGTGTTCACCGTCTGTACGAGATGCACCGCGACGGCACCCTCCTCTTCCCGGCGATCAACGTCAACGACGCGGTCACCAAGTCCAAGTTCGACAACAAGTACGGCTGCCGCCACTCGCTCGTCGACGGCATCAACCGCGCCACCGACGTCCTGATCGGCGGCAAGGTCGCGGTCGTCTGCGGCTACGGCGACGTCGGCAAGGGCTGCGCGGAGTCCCTCCGCGGCCAGGGCGCCCGCGTGATCATCACCGAGATCGACCCCATCTGCGCCCTCCAGGCGGCGATGGACGGCTACCAGGTCACCACGCTCGACGAGGTCGTCGGCACGGCCGACCTGTTCATCACCACCACGGGCAACAAGGACATCATCATGGCCGCCGACATGACCAAGATGAAGCACCAGGCCATCGTCGGGAACATCGGCCACTTCGACAACGAGATCGACATGGCCGGCCTGGCGCAGATCCCGGGCATCGTCAAGGACGAGGTCAAGCCCCAGGTCCACACCTGGAAGTTCCCCGACGGCAAGGTCATCATCGTGCTGTCGGAGGGCCGCCTGCTGAACCTGGGCAACGCGACGGGTCACCCCTCGTTCGTGATGTCCAACAGCTTCGCCGACCAGACCCTGGCGCAGATCGAGCTCTTCACCAAGCCGCAGGAGTACCCGACCGACGTCTACGTGCTGCCGAAGCACCTCGACGAGAAGGTCGCCCGGCTGCACCTGGACGCGCTCGGCGTGAAGCTCACGACGCTCCGCCCCGAGCAGGCCTCGTACATCGGTGTGCAGGTCGAGGGCCCGTACAAGTCGGACCACTACCGCTACTGATCGTCTGCCGACCCCGGCCGGCTGCCCCCTGCACGGCGCAGGTGGACAGTCGGCCGTCGGTCGGACCTGGGCGACAGGCCGGCTGACGGAAGCCGGACAGCTTCCGGCGGCCGACGGCAGCGTGACAGCCTCCGCCACAGGTGGCCGTCGGCGGCCGGACAGCCTCGCGGCAGGTAGCCGTCACACCACCCGCCGCAGGCGGCGGTCAGCAGCCCGTGGTCAACAGACAGCACAGCCGACAGTGGCACCAGGCAGGCCCCCGCACCCCCGTGTCGGGGGCCTGCCCCGTACCCTCCCCGAACGGCTCCGGCTCTCCGGCACGAGCCTCACCGCCCAAGGACACCGACGCCCCCATGCCCCGCGGCCGCTATTCGCTCCACGATCCGCACGATCACACCCCCCTCGGCAACGAACACTTCCAATGCGCCCCCGGCCCGTCCGGCTGGCGCTACGTCTCGCAGATCACCACCCCCTCCGGCGACCACGCAGGCTCCGTCGACCTCGCCCTCGACGAACTCGGCCGTCCCATCCGCCTCGAACTCCACGCATCCAGCTGGCAAGTCCGTGGCGCCGCACTCGACGGCGTCACCTGGGTCCGCACCGACCCCACCGGCACTCATGCCACCGAAGGCAATGTCCGCGCCCACGCCTTCACCGGCACGTCCCCCGCCTTCCTCATCGCGACCGCCCGCCTGCTGCAGCTCACCCCCGGCTCCCCGGCGACGCGCGTCCGCCTGGTCGCCTTCACGGATCCAGTCCTCGCCCCCCGCACGGTGGATCAGTCCTGGGCCCTGGTGAAGAGTGAAGCGCATGCCACTGACAATGGCCCTCTGACCGTGGACGAATACCAGGTCAGCGCCCTGGACACAGGGGAGCAGCACGCGGTGCACATCGCGGGGGACGTGGTTCTCGCGGCGCCCGGCATCGAACTCGAGGACCTCGAGACACCACCGTCGGCCCTGCCCTGACGAGCGATCGCAGCGAGGCCCACGGCAGCCCGCCACGCCGGGTTCGGTAGCTGCTTCTGACCGGCTGCCTGCCCCTAAGCGGGAGGCGCGAAGCCCGTCGACCGCGGTGCGCCGCCATCGGCGCGGTCACCGGCACCGCGGGTCGGCCCGGTCGGGATGCGGGGACCGACTTCCTTGGCCGGCCCGAGCGCTACGGGCGTCGCCTGAGAACCGGCAGCCTCACTGCCACCGCCGGTCCAGCCTGCACCAGGGCTCACAGTGTTCCCCATTGCCGCACCCGCGGCTGCCGCGCCCGCACCGCCACTCGCTCCGGTGGCCGGGGAGCCGAACCCGGGTGCTGCCGCCTGCATCTGGCCCGTCCCGGTCATCGGCGCACCTCCAACGCCCCCCGCCCCGAAGGCGCGTCGCGCATCCCGGGCCTGCCGCTCGTTCACCACAGCGGCCAGATAAGCGGCCGGAGGCACACCCTGCGGCGCGGGCGCCCCCGTGCGTTCGGCCAGGTCACCCGCCAGCCGTTCCGCCATCGACCAGCTCACCGCCGGGTCCAACTGGCGCATCCGCGTCAGAAACTGCCGTATCGCCAGCCACAGGTGATCGGGCACTGCCGACAGGTCCAGCTCCGCGAAGCGGCCCACGAGCCACGGGGGCGGAGGGGGCAGGACGTTCCCGCGTGTGGCGGGCACCCGCTCCCGTACGACCAGCGTCCCCGCGAAGACATCCCCGATGCGCCGGCCCCGCGCCGACACCAGCGACGCGATGCACGCGATGACTCCGAACGACATCAGGATCTCGACCACTCCCATCGCCCCGCGCACCAGCGCGTGACGGAAGCGGATCGGCCCGCCGTCATCGCGCACGACCCGCAGTCCGCAGGCGAGCTTCCCCAGCGAGCGCCCACGGCTCAGGGTCTCCACGGCTATCGGCGCACCCACCAGGACCAGGAGGAACGACGCGATCGACACCGCCATGACGGCCGCCTCGTCCAGTGAGGCCGTCGCCACGGCGAGGCCTATGGATATGAACAGGTAAGCGGCCCACACGACCACCAGGTCGATCACTATGGCGAGTGCTCGACTCGGCAGTTTCGCCGACTGCAGCCCCAGTACGACCGCGTCCCCCGTCACTAGCGCACTCACCGCTGCCGCCCTCCGCCGTCGACCGTCCCTGCCCCTTGCTTCATCAGTCTGCCAAGCTGATCCGCAGCGCGCCGCAGTAGTACGAACCGTACGCACCCAGTGCCTGGAGCAGCAGCCGACCATGGACCTCGATGTCTTCGTGACCGCCCACCGTGCCGAGTGGGACCGCCTGGACCACCTACTGCACCGAGGCCGCCGACTCACGGGCGCCGAAGCCGACGAACTCGTCGCGCTCTACCAGCGCACCGCCACGCACCTGTCCCTCATACAGTCGAGCGCCCCCGACCCGGTACTCACCGGCCGCCTCACGCAGCTCGTCGCCCGCGCCCGCTCCACGGTCACGGGAACCCGGCGAGCCACCTGGCGGGACGCGGTCCGCTTCGTCACCGCCGGCTTCCCGGCGGCCGTCTACCGCTCCCGCCACTGGTGGATACCGACCGCCGTGCTCTCCACCCTCCTCGCCGCGATCATCGGCTGGTGGATCGGCGTCCACCCCGAGGTCCAGTCGTCGATCGCCGCGCCCGACGAACTCCGCCGGCTCACGCAACCGGGTGGCGAGTACGAGACGTACTACTCCAGCCACCCCGCGGCCTCCTTCGCCGCCCAGGTCTGGACGAACAACGCACGGGCAGCCGCCATGTGCCTCACCCTCGGCGCCTTCCTGTGCCTCCCGGTGATCTGGATCCTGTTCCTCAACATGCTCAATCTGGGCGTCGGCATCGGCCTGATGTCCTCGGCCGGCCGTCTCGACACGTTCCTGGGCCTCGTTCTGCCGCACGGTCTCCTCGAACTGACCGCTGTCTTCGTCGCCGCGGGTACGGGCCTACGCCTTGGCTGGACGCTCATCGACCCCGGCCCTCTGTCCCGCCGGACGGCGCTCGCCCAGCAAGGGCGCGCCGCGCTCGGAATGGCTATCGGCCTGGCCCTGGTGCTCTTCGTGGCGGGCGTGATCGAAGGCTTCGTCACCCCGTCCGGCCTGCCCACGTGGGCCCGCATCACCATCGGCATCGTCGCTGAACTGGCCTTCCTGGCATACGTCTACGTTCTGGGCGGACGAGCGGCCCGGGCGGGCGACACGGGCGACGTCGACGAGGCCGACCGCAGTGCCGAACTCCCGGCCGCTGCCTGATGTGCGTCCGGCCCGTCTGACCTGCTAGTGTCCTCTCCGCCCGCAAAAACCGTTGACACGGCGGATGTGGGGAGGTAGATTTTGAGGGTTGCCTCGGACTGGACAAGGCCGAGAGCAGTTGATAATGTCTCTCTCGCTCTCAACGGAAATTCAAATTTCCGCAGAGCCAATCGACTCCTTATCCGGATCACTCAGGCTGATTAGCTCGGCCGAAATGCTTCTGATAAAGTCGGTGCAGCCGAAAGGCAAAGGCCACTCCAATCGGCCATCGGATTCAAACTCCACCGGAAACGGAACGGAAAAAGAATCTGGTAGGGTTGGAAACGCAAGACCGAAGGGAAGCGCCCGGAGGAAAGCCCGAGAGGGTGAGTACAAAGGAAGCGTCCGTTCCTTGAGAACTCAACAGCGTGCCAAAAGTCAACGCCAGATATGTTGATACCCCGTCCATCTTCGGATGGCGAGGTTCCTTTGAAAGTCCTGCCGGCCCTTGTGGTTGGTAGGCAATGACACAGCGAGGACGCTGTGAACAGTCGGTCTTATTCCGATCGGCTGTTCCGCTCTTGTGGTGTTCATCCCGATTACGGGAAAACATTCATGGAGAGTTTGATCCTGGCTCAGGACGAACGCTGGCGGCGTGCTTAACACATGCAAGTCGAACGATGAAGCCCTTCGGGGTGGATTAGTGGCGAACGGGTGAGTAACACGTGGGCAATCTGCCCTTCACTCTGGGACAAGCCCTGGAAACGGGGTCTAATACCGGATAACACTCCTTCCTGCATGGGAAGGGGTTGAAAGCTCCGGCGGTGAAGGATGAGCCCGCGGCCTATCAGCTTGTTGGTGGGGTGATGGCCTACCAAGGCGACGACGGGTAGCCGGCCTGAGAGGGCGACCGGCCACACTGGGACTGAGACACGGCCCAGACTCCTACGGGAGGCAGCAGTGGGGAATATTGCACAATGGGCGAAAGCCTGATGCAGCGACGCCGCGTGAGGGATGACGGCCTTCGGGTTGTAAACCTCTTTCAGCAGGGAAGAAGCGAAAGTGACGGTACCTGCAGAAGAAGCGCCGGCTAACTACGTGCCAGCAGCCGCGGTAGTACGTAGGGCGCAAGCGTTGTCCGGAATTATTGGGCGTAAAGAGCTCGTAGGCGGCTTGTCACGTCGGATGTGAAAGCCCGGGGCTTAACCCCGGGTCTGCATTCGATACGGGCTAGCTAGAGTGTGGTAGGGGAGATCGGAATTCCTGGTGTAGCGGTGAAATGCGCAGATATCAGGAGGAACACCGGTGGCGAAGGCGGATCTCTGGGCCATTACTGACGCTGAGGAGCGAAAGCGTGGGGAGCGAACAGGATTAGATACCCTGGTAGTCCACGCCGTAAACGTTGGGAACTAGGTGTTGGCGACATTCCACGTCGTCGGTGCCGCAGCTAACGCATTGGTTCCCCGCCTGGGGAGTACGGCCGCAAGGCTAAAACTCAAAGGAATTGACGGGGGCCCGCACAAGCAGCGGAGCATGTGGCTTAATTCGACGCAACGCGAAGAACCTTACCAAGGCTTGACATCGCCCGGAAAGCATCAGAGATGGTGCCCCCTTGTGGTCGGGTGACAGGTGGTGCATGGCTGTCGTCAGCTCGTGTCGTGAGATGTTGGGTTAAGTCCCGCAACGAGCGCAACCCTTGTTCTGTGTTGCCAGCATGCCCTTCGGGGTGATGGGGACTCACAGGAGACTGCCGGGGTCAACTCGGAGGAAGGTGGGGACGACGTCAAGTCATCATGCCCCTTATGTCTTGGGCTGCACACGTGCTACAATGGCCGGTACAATGAGCTGCGATGCCGCGAGGCGGAGCGAATCTCAAAAGCCGGTCTCAGTTCGGATTGGGGTCTGCAACTCGACCCCATGAAGTCGGAGTTGCTAGTAATCGCAGATCAGCATTGCTGCGGTGAATACGTTCCCGGGCCTTGTACACACCGCCCGTCACGTCACGAAAGTCGGTAACACCCGAAGCCGGTGGCCCAACCCCTTGTGGGAGGGAGCTGTCGAAGGTGGGACTGGCGATTGGGACGAAGTCGTAACAAGGTAGCCGTACCGGAAGGTGCGGCTGGATCACCTCCTTTCTAAGGAGCACTTCTTACCGGATCTTCGGATCAGGTCAGAGGCCAGTACATCGGCGAATGTCCGGTGCTGGTTGCTCATGGGTGGAACGTTGACTATTCGGCACGGCTCAGATGATGACTGTTAGTACTGCTTCGGCGTGGAACACAGGATTCGACTGGTCGTGCCGGGCGCGCTGTTGGGTATCTGAGGGTACGGACAGAAAGTTGTCTGAACCTTCGCGATGCCGGCCCCAGTGAACTCGCTGTTTTCAGCGGGGTGGTGGGTGGCTGGTCGTTGCTTGAGAACTGCACAGTGGACGCGAGCATCTGTGGCCAAGTTTTTAAGGGCGCACGGTGGATGCCTTGGCACCAGGAACCGATGAAGGACGTGGGAGGCCACGATAGTCCCCGGGGAGTCGTCAACCAGGCTTTGATCCGGGGGTTTCCGAATGGGGAAACCCGGCAGTCGTCATGGGCTGTCACCCGCTGCTGAACACATAGGCAGTGTGGAGGGAACGAGGGGAAGTGAAACATCTCAGTACCCTCAGGAAGAGAAAACAACCGTGATTCCGGGAGTAGTGGCGAGCGAAACCGGATGAGGCCAAACCGTATGCGTGTGATACCCGGCAGGGGTTGCGCATGCGGGGTTGTGGGATCTCTTTATCATCGTCTGCCGGCGGTGAGACGAGTCAGAAACCGTATGGATAGGCGAAGGACATGCGAAAGGTCCGGCGTAGAGGGTAAGACCCCCGTAGCTGAAATTCATGCGGCTCGTTTAAGAGACACCCAAGTAGCACGGGGCCCGAGAAATCCCGTGTGAATCTGGCGGGACCACCCGTTAAGCCTAAATATTCCCTGGTGACCGATAGCGGATAGTACCGTGAGGGAATGGTGAAGAGTACCGCGGGAGCGGAGTGAAATAGTACCTGAAACCGTGTGCCTACAAGCCGTGGGAGCGTCGCGCAAGGAACTTGTTCCTTGCGTCGTGACTGCGTGCCTTTTGAAGAATGAGCCTGCGAGTTTGCGGTGTGTTGCGAGGTTAACCCGTGTGGGGAAGCCGTAGCGAAAGCGAGTCCGAATAGGGCGACATAGTAGCGCGCTCAAGACCCGAAGCGGAGTGATCTAGCCATGGGCAGGTTGAAGCGGCTGTAAGAGGTCGTGGAGGACCGAACCCACCAGGGTTGAAAACCTGGGGGATGACCTGTGGTTAGGGGTGAAAGGCCAATCAAACTCCGTGATAGCTGGTTCTCCCCGAAATGCATTTAGGTGCAGCGTCGTGTGTTTCTTGCCGGAGGTAGAGCACTGGATAGGCGATGGGCCCTACCGGGTTACTGACCTTAGCCAAACTCCGAATGCCGGTAAGTGAGAGCACGGCAGTGAGACTGTGGGGGATAAGCTCCATGGTCGAGAGGGAAACAGCCCAGAGCATCGACTAAGGCCCCTAAGCGTACGCTAAGTGGGAAAGGATGTGGAGTCGCAGAGACAACCAGGAGGTTGGCTTAGAAGCAGCCACCCTTGAAAGAGTGCGTAATAGCTCACTGGTCAAGTGATTCCGCGCCGACAATGTAGCGGGGCTCAAGCGTACCGCCGAAGTCGTGTCATTCCAGCACATAGGGCCAACGCCCGCTGGGATGGGTAGGGGAGCGTCGTGTGCCGGGTGAAGCCGCGCCGGAAGGCAGTGGTGGACGGTTCACGAGTGAGAATGCAGGCATGAGTAGCGATACACACGTGAGAAACGTGTGCGCCGATTGACTAAGGGTTCCTGGGTCAAGCTGATCTGCCCAGGGTAAGTCGGGACCTAAGGCGAGGCCGACAGGCGTAGTCGATGGACAACCGGTTGATATTCCGGTACCCGCTTTGAAACGCCCAATATCGAGCCCATTAATGCTAAGCCCGTGAAGCCGTTCCGGACCCTTCGGGGAAAGGAAAGTGGTGGAGCCGGCGATCCAAGGTGGTAGTAGGTAAGCGATGGGGTGACGCAGGAAGGTAGTCCAGCCCGGGCGGTGGTTGTCCCGGGTAAGGGTGTAGGCCGAGGGGTAGGCAAATCCGTCCCTCGTTAAGGCTGAGACCTGATGCCGAGCCGATTGTGGTGAAGTGGATGATCCTATGCTGTCGAGAAAAGCCTCTAGCGAGTTTCATGGCGGCCCGTACCCTAAACCGACTCAGGTGGTCAGGTAGAGAATACCGAGGCGTTCGGGTGAACTATGGTTAAGGAACTCGGCAAAATGCCCCCGTAACTTCGGGAGAAGGGGGGGCCATCACTGGTGAGAGGACTTGCTCCTCGAGCTGGGGGTGGCCGCAGAGACCAGCGAGAAGCGACTGTTTACTAAAAACACAGGTCCGTGCGAAGCCGTAAGGCGATGTATACGGACTGACGCCTGCCCGGTGCTGGAACGTTAAGGGGACCGGTTAGTACGCTTTCGGGCGTGCGAAGCTGAGAACTTAAGCGCCAGTAAAACGGCGGTGGTAACTATAACCATCCTAAGGTAGCGAAATTCCTTGTCGGGTAAGTTCCGACCTGCACGAATGGCGTAACGACTTCTCGACTGTCTCAACCATAGGCCCGGTGAAATTGCACTACGAGTAAAGATGCTCGTTTCGCGCAGCAGGACGGAAAGACCCCGGGACCTTTACTACAGTTTGATATTGGTGTTCGGTTCGGCTTGTGTAGGATAGGTGGGAGACTGTGAAGCGGCCACGCCAGTGGTTGTGGAGTCATCGTTGAAATACCACTCTGGTCGTGCTGGATGTCTAACCTGGGTCCGTGATCCGGATCAGGGACAGTGTCTGATGGGTAGTTTAACTGGGGCGGTTGCCTCCCAAAGGGTAACGGAGGCGCCCAAAGGTTCCCTCAGCCTGGTTGGCAATCAGGTGTTGAGTGTAAGTGCACAAGGGAGCTTGACTGTGAGACCGACGGGTCGAGCAGGGACGAAAGTCGGGACTAGTGATCCGGCGGTGGCTTGTGGAAGCGCCGTCGCTCAACGGATAAAAGGTACCCCGGGGATAACAGGCTGATCTTCCCCAAGAGTCCATATCGACGGGATGGTTTGGCACCTCGATGTCGGCTCGTCGCATCCTGGGGCTGGAGTCGGTCCCAAGGGTTGGGCTGTTCGCCCATTAAAGCGGTACGCGAGCTGGGTTTAGAACGTCGTGAGACAGTTCGGTCCCTATCCGCTGTGCGCGTAGGAATATTGAGAAGGGCTGTCCCTAGTACGAGAGGACCGGGACGGACGAACCTCTGGTGTGCCAGTTGTCCTGCCAAGGGCATGGCTGGTTGGCTACGTTCGGGAGGGATAACCGCTGAAAGCATCTAAGCGGGAAGCCTGCTTCGAGATGAGTATTCCCACCTCCTTGAGAGGGTAAGGCTCCCAGTAGACGACTGGGTTGATAGGCCGGATATGGAAGCCCAGTAATGGGTGGAGTTGACCGGTACTAATAGGCCGAGGGCTTGTCCTCAGTTGCTCGCGTCCACTGTGTTAGTTCTGAAGTAACGAACTGTCGAACCCCCGTCTGTGTGGGTTCCGGGTCGATATCTTCATAGTGTTTCGGTGGTCATTGCGTTAGGGAAACGCCCGGTTACATTCCGAACCCGGAAGCTAAGCCTTTCAGCGCCGATGGTACTGCAGGGGGGACCCTGTGGGAGAGTAGGACGCCGCCGAACAATCATTGTGGGAAGGCCCCGCACCTCTGGTGCGGGGCCTTTCTGCGTTCCGGGGCGAATGGGCGAAAGCCCTTGGGCTCCGCATTCGCCTCTCTACAGCTTGCCAGCTGCTTTCAGTGCCAAATAGGTGTCGGCGAGGGCCGGAGCGAGATCGTCCGGGGTCGCGTCCACGACAATGACGCCATGGCGCTGAAGTTGCTCCGCTGTGCGGCGCCGCTGAGCCTGGGACTGCGTACCCGCCGCGGCGTCGTAGACGGCCTCCACATCCCCACGCGCAGCGGACATCTCCTGGATGTGCGGATCAGCCACCGCGGCCACGAGCACGGTGTGCCGTTGGGTGAGCTGAGGCAGGACCGGGAGCAGGCCCTCTTCGATGGGGGCAGCATCGAGGCCCGTGAGCAGCACGATCAGCGATCGTCGCGGAGCGCTCTTGAGAGCTGCTGCACTCAGGCCACGCGCGTCGGTCTCGACGAGTTCCGGCTCCAGGGGAGCGAGCGCGTTGACCATGGCGGGCAGAAGTTCGCCCGCGGATCGTCCCTGCACCTGGGCGCGGACACGACGGTCGTACGCCAGGAGATCGACCCGGTCGCCGGCGCGTGAGGCAAGCGCGGTGAGGAGCAGGGCGGCGTCCATCGCCGCGTCGAGACGCGGGACATCTCCCACTCGGCCGGCGGATGTGCGGCCGGTGTCGAGCACGACGAGGATGTGGCGGTCGCGTTCCGGGCGCCACGTGCGCACGGCAACAGTCGTCCGACGGGCGGTGGCCCGCCAGTCGATGGAGCGGGTGTCGTCGCCGGGCACGTAGTCACGAAGACTGTCGAACTCCGTCCCCTGCCCACGGATCAGGACGCTGGTGCGGCCGTCGAGTTCTCGCAGCCGGGCCAGGCGGGACGGCAGGTGCTTGCGGCTGGCGAACGGAGGCAGGACGCGGACCGTCCAGGCGACGCTGTGATTGCTCTGGCGGGCGGCGAGGCCGAGAGGGCCGTACGACCGGACGGTGACCCGCTCGGCATGACGGTCGCCGCGGCGTGTGGGACGCAGAGCGGTGGTGATGCGCCGGCGTTCACGGGCGGGCACGGACACCTTGTGCCGGGATGCGGCTTGCTCGGTGCCGACGACCCAGCTGCTGGGAGGCCATGCGTCGCGAAGGTCGGCGCGCAGACGGCGCGCTGAGGGGTTGGTGATCGTCAGCTGGACGTCAGCACGTTCACCGAGTCGAACTGATGTATCACCGCTTCGGGTGAATCGGAGCGTTCGCACTGGCGCGGCGAGGGCGTAGTCGCACAAGATTGCCAAAGAGAGAGGCGCATTCACAGCAAGCATCCCCGTCCAGCTGGGCGCGAGGATGCCCACGGGGAGCGAGCCGAGAGCGGCGAGCAGTGCGGTTCGTCCGGTGAGGGCCATGGCGCGGCCTCAGCGGGGGACGGGGACGTGGCTGAGGATCGCGGTGATGACGGAGTCGGCGGTGACTCCTTCCATCTCCGCTTCCGGCCGGAGCTGGATCCGATGGCGCAGAGTCGGCAGGGCCAGGGCCTTCACGTCGTCGGGGATGACGTAGTCGCGGCCTGTGAGCCACGCCCACGCGCGGGCGGTGGACAGCAGGGCCGTAGCGCCTCGGGGGGACACACCGAGACTGAGTGAGGGGGACTCGCGGGTGGCACGACAGATATCGACCACATAGCCGGTGATCTCGGCGGAGACCGAGGTCTTGGCGACGGCGGCCCGGGCCGCCTCCAGGTCGGCGGGCCCGGCGACGGGCCGCACTCCCGCCGCGTGGAGGTCGCGCGGATTGAAGCCTTCGGCGTGACGGGTCAGCACGCCGATCTCGTCGTCCCGCGAAGGCAGCGGCACGGTCAGCTTCAGCAGGAAGCGGTCGAGTTGGGCTTCGGGCAGGGGATAGGTCCCCTCGTACTCCACGGGGTTCTGCGTAGCCGCCACCAGGAAGGGATCCGGAAGCATGCGGGGCGTGCCGTCCACCGTGACCTGGCGCTCCTCCATCGCCTCGAGGAGCGAGGACTGTGTCTTGGGAGGCGTGCGGTTGATCTCGTCGGCGAGCAGAAGGTTGGTGAAGACGGGACCGGGCTGGAAGGAGAACTCTGCGGTGCGCGCGTCGTAGACGAGCGAGCCGGTGACATCGCTGGGCATGAGGTCGGGGGTGAACTGGACACGCTTGGTGTCGAGTTCGAGCGATGCCGCGAGTGCGCGGACCAGGAGAGTCTTGGCGACTCCCGGTACGCCTTCGAGAAGGACATGGCCGCGGCAGAGCAGGGCCACGACGAGTCCGGTGACAGCGGGATCCTGGCCGACCACGGCCTTGGCGATCTCGGTGCGCAGGGCTTCCAGGGAAGCGCGGGCGCGGTCCGAGCTCTCAGCTGTCTCGGGTGTCGGGGCGCTCATGAGGTGCGTACCTCTCTTTCGAGGGCGTCGAGTTGGTCTGCCAGGTGAACAAGTGCGGTGTCGTCGGCCGGAGCCGGCCCGAACAGCAGGGCGGTGAGATCCCGGTCGCCGGCGGCCAGGCGCGCCGAGACGGCGGGGAGCAGCACCTCGGGAGAGTGGGCGTCGAGGGCGGAGACGCCGAGAAGTGGCGCGAGGCGGGTGCGGGTGGCGGAGCGCAGCGCTGCGGCGGCGCGGTCACGGGCGTTCACCTTGCGGTAGAGGCGGGCGCGTCCCTGCGTCGATTCGGATGCCCGGATGGCCACCGGCAGCCGTTCGGTGACGAGGGGGCCCAGACGGCGGGCACGCCAGATGGCTGCAAGGGCGGCGGCGAGCGTCAGTTGGAGGGTGCCCCAGAGCCAGCCCGAAGGGATCAGATCGAAGAACGTGCTGTCGGTGTCTGCATCGGTGCCGTCCTGAGTGGCGGAGCCGTCGGTGAGCGAGGGGAGGTACCAGACCAGATGAGGGCGGGAACCAAGGAGTTGAAGTGCGAGAGAGGCGTTGCCGCGCTGGTCGAGGCGGTCGTTGTACAGGATGTCGGGGGCACCGAGCAGGACGGTGTCGCCGCCGTCGGAGTCGTCGATCCTGACGAGGCTGGGCATTCCTTCGCTCGGGTAACAGGCGTCGGTCCCGGTCGCCTTGGTGACGTAGCGCTCGCCGCCGAGGTCGGCGTTGCCGGCTCTGAGGGCAGCGGCGAAGGAGCACTGGGGAGTGCGGGCCGCGACAGGGGCGGGGGTGTCGGCGCGCACCCCGGGGGCCAGAGTCTCGACGGATGCGGCACCGGCGGAGACGAGCACGGTGCGTCCGCCGGAGGTTGCCGTCGCCGCCCGCAGGGTTTCCTGCTGGCTGTCCGTCAGCAGGTCGGGCATCGCGACCAGAAGTGTGGTGTCCGTGTCGGCAGCGGCAGTTGCCTCGTCCAGAGTGGTGACCACACGGGTGGAGACGCCGCTGTCCTTGAGGATCTCGGCCACGGCGCGACTGCCCAGACGGTCGGCCGAGCGCGGGTCGAGGCGGCCGTGCTGGTCGCCGGACTGCAGTGCGGCCATGGCGATGCCCGCCACCAGGAGAATCACCAGGGCCAGCAGCAGACCGCGGGTGCGGGTCCACACCTGGCGGCCGGTGGGGGACATGGAGGTGGAGCTGGGGGCAACCCCGGTCATCCGGCTGCTCCTCGGGACGCGCCGGCGAGTTGGGGCTTGGCCCGCTCCAGTTCGAGGTCGAGGTCCCGCAACCGCAGATACGCCTGCCGGTCGGCAGTCCGCCCGCCGTATGTGACGTCGTCGAACTCCCTGGCGGCGGCCCGCAGTCCGGCGGTGTGGTCGGGGAGGGAACGGCCGCCTTCTGCAGCCGCCTCGTCGGCGGTGCGGCCCGGACGCGGATCGAGGAGGGCGCGTTCCTCCAGCGAGCGAACGATGGCACGCATGCGTTCCTGCACGGCCTGGTTCCAGCGTTCGGCCGTCGCGTGGGTCTCTGCGGCGCTGCGGTGTTCCGCCGCGCTTCGGGGGACGTCGTCGAAGAGTGAGTCGGCCGAGGTCGCAGCGCGGTGGGGGGTGCCAAGTCGCCACCAGAGGGCGGCGATCAGGCCGATGACCAGCAGGACGACGACGACTAGGCCGAGCGGGCCGCCGGGGGTGGCGCCGGAGGCGGTGTCGAAGATGCCGCCCACCCACTCCCAGAAGCGGTCGAGGGCGCGCTGGAGCAGGCTCGGGTCGTTCTCGTGGTACATCGGCTTCGACAGCTCGCGCTCCGCAGCCTCCCTGGCGGGTATCCGAGGAGTGTCCACCGGTACGTCGTCGCCGGCGGCCAGGGCCGCCCGCACTGCTGTCACACCCCCCGTGGTGAACACCGCATCAGCCCCTGGCGGGGGTGCCGGGCGGCTCGGAGCCGTAGCCGGATACGCCTGCGGCCCGGGCGAGTTCGATGTCCAGGGCCTCGCGGCGGATGCGCTGGTCGATGTAGAGGAGCACCGTCACACCCGCGGAGATCGGGTAGGTGATGGAGGACGCGATCACCGAGCCGATCCCCGTGATGATCAGGAAGGCCCAGCCGAATTCCGGCGTGGTGCCGGAGAAGAGGTCGCTGAATCCGGTGCCGTCCACGGCCAATGCGATCACGCTGAACGGCACCGCGATGATCATCGACACCAGCAGAGTCAGCAGCAGCGTGAGCGCGATGATGCCGAACGTCCGCCACCAGGCGCCCTGCACCAGCTTGGCGGAGCGGCGCAAGGACTGGATGACGCCCTGGCGCTCCAGCATCAGGGCGGGCGAGGCGAGGGCGAAGCGGACCATCAGCCACAGGATGACCGGTCCGGCGACGAGTCCTCCGAGGACGGCGAGCGCGACCCCGGCGCCGCCGCCGATCAGCAGACCGGGTACCAGAGCCACGCCCATGATTCCCGCGCTCATCAGCGGCAGCAGCAGGGTGAGGCCGAGGAGTTGGGGCAGCCGAGGGCGAGCCTCCTGCCAGGCCTCGGAGAGGCTGACCGGGCGGCCCAGTACGGAGCGGCTGATGACCATCGTGAGCAGGGCGGTGGTGAAGAGTGTGCCGACCAGCGCGATGAGGATCGACGGGCCCATGGCCACCAGGCTGGCCTGCAGCGAGTCGACGGACTGCCGCAGCGCCTCCGACGGGTCGGCGTCGGGGTCGACCTCGGGGGGTGTGGGAAGCAGGTAGCGCTCGACGAGGATGTTGCAGATCTGGGAGATCACGGAGACGGTGATCGTGATGCCCAGGACCGTGCGCCAGTGGGCGCGCAGCGTGGAGACCGCGCCGTCGAGGATCTCGCCGACGCCCAGCGGGCGGAGCGGGATGACACCCGGCTTGGCCGCGGGGGGCGCGCCCCACGCGCCGCGCGGCGGGCCGCCGCCCCAGCCCGGGGCGGGCGGGGGAGCCTGCGGAGGAGTCTGGGGCGGTCCCGTCGGCGCCGACCACTGGCCGGCGGGCGGCTGCTCCTTGGACCACTTCGAGGCGGGGCCGCTCTCGTCGGCGGGCCCGGCGGGCCGCGGTACGCCGGCGTCGTCCTGCCCGTTGGAGGGAGCGGATCCGGGCGAGGCCCAGCCCGGAGTGTCGTTCACCGTCGTCCACCTCATGCACTGGTTGTGGTGCCGGCTCGGCGAGCCGGAGCGTTCACAGGGCCTGTCGGTGTATCGGGTCGGCAGGCTGGCAGCCATCGTGCCACGCGGGGCCCGCTGGTGGGCGGGGCCCTGTATCTCCTTCGCACCTTCATTGTCGGAGTCTCACCGGGCAGACTGGGCGGATGGCTGATCAGTACGCACAAAACCCGGTGGGCGACGAGCCGCCCCCGCTTCCCGCGCTGCGCTGGAGCGAGCCTCCGGAAGGGCCCGTGCTGGTGCTTCTCGACCAGACCCGGCTTCCTGCCGAGGAGGTCGAGCTGGTCTGCACCGATGTGCCCGCCCTCGTGCAGGCCATCCAGACACTCGCCGTGCGAGGGGCTCCTCTGCTGGGCATCGCCGGTGCCTACGGTGTGGCGCTCGCTGCGGCACGCGGTTACGACGTGGAGGAGGCGGCGCCACTGCTCGAGGGAGCGCGGCCCACCGCGGTGAACCTGGCCTACGGGGTGCGGCGTGCGGTCGCCGCATACCGGGCGGCGGCCGACAAGGGGCCCGAGGAGGCCGCCCAGGCGGCTCTGACGGCCGCCAGGGAGCTGCACCGGGAGGACGCCGAGGCCAGTGCCCAGATGGCAGGTCACGGGCTCGCTCTGCTCGATGAGCTGTTGCCGGGCGGCGGGCATCGGATCCTGACCCACTGCAACACCGGTGCGCTGGTCTCGGGCGGGGAGGGCACGGCGTTCGCCGTGGCTCTTCACGCCCACCGGGCCGGCGAGCTGCGGCGGCTGTGGGTGGACGAGACCCGGCCGCTACTCCAGGGGGCGCGGCTGACGGCGTACGAGGCCGCTCGCAACGGGATGCCCTACACGCTGCTCACGGACAGTGCCGCGGGCTCCCTGTTCGCCGCGGGGGAGGTGGATGCGGTACTCATAGGCGCCGACCGCATAGCCGCGGACGGCTCGGTGGCCAACAAGGTGGGGAGCTATCCGCTCGCCGTGCTGGCGAAGTACCACCATGTGCCGTTCATCGTGGTCGCTCCGACCACGACCGTGGACCTGAGCACGCCGGACGGGGCGTCGATCGAGGTGGAGCAGAGGGCCGGACACGAAGTCACGGAAGTCACCGCCCCGCAGGTTCCTGCGGCCGCGGGAGCAGTGGGTGGCGGGCTTCCCGTCGCGCCGCTGGGGACCCAGGCGTACAACCCGGCCTTCGATGTCACGCCGCCGGATCTGGTCACGGCGATCGTCACCGAAATGGGGGCGTTGTCGCCGGTCACCGGCAGTGGAATCGCGGAGCTGTGTGCCAGGTCACGCCAGGTAACGATTAGCTAATGGGATGATGTCGATTATGAAGGGACGAGTCCTTGTCGTCGATGACGACACCGCACTGGCCGAGATGCTCGGGATTGTGCTGCGTGGTGAAGGTTTCGAGCCGTCGTTCGTAGCGGACGGCGACAAGGCACTTGCCGCTTTCCGTGAGGCAAAACCGGATCTTGTGCTGCTGGACCTCATGCTGCCCGGACGGGACGGCATCGAGGTGTGCCGCCTGATCAGGGCGGAGTCCGGCGTGCCGATCGTGATGCTCACCGCCAAGAGCGACACCGTGGACGTGGTGGTAGGCCTGGAGTCCGGGGCCGACGACTACATCGTGAAGCCGTTCAAGCCGAAGGAGCTGGTCGCCCGGATCCGGGCGCGGCTGAGGAGGTCGGAGGAGCCGGCGCCGGAACAGCTGGCGATCGGTGACCTGGTCATCGACGTGGCCGGTCACTCCGTGAAGCGGGAGGGACAGTCCATCGCGCTGACCCCGCTGGAGTTCGACCTGCTCGTCGCGCTGGCCCGTAAGCCGTGGCAGGTGTTCACCCGTGAGGTGCTGCTCGAGCAGGTCTGGGGCTACCGTCACGCTGCCGACACCAGGCTGGTGAACGTGCACGTCCAGAGGCTGCGCTCCAAGGTCGAGAAGGACCCGGAGCGTCCGGAGATCGTGGTGACCGTACGTGGTGTCGGTTACAAGGCCGGACCGAGCTGATATGACCCGAGGCAGCGTTGCTCCGAAGCCCGGGGAGCCGGGAGTCCGTACGGGGCGGGCTGCCGGACCGGGGCATGAGACGTCGCGATTCGGCCGCCTGCTGCGTGGCGGGCGGTCGGGTCGAAACGGCGATCCCGGCCGTCTGATACTCCGGCTCTTCCTGCGCTGGGTCCGCCGGCCGCTGCTGCCCGCTGTGCGGCTGTGGCGCCGGAACATCCAGCTCAGGGTCGTCGCGATGACGCTGCTGATGTCCCTCGGCGTGGTGGCGCTCCTCGGGTTCGTCGTCATCGGGCAGGTGCGTAACGGCCTGCTCGACGCCAAGGCGAAGGCGGCGCAGAGCCAGGCGGCCGGCGGTTTCGCCGTGGCGCGGGAGCGGGCTGCCAATCTGCGGACCGAGTCCGGCGCGCAGGACGGCGGCGCGGGCGGCCGTACGGCGACGAGCTGGCGCTCCGACCTCGTGGAACAGCTGGCCAGTGGCGGCCAGGGCGCGTTCAACGTGGTGGCGCTGAGCGCCGACGCCGCCAACGCGGGCAACCGTTTCCCGCGGACTTCGGGCAGCGTGGACCCGTCCAGCATTCCGCAGGAGCTGCGGGAGGCCGTGGACCAGGGCACGGGGACGTACGAGACGTACATCCAGATCAAGTACAACGACGATCACGAGCCGGAGCCCGGCCTGGTCGTCGGCACCCGGCTCAACGACATCGAGGAATATCCGTACGAGCTGTACTACGTCTTCCCGCTCGCGCAGGAGGAGCAGTCGCTCAATCTGGTCCGAGGCACGCTGGCCACGGCCGGGCTGTTCGTTGTTGTGCTGCTGGGTGCCATCGCCTGGCTCGTGGTGCGGCAGATCGTCACACCGGTGCGTATGGCCGCCGGGATCGCCGAGCGGCTGTCCGCCGGCCGTCTCCAGGAGCGGATGAAGGTCACCGGTGAGGACGACATCGCCAGACTCGGTGAAGCCTTCAACAAGATGGCGCAGAGCCTTCAGCTCAAGATCCAGCAGCTGGAGGAGCTCTCCCGGATGCAGCGGCGCTTCGTCTCGGACGTCTCCCACGAACTGCGGACCCCGCTGACGACGGTGCGTATGGCGGCCGACGTCATCCATGAGGCCCGGGTCGACTTCGATCCGGTGACCGCGCGTTCGGCGGAGCTCCTCGGGGACCAGCTCGACCGGTTCGAGTCGCTGCTCTCGGACCTTCTGGAGATCAGCCGCTTCGATGCCGGCGCGGCCGCGCTGGAAGCCGAGCCGATAGACCTCCGCGAAGTCGTACGGCGGGTGATCGGTGGTGCCGAGCCGCTCGCCGAGCGCAAGGGCACTCGGATACGCGTGGTCGGTGACGAGCAGCCCGTCGTGGCCGAGGCCGACGCCCGCCGCGTCGAGAGGGTGCTGCGCAACCTCGTCGTCAACGCCGTCGAGCACGGCGAGGGCCGGGACGTAATCGTGCGCATGGCGGTCGCCGGCGGTGCGGTCGCCGTCGCCGTACGGGACTACGGCGTGGGATTGAAGCCCGGAGAGGCGACCCGGGTGTTCAACCGCTTCTGGCGGGCCGATCCGGCCCGGGCGCGTACCACCGGCGGTACCGGTCTCGGTCTGTCCATCGCCGTCGAGGACGCGCGGCTGCACGGTGGCTGGCTCCAGGCATGGGGCGAGCCGGGCGGCGGTTCGCAGTTCAGGCTGACGCTGCCGCGGACCGCGGACGAGCCGCTGCGCGGTTCGCCGATACCCCTGGAGCCGGAGGACTCGCGGCAGAACCGGGAGCGCGCCCTGGCCGAGGTGGCCGGCCCGCACCTGAACGGGCACCTGCTGGCGTCCGTGCCCGTTCAGGCCGTGTCGGACCGTTCTCCGCTCTCCGTACCGCCGGGTGCTCCGGTGCCGCCTCGTACGCCCCCTCAGGGCGTGGACCCGACCGCACTGCCCGGCAACGGAGCCCGTGTCGTGGCGCGACCGGGGAACGAACGGCAGGACTCCGCCTTCGCACAGCCTGCTTCCGACCGGGAGGACACCAACCGTGGGCGCTGATCCGCGTCGTAGAGGACGTCGAGGCGCGCTGCGTTTGGTCGCGCTGCTCGGTGCCGGCGGTGTGCTGGCCGGCTGTGCCTCGATGCCCGACACCGGTGACATCCGTCCCGTGAAGGCGTCCCCGGGCGCCGACTCCGAGGTGCAGGTGTACGCGGTGAAGCCCCGCAAGGGAGCGGCCGCCGACGAGATCGTCAACGGCTTCCTCGAGGCGATGACCAGTGACGATGCCAATTTCGCCATCGCTCGGACGTATCTGACGCCGGAGGCGTCGCAGAAGTGGCGGCCCGACGCCAGTACGACGGTGCTGGAGACGGCTCCCACCGGCGGCCGGGCCGCGGTGGGCGGGGTCAGCACGGGGACCAGCTACCAGATCAAGGGCAAGCAGATCGCCGTGGTCGACTCGCAGCACGCCTTCCAGGCGAGCACGACCGAGGCGGAGGACTACGACTGGACGATGCATCTCTCCCGGCAGGGCGGCATCGAGGGCAAGGGCGAGTGGCGCATCGACAGCCCGCCTCCGGGCCTCCTGCTCGGCGCGTCCGACTTCCAGCGGAACTATGTCTCCATCAACAAGTACTACTTCGCCGCGGCGCCGGGCGGAGCAGGGGAAACCGTTGTGTCGGACCCGGTCTTCATCCGTCAGCGGATGGATCCGGTGACCCGGATGGATCCCGTGACGCAGTCGGTCAACGCGCTGCTCGACGGGCCCACGGACTGGCTGGACCCGGTGGTGGACTCGCGCTTCCCGCGGGGTACGGCGCTGAAGAGCGGCGTCACGTCCCTCGCGTTCGACGACCGGAACGTGCTGAAGGTGCCTCTCAACGAGAAGGCGTCCAACGTCGGCCGCGAGCAGTGCAAGAAGATGGCTGCGCAGATCTCGCTCACGTTGAGGGAGCTGTCGTCCACCCGGGTCGAGCAGGTGGAGCTGGAGCGTTCGAACGGCACGCAGCTGTGCGTGCTCGACAGCGTCGAGGCGGACGGTTACGCGCCCGACCGCGCGTCGGGGAAGCCGGTGTATCCGTACTTCGTCGATGCCAAGAACCGGCTCGCATGGCTGTCGGGCGCGACGAAGGAGGCGGCCACGCCGGCCAACGTGCGTGGGCCGTTCGGTGACGGACAGCTGCCGATCAGTGTCGTCGCGGTGGCACACGACGAGGACACCGCGGCCGCGGTCTCCAAGGACTTCGCCAGCCTCTACGTCTCGTCGATCGAGACCGATTCCCAGTTGGCGGCCCCCGTGGTGCGCAGCCTCGGCAAGACGCAGGACACCCGGTTGTCGGCACCCAGCTGGGACGGCCGCAAGGACCTGTGGATCGCCGACCGCAACCCGGAGAACCCGGCGCTGCTGCGTCTCGTGGGCGGCAAGGGCACGCCGCAGAAGGTCAACGTTCCCCTTCTGGGCGCCGCGCGCATCGAGTCCGTGAAGGTGTCCGCGGACGGCGCGCGCGTCGCGCTGCTTCTGACGGAGAACGGCAAGACCACGCTGAAGATCGGGCGGGTGGAGCGCGGGCCCAAGAGCAATCCGGTGGTGACCGTGGCCGAACTGGAGCCCGCGGCACCGCGGATGGAGACCGTCACGGCCGTTTCGTGGGCCGGCCCCAGCCGGCTCGTGGTGGTCGGCAAGGAATCCGGCGGTGTGCAGCAGGTCCGCTACATCCAGACGGACGGCTCGACTTGGGACACGGGCGTGCTGCCCGGTCTCAACGGTGTGCAGTCGGTCGCCGCGGCGGACGGCGAGGACCGCCCGCTCGTGGCGTACTCCGAGGACGACGGCATCGTGCGACTTCCGGCGGGTGCCAACTGGCAGCCGATCGTCGAGAAGGGCAGGGCTCCGGTCTACCCCGGCTAGGAGCCTGGTGGCCCCATCGACTCTCGGGGCTCTTGGCGCCGTGTCCCGCCGGCAGCCGGGGGGTGCCCTGCGACGTGGTCCGGTCAACAGGCTGGTTGTCCACAGGCAGTTGTCCACAGGGGTGGCCGGACCTCCGGAGTGCGGGCACAGTGGTGGTCATGCGGAGGTGGTGGCAGGAAATCTCCGGCCTGGTGCTGCCGGCCGCATGCGGAGGCTGCGGCGTGCCCCGCACGCCGCTGTGCGAGAAATGCGCGCATGAGCTGTACGGCTCCTCTGCGCGCCGTGCGAGGCCCGACCCCGAGCCGGTGGGCCTGCCGGAGGTCCATGCCGCCGCCCCTTACGCCGATGGGGTGCGCGCGGTGCTGATCGCGCACAAGGAGCGTGGCGCTCTGGGGCTGGCCCGGCCTCTCGGCGTCGCGCTGGCCGGGGCGGTGCGGGCCTCGGCGTCCCCGGCCACGCGGGGAGTGGAGCCGCTGCTGCTCGTACCGGTGCCGTCGGCGCGGCGCGCGGTCCGGGCCAGGGGACATGATGCGGCGCGCAGGATCGCGCTGGCCGCCGCGGGGGAGCTGCGGCGCACGGGGACGAGGGCGAGAGCGCTGCCGGTGCTGCGGCAGCGGCGTGAGGTGGCCGACCAGGCGGGCCTGACGGCCCGCGAGAGGGTGGCGAATCTGTCCGGGGCCCTCGTGGTCGTCGGCGGCGCCGGACGGCTTCTGGAGGGCGGCAGAGCGGTGCTGGTGGACGACCTGATGACCACGGGCGCGTCGCTGGCGGAGGCGGCGCGGGCGCTCCGTGCGGCCATGGGACAGGGATATACCGGATTCGACGAGCCGGCCGCGGCGGTCGTCGCAGTCCCACCCTCGGCTTTCGAAATAAATCGGAACTGACAGGGAACGCGCAACGTTGCAGGTAGTGAGAGCCGAAATTGCCCTGAACGGAGGTACGCGCTGGTAGCGGGTGCCGAGACCCGTCCGATAGGGCTATGTTCGGTTGTGAGGAATGGGGAAAGCCCGGACCTCACCGAATGCACTGCCATGCTTCCGGCCAGGGATTCGAGGCTACGACAACCTCAAAATTGGTGGGGTGGAGATCTTGTCTCCGGGGGAGGAGGAGGTGAAAGTCGCCTAGTCCGAGACTCCGGCACACACCGGGGTCTGGTGCAAGAGGGAGACGCTCCGCAGCCGACGCGCAGGCGGGGCAATCCGGAACGGAGTTCTGCGTGGACATCGTCGTCAAGGGCCGCAAGACAGAGGTGCCTGAGCGGTTCCGCAAGCACGTGGCCGAGAAGCTGAAGCTGGACAAGATCCAGAAGCTCGACGGCAAGGTGATCAGCCTGGACGTCGAGGTGTCCAAGGAGCACAACCCGCGGCAGGCCGACCGTTCCGACCGCGTGGAGATCACCCTCCACTCGCGGGGCCCGGTGATCCGGGCAGAAGCAGCGGCCGCCGACCCCTATGCAGCGCTTGACCTGGCAACGGCGAAGCTGGAAGGCAGGCTTCGCAAGCAGCACGACAAGCGCCACAACCGACGTGGCAGCGGCCGGATTTCGGCAGCCGAGGTCGCCGATGTCGTGCCCGGCGTGGCTGAGCTGAACGGCAACGGACAGCTTCGCTCCGTGGAGACACCGCAGACCGTTCCCACCACCAGGATGGGCTCGCTCGAAGTGCAGGGCGAGGGACCGCTGGTGGTCCGCGAGAAGCTCCACACCGCAGCGCCGATGACGCTCGACCAGGCCCTCTACGAGATGGAACTGGTCGGACACGACTTCTATCTCTTCGTCGACTCCGAGACGAAGCAGCCGAGTGTCGTCTACCGGCGGCACGCCTACGACTACGGCGTCATCCACCTGGAGAGCGACCCGCTGGCCGGCTCCGAGGCGGGCGGTGCCGGAGGTGCACTCGGCGGCTGACGCCGTCGCACAGAACCGCAGGTCGGTGGTGCCCCTGAGCGCTCAGCGCGCCCTCGGGGGCACCACCGTGCGACCTGGAACGACCGCACTGTCGCCCCGGCATGAAAGCATGGCGTCAGGAAGCCAACCCGTGTGCCATGCACTGAGGTTGGTGAACCACACATGACCTTCAGGCCACTGCCTTCAGGGGGAGGAACGATGGCGGACAGCTTCGGGCCGGTACGCGCCGCGGGCGACGCCGCAGACACGGTCGTCGAGACCGACGCGGACAGGGGCAGCTCCCGACAGGAGCCGATCCGTGTCCTCGTGGTGGACGACCACGCCCTCTTCCGGCGCGGACTGGAGATCGTCCTCGCGCAGGAGGAGGACATCCAGGTCGTCGGCGAGGCGGGCGACGGTGCGGAGGCGGTGGACAAGGCCGCGGACCTGCTGCCGGACATCGTGCTGATGGATGTGCGGATGCCCAGGCGCGGCGGTATCGAGGCCTGTACCTCCATCAAGGAGGTGGCCCCCAGCGCGAAGATCATCATGCTGACGATCAGCGACGAGGAGGCCGACCTCTACGACGCGATCAAGGCGGGTGCGACCGGCTACCTCCTCAAGGAGATCTCCACCGACGAGGTCGCGACGGCCATCCGCGCGGTGGCTGACGGACAGTCGCAGATCAGCCCGTCCATGGCGTCCAAGCTGCTCACCGAGTTCAAGTCGATGATCCAGCGCACCGACGAGCGCCGGCTCGTGCCGGCCCCGCGGCTCACCGAGCGTGAGCTGGAGGTGCTCAAGCTGGTGGCCACGGGCATGAACAACCGTGACATCGCCAAGGAGTTGTTCATCTCGGAGAACACCGTGAAGAACCACGTCCGCAACATCCTGGAGAAGCTTCAGCTGCACTCCCGGATGGAGGCCGTGGTCTACGCGATGCGGGAGAAGATCCTCGAGATCAGGTGAGCTCGGCGAGCAGACCGGCCCGCAGCTCGGGGCGGTCGACCCGCTCGATCCGGACCGTGTCGCAGCCCACCCACTCGGCGGCCTCCCGCAGGGCCTGCGCCATGGGCGCCACGGCCTTCGGGGTGTCGAGCGAGACATGCCTCGCCACGAGCGTCGTGCCCTCGCGCGCGGGGTCGACGCGCCCCAGCAGCTTCCCGCCCGCGAGCAGCGGCATGGCGAAGTAGCCGTACACCCGCTTGGGCTTCGGGACATACGCCTCGAGCCGGTGGGTGAAGCCGAAGATGCGTTCCGTCCGTGCACGCTCCCAGATCAGTGAGTCGAACGGGGACAGCAGGGTCGTGCGGTGGCGGCCCCGGGGCACGGTCGCCAGCGCCTCGGGATCGGCCCACGCCGGCTTGGACCAGCCCTCGACCGTCACCGGTACGAGACCGGAGTCCACGACCACCGCGTCGAACTGCTCGCCCTTGAGACGGTGGTAGTCGGCGATGTCCGCGCGGGTGCCGATGCCCAGGGACCGGCCGGCGAGCCGGACGAGCCGGCGCAGACACTCCGCGTCGTCCAGTTCGGTGTGCAGGAGATCGTCGGGGATGGCCCGTTCGGCCAGGTCGTACACCCGCTTCCAGCTGCGCCGTTCGGTGCACACCACCTCGCCGTACATCAGGGCCCGCTCGACGGCGACCTTGGAGGCGGACCAGTCCCACCACTCGCCGCCGTTCTTCGCGCCGCCCAACTCCGTCGCGGTGAGCGGGCCTTCGGTGCGCAACTGCTTGATCACGGTCTCGTAGGCGCCGTCCGGCAGATCGTGCGACCAGTGCGGGCGGGCGCGGTAGGCCCGGCGGCGGAACCCGAAGTGCGGCCACTCCTCGACGGGCAGGATGCAGGCCGCGTGCGACCAGTACTCGAAGCTGTGGCCCTCGGTCCAGTACGCGTCCTCGACCGAGCGGCGGCCGACCGCGCCGAGACGCGCGTAGGGGATCAGCTCGTGCGAGCGGGCCAGCACCGAGATCGTGTCGAGCTGCACGGCGCCCAGGTGCCGCAGCACCCCGCGCACCCCGCCGCGTCGGTCCGGCGCGCCCAGGAACCCCTGGGCCCGCAGCGCGATACGGCGGGCCTCGTCGGCGGACAGATCGGCGGCGGGAGGCGGCAGCGTCGTCATGGTCCGCACGATAGACGGCGGCACTGACATCGGTCCCGCAGCCGATCCCGGCCGGATCCGCCCCCATGCCCGCTCCCGCACCGGCAGCGGCGTGCCGTATCCGCCCCGCGTCGGATCGGCTCCCGGGTCAGTTCTTCGTCGGCAGATACGGCTGCGGCGTCGGCAGCCCCACATCCGACGGGAGCAGCGAGCCCACCCAGGTGTCCCTGAGGGTGTCCTTGTTCAGCAGCGCCGCGCGCAGCGCCCCCTCGACCACGAAGCCGGCCTTCTCGGCCACCGCGCGCGAGGCGGTGTTGCCGACCTCCGCGCGCCACTCCAGCCGGGTCGCGCCCAGTCTGGTGAAGGTCCAGTGCGCCACCGCGCCCACCGTTTCCGCCATGATCCCGCGCCCCCGGAACTCCTTGCCCGTCCAGAAGCCGATCTCCCAGGTGCCCGAGAAGGTACGCAGCGTGACCGCGACGGACGCCATCAGCGGGCCGCCGGTGCGCGGCAGGACGGCGAAGGTGCACATCGTTCCGTTGCGCCAGCCCTCCGGGACCATCTGACCGGTGAACTCGGCGGCGTGCTCGCGTTCGTACGGCGAGGGGACCGTGGTCCACCGCTGGATGTCGGGGTCCTGACAGGACTCGAGGACCGCCTCCGTGTCGTCGGGCGTGAAGGTACGCAGCAGCAGGCGCTCGGTCGTGAGAGTGATGGGCTCCATGGTCCGGATTCTGGTTCGCCCAGGGGACGGATGCGAGCACTTTTCGTACCTCACCGGCACCTTCGGCGCGTCCCGCGCGTTCTCATTGCGGGTAACAGCAGGCCTGGCTGACTGCGGGCCTCCCGACCCGGCGTGGTCCTCGCTTACGATGGCCGTTGCGGTGGGGCCTACCTGCCGTGCCCGCGCCAGTGTCCCTAACACGACCCAGTGCCAGGCCCGATCGGCAAGGAGACCAGCCTCAGTGTCCGTCTTCAACAAGCTCATGCGTGCAGGCGAAGGCAAGATCCTGCGCAAACTGCACCGCATCGCGGACCAGGTCAACTCCATCGAAGAGGACTTCGTCAACCTCTCCGACGCCGAGTTGCGGGCGCTCACGGACGAGTACAAGGAGCGGTACGCCGACGGCGAGAGCCTCGACGACCTGCTTCCGGAGGCGTTCGCGACCGTTCGTGAGGCCGCCAAGCGCGTCCTCGGCCAGCGCCACTACGACGTCCAGATGATGGGTGGCGCCGCGCTGCACCTCGGCTACGTCGCCGAGATGAAGACCGGTGAGGGCAAGACCCTCGTCGGCACCCTCCCCACTTACCTCAACGCGCTCTCCGGCAAGGGCGTCCACCTGATCACGGTGAACGACTACCTGGCCGAGCGCGACTCCGAGATGATGGGCCGGGTCCACAAGTTCCTGGGCCTGTCGGTCGGCTGCATCCTTGCGAACATGACGCCGGCCCAGCGCCGCGAGCAGTACAACTGCGACATTACGTACGGAACGAACAACGAGTTCGGCTTCGACTACCTCCGCGACAACATGGCGTGGTCCAAGGACGAACTGGTCCAGCGCGGCCACAACTACGCCGTGGTCGACGAGGTGGACTCGATCCTCGTCGACGAGGCCCGTACGCCGCTGATCATCTCCGGCCCCGCCGACCAGGCCACCAAGTGGTACGGCGACTTCGCCAAGCTCGTCACCCGCCTGACCAGGGGCGAGGCGGGCAACCAGCTGAAGGGCATCGAGGAGACCGGCGACTACGAGGTCGACGAGAAGAAGCGGACCGTCGCCATCCATGAGCCGGGTGTCGCGAAGGTCGAGGACTGGCTGGGCATCGACAACCTCTACGAGTCGGTGAACACCCCGCTGGTGGGCTACCTGAACAACGCCATCAAGGCCAAGGAGCTCTTCAAGAAGGACAAGGACTACGTCGTCATCGACGGCGAAGTCATGATCGTCGACGAGCACACCGGCCGTATCCTCGCCGGCCGCCGCTACAACGAGGGCATGCACCAGGCCATCGAGGCGAAGGAAGGGGTGGACATCAAGGACGAGAACCAGACGCTCGCCACGATCACCCTCCAGAACTTCTTCCGTCTCTACGACAAGCTCGCGGGCATGACCGGTACGGCGATGACCGAGGCCGCCGAGTTCCACCAGATCTACAAGCTGGGCGTCGTGCCGATCCCGACGAACAAGCCCATGGTCCGCATGGACCAGTCCGACCTGATCTACCGCACCGAGGTCGCCAAGTTCGCGGCGGTCGTCGACGACATCGCCGAGAAGCACGAGAAGGGCCAGCCGATCCTGGTCGGCACCACCTCGGTCGAGAAGTCCGAGTACCTCTCGCAGCAGCTGAGCAAGCGTGGCGTCCAGCACGAGGTCCTCAACGCCAAGCAGCACGACCGGGAGGCGACGATCGTCGCCCAGGCCGGCCGCAAGGGCGCGGTCACCGTGGCGACGAACATGGCCGGCCGTGGTACCGACATCAAGCTCGGTGGCAACCCCGACGACCTCGCCGAGGCGGAGCTGCGCCAGCGCGGCCTGGACCCGGTCGAGCACGTCGAGGAATGGGCGGCGGCGCTGCCCGCGGCGCTGGAGCGGGCCGAGGCGGCCGTCAAGGCCGAGCACGACGAGGTCACCGACCTCGGCGGTCTGTATGTGCTGGGCACCGAGCGGCACGAGTCGCGCCGTATCGACAACCAGCTGCGCGGCCGTTCCGGACGTCAGGGAGACCCGGGCGAGTCCCGCTTCTACCTCTCGCTCGGCGACGACCTGATGCGGCTGTTCAAGGCGCAGATGGTCGAGCGCGTGATGTCGATGGCGAACGTCCCCGACGACGTCCCGATCGAGAACAAGATGGTGACGCGTGCGATCGCGTCCGCCCAGTCGCAGGTCGAGCAGCAGAACTTCGAGACGCGTAAGAACGTCCTGAAGTACGACGAGGTGCTCAACCGCCAGCGTGAGGTCATCTACGGCGAGCGCCGCCGCGTCCTGGAGGGCGAGGACCTGCACGAGCAGGTGCGGCACTTCATGGACGACACCATCGACGCCTACATCCAGGCGGAGACGGTCGAGGGCTTCGCCGAGGAGTGGGACCTGGACCGGCTGTGGGGCGCGTTCAAGCAGCTCTACCCGGTGAAGGCGAGCGTGGAGGAGCTGGAGGAGGCGGTCGGCGACCGCGCCGGCATCACCGCCGACTTCATCGCGGAGTCCATCAAGGACGACATCCACGAGCAGTACGACGAGCGCGAGAAGACGCTCGGCTCGGACATCATGCGTGAGCTGGAGCGCCGCGTGGTGCTGTCGGTCCTGGACCGCAAGTGGCGTGAGCACCTCTACGAGATGGACTACCTCCAGGAGGGCATCGGCCTGCGCGCGATGGCGCAGAAGGACCCCCTGGTGGAGTACCAGCGCGAGGGCTTCGACATGTTCACCGCCATGATGGAGGGCATCAAGGAGGAGTCCGTCGGCTACCTGTTCAACCTGGAGGTCCAGGTCGAGCAGCAGGTCGAAGAGGTTCCCGTGCAGGACTCCGCACGCCCCTCCCTCAGCAAGGAGGACGCGGTCCCGGCCGGCGCCCCGCGCCCCGAGATCCGCGCCAAGGGCCTCGACGCCCCGCAGCGGCCCGACCGGCTGCACTTCTCCGCTCCCACGGTGGACGGCGAGGGCGGCGTGATCGAGGGCGACTTCGCGAACGACGGTGACTCCGGGCACGGTGAGCCGGAGGGCATGACGCGTGCGGAGCGCCGCAAGGCGCAGAAGAGCGCGGGTCGACGCCGCAAGAAGTAGCGCGGGCGGCCCTCGGGCCTCTCAGTGGCGCACGGCCGGGGCCGGACACCTTTCGGGGTGTCCGGCCCCGGCCTGTTTCCCGGGCCGTGGCCGAGCATCCCGGGCCGGCGCGTGGCTAGGACGAGCCCACCCGCTCGCCGCCCAGTTCGATCGCCGAGCAGCGCCAGCGCGCGTCCGGGCCCTGTTCGAGGCGGAAGGCCATCGCGCTCACGCGGTCGCCCGAACCGATGCGGGCGAACGCCTCGATGACGCCGGGGCCGGGGTGGTACTCGCCGCAGTGGCGGACCACGGGCGTCACACGGTCCGCGGGTCGCAGCGGGGCGCCCGGGGCCAGTTGGACGAGTTGTTCGTACGCCTCGCCGATCGTGTGGCCGAGCATCCAGTGCACCGGGCGCCGGCCGCTCAGCACCGCCAGGAGGCGGTCGGCGAACCAGTAGTGCGGCCGGTCCTGGCGCCGGGCACGTGCGAGAGCCGACGCGGCGACGGCGGCGGGCCGGCGCTGGTCGTGCCGTCCTGCGGGTCGGGTCCTGTTCATGGCAGATCGCCCCCGATGAGTACGGGCCCGGTTCGTACCGGGCGGTAACTTCGTTGGTGATCTTCTACGGTGCGCAGTGGTGCGATCGCAATGCGTGACGATCGCGATCCAGGGGCCTGAGGAGTTCACCTATCAGGGTGACGCGGGCCGGCTTCAGCCGCCGACGGGCAAGGATCCGGTGCGTCCCGGTGGACGGTTCGGGAGGCCACCGGAGGCACCCCGAAGGGGTACCTCGCACGTATCCTGAGGGCGCATTCCGACTACGAAAGCGGCCAGCCATGCGCGTCTACGTCCCCCTGACCCTCTCCGGTCTCGCAGAGGCGCACAAGAGGGGCGAACTGGGCCCCGCGCCGATGACCGCCTACGGCGTCACGCCGGGCCTGCGCGAGTGGTACGTCTCCGACGACATCGAGGAGCTGGAGTACGCAGCCCTCAGCCGTGCCGCGGCCGCCTCGCTCCGACTGGTCGCCGGCGATCCGGGGGTCGCGAGGCGCCGGGTCGTGGTGGCCCTCGACGTACGCGACCAGGACGCGACCGCGGACCCCGACCGTTCGCTGGACTCCGGCTCGGTCGGCGAGGTGCGCATCTCGGTCGCGGTGCCGCTGTCCGGGGCGGCGGCGGTGCACGTCGACGCGGACGACGCGATCGGTGACGTCACCGCGGCGGCGGACGCGCTCGGTGCGGCGGACCAGGGCGACGGCGACGCACAGTTCACCGTGGACGGCGCCGAGGACCACGAGCTGCTCTGGTACGGCGTCCAGGAGATCCCGAACCTGGTGGACTGACCTGCGGGGTCGTGGCCAGGGCTGACCGCTGTCGGACCCGTTCGGTACGGTCGTCGGCATGGGGAAGCACACGACGCACCTGGTCTGGGACTGGAACGGGACACTGCTGGACGACATCGCGGCGGTCATCGGGGCGACCAATGCCGCGTTCGCGGAGATCGGCCTGGAAGCGATCACGCTCGAGCGCTACCGCGAGCTGTACTGCGTGCCGGTTCCCCGGTTCTACGAGCGGCTGATGGGGCGGCTGCCGACCGCGGAGGAGTGGGAGGTCATGGACGAGATCTTCCACCGTCACTACACCACCCAGCGGATCGGCTGCGCACTGACCGCGGGTGTCGAGGACCTGCTGCGGGATTGGCGGCAGGCGGGCCGGAGCCAGTCGCTGCTGAGCATGTACGGGCACGAGCAGCTGGTCCCGGTCGTGCGGGGCTACGGGATCGAGAACCACTTCATCCGGGTGGACGGGCGGACGGGACCGTCCGGCGGCTCGAAGGCGCTGCACATGGAGCGTCATCTGGCGGCGCTCGCCGGGTCGGCCGCGCCGGAGCACACGGTGGTCATCGGGGACGCGGTCGACGACGCGGTGGCGGCGGCCCACGTGGGCGCCAAAGCAGTGCTCTACACCGGCGGATCGCACAGCAGGGCGAGCCTGGAAGAGGCCGGCGTGCCGGTGGTGGACACGCTGACGGAGGCGGTGGAGGAAGCGATGCGCTTGGTCGCCTGACGGCGCCAGGCCGGCCGCCATGTGCGGGGCCATCGGTCCCGGGTGCGGCCGCGGGCGGGGCGTGCGCCCTGGCTGTGGCTCGCGGAAAGGCGCCCCGCGCCCGCGCCGCCTGGCGCGCATCCGCCGGCCCCGCGGTGCGGGGCGCGCCTTGAGGTACGGGCAGTCGCACTCTGCCCCGGCACCCGGACGGGGTCCGCGCCCCGGGGCCCTTACCCGCGCCGCCCGGCGTACGTCCGCCGGTCCGGCAGCGCGGGCTGTCGCACCGGATCCGGCACCGTTGCGGGCGCGGGCAGTCGCACTCTGCCCCGGCACCCGGACGGGGTCCGCGCCCGGGGGCCTTACCCGCGCCGCTCGGCCCGCGTCGCCGGTCCACGAGCCACGGGCAGTCGCACCGCACCTGGCACCGTTGAGGGCGCGGGCAGTCGCACCGCACCCCGCACCGATCAGGGCGCGGGCAGTCGCACCGGCCCGGCCCGCAAACGGTCCCGCGCCCGCGCCCGCACCCGCGCGGCCCGCACCGCCCCTGCGGCCGGCGCAGCCCGCGCCCCACGGGTACCCGCCTCCTAGGACACCGGCGCCTTCGTCCGCAGCACCTTCAGGAACTCCCGCATCCACTCCGGGTGGTCCGGCCAGGCGCGGGAGGAGACCAGGGTGCCGTCGACCACCGCCTCCGTGTCCTGGAAGCTCGCTCCCGCCGCCTGCATGTCCAGTTCCAGCGCGGGGTACGCCGTGACCCTGCGGCCGTCGAGGCTGCCGATCGCCGCCGTCAGCAGCGGGCCGTGGCAGATCTGCGCCACGGGCTTGTCGGCGTCGAAGAACGCCTTCAGAATCTTGCGTAGCTCCGGATCGTTGCGCAGATACTCGGGCGCGCGTCCGCCCGGGATGACCACCGCCACGTACTGGCCCGCATCCACCTCGGAGAAGGCCAGGTCCGCCGGCCAGGTGTACCCCGGCTTCTCGGTGTAGGTGTCGAAGCCCGGCTCGAAGTCGTGCACGACGAACTGGAGCTTCTTGCGAGCGGGTGCCGCGATGTGGACCTCGTACCCCTCTTCCCGCAGCCGTTGGTACGGGTAGAGGACCTCGAGGGACTCGGCTGCGTCGCCGGTGACGATCAGGACCTTGGCTGTCATGGCTGCTCCCGGTTTCGGGCTGTCGACGGGTGTCCCTGCCGACGGAGCAGGGCCGCCGACGGCGACCGTGTCGTCACTCGCCAACCTGCCCCGCCGAGGGCTGTTTGCCAAGAGGGCCTGTGTCGCTGTCCAGAGTGTCAAACTTCCGGCCCCGGTTTTGTACACATACGGCTCATGACGGGCCCGGGGGGCGGGGCGATAGCCTTGACCCGTGATCAGCGCGATACGCCCTGGGGGCAGCGAAGCCCCCGGACTCCGCCCGGAGCGCCACAGCGCCCGGGCGATCACTGATCCCTTCGATCCGGGCCGATCGCCTCATTTGGCCGATTCCTGCTCGGACATCTCTCATCGCGGCATAACGTCGACTCCGACCGGACACCCCGCGTCGTGGCGTTGCGTCGCTTTTCCTACCTACGTCACGCAACGGCGCGCGACAGGAGCCAGAGGACATGCAGACCAAGCTGGACGAAGCCAAAGCCGAGCTGCTCGCACGGGCCGCACGGGTAGCTGAGAACAGCCCGGTCGGGGGGAACCTTCCGACTGGGGCCGAGCAGAAGCGACCGGACCGGGACACTCTGCTCACGTACCTCCAGCGCTACTACCTGCACACCGCACCGGAGGACCTTGCCGACCGCGACCCGGTCGATGTCTTCGGAGCGGCACTTTCCCACTTCCGCCTGGCCGAAAACCGCCCGCAGGGCACGGCCAACGTCCGGGTCAGCACCCCGACCGTGGAGGAGAACGGCTGGACGTGCAGCCACTCCGTGGTCGAGGTCGTCACCGACGACATGCCCTTCCTCGTCGACTCGGTCACCAACGAGCTCTCCCGGCAGAACCGCGGCATCCATGTCGTGATCCACCCGCAGGTCATCGTGCGCCGGGACCTCACCGGCAAGCTCATCGAGGTGCTGGCCGAGGAGTCCGCGCACAGCAAGAACCTGCCGCACGACGCGCTCATCGAGTCCTGGATCCACGTCGAGACCGACCGCGAGACCGACCGCGCGGACCTCAAGCAGATCACCGCCGATCTGCTCCGGGTGCTGTCCGACGTGCGCGAGACGGTCGAGGACTGGGAGAAGATGCGCGACGCCGCGCTGCGCATCGCCGACGAACTGCCCTCCGAGCCCACCGCCGACGACCTGCGCGACCAGGAGGTCGACGAGGCCCGCGAGCTGCTGCGCTGGCTCTCCGCCGACCACTTCACCTTCCTCGGCTACCGCGAGTACGAGCTCACCGAGAACGACGCGCTGGCCGCCGTGCCCGGCACCGGCCTCGGCATTCTGCGGTCCGACCCGCAGCACAGCGAGGACGAGGACCACCCGGTCAGCCCGTCGTTCAGCAAGCTGCCCGCCGACGCCCGCGCCAAGGCCCGTGAGCACAAGCTGCTGGTGCTGACGAAGGCCAACAGCCGTGCGACGGTGCACCGGCCGAGCTACCTCGACTACGTCGGTGTCAAGAAGTTCGACACCAAGGGCAACGTCATCGGTGAGCGCCGGTTCCTCGGCCTCTTCTCGTCCGCCGCGTACACCGAGTCGGTGCGCCGCGTCCCCGTTGTGCGCCGCAAGGTCGCCGAGGTCCTCGAGGGCGCCGGCTTCTCGCCGAACAGCCACGACGGCCGCGACCTGCTGCAGATCCTCGAGACCTACCCGCGCGACGAGCTGTTCCAGACGCCCGTCGACCAGCTGCGCTCGATCGTCACCAGCGTGCTCTACCTCCAGGAGCGCCGCCGGCTGCGGCTCTACCTGCGTCAGGACGAGTACGGCCGCTACTACTCGGCGCTGGTCTACCTGCCGCGCGACCGCTACACCACCGCGGTCCGGCTGCGCCTGATCGACATCCTCAAGGAGGAACTCGGCGGCAGCAGCGTCGACTTCACCGCGTGGAACACCGAGTCGATCCTCTCCCGCATCCACTTCGTCATCCGCGTCCCGTCCGGCACCGTGCTGCCGCACCTGACCGACGCCGACACGGAGCGCATCGAGGCCCGGCTCGTCGAGGCCGCGCGTTCGTGGTCCGACGGATTCGGCGAGGCGCTGAACGCCGAGGTCGGCGAGGAGCGCGCGGCCGAGCTGCTGCGCCGCTACGCCAACGCCTTCCCCGAGGGCTACAAGGCCGACCACTCGCCGCGCTCCGCCGTCGCCGACCTGGTGAACCTCGAGGAACTGGCGCGCTCTCCCAAGGACTTCGCCCTCTCCCTGTACGAGCCGGTCGGCGCGGGTCCCGGCGAGCGCCGCTTCAAGATCTACCGCAGTGGCGAGCAGGTCTCGCTCTCCGCGGTCCTGCCGGTGCTCCAGCGGCTCGGCTGCGAGGTCGTCGACGAGCGTCCGTACGAGCTGCGCTGCTCGGACCGCACGAGCGCGTGGATCTACGACTTCGGTCTGCGGATGCCGATGTCCTCCGGCAACGGCGACTACCTCGCCGACGACGCGCGTGAGCGGTTCCAGGACGCCTTCGCCGCCGTGTGGCAGGGCGAGGCCGAGAACGACGGCTTCAACTCGCTGGTGCTGGGCGCCGGGCTGAGCTGGCGGCAGGCCATGGTGCTGCGGGCGTACGCCAAGTACCTGCGCCAGGCCGGTTCGACCTTCAGCCAGGACTACATGGAGGACACCCTCCACACCAACGTCCACACCACCCGGCTGCTGATCTCCCTCTTCGAGGCACGGATGTCGCCGGGACGCCAGCGCGGCGGCACCGAGCTGACCGACGCGCTCCTGGAGGAGCTCGACGGCGCGCTCGACCAGGTCGCGAGCCTGGACGAGGACCGCATCCTGCGCTCCTTCCTCACCGTCATCAAGGCGACGCTGCGCACCAACTTCTTCCAGGAGGCGGCGGGCGGCACCCAGCACAGCTATGTGTCGATGAAGTTCGACCCGCAGGCCATCCCGGACCTGCCCGCGCCCCGGCCGGCGTACGAGATCTGGGTCTACTCCCCGCGGGTCGAGGGTGTGCACCTGCGCTTCGGCAAGGTCGCGCGCGGTGGTCTGCGCTGGTCCGACCGGCGGGAGGACTTCCGTACGGAGATCCTCGGTCTGGTCAAGGCGCAGATGGTGAAGAACACCGTCATCGTGCCGGTGGGTGCCAAGGGCGGCTTCGTGGCCAAGCAGCTCCCGGATCCGTCCGTGGACCGCGACGCCTGGCTCGCCGAGGGCATCGCCTCGTACAAGATGTTCATCTCGGCGCTGCTCGACATCACCGACAACATGGTCGCGGGCGAGGTCGTCCCGCCGGCCGACGTCGTACGCCACGACGAGGACGACACCTACCTCGTCGTCGCGGCCGACAAGGGCACCGCGTCGTTCTCCGACATCGCCAACGAGGTCGCGGTCGCGTACAACTTCTGGCTCGGTGACGCGTTCGCGTCCGGCGGCTCGGCCGGGTACGACCACAAGGGCATGGGCATCACCGCCCGCGGTGCCTGGGAGTCCGTCAAGCGGCACTTCCGCGAGCTGGGGCACGACACGCAGACCGAGGACTTCACGGTCGTCGGCGTCGGCGACATGTCCGGTGACGTCTTCGGCAACGGCATGCTGCTCAGTGAGCACATCCGGCTGATCGCGGCCTTCGACCACCGGCACATCGTCATCGACCCCGACCCGGACGCCGCCGTCTCCTACGCCGAGCGCCGCCGGCTGTTCGAGCTGCCGCGCTCCTCGTGGGCCGACTACAACAAGGACCTGCTGTCGGCGGGCGGCGGTATCCACCCCCGTTCCGCCAAGTCGATCCCGGTCAACGCGCAGATGCGTGCCGCTCTCGGCATCGAGGCGGGCATCACCAAGATGACGCCCGCCGAGCTGATGAAGGCGATCCTCCAGTCCCCCGTGGACCTGCTGTGGAACGGCGGCATCGGTACGTACGTCAAGGCCTCCACCGAGTCCAACGCGGACGTCGGCGACAAGGCCAACGACGCGATCCGGGTCAACGGCGAGGACCTGCGGGTCAAGGTGGTCGGCGAGGGCGGCAACCTGGGGCTCACCCAGCTCGGCCGTATCGAGTTCGACCGCAAGGGCGGCCCGGAGGGCGAGGGCGGCAAGGTCAACACCGATGCCATCGACAACAGCGCCGGCGTGGACACCTCCGACCACGAGGTGAACATCAAGATCCTGCTCAACGCCCTGGTGGCCGACGGCGACATGACCGTCAAGCAGCGCAACAAGCTGCTCGCCGAGATGACCGACGAGGTCGGCGCCCTGGTGCTGCGCAACAACTACGCGCAGAACACCGCCCTGTCGAACGCGGTCGCCCAGTCGCCGTCGCTGCTCCACGCCCACCAGCGCTTCATGCGGCGCTTGGAGCGGGCCGGTGCGCTGGACAGGCCGCTGGAGTTCCTGCCCACCGACCGGCAGATCCGTGAGCTGCTGAACAGCGGCCGGGGGCTCAGCCAGCCGGAGCTCGCGGTGCTGCTCGCCTACACCAAGATCACGGTGGCGGACGAGCTGATCAAGACGGATCTTCCGGACGACCCGTATCTGCGCCGGCTGCTGCACGCCTACTTCCCCCAGCCGCTGCGCGAGAAGTTCGGCGAGGCGATCGACGGTCACGCGCTGCGCCGCGAGATCGTGACGACGGTGCTGGTCAACGACACGGTGAACACCGGTGGTTCGACCTTCCTGCACCGTCTGCGGGAGGAGACCGGCGCATCGACCGAGGAGGTCGTGCGAGCCCAGACGGCGGCGCGCGAGATCTTCGGGCTGAGCGCGGTGTGGGATGCCGTCGAGGCGCTCGACAACAAGGTCGACGCCGGTGTCCAGACCCGGATCCGGCTCCACTCGCGGCGACTGGTCGAGCGGGGTACGCGCTGGCTGCTGGGCAACCGGCCGCAGCCGCTCGAACTGGCCGGGACCATCGACTTCTTCGCGGAGCGCGTCGAGCAGGTCTGGGCCGAGCTTCCGAAGATGCTCCGCGGCGCGGACCTGGAGTGGTACCAGGGCATCCTGGACGAGCTCACCGGCGAGGGTGTGCCCGAGGAGCTCGCGCTGCGGGTCGCCGGGTTCTCCTCGGCCTTCCCGACGCTCGACATCGTCGCGATCGCCGACCGCACGGAGAAGGAGCCGATGGCGGTCGCCGAGGTGTACTACGACCTCGCCGACCGGCTGCGGATCACCCAGCTGATGGACCGGATCATCGAGCTGCCGCGGGCCGACCGCTGGCAGTCCATGGCCCGTGCCTCCATCCGCGAGGACCTGTACGCGGCGCACGCGGCACTCACGGCGGACGTGCTCAGCGTGGGGAACGGCACCTCGACCCCCGAGGAGCGGTTCAAGGCGTGGGAGCAGAAGAACGCCGCGATCCTGGGCCGGGCGCGCACCACGCTGGAGGAGATCCAGAGCTCGGACACCTTCGACCTGGCGAACCTGTCGGTCGCGATGCGGACGATGCGCCAGCTGCTGCGTACGCACACCTAGGTCGTGTCCCCGGAGCATCGAACCGGAGCGCCCGTCACCCTCGTGGTGGCGGGCGCTCCGTCATGTGCGGGCCCCTCGAATGGTGCGGGCCCTCGGAGGCGCGCCCTCAGCCGGTGCGCCCTCCGAGATCGCGGACCCTCCGCTGCCGCGGGCCCTCAGAGATTGCGGCGGATGCGGCTCAGCCAGCCCGAGGACCGGGGGTCGTCGACCTTCGCACCCGTGGCCCGTTCCACCTTCGCCACCGCCGTGGCCAGGGGCTTCGGCAGCCATCCGCGGTAGTCCCCGGCGTCCCGTCCGCCCGTGCTGCCGCACAGCCGGGCTACCTCTGCGGCGGCGGGACGGTCCTCGGGACGCGCGGCCAGACAGGCCGCGAGCACCTCGCGCAGCGGCGCCGGGAAGGGGCCGAGGTCCGGCGGTTCGTGCTCGGTGCCCGCGATCCGGGTGGCGACGACGAGGCCGCCGCCCTCTCCGTACGGATGACGGCCCGACGCGGCCTCCGCGGCCACCAGACCGAGCGTGAAGACGTCGGATGCGGGCGTGACCTTCTTGCCCAGCGCGTGCTCGGGCGACATGTACTTCGGTGTGCCCACCATCCGGCCGATCGTGGTCAGCGTCGCCGTCCCGGCCGCCCGCGCGATGCCGAAGTCCAGCAGCCACGGCCCGTCCGCGGTCAGCAGCAGATTGGCCGGCTTGACGTCGCGGTGGACGACCCCCGCGCTGTGGACGACGTCCAGCGCGCAGGCCGCGCCCGCGGTCAGCCGGAGCACGGACGCCAGAGGTAGCGGTCCGTGTTCGGCGAGCGCTTCGTCCAGGGGCAGCCCGGGTACGTAACGGGTCGCCAGCCAGGGCCGTTCGGCGTCCGCGTCGTGGTCGAGCACGGGGACGACATGACGGCCGTGCACCCGGCGGGCGGCCTCGACCTCGCGGGCGAACCGTTTCCGGAAGTTCTCGCTCTGCGCGTGTTCGCGGCGGATCAGCTTGAGCGCGACCGGCCGGCCCTCGGGGGACCGGGTGAGGAAGACGGTCCCCATCCCGCCCTCGCCGATCCGCGCTTCGAGTACATAGCCGGCGATCTCCGCCGGGTCGTTCTCCCGCAGTGGTTCGAGCCCGTCACGACGCATCCGGCCCCCCAGAACGTGCCTGTGCACCTGCCGATGGCGTCCGGGAGCCTATCGCGAGGCCGTCGCCGTCCACAGGCGCCGACACGACAGGAGTGCCGCCGTGAGCAGCAGACCGTTGCGCAGCACCATGAGCACACAACCGAGCACGGTGCCGCCGAGCACGTCGTTGTAGAGCAGGGGATAGGCGAGCGCGCTCAGCACCGCCGCGGGCACCATCAGCAGCGCGACCGGCCGCTGGGTGGTGAACCGGGAGGTCAGACAGACCGCGGCCAGGCCGAGCAGCCAGATCATGTACTGCGGGCTGATGACGCGGCTGGTGACGGTGAACAGGAGCACGGCCGCGAAGGCCGCGTCGAAGGGGGTCGCGGGATTCCAGCGCCGCGCCTTCATCCGCCACCACACCAGCCAGCCGAAGGCGACGACGGTCAGCGCCAGCGATGCCGTCGCCACGCTCGACACATACGGGCCGATGAACTCGAACGCCCCGTACTGGTAGCGCACCGTCCCCGACCAGTCCGCGTGGCGCGCGAGCTGGAGCGCGGTGCCGCCGAGCGACTCGATCTGCACACCGCGGGCGCCCTGCTGCCGTACGAAGTCGAGGGTGTGGCTGAAGCCGATGGCGAGCGCCGCGAACAGGACGGCCGCGGCGGCCGCCGCGGAGAGCCAGGCCGAGCGTGTCGTTCGTCCGCGCGCGGTGCCGAGCACGGCCAGCAGCGGCCAGATCTTGATCATCGCGCCGATCCCGGCGAGCGCGCCGCCGAGGCGCGGGCGGGTGCGCACGGCGAGCAGGGCGAGCACGGCGACGGCGGTGACCGGGACGTCGTACCGGGCCAGCGGGACGTTCAGCAGCAGCGGCAGCGCGCACACCCACAGCCAGGCGCCGCGTACCCCCGCCCGGGCCAGCGCGACGGTGATGACCGCGTCGGACACCAGGACGAGGGCCACGAAGGCCTCGAAGTACGTCAGCCAGGGCAGCGGGCCCGGGGAGAGGAACACCAGGGCGGCGCCGGGCGGGTACTGCCAGGTGACGTCGTCCACGGGGAACGCCCCGTGGGCGAGTTGCTCGTACCAGCGCCGGTAGAGGGTGTGCACCTCGCCGGCCACACCGGTGTCGCCGAGGCGGTCGACGACCAGCAGGGCCAGCATGCCGAAGCGCGTGGCCACCCAGGTGAGGGCCAGCGCGAAGCTGTGCCGGGGGCCCAGTCGGCGTCCGGTACCGGGGCGGTTGTCCGCCAGTACCGGAGCCAGATGGTGGGCGGACGGGAGCGGGGCGATCCGATGGGGCGTCATCGGCGGGTACTTTAGCCTGATTTACATAGATTTCCCGCTATTTCTTGCTCTTGGCGAATGCCTCGTACGCCGCGACGACGTCCTTCGCCGGCCCGTCCATCCGCAGCGTGCCCGCCTCCAGCCACAGCGCCCGGTCGCAGGTGGCGGTGATGGTCCCGGTGCTGTGGCTGACCAGGAACACCGTGCCCGCCTCCTCGCGCAGCTCGTTGATCCGCTCCTGGCTGCGGCGCTGGAACTTGGCGTCGCCCGTGGCCAGTGCCTCGTCGATCAGCAGCACGTCGTGGCTCTTCGCGGCGGCGATGGAGAACCGCAGCCGGGCACCCATGCCGGAGGAGTACGTCCGCATGGGCAGCGTGATGAAGTCGCCCTTGTCGTTGATCCCGGAGAAGTCGACGATGTCGTCGTAGCGCTCGTGGACCTGTTCGCGGGACATGCCCATCGCGAGCCCGCCGAGGATCACGTTGCGCTCGCCGGTGAGGTCGCCCATCAGGGCGGCGTTCACGCCCAGCAGGGACGGCTGCCCCTGGGTGAACACCCTGCCGTCGGAGGGCGGCAGCAGGCCGGCGATCGCCTTGAGGAGCGTCGACTTCCCGGAGCCGTTGGAGCCGATCAGACCGACTGCCTCGCCCTTGTAGGCGGCGAAGCTGACGCCCTTGACCGCGTGCACCTCACGGATGCCGGGCGCGGACCTGCGGGAGATGATCCGGCTCATGGCGGTGGTGGCGCTGCCCTTGCCGGTGCGCCCGCCGTTCACCTTGTACTTCACGTGCACATCGTCGACGACGACGGTGGGGATCCGATCGGTCTGCTCAGCCACGGCCGTACTGCTCCTCAGCGTTCCAGAAGTACAGGAAGCCGCCCACTCCGAAGAGCACGGCCCAGCCGAGGGCGACGGCCCACACGTGCGGCGGCAGCTGGGACGCGGTGAAACTGTCGATGAGCGCGAAGCGCATCAGGTCGATGTAGACGGCGGCGGGGTTGCACTCCAGCGCCAGCAGCACCAGGTGCGGCAGGTGCTGGCCCTTCAGCACCGCCTGGATGCTCCACATCACGCCCGAGACGTACATCCAGGTGCGCAGCAGGAACGGCATCAGCTGGGCGATGTCGGGCGTCCGGGCCGCGAGACGGGCCATGACCATCGACAGGCCGGTGTTGAAGACCGCCTGCAGCAGCAGCGCGGGGACCGCCAGCAGCCAGCTGAACTTGGGGAACTCACCGAAGAACATCAGGATCACGACCAGCGCGCCCATCGAGAACAACAGCTGCTGGAGCTGTTGCAGCGCGAGCGCGATCGGCAGCGAGGCGCGCGGGAAGTGCAGCGCCCGGACGAGCCCGATGTTGCCGGAGATGGCACGGGTGCCCGTCATGATCGAGTTGGCCGTGAAGGTCCAGATGAAGACGCCGGTGACGAGGAACGGCACGAAGTCGGCCACATGGCGGCTCGTGCCGAGCAGTATCCCGAAGATGAAGTAGTAGACCGCGGCGTTGAGCAGCGGTGTCATCAGCTGCCACACCTGGCCGAGCTTCGCCTGGCTGTACTGGGCGGTGAGCCGCGCGGTCGCGAACGCCGTGATGAAGTGCCGGCGCGACCACAGCTGTCCGATGTACGCCCGGAGGGTCGGCCGCGCGCCGCTCACGGTGAGCCCGTGGCGGGCGGCGAGCTCGCTGAGGCCCTCCGCCGGTGGCGCGGGTGTGGAGATCGTCTGGCTGCTCACTCTGGTCGCTTTCGCCGGGGGCAGGACGGGGAAACGGTGCGCGCGACGGTACGGCAGCGATGGGACGGGTCCGTTTCGTCGCTACGGTGAGAGTAGGACCGATGTACGTTGCAACGCAACCGTTTCGTCGTCACCGGTATGCTCATGGTCATGACCACGGACCCGGGAACCCCACGACGTGCCCCCGCGGGAGCCGCAGTGCTCCGGGAGGACGTGACCGAAGCGATCCGCGCTGCCGTCTTCGAGGAGCTCGCCGCGGTCGGCTTCGCCCGTATGTCGATCGAGGGCATCGCGCGACGGGCGGGCGTCGGCAAGACCGCGGTCTACCGGCGGTGGAAGTCGAAGCTGTCGCTCGTGCTCGATCTGGTCTCCGCGCTCGCGACCCAGGGACTGCCTGCGCCGGCGACGGGCTCGCTGTACGGGGATGTGCGCGCCCTGCTGGAAGTGGCCTCGCACGCGCTGCGCCACCCGGTGGCCTCGCAGGTCATCCCCGACCTGCTGGTGGAGGCCGCGCGCCATCCGGAGATCTCGGACGCGATCAAGGCGGCGCTGCTGGACAGCCAGCAGGGGGTCGCGGCGGTGGTCGTGCGCGACGCGGTCGCCCGCGGCGAACTGCCCGCCTCCACCGACCCCGACAAGGCGCTGGACCTGATCGTGGGGCCGCTGTACTGGCGGCTGGTGGTCGTCAGGTCGGGGCTGCCGAAGGGGTATCTGGACGAGCTGGCGCGGGGAGCGGTGGCGGCGCTGAAGGCCTGAGTCCCTATCAGGCGAGGGCCCGCCACCTCGCGTGGCCGGGCTCGCGTGGCCGGGCCGCGTACGTAAGACCCGGGCCCGTCCGTACGACCCGGCCCGCTCCGTACGCGGAAGGGCCGGGCAGGTGATCCCCGCCCGGCCCCTCCCTCGTGCAGCGATGTCCTACTTCACCGCACCCGCCATCACGCCCGTCACGAACTGGCGCTGGAAGGCGAAGAAGACCGCCAGCGGGATGATCATCGAAACGAACGCTCCCGGCGCCAGCACATCGATGTTGTTGCCGAACTGCCGGACCTGGCGCTGGAGCGCCACCGTGATCGGCGCGCTCTCCGAGTCCGCGAAGATCAGCGCGACCAGCATGTCGTTCCAGACCCACAGGAACTGGAAGATGCCGAGCGAGGCGATCGCCGGACCGCCCAGCGGCATCACGACACGGGTGAACAGCCGGATCTCGCCCGCTCCGTCCAGCCGCGCCGCCTCCAGGAGCTCCCGGGGGATCTCCGCGAAGAAGTTCCGCAGCAGGAAGATCGCGAACGGCAGGCCGAACGCCACATGGAAGAGGATCACGCCGATCGTCGTCTCGAAGATGCCGATCTCGCCGAACAGCTTCGACACCGGCACCAGCGCGACCTGCACCGGGACGACCAGCAGGCCGACGACGGCCATGAACCACCAGTCGCGGCCGGGGAACTCCATCCAGGCGAAGGCGTAGCCGGCGAACGAGCCGATGATGACCACCAGCAGGGTCGCCGGGACCGTGATCATCACGCTGGCGAACAGCGAGTCGGTGATCGCCTCGTTCTGGAGCAGTTGCGAGTAGTTCTCGGTGGTCAGCTGCGCCGGCTCGGTGAACACCTTCCACCAGCCGCTCGCGCTGATGTCGGCGGGCCCGCGCAGCGACGAGATGAGCAGACCGAACGTCGGCATCAGCCAGAACAGGCCGATCAGGATCAGGAACACCCGCATCACGCTGCCGCCGGCGCCCGCCGCGAGCCGTGCCGCGAGGGACTGCTTCGCCTTCACCACACCGTCGGTCGTGGTCATCGGCGGCTCTCCCTTCGCATGCGCCGGATGTTGAACAACATCACCGGGATCACCAGCAACAGCAGCAGCACCGCGATCGCACTGCCCAGACCGAGATGGGAGTCCGTGCCGAACGAGGAGCGGTACAACTGCAGCGCCAGCACGTTCGCGTCGTCCTGGGCCGAGCCCGGCGCGATGATGAAGACCAGGTCGAAGATCTTCAGCACATTGATCATCAGCGTGACCAGCACGACCGCGAGCACCGGCGCCAGCAGCGGGACGGTGACACGGCGGAAGACCTGCCACTCCGTCGCGCCGTCGACCCGTGCCGCTTCGAGGAGTTCACGCGGCACACTGGCGAGACCCGCCGCGATGAGCACCATCGCGAAGCCCGCCCACATCCAGACGTAACTGCCGATGATGGCCGGGGTGACGAGAGTGGGGCCGAGCCAGTTGACGCCGTTGTACTGGCCCGCGAAGTTCGAGGCGGGCAGCCGCAGTTCGGCCCCCGCGGCGGATTCCGGCAGGCTGAACGTGCCGTCCGGACCGGCCCGCGTCGAGGCCACCACCTTGCCGTCCTTGACCGCCTCCACCTTCAGGCCGTCGAGCCCCAGTTCCTTGGCGTCGACCACGTTCGGCTTGCCGCCGCCGCCCCGGGTGAAGTCCAGCCAGGCCGTGCCGGTGATCTTCCCGTCCTCCGGCTCAGCCGCCTTGGCGGGCTTCGCGCCGTCGGGCATGTTCGCCGGTGCGACACCGACCAGCGGAAGGAGCGCCGGCTGCCCCGCGGTGACCGGGGCCTTCGTCACGAAGGAACCGCCACCGCCCGGCTTCAGCGGATGCACGGGCAGGGGGCGGGCGTTCGGATAGCCCGCCGACTCGGCGAAGGTGTCGTGCACGCCCACCCACACGGCGTTGGCCACGCCCCGGTCCGGGTCCTGCTCGTACACCAGCCGGAAGATGATGCCCGCGGCGAGCATCGAGATCGCCATCGGCATGAAGACGATCAGCTTGAACGCGGTGCCCCAGCGGACCCGTTCGGTGAGGACCGCGAAGATCAGCCCGAGCACCGTCGAGACCGTCGGGGCGACGACCACCCAGATCGCGTTGTTCTTGACCGCGGTGAGGATGGTGTCGTCGGTGAATATCTCCTGGTAGTTGTCGAGTCCGGCGAAGCCGGTCCCCGCCTGGTCGAAGAAGGACCGGTAGAGCGAGTACCCGATCGGGTAGACCACGAGCGCGCCCAGCAGCACCAGCGCGGGCAGCAGGAACGCCACCGCGACGGTCTTGCGTGTGCCGGTCACACTCTTGCGCCTGTCGGCGGGGGGCGTCGGCTCTGCCGCGCCCCCCGCTTTCGCAACGGTGGTCACCCGTCAGCTCTTGTACGCCTTGGCGGCGTCCGACTCCAGCTTCTGCTGGGCCCCTGCCACGTCCTTCGGGTTCTTGAGGAAGTCCTGGAGCGCCTTCCACTCACCCTTGCCGGGCGTACCGCCGAACGACTGCGGCATCTGGTCCGACATGTCGAAGCGGAAGTTGTCGCCCGCGGCGATCAGGGCCTTGGCGATGTCGCGCTGGACGTCGTTCGGATAGGCGGCCAGGTCCAGCGACTTGTTCGGCGAGATGAACCCGCCCGCGCCGGCCGAGATCTTTGCCGCGTCGGGCGAGGCCAGGAAGGTCAGCAGGGCCTGGGCGCCCTTGCTGTCCTTGAGGGCGACGGCCGCGTCGCCGCCCGTCACCACCGGCGCCTCGGTGCCGACGGCGGGGAACGGGAACACCTTCGCATCCGTGCCGATCTTCGCCTTCGTCTGCGCGATGTTGACCGAGACGAAGTCGCCCTCGAAGACCATCGCGCCCTTGGGCTGGTCACCGCCGGTGAACGTCTGGGTCACCGAGGCGGGGAACTCCGTTTGGAGCGCGCCGTCGGCGCCGCCCGCGATGAGATTCGGCTTGCCGAAGAGCTCGCCGAGCGTCGTCAGGGCCGTCTTCACCGACGGGTCGGTCCACTTGATCTTGTGCTGGGCGAGCTGGTCGTACTTCTCCGGGCCCGCCTGGGAGAGGTAGATGTTCTCGAACCAGTCGGTGAGCGTCCAGCCGTCTGCGCCGGCGACCGAGACCGGTGTGACGCCCGAGGCGGAGATCGTCTCGGCGACGGCGAGGAAGTCCTTCCAGGTCTTCGGCTCCTGCACGCCCGCGTTCTCGAAGGCGGTGTTGTTGTACCAGATCAGGGACTTGTTGGCGGCCTTGTAGTAGACGCCGTACTGCTCGCCGTTCACCTGGCCGAGCTTCTGCCAGCCGGCGGAGTAGTTCTTCGCCAGCTCCGCCTTCGCCTCCGCGGCGACGGGCTTGGCCCATTTGCGCTCCACGGCCTGCTGGATCGCGCCGACCTGCGGGAGCATGGCCACATCGGGAGGACTGCCGCCGGCGATCTTGGTGCCGAGGAAGTTGACGATCGGGTCCTGGGCGGGAACGAAGGTGACCGTGGCGCCGGTCCGCTTCTCGAACTCCTTGAGGACCTTGGTGAAGTTCTCCTGCTCGGGGCCGCTCCACACGGCGGCGACCTCCAGCTTCTCCCCGTTCAGCTTGGGGAGTTGGACCGAGGGCGCGGATTCGCCGGCCTTGCTCTCGTCCGGTTTCGCCTTGTCGTCGCCGCCCCCGCAGCCGGCGACGGCAAGGGCGCCGACAGCCGCGAAGATCACTGCGGCCTTGCTCGTACGAAGAGTTGTGCGCATCACTGCCCCGTCTCTCCCGTGCAATGTCCCGTTGACCGACAGGTGTACGCCCGGTCCACGGGTGTCGCAATACCGCACCCTTCGCCTTCGAGTCTTTCGTGATGCCCTTGTGACGTGATGTCCTGTCAAAGGGTGCAACCGGCCCGTCGTTCAGGGATGAGTACCCGTCGTTCAGGGATGAGCAGGGGAGAGCGGAGGCAGCGGCTCGGCATCCACCGATCGTGCCGCCCGCTCCAGAGCGCTCGCCAACAGGGCAAGATCCGTGGGGCCGTTGCCCAGTTCACGCACCGGGCGGCGGGTCGGCGGATCGCCCATGCGCTCCCACTCCAGCGGCACCACGGTGGGACGCAGCGTGGCCGTACGCGGAATGCGTCCCGTCACCCGGCCGCTCTGGAACGGCGTCACCCTGCCGTCCGGGTGCCCCAGCCTGCCCCGCCCCGGAGCCGGATCCTCCGGCCCGGCGGAAGCGGGCGGCGGGTCCAGCACGGCACGCAGCCGCGCACCTTGGGCCAGGTCGGTGTCGGCCGTGCGGTCGGGGCGTGCGGAGGTGGCCACCAGATGGATGCCGAGCCGCTCGCCGTCGCGGGCCACCGCCTCCAAGGCCCGTACGACCGAACCGGCGGCAGGACGGCCCGGGCTGCCGAGCGCCGGAGCCACCAGGGCGTCGAAGTCGTCGACCAGGACGATCAGCCGGGGCAGCGGTGCGGGCCCCTGCGCGGTGGCCGCGCGGCCGCCCGGGCGCAGCCGGAGCGTGCCACTGGAGGGGGAGTCGATGTCGCCGCGCTGTTCGGCGGCGCTCGGCGGGCGCGGGGACACCATCCGGTCCGCGACCTCCCGCCGGGTCTGCCACTCGGCGAAGCCCGTACTGCCGAGCAGTTCGGAACGGCGCTTCAGCTCCGCGCCCAGTGCCTGGGCGAAGGCCCGCATCCGGACGGGGTCGCTGGCGACCAGATGCTCGGTGACATGCGGCAGTTCCGTACAGGCCGCGAGGCCCTCGCCGCGCTCGCCGCCCGCGCCGTCGACCAGCAGCAGCCCCAGCCGGTCGGGACGGTCCGCCGCGGCGAGCGAGGCCGCGACCGACCGCAGCAGTTCGGTACGACCGCTGCCCGGCGGCCCCTCGATCAGCAGATGCGGGCCCTCTTCGGTGAGATCGACGGCCAGCGGTCCACGAGGGCTCGCGCCGAGCACCGCGGTGCTCTCGCCCTCCGAGGCCCAGCGCGTCATCAGGGAAGCGGGCGTCGCCCGGGCCAGCCCGAGCTCGTCGAGGAGGCGTGCCGTGCGGGGCAGCGGCGCCGCCCGGCCCGGCCGGGTGCCGGTGCCCTCGGCGCGCAGCGGGGCGAGCGCGCGACCGAAGCGCTCCGCCCAGGCGGCCGACACCGCGTCCACCGCGCCCACCGTGCCGTGGCCCGCCGGCTGCCCTCCCGCCGTACGCATCAGCCGCAGCGCGGTGGCCACATCACCGCTCAGCAGAGCGACGGCGCCGCACTCGCGGAAGGCGAGCGAGGCGGCGCACGCCGTCTCATAGGTGGCCGTCACCGGCGACAGCGGGGAGGCGGCGGGCGTCTCGGCCAGACAGATCAGATGGATTCCGGCGGCCCAGCCGGCGCCCGCGAGCCGTGCCGTCGTCTCCCGGAGCGCGGCCGAACCGGGGTCGCCGTCCACGATGACGATGGTGCGCGAGCCGTCGTGCCGCCCGGCCGCCTCGGTGAGGGCCGCCCGGTCGGCGCTCGGCCAGCCAGGGCCGAGCGGTCCGTCGTCCAGCCTGCGGGTGAGCTCGGCCGTACGGGCGGTGGCCTGGTCCCGGTCGTACGCCAGCAGCAGCCGGCAGTCCTGCCCGTGGGCGGGCCGCAGATGCGGGAGCCAGCCGAGCCAGGCCCAGTCGGCCCGGCGCTCCTGGAGGCTCCGCGCCCGGTCCGTGCTGATGAGCACGATCTCCAGGTCGGAGGGGGAGTGCAGCGCGGCGAGCTGAGCGACGGCCGATCTGGCGAGACCGGCCAGCCGCGCCCGGGGGCCGGCGAGTCCGAGGGAGCCGGCCTCCCGCAGCCCGACCGTCACCGGCACGGACGGGAGATCGGCACGGTCGGTGGTGCCGAGCCGCAGAACGAGGGACTCCGGGTGCTCCGGACCGCGCTCCCAGAGGCGCGAGCCGGGGCCGAGAGCGGTCAGCAGTACGGCGGCGGGGTCGGGCCAGCTCTCGACGACGGGCGCGGCGGCGGGCGGTGCTTCGGGCTCCGCGGCCATCTCGGCGGACACCTCTTCCCTGGCTCCGGCGAACCGCCGGGCCCAGGCGCCTATGCCTCGTTTGCGGGCGCCGCGGGCGGGCGCGCCCTGCCGGCTGTGGGCCTCGGGCGTCTCCGAGGCGCCGTCCTGGATCTCGGAGGCCCGGGAGTGCACGGCGTCGACCTGGCCCGGCTCACCGGCGGCGGTGCGGGCGGGGTCGTACTGGCCCGGGTCGTACTGGGGGGGGACGCGGGGCGCCGTGCCCTGCGGGCCGGCGGGACCCGTGTACGTGCCGTGGGCGGGCGTACTGGCGGTCGAACGGTCCGGTGTCTGTCCGGGCGGATACGGGCCACCCGGCAGATGCTCGACCCGGCCCGGGCCCGCGGGACCGCCCGGGCCCGGCCGGTCCCCGGGGGCGCTGCCCGTCGCGCGGTCTCCGTGCCGCCCGCCGTCCGCGGACGACCCGGCATCCGGCGTCCGGGCGTCGTGCTTCCCGGCGCCGTACATACGGTGCGCGTCCGTGGCAGCCGGCGTGCCGGGGCCGTCCCCACCCGGCAGGTCCGTACCCTCCGCCATGTCGATGCGGCGAACCCGCAGATGCCCTTCGCCGTCCGGGGCCGTCGGCAGCGCCGGAGTGCGGTCGCCGTGGGTGAGGCGGAGCGTCGATTCGCCCAGGCGCAGCAGCGCACCCGCGGGCAGCCGCACCGGGCGGGAACCGACCGCGGTGCCGTCCAGCGTCGTGCCGTTCGTCGAGCCCAGGTCCGCCACGGTGACCCGGCCGTCCTCCGCCACCGTCACCGCGCAGTGCAGCCGGGAGACGTCGGGGTCGTCCAGCGGCACGTCCGCCTCCGCCGAGCGGCCGATGCTGATGCGGCCGCCGTGGAGGAGGTGCACACCGCCCGCGTCGGGGCCGGCCACGACCTGGAGCTGCGCCGCGGAGTCCGTCACGGGCGGCTCGTCGTCGCCGGGGACCTGGAGCGAGAGCACAGCACCGTCCACCAGGGGCGGCTCGCCGAGGGTGCGGCGCTGGGTGTCGAGGCGCTCCTGGCCCGCGTAGAGAACGATGGTGCCCGAGACGTCCGGGCCCGCGACGGCGGCCGCGAGATCGGAGGCGACGGCGGCGAGCGCCGTCCCGGACGGCGCGGTGATCAGCACGTCGCACGAGCGCGCGGCAGGGACACGTCCCGCAGACGCGGGCCCCGCGGCCGCGGACTGCCCGCCGCGCGGTGCGAGAACGGTCAGCCGGATCTGCATGGCCGTCAGCAATCCCTTCTGCGCAGGGTGCCCGGCAGGGGTGCCGCCTGTGATCGCCCCCACCCGGCAGGTCGGCACGGACCACAGAGCTCCCGCCCCCACGGCGCCGTGCTGAGGGCATCCTCGCACCTGCCACTGACAACACGCCCGGGTACCGCTCACAAGTGATCTTGATTGGTCCGCTCCGGACGGAAAAATGCCTGGTTGGGTACGGATCCGGAACCGCCGTGATGTGTGCGGCACGGCCGTTCGGCAACCATCCGTACGATGCGCACGTCTTTCCCTCGAACACCGCCGGGACATCGGCGGAGCAAGACAACCGGACGGTGCCCCGTTCGGCGGCATTAAAGTGGGTCGGAAACCCGGGCGGAGGGACAGTGGCCCGGGATCATGCAAGGACCACGATCAGCAGGGAGCACATGACGTGCGGCCGGTAGGCAGCAAGTACCTGCTCGAGGAGCCACTCGGGCGCGGGGCCACGGGCACCGTCTGGCGGGCCAGCCAGCGGGAGACCGCGGGCGCCGAGGCGGCCGTGCCCGGCCAGCCGGGCGAGACCGTGGCGATCAAGGTCCTCAAGGAGGAGCTGGCGAACGACGCGGACGTGGTGATGCGCTTCCTGCGCGAGCGCTCCGTCCTGCTCCGCCTGACCCACCCGAACATCGTGCGGACGCGCGACCTGGTCGTCGAGGGCGATCTGCTCGCCCTGGTCATGGACCTGGTCGACGGCCCCGACCTGCACCGCTATCTCCGCGACAACGGCCCGTTCACCCCGGTCGCCGCCGCACTGCTGACCGCCCAGATCGCGGACGCCCTCGCCGCCAGCCACGCCGACGGCGTGGTCCACCGGGACCTCAAGCCCGCGAACGTCCTGCTGAAGACGGACATCGACGGCCAGATGCACCCGATGCTGACCGACTTCGGTATCGCGCGCCTCGCGGACTCCCCGGGCCTGACCCGTACGCACGAGTTCGTCGGCACGCCCGCCTATGTCGCGCCCGAGTCCGCCGAGGGCCGTCCGCAGACCTCCGCCGTCGACATCTACGGCGCGGGCATCCTGCTCTACGAGCTGGTCACCGGCCGGCCCCCGTTCGCGGGCGGCAGTGCCCTGGAGGTGCTGCACCGCCACCTCAGCGAGGAGCCGCGCCGCCCCACCACCGTTCCCGAGCCGCTGTGGACGGTCATAGAGCGCTGTCTGCGCAAGGAGCCGTCCCAGCGTCCGAGCGCCGAGAACCTCGCCCGCGGGCTGCGCACCGTCGCCGCCGGCATCGGTGTGCACTCCTCCTCCGCGCAGGTCGAGGCCGCGCTCGGCGTCGCCGCCCTGCTCGGCCCCGACCCGGATCCGGCACACGTCCCGGGCACCCCGGGCTCGGCCGACCCGACGCAGGTGCTGCCCACCAACGCCGGTTCGTACGACCCGAACGCCGCGACCAGCGTGATGCAGCAGACCGGTCCCGGCCAGGGCCAGGGCCCCGACCCGACCTCGGTGATGCCTCCCGTGCCGCCGGGCAACGACCCGAACCACCCCTGGCAGTCCCAGCTCCAGGCCGCCCGCGACCGCAGCGAGCAGACACAGGTCCAGTACATCGACCCGAGCCAGGACCCGCTGCGGCGCCGTCCGCAGCGTCAGCAGCAGCGGCCCCAGCAGCCGCAGCACCCGCAACAGGGGTACCCGCCGCAGCCGCAGCGCCCCCAGCCCCAGCCTCAGCAGCCGCGGCAGAGCAGGCGGCAGGCCCGGCAGCAGCCACCGCCCCAGCAGCAGCAGTACGCGCCGCAGCCCTACGCGCCTCCGCAGCCGCCGCAGCCCACCCCGCGCCAGCCCCGGCAGCGCAGCGCCAATCCGATGCGCATCCCGGGTCTGGGCTGCCTCAAGGGCTGTCTGTTCTCGGTGATCCTGATCGTGGTCGCGGGCTGGCTCGTCTGGGAGCTGACCCCGCTGCAGGGCTGGATCGCGGAGGGCAAGAGCTACTGGAGCGCGATCGGCGACGGCATCTCGAAGGTGTCGGACTGGATCTCCGACCTCGGCGGTTCCGACCCGGGCGCCGGGCCTCAGGACCCAGGCGGACAGTAGCCACTGCACGACTCGGTGGCTTTGTCAGCTTTGTTGACTTCTTCGGGCAGTTTTCCCCCGTAGAAGTGAAGGTTGGCGGCATCCGGGGCCCACAGGCCCCGGATCCCCGCGTACGTTACTCAGGTGTGCCTCGCGTGTCCCCGCGGTCACGGTGCCCGGCCCGCTTTCCGGCCGGGGGTCCGGGGGTCGCCCCCCGGGCGGACACAGTGGGCAACGCCAGCCGCTGAGGGAGCAGTCTTGGCACGGAATATCGGCAGCCGCTACACGGCCCACCAGATCCTCGGGCGGGGCAGCGCCGGGACGGTGTGGGCGGGCGAGGGACCCGAGGGTCCCGTCGCCATCAAGCTGTTGCGCGAGGACCTGGCGTCGGACCAGGAACTCGTCGGGCGCTTCGTGCAGGAGCGCACGGCCCTGCTCGGCCTCGACCACCCCCGGATCGTCGGCGTCCGCGACCTCGTCGTCGACGGGAACGATCTCGCGCTCGTCATGGACCTCGTACGCGGCACCGATCTGCGCACCCGCCTCGACCGGGAGCGCCGGCTCGCCCCCCAGGCCGCGGTCGCGATCATCGCGGACGTCGCCGACGCGCTGGCCGTGGCGCACGCCGCCGGCATCGTGCACCGCGACGTCAAGCCGGAGAACATCCTGCTCGACATGGAGGGCCCGCTCGGACCCGCGGGCTCCCACCCGGCCCTGCTGACCGACTTCGGCGTCGCCAAGCTCATCGACACCCCGCGGCGCACCAAGGCGTCCCGCATCATCGGCACCCCGGACTATCTGGCGCCCGAGATCGTCGAGGGCCTGCCGCCGCGCGCCGCCGTCGACATCTACGCCCTCGCGACCGTGCTGTACGAACTCCTCGCCGGCTTCACCCCCTTCGGCGGCGGTCACCCCGGCGCGGTCCTGCGCCGCCATGTCACCGAGACCGTCGTCCCCCTCCCGGGTATCCCCGACGAGTTGTGGCAGCTCATCAACCAGTGCCTGGCCAAGGCGCCCGCGTCACGGCTGCGCGCCTCCGAGGTCGGCGCCCGGCTGCGCGAACTCCAGCCGATGCTGGCGGGCATGCCGCCCCTCGACGTCGACGAACCCGACGCCGAACCGCAGGCGGAGCCGTACGAGGACGAGACCCCGGCCGCACCCGGTGAGGTGCGCCGCCGTGGCGCCGTACCGCTCGTGCCCGGCGCGGCGCCCGCGGACTCCAACCGCGACACCCACACCTCGATGCGGGTACCGGCTCCGGACGAGCTCGCCGGCGGCGCCCGCGGCACGGCGCGCGCCCCCCGCACACCCGGCCAGCGCCGACCGGGATCGGCCCGCCACAAGTCCGAGACCGTCCGCAAGCGGCGCATCGTCCTCGGGATCGCCGCAGTGGTGGTCGCGGCCGCGCTGGGCGTCGGCGGCTGGCTGGCGACGAGCGGCGGCGACTCGGAGGTCTCCCCGCAGGACTCCCAGCAGTCGGTACCGGCGGAACCGTAGGCCGGAACCCACGGAACCGTAGGCCGGAACCCTAGGGGGTCGGGCTCTCGCGCCCAGCCGTTACGCTGGACCCGTGGCAGTCGTCGATGTATCCGAAGAGCTGAAGTCCCTCTCCTCGACCATGGGGTCGATCGAGGCCGTCCTGGACCTCGACAGGATGAGGGCAGATATTGCCGTGCTCGAGGAGCAGGCCGCCGCCCCGTCCCTGTGGGACGACCCGGAGGCGGCGCAGAAGATCACGAGCAAGCTCTCGCACCTCCAGGCCGAGCTCCGCAAGACCGAGGCCCTCCGCGGTCGTATCGACGACCTGGCCGTGCTCTTCGAGCTCGCCGAGGCCGAGGACGACGCGGACACCCTCGCCGAGGCGGAGTCCGAGCTGACCGACGTCCGCAAGGCGCTGGACGAGATGGAGGTCCGCACCCTCCTCTCCGGCGAGTACGACGAGCGCGAGGCGCTGGTCAACATCCGCGCCGAGGCGGGCGGCGTCGACGCGTCCGACTTCGCCGAGCGTCTCCAGCGGATGTATCTGCGCTGGGCCGAGCGCCACGGGTACGGCACGGAGGTCTACGAGACCTCGTACGCGGAAGAGGCCGGCATCAAGTCGACCACCTTCGTCGTCAAGGCGCCGTACGCCTACGGCACGCTCTCCGTCGAGCAGGGCACCCACCGCCTCGTGCGCATCTCGCCGTTCGACAACCAGGGCCGCCGCCAGACGTCCTTCGCGGGCGTCGAGGTGCTGCCGGTGGTCGAGAAGACGGACCACATCGAGATCGATGAGTCCGAGCTGCGCGTGGACGTGTACCGGGCGTCCGGCCCCGGCGGCCAGGGCGTCAACACCACGGACTCCGCGGTGCGCCTGACCCACGTCCCCACCGGCATCGTCGTCTCCTGCCAGAACGAGCGCTCGCAGATTCAGAACAAGGCGAGCGCGATGAACGTCCTCCAGGCGAAGCTCCTCGAGCGCCGCCGCCAGGAGGAGCAGGCCAAGATGGACGCGCTCAAGGGCGACGGCGGCAACTCCTGGGGAAACCAGATGCGTTCGTACGTCCTGCACCCGTACCAGATGGTCAAGGACCTGCGTACGGAGTTCGAGGTGGGCAACCCGCAGGCGGTCCTGGACGGCGAGATCGACGGCTTCCTGGAGGCGGGCATCCGCTGGCGCAAGCAGGGCGAGAAGTAGACGCGCACACTGCGTCGGGAAGGTGCCGGGCCCCATGGGGCCCGGCACACTCGGGTTGCTGGAGACACACGTGACGGGTGATTTCCTGGCGTCTCCGCCGTTCGTGGCTGACTTTCTCCGGCTGAGCTCGAAGGTGCGACGGGGATCAGGCGACCAGCGACGGTGGCGCGATCGTGCGTGCTCGGTCGTACAGGTCTAGCGCCGCCGGATTCTTCAGGTGAGGGCGCAAGAGACCGAACATCGCCTTCACGCGCTCGTCGGCGCGGCCGGACTGCACCTTGGGGTAGTCGTCGAGGGCCTGGTGCCAGGTGGCGCAGGCCGCTTCCAGGTGGCCGAGTTCCATTTGCCGCTCCGCCAGCAGGCCACGACGGTGTACTCGTGTGCGCTGGTACATGCTGGGGCGGAGCCGGTCCGCTTGTTGCATGGCCTCGACGGCTCCGGCCTTGTCTCCGAGTTCGTAACGCACCTGGCTGACGTGGTAGTTGAGCGAAGACGGGTCGTACGAGCCAAACGCCTTGCCGCGTGCCTCGGCACGGTCCATGGCCGCCTCGGCCTCCCGGATGTGGCGCAGCGCGCCAGTACGGTCGCCTGTTTGTGCGGCGGCATGCGCCTGCTGACCGGCGAGGAAGGCCAGCATCCGGGGGCCGGCTTTCGGGGAGGCGGCGGCAGCGGCGTCGGCCAGTTCCATGGACTTTTCTCCGTGGCGGAGGTCGACCGCCTGGACGCTCATCCCCCGCAGGGTGGTGCAGTACGTCAGGTGATCCTCGGCCGCCCCCGCCAGCTCCAAGGCCTTGACGTAGTAACGCTGCGCGAGACCGTGCAGCCCTTCGTCCACGGCCATGTAGCCGGTCAGGTAGAGCAGATCCGAGGCGGCGGACAGCATCGCTTTGCGTACGTCCTCGGGTGCGTCGGCACGCAGGTAGGAGGCCACAGTGTTGACCATGAACGAGGCCGCCATGGGGCGTGCGTGACGGCCGCCGAACTCGTCGTCCAGTTCCGAAACACGCTCGGTCATGGCGATGACCATGTCCACTTCGTTCATGCCGATGCGTGTCGTGCGGCCGGACTGGATGGCATCGGCACGCCCGACCACATCAGGCCAGCCGGGAATGGTGACGGCCACGGAGAACAGGCCGACCCCCAGGACGCTGCGGCGGGACGGGTCCATATCCAGCCTCCCCAGGTCGATCACCCCTTCCACGGTATCCGCAGCCGCGGAGGAGCGATCGCGTAGAACAGGCAGCCCGGCTTCGGCATGGGTAACAGGGCGGCCGAGGCGGCGGGAGAGGGCTTCGAGGATGCACGTCCGCACCGCACCGCGAGGGACGGTGCCGCCGAGCCAATGGCTCACCGCCGACTCGTCGTAGCGCAGAGGAGTGCCGGTCTCGGTGCCGATACGGTTCACCGCCCGCGCGAACTGGCGGTGAGTCCAACGGCTTTCGGCGAGCAGGCGCCCAAGAGCTACGTTCGGTTCACGCTTGGCCATGCACTCAACTCCCCGTGCCATTGCGAACTTTCAAGGCTTTCAAGTCCTGGTCCTGCGGCAACGGTACCGCTGAGCGTGGTCACGCGGTTGCGTAGAGGTAGCGAAGAACGGCGATACCTCGCCGCAGTCGTCGTCTGAAAGGCCGATGGATGAGAAGCGAAGCGCGGGCCTGCCTGGCCTGGATGACCGAGGCGCGGGGCATGGACGGGGTGTTGAGGATCGACACCTACGAGGGAGCGGATCTGCCGCCCGGTTCGAATCGGTTCTCGCCGTGCCGCTGCCCGCAGCACCGCGATTCCACGCCTGAGGATGGGGCGGCGAGGCTGAGCGCAGCAGTACGCGAGGTCAACGAGCGCAGCCGTGGAGAGCGGCTGTGAACCGGCTGGCCGCAGTCGTCGGCCGCTGCGCCGGACCCCTCCTGCTCATCACCATCACGGGACGGGCGGCTTCGTCCTGGGCGTGGCCGTCGCGTCCACACCCACCTGACTCCTCCCCGTCACGCATCCAGGCTCCCCACCTGTGATGAGGGAGGGCCCGCCGTCGGAAGCGGCGGGCACCCCGTCCGGCCGCCTTCTTCGCAAGGGTCCGGCAGCCGGACGGGTCCAACTCCGCAGCATCTGCCGCGGAGTCCACTGAAAACCGTAAGGGAGAGAGCGATGAACGTGGACGAGCTGTTCACCGGCGACCTGATCACCGGCGTCCCGGCTGTCGAGGCCGCGCTGCTCGACAAGATGCCGGGCGGCGGCGACAACAACGGCGACCACTGCAGCAAGTGATCCAGGGCTGACGCCAGGCGGGGCGGGGCCGTTCGCGGCCCCGCCCCGCCGCACGACATCGGAAAGGGACGACATGCTGTCGATGCGTCTGCGCCTGTTCGATCTCCAGGAGCCCAAGTGGAGCACGGACGGGGGCCGTTGGGTCAACGGCGAGAGTTGGATCGAGTCTGTGAACGTCTCCACGTTGGTCATGGAGGTCAACGACGACCTGGCGCCGCGCGTACGGGTCCGTGTGAAGGAGTGCAAGGGGGACGAGGCGGATTTCGTCGCGATCACCATGGGGCCCGGAGAGGTCAGGCTGGCAGCAGGCGTCCTCGGCACAGCGCCGCTCTACCTGACAGAGAGGGACGGCGAGTTGCACGCGTCATGGGATCTGACCGTGTTGCGACCGTATCTACGGGCTGACCGCTTGGTGCCGCGCGTGGTAGCCCGAACACTGACGAGGCAGCACCGCTACACGTGCGAGACGCTGTTCGAAGGTGTCTACCGCCTCACCGAACGGGCGTCGGCCAGGTTCACGAGCGCGGGGCTCAGCATCCACTACCCGGAGCCGGCCGAGCATGTACTTGAGCCGCGCAAGCTGCGGCCCGGCATTGATCCTCTTGCGGCTCTGGACGAGTTGCTGACCGACGTGATCCGTCAGGCGCCGACGGCCACCGGATGCGTGGGTCTTGAGCTGTCCGGCGGCGCGGACTCCGGGAACGTCGCCCTGGCCCTGAAAGCGGCCTGCTTCCCCGAGGTGCACAGTTTCGGCCTGCTGGTGGGAGGAAGCACCGGCAGGCAGCAACACGAGCGACGCCGGGCCCTTGTGGAGCACTGCGGCTTCCTGGACACGGCCACCCCCGCCATGCAGCACCCACCCTTCTGCCCCGGAGGCGTACGCGCCCTGGGCAAGCCGCACGATCCGGCGGGAGCCTTCTACCAGGAGGCGTTCGACGTCGTGCGGGAGCAGGCAGACGCCCGGCGGTGCGAGGTGATGTTCACCGGCAGCGGAGGGGACGAGGTCAACGCCCACCACTCCAGGACACTCGCCGAACTGCCGACGCCGGAACCCGTACCGTGGCTCGGAGCCAAAGCAGTCCGTGCGCTCGCTGAGGTGGACGAGCACATGGCCCCCATCCCGGTAGTGCCCGTACCGACCCTGATGTCGTTCGGGATGCACAACCCCGGATTCCTCCGGGCCGGGATCTGGCCCGTGAGCCCGTTGGTGCACCCGTGGATTGTGCGGTTCATGGAGCAGTTGCCGCGCGAGCACAAGCGCGGCAAGGCGTTGTTCCGTGAGCGGATCAGGCGGGCGGGCCTGCCCGAGTGGGTGGCGGCGCCGACCGAGCCGGAGAACTTCCTGGCCGTCCTGGAGAAGGGCCTGCGTTCCTACGGCCTGCCCGTGCTGGACGACATGCTGCAGGATTCGGTTCTGGTGGACCTCGGCTACGTTGACGGCAAGGCTCTCATCCAGGCGGGCAAGGATGCCGACGCCGCCTTGGTCGTCCCTGACCTGCTGTGCGATGTGCTCGCCTTGGAGGTCGGACTGCGAAGTCTCATGTGACCAGCCCCGACACGGAAGCCGAGTACGTGGAAGCCACCAACCTCTTGTACCGCGATCCGGCTCTTTACGACGTGGTGCAGTCAGGCAGCGCAAGCGCCGGGATGTGCCGGCCCCTGATCGAGCTGCACCGGCCGGACGCCCGGACTCTGGTCGATTTCGGATGCGGTACCGGCCGGGATCTGGAGATCCTGGCCGAGCGCTTCGAGTGCATCGGCGTGGATCTCCAGCCCGGACTTGTCGACTACGCCCACCAGGCCCGGCCGGGGCTGGACATCCGCACCGGGGACATGCGCACCACACGACTCGGCAAGCGCATGGACGTGGTGACCTGTATGGGCAACAGCCTGGCCTACGTGCACGACAACGAGGAGATCAGCCAGGTCTTCGCCACATTCGCGGCCCATGCCCTGCCGGGCACGCTGCTTGTGCTGTGCTCCCCTGTCGCCCCGATCACCTGGACTGAGCCGACTGCCGCCACGGTTGACACCCCTTGGGGACCCGCCACGGTCACCATCCGACATGAGTGGGACCTACGGACCCAGATCAACACCACGCACCGGCACTGGGTGCTCCCCTCGGGCGACGAGGCGCTGGACGAGATCCGCAGGCGTGTCCTGTTCCCTCGCGAGCTGGATCGATACGTGGAGGGTGCCGGCTTTGAAGTCCTGGACATGCGCGACGGCACAGAGGCGGGGCTCACCGGTCCAACTGCGTACACGGTAGCCCGATACACCCACGGGTGAGTGGCAGGGGATGATCAAGCTGCCGCAACTACCCACGATCGAGTGGTTGTTGTTCACTACCGCAAGCGGCGAGCCTGCCAGAACAGTGCTTTGTCGACAAGGTAACCACCCTCTGCGGGGCGGCAGTTCCCTTTTATGTCACAGTTGCATCGGCGCAGGTCAGGCAACCTCCCGCATACCGGACATCGCACGCGCAACGACCTTGACGCGTCCGCGAAAAGTGGGAAGGGTGACGCTCGGCATGCGTATCTCTGGGGCGCGTGTGATGTGGGGGAGACGTCAACACCTCTGCGGCCGCAGCCCCGGACGCTGCTCCATTGACGATTAGCTACTGGGGGTAGCAGCCAGATGACGAAGAAGACGCGGATCCGCGTAGCGCGCATAGCCGCCGGCGCGGTGATCGCCGCCGGCGCGTCGCTGACCGCCGCGGGCGCCGCCTCGGCCGTCGGCGTGGACATTAACGTGGGTCCCCTCGACGCCTCGGTCAACGCTGACCGGAACGGCATCGACGCCGGCCTGGGTCTCAACCCGCCGGAGCCGACGGGCCTGCCGACCGTGATCCCGGACCCGACGCCGACGGAGGAGCCTCCGACCGAGGAGCCGCCGACGGAGGAGCCTCCGACCGAGGAGCCGCCGACGGAGGAGCCTCCGACCGAGGAGCCGCCGACGGAGGAGCCTCCCACCGAGGAGCCTCCGACCGAGGACCCGACCGAGAACCCTGACCCGTCCGAGTCCACCACGCCGGGCGGCACCGGTGGCACCGACACCGACGGTGGTGTCATCGACGGCGACGGCAACAACACCGACACCGACAACGCCGGCTCCCAGCCGGTCGAGCAGGGCCAGGCCAAGGAGGAGCTGGCGGAGACCGGCGCCGCCGAGACCACCTTCCTGCTCCTCGGTGCTGCCACCATGATCGCCGGTGGTATCGGCTTCCGGATGCTCCCCCGTCTCGTGGGCAGCAACCGCACCGCCGTCTAAGCATTACGGCGCGTAGCGCACAGCACACAGAAAGGAGGGCCCGGGGCGCGCTCAGCACCCCGGGCCCTCCTTTTGCGTACGTCCTACGCGGTCTGGTGCGCGGCCAGCAGCGCCAGCGCCGCGATCAGCACCACCAGCAGCGTCAGCAGCGCCACCGGGCTCAGACCGCCGAACGGTCCCTCCTGCTGGAGTCGCTCGCGGTTCGCCCGGCACACCGGGCAGCGGCCCTCGTTCACCGGGGCCGCGCAGTTGGCGCACACCAATCGGTCGTAGGTCATGCGCTCTCCTCCTCCCGCGCGCCGGAGCCGCAGGCGCGGACCGTATGCACAGTTCTTTCCCGACAACGCACAGGGGAACGACACTGTTCCCCTACCACCATGCCAGCTCGGGCGCTTTTCGGCGCGCCCCACCGGTTCCTTCGTCAACCGTGACGTGACAAAGTACGCAACCCAGACTGCTGACTGCGCCCGCAACCCCGCTTCGCGTAGTGTCACGCACACCTACTCCCGGCCGACCGTGGTGCACCCGTGATCCGATTCGACAACGTCTCCAAGAGCTACCCCAAGCAGAACCGCCCCGCCCTGCGTGACGTCTCCCTCGAGATCGAGAAGGGAGAGTTCGTCTTCCTGGTGGGTTCGTCCGGTTCCGGCAAGTCGACCTTTCTGCGGCTGGTCCTCCGCGAGGAGCGTGCAAGCCAGGGGCTCGTGCATGTCCTCGGCAAGGACCTGGCGCGGCTGTCCAACTTCAAGGTGCCGCACATGCGCCGCCAGCTGGGCACCGTCTTCCAGGACTTCCGTCTCCTGCCCAACAAGACCGTCGCGGAGAACGTGGCGTTCGCGCAGGAGGTCATCGGCAAGCCGCGCGGTGAGATCCGCAAGGCCGTGCCGCAGGTCCTCGACCTCGTCGGACTCGGCGGCAAGGAGGACCGGATGCCCGGTGAGCTCTCCGGCGGTGAGCAGCAGCGTGTCGCGATCGCGCGGGCGTTCGTCAACCGGCCCATGCTGCTGATCGCGGACGAGCCGACCGGCAACCTCGACCCGCAGACGTCCGTCGGCATCATGAAGCTGCTGGACCGGATCAACAGGACCGGTACGACCGTCGTGATGGCGACCCACGACCAGAACATCGTCGACCAGATGCGCAAGCGTGTGATCGAGCTCGAGAAGGGCCGTCTCGTACGCGACCAGGCACGCGGCGTCTACGGCTACCAGCACTGAGCTAAGGAAAGGCTGAACGCACGCGATGCGCGCCCAGTTCGTACTGTCGGAGATCGGCGTAGGTCTCCGTCGCAATCTCACCATGACCTTCGCCGTCATCGTCTCCGTGGCTCTGTCGCTCGCCCTCTTCGGCGGCGCGCTGCTCATGCGCGAGCAGGTCAGCACCATGAAGGACTTCTGGTACGACAAGGTCAACGTCTCCATCTTCCTGTGCAACAAGAACGACGCCTCCACGTCGCCCAAGTGCGCCAAGGGCGCGGTCACCGCACAGCAGAAGCAGCAGATCGAGGGCGATCTCAAGAAGATGGACGTGGTCGACTCGGTCCATCACGAGACGGCCGAGGAGGCGTACAAGCACTACCGCGACCAGTACGGCGACACTCCCATCGCGTCCACCATCACGCCGGACCAGATGCAGGAGTCGTTCCGGGTCAAGCTGGACGACCCGGAGAAGTACAAGGTGGTCGCCACCGCCTTCGCCGGCCGGGACGGCGTGCAGTCCGTCCAGGACCAGCGCAACATCCTGGAGAATCTCTTCTCCCTGATGAACGGCATGAACATAGCGGCACTGTTCGTCATGGCGCTGATGCTCGTGATTGCGCTGATGCTGATCGTCAACACCGTGCGTGTGTCGGCGTTCAGCCGTAGGCGTGAGACCGGGATCATGCGGCTGGTGGGAGCGTCCAGCTTCTACATCCAGATGCCGTTCATCATGGAGGCCGCGTTCGCGGGCCTGTTGGGCGGTCTGGTCGCCTCTCTGATGCTGCTTGTCGGCAGATACTTCCTGATCGACCACGGTCTGGCGCTGTCCGAGAAGATGCAGCTGGTCAATTTCATCGGCTGGGACGCGGTCGTCACCAAGCTCCCGCTGGTGATTGCGATCGGTCTGCTCATGCCTGCCATGGCCGCTTTCATCGCATTGCGCAAGTACCTCAAGGTGTGACAAGCGCCCCGGGCGCCGTACGGGCAACAACCGTACGGCGCCCTTCGCTTGGCCTAGACTCGTCGCCATGCCGGGCCCGGAGTTCTGTCCTCGGCCCCGCCGCATTCGCCGCGGGGCGGCCCTGACATTGGTCTTTGCGAGTGTTCTCGCCACCGCGGCGGCCACCAACGCCCTGCCGCGCGAGGACGACAACGCCCCCCGTCCGCTGGCCGCCCGGCCCGCCGCCGCCACCGTCGACCGCGACGCTCTGGCCCGTGCCGCGGCCGAGGCCATGGCCGACGGCAAGTCGGGGACGAAGGCGGCCGAGGAAGTCGTCAGCCGCAGCGGCGACCGCTGGGGTGCGGTGTACGACCGCGAGGAGTACGCGGACTTCCAGCAGGCACTCGACGGCGAGTACACCGGTGTCGGCCTCACCGCCCGCCGGGCCGCCGACGGTCGCGTCGAAGTGGCCCGGGTCCAGTCCGGCGGCCCTGCCGAGAAGGCGGGCATCGAGGCCGGCGACCGGCTGCGCACCATCGACGGCAGGCGGGTGGCCGACCGTCCCGTCACCGAGGTCGTGGCCCTGCTGCGCGGGAGTGATCGCACACGCGTGGTCCTCGGTATGGAGCGCGCGGGCCGCGCGTGGACCGAGACCCTGACGCGTACGACACTCAGCACCGAGGCCGTCACCGTCCGTCATCTCCAGGACGGTGCCGTGATGATCCGGGTCTCCTCCTTCACCAAGGGCTCGGGCGCCCGCGTGCGGGACGCGGTGCGGTCCGCCCCCGCCGGCGCGGGTGTCCTGCTCGATCTGCGCGGCAACGCGGGCGGCCTGGTCGCCGAGGCCGTCGCCGCGGCCTCCGCCTTCCTGGACGGCGGACTCGTCGCCACGTACGACATACGGGGTGAGCAGCGCTCCCTCTACGCCTCGGCGGGCGGGGACACCGTCAGGCCCGTGGTCGCCCTGGTCGACAGCGGCACGATGAGCGCGGCCGAGCTGGTGACCGGGGCCCTCCAGGACCGCGGCCGCGCGATCGCCGTCGGTTCGCGCACCTTCGGCAAGGGATCGGTGCAGATGCCCAGCCGGCTGCCGGACGGATCGGTCGCCGAGCTGACGGTCGGGCACTACCGCACGCCGGCCGGTCACAGCGTGGATGGACGGGGCATCACACCGGACCTGCTGGCCGCCGAAGGCGCCGAGGAACGGGCCCGCACGGTATTGAGTGGCCTCGGGGGTGGGTCGTAGTGCGAAAATGACCGCACTATGGCTAAGGAAAAAGGGCGCAAGCTGATCGCGCAGAACAAGAAGGCGCGGCACGACTACCTCATCCTCGACACCTACGAGTGCGGGCTCGTGCTGATGGGTACCGAGGTGAAGTCGCTGCGTCAGGGGCGGGCCTCGCTGGCGGACGGCTTCGTCCAGATCGACGGACACGAGGCGTGGCTGCACAACGTGCACGTCCCCGAGTACAGCCAGGGCACCTGGACCAACCACTCGGCCCGCCGCCGGCGGAAGCTCCTCATGCACCGCGAGGAGATCGACAAGCTGGAGTCCAAGGCGCAGGAGACGGGGCACACCATCGTGCCTCTGGCGTTGTACTTCAAGGACGGCCGGGCGAAGGTCGAGATCGCGCTGGCGAAGGGCAAGAAGGAGTACGACAAGCGGCAGACGCTGCGGGAGAAGCAGGACCGCCGTGAGACCGACCGCGCGGTCTCCGCGGTCCGCCGCCGTCAGCGGGCCTGAGGGCCGCGCGGCGGGGGCCGGGAGACCGGCGGCGCCCCGGGGCTCCGGGGTGGCGGGCATGAAGGCCTGACCCGCGGGAATACGGTGGCATGTGGCCGCGTTGGTCACGTACGATGGCGACAGCCCCTCTCGCAGGGGCGCCTTTGAAAAATCAACATGGGGATGATCGGTTTCGACAGCGGATGTCGAAGCAGGAGAAGCGAGCCGAGGAAGCGGCAATGATCTCGTTAACCACGTGTCGCAAACAATAATCGCCAATTCCAAGCGCGATACCTCCGAAGCCTTCGCCCTCGCTGCCTGATCTCAGGCAGTAGAACGAACCTTCACTATGGAGCGTCAGCCCGGGGCTGTTCCCGACCCGGTTCCTGACGTCATCTAGGGAACTAAACCTCTGAACCCGGTCACGGGGAGCAGAGGGAAACCAAACAGTGACTGAGCCCGTCGGAGACTTGTCCGCGTGATCTCCGGGGCTGAGAAAATCGCAGCGGACTGCGCTCGGAGAAGTCCTGATTCTGCACCGTTGGACGCGGGTTCGATTCCCGCCATCTCCACTCCCACCTTGTGTGGACCCCCATGTGGGCGAAGGCCCGGCTGCCGGTCACGGCAGCCGGGCCTTTGTCATGCCTGGGGATGCCCCGCGAGCCGCGCGAGGCGGCGGCGCTCCAGCACCGCGGCGAGGGCGTAGGCGCCGCCGACCGCGAGGGCGAGGACCCCGTAGAGGCCGGGGGTGCCGAGGAAGAGCGCCGCGGAGGAGATCAGGGCCAGCCAGACGCCGAGGCCGTAGTGCAGCAGGTTGCGTCGTGCCGCGCCTTCGGCGAGGTAGAGCAGGCCGACGACGAGGCCGGAACCGGCGGGCCAGAGGACGGTCTGGAGATCCGGCATGTCGACCGCGGACGCCAGGCCGGTGATCGCGAGGAACAGGGCGGTGAAGGCGGCGACCCACGCGGCGCCGAGCAGTTTGCCGGAGAGGACGTCCGGCCCGGGCGCCCCGCGCTGGGCGCGCAGGGCGGCGACGGTGGCCTGGGTGACGCCGGTGACCAGGCCGATGCCGAGGAGCGTGGTGGGCAGCCAGCCGGGCAGGTCGAGCAGGGGGTCGTCGCCGTGGGAGACGGCGGCGGCGCCGTGTCCGAGCAGGTAGGCGAGTCCGAAGCTGACATAGGCCGCGCGGTTGTCGACCTCGTTCGCGAGACGGCTCGGGGTGGCATGGGGGACGGCGGCCATGGGACGTGCGGGGGCTGCGACGGACATGGGGTTCCTCCGGGGTGGCGTACGGATGGGGGTGGGGGCGGTGGGCGGCTCCGGGAGGTCGGCCCGGAGCCGCCCACCGCCGGTCGTCCCCGGCTGTGCCGACGGGGACGGGAGCGGGTCAGTGCTCGCCGGTGTCCAGGGCGTTGTCGGGGATCCAGGAGCCGTGGATGCCGGCGGGCACGCGGCGGGGCAGATGGACGGTGGCGACCCGGTCGAGACCGGAGGCGTCCAGGACCAGCAGCTGCGAGGCGTCCTGCTTGAGGTCGGAGACGACGGTGAGCAGATAGCCGTCGTCCTCGCTGGTGGCGCCGGCCGCCGGGACGAACACCGCCTCGCTGGGCAGCCGGGCGTCGCCGACCTGGTGGATGCGGCGGGCGCCCGTGGTGCGGTCGTACTTGACGACGCCGTAGCCGCCGAAGCCTTCCTGGTCGGGGAAGGACACCGCGTACTGGTAGCGGTTCTCGGCGCCCAGGTAGTCCTCGTTGAGGGTCGGGAACTCCACGGCGAGGTCGTCGATGATCTGCTCGTCGACGGTGCCGGTCGCCATGTCGATCACCCAGCGGCGGGTGTAGGAGCGGGTGTTGGGCTCGGTGCCGCGCCCGGGTGCGCCGACCCACCAGTTCCAGGAGAGCCGGAACCCCTCGCGGTCCACGGTGGGGCCTTCCAGGACGATGCGGCCCTGGCCGTCCTCGTAGGCGTTGGAGACGTGCAGCATGTTGCCCGGCTCGATGGAGAACCAGCGCACGTGCCGGGCGCCGTCGTCCGTGCGCGGCATGATGCCGATGCGGGCGGGCTGCTGGTCGCTCCAGCCGTACGGGATGCCGGAGTGCTCGGCGGGGTCGAAGGTGACGTTGCCCTCGATGAAGACGACATGGCGGCGCGTGATGGCGAAGTCGTGCTTGAGGGAGGCGGTCGCGCCCGGGATCTCGGCGGTGTGGACGATCGCCCCCTTGGCGTCGCAGACGTAGTACACGAGGTGGGGCGGGAACGGCGAGGAGCCGAAGAAGTGGAGCTCCCCCGTCAGCGGGTCCTCCTTGGGGTGGGCGGTCATCGCCGTACGCAGCCGGCCGTCGAAGTCATGGGCGCCGATCGTCTCCAGCTCCGGGGTGAGCTCGAAGGGGACGTTCGCCTCGCACAGGGCGAGGAGCCGTCCGGCGTGCTCGATGACGTGGGTCCCGGCGGTGCTCGCGGTGAGGTCCGGGCCGCGCTCGGTCATGTACGGGGCGCCGTCCAGGGCGGGGGTGTGCACCCAGCGGTTGCGGTACCACTCGGCGCGGCCCTCGCGGAGCCGTATGCCGTGGACCATGCCGCTGCCCTTGAACCAGTGGGTCGGCGTGACGCCGGGCTTGGGGTTGTGGCCGTTGCGGATCAGACGGCCGGTCAGCTCGGGGGGCAGGGTGCCCTCGACGGTGAGGCCGGTGGCGGTGATCTCGTCGGCGACGGGGGTGTAATGGCCGGTCAGATAGGGCTTGCTGCTCATGTGCGCGTCCTCGGATTCGTCGTTGGTCGTGGTGCTGCGTGCTGCGTGCTGCGTGCTGCGTGTGTGCGTGCTGCGCGTGCGAGGTTCGGGGGAGGGGCGCTCAGGCCGTCTGCTCGGCGCGGGCCTTGAGGGAGCCGAGCCAGCTCTCCAGGGAGGCCTTCAGGGCCGCGCCGAGTTCGTCGGTCGCGGCGTCGACGGGCTCACCGCTCCAGGACTCCTCGGTGCGGACGACGACCTGATCGCCGGCCTGCTCGAAGGTCCAGGCGTGGATGCCGACGATGCCCTGGACGGTTCCGCCCCAGACGATCCGCCGCTCGTGGACGAGTTCGTGGACGGTGGAGGTGATGGTCATCCCGTGGGTGAGCCAGGTGAAGTCGGTGCCGACGGCCACCGGTCCGCTGAGCACGGCCCGGTCGATGTCCGCGTTCCAGACCGGCCAGTTGTCGATGTCGGTGTGCAGCGCCCAGACGGTGGCGAGCGGGGCGTCGATGGTCGTGGTCAGGCTGACGACGACGGGGGCGGTGGAGTCGATGGTGTGCATGGGTTCCCTCTTCGGTGGTGGTGGTGACTGAGGTGGATCTGGTCGGGTCGGGCCGGCTCGGGTCGCCGGCTCAGGCGACGGGTGTCTGATCGGCCGTCCGGTACTGCGGCCGCGGCGCCGTGGCAGCGGCCGCGGTGGGCGGGAGCGCGTCGGGGCCGGTGCGGCCGCGGCGGGTGAGCGGCACCGCCAGGAGTGCGGCGACGGCCAGTACCGCGGCCGAGACCAGGAAGGCGGCCCGGTAACCGGCGCTCAGGGCCTCGACGTGGGACTGCTGGGTGGAGGCGTGAGCCGTGACGGAGGCGGCCAGGGTCGCCAGGGCGGCGAGACCGATCGCGCCGCCGACCTGGCGGGTGGTGTTCACCAGCCCGCCGGCCAGACCCGCGTCCTGCGGCGGGACACCGTCCACGGCGAGTGCGGTGAGCTGGACGAAGGCGATGCTCAGGCCGAGTCCGACGAGGATGCTCGGTCCGAGGACATCGGCGAGATAGCTCCCGTCGGCGCTGAGCCGTGACAGCCACAGCAGTCCGGCGGCCTCGACGAGCAGGGCCGTGGTCACCGTGGCGGTGCCGCCGATGCGCCGGGAGATGCGAGGTGCGACGGCGGCGCCGAGCATATTGGCCACGGCGAGCGGGAGTTGGCCCGCTCCGGTCGCCAAGGGGTCCATCCCGAGGACCTGTTGCTGATACAGCGGCAGGAAGAAGAACAGGGCGATCCACACGGACCCCAGCAGGGCCATCAACAGATTTCCCGCGGCGACACGGCCGGTGGTGAACAGCCGCGGGGGTATCAGCGCGTTCGGCCGGCGCGTCTCGATCACGGCGAAGGCCGCGAGCAGCGTGCCGGCGCCGGCGAGGGCGCCCAGCACGCGGGCGTCCGTCCAGCCGGTGCCGCGTGCGGTGGTCAGCCCCCACACCAGGCAGGTCAGGGCGACGGTGACGGTGGCGGTGCCCAGCAGGTCGAACCGCTCGGACGCCCCGACGGAGGCCGGTGGCACGAGCGCCGCCACCGCGACGAGCACCAGCACCGCCCCGAGCGCGACGGAGTGGAAGATCCAGGGCCAGCCCCATGCCTGGGTGAGCACGCCGCCCAGCAGGACGCCGCCCGCTCCTCCCGCGCCGGAGACCGCGCCCCATACGCCCAGCGCCCTGCCGCGGCCCGCGCCGGACGGGAACAGGCCCATGGTCAGGGCGAGTGCGGCCGGGGCGATGGCGGCGGCGCCGAGCCCCTGGACGGCCCGGGCGGCGATCAGGACGCCCGCGGAGGTGGCGAGCCCCGCCGCCAGCGAGGCCCCCGCGAACAGTGCCAGGCCGGCGATCAGCACCCGGCGGCGGCCGAGGAGGTCGGCCGCCCGGCCCCCGGCCAGGAGCAGCGCCCCGAACGCCAGGCCGTAGGCGTTGATCACCCAGGTGGTGCCGTCGGCCGACAGGTCCACACCGGAACGGATCTGCGGCAGCGCCACGTTCACGATCGAGGTGGCGAGCATGACGGTGAACTGCGCAGCGGCGAGCGCCGCGAGCACGGCACCCGGCCGGCGGGCGGGGGATGCCTGGTCCTTCGTGCGTCCAAGGTTCATGGCGCACAGCCTCATGTCGGGCGGTGTCCACTTTCCATGCCCGGCAGGGGCGTTGACTGTCCAGTCCTGTCCGCACCTGTCCACGCGGCCCAGGTCCGGGCGCACCCGGCGGCCTCAGTCCGCGACGGCCCCGGCTCTCACGTCTGCGCCTGTCCCGTGTGCGCTGACGCGTGCGCCGGCCCCGTGCGCGCTCACGTCTGCGTCGGCACCGGGCGCCGCTCGTCCCCGTCGGGGCCGTGCAGCTCCCACTGCCACAGCGCCTCGCACAGCAGGTCCAGGCCCTGCCGGAGGTGGCGACGGTAGGTGCCGTAGGGGAGGCCGAGACGGCGGGCGGCGGCTTCCTGGGTCGGTGCGCCGGAGAAGTACCCCGCGGTCAGGGCGTCGCGGGCGCGTACCCCACGCGGGTCGCGGGCGAGTTCGTCGACGGCCTGGCGCAGCAGGGCGCGCAACTCCTCGACGGGTTCGGTGAGGTCGGCCGTGAGGCGGGCGCGCATCAGCGCACAGGCGGAGAAGGCTCCCGTATCCCGCCAGTGCGCCAGGGCTTCGCGTACGGCCTGGTCGAACGTGCTGCGGGAGATGCCCGGGGGCCCGGACCGGGCGGGCGGCTCGGTGGCCGATATGAAGCGATGGAGCCACGATTCGACGGTCTCCCGGCGCCAGTCGACGCAGAACAGACCGTAGGTGTGCTCGCCGACCAGCGGCCGTGCACCGGTGTCCAAGAGGGAGCCCTTGACGCGTACGGCCCAGGCGTCGGCGTCCTGGAAGACGGCAAAGCCGTACGCGCGTCCGCGGGCACGGGCCGCTTCCGCCTGGGCCCGGGAACTGCTCAGGTCGATGACGCGCGAGGGGACCTGGTACCGCTCGGGGTAGACCGAGAAACGGCTGATGCCGATGTGCTCGCCGGGGCCGACGGGCGCGGTGGCCTCGGTGTGCGCCCAGGCCGCCGCGACGACGGGATCGGCGGCCAGGTCCTGGGGGTCGGGCGGGGCCGGCAGGACGAGCCGGGTCGTGAACGCCACGGTCCGGCCCGTGCTCACGAGACGGTAGACGCTGAAGGCCTGCGGCTGGCGCCGCGCCCAGTGGCGGACGATGTCCGCCGAGGCGGGACCCTCGGTCTCCTCGGCCATGCGGAGGACGACATCGATGTCACCGGGGTGCAGCGGGCGGTCGTGGACCTCGTCCTCGCGGGACCAGGTACGCACCCGCGCCAGGGTCTCCATCTCCTTGAAGAGGTAGAAGAGTTCGTCGGTGACGGTCCACACCCGCTCCTCGGGTGCCTCGCGCAGGAGGCGCAGGTACTCGTCCGCCAGTCGCTGGCGCATCGTGACGAAGGCATGGGGCGCCCGCCAGCGCAGGTCGGCGGCCAGCGTCTCGCGTGCGGCGTCGTGCGGGTGGAGGCCCCGGTGCGCCGACTCCATGAAGGGCAGGTCGCGGAGCCAGGAGAAGAGCAGGTGGGCGTCCTCGTCGGGCAAGACCGAGGACAGCAGTTCCTCGGACGTGGAGTGGGCCTGCGCCGCCACCTCCAGGGCCCGGCGGTGGGCCGCCGTGGGCACCTCGCCGATCAGCCCGGCCAGCAGCGTGCGCAGGACATCGGCGGAGGGGGCCCAGATCTCCTCCGTGCTCCAGCCGGCCGATCCCGAGCCGGCGGCGGCCGCCAGGGACAGAGCCAGCGGGTTGCCGCCGGCGAAGCGGAGCACCCGCTCACGCAGCTCGGGACGGAGCTCCGCCGCGGCCAGCAGACTGCGGGCCTGGTCCTCGGCGAAGGGCTTCAGTTCGGTGACGTGCAGGACCCCCGCCCACGCGGGATCGGCACTCCACTGCGCCTGCGGCGGGAGACGCCCGGCCAGAACGGCCAGGGCGCCGTCCGCGGCGCGGGGAAGGAAGTGCTGCCACAGCCAGCTCTCGAGCCATTGGCAGTGCTCGAAGGAGTCGACGATCAGGACCGTTCCGGGGACGTCCAGAAACGGGGCGGCGGCGCGCTCGAAGTCGGCGGGGTCACGGCTGACGAAACGTCCGTCGAGTTCTACGGACGAGCGGCCCGCCGTACGGGCCCGGTCCGCCAGACGCCGCACCAGAGTCGACTTGCCGATGCCGCCCGGCCCGTACGCGTAGAACACGAGGGGGGCGTGGGGATCGCCGGTCAACGCCTGTGCGAAGCGGTCGAGTTCCTCTTCCCGGCCGATGAAGGCGCGCCCTCGCGCGCTGCTCAGTCTTTCCCCGACGGACCCCATGACGGCTCCCCACCTCGTTTTCGGTCTTCCGGTGTTTCCGTGTTCCGGGTGTTCGTGTGCTTTCCCCGCGGAGGTACGAAGGCCGTTCGCTACGAAGGCCGTTCCACGCCGCCGTACCTCCCTGGGGTCTGACAGAAGCCTTGCCCCGTAGGTCAGTCGACGCGGCCCAGATTCTCGTCGTCGGGGTGGCCGGTGAGCAGGAGAGTCGTTTCCTCGACGCGTCGGAAACGCCCGTCGGGGCCCAGCTCGGCGAACAGGTACACCTCGGTGCGGGAGGTGCGGCCGTTCTCCTGGGTGAGGGTGACGGTGTGGCGGTCGGCGTAGCGCAGTCCGTCGCGGAACTCGTCCTGGACCTCGATGTGACCGCTGCGGACCAGGGAACGCAGACGGGTCATGTGCTGGGTGAAGGCGGCTCGGTCGCTCCACACGCCGTCGGTGCGCTGACGGTAGTCGGGGGTGAAGTGCCGGTCGATGGCTTCGGCGAGGTCGAGACCCGGGGTGAACAGCAGGTCGTTGATGGCTCTGGTGATGTCGGTCGGCGTCACGGGGGTCTCTTCCTGGAGGGGGGTGGCGGTTCTGTGCGGACCCGGCTCGGGGAGCCGGGGAAGGCCATCACCGGCCGGAGCGCCGGGCACCGGTCCGGGGGGGGGTGTCACGCGGGGCCGGGGGAGCCTTCGTGGACGGGGGAGAAGTCCAGGGACAGCGATGCGGGGCCGCGGGTGTACAGGCCGGTCTCCCGGTAGACGAACCCGGGGCTGAAGCGGACCCGGTCGAGCAGGGGGAGGAGCATCGCGGCGACGGTCTCGATCTCGGCGCGCGCGAAGGCCGCACCGACGCACTGGTGGAGCCCCGTGCCGAAGGCCAGGTGCTGGGCGGCGGCGGTGAAGGAGCGGGCGGTGCCCAGGTCCGGGCGGTGGATGTCGAAGGTGTCCGGGGCCCTGAAGGCGTCGGGGTCGCGGTTGGCCGCGCCGATCATGCAGAAGACGGTGGCGCCTGCCGGGACGGTGGTGCCGGCGAACTCGGCCTCCTTCTCCGACGAGCGGGGGATGAGCTGGACCGGCGGGGTGTACCGCAGGGTCTCGGCGATCGCGGCGGGCAGCAGGGCCGGGTCGCTGCGGACCTGGGCCAGCTGCTCGGGGTGGTCGACGAGATGCTTGACGAGCAGGGCGAGGGTCTTGTCGGCGGGCTCGGTGGAGGCCGCAAGGACATTGATGATCAGCGCGGTGACCTCGCGATTGCTCATGCCGATGCCGTCGAACTCTGCGGTGCACAGCGTCGATATGAGGTCGTCGCCCGGGTGACGGCGCCGTTCTTCGATGATCGGGACGAGGTAGGCCTCCAGCTGCTCGGCACAGTCCAGACAGTGCCGGCGGCGCTCCGGGGTGAGGACGATGCTGGTGATGAACTCGGCGACCCCGCTGTGCCAGTCGGCGACCTGCTGCCAGTCCTCCTTGTCCAGGCCGAGGACGTCGAGCGTCACATGGACGGCCAGGGGCTTGCCGAAGTCGTTGACGAGATCCACCCGGCCGCGGGGGAGGAACGGTTCGATGAGCTCGGCGGCGTTGGCGTGGATGGCGCGTACGTGGTCCTGAAGGGCCTGCCCCGTGAAGCCCCGGACGACGATCTTTCGTTTGGCGGTGTGCTCGGCCCCGGTCATCTGGGCGAGGACCGGACCGCGCATCACCGGTTCGGCGCGTACCTGCAGTGTCTCGGTGCTGAACGCCTGATGGTCGGTCAGCACCCGCTTCACGTCGTGGTGGCGGGAGAGGAAGTAACTGTCGATCGCCGGCTCGTAGTGCACCGGTTGTCGTTCCCTCAGCCCGGCGAAGTACGGGTAGGGGTCGGCGGCGTAATCGTCGGACAGAACACTGAAGCCGGACTCGGCTCTGAGCATGGCAGGAGTTCTCTCGGGGGGAGGAGACGGGGAGGGGACGGCGTCCGCGCGCCGGGTCGTCGGCCCCGGGGGCGGCGCCGGCGTTCCTGGACCGCGAGGGACCGGCACGAGGAACAGACCGGACGCCATGACGGCTCCCACCCCCGTGGTCGGACGGACCGGGCACCACGGCCCGGAGGTCCCCCGACGGTCCTTGGGGCGGGCCGGTCGACGGGGCTCCTGGTCAGCGGGCGCCGTCGGCACCGATTCCGCGGAGCCGTCAGTGGTGTTGACGACGGGACGAGCCGTTGCGTTGCCTGCGCACCGCAGGAAGGGCAACGAGCACCAGGCTCACGGCGAGTGCGCCGGCGGCGAGGGCGGTCTGCCAGAACGGGCCGCCGGAAGCCAGATTCGCCACCAGATAGCCGGCGAGGATCACGGCGAGTATCGCGTTCTGGATGTCGCCGCGCTGCCACCACCGCGGGCGGGGAGACTCCTCTTCGGAGAGCCGCAGCGCGTACAGCTCCACGGGCCCGAACTCCTCCTCGGGCGCGTGGCCGGTGGCGGCGAGGTGGTCGGCGGCTTCCCTGGTGAGCTCCGCGGCGCGCGCACGGGGCACGGCGTGGCGCTCTTCGAGCAGTTGGGGCAGCCGGCGGAGCCATTCCTCGCGCCCGCCCGTGCTCGGTGTGCCGGTCCTCTGCTGCATCGTTTCTCCTTCAGGGTCTGCGGTGTCTTTGTCCTGCGTGGCCCACCCGAGCAGCGCGAGGCCCAGGATGCACAGGGCCGGGGCGGGCAGATGGCCGACGGTCTCGCGGGAGAGGGTGGTGAAGGCCGTCGCGCCCAGCACCGTCGCGGCGGCCACGAGCACGCGTCCCGCGGTGCGGAGCCGGGAGCGCGTGGCGGTGGCCCCGAAGTGGCAGCCCGCCAGGGCGACGGCGACGAACGACGAGCCGACCAGCCCGGCAGGGGTCAGGGACAGCGTGAATCCGGCCATGGCCCACAGACCGGCACCCGCCACCAGAGCGGCCGTACCGATCGGGACGAGTGCGGTGCGGATCGTCGCAGCGGGCCGGATGCGGTGACGAAGACGCTCCTCGGGCGGGAGACGCTCACCGACCACCGTGGCCGCGTACGCCTCCGGTGTGCCGAAGGCTTCCTCGGGGCTCTCGCCGCTGTCCGCGCAGTGCTGTGCGACTTCGTCCAGCACCGTGTCCGCGAGCGTCCTGTCCACCGACTCCGCGGCCAGAGCCAGTCGCACCCGGGCGTTCCACCGGGTCGTCTCATCCGTCATTCCGGCGCCTGCCTGCTCTGGGCGAGGAGTTGTTCCATCGCGTCGGAGAACTGCTTCCAACTGGTGGTCTCTTCACGCAGCCGGTCCCGCCCCGCGTCGGTGAGCCGGTAGACCTTGCGCCCGGGGCCGCCCTCACCGGGCTCCCACCGCGCCTCCACCACGCCGTCGGTCTCCAGTCGGCCGAGCACCGGGTACAGGGCGCCGCCGCGGATCGTGCCGAACCCGCGGGCGGCCAACTCCTGTACCAGCGCGTACCCGTGCCGATCGCCGTCGGCGAGCACGGCGGCGAGCGCCAGCGGGAGCGCGCCCCGCAGCCAGCCCGACTCCACAGCGGCCATCTATAGTCAACTCTGCTCTCTACTCCGTGAGTTCGACTAGTTCGTTCTCAGACTAGTGAACCACGGGCCGGTGCCGGAGCAACAGCCGTCCGGAGAAGTCGGCCCCTGACGTGGGCGGAAAGGCCCGCCCTACGACAGCCGGGCCTTCGCCGCGTCTGCTCCTGCCACGCCGGCCAGCAGCAGCGCCAGCGCGGCCGCACACACCGGGATCGCGTACCCGTACGCAGCGCCCGCGTGCTCGACCGTCCAGCCCGCCGTGGCCGAGCCGGCCGCGATGCCGCCGAGGATCGCCGTGACGGCGAGCGTCATGCCCTCGTTGAGGCTGCCCTCGGGGGTCATCCGCTGGACCAAGGACATGCCCGTCACCATCGTCGGTGCGGTGGCGGCGCCCGCCAGCAGCAGGGCCGCCGCGAGAACGACGGCCGATCCGGTGCGGGCCGCCAGCAGGGGCAGCATCATCAGGGCGGTCATGGCCGCCAGGCAGGCGGCGAGCCGGCCCGGAAGGTTCCCGGCCGCGCGGACCGTTCCGTACAGCAGACCCGCGGCGCACGAACCCGCGGCCTGGAGGCCCAGCAGCAGCCCGGCCCGGGGGCCGTCGAGGACGGCGAGCGTGCTGACCTCCAGGGCGCCGAAGACCATGCCGGTGGCCAGGAAGACCGCGAGCAGGGAGGTCATGCCCGGGGCGCGCAGGGGGGATCGCGCACCGGGGGTGCGGTCGGAGACCGGCGGCTCGGTGGAGCGCTGGGCCGCGAAGATCAGGACGCCGGTCAGCAGCAGAACCGCACCGGTCAGGGTGCCCGCCTCCGGGAAGAGGGCCGAGCACAGGAGGGCGGCGAGGGCCGGGCCGAGCATGAAGCAGAGCTCGTCGGCGGCCTGTTCGAAGGAGTTCGCCGTGTGCAGTGCGGCCGCGTTCTCGGGTGTGGGCTCCCGGTGGATGTGGGCCCACCGGGCGCGGGACATGCCGCCGGTGTTGGGAGTGGTGGCGGTGGCGGCGTACGCGGCGAAGAGCGTCCAGTCCGGTGCGTCGAAACGTATGCACAGCAGGAGGGCGAGGGAGCCGAGCACGGCGAGGGCGGTCGCGGGTACGGCCACGCGGGCCTGCCCGTGGCGGTCCACGAGCCGGGCCGTCCACGGGGCGACGAGCGCGGTGGCCGCCAGACCGGTCGCGGTGACGGCGCCGGCGAGCGCGTAGGAGCCCCGCGATCCGGCGATCATGATGACCGCGCTGACGCTGAACATCCCCATGGGGAGACGGGCGAGGAGATTCCCGGCGGTGAAGGCGCGGGTGCCCGGGGTCGCGAAGAGTCTGGCGTACGGCATGGAACCACCATCGCCGCAGGTCAGAACGGGGTCCAACACCTGTGAGGGGCCGATTGACGCACCGGCGTTGTAAATTCGCCCGGTGCCCATGGACATAGAACCGCGGCTGCTGCGTGCCTTCGCCGCCGTCGCCGAGGAACTGCACTTCACCCGCGCCGCGGCCCGGCTGTACGTCGCCCAGCAGGCGCTGAGCCGCGATGTCAGGCGACTGGAACGGGAGTTGGGGGCCGTGCTGTTCGTACGGAGCACCCGGCGGGTGACACTCACGGCCGACGGCGAACGCCTGCTGCCGTACGCGCGGGCCGTCCTCGCGGCGCACGACGAGCTGAGGGCCGCCTTCGCCGCCGCCGACCGGCCGCTGCTCGTGGACCTCAACAGCGAGGGCATGGTGTCCGGCCGCATCCTGGCGCGGGCGCGTGAACTCGCCCCCGACTGCGAGCTGATGGCCCGCTTCGAGAGCGGGCTGACGGGAGCCGCCGCCGAGATCGTCGCGGGGCGGCTCGACGTCTCCTTCGGGCGCTTCGCCGGACTCGAGGGCCCGGTCCGGGCGCTGCTGTCCCATCGGATCGTCCGGTACGAACCGCTGGGCGTCGTCCTGCCGGACGATCATCCGCTGGCCGCGTGCGAGCAGGTCCCGCTGGACGCACTCGCGGGGGAGACCGTCTACGCCGGTGCGGGCAACCCCCGGACGCTGGAGTGGACGGATCTCGCACGGCGCCTGTTCGAGGGCCGCGGGATCGCGCTCGCGCCGCCCGCGCCCGTGGCGGTGGGTGTCGAGGAGTTCCGCCGGGTGATGGCGAAGACCCGCAAACCGGTCCTCGCGGTGGTGGACTTCCCGGCCGTGGCCGGCACGGTCATGCGCCCGATCGTCGACCCTGTTCCGCTGTCGCCGCTGTCGATGGTGTGGCGCAGGGGAATGCGCCATCCGGGCGCGGACGCCCTGCATGCGGCGGTCGACGAACTGGGCGCGCGGGAGGGCTGGCTGGAAAGGGAGGCTTCGGAATGGTTGCCGGATTGCGACATCGCGCTCATGTGTGACAACAACTGACAGAAGCCCCCGTTCAGTACCTCGTGTGGGCTACGTTCGTCCCTCCGGATGCGGTGCAACAGAGGGCGCTCGGGGCGGGTGGGGACCCAGGCCGAGTTCATGACATACGTCCGCGCATCCGTATTGAGCCAGTGGGGGATGTGCGCACAGCTGTGGAAAATTGGCAAGAAGATGCTCTTACCGGGCATACGCATGAGCCGAACGACGTCACCGTCCAACTGGACGGACTCGGCCGAAAGCTGGGGGAGCCGGCGTCCGAACCGCCCGCCCAGGAAGGCTCGGACGGCCCGGTGTTCGTGGACGAGAGCGGCCGCAGAAGCAAGAAGTTCCGCCGGGTCGGCTGGGTGCTGGCCGCCGTCTGCGCCTGCTACGCCGTCACCCTCGTGACCGCACTCGTCGGCGGCAGCTCCACCGCACCGTGGCTGCCCGGCATCAGCCAGTTCGCGGAGAGCAAGAAGAAGGAGAAGGTGGAGGTCGAGCCCGCTCCCAGCGAATCGGTCTCCGCGGGCGACGCCCCGGGCTACCGCCCCGGAGCCCCGGCGCCCACCGACTCCACCGGCGCCGTACTGCCGCAGCGGCCCTCGGGCACGGCGTCGAGCGGTGCCCCGAAGGGGGTTCCGGTGGTCCCCGGCGCCAAGGCGTCGGCCCCCACACCCGCCAAACCCTCCGCCGGCGGCGGAGTTCCCGCACCCGGCGGCGGCCCGTCGCCCACCGCATCCCCGGGCGGCGGCGACCCCGTGCCCGAGCCGGTGGCCAGCCCGGTGGACCCCTCGCCCTCTCCCTCCGCGCCCACGAGCGCGCCCGTCGAACCCCCCGCGCAAGAAGGCGCTCGTTAGGGCCTCTCGTTGGGATCTTGCCGGGGCTCGCGTGCCCTGGCACGCACTCCCCCGTAGCCCTTCGGGCACGGGCGGTACCCCCACGCCGCGTTGTCGTCAGTCGCCGACGTCCCCCGTGGCCCTCCTTCCGGCACGGGAGGTGCCCCCACCGCGTCGGCTCCTTCCTCCGCCTTGCGATCGCACGCACCAGAACCCACTCACCAACCCGGCCTGATCCCAACGAAAGACCCTCGATGACCCGTCACGGCAGAGGGGCCCCGCAGCGGCGGAGGCCCCGGTCCGGCGTTCGCCGGCGACTTCCCATGCGCTATCTGCTCCCCGTGGTCTTCCTGATCGCGCTGGCGGCCATGCTGATGCTGCGCGGCTATGTGCACAGCGAGATCCTCGCCGACCACCGCGTGCGGCCACCGGCCCCGTCGGACCAGGTGCCGCAGAAGATCCTCGACGGCGGGCCGGTCATCGACGTACGCGACAAGGCCGACCCCAAGGCCCTGACCGTCCCCGACCGCAAACTGGTGCTCACCTTCGACGACGGTCCGGACCCGGTCTGGACGCCCCGGGTCCTCGACGCCCTGAAGGCGCACGACGCCCACGCCGTCTTCTTCATCACCGGCACCATGGCGTCCCGGTACCCCGACCTCGTCGCGCGGATGGTGCGGGAGGGCCACGAGATCGGGCTGCACACCTTCAACCACCCCGACCTGGCCTTCCAGTCCACCGACCGGATCGACTGGGAGCTCTCCCAGAACCAGCTCGCGCTCGCCGGGGCGGCCGGCATCCGCACCTCCCTGTTCCGGCCGCCCTACTCCTCGTCCTCCGAGGCCCTCGACAACAAGTCCTGGCCGGTCGCCCAGTACATCGGCAGCCACGGCTACATCACCGTCTTCAACAACACCGACTCCGAGGACTGGAAGCGCCCCGGCGCCCAGGCCATCCTCGACCGGGCCACGCCCCCGGGCACCAAGGGCTCGATCGTGCTGATGCACGACTCCGGCGGCGAACGCTCGCAGACCGTCGCCGCGCTCCAACGGCTGCTGCCGCAGATGAAGGCCAGGGGTTACACCTTCGCCAACCTCACCGAGGCGCTCGGCGCACCCAGCGCCCACACCCCGGTCACCGGCACCGACCTGTGGAAGGGCAAGGCATTCGTCGCCGCGGTCGCCGTCTCGGAGAACACCACCGGCGTCCTGGTCGCCGGGCTCGCCGTCATCGGCGTCCTGGTGCTCGCCCGGTTCGGCCTGATGCTCCTTCTCTCGTTCGCGCACGCCCGCAAGGTGCGCCGCCGCACCTTCCGCTGGGGCCCACCGGTCACCGAACCGGTGTCGGTGCTGGTCCCCGCGTACAACGAGAAGGAGTGCATCGAGAACACCGTCCGCTCCCTGATGGCGAGCGACCATCCCATCGAGGTCGTCGTCATCGACGACGGGTCCGCGGACGGCACGGCCGATCTCGTCGACGCGATGGGGCTGCCCAATGTGCACGTCGTCCGCCAGGTCAACTCCGGCAAGCCGGAAGCCCTCAACAACGGCATCCGGCACGCCCGTCACGACCTCATCGTGATGATGGACGGCGACACCGTCTTCGAGCCCTCCACCGTCCGCGAACTGGTGCAGCCCTTCGGCGACCGGCGCGTCGGCGCCGTCGCCGGCAACGCCAAGGTCGGCAACCGCGACACCCTCATCGGCGCCTGGCAGCACATCGAATACGTGATGGGCTTCAACCTCGACCGCCGTATGTACGACGTGCTGCGCTGCATGCCCACCATCCCCGGCGCGGTCGGCGCCTTCCGCCGCGAGGCGCTGGAGCGCGTCGGCGGTATGAGCGAGGACACCCTCGCCGAGGACACCGACATCACCATGGCCATGCACCGCGACGGCTGGCATGTCGTCTACGCGGAGAAGGCCCGCGCCTGGACCGAGGCGCCGGAGAGCGTGCAGCAGCTGTGGTCGCAGCGCTACCGCTGGTCGTACGGGACCATGCAGGCGATCTGGAAGCACCGTCGGGCCCTCGTCGAACGCGGCCCGTCCGGCCGCTTCGGCCGGGTCGGACTGCCCCTGGTCTCCCTCTTCATGGTGCTCGCACCGCTGCTGGCCCCGCTGATCGACGTCTTCCTGCTCTACGGACTCGTCTTCGGGCCCACGCTGAAGACGATCGCCGCGTGGCTCGGCGTCCTCGCCGTGCAGGTCGTCTGCGCCGCTTACGCGTTCCGGCTCGACGGCGAGAAGATGATCCATCTGATCTCGCTGCCCCTCCAGCAACTGCTCTACCGCCAGCTGATGTACGTCGTGCTGCTCCAGTCCTGGATCACGGCCCTGACCGGCGGCCGGCTGCGCTGGCAGAAGCTGCGGCGCACCGGAACGGTCGAGGCGCCCGGCGCCGTACCCGCTCCGCGGCGCAGCGACGAGAACCGGAGGCCGGTCGGATGACCCCCTCCCTCACCGGGACGACGCCCGCGCACGCCGCTGCGCCGACCGAGGCCCCGCCCGCCGGCCGGGACCGCTACTTCGACCTGCTGCGCGCGCTCGCCCTCTTCCGCGTCGTGCTCTACCACCTGGTGGGCTGGGCCTGGCTGCCGCTGCTCTTCCCCTCCATGGGGGTGATGTTCGCGCTCGCGGGTGCGCTGATGGCCCGCTCGCTGGAGCGTCCCGCCCTCCAGGTGATCCGCAGCCGGGTACGCCGTCTGCTGCCTCCGGTGTGGGTCCTCGGCGCGGTCTGCGGCACCCTCATGGTGGTCAACGGCTGGCGGCCCGGGCCGTCCGCTGTGTTCTGGATCCTGCCGCTGAGCGACCCGCCGTTCCTGGCCACCGAATGGGCCGCGGACATGGCCGAGCCGCTCTGGTACCTGCGCGCCTATCTGTGGTTCGTCCTGCTGTCGCCCCTGCTCCTGCGGCTGCTGCGGCGGTTTCCCTGGCCGGCGCTCCTCGCGCCCGTGGCCCTCTCGGTCCTGCTGAGCGTCGGACAGCTCTCGCTGCCCACACGGATCGACTCGGCGGTCACCGACTTCAGCACCTTCGGCGCCTGCTGGATGCTCGGCATGGCGCACCAGGAGGGACTGCTCGCCCGGCTGCCGCGCTATGTCGTCCCCTCCCTCGCCCCGGTGCTCCTCATGCCGGCCGGCCTGTGGTGGGCCACCCGCCACGGCTTCGGCGAGCCGGGGGTGGAGCTGGACGGCATCCCGACCGCACAGGCCCTCTGGTCGCTCGGCGCGGTCCTGCTGCTGCTCCACTTCAGTCCGTCGTGGCAGGAGTGGCCGCGGCGGCTGCGCCGCCTCGACGGGGTGGTCACCCTGCTCAACTCCCGTGCCGTGACCGTCTACCTCTGGCACAACGTGTGCATCCTCGCCGCAGCGACGCTGTGGGACCGCATGTGGTCGCTCGACGCGCTGAGCGAGGGAGCGCCGTGGCTGCTGGAGAGCTGGGTGCCCGTCCTGCTGCTCGCCTGGGCACTGATCGCGCTGTGCATCCTGCTGTTCGGCCCCGCCGAGGACATCGCGGCCAGACGGCGGCCCCGGCTGTGGCCCGACGGCACCCCGCAGCGCAAGCGCGGCTCACACACGCGCTGACCGCCGGGTGAGAGCAAGGTTGCGCACCGGTCACCTGCTGCCATCGGGGCCGAAACGCGCCGTGCCTAGCGTCGCCTCCACGACCCGATACCCGTGGAGGCGCGTCATGGCAGGCCGGTGGATCGAACAGTGGGACCCGGAGGACGAGACCTTCTGGCGTACGACGGGGGAGCGGACCGCCCGGCGGAACCTCGTCTTCTCCGTACTCAGCGAGCACATCGGGTTCTCCATCTGGACCCTGTGGTCGGTGATGGTGCTGTTCATGGGACCGGAGTACGGCGTCGACCCGGCCGGGAAGTTCTTCCTGATCGCCACGGCCACCCTGGTGGGCGCCGTGATCCGGGTTCCGTACACCTTCGCGGTCGCCCGGTTCGGCGGCCGGAACTGGACGGTCTTCAGCGCCCTGATGCTGCTGCTGCCGACCGGTGCCGCGTACGCCGTGATGGAGCCGGGGACCTCGTACGGCACCTTCCTCCTGGTCGCCGCGCTCACCGGCGTCGGCGGCGGCAACTTCGCCTCCTCGATGACGAACATCAACTCCTTCTTCCCGCTGCGGAAGAAGGGCTGGGCCCTCGGCGTCAACGCCGGAGGCGGCAACATCGGGGTGCCGGTGGTGCAGCTCGTCGGGCTGCTCGTCATCGGGACCGCGGGCGCCGCCCATCCGCGTATCGTGCTCGGCGCCTACATCCCGCTGATCGTCGTCGCCGCGGTCTGCGCGGCGCTGTGGATGGACAACCTCGCGCCCGTGAAGAACGACACGGGCGCCGCCAGGGAAGCCGTCCGGGACGGTCACACCTGGATCATGGCGTTCCTCTACGTCGGCACGTTCGGCTCGTTCATCGGCTACAGCTTCGCCTTCGGCCTCGTGCTCCAGACGCAGTTCGGGCGCACCCCGCTCCAGGCCGCCTCCCTCACCTTCATCGGACCGCTGCTCGGCTCGCTCATCCGGCCCGTCGGCGGTGCGCTCGCGGACCGCTTCGGCGGGGCGCGCATCACGCTCGGCAACTTCCTCGCGATGGCGGCTGCCACGGGCGTGGTCGTCACCGCCTCCGTGCAGGAGTCCCTGCCGGTCTTCCTCGTCGGCTTCATCGCCCTGTTCGTGCTCACCGGGCTGGGCAACGGTTCGACGTACAAGATGATCCCCGGCATCTTCCAGGCGAAGGCGCTGGCGAAGGGCATGACGGGCGAGGCGGCCGCCGCCTACGGCCGGCGGCTGTCCGGGGCGTCGATGGGGCTCATCGGCGCCGTGGGCGCGCTCGGCGGGCTCGGTATCAACCTCGCCTTCCGCCAGTCGTTCCAGAGCGCCGGTACGGGCACCGGGGCCTTCGTCGGCTTCCTGCTCTTCTACGCGGTGTGCTCGGTCGTGACCTGGGCGGTATACCTTCGCCGGCCCGCGCCCGCGCCGGTGGCCACCGAGGCGCCCGAGGCGGAGCCGCAGCTCGGATACGCGCGGGTCTGAGCCGGACACGTCCGTAACGGCGGGGAAATACCGGCGAACCGAGCCTGTCACGCACCCTTGACAGGCTCGGTCGCCTCATCCGCGCAGGATGGGCGGCAGAGTGGGGACACCGGATGCACGACCAGCAGGAACAGAACGAGCAGCAGCAACAGAACGAGCAGCAGGAGAACGGCCGGCCGCAGACACCGGGCGGGCCGCAGGCACAGCGCGACGGGCAGGCACAGCACGATGGGCAGGCACAGCGCGACCGGCAGGCACCGAGCGACCGGCCGCAGCGGGCTCAGGAGCCGCAGCGTTCCGTCCACGGGCCCCTCGCCGGCTTCACCGTCGGTGTCACGGCCGCCCGCCGTGCCGATGAACTCGGCGCGCTGCTGCACCGCCGGGGCGCCACCGTCCTGCACGCTCCCGCGCTGCGGATCGTCCCGCTCGCCGACGACGCGGAACTCCTCGCGGCCACCAAGGAGTTGATCGACCACGCCCCCGATGTCGCCGTCGCCACCACCGCCATCGGCTTCCGCGGCTGGGTGGAGGCCGCCGACGGCTGGGGGTACGGCGAGGAGCTGCTGGCCCGTCTGCGGGGCGTCGAACTGCTGGCCCGCGGCCCGAAGGTGAAGGGCGCGATCCGCGCCGCGGGTCTCACCGAGGAGTGGTCACCGGCCTCGGAGTCCATGGCCGAGGTCCTCGACCGGCTCCTCGCCGAAGGAGTCTCCGGCCGCCGGATCGCCCTCCAGCTGCACGGCGAACCGCTGCCCGGGTTCGTCGAGTCGCTGCGGGCGGCGGGCGCCGATGTCGTCCTCGTCCCCGTCTACCGGTGGATGCCCCCGGAGGACCTGGCGCCCGTGGACCGGCTGCTGGACGCGGTCGTCGCGCGCTCCCTGGACGCCGTCACCTTCACCAGTGCGCCGGCCGCCGCGTCGCTGCTCTCCCGCGCCGAGACGCGCGGACAGCTCGAACCGCTGCTGCACGCGCTGGAACACGATGTGCTGGCCGCCTGCGTGGGACCGGTCACCGCGCTGCCGCTCCAGGCCCGCGGCATCCCGACCGTCCAGCCCGAGCGCTTCCGGCTCGGCCCGCTGGTGCAGGTGCTGGGCGCCGAACTGCCGTCGCGTGCCCGTACGTTCCCGGTCGCCGGACGCCGTCTGGAGATCCGCGGCCACGCCGTCCTCGTCGACGACGAACTGCGGCCCGTGCCGCCCGCCGGGATGGCCATGCTGCGGGCCCTGTCCCGGCGCCCCGGCTGGGTGGTCTCCCGCGCCGATCTGCTCGGCACCCTGCCCGGCGCGGGCCGGGACGAGCACGCCGTCGAGACCGCCATGGCCCGGCTGCGGACCGCACTCGGCGTGCCCAAGCTGATCCAGACCGTCGTCAAGCGCGGTTACCGGCTCGCGCTGGACCCGGCCGCGGACACCAAGTACGGCGACGTCTGACGCATCAGAGTGCTCGCCCAGCACAGACACCCCAGGGCGGCGGTGTTCAGCACCCCGCGCACGATGTTCCAGGCGACCCACGGGTCCTCGTAGGCGTCCCGCACGGCCGCCGGATCGGCGATCCGTGCCGGATCCCCGGCCGCGACCAGCTCCTCGTTGAGCGGCACGCTCATCATCACGGTCGACAGGAACGCCGCCGAGTACAGCACCAGCGCCGCGAGCACCCAGGGGCGCAGCGGTGACCGCCACTGCTGCCGGCCGGCGATCGCGGTGAGGACGAGCGCACCCAGGAACACGAGGAAGAAGAGGGGGTTCTGGATCACGTCGTCCACGTTCTGCATCACCTCGATGTACGTGCGGTCGTCACTGCGCGCGAGCGCGGGCATCACCGATATCGCGTACGCGAACCAGATGCCCGCCACCAGACCGGTGGTCGCCGTCGCCGCCGCGAGGACCGCCCTGCCGCCGCGTCCTCCTGACCTGTTCTCCGTCGTGTTCTGTGTCATGTGACCAGTTCAGCGCGGGCGGCCAGGACTCTCCATGGGCGAGCGTCGCAGGAGCATGTCCGGGCGTCTACGGTACGCAGGATGAGCGATGACCTACCGCTTCTGCTGCCCGACGGGCCGGACGCCGCCCAGCGCCTCGCGGGACCCGTGGCCCGCGCCCTGGCCCGCAACCGGGCCCATATGCGCCCCTGCGAACCGGACCGCCCCGAGCTGTTCTACACGGCCGAGGGGCAGGCAGTCCGGCTGGCACCCGATCCCACCACCCGGCGCTGGCACTTCCACGCGGGCACCCGGATCGTCGGCGGGCTCACCCTCTCCGGCATCGCTCTCGGCCCGTTCCGCAGTGCGCAGCTCGGCTACTGGATCGACGACGAGTTCACCGGACGCGGGCTCGCCACCCGCGCGGTCGAGGAGGTCTGCCGGGCCGCCCGTGAGGACCTGGGCCTGCACCGGGTGGAGGCGGACACCCTGCTCGACAACGCCGCCTCGCAGCGGGTGCTCGCCAAGTGCGGCTTCGAGCGGATCGGCATGGCCCCGAAGTACCTGCACATCAACGGCGCATGGCGCGACCATCTGCTCTTCCAGCGCATCCTTCACGACGACCCGCCGCCACTCTGACGGAGGCGTGCGGGCGACACGCACGAGGGATTCCTCTCCCGGCATGCAACCCGATCGGTGGGCCGGCGCGTACAAGTGGTGCCGACGTCGCGTCAGCGGCCCGGCCGGCAACGGACGTTGCCGTACGCAACCGGACATGGGAGAAGAACCTGATGGTCGCAGGCATGGTGGGCAGAGGTACGGCGCTGGGCGCGGCCCTGCTGTCCCTCCTCGCAGTCCCCGCACCGACCGCCTTCGCATCACCGGCGGCCCCTGCCGCGGACAGCGTGGCACCGGCGGCACCGGCAGGCGCGGCGGCAGGCGCGGCGGCCGGCGCCACGACGCTGCCGGCGCCCGATCTGACCGCTCTGCGCGAGGCCCTGCGCTCGGCCCTGGCGAAGGGCGCCCCGGGCGCGATGGCCCGGATCGACGACCACGGCGCGGTCCGCCGTCTGACCGAGGGCGTCGCGGACAAGGCCACCGGCCGGGCGATGAACACCGACGACCGCTTCCGTATCGGGAGCGTCACCAAGACGTTCACCTCGGTGGTCGTGCTCCAGCTGGTCGACGAGGGCCGCCTGGACCTTGACACGTCGGTGAACACATATCTGCCCGGACTGCTGCCGGACGACCGGATCACGGTGCGCCATCTGCTCAGCCACCGCAGCGGGCTGTACGACTACACCGACGAGATGTTCGCCAAGACCGTCCCGGGCTTCGAGGCGGTGCGCACCAAGGTGTTCAGCCACCGTGAGCTGGTGAGGCTGTCGCTGCGGAAGCCGCTCACCGTCGAGCCCGGCACGACCCACGCGTACTCCAACACCAACTTCGTCGTCGCCGGGATGCTGATCGAGAAGGCCACCGGCCGCACGGTGCAGACCGAGTACCGCGACCGGATCATCAAGCCGCTGAAGCTGACGGACACCTTCTACGTCCACCCCGGCACCGCGATCCCCGGCCGCCACGTCAAGGGCTACCTCCGGCCCGACGAGGCGGGCGCACCGCTCGTGGACTCGACCCGGCAGACCGCCTCCTGGGCGCAGAGCGCCGGTGCCATGATCTCCAGCACCCACGACCTGAACACCTTCGTCTCCGCCCTGCTGCGCGGGAAGCTGATGTCCCCGGTCCGGCTGGCGCAGATGCAGGAGTGGGTGCCGGTCAACAGCACCCAGGGCTACGGTCTCGGGCTGCGCCGCCGTGATCTGTCCTGCGGTGTCTCCGTCTACGGACACACGGGCACCGTGCAGGGCTACTACACGTACTCCTTCACCTCGAAGGACGGAAAGCGCACCATCACCTCCGCCGCGAACACCTCCAACACCAGCGATGTGTTGAATGTCATGCCGCTGACGCTGGAGGCCGCCTTCTGCGGCAAGAAGCCCGCCGCGGCGCGCAGCGCGACCCCGGTCGAGCGCCATGAGGACATCGCGCCCTCGCTCGTCCGCGACTGAGGTCCCGGGTGCGGCCGGACGGACCAGAACGAGGGGTTCCGGCCGCACCTCCGGACGGGCACTCTGGTGGGGACACCCGGCGGTGACCCCGAGGCGGTGACAGGCGCATGACCGCAGGCGCGACCGGTACGGCGTCGTACGACTGGCGGTTCGACTCCGGGCGCCTCTGCCTGGACCTGATGGCGACCGCGGAGGCCGAGCCGGGCGAGGGTGAACCGCTGGCCGGAGCAGGCCGGCTCGGGCGCTGGCTGACCGGCGCCGGACTGGTGCCGGCCGGCACGCCGCTCGGTGAGGCGGACGCCCGCTGGGCGGACCGTTTCGTCGAACTGCGCGGCGCACTCAGTCAGTTGGTACGCGCCGAGATCGACGGCCGGTACGCGGAATCCGCCCTGGAGCGGGTGAACACCCTCGCCGTGGCCGGCGCGCCGCCCGCCCCCCGTGCCGTCCGGCACGCCGACGGCACGCTCGTACGGGCCCTCGGTTCGGCACCCGACTGCGCCTCCCTGCTCGCCGCGATCGCCCGTGACGCCGTGGAGTTGCTGACCGATCCTGCGGCCAGGGCGGGGCTGCGGCAGTGCCAGGGCGAGAGCTGTCGCCGCGTCTATCTGGACACCTCCCGCGGCCGGCGCCGGCGGTGGTGTTCCAGCGAGGTCTGCGGCAACCGCGAACGGGTCGCCCGGCACCGGCGCCGGGCCTCCGTGGCCCGGGCCTGAGACCTCCCGTAACGGCCCGAACCGGACACCTGAAAAGATCTTGAAAGTTTTTCGGCCACTCATTGAGTGATCCTCCTGCGTACCCCGTAGTGAAGGGGGACAAGCAGCCAGCCGAAACAGGGTCTCGACCGGGAGGTTCAGGTGCGCAAGGATGCCGCCGTGGCCGATGACCGTCCGCAGAGGGCACGCCATCGAAGCGATAAGCCACGCACCGACTCCTCAGCACCTGATGAGGAACTCATGCGCGCGCTCTATCGCGAACATGCGGGTCCTCTGCTCGCCTATGTACTGCGCCTCGTTGCCGGCGATCGCCAGCGTGCCGAGGACGTGGTGCAGGAGACGCTCATCCGTGCCTGGAAGAACGCCGGTCAGCTCAACCGAGCAACCGGCTCTGTCCGACCCTGGCTGGTGACGGTCGCACGCCGCATCGTCATCGACGGTCACCGCAGCCGGCAGGCCCGGCCGCAGGAGGTCGATCCGTCGCCGCTGGAGGTCATGCCTGCGGAGGACGAGATCGACAAGGCGTTGTGGCTGATGACGCTCTCTGATGCACTCGATGATTTGACGCCCGCCCACAGGGAAGTTCTTGTCGAGACGTATTTCAAGGGGCGCACGGTCAATGAGGCTGCCGAGACTCTCGGCATACCCAGTGGGACGGTGCGGTCCCGGGTGTTCTACGCACTCCGTTCCATGAAGCTCGCACTGGAGGAAAGGGGGGTCAGGGCATGACCATGCACGAGCAGGAATCCGTCCACGATGCCGTTGGCGCGTATGTGCTCGGCGTGCTCGACGACGCTGACGCCGCCGCCTTCGAGATGCATCTGGCCGGCTGCCAGATCTGCGCCGCCAACCTCGAGGACTTCTCCGGTATGGAGCCCATGCTGGCGATGCTGGCCGAGGCCCCCGCTCCGGGACCGAGCAGCAATGTGGTCAATCTGCCGGGCATGCGGAGCATGCAGCCGCCGGGCTGGATGGACGCCCCGCCCTCGCGGCCCGTTCCCGTCGTACCCGCTCCCCCCAGCCCCAAGGTGCTGAACGGCCTGCTGGACGAGGTCGCCGCCAAGCGGGCGGCCAAGCGCCGGCGCGGGATGTACCTGGTCGCGGCCGCCGCGGCCCTGATCATCGGTGGCCCCGCCGCGGCCGTCGTGGTGACGGCGGACGACACGGGCAGCACCCAGGCCCAGCCGCACTCCACGTCCCCCGCCGAGGACGCCTTCGCCCATATCCAGGACAAGGTCGACCACACGGACGCGACGACCAAGGTCAGCGCCGCGGTCGGCATGGAGAAGAAGGCCTGGGGCACCCACACCGTTCTGGAACTGAAGAACGTCAAAGGGCCGCTCAAGTGCAATCTGATCGCCGTCTCCAAGACCGGCGAGGAGGAGATCGTGACCTCCTGGGCCGTCCCGGAGTGGGGCTACGGCATTCCCGACAGCCCGAACCCGGCCGGCAAGAAGCCGCTGTACGTCCACGGCGGAGCGGCGATGGACAGTAACGACATCGACCACTTCGAGGTCCGTACGTTCGAGGGCAAAAAGCTGGTGGAAGTCGAGGCCTGACAGAAACGCCCCCTTCGCATAGGGTTGACGGCTGCCCAGTGCACGTCAGAAGGGGGCCCTCGGTGGCCGCGCAGGAAGCCGCTGTCGACTCTGTCCGGGACCGGGAAATCGGTGTCGAACAGGAACATCTGGACCAGGTGTACCGCCGCCTCGAGGAGAAGATCCACGAGGCGGAATTCCTGATGCACGACGCCGCGAAACGCGGCCAGGTCGGCACACCGGGTGCTCTCGCCGAGCGGGATGCCCAGGTCTTCCGCGCCGGCATCCACCTCAATCGGCTCAACAACGAGTTCGAGGATTTCCTCTTCGGACGGATCGACCTGCTGCTCGGCAAGGACGGGCAGAAGGGACCCGACGGGGCGTACACCTCGGTGGAACCCGCGGACGACGCGGTGGGAGCCGACAACACCGCCGACATCGCGGAGACCCTGCACATCGGCCGTATCGGCGTCCTCGACTCCGACTACGCGCCCCTGGTCATCGACTGGCGCGCGCCGGCCGCCGCGCCCTTCTACCGCTCGACCCCGGTCGACCCCGGCCGCGTGGTGCGCCGCCGGGTGATCCGCTCCAAGGGCCGCAAGGTCCTCGGGGTCGAGGACGACCTGATGAGACCCGAGCTCACCGCGACACTCGGCGGCGACCGGCTCCCGGTGATCGGCGACGGCGCGCTGATGGCGGCGCTCGGCCAGGCCCGCAGCCACACCATGCGGGACATCGTCGCCTCCATCCAGGCCGAGCAGGACCTGGTGATCCGCGCCCCCGCCGCGTCCGTCACATACGTCGAGGGCGGCCCCGGCACCGGCAAGACCGCCGTGGCGCTGCACCGGGCCGCCTATCTCCTCTACCAGGACCGCCGTCGCTACGCGGGCGGCATCCTGATCGTCTCGCCGACCCCGCTGCTCGTCTCCTACACCGAGGGTGTGCTGCCCTCGCTGGGAGAGGAGGGGCAGGTCGCGATCCGCGCGGTCGGCCATCTGGTCGACGGCGCCGAGGCCACGGCGTACGACGAACCGGCCGTGGCGCGCATCAAGGGCTCGTCCCGGATGCTGAAGGTCCTCCGCAAGGCGGCCAGAGGCGCCCTGGAGCTCTCCGGACCCACCGCACCGCAGAACGGCGACGGCAGCGGGCACCGCAACGGCCAGCTGGCCTTCGGCGAGGAGCCGCAGGACGCGCCGACGGGCCCGCCCTCGCGTCTGCGGGTGGTCGCCTTCAACCGCCGGCTCGAACTCGAGGCCGAGGAACTCGGGCGCATCCGCCACAACGTCCTCGGTGGCACCACACCGGTCAACCTGCTGCGCCCGCGCGCCCGCAGGCTGCTGCTCGACGCCCTGTGGGCGAAGTCCGGGGCCGGCTCCCGCCACACGGACCCCGAGCTCGCCGCGGAGCTGCGGTCCTCCTTCGACGAGGACATCACCGGCGAGGAAAGCTTCATCGCCTTCCTGGACGCGTGGTGGCCCGAGCTGACCCCGCGCCGAGTGCTCGTCGCGATGGCGGACGAGCGGCGGCTGGGGCGCTGGGCCCGCCGGGTGCTCAATCCGGGCGAGGTGCGCCGGCTGGCACGCTCGCTGCGCAGGATCGGGCCCGAGGGCCAGGGCCCGCTGTCCGTGCACGACGTGGCGCTGCTCGACGAGCTCCAGACCCTGCTCGGCTCCCCGGCGCGCCCGCGCCGCAGGCGCGAACTCGACCCGCTGGACCAGCTCACCGGTCTGGAGGAGCTGATGCCGCAGCGCGAGGAGACCCAGCGCGAGCGCGCCGAGCGTCTCGCGGCGGAGCGCGAGGAGTACGCCCACGTCATCGTCGACGAGGCGCAGGACCTCACGCCGATGCAGTGGCGGATGGTCGGCCGCCGCGGCCGGCACGCGACCTGGACGATCGTCGGCGACCCGGCCCAGTCGTCCTGGTCGGACCCGGACGAGGCCGCCGAGGCGCGCGACGAGGCGCTGGGCAGCCGCCCGCGCCGGCGTTTCCAGCTCACGGTCAACTACCGCAACCCCGCGGAGATCGCGGAACTCGCCGCCAAGGTGCTGGCGCTCGCCATGCCCGGCATGGAGTCCCCGTCCGCGGTGCGCTCCACGGGCGTCGAGCCGCGCTTCGCGGTCGTCCGGGGCGACGACCTGGCCGGCACCGTCCGGGAGGAGGCGCAGCGCCTGCTGGACCGCGTCGACGGCACGGTCGGTGTGGTGGCGGCGATGAACCGCCGCGCCGAGGTGGCGCGTTGGCTGAAGGGGCTCGGCGAGCGGGTGGTGGCGCTCGGCTCGCTGGAGGCGAAGGGACTGGAGTACGACGCGACCGTGGTGGTCTCCCCGGCGGAGATCGCGGACGAGTCCCCGGCGGGGCTGCGGGTGCTGTACGTCGCGCTGACCCGTGCGACACAGCAGCTCACCGTGGTGTCGGGGCGCCGCGACGACCCGGACGCGGACGGGGTCCCCGACCTGCTGCGGGATTGATCCGCGGTCAACTCGTCGTAGGGGAATCACCTTCGGGGAGTCTTTGTTAGCCTTGTCGTGACACCGGCCCGATCCAAGCCCCCGGGCCCAACCTTCGTCGCTCAGAGCGACCACTTGCCGCGAGGCGAGCATGGCGGGTCGGTGTCACTTACACCACATCGGAAGAGGCCCACGCCCCCTCGGGGCCGTGGGCCTCTTCTGTTTCCCCTGCATATCTCGTATGGTGGAAAAAGCTTTCCGAAAACTAAACGACCAGTATTACCTGCTACCCGCAGGTAGGTGCGACCATCGGAAGGCGTCGCCGGGCAGTAGCCACGGCCGCATGGCAATGAAGCTAGGGAAAGCAGAGGAACCCGGTCATGGCAACGGCGCCCAGCGTCTCGTACTCGATGACGGTCCGGCTGGAGGTGCCCGCGAGCGGAACCGCGGTCTCCCAGCTGACCACGGCCGTGGAGTCCTCCGGCGGCTCCGTGACCGGCCTGGACGTGACCGCCTCCGGCCACGAGAAGCTGCGGATCGACGTGACGATCGCGGCCAGCTCCACCACGCACGCCGACGAGATCGTCGAGGAACTGCGCGAGATCATCGGTGTCGTCGTCGGCAAGGTCTCCGACCGTACGTTCCTGATGCACCTCGGCGGCAAGATCGAGATGCAGTCCAAGCACCCCATCCGCAACCGTGACGATCTCTCGATGATCTACACGCCGGGTGTGGCGCGGGTCTGCATGGCGATCGCCGAGAACCCCGAGGACGCCCGCCGCCTCACCATCAAGCGCAACTCCGTCGCCGTGGTCACCGACGGCTCCGCCGTCCTCGGCCTCGGCAACATCGGGCCGATGGCCGCGCTGCCCGTCATGGAGGGCAAGGCGGCCCTGTTCAAGCGGTTCGCCGGCATCGACGCCTGGCCGCTGTGCCTGGACACCCAGGACACCGACGAGATCGTCGCGATCGTCAAGGCGATCGCCCCGGGCTTCGCCGGTATCAACCTGGAGGACATCTCCGCGCCCCGCTGTTTCGAGATCGAGGCGCGGCTGCGGGAGGCCCTGGACATCCCCGTCTTCCACGACGACCAGCACGGCACCGCCATCGTGGTGCTGGCCGCGCTGACCAACGCCCTGCGTGTGGTCGGCAAGGAGGTCGGTGACGTACGGGTCGTCATGTCCGGTGCCGGCGCGGCGGGTACGGCCATCCTGAAACTGCTGATCGCGGCGGGTGTGAAGCACGCCGTCGTCGCCGACATCCACGGTGTGGTGCACGCGGAGCGCGAGGACCTCGTGGACGCGGCCCCGGGCTCCGCGCTGCGCTGGATCGCCGACAACACCAACCCCGAGGGTGTCCGCGGCACGCTCAAGCAGGCCACGGTCGGTGCGGACGTCTTCATCGGCGTCTCGGCCCCCAACGTACTCGGCGGCGAGGACGTCGCGGCCATGGCGGACGGCGCCATCGTCTTCGCGCTCGCGAACCCCGACCCCGAGGTCGACCCGGCAATCGCGCGTCAGACGGCGGCGGTTGTGGCCACCGGCCGCTCCGACTTCCCGAACCAGATCAACAACGTCCTGGTGTTCCCGGGCGTCTTCCGCGGTCTGCTGGACGCTCACTCCCGCACCGTCAACACCGAGATGATGCTCGCGGCCGCGACCGCGCTCGCGGACGTCGTCACCGAGGACGAGCTGAACCCGAACTACATCATCCCCTCCGTCTTCAACGACAAGGTCGCGGGGGCGGTCGCCGGTGCGGTGCGCAACGCCGCGAAGGCTGTGGGCGCGACCACCGGCGCGTCGTGAGTCGCGGGGCCCCGGCCGCCGCTCTAGGGTGGCGGACCATAGCCCGGCGGCTCCAGGGAGTCTCCAGCGAGTGGACGGAACGTCACCACGACGAGGCAGTGGCGCTTTTCGTGTGACTCTGGAGGGTGCCGGATTGGCTTTCCCGCCGTTGGTGGGGGCAGGATGCGTAATCGGGCGCGAGGGTCTGGAACTGCAGACCCGGGTCCGGGGACTGTCCGAGGGCCCTGGCAGCATCGGCTTCGATCTCACGCCTGACAGGCAAGAAGAACACGGGAGTAAGAACATGAACCGCAGTGAGCTGGTGGCCGCGCTGGCCGACCGCGCCGAGGTGACCCGCAAGGACGCCGACGCCGTGCTGGCCGCCCTCGCCGAGACCGTCGGCGAGGTTGTCGCCAAGGGTGACGAGAAGGTCACCATCCCCGGCTTCCTGACCTTCGAGCGCACCCACCGTGCCGCTCGCACCGCTCGTAACCCGCAGACCGGCGACCCGATCCAGATCCCGGCCGGCTACAGCGTGAAGGTCTCCGCGGGCTCGAAGCTCAAGGAAGCCGCAAAGGGCAAGTAAGCACCTGGGTGGTGTCCGCGAAGTGTCGTCCCCCGTCCTCCGGGCGGACGACGGCACTCCGTGGACACTCCCTGGCGACACGAAGGGCGGCCACCCGAGTGGGTGGCCGCCCTTCTGTGCGTTGTCGGTCTCTCTGACGTCTCCTACGCCCTACGGCGTCAGACGAGCGCGCCGCCGGGCAGCTCGACCTTGGCGCCGAGCTCCATGAGCTTCTCCATGAAGTTCTCGTAGCCGCGGTTGATCAGGTCGATGCCGTGGACGCGGGAGGTCCCCTGCGCCGCCAGTGCCGCGATCAGGTACGAGAAGCCGCCGCGCAGGTCGGGAATGACCAGATCCGCGCCCTGGAGCTTCGTCGGGCCCGACACGACCGCCGAGTGCAGGAAGTTGCGCTGGCCGAAGCGGCAGTCGGAGCCGCCCAGGCACTCGCGGTACAGCTGGATGTGTGCGCCCATCTGGTTGAGCGCGGAGGTGAAGCCGAGTCGGGACTCGTAGACCGTCTCGTGGACGATGGAGAGCCCGGCGGCCTGCGTGAGGGCCACCACCAGGGGCTGCTGCCAGTCGGTCTGGAAACCGGGGTGCACGTCCGTCTCCAGCGCGATGGCGTTGAGCGAGCCGCCCGGGTGCCAGAAGCGGATGCCCTCGTCGTCGATCTCGAACGCGCCACCGACCCTCCGGTACGTGTTCAGGAACGTCATCATCGAGCGCTGCTGGGCGCCGCGCACATAGATGTTGCCCTCGGTGGCGAGCGCCGCGGACGCCCAGGAGGCCGCCTCCAGGCGGTCCGGGAGCGCCTTGTGGTTGTAGCCGCCGAGCTGGTCGACACCGGTGATCCGGATCGTCCGGTCGGTGTCCATGGAGATGATGGCGCCCATCTTCTGCAGCACGCAGATGAGGTCCTCGATCTCCGGCTCCACCGCCGCGTTCGACAGCTCGGTGACGCCCTCCGCCAGCACCGCCGTCAGCAGCACCTGCTCGGTGGAGCCGACCGACGGGTACGGCAGACGGATCTTGGTGCCGCGCAGCCGCTGCGGGGCCTCCAGGTACTGCCCGTCCGCCCGCTTCTCGATGGTCGCGCCGAACTGGCGCAGCACGTCGAAGTGGAAGTCGATCGGACGGCCGCCGATGTCGCAGCCGCCGAGGCCGGGGATGAAGGCATGGCCGAGGCGGTGCAGCAGGGGGCCGCAGAAGAGGATCGGGATCCGGGAGGAACCCGCGTGGGCATCGATGTCGGCGACGTTGGCGCTCTCGACGTGCGTCGGGTCGAGCACCAGCTCGCCGGGCTCCTCGCCCGGCCGCACCGTCACACCGTGCAGCTGCAGCAGTCCGCGGACGACCCGCACATCGCGGATGTCGGGCACGTTGCGCAGCCTGCTCGGCCCGCTGCCGAGCAGAGCGGCGACCATGGCCTTCGGCACCAGGTTCTTGGCGCCGCGGACGCGGATTTCGCCCTCCAGCGGGGTTCCGCCGTGGACAAGCAGTACATCGTCTGTGCCGGTCATGAATCTCGCGTTCCGGAGGGTCCCCCTCAGTGGTACGAGGGGAAGGTCGGACAGGGGGCCAGAGAAAAGGGTAAGGGGCTGTCACCCCTGCCCCGTAAGGGCAAGGACGCTTCAGACGCGTAATGAATTCGGTACAACACGTACGGTTCATGCGGTTTCGCGGAGCGTCACCGCCGAGGGCGGGCTCCGGCCGGTGCCGCGGCCCGTCCTGAGCTGCGCCGGTTCTCACACTGTCCTCGCTCGGGCCACGCGCCGGGCCAAGATGCGGGATCATGTCTCGCATGACCGAGGTGTCCTCGCTCACAGGGCGGCTGCTCGTCGCCACACCCGCCCTCGCCGACCCCAACTTCGACCGGGCGGTGGTCCTGTTGCTCGACCACGACGACGAGGGCTCCCTCGGCGTGGTCCTCAACCGGCCGACCCCCGTCGACGTCGGCGACATCCTGGAGCCCTGGGCCGGGCTGGCCGGCGACCCCGGTGTGGTCTTCCAGGGCGGCCCGGTCTCCCTGGACTCGGCGCTCGGTGTGGCCGTGATCCCGGGCGACGAGGGTCCGCTCGGCTGGCGCCGGGTCTACGGCGCGATCGGCCTGGTCGATCTGGAGACGCCCCCGGAGCTCCTCGGCGCGGCGCTCGGCTCGCTGCGCATCTTCGCCGGGTACGCGGGGTGGGGGCCCGGCCAGCTGGAGGACGAGCTCGGCGAGGGTGCCTGGTACGTCGTGGAGTCCGAGCCCGGCGATGTCTCGTCGCCGCAGCCGGAGACGCTGTGGCGGGCGGTGCTGCGCAGACAGCGCAACGAACTGGCGATGTTCGCGACGTATCCGGACGACCCCTCGCTGAACTGACCGGCGGGTGGCACCGCGGGCCGACGGCGAGCCGGGACCGACGGCGCCGGGGGGTCGCGGGTGTGAGTACCCTTGGAGCTCATGAGCACTCTTGAGCCCGAGCGCGGGACTGGGACGGGAACCCTCGTAGAACCGACGCCGCAGGTGTCGAGCGGCGACGGCGACCACGAGCGCTTCGCCCACTACGTCCAGAAGGACAAGATCATGGCGAGTGCCCTCGATGGCACTCCCGTCGTGGCGCTGTGCGGGAAGGTCTGGGTGCCGGGGCGCGACCCCAAGAAGTACCCGGTCTGCCCGATGTGCAAGGAGATCTACGAGTCCATGGGCCCGGGCGGCGACAAGGACAAGGGCGGCAAGGACAAGAAGTAACCCCCGGCCGCGGACCCACCGGGTCCCGGCGGCCGGAACCCCGAACCGGTACGGCCCCTGTGGCGCGCATCTGTGCGCGCCGCAGGGGCCGTTCGCGTTGCACGGAGTGCACCCGGCGGTCACAAGGTGGTTGAGACCTCTTGTCCCCGTGTTTGAGCGGCTCTAGCCTCCTGCGTGTTGTGCAGCACGAAACGTTGGTTGCGTATGTTGCAACGATGACCCGTAGGGGATCACCCATGAAGCTCAGCGCCCGAATCGCCGCACCCGTCGCGGCACTTGTCCTGGCGGGCCTCACCGCCACCGCCTGTGCCCCGCAGACCTCCGACAGCAGTGCCGACAAGGACGAGAAGAAGGGGACCCTGCGGGTCTGGCTGTTCCAGGAGGTCAACAACAAGCCCAAGGAGAAGGTCGTCGACGGGGCCGTCGCCGCCTTCACCGAGAAGCACAAGGGCAGCAAGGTCGAGATCGAGTACATCCCCGTCGAGACCCGCGCCCAGCGGATCAAGGCGGCCTTCAACGACCCGAAGAGCGCCCCGGACCTGATCGAGTACGGCAACACCGACACCGCCGGCTACGTCAAGGACGGCGGACTCGAGGACGTCAGCAAGGAGTTCGGGGAGTGGGAGGACGCGAAGTCCGCCGACCCGACGGCCACCCAGTCGGTCACCGTCGACGGCAAGATCTACGGCGCGCCCTTCTTCGTCGGTGTACGGGCCCTGTACTACCGCACCGACGTCTTCGGCGAACTGGGCTTGAAGCCCCCGAAGACGCAGGACGAGCTGATCTCCACCGCCAAGAAGATCCGCGCCGAGAAGCCCGACCTGTACGGGATCGCGGTCGGCGGCGCCTACACCTACGGAGCGATGCCCTTCATCTGGGCCAACGGCGGTGAACTGGCGAAGGAGGACGGCGGTACCTACAAGTCCGCCATCAACAGCCCGGCCGCCCAGAAGGGCATCACGGCCTACACCTCGCTGTTCGGCGACGACAACTGCCCGGCCGCCAAGTGCGCCTCCATGGGCGGCAACGCGACCGTCACCGCCTTCGCGTCCGGCAAGGCGGCCATGGCGATAGGCGGCGACTTCAGCCACCAGGCCGTGGAGGCGGGCTCGGTCAAGGGCAAGTACGCGGTCGTGCCGCTGCCGGGGGTCACGTCCGGGGAGACGGCGCCCGCCTTCGCCGGCGGCAACAACGTCGGTGTCCTCAAGAGCAGTTCGCACCGCACGCTGGCGGTGGACCTCATGAAGGAGCTCGCGGGCAAGGAGACGCAGCGCAAGCTGTTCGCGGCGATGGGCTTCCTGCCGACGTACACCGACGTGCGTTCCGAGGTGGCGAAGAAGGAGCCGTTCGTCGCCCCGTTCGTCGAGACGCTCGCCTCGGGCGCCAAGTTCGTGCCGGCCTCGCCCGGATGGGGACAGATCGACTCCTCGCTCGTCCTGCCGACGATGTTCCAGGAGATCGTCAGCGGCAAGAAGGACGTGGCCGCGGCGTCGGGTGACGCCGCCAAGAAGATGGACACGGCGTTCTCCGCCGCGGGCTGACCGCCATGACGCACCAAGCGACAGCCGCCGAGCCGGCCGCGGTCCCCGTCAGGACCGCGCCGGCCCCGGCCGGAAGCCGCCGCACGAAACGGCGCGACGGACGCTGGACCCCCTGGGTCTATCTCGCGCCCGCCCTGGTCGTCCTCGCCGGACTGCTCGTCTATCCGATCTACCAGCTCGGCCTGATCTCGTTCCTCGAATACACCCAGGCACAGGTCAGCGGCGGCGAACCGACCACCTTCCAGGGCTTCGGCAACTACCGCACGCTCTTCGCCGACAGTCAGTTCTGGGAGGTCCTGCTCGCCACCGTCGTCTTCGCGGCCGCCTGCGTCGTGGCCACCCTCGCCGTCGGCTGCACGCTCGCCGTGCTGCTGACGCGCATCCGGGCGGTGCCCCGGCTCGCGCTGATGATGGCCGCGCTCGGCGCCTGGGCCACCCCCGCCATCACCGGCTCCACCGTCTGGGTCTTCCTCTTCGACCCGGACTTCGGTCCGGTCAACCGCATCCTCGGTCTCGGCGACCACTCCTGGACCTACGGGCGCTACAGCGCGTTCGCCCTCGTGCTCTTCGAAGTGGTGTGGTGCTCGTTCCCGTTCGTGATGGTCACGGTCTACGCGGGCATCCGGTCGATCCCCTCCGAGGTGCTGGAGGCGGCCTCCCTGGACGGTGCGTCGCAGTGGCGTATCTGGCGCTCCGTCATGGCGCCGATGCTGCGGCCCATTCTCGTCGTCGTCACCATTCAGTCGATCATCTGGGACTTCAAGGTCTTCACGCAGATCTATGTGATGACGAACGGCGGAGGCATCGCCGGCCAGAATCTCGTGCTCAATGTGTACGCCTATCAGAAGGCCTTCGCGTCCTCGCAGTACAGCCTGGGCTCCGCGATCGGCATCGTCATGCTGCTGATTCTGCTGGCCGTCACCCTCGTCTATCTGCGCCTTCTGCGACGCCAGGGAGAAGAACTGTGAGCTCGCTCCGTATCCGCCGTCCCTGGCGCCTCGCGGCCGAGGCATCCGCGCTCGTCATCGCGGTGATCGTGGCCTTCCCGCTGTACTGGATGGTGCTCTCCGCGTTCAAACCGGCCGGCGAGATCCAGTCCACCGACCCGCGTCCCTGGACGCTCTCGCCGTCGCTCGACTCCTTCCGCCGCGTCTTCGAACAGCAGGAATTCGGCCGCTATTTCCTCAACAGCCTGTTCGTCGCCGGGGTGGTGGTCATCGCGTCCGCCCTGATCGCCTTCCTCGCGGCGACCGCCGTCACACGGTTCCGTTTCCGGTTCCGCACGACCCTGCTGATCATGTTCCTCGTGGCGCAGATGGTGCCGATCGAGGCGCTGACGATCCCGCTGTTCTTCCTCATGCGGGACTTCGGCCAGCTCAACACCCTGGGCTCGCTGATCCTTCCGCACATCGCGTTCTCGCTGCCGTTTGCGATCTGGATGCTGCGGGGCTTCGTGAAGGCGGTGCCGGAGGCGCTGGAGGAGGCCGCGTACATCGACGGTGCGAGCCGGACACGCTTCCTGTGGCAGATCCTGTTCCCGCTGGTGTTCCCGGGACTTGTGGCGACGAGCGTCTTCTCGTTCATCTCCACCTGGAACGACTTCCTGTTCGCCAAGTCCTTCATCATCAGCGACACCTCGCAGTCGACCCTGCCGATGGCGCTGCTGGTGTTCTTCAAGCCGGACGAGAACGACTGGGGCGGCATCATGGCCGGCTCCACGGTGATGACCGTGCCCGTCCTGGTCTTCTTCGTCCTCGTGCAACGGCGCCTGGTGTCCGGCCTGGGCGGCGCCGTGAAGGACTGACACGGCAGCCCGCCCGCCCCACCCCGCTCCCACCCTGAAAGGCTGCCGTCATGGAAGACGACGCGTCCCTGATCCCCCGGCCCGTGCTCGTCGAGGCCCCCGGGGCCGCACCGGAGGGCTCCGCCCGGCCCGGGAACGGCCGGCTGGCGCTCGGCGCGCACACCCGCCTCGACGCCGATGCCGGGACCGAGAGCACCGCCCGGTGGCTGCGCGCCGTGCTCGGCGCCGCCACCGGTCTCACCTTCCCCGACGGCGCGGACCCGCACGGCATCGCCCTGCGCATCAGCCCCGACGTGGAGCGGGAACTGGGGCCCGAGGGCTACCGGCTCTGCACCGACGGCTCCGCCACGGGTGCCGCGGTCGTCATCGAGGGCGGCAGCCCCGCCGGTGTCTTCTGGGGCGCGCAGACCCTGCGTCAACTGCTGGGCCCCGACGCCTTCCGCGCCGCGCCGCTGCCGCCCGCGGGCCGCACCTGGGACCTGCCGCGCATCGCCGTCGCGGACCGTCCCCGGTTCGCCTGGCGCGGCATGATGCTCGACGTCTCACGGCACTTCCTGCCGAAGACCGACGTGCTGCGCCAACTCGACCTGCTCGCCGCGCACAAGCTGAACGTCTTCCACTTCCACCTCACCGACGACCAGGGCTGGCGCATCCGGATCGAGCGCCACCCCCGTCTCACCGACATCGGCTCCTGGCGCACGCGCACCAAATACGGCCACCGGGCCTCCGACCTCTGGGACGAGACCCCGCACGGCGGTTACTACACCCAGGACGACATCCGCGAGATCGTCGCGTACGCCGCCGAACGGCACATCACCGTCGTCCCCGAGATCGACATCCCCGGCCACTCGCAGGCCGCCATCGCCGCGTACCCGGAACTGGGCAACACCGACGTCTCCACCTCTCCCGACGGCAAGCCCCTGGCCGTCTGGGACACCTGGGGCATCAACCCGAACGTCCTGGCCCCCACCGACAGCACCCTGCGCTTCTACGAAGGCGTGCTGGAGGAGGTCCTGGCGCTCTTCCCCTCCACGTTCATCCACATCGGAGGCGACGAGTGCCTCAAGGACCAGTGGAAGGCATCCCCGGCCGCCCAGGCCCGTATCGCGGAGCTGGGCCTCGCCGACGAGGACGAGCTCCAGTCCTGGTTCATCCGGCACTTCGACACCTGGCTGTCCGCCCGCGGCCGCCGGCTGATCGGCTGGGACGAGATCCTGGAGGGCGGTCTCGCACCCGGCGCCGCCGTCTCCTCCTGGCGCGGCTATGCGGGCGGTATCGCGGCGGCGGAGGCCGGCCACGACGTCGTGATGTGCCCCGAACAGCAGGTGTATCTGGACCACCGGCAGGACGGCGGCCCCGACGAGCCCATGCCCATCGGCTACGTCCGCACCCTGGAGGACGTCTACCGCTTCGAACCCGTTCCGCCGGGGCTGTCCCCGGAGGCGGCCGCGCACATCATGGGCACCCAGGCCAACGTCTGGACCGAGGTGATGCAGAACCGGGCCCGCGTCGACTACCAGGTCTTCCCGCGGCTCGCGGCCTTCGCCGAGGTCGCCTGGTCGGCGCTGCCCGCGTCCGGCGAACGGGACTTCGCGGACTTCGAGGGACGCATGACCGTGCACTACCGCCGCCTTGACGCACTCGGCGTCGACTACCGGCCGCCCGGCGGCCCGTTGCCGTGGCAGAAGCGCCCTCTGCCCGAAGGAATGACGGGCAGTCTCGGACGCCCGATCGAGGGTGCGCCCCCAAACGTGTGAGCCCGGCGCAAGCCCGGTGCTCGGGGCCGCGCATCCTGTCACGGTGGTAGGGCCGTGAGGAATACCCGCAACGGTCACCGAAGAGTGGCAATCCGCCTGTGATTCCGATGGCGTTCCAAATAGGACGAAGACCGAGCGAAGGGTGCATCCGGTGCGGATGCACCCTTCGCGGACCCGTTCGTCGGTCGGCTCGGAAGATGTGCCAGAGTTGCCACGTCCGGGCTGTGAGCACGTACGGTACGGCCAGCACGGGCGGGACAGCCGGACACCGGGAAGGGGCAGCTGGGTGACCACGCACGCACCGCAGACATCGCAGTCGGTGACGCTGCCGGCTTCGCTCGACGAGGCCGTGGCGGCGCTGACCGACATGCCCGCCGCCGTGCCGGTCGCCGGTGGCACCGACCTCATGGCCGCCGTCAACCGGGGCCAGCTGCGCCCCGCAGGACTCGTCGGCCTCGGCCGGATCAGCGAGATCCGCGGCTGGCGCTACCTGGACGGACACGCCCTGCTCGGCGCCGGCCTCACCCACGCCCGCATGGGACGCCCCGACTTCGCCGCCCTCATCCCCGCACTCGCCGCGTCCGCGCGCGCCGCCGGCCCGCCCCAGATCCGCAACGCGGGCACCCTGGGCGGCAACATCGCCACCGCGGCCCCGACCGGCGACACCCTGCCCGTCCTGGCCGCCCTGGAGGCGGACCTCGTCATCGCGGGACCCGGCGGCAGCCGCCGGGAGATCCCGGTGTCCCACTTGCTCGCGGGCCGCGAGATGCTCGGACCGGCCGAACTCATCGGCTTCGTACGCGTGCCCCTGCTGCACGCCCCGCAGGTCTTCGTGAAGGCCACCGGCCGCACCGGCCCCGGCCGCGCCACCGCGTCCGTCGCGGTCGTCCTCGACCCGGTGCGGCGCGGGGTGCGCTGCGCGGTCGGTGCGATCGCGCCGATGCCGCTGCGGCCGCTGGAGGCCGAGCGCTGGATCGCGTCACTGATCGACTGGGACGGCGAGCGCGGACTCGCGGGCGAGGCACTGGCGGCCTTCGGGGAGTACGTCGCGGCGGCGTGCATCCCCGACCCGGCCCCGGCCGCGCCGGGCGAGGAGCAGCCCGTGCTGCCGCCCGCCGTACTGCATCTGCGGCGCACCGTCGCCGCGCTGGCCCGACGTGCACTGGGGAGGGCGCTGTCGTGAGCAACGAAGAGAATCCGCGGGGGCGGGCGCCGGAGCACGGCGGCTGGGAGCCGACGCCTCAGGGCGAGTACGACGCCGAGGCGACCGGCTTCTTCCAACTGCCCCCCGAGGGCTCGCAGGACGGCGCGCCGCTCGCGGCACCCGGGCACGGCTACGTACCGCCGATGATCATGCCGTTGACGCCGGTGTCCGACCCGTCGGTGCCCGAGGGCTGGCACGTCCAGCAGCCCACCGGCGAGCCCGAGACCGTGCAGTGGCCCGAACCCGGCGGGTCCGCCGGCCACGGTGAGCAGTACACGGACCGGTACTCCGCTGACGCGCACGTCACCGGCCAGTGGAGCTTCACCGAGGGCGAGCCCGCACCCGCCTCCGACGTGACCGGCCAGTGGACCATCCCGGTCGCCCAGGGCGATCTGCCGGAGGAGTCGGGCGAGTTCGCCGCCTCTCTGCTCCAGTCCCAGTGGGGCTCCGCACCGGCGACCCTGCCGGGCGGCGCGTCCGCGCCGTGGGCGAGCGAGGCACCGGCGACGCTGCCCGGCGGCGCACCCGCGCCCTGGGCCACCGCGCCCGCCGGCGGGAGCGCCGCGGACGACGAGCGCACGCCAGAGCCTGAGGCCGCGGAGCCGCCGCCGGCGGAGGACGCCCCGGCCGAGCACGCGTCGGCCGAGCACGCGTCGGCCGAGCACGCGTCGGCCGAGCGGCGCGAGGAGGAGAGCGCGGGGGAGCCGTCGCGGGACGCGTACGCCCCGGAGCCCTCCGCTTCCGCCTCGCCCCCCGAGCCCGCCTCGTCCCCCGAGCCCGCAGCGTCAGCGGATGCTCCCCTCTCCTCGACCGGCACCGAGGAGCACCCGCCCACCTCCTACGTCCTGCGCGTCAACGGGGCCGACCGGCCCGTCACCGACGCCTGGATCGGCGAGTCGCTGCTCTACGTGCTGCGCGAGCGCCTCGGCCTCGCCGGTGCCAAGGACGGCTGCTCCCAGGGCGAGTGCGGCGCCTGCAACGTCCAGGTCGACGGCCGTCTCGTCGCCTCCTGCCTGGTCCCGGCGGCGACCGCCGCCGGATCCGAGGTCCGTACGGTCGAAGGGCTCGCCGGCGACGGCGAACCGTCCGACGTGCAGCGCGCCCTCGCGGCCTGCGGCGCCGTCCAGTGCGGCTTCTGCATCCCCGGTATCGCGATGACCGTGCACGACCTGCTGGAGGGCAACCACGCCCCCTCGGAGCTCGAGACCCGCCAGGCCCTCTGCGGCAACCTCTGCCGCTGCTCGGGCTATCGCGGCGTGCTCGACGCCGTGAAGGAGGTCGTCGCCGAGCGCGGAGCGAGCGCGGCGGCCGCCGCCGAGGCGAGTGAGGAAGCGCGCATTCCGCACCAGGCGCCGCCCGGTGCCGGTAGTGTGCAGCCCCACCCGCACGACGGAGGCATGGCGTGACCAGTGACGCGGCCACCACCGCGACGCCCCAGACGGCCGGTACACCCCGCCCCGACCAGCCGACCCACGGCCTCGGTGCCTCCCTGCCTCCCGCCGACGCCCGGGCCAAGACCGAGGGCACCTTCCCGTACGCCTCCGACCTGTGGGCCGAGGGCCTGCTGTGGGCGGCCATCCTGCGCTCCCCGCACCCGCACGCCCGGATTCTGTCGATCGACACCTCCGCGGCGCAGGAGATGCCGGGCGTACGCGCCGTGGTGACGCACGAGGACATTCCGGGCGACACCGCGTACGGCAGGCGCATCGCCGACCGCCCCGTCTTCGCCTCCGAGATCGTCCGCCACCACGGTGAGGCGCTCGCGGCCGTGGCCGCCGACCACCCCGACACCGCCCGTCTCGCGGCAGCCGCCATCGCCGTCGAGTACGAGGTGCTCGAACCGGTCACCGACCCCGAGAAGGCCTTCGCCGCCGAACCCCTGCACCCCGACGGCAACCTGATCCGGCACATCCCGCTGCGCTACGGCGACCCGGACATCGCGGGCGACATCGTCGTCGAGGGCCTGTACCGGATCGGCCGCCAGGACCCCGCGCCCATCGGCGCGGAGGCCGGTCTCGCCGTCCCGCGCCCCGACGGCGGGGTCGAGCTGTACGTCGCCTCCACCGACCCGCACACCGACCGCGACCTGGCCGCCTCGTGCTTCGGCCTGGACGCCGAGCGGGTGAAGGTCGTCGTGACGGGCGTCCCCGGCGCCACCGGCGACCGCGAGGATCCCGGCTTCCAGCTCCCGCTCGGCCTGCTCGCGCTGAAGACCGGCTGCCCGGTCAAACTGACGGCCACCCGCGAGGAGTCCTTCCTCGGCCACGCCCACCGCCACCCGACCCTGCTGCGCTACCGCCACCACGCGGACGCCGAGGGCCGCCTGGTGAAGGTCGAGGCCCAACTGCTGCTGGACGCTGGCGCGTACGCCGACGCCTCCTCCGAATCCCTCGCCGCGGCCGTCGCGTTCGCCTGCGGCCCCTACGTCGTCCCGCACGCCTTCATCGAGGGCTGGGCCGTCCGTACGAACAACCCGCCCTCCGGCCATGTGCGCGGCGAGGGAGCCATGCAGGTGTGCGCGGCCTACGAGGCCCAGATGGACAAGCTGTCCGTGAAGCTGGGACTCGACCCGACCGAGGTCCGGCTGCGCAACGTCCTCGCGACCGGCGACATCCTCCCCACCGGCCAGACGGTCACCTGCCCGGCCCCGGTGGCCGAACTGCTCCAGGCCGTACGGGACTTCCCGCTCCCGTCCCTGCCCAAGGACTCGCCGGAGGACGACTGGCTCCTGCCCGGCGGACCCGAGGGCGCCGGCGAACCGGGCGCCGTCCGCCGGGGCGTCGGCTACGCGCTGGGCATGGTGCACATGCTCGGCGCCGAGGGCACCGACGAGGTCTCCACCGCGACCGTCAAGGTGCACGACGGGGTCGCCACCGTCATCTGCGCGGCCGTCGAGACGGGCCAGGGCTTCTCCACGCTCGCCCGCCAGATCGTCCAGGAGACGCTCGGCGTCGAAGAGGTCCACGTGGCCTCGGTCGACACGGACCAGCCCCCGGCCGGCCCGGCGGCCCACGGCCGCCACACCTGGGTCTCGGGCGGCGCGGTGGAGCGGGCCGCGAAGATGGTCCGCACACAGCTGCTCCAGCCGCTGGCCCACAAGTTCGGCATGTCCACCGAGCTGCTCCAGATCACCGACGGCAAGATCACGTCGTACGACGGAGTGCTGTCCACGACCGTCACGGAAGCGCTGGACGGCAAGGAACTGTGGGCGACCGCCCAGTGCCGCCCGCACCCCACGGAACCTCTCGACGGCTCGGGCCAGGGCGACGCGTTCGTGGGCATGGCGTTCTGCGCGGTGCGCGCGGTGGTCGACGTGGACATCGAGCTCGGCTCGATCCGCGTGGTCGAAATGGCGGTGGCCCAGGACGTGGGCCGCATCCTGAACCCCGCCCAGCTCGCCAGCCGCATCGAGGCGGGCGTCACCCAGGGCGTCGGCACGGCCCTCACCGAAAACCTCCGCACGGCCCGCGGCCTGGTCCGCCACCCGGACCTGACGGGCTACGCCCTCCCGACCTCCCTGGACGCCCCGGACATCCGGATCGTGAAGCTGGTCGAGGAACGGGACGTGGTGGCCCCGTTCGGAGCCAAACCGGCCAGCGCGGTCCCGGTGGTGACGTCCCCGGCGGCGGTGGCGGCGGCGGTACGGGCGGCGACGGGCAGACCGATCAACAGACTCCCGATCAGACCGCAGGCGGCGGTGGCGGTTCCCCAGGGCTAGGCCGTGTCCCGGGCGGTCCCTCCTGAACACCGCCCCGGCCGCACCGGACCCGGGATCGACCGACTCCCCGCTGTCGACTCCCCGCTTCCGCCGTGCTGGAGGCGGGGAACAGCTGAACGCGCATGACCCGTAGCACTTGCAAGTGAGTGAAGCCGTTCACTAGTGCCGCATCAAGCAACGTTGGCCCTGTTGTGACGAGCCGTCCGGATGGTGATCCGGGCGGCTCGTTGTGCGTCATGCTCTGCGAGTGGCCGAGCGTGTGCGGGTGCGTGAGATCGATGACGACGAGGGCAAACGGCTGCTGCGGATCGTCCGCCGGGGAACCGGATCGGTGGTGACCTGGCGGCGGGCCCAGATAGTGCTCTTATCGGCCCAGGGCATGGACGTGGCCAAGATCGCCGAGGTGACGTTCACCAGCCCCGACCGGGTCCGGGATGTCATCCACAACTTCAACGCCGACGGCTTCTCCTCGCTCTACCCGAAGTACAAAGGCGGTCGGCCCAGGACGTTCACGCTTCCCGAGCGGCGCGAGATCAAGAAGATCGCCAAGTCCAGGCCGGTCGAGCACGGCCTGCCGTTCTCGACCTGGAGCCTGGTCAAGCTGGCCGACTTCCTGGTCGCTGAGGGGGTGGTCGACGACATCAGCCACGAGGGCCTGCGCATCCTGCTCCGCGAGGAAGGCGTCACCCTTCAACGCCTGAAGACCTGGAAGACCTCGAAGGATCCCGACTACGCGGCCAAGAAGGCCCGCGTCGAGCACCTCTACGCCATCGCCGACGGCGAGGTCATAGCTGAGGCGGGCGAGCCCGAGGTCGTGTTCTGCATGGACGAGTTCGGGCCGCTCAACCTCCAGCCCCACCCCGGCAGGCAGTGGGCCGCACGCGGTGGCAAGTACAAAGACCCCGACCGTGAACCGCGGCCGCGTCGCCGTGCGACCTACACCCGACCGCACGGCGTGCGGCACCTGTTCGCCGCCTACGACCTGGGCAAAGACCAGCTCTACGGCCACATCAAGAAGACCAAGACCCGCTCCAAGTTCCTGGAGTTCTGCCGCTACCTGCGCTCCCTCCACCCAGCCGGCACACGCATCGCGATCATCTGTGACAACTACTCCCCGCACCTGACCACCAAACGCTGCCAGCGGGTCGGGACCTGGGCGGCGGCGAACAACGTGGAGATCGCCTACACCCCGACCAACAGCTCCTGGCTCAACCGGATCGAGGCCCAGTTCACCGCCCTGCGCTACTTTGCCCTCGACGGCACCGACCACCCCACCCACAAGGCCCAGGGCAGCATGATCCGCCGCTACATCATCTGGCGGAACAAGAACGCCGCCGACAAGCGCCTCAAAGCCCTCGTGAGCAGGGCAAACGTCGCCTGACCTGCTACGGCGGGCGGCGTCACCACAGGTGCAGGAAACTCCGGACATCGTCATAGCCGTCGAGGGCCCGACCGTCCACGTCCGTCGGATCCGCCTGGGCCCTCGCCGACAGCGACTCCGCCAGCGCCAGGGCTTCATCACCGAGACGACCGAAGCGTCGAGCGGCGTGTCCCAGACACAGGCCGGCCAGTCCTAGCAGCGGACTACCCGACACAGCCCGCGTCCCAACCTGTACGCACCAGTGCTCGATGAATCCCGCGTCGTCGTCGTTCAATGCGGTCCCGACCAGGACTCCCGCTGCTTCGCCCTCTGCTGAGCGGTCACGCAGGGCCCGCTCCATCGTCTCGACCACTACCTCGTGAGGCAGCGCGGGAGGGTTCTCGAAGCTCAGATGAGAGTGCACTCCGCGAGACTACGCGGAGCGCACCCAACAGCTACCTGCCGCCCCAAGACAGGGCGAGCGTTGCTTGATGCGGCACTAGGTTCGAGCCGCAGTGTGCCCATACGACGGGACGCGCGGGGGAGGAACCTTCATGGCGTGGGACGACTGGGAGCAGCTCAAGAGCACGGCGGGCGGGCAACAGCCGACCGGGATGCAGCTCAATCAGGTGCCCGCGGACCCGGGAGGGTCCGGCACGGGAGGACTCGTCGTGAACCAGGACGACCTGGGAGCCGTCGGGCACGAGGCGTTCATTCTGCACGGCGAGCTGGGCAAGGGTGCGGACCTCGCCGGGATGGGGGCGGACAAGAGCGGGGCGGGATCGACGATGCAGGCCTCTTCGGAGCTCTCGCGGAACCACTTCGCCCTGGGCCCGGCCCTCGGAACCGCCCTCAGCATGTGGGACACGTCCCTGAAGACCCTGCTGCAGGCTTGCGCGCACATCTCCAACCACCTCGACTACAGCAAGGGACAGCACGCGAACGACGACGCCCAGATCGCCGCTTCACTGCGGCATCGGGACGGCAGCGCGGAGTCCTGGTCGAAGATCAACGAGTACTTCAAGTAAGCGCGGGGAAACGGGCGGAACAGGGGAACAGCGGTGGGCAGCCTCACTCTCACAGACCTCGTCGAGGTCGATCTCGGCAAGCTGGGCGCGGCCGTCGCGGACTGGAAGAAGGCCGCCGACAGCCTCAAGAAGCTGGCGGGCAACGCCGACAGCGGTATGTACGCCAAGTCGGAGCGTGCGCGCTGGCAAGGTGACAACGCCACGGTGACCCGCGACTTCGTCCGCAAGACGAAGAAGGAGTTCGCCGACGCCCAGGCGCAGGCCCAGACGACGTACCAGCTCCTCGAGGACGCCCACTCCGAACTCGTCGGCATCCAGAAGAAGGTGAAGACGGCCGTCGGCACGGACGCGGCCAATCTCGGCTGCCGCATCGAGGACATCGGCGGCGGGGCCGTGCGCTGGTTCTTCCCGCACGTACGGGGCGACACCGACGAGCGGACACAGGCACAGCGGGACGCGGCCCAGGCCCTCGCCGACCGTGTGGCCGGACTGATCGGACACGCGTCGGAGATCGACGCCTCGGTGTCGCGGGCGCTCGGCAAGTCGCACGGCAACGACCCGAACAACTTCGGGCACACGAACTACGACTCGCTCGACGCGGCCCAGGAGGAGCGCGCCGCCGAACTCGCCCAGAGGAGCCTCAAGCTCTACAAGGAGGGCAAGGAGCTGTCGGAGGAGGAGCTCAAGGAGCTCCGTACGATCCTCAAGTACAACGCGGACGACCAGCCCTTCGCCACCAAGCTCTACCGCGACCTCGGTCCCGAGGGCGCGCTCAGGTTCCAGGCACAGATCTCCCTGGACGGCACCGCGGAGGGCGGCACCCAGCTCCAGCTCGCCCGCAGCATCCAGGACAGCATGGGCGTCGCGCTCGCCACCGCGCAGCCGAAGCTCGGCGACGAGTACACCCAGGAGCTGATGAAGCTCGGGCGCAGCAACCTCGACCTGGAGATGCTGGGCAACCGCATCGAGCCCAAGGGCTACCAGGTGCTCGGCACCCTCTTGCGCCACGGCACGTACGAGAAGGGCTTTCTCGACAAGGTCGGCAACGACATGATCGCGTACGAACGGGAGTTGGACGGCGGCGCCTGGTCCCGCCCGGACGGCAGCTACGCGGGCATGAAGGGCTTCGGCCTCAACGCCGACGCGACCGGCGGAGGCGGCTGGGACCCGCTCACGGGCCTCCTGGAGGCGTACGGCCGCAACCCCGACGCCTCCACCGCCTTCCTCCAGGCGAATGTCGCGGGTCCCGGCGAGAGCATGACCAACCTCGACTACCTGATGGGCATGGGCTCCGACGGCAAGGGCGAGGGCGCCCGCACCTGGATCCCCGACGCAACGTCCCCGATGACCGCGGGCGAGGACAAGGTCTTCGGCAAGGACGCGCTCGGCCACGCGCTGGAGGCGGCGACGACGGGCATGCCGTTCGACCACGGCCCGGTGTCCCCGCACCCGGAGCACACGCCGGAGCGCCTGGCCATCATGGAGAAGGTGGTCAACTCGCTGGCGGGGGACCCCAAGCTGATGGACGACAAGATGGCCGACAGCATGGGGCGCATGGCGGGCGAGTACATGCCGGAGATCAACAACACGCTGCGGCTCGGCGATACGTTCGCCGATCTGTATGGCAATCCGACCAGCTTCAATGCTGTCGCGACCACCGAGTTCCTGGACACCGTCGGCCGGAACCCGGAGTCATACGCCGAGGCGACATTCGGTGCGGAGAACTACTCGGCGACGTTGATGCACCAGGTCGTCAACAACCCGGACGGGTTCACCGGCAACCCGGCGGACAACCTCAAGCACATCGCCTATGGGACGGGCACCGTCGAGGGGATCCTGGGTGGCGCACGCCACGACGAGATCCTCACGAAGGGCCAGTTGAGCGACCAGGACTACAACGACCAGCTGCAGAAGCGCGCCGACATGTTCAACACCGTGTTCGGTTCGACGGTCGGCCTTGCCACCGAGCGCGTCCCCATCGCCGGCGAGATCGTCACCGGAGTCACCGAGACCGTGGTCGGTGAAATCGTCGAGGGTGCCGAGCGGAACACGTCGGCGGAGACGGCCCACAAGGCGGGCGAGAGCTCGTTCAATGCGCGTGAGACCGCCGCCGACCAGTCACTGAGCGGTCTGTCCACCGCCGGGACACCGAACGGGGTCGACCCGACCCTGCTGCGCCAGGAAGTACACACTCGGACCGGCGACGGATACGACCACGGTAAGGAACTACAGCGTGAGGCCAAGGACCACTACAAGCGCAACCCTCCGAAGTAGGCGAGCATGTCGGTGACGAGAATGTCCGTGCGGAGTGGGGTTTTGGTGCTCGCCGGAGTGTTGACGATCGTGGCCGCCGGGCTGGGCGTCTGGCTCTATGCGGGCGACGGCGAAAGCGAGGCCGAGCCGCTGAGCGCACCCGCGAAGCCGTGCTGGGACGGGACGCCGAGCCGGGCGTCGTTGCAGAAGTTGCTCGGGCCGGGCAAGGAACTGCTGCACGAGAAATCGGAGTTCGGTGTCGTCACGGACCATTCGTCCGCCCACTGCCAGTACGAGGCGCTCGGTGACAAGCGGCTGGACACGGTGCTTGACATGGATGTCGCCTGGGGACAGGCGCTGCCCGGAGCAGACGACCCCCTCGGCGCCGATGCCCGCCCCGGAGACAAGCCGACGCCTTTCGCCGCCGGTGCTCGCGCCTACTATCTGCGGGCCACGCAGCGGATCTACTTCGAATGTCGGCCGGACTATCCGGCCGACGCACCGGCCCACTTGAAGAAGAGCCGGTATGTGTCGGTGGACGTCTTGGCCCGCCCCATGCCTTCCGCCAACCTGAGCGCGAAGCAGGCTCGTGAGGTAGGTCTCGACATGGTCCTGGAGGTCGCCAACAAGGTTGCCGACCAGGCGGGTTGCGCCAACGACACCAACCTTCCGAAGAATGCTCCACGGGTCGATGAGCCGAACTGGCCTCAGTTCGATTAGAGGTGGAGGCATGCCGGTGGCAGCGACGTCCAAACGGGGCAAGGTCCTTGTTCTCGCTGGAGTGTTGGCGATCGCGGCTGCCGGGCTGGGTGTCTGGCTCTGGGTGGGCGTCGGTAAGGGGGAGGACAAGCCGTTGAGTGCGCCGGCCAAGCCGTGTTGGGACGGGACACCGGACGGGACGCCCAGCCAGGCGTCGGTGCAGAAACTGCTCGGGCCCGGCAAGGAGCTGCTCCTCAAGAAGTCACTGCGCGGGGCGATCAAGGACCACTCCCTGAGTTACTGCGCTTACGACGTCGAGAGCGATGCTGGCGTAGAGCATGTGCTCACCGTGAACCTCAGTTGGACGAGCGAACCTCCCAAGGCGGACGACTTCCAGGCCGCAGGGGCTCTCGACGGCGACAAGGCGACGAAGTTCGACGCCGGTGTGCACTCCTACTATCTGCGGGCCACGAACCGGCTCTACTTCCAGTGCGATGCGGATCAGCCGAAGGATGCCGGGGGCGACGTCGGCAACGGCAAGTACGCGATGGTGGACGTCCTGGCACGCCCGATGGACTCCGCTCATCTCACGGCGAAGCAGGCCCGTGAAGTCGGTCTCGACATGGTCCTGGAGGTTGCCCACAAGGTCGCGGGCCAGGCGGGTTGCACCAACGACACCAACCTTCCGAAGAGTGCTCCACAGGTCGACGAGCCGAATTGGCCTCGGTTCCATTAGGGGTGGGGGCATGACGATGTCGAGAATGTCCGTGCGGGGCAGGGTCGTTGCTTTCGCTGCCGTGTTGGCGATCGCGGGTGCCGGGCTGGGTGTCTGGCTCTGGGTGGGCGACAAGGGGGAGGCCAAGCCGCTGAGCGCGCCGGCGAAGCCGTGCTGGGACGGGACGCCGAGCCAGGGGTCGATGCAGAAGCTGCTCGGGCCGGGCAACCGGTTCTCCCTCGAGAAGTCGCCGTACAGGGTGATCAAGGACCACTGGCCGAGTTACTGCGCTTACGACGTCGAGCGTGACGATGGCGTTGAGCCCGTGCTGACCGTGAGCCTCAGTTGGAGCAGTGAGCCTCCCAAGGCGGATGATTTCGAGGCTGCTGGTGCTCTGAGGGGTGACAAGGCGAAGACGTTCGAAGCCGGGGTGCACGCCTACTACCTGGGGCCCACGAACCGGGTCTACTTCCCGTGCGATGTGGATCAGCCGAAGGACGCTCCGGAATACATCCGGAACGACAAGTACGTGAGGGTGAACGTTCTCGCCCACCCCATGCGTTCTGCCCACCTGAGCGCGAAGCAGGCCCGTGAAGTGGGCCTCGACATGGTCCTGGAGGTCGCACACAAGGTCGCGGACCAGGCGGGCTGCACCAACGACACCAACCTTCCGAAGACTGCTCCACAGGTCGCCGACGCGAACTGGCCTCGTTACCACTAGAGGCGCGCCCCCGCGAGAGCAGCTCTACGCGACGCCTCCCGACACCGTCGTCACCGTCTCGTTCTGCAGCAGGAAGAGCCGCTTGCCGTCGGACGTCAGCTTCAGGGACTTGGTGCTGTGCTGGGCGTGGGTCCAGGCCTGTTTGCCCGTGTCCTTGTGGAGAGCCACCGCGTCGAAGGACTTGGGGTCCTTGCCGGAGACGTCGCAGACGTGGTCCCCGAGGAGTTGGGGGCGGAGGCTGGGCAGCGGCACGCTCTTGATGTCGGTCGCCCAGACCTTGCCGCCGTCGCTGAGCCGGCGGCAGTTCAGGGTCTGCCACGCGGCGACGTACACGCGGTCCCCGTCGACGGTGGGCGAACCCCAGTCCCGCCCCGCTTCGGGGGCGACCGTCCACGCGTCCTTGCCGTCCGCCAGGCGGATCGCGATGAGCGATCCACCGCCCACGATCACGAGGCCCTCGTGGATCACCGGCATCGAGCCGAAGCTGTTCCCCTTGGGCCGCATCCAGAGAGTGTCTCCGGTACGGGTGTCGAGCGCGGTGATGGCGCCCGAGTCGGACTGGAGGACCAGGTGGTCCTTGCTCGCCGCGGCGTAGCCGGTGCCGAACACGGATTTGGCGGTCCACAAGGTCTTGTGGGTTTTCGTGTCGAGGGCGCGGATGGCACCGTCGTGGGTCACGGCGAACAGCGCGTCGTCGTTCGCGGCGAGGAGCATGGCGGCCTCCATGCCGGCGGCCCATCGCTCCTTGCCGGTCGCCGGACTGATGGCGTGCACGGTGCCGGACCCGTCCCCGGCCGCGATCAGACCGCTGGGCATGACCACGAGTTCCAAGGACGCGGTGACCTTCGACGTCTGCCACTTCTGCTTGCCGTCATCCGCTCCGTAGGCGACGAGACCGCCGTCCTTCGCCCCGAAGACGAGGACCCCGTCGATCGCGACCGCCGGAGGGCTGAACGGATCGGCGACTGCCAGGGGGCCCCAGAGCCGCGTGCCCGCCGGGGCGGTCTTCGTACCGTTCCCCGTGGTCGCGCCCTCCGCCTGTTCGCGGCTCAGCAGCCAGGCGGCTGTGCCGCCTCCGGCGGCGAGGACGGCCACGCCCGCCGCGAGTCCGGTGAGGAAGCGGCGGCGGCCCGGAGGCTGCGCGACGACCGTGCCGGGCTGGGTCGACCACTGCCGCGCACCGGTCTCACGGTGCTGGATGTCCGCGGCCAGCGCCCCCTGCTGCCAGATCCGATCCGCGCGCCGCGGCGGGGCGAAGGCCGTGCGGATCTGGTCGGGGGAGGGGCGGAAGGCGGGATCCTTCGCCAGGCACGGGCCGATGAGCACGCGCAGCGGTTCGGGGACGCGGCTCAGATCCGGTTCCCCGTGCACCACTTCGTACTGCACGGCCGCCACATGACCGCCCGAGTACGTCCGTACGCCACTGGCCGCGTAAGCCAGTACCGCCCCCAGCGAGAAGATGTCGGCGGGCGGCCCGACGCGCTGTCCCAGCACCTGCTCGGGCGCGCCGTAGCCCGGTGTCACCGGCGCCTGGCCGGTGGTGGTGAGGGTGAGTCCGTGCTCGGGCCGTGCGATACCGAAGTCGATGACGCGCGGCCCGGACGAGGTCAGCACGATGTTCGCGGGCTTGAGGTCGCGGTGGATCAGCCCGGCGGCGTGAATGGTCCCGAGGGTGTCGGCGAGGGAGGCGGCGAGTGCGCGCAGGGCGTCGTCGGGCAGCGGCCCGTAAGCGTCGACCGCCTGCTCCAGGGTCGGCCCCGCGAGGAACTCCGAGGCTATCCAGAGGCGGCCGCCCTCGGTCTGGGCGGCGAGGACCCGCGCGACACCCCGCCCGGTGACGGACCGGGCGGCCTCGGCCTCGCGCAGGAACCGCTGCACCATGTGAGCGTCGTTCGAGAGCTGCGGCAACAGGACCTTGACGGCCGCTGTCCGGCCCTGGTTGTCGTGGCCGAAGTACACCTTGCCCATGCCACCGGCACCGAGGACGCCGACGAGACGGTAGGGGCCGAGCCGGAGCGGATCGCCGGGGCCGAGGGGGTTCATCGGAGGTTCGTCCTCAGGTCTTGGTCTGGGTCTGGGTCTGCGGCTGCGGCTGGGGCTGGGGTTGGTCCGGGCAGGCCCGGGTCCGAGCCCGGGGTTCGGTCCGGGGGCCGGGTTCAGGTTCAGGTGAAGAGGAGATTGACGGCGATGACTTCCGCGTCGTCCGTGAGGAAGAGACGCGGGACGCGTTCATGGAGACCGAGGCTCTGCGAACCCCGTGCGAAGGACCACCCCTGGCGGTGCGTCTCCAGATCGACGGAGCACACGCTGCTGTCGGCCACGACGTACACGAACCTGTCGTTCACGACCACCGGTACCGCCGGGTCGGGCCGGTCCTTGGTCTCCGCCTCCCACCGCAGCTTCCCGTCCGTGGCGGACACGGCCACGACGCCCTTGTCCTGCTCCGCCGCGTAGACCACACCGTCGCGCAGGGCGGGCGTACCGTACGCGCCCGCCGGCCGGCCCGCGCCGAAGGCCCAGGCCGCCTTGCCGTCGGCGAGGCGGAGCGCCTGGAGCCGCTGCCCGCCCACGTACACATGCCTGTCGTCCGCGGCGAGTGAGTTCGGTGCGAGCGCGGAGCCGCCGTGCTTCCCGCCGGGCAGGGTGATCCGCCACACCTGCCGGCCGGTGCGGACGTCGAAGGCACTGACGTCGAGGCCGCTGCCGTTCTCCGCCGGTCTGCGGAGAATGAGCCGACCGCCGGCGACGGCGGCGACGATGACGTCGTCGGAGCTCCCGACGTCCTTCCCGCGCAGGGGTGAACTCCACTTCTCCTTGCCGGTGCGGACGTCGAATGCCCTGAGGCTCCAGAGGAAGCCTCCTCGGTGCTCCGCGGCGACGTACGCCGTGCCGTCGGCGACCCTGAGCAGCGCGGTCCGGCGCATGGGCGTGGTGAACGTGGCCACGGGGGTCGTGCGTCCGCCCAGCGGGTCGACGGTGTGCAGCAACAGCCGGTCGCGGTACGGGCCGCCGGGGAGCAGGATGTGGATCAGCTTGCCGTCCGTGTGGACGTGCCGGGATTCCCGGACGTCCTTCACGAGCCAACGGCGCTCTCCGTTCAGGGCCGCGAGCCCCAGCAACCCCTCACCGGTCGCCATCATCACGACGTCCCCGACGGGGAGCGGCGCGAGCGGCGCCGCCGCTCCCGCCTCGCCGTTCTTCGGGGGGAGGACGTTCTTGCGCCAGGCCTGGCCCTTGACGGGCGGGGCGGGTGTCCCGGTGACCGGCTGAGCGGTCGCCGTCGGGCCTGCCGCACCGCCGGCCCCGCCGGCCGTCCCGCCGTCGGGATCCCGCAGCCACGCCCATGCGCCGACACCCGCGCCCGCGGCCGCGAGCGCCGATCCGCCGGAGACGGACAGGAGCCTGCGGCGGCTCATCCCGGTACGGAGCCCGGAGTCGGCGACGGTTTCGGCGAACGGCGCCTGGGCATGGTCCGGCACCGGGAGGCGGTACGGGGCGTACTGCCAGACCTCGGTCGCTCGGCGGGCGATCTCCGCGAGGAGGGTGTCGGGAAGATGGTCGGCGAAGTCGCCCCGCCCGTCGTGGAGTTCGGCGGCGAGTCGTGCCGTGCCGGGGCGTTCCTCCGGGGCCTTGGCGAGGCAGCGCGCCAGGATCGGGATCAGGGCCTCCGGGACTCCCGTCAGGTCCGGTTCGGCGTAGCGGACGCGGTAGATCAGGTCTGCGGCCTGCCCGGTGCCGAAGGGACCGTGGCCGGAGGCGGCGAAGACCAGCACACCGGCGAGGGCGAACACGTCACCCGCCGGGGTGTGTTCCTGGCCGGTCGCCTGCTCGGGGGACATGAAGGCGGGCGTGCCCGCCGCCGAACCCGTCCGTGTGAGGCGGTCGTCGCCCGCCGCCCGCGCGATGCCGAAGTCGATGATCTTGGGTCCGTACCCCGTGACCATCACGTTCGAGGGCTTGAGGTCGCGGTGGACGACATCGGACAGATGCAGCTGACCGAGTGCCCCCGCGAGCGCCGCACCCAGCGCGCGGACCGACGGTTCGGGCAGCGGTCCCGCCAGCGCGACGGCATCGTCCAGCGGAGGGCCGAGGACGTATTCCGTGGCCAGCCAGGGCGTCTCGGCGAGGGGGTCGGCGTCCACGACGGTCGCGCCGTGGTGGCCGCCGATGACACGCGCCGCGTCCGTCTCCAGCTGGAAGCGCGTGCGTGAGGCGGGGTCCGACGCGATGCCCTGGTGCATCGTCTTGAGCGCGACGGTGCGGCCGCCCGCCGACCGCGCGAGGTAGACCGTGCCCATGCCGCCGGTGCCGAGACGGGCGATCAGCCGGTACGCGCCGAGACCGGAGGGGTCGTCGTGAGTGAGAGGAGAGAGCACCCCTCACCGCTCCGGGGTCTGCGGGACACGGATTTCGGCGGCGAGTACTTCGGCGGACTGCCGGGCCACCGCGGCCACTACCCGGCCGGGGAGCCAGCCGGGCGTCAGCAGGGCCGCGGCCGAGTCCAGAACCGTGGCCGAGGGCGCGGCCGACACCGTAGGAAGGGCCGTCAGCACCTCGACCGCGCTCGGGCGGGCCGCCGGGTCGCGGGTCAGGCACCTGGAGATCAACGAGCGCAGGGAAGCAGGGAGTTCGGCGCTGTCGGGAACGGTGTGACCGGTCGCCGCGTAGGCGAGGACCGCGCCCAGGGCGTAGATGTCGCCCGGCGGCCGCGGCCGCCCGCCCGACGCCTGCTCGGGCGCGAGGCTGCCGGGCTCCAGACCGGGCAGCCCGGAACGCTGCTCACCGTCCGGTGCCGCGGCCCGCACGGCGCCGAAGGAGGTCAGGCGAGGGCCGTCCCCGCCGAGCAGGACGGCAGCCGGGGAGAGTCCGGCGTGTGTGACACCGGCGGCGTGCGCGCCCGCCAGCGTCTCGGCGAGTGCCGCGCCGATGACCCGCACGGTGCGTTCGGGCAGCGGTCCGCCGTGAACGGCGAGCGCCACGGGCAGCGGCAGCGCGGGCAGGTAGGGGGAGGAGTACCAGGGGGCGCCGGACGGGGGCGAGACCTCGGTGACGGGAGCGACCCAGGGGACGGACAGCAGTCGGGCCGCGTCCGCCTCGACGAGGAAGCGGGCGGGATCGGTTCCGTCCAGGGGCGCGCTGAGAAGCACCGTACGGTCGCCGTCCGGGCTGCGCGCGATGAACCGGCGCTGAGGCACGGGCGGGAAGCCCGGGCCGGACGGATCGAGCCGGGTGATGAGGTGGTACGGCCCGATCAGGCGCCGATTGGGCGCGCGCGAGCCTTCCGTGTGCGCTCGTTCCATGTGCAGAGCCCCCGTGTCGTTCATGAACGAACAGGAGCCTACTCACGAGCTGGTGCGGCCCGGAGGGTGGCCCTGACAACAGCCTTGCGGATGCAACCCGGACACGGATTCCGGCGACAACGGCCGCTGCCCCGGCCTGCGATCGGAGCCGAAGACGTCGGGGGTGTGGGCTGCGCAGACGCAACAGGGGCAATGGGCACGGGAGATGCGGAGGCGGGAGCCCTGTGCGGGTCTCGCGGACCGCGTCGGACGAGGGCGGCATCGGCGTCCCGCAGGCGAACGGGCCGACCGCGGTCCTCCCGCGTACGACCTGACGGCAACGGCCGGCGAAGGGGCCCGCGGACGGCCCTCCGGCGTTGCCCGCGCGCGGAGGAACGCGTGGGGGGCTGAGACCGGGTTCGAGACGGATGGTGCTCAAAAGGGCGGCACCCGGGGGTGCCGCCCTTTCGTCGTGCCTGGTCGGACGGTGAGGCCGTGGCGGGAATCGAACCCGCGTAACTCGCTTTGCAGGCGAGTCCCTGAACCACTCGGGCACACGGCCGTGTTTCTCTTCTCCACCGACCGTAGGCGCGGCCCCCGCGCCGCTCAAGAGCGGCGGGCGCCCTGCAATACGACTGCCACACGGCGTTCATGGTCGTACGACCAAGGGACCAGTCCGGACCCGTCCAGCGACAGGGTTCACGATGCGCTTTGCCCCTTACTGTGGGGGGCATGACCGTCCTCGAACCCCGTGACGCCGAGGTCACCCCGCCCCTGCCCACCGGCGTCGCGCCGTCCGACGACGGTGAGCAGGGCGGGGTCCTCGGCCGGACCCATCGTGCGCTCAGCGTCGGCATCGTCTCCGTCGTGCTGCTGATCGCCTTCGAGGCGACCGCCGTCGGTACCGCGATGCCCGTCGCCGCCCACGAGCTGCACGGCATCGAGCTCTACGCCTTCGCCTTCTCCGCGTACTTCACCACCAGCCTCTTCGCCATGGTGCTCTCCGGGCAGTGGGCCGACCGGGACGGGCCGCTCCGGCCGCTCGCCACCGGCATGGCAGCCTTCGGGGCCGGGCTGCTGCTGTCGGGGACCGCCGGTGCGATGTGGCTGTTCATCGTGGGGCGAGCCGTTCAGGGTCTCGGCGGCGGGCTCGTGATCGTCGCGCTGTACGTCGTCGTCGGGCGCGCCTACTCCGAGCGGCTGCGGCCCGCCATCATGGCCGCCTTCGCCGCGAGCTGGGTGATCCCCTCGGTCGTGGGGCCGCTCGCGTCCGGCACGGTCACCGAACACCTCGGCTGGCGCTGGGTGTTCGTCGGGATCCCCGCGCTGGTCGTCTTCCCGCTGGCGCTCGCGCTGCCCGCGATCCGGCGGATGGCGTCCGGCCCGGCGGATCCCGCCGGGCCGCGGCCCGTCTTCGACGGCCGTCGCATCCGGCTGGCGCTGGGCATCTCCACGGGTGCCGGGCTGCTCCAGTACGCGGGTCAGGACCTGCGCTGGCTCTCGCTCGTACCGGCCGCGGCGGGCGCCGCCCTGCTGGTGCCGGCGGTGCTCGGTCTGCTGCCACCGGGGACGTACCGCGCGGCGCGCGGGCTGCCCTCCGTCGTCCTGCTGCGGGGCATTGCCGCGGGCTCCTTCATCGCCGCCGAGTCCTTCGTCCCGCTGATGCTGGTGACCCAGCGCGGGCTGTCGCCCACGATGGCAGGCCTCTCGCTCGCGGTGGGCGGCGCGACCTGGGCGCTCGGTTCGTACGTACAGTCCCGGCCGCGGCTCGAACCGCACCGGGAGCGGCTGATGCTGACCGGCATGGTCTTGGTCGCGGCATCGATCGCCGCGGCGCCGAGCGTGCTGATCCCGCAGGTCCCCGTGTGGATCGTCGGCGTCGCCTGGGCGTTCGGCTGCTTCGGCATGGGCATGGTGATCGCCTCCACGAGCGTGCTGCTGCTGAAGCTGTCGGCGCCCGAGGAGGCCGGCGCGAACTCGGCGGCGCTCCAGATCTCGGACGGTCTGTCGAACGTGCTGCTGCTGGCGATCGGCGGTGCGGCGTTCGCGGCACTGGGCGGCGGGTCGGTCGCCGGCCACGGCGTCTCGGCGGCGGGCTCGCACCCGGCGGCGTTCGCGGCGGTGTTCCTTCCCATGGCCGCCGTCGCGCTGGTGGGGGCCTGGGTGGGGACCCGGCTCGGGGAACGGTGAGGGCGGTGCGGGAACAGGGGAGAGGCTCTTTCGCGCACCCCCGCGCCCGCGACCCGCACGGCTCGCGCCCGCTGTGAGTCACATCTCAACACCCACGTCACCGGCCCCGTCCCCCTCAGCCCGCACCCGTCGCACCGGTAGGGTGGCCCGGTTGTCATATCTGGACGAGCGGCGAACCGGAGATCGTGACTACTACCGCCTCCCACTCCCATCACCTCTCACCCGCCTTTCCCGGGCGTGCTCCGTGGGGTACCGCCAACAAGCTGCGTGCCTGGCAGCAAGGGGCCATGGAGAGATATCTCCAGGAGCAGCCGCGTGACTTCCTCGCGGTCGCCACCCCCGGCGCCGGCAAGACGACCTTCGCGCTCACCCTCGCGTCCTGGCTGCTGCACCACCACGTCGTCCAGCAGGTGACCGTGGTCGCGCCGACCGAGCATCTGAAGAAGCAGTGGGCGGCCGCGGCCGCGCGGATAGGGATCAAGCTCGACCCCGACTACAGCGCCGGACCGCTCAGCAAGGAGTACCACGGCGTCGCCGTGACGTACGCCGGTGTCGGCGTACGCCCGATGCTGCACCGCAACCGCTGTGAGCAGCGCAAGACCCTCGTCATCCTCGACGAGATCCACCACGCCGGTGACTCCAAGTCCTGGGGCGAGGCCTGCCTGGAGGCCTTCGACCCGGCGACCCGGCGGCTCGCCCTCACCGGTACGCCCTTCCGCTCCGACACCAACCCGATCCCCTTCGTCACGTACGAGGAAGGCAACGACGGCATCCGGCGGTCCTCCGCCGACTACACGTACGGCTACGGCAACGCCCTCGCCGACGGAGTCGTCAGGCCCGTCATATTCCTCAGCTACAGCGGCAACATGCGCTGGCGCACCAAGGCCGGCGACGAGATCGCGGCGCGGCTCGGCGAGCCGATGACGAAGGACGCCATCTCGCAGGCCTGGCGCACCGCGCTCGACGCGCGCGGTGAGTGGATGCCGAACGTGCTGCGCGCGGCCGACCAGCGCCTCGGTGAGGTACGGAAGTCCATCCCCGACGCCGGCGGCCTCGTCATCGCCTCCGACCAGGACTCGGCGCGCGCGTACGCCAAGCTCATCCGCGAGATCACCGGGACCAAGGCGACCGTCGTCCTGTCCGACGACACCGGATCCTCCAAGCGCATCGACGACTTCAGCGAGGGCACCGACCGCTGGATGGTCGCGGTCCGCATGGTGTCCGAGGGCGTCGACGTGCCGCGCCTGGCCGTCGGTGTGTACGCCACCACCATCTCGACGCCCCTCTTCTTCGCCCAGGCCGTCGGCCGTTTCGTGCGCTCCCGGCGCCGGGGCGAGACGGCGTCGGTGTTCCTGCCGACGATTCCGATGCTGCTCGGCTTCGCCAACGAGATGGAGGTCGAGCGCGACCACGTCCTCGACAAGCCGAAGAAGGACGGCGAGGAGGATCCGTACGCCGAGTCCGAGCAGGAGATGGACGACGCGAACAAGCAGCAGGACGAGGACACCGGCGAGCAGGACATGCTGCCGTTCGAGGCGCTGGAGTCCGACGCCGTCTTCGACCGGGTGATGTACAACGGCGCCGAGTTCGGCATGCAGGCGCACCCGGGGAGCGAGGAGGAGCAGGACTACCTCGGCATCCCGGGCCTGCTCGAACCCGACCAGGTGCAGATGCTGCTCCAGAAGCGGCAGGCACGGCAGATCGCGCACAGCCGCAAGAAGCCGGACGAGGAGGCCGACCTCCTGGAGCTGCCCGCGGAACGGCGGCCGGTCGTCTCGCACAAGGAACTGCTGGAGCTGCGCAAGCAGTTGAACACGATGGTCGGCGCCTACGTCCACCAGAGCGGCAAGCCGCACGGGGTCATCCACACCGAGCTGCGGCGGGTGTGCGGCGGGCCGCCGAGCGCGGAGGCGACGGCCGGGCAGATCCGGGAACGGATCAAGAAGGTCCAGGAGTGGGCGACGCGCATGCGCTGAGGCCGGTGCCTGTCCGTGCTCGGGTGCCTGTCGGCAGTCCCGCACCTGTTCGTGCTCGGGCACCTGTCGGTGGTCCGGCACCTGTCGGCAGTCCCGCACCTGTCCGTACGCGCTGACGCGCTGACCGTCCCCCGGGCAGCCCCCCTGCCCGGCCCCTCGGGACTCCCGTGCCCGCGGTTCCCCTGTGCGGCCGGGTTTCCGTGGCGCGCCCGGATTCTGGACGAGGTCTTCCGCTGAGCGGACCATCTCGCTACTGTCCCGGCAACGCATACGCCCCGTGGCAGCGCCGCCGCGGAGCGCAGCCGGCGTGCCATGGCCTGCCGGCGGCCTCTGGGTGCGACGCCGACGGGACCGGTGTCAGTCGTTGCCGTGAGCGGGCCGCCGTCACTTCACTCCGAAGGAGAGGGCGTTGTGACCGCGGAGACCTCCCAGACGCTCGACCGGGGACTACGAGTCCTCAAGCTGCTCGCCGACACCGACCACGGCCTCACCGTCACCGAGCTGTCCAACAAGCTCGGCGTCAACCGCACGGTCGTGTACCGCCTGCTCGCCACCCTTGAACAGCACGCACTCGTCCGCCGCGACCTCGGCGGCCGGGCCCGGGTGGGCCTCGGCGTGCTGCGCCTGGGCCGCCAGGTGCACCCGCTGGTGCGGGAGGCGGCGATGCCGGCGCTGCGGTCGCTGGCGGAGGACATAGGGGCCACCGCACATCTCACCCTGGTCGACGGCGCGGAGGCGCTGGCGGTCGCGGTCGTCGAACCGACCTGGACGGACTACCACGTGGCCTACCGGGCGGGGTTCCGGCACCCGCTGGACCGGGGCGCCGCGGGCAAGGCGATCCTGGCGGCCCGCCAGGGGGGCGCCAAGGAGGCCGGGTACACGCTCACCCATGGCGAGCTGGAGGCCGGGGCGAGCGGGGCGGCGGCCGCGCTCGTGGGGGTGACGGGGATAGAGGGGAGCGTGGGTGTGGTGATGCTCGCGGACTCGGTCCCGGAGAGAGTGGGGCCGCGGGTGGTCGACGCGGCGAAGGAAGTGGCGGACGCGCTGCGCTGACGCGGGTACCCGGGATGCCGAACGGCCGCCCGGCCCCGGTGCTCAGCACCACGGCCGCCCGGCCCTGGTGCTGAGCGGTGCGGGAGACAGCTGCCGACCTGGGTCGTCGGGACGCCGACATGGTCCGGTCCCGGCGTCGACAAGGCGAAGGAAGCGGGCGTACAGGGTGCGCTCACACCGCCACCGGACCCGTCCGGGCGCCGACGCGGCAAGGGCGTACCCCCTGCGCTCGCCCTCACGGAACCGTCCGGTCCGGGCGCGGCGGTCCGGGTGCGGACCGGAGTGGGGAAGCGCGCCCAGATACATTGGCGCCGTGCTCTCCAGTCTCACGCGTCACCGCGCTGTCCTCGTCTGCGCCCTGCCCGTCGTCGCGCTCCTCGCCGCCGCGGGTTTCGCACCGCTGCCGTACGCCGTCGCACAGCCCGGCTCCACCGCGAACGTGCTGGGGAGCGACAAGGGCAAGCCGGTCATCACGATCAGCGGGGCGCCCGTCCGCAAGACGTCCGGTGAGCTGCGGATGACGACGATCATCGCGACCGGGCCGTCCGCCGACGTCTTCCTCGGGGACGTGGTCGACAGCTGGTTCCGGACCGACCGGGCCGTCATGCCCCGGGACTCCGTCTATCCCGCGGGCAAGTCGGACCAGGAGGTCGAGCGCCGCAACCTCGAGGACATGGTCAAGTCGCAGGACGCCGCCTCGCAGGCCGCGCTCGACTATCTCGACGAGGACCCGGCGAAGGTGAAGGTCACTCTCGAGCTCGCCGACATCGGCGGGCCGAGTGCCGGGCTGCTGTTCTCCCTCGGTGTCGTGGACAAGCTCGACGGTGACGGTGCCGGCGGCGACCTCACCGGCGGGCGCACGATCGCCGGTACGGGCACGATCACCGCGGACGGCAAGGTCGGCGCCGTCGGTGGGGTCTCCCTGAAGACGCAGGCGGCGCGGCGCGACGGCGCGACCGTCTTCCTCGTGCCGAAGGGGGAGTGCTCGGACGCTCAGGCCGAACTGCCCAAAGGGCTGCGGCTGATCCCCGTCACGACTCTGAAGGGCACCGTGGAATCGCTTCGGGCTCTGAACAAGGGCGCGAAGGTCCCTTCCTGCTGACCTGTTCCGCCGGGCGGGGCCGATCCTCCGGGCGGGGCCGATCCTCCGGGGCCTGCCCGTCCGCGGGGCCGGGCCGGGTTGCCTCGGGCGCTGGCACGTCCATCTCCCGCCAGGCCGGGAAGAGGGCCGGGGCGAGCGTGGCGAGGAAGTAGAGCGCGCCGAACGTCAGCATCGCGGCCGGCAGGCCCGACTGCTCGACGACGAATCCCGCCGCGAGTCCGCCGAGTGGTGTCGTCAGCAGCACCCCGGCCGTACTCACGCCCGCGACCCGGCTGCGCAGTTCGTCCGGCACGCGTTCGTACATGACCGTCGTCAGAATCGGGTTGAGCATGCCCGCCCCGAGTCCGCCGATCGCCATGGTCACGGCCAGTGGCGCCGTACCGTCCACCAGGGCCGCCACTGCGAACCGGGGCAGTCCGCAGAGGAGGAACGCCACGGTGAACAGGGCGCGCCGGGGGAAGCGGTGGCCGATCGCGCCGTACAGCAGCGCGCCGAGCAGGGCGCAGCCCGCGAAGACGGCGACGAGCAGCCCGAGATGGCCCGGGCCACCGAGGTTGTCCTTGGCGTGGACCGGCAGGAGCACCGAACTCCAGCCCTGGTCCAGCCCGTTGGTGAGCATCACCATCAGCATGACGGCCAGCAGCAGCCGGTGGCGGACGAGGAAGGCGCAGCCCTCGCGCAGTTCGCGGCGGTAGGCCGCGAGCGAGACAGGGGCGGATGCCTTACGCGGTTCGGCCGCGCCGAGTCCGCGGACCCCCACGGCGATGAGCAGGGCCGATACGCCGAAGGTCGCGGCGTCCAGCAGCAGGACGGCCTCGGCGCCGGTGAACGCGATCAGTGCGCCCGCGAGTGCGGCACCGGCCATGCGTGCGCCGCGGGACACCGCGTCGAAGAGGCTCGCGGCCCGGGACAGCGGGGTCCCCGCCGCTTTCGCGAGGTCGGGTACGAGGACGTAGCGCGAGGTCTCGCCCGGTGCGTGGAAGAGGCCGGTGACGGCCATCAGCGCGCACAGCATCCAGAAGGCCAGCACACCGGCGTAGTGCAGCAGCGGGATCGCGGCGACGGCGAGGGCGCAGATCAGGTCGGAAGCGATGCTCACCCGCCGGCGGCCGATGCGGTCGATGACCGGTCCGCCGGTGAGGGCGGACACGACGACCGGCACGGTGGCGCAGAAGGCGACCAGACCGGCCTTGGCAGGGCTGCCCGTCGTCTCCAGCGCGAACCACGGGACGCCGACGAGGGTGAGCGAATTGCCGGTGATGGAGACGGCGTTGGCGGCCAGTACGGCGGCGAGCGGCCGGCGTCCCGCGCCGCCCCCGGGTCCCGCGCCTCCCCCTGATCCCGCGCCGCCCCCCGATCCCGCGCCTCCCCCCGGTCCCGGTGGTCGACCTCCCTCCCTCTCGGTGGTCGCCCGGGTGTCCCCCCGCCCGGTCACGCGATGCGCGGGGATCGTTGCGGAGCCCCCTGCACGAGCCGCAGGCCCCAGGCGACCAGCGTCCAGCCCAGCCGGCTGCGCAGGGCTGCCGGCGCCGGACGGAGCGCGAACGACACGGCCTCGGCGCGCAGTTGGCGTGCCCGGTCCTCGTGCAGGAGCCGATGTATGTCGGGATGCATGCCGGATGTCCTTTTCAGGCGGTGGTGCGCGGGAAGGAGTGCAGGTGCATACGGACCTGAGCGGCGTCCTCGGCCTCCGGGCCGGGCGCCAGATCGCGGTAGCTCTCGATGACCGCGTGCAGCTTGTCGTTGAGCTCTCTCGCCTGCGCGGGCGTGAGACGGAGGGTGAAGTCGCTGAGGTCGGAGCTGCGGCGCCAGTCCTCCGGCCATTCCCGCGACGTGCCGAGCCAGGTGCCGACCTCCTCGGTGTGGTGGGTGGCGACCTCGTGCATGAAGAGGTCGGCCGCCCCGCGCACCGCGGGATCGGGGTCGCTGTAGAGGGACTCGTCGAACATCGTGCCCTCGACCACCGCCCGCCACCATCGCTCGCGGCCCTTGCCGCGTTCGGGGTCGTCCTCGACGAAGCCGTGGGCGGCGAGCTGACGCAGGTGGTAGCTGGTCGCACCGCTCGACTCGCCCAGCCGCTCCGCCAGTTGGGAGGCGGTGGCGGGGCCGTCGTGGCGCAGTGTCTTGAGCAGGCGCATCCGCAAGGGGTGGGCGAGACCGCGCAGGGATCGCGGATCGAGATGGCGGATCGGGCGGGGATCGGGCTCGGTCATGTTGCAAAGGTAGCTTTGCAACAAGATGCTTGCAAGCACTTCTTTGCAAAGAGTGCTTGGTAAGTTTCGGCGGCCGCGGCGGCCGCCCACGGCCCCGCCCGAGCAACAGGCCCTACCCCTCCTTGATGAACCCCTCCTCGATCAGCCAGTCCTTCGCCACCTCGTGCGGGTCCTCGCCCTCCACGTCGACCTTGGCGTTCAGCTCCTGGGCGATCGCCGTCGTCAGCCGCGCGCTCAGGGGGTTCAGCAGGCCGGCGATCGCCGGCCACGCCTCGATCGTGGCGGTGTGGATCACGGGGGCGGCGTTGTAGTTGGGGAAGAAGTGCTTGTTGTCCTGGAGCGTGTCGAGGTTCAGCGACGTGATCCGGCCGTCGGTCGTGAACGCCTCGCCCAGCAGACACGAGTCGGACTTGGAGACCTGGGTGTAGATGATTCCGGCGTCCATCTTCTGGATGTTCCCCGCCGGGATCTTCATCCCGTACGCCTTCTCCATGCCCAGCAGCCCGTCCTCGCGGGCAGCGAACTCGTTCTCCACGCAGACCGTCACCGCCGACGGGTCCTTCTGCGACAGCGCGGCGACGTCCGACAGCGTCCTGAGCCGGTACTTGGCGTTGTTCTTCTTGCTGATCGCCAGCGTGTACGTGTTGTTGAGCCGGGACTGCGGAAGCCAGGTGACACCGTTGCGCCGGTCGGCGTCGCGCACCGCCTGCCACTGCTGCTGCGGATCCACGATGGGCTTCTCGTTGCCGAGGTAGGTGATCCAGGCCGTGCCCGTGTACTCGTACATCGCGTCCGCGTCGCCGTTGATGATCGCTTCGCGGGCGCTGATGGAGCCGGGCAGATTGGTGCGGTCCAGCACTTCGGCGCCGGCCGCCTTGAAGATCAGGCCGATCATCTGGCCCAGGACGATGTTCTCGCTGAAGTTCTTCGACGTGACCGTCAGGGACGCGCCCTTGAGCGGTTCACCCCGGCCGACCGAGCCCGGCACCACGTCGTCGACCAGCGGGGAGCCGCTCTTGAGGCCGCAGCCGGCCAGTACCAGAGCGAGGGCGACGGCGCCGGTCAGCGACGTCCGCACGGACGGTCGTGTCCTCACGGACGCCCGCGTCTTCGGAGACCTCCGCGGATACCGCATCAGCTCTCCAGTCCGCGCGGCGTCAGCGTCAGCTCGACCAGCGAGGCCAGCCAGTCCACCATGAGGGCGAGCGCCACCGTGAGCACCGAACCGATGATGAGGACCGGCATCCGCTGCGTCTGGATGCCGGAGGTGATCAGGTCGCCGAGGCCGCCGCCGCCGACGAAGGTGGCCAGCGTCGCCGTGCCGACGTTGAGGACGAGCGCGGTGCGCACCCCGGCCAGGATCAGCGGCACGGCCAGCGGCAGTTCGACCTTGCGCAGGGTCCCGGTCCCCGACATGCCGATACCGCGGGACGCCTCCACCAGCTGGGGGTCGATCGCCCGCAGGCCCGCGACCGTGTTGGAGAGCACCGGAAGGATGGCGTAGATCACCATGCCGACGATCGCGGTCGACGCGCCGATGCCCAGCCAGATCACCAGCAGCGCCAGCAGGCCGATCGCCGGGGTCGCCTGGCCGATGTTGGCGAACACGACGAAGGGCGGCGCAGCCCTGGTCAGGCCCCGCCGGGTCAGTGCGATGCCCAGCGGGATGGCGATGATGAGCACCCAGAAGGTGGAGATCGCGGTCAGCTGGATGTGCTGCCACAGCCGCAGCTGGACGTTGCCGCCGGACAGCGAGTTCTCGGCGATCGCGTCGAGCTGGATGTTGGAGTACCACAGCCAGGTGGCCAGCAGGACGAGGGCGACGACGGACGGCAGGAACACCAGCTTCTGCCAGGTGATACGCCGGGAGGGCGGAGCCGGCGGGGGAGTGGGCTCCTCCTCCTCGTCACGGAAGGCGTGGCCCCTGACGTCGTGTTCGCCCGGCGGGCGTTCGGGAGCGGTACTCATGCGCCTCCCTCCAGCTCCTGTTCCGTGCGGTGGTGGCGCAGTTCCTCCAGATTGTGCTGGTGCTCGATGGCCGCCAGCCGGTCGGCCTCCAGCAGCTCCTGCACGGAGTTCATCAGGGTCTCCATGTCGACCACACCGATGAACTCGCCGCGCCGTCCGGTCACCGCCACCCGCCCGCCGGAGTCGGTCAGCACGGCCTCCAGCGCGTCGTGCAGGGTCGCGTCCCGGGTCACCGTGTCGTGCACCAACTGCCCCGCACGGGCCAGCGAGCCCTTGGCACGCATCAGGTCGCCGCGCCTCAGCCACTTGTAGGGACGCCCCCGCCGGTCCAGCATCAGCAGCTCGTTGTGCAGTTCGGTGCGGAGCCTGTTGAAGATGGACTGGAGGGGGTCGTCCACGGTCACGGTCGGGAAGTCCGCGATCTCGACATCCCGCACGCGGGTCAGATTGAGCCTCTTGAGCGCCGCGCCGGCGCCCACGAATCCGGAGACGAAGTCGTCGGCCGGGTTGGTGAGGATCGCCTCGGGGGTGTCGAACTGGGCGATGTGCGACTGTTCCCGCAGCACGGCGATGCGGTCGCCGAGCTTGATCGCCTCGTCGAAGTCGTGGGTGACGAACACGATCGTCTTGTGCAACTCGTGCTGGAGCCGGATCAGTTCGTCCTGGAGATGGTCGCGGGTGATCGGGTCGACCGCTCCGAACGGCTCGTCCATCAGCAGTACCGGGGGGTCGGCGGCGAGCGCCCGCGCGACGCCCACCCGCTGCTGCTGACCGCCGGACAGCTGGCGCGGATACCGGCCGTGGAACTCACGCGGATCGAGTCCGACCAGGTCGAGCATCTCCTCGACCCGGGCTCTGACCTTCGGCTTCGCCCAGCCGAGCATCTTCGGTACGAGCGCGATGTTCTCCGCGACGGTCATGTGCGGGAAGAGGCCGGAGGACTGGATCGCGTAGCCGACCTTGCGCCGCAGCTTCACCGGATCCATGTCGGTGACGTCCTCGTCGCCGATCCTGATGCGGCCCGACGACGGCTCGATCAGCCGGTTGATCATCTTCAGCGTGGTCGACTTCCCGCAGCCGGAGGGCCCCACCAGGATCACCGTCTCGCCCGGCTTGATCTCCATCGAGACGTTGTCGACGGCCGGGTTCGGATTGCCGGGGTAGCGCTTGCTCAGGTTCTCCAGCTGGATGCCCGCGCCGGATGTCTCAGTCACGGATCCCCCTGGAGATGGTCAGGCGCCCGATCAGGACGTACGCCGCGTCGAAGAGCAGCGCGAGGATGACGATGCCGATGGTGCCCGCGAGGACCTGGTTGATGGCGTTGGCGCTGCCCAGCGAGGCGATGCCGCGGAAGATCTCGTTGCCGAGGCCGGGCCCGGAGGCGTACGCGGCGACCGCGGCGATCCCCATCAGCATCTGTGTGGAGACACGGATGCCGGTGAGGATCGGGGGCCAGGCGAGAGGCAGCTCGACCCGGAACATGCGCGCGGCCCGGGACATCCCGATGCCCTTTGCGGCGTCCACCAGCGACGGATCCACGCCGCGCAGCCCCACGACGGAGTTGCGCACGATCGGCAGCAGCCCGTACAGGGTCAGGGAGATCACCGCGGGCGCCACCCCGAGACCCACCACCGGGATCAGCAGACCGATCAGGGCCAGTGAGGGGACGGTGAGGACGGTGGCCGTGGACAGGATCGCCAGATTTCCCGCCCAGGTGCTGCGATAGGTGATCGCGCCGATGAGGATGCCGAGCAGAGTGGCGATGACCATGCACTGGAAGACCAGGCTGGCCTGCTGAAAGGCGTCCGTGAGCAGCTGCTGGTGCCGGGTGGCCACATACTCCCAGAAGCTCACGCGCGCTCCACTCAGGCTGGTTCGTCCTCCGCGGCCTGCTCCACCAGCGGGATGATCCGCAGGGGCACAGGGTTCTCCATGACGATCGCCGTGGAGGCCCGCACGATGCCATCAAAACCGACAACCCGGTCGATCACCCGCTGAAGATCGGCGTTGGACCGCGCCACCAGACGGCAGAGCATGTCGCCGTGCCCGGTGGTCGTGTGCAGCTCCAGCACCTCGGGCACACCCGCCAAATGGGCCCTGACATCGGCGCCTTGGCCCTGCTTGATCTCCAGGGTCGCGAAGGCGGTGACGGGATAGCCGAGGGCCGCGGGGTCGACGTCGGGTCCCAGTCCGCGGATGACTCCATTCGACTGAAGCCGGTCCAGCCGGGCCTGCACGGTGCCGCGGGCGACCCCCAGCCGGCGGGACGCCTCCAGCACGCCGATGCGCGGCTCACGAGCCAGCAGCACGATGAGCCGGCCGTCCAGATGATCGATCGCCATGGCGCACCCCCGGGATGGGCATCCTGTACAGAAAGCCCCTCCATACTGCTCTCAGGCTGTACAGATTGACCAGGGGAATCACGAACTATTGCGCACCTTGTGGAACGGAGAGAGCCTGCGCTCATGACTGAGACCATCAAGCACCCGACCACCGCGCGCGAGGCCGACCCCTTCCCGGTCAAGGGAATGGACGCGGTCGTCTTCGCCGTCGGCAACGCCAAGCAGGCCGCCCACTACTACTCGACCGCCTTCGGCATGAAGGTCGTCGCCTACTCCGGGCCGGAGAACGGCAACCGCGAGACGGCGAGCTATGTGCTGGAGAACGGCGGGGCGCGCTTCGTCCTCACCTCCGTCATCAAGGCCTCCACCGAGTGGGGTGCGTTCCTGGCCGGTCATGTCGCCGAGCACGGCGACGGCGTCATCGACCTGGCCATCGAGGTGCCGGACGCCCGGGCCGCGTACGCGTACGCCACCGAGCACGGTGCCCGCGGCATCACCGAGCCCTACGAGCTCAAGGACGAGCACGGCACGGTCGTCCTCGCCGCGATCGCGACGTACGGCAAGACCCGGCACACCCTGGTCGACCGCTCCGGCTACGACGGCCCCTACCTGCCGGGCTACGTGGCCACCGCCCCCATGGTCGAGCCGCCCGCCAAGCGCACCTTCCAGGCGATCGACCACTGCGTCGGCAACGTCGAACTCGGCAGGATGAACGAGTGGGTGGCCTTCTACAACAAGGTCATGGGCTTCACCAACATGAAGGAGTTCGTGGGCGACGACATCGCCACCGAGTACTCCGCGCTCATGTCGAAGGTCGTCGCCGACGGCACCCTGAAGGTGAAGTTCCCGATCAACGAGCCGGCGATCGCGAAGAAGAAGTCGCAGATCGACGAGTACCTCGAGTTCTACGGCGGAGCCGGCGTCCAGCACATCGCGCTCGCCACGAACGACATCGTCTCCTCGGTACGGGCCATGCGGGCGGCCGGAGTTCAGTTCCTCGACACCCCCGACTCGTACTACGACACCCTCGGCGAGTGGGCCGGCGAGACCCGGGTGCCGGTCGAGACCCTGCGCGAGCTGAAGATCCTCGTCGACCGTGACGAGGACGGCTACCTGCTGCAGATCTTCACCAAGCCGGTCCAGGACCGGCCGACCGTCTTCTTCGAAATGATCGAGCGGCACGGCTCGATGGGCTTCGGCAAGGGCAACTTCAAGGCGCTCTTCGAGGCGATCGAGCGCGAGCAGGAGAAGCGCGGCAACCTCTGAGCCGTCGAGTCCGGTAGGGAATACCGGACCACGATCCCGGTGCCGGACGGGCCTGCACAGCAGGCCTGTCCGGCACTTCGTGCCTGCCGACCGCTTCCGACTGCTTACGATCGCGGCGTGAGCGCACATGTCATGGTCGCCGAGGACGACGAGAAGCAGGCCGAACTGGTCCGCCGCTATCTGGAACGCGAGGGCCACACGGTCACGCTCGTACGCGACGGCCGCGCCGCCGTCGAGGAGATCCGCCACAGAGCGCCCGACCTGCTCGTCCTCGACGTGATGATGCCGAAGACCGACGGCCTGGACGTCCTGCGCATCCTGCGGGCGGAGACGTACGACCTGCCCGTGCTGATGCTCACCGCCCGCTCCACCGAGGACGATCTGCTGCTCGGCCTCGACCTCGGGGCCGACGACTACATGACCAAGCCCTACAGCCCGCGCGAACTGATGGCGCGGGTCCGTACGCTGCTGCGCCGGACCCGTCCGCCCGCCGCGCGGCCGGCGGCCGAGCCCGTCCTCGCGGTGGGCACCCTCGTCGTCGACCCGCACCGCCACGAGGTGAGCGTCGACGGCGCACGCGTCGAGTGCACGCCCGGTGAGTTCCGCATCCTCGCCGCGATGGCCGCCGAGCCGGGACGCGTCTTCACCCGGCAGCGGCTCCTGGAGGAACTGCACGGCTACGCCCGCTACATCGGCGACCGGACCGTCGACGTGCACATCATGAATCTGCGCAAGAAGATCGAGCCCGCCCCGCGGCGGCCCGCCCGCCTCCTGACCGTCTTCGGCGTCGGCTACAAGCTCGCGGACCCGGCGAAGGGCGCCGGCCGTGCGGTTCCGTAGCCGTGAGCGGCAGCCCGGCCGCGGCGAGCGGCGGCTGCCGCTGCGCAAGAGTCTGCTGGGCCGTCTGCTCGCCGTCTCCGCGCTGGTGGCCGCCTGTTCGGTGGCGGCGACCGCCTGGCTGGCCGTGCAGACCACCTCCGGTGCCATCAGGCAGGAGCAGGGCCAGAACCTCACCGACGACGCCCGGATCTACCACGCGCTGCTCGGCCGTGCGGCGACGCACCCGCAGTGGGACGGTGTCGAGCCGGCCGTGCGGGCGCTGGCCCGGAAGTACGGCCGACGCATCGCGCTGACCACGCAGAGCCGTGCCCCCATCGCCGACTCCGCGACCGAGAAGACACCGCCCGCGCTGCCGCCCCAGCCCTCCGCAGTCGTCGACCCGCTCTCCGCCGACAGCGCGCTCACCCCCGCGACCGAGCAGAGCGGCGGCGGCCCGGCGGACCGTATCGACCCGCGTGCGGTGGGACCGTTCCGGCTGCCCGCCGCCGAAGGGGCACAACTGCAGAAGACCGCCGACCGGGTCGTGAGCTGTCTGCGCGAGTACGGACTGGCCTCGGACATCCTGCGAACTCCCAGCGGCCGCCCCCGTATCCAGGTCGTCGGCAACGACATCGACCGGATCGAGGGCACCCGCTGCCCGCTCGACGTCCTGGACGAACCCACCCGCAGCGAACGCGCCGCGCTCGCCACCCTCAACAAACTGGCCGACGCCTGCCTGGACCGGCAGGGCCGCGCGGGCGTCCGGCTCGGCCTGGACCTGTCCTGGAAGCGCGACACCGAGGCCCGCCCGGTCCCGCGCCAGTCCGCGGAATCCGGCGTACTGCCCACCCCGGGCGAGCCCGCGCCGGCCGAGCCCGCGCCGGTCGTACGCGGCCCGGCGGGCAGCCTGGAGGACCGGGCCATCGCCTCCTGCGTGGGCACCGCCCGACGCGAACAGCTCAGCTCCTACGTCTCCTCGCCCGCGCTGCTGTTCATCGGCGACCCGGACAGCACCACCGTCCCCGGCTTCGACCTCTCCCCGGCGAACACCGCACGCATCGCGGGCGCCGCAGCCCTCGTCCTCGCCCTCACCGTCGGCGCCTCCCTGCTCGCCGCCACCCGCCTCGTGCGGCCGCTGCGCGCGCTGACCGGAGCGGCGCAGCGGATGAAGGACGGCGAGACGACGGCGCCGGTGGCGGTCACCGCGGACAACGAGATCGGGCGGCTGGCCGCGGCGTTCAACGACATGTCCGCCCACCGCGCCCGGCTGGAGGCCCAGCGCCGGGCCATGGTCAGCGACGTCGCGCACGAACTGCGCACCCCGCTCAGCAACATCCGCGGTTGGCTGGAGGCGGCCGAGGACGGACTCGCCGACCCCGACCCGGCGTTCGTGTCCTCGCTGCTGGAGGAGGCGGTGCAGCTCCAGCACATCATCGACGACCTCCAGGACCTGGCCGAGGCCGACGCGGGCGCGCTACGCCTGCACCCCGAGCCGGTACGGATCGACGAGCTGCTCGGCCAGGTCGCGGCCGCGCACCAGGCACGGGCGGAGACGGCCGGTGTCACGCTGGCGGTCTCGGTGCCCGGCGGCACACCGGCGCTGACCGCGGACCCCGTGCGGCTGCGGCAGGCCGTCGGCAACCTCGTCTCCAACGCCCTGCGCCACACCGGGCCCGGCGGCACCGTCACCCTGCGCGCCCGGGGCTCCGACGGCGGGGACGAGGTGGCCGTGGAGGTCGCCGACACCGGCAGCGGTATCCCGGCGGACGACCTGCCGTACGTCTTCGACCGCTTCTGGCGCGCGGAGAAGTCGCGCAGCCGGCGTACCGGCGGCAGCGGTCTCGGACTGGCGATCGTGCGCAAGCTGGCGGAAGGGCACGGCGGTTCGGCGGAGGCGGCCAGCACCGAGGGGCAGGGGTCGGTGTTCACGCTCCGGCTCCCGGTGAGCCCGCACATCCCTGGCCGGCGGGAGGCCTCCGGCAACCCTGATACGCCCATCACAGCGATCTGACAGCTTCCTCACAACTTCAGGACAGCCTGACGCCCATGCCCGGACGCCGCGTTGCGACGCCGTCCCGGCATCCCTGGTCCGAGCTGGAATGGAGCACATTCATGTCCCACCGCCTCTCCCTGCGCGTCCTCGCCGTCGCCACCGCCGCGACCGCGGCAATGATCGTCCCGGCCGGCGGCGCCTTCGCCGATTCGACCCCGGCTCCCGCCAAGCCGACCGCGGACCGCCCCTCGCAGCCGGTGCGGGAAGCGGCGCCCACCCCCGCCCCCGCGCAGAAGGGAACCGGCCGTCTGCCGCGCGGTGGTGTCGACGCGGGTGACAAGCCCGCCCCGGCGCAGGAGCGGTCCGGCCGTCTGCCGCGCGGTGGTGTCGACGCGGGGGAGCAGCCCGCCGGCGCCGGGAGCGGCAACAGCACCGCTCTCGCCGGATCGGCAGCCGGAGTCGCGCTGCTCGCGGGCGCCGGTGCCGTCGTGATCCGCCGTCGTACGGCGGGCCGCCGCAACGGCTGACCCACCCCGCCGCGGGGGCGGTCGCCGCTCACGGCGCCGCCCCCGCGGACCTCTGCCGCCTCAGGAGTTCCGATGACCCCGCCGCACCGTCCCGGTCCGCACCGTCCCGGTCTGCACCGTCCCGGTCCGCACCGTCCCGGTCTGCACCGTCCCGGTCAGCCCGCCTTCGGGCAGGCGCGGACCGGCGCGTCCCGCGCGCCCGCCCGTCCCCTTCGTGCCACCGCTCTCGCCCTCGCCCTCGTCCTCGCCCTTCTCGCCGCCGTCACCGGCTGCTCCGCGGCGGCCGACGAGGACCCGGCCGCGGGCACACCGCGCGCCTCCGCCACAGCGCCCTCCGATCCCGCCCGGCAGCAGAAGGCCGACCCCGCCCCGAAGCGGAAAGCCGACGCCGTGGAGGTGAGCATCCCCTCGATCGGTGTGACCGGCCCGCTGATGCGACTCGGCCTCAACCGGAACGGCACCGTCGAAGTCCCGCCCGCGGACCGGGGCATGACCGCGGGCTGGTACACCGGCGCGGCCGTCCCGGGCGACAGCGGGGCCGCCGTGATCATCGGTCACAACGACACCCGCCACGGCCGCGCCGTCTTCCACGACCTCCGGAAGATCGCCCGGGGCGCGGACATAGCGGTGCGCAACGCCGCGGGAGCCACCGCCCACTTCACCGTCACCGCCACGGAGACGGTCAGCAAGCAGGCCTTTCCCACCGAACGGGTCTACGGCCGCACGGCGGGCCGCGAGCTGCGGCTGATCACCTGCGACGGAGCCTTCGACGCCCAGGGCCACCCGGTCGACAACCTCATCGTCTACGCCACCCTCCGCTGACCCCGGCTCTGCGCCGGGGCCGGTCGCCCGCGACGGTCAGTTGCCCCCCGGCCGCGCGTTGCCGGGCCCGCCGGACGCCGGCGGCTGGGCGTTCGCGTTCTGCCGCGGCGCGGTGCCCGCGGACTGCCCGGGGGACTGCCGCGACGGCGGTGCCTGCTGCCCGGCACCGGAGCCCTGGCTCGTCCCCCGGCCCGTACCGCCGGAGTGCGAGCCCGAGGAGCCGGTCGCGGACGATCCCGCACCGGAGGCATCCGTACCGGACGAGCCCGTGCCCGCGCCTGCTCCGTACCCCGTCCCCGCTCCGTCGGCGGACGGGGTCGCGCTGCCCGACCGGGCCCGCTCGGAGGGTTCCTGCTTCGGCCTCACCGGGCCGCCCGTGACCCCGTCGCCCTGCACGGGCTCCGCGTCCCGCTCCTCCCCGGTCACCTTCTTGGGACCGCCGTCCGGCAGTTCCCCGAGCGCGGCGAGGGCGTCCGTGGCCAGCGGAGCCAGCAGCGGCGAGAAGTGCGGATTGATCCGCAGCGCCTCCGCGAGGTGCCGGCGGGCCGGACCCCACAGACCGAGCTCCCGCTCGATCTCCCCCCGGTGGTAGGAGAACTGCGGGCTGCGCAGGCCCTCGTCCGTCGCCCTCTTCGCGTACGGCAGCGCCTCCTTCGCCCGACCCGCCTTGAACAGGGCCCAGCCCAGCGCGTCCGCGACCTGGATGCTGCGGTGCTTGCGGTTCCACTCGCCCTCGAGCCGGCGCACGGCGGCCTCGGGGTCGCCGTGGTCCGCCTCGTACAGCGCGAGCACCAGTTCCTGGTTCACGCCGTGCTCGCCGGCCTTCGTGGCCGAGGTGCGCATCAGCTCGTACTGCGACTGGGCGTCCCCGTTCAGCCCGAGCGACTCGTACAACTCGCCCGCCTCCAGGGCGTACTGCGGCAGCGGAAGCTCCTCCAGAGCCGCCTGGTAGTCGCGGAAGGCCTCGTCGGTACGGCCGAGTGCCGCCAGCGCGCGGGCTCGCGACGCCAGGGCCGGGTGGTGGTCCGGCGCGAGTTTCAGGGCACGGTCGTAGGCCTCGACGGCCTCCTCCGGCTCCCCGCGCTCCCAGGCCAGATCACCCAGCTGCTGGAGGGCGACCGCCTTCTCCGCGCGGTTCGAGGCGCTGCCCACGGCGTCGTACGCGGTGGCCGCCGCGTCCTCGCGCCAGCCTCGGTTGCGGTAGACCCGCGCGGCCAGCCCCAGCGCCTGCGACCCCGTGTGCAGCGACGTCAGGGTGTCCATCGCCTTGATGACGGCCTTGTAGTCGCCAAGGCCGTTGCAGGCCTCGATCAGTGCCGGGTACGCCGTCCACCGCTTCGGCCGCTGCTTGACCGCGCGCTCGGCCAGGGCGCGGGCGGTGACGAAGTCCTGCCGGGCGTTGGCCAGAGTGGCGAGGCCGACGAGGGCCTCGGTGTTTCCCTCCTCCGCCGGCAGCGCCTCCAGCGACCTGTGCAGGGCGCTCTCGGCCTTCGGGAACGCGGTCCAGTCGGCAAGCCGCATGCCCCGCTCCACATACGCGGACCCGAGCAGTGCCCACGCGTCCCCGTCCCGGGGGTGCGCCTGGAGCCAGCGCTCCCGCTCGGCGATCAGAGCGGTCAGGTCGTCGAGGGCGGCCGGAATGCCCGTCGCCGTGGCGGCCAGCGCCCGGGCGCCGGGGCTGCCGGGTGCCGGGCGGGGGCCCAGCTCGTCGCGGGCGGGAACCAGCACGACGACTCCGGTGACCAGCGTCGCGGCGACCAGGGTGCTGATCGCGGCGGTCTTCAGATGTTCGCTGTTCATGGCGCTCACTGTGCGTCAGCGAGCAGTAAATACGAAGAACACACCCGGCCCTGTGAACCGGAACGCAGACGGGTTCACACCGATGGCCCCTGGTGCGACGCTGGGTCCATGGACGATCTTCTCGAACGGCTGCGTTCCGGCCTGCCCGCCGATGCCCTCATTACCGATCCGGATGTGACGGCGTCGTACGGACACGACATGGCGAGCTTCTGCGAGGCGGGCACACCCGCGGTCGTGGTCCTCCCGCGCACGGTGGAACACGTGCAGCACGTCATGCGCACGGCGACCGAACTGCGTGTCCCGGTCGTCCCGCAGGGCGCCCGCACCGGCCTGTCCGGCGCCGCGAATGCCTCGGACGGGTGCATCGTGCTCTCGCTCACGAAAATGGACCGGATCCTGGAGATCAGTCCGGTCGACCGGATCGCCGTCGTGGAGCCCGGCGTCGTCAACGCCGTGCTCTCCCGCGGGGTCAACGAACACGGGCTCTACTACCCGCCGGACCCCTCCAGCTGGGAGATGTGCACGATCGGGGGGAACATCGGCACCGCGTCCGGCGGACTGTGCTGCGTCAAGTACGGCGTGACCGCGGAGTACGTGCTCGGCCTGGACGTCGTCCTCGCCGACGGCCGGCTGCTGAGCACCGGCCGCCGCACCGCCAAGGGCGTCGCGGGCTACGACCTCACCAGGCTCTTCGTCGGCTCCGAGGGCAGCCTCGGCATCGTTGTCAAAGCGGTGCTGGCCCTCAGGCCGCAGCCGCCCGCCCAGCTGGTGCTGGCGGCGGAGTTCGACTCGGCGGCGGCCGCCTGCGACGCGGTCTGCGCGATCATGGAGCGCGGCCACACCCCGTCGCTGCTGGAGCTCATGGACCGCACGACGCTGCGGGCGGTCAACGCCATGGCGAACATGGGGCTGCCCGAGACGACCGAGGCCCTGCTGCTGGCCGCCTTCGACACCCCGGAGCCGGCAGCCGACCTCGCCGCCGTCGGAGTGCTGTGCAAGGCCGCGGGTGCCACCGAGGTCGTCCCGGCCGACACGGTCGCCGAGTCGGAACTGCTCCTCCAGGCGCGCAGGATGTCGCTCACCGCGCTGGAGACCGTGAAGACGGCGACGATGATCGACGACGTCTGCGTACCGCGCTCGAAGCTCGGCGCGATGCTGGAGGGCACGGCCGGCATCGCGGAGAAGTACGACCTCACCATCGGCGTCTGCGCCCACGCGGGAGACGGCAACACCCACCCCGTCGTCTGCTTCGACCACACCGATGCCGACGAGTCCCGAAGGGCCCGCGAGTCGTTCGACGAGATCATGGCGCTCGGCCTCGAACTCGGCGGCACGATCACCGGCGAGCACGGCGTCGGCGTTCTGAAGAAGGAGTGGCTCGCGCGCGAACTCGGGCCGGTGGGAGTGGAGTTGCAGCGCGGCATCAAGGCCACCTTCGACCCGCTCGGCATCCTCAACCCCGGCAAGCTCTTCTGAGCCCCGGGTCCTCGGTCCAAGGTCTGCCGGGCCGTCGGACCGATGGCCGATGCCCGGCCGTCCCCGTGGTCCTAGCGTGGAGACATCGGCCCGGCGGTCCTGCCGCCGGGCAAGCGCCCAGGAGGAGGCAGCCGTGCCCGCACGCCTCGACCACACCATCGTCCATGCCCGTGACCGCTTCGCCGCCGCCCGCTTTCTCACCGAACTCATCGACGAACCCGAGCCGAAGGCCTTCGGCCCCTTCGCGAGTGTCGCCCTGAGCGGCGGGGTCACGCTCGACTACTACGACCGGAGCGGGGACGCCGAGATCGTCTCCCAGCATCTGGCGTTCCTCGTCTCCGAGGAGGAGTTCGACGCGATCTTCGCGCGGATCACGGAGCGGGAACTGCCGTACTGGGCCGACCCGGCGCACGCCGAGCCGCAGCGGATCAACCACCTGTTCGGTGGCCGCGGGGTGTACATCGACGACCCCGACGGCCACTCCATCGAGTTCATCACGCATACCTACGTCTGATCCCTCTCACGCATGGGTGTCGCCCTCCTGCGACTCGTCCGACGGCCAGGGGCTGCGCAGCCACAGATCGTCGGCCGGGGTGGGCGCCAGCAGCTCGGCGAGACCGTCGTCGATGCCCAGCCGCTCGGACTCGGAGCCCGGGGGAACCACCCGCAGCGTCCGCTCCAGCCAGGCCGACACCACCGTGGCCACCGCCTCCAGCAGCGCGTCGCCGTCCGGTGAGCTGAGCGCCATCAGGACGACGTTTCTGCCGTCGACCTTGGTCGGCCAGACCCGGACATCGCCGTGGCCGCACGGCCGGAACACCCCCTCCACCAGCAGCTCCCGTGCGAAGGTCCACTTGACCGGACTGTCGGAGCCGACGTGGAAAGTGACGTGCACGGCGTACGGATCGTCCGTGCGATAGGTCAGCCGGGCCGGAACGGGGACGCTCCGCTCGGGCGACAGTACGAGTTTCAGCTCCAGTTCGCGTTCCACCACTGAGTGCATGACAGTGCTCTTCCCTTCGGGTACGAGGCCCGTGGGCGGGCCCTGCAAGGAGAGAGCGCGGTCCCCGCCGGCTATGACGCGGGTTCGGGGAACAACTTTCTGTGATCGGAGGGTGACCGGAAAGTGGTCGTTACGCCGGGACCGGCCCGGGGACACTCAAGGGTCTGATAGATGTGGTGCCTTGTATTGAGGCTCTCGAGGAGATACGGGACCACGGTGATGAGCGCCCCCACCCCGGCCACCGGCGACGGAAGTCCGACGCCCGGCTACTACCCGGATCCGTCCATCCCCGGATACGTCCGGTACTGGAACGGCGCTGCCTGGGTGCCCGGCACGAGCCGGCCCGCTCCGAACGCCGGTGAGGCGATGGATCCGGGGCCCGGCCAGGCAGCCCCCGAACAGACCCCGGCAGCCCGGGTCGAGGAGACCGGACCGCACTTCTTCGACGAGGAGCCGTCCGACCAGCCCTCCCGTCCGGAACCCGCGACCGCCTGGGCCGCCGACACCTCCCGGCAGACCGGCTTCGGCGGCGACCGCGACAACCGGGTCTCGTGGGGCGGTCCCCAGGACCCGCGCACCCCGGCCGCCCACGGCGGACCGGCGGCGGGCGCCCCCGCGGACCCGCGGCTTCCGTCCCAGGCCGGCGACCCGACCGGCGGCGCGCTGCCCGGCGTGCGCTCCCTCGGCGGGGACGACGCCGGCGAGTCCCGGACGGACAACACCGCCGCCATCCGCGCCATGCGCTCCCGTCAGGGAGCCGCCGCCGACGGCGGCACCGCCGACCCTTCGGCGCCGCAAGGCCCGCAGGCTCAGCCCCCGGTCGACCACACCGTGACGATCCGCGCCCTGCGGGCCGCCGCCGCGGCCGCGGGACGGACCGACGAAGGTCTCAGCGTCCGGTCCATGACCCCCGGCGCGTCCGCACCCGCTCAGCCGCAGACGCCGCAGACGCCGGACGTGCCGCAGCAGCAGGCACCCGAGCGGGCCGGCCACGCTCCCATGACCGACGGCCCCGGCGGCGGTTCGGCCTCCTGGGCGCAGCAGGTCCACCGACTCGCCCGTGAGACCGACAACGACCCGCCCGTCACCCCCTGGAAGCCGCCGGTCAACGACCCCTTCCTCGCGGCCGCCCAGGCGCAGGCGTCGGCCCGCCCGGCCTCGCTGGGCAAGCGGTTCGCCGCCCGGCTGATCGACACCGTGCTGCTCGGCGCGGTCGTCGGAGCCGTGGCCGTACCGGTCGGCTCGCAGGCGCTCGCGCACATCAACGACAAGATCGACGCGGCGAAGCAGTCCGGTGAGACGGTCACCGTCTGGCTGATCGACGGCACCACCTCCGTCCATCTCGCGATCATCCTGGGCGCCCTGCTGGTGTTCGGGGTGCTGTACGAGGCGTTGCCGACGGCGAAGTGGGGCCGCACGCTGGGCAAGAAGGTCTGCGGTCTGTCGGTCATGGACATCGAGTCCCACGACCCTCCGTCGTTCGGTGCCGCGCTGCGCCGCTGGCTCGTCTACGGCGTGCTCGGCGTCATCGCGGTCGGCATCGTCAACGTCTTGTGGTGTCTGTTCGACCGGCCGTGGCGGCAGTGCTGGCACGACAAGGCGGCGCACACCTTCGTCACCGGCTGACCCGTCCGGACCGGCGCGCGCGGGGGTCCCCCGAACGGCACGCGAGCCGTTGCGGGTACCCGCTCGGCGCGGTGCACTGCCCCCATGAGCAACGACGCGCCGAGGCCGGGCCAGCCGCCCGAGGACGACCCTTTCCTCAAGAAGCCGCAGGACCCCACGCCGCCGTCGGCGGGCGGTCCGCAGGAGCCTCCTCCGGGGCCGCCGCCCGGTTCCGGACAGGGGCCGCCGCCGGGTTCGCCGTACGGCGGGCAGGGTGGTGACCCGTACGGAAGCGGCCGCCCCGGCGCGGGCGATCCCTACGGCGGCGGCGGGCCCGGCGGGCCGTACGGCGGCGGCCCCGGCGGTCCCTACGGCGGCGGTCCGGGCGGTCCCTACGGCGGGGTCGATCCCCTCGCCGGGATGCCGCCGCTCGCGGAGTTCGGCCGGCGGTTCCTCGCCCGGGTCATCGACGCGCTGATCGTGTTCATCCCGCTGTTCCTGCTGTCGTTGATCTTCGGCGGCTGGGGCGTCGACGCGAACGGCGACACCTGGGACGACATCGCGGGCGACCTGAACACGGGCAGGCAGTGGCTGTGGTCGCTGATCTCCCTGGTCGCCTACGTCGGCTACGACACCCTCATGGTCAAGAGGAACGGCCAGACCGTCGGCAAGAAGCTGATGAAGCTGCGGGTCGCGATGCTCAACGACGGGAGCGTGCCGGACACCGGCTCCTCGCTGCTGCGGGCCGTGGTGCTGTGGGTGCCGGCGCTCGTCTGCTGCTTCTGTATCTGGTGGCTCGTCATCATCATCACGATCCTGACCGACAAGCCCTACAAGCAGGGCCTGCACGACAAGGCCGGCAAGACCGTGGTGGTGTCAGCGGCGTAGCGAGTGCTCGCCGACCCTGGCCTCGGCGCCGACGCGGGCGCGGGGCCCGGGCACCCGGTTGGTGAGACCGTCGGCGGAAGCCGCGGCATGTTTCACGCGGGCGGTGCGCGCGGCCTGAGCGGCCCTCGCCGCCTGTGCGGCCCGGCCCATCGGCAGGGCCACCGCGACCAGCAGTCCGAGCGCCATGGACGCGACGCCGATGGCGGCGACGCCGACGGGGTGGGCGGTACGCGTCAGCAACAGCAGCGCGAGGGTCGAGAAGACGACGGTGGCCGAACCGTAGGCGAGCTGTGCGGCAGTCGGACGCGGCATGACGGTATCCGTCCTCGGGACGTCGGGGGCTGGCTCTCAACGCGGTCGCACTGACAAGGGACTGTACGGCGATGGATGCCCGGCGGGAACGGGTGGTAAGCGTGACCTAACCCACGGTGCTGGTGCATCGGGGGCGCACGGAGTCATTCGATGCATCAAGTGGCCTGATACGTGCGCCCGTTGGCCGGTCTGCGGCTCGTCCGGATAACGGAACTGTGCTCCTGCATAGTGCAGTTGGCCTGTTCAAGTCAAGGTCTGTCTTTTCTCCGGCAACTCCGGTCGAATGTCGTCACTTGTGACGCGTGTACCGCGCCCGGACGACCCCACATGAGTCCGGCTGCGAACGGTAGCGCGGGGGAGGACCAATTCAAGTGACCATCAAGCGACGGACGATCAGAACGTCCGCGGTGCTCGTGGCTCTGGCGGCCACGGCCGCCTCGGCCTCGGCGTTCACCAGCGCACAGGCCGAGGACCAGGGCTCCACGGCGCCCGCGAGCATCGAGCGCCGTGACCCGGCGCCGCAGAAGGACCACGTCGAGCACGACCTCGACGGACCCTTCAGCAAGCAGCAGGAGCAGCAGCGCGAAGCCGCTCTGGAGCAGGTCATATCCGGCGACGCGACCGTGCAGAAGCGCGGTGGCTCCCAGGTCGTCAAGCTCGGCGACAAGAAGTACGTCGAGCTCGGCCGGGAGAAGACGGACAAGATCTTCACGATCCTGGTGGAGTTCGGCGACAAGGTCGACGACACCACGATGTTCGACCCCGACGGTCCGGACGGACCCGAGGCGCCGGTGAAGAAGTACGGCGGAGCGCCCGGCCCCCTGCACAACAAGATAGCCAAGCCCGACCCCAAGCTGGACAACTCCACGGCCTGGCAGGCGGACTACAACCAGAAGCACTTCCAGGACCTCTACTTCGGCACCGGCAAGGACAAGAAGACCGGTCAGCAGAAGGAGTCCCTGAAGACCTACTACGAGAAGACCTCCTCGGGCCGTTACTCGGTCGAGGGCGGCGTCTCCGACTGGGTCAAGGTCGACTACAACGAGGCCCGCTACGGTTCCAACTACTGCGGCGACTCCAACTGCGCCAACGTCTGGGACACGGTCCGCGACGGCGTCACCGCCTGGGTCGCCGACCAGAAGGCCAAGGGCCGTACCGACGCGCAGATCAAGGCGGACCTGTCCGGCTACGACCAGTGGGACCGGTACGACTTCGACAACGACGGCAACTTCAACGAGGCCGACGGCTACATCGACCACTTCCAGATCGTCCACGCCGGTGAGGACGAGTCCGCCGGCGGCGGCGCCCAGGGCCCCGACGCCCTGTGGGCGCACCGCTGGTACGCGTACGGCACCGACGCCGGCAAGACCGGCCCGGCGAACAATCGGTCCGGCGGCACCCAGGTGGGCAACACCGGTATCTGGGTCGGCGACTACACCATGCAGCCCGAGAACGGCGGCCTCGGTGTCTTCGCCCACGAGTACGGTCACGACCTCGGTCTGCCCGACCACTACGACACCTCGGGCAAGGGCGAGAACTCGACCGGCTACTGGACCCTGATGTCGGCGGGCTCCTGGCTCGGCACCGGCAAGGACTCCATCGGCGACCTGCCCGGTGACATGACCGCCTGGGACAAGCTCCAGCTGGGCTGGCTCAACTACACCAAGGGCAAGGCCGCGAAGGCGTCCACCCACAAGCTGGGTGTCTCGGAGTACAACACCAAGCGGCCGCAGGCGCTCGTCGTCGAGCTGCCGAAGAAGGCCGTCACCACCACCGTCGTGAAGCCCGCCGAGGGCTCCAAGCAGTGGTGGAGCGACATGGGTGACGACCTCAAGAACACCCTGTCCCGCCCGGTGGACCTGACCGGCAAGTCCAAGGCTTCCCTGGAGCTTTCGGGCTGGTGGGACATCGAGACCGGCTACGACTACCTCTACGCCGAGGTGTCGACGGACAGCGGCGCCAACTGGACGCCGGTGGACGGTACCGCCGACGGCAAGGCCGTTCCGCGCGACGCGGGCGACAAGCCGGCGCTGACCGGCACCTCCGGCGCGTACAAGAAGCTCGTGTACCCGCTCGACGCGTACGCCGGCAAGAAGATCGACGTCCGCTTCCGCTACCAGACGGACGGCGGCGCGGGCGGCAAGGGCTTCGCGGCCGACGCGATCACGGTCACGGCGGACGGCACGGCGCTGTTCACGGACAACGCCGAGGGTGACGACGCGGGCTGGACCCCGAAGGGCTTCTCCCGCATCGCCGAGTCCTTCACCAAGCAGTACGAGCAGTACTACCTGGCCGAGAACCGCCAGTACGTGTCGTACGACAAGACCCTCAAGGTCGGCCCGTACAACTTCGGCTTCAAGGCTCCGAAGGACGGGTGGGTCGAGCACTACCCGTACCAGAACGGCCTGCTGATCTGGCTGTGGGACACCTCCCAGAAGGACAACAACACCAGCGCCCACCCGGGCCAGGGTCTCGTCCTGCCGATCGACGCGCACGCCAAGCCGCTGAAGTGGGCCAACGGCACGCTGATGCGGAACAAGATCCAGACGTTCGACTCGACGTTCAGCCTGCGTCCGACCGACGCGTTCACGCTGCACAACGCGGACGTCGCCCAGCGGATCAAGGCGCAGAAGGGCACCTCGGTGTTCGACGACCGCAAGGGCGTCTACTGGTACGCCGAGAACCCGACGGCGGGCGTCAAGGTAACTGACACCAACACCAAGATCTCCATCGTGAGTGAGCCCAAGAGCGGTGAGTCGATCACCGTGAAGGTTGGTCCGTCGACCAAGTAAAAGGTATAACCGCAGGTCAAACCATGATCGGCCGTCGCCCTCTAGCGGGCGGCGGCCGATCGTGTTTAGGTGCGTCCTACCGGATCCTTATTGACACGCCATCTCACGGGGGAGTGGTTCCGCATGCCTGGCGGAGGTTTCAGCAAGTTGCCCAACGGCAGCGTGGTCGTCGCGCTCAGCCTGCCGAGCCCGCTCGGCGACGGGAGCACGGCCCGCTTCCTGGTCCTCGCGAGGAACCGGGCGCGGGCGCTGACGCGACTGCGGAACCTGGGGCTGCGGGCGGTCTATCTGCGAGGCAACGTCGAGCCGCCGACACCGGACGAGATCACCGCCGTACTGCACCATCCGGACGGCCTGCTGTGGCGCGGCCAGCCGGGGGCGACCCAGGAGCTCTGGCACCCGATACGGGCGCTGCTCCAGGACGCGCGAGTGCGGGAGGGCTAGAGCGGCGCCCCACCGGGTCGCCCGGCCTCGCCCCGGGCCCGTGTGCGGCTCCGGGCCGACGGGGCGAGTGGCGGGACCACCGGGGGACCGGCCGGGCGTCAGACGACCGGCTTGCCGGACAGCTCCACGCCCGCGCCCCGCAGCTCCTCCAGCGCCCGCTCCGTGGACTCCTTCGCCACTCCCGCCGTCAGGTCCAGCAGCACCTGCGTCGTGAAGCCCTCACGGGCCGCGTCCAGCGCCGTCGCCCGGACGCAGTGGTCCGTCGCGATGCCGACGACGTCGACCTCCGTCACCTCACGCGCCCGCAGCCACTGCGCCAGCGTCGTGCCGTTCTCGTCCGTGCCCTCGAAGCCGCTGTACGCGGCCGCGTACGCGCCCTTGTCGAAGACGGTGTCGACCGCGCCCGACGCCACCGCCGGAGCGAAGTTCGGGTGGAAGCCCACGCCCTCCGTGCCCGCCACGCAGTGGGGCGGCCAGCTGTGGGAGAAGTCGGGGTGGTCGGAGAAGTGGTCGCCGGGCTCGATGTGGTGGTCGCGGGTGGCGACCACGTGCTGATAGCCGGCGGGGGCGGCGGCCTCGCCGATCAGGTCTGTGATGGCGGCGGCGACCTCGGCGCCCCCCGTCACCGCGAGGCTGCCGCCTTCGCAGAAGTCGTTCTGGACGTCCACGACGATCAGTGCGCGGTGCATGGCGGGGGTCCTTAGGGGTCCGGGGAATGGCGGCGGGGGCATGCGAGCGGCGATATCGAGCCTAGAGACTCGGGCGGCTCAGCGGGAGAGGGCTTCACGCTGCGTTCATACGTACTCCGTCGGCAGGACAGGCTCTCCCTTGGACAGCTGGATCGCCGACATCGGCAGCCCGGACCGCGCCGCCCGGTGCCGGTCCCGTGCCGTGTCGAGCGGCTCGCGGCCCACCACGGTGCCGCCCTTGACCAGCTCCACCTGGAGCTGGTGGTCGGCGAGTTCGGCCGGCACCGGACCGACTCCGATGACCTCCGCCTCCGCCACCCCCTCGGCGTCCAGCCGGCGCGCGGCCCACTTGCGCCCGCCCCGCGAGGACTTCGCACCCATCGACTTCTTCGCCACGGGCTGGAGCGGGGCCTGCGGGTCGGCCGACTGGGCACGGGCGACGATCTTGTAGACCATCGAGCAGGTGGGGTGCCCACTGCCGGTGACCAGCTGCGTGCCCACGCCGTAGGCGTCCACGGGCGCGGCGGCCAGCGAGGCGATCGCGTACTCGTCGAGGTCGGAGGTGACCACGATCCTGGTGTCGCGTGCGCCCAGCTCGTCGAGCTGCTGGCGCACCCGGTGCGCGACGAGCAGCAGGTCGCCGGAGTCGATACGGACGGCGCCCAGTTCCGGCCCGGCGATCTCCACGGCGGTACGCACGGCCTCCGCCACGTCGTAGGTGTCGACGAGCAGCGTCGTCCCTCGTCCGAGTGAGTCGACCTGGGCCTGGAAGGCGTCGCGCTCGCTGTCGTGGAGCAGGGTGAAGGCGTGCGCGCTGGTGCCCACCGTCGGGATCGCGTAGCGGAAGCCGGCGGCCAGGTCGGAGGTGGAGTCGAAACCGCCCACGTACGCGGCGCGCGCCGAGGCCACCGCGGCGAGCTCGTGCGTACGCCGCGCGCCCATCTCGATGAGCCCCCGCCCGATCGCCGCCGACGACATCCGGGAGGCCGCCGCGGCGATCGCCGAGTCGTGGTTGAGGATCGAGAGGATCACGGTCTCCAGCACGACGCACTCGGCGAAGGAGCCCTCCACCCGCAGGATCGGCGAACCCGGGAAGTACACCTCGCCCTCGGGGTAGCCCCAGATGTCGCCGGTGAAGCGGTACGAGGCGAGCCATTCGAGCGTCGGCTCGTCGACGATCCGCTGCTCGCGCAGAAAGCCGAGCAACCCGGCGTCGAAGCGGAAGTTCTCCACGGCGTCGAGCACCCGGCCGGTGCCCGCGACCACGCCGTAGCGCCGCCCCTCGGGCAGTCTGCGGGTGAAGGCCTCGAAGACCGAGCGGCGCCCCGCCGTACCGGACCGGAGCGCGGCCTGCAGCATCGTGAGCTCGTACTGGTCCGTGAAGAGCGCTGTCGAGGGCACATCCACCGGCAGGCCAAGGTCCGCATGGTTCACGACGGTCAACCTCACACTTCTTGTCCGGGCTGCCGGTCGGACCGACCGGGTGCCGGGGGTCGCCCCCCGGGTGACGCAGCCATGACGTGAGCGTAGCGCACATCTCGTCAGAGTGACGAGATGTGAGGCCCGTTTGTGCGATGGACCCCTGCGGGTGGCAGCATGGACCGGGTGAGTGTTGCTCCTACAGAGATCGAACGCCCCGAATCGGCGGAGGAGACCTTCGCCGTTCCCGAGCCGGATGTGCCCTGGGTGACGCTGGTCCACAACGACCCGGTCAATCTGATGAGCTACGTCACCTATGTCTTCCAGGCCTATTTCGGCTATTCCAAGGACAAGGCGCACAAGCTGATGCTCGACGTGCACCACAAGGGACGGGCCGTGGTCTCCAGCGGCAGCCGCGAGGAGATGGAACGCGACGTGCAGGCGATGCACGGATACGGGCTGTGGGCGACGCTCTCCCAGGACCGCAACTGATGGCGGGCCACTTCGAGCCGATCCCCGGCGGCGGCGCGGCCGTCCCGCTCGACGAGGTCGAGATCTCCATCCTGCGCTCCCTCGCCGTCCAGATGCTGGAGCTGATCGGCCCCGGCGACGAGCCGGTCGAGGGCGAGGACCCGCTCGCCGCGATGTTCGCCGAAGGGCCGAGCGAACCGCCCGCCGACCCGGCGCTCGCCCGGCTGTTCCCCGACGGCTACACCGGACCGGACGCGGACGAGCAGGACGAGGAACTGCGCGCCGCCTCCGCCGAGTTCAGGCGCTTCACCGAGAACGACCTGCGCTCCCGCAAACGGGACGACGCACTCTGTGTCGTCCGCTGCCTCGACGCGCTCAGCGCCGGCGGCGAAGGCGGAGCCGTCCTGAAGCTCGGGCCGGACGACTGCGCGCGCTGGCTCGGGGCACTCAATGATCTGCGCCTGACCATCGGCACCCGTCTCGAGGTCGGCGACGAGGACGAGAACAACGAGCTCTACCGGCTGCCGGACGACGATCCGCGCAAGCCGATGGTCATGGCGTACCTCTGGCTCGGGGTGCTCCAGGAGACGCTCGTCGAGACACTGATGCACTGAGGTCGGCGCGCCGGAGCCACGGCTTCGGCGCCCGGCCCGCGCGCGTCCCGGCCCGCGTTTCCAGGACCCGCTTTCTGTCATGCTCCCGCCGGATTCCATTCGCTCAACGGACACTCAAATCCGGATAACGATCGTGTCACCAAGCCTTCGTGCTTTGCGATTTCGGGGGAGTTTTGTCCCCTTCTTCCTGTGCCGTGCGCCACACTCGCTGCGACCGATCAACGTTGCAGTCGTGATAAATCTTCCGGACCGCCGGGGGCGCCACCCATGTTCCCGGGGGCGCTGGGGCCGGCAGATCGCCGGTAGCACTCCATCCACATCCGGGGGGATCAGGACCTGATCCGCAGCCGCGCGACGCAGCGGGCGCGGTCAGCATGGAGAAAGGGCGCATCACCATGACCTCGGTGCAGGTCGACAAGAAGCACGGCGGCGACGATGCCGCCGACCAGGGCTACCAGCGAGGACTGGGTGCTCGTCAGATCCAGATGATCGCGATCGGCGGAGCCATCGGCACCGGCCTCTTCCTGGGCGCCGGCAAGGCCATTTCCAAGGCCGGACCGAGCCTCATCCTGGCCTACGCGATCGCCGGCCTGGTCATCTTCTTCATCATGCGGGCGCTGGGCGAACTGCTCATGTACCGCCCCGTCTCGGGCTCGTTCGCCGAGTACGCACGCGAATTCGTGGGCCCCTTCGCGGGCTTCGTGACCGGCTGGACGTACTGGCTCTTCTGGGTCGTCACCGGCATCACGGAAGTCACCGCGGCAGCCACGTACATGACGTACTGGTGGGACATCCCGCAATGGCTCTCCGCACTGGTCTTCACGATCATCCTGTACGGCGCGAACCTGATCTCCGTGAAGCTCTTCGGTGAGCTGGAGTTCTGGTTCTCCATGGTCAAGGTGACCGCCATCATCGGCATGATCCTCATCTGCGCCGGTGTGCTGACGATCGGCTTCTCCGACGCCGGCGACACGGCCTCCATGACGCACCTGTGGTCCGAGGGCGGGTTCTTCCCCAAGGGCATCGGCGGCACGCTGATGACGCTGCAGATCGTGATGTTCGCCTTCCTCGCGGTCGAACTGGTCGGCGTCACCGCCGGCGAGTCCAAGGACCCGGAGAAGACCCTCCCCAAGGCGATCAACACCGTCCCGTGGCGTATCGGCGTCTTCTACGTCGGCGCGCTGATCATGATCCTCTCGGTCGTGCCGTGGACCGCGTTCGAGCCGGGCGTCTCGCCCTTCGTCGCCGCGTTCGAGCGGATGGGCCTCGGCGTCGGCGCCGCGATCGTCAACTTCGTGGTCCTGACCGCGGCCCTGTCCTCCTGCAACTCGGGCATGTACTCCACCGGCCGGATGCTGCGCGACCTCGCGCTCAACGGCCAGGGCCCGGCGTTCTTCACACGGCTGACCAAGAGCGGCATCCCGCTGGCGGGAACCACCTTCTCCGCCGCGCTGATGCTGGTCGGCGTCTGGATCAACTACCAGTGGCCCGGCGACGCCTTCAACTACGTCGTCTCCTTCGCCACCATCTCCGGCATGTGGGCCTGGATCATGATCCTGGTCAGCCAGATCCGCTACCGCGCCAAGGCCGACCGCGGCGAACTGCCGCAGTCCACCTTCAAGGCGCCCGGCGCCCCCTGGACCAGCTGGTTCGCCCTCGCCTTCATCGGCATGGTCATCGTGATGATGGGTGTCGACAAGGACGCGCGGATCTCGCTGTACTGCGCGCCGCTGTGGGCGCTGATCCTGGGCGTCTCCTACCTGGTGCTGAAGGGGCGCAACCCCGAGGGGGCGGCGTTCGTGAAGCGTGACGCGACGAAGAAGGACGTGGAGCGCTAGAGGCTCCGCAGGGAACGGCGCCAGGTCCTCCTGCCGGCGCCGCCCCTCGAAGGTCCAGCATCCGGGCCGGCTCGTACCACTCCTCGGTACGGCCGGCCCGTCTGCTTATCCTGTCGCTCATGCTGACCATCACCCAGGCTCTGTTCGACCGGATCGTCGAGCACGCACGCGCCGACCACCCCGACGAGGCGTGCGGGGTCGTCGCCGGCCCCGAGGGCAGCGGCCGTCCCGAGCGCTTCATCCCCATGCTGAACGCGGCCCGCTCGCCCACCTTCTACGAGTTCGACTCCACGGACCTGCTGAAGCTCTACCGCGACCTGGACGACCGGGACGAAGAGCCGGTGATCATCTACCACTCGCACACCGCGACCGAGGCCTACCCGTCGCGTACGGACATCAGCTACGCGAACGAGCCCGGCGCCCACTATGTCCTGGTCTCCACCGCCGACGCGGAGGCCGCGGGCCCCTTCCAGTTCCGCTCGTTCCGCATCGTGGACGGCGAAGTGACCGAGGAAGACGTCAAGGTCGTCGAGGCCTACTGAGCCCGCGACCGGCACGGCAGCGGCCACCGGTTCCTCCGCCTGACCACATCGTGAGCCGGATGCGTCCAGGATGCGAGAACCCCCTCCGGGACACGGAGGGGGAATCGATACGATGACCGCATGGTTCCTTCTGACGTGAGCGACAAGACGCCGAGCACCCTGCTGCTCGTGGCGCGGCTGCACGTCGACCTGTGCCGCCTCGCCAGCGCGATGTGTAGGCCCCGCGCCGCGTCCTGACCGACGGCCCACCGGCCCCACGGCCCGAGCGCACCCAGCACCGAACCCCTCGCGCGGGGGCAGAGCCGCGCGCCCCCAAGCCTCACTCCCGACAGGAGCCCACGCCATGGCCATCGAGGTCCGCATCCCGACCATCCTCCGCACCTACACCGACGGCGCCAAGGCCGTCGAGGGCAGCGGGGACACCCTCGCCGATCTCTTCGCCGACCTCGAGTCCCGGCACAACGGCATCAGGGAGCGCATCGTCGACGGCGACCAGCTCCGCCGCTTCGTGAACGTGTACCTGAACGACGAGGACGTGCGCTTCCTCGACGGCATCTCCACCAAGCTCGCGGACGGCGACAGCGTCACGATCCTGCCCGCCGTGGCAGGAGGCTCCGCCGCCGCGCAGCAGCGTCCCGCCGAGGTGATGGCCGCGCGCCAGGCGGGCATGCGCTGATGCGTTACGACTCCCCGCTCGCCGCGGTCGGCAACACCCCGCTGGTCCGCCTCCCGCGACTGTCGCCCTCGGACGACGTGCGGATCTGGGCCAAGCTGGAGGACCGCAACCCGACCGGCTCGATCAAGGACCGCCCCGCGCTCCACATGATCGAGCAGGCGGAGAAGGACGGCCGGCTCACCCCGGGATGCACGATCCTGGAGCCGACGTCCGGCAACACGGGCATCTCCCTGGCGATGGCGGCGCGGCTCAAGGGCTACCGCATCGTCTGCGTGATGCCCGAGAACACGAGCGAGGAGCGGCGGCAGCTGCTCGCCATGTGGGGCGCGGAGATCATCTCGTCCCCCGCGGCGGGCGGCTCCAACACGGCGGTCCGCGTGGCCAAGGGGATCGCCGAGGAGAACCCGACCTGGGTGATGCTCTACCAGTACGGCAACCCCGACAACGCCGGCGCCCACTACGCGACGACCGGTCCCGAGATCCTCGCGGACCTGCCGTCCATCACCCACTTCGTCGCCGGCCTCGGCACGACCGGCACGCTGATGGGCGTCGGCCGCTATCTGCGCGAGCAGGTGCCGGGCATCCGCATCGTCGCCGCGGAGCCGCGCTACGACGACCTGGTCTACGGCCTGCGGAACCTCGACGAGGGCTTCGTCCCCGAGCTCTACGACGCGTCCGTCCTGACGACCCGTTTCTCGGTCGGCTCGGCGGACGCGGTTACCCGCACCCGTGAACTCCTGCAGCAGGAAGGCATTTTCGCGGGCGTCTCCACCGGCGCGGCACTGCACGCGGCGATCGGCGTCGGCAAGAAGGCGGTGAAGGCGGGGGAGCAGGCGGACATCGTCTTCGTCGTCGCGGACGGCGGCTGGAAGTATCTGTCGACGGGTGTCTACACGGCGGCCACGACGGAGGAAGCGATCGAGACGCTCCAGGGCCAGCTCTGGGCCTGACGCCGGTACGGACCCGCGGGCCCGCGGGTCATGCCGACAGGTGACGGACCTGGTCCCACACGGTCGGGTCCACGATCCCGACCCTCCGGCGGAACTCCCACACCTCGACCGCCCGCAGCTCGTCGGTCTCCAGGAAGCTCGGGCGGCCCTGCGCGTCACCCACCGTGCCGGGCGGCAGGGAGATCACGCCCGGGCGCTCGTCGTGGTACTTGCTGGTGATCTTCGCGACCTGGGCGGTGCCGCCGCGCACCGACAGCACCAGACAGGGCCGGTCCTTCGAGCCGGGCCCGTCCTCGTAGGGAACGTCCGCCCACCAGATCTCACCGGGCTGCGGCTTGTGCTTCGTCCCGCGCCGGGGGCCGGTGGGCCGCCCGGGAGGCCGGGTGCGCCCGGCGGGCCGCCGCGGGCCGCGCCCGTACCCGTCGGCCACCGCGGCGACCAGCGCGATCACGACGACGGCGGCGACTGCGAGCCACCAAGACGTATCCATGCCCCGGAAGGCTACCGGCCCCCTGCCCCGAGGTCGCGCACCCGGCGGCACTGACTGCCCCCGCACCCGCCTTCGGCCCAGGCGCCCCACCCCGCCAGTGCCGCCCGCACCCTGCTTCGAGCGCAGGCTCTGCGACGCCAGGCCGGTACTACTACCACCCAGCCACAGCCGCCCGCACCCGTCTTCGGCCCGGGTTCCGCGACCACCGGCGTGTACCACTACCACCCACCTGCCCACCCGGCCACAGGGCATCGCACCCCCGAACCGGTGACAGCGCAGGTGAGTTCCCCCACAACCCCCCTCTCTGGAGGAGCGACCCGCCCTTTCGCGCCTTACGCTCGACAGACCGCACGACCCGCCCCCAGCCCTCCTCGTCAACGGAGGTTCAAGCTCCATGAAGCTCACCGTCGTCGGCTGCTCGGGGTCGTTCCCGTCCGCGGAATCGGCCTGCTCGAGCTACCTCGTAGAGGCCGACGGCTTCCGGCTGCTCCTCGACATGGGCAACGGCGCCCTCGGCGAGCTGCAGCGCCACATCGGTCTCTACGACCTCGATGCCATCTTCCTCAGCCATCTCCACGCCGATCACTGCATCGACATGTGCGGATACTTCGTGGCCCGGTACTACCGTCACGAAGGCGGCCGCTGCGAGGCCATCCCCGTCTACGGACCCGAAGGCACCGAGCAGCGCCTGACCACCGCCTACGCCGACACCCCGTCGAAGTCCTCCATGAGCGAGGTCTTCGACTTCCACACGCTCAAGGCGGGCACCTTCGAGCTGGGACCGTTCTTGGTCCGTACCGAACGCGTGGCCCACCCGGTCGAGGCGTACGGCATCCGGCTGGAGCACGAGGGCAAGACGCTGACGTACTCCGGCGACACCGGCGTCTGTGAGCCGCTCCACCAACTCGCCGACGGCGCCGACCTGTTCCTGTGCGAGGCCTCCTTCACCCACGGCAAGGAGGACGTCCCCGACCTCCACCTCAACGGCCGTGAGGCGGGCGCGCACGCGCAGCGGGCGAACGCGGGCCGGCTGGTCCTCACGCACATTCCCCCGTGGACGGACGGCGAGCGGAATCTGGCCGACGCCCGCGCGGTCTTCAGCGGCCCGAGCGAGATCGCGGTGCCGGGGGCCGTCTACCACCTGTAGGAGCCGGCGGGAGGCAGTGTCGTGGACGTTCCGGCGTGCACGACATCTGGCCGACAGGTCGATCCCGGGCCTACGCTCTAAAATCACATATGACCGGACACATCGCCTGATCTGTGAGGAAACATGGCCGATGACGTCGCGGACAGACGCCCGCAGCCCAGCCCGGAAGCTGACCTGAAGCACAACGCGATCGGCTTCGTCGACGCGCTCGTCATCGGAATCAACTCCACCTCCCCGGCCTACTCGCTCGCGGCCGTCATCGGCCCCGTCGTGGCCCTCGTGGGCATCTACGCCCCAGGCGTGATCCTCGCGTCCTTCGTGCCGATGCTGCTGATCGCATCGGCTTTCTTCTATCTCAACAAGGTCGACCAGGACTGCGGCACCACGTTCTCCTGGGTCACCCGCGCCATGGGCCCGTGGGCCGGCTGGATCGGCGGCTGGGCGATCATGATGACCGGCGTGCTGGTCGTCGGCTCGCTCGCCGACGTCGCCATCGGCTTCGGACTGCTCGCCGTCGGACTCGACAGCTGGGCGGACAACGCCGTCGTACGCCAAACGCTCACCGTGCTGCTGATCCTCGTGATGACGGCCGTGTGCGTCATCGGCACCGAGGCGTCGGCGCGCGTGCAGAACGTGCTGATCCTCGCCCAGATCGCCTGTCTGCTCGCCTTCGCCGTCGTCGCGATCTACCGCGTCTACGCCGGCACCGCCTCCCTGCCCTCCATCGAGCCGAAATTCTCCTGGCTCGACCCCTTCGGCGCGGGCGGCGCCGCGCTGACCGGCGGTCTGCTGCTGGGCGTCTTCATGTACTGGGGCTGGGAGTCGGCGGTCAACCTCACCGAAGAGGTCGAGGACTCCGCCAGCGCCCCGGGCCGGGCGGGCATCTGGTCGACGATCGTGCTGCTGGTGTCGTACCTGTCCGTCGGCATCGCGGTCGTGGCCTACGCGGGCCCGGCCTTCCTCGCCGAGAACGCCGGAGAGGAGGAGTTCATCTTCGGTCTGCTCGCCGGCGAGGTCATGGGCGGCTGGGACTGGATCGTGCTCCTGGCGGTCGCCACCTCCGCCCTCGCCTCCACGCAGACGACGATCATCCCCTCGTCGCGCACGGCCCTGTCGATGGCCCGCAGGCACGCGCTGCCGTCCGTGTTCGCCCGCATCCACCCGCGCTTCCACACCCCGCACGTGGCCACCTGGGCCGTCGCCTTCGTGGCCATCCTCTGGTACGTCGTCGTCAATCTGATCAGCGAGAACGCACTCTTCGACTCGCTCACCGCGCTGTCGCTGCTCATCGCGTTCTACTACGCGCTGACCGGACTCGCCTGCGCCGTCTACTACCGCCGCCACCTCACCGAGAGCGTCCGCAACTTCTTCCTCATCGGCGTGGGCCCGCTCGTCGGTGCCGCCCTGCTGGCCTGGCTGCTCGTGGAGTCGATCGGCGACATGTCCGACCCGGCGAACTCCTACAGCGGAGTCTCCTGGTTCGGGCTCGGACCGCCGCTCGTCATCGGCATCGGCATCGTGCTCGTCGGCCTGATCATCATGGTCGCGCGCCGCCTGACGTCCGCCGAGTTCTGGCGCGAGCGGGCCGGTGTGTGCGACCCGGCCATGGTCCGCGCAGGCAAGAAGGAGTCGTGACATGTCTGTCGTCCTGGGATACGACGAGTCACCGGGCGCGGTCCGCGCGCTGAACGTGGCGATCGAGGTGTCGGCGGCGTTCGGCGAATCCCTCGTCCTGGTCTACGGCGCCGCGGTGCCGGGTCACATGGGGGACGAGTACCGGGCCCATCGGGACGCGCTGCGGGAACTGGGCCGCACGGCGCTCGAGCACGCGGTGGAGGCGGCGGACGAGGCCGGTGTGCCCACCACCGTCGAGATCATCGACGCCAAACCCTCCGAGGCCCTGCTGGAGGCGGCGGCGAAGCACGAGGCACGGGTGATCGTGGTCGGCACTTATGCCGAGAGCCCCATGCGCGGAGCGCTGCTCGGCTCGACGCCGCACAAGCTGCTGCACCTGTCGTCGATCCCGGTGCTGTGCGTACCGGCGCCGGTGACGGGCTGAGGCGAACACGGCGGAGCCCGTGCCCCCTCCTGGAGGGCACGGGCTCCGCCGCTTCAGACCTGAGCGTCTGCGCGTGAGGTGCGAGCGCGTGAGGGCTACTTCGCCTCGGCCTTCTGGAGTTCCGCCAGCTCTTCGTCGGACTCACGGCCCGGCGTCGGCAGGTTGAACTTGGTGATCGCGAAGCGGAAGACCACGTAGTAGACCGCCGCGAAGGCGAGACCCACCAGGGCCAGACCCCACGGGTTGGACGCGATGCCGAGGTTGAGGAAGAAGTCGACCGCGCCGGCCGAGAAGCCGAAGCCGTCCTTCATACCGAGCGCCCAGGTCAGCGCCATGGAGACACCGGTGAGCACCGCGTGCAGGGCGTACAGCACCGGGGCGATGAACATGAAGGTGAACTCGATCGGCTCGGTGACACCGGTGACGAACGAGGTGAGCGCGAGCGAGAACATCATGCCGCCGACGACCTTGCGCCGCTCCGGGCGGGCACAGTGCACGATCGCGAGGCAGGCCGCCGGGAGGGCGAACATCATGATCGGGAAGAAGCCGGTCATGAACTGTCCGGCGCTCGGGTCGCCGGCGAGGAAGCGCGCGATGTCGCCGCTCTTGCCCTCGTACGTACCGGCCTGGAACCACGGGAAGGAGTTGAGCAGGTGGTGCATGCCGATCGGGATCAGCGCACGGTTGGCGACACCGAAGATGCCCGCGCCGACCGCGCCCGAACCGACCAGCCACTCACCGAAGTTGTGCAGTCCGGTGCCGAGGACCGGCCAGATGAGACCGAAGAGGATGCCGACGACGAGACCCGCGAAGGCGGACAGGATCGGTACGAGGCGGCGGCCGCCGAAGAAGCCCGCCCAGTCGGGCAGCTTGGTGCGGTAGAAGCGCTGGTAGAGCAGTGCGACAACGATGCCCATGACCACGCCGCCGAGAACCTTGGCGTCCACCGGGGCCTCGGTCATGACTATCTTGCCGTCGACGACCTTGGCGACCTTGTCGAGGTTCGGGTCGGTGAACGTGGCCAGCACGTTCTTGAAGACGAGGTAACCGGCGACGGCGGCGAGGGCCGTGGAGCCGTCCGACTTCTTGGCGAACCCGATCGCGATGCCGACGGCGAAGAGCAGCGGCATGTTGTCGAGCAGGGCGCCACCACCGGCCGACATATAGCCGGCGATCTTGGTGATGAAGGTCGGGAAGGACTCCTTGCCCAGCATGTCGGGCTGCCCGAACCGGACCAGGAGCGCCGCTGCGGGCAGCACCGCGACCGGCAGCATCAGGCTGCGGCCGATACGCTGCATGACAGCCATCGCGCCGGCGCCCATCTTCTTCTTGTCCGCCTCGGGGGCGGCGCTAGCCGTGGACATCAACTTCCTCCAGGAGAGCAAGGCGCCGCCGGGCAGGGAAAAACGGGGGTGGACGGCGTCTCGAGGGGAACGCGGCGACCGCCGCGTGGTCTACACCACTGAGTGGTGTAGACCTGTTGTAGCACGTGAAGGATAGATAAGGAACCTGCGAATTCTGTGGCCAGGTTCATACCGTGAGAAGTCATGACAAAGACCCCCGGACCGGGTGGTCCAGGGGCCTTCTGTGTCAATTCCTTCCAGGAGGCGAGTCGCCCGGCGGAGTGGTGCCGAGCCCGCCCGGCGCGGCTACTTGGTGGTCTCCTGCTCCATCTCCTCCTGGAGCTCCTCCGGCTCGCGTCCCGGAGTGGGGATGTTGAAGACCGTGATCACCACCCGGAAGACGACGTAGTAGACCACCGCGAAGCACGCGCCGATCGGCAGGATGAGCCAGGGCTTCGTATCCAGATGCCAGTTGACGATGTAGTCGATCAGACCCGCCGAGAAGCTGAAGCCCGCATGCACCCCGAGCGCCCAGGTGATCGCCATGGACGCACCGGTCAGCAGCGCGTGCAGGCCGTAGAGCAGCGGTGCCGCGAACATGAAGGAGAACTCGATCGGCTCGGTCACACCCGTGACGAACGAGGTGAGACCGACCGAGAACATCAGGCCCGCCACCCGCTTGCGGTGCTCCGGCTTGGCGCAGTGGGTCATCGCGAGCGCCGCGGCCGGCAGGCCGAACATCATGATCGGGAAGAAGCCCGACATGAACTGCCCCGCCGACGGGTCCTCGGCGAAGAACCGCGTCAGGTCGCCCTGCACCACCGTGCCGTCCGGCTTGGTGAACTCACCGGCCTGGAACCAGAAGAACGTGTTCAGGAACTGGTGCATGCCGATCGGGATCAGCAGCCGGTTGGCGACACCGAAGATGCCGGCGCCCCAGGCGCCGAGGTCGATCAGCTGTTTCGCGAACACGGTCAGCGCGTCACCGACGGGCTCCCACAGCAGGCCGAACAGTACGCCGAGGATGCAGCAGATGAAGGCCATGATGATCGGCACGAGCCGGCGGCCGTTGAAGAAGCCGAGCCAGTCGACGAGCTTCTTGCGGTGGTAGCGCTGCCAGACGACCGCGGTCAGCAGGCCGATCAGGATGCCGCCGAGGACGCCGGGGTTCTGCGGCTTGCCGTCCGGGAGCAGTTCGGTGATCGAGCCGTCGACCGGGAACGCCTTCAGGACGCCGAAGTAGACGAGGAACCCGGCGACCGCGGCCAGCGCCGTCGAGCCGTCGGCCTTCTTCGCGAAACCGATGGCCACACCGATGCAGAACAGCAGCGGCAGACCGAAGGCGCCGTCCAGGATGGCGGTGCCGCCGAGGGTGAGGACCTTGGCCGTCTTCACCCAGAAGTCGCCGTGCAGATAAGCGCCGAAGAGATTGCCGAGGCTGACGAGCAGACCGGCAGCGGGCAGGACGGCCACCGGGAGCTGAAGGCTCCGGCCGACCTTCTGGAGGCCCTGGAACAGTCCGTTCCACCAGTTGCGCTGAGGTGCTGCCGCACTCCCGGTGCTCATCGGCGTCCTCCTGGAACATGCTGTATTTGGCAGGTGTTGCAGACTGGTGTAGACCAGTTGCGTACGACCCCGGCGCCCGGTCTCGGGACAGGGCGCCGGTGATCGTCATCTTTCGGTACGTCCCGGTTACCCGCCCGTGAAGATGGGCCAACCGTGCGTTACCGTGACAAAACGGACCCATGGCGGCCGGGGCAGCGCTGAGCGCCTGTGCGGGCGCTCTTCGAACGCAGGGAGAAGACATGGCCAGCAAGGCTGAGAAGATCGTCGCCGGGCTCGGCGGGATCGAGAACATCGAGGAGATCGAGGGCTGCATCACCCGTCTCCGCACCGAGGTCATCGACCCGGCCAAGGTCGACGAGGTCGCGCTCAAGGCCGCCGGCGCACACGGCGTCGTCAAGATGGGCACCGCGATCCAGGTCGTCATCGGCACCGACGCCGACCCCATCGCCGCCGACATCGAAGACATGATGTGACCCGCTGACCCCGGTCGGCACCGCACGCAGAGGGCCCCGTTCCGCCCGGAACGGGGCCCTCCCGCGCGACCGATAGGCTCAGCGGCATGTCTCGAATCGACGGCCGCACCCCCGAACAGCTCCGCCCGGTCACCATCGAGCGCGGATGGAGCAAGCACGCTGAGGGCTCCGTCCTCGTCTCCTTCGGCGACACCAAGGTCTTCTGCACCGCCTCGGTCACCGAAGGCGTGCCCCGCTGGCGCAAGGGCAGCGGCGAAGGCTGGGTCACCGCCGAGTACTCGATGCTCCCGCGCTCCACCAACACCCGCGGCGACCGCGAATCCGTACGCGGCAAGATCGGCGGCCGCACCCACGAGATCAGCCGGCTCATCGGCCGCTCGCTGCGCGCCGTCATCGACTACAAGGCCCTCGGCGAGAACACCATCGTCCTCGACTGCGACGTCCTGCAGGCCGACGGCGGCACCCGCACCGCGGCGATCACCGGGGCATACGTCGCTCTCGCCGACGCCGTCACCTGGGCCCAGGGCAAGAAGCTGGTGAAGGCCGGCCGACAGCCGCTCACCGGCACCGTCGCCGCCGTCAGCGTCGGCATCGTGGACGGCACCCCGCTCCTCGACCTCTGCTACGAGGAAGACGTGCGCGCCGAGACCGACATGAACGTCGTCTGCACCGGCGACGGCCGCTTCGTCGAGGTGCAGGGCACCGCCGAGGCCGAGCCGTTCGACCGCAAGGAGCTCAACGCCCTGCTCGACCTCGCCACCGGCGGCTGCGCCGACCTCGCCGCGCTCCAGCGCACGGCGCTCGATCGGACTGCTGGGTAAAGCAGAGTAAAGAAGCAACCAAGAACGCCCTTGTAGGCGTCGTTGAAGTCACGGGCGCACGGGCCGAACCGTGCGCCCGGCCGTATCCGGGGAGGGACCGTTCCATGCTTGCGCGCCGCCGCATCGCACTCACACTCGCCACCGCCGCACTGGTCATACCGATCACCGTCGGCTGCAGCGCACTCGACAAGGCTCTCGACTGCGTCGAGACGGCCGACGCCATCGCCACCAGCGTGGACAAGCTCCAGAAGGCCGTCTCCACCGCCGCCGACGACCCCACGCAGGCGCGTGAGGCACTCGACGACATCGACAGGGAACTCGACAGCCTCGGCGACAAGACGGACAACGCCGACCTGAGCAAGGCCGTCGACGACCTCGGCACCGGGGTCGGCAACGTCCGCAAGGCGATCGAGGGCGGCGACGCCACTCCGGACATCACGCCGGTCACGAACGCGGCCGCCGAGATCGGCAAGGTCTGCACGCCCGGATAATCGGGGGCATGACCCGTCTCATCCTCGCCACCCGCAACGCCGGGAAGATCACCGAACTCAGGGCCATCCTCGCCGACGCGGGTCTGCCACACGACCTCGTCGGCGCGGATGCGTACCCCGACATCCCGGACGTCAGGGAAACCGGCGTCACCTTCGCCGAGAACGCCCTGCTCAAGGCCCACGCGCTGGCGCGGGCCACCGGCCTGCCGGCCGTCGCCGACGACTCGGGACTCTGCGTCGACGTCCTCGGCGGCGCCCCCGGCATCTTCTCCGCCCGCTGGGCGGGCACCCACGGCGACGACGCCGCCAACCTCCGCCTGCTGCTGGCCCAGCTCTCCGACATCGCGCCCGCGCACCGGGGCGCCCACTTCGCCTGCGCGGCCGCGCTCGCGCTGCCCGACGGCACGGAACGGGTGGTCGAGGGCCAACTGCGCGGCACGCTGCGTGACACCCCGCAGGGCACGGGCGGCTTCGGTTACGACCCGATCCTCCAGCCGGAGGGCGAGACGCGTACGTGCGCGGAACTGACCCCGGCCGAGAAGAACGCGATCAGCCACCGGGGCAAGGCGTTCAGGGCACTGGTGCCGGTGGTGCGGGAGCTGCTGGGCTGACCGCCCGGCCACCGGACGGACCGGACAGGTCGGACACAGAAACGGCCTGTGAATCAGCGCGATTCACAGGCCGTTCAGGGTGCGGCGGAAGGGATTCGAACCCTCAAGCCGTTTCACGGGCCACAGATCCTAAGTCTGCTGCGTCAACCACCTGCGCCACCGCCGCGAGCCGCCTGCCATGGTAACCGGCCCGTGGTTCACAGGACACCGAGATTCAGGCGCGGACCGGGTGCTTCAGGAGATCGGCGATTCCTCCCGCGGCCGCGGCACCATGTGTCGGTCAGGGCGTGGCAGTTCGGGCAGAGGTAGCGGAGATTTGCGGCGCGGTTGTCGAGCCAGTCCCCGCTGATGTGATCGATCTGCAGGGTGACCGGCCGCCCGAGCCACTCGCCCCGGTTGCCGCACGACACACACCGGTAGGGGACGCCGATCTCCTGAAGCGCCCGGTGCAGCCGGTCCCTGGTCACCCGCGCGGAACCGGCCGCAGCGACGCGCAGCACGTCCGGTGCGACACGGCGAGGCGCCGCCGGACGCGCCGAGGCCCAAGGGCGCCGTGCGAAGTGGGACGTGTCGAGCCCGAGCCGGGCGACCGTACGCCGTAGCCGCCGGTGGTTCGTGGCGTTCACGGTCAGGCCCAGAAGGCGCATCACCTCGGCGTAGCCGGTCGCCTTCGGCACAGCCGCCCGCAGCGCCTCGTCCGGGACGGCGATGCGCGCATGGCGGAAGTGACCGGTGTCGATGCCCTGTTCCTTGAGCACGCGCCCCAGGGCCGCGCGGGTCCGGCGGTCGTCCGGTACGCCGAGTTCCTGGACCAGGTCGCGCATGCTCCCGCTGCTGCGGACGGCGGCGGCCAGTTCATCGAACGTGCAGGGCAGGTCCACCGGCCGGCGGCCCACGCCCTTGAAGTGGCGGATGTCGATCCCGGCGGATTCGATGCGCCGTCCGATGTGCGTCATCGCGCCGGGGGCGGGGGTGATGCCGAGCTTGCACACCACTTCACGCAGTGTGCCCGACGATGCCACTGCCGCGGCTATGGCTTCGTCCGGGTACTTACGCCAGACGCTGCGCCGGCCGAAGTGGCTGGTGTCCAGGCCCAGTTCCGCGACCTTCTCCTGAAGGACCCGCCGCTGACCGCCGCTTTCCTTGAGCCCCAGGTACCGGATCAGAGATGCCCAACCGTGTGTCGCGGCGACCGCCTCCGCGAGTCGTTCCCGTGTGTACCTCACTGCCATCGCCCCTCCCCGATCCGGCTGTCCGTTCGTCCCTCGCACTGACCAACGAACCGTCCGTCGGAGAGTCACACCCGATCGCGGAAGCGAGACGCGCAGCCAGAAGGGCCCGCACCCCGTCGTCCCGGTGCGGGCCCTTCCCCAGCCACGTCGTCCCCGTCAGCAGGTCAGAACTTCGGCTCCGCCGCCTGCGCGTGGACCAGTTCCGCCGCCTCCTCCTTCGTGCCCACCGCCGGAGGCGAGCCGTCCAGGGGCTTCTGAGCCGTCTCCTTCATGCACGCCACCGCGATCACCCCCACCAGCGCCGCCGCCATCGAGTAGTACGCCGGCATCAGATTGCTGCCCGTGACGCTGATCAGTGCCGTGATCACCAGCGGGGTCGTCCCGCCGAAGAGGGACGCCGACAGGTTGTAGCCGACCGACAGGGAGCCGTAGCGGACCGGTGTGGGGAACAGCGCGGGGAGCGCCGCCGACATCGTGCCGAGCAGGCAGAGCAGCGACAGGCCCAGCATCAGCATGCCCGCGACGATCGCCGGGATGCTGCCCTGGCCGATCAGCAGGAACGCGGGGAGCGAGAGGATCAGGAAGCCGAGCATGCCCGCCATCAGCAGCGGCTTCCGGCCGAAGCGGTCGCTCAGCTTGCCCACCATGTTGATCATCAGCATCAGCAGGACCATGACGCCCAGCAGGATCAGCAGCCCGTGCGTCTCGCTGTAGCCGAGTTCGTCCGACAGATAGGTCGGCATGTACGACAGCAGCATGTAGTCCGTGACGTTGTACGCGCCGACCAGGGCGATGCACAGGATCAGCGTCGGCCAGTAGTCCCTGAAGATCTTGGCGAGGTCGCCCTTCGTCGAGGTCTCGATCGTGTCGGCGGCCTCCGACGCGTGCGCGCTCTCGTCCTCCAGCTTCTTGAACGCCGGTGTCTCGTCCAGCCTCAGCCGCAGATACAGACCGACCAGGCCGAGCGGGCCCGCCACCAGGAACGGCAGGCGCCAGCCCCAGGCCTCCATGGTGTCCGAGCCGAGCCAGGCCGTCAGCAGGGTCACCAGGCCGGCCGCGCCCACGTAGCCCGCGAGCGTGCCGAACTCCAGGAAGCTGCCGAAGTACCCCCGGCGCTTGTCGGGCGCGTACTCCGCGATGAACGTGGACGCTCCGCCGTACTCACCGCCGGTGGAGAAGCCCTGCACCAGCCGGAAGAAGATCAGCAGGACCGGGGCCCAGAAGCCGATCGAGGCGTACGAGGGGATCAGGCCGATCGCGAGCGTGCCGATCGCCATGAGGATCATCGTCAGTGCGAGGACCTTCTTGCGCCCGATCCGGTCGCCCATGGGGCCGAAGAACATGCCGCCCAGAGGCCTGACGAGGAAGGCGACGGCGAAGGTCGCGAAGGAGGACAGCAGCTGCGCGGTGTCGTTCTCGGAGGGGAAGAAGACATGCCCCAGGGTCACTGCCAGATAGCTGTAGATCCCGAAGTCGAACCACTCCATGGCGTTACCGAGCGACGCCGCCTTCGTGGCCCGCTTGACCGCCGCCTCGTCGGTGACGGTGATGTCCGTACGCCTGAGCTTGGGGTTCTTCCGCTTGGCGATGGTGCGGAAAAGTATCCGGTGGCGTCTGACCGCCTGGGGATCGACCGGTGTCTCCGGGCCGGTGGCCGCCATGAACGGGTTCCTCTCCTGGGTGCTGAAATCCAGAAGAACACCTTCTCGATCGTGGCGCCTGCAAACCGGGGCCCTGCGAAACCGAGGTCCCCTGTGACGGGGACCTCGGTCACACAGCCGCCGACGGGAGCGGGTGGCTCAGATGCCGAGATCCTTGATGATCTTTGCGACATGGCCGGTGGCCTTGACGTTGTACAGCGCCCGCTCGACCTTGCCCTCCTCGTCGACGACGATCGTCGAGCGGATGACCCCGGTGACGGTCTTGCCGTACAGCTTCTTCTCGCCGAAGGCGCCGTAGGCCTCCAGGGTCTCCTTCGACGGATCGCCCACCAGCGTGACCTTCAGGCTCTCCTTGTCGCGGAACTTGGCGAGCTTCTCCGGCTTGTCCGGCGACACGCCGATGACGTCGTATCCCGCGCCCGTCAGCAGCTCCAGGTTGTCGGTGAAGTCGCAGGCCTGCTTGGTGCAGCCGGGGGTGAGCGCCGCCGGGTAGAAGTAGACGATCACTTTCCGGCCCTTGTGCGCCGCCAGCGAGACCTCGTTGCCGTCGGCGTCGGGCAGGGTGAAGTCGGGTGCGGGGTCGCCGGGCTGGAGTCGCTCGCTCATGGTTCTCCTCGGAAGGCGTGCGGATGTACGCCGTCGAGCGTAATGGGGGTGCCGTGGGGTGCGGGGGCCGCCGAGCTGACAGACTGTCGAGGAAGGACTACCGGACACGACGACGGAGGCAGCGCGGTGTCGGACGCGAGGACCCCTGCGCAGATCGAGGCGGACATCGTCCGCCGGCGCGACCAGCTTGCCGAGACGCTGGACGAGATCGGTGTGCGAGTGCACCCGAAGACGGTCATCGGCGACGCGAAGGCGAAGGTTGCCTCCACGGTGGACCGGACTGCGGGACGCGCCTTCGTGGCGGTTAACCGTACGGTGTTCGATGTGCGGGCGCAGTTCGTCCGCGAGGACGGCGCACCCCGCCTGGAGCGGCTCGTTCCGGTGGCCGTGGTGGTCGTGGGCCTGGTGGGACTCCTCACCCTGTCCGCGCGCAGGCGCCGCGGGTGACCCTCGGGCGTACGGATCGGCCCCGGACAGGTAGGTTCGAGGTGTGAGCGCCAACAGCCATGAGCCCAGCCAGCAGCACGACAAGCTGCCCATCCGGATGCTGCACGACCGCGTACTGGTGCGGACCGACATCCCGGAGGGCGAGCGGCGTTCCAGCGGTGGCATCGTCATCCCGGCGACCGCGGCGGTCGGCCGGCGCCTCGCGTGGGCCGAGGTGGTGACGGTCGGGCAGAACGTACGGACCGTGGAACCGGGCGACCGGGTGCTGTACGACCCCGAGGACCGTGCCGAGGTCGAGGTACGGGGTGTGGCGTACGTGCTGATGCGTGAGCGGGATCTGCACGCGGTGGCGGCCGACCGCTTCCAGGGTTCCGAGGACTCCACCGGGCTCTACCTGTAGCTCTGCCGAGCCGCGTGGGCCTGTAGTGACGAGAGGGCCGGTGACCGAGGTCACCGGCCCTTCTGTCTGCCCTTTGCTACCGTGGAGACACCCCGACGAGACGCGCCGTACCGGGCTGGCAAAGACGACGCACCCCGTTGAAGTTCCGCGTCTCGGAGGTGCCGTCATGGCCTGGGTTCTGCTGGTTGTCGCCGGTCTGCTCGAAGTCGGCTGGTCGATCGGGATGAAGTTCACCGACGGGTTCACCCGGCTGTGGCCGAGCGTGTTCACCGGTCTCGGGATCGTCGCCAGCATGCTGCTGCTCTCGCACGCCGCCCGGACGCTGCCCATCGGCACGGCGTACGGGGTGTGGGTCGGCATCGGTGCGGCGGGTGCCGCCGTGGTCGGCATGATCGTGCTCCATGAACCGGTGACCGCCGCGCGGATCTTCTTCGTCTGTCTGCTGCTGGTCGCGGTGGTCGGACTGAAGGCGACCTCGGGTCACTGAGACCAAGCGGTCGCGACCCACCGAGGTGGACCGGAGCGGACCGAAGACGACATCGGGTCACTGCGGCCGTACGGGTCGGCTGGGGGTGCTGCCCGCGCCTCCGCCGGCGCCGCCCGGGTCGCCGCCGGCGCCGGTGGGCCGGCTGTCTCCGGCTCCTCCGGTCGTCGCTCCTTCGGTGCCGCCGCCGGTCCCGCCCCCGCTCGTCTGTCCGCCGGGCCGTCCCGCGGTGCCTTCGTCGCCGCCGGTGCCGCCGCGGGTGTCGCCCCCGGTGGGCGGCCCCGCGGTCTGCCCCCCTGTCTCACCCGCGGTCTGACCAGCGCCCGTCGGTTCGCCGATCCCCGGTCCCGGCGTCGTGCTCGGGCTTCCGCCGGGCGACGGTGTCTGCCCGGGGGACTGCGACGCCGGTGACGACTCGGTGGGGGACTCCGCATCGGACGGCGGCAGCTCCTCCTGCGCGCCCTCCTCCAGCTCCAGGTCGAACTCCACGATCTCGGAGCCCTCCAGGGCGGTGCCGGTGTACTGGCCCCAGATCTTCGCCGGCGCCCCGCCGCCGTTGATCCGCGGCAGCCCCAGCGCCCCGTACAGCGGTTTCTGCGCTCCGGTCACGGGATCCTGGCCCATCACCGCGACCACGGTCGCCAGTTGCGGGGTGTAGCCCGCGAACCAGGCGGCCTTGTCCTCCTCGGCGGTCCCGGTCTTGCCCGCCGCCGGGCGCCCGGCGGACTGGGCCGCCGTCCCGGTGCCGCCTTCGACCACGCTCTGCAGGATCGAGGTGGTCGTGTCGGCGGCCTCCCGGCTGACGACCTGTCCGGCGCTCTTCTTCGGCATCCGCACCTCCTGGCCGTCCTTGCTGACCCGCTGGACCAGGGTGTAGGCGCCGTGCCGGCCGTGGTTGGCGAGCGTGGCGTACGCCCTCGTCATGTCGAGCACGCTGGCCGTCGCGGGGCCGAGGGCGATGGACGGCGATGCGGTGAGGTCCGGGGTGCTCGCCGGGATGCCGAGGTCGATCGCGGTCTGCTTGACCCTGGCCGGGCCGACGTCCATGGCCATCTGCGCGTAGACCGCGTTGACCGACTTGTCGGTGGCGGTGCGGACGGTGATGGGGCCGTAGGAGTGGCCGTCCTCGTTCTCGGGGGCGTACGGCCTGCCGCTCCAGCCCTCGACCGTCCGCCGGTCGGTGCCGTCGTAGACGGTGTTGGGCGTGATGGGGCGGTCGTCCTGGGTGACCGAGCCGTTCTCGACGGCGGAGGTGAAGACGAACGGCTTGAAGGTGGAGCCGACTTGGTAGTCGCGGCGGGTCGCGTTGTTGACGTACTGGCGGGTGTAGTCGACTCCGCCGTACAGGGCGACGACCTTGCCGGAGGCGGGGTCGATCGAGGCGCCGCCGACGCGGACGTTGCGGTCGGCCTTGCGGGTGTCGCTCAGCTTGGACGTCACCTGGTCGTCGACCGCCTCGGTGAGGGCGGTCTGTTTGGCGCGCTCCAGGGTGGTGGTGATCCGGTAGCCGCCGAGGGCGAGCGTCTTCTCGTCGATGATGTCGTTGCCGGTGAGGTAGTCCTCGACGGCCTGGACGATGTAGCCGCGCTGCCCGGACAGGCCGGTCGCGGGCTTGGCCCGCTCGGGGAGGGGGAAGGTGAGCGCGGCGCGGTCGGCCGGGCTCAGCCACCTCTTCTTGACCATGCCGCCCAGCGTGTAGTTCCAGCGGCCGAGCGCGGCGGCCCGGTTCTCGGGGTGGGTGGCGATGTCGTAGGCGCTCGGGGCGTTGAGCAGCGAGGCGAGGTACGCGCCGCGGGCGGTGTCGATCTCCTCGATGTCCGTGCCGTAGTAGGCCTGGGCGGCGGCCTGGATGCCGTACGCGTTGCGCCCGAAGTAGCTGGTGTTGAGGTAGCCCTCGAGGATCTCGCTCTTGCTCTGCTCGCGGCCGAGCTTGATCGCGATGAAGAACTCCTTCCACTTCCGCGAGACCGTCTGCTCCTGGCCCAGGTAGTAGTTCTTGACGTACTGCTGGGTGATCGTGGAGCCGGACTGCCGGCCCTTGCCGGTGACGGTGTTCCAGGCGGCGCGGACCATGGCCTTCGGGTCGACGGCGCGCTCGGAGTAGAAGTCCCGGTCCTCGGCGGCCAGTACGGCCCGCTGGACCGTCAGCGGGACCTGCGAGAGTTTCACGTTCTCGCGGTTGACCTCGCCGTCGCGGGCGATCTGGCTGCCGTCCTCGTAGAGGTAGACATTGGACTGGGAGGTGGCCGCGGCGTTGGCGGGCGGGATGTCGACGAGCAGGTAGCCGGCGATGAAGCCGCCGATCAGCAGCAGGGCGACGAGGAGGATTCCGCCGAGCAGCATCCGCCAGGTGGGGAGGAGCCGGCGGAAGCCCGTACGCCTGCGGTTCCTCTTCTCCGGGAGGGGCGCCGGTCCGACCGCGGTCGCGTCCCTGGGGTTCCAGCCGTGCTGCGGCTCCACACTCATACGGCCATACTGCCCTTTTCACGCGCATATCCCTCGGATCCGACGGAACGCGGCATCTCTCCGGGGGACAGCTTTCGGACCCCGCGCCCGAAAAGGGCTCGCGGTCCGGGGGGCAGCTTTCGGACCTCCCGCCGGAAAAGGGCTCGCGGCGGGTCTCGCGACACCGCTAGGGTCGGGCGCTTTGGTGTCGCCGCTCCCGTCCGGCGTCACCGGGCGAAGGGGGAGACGTGCGGCTGTATGCGGTCGTTGCCGTCGGTGGGTTCCGGCGCTATGCGACGTACCGGGTGGCGACGGTGGCAGGAGTGTTCACCAACACCGTCTTCGGCTTCATCATGGCGTACACCTATATCGCCCTCTGGGACCAGCGCCCCCACCTCGGCGGATACGACGTCTCCCAGGCCCTGACCTTCGTGTGGCTCGGCCAGGCGCTGCTGATGACCTGCGCCATGATGGGCGGCGGCTTCGAGGACGAGATGATCGAACGCATCCGCACCGGCGACATCGCGATCGACCTCTACCGGCCCGCCGACCTCCAACTGTGGTGGCTCGCGGGCGACCTGGGCCGGGCCGCCTTCCATCTGATGGGCCGCGGCATCGTCCCCATGATCCTCGGCGCGCTCGCCTTCGACCTGGCGCTGCCGGTCTCCCCGCTGACCTGGATCGCCTTCCTCGTCTCGGTGACGCTCGGCGTGGTCGTGAGCTTCGCCCTGCGCTTCCTGGTCGCCCTCTCCGCGTTCTGGCTGATGGACGGCGCCGGCGTCATCCAGATCTGCTGGCTCGCGGGCCTGTTCTTCTCCGGGATGCTGCTGCCGCTCAACCTCTTCCCCGGCACGCTCGGCGACATCGCCCGGGCCCTGCCCTGGTCCTCGCTCCTCCAGGTTCCCGCCGATGTCTTCCTCGGCAAGCACACCGGCTGGGGACTGCTGGGCGCCTACGCCTTCCAGTGCGGCTGGGCCGTGGCGCTGCTCGGTGCCGGGCGCGTCCTCCAGTCCGTCGCGACCCGCAGGGTGGTGGTCCAGGGTGGTTGAGACGCTCACCGCCGGACTGCGGACCTACCGCATGATCGCCGCGATGTGGATCCGCTCCACGATGACCTACCGCACGTCCTTCCTGCTGACCGCCTTCGGGAACCTCGCGGCCACCGCCTTCGACTTCGTCACGATCCTGCTGATGTTCTCGCACGTCGACGCGCTGGGCGGCTACTCCCTGGGCGAGATCGCCCTCCTGTACGGGGCGACCGGCACCGCCTTCGGAATCGCCGACCTCGTGATGGGCTCCATGGACCGCCTCGGCCGCCGGGTGCGCGACGGCACGCTCGATGTCCTCCTGGTACGCCCCGCGCCGGTGCTCGCCCAGGTCGCGGCCGACCGGTTCGCACTGCGCCGCCTCGGCCGGATCACCCAGGGCCTGCTGGTCCTCGGCTACGGACTGCTGACCGTGGATGTCGACTGGACGCCTCTGCGGATCCTGATGGTGCCGATGATGCTGCTCAGCGGCGCGGCCATCTTCTCCTCGGTCTTCGTGGCGGGAGGCGCCTTCCAGTTCTGGGCGCAGGACGCGTCCGAGGTGCAGAACTCGTTCACGTACGGCGGCAACACCCTGCTGCAGTATCCGCCGACGCTCTTCGCCAAGGACCTGGTGCGCGGGGTGACCTTCGTGGTGCCCCTCGCCTTCGTCAACTGGCTGCCCGCGCTGTATGTGCTGGGGCGGCCCTATCCGCTCGACCTGCCCCACTGGCTCGCCTTCCTGCCACCGGTGGTCGCCGCCGTGTGCTGCCGGCTGGCGGGGTTCGCGTGGCGGGTCGGGCTCCGTTCGTACCGGAGCACAGGGAGCTGAACTGTGGAGCACGCAGAGACCGCGGAGAGCACGAACACGGCGGAGACCACGGCGACCTCGGCGACTGCCGGGACCACGGCGATCGCCGAGACCGCCGCCTTCATCGAACTCGACGGCATCGAGAAGGTCTTCGACGTCCGCCGCAAGGCAGGCCGGCTGCGCCGGGTGAAGCACCAGGTGCGGGCCGTCGACGGGATCAGCTTCCGGGTGCCGCGCGGCGAGATGGTCGGCTACATCGGGCCGAACGGCGCCGGCAAGTCCACCACCATCAAGATGCTCACCGGCATCCTCACCCCCAGCGCCGGACGGCTGCGGGTCGCCGGCATCGACCCCTCCCGCGAGCGCACCCGGCTCGCCCAGCGGATCGGCGTCGTCTTCGGCCAGCGCACCACCCTGTGGTGGGACCTCCCGCTGAAGGACTCGTACCGGCTCGTGCACCGGATGTACCGCGTACCCGACCGGCGCTTTCGCGACAATCTCGACCGCTGCGTCGAACTCCTGGACCTGGCCGACCTCCTGGACGTCCCCGTACGCCAGCTCTCCCTCGGCCAGCGCATGCGCGGCGACATCGCCGCCGCTCTGCTGCACGATCCCGAGGTGCTCTACCTCGACGAGCCGACCATCGGGCTCGACGTGATCTCCAAGGCGAAGGTCCGTGAGTTCCTGCTCGACCTGAACGCCGAGCGCGGCACCACCGTCCTGCTGACCACCCACGATCTGACGGACATCGAGCAGCTGTGCAAGCGCGTGATGGTCATCGACCACGGCCGGCTGATGTACGACGGAGCGCTCGCCGGGCTGCACGAGATCGGCGAGAGCGAGCGGACGCTGGTGGTCGACCTGGAGCGCGAACTGCCGCCGGTGGAGCTGGAATCGGCTCGTACCGTCAAGGTCGAGGGACCCCGCCAGTGGCTGGCGTTCCCCGCGTCCCAGTCGGCCGCGCCGCTGGTGGCCGCGCTCGCCGACAAGTACCCCGTGGTCGATCTGTCGGTCCGCGAGCCGGACATCGAGGCCGTGATCGCCAAAATGTATGCCGAGCGCCCGGGCTTGTAGCCCCAGCGCTGGGAGCCGGGCGCCGCGCTGGATATTCTGCCCGCATGAGCGAACTCCCTGAGATGCGCGCCTCCGACGCCGAGCGCGAACGGATTGCCGAACGGCTCCGAGACGCGGTGGCGGAGGGGCGGCTGGACATGGAGGAGTTCGAGGAACGCCTCGACGCCACCTACAAGGCCCGTACGCACGGTGAGCTGGTGCCCCTGGTCAGCGACCTCCCGCTGACGGGCGCCCCCACCGTGGCTCCGGTGGCGGCGGGCTCCGGACGGTGGGCCGACCGCATCGGTGGGCCCGCGACCTCCAAGGGAGCGTTCGCGTTCTGGGGCGGCTTCAGCCGCAAGGGCACCTGGACGGTCCCGCGGCTGTTCACCAGCTTCACGATGATGGGTGGCGGCGAACTCGACCTGCGTGAGGCGCGGTTCGAGGACCGGGAGACCGTGATCCGCTGCTTCGCCATCATGGGCGGGGTCCACATCGTCGTACCGCCCGACCTGAACGTCGAGGTCAACGGCATCGGCTTCATGGGCGGTTTCGGCGAGGAGGGCGACGGCGAGTCGGAGCCGGACCCGACGGCACCGCGCGTACGGATCACCGGCTTCGCGCTGATGGGCGGGGTGGGCGTCGAGCGCAAGCTCCGCAAGGCCGAGAAGCAGCGCCTCAAGGCGGAACGCGCGGCGGAGCGGGAGCGCCTGGAGCAGGGCGGCGAGAGCGGCCGGCTGAAGAAGGGCGACGGGGGCGGCCGCAAGGAACTGGGCTGATTCCTCCGGGAGTTGGGTTCGATCGGGGGCCGGGTCCGGCGCGCTGAGTCGCCGCCGAGCCCCGTCGTCCGGTGGAGCTGAGTCGCGGCTGACGTCCTGACGGTGCCGGCGGGTCTCCGGGCCGGGAGCCGGGCGCGTCCACGGTCGTGACGCGCCCCCTCGACGGGACATGTACCCGTCGAGCGGCCCCCGACCGATGCTGCGCGGATCAGCCCGTGCGGCCCGGCGTCTCACAGCCGCGCCGGGTCCACCGCCGTCGCCATGCGTGCGAAGCCCGCGTCGCTCGGGTGCAGATGGTCCCCCGAGTCGTACCGCGGCAGCAGCCGTCCCGGTGCGTACGGATCCCGCAGCGCCCGGTCGAAGTCCACCACCCCGTCGAAGATCCGCCCGCCGCGGACGGCGGCGTTGATGTCCTGCCGTGCCTCCTGCACGGCGCGGGTGCAGCGGTCGTGTCCCGCGCAGGGCAGCAGGGTCGCCCCCAGGACCCGCAGATCGCGCGCCTGTGCCCGGCGGGCCAGCTGGGTGAGTCCTGCCGTGACCGAGGCCGCGTCCGGCTCGTAGGAGGCCCGCAGCAGGTCGTTGATGCCGATCGCGACGATCACGGTCCGGACGCCGGGGCGCGCGAGCACATCGCGGTCGAAGCGGGCGAGTGCGCTGGGGCCGCGCCCTTCGAGCAGGAGCCGGTTGCCGCTGATGCCCTGGTTGATCACGGCGAACTGCTCGGTGCCGTGGGCGTTCAGCCGCTCGAAGAGCCGGTCGGGCCAGCGGCGGTTGGTGTCGATGGTGGAGGTCACCCCGTCGGTGATCGAGTCCCCGATGGTGACCACGGCGCCCCGGACGTCCTGCGTCAGCACGTCGACGGCGGTCAGATGCCGCCAGGCGAAGGTCTGCTCGGTGTAGGTGTCGCCGGAGACGTCGTCCGTACGGTCGCCGTCGGCGAGGTACGAGGTCTGCCGTGCCCGCGGGTGGAGGGTGACCGGCCCGTCGGCCGGTGTGTGGATGCTGACCAGCAGATCGCCGTCGTACGGGATTCCCAGCGTGACCGGGTCGCTGACGAACTGCCCGCCCGGGGCGATCGTGACGGCCTCCGCCTTGCGGAACGTCACCCGCCGCAGGGTGCCGGGGACGGCCGCGGCGGTCGTGCCCGCGCGCAGCGCGAGGGAGACCCGGGCGATGTGCAGCGGCTCGCGTCCGGCGAGGTTGGAGAGCGTGAGCCGGGCGGCGGATCCGCCGATACTGGTGTGGACGACGTTGCGTACGGACCGGTCGCCGCGGGCGGTGTCCTGGAGGTCGGCCTGCACGGGCGCGGCGGCCCAGGTCCCGACCCAGACGGCGGGTGAGCCCACGGCCGTCCGGACGGCCGTGCGGCCCTGGGCTGCCTCGACTCCGAGGTATATCGCGCTGCAGATGAGGACGATGACGGCGGTGACGCCGGCGAGAGTCGCGTATCCGCGACGCATGTTCATGAACACATCATCCGATATGGCGTGGGAACTCGTGATGCGCCCCAGGAGTACCTGGGGTAGGGACTATGCGTACGGGGTGCGCGCGGACGGGTGGAGCGGATGAACCACACAGAGCGAGATGGACCGGACGATCCGGAGAAGACGCAGGCCACTGCGGCTGCGGGCGGCGAGGACGCCCGCGCGCGGCGGCCTGGGCGGGCCGCCGGGCCGGGGGATGGGGGCGGCGCGGGGCAAAAGGAGCGTACGGCTGGTGCGGGCGGCGCGATCGGGGGCGCAAAGGCTTCCCCGGGCGCCGCGACGAGTTCGGGGGGCTCGGCGGAGAGGGCCCCGCGCTCCGCGGATCAGGCGGAAGGAGCGGCGGGCTCGGCGGACGGGCCGGCGGGTTCGGACGGTGCGGCGGCCTCCGCGGGCTCGGCGTCGGGCTCTTCGCGCGCCGCTCCGGGCTCGGACGGCTCCGTGGTGGGTTCTTCGAGCGACGACGCGACGACCTCCGGGCGGGCCTCCCGAGCGACCTCCGGGGCGGGGGCTGCGCCGGGCCGCGGCGCCCGGGGCGCCCGTACCCGGACCACGCTCCCCGGATTCGCGTACACCGAGGCCGACGAGGAGAAGCAGCGCGGCGTACGGCGCATGAAGCTCACCGCGCTCGGGCTGCTGGTCTTCGTCGCGATCGTCTTCGCTCTCGCCACCTGGGCGGGCAAGGCCGGCGCCGGCCCCTGGACCGGCTATGTCGCCGCCGCGGCGGAGGCCGGCATGGTCGGTGCCCTCGCCGACTGGTTCGCCGTCACCGCCCTGTTCCGCCACCCGCTCGGCATCCCCATCCCGCACACCGCGATCATCCCCAACAAGAAGGACCAGCTCGGCGCCTCGCTCGGCTCCTTCGTCGGCGAGAACTTCCTCTCCGGGGACGTCGTACGTGCCCGTCTGCGCGCCCTCGGTATCGGTGGCCGCCTCGGCTCCTGGCTCGCCGAGCCCGCCCACGCCGACCGCGTCACCGCCGAGCTCTCCACCGCGCTGCGCGGCGCGCTCACCGTCCTGCGGGACTCCGACGTCCAGGCCGTCGTCGGCGAGGCGATCACCCGGCGCGCGGACAACGCCGAGATCGCGCCCGGCGTCGGCAAGACCCTCCAGAAGGTGGTGGCGGACGGCGCCCACCACCGCGCCGTCGACCTCGTCTGCGCCCGTGCGCACGACTGGCTGGTCCTGCACTCGGACTCCGTGATGGACGCCGTCGAGGGCGGCGCCCCCGGCTGGACCCCGCGGTTCGTGGACCGGAAGGTCGGCGAGCGGGTGTACCGGGAGCTGCTGCGGTTCGTGACCGAGATGCGGGACATGCCCGGCCACCCGGCCCGCGGCGCGATCGACCGCTTCCTGACGGACTTCGCCGCGGACCTCCAGTCGGACACGGACACCCGCGCCCGCGTGGAGCGGATGAAGTCGGACCTGCTGGCCCGCTCCGAGGTCCAGGACGTGATCGCGTCGGCGTGGTCCTCCGTACGCGCCATGATCATGTCGGCGGCCGAGGACGACCGCAGCGAGCTGCGGCTGCGGGCCCGCTCCTCGCTGCTGTCCCTGGGGGCGCGCCTCGCCTCCGACGGCCGGCTCCAGTCGAAGCTGGAGGGGTGGATCGAGGACGCGGCGGTGTACGTGGTGACGACGTACCGCGCCGAGATCACCTCACTGATCTCGGACACCGTCGCGAGCTGGGACGCCGAGCACACCTCGCGCAAGATCGAGGCGCACATCGGAAGGGACCTTCAGTTCATCCGGATCAACGGCACGGTCGTCGGTGCGCTCGCCGGGCTGCTGATCTACACCGTGGCACACGCGCTGGGCGGGTGACGGGCCCCTTCCTGACCCGTCACCCGCCCAGACACTCAGGGGAGGTGTGAGGGAGTACGGACGGCGGGGCGGATGTGTTCAACGCCCGCCGGACGGCTCCGCGACCGGACCGCCGTACGCCCACCGCGCCTCCCTCACCGGGCCGTCGCGCCCCGGTTTTCGCACTGGCTCCCTGTCAGTGGAAGAGCTGCCCGCGGACCGCGCCGTCGGCGAACTCGGCGGTGTGGATGTTGGAGTAGTAGTTGCGCGGGTTGGCGCGGACGCGCTGGACGACGTCCGGGTTCTGGCCCGTGATCCTGCCGGAGACGGCGAAGATCCCGTCCGGCACGGGCCGGTTGAAGAAGTCGAAGACGACGTCGCCGTTCTTGCCGAACGCGCCCTTGTGGATGTGCCCCTTGGTCGGGCTCTTGAGGTTGATCCAGGCCAGCGAGTAGTCGACGTCCGTGCCCTTGGGGTGGATGAACGTCACCGCGTGCCCGTCCGGGTCGCCGACCTTGGAGGCGTCGTTCTTCGGCACTTCCTGGGCCCCGTTGGACAGCGCCCGCAGCTTGCCGCCCTTGATGATGTCGAGCGGGTTGATGTTCTTGTGCAGCGGCTTGAGCTGCCCCCGTACGGCACCGCCCGGGAACTCGGCGCTGTGCAGGTTCACGTAGAAGCCCGCGGGGTGGTTACGGATGTCGCGCGCCAACTTGGCGTCCGTCAGGGCCACCTGCCCGGCCGCGGAGTGTACGGAGTCGGGCATCGCCGTACCGAACAGCGGCACCTTGACCTCGCCGTTCTTCCCGGCCGCACCCTGGTGGATGTGCCCGAGGCTCGGCACGAAGCCCTTCCACCGGAGGGCGAAGGTGACCCGGTCGCCCTTCACCTTCACCAGCGCGACGGCCTTGCCGTCCGGGTCGTTGACCGCGGGCCCGCCCGCGACGGGCACCTCGTCGGCGCCCGACAGCTCGACGGCGAAGGTGAGGGCGCGTCCCGTGGACGGCTTGGTGAACGTGCTCGCCGCGCTGCTGCTTCCGCCCTGCTGCGTGCCGTGTCCGTTGCCGTGGCCGCCCCCGTGAGCGATTGCGGGAGTAACACCCGCAACACCGAGCACCATTGCACTTGCCGCCACAGAAATGAATCGCTTGTTCATTGTTCTTGTTCCTCCCGTTGAGGCCGACTGGTCGGGTCGGTCGCATGGAGGTACGCGTCTCCGGCGCGGGTTGTTCAACGCGAAATTTCTGCAATTCAGTTGAACCACCGATCAGTTGCCGCCGTACAACCGGGCAGACCACGGCACACCCAACAACCGGGGGAACAACCATGAGCAGGAACCGCTTCACCATGCCCGCCGCCGTCTCCGCTGCCGCGCTCGCGCTGCTCACGCTCAGCGCGTGCGGCGGTTCGGACGGGGCGTCGGATCCGGAGCCGGGCGCGGCGGCCGGGGGCGCCGCGAAGCCCGCGGCGGGCGCCGTCATCAAGATCGCGGACTCGCCGGTCGGCAAGATCCTCGTCGACGAATCGGGCCGTACGCTGTATGGATTCACCAAGGACAAGCCCGGAAGCAGCGGGTGCGACGCCGACTGCATCGCGGTCTGGCCGGCCCTCACCTCCGCCAAGGACGTCACCCCGGGCACCGGCGTGCAGCCGGACCTCCTCAAGGAGGCGAAGCTCGGCGAGGGGGCCGAGCAGGCGGTGTACGGGGACTGGCCGTTGTACTACTACGTCGGCGACGCGACCGCCGGAGACGTCAACGGGCAGGGCCTGGACGGCGAGTGGTTCGTGGTCGCGGCGGACGGAAAGCTCGTCAAGAAGGCGGTCTGATACGAGAAACTCATCATTCCGTTACAGAATCCGGACCTGATGAATTCCCGAATGCGGGGGAATGCTTTGGGAATTCGTTCCACCCCATGAACCTGCGGCGGCCGGGTCGTCCCTCCCGGCCGCCGCAGCCCTGCCCATTCCCGGTGGCCGGAGGCCGACATCCCCCGCCGCTGACGGCCACCGGGAATGCGGCGCGGCAATCGTCCTCACTCGCAGGCGACGCCGTCGCCGTCCCGGTCGAGGTGGCGCCCGTAGCCGGGGTCACCGGTACGGATGGGCGCGGCACCCGCGGCCCGCACCTCGGAGCAGTTGGCGTACGAGACACTGCCGCCTCCACCGCCCGTGGAGCCGCCCCCGGAACTCCCGCCGGACGAACCGCCCCCGCCGGAGTACGGCTCACACCCCACGCCGTCACCGTCCCGGTCCAGATGGCGTCCGTAGCCCGGGTCGCCGACCTCGACGGGCGCGGCACCGGCGGCCTCGGCGGCGGCGCAGTTGGCATACAACGTCGCCGGCACGGCGGGCTTCTTGGGCGCGGCGGGCTTCGCCGGCGGCGCGGGCGCGTCCACGGTGATCCGCACCACGGCGGTCCCGGACACGGCCTCGCTCCCGGTCACATCCACCTTGTACGTGAAGGTGTCCTCGCCGTCGTACCCGGCAACTGCCTTGTACACGATGGTGTTGCCGTCGACGGTGGCGGTGCCATGGGCGGGAGGCGAGTCCACGGTGACGGCGAAGGTCTCGTCGTCGAGGACCATCTGCACATTTCCGCTGGTCCCGCTGCCGAGGGTGACGGTGTCGTTCTGGAGCACTTGGACGACGATCTCCTCATCGCCGGCGCTCTCCTGGTCGTCGACGAGCTCGAGCAGAGCCTTGGCGGAGGGCGCAGGCTCGGCGGCCGCGGACGCGCTCGCGACCTGCTCGGCGGCGGGCTCGGCGTCCTGAGCACTCTCACCCCCACACCCGGCGACCCCCACCACCGCCATCACGACACCAACTGCGGCCACGGCGATGCGCCCCTGCGTACGTATCCGAGTCATGTGCCCCCCAAGGCTGACGGATCCGGACTGAGGGGCCTGAGCATTTCATTCCGGTTAACGGGTGATGGGGTAAGTGGGGATGTTTGTGGCTGAGTTGTGATGGGGGTGTGCGGGGGGTGACGGTGGGTGACTGTGGATACGGCGAAGGGGGGTGGGGGTGCCGTGGCGGGTGCCTCTGCAGGCGTGAGGGGCGCGGCGCGGCGTTGAGGGCTCGATGGCGGCTATGCCTGCAACGCCCTCGATGTGGCGTGTCGCTGCATACCACCAGGCGACTCGGTGTTCTTGCCCTCGGCTCGCGGGCCGGTGCGCCAGGGGAGTGTGTTCTCGGGTCCCGAGGTCAGGGGCTGTCGAAGGCTCGCGATACGCGTGGTTCCACGTCATGCCGCCGGAGGAGCTGCTCGATGATCGTGTAGGTGCTTGGTGCTTGGTGCTTGGTGCTTGGTGCTGACCGCTGAGCCCTCGTCCATCGGCCACGACTCCTGTCGGGATGATGCTGTTCGGGCTGGTTGGGGCCCGTGCTCTCTGCTGCTCAAGCGGGTGGGGGTGACTGTGATTGCTTGGCCATGGCGATGATCGCGGCCACAGCGCTGGGATCTTCGTGCTCCCAGAACCGAAGGACTCGCCAACCCGCCGTCTGTAGTTGCCTGTTCGTCTCCAGATCGCGGGCCATGTTTCTGTCGAGCTTCTCCCGCCACCATGCTGCGTTGGCCTTTGGCTGTGTGGCGTGCTCGGGGCAGCCGTGCCAGAAGCAGCCGTCCAGGAAGACCGCGACCTTGGCGCCCGGGAATGCGATGTCGATCGTCCGGCGTGGCATGCCAGGAACGCCGACGTGGAGGCGGTACCGAAGTCCAGCCGCATGCAGGATCTTGCGTACCGCCATCTCCGGTGTGGTGTTCCGGCTGGTCTGGCGGCTCATGCGTGCGGACACGGTCGGTGAGGACGGCTTTGCTGCGGTCATGGCCTTCCTACTCACCTCGTGTACCAAGGCTGGGACGGAACGAGCCGACTTGGACGCCCTGAACGTCCGCCCATTCGATGGTACGAGAAGCCTGCGGGCGAAAGCCTGACTGTCGACCCACGCTCAGAACTCCAGCGCCCCGTGACACCCCCTGTACGCCCTCCCCGACCCGCACCAGCAGTCCGCCCCCTTCGCCGGCGGCCACGCCATCGCCTTGCCCCTCGCCGCCAGCGTCGTCGCGTACTGCGGGAGCAGGTCCGCGTTCGACGGGGAGGACTGTTCCGAGGCCGCGAACGCCTCGTAGGACGGGACCGTCGCCGTCACGATGCCCAGGTTGGCCGTGCCCGTGGAGGACAGATCGCGGAGCGAGGCCTCGATGTCCGTCAGGTGGGCCGTGTGGGTCGGGTACTCGGATTCGAGTTCGGGGTACGCCGTCAGGAGTTCCGACAGTTCGCCCTCCGGCCAGTGGAGCACCGCCACCGGGAAGGGGCGGGACAGGGCCGAGCGGTAGGAGCCCAGTTCCGAGCGGAGGCGGGCGATTTCGGCCTGGAGTTCGGCCGGGTTGTTCGAGCCCAGGGCCCACAGGCGGTTCGGGTCGTGGAGTTCGTCCAGGGAGATCGACGCGTGGGCCGTGTGGACCTTGTCCGCGAGCGCGTCCCAGTTGTCGTGGGCGCGGCCCAGCATGCGGCGCACGCGGTGGCGGCCGGTCAGCAGGGACTGGGTGTCGTAGGGGACGTCGTCGTCGCCGGGGGTGAGGAGCAGCGTGATCGCTGTGGTGAAGCAGTCGTGGGACGCCTCGAGCTCGTCGTGGGACTCCAGCGTCTCGGCGATGATCTCCCACGGGGCCGGGTCCGCGGGGGCCGCCGTGCGGATGCCGGTGATCAGGGCGCGGGCCTCGGCCTCGTGGCCGTACTCCCACAGGTTCGCCGCCTGGAGAGCCTTGACGAGCAGGGGGCGCTCGGGGCCGTCGGCGAGGAGGCGGTCGTAGAGGCTGGAGGCGCTTTCGCGGTCGCCGGCCAGTTCGAGGTGGGCCGCGGCCTGGAGCAGCAGCGACTCGTTGTCCTCGGGGTACTGCGTCGCGGTACGCAGCAGGCGCTCGGCTTCGGCGTTGTGATCGGCAGGCGTGTCGGGGCGCATGGGGGACACGGTACTGCCGTACGGGGGTTCGGCGGGGGGCACGTTCGCGTGATGGCGGACGTGCTGTGTACCACTCTGGTGACTTCGGCGATCAGCGCCTAACCTGCGCCCGTGCGGGAGCGGATACCGGTCGTGGTCCAGGGGCGCGGCTCGCGGAGGCGAGCCCGGTTCGCGGGTGCGCTGTGGGTCGTTGCCGAGATCACCGTCACACTCGGCGTCGTGGTGCTTCTGCTGGTGGTGCACCAGTTGTGGTGGACCAACCGGCAGGCTCGCGAGGGGGCCGAGCGCCGCGTTCACGCCCTGGAGCGTGAGTGGGACGCCTCCGTCGGTCAGGCCCCGGAGGTCGCGCCGTCCGGGGAGCCGCCGGGTGGCGAGGATCCGCCGGTCGCCGAGGGCGGGGGACGCGACCCCGGGCCTCGCGAACGGGAGTCCGTACGCCCGCCCGCGCCCCGCTGGGACCAGGCGTACGCCGTCCTGCGCATCCCGCGCCTCGGTGTCGTGGCCCCCGTCGCCCAAGGAATCAGCAAACAGGGCGTCCTGGACAAGGGGTACATCGGGCACTATCCCGGCACCGCACACCCCGGAGGCGGTGGCAACTTCGCCGTCGCCGGGCATCGCAACACCCACGGCGAGCCCTTCCGGCACATCGACCGGCTGCGCAAGGGGGACGAGATACGGGTCGAGACGCGGAGCGCGGTGTACGTGTACGCCGTCGACCGGGCCCTCACCCGGACGAGCCCCCGGGACACCGGCGTCATCCGGCCCGTTCCCCGCAGTCTCGTCACGCCGTCCGCCGGGTACAGCGCGCCCGGTTACTACCTGACCCTCACCACCTGCACCCCGGAGTACAGCTCCCGGTACCGGTTGATCGTCTGGGGGAAGCTCACGTCGATGCGGCCGCGTTAGCGCGTCACGACTAGGGTCCTGACGTGCTCAAGCGTCGTCCTCAACTGCTGTGGCTGCTCGTGCCGTACGTCCTGTTCGTCGGTGCGCTGCCGCTGGTCAACCGTGTGCGGCCCGTCGTGCTCGGGTTGCCGTTCCTCTTCGTCTGGCTGCTCGGGGCGACGCTGCTCACTCCGCTCGCCGTCTGGCTCGCCCGGCGGGGGGACCGCAGGTGAACGCCGCCGTCGCCACCTCGATCTTCGGCCTCTTCATGATCGGCACCGTCGCTCTCGGGCTCCTCGCCGTACGCGGGCGGGGCGGTGGGAGCGGCGGGCTCGCCGAGTGGTCCGTCGGCGGGCGCAGCCTCGGGGCCGTCTTCATCTGGGTGCTGATGGCCGGCGAGGGCTATACGAGTTTCAGCTATCTGGGGGCCGCGGGCTGGGGCTACAACTACGGCTCACCCGTGCTGTATGTGGTGGCGTACATGTCCTGCGGCTACGCCGTCGGTTACGTCGTCGGGCCCATGTTGTGGGCCTATGCCCGCAAGCACGGTCTGGTGGGGATCACCGATATGGTCGCCCACCGCTACGACCGGCCCTGGCTCGGTGCCCTGGTCGCCTTCCTCGCCACCGTCTTCCTGCTCCCCTACATCCAGCTCCAGATCACCGGCATGGGTGTCGTCGTCTCGACCATCTCCTACGGTGCCATCAGCCTCAACTGGGCCTACTTCCTGGCCTTCGCCGTCACCACCGGCTTCGTCGTGGTGAGCGGGCTGCGTGGCAGCGCCTGGGTGTCCGTCCTCAAGGACGTGCTCGTCATCGCGACCCTGGGCTTCCTCGCGATCTATGTGCCCCAGCACTACTTCGGAGGCTACGAGGAGTTCCTCGGGCGGCTCGTCGCGGAGAAGAGCGAGTGGCTGATGCTGCCCGGGCACGGGGGCGGCGGTTTCGGGGAGCTGTGGTTCGCCACCACAACCCTGCTCAACTCCCTGACCGTCGTGATCTTCCCGACCACCGTCGCCGGCTACCTCGGCGCGCGCAACGCCGACGCCCTGCGCCGCAACGCGATGTGGCTGCCCGCCTACAACGTCCTGCTCTTCGTGCCCATGCTCCTCGGCATGGCGGCCCTCTTCGTCGTGCCGGGACTCGTCGGCGCGGAGTCCAACCTGGCCCTCTTCGAACTCGTCGTGGACTCGCTGCCGGCCTGGGCGGTCGGGATCGTCGGGGTGGCGGCGGCGCTGTCGTCCATCGTGCCGATGGCGGTCTTCATGCTCGTCATCGGCACCATGTGGGGACGCAGCGTCCTCTCCCTGGTGCCCGCGCTGCGCGAGCGGCAGAAGGGTGCGGCCCAGATCGTCGTCGTGGCGGCCGGCGCGATCGCCCTGCTGCTGACGTACATCGCCCCCAACACGCTCGTACGGCTGTCCCTCATCTCGTACGAGGGGATGGCGCAGCTCCTGCCCATGCTGCTGCTCGGGCTGGTGTGGCGGCGGCTCACGTTCGCGGGTGCGCTGGCCGGTCTCGCCGTGGGGGTGACGATCGTGTGCGTGCTCGTCTTCACCGGGCGCGATCCGGTGTGGGGCATGAACGCGGGCATCGTCGCCCTCGCCGCGAATCTGGCGGTCGCGCTGGCAGGGACGTACGCGCGCCCGGCCGACCGTGATCCACGGCCCGACGGGGAGGTGCTCGCCGAGGATCCCCTCCCTGCGGCCGATCCCTCCCGCGAGGCGCATCCTGTATAACGGCTGGAAGGTGTCCCGAAGGTGTTCGGGCAGCAGAGCGAGGAAGTGAGGTGGGAGCACATGGACGGCCGCCGGCTGTCGCGATGGGTGCACCCCTCCGCGTTCGCGCTGTTCCTGCTCTTCGAGATCCTGATCGCCGACGGCAGCAGCCTCTCCGCCGCCGTCGCGCTCGCCGCGACCGCCACGGCCTCGGCCGGTTCGGCACTGGTCGTCTGTGCCCTCATCAGCGCGCGCTGCGTGCCGGCCGTGCCCGTCACCCGGGTGCGTACCGCTCTGCGTGACCGGCGGCGGCGCACCGCGTTCCTGCCGCAGCGGGATCCGGATGCACGGGGCCGCACCAGGCCCAGGGCTCCCGGGCGTCTCGTCCTGACGACCGCGTAGGGGCGCAACCGCTCGCCGCAGGCCCGCTCGCCGCCGGATCACTCGCTTCCGGGCTGTTTGCGTGCGACGGATCGCGCGCCGGACCGCCTGCGTGCGACTGGCGTGCGAACGGATCGTGCGCGCCGGATCGCTCGAGCGATGGACCGCTCGCGCCGGCCCGGCACTTCCGCAGCCTCCGCGCCCCCTCGCGGGTCGTCATGCCGCCATGACCGCATCCCGGCACGACGAGACCCACGGAGGGCTCACCCATGTCCGTATTCGCCAACCTGGTCGAGCAGCTCGCCGACCTGCTCCAGCCGCTCTTCCACGCATCGGCGACAGCCGCCGCGATCGTCCTGTTCACCGCACTCGTACGGCTCACCGTCCACCCCCTCTCACGTGCCGCCGCGCGGGGGCAGAAGGCCAAGGCCCGGCTCTCGCCGCAGATCGCCGAACTGCGCAAGAAGCACGGCAAGAACCCCGAGCGCCTGCAGAAGGCGATGCTGGAGCTGCACACCAAGGAGAAGGTCTCGCCGCTCTCCGGGTGCCTGCCGAGCCTGTTGCAGCTGCCGGCGTTCTTCCTGATGTACCACCTGTTCTCCAGCAGCCGGATCGGCGGGGAGCCCAACCGTCTGCTCGGCCACACCCTCTTCGACGCCCCCCTCGGCGACCGCTGGGCGGATGCCCTCGCACACGGCGGGGTGTTCGGAGGTGCGGGCCTCGTGTACCTCGTGCTCTTCGCGGTCGTCACAGGCGTCGCGATCTTCAACTTCCGGCGTACGAAGCGTCAGATGGCGGCCTCGCCGCTGCCGCAGGGGGACGCCCCGGGTATGGGCGCGATGATGAAGATCATGCCGCTGATGTCCTTCGCGACGCTGATCACCGTAGCTGTGGTGCCGCTCGCCGCCGCGCTGTACGTCGTCACCAGCACGGCCTGGACCGCGGTCGAGCGGACGGTCCTCTACCGGGACATGCCGACGGCCGGCGCGCTGGCTACCGCCGCGTAACAGTCCAGGTTGTGAACGGGGTCTTGCGGAGTGATCCGATGTCTTGGAGGATCAGCCAATCCTCCGAACCCCTCCGATGGCCGCTACCCATCGTCCGGGCTCGCACCGAACCAGGGGAGACAGACCATGAAGCTGCTGCGTGTCGGCACCTCGGGCGCCGAGCGCCCGGCCCTGCTCGACGTGGACGGGACCCTGCGCGACCTGTCCGGCCTCGTCACGGACATCGACGGAGAGCTGCTCGCCGACGCCTCCGCCCTGGCCCGGATCCGGGCCGCGGCCCAGGCCGGCGAGCTGCCCGCGCTCGCCGCCGACGGGCTGCGCACCGGCCCGCCGCTCGCCCGGATCGGCAAGGTCGTGTGCATCGGGCTGAACTACCACGACCACGCGGCCGAGACGGGGGCGGAGGCCCCCGCGGAGCCCGTCGTCTTCTTCAAGGCGGCGGACACGGTCGTCGGGCCGAACGACACGGTGCTCGTGCCGCGCCGCAGCCGCAAGACCGACTGGGAGGTCGAGCTCGCGGTCGTCATCGGGCGTACGGCGCGCTATCTGGAGGACGACGAGGACCCGCTGTCGTACGTCGCCGGATACGCGATCTCGCACGACGTGTCCGAGCGCGAGTTCCAGATCGAGCGCGGTGGTACGTGGGACAAGGGCAAGAACTGCGAGACGTTCAACCCGCTGGGCCCCTGGCTGGTGACGGCGGACGAGGTACCGGACCCGCAGGCACTGAGCCTGCGGCTGTGGGTGAACGGCGAGCTGAAGCAGAACGGCTCGACGGCCGACCAGATCTTCCCGGTGGCCGAGGTGGTGCGGTACGTCAGCCAGTTCATGACGCTGTACCCGGGAGACGTGATCAACACGGGTACGCCGGCGGGGGTGGCGATGGGGCAGCCGGAACCGAAGCCGTATCTGCGGGCGGGGGACGTGGTGGAGCTGGAGGTCGAGGGGCTGGGGAGGCAGCGGCAGGACCTCAAGGACGCGTAGCGCGCCTGGCGGCGCGGGGGTTGGGGGTGCGGGGTCGGCCCCCCGGGGCCTGGGGGTGGGCTTCGGGGGGGCCGACCCCGGGTCGGGGGGCGATGTCGGCTTCGGGCCGGGGGTGCGGGGCTGGCCCCCGGGCCCGGGGTGCGGGCTTCGGGTTCCGGCGCCGGGGCAGTGTGCTGGGGCCGGAGGTCCGGGCCCCCGTCCGTGGGCAGGTACGGCCTGCGGCCGTGTCCTCAAGCGCCGGACGGGCTGGTTTTGGTTGGACTGGTTCGGATGGTTCGGCTCGTGGGGTGGCACGGCCTGCGGCCGTTGTCCTCAAGCGCCGGACAGGCTGGTTTTGGCTGGGCGCCCTTTGCTTGTGGCCGGTTCCTGAGGAGCCGGCTGGCCCCGGATTTGGCGGTCGATTCGAGCTGCCTGCCCGGGGGTGTGCATGGCCTGCGGCCGTTGTCCTCAAGCGCCGGACGGGCTGGATGTGGCTGGGCGCCCTTGGCCTGCGGCCGTTGACCTGCAATTGCCGGACGGGCTGGGCGTGGCCCGGTCAGGTGCCCGGTGGGGTGGAGGCCAGGAAGCGGGAGAGGGCGTCCACCACCATCGCGTGGTCCTCTGCCTGGGGGAGGCCCGAGACCGTGACCGTGCCGATCACTCCCGCGCCCTCGACCGTGATCGGGAACGATCCGCCGTGCGCCGCGTACGTGTCCGGGTCCAGGCGGGACGACTCCTCGAACGTCGTGCCCTTCTCCCGGTGCCGCGTGCCGACCAGGAACGAGCTCTCGCCGTAGCGCTCGACGACCCGCCGCTTGCGGTCGATCCAGGCGTCGTTGTCCGCGCTCGAACCCGGCAGCGCGCAGTGGAACAGCTGCTGCGCGCCGCGGCGGATGTCGATGGCCACCGGGGCCTCCCGCAGGTGCGCCATCTCGACCAGCATGCTGCCGAGGGCCCACGCGTCGGCGTGGTTGAACCGGCGCAGGGTCAGACGGCGTTCCTGGTCGACCAGCTCATGGATGGTGGGGGGCGTTGTCATACGGACACCTCCACGGTGACGCCCTCACGGGCGGAGCGGCGCGCGGCCTCCAGGACCTCGAGCGCGGCGGCCGCCTGCTCGGCGGTGACCGGCGGGGGAGTGCCGTTGCGCAGGGCGTCGGCAACGGCCGCATAGTACGCAGGGTAGTCGCCCGGGAGCGTCTCCACCGGGTCGCCGCCGCCCGTGAGCGGTGACTCTCCGCCGCCGAGCCGGCCCCACTGCGACTCGTCCTCCACGCCCCACGGCTTGTGGGTGTCCGGGCGCTTGCCGTCGCGGAGGTCGGCTTCCTGCGGGTCCAGGCCGTACTTCACATATCCGGCGGCCGAGCCGAGGACCCGGAAGCGCGGGCCGAGCTGGGCGGTGGTGGCGCTGGCGTAGAGGTGCGAGCGGACGCCGTTCGCGTGGGTGAGCGCGAAGAAGGTGTCGTCGTCGGCCTTTGCGCCGGGCCGGCGCAGGTCGGACTCCGCGTACACGCGGGTGACGGGGCCGAACAGCGTCAGGGCCTGGTCGACGAGGTGGCTGCCGAGGTCGTACAGCAGACCGCCGATCTCCTGCGGGTCGCCCGACTCGCGCCAGCCGCCCTTGAGCTGTGGGCGCCACCGCTCGAAGCGGGACTCGAAGCGCTGGACCTCACCGAGCGAGCCGTCCGCGATCAGCTTGCGGAGGGTGAGGAAGTCGTTGTCCCAGCGGCGGTTCTGGAAGACGGAGAGCAGCAGACCGCGGGCCTCAGCGAGCGCGGCGAGCTCACGCGCCTCAGCGGCGGTGCCGGCGATCGGCTTGTCCACGACCACCGAGAGACCCGCTTCGAGGGCGGCGGTGGCGACGGGGACGTGGGTCTTGTTCGGGGAGGCGATCACGACGAGGTCGAGTTCGCCGGCGTGGGCCCACAGCTCGTCGGGCGTGGCCACGAAGCGCACATCCGGGAACTCGGCGCGGGCCTGCTCCTGCCGCTCCGGGTTCGACGTGACGATCGTGTCGAGGACGAGGCCCTCGGTGGCCGCGATCAGCGGGGCGTGGAAGACGGAGCCCGCCAGGCCGTAGCCGACGAGTCCGACGCGGAGGGGAGTGCCGGTGCCAGTCATGGTCCCACTTAAGCAACGGTGTTGCCAAAGTGCAAGCGAGGGGGAGAATAGGTGGCGTGAACACCAACGGGAGCGGTTACGGACACGGGACCGGGCAGGGGAACGGACGCGGCCTCGGCAGCGGGGGGCCGTCGGGGGCCGAGCTGCCCGAACTTCCCGGCCTGTCGGGACTGCGCAGCGCGAACGCGGCGCGTGTGCTGGAGCTGTTGCGTGTGGCGGGCGAGGGCGGGATCAGCCGTCTCGAACTGGCGGAGGGCACCGGGCTCACCCCTCAGGCGGTCAGCAAGATCACGGCGCGGCTGCGGGGGAGCGGGCTGGTGGCGGAGGCGGGCTACCGCGCCTCCACCGGCGGGAAGCCGCGTACGGTCCTGCGTCTGGTCCCTCCGGCGGCGCACGCCGTGGGGCTGCACCTGGACCGTGACGAGCTGACCGTGGTGCTGCTGGACCTGGCGGGCGTCCTCGTCGGCCGGCGCGTGGTGCCGCTGGATCTGGGGGCCGGCGCGGAAGCGGTGGTGGAGGCGGTGGCCGTCGAGGTGGAGTCCCTGCTGACCGCCTCCGACCCGGGCGGGGCCCTGTCCGCCGGGCCGCTGTCCGGGCCGCTCTCCACCGGGCGGTCGTCCGCGGGGCAGGTGTCCGCAAGGCACCCGGGTTGCGTGCCCGCCCAACTGCCCGCCACGCCGGCCCCCGGACCTGCCGGATCGGTCGCCGGACCCGGACCGGCTCCCTGGCCGGCCCAACCTGCCCCGCAGCCCGCCGAATCCGGTCCCGACACCCACACCTCCCACCGTGTCCTCGGTGTCGGCGTCGCCATGCCCGGACCGCTCGATCACACCTCCGGCATCCCCCATCGCGTCACCGGGTTCCCGCAGTGGGACGGTTTTCCCCTGCGGGACGCTCTCGCCGAGCGGCTCGGGCTGCCCGTCGCGCTCGACAAGGACACCAACGCCGCCGCTCTCGGCCTCGCCCTCCAGACCAATGCCGCAGCCCTCGGGCTCGCGCTGCAGGGGAGCGGGGACTCGTTCGCGTATCTGCATCTGGGGACCGGGCTCGGGGCGGGTCTCGTGCTCGGCGGCGGGCTCTACCGCGGGGCGCGGACCGGGGCCGGGGAGTTCGGGCATCAGGTCGTGCAACTCGACGGGCCGTCGTGCGGGTGCGGCCGGCGGGGGTGTATCGAGGCGCTCTGTCTGGAGGCCGTCGCCGACGGGGACCTCGCGGGAGCGGCGCGGATCCTCGGCGTCGGCGCCGCCAACCTCGTGGAGCTGCTGGACATCGACCGCGTCCTGCTCGGAGGCCGGGTCGTCGAGGGCGCGGCAGGCACCTTCGTCCGCGGAGTGGGCGAGCAGGCGCCCGTGCCGGTGGAGCTCGCGAACGGTGGTCCGCACACGGTCGCGCAGGGCGCGGCACAGCTCGTGCTCGCCCCGGTGTTCGGGCGGGCCGAGGCCGCTTTCTCGCCACCGCTCCCGCCCTCGCGTACCGGGCAGAAAATACGCTGATAGGGCGGAGTTCGGCCGTTCGGGGACGTGCCTCCCGGGTCACCGGGCGCCCGCGTGGCAGGGTCGCGCCCACGTCCCCTGCCCGCACCGGCCGAACAGCAAAGGTCAGCCATGCGACTGCGCAATGTCCTCGCCGCCGGCGCCGCCGCGGCCACCGTCGTCCCCGCCGCCCTCGCGGCCCCGGCGGCCGCCACCGCCGACCCGGCCGTGCGGGCCGCTGTCTCCGAGACCGCCGCCAACCAGGCCGCCCCGGGCAATGCCGCCGCCAACCAGGCCACCCCCAGCAACATCACCGCGAACAAGGCCACATCAAGCAATGCCACAGCGGACAAGGCCACATCAAGCAACGCCACAGCGGACAAGGCCGCCGTCGGCGTCACCGCCGTCCGCGCCCCCGGGGATGAGCCCACCTGCGGCGCGGTGGCCGCCAAGAGCTTCCCGATCGACTCCCGTATCCACGGCGGCCCGCCAGTGCACCACCCCGGCGGCGGCTTCGAGCAGTGGTCCGTCGACCTCGCCAACACCACCGCGGAACCCTGCCGCAACATCCACCCGGTGATCGTCTTCGCCGCGCGGGACCGCGGGCTGACCCCGCCCAGGGTCACGCTCGAGTTCTACGACGAGGACGCCTCGCGCTGGCGGCCCGCGTCCCTGGAGACCACCGCCCAGGACGAGGTCGTGGGCGTGCTCGACGACGGCGCGTTCGCCGGTTTCGCGGTGCCCGCCCGCGCGACCGTCACCGTCCGCGTCCGGTTCGCGCTGACCGCCGACACCCCGCCGAACCAGGTCACCGTCAATGCCGCCGTCGTCCAGCGGCGCGGCGACGACGGCGACTGGGTCGGCGAGTCGGCCGACTACCGCTTCGCCGTCATGGACGACGACGGTTCCGGCCTCTCGGTCACCCGCGACGAGCTCGCCACCACGGGCACCGGGGCGCTGGCCCGTCTCGGCATGGCCCTCGGCACGATCCTGCTGGGAAGTGCCGTCGTGGTGCTGGCCTCCAGGAAGCTGCGGACGGGCCGCCGCTGATCGTTCATATGCGTCTGCGAGCATCGGGCGGTGGACTACCCGAACGACCAGGCGCCCGGCGCCCCTGTCCGCTCCGGCATTCCGGAGCACGGACGCATCCCCAAGTACTACGCGGTCAAGGCTCGTGTCTCCGCGCTCGTCGACGAGTCGGCCGAGGGCGACCCGCTGCCGACCGAACGTGATCTCGCGCTGCGGTTCGCGGTGTCGCGCGAGACCGTGCGCCAAGCGCTGCGCGAACTCCTGCTGGAGGGACGGCTGCGCCGTCAGGGCCGCGGCACCGTCGTCGCCGGCCCCAAACTGGAGCAGCCGCTCTCGCTCGCGAGCTACACCGAAGGTGTGCGCAGGCAGGGCCGCAGGCCCGGCCGTAATCTCATCGGCCTGGACCGCTTTCCCTGCTCGGCGGCGCTGGCGGCGGAGATCGGCGCGAGCGTCGGCGAGCCGGTGTGGCACATGGAGCGGGTGCTGCTCGCCGACGACGAGCGCGTCGGGCTGGAGAGCACGTACGTCACCGTCGCCCGGGTGCCGCGCCTGGACGCCGACTTCGACCCCGACTCCTCCTTCTACGCCTATCTGCGGGAGCGGCTGTCCATCGCCTTCGGCGACGCGGACGAGCGGATCGAGACGGTGCTGGCCACACCGCGCGAGGCGTTGCTGATCGGTACGCCGCCGGCGCTGCCGATGCTGCTGCTCCACCGTCTGTCGCGCGACCCGGACGGCAGTCCGCTGGAGCGCGTACGGACGCTGTACCGGGGCGACCGCTTCAGCTTCACCACCCATCTCGGCAACGGCGGCTGACCGGCCGCGACACCTGCCCGACGGCCGGCGGGCGACCCGCACGCGACCCGTACCGGACCCCTCGCATTATCACGGAATGGTAACGGGTCTAGTCCAAGTTTGACGGCCCGTTCACCGTCCCGTTGCCGGTCGTCCCCGAACGGGACACCGGCCGCGAGCAGCGTTGCGGCCGTGAGAGTCATCGTCGTAGGAGCCGGCGTGGTGGGAACCATGCACGCCTGGCACGCAGTGGAACGCGGCCACGAGGTCGTACAGATCGAGCGGGAGCAGGAGGCCCGGGGCGCGAGTCTGCGCAACTTCGGACAGATCTGGGTGAGCGGTCGCGCGGGCGGGGAGGAGCTCGAAACCGCCCTGCGCGCCCGTGAGTTGTGGCAGTCCATCGGGCGGCGCGTGCCGGAGCTCGGCTTCCGGGCCATCGGTTCGCTCACCCCCGTGCGCAACGAGCGGGAACTGGCCGTCGCCGAAGCGGCGGTCGCCCGCCCCGACGCCGCGGCCCGCGGCTACAAGCTCGTCACCACCGCCGAGGCGCGCGACATCAACCCCGCGCTGCGGGGCCGGTTCATCGCCGCCCTGTGGTGCGAGCGGGACGCGGCGGTGGAGCCGCGGCCCGCCCAACTGGCCCTGAAGAAGGCCCTGCTGGAGTCGGGCCGGTACACCTACCTCGGCGGGCGCGAGGTCCGTGACGTGGTGGGTGAGGCATCCGTCCGCGACGACCACGGCGATGTGCACACCGGTGACGCCGTCGTGCTGTGCCCGGGCGCCGCACTCTCCGGGCTCGTCCGCGAACTCGCCCCCGCCCTCCCCGTCCGCCGCGTCCGGCTCCAGATGATGCAGACCGACCCACTCGGCGAGCCGCTGACCACCTCCGTCGCCGACGCCGACAGCTTCCGCTACTACCCCGCCTACGCGAGTGAGGCGCTGGACGCGCTGAACGCCGGTCAGGCGCAGGCCCCGACGGCCGCCGAGCACAGGATGCAGCTCCTGATGGTGCAGCGCCGCGACGGCGGGCTGACCATCGGTGACACCCACGAGTACGAGCACCCCTTCGCCTTCGACACCCTCGACGACCCCTACGAACACCTCACCGGCGTGGTCGAGTCGTTCCTCGGCCGGCCGCTGCCGAAGGTCCGCCGCCGGTGGGCCGGGGTGTACGCGCAGTGCACCGACACGAGTCGTGTCGTCCACCGGGAGCAGGTGCGTGACGGCGTGTGGCTGGTGACCGGTCCCGGCGGGCGTGGCATGACCTGCTCGCCGGCGATCGCCGAGAAGACCGCGAACGAACTGGGCTGGTGATTACTGATGACCCGAACGAACCTCGTCGTCCTGGACATGGCCGGTACGACGGTCGCCGACGGCGGACTGGTCGAGCAGGCCTTCGCCGCGGCCGCCGAACGCCTCGGTGAGGCGCCCGAAGCGATGATCGGCCATGTCCGCGCCACCATGGGCGAGTCGAAGATCTCCGTGTTCCGGCACCTCTTCGGCAGCGAGGAGTGCGCACAGCAGGCCAACCGCGCCTTCGAGGAGGCCTACGGAGAACTGGTGGGCGCCGGACGGATCGCCCCGGTCCCCGGCGCGGCCGAAGCCGTCGAGAAGCTGCGGTCCCAGGGTCGCACCGTGGTGCTGACCACCGGTTTCGCCCGCACGACCCAGGACGCGATCCTCGCCGCGCTCGGCTGGCAGGACCTGGTGGAGCTCACGCTCTGCCCGGCCGACGCGGGCGGCCGCGGACGCCCCTACCCGGACATGGTGCTCGCCGCCTTCCTGCGGACGGGTGCGGTGGACGGCGTCAGCGAGATAGCGGTCGCGGGCGACACGTCGTACGACATGCTCAGCGGAGTGCGGTCCGGGGCGGGCGTCGTCGCGGGTGTGCTCACGGGAGCGCACGACAGGACGCAGCTGCTGGACCACGGAGCGACCCATGTGCTCGCGTCCGTGGCCGAGTTGCCGGATCTGCTCGCCGGGGTGGACGACCGATGAGCAGCGGCATCCGTTTCGAGAACGTCTCGGTCGTCTACGGCTCGGGCAGCGGTAGGAACACGGTTCTGGACTCGTTCGACCTCACCGTCGAACCCGGCGAGGTCATGGCCCTGCTCGGCCCCTCGGGCTCCGGCAAGACCACCGCCCTGCGCGCGGTCGCGGGCTTCGTGCAGCCGTCCTCGGGGCGGATCCTCATCGGCGACCGCGATGTCACGGGCCTGCCGCCGCACCGGCGCGGGATCGGGATGGTGGTCCAGCAGTACGCGCTCTTCCCGCACATGAAGGTCGCCGACAACGTGGCCTTCGGTCTCAGGGCCCGGAAGACACCGCGGCGCGAGATCGCCGGGCGGGTCGCCGAGGCGCTGGAGATGACGGGGATGGCGGCGTACGCGCAGCGCCATCCGCGGGAGCTCTCCGGCGGGCAGCAGCAGCGTGTGGCGATCGCCCGGGCGCTCGCGATCCGTCCCGGGGTGCTGCTCCTGGACGAACCGCTGTCCGCGCTGGACGCGCAGCTCAGGTCCGGGATGCTGGCCGAACTGGCCCGGCTGCACCGCGAGTTGCCCGATGTCTCGATCCTGTACGTCACCCACGACCAGGTGGAGGCGCTGACGCTGGCGGACCGCATCGCGGTGCTGGACAAGGCGCGGCTCCAGGACTGCGGCACCCCGCAGGACCTCTACCGGCGGCCGACGACCGAGTTCACGGCCTCGTTCGTCGGCAACGCGAATCTGCTGCCGGTGACCGTGGCGGACCGGGGGGTCTCCTTCCAGGGCGCCGCACTCGACGTGGCCGTCGGGGAAGCCGCGCCCGGCGCGGGCGCCACCCTGTGCGTACGCCCGCATCTCGTCGGCCTGGGCGAGGGGCCCAACGCCCTGCGCGGACGCGTCGCCGAAGTGCAGTGGCGGGGCGCGACCCACCGGCTGTACGTCGAGGTCGACGGACACCGGGTCACGGCCGATGTCCGCGAGCTGCGGGCGGTCCCGCTGCTGGGTGAGGACGTGACCGTCCACTTCGCGCCGGAGGATGCGGTGCTGCTGGGAGCGGGGGTCGGCCATGACCGGTCCGGCTGAGTCCGTGATGGTGGCGGAGCGCCCGGCCCCGGCCCCGGCGCCCGCCCGTACGGCCCCGGTGCGCAGGGTGCCCGCCGCGGCCCTGTGGAGCCTGCCGCCCGTCGCGGTCCTCGCTCTCGTCTTCCTCTACCCCCTCGCGCTCGTGGTGCAGGAGTCGCTCGAACCGGGCGCCTACGGACGGGTCTTCGGCTCCGACGCCTTCCGCGAAGCGCTCTCCACGACGGTGTGGCTCGCCGTCGGCGCCACCGCCGGCTGTCTCGTCCTCGGGTTCGCCCTCGCGCTGATCATCGCCTTCGTCCCGTTCCCCGGCGGGAAGGCCGTCGCCAAGTTCATCGACGTCTTCCTCTCCTTCCCGTCCTTCCTGATCACGCTCGCGCTGCTGTTCGTCTACGGCACGGTCGGGATGGCCAACGGGGTGTGGACGGACGTCACCGGGGCGGGCAGCGGACCGTTCCGGTTCCTCACCACTCCGTGGGGCGTACTCCTCGCGGAGATCACGTACTTCACGCCGTTCGTGATGCGTCCGCTGCTCGCCGCGTTCTCGCAGATCGACACCGCGCAGCTGGAGGTCGCCTCCTCGCTCGGGGCGAAGCCGGCCCGCATCGTCCGGCAGGTGATCCTGCCCGAGGCGCTGCCCGCGCTCGGCGCCGGCGGCAGCCTCGTGCTCGTCATGTGCCTGAACGAGTTCGGGATCGTCCTGTTCACCGGGGCCAAGGACGTCACCACGCTGCCGATGCTCGTCTACGGCAAGGCGATCCTCGAGTCCGACTACCCCGCCGCCTGCGTGGTCGCCGTGGTCAACATCGCGATCTCCGTCGGCCTCTACAGCCTCTACCGAATGGTCAGCCGTCGTGTTGGTGCATAGCCGCAAGGGCACGTGGGCCTGCTGGGCCCTCTTCCTTCTCCTGTTCGTGCCGCTGTTCGCGCTGCCGCTGCTCGTCATCGTCATCGCGTCGTTCTCCACGAACTGGTCCGGCGCCTTCCCCTCCGGGCCGACCGCCGCCCACTACACGTCGGCGGTGCGCGGGGAGTCGTTGCGGGCCCTGACCACCAGTCTGGTCACCGCGGTGACCGCGAGCCTGCTCGCGCTGACCGTCGGCAGCTGGGCCGCACTCGCCGCCGCCGGTCTGAAGAAGCGTGGACGCAGGCTGCTCGACGCGCTGTTCGTGCTGCCGGTCGCCGTCCCCTCGGTCGTCGTCGGCCTCGCGGTCCTGGTCGCCTTCTCCCGGCCCCCGATGCTGCTCAACGGCACCCGCTGGATCGTGATCCTCGCGCACACCGTCCTGGTCACCGCGTTCGCCTACCAGTCGGTCGCCGCCGCCGTCACCCGTCTCGACCCCATGTACGAGCAGGCCGCGGCCAGTCTCGGCGCCCGGCCCCTGTACGTCCTGCTCCGCGTGAGACTGCCGCTCCTGCTGCCGTCGCTGAACGCGGCCGCGGGGCTCTGCTTCGCCCTGTCCATGGGCGAGTTGAGCGCCACGATGATGCTCTACCCGCCGGACTGGATGCCGCTCCCGGTGCTCATCTTCACCGCCACCGACCGCGGGTCCCTCTTCACCGGCTCGGCCGTCGCGGTCGTCCTCATGGCGACCACGCTGCTCGTCCTGCTCGCCCTCTCCCGCATCCGTACCAAGGCCTCATTCCGCTAAGGAGCGCACCACGCCATGCTTACGCACCCCCTCAGGCCGATCGCCGCCGTCGTCGGCAGCCTCGCCCTCGCCGCCTCCCTCACCGCCTGCGGCGGCACCTCCGCCGCAGCCGACGAGAAGGTCGTCACCGTCTACAGCGCCGACGGCCTCAAGGGCGAGAACGGCGACGGCTGGTACGACCGCATCTTCAAGGACTTCGAGAAGCAGACCGGGATCAAGGTCGAGTACGTGGAGGGCGGCTCCGGCGAGATGGTGCAGCGCGCCGTCCGCGAGAAGTCCAACACCCAGGCCGATGTCCTCGTCACCCTCCCGCCGTTCATCCAGCAGGCAGGCTCCAAGGGACTGCTCCAGACGTACCAGCCGCGGGGCGTGGACAAGGTGAACGGCGCGGACAAGTCCGCCGACGGCACCTGGACCTCGGTCGTCAACAACTACTTCGGGTTCATCCACAACACCGAGCAGCTGCCGAAGGCCCCGGGGACCTGGGAGGCGCTGCTGGACGGCAGGTTCAAGAACAAGCTCCAGTACTCCACGCCCGGTGTCGCGGGCGACGGCACCGCGGTCGTCATCAAGGCGATGCACGACTTCGGCGGCAAGGAGCCGGCGATGGAGTATCTGAAGAAGCTCCAGGCCAACAACGTGGGACCGTCGTCGTCCACCTCCAAGCTGGCGCCCAAGGTCGACAAGGGCGAGATCCTCGTCGCCAACGGCGATGTGCAGATGAACCACGCCCAGTCCGCCTCCATGCCGAACCTCGGCATCTGGTTCCCGGCGAAGAGCGGCGGCCGGCCGACCACCTTCGCGCTGCCGTACGCGGCCGGGCTCGTGCAGGACGCCCCGCACACCGCGAACGGCCGCAAGCTGCTCGACTTCATGCTCAGCGAGACGGCGCAGCGCCAGGTCAGCGCGATCGGCGGCGGCTTCCCCGCCCGCTCCGACATCAAGCCGACCGACGACAACGCCATCGCGCTCGCCAAGGTGATGGAGGGCGTGGAGATCTTCGAACCGGACTGGAAGGACATCGACAAGAACCTCCCGTCGTACATCGATGCCTGGAAGTCCGCGACCGGCAGCTGAGAGTTCACCCGGGCCATCTGGTCCGCGCAGATCTGTCGCGGAACGATAACGGGTACGGACCGACGCCCCTGAGGAATCAGGGGCGTCGCTCTGCCCACTTCACCCTCGAACCCACCCTTGACGGAGGATCAGATGCCGATCAACGGCATGTCCCGCCGCTCGGTACTCGCCGCAGGAGCCGCGACCGCCGCGGTCGCCGCCACCGGCACCCTCGCAGCACCCGCCGCCTACGCGGCCCCCACCCTCCCGAACGGCACCAGCAAGGACAAGGTGCTCGTCATCGGCATGGACGGTCTGCGCCACGACCGGATCGACGCCGCCAACGCCCCGCATCTGAAGTCCCTGATGGCGAACGGGACGTACGGGCTCTCGCTGCTGTACGCGCCGCCGATGGCGGCCACCTCCTCCGGCCCCGGCTGGTCGACGATCGCCACCGGCGTCTGGCCCGACAAGCACGGCGTCAAGGACAACTCCTTCGCCGGCAAGAACTACGGCGCCTACCCCGGGTTCCTGGCACGGATGGCGCAGGTGCGCCCCGAGCTGTCCACCTACGCGGCCGTCGACTGGAAGGCGCTCGACGACCAGGGCACCGTCACCCCGGGCGCCGACGGCAAGCTCGTGCTCGACGGGGACCGCGACGGCTACCCGGGCCATGACGCGACCGTCGCGAACGAGACCGAGTCGGTCCTGCGGTCCCAGAACCCGGACGTGCTCTTCGTCTACCTCGGCAACACCGACGCCGTCGCACACAGCTCCGGCACCGGGCAGCGCTACCTCGACGCCATCGCCGTCCAGGACGGCTACCTCGGCCGCTTCCTCGCCGCGATCAAGGCCCGCCCGTCCTACGCCACCGAGCGCTGGACGGTCATCGTCTCCACCGACCACGGTCACGCCGACGCCGGCGGCCACGGCGGCAGCTCCATCGAGGAGCGGCGGACCTTCGTCCTCGCGCAGGGACCCGGCATCGCGGCCGGCGCCCGGCCCGCCGACACCCGGCTCGTCGATGTCGCCGCCACCGTCTTCCACCAGCTCGGCATCGTGCCGGACCCGTCCTGGGGCCTGGACGGCAAGCCGGTCCAGCAGCGCTCCACGGACCCCTTCGACACCCTGCTGCCGTCCCTGACCGGCCGCGTGGACGAGACCGGCATCCCGGCGGGCGTCCTCGGCTTCACGCACACCGCGCCGAGCGGCTGGTCCGTCATCAACAGCGCGATGGGCACCGGCGGTATGACGGAGTGGCGCGGCTGGGCCTTCGCCACGGACGAGTTCTGGTCCCGGTCGCAGCGCGACCAGTGGCGCGAGCTCAATGTCCGCTCGCGTGGTGTCTTCGCCGTCGCCGACTCCGACGAGTGGGCCGACAAGGCGAACTCGGGGCCGTACGACTCGACGCTGGTGACCCCGGCGTACGGGGTGTCGGGGAGGACGACCGTACGGCTGGACTTCACCACCCTCTACCGGCACGAGGGCGGTCAGGGCGCCGAGGTCCTCGCCTCCTTCAACGGCGGCACGCCGGCCCGCGTCAAGAGCTACACGGCGGACGTGGTGTCGAAGCCGCAGTCGCTGAGCGTGAGCGTTCCCGCGGGGGCCTCCAGCGTCAGTTTCCGCTTCCGCTGCACGGGGGCGAACAACTGGTACTGGGTGATCGACGGGGTCAAGGTCACCGCATCCTGATTAGGCTGGTGGCGCCGGGGGGCACAGCGGCGTGTCCCCGGCGCCACCAGCACACTGCGTACGGCAGGAGTCCCGTCACATGGCAGAGCGCAAGCCGATCGAGTCCTGGCTCACCGACATGGACGGTGTCCTGATCCACGAGGGTGTGCCGATCCCCGGCGCGGACGCCTTCATCAAGAAGCTGCGGGAGACCGGGAAGCCGTTCCTGGTCCTGACGAACAACTCCATCTACACGGCGCGCGACCTGCACGCGCGGCTCGGCCGCATGGGCCTGGACGTGCCGGTGGAGAACATCTGGACCTCGGCCCTCGCGACCGCCCAGTTCCTGGACGACCAGCGGCCCGGCGGCACGGCTTACGTCATCGGCGAGGCGGGTCTCACCACCGCGCTGCACGACATCGGCTACATCCTCACCGACCAGGAGCCGGACTACGTCGTCCTGGGGGAGACCCGGACGTACAGCTTCGAGGCCCTCACCAAGGCCATCCGGCTGATCAACGCCGGGGCGCGGTTCATCTGCACCAACCCGGACGAGACCGGTCCCTCCGCCGAGGGCCCGCTGCCCGCCACCGGGTCCGTCGCGGCCCTGATCACCAAGGCGACCGGCCGCGATCCCTACTTCGCGGGCAAGCCGAACCCGCTGATGATGCGCACCGGCCTGAACGCCATCGGCGCCCACTCCGAGACCAGCGCGATGATCGGTGACCGGATGGACACCGACGTGCTCGCGGGCTTGGAGGCGGGGATGGAGACGTTCCTGGTGCTCACCGGGGTGACGACGCCGGATCACATCGACCGCTATCCGTTCCGGGCCTCCACGGTCGTCGACTCGATCGCGGACCTCGTCGACCGGGTGTGACGCCCGCCCCGCGTCACCCTCACCCAGCGTATTTGTGCAGGTCAGGGGTGTAAGGGTCGGGCAAGATCGCTCCAGCGGATGCGAAAACGCGCCAGACGCGTGAATCTTTCGGTGTCAGGAGGTTCACAATGCGTTCAAGTTCGATTGCTCTCCGTGCCGCTGGTGTGGCCGCCGTCCTGGTGCTTGCACCCTTCGCCCCCGAGGCCCGCGCGGACGATGCCGTGGACGTCACGGTGTCCCCGGCCGACGCCGTACCGGGCGACGAGGTGGAGGTCCTGGTCAAGGGCTGCAAGACCACCGCGGGTGCCGCGACGTCGGTGGCCTTCGTCTCCGCCGCCGAGCTCGCCTGGCAGGACGGGCAGCGCTCCCGGCTGTTCGTGGAGACGCGGGTGAAGTCCTCCGTGAAAGTCGGCACCTACACGATCGGTGTGACGTGCGACGGCCGCAAGCACCCGGACGTGGGTGTGCTGAAGGTCGTCGAGCGCCGCGCGAAGGCGTCCCCGTCGGCGGAGCCGACCCCGGACGCGCCCGTACGGGCCGGCGGCGGCGGTACGGCGGCCCTGGCCGCCGACCAGGAGCACGTCGAGGTGCGGGACGGCGCGGGCCCGGGCACCGGGCACGCCGTGACCGGTCTGGTGCTCGCGGGTGCGGCGGCCGTCGCGGTGGCTTTCCGTGGCTCGCGGCGACGCCGGTCGGGTGCTGAGTGACATGGGGACCGGCGAACGGCCGGCAGGTTCCGGTCGCATGCTCACCGGCGTGGCCTGGGCCGTGCTGCTGCTCGGACTGTGGCTCTGGGGCCGTGAGGTCTCCGGCGGCCCCGGCGGGAGCTCAGCCCCCACCACCGGCGATGTCGCGGCCGTGGGGCGCCCCCTCGGTGTGCCGCTGCCTCCCGCGCACGACCCTGTGGAGCCGGCCAGGCCCCATCGCGTGGACATCCCCTCGATAGGGGTCAGCGCCGCCGTCGTGCCCCGCGGCCTGGACGCCACCGGTGCCGTGGACCCGCCGCCCTATGCCATGCCGCAGACCGTCGGCTGGTTCGACGGCGGTGCCCAGCCCGGCGCCGCGGGCCCTTCCCTGCTGGTCGGCCATGTGGACACCGAGACCAAGCCGGCCGTCTTCTACGGTCTGAGCGCGGCGAAGCCCGGTGAGAAGGTGCGGGTGACCAGGGTGGACGGGTCGGTCGCGGTCTTCACCATCGACGACGTCCGGGTCTTCGGCCGGGAGCGGTTCGACGCGCAGGAGGTGTACGGCGCTCGCCAGGACGGGCGGGCCGAGCTGCGGCTGATCACCTGCGGCGGGACGTTCGACCCGGCGACGAAGGCGTACACGGCGAATGTGGTCGTCTCGGCCTATCTGACCGGGATGACGACGGGCTCGGCCGCGGCACAGGCGGTCGACGAGCCCTGACGCGCCCGGACAGAGCGAAGGCCCCTCACCGATGGTGAGGGGCCTCGCTGTGCGTGCGCCGCCAGGGACTCGAACCCCGGACCCGCTGATTAAGAGTCAGCTGCTCTAACCAACTGAGCTAGCGGCGCCTGCTGACCTGGAGAACTTTACCGGATGACGACGAGTGCCTCCGACCATTATCTGATCGCTCCCGGCCTGTCGGATGGTCGTTTTTTACCTTTGGTCCGTCAAAATGCGACTAGTCAGGACAGTTGGGACAGGGGTGCACCCCGTGCGCCGGTCCCGAAAGATCTTCACTAGTAGTGCGGAGGGGCCACGTATGACGGTGCCGGTGTTCGAGGAGTACGAGCCCGCCCCGGACTGCGACTGCCCGGGCTGCGCACAGCAGCGCCGAGCGCTCGCCGCCGGTGAGCACCCGGCGGCCCACGGATGCCGGAAGGCGCTCGTCCTCGTCACCGCCGCCGGAGTGGTGCTGGGCGGTGGCGGCGCGGGGGCCGCGCACGCGTCGGCGCCCGCGGCCGGCCGGGCCCACCCGGGGATCTCCGGTCTCGGGCTCGATACGGCGATGGCGCCCGCGGACGATCCGGACAGCGAGCAGGGCGGCAGGGGCCCGCTGCACGGCAGGCCGCTCGCCGGCCCGTCCGGCAAGCCGGCGACCACCCCCGAACTCCGGAAGACCACCCGGGCCGAGATCATCAACCGCGCCAAGAAATGGCTCGCCGCCAAGGTCCCGTACAGCATGGAGGCGTACTGGTCCGACGGCTACCGGCAGGACTGCTCGGGCTATGTCTCGATGGCGTGGAACCTCGTCGGCAACGAGTGGACCGGCAGCCTCCACCAGTTCGGCACCCGCATCACCCGCGAGGAGCTCCAGCCCGGCGACATTCTGCTCTTCCACAACCCGGCCAATCCGACCAAGGGCTCGCACGTCACGCTCTTCGGCGGCTGGACCGACTACACGCACACCTCCTACGTCGCGTACGAGCAGACCAAGCCGAGCACGCGCAAGCAGGCCACGCCCATGGGGTACTGGACCAACTCCGACAAGTACATCCCCTACCGCTACAACGGCCTGAGCGGCATCACCACCACACCCGGACCCTCGGCGGCGGAGACGTTCCCGGGGGCGGCCCTCTTCGGGCCAGGGAAGAACAACAAGTACGTCACCGACCTCGGCAGGATGCTGGTGGCCAGGGGCGGCAAGCGGTTCTACACCGAGGGCCCCGGGCCGCGCTGGAGTGAGGCCGACCGCAGGGCCACCCAGGCGTTCCAGCTGGCCCAGGGCTGGCGGGGCGCGGAGGCGGACGGACTGCCGGGCGCGCACACCTGGCGGCTGCTCGCCGGCGCACAGGGCAGGAACATCCCGGCCGCGGGGACGGCCGGACCGGGGTCCGTGACCGCGCCCTTCCCCGGCCGCGGCCACTTCCGGCCGGGACAGTCCAGCGCGTACGTCACCCAGCTCGGCAAGCAGCTGGTGAAGCGCGGCTTCGGCAAGCACTACACGACCGGGCCCGGTCCGCGCTGGACCGAGGCGGACCGGCGCAACGTCGAGGCCTTCCAGCGTTCGCTCGGCTGGCGCGGCGCCGAGGCCGACGGCTACCCGGGGCCGCACACCTGGAGCAAGCTCTTCGCCGCGGCGCGCTGAGGACCGAGGTGACGGCAGGACCCGGGCCCCGGCGCGGCGAGGACCGGCGTGACAGCAGGACGGATCGACCAGCGGAGGCGGCAGTCATGAACACCACGACCCCGGAGACCGACGGCGGCGCCCCGTTCGACGGGCCGCGGCACACCCCGGTCATCGCCCAGGAGGCCACCACCGAGATCCCGGTGCACCTGCTGTTCCGCGACGACGACTCCGCGTCGATCGCGCTGCGGCCCGCCGTGGTCGGACGCCGGCAGGGCACCGGGGAGCAGCCGAGGATCGGCCGCAGGACATCGGCGCCTCGGCCCGCCCCCGCGCCCCTGCGGCCCCCGCCGCCCGTCGACCCGGAACTGGCCGAGCGAGCCGGACCCGTGCTGCCGGGCTGGACGGGGTTGGTGGCCGGGGCGTGCGCGCTCGCCGGGATCGGAACGGTGCTGTGGGGCGCCGGGGTGGTGCCGGCGATGGTGACCCGGATGGTCCGGGTGACCGCGCAGCCGTACCACGGTCTCGGTCTCGGCCTGTGGTGCCTGGTCACTCTCGGGGTGCTGCTCGCGCTCTTCGCGCTCGGCGGTCTCGGCCGCGGACAGGTGGGCCATGCCTGGGTGCTGACGCTGTTCGGCGAGTACCGGGGGAGTGTGCGGCGCACGGGGCTGGTGTGGATGAGCCCGCTGCTGCTGCGCCGGCGGGTGGACGTCAGGCTGCGGCACTGGCGCAGCGAGCCGATGCCGGCGGTCGACGCGGACGGCACCGCGCTGCGCGTCGTCGTGCTGGTGGTGTGGCAGATCAAGGACACCGCGCGGGCGGCGCTCGGTGTGGAGGACCACGAGGAGTATCTGAGCGAGCAGGTGGAGTCGGCGATGGCGCGGGTGCTCTCGCAGCTCCCCGCGGACGCGTTCCACGAGGACGCTCCGACGCTGCGCAACGCGGAGGCCGTGGGGGCCGCGCTGACGCGCATGCTGCTGGCCGAGTGTGCTCCGGTCGGGATCGAGGTCTTCTCGGCCCAGCCGGTGGGGATCGAGTACGCCCCCGAGGTGGCGGAGGCGATGCAGCGACGGCAGATCGCGGCGATCGACGCCAGGCACCGGGACAGTGTGCTCACGTCGGTGGTGGACGCGGTGGACGACACGGTGAACCGGCTGACCTCGCGCGGCCTCGTGGAGCTGGACGACTACGAGCGCAAGGCTCTGGTCAAGGACCTCACCGTTGCCTTCTACACGGGCCGTTCCGGGTCAAGGGAAGGTTAGCTATTGGTCTGGACATGGTGAACTCTGGTCAATACATTGGGTGTTGGTCTAGACCGGAACATGCACTACCGCACAACCGCACGCGTGCAGCACGGCTCGTTGAACTCCCCCACGTTCCCTGGAGCGAAGCATGCGCAAGAGGATTACTGCGGCCGCTGTCGGTCTGCTGGTGACGGGCGCGACCGTACTCGCCACCGGCAGCGCGAGCAGCCACGGCTACACCGAATCACCCATCAGCCGCCAGAAGCTCTGTGCCAACGGCACGGTGCAGAACTGCGGCAACATCCAGTGGGAACCGCAGAGCGTCGAGGGGCCCAAGGGCTTCCCCGGCGCCGGTCCCGCCGACGGAAAGATATGTGCGGGCGGCAACGGCCAGTTCGCGCAGCTCGACGACCCGCGCGGTGGGGCGTGGCCCGCCACGAGGGTCTCGTCGGGTCAGAACTACACGTTCAGCTGGCGCTTCACCGCCCGGCACCGCACCACCGATTTCAAGTACTACATCACCAAGAGCGGCTGGAATCCCAGCCAGCCGCTGACCAGGTCGGCGCTTGAGTCGCAGCCGTTCCTGACCGTTCCCTACGGCGGCAACCAGCCGCCGGAGACCCTGTCGCACAGCGGCAATCTGCCGTCGCGCTCGGGCAAGCACCTGATCCTCGCGGTGTGGACCGTCCACGACACGGCGAATGCCTTCTATGCCTGCTCGGACGTTCAGTTCTGACAGGTTGTCAGTTACCGTGCGGCGCCATGGGAATCACCGGCACGAGCACCGTCGCGGAGCTCGTCCAGCGCCAGTGGGGTGATCACCGGGTGGGGCTGAGGGACCGGAGCCGGGTCCTCAGCCACCATCAGGTGGCCGCCGGCGCTGCCGCACGCGCTGCGCTCCTCGTGGATCTGTTGCCACGCGGGGCGGAGCCGCACCTCGGGGTACTGCTCGACAACACCCCGGAGTTTCCCCTGTGGCTCAGTGCGGCGGCCTTGGCCGGGGCCGCCGTGGCGGGCATCAACCCGACGCGCCGCGGGGCGGAACTCGCCCGCGACATCCTGCACACCGACTGCCGGGTGCTGGTCACCGAACGCGCCCACCTTCCCCTCCTCGACGGGCTGAGCCTGCCGGGGATACGGGTGCTGGTGACCGACACCCACGCGTACGGCGACCTCCTCGCCCCGTACGCCGCCGCGAAGCCCGGCGACGCCGTCGTCGGGCCGGTCGGGCCGCGCAGCAGAATGCTCCTCTCCTTCACGTCCGGGTCGACGGGCGCGCCCAAGGCGGCGATCTGCTCGCAGGGCAGGCTGGCGGCGGCCGGCGCCTCGCTGGTGGCGCACTTCGGCGTACGCGAGGACGATGTCCACTACATCTGCATGCCGATGTTCCATGGCAACGCGGTGATCGCCGACTGGGCACCCGCGCTGGCCGGCGGCGCGGCGGTGGCGCTGCGCGACCGTTTCTCGGCGTCCGGATTCCTCACCGATGTAAGGGAGTTCGACGCGACCTACTTCACCTATGTGGGGCGGGCCGTGCAGTACATCCTGGCCACGCCCGCACACGACGACGACCGCTCCCACCGGCTGCGGCTGGGCTTCGGGACCGAAGCGGGACCGGTGGACGCGGCCCGGTTCCAGGAGCGGTTCGGCGTGCGGCTGGTCGAGGGCTACGGCTCCTCCGAGGGCGGGGCCGCGATCCAGCGCACCCCCGGCACCCCGGCGGGCGCCATCGGACGGGCGGCCGCGGGCGACGACCTGGCCGTGGTCGACCCCGCGACCGGCGACGAGCGCCCGGCCGCCGTGCTGAGTCCGGACGGACGGCTGCTCAACGGGGACGCAGCGATAGGGGAGTTGGTCAACCGGGGCCCGAACCCCTTCGAGGGCTACTGGCGCCATCCGGAGGCGGACGCGGCACGGCGCCGAGGCGGCTGGTACTGGACGGGCGACCTGTTCTTCCGCGACGCGCAGGGCTACCTCTACTTCGCCGGCCGCACCGACGACCGGCTGCGGGTGGACAGCGAGAACCTGGCCGCCTCGATGATCGAGAACATCCTGGCGCGCTGGCCGGCGGCGACAGGGGCGGCGGTCTACGCGGTCCCCGACCCGGTCTCCGGCGACCAGGTCATGGCGGCGCTCGCCCTGCCGGAGGACCGGCCCTTCGACCCGGCGGCCTTCGCGGACTTCCTGGCGGCCCAGCCGGACCTGGGGACGAAGATGACCCCCCGATTCGTACGCGTGCTGCCGAGGCTCCCGGTGACGGCGACGAACAAGGTGCACCGGGTCGCGCTGCGGCGGGAGGGCTTTCGCTGCGAGGGCCCTGTGTGGTGGCTCCCGGACGGCGAAGACCTGCACCGGCTGCTGACGTCGGAGGACGTGGCGGGCCTGGAGCGGCGTTACGCGGAGCAGGGGGCGCGGGGATCTGCTGGGAAGGTGAGACGTGGTGGACGCAGGTGCCGGGGCCGGGTGGGCTCGCACGCGGGCGCTTCTCCTCCGGGCAGGCGCCGCAGGCGAGTTGGACCGAAGGCGGGGGTCCGATGCGGCCGGAGGTCCGGCACCAGCACCCGCACCACCCCGGACAGCCCCCGCCCGTCGCGGTAGTGCCTGCCCCACCACCGTCGCACCCCCTGGCCCGATGGCTTCGCCCGGATCCCGCGGCCTACCGTTGCCGCATGCCTCCAGCCGAGCAGCTCCTCCAGGCCCTGACCAGGCGTGACTACCTGGTGAGCCGATGGCCGTGGCGCGCTGCCGCGTATCTGGCGAGCAGCGTGCTCACCGGGGTGCCCGCTCTCGTACTGCTCTGCGTCGCCGGGGTGTTGTCCTTCGTGCTCGTCGGGCTGCCGCTGCTCGTACTCGGCGGGCTGGGGCTCGCCGCCGTCGAGCGGCGGCGGATACGGATCGTCGATCCCGCGGTGGCCGTCAGCCCTCATCGCACCCCGGACGAACCCGGGATCGGGGCCTGGCTGCGGGTGCGGCTCACCGAGCAGGCGACCTGGCGCGAGCTCGCGTACGGGCTGCTGCACGCGCTCGTGCTCTGGCCGCTCGACCTGCTCGCCGTGCTCGTCGCCGTCGGGCTGCCCGTCGCCGCCGTGGCCGCGCCGCTCCAGCTCGCCGCCGACGGACACGAGGCACGGGTCGTCAAGACCGTGCTGGTCACCGGCTATCCGCAGGCCTTCGCGGCCGCGGTGGCAGGACTCGTCCTCCTGGCCGTCCTGCTCTACCCCCTCGGCGCCTTCGCAGGCGGCCGCGCGGCCCTCACCCGTGCGATGCTCGCCCCTCGCGAGGGTGAGATGACGAGCCGTCTGCTGGAGGTGACCCGGTCCCGTGCCCGGCTCGTCGACGCCTTCGAGGCCGAACGACGGCGTATCGAACGCGATGTGCACGACGGCGCCCAACAGCGGCTCGTCGCCCTGACCATGACGCTCGGGCTCGCCAGGATGGACGCTCCGCCCGGCCCGCTCGCCGACCGGCTGGCCCGCGCGCACGACGAGGCCGGACAGGTTCTCACCGAACTGCGGGAGCTGATCCGCGGGATCCATCCGCCGGTGCTCACCGACTACGGCCTCGGTCCCGCGCTCGCCGACGCGGCCGACCGGTCCGCCGTCCCCGTGGACACCTGTGCCGAACTGCCCCGCCTGGACCGCTCCGTCGAGACCGCCGCGTACTTCGCCGTCTGCGAAGCGCTCGCCAACATCGACAAGCACAGCGGCGCCCGCAGCGCCCGGGTCACGGCGGAGCACGCCCGCGGGCGGCTCACCGTCGAGGTCCGTGACGACGGACGCGGCGGCGCCCGGCCCGCGGGCGGCAGCGGACTCACCGGGCTCGCCGACCGCATCGCCGTCCTGGATGGCACACTGACGATCACCAGCCCACCGGGCGGCCCGACCCTCCTGCGTGTGGAGATCCCGTGCGATCCGACTCCGTGCGACCCGAGCCCGGGCGAACCGACCCCGTGCGACCCGAGCCCGGGCGAACCGACCCCGTGCGACCCGAGCCTGCGCGAACCGGCCGACCGCTCCGGGTAGTTCTGGCCGAGGACAGCGTCCTGCTGCGCGAAGGGCTGACCGGCCTGCTCGCCCGCTTCGGCCACGACACCGTCGCAGCGGTGGGCGACGCGGACGCGCTGCGCACCGCCGTCGCCGAGCACACGCCGGACATCGTGGTCACCGACGTCCGGATGCCGCCCGGTTTCCAGGACGAAGGACTGCGCGCCGCCGTCGCGCTGCGCGAACGGAACCCCGCGCTGCCCGTGCTGGTGCTCAGCCAGTACGTCCAGCGCACCTACGCGGCCGACCTGCTCGACAGCGGCGACGGCACCGGCATCGGCTATCTCCTCAAGGACCGGGTCGGCCGGATCGAGGAGTTCCTGGACGCGCTCACCCGTGTCGCCGAGGGCGGCACGGTCGTCGACCCCGAGGTCGTACGGCAGTTGCTCCGCCGCCGCCGGGATCCGCTGGCCGCGCTCACACCGCGCGAGCGCGAGGTGCTCGCGCTGGTGGCGGAGGGCAGGTCGAACGCGGCGATCGCCCGCGCGCTGGTCGTCACCGAGGCGGCGGTCGGCAAGCACATCGGCAACATTCTCGCCAAACTCGACCTGCCGCCGGCCGAGGACACCCACCGCCGGGTGCTCGCCGTCCTCGCCTTCCTGAGCTCATGAGCCCCGTACGACCCCGTGCGCCCCGTCTGTTTCAGGGCGCATTGGCGTAATACCGGAGTGGCCGGTGATGCCCCGGGGAAGGTCCCAGACCTCCGAGACCTGGGAGCCCGCCGTGCCGCCCGTGCCAGCCGATGCGTCCGTACCGCCCATGCACCGCCGTCAGTTCCTCCAGACCGCAGCCGTCCTGGCGGCGGGAGCGGCCGGGACCGCGGGTGCCCTCGACACCGCCGCCGCGGCACCCGTCGCACCGGCGGCCGGCACGGCGACGGCGGCCCCGGCGACCGGGCTGCACTTCACGGCCGCCACCAACGGCGCCGCCGCCCCCGCGTCCGGCGGACGCTTCGTCGCCGAGGTGCAGAACATCCTCTGGTCCGTCCCGGCCGACGGGTCCCCGGCGACCGCCCTCACCCGGCCCGGACTGGAGCCGGGCCGTCCCGTTTGCTCCCCGGACGGCCGGCGGGTCGCCATGGCCTGCTACCAGGGCGGCCAGTTCCACATCTGGACGATGGCAGCCGACGGGTCGGGACTGCGGCAGCTCACCGACGGACCGTGGGACGACCGCGGCCCCGCCTGGTCGCCGGACGGCACCCGGATCGTGTTCTCCTCCGAACGCGGCGGCGACCCGGTCACCGGCAGCCCGTACCGGATCTGGACCGTCGAGGTCCGCACGGGACGGCTGACCCGGCTCACCGGTCTGCCCGGCCAGGACAACCCCGATGTGCCCTGGGAGGACTACGACCCCGTCTGGTCGCCGGACGGCACCCGCGTCGTCTTCGTCCGCGCCCGCCTCGAATCCGGTGTCCTCAGGGCGCGCACCCTCGCGGCCGTCCCCGCCGCCGGCGGCCAGGTGACGATCGAGCACACCGAGACCGAACCGGGCAACCTGCTCACCCCCGCCATCTCCCCGGCCGGCCGTCGCGCCTGGCTGCGAGCGATCGGCTCCGCCACGCGGTACGAGCGGATGGTCCTCGTGGTGGACGGCAGACCGGCCGCCGTGGACGGCGAGATCGCGGGCGTCCCGGCGCGCTGGCTGGACGACGAACGGCTGCTGCTCACGGTCGGCGGCCGGTTCACCGTCGTCCGGCCGCACCGCGACGCCCCCGCCGAGCACATCGGCTTCAGCGCCACCCTCCCCGTCGACCGCCCCGAGTACCGGGTCAAGGCGTACGACTTCGAGCCACGCGGCGCCCGTCCCGTACGCGGCATCCATCTGCCCGCGCTCTCCCCGGACGGCCGTTCCGTCGCCTTCGTCTCGCTCAACGCCCTGTGGATCCAGGGGACGTCGGCCGGCTCCCGGCCCCGCAAGGTGGTGCAGGCCGACCCGGCGACCTACCTCCAGGGCCCGGCGTGGGCACCCGACGGCACCTCGCTGGTGTACGTCGACGACCGCGACGGCGGTCTGAACACGGTCCGCCGCCACGACCTCGCGACCGGCGCGGACACCGTGCTGGCGGCCGGCGGCCGGGTCCACCCCGCCCTCTCCCCGGACGGCCGACGCCTCGCCTGCCTCGACGTCGCGGGCAATCTCCTCGTCCGCGACCTGGCCGCGGGCACCGAGAGGACGCTGGCCGCGCCGATGGGCGGCGGCGGACTGCCCGGCCCGCCCAGCTGGGCGCCCGACGGCCGCCACCTCGCCTACTGCGACCTCAACCGCCTCAACCGCCGCTTCCGCGAGGGCTACAACCTCATCCGCGTCGTCGACACCACCACCGGCAGCTCGGCCCTCCACCCGCTCGCGCCGCACGTCTCGCTCTCCGACCGCTATGCGAGCGGACCCGTCTGGTCGCCGGACGGCCGTCACCTCGCCTGCGTCAGCGAGTCCGCGCTGTGGCTGCTGCCGGTGCGCGCCGACGGTACACCGGACGGTGCCCCGCGCCGGATCACCGACGAGGCGGCCGACCACCCGAGCTGGTCCGGGGACTCGCGCACTCTGCTGTATCTGTCGAACGGGCGGCTGCGGCTGCTGGAGCCGGGCGGCCGTCCCCGTACCGTCCCCGTCCCGCTCTCCTACCGCAGGCCGGCCCCGGTCGAGACCGTCGTCCGCGCCGGCCGGCTCTGGGACGGCACGGGCTCCGCGCCCCGCGAGGACGTGGACATCCTGATCCGGGACGGCCGAGTCGCCGGTGTCGAGGCACATCGCCCCTCCCGCCGCGCAGCGCGCAAGATCGACGCCTCGGGCCAGACCGTCCTGCCGGGACTGTGGGACACCCACACCCATCCGTGGCAGTACACCTACGGCGCCCGTCAGACCGCCGTGTCCCTCGCCTACGGCATCACCACCACCGTGTCCCTCGCGGGCTTCTCCTACGAACAGGCCAGGCTCCGCGAGGACATCACCGCGGGCCGCCTCGCCGGGCCGAGACTGCTGACCACTGGTGAACTGCTCGACGGCTCCCGGGTCGCGTACAGCATGGGCCGCGCTCACCGCACGCCCGAAGGGCTCCAGCGCTCACTGGCCCGCGGGGCGGCCCTGGACTGGGACTTCGTCAAGACCTACGTCCGCGCACCTGCCTGGCTGATGTCGGAGGCGGCCCGCTTCGGCCACGAGCTGCTGGGGGTACGGTCCGGCTCCCACCTGTGCTCCCAGGGCTTCCAGACGGGCCAGGACCTCACCTCGCACCTGGTGGCGACCGAACGCGCGGAGTACGGCCACGGCGCGACCGCCGAGGGATTCACCCACCAGGACACCGTCGAGAACTACGCCAACGGCTTCCATCTGATCGAGACCCCCTTCACCGCGATCACCGTCCTCTCGGACCATCCGGGCCTGCTGGACGACCCCCGGGTCACCGCGATGATGCCGCCGTGGGACGTGCTCGCCCTGCGCGAGCGGGCCGCCATGCCCGTCACCGACGCAGAACGGCTCTCCCTGCGCCGTGAATTCGCCACCTGCCGCAAGGTGATCGCGGCGGGCGGTCTGGTCGCTCTCGGCACGGACACCCCGCTCACCCCCGTCGGCCTGCACCTCCACCTCGGTCTGCGGGCCATGGTCGCCCACGGCTTCACCCCCGCCGAGGCCCTGCTGACGGCGACGGCGAACGCGGCGAAGGTCTTCGGGGCGCAGCGGGATCTCGGCACGGTCGAGCCGGGCCGGCTGGCGGATCTGACGGTCGTCGACGGAGACCCGTTCACGGACTTCGACACCTTGATGAACACCGCCCGCGTCCTCATCGCGGGGCGCAGCCACGAGCGCGGTGCGCTGGAGGAGGTCTACGCCCGGCCGGCGGAGCGGGCGGACATCGGCCATCCGCTGTGGGCGGCGGTGAGCGAGGTGATGCACCGCGAGGGCTGCTGCGGCTGACGCCGGGCCTCGGGCAGAGGTATGGCACCAGCAGGCAGAAACACATCTGGGGCTTCTCGGTCGGCCGAGAAGCCCCAGATGATCAGATGTGCGCCGCCAGGGACTCGAACCCCGGACCCGCTGATTAAGAGTCAGCTGCTCTAACCAACTGAGCTAGCGGCGCCTGCTGACGCGGAAATAATACCCGGTCCCCGGACGTGCTCCGGACCGCCCCGCGAGAGGGGCGGGATCGGGTGGCGGCAGGGCCCGCAGCGGGACAGCTCTCATATCGCGAGCGACAGCACCACCGGCGCCGCCCTGCGGTTCAGCGTGTCCGCGGCCGAGCGCAGCCGGTGGGCGTGCTCGATGGGCATGGACAGGGCCAGACAGCCGACCGCCGAGCCCGCCGTCAGCGGGACGGCCGCGCAGACCGTGCCCACCGCGTACTCCTGGAGATCCAGGATCGGGACCGTCGGCGGCTGGCTGTCCAGCTTGGAGAAGAGCAGCTTCTCGCTGGTGATCGTCCTCGACGTCAGCCGGGTGATCCGGTGGCGGGAGAGATGGTCCCGGCGGCCGTTCTGGTCGAGCTGGGTCAGCAGGCATTTGCCGACGGCGCTCGCGTGCGCCGCCGAGCGGAAGTCCACCCACTCGTTGACCTTGGGGGCGCGCGGACCGTCGGCGTACTGCGTGATCTTGACCTCGCCGTCGATGTACCGGCTGATGTAGACCGCCGCTCCCACGGAGTCGCGCAGCTCGGTCAGCGTCTCCTGGAGCTTGGCCTCCAGCGCCTCCTGGCGTGTGACGCCCGAACCGAGAAGGACCAGGGAGTCGCCTATGACATAGGCGCCGTCCGCGACCTGCTCCACATAACCCTCGCGGCGGAGCATGGCCAGCATGGGAGCCAGATGGCCGGTGGGCAGCCCTGTCTCCCGGGCGATCTGGACGTCGGTGACACCACCGCCGTGCTTCGAGATCGTCTCCAGGACACGCAGGACGTACTGCACCGAATGGAACGGCGCGGTCGGCTCCGGCTTCAGCGCCACGGTCTCCCCCTAGCAGGTCGTCACCGCAAGCTTCTCTACCACGATAGCGGTCAAGAGCCGCTGGAGGGACGGCTGTTGGCGAGAATGATGGAGCGCCCCGGGGCTCTGCCCAGGGGCGCATCCGTCTGGCATATGCCGTTGTCAAGATCGTGGTTCGCGGACCCCGGAGTCTCAGAGAACAGCGCTCAGGAAGTCCCTTGTCCGCTCGTTCTCCGGCTCGGTGAAGATCTTGTCCGGGTGGCCGGATTCGATGACCTTGCCCTCGTCGAACATCAGCACGCAGTCCGAGATGTCCCGGGCGAAATTCATCTCGTGGGTCACGCACAGCATCGTGATGTCGGTGGTGTGCGCGATGTCCCGCAGGACGTCGAGGACTCCCGCGACGAGCTCGGGGTCGAGCGCCGAGGTGACCTCGTCGAGCAGCAGCACCTTGGGGCGCATCGCCAGCGCGCGGGCGATGGCCACACGCTGCTGCTGTCCGCCGGACAGCTGGCTGGGGTAGGCGTCGCAGCGGTCGCCGAGCCCGACCAGGTCGAGCAGCCCGCGGGCCCGCTCGTCCGCCTCGTCCTGGGACATGCCCAGCACATGGACCGGGGCCTCGGTGATGTTCCGCAGGACCTTCATGTTGGGGAAGAGGTTGAACTGCTGGAACACCATGCCGATGTTCTTCCGCACTTCGCGCACGTGCTTCTCGCCGGCCGGGACGAGTCTGCCGTTCTTCTCCTCGTGGCACAGATACTGCCCGTCGACCCTGATCGTGCCCTCGTCCGGCCTGGTCAGCGTCATCAGCAGCCGCAGGATCGTCGTCTTGCCGGACCCGGACGGCCCGATCAGGGTCACGTGCTTGCCCGGGTCGACGGTGAAGTCCAGCGAGTCCAGGACGGTGTTGGCGCCGAAGCGCTTGGTGACCCCGTCGAAGCGGATCAGCTCGCCGGTCGACGGTGCGGTTCCGGCCGGGGCGGCGGTGGCCGCGGTACCGGCCACAGGGGTGTCGGCCGCCGCTTCCTTCGCGGTGTTCGGGGGGTTGCTGTCAGCGGACAAGGCGTCGCTCCAGTGCTCGCATGAGAAGGGATGCCGGATAGGAGATGAGGATGAAGGCGATGCCGACGACCGTGAACGCCTCGACCGTCAGGAAGGTCTCGGACGCGAACTGCCGTGCCTCACCGAGCATGTCCATCACACCGATGACGAAGATCATCGGTGTGTCCTTGAGCATCGCGATGACGTAGTTGCCGAGCGCCGGGGCGACCCGGCGGATCGCCTGCGGCAGGATCACCGCACCCCAGGTGCGGGTGCGCGGCAGGCTCAGCGCGGTGGCCGCCTCCCACTGACCCTGCGGAACGCCGTCGATGCCGGCGCGGTAGACCTCGGCCGTGTACGTCGAGTAGTGCAGGCCGAGCCCGACGACGCCGGTGACCATGGCCGAGAGCGTGATGCCCCACTCCGGCAGGACGTAGTAGAGGAAGAAGAGCTGCACCAGCAGCGGGGTGTTGCGGACGAACTCGGTGACGGCGGTCACCGGCCAGCGCACCACGGCCAGGCGTGAGCGCTGGGCCAGCGCCCAGACGAGGCCGAGTGCGAAGGCGACCAGCGCGCCCAGCACCAGCGCCTGGAGGGTGACCAGCAGGCCGTCCCAGAAGCGCGGCATGAACTCGTCGACTGCGGACCAGTCCCACTGCATCAGCGCTCACCCCCGGCGCTCGCCGAGACCCGGCTCTGACGGGGAATGGCGAGCTTGCGCGACATCCCTGAGCGCGATGGGGGAGCCTGCCCGACTCCGGCCTTGGCCTGGCGTTCCAGCACGCGCATGCCCCGGGTCAGGACGAAGGCGAGGACGAAGTACATCACCAGGATGATCGTGTAGACGGGCGCGCTCTGGCCCGTGGCGTTGCGCACCAGCGAGGCGCCGAACGCGATGTCCGCCACGCCCATGATCGAGACGAGCGCGGTGCCCTTCAGCAGCTCGATGAGCAGGTTGTTGAAGGGCGGGATCATCTCCGGCCAGGCCTGCGGAAGGATGATCTTCCGCAATTGCTGGGCCGGGGTGAAGCTGAGGGCGATGCCCGCCTCGCGCTGGGCGGGGGAGACCGCGTTCACCGCGCCCCGCACGACTTCGGAGCCGTAGGCGCCGTAGGTGAGGCCGAGGGAGAGGACGGCCGCCCACAGGGGGACGAGCTGCCAGCCGAAGCCGAGCGGCAGGACGAAGAAGATCCAGAACATCAGGATCAGCGCCGAGGTGCCGCGGAAGATCTCGAAGTAGGCGCCGGCGACGAACCGCACGATCCACAGCCGGTGTGCGCGTGCGAGGCCGACGACGAAGGCGACGACCGCGGCCAGCGCCGCGCTGAGGACGGTCAGCTGGACGGTGATCCACACGCCTTTGAGGAGGAGTTCCCACAAACCCGCGGATATTTCGCTCATGGCTTGCACTTCTCCTTGGCGGTGATGGTGGTCATCTGGTCCTTCGTGAAGCCGAAGGGCCGCATGATCTCCAGCAGTTCGCCGCTCTTCTTGAGCTTGTGCAGCTCACGGTTGAAGGCGTCCCGGAGGGTGGTCTCGGGGCTGCGGAACGCGAAGCCGCCGACGTCGATGACCGGCTTGCCCTTGACGTACGGCGTGACCTCGGCCGTCGCCTCGACCTTGCCGCTCCGGGTCTCCTTCACGACATTGCGCACGGTGACGGCGGTGCCCACGAAGACGTCGACCCGGCCCTGTTCCACCGCGAGCAGGCCCGCGAGCTGGTCGGGCAGGGTCGTCAGGTTCTTGACCCCGGCCTCCTTGGCATAGTCGATCTCCGCGTAGCCGACGCCCGTGGCCATCTTGGCGCCGGCCTCGGCGATGTCCTTGTAGCTGTGCAGGTTCTTCGGGTTGCCCTTGCGCACGATGAACGCGTCGAGCATCTGGTACTCGGGGTCGGCGAAGATGACCTGTTCGCAGCGCTCGGGGTTGATGTACATCCCGGCGGCGACGACGTCGAACTGGAGGGAGTTGAGGCCGGTGATCAGGGAACCGAACTCGGTGGGGAAGGGCTGGACGTTCTCGACACCCAGCTCCTTGAAGATCCGTTCGGCGATGGCGGGGGCGGAACCCGTCATCTTGCCGTCCTTGCCGATGTAGCTGTACGGCTGCTCGCCCGCGAGCCCCAGCCGCACGGTCTTCTTCGCGCGCAGTTGCTCCAGCAGATGCCCCCCGTCACCGGCGTCGGCGGTGGCCACCCTGCTGCATGCGCTCGTCGCACCGACGGCGCCCACGGCACCCAGGGCCACGGCCCCGGCGAGCAGTGAACGACGCCGGATTCCTTGGCCTGTGCTGTGTCTGGATATCCCCTGTGGTGGAGCCATGGGGGCGCGGCTACCCCGTTCGCATTCGGGTATGCGGATGAATTTGCGCCCGGGATCGGCGGGCATGAGTGGAGGAGCACCACCCACCCGAGGAGATTGCATGGCTGACCACAGCACCGGCCCGGCCGACCGCTTCGTCGAGGTCTCGCTCGACAAGCGCGGAATCAGCTGCACGGCACGGCTCTTGACCGACAAGGCCCCGATCACCTGCGCCGCCGTGTGGGACGCGCTGCCGCTGGGCGGCGACGTCTACCACGCCAAGTACGCGCGCAACGAGATCTACGCCCTGCTGCCCGCGTTCGCGCCGCAGGAGCCGCCGCTGGAGAATCCGACCGTCACTCCCATTCCGGGAGATCTCTGCTACTTCACCTTCTCCGATGTGCAATTGGGTACGAACTCGTACGGCTACGGGGACAAGGCGGCGCACGCGGGCCGCGCCACCGTCGTCGACCTCGCGCTGTTCTACGAACGCAACAACCTGCTGCTCAACGGCGACACCGGATGGGTCCCCGGCATCGTCTGGGGCACCGTGGTCGACGGCCTCGACCGGATGGCCGAGGCCTGTCAGGACCTGTGGCGGGCCGGTGCGCTGGGGGAGACCCTCAGCTTCCGGCGCGCCTAGGCCCTGTCCGGGCGAGTCCGCGGCTCAGATCCGCGGACGGGGCGCGGGGATCGACGCCACTCCCGACTCGTAGAGCGCGTGCGCGGCCCGCAGCACCAGCGCGTCCGCGTGCCGCGCCCCGACCAGCTGGACGCCGATCGGCAGCCCGTCCTCGTCCACGCCGCACGGCACGGTCGCGGCGGGCTGCTGCGTCAGGTTGAAGGGATAGGTGAACGGCGTCCAGCCCGTCCAGCGACGGTGCCCCGAGCCCGCCGGCACCTCCGCCCCCGCCTCGAAGGCGGTGATCGGCAGCGTCGGCGTCACCAGCAGGTCGTACGTGCTGTGGAAGCGCCCCATGCGCCGGCCCAGATCCATCCGGGTGTCCACGGCCGCCAGATACTCCAGCGCGCTGTGCCGCGCGCCGATCGCGGTGATCTCGCGCAGCCCGGGGTCCAGCGACTGCGGCTGCGGGGACCCCAGCGCCTGGAGCAGCCGCGCCGCACCGCTGAACCACAGGGTGTGGAAGGCCTCCACCGGGTCGCTGATGTCGGGGTCGGCCTCCTCGATGTACGCGCCGCGCCCGGCCAGCGCCTGCACCGCCCCGCGTACCGCGGAGGCGATCGCCGGACGGACCGCCACCTGCCCGCCGAAGGACGGCGAGTAGGCGATCCGCAGCCCGTGGATGCCGTCCGCGAGCGCGTCCTGTGCGCTGCCCGCGGGCGCCAGTTGTGACCAGTCCCGCCAGTCCGGGCCGCTGATCACATCGAGCAGCAGTGCCGCGTCCGCCGCGTCGCGGGTCATCGGGCCGACGTGCGCCAGGGTTCCGAACGGGCTGGAGGGATACAGCGGCACCCGGCCGTACGTCGGCTTGAGGCCGAAGATCCCGCAGAAGGAGGCGGGGATACGGACCGAACCGCCGCCGTCCGTGCCCAGCGAGAGGGCGCCCGCGCCCAGCGCCACCGCGGCCCCGCTGCCGCCGCTGGAGCCGCCCGCCGTCCGCGACGGGTCGTAGGGGTTGCCGGTGACACCGTGCCGCGGGGAGTCCGTGACGCCCTTCCAGCCGAACTCGGGCGTGGTGGTCTTAGCGAGGAAGACCGCGCCGTGTTCGCGCATCCGGGCCACCGACGGTGCGTCCTCGTCCCAGGCGCCCTCGGCGCGGACGGTGTGCGAGCCGCGCAGGGTCGGCCCGCCGCGCTGGAGCAGCAGGTCCTTCACGGTGACCGGCACGCCGTCGAGCAGCCCTTGCGGCTCCTTCCGCCGCCAGCGTTCGGCCGAGGCCTCGGCCTGGGCGAGCGCTGCCTCGGCGTCGACCCGGACGAAGGCGTTGACCAGCGGCTGCACCGCCTCGATCCTCTCCAGCGCCGCTCGGGTCGCCTCGACGGGCGTGAAGTCCCCTTTCTCGTAGCCGGCCAGCAGTTGGCGTGCGGTGTGGTCAGTCAGCGGATCAGTCATGCATGGGGACGTACCCACGTTTCTTGTCCACCACGTTCGGGAACGGCTTTCCGGCCTCCCAGAGGTCGTACAGATCGACGAACTGCTCGCCGAGCCGGTCGCGCCAGCCCACCGTGTCGCCGCTCATGTGCGGGGACACGATCAGCCCGGGGACGTCCCACAGCGCGCTGTCGGGCTCCAGCGGCTCCGAGATGAAGACATCGAGGGCGGCGCCCGTGATCACCCGGTCGTTCAGCGCCGCGACGAGATCGTCCTCGACGACCAATGGGCCGCGCCCCACGTTGATGAACCGGGCCGACGGCTGCATCAGGGCGAAGCGCCGCCGGTCGAACATCCCGCGTGTCGCGTCGGTCAGCGGGGCGGCGCACACCACCCAGTCGGCGCGCGCCAGCAGCGGATCGAGATCCTCTGTGCCGTGGATGGCGCCCCGCGCGGTCCGGCCGACGACCGCCACGGTGATGCCCAGGGCCTCCAGGGTCGCGGCCACCGCCCGGCCGATGGGTCCGGCGCCGACGACCGTGGCCCGGGTGCCGGCGACGCGCAGTCCTTCGCGATGGCGCCATCGGCGCTGCCGCTGGAGTTCGAGGGTCCCGGGGAGGTCCTTCGCCATGGCGAGCACCAGGCCCGCGACGTACTCCGCGATGGGTTCCTCGAAGACGCCCCGGGCGTTGGTGACCACCGTGTCGGATTCGGCCAGTTCGGGGCAGAGCAGCCGGTCCACACCGGCGCTCGGGGTGTGCACCCAGCGTGGCCGCGGGCCGTCGCCCGGCCACGCGAGCCGCACCGCGTCGGAGGTGAAGTCCCAGGCCAACAGTACGTCGGCGTGAGGGAGTTGGGCGGCGAGCGACTGTTCGTCGGCATAACTGACGCGGACCCGCCCGGTCAGCTTGCCGAGACGGGGCGGGGGGTCCGCCTGCAGGACGAGAAGAGTGGGTTCGGACATCAAGCGGAAGCCGTTTCGTAACGTCTGACATGTACGGATTGACCCACGCTCGCAGCCGAACCTAACGTCGTCAACAACACGTCAAAGGGGGCCGTGCGATGGATGTCTCCTTTCTCGGCGGGCCGCAACCGCAACGCGGTGTCGGCATCGTCGCTCCGTTCGATTTCGCGCTGGATCGCGAGCTGTGGCGTTGGGTCCCCGACGACGTCTCACTGCGGCTGACGCGTACTCCCTACGTCCCTGTGGAGGTCTCCCTCGACCTCGCCCGCCTGGTCAGTGAGCACGAGACCCTGCACAAGGCCGTGCAGGCGCTCGGGGCGTCCGAGCCCGAAGTCATCGCCTACGCCTGCACATCCGGCAGCTTCGTCGGCGGGGTCGCCGGGGAGCGGGCCATGTGCGAGGCGATGACCTCGGCGGGGGACGTCGCCTCGCTGACCACGTCCGGCGCCCTGCTCGAAGCACTCGAGGAGCTGGGCGCCCGTCGTATCGCCCTGGTGACCCCCTATACGGAATCGGTCACGCGTTCGCTGGAGGACTACTTGGCGGAAGCCGGGGCAACCGTCACGGGCCGCGCTTTTCTCGGACTGACCCGGCACATCTGGAAGGTGCCGTACCGGTCGGTGGTGGACATGGCGCGGCAGGCGGTGGTGGGCGCGGCCGACGCGCTCTTCATCAGCTGCACGAATCTGCCGACGTACGACGCGATCCCCCAGCTGGAGGCCGAACTGAGGATGCCGGTGCTCTCCGCGAACCAGGTGACGATGTGGGCGGCGCTGCGCCGGATCGGCGTGCACGCGGTCGGGCCCTACCAAGGGCTGCTGCTGCAGCCGGAGGCCCAGCCCGAGATCCCGCTCCCTCCCCAGGCACCGCAGCCCCAGGCTCAGCCGGCCCAGCCCGAAGAACAGGAAGGCTGGACATGACCACGGTCGGACTTCTGTACCCCGGGCACTCCGCCGAGGACGACTACCCGCGCTTCGAGGTGCTGCTCGACAGCGACATCAGGCTGCCGGTCGTGCACACCGACATCGGCGAGGACGCCCACCGCGTGGACGCCCTGCTGAACATGGGGTCGCCCGAGCGGCTCGCCGCGGGCGTGGAGGAACTCCGCCTCGCGGGCGCCGAGTCGGTCGTCTGGGCGTGCACGAGCGGAAGCTTCGTATACGGGTGGGACGGCGCCCACGAGCAGACACGGGCGCTCGCGCTGGCCGCGGGCCTCCCGGCGTCCAGCACGTCGTTCGCCTTCGCCCACGCGGTACGCGCACTGGGCGCGGAACGGGTGGCGGTCGCGGCGACCTATCCGGAGGATGTCACCGCCCACTTCACGGCGTTCCTCAAGGCCGCGGGGACCGAGGTGGTCGCGGACCGGGCGAGCGGCATCATCACGGCGGCCGAGGTCGGCACCTGGGGCCGGGACGAGGTGCTGGAGTTGGCGCGTGCGGGAGACCATCCGGACGCGGAGATCGTGCTGCTGCCGGACACGGCCCTGCACACGGCGGCGTATCTGCCCGAGCTGGAGGAGACGCTCGGCAAGCCGGTCCTCACGGCGAACCAGGTGACCGTCTGGGAGGGCCTGCGGCTGGCCGAGCGCCGGGCGTGGGCGCCGAAGCTGGGCACGCTGTTCGCCAAGCGGGACCAAATCCGGATCTGAGCGGCGGGCCGGGCCGGGGCACGGTTTGAGCGGCCCGGGCCCGGGCCTCGTGCGAGGGGCCGGGCCCGGCTCCGCTCCGAGCGGCCGGGTCCGGACCCTGACCGCCGCGCGGCCCGGGCGCTGCTCCGGTCCGAGCGGCCGGGCGTTCCCGGACCTGAACCGTGCAGCCCGGAACCGCACCCCACCGGAACCGATCCGGTCCGGGATGCCGACCCGGGCCCGACGTCTCGAACCGGATCCCGCCGGGGGTGATGGGACGGCGCTCGGACCTGCGCCGGGGCCCCGGCCCCGTCCCGCTCCGGAATAAAGCGGAGAGGCCCTCCTGTTCTTCTGTGTTGTACGTTTTTCACGCGCAGGAGGGCTGAACCGGTGGACGACGCGATACAGGGCGACCCGATACGAGGCACGGCACGGGGTACTGCGCCGGTGCCGCTGTCCGTACTGGATCTGGTCACGGTCGGCGAGGGCCGTACCGCGAGCGACGCCCTGCGCACCAGTGTGCAGATCGCCCGGCTCGCCGAGAGTCGCGGCTACGGACGCCACTGGGTGGCCGAACACCACTCCATGCCCGGCGTCGCCTCCTCCTCGCCCGCCGTGATCCTCGCGCACCTCGCCGCGCACACCGAGCACATCCGCCTCGGCTCCGGCGGCGTGATGCTGCCCAATCACGCGCCTCTCGTCATCGCCGAGCAGTTCGGCACGCTGGAGGCGCTCGCCCCGGGCCGTGTCGACCTCGGCCTCGGCCGCGCCCCCGGTACGGACGGCGCGACCGCCGCCGCACTGCGGCGCACCGAGCGGCTGGGCGAGGGCGCCGACGACTTCCCGCAGCAACTCGCCGAACTGACACGGTTCCTGGACGACGACTTCCCCGACGGGCACCCCTACAGCCGTATTCACGCGGTCCCGGGCCCGGTGCAGGGGCCCACCGGCCGTCCGCCCGTCTGGCTCCTCGGCTCCTCCGGTTTCAGCGCCCGGCTGGCCGGCGTGCTGGGACTGCCCTTCGCCTTCGCCCACCACTTCTCGGCGCAGAACACCATCCCGGCGCTCGACCTCTACCGCGAGTCCTTCCGGCCCTCGGCGGTGCTGGACGCCCCCTACGCGCTCATCGGGGTGGCGGCGCTCGCCGCCGACGACGAGAAGGAGGCTCGCCGGCAGGTGCTGACCGGGGCGCTCTCGATGCTGCGGCTGCGCACCGGCCGCCCGGGGCTCGTACCGACGCCCGAAGAGGCCGAGGCGTATCGGTTCAGCCCCATGGAGCGGGAGTTCGTCGACAGCTGGCTGACCAACATCGTCCACGGCACGCCGGACGCGGTGCGCACCGGTCTGGACGACCTCCAGAAGCGCACGGGGGCCGACGAGTTGATGCTCACGGCCAATGCCCACGGCGGTGACATCCGGCTCCGTTCGTACGAACTGATCGCCGACGCCTACGAATTGCCGACCTCGGTGGTTCCTTCCTGATCAGGGCCGCAGGGCTCGGTTAACGCACCCTTAAACCGCTCGTCACGATGGTGGCGGGCGGTTTTTGCATCCTGTTGCAACAGCCTGACAAGCGGTTTCTCGTCAAAATTGGTCTAGTCCTAATGTGGTCAGGACCATTGACGCGCCGGTGGCCGGATCGCTATCTCTTCTCCCACTCACGTCGGCACAACCCCGGAGGCTGTCCGTGCGCTCCCCCAGACCCTTGCTCGCGGCCCTGACGACCGCGGCGCTCGCCGCAGGCGTCATGGCCGGTTTCGCCGCCACCGGCCCGGCCGGCGCGGCCGGCAACGACGCCCAGCTCGCCGCCGCATCCACGGGCGGGGTGAAGATCGCGTACTACGACCAGTGGAGCGTGTACGGCAACGCCTTCTTCCCCAAGCACCTCCAGGACAGGGGCATCGCGGGGAAGCTCGACATCATCAACTACTCGTTCGGGAACATCCACCCCACGGATCTGACCTGTTTCGAGGCGAACAAGGCGGCGGGCGACGACAACAACCCGAACGCCGGTGACGGTGCGGGCGACGCCTTCGCGGACTACCAGAAGACCTTCGGCGCGGCCGACAGCGTGGACGGCGTCGCCGACACCTGGAACCAGCCGATCGCGGGTGTCTTCAACCAGTTCAAGAAGCTGAAGGCGAAGAACCCCCATCTGAAGATCAACATCTCGCTGGGCGGCTGGACGTACTCCAAGTTCTTCCACGACGCGGCGAAGACGGACGCGAGCCGCAAGAAGCTCGTGGCGTCCTGCATCAAGCAGTACATCCAGGGCGACATCCCGGTCGAGGGCGGCTTCGGCGGAGCCGGCACGGCGGCCGGCATCTTCGACGGCATCGACATCGACTGGGAGTACCCGGGCTCGGCGGGCGGCCACCTCGGCAACCACTACGGCCCCGAGGACAAGACCAACTTCACCCTGCTGCTGGCCGAGTTCCGCAAGCAGCTCAACGAGTACGGCACCGCGCACGGCGGCAAGAAGTACCTGCTGACGGCGGCGATGCCGGCCGGCCAGGACAAGATCAAGTACATCGAGACGGACAAGGTCGGCGCGTACCTCGACTACGCGAACATCATGACCTACGACATGCACGGCGCCTGGGACGCGGACGGACCCGCCTACCACCAGTCGCCGCTGTACTCGCCGGCGTCCGACCCGACCGACCCGATCCCGCCGGGCACCCAGAAGTACTCGATCGACAACGCCGTGGACGCCTGGATCGACGGCAACGCCGCGTACGGCATCGCGGGCGGCTTCCCGGCGAACAAGCTGACGCTGGGATACGAGTTCTACTACCGCGGCTGGAAGGGTGTTCCGGCCGGGGCCAAAAACGGTCTCGGCGGCAGCGCCACCGGTGCGAGCGCCGCGCGTCCGCTGAGCCAGCAGGCGGGCATCGCGCACTACAAGGAGCTCGGCGGCATCGTCGACAACGCGGCGACGACGTTCTGGGACGACGAGGCGAAGGCGTCGTACTTCTACAAGGACGGCGAGTTCTTCACCGGCCTCGACAAGCGCGCGATCCAGGCCCGCGCCGACTACGCCCACAACCGCGGTCTGGGCGGCGCGATGATGTACTCCCTGCTCGGCCTGGACCCCGGAGCGAAGCTGCTCAACGACATCGTGGCGGCCGTCGGCAGCTCGCCGAGCCCGGACCCGAGCGACCCCACCCCGTCCCCGTCCGACCCGACACCCTCGCCGAGCGACCCGACCCCGTCGCCGTCCGACCCGGCGCCCGGCTGCACGGCCACGCCGTGGTCCGCCTCCGCGGTCTACAACAAAGGCGGCCTCGTCTCCCACAAGGGCCGCACCTGGAAGGCCCAGTGGTGGACGCAGAACGAGGAGCCCGGCACCACCGGTGAGTGGGGCGTCTGGCGCGACCAGGGCGCCTGCTGATCGCAGGTGCTCCCCGCCCCCCACCACGGCGCCGCCCCGGACCCCGCTCAGCGGTCCGGGGCGGCGCCCGTCGTCAAGCGCCCGCGGCGCCGGTCCTCACCCGGGCAGCGCGCTGATGCCGATCATCGCCCCGATCCGGTCCGGCGCCACGGCCCGTGAGTACAGCCAGCCCTGACCCGTGTCGCAGCCGATGCTCCGCAGCCGGGAGGCCTGCCCCGAGGTCTCCACGCACTCCGCCGTGACCGTCAGACCGAGCCGGTGCGCGAGCTGGACGAGGGCCTCGACGATCGTCTCGTCCGCCGGGTTCGGGTGCGCCTCGTCCTGGAAGCCCCGGACGAACGATCCGTCCAGCTTCAGCGCCGAGACCGGCAACCGGCTCAGATACGCCAGGTTCGAATAGCCCGTGCCGAAGTCGTCGATGGCGATCTGCACGCCCATGTCGCTGAGCGCCTGGAGCGCCTGGAGGGGCCGGCCGGCCGAACCCATCACCGCGGACTCGGTGAGTTCGAGCTGGAGAAGGTGCGGCGCGAGCCCCGTCTCGGCGAGGATCTCCGCCACGTCCGCCACCAGGTCCGAGTCCCAGACCTGCCGTACGGCGACATTGACGCTCACGAACAGCGGCGGGACGCCGGGGTGCTCCTGCTGCCACCGGCGCGCCTGGCGGCACGCGGTGCGCAGCACCCACCGCCCGAGCTGGACGATCGAGCCGTCCTCCTCCGCGATTCCGATGAACCGATTCGGCGCAAGTGTCCCGAACTGCGGGTGATTCCAGCGCACCAGCGCCTCGACGCCACGCGTCATCCCGTCCGCCAGTCCCACCAGCGGTTGGTACTCCAGCGCGAACTCCCCGCGCTCCACCGCCGGCCGCAGCGTCGAGGAGAGGGCCTGCCGCGTCATCCGGTGCGCGTTGCGCTCGGGATCGAAGAGCGTCCAGCGCGCCTTGCCGTCCGCCTTCGCCCAGTAGAGCGTCGTGTCGGCGGCCTGCATCAGCCCCGTCGCGGTCGTGCCGGCGACCGTACGCTCCACCACCCCGATCGACGCGGAGACCGAGAGCCGCTGCCCGTCGAGGTCGAACGGCTGCTGCAGCGCGACCAGTACGGACCGGGCGAGATCGGCGACCTGGTCCGTACCCGTGGAGTCCTCGACCAGGATCGCGAACTCGTCGCCGCCGAGCCGGGCCACCAGATGGCCGCCGCTGCGGGTGTAACCGTCGCCGTCCGCGCACTCGGTGAGCCGCCGGGCGACGGCCGCGAGCAGCCGGTCGCCGACCCGGTGCCCGAGCGTGTCGTTGACCGCCTTGAAACCGTCGAGGTCGAGATAGCAGAGGCCGACCCGGCCGGTGGACCCCTGGTCGTACGCCGACGATTCGAGCGCCGACGCGAGCCGTTCGAAGAACAGCGTCCGGTTGGGCAGCCGGGTCACCGCGTCATGCATCTGGAGATGGCGCAGCCGCGCGTGCAGTTCGCGCCGGTCGCTGATGTCCGCCACGGACAGCAGCACATTGCGGCTGTCGGGCACCGGCGCCACCGTGACCTCCGCCCACAGCGCGCGTCCGTCGGGGTGCTTGAGCCTGCGGGTGCACCGGAAGCGGGAGCGCCGGCCGCGCAGCACCTCGCGGTACGCGTGCCAGGTGCGCCGGTCGGAGGCGAGGTCCACCAGGTCGGCGGCCGTCCGCTCCAGGAGGTCCACGGGCTCCGAGCCGAAGAGCGTCGCGAGCGCCGCGTTGGCCGTCACGACGAGTCCGTCCTGGTCGACGACCGCCATCGCGAGGTGTGCGGCGTTGAATGCCGCCCGGTAGTCGCGCAGTTCGGCGGCGGACCGGCCGACCTGGTGACGCTCCGTGATCTTCGGCCGCGCCCAGCCGGGCACCGCGACTCCCGTCGGCCCTGTTCCTTCGGAGGTTCCGCTCACCGCTCACTCCCGCAGTGCAGTTGTGTCGTACAGGGTCGTACTGATGTGGCCGGCCGGGGCCGGTCCTACGTCGGCGAAGGTCGGGGGAAGGGTCCGGGAAAGTGTGCCGATCATAGAGGCTGCCCCCTGGGCCGTTCCAGCTCCGCCGCTCGGGTGCCGCCCGTCCGTGGTCTCCGGCCGATCGTTTCTGCGCGGGTCTGCACGGGTGCCGATTCCGGCCTGACCGAATGTGACGTTCCGTGAGCCATCGGAGTGTCGCCGGATCTCGGGTCGGTGTCGGCCCGATGTCAGGTCGGTCACCCGAGTGGGGCACCGGAACAGGACGTACACCAAGAAACCCGCACAAGGTGGGTGAGGTGTCTCCCATTCCGCAGCCGGAGGTCTACGTGGAGGGTCAGCAGTCACCCGCGGGAACACCCGGGGGAGTGGAACGCGGACGGCTGCGCGCCACCGCCGCGGCCCTCACCTCCCTCATGGCCCTCGCCGCCACCTCCCTCGTCGCCGGACCCGCGGTGGCGAAGAACTCGGCGGGCCCCTGCGCGCTGCCCCGCACCTCCGCCCACCACTCCCTCGGCCTCGACACCTGGAACGCCGCCTATCCGCGGCCGGCGTCCCGGCTCGACGCGGTCATGGTCTTCCTGTCGTTCCCGGACTCCGTGCCGAACCACGATCCGGGCGAGCTCGCCACCGACCACTTCCCCGCCACCAGCACCTTCTTCGACCGTGCCTCGTACGGCAGGTTCAAGCTCCGCGCCGACCCGCAGCCCGCCTGGGTGGTGATGCCGAAAGCCTCCACCGCCTACGGGATAAGCCGTGACTGGGAGCCCAAGAAGCGCGGCGCCTATATGCGCGACGCGATCGACGCCGCCGACCCGACCGTGGACTTCTCCCGCTACGACATCGTCTATCTGGTCGCCGACCCGGACGCGCCCGGCGTCGACTCCGACGCCACCAAGGTCGTGAACTTCGAGCACCCGCTCAGCGCCGACGGCGTCGACATCCGGCGTGTCGTCACCGTCTTCGAACGCCATCCGCCGGACCGCAACGTGCTGGCCCACGAGACCGGGCACGTCTTCGACCTCCCCGACCTCTACCACCGGCCGGTGGACGGCAAGGGCGACTGGGACACCTATGTCGGTGACTGGGACGTGATGGGCAGCCAGTTCGGCATGGCGCCCGACCTGTTCGGCTGGCACAAGTGGAAGCTCGGCTGGCTCGACGAGCGGGCCGTCCGGTGCGTCACCGGGGAGGAGCTGATCACTCTGGAGCCGATCGGCGCCGCGCCGGCGCCGGGCGGCGGTCTCGGCACCCGGCTCGCGGTCGTGCGGACGGGTCCGGGCACGGCGCTCGCCATCGAGGCACGCGCCGCCACCGGCAATGACGCGTCGACCTGCACCGAGGGGGTGCTGCTCTACCGAGTCCAGTCGGACACGGCCTCGGGCGGGGGTCCCGTCGAGGTCATCGACACCCATCCGAGCAGCGAGGCGTGCTGGGACCAGTCGGTGTACCCGGAGCTGGCGGACGCACCGCTGCGGGTCGGCGAGACGTTCACGATGCCGGGGGCGCCGGGAGGGCGGACCCGGGTGGAGGTCGCGGACCGTACGCCCGGGGGTGCGTTCACGGTCAGGATCACCACCGCATAGAGGTGGGCCCCACCGGCATACGAAAAGGCCCCCCGCTCGCGCGAGGGGCCTTTTCCGTCTGTGCGCCGCCAGGGACTCGAACCCCGGACCCGCTGATTAAGAGTCAGCTGCTCTAACCAACTGAGCTAGCGGCGCCTGCTGACGTCGTAGACCTTAGCACCCTGATCGGCGCGAGGAAAAATCGATATGCGGACGCTCGGGGAGGAGGCCGCGCGGGCCGCCCGGACGCATGCCCACAGCAGTACCTCGGGTCCCGGGAGCCAGGGGTGACGGGTGTCCGGCGCCACCACCCAGCGCGGGCCGGGCCCGTTCCGTTCGGTCTGGGCCAGCGGCGGGACGGTCACCGCGTCACTGGTGCCGTGGCACAGCAGCGGAGGCACCGAGTCGCCCCACTCCTCCCAGTCCAGCAGGGCGGGCAGCCGGTGCGCGGTGCCCGGGACGGTGAACATGAGCATCCTGCCGCGGTGCATGGCCACCGGGCCGGAGCCGGGCCCCTCCGCCCAGAGCCGGTCGAGCATCTGCCGGCCGAAGAGCGCGGGGACGTTCACCACGTCGAAGGCCGTGCCGCAGGGCAGTACGGCGGGGGCGGTCGGCCGCGTACGCCAGAGGGCGAGCATGGAGCGCGGGTACGTCCCGGACGAGGCGAGCCAGGCCGCACCCGAGGCGGTGACCTGCGCGACGTGGTCGCGTCCGTCGTCGCGCAGGAGGGCGAAGATGTCGCGCCTGCGCTCGGTCTCGGCGGAGCCGGGGTTCAGCAGGGAGTCTTCTCGCAGCCATGCACTCATGGAGCAATGTCTACCGGGAGTGACCGAACGGCTCCCGACAGTTGGTCAAAACGAGGACAGCGTGGCCCGGGGAGGAGTATCTTGCGCCTCGGCATATGCCACATGTGATGTTTGCCCGGCAGATTCGAAGCGGCGTTCTACTGGGGACTTCCGTCCCGCAGAAGCCCCCGGCCGAACTCGATCATCTTCTTGGCATAGTCCTCGGTCCACTCCGCACGCTCGGCGATGTCCGCGGGCGTCAGCCGGTCGAACCGGCGCGGATCGGCGAGCTGCGCGGCCGCGAGCGCCTGGAACTCCACGGCCCGGTCGGTCGCCGCGCGGAAGGCGAGCGTCAGCTCGGTCGCACGGGAGAGCAGGTCCCTCGGGTCCTCGATCGACTCCAGGTCGAAGAAGTGCTCGGGGTCGGCGGCAGCCTCCGACGGCTCGAAGAGCAGCGGCGCCGGTCGCAGCCGTCGCTCGCTCCGCTGGGGTTCCGCCATGGGGTGTTCCTCCTTGCACGGGTACAGCCGGATGATCCGGACCGCCATCCATTGTCCCGCGCGCCGCAAGAGGGCGACTCGAAGCGCGAAAGGGGCGCGTCATCACCTCCGGGCGCGGGTCATGTCGCGGGTGTCGCGCGGGGGGTCGGTGGGTCAGGGGGTCCAGGGCACGCGGTGGTCGGCGAGGTGGTCCCAGGTCGTCATCATCGCGTCCCAGCCGTCCGGGAACTTGACCGTCACCCCCAGCTGCACCGGCTCCGTCGAGGGGTGCTCGTCCAGCAGCTCGGCCACGCCCGCACGGCACACGACGATGCACGCGTGCCGGTGGCGGGACGCCAGCACGCACAGCCGGCCCGTCTCCAGATGGAACGCCGTCGCGTCCGGCCGTCCCGACAGCGGGTGCAGCACCACCGTGACGTCGAACTCGCGTCCCTGGAGCCGGTTCGCCGTGTCCACGGTGACATCGGCGACGCCCAGTTCCGCCAGCGCCGCCCGCACGGCCGCGGCCTGGTCCCGGTGGGCCGTGCCGACCGCGATGCGCTCGGCCGTCACCGGCGAGGGCTCCGAGGAGCCGGTGCTCGCCGCGCCGCCGCGGTCCAGCAGTCTGCGCACCACCTGCGCCACCGCGCGTACGGCCTCCGGGTCGGTGCGGGGCGTGTGGCGGGCGGGCAGTTCCAGCAGGCCCCAGCCCGACTCCGCCGCCTCGTCGATCACCCGGTCGTGGGCCGAACCGTCCGACGCGACCCCGAAGGACAGCCGCCGTTCGCCGGGGCCCGTACCGCTGCGGAACGGCGTGTACGGATAGAACGCCGCCGACACCAGCGGCGCGGCCGACGCCGGCAGCCGCCAGGACACCGGCAGCCGGTGCTGCGGCAGCTCCGGATTGTGCGCCAGCAGCGTCGAGACGGCGCTCGCGGACGGGTCGTAGGACAGACCCGCCCACTGCTCCGCGCCGACGATGGAGAACGGGTCCAGCTGCCCCGGGTCCCCCACGAACAGCGCGCGGTCGAAGAGGCCGGCGACGGCGAGCAGGGCGTCCGAGCGCATCTGGTACGCCTCGTCCACGATGGCGTGCGGCCAGGGCTCGACGCCCTGGACATGGGCCCACTTCGCGGCCGTCGAGATCACGATGTCCAGGCCCGCGAGGTCGCCCGCCTTCGCCGAGGTGCGGACGTTGTCCAGCTCGTCGAGCGCTTTGTCGTACGGGTCGGGGTCACTGCTGTGCAGCCGGCCCACCGGCAGCTGCGGGTCCTTCGCGGCGAGCCGGAGCACCAGGTCGTCGACCTGCGCGTTGGTCTGGGCGATCACCATCAGGGGGCGGCCCGCCGCGGCCAGTTCGCGGGCGGCGTTCACCACGAGCGTCGACTTGCCCGCGCCGGGCGGCGAGTCCACGACGACACCGCGGTGCGTCCCGTGCAGCGTGTCGGCGAGGATCGCCTCGGTGGCCCGGGCCGCCTCGGCGGACGGGTCGAAGGGGGCGCTCACAGGATGTCCTCCGAGGTCACGGGGTCGGCGCTCTCGGCGGCCGCGCCCGGCGGGCCGCCGTGGGTCCACGGCGTCTCCTCCGGGTCCGGCAGCTTCGGCCCGCCGCGCTGATCGTGCTCGAACAGGGTCCAGGCGATGCGGTCGCCCGTGCGGGGAACCGTCCCCTCGGCCGGTTCCTTGGCGCGGCCCATGCGGTCGGTCAGCCGCAGCACCAGCAGCCCGTCCGACGGCGGCCCGTCGAACCCGGTGAACTCCGCCGACTGCGGCTTGCCGTCCAGCGACCGGTAGACCTTCACCCGCTCACCCAGATGCGGCCGGTCGTCCGTGCGCACCGTCACCAGGGGGCGCGGGCTCGGGCGCTTCGACTCGGACCACGCCATCACCACGTCGGTCACCTCACCCAGGAACGCCTCGCCCGCGAGCCTGCGCCCCGCCATCACCAGCGGGTCGTCCAGGGCCTCCTGTGCGTCCAGCTGCGCCTGGGCCGTCTCCCGTGAGGCGAGCTTCCGGGCGGCGGTCACGGCGTCGTCGCGGCGCGGCTGCGGCGGCTCACCGGCCCGTACCCGGTCGCGGTGCGCGGTGAACGACCAGCGGTCGCGCGTCCAGCGGTCCGCGGCCCGCCGCCCCTCGGGCAGCTCCCGCAGCAGCTCCAGGCTCCGCCAGACCGCGTCCCACGTGGGCCGCAACTGGCTGAGCACCAGACGCCGGATCTCCCGCTCGGCGAGGGTCAGTTCGGCCAGCCGGGTGTCGGCCGCGGCGCCGTCCTCCGCGGCCCCGAGCGCCTGCCGGGCCTTGTCGTAGCGCTCGACGGCCGGCGCCAGGAGCCGGTTGTCGAACGCCGGATCGGTGGCCGGCCCGGCAGGCGGGCACAGCAGCTGGCCCCGGTCGTCACGCGCCAGCTCGGCCCGCAGTGCCGCCTCGGCGCCCGACTGCCCCTCGGCCGCGTCGATCCAGGCCAGCAGCGCACCCAGATGCTGGTCCTCCAGGGACGACTGTCCGGTCGCCCAGTGCCGGCCCAGCAGATCCGTCGCCGCCAGCAGCAGGGACGAGCCCGGTACGCGGGCCCGCTCGCCGTAGTGGGTGAGCCACCGCCCGAGCAACGGGACCCGGGGCGGGGCGGGGTAGGGCGTGTCGGGGTCCTGCTCGGCGGTACGGCGGAAGCGCATCGACCGGCCCAGCAGCCGGACGAAGTCGATCCCGGCCCGTCCCGGCACGACCAGCTGCGGTGCGTCCGCGCACAGTTCGGCCTCGACCTTGGTGCGCCTGCCGGTCTCCGGATCGGTCTGGTTCTGCTCGACCAGCTCGATGTCGTCGGCGTACGTGTCCAGATGAGGCAGCACCGCATCGGCCAGCTCGGCGAGGAAGGCGAACCGCAGCTCCCGGTCGCGCGGCTGGGCCACCACCATCAGCCGTGGTTCCTCCCGGTCCGTCCCCACGAGCGCGCCCAGCGGGGCGCCCGCCTCACCGGCGGTGGTCAGCGGCACGAGGACCAGCGGGCGTTCGGACAGATGCCGGTGCCGCACGGTCGCGAGCGGCTGGGCGCGCCCGGACTCCACGGCCTCCAGCCGGGCGAGCGTGGCGATCAGCGACATCCGGCGGCCTCCAGCGCCTCGGCCCGCAGCACGGCGGCCCGGCGCAGGGCCGCGACGGCCGGATCATCCGCGTCGCCCGCGGTGCCGCGGGCCGCCGCCAGCACGTCCCCGATCGTCGTGAGACCGCCCAGCTCACCGCGCAGTCCACGGCCCAGGGCGCCGACCACCCCGGCCGTCCGGGCCCGCTCACGGCAGTGGAACGCCAGCTCGCAGGCGGCCAGGCACTCGGGTGCGTACGCCGCGTCCACCGATTCGACTGCGGCCGTGAGCTGCTCCGGCGTGCACTGCGGATCGAAGGTGGTGCCCTCGGGCAGGGCGGCCGCGATGTCCTCGACGCGGGTCAGCCGGGTGAGCTGCCGGCGGGTGACCGACAGCTGCTTGCGCACATCGACGACGGACGCCGTGGGGAGGTTGGAGAAGTCCTTGGGGCAGACGAGCAGGATGTCGTGGGCGACCTGCGCGCCCCCGGTCAGCGCGGCGACCCGCTCCAGCGCCAGCACGTACACCGCGGCCTGGCGGGCGGCCGCGCCCACCTTGGACGCGTCCGCGGAGGCGTCGATCATCGGGAACGACTTGATCTCGACGACGGTCCACCGGCCGTCGGGAGCGACGACCACCGCGTCCGGCTCCAGATAGGCGGGGGAGCCCGCGACCTCCAGCGCCAGCATCGGATGGTCGAGCAGCGTCCACGCCGCCTCGGCCGTCGCCTCGCGCAGGGCCAGCGCCGTCCGCGCGGCCCGGCCCTCGGGGCCCGCCGCCGACAGATCGGGCACCCGGACGTCCGCGCCGCTGTCGACACCCATCAGCCGCAGCAGCTCCGCGCCGCCGTCGGACTTCACCTTCGCCTCGAAGGCATTGCCCCGCATGAACGCGAACTGCGACTGCCCGAACGTCGCCGGCGATCCCAGCGCGGTGGCGAGCGCGGCCTTGTCCACCCCGGCGCCGTCCAGCAGGGCGCGCCGCTCGCAACCGGGGTTGGCCGCGAGGGCGGCGAGAGCCCGGGCGTCGAGCGGACGTGGCTGGGCGGCGGGACCGCGCAGCTCAGCGAGCCGCTGCCGGAGTGCTGTCGTCGGCGCCTGCGGACGAGGTCCGCTGTCCAGGGATTCGCTCACCCGCGGAAGTCTCGCATCCGGCACCGACAATCGGGGACTTCGGGCCGGAGGGGGCGGGCGCGTAGCGGGCCCGCAGGCGGTCGGCGAGCCGCAGCGCGGGCCGGGTCGCGAGCGCGCCGAGACCCATCACCGCGGCGCCGGCGACCGCGTCGAGGAAGTAGTGGTTGGCCGTTCCCATCACCACCAGCGTGGTGAGCAGGGGATAGGCGACGCCGAGCGCCTTCATCAGCGGAGTACGGCCGTGCCGCCACAGCATCACACCGCACCAGAGCGCCCAGCCGACGTGCAGACTCGGCATCGCGGCGTACTGGTTGGTCATACCGCCCATGCCGCGCGGAGCACTGGCCTCGCCGCCCCACCAGCCGTACGAGCTGTACTGGGCCATGGTGTCGACGAAGCCGTGACTCGCGTCCAGCAGCCGCGGCGGGCAGGTCGGCGTCAGTGTGAAGCCGACGAGACCGAGGAGGGTGGAGAGCATCAGCCAGGTGCGGGCCGCGCGATAACGCAGCGGCCGGCGGCGGAAGAGCCACACCAGGACGGCGGGGGTCACCAGGTAGTGCAGGGACGCGTACATGAAGTCGGCGGGTATGCCGATCGCGGGCGTCTGGCTGAACAGCCGGTTGAGCGGGTGCTCGGCGTTCAGCAGGAGTGCCTTCTCGGCCCGGAGTATCGCGAGGCCGTGGTCCACGGCGGTGGTCACATCACCGCGGGCGAGGAGCCGGCCGGCCGAGTACGCGACGTACACCACGAGCAGCAGCAGCAGTTCGGTCCACCAGCGTGGCCTCGGTCGCGGCGCGGTGTACGGCATCCGAACGTTTCTCCATCGTGAGTTCCGGTGGCCGACGACCACGGTTCAACCGTACGGTGTAAGGGGCGACGCTCTGTCGGCGGGTCCGACCTAGTGGAGGACGCCGAGATCGTCTTGGAGGTTGCCCCGGGTTCAGGTGGGTGATGATGGAAATCCACCGCATGTGAACTTCAGGGAGAGCGCCTCATGGCACCGCGCATCCTGCTCGCCCGGCACGGTCAGACCGAATGGTCCCGGCTGGGTAAGCACACCGGCAGGACGGACATCCCGCTGATCGAGGAGGGCCGCCGCGGGGCGAAGCTGCTCGGCGAACGACTCCAGCGCTCCCCGTGGTCCTCCCTGCCGGACGTCGAGGTCCGCACGAGCCCGCTGGCCCGGGCGTCGGAGACGTGCACGCTCGCGGGCTTCGGGGTCAGGGCGACGGAGTGGGACGCGCTGATGGAGTGGGACTACGGGGCGTACGAGGGCCTGACCCCGCCGGAGATCAGGGCGATCAGCAAGCCGGACTGGTTCATCTGGCGCGACGGTGTCCGCGACGGGGAGACGCTGGCGCAGGTGGGTGCGCGGGCGGACGAGGTCGTGGAATGGGCGCAGTCGGAGGACCGGGACGTCCTGGTCTTCGCCCACGGCCACATCCTGCGCGTCCTGGCGGCGCGCTGGCTGGACCTGGACCCGTCCTTCGGGGCCCGCATCCGCCTGGACCCGGCGTCCCTGTCGATCCTGGGCTGGGCGTACGGCGCGCCGGCGCTGGACCACTGGAACGACACGGCGCACCTGGAGTCGTGACGCGCGGCCGGGGTTCTGCGGGGCTGCGCCCCACGCCCCTTGGCTGCGGCAGCTTCGTGCCGGCGGGGCCTGCGCTCCCGTCCGGTGCGGGTGGGATGGTTCATGCAGGGCTGCGCCCCACGCCCCCTAGCCGCGGCAGCTTCGCGCCGCACCTGTCCGGTGCGGGTGGAGAGGGTTTGTGGGGCGGCCCCCACGGCCCCTGCCTGCGGCGGCTTCGCGCCGCCCGGGCTTGCGTACCAGTCCGGTGCGGGGGAGGGGGTTCCGTGGGGCTGCGCCCCTCGCCCCTGGCTGCGGCGGCTTCGCGCCGCAGCTGACCTGTGCGGGTGGAGGAGGCCTGTTGGGCAGCCCCACGCCCCCTGGCTGCGGCGGCTTCGCGCCGCCGGGGCTTGCGCGCCTGTCCGGTGGGACTGGGAAGGGCCATGCGGGCTGCGCCCACGGCCCTTGCTCGCGGCAGCTTCGCGCCGCAGTGTCCGGTGCGGTTGGAGAGGGTTTGTGGGGCTGGACCGCTTGGCTGCGGCAGCTTCGCGCCGCACGTGTGGGTGGGGTTCAGGCGGGGAAGTTTCGCGCCGCATCCCACCGCGGCCGCCCGAACGGGCTGGAGTTCGCTTCCGCCCGCGCTGCCACCGGTCGCGTCCTCGACCCGCCGAGAGGGGGCGTGCAGGGTCGTCCCCGCAGGGGATCGGCGGCAAGACCTGGGTGACCAACGCAAGGGACCTGTAGGCCGCCGACCCCGAGGAGTCGAGCCCGGAGGGCCCCCGGACCCGACGCCGGACAAGAACCCGGGCCGAATGCACCTGTTCGGTGCGGGTGAAGGGGGATTCAGCGGGGCTGCGCCCCACGCCCCCTGGCTGCGGCAGCTTCGCGCGGCATCCCATCGCGCTGCCCCGAACCGGCTCTGGTTCGCATGCGCCCGCACTGCCACCGGCCTCGTCGTCGACCCCCGGCAGGGGGCGTGCAGGGTCGTCCCCGCAGGGGATCGGCGGCAAGACCTGGGTGACCAACGCAAGGGACCTGTAGGCCGCCGACCCCGAGGAGTCGAGCCCGGAGGGCCCCCGGACCCGACGCCGGACAAGGACCCGAAGCTCAAGCAGCTGCCCCAGGCCCAAGCGCCCGACGCCGGACAAGGACCCGAGGCTCAAGCAGCTGCCCCAGGCCCAAGCGCCCGACGCCGGACAAGGACCCGAGGCTCAAGCAGCTGCCCCAGGCCCAAGCGCCCGACGCCGGACAGGAACCCGCGCCCCGAGCGCCTGGCCCCGCCCCAAGGACCCGCACCCCCTACACCCGCACCTCCTCGTACCGCCGCAAGAACGCCCCCACCCCCCTTACCCCCCGATGCCCCCTCAACGTCCTCGCCGTCGAGGACAGCAGTGCCTGGATGCGCGCCGACTGGACCCCGTCCAGCAGATCCAGCGCCTCCTCCGCCGCCGAGGCCGATTCGTCCGGGGCGCCTCCGTGGGCCAGGTCCGTCGCCAGTTCCGCGTGGTACAGCGCGAGGTTGCGGGTGAAGCGCCGGTCCTGGAGCGTCGCCGCACGCCGTGCGTGGCGGATCGCGCGCGGCCAGTCGCCCAGCGTCGCCCAGCACTGCGCCTGGAGAGACTCCAGCTCCGGTTCGCCGAAGAACGACATCCACTCCGGGTCCGCCGCCCCCGCCCCCCGGTCGAAGTACGTGTGCCCCCGCGCCAGTGACTGTTCGCAGCCCGCACGGTCCCCCAGCCCCGCCCAGCCCCCCGCTTCCCGCAGTGCGAGCAGCGCCAGCAGCCGCGGGGACGACAGGTGCCCGGCCGCGCGCAGGCCGGCCTGCGCGGAGCGGACGGCTTCACGGGGCCGGCCCGTATCCCTCGCCAGGAACGACGTGTTGCAGAACGCGTGCGCCTCCAGCGCCGCGTCCCCGGCCACCCGCGCCGTCGCCAGCGCCTCCGCGTAGTGCGACCGCGCGTCGTCGAACCGGCCCGAGTCGTGCGCCAGCCACCCCACGGAGATGGCCAGTTCACCGGCGCCGGAGTGGAGCCGGTCCGTGGTCGAGCGCCGGGCGGCGATCCCCGCGTCGAGCAACGCGTAGGCCGCCCGCAGCGGCTGCGCGGCACGCCGGTACAGGCCGTCCGCGCCGTGCCGGTCGTCGAGCAGCCGGATCCGCCGTACCGCCTCCTCGACGGCCTTCACCTCCGGCTCGCCGACCCTGCGGCGGCCCTGCGAGGGCACGGCCATGGAGCTCAGCCCCAGGGACGCGGCCGCCGCCGTGGCGGTGCCGCTCGTCATGAATGCGCGACGCAGCACGTCGCTCTCCTCGTCGCTGTCGGTGTCGGTGTGAGTCGTGGCGGCGAAGCCGAACGCCCTTGTGTCCAGAGCCTGTTCGTGAGCCCGTTCGTGAGCCTGTTCGCGCGGCCGGCACCGGGCCCCGCCCCGCACCTGCTCCCGTGCCGTGAACCCCAGGTCCCCCAGAGCGAGACCGGGAAACATATGGAGGAAGACCCGCTCGTACGCGTAGTTGGGGCAGCGGATCTCGCCCGCCTCCACGCGCCCGATGTAGCGGGCGTCGCAGGAGACCTGCTCGCCGATCTCCCGCGCCGCCTTGCGTACGGCCGCGGCGAACTCCCCCGGCGATCGCTGCCCGCGCAACCGCCGGAAGGCGAGGTTGGGAACTGCCCGTGCTGCCTGTGACGACGACGCCATGGCCGAGCCCTCTCTTGGTGCAGCCGTGTTCCGGCGGAGCAAGAACGTACCTGCTGTGACGACCCGCACACGCAGGGTTTGCCTACAAAAGGGATAACTCACCCGCGATCTGCCATGAAGTGCCACCCTTTGCGGCGGCGTGCCGCCGTAGCCCTTGACGCGTACGGGCGTTGAACTCCATGGAGGCTCGGTATGTGCTTCCACTCGAGCGAGGAGGCGATCCCCTTGTTGGAGGTCGGCATGGAGACCAGCGCCAACGGCGGCGTCCGGGCGCCTGCGACATCGGCGACGACGGCTCGGCACCTGCCCAGCCAGGACTGCAGCGCACCACCGGGCGGCGACGGCCCGGACGGCGGCTGTGACCTGGTGACGGTCCCGGCGCGCCAGGGGCTGGAAGCGGTCGACATCCTGCGCCGCACCGCCGCCCCGGCCGTCGGGCCGGTGCTCCACGACGGTGAGTGCGACACCCTGGGCTTTCTGGTTCCGCCGGGCACGGCCGACGGCTGGGACATGCCGGGCAGCGCGTGCACGCAGACCGCCGGCCGGGGGCTGCGGATCCCCGCCGAACCGCCGGTGCGCGGGAGTGGCTGGCTGTTGCCGCCGGGCGGCGCGGACGAGGTCACGGACCCGGAGGTGCTGCGCGAGGCGCTGGGCGAGGCGGCCCGGCTGATCGAAGCGGCGGACAGCCGCCGGTAGCGGCCCCCGCGGCCGGCCGGCCGCACCGGCACCGCACCGGCACCGCAACCGAACGCATCCCATCGCGGCCGCCACCGCACCGCAGGCGCCGCCCTCCCGCCGGGCCCGATAATGGAGGGATGGCGAAGAGCAGGCGGAACAAGGGCGGTGGCGGTGTCGGCGGCCCCGAGCCCGTCGTCGCGCAGGTCGACGGCGGACTCGCGGAGCTGATACCGGACCGCGAGCGTCCGCGTGCCTGGGCGCTGCTCATCGACGGTGCGCCCCAGTCGCATGTCGACCTCGACGATCCGGCGCACCTGTCCTTCGAGTACCAGCGCCGCCTCGGCCATGTCGTCGATCTCGTGGCGCCCCCGGGCCGGCCCCTTCAGGTCGTCCACCTCGGCGGCGGGGCCTTCACGCTCGCCCGCTATGTCGCGGCGACCCGCCCCCGGTCGACCCAGCAGGTGGTGGAGCTCGACGGACCCCTGGTCCAACTGGTGCGCTCACATCTGCCGTTGGACCCGGGCGCCCGTATACGCGTACGGTCCGGCGACGCCCGCGCGGGGCTCGCCAAGGTGCCGGACGGCTGGGCGGATCTCGTCATCGCGGATGTGTTCGGCGGTGCCCGTACCCCCGCGCATCTGACCAGTACGGAGTTCCTCGCCGATGTCCGCCGTGTCCTGCGGCCCGGCGGGCACTACGCCGCGAACCTCGCCGACGGTCCGCCCCTCGCGCATCTGCGCGCCCAAGTGGCCACCGCGGCGGGCCTGTTCCCCGAGCTGGCGCTCGCCGCCGACCCCACCGTCTTCCGCGGCCGCCGGTTCGGCAACGCCGTGCTGCTGGCCTCGGACGTGCCGCTGCCCGTCGCCGAGTTCACCCGGCGCGTCGCGAGCGACCCGCATCCCGGCCGGGTCGAGCACGGCAAGGCGCTCATGGACTTCACGGGGGGCGCGGCCGCGGTCACCGACGCGAGCGCGAAGCCCTCACCGGCGCCTCCGCCCGCCGTCTTCCGCTGACGCGGTGACCGCGCTGACCGCGGGGCGCGCACGGCAGACCCGCTCGCCACGGCGTCCAACGCACTCACGGCATCCAACGCACTCACGGCATCCAACGCATCGCGCACCCGCGCACCGCGCTCAACGCTTGTCGAACTGCACCATCGGCGGATGGCCGTTCCAGGTGCAGAACACCGACGACTCCCGCCCGTCCTTGGTGAACGTGACCCGGATCCATTCCGGTTGCTTCCACACCTGCATCTGCCAGCCCGCGTCGGGCGTCGCCGACGCCAGCTCCGCGTACGTGTCGCGGATGTCGAACACGACCCGGCCGCCGTCGACCGTGTAGCCCTTCACGCTGCCCGCCGGGGCGGACTGCTGCGGCGGCGAAGCGGACGAGGGCGCTTCGGACTTGTCGGACTTTCCCGTCGACGGTGTGGTCGACGGGCTCCGCTTCCGCTCCTTCGACGGGCTCGGGCTCGACGGCGGTGCGGGCGGCTCCTGTGTCGACGAGGCCTGCGGTTTCGAGCCCTGCGTGGTCGCCGTGTCCGCACTGATCGGCAGCGCGCGCGGCCGGTCGTAAGCGGTCCCGGACATCACCGTGTGGACGCCCCACCACGACAGCGTGACCGCCGCCCCGGTGGACAGCGACCACGCCATGGCATGTACAAGTCCTCTACGCATCGTTGCCCATACTGCACCACGCGCCCCACCCGTGTCCCGGAGAGGACCGAGCCGTTCCGGATCGTGAGCGACCTGCTCCGGATGGCGACCGCGGTACTCCGTATGGCGTACGGTGCCGCCCATGGCAAGTGTGCTCGTGGTCGAGGACGACCAGTTCGTGCGCTCCGCCCTCATCCGGCACTTGACCGAGGCCTCCCACACCGTACGGAGCGTCGGCACGGCCCTGGAGGCGCTGCGTGAGGTGGCCCATTTCCGGTTCGACGTGGTCATTCTCGACCTCGGTCTGCCGGACCTGGACGGGGCCGAGGCGCTGAAGATGCTGCGGGGCATCACGGATGTACCGGTGATCATCGCGACCGCGCGGGACGACGAGACCGAGATCGTCCGGCTGCTCAACGACGGTGCCGACGACTACCTCATCAAGCCCTTCTCGGTGGAGCACCTGTCCGCGCGCATGGCCGCCGTCCTGCGCCGCTCGCGCGTCGCCGCCGGCGACGTACCGCCCTCGCGCGTCATCCAGGTCGGCGGTCTGTCCATCGACCCGCTGCGCCGCCAGGCCGAGCTGGACGGCACGGCACTGGACCTGACCCGCCGGGAGTTCGACCTGCTGGCCTTTCTGGCCGGCCGCCCCGGAGTCGTCGTCCCGCGCAAGGAACTCCTCGCCGAGGTCTGGCAGCAGAGCTACGGCGACGACCAGACGATCGACGTCCATCTGAGCTGGCTGCGGCGCAAGCTCGGTGAGACCGCGGCACGGCCCCGCTATCTGCACACGCTGCGGGGAGTCGGAGTGAAGCTGGAACCGCCGAACGGACACATGAGATGAGATGGGCACTCGTCAAGGTTTCGCTGGCCGTCACGGCGATGGTCGTGGTGGCCTTCGCCGTACCGCTCGGGCTCGTCATCAAGGAGATGGCCAGCGACCGCGCCTTCTCCAACGCCGAGCGCCAGGCCGCCGCCATCGGCCCCACCCTCTCCATCACCGCCGAGCGTGACCCGCTGGAGCGGGCCGTGATGTCGACCCAGGCCGGAGCGGCGGGCCGGATGGCCGTGCACGTCCCGGCCTCCGGTGAACCCGGCAGCGTGCCCGTCGACATCGGCATCCGCCGGGCCGCGACGGCCGACCTCGCCACCACCCAGCGCCTCGGCCGCGCCTCCGTCACCGAAGTGCGCGGCGGCTCCGCCCTGTTGCAGCCCACCGCCATCGGCACCGGCCAGATCGCGGTCGTCGAGGTGTTCGTGCCCGAGGGCGAGGTCTCCAACGGCGTCGGCACCGCCTGGCTGGTCCTCGGTGGCGTCGGCATCGCCCTGATCATCGGTTCGGTCGCGGTCGCCGACCGCCTCGGCAGCCGGATGGTGACGCCCGCGCAGCGGCTCGCGGGCGCGGCCCACGACCTCGGCGAGGGCAGGCTGGGGGCGAGGGTCCCCGAGGAGGGGCCGACCGAACTGCGGTCGGCCGCGATCGCGTTCAACGCCATGGCCGACCAGGTCGTCCAGCTTCTCGCCAACGAGCGGGAGCTCGCGGCCGACCTCTCGCACCGGCTGCGCACCCCGCTGACCGTGCTGCGCCTCAACGCTGCCTCGCTGGGCGAGGGCCCGGCGGCCGAGCAGACCAGGACCGCCGTCGAGCAGCTGGAGCGGGAGGTCGACACGATCATCCGCACCGCGCGCGAGGCCAAGCCGCAGACCGTCGCCAACGGCCCGGGAGCCGGCTGCGACGCCTCCGAAGTCGTCCGCGAACGCATGGACTTCTGGTCCGCGCTGGCGGAGGACGAGGGCCGCAAGGTGCGGGTCGCGGGCGTCGACCGTCCCGTACGCATCCCGGTCGCCCGTCCCGAACTGGCCGCTGCCCTCGACGCGTTGCTCGGCAACGTCTTCCGTCACACCCCCGAGGGCACGGCCTTCTCGGTCGACGTGCACAACGGCGACGACGCCGTGATCGTGCTCGTCTCCGACGCCGGGGCGGGCATCACCGACCCGGAGGCCGCGATGGCCCGGGGCAACAGCGGTGGCAGGGACGGCTCGACGGGCCTCGGCCTCGACATCGTGCGCAGGGTCGCCGAGTCGACGGGCGGGGACGTACGGATAGGCAGTTCGGTGCTCGGCGGCACGGAGGTACGGCTGTGGCTCGGCCTCGGCCCCCGCCAGGGCGCGCAGGGCGAGCGCCGCCGGGGTCACCGCGGCACCGAACGGCGGCGCGGACGCCTTTCCCGCTCGCACTCCCGGGTCGGCGGCCCCGACCATTAACCGGCTCCGATGCCTTCCTTAACGGCGTCATAAGAAGGTCGAACCCCGCCCTGAACCGGTCATTTGTCCGTTCCGGTCTCGCTAGCGTGCTGCCACACCCCCCACTTCCGTAAGACAGAGGCAGGCACGCAATGGGCAGTAGTACGCACCGGCGCACGGCGAGCGGCAAGACCAAGGCGATCGGCGCGCTCGTCGCCGCCGCGGTGGCCGGCGGCGCCGCGTTCGCCCTGACGGGGACGGCCCAGGCCGCCGCCGTCGGCGCCGCGTACACCAAGACGAGCTCCTGGACGGGCGGTTACACCGGTCAGTACGTCGTCACCAACGCCACCGAGAAGGCCCAGTCGGGCTGGACGCTCGAATTCGACCTCCCGGCCGGGACCACGATCAGCTCCCTGTGGAACGGGGAGCACACGGTCGAGGGGCAGCACGTCACCGTGAAGCCCACGAGCTGGAACAAGGAGCTCGCGCCCGGCGCGTCGGTGACCGTCGGCTTCGTCACCTCCGCGAGCGGTACATCCACGGCCGCCGACCCCACGTCCTGTCTCATCAACGACGCCACGTGTTCCCTCGACACCGGCGCCACCCCGCAGCCCACCGGCCGGCCCACCGAGCAGCCGAAGCCCACCCCCACGGCCACGCCCACCAAGCCGGCGACCCCCACCACGACGGCCACGCCCACCCCGACGCCGAGTGAGACCCCGGGCAACGGCACCAAGGCGGCCGCGGGCTACGCCCCGTACATCGACACCTCGCTCTTCCCGTCGTACGACATGCTCGACACGGTCACCAAGACGGGCGTCAAGGAGTTCAACCTCGCCTTCATCACCTCCGGCGGCAGCTGCGCCCCGCTGTGGGGCGGCGTCACCGGGCTCGGCGACAACGCTGTCGCCAACCAGATAGGCGCCCTGCGCGCCAAGGGCGGCGACGTCCGCGTCTCCTTCGGCGGCGCCGCGGGCTCCGAACTGGGCCTGAACTGCTCCTCGGCCGACGAGCTCGCGAAGGCGTACGGCAAGGTCATCGACACCTACGAGCTGACCAAGGTCGACTTCGACATCGAAGGCGCCGCGCTGCCGGACACAGCGGCCAACACCCGCCGCTCGCAGGCGATCGCGCAGCTCCAGAAGGCCCACCCCGGTCTGGATGTCTCCTTCACGCTGCCGGTGATGCCCACCGGGCTGACCCAGCCGGGCGTGGACCTGGTCGCCGACGCCAAGAAGAACGGGGTGAAGGTCTCCGCGGTCAACATCATGGCGATGGACTACGGGCCGGCCTTCAGCGACGACATGGGTGACTACGCGATCCAGGCGGCCACCGCCACCCAGGCGCAGATCAAGGGTGTCCTCGGGCTCTCCGACGCCGCTGCCTGGAAGGCCGTCGCCGTCACCCCGATGATCGGCGTCAACGACGTCGTGACCGAGATCTTCACGGTCGAGGACGCGACGCAGCTGGTGGAGTTCGCCACGTCCAAGGACATGGGCTGGCTGTCGATGTGGTCCTCGACCCGTGACAAGCAGTGCCCCGGCGGCGAGAAGCCGGCCGCCGACGCGACCTGCAGCTCGATCCTCCAGCAGCCGCTGGCCTTCACCAAGGCGTTCGCCGCCTACCAGTAGCCGCTCCGCCCCCACCCGCGTCCCGGCCGGACTTCCCCCCACCCGGCCGGGACGCGCTTTTCCCCAGGGGCCGGAGGGTCAGTCCCGGCGGCCGAGAACGGCGACGGCCCGGTCGAACGCGGAGTCGCGTCCCTTCGCGAACTCCTCGTCGGTGAAGACCGGTTCGGTCAGATGCGGCGGGATGCCGGCGCCGTCGAAGGTCTGCCCGGTGCGGGTCAGGAACTCCTCGTTGGGCAGCAGGACGGTCATACCGTTCGGGAGCGTGCGCGGCAGTGCGTCGGAGAACACGCCCTGGGTGTGCTGCCCGATCCGGACCGTCGTGCCCGGGCGGCCCATCAGCGCCTGGGTGAACGTCTCGCCGGCGCTGATCGTCGACCCACCGGTCAGTACCGCGACCGGGCCCGTGTAGCGGGGCGCGTCTGCCGGCCGGACGTACAGCGGCTGGGGACGGGTGAACCGCGCCGGGTCGGCGGGGTCGTTGCGGGCCCGCTTGGCGTAGGCGTAGTAGGGCCGGTCGGTCAGCCTCCCGGCGAGCTGGAGCCCGAGGGCGTCGGAGCCGCCGCCGTTGATCCGCAGATCGATGACCAGCCCGCGCAGCCGTGCCGTGTGCGCGGGAGTGAGAACGGCATCGAGCGTCTCGTCCAGAGCGGCGCTGTTGGCGGCGAAGTCGTTCGTCCCGCTGTAGCCGCCGAAGCCCGAGATCCGCAAGTACCCGCGATTTCCGGGAAGTTCCGCGTAGCCGATCCTGCCGCCGGCGAACATACGCAGCTTCGCGCCCCCGAGATCGTGCTCCTCGACATGCGAGATGACCTTGGCGTCCAGATCCTCGTCGGGCATGACCGTGCCCGGACGGACACTGCCCCAGCGGGTGTCACCCTCGGCCAGACCGACATGGGCGTCATGCAGCGGGGTGAGCATCTCGCGGAAGAGGGCGAAGAGTTCGGAGTCCGTCGTCCCCGCGTGGACCCGGGGACGGTAGCGCTCGCGTACGGCGTCCCAGTCGATCCCCTTGGCGGCGAAGAAGGGGTAGTTCTCCTCGAAGCTCTGCCACAGGACGTCGAAGGTGGCGACGGGTCCGGTCGGTGGCGCCGTCCGGCAGGCGGCGGTCAGAGCATCGATGCGCCGCAACCCGCGGTCGCCGGGCGAGCCGTCGATGTGCATCCATGCCCGCCCCGGCCGCTCCTGGGGCCGCACGGTGAACACATCGCCGCCCGGGGTCAGATACCGGGTGGTGCCGTGCCCACTGCCGGTCCGCGCCGCCGAGGTGCCCTTGATGCAGCTGACGGAGGTGACCTGGTACTCCTGGAGCCGGCCGCCGTCCAGGGAGAGGACGGCGCCGTACCCGTCGACCTGCCAGATCCCGCTCGGTGTCCCGCCCGGCGATGCCTCGGCCTGTGTGAGGGGCAGGGCCGTGCCCGCGGTGACAGCCAGCAACGCGGCTGCCACCACGGTCCCGCGCCGTGCTCCCGAACCGATTCCGAACCGCATGTCGTGCCTTCCCCGTGGGCCGTTGATCTCTTCGGCCCATCCTCGGCCGGACAGCCCGGCCGGGGACATGGCGCCCACAGGTCACTCGGGGGTGGGGACAACCCCCGGACGGTCAGGCCGGGGACGCACCCGGCAGCGCACCCGTCCGTGCCACCTCCGCGTACCAGCGCGCGCTCGACTTGGGCGTACGGACCTGGGTCTCGTAGTCCACGTACACCGCCCCGAAGCGCTTGCTGTACCCGTAGGACCACTCGAAGTTGTCCAGCAGGGACCAGAGGAAGTAGCCGCGCACATCGGCTCCGTCGGCGATCGCCCGGTGGACCGCCGCGAGATGGCCGTGCAGATAGGCGATGCGCTCCGGGTCGTGGACCGTGCCGTCGGCGGCCGGCTTGTCGTCGCAGGCGGCCCCGTTCTCGGTGATCATCAGCGGCACGCCCGACGCCTTGTGCGTATAGGTCATCAGCAGGTCGTACAGTCCCGTCGGGTCGATCGACCAGCCCATCTCGGTGCGTTCGCCGGGTGGTTGGTGGAAGGTGACCGCGTCGGCGCCCGGCCAGGGGGAGTGCTCGCTCGCTCCGTGGCCGTCGTTGCGCTCGGCGGTGCCACCGTCGGCGGCCGACACCAGCGCCGGCGCGTAGTAGTTCAGCCCCAGCCAGTCCAGCGGCTGCCGGATCGCCGTCGTGTCGCCGTCGTGGACGAAGGACCAGTCGGTGAGCCGTGCCGTGTCCGTGAAGAGGTCCTCCGGATAGGAGCCCCGGAGCAGCGGATCGGCGAACACCCGGTTCGCCAGCGCGTCGATACGGCGCGCCGCGTCCAGGTCCCCGGGGCTCTGGCTCAGCGGCCGGACGACGCTCGGATTGAGGCTGATGGAGAGCTGCGCGTCGGCGGGCAGGGAGGCGCGCAGCGCCTGGACGGCGAGGCCGTGGCCCAGATTGAGATGGTGCGCGGCCCGCAGGGCTGCCACCGGGTCGGTGCGGCCGGGGGCGTGCACACCGGAGCCGTAGCCCAGAAAGGCGCTGCACCAGGGCTCGTTGAGGGTGGTCCACAGGTCCACCCGGTCGCCGAGCGCGCCGGCCACGATCCCGGCGTACTCGGCGAACCGGTACGCCGTCTCCCGGTCGGGCCAGCCGCCCGCCGACTCCAGCTCCTGGGGAAGGTCCCAGTGGTAGAGCGTGAGCACCGGCCGGATGCCGTGGTCGAGCAGATCGTCGACCAGGCCCCGGTAGAAGTCGAGGCCCTGCTGGACGGCGGGGCCGCGGCCGGTGGGCTGCACACGCGGCCAGGACACCGAGAAGCGGTAGGCGCCCACCCCCAGGTCCGCCATCAGCCGCACGTCCGCGGCGCGGCGGTGGAAGTGGTCGGTGGCGATGTCGCCGGTGTCCCCGTTCTCGGTCCGGCCCGGGGTGTGACTGAAGGTGTCCCAGATCGACGCCGTACGGCCGCCCTCACGTACGGCGCCCTCGATCTGGTACGCGGCGGTCGCGGTGCCCCACAGGAATCCGGGCGGAAAGCTGACGGACATGGATGAGCTCCCAACATGGATGTAGGAACGAGAGGACGGCAGAGGGGAGCGACGGGGCCCGGCCCCGGCTTCAGCCCTTGACGGCGCCCTGCATGATGCCGCCGACGATGTGCTTGCCGAACACGACGAAGGCGATGAGCAGCGGCAGCGTGCCCAGCAGCGCGCCCGCCATGATCACCGACTGGTCGGGGATGTAGCCGCGGCCGAGCCCGGTCAGCGCGACCTGCACGGTCGGACTGCCGTTCTGGGTCAGCGCGATGATCGGCCAGAAGAAGTCGTTCCAGGCCATCACGAAGGTCAGCATCCCCAGCACCGCCATGGCCGGCCGCGCCGCGGGGAAGACGATGTGCCACACCACGCGCCAGCTGTTCGCGCCGTCCACCCGGGCCGCCTCGATCAGCTCGGTGGGCAGCGCCCCGACGAGGTACTGGCGCATGAAGAACACCCCGAAGGCGCTCACCAGCGTGGGCAGGATGACGGACTGCAGCTGGTCGGTCCAGGACAGTTCGGCGATGAGCATGTACAGCGGTACGACGCTGAGCTGCGGCGGCACCATCATCGTGCCGATCACCAGCAGCAGCAGGAGGTTCTTGAACCGGAACCGCAGCTTGGCGAAGGCGAAGCCGGCGAGGGTGGAGAAGAGGACCGTCCCCGCGGCGATCGAGCCCGCGACGATGGTGGTGTTGAGCAGGGCCGCACCCATGTTGGCGTCGGTCCAGGCGATCTCCAGGTTCTTGAAGAGATTGCCGCCGAACCAGAAGGGCGGGGGAGTCTGCGCGAGACGGGAGTTGTTCCTGGAGGCCGCCACCGCCGTCCACACCAGCGGGAACAGCGAGCCGATGGTGAAGAGGATCAGGACGGCATGGGTGATCCGGCCGCCGTGGAACTGGCGTCCGGCACGCTTGGCGCTCAGCGGATTCGTCATGGCCGTCCCCCTACGCACTCTTGCTCAGACGCCGGGCGAGCAGCCAGTTCACCGCGCCGATCACCAACAGGATCAGGAACATCGCCCAGGCGATCGCCGAGGCACGGCCCAGATGCAGATTCACCCAGCCCTGCTCGTACAGATACAGGCCGAGGGTCTGGAACTGGTGGTCGGCGCCGCCGGTGGCGCCCGCACCGCCGTTGAACAGCAGCGGCTCGCCGAACAGCTGTGTCGCGCCGATCGTCGAGACCACACAGGTGAACAGGATCGTCGGCCGCAGCGAGGGGACCGTGACATGCAGGAACTGCTGCCAGCGCGAGGCCCCGTCCAGTGCCGCCGACTCGTACAGGTCGTTCGGGATGGCCTGCATCGCGGCCAGATAGATCAGCGCGTTGTACCCGGTCCAGCGCCAGATCACGATGGTGGACACGGCGAGCTGCGAGGTCCACCGGCCGTTCTGCCAGTCGATGTGGTCGAAACCCACCATGCCCAGCGCCCAGTTGATCATTCCGTAGTCGCGCCCGAAGAGCAGCACGAAGACGAGGGTGGCCGCGGCGACCGAGGTCGCGTACGGCGTCAGCGCCGCCACCCGGAAGAACATCGAGCCGCGCAGCCGGTAGTTGAGCAGATGCGCGATGCCGAGCGCGATCAGCAGCTGCGGCACCGTGGAGATCAGCCCGATCGTGACGGTGTTCTGGAGCGCGTTCCAGAAGAACTCGTCCTCCAGCAGCCGCGAGAAGTTCCGCAGCCCCACCCATTCCATGTCGGTGGGCGCCGTCAGCTCCACCCGGTGCAGCGAGGCCCAGCCGGTGTAGAGGAGCGGGAAGAGCCCGAAGGCCAGGAAGAACAGGAAGAACGGCGCGACGAAGGCGTACGGGCTCCACCGCACGTCCTGCCGGTAGCGGCGGCTGCGTCTGGCCCGCCGTCGCTCGTCGTGCCCCGCCTTTTCGGGCGGGCGCAGAGCCGCGCCCTCCTCCCCCAGGGAGGGCGCGGCGGCCGGTGCGTCACTTGCCATACCGGTCACTGGTCCAGCGCGTTGTCGATCGCCTTGACGGCCGCGTCCCATCCCGCTTGCGAGGAACGGCCCTTCTGGTCGACCTGGAGCATTCCGATGTCGGCCAGGTTCTGCGCGATGATCAGGTCCTTCGGCCCCAGGATCTGGACCGGCACACCCTCGGCGGCCTTGGAGAAGATCTGCCCGATGGGCGCGTTGCCGAAGTAGGCGTGCTTGGCGCCCGCGACCTCCGGCAGGGAGTACGCCGCCTGGGCGCTCGGGAAGCTGCCGCGCTTGGCGAACAGCTTCGCCTGCTGGGCCGGTGCGGTCAGCCAGGCCGCGAGCTTGGCGGCCTCCTCGGTGTTCTTGCCGGCCGAGGGGACGGTGAGGAAGGAGCCGCCCCAGTTGCTGGGCTTGGGCGCCGCTGCCACGTCCCACTTGTCCTTGCCCGCGGCTCCCGCCTTGTCCTGGATGTAGCCGAGCATCCAGGCCGGGCAGGACACGGTCGCGAAGGTGCCGTTGGCGTAGCCCTGGTCCCAGGCGGGGGTGAACTGCTGGAGTTTGCCGGTCAGTCCCGCGGAGGCGAACTCCGCCGCGATGTCCCAGGCCTCCTTCACGGCCGGGTTCGTCTTGTAGACGATCTTGCCGTCCTTGTCGTAGAAGCGGTTCTCGTTGCTGCCGGTGATCGCCGCCATCACCCCGGAGGCGGAGTCGACGAAGGACGTGCCCTTGGGTGCCTTGGCCTTGAACTGCTTGCCCGCGGCGAGGTACTTGTTCCAGTCGCCCGCCCACAGCTTGCCGACCGCCTCACGGTCGCTGGGCAGTCCGGCCTTGGCGAAGAGGTCCTTGCGGTAGCAGATGCCCTGCGGGCCTATGTCGGTACCGAGGGCGATCGTCTTGCCGTCCTTGGTCGCCTGCTCCCACTTCCAGGGCAGGAAGGCGTCCTTCTGCACGCCCGCCGCCTTGCCCAGGTCGACCAGCTTGCCGGACTGCGTCGCGGTGATCTCGGCGATGTTGTTGACCTCGACCGCCTGGATGTCGGCCAGTCCGCTGCCGCTGCCGAGGTGGGTGAGGAGCTGCGGGTAGTAGTTCTCGTTCCGCTCGATCGATGTCTGCTTGATCACGATGTTCTTGTTGAGCTTCATGTACTCGTCGTAGAGCCCGGCCTCCTTGAGACCGAAGGCCCCGAAGACCCCGACCGTCAGAGTCGTCCTGCCCTTGCCCCCGCCGCCGTCGTCGGACGAGCTGCCGGCGGGATCGTCGCTGTCCTCGGCACAGCCGGCCAACAGACCGGCCCCGAGCGCGGCGACGACCGCGAGGATGACTGCCCTGCGCATTGCGTCCTCCTTGTGCCCTGACGCGCCGACCCGCCGGTCAACCAGCCTGCGAAGCAGTCCCGTTGATGCCGAGCGGCCCGGGCGGGGAAGGTGCGGGTTGTGTATGAGTCCGGTACGGTGGGAGCGCTCCCATGCGTGATGTGTTGAAGGGTCGCGGCTCCCTGAGGGGGTGTCAAGACACCCGACCCGTTATGTTTTCGGACCAGGCAGCCCTGGGGAGGCGGACATGGTGTCTCGGATGATCCGTACGCGGAACGGCGGGCGGGGCACCGGCCGGCCCACGCTCGAAGAGGTCGCGGCTCGCGCCGGAGTGGGACGGGGCACGGTCTCCCGGGTGATCAACGGTTCGCCCCGGGTCAGCGAGACCACCCGGGCCGCCGTCGAGGCCGCCGTCGCCGAATTGGGCTATGTGCCCAACCGTGCGGCCCGCGCCCTGGCCGCCAATCGCACCGACTCCATCGCCCTGGTCGTCCCGGAGCCCGAGGCCCGCTTCTTCGCCGAGCCGTACTTCTCCGACATGGTGCGCGGGGTGGGGGCGGCGCTCGCCGAGACCGAGATGCAGCTCCTGCTGACGCTCGCCGCCGGTGACCGCGAGCGCCGCCGGCTCGCGCAGTATCTGGCCGCCCACCGGGTCGACGGCGTCCTGCTCGTCTCCGTGCACGCCGACGACCCGATCCCCGACATGCTGGAGCAGCTCTCCATGCCGGCCGTGATCAGCGGCCGCCGGTCGGCCGACGAGACGCTGGTCGCGGTGGACTCCGACAACTTCGGGGGCGCCCGCACCGCCGTGACCCATCTGGCCGGCCGTGGCCGCCGCCGGATCGCGACGATCACCGGGCGACTGGACGTGTACGGAGCCCAGTGCCGCCAGGCGGGCTACCGCGCGGCGCTGGAGGCGGCCGGTCTGGCACCGGACCCGGCGCTGACGGCGCCGGCCGACTTCACCGAGGAGGGCGGCCGCCGCGCCATGGCGGAGCTGCTGCGGCGCTGCCCCGACCTGGACGCGGTCTTCGCGGCCTCCGACGTGATGGCGGCGGGTGCCCGTCAGGTGCTGCGGGAAGCCGGCCGCCGGGTTCCGGACGACGTGGCGCTGGTGGGCTTCGACGACTCGGCCGTGGCCCGCCACATGGACCCGCCGCTGACCAGCGTGCGCCAGCCGATCGAGGAGATGGGCCGCACGATGGCCGAGCTGCTGCTCCAGGAGATCACCGGCCGGACGGGCCGGTGTCCGCAGGTCGTGCTCCCCACGGAGCTGATCGTGCGCGACTCGTCGTAGGCGCGGTCCGGGCGCCGCCGGGGCCCGGCGGCGGACGCCGGAAACGATCAAGGCCCCGGTCCGAGGACCGGGGCCTTGATCGAGAAGGGTGAGTAACGGGACTCGAACCCGCGACATCCTGGACCACAACCAGGTGCTCTACCATCTGAGCTATACCCACCACGACCGGTCTTTCCGACCGGCCGAGAAAAAGTGTACAGGGTCCGGCAGGGTGCTCGCGCCCGGGTTGTTGCGCCGTGTGAGGGCGCTCACCCGGGGCTCGCCATCCCTTCTACTCCGCAGGCAGGACGTACTTCGCGGCGATCGTCTTCGCCGTGTCGGAGTCCGGTCCGGGCTGCGGCACGAAGACCGCCTCCCGGTAGTAGCGCAGCTCCGCGATGGATTCGCGGATGTCGGCCAGTGCCCGGTGGTTGCCGTTCTTCTCCGGACTGTTGAAGTACGCCCTCGGGTACCAGCGGCGCGCCAGCTCCTTGACCGAGGACACATCGACGATCCGGTAGTGCAGGTACTGCTCCACCGTCGGCATGTCGCGCAGCAGGAAGCCGCGGTCCGTGCCGACCGAGTTGCCGCACAGAGGGGCCTTGCCGGGCTCCTTCACATGCCCCCGGACGTACGCCAGGACCTGCTCCTCGGCGTCTGCGAGCGTGGTGCCGCCCGCGAGCTCGTCGAGGAGACCCGAGGCGGTGTGCATCTGGCGCACCACCTCGGGCATCGTCTCCAGCGCAGCGTCCGGCGGGCGGATCACGATGTCCACCCCGTCGCCGAGCACGTTCAGTTCCGAGTCGGTGACCAGTGCGGCCACCTCGATGAGTGCGTCGTCCGTCAACGAGAGCCCGGTCATCTCGCAGTCGATCCACACCATGCGATCGTTCATGCGTCCTACCTTATGGCGCGCTCCGCTGGCCGGGCAGGCTCGGGCGGCCGTGGCCACCCGCGTACGCCTCCGACGGCGGCTTGCCCAGTTCCGGCGGCGCGGGCGAGGTGGCGCTGGGGCCGGAGTGCCCCGTCGCCGCTGCCGCACGCCTGGCCTGGGCAGGAACGACCGACTCCACCATCGACGGCGGTGGCGAGGGCTCGCTCTGCGGCCGGCGCACCCGGTAGGCGGCCCGGTACGCGGCCGGGGACGAACCCAGCTGCCGCCGGAAGTGGCCGCGCAGTGCGACGGGGGAGCGGAAGCCGCAGCGGCCCGCCACCTCGTCGACCGAGTAGTCGGACGTCTCCAGCAGCCGCTGCGCCTGGAGCACCCGCTGGGTGATCAGCCACTGCAGCGGCGCGCTGCCGGTCAGGGAACGGAATCGCCGGTCGAACGTGCGCCTGCTCATGTACGCCCGGGCCGCCAGTGTCTCCACGTCGAACTGCTCATGGAGATGCTCCAGCGCCCACGAGACGACCTCGGCCAGCGGGTCCGACCCGATTTCCTCAGGTAAAGACCTGTCCAGATAGCGTTCCTGCCCGCCGCTGCGCCGTGGTGGCACCACCAGCCGGCGGGCCAGTGCTCCGGCCGCCTCGGTGCCGTGGTCGGTGCGCACGATGTGGAGGCAGAGATCGATTCCGGCCGCCGTGCCCGCGGAGGTGAGCACATCGCCGTCGTCGACGAAGAGCTCGCGCGGATCCACATGGACGGACGGATACCGTTTCGCCAGCGTGGGCGCGTACATCCAGTGCGTGGTCGCCGGACGGCCGTCGAGCAGACCGGCCGCGGCCAGGACGAACGCACCGGTGCACAGTCCGACGATGCGGGCTCCCTCCTCATGCGCGCGCCGCAGCGCGTCGAGCGCTTCCGGCGGTGGCGGTGAGGTGATCGACCGCCAGGCCGGTACGACGACGGTTCCTGCTCTGCCGATGGCTTCCAAGCCGTACGGCGCGGTCAGTTCGAGCCCGCCGGTGGTCCGCAGCGGGCCTTCCTCGCCTGCGCAGACGAGCAGTCGATAGCGAGGAACTCCGGCGTCCTGACGGTCAATTCCGAACACCGAGAGCGGGATGGAACTCTCAAAGATGGGGCCGCCGCTGAACAGCAGTACCGCGACGACCTCCCGGCGCCGGCGCCCGGAGAGCTTTCGTGCTGCCTCCGGCGCGGCGGAGTCCTGACTCATGACGCTAAGCCCCCCTCGGTGTTCGCGTCTCCCCGTTCTTTTCGGGCCTTTCGCTCCTGCACGTTTCCCCTCGGTTTTGCACGAGTCCCGAGCCTTCGATACTCATGATCGAATCTACTGTGTCCCGTGGCGCCGACGTGACAAGTTCGGCATGCCCCGCTATGTCGACATGGCAACTTGGCGCGAAGCATTCGATCACGAAGCGTTCCACTCGACGGCCGCCCAGGGAAGTGCGCCTCACGCGCATGGCCCGTCCCCGTAGGGTGCAAGCGCCGCGAATGGTCCTTTCTTGCCTGGTGGCAAGGGGGTTGGCAGGCCATTTCCCCAAGGAGGGGCCACTGACGTGAAGTTGGCTGAAATCATACGGGTGTGAGCGTGCGAACGGGTCAGTCTTCGGTCGCACAACCTCCGCCGTGGCGAGCGCCCCGGTGCGCCCCCGCGGCCGGCCGCCCGCGCCGCGAGGGGGCCGGCGCCGGGCTCTCGGCGCGCGCCCGGGCCGCGTTGCGCTCGGAGTGCCGCAGAAGGATCCGGCAGGCCGCGGTGACGGCGGCGAGGCCGAGGGCGGCCGCGGCGGCCCCGCCGACGGACGTTCCGTAGACGACGAGGACGACGGGGACGAGAAAGCAGCTGAACGCGGCCCAGCGGACCACGTCGCTCGCCGACTCGGACGAGCGGTGCGGAGCGCGGGCGGACGGAGTGGACGGGCGTGCGGGCACGGAAGCTCCCTCGAGGCTGCGGGGTGACCGCGGTGCCAACGAGGAACGAACCATTCCGGTCACTGCGGCACCCGGTGCCCGGCGGCCGTCCGAGCGGCGGGTCCCGCCCCTGACCCGGTCCTCGGACTCCGGACCCGGTCCCCGGACCCCGGTGGCGGGCGCGGTTTCCGCACCCGGCCGCGCAGGCCCGCCCAGACGGCTGTAGACGCCAAGCGGCATTGCCATACGGGGCGGCCTCGGGCATGCTCCCTGGAACGCCCGATTGGGGCGGCAGGGCCTGGGCAGGAGAGGAGTGTCGCCGTACCCTTGGGGGTATGGGCCAGGGAAGATGATTCCCGGACACAGCTCCGTCGCCATGTCGTTCCCTCCCGATGAGGACCTTCTTCGCCGAGACACCGATGGCCGGTCACGAAATCCCCGAACCCGCGGACCGCAAGCAGGTAGCCGACCCCTCGTCGGATCTGCAAGCGGCGGAACAGTCACGCCATGCCTGCGATCCGGCCTTCCGGCACGGAGTCGTCGTCGGCTTCGACGGATCGACCTCCAGTGAGCGCGCGCTCGCCTATGCGATCGGCATGGCCAGACGTTCAGGATCCGGGCTGATCATCGTCCATGTGGCGAACCGGCTGCCGACCACCGTCTGGGCCGGCTGCGAGCCCCCGGTCTTCGTGGACGTCCCCGATCACCGCACCGAGGTCCTCGGCCTGGAGCTGGCCTGCGCCGACTATCTCACCGAGGTCCCGTGGATCCTCGTCGAGCGCGGCGGCGACATCTGTCATGAACTGGAGGAGGTCGGCCGGGAGTACTCGGCCGACGCCATCGTCGTCGGTTCCACCCACGGGATCGTCGGCCGCATCTTCGGTTCGGTGGCCGGGCGGCTCGCGCGGCGTGCGCAGCGCCCCGTCATCGTCATCCCGTAACGCCGGTCCCGCGCCTTCCTCTTGACCCTGACGCCAGGTCAATTCGCCCTGCCTGTACGGAAACTACCCGTGCGTAGAGGTGGATTGTGCGCTTGTGAAGGGTATCTCTCGATCGCTGGGTAGCAGCACAACTGCACATGGACACGAAGGGAGCCCGCCGTGGACAACGTCGTTCCCGCGGGAAGCACCGCCACCTCCTCGACCTCGACCTCGACTCTCGGTCATCTCGCCCTCGGACTGACCCTGTTGGCCTTCGGCGTCGGCCACACCGGCGTGATCGACAACGTGACGGCGGCCGACGCCTCGGCCGTCGCGACCTGGGTGGGCGGCGTCGCCCTCTTCATCGCCGGACTGCTGGAATTCCGCGCGGGCAGCGCCGGTACCGGCACGGCGTTCGCCGGTCTCGGTGCCTTCTGGTTCACCTGGGGCACCGGCGTCGGCACCGAGGTGTCGGCGGAGGCGGCGGGCCTGTTCCTGCTGCTGTGGGCGCTGCTGGCGCTGACCCTCACCGTCGCGTCCGCGGGCAGCGGACTCTTCGTCCAGGGCGTCTACGGACTGCTCACGGTCACGCTGCTGCTGCTCGGCATCGCGTCGTTCGCCGAGAACGGAGGGCTCGCCAAGGCGGGCGGCTGGGTCGGCGCGGTGGCGGGCCTCGCGGCCTGGTACGGCGCGACGGCAGCGCTCGCCAAGTGGCCGGCCTTCTCGGGACGCGCTGCCGGCCGGGGAGTGACGGCCACCGGCTGAGGCCGCGCAGGCCGGCGTCAGGGCAGCGCCGGCTGACGAAAGAGCGGTCCCCCGCGCAGTGACTGCGCGGGGGGACCGCCTGTGTCGGGGACCGGACGGAGCCGGTCCCGACCGCTCGACTACTCGACCGTGACGGACTTCGCCAGGTTGCGCGGCTTGTCGATGTCCCGGCCCATGGCAAGCGCCGTGTGGTACGCGAAGAGCTGGAGCGGGATGCCCATCAGGATCGGGTCCAGCTCGTTCTCGTTCTTCGGCACGATGATCGTGTGGTCGGCCTTCTCCTGCTCGCGGTGGGCCACGGCGAGGATCCTGCCGCTGCGGGCCTTGATCTCCTCCAGGGCCGCGCGGTTCTTCTCCAGCAGCTCGTCGTCGGGGACGATCGCGACCGTCGGCAGCGCGGGCTCGATGAGCGCCAGCGGGCCGTGCTTGAGCTCGGAGGCCGGGTAGGCCTCGGCGTGGATGTAGGAGATCTCCTTGAGCTTCAGCGAGGCCTCGAGCGCCACCGGGTAGCCGCGCACCCGGCCGATGAACATCATCGACTGGGCGCCCGCGTACTCCTCGGCGAGCTTCTTGATCTCCGCCTCGCCCTCCAGGATCTCGCTGATCTGCTCGGGCAGCTTGCGCAGGCCCTCGATGATCCGCTTGCCCTCGGAGACGGACAGGTCACGGATGCGGCCCAGGTGCAGGGCGAGCAGCCCGAAGGCGACCACGGTGTTGGTGAAGCACTTGGTGGAGACGACGCAGACCTCGGGGCCCGCGTGCACGTACACGCCGCCGTCGGCCTCGCGGGCGATCGCGGAGCCCACCACGTTGACCACGCCGAGGACGCGGGCGCCCTTGCGCTTGAGCTCCTGCACGGCCGCCAGCACGTCGTACGTCTCACCGGACTGGGAGACGGCGATGTAGAGGGTGTCGGGGTCCACGACCGGGTTGCGGTAGCGGAACTCGGAGGCCGGCTCGGCGTCCGCGGGAATCCGGGCCAGGCCCTCGATCAGCGAGGCGCCGATCATGCCGGCGTGGTACGAGGTGCCGCAGCCGAGGATCTTCACCCGGCGGATGCCGCGGGCCTCGCGGGCGTCCAGGTTCAGGCCGCCGAGGTGCACGGTGGAGAACTTCTCGTCGATGCGGCCGCGCAGGACACGGTCCACCGCGTCGGACTGCTCCGAGATCTCCTTGTGCATGTACGTGTCGTGGCCGCCCATGTCGTACGAGGCGGCCTCCCACTCGACGGTCTCGGGGGTGGCGGTGGTGCGCGTGCCCGAGGTCGTGTACGTGCGGAAGTCGTCGGCCTTGAGCGTGGCCATCTCGCCATCGTCGAGGGTGACGATCTGGCGGGTGTGGGAGATCAGCGCGGCGACGTCCGAGGCGACGAACATCTCCTTCTCGCCGATGCCGAGGACGACCGGGGAGCCGTTGCGGGCCACCACGATGCGGTCGTTGAAGTCGGCGTGCATGACGGCGATGCCGTACGTGCCCTCGACGACCTTGAGCGCCTCGCGGACCTTCTCCTCCAGCGTCTCGGCCTGGGAGCGGGCGATCAGGTGGGTGAGCACCTCGGTGTCGGTCTCGGAGGCGAAGACGACGCCGTCCGCCTCCAGCTTCGCGCGCAGCTCGGCGGCGTTGTCGACGATGCCGTTGTGGACGACCGCGACCTTGTTCTCGGGGTCCAGGTGCGGGTGCGAGTTGATGTCGCTGGGGGCGCCGTGGGTCGCCCAGCGGGTGTGGGCGATGCCGGTGGTGCCGGCGAAGCGCTTGGGGACGCGGGCCTCCAGGTCGCGGACCCGGCCCTTGGCCTTGACCATCTTCAGACCGGTCGCCTTGGGGCTCGTGATCACGATGCCCGCGGAGTCGTAACCCCGGTACTCCAGCCGCTGCAGGCCTTCCAGCAGCAGCGGTGCCACATCACGCTTGCCGATGTATCCGACAATTCCGCACATAGACTTCTTGCCCCTCCATAGATCCGTGTGCCCGGCGGTCAGCCATAGACGATGCGGCGCAGCTGGCGGAGCGAGAGCTCCGGCGGCGCCACGGCGCGGTGCGGCAGCTCGGCCGCGATCCGCTCGAAGATCTCCGTGTTCGCCATGCCACCCGACTGCAGCTCACGGTGGCGGCGGCGGACGAACTCCTCCGTCTTCTCGTCGAAGTACGCCAGCACGTCGAGGATCACCCGGGCCGCCTCACCGCGCTGGAGCGCGGTGCTGCGCACCAGGTGGTCGATGAGGTCGTCGTGGGACAGACGGCCGGGCTGGCGAGGTTCGAGCACCCGTAGATATTGGGGGGTCGCTCCCCGTTATTGCAAGAATCCTGCCCGATTCCGGGCAGGGGCCCGTTACAGACGCTTCAGAACGGCCTGTTTGGCGGTCGTGAACTCGTCATCGGTCAGTATTCCGGCCTGATGCAGATCGGCCAGCTCGCGCAGTCGTCTCAGCAGCGCGTCGTGATCGTCGCCGCCGGGAGCGGGGACGGCCCCCACGAGCGCCGGACGGGCGGGAGCGGGGGCGTAGGGGTGCGGCAGACGGGCCACCACGGCCGCGGCCACCAGGGCCATCAGCGGATCCTTGCGGAAGCCCCACAGCTCGACGGCGTGCGGGTCGTACTTCGGCGGGGCCTTGGTCGGCGCCTTCGCCACGGAGAAGCGCAGGTAGCCGTTCTCCAGTCCGGCGGACGGCAGCCACTCCACCGACTCGATGTCGTCCAGCGGGATGGTCCGGGCGCCGCCGGAGGACTTCGACTCCTCCGTCTTCCAGTTCCACGCGAGGCGGACCGCCTCGCCGTCGAAGGTGGCGGTGCCGTCGCCCGCTCCGACGGTGATCGGCAGCGCGGGGCCGGCCAGCAGATAGCGCTGCACCGGTCCGTTGGCGACCTGGTCCAGGAGCAGGGCGTTACGCACCTCGTCCACGAAGTACTCGGCGACGCCCCCGCGGTCGCTCTCCACGGTCAGCCGGTAGGGGTCGGAGCCGTCGTCCAGCTTGCCGCCGGTGATCTGGAGCAGCGGGTCCGCCCCGTCCCGCAGCCTCAGCCGCAGCCGGCCGGACTTCTTGCCCGGTTCGAAGGAGATCCCGGCGAGCGCCTCCAGCGGTACGGCGATCTCCCCGAGGGTCTTGCGCAGCAGGCTCACGCTCTTGTCGGAGCCGGGCACGATCCGCACCGTGTCCCCGTCGAAGGTCCAGGTGCCGTCCTTCTGGATGATTTCCGCCATGCTCATATGCGGATTGTTCCATCCGGCCGGGGCGGTGCGGGGTGGAGTCACCGCCTTGATGGGTAGTAAGTGGTCTACACCTCGGTGCAGTTGAGGTGCGGCACCACAGTTGCGACGCCCGGAGAAGGGATCCAGCCCGTGAGACTGCCCGGAACGTTCCCCCGTCTGTTCGGTGCACTGCTCCTCGTCGGCGCGGCCGGCCTCGGCTGCATCGGCGCCCGTCCCGCACCGGCCCCCGCCGGCCACGCGCCCGACGCCCGACCGCTCGGCCAGATCGTCCCCGCGCCCGCGTCGGTGCGGCCCGCGGGGTCGCCGTACACGCTCACCCCCCTCACCCGCATCCGTGTCGACGGCTCCCGTGACGCGCGCCGGATCGGGGACTACCTCGCCGGGCTGCTGCGGCCGTCCACCGGCTACGCCCTGCCCGTCACCCGCGACGACCTCCCCGGCGGCATCCGGCTGCGGCTGCGCGCCTCGGAGCGGGCGCTCGGCGAGGAGGGCTACCGGCTGGAGTCCGCGCGCGGCGGGATCACCCTGACCGCCCGCAGGCCCGCGGGACTCTTCCACGCCGTCCAGACGCTGCGTCAGCTCCTGCCGGCCGCCGTGGAGAAGGACACCCGGCAGCGCGGCCCCTGGCAGGTCGCCGGCGGAACCGTCACCGACACCCCGCGGTTCGCCTACCGGGGCGCGATGCTCGACGTCGCCCGGCACTTCTTCACCGTCGACCAGGTCAAGCTCTACATCGACCGGATGGCGCTCTACAAGATCAACAAGCTGCATCTGCACCTCTCGGACGACCAGGGCTGGCGCATCGCCGTCGACTCCTGGCCCCGCCTCGCCACCTACGGCGGATCCACCCAGGTCGGCGGCGGGCCGGGCGGGTACTACACAAAGGCGCAGTACCGCGAGATCGTCGCGTACGCCGCCTCCCGCCACCTGGAGGTCGTCCCCGAGATCGACATGCCCGGGCACACGAACTCCGCGCTCGCCTCGTACGCCGAGCTCAACTGCAACGGCGTCGCGCCCCCGCTCTACACCGGCACGGCCGTCGGCTTCAGCTCGCTGTGCGCGCCGAAGGCGGTGACGTACGACTTCGTGGACGACGTGGTGCGCGAGCTGGCCGCGCTCACCCCCGGCCGCTATCTCCACATCGGGGGCGACGAGGCGCACTCCACGAGCCACGCGGACTATGTGACGTTCATGGACAAGGCCCAGGCGGTGGTCGGGAAGTACGGCAAGACCGTGGTCGGCTGGCACCAGCTGACCGGGGCGAAGCCGGTCGCCGGGGCCGTGGCGCAGTACTGGGGCTACGACGCGACGGGCGCCGCCGAACGCAAGCAGGTCGCGGACGCGGCGAAGAGCGGCACCCGGCTGATCCTGTCGCCCGCGGACCGGGTCTACCTCGACATGAAGTACACCAAGGACACACCGCTCGGCCTGGCCTGGGCGGGACTGGTGGAGGTCCGGCGCTCCTACGACTGGGACCCGGCGACGTACCTGGACGGAGTGCCGCAGCAGGCGCTGCTCGGCGTCGAGGCGCCGCTGTGGACGGAGACGCTGTCCACCAGCGACCACCTCGAGTACATGGCGTTCCCGCGGCTGCCCGGCGTCGCCGAACTCGGCTGGTCACCGGCGTCCACGCACGACTGGGAGACGTACAAGGTGCGCCTCGCGGCGCAGGGGCCGAGGTTCACGGCCCTGGGGATCGACTACTACCGCTCGCCGCAGGTGCCTTGGCCGACGGGAGGCTGAGAAGGAGGGATGGGCGCCCGCGAGGGACCTCCCCCCAGCCTCCGGCCGGGGGGACCCCGACACGGGCGCCCGCCCGGTTCAGCGGGAGAAACGCGCGATCGGGTTCTCCAGGGTGCCGATCAGCTGGAGCGCCCCCGCCGGGTCGGCGAGGTCGACCATCTCCTTGTTGTTGCGCAGCTGGAGGCGGTTGAGGCAGGAGAGCGCGAACTCGTCGGTGAACATGTCGTACTCGCGGAACTTGTCCGCGAGGTGCGGCACCGACTCCTGGTAGGCGCGCACGCAGTCCGCGACCGCCCGCCAGAACGTCTCCTCGTCCAGGCGCCTCTCCGACACCAGCGCCGGCGCCAGGAAGCGCAGGAAGCAGTCGAAGACGTCCGTGAAGATGGAGAGCAGCTTCATGTCGTCCGGGACGTCCGCGCGGATGCGCTCGACCGCCGGCGGCAGTACCGCGTCCGGGTCCATCACCGCGATCTCCTCGGCGATGTCCTTGAAGACCGCGCGCTGCACGGCGCCGTTCTCGTCGAGGACGAGGATGACGTTCTCGCCGTGCGGCATGTAGACGAGGTCGTAGGCGTAGAAGCTGTGCAGCACGGGCGTGAGGTACGCGTGCAGATAGCCGCGCAGCCACTCCGCGGGCGCCAGGCCCGACTCGTCCATCAGCGCGCCCGCGAAGCTCGCGCCGTCGCGGTCGACATGGAGCAGGGAGGCCATGGTGGCCACCCGCTCGCCGTCCCGCAGCGTCGGCACCGGGCTCTCGCGCCACAGCGCGGCAAGCATCTTGCGGTACGGGGAGTACCGGTTCGTCGCGCGCTCGTACTGGCGGTGGTGGTAACCGATCGCCGCCCGCTCCCTGATGATCGAGAAGCGCGCCGCCTTGAGGACGTCGTCGCTGTCGACCAGGTGCGCGAGCCAGTCGTTGATCGCCGGGGTCGCCTCCATGTACGCCGCCGAAAGGCCGCGCATGAAGCCCATGTTGAGCACGGAGAGCGAGGTCTTCACATAGTGCTTGGCCGGCGAGGTCACATTGAAGAACGTGCGGATCGACTGCTGGGCCAGATACGCGTCGTCGCCGTTGCCGAGGCACACCAGCCGCTGCTGGGCGATCTCGGCGGCGAAGGTGACGGAGAGCTTGTTCCACCACTGCCAGGGGTGCACGGGCAGCAGGAGGTAGTCGGCCATGTCGAGACCGAGGGTGTCCAGCTGCGCGGCGAAGCGGGCGAGCTGGGCCTCACCGAGTTCGTCGCGCACCAGGGTCTCGTAGTCGAGCCCGGCGCCGGCCGTGAAGGTGGCGTGGTCGCGGCGGGCCGCCAGCCAGACCAGACGGACCTCGCTCGCGGTCTCCGGGGCGTACGAGAGGTACTCGTGCACACCGAAGCCGAGCCGGCCGTTGTTGGCCACGAAGCAGGGGTGGCCCTCGGTCATGCCCGTCTCGATCGCCTGGAACCCGGCGCCCGCCAGCTCGGCGGAGGTCATCGGCTTCTTGGCGAGCTTGTACGCGGTCCCGGAGAGTGTGGAGGAGATCTCCTCCAGATACACCGGGAGGATCTCGTCGCTGAGCCCCAGCGAGGTGCGCAGCTCGATGAAGAACTCCAGCGCGTCCAGCGGCTGTTCGGCCCCGTCGCGGTGGCGGGTGATCGAGTCGGCGCGGACCTGCCAGTGGTCGAGGGCGAACCGGCCTGCGGCGAAGCGGTACTCGGTCGCGGAGTCGTCGCTCAGGACCCGGTAGCGGCGCTCGCCCGCGCCCTCGGCTCCGTCGTCGAGCGCCTCGGGCGTCAGCAGCCGTTCGTGCGAGAACTCCGCGAGCGCCTTGCGGACGAGCTGCCGGTTCGCCTCTTCCCACAGTTCGGGCGTCAGATGTGCCACGGCGTCGGACAGGGTCATACCGTCACTCCTCGTGCAGCCATGAACTGGTCGCGGGTGCAGAAACTCAGCAGCGCGTCCTTCTCCGGCTTCTTGATCTCTCGTACGGGTACGAAACCGACGGCTTCGTTGAGCGCGTGCACGGCCGTGTTGCGCACGTCCGGTTCGACGACCACGCGCCGGGTCGACGGGTCCGCGAACAGCGTCTCCATCACCGCGGTGATCACGGCGCGGGTGAAGCCGTGCACCGGTGTGTCGGTCGGCGCGACCAGGAAGTGCATGCCCACATCGCCCGGCTCGGCCTCGTACAGGCCCTGGAGCTCCACGTACCGCGGGTCGTAGCGCTCCATCAGGAAGACGGGTTCGCCGTCGCTCAGCCCGATGAAGGCGTCGTGGTGCTCATGGGCGGCTATCGCCATGTACTCGCGCTCGACGTCCTGAAGTCTGGCGTCCTGCATCATCCAGTAGGCGGCCTTGGGATGGGTCACCCAGCCGTGCACCAGTTCGGCGTCGGCGAAAGGATCGAGCGGGCGGACGGTGAACGTCATACGGAGAACTCCTGGAACGCGATGGACTTTTCGACGGGGTAGTACTCGGACCCGAGCATCTCGCCGATGATGTAGGCGTTGCGGTACGCGCCCATGCCCAGGTCGGGCGAGGTGATCGAGTGCGTGTGCACGGCGGCGTTCTGAAGGAAGATCTCGCGGCCGGCGGTGTCGACCGAGTAGTTGCGGGCCACGTCGAAGCGGCCCTGCCCGTCCCTGCGGATGCGGTCGGAGACCGGGCCGAGGAACGCGGGCTGGACGTACTGGTAGCCCGTGGCCAGGACCAGGCCCTCGGTGTGCAGGTCGTAGTCCTTGCCCTGCTCCTCCTGGCGCAGCCCCAGGGTGTAGACGCCGTTCTCGTAGGAGGCACGGTGCAGGGCCGAGTTGGTCAGCAGTCGCGTCTGGACCGGGCCCGCCAGGTTCTTCTGGTAGAGCAGGTCGAAGATCGCGTCGATCAGCTCGCCGTCGATGCCTTTGAACAGCCCCTTCTGCTGGGACTCCAGGCGGTAGCGGGTGGCCTCGGGCAGCGCGTGGAAGTAGTCGATGTACTCCGGGGAGGTCATCTCCAGCGTCAGCTTGGTGTACTCCAGCGGGAAGAACCGCGGGGAGCGCGTGACCCAGTTGAGCCGGTAGCCGTGCACGTCGATCTCGGAGAGCAGGTCGTAGTAGATCTCCGCGGCGCTCTGGCCGCTGCCGACCAGTGTGATCGACTCCTTGCGCTGGAGCGCTTCCTTGTGGTCCAGGTAGCGCGAGTTGTGCAGCAGGTCGCCGTCCAGGCCCTGGCAGGGCTCGGGGATGTACGGCGGGGTGCCGGTGCCCAGCACGATGCGGCGGGTGTACAGCCGCTCACCGGCGTCGGTGTGGACGACGTACAGCCCGTCCTCGTGCTCCACACGGGTCACGGTGGTGCTGAAGCGGATGCTGCTCAGCTGCGCCGCGGCCCAGCGGCAGTAGTCGTTGTACTCCGTGCGCAGCGGATAGAAGTTCTCGCGGATGTAGAACGAGTACAGCCGTCCCTTGTCCTTCAGGTAGTTCAGGAAGGAGTAGGGCGAGGTCGGGTCCGCGAGGGTCACCAGGTCCGACATGAACGGCGTCTGGAGGTGGGCGCCTTCGAGGAACATCCCCGAGTGCCACTCGAAGTCCGGCTTGGACTCCAGGAACAGGCCGTTGAGCTCGTCGATCGGCTCGGTCAGGCAGGCGAGGCCGAGATTGAAGGGCCCGAGCCCGATGCCGATGAAGTCGTGGGGCTCACGGGGCTCATGAGACACGGACAAGGTTTTCTCCCAGGTACTGCTCGGCGTGGCCGGCGATCAGATCGAGTACGGCGGTGATGTCGTCGGCCGTCGTCTCGGGGTTGAGCAGGGTGAACTTGAGGTACTGGCGGCCGTTGACCTTGGTGCCCGCGACCACGGCCTCGCCGGAGGCGAACAGCGCCTTGCGGGCGTAGAGGTTGGCGCGGTCGATCTCGGTGGGGCTGGTGACGGCCTCCGGGATGTAGCGGTAGACCAGGGTCGAGAGCTGCGGCTGGACGACGACGTCGTAGCGCGGGTCGGCGGCGAGGATCTCCCAGCCCTTCGCGGCGAGGTCGCAGACCTCGTCGAAGAGCGAGCCCACCCCGTCGGCGCCCATCACGCGCAGGGTCATCCACAGCTTGAGCGCGTCGAAACGGCGCGTGGTCTGGAGGGACTTGTCGACCTGGTTCGGGATCCTCTCCTCGACGGTGCGCCGGGGGTTGAGGTAGTCCGCGTGGTACGTGGCGTGGCTGAGCGTGGCCGCGTCCCGGACCAGCACCGCGGACGAACTCACGGGCTGGAAGAAGGACTTGTGGTAGTCGACGGTGACGGAGTCGGCGTGCTCGATGCCGTCCAGCAGGTGGCGCCGGGTGGGGGAGGCCAGCAGGCCGCAGCCGTACGCCGCGTCCACATGCATCCAGGTGCTGTACTGCTGGGCCAGCTCGGCGATCTCGGGCAGCGGGTCGATGGAGCCGAAGTCGGTGGTGCCGGCGGTGGCGACGATGGCCATGGGGACGAGTCCCTCGCGGGCGCAGCGCTCCAGTTCGGCGGCGAGGAAGAACGTCTGCATGCGCTTGTCGCGGTCGACGGGGACCGAGACGACGGCCTCGGGGCCGAGCCCGAGGAGCGTCGCGGACTTCTGCACGCTGAAGTGGCTGCACTCGGAGGAGAAGATGCGCAGCCGATCGAGGTCCGTGGTCTTGGCCTCCTGGCGGGCGAGCAGCAGTGCCTGGAGGTTGGACTGGGTGCCGCCGCTGGTGAAGACGCCGTCGGCGGCCTCACCGAGACCTATGCGCTGGGCGGTCCAGTCGATGAGACGGCGCTCGATCAGCGTGCCGCCCGCGCTCTGGTCCCAGGTGTCCAGCGAGGAGTTGACGGCCGAGAGCACGGCCTCGCCGAGGACGGCCGGGATGACGACGGGGCAGTTGAGGTGTCCGAGGTAGCGGGGGTGGTGGAAGTACACCGCGTCCCGCAGGTAGACCTGCTCCAGCTCGTCCAGGGCGGCGGAGGTGTCGCCGAGCGGCCGGTCGAGGTCGACGGCCGAGATCACCGGGGCGAGTTCGTCGGGTGTGACTCCGCTGAACGGCTGCCGGGTTCTTGCCAGTCGGCTCGCAACCCGGTCGACTCCTTCGGTGACCGAGAGCCGGTAGCTCTCGGCTGTCGCGTCGTTGAGCAGGTGCGAGCGCATGCAATGTCCTTCTGGATGCGGGGACTTGGTCACCCCTCGGAACGGGCGAGGGGGGCGAGTGGGCGACGTCGAAGTAAGGTTAGCCTAACCTAACTTCAGACACCAACCGACCCGCCCCCCTCAGGGGCCCCGCCAGTTATGGCGTTGCTCACGCCTCGTCGGCTGCCTCGGCGGGCTCCTCGCGCAGTCCGTCCTCGCTCACGCCGCGGCGCCAGTAGCCGACGAACGTCACCCGGCGGCGGTCCATCCCGCGCTCACCCACCAGATGGCGGCGCAGCGCCTTGACGCTGCCCGACTCCCCGGCGATCCATGCGTACCCGACGCCGTCGGGGAGTTCGGCCGCGCGGACCGCCTCCACGGCGGCCGGAGCGTTCTCCTCCCGCACCAGCAAGGTGATCTCGGCGTCCGCCGCGGTGGTGAGGTCCAGACGGTCGCCCGCGTGCGGAACCTCCAGCCAGACGTGCGCCCGGGTGCCGGCGGGCAGCCATTCGAGGATCGCCGCCGCGGCCGGCAGCGCCGTCTCGTCGCCCCAGATGAGCACCCAGTCGGTGTCCTGTGGCGGACGGCAGCGCACCGAGGTGTTGTCGGCGACCGCCGGGCCCAGCACCATCACCTTCTGTCCGGGCGCGGCCTGTTCGGCCCACCGGCAGGCCGGGCCGCCGTCCTCGTGGACGGCGAAGTCGATGTCGACCTCGCTGCTGCCGTCGCCGGCCCGGCGCTGTTCGCGCACCGTGTATGAGCGCATCACCGCGCGTACGTCGTCCGGCAGGGCGCGCCAGGCCGCGAACACCGCACTGCCGTCCCCCGCGTCGACCGGTACGACCGGGGCGTCCTGTCCCGGGTGCGGAAGGAAGAGGGACAGCGACTGGTCGCGGCCCCCGGCGGCGAAGTCCCTGAGTTCCTCACCGCCGAAGCTGACGCGGACCAGGGACGGGCCGAGCCGCCTCGTTCCGGTCACCTCCATGGGGAAGAAGCGGAAAGGGGCGGTCCCGGCCGTCGTCGTCATGGTCAGGCGACCTTCTTCGCGGTCTCGATGGCCTTGGCGAGGTCCTCCAGGATCGGCGCGCACTTGTCGTAGGAGTAGATCGGCTCCGTGACGCGCGGGATCACCTGGTTCGCCTTGACGGCGGGCAGCTTGGCCCAGGTCGGCTTCGCGGCGAGCGCGGCCGGCTGGAGGGCGGAGGAGCGGTTGTCCAGCATGATGATGTCGGCGCCGTACTTGTCGGCGTTCTCCCAGCTGAGCTCCTCGAAGAAGCCCTGGGCGTTCGCCTTGGGCTCGATGAACTTCACGCCCAGCTCCTGGAAGTACAGGGTGTCCGCGCTCGTCTTGGGGACCGAGACGTAGAACAGCTCGGCGCTGCCGGAGCCGATCAGGACCTTGATGCCGGGCTTCGACTTGGCGGCGGCGCGCAGCCGGGCCGCGGCCTTCTCGAAGCGGGTCTTGGCGGCGGCGGCCTTCGGGCCGGTGGTGTCACCGCCGAGGGACTTCGCGAGCTCCGCGTGCCGCTCCAGCGCCTTCTGCATGGTGGTCTCGGCCGCCCACAGCAGCACGCTGGGGGCCACCTTCATGATCTTGTCCTTGGACTGCGGCGGCACGTACCACGGGTCGTTCTTGGCCCACATGTTGGTGATGAGCACCTCGGGCGCGAGGGCCGCGTACTGCTCGATGTTGAACTCGCCGTAGACGTTGCCGATGACCTTGACCTTGTTCACATCGAGGTCGCCGGCCTGGACGTCCGCCTTGCCGTCCTTGGTCTTCGTCGGGCCGAACACGCCCTTGACCTCGACGCCGTAGTCGTGGAGCGCGGCGGCGGTGCCGGTGAAGGCGACGATGTTCTTCGGAACGGCCTTCAGCTCCACCTTGGTGCCGCGGTCGTCGGTGAAGCTCCAGGGGCCGGCCTTCTCGGCGGCCTTGCCCGACGCGTCCGACGAGTCGTCGCCGCCACAGGCGACGAGCGCGGCGCCGAGCCCGATGGCGCCGCCCGCGGCGAGGACTCCACGACGGGAGAGGTGGGAAGCTCGGGCGTTGGGCATGATGGTGTCGCTTTCGTATGTGCCGATCCGGCCATGGTCAGTTCGAGGGTAGGTTAGCCTAACCTCACAAGCTGTCCAGAGGCGGGTCCGGCCGATGACGGCGAACGGCCCTGCGCGCACCGGGCCGGCTCCGTGGCCCGGACATGGGGCGGCCTCCCCACCCCGGGAGAAACGGGGGAGGAGGCCGGTGCCCGTGCGTCAGCCCGTCAGGCCCAACTCCCGTGCGATCAGCATCCGCTGGACCTCGCTCGTGCCCTCGCCGATCTCCAGGATCTTCGAGTCACGCCACATCCTGGCCACCGGGTACTCGTTCATGAAGCCGTAGCCGCCGTGGATCTGCGTCGCCTCACGGGCGTTGTCCACCGCGACCGTCGAGGAGTACAGCTTCGCCAGCGCCGCCTCCTTCTTGAACGGCTCGCCCAGCACCAGCCGGGAGGCCGCGTCGCGCCAGCCGACGCGGGCCATGTGCGCCCGCATCTCCATGTCGGCGATCTTGAACTGGATCGCCTGGTTGGCGCCGATCGGGCGGCCGAAGGCGTGCCGCTCCTTGGCGTACTTCACCGACTCGTCCACACAGCCCTGGGCAAGGCCCGTCGCCAGCGCGGAGATGGCGATGCGCCCCTCGTCGAGGATGCGCAGGAACTGCGCGTAGCCGCGGCCCTCCTCGCCCAGCAGGTTCGCCAGCGGCACCCGGACGTTGTCGAAGGACAACTCGCGGGTGTCCGAGGCGTTCCAGCCGACCTTGGAGTAGGCCGGGGCGACCGTGAAGCCGGGCGTGCCGGACGGGACGATGATCGAGGAGATCTGCGGCTTGCCCTCCGGGCTGCGGCCGGTGACCGCGGTGACGGTGACCAGACCCGTGATGTCCGTACCGGAGTTGGTGATGAAGCACTTGGAGCCGTTGATCACCCACTCGTCGCCCTCGCGGACGGCCGTCGTGCGGGTACCGCCCGCGTCCGAGCCGGCGCCGGGCTCGGTCAGACCGAACGCGCCGAGCATCTCGCCCGCGCACAGACGCGGCAGCCACTCCTGCTTCTGCTCCTCGGTGCCGAAGCGGTAGACGGGCATCGCGCCGAGCGACACGCCCGCCTCCAGGGTGATCGCGACGGAGGAGTCCACGCGGGCCAGCTCCTCCAGGGCGATACCGAGGGCGAGATAGTCGCCGCCCATGCCGCCGTACTCCTCGGGGAAGGGCAGCCCGAACAGGCCCATACGGCCCATCTCGCGGACGATCTCGTACGGGAACTCGTGGCGCTCGTAGAAGTCGCCGATCTTGGGCGCGATCACGTCGTGCGCGAACTGCTCGACGGTACGGCGGAGTTCCTCGTGCTCGGCGGTGAGCCGGTGGTCCAGGGACATGGGTGTCACTCCTTGTGGGAGAGGGCGCGAACGGTGCGGGACGGACTGGGACGGCCCAGCCGTTCGGCCATCCACACGCTCGTGGCGGTGAGCAGGCCGAGATCGACCCCGGTTTCGATGCCGAGGCCGTGAAGCATCCATACGAGGTCTTCGGTGGCGAGGTTTCCGGTGGCGCTCTTCGCGTAGGGGCAGCCGCCGAGGCCGCCCGCGGACGCGTCGACGGTGGTCACGCCGTGCTGGAGCGCGGCGAGGGTGTTGGCGAGCGCCTGGCCGTAGGTGTCGTGGAAGTGCACGCCGATCGCGGAGGTGGGCACACCCTCCTCGTTGAGCTGGGCGAGCAGGGCCTGCACATGGCCCGGGGTCGCGACGCCGATGGTGTCGCCGAGGGACAGCTCGTCGCAGCCCAGGTCCATCAGCGCCTTCGCCACCCGCACGACCTGATGGACGGGGACCGGCCCCTCCCAAGGGTCGCCGAAGCACATGGAGAGATAGCCGCGGACATGGACCTTGTCGTCCTTGGCGCGGGCGACGACCGGCTCGAACATGGCGAGCGACTCGTCGACCGTGCGATTGAGGTTCCTGCGCGCGAAGGTCTCCGTCGCCGAGCCGAACACGGCGATACGACGGGCGCCGAGGGCGACGGCCCGGTCGAGACCGCGTTCGTTCGGGACGAGGACGGGCAGCGCGACGCCCGCGCCCTGGACGTCCTCCAGCTGCGGGAACAGCTGCTCCGCGTCGGCGAGTTGGGGGACCCACTTCGGGTGGACGAAGCTCGTCGCCTCGATCGTGGTGAGGCCGGCGGCGGCGAGGCGGTGGACGAACTCCGCCTTCACCTCGGTCGGCACGACCGTCTTCTCGTTCTGCAGCCCGTCCCGCGCGCCCACCTCGTGGATGCGCACCCGCGGCGGCAGATCCTGCGCGAGAACCTCCATGGGCAGTCCGTCAGCCACGGACGGCCTCCTCTCCGGCCTGCTCGGCGTCCTCGTGCGGGGCGACCACGGCCAGCAGCTGGTCCATGGCCACCGTGGTCCCGGGGGTGACGTCCAGTTCGGTGACGATGCCGGCGTGCGGGGCGGAGATGACGTGCTCCATCTTCATGGCCTCGACCACGAGCAGGCTCTGCCCCGCGGCGACCTCGTCCCCGACGGCCACCTTCACCACCGTGACCGTCCCCGGCATGGGAGCGGCGAGCGTGTCGGCGCCGGCGTGCGCGGCGCCGCTGAGGGAGGCCGCGACGGGGTCGTGGTCCTGGACGTGCCAGGAGTCGCCGTCCCGCCCGAGCCAGACACCGTCCGGCGATGTGGCGAAGCTGAAGGTGTGGGTGACACCGTCCAGTTCCACCGTGACGCGGTCCGGCGTACGGGACACGATCCGCGCGGACCGGCCGGCCGGCTCGTCGCCCAGAGCGATCTCCGTGCCCGTGCCGGCCCCGCGGGTGCGGATGCGGACCGGGTCGTGGCCCGGGAGGCGGAAGTGGTGGACGGTCCAGGCGGGTACGCCGCCCAGACGCCAGCCGTCGGGGATGCCGAATGGGTCCACCCAGCCCGCCGCGGTGGGCGCCGGGCCGGGGGCCGCCGACAGCAGCGCCGCCGCCGCGCAGACCTCGTCCGGCACGCCCTCGGGAAGCAGCGTGGCGAGATCGCGCTCCACCAGGCCCGTGTCCAGGTCGCCGGAGACCACCGAGGGGTGGGCCAGCAGCCGGCGCAGGAAACCGGTGTTGGTGGGGACGCCGAGGATGACCGTGTCCGCGAGGGCACGGCGCAGCCGCGCGAGGGCCTCCGCCCGGTCGCGGCCGTGCACGATCACCTTCGAGAGCATCGGGTCGTACGTACTGCCCACGTCCGTCCCGGCGGTCAGACCGGAGTCGGTGCGCACGCCGTCGCCGTGCGGTTCGTCCAGCGCCACCACGGTGCCACCGGAGGGCAGGAAACCGCGCGAGGGGTCCTCGGCGCAGATCCGCGCTTCCAGGGCGTGCCCGGTGAGGGTGATGTCCTTCTGCTCGTACGGCAGTTGCTCGCCGGCCGCGACCCGCAGCTGCCACTCCACCAGGTCCAGCCCGGTGATGAGCTCGGTGACCGGGTGCTCGACCTGGAGACGGGTGTTCATCTCCATGAAGTAGTACGAGGACGGGTCGTTGCCCGGGACGATGAACTCGACCGTGCCCGCGCCCCGGTAGCCGCACGAGCGAGCCGCCTGGACGGCCGCCTCGCCCATGGCCGTACGGGTCTCCTCGTCGAGCAGGACGCTCGGCGCCTCCTCGATGATCTTCTGGTGGCGCCGTTGAAGCGAGCACTCCCGCTCGCCCAGGTGGATCACCCGGCCGTGGCCGTCCGCGAGCACCTGGATCTCGATGTGGCGGGGGCGGTCGATCCACCGCTCCACCAGGAGCGTGTCGTCGCCGAAGGAGGAGCGGGCCTCCCGCCGGGCCGCCGCGATCTCCTCGGCCAGCTGTGCCGCGTCGCGCACCAGCCGCATGCCCTTGCCGCCGCCGCCCGCGGAGGGCTTCAGCAGGACGGGCATACCGATCTCGCGGGCCGCGTCGGCCAGTTGATCATCCGTCAGACCGGACCCGGACGAGCCGGGTACGACGGGGACACCCGCCGTCCGTACCGTCTCCTTGGCCCGGATCTTGTCGCCCATCAGGGAGATGGCCGAGGCCGGCGGACCGATGAAGACGAGGCCCGCGTCCTCGCACGCCTGGGCGAAGCCCGCGTTCTCGGCGAGGAAGCCGTACCCCGGGTGGACCGCCTGCGCACCGGTGCGCGCGGCGGCCTCCAGCAGGCGCTCCACGGACAGATAGCTCTCGGCGGCGGCCGCCGGGCCGATACGGACCGCCGTGTCCGCCTCCCGCACATGGCGGGCGTCCGCGTCCGCGTCGCTGAAGACGGCGACCGAGCGCACGCCCATGGCGCGCAGGGTGCGGATGACCCGGACCGCGATCTCGCCCCGGTTGGCCACAAGGACTGTGTCGAACATCGTGTGGGGTCCCCTCACATCCGGAAGACGCCGAAGCCGGGCTGGGTGCCGTCGTTACGGTCCAGCGGGGCGTTGGCACAGGCGGTCAGGGCGAGTCCGAGCACCTGACGGGTCTCGAGCGGGTCGATCACGCCGTCGTCCCACAGGCGGGCCGTCGCGTAGTAGGCGTTGCCCTGCTGGTCGTACTGGGCGCGGATCGGGTCCTTGAACGCTTCCTCGTCCTCGGCCGGCCACTGATCGCCCCGGCCCTCCAACTGGTCGCGCTTGACGGTCGCGAGGACCGACGCGGCCTGCTCGCCGCCCATGACCGAGATCTTGGCGTTGGGCCACATCCACAGGAAGCGGGGGGAGTAGGCGCGGCCGCACATCGAGTAGTTGCCCGCTCCGTACGAACCGCCGACGACGACCGTCAGCTTCGGCACCCGGGTGCAGGCGACGGCCATCACCATCTTGGCGCCGTGCTTGGCGATGCCGCCCGCCTCGTACTCGCGGCCGACCATGAAGCCGGAGATGTTCTGGAGGAACAGCAGCGGGATGCCGCGCTGGTCGCACAGCTCGATGAAGTGCGCGCCCTTCTGGGCGGACTCGGAGAAGAGGATGCCGTTGTTGGCGACGATGCCGACCGGGTGACCGTGGATCCGGGCGAAGCCGGTGACCAGCGTCTGCCCGAACTCGGCCTTGAACTCCTGGAACCGGGAGCCGTCCACGAGCCGGGCGATGATCTCGCGCGCGTCGTAGGGCGTGCGGGAGTCGACCGGCACCGCGCCGTACAGCCCGGCCGGGTCGGCCTTCGGCTCCTCGGCCGGTTCGACCGACCAGGGCAGCGGGCCGCGCTCGGGGAGGGTGGCCACGATGTTCCGCACGATCCGCAGCGCGTGCGCGTCGTCCTCGGCGAGATGGTCGGTGACTCCGGAGACGCGGGAGTGGACCTCGCCGCCGCCGAGCTCCTCGGCCGTGACGACCTCACCGGTCGCGGCCTTCACCAGCGGCGGGCCGCCGAGGAAGATCGTCCCCTGGTTGCGGACGATCACGGCCTCGTCGCTCATCGCCGGGACGTACGCGCCGCCGGCGGTGCAGGAGCCGAGGACGGCCGCGATCTGCGGGACACCGGCGCCGGACAGCCGGGCCTGGTTGTAGAAGATCCGCCCGAAGTGCTCGCGGTCGGGGAAGACCTCGTCCTGCATGGGCAGGAAGGCGCCCCCGGAGTCCACGAGGTAGACGCAGGGCAGACGGTTCTCCAGCGCCACTTCCTGGGCGCGGAGGTGCTTCTTGACCGTCATCGGGTAGTAGGTGCCGCCCTTGACGGTGGCGTCGTTGGCGACGATCACCACCTCGCGGCCGCTGACCCGGCCGATACCGGCGATGACACCGGCGGCCGGTGCCTGGCCGTCGTACATCCCGTCGGCTGCGAGTGGAGCGATCTCCAGGAAGGGCGAACCCGGGTCGAGGAGGGTGTCCACGCGGTCGCGCGGCAACAGCTTGCCGCGTGCGGTGTGCCGGGCGCGGGCCTTCTCCCCGCCGCCGAGGCGGGCCGCGGCCAGCTTGGCGCGCAGGGCGTCGGCGAGCTCCTGATGTGCGACCTCATTGGCCTGCCAGGCCGGTGATGCGGGGTCTGCCGTGCTGGTCAGCACGGGTGCCTGCTGCATCGTGTCGAGCCCCCTTGCCCGTACGACTTTCGGTTAATGAGCGTTAACGCGTTTCCCTCAGGTTAACGAGCGCTAACTGTGTTGTCTAGAATCGGCTGCATGAGCACCAGGATGGATGCGCCGACCCGCCGCGAGCAGATCCTCAAAGAGGCCGCTCGCCTCTTCGCCGAGCGCGGGTTCCACGGCGTGGGGGTCGACGAGATAGGGGCGGCGGTCGGCATCAGCGGTCCCGGCCTGTACCGCCACTTCCCGGGCAAGGACGCGATGCTCGCCGAGCTCCTGGTGGGCATCAGCGAGCGGCTGCTGAGCGGGGGCCGGCTGCGGGTCGAGGAGTCGCCGGCGGACCCCGAGGTGCTGCTGGCCGCGCTGATCGACGGCCATATCGACTTCGCCCTGGACGACCGCCCGCTGATCACCCTCCACGACCGCGAACTGGACCGGCTGCGCGACACCGACCGCAAGCTGGTGCGGCAGTTGCAGCGGCAGTACGTGGAGCTGTGGGTGACGGCGGTGCGCGAACTGCACCCGGAGGTGGCCGAGTCGGAGGCGCGTGCCGCGGTCCACGCGGTGTTCGGCCTGCTCAACTCGACACCGCACCTCGGCTCGTACGGCAGCGGTCTGCCCGGCCGGGCGGCGACCGAGACCCTGCTGCGGCGCCTCGCGCACGGAGCCTTCGCCTCGCTCACGGCCTGACGCGCGGGGCGCCCCGGCCGTCCGGGGTACGGGACGGCCCGCGCGGCGACGGCGGCTGACGGCACAATGGGAGGTATGCCGATACCCAGCCGTGCCGCCCTTGTCGATCATCTCGTCCGCACCCGTATCGCCGGAGACGTCGCCACACCGCGCGACAACAACCTCTCCCACTACCGCAAGCTCGCCAACGGCGACCGTCACTACTGGCTGGGTCTCGAGCTCGGCGACCGCTGGACGGACGAGCAGGACGTGCTGGCCGTCATGGCCGAGCGGTGCGGTGTCAACGACGATCCGCAGCACCGGACCGGGCAGGACACCATCGACCCGGAGCTGACCGTCGACGCCCTGGAGCGGATGGCCGGGCGGCTGCGCAAGGCCGTCGCCGGGCAGGAGCGCGTGCTGTTCGCGACCGGGCACCCGGGCGGGCTGCTCGATGTGCACCGGAGAACCGCGGACGCCCTGCGGGCGGCCGGCTGCGAGATCGTCCGGATTCCCGGCGGGCTCACCGCGGACGAGGGCATGGTCTTCCAGTTCGCCGACGTCGCCATGCTGGAGCGCGGGGCCACCCTGTGGCACACCCACTCCCCGGCGCCCATGGCCGCCATTCTCGACGGCCTGGAGCGCGAGGGCAGCCCGCAGCCCGACCTCGTGGTCGCCGACCACGGCTGGGCCGGCTGCGCGGGCCAGCGGGGGCTCGACTCCGTCGGGTACGCGGACTGCAACGACCCCGCGCTGTTCATCGGGGAGGCCGAGGGCACCCTCCAGGTGACCGTCCCGCTGGACGACCACGTCACGGACCCGCGGTTCTACGACCCGATGACCGAGTACCTGCTGGACGCCGCGGGGCTGGCGGGCCGGTAGGCAGGACGGTCAGCAGCAGGGCGACCCCGGGCTGTCCTGGCCCCGCCGTCCGGGCCGGTCCGCGGGAGCCGCTGCCCGAGGTCAGCGGGGGACCCGCACCACGCCTTCCTGGATGACCGAGATGGCCAGCTGCCCGTCCTGGGTGTAGATGCGGGCCTGGCCGAGGCCGCGGCCGCCGGACGCCGACGGGGACTCCTGGTCGTACAGCAGCCACTCGTCCGCGCGGAACGGCCGGTGGAACCACATCGCGTGGTCCAGCGAGGCGCCCACCACGTCGCCGACCGCCCAGCCGCCGCGGCCGTGGGCCAGCAGCACCGAGTCGAGCAGCGTCATGTCGGAGACGTAGGTCGCGAGGCAGACGTGCAGCAGGGGGTCGTCGGCCAGCTTGCCGTTGGCGCGGAACCACACCTGGGATCGGGGCTTTCTCGGCTTGCCCACGCTGCCGTACGGCGGCGCGTCGACATAGCGCAGATCGACCGCGGCCCGTGCCTCCAGCATTCGCTCGACGATGCCGGGGTCGACGAAGTGCCCGGCGTACGCGGGCATGATCTCGGCCGCCGTCGGAAGCGTCTCGGGCGCGGGCGCGTCCGGCATCTCCGACTGGTGGTCGAGGCCCTCCTCGTACGTCTGGAAGGAGGCCGACAGATGGAAGATCGGCTGGCCGTGCTGGACGGCCACGACCCGGCGCGTGGTGAAGGAGCGGCCGTCACGGATGCGGTCGACCGTGTAGACGATCGGTGCGCCGGGGTCGCCCATCCGCAGGAAGTACGCGTGCAGGGAGTGCGCGGTGCGGTCGTCGGGGACGGTGCGGCCCGCGGCGACGAGCGCCTGGGCCGCGACCTGTCCGCCGAAGACCCGGGGCACGACCGCGGAACGGGACCGGCCCCGGAAGATGTCCTGCTCGATCTGCTCCAGGTCGAGCAGATCGAGCAGGTCGTCAAGTGCTGTGCTCATGGAAGGAAGGTAACTGCCCTACAGGCCCATGGACTTGGCGATGATCGACTTCATGACCTCGCTGGTGCCACCGTAGATGCGGTTGACGCGGTTGTCGGCGTACAGGCGCGCGATCGGGTACTCGTTCATGTAGCCGTAGCCGCCGTGCAGCTGGAGGCAGCGGTCGATCACGCGGTGCGCGACCTCGGTGCAGAACAGCTTCGCGGACGCGGCCTCGGCGGGGGACAGCTCGCCCGCGTCGAGGGCCTCCAGGGCGCGGTCGGCGACCGCCTCGGCGGCGTCCACCTCGGCCTGGCAGGCGGCCAGCTCGAACTTGGTGTTCTGGAAGGACGCGACCGGCTTGCCGAAGACCGTGCGGTCCTGGACGTACTGCTGGGCGAACCGGACGGCGGCCTTGGCCTGCGCGTACGCACCGAAGGCGATGCCCCAGCGCTCGGACGGCAGGTTCTGGCCGAGGTAGTAGAAGCCCTTGTTCTCCTCGCCGAGGAGGTCCTCGACGGGGACCTTGACGTCGACGAAGGCCAGCTCGGCGGTGTCGGAGACCTTCAGGCCGAGCTTGTCGAGCTTGCGGCCCACCGAGTAGCCCGCGGACTTGGCGTCCACCGCGAACAGGGAGATGCCGAAGCGGCGGTCGTCCTCGCGGGGCGCGGACGTACGGGCGCAGACGATCACACGGTCGGCGTGCACACCGCCGGTGATGAAGGTCTTGGCGCCGTTGAGGACGTAGTGGCTGCCGTCCTCGGAGAGCTTGGCGGTGGTCTTCATGCCCGCGACGTCGGAGCCGGTGCCCGGCTCGGTCATCGCCAGCGCCCACATCTCCTCGCCGGTGGCGAACTTCGGCAGGAAGCGCTTCTTCTGCTCGTCGGAGGCGAGCATCTTGATGTACGGAAGGCCGAGCAGCACGTGCACACCGGAGCCGCCGAACGAGACGCCCGCGCGGGCCGTCTCCTCGTACATCACGGCCTCGTACTTGTGTGACTCGATGCCGGCGCCGCCGTGCTCCTCGTCGACGCGGATGCCGAAGACGCCCAGCTCACCGAGCTTGTGGTAGAAGTCGCGCGGTGCCTGACCGGCGGCGAACCACTCGTCGTAGACCGGAACGACCTCGGCTTCGATGAAGGCCCGGATGGTCTCCCGGAACGCCTCGTGGTCCTCGTTGAAAACGGTGCGGCGCACGGGACGCCCTCCTTCGTCGATTGTCTAAGCGCTTGCTCAGGCTAAGTTACCGGGCGGTTGTCAAGCCTGTCCAGGGCGGTCCCGCGGTGGTCGCGCACATCACACACCGCGCCGCCCGGCGCGCCTCAGAGCCAGCGCAGCGCGAACCACAGCTCCATCCGTACGTCCGCGTCGTCCAGGTCCTCGTCCAGCAGCGCCGCGCAGCGGCTGATCCGCTGGCGCACCGTGTTGCGGTGGACCTCCATCGCGGCGGCCGTACGGTCCCAGCTGCCGTGCAGCGAGAGCCAGCTGCGCAGGGTCTCCACCAGGGCGGGGGAGTCCGCGAGCGGGGCGAGGCGCAGCCGGGCGTGGGTCGCCGCTTCCTCGGGGGAGAGCAGTGCGGCGAGCGAGGTGCCGCGATGGCGCACCAGCTCGCTGCGGGTGGCCACGGCCCGGTGCAGCGCCCGCGCCGCGCGGGTGTCGGCGGCTCCGAGATCCTGCGGGGCCACGGGGTCGCTCACGCCGAGCACCCAGCCCGGCTGGGCGGTCACCTCGCGGCCGGCCGGCAGCAGGATGCGTACCGTGCCGTCGTCCGCCGGATCCACGAGCGCGCTGCCGAGGGCGGCTCCCAGCGCGGACGCGTCGAAGGGGGTGCCGCGCCCGCCGCGCGCGTGCACCACGGTCCACCGCTCGGCCCCGAGCAGCGGCGCGGCCTCCGCGGGCCCGGCTCCCAGCAGCAGCCGTACGAGGGCCGCGCTGCGGCCCGTCGCGTCGACGCCCTGGTGGGGCGCGGTGAGCAGGGACAGCAGCACGACGGCGACCCCGGCGACGGTGTGGTCACCCGGCTCACGCCCGGGGGCGCAGAGCCCGAGGACGAGCCCCTGACTGCCGCCGAGGGCGTACGCGGCGAGGTGGATGCCGTCGACGGTGTCGCTGGCGGAGCTCGGCGCGGGCCGTGCACTGCCCTCCGCGGCCTCCGGCACAGGCGGGCTGCCCGGGCCCACCACGCCGGCGAGCCGCGCCAGGGCCCGGCGGGCCCCCGGGGACGGGGCGCGGCCGGCGGCCGACAGCTCCGTACCGTCCGCGGCCAGCAGCACGGCCTGGCCGCCGACCCGGGACGCCAGCTGGGTGAGGACGGCCGGGACCGGGTCCGGGCGGGCGGCCGCCGCGGCCAGGCCCTGCTGTGCCTGTGTCACCCTCCGCAGCTCGCGATGGCGTGCCTCCGCCATCAACCGCCACACCGCCCGGGCCACGGCCGTGAAGGTGGTCGGCGGCGGCACCTCCAGCAGCGGCAGGCCGTGCCGGTCGCACGCCTCGACCAGCTCGGCGGGCACCGTGTCGTACACCGGCGTGACGCCGAAACCGAGCGCCGCCGCCCCCGCCGCGACGATGCGCGAGACGTAGCGGTCGGGATCCTCCAGCAGTACGCCCGCGCTGAGCAGCAGTTCTCCGCCGAGCAGATACGGATAGGGATCCGCCATCTCGGAGGTGTGCACCATGTGGATGACCGCACCGGGCTCCCGCGGCCCGGCGATCTGGCGCAGGCCGAGATCCTCACGCGCCAGCAGTGCGGTCAGCGGGACCGGTGGGGTGGGAGGTGCCGCTGCGGTCTCCGGCATGGACAGTCCATCCATAGACGAGGTCGACAATGGATGAAACGTACACTTCAGCGTTTCTTTCCGGCCACCTAGCGTCAGCTGTCGACAAGACCTGAGGACCCGGGGGACGAGACGGAGGGAAAGCCGATGGCTGTCGACTACGCAGTGATCGTCGTCTATCTGGCCGGCATGCTCGGCATGGGCTGGTGGGGCATGCGCCGCGCCAAGTCCAAGAGTGAGTTCCTGGTCGCGGGCCGCCGCCTCGGCCCCACGATGTACTCGGGCACCATGGCCGCCATCGTCCTCGGCGGCGCCTCGACCATCGGCGGCGTCGGCCTCGGCTACAAGTACGGCCTCTCCGGCGCCTGGATGGTCTTCACCATCGGCCTCGGCCTGCTCGCGCTCTCCGTGTTCTTCTCCGCGCGGATCGCCCGGCTGAAGGTCTACACCGTCTCCGAGATGCTCGACCTGCGCTACGGCGGCCGGGCCGGCCTCATCTCCGGTGTCGTGATGTGGGCGTACACCCTGATGCTGGCGGTCACCTCGACCATCGCCTACGCCACGATCTTCGACGTCCTGTTCGACATCAACCGCACCGCGTCGATCATCCTCGGCGGCGCGATCGTCGTCGCGTACTCCACGCTCGGCGGCATGTGGTCGATCACCCTCACCGACATGGTGCAGTTCGTCGTGAAGACGATCGGTGTGCTGCTGCTCCTGCTGCCCATCGCGGTGGTCAAGGCCGGCGGCTTCAGCGAGATGAAGGCCAAGCTGCCCACCGAGTACTTCGACCCGCTGGGCATCGGCGGCGAGACGATCTTCACGTACGTCCTGATCTACACCTTCGGCATGCTGATCGGCCAGGACATCTGGCAGCGGGTGTTCACCGCGCGCAGCGACAAGGTCGCCCGCTACGGCGGCACCGTCGCCGGTACCTACTGCCTCGTCTACGCCCTCGCCGGCGCCGTGATCGGCACCGCGGCCAAGGTCCTCTACCCGAAGCTGCCCAACGCCGACGACGCCTTCGCGACCATCGTCAAGGACGAACTGCCCATGGGTGTGCGCGGTCTGGTGCTCGCCGCCGCCCTCGCCGCCGTCATGTCGACGTCGTCCGGCGCGCTCATCGCCTGCGCCACCGTCGCCAACAACGACATCTGGTCGCGGCTGCGCGGGCTCACCTCGCGCGGCGCCAAGGAACACGGCGAGGCCGACGAGGTCAAGGACAACCGCATGTTCATCCTGGCCATGGGCATCGCGGTCATCTGTATCGCCATCGCCCTGAACAACGTCGTCGAGGCCCTCACCGTCGCCTACAACCTGCTCGTCGGCGGGCTGCTGGTGCCGATCCTCGGCGGGCTGCTGTGGAAGCGCGGCACGGTCGCCGGCGCGCTGGCCGCGGTGATCGTCGGCGGTCTCTCGGTCATCGGTCTGATGGCGACGTACGGCATCCTCGCCAACGAGCCCATCTACTACGGGCTGCTCGCCTCGCTTGCGGTCTACATCGTCGTGAGCCTCGTGACCCCGCCGACCGACGAGGCGACGCTCGCGAACTGGCGCGAGCGGCTGGCGGGCCGCGGCGGCGAGGAAGAGACACCGGCCGAGGCCGCTCCGGTCCCCAGCTAAAGTCGTAACCGCAACGAAGCGTAGGAAAGAAGGCATTTCACATGAGCAGCAACGAGCAGCCGCGCGGCCCGATCGACTCGTCCCGCATCCCGCGGTACGCCGGACCCGCCACGTTCGCCCGGCTGCCACGGCTCGACGAGGTCGGCACCACCGACGTCGCCGTCGTCGGTGTGCCCTTCGACGCCGGGGTCTCCTACCGTCCCGGCGCGCGCTTCGGCGGCAACGCCATCCGTGAGGCGTCGAGGCTCCTGCGCCCCTACAACCCGGCGCAGGACGCCTCGCCCTTCGCGCTCGCCCAGGTCGCCGACGCCGGCGACATCGCGGCGAACCCGTTCAACATCAACGAGGCCGTCGAGACCATCGAGGCCGCCGCCGACGACCTGCTCGGCACCGGCGCCCGGATGATGACCCTCGGCGGTGACCACACCATCGCGCTGCCGCTGCTGCGCGCCGTCTCCAAGAAGCACGGCCCGGTCGCGCTGCTGCACTTCGACGCGCATCTCGACACCTGGGACACGTACTTCGGCGCCGAGTACACGCACGGCACGCCGTTCCGCCGCGCCGTCGAGGAGGGCATCCTCGACACCGAGGCGCTCTCCCACGTCGGCATCCGCGGGCCGCTCTACGGCAAGCAGGACCTCACCGACGACGAGAAGCTCGGCTTCGGCATCGTCACCTCCGCCGACGTCTACCGCCGGGGCGCCGACGAGGTCGCCGACCAGCTGCGCGCCCGCATCGGCGACCGCCCGCTGTACATCTCGATCGACATCGACTGCCTCGACCCGGCGCACGCCCCCGGCACCGGCACCCCCGAGGCCGGCGGCATGACCTCCCGCGAGCTGCTGGAGATCCTGCGCGGCCTGTCCTCCTGCAACCTCGTCTCCGCCGACGTCGTCGAGGTCGCCCCCGCGTACGACCACGCCGAGATCACCTCCGTCGCCGCCTCCCACACGGCGTACGAGCTGACCACGATCATGTCCCGGCAGATCGCGGCCGCCCGCGAGACGGGCGGGGCGAAGTGACGCACGACCACGACATCGTCCTGCGGCCCACACCGCAGCAGACGCAGGCCGCGCTCAACCCGCCGGCCGGGCGCAACGGCGGTGACCTCGTCGTCGAGACGCTCCAGGGCCTCGGCGCCACCACCGTCTTCGGGCTGCCCGGCCAGCACGCGCTCGGCATGTTCGACGCCCTGCGCCGCTCGTCGCTCTCCTACGTCGGGCTGCGCGTGGAGAACAACGCCGGCTTCGCCGCCGACGCCTACGGCCGGATCACCGGAGAGGTGGCCCCGCTGCTGCTGTCCACCGGACCCGGTGCGCTGATGTCGCTGGCCGCGCTGCAGGAGGCGGCCGCCGCCTCCGCGCCGGTGCTCGCCGTCGGCAGCCAGGTGCCGAGCGCCGGACTCGGCGGCGGACGCCACGGCTATCTGCACGAACTGCGCGACCAGCAGGCGTCGTTCCGGGACGTGGTGAAGTCCGTCCACACGGCCCGCACCCAGTCCCAGATCCCCTCGGCGATCGCCGCCGCATGGGAGTCGGCGCTCACCGCGCCGCACGGCCCGGTCTGGGTCGAGATCCCGCAGGACGTCCTGCTCGCGCAGACGGAACTGCCGGTCGTCACCGCGATGGACGCGACGCCCGACGAGGTCGTGCCCCGGCCCGAACTGACCGCCGTGGCGGCCCATCTGCTGGCGAACGCCCGGCGCCCGGCGATCATCGCGGGCGGCGGTGCCGTGCGCTCCGACGCCTGCGGCAAGCTGCTCGCGCTCGCCGAGCGGATCGACGCCCCGGTCGTCACGACCTTCGGCGGCAAGGGCGCCTTCCCCTGGGAGCACCCACTCTCGCTCCAGTCCTGGCTGGAGGACCGGCACACCACCGACTTCCTGGAGGACGCCGATGTCCTGCTGGTCGTCGGCTCCGGACTCGGCGAACTGTCCTCGAACTACCACACGTTCGCCCCGCGCGGCCGGGTGATCCAGATCGAGGCGGACGCCGGCAAGCTCGGCTCCAACCACGACTGCCTCGGCATCCACGCGGATGCGCGGCTCGCGCTGTCGGCCCTGCTGGAGACGGTGGAGCCCCGTCAGGACGAGACCGCGCCCGAGCGGGTGCGCACGGTCCTGGCCGCCGTACGCGAACGCATCGACGCCCAGGAACTCACCCTGGAACAGCGGCTGCTGGCCTCCGTCAGGGAAGCCCTGCCGGACACCTCGCCCAGCTTCTGGGACATGACGATCCTCGCGTACTGGGCCTGGTCGGCGTTCGACGCCCGCCACCCGAACACGATGCACTCGGCTCAGGGCGCCGGCGGCCTCGGCTACGGCTTCCCCGCCGCCCTCGGCGCGGCGGCCGCCGACCCGACCCGGCCGGTCCTCGCGGTCTCCGGCGACGGCGGGGCGATGTACTCGATCGCCGAACTGGCCACCGCCCGGCAGTACGGACTCCCCGTCACCTGGCTGATCGTGGACGACGGCGGTTACGGCATCCTGCGCGAGTACATGACCGACGCCTTCGGCGAGGCGACCGCCACCGAGCTCGCCCGACCGGACTTCGTGGCGCTCGCCGAGTCCTTCGGTGTGCCGGCCGTCCGTACGACGCCCGAGTCGCTGACGGAGGACCTCGCCAAGTCCTTCGCGGAGCCCGGCCCGTCGGTGGTCGTCCTCCCGGCGGTCCTGAGGATGTTCGCGCCGACCCACCTCTGAGGGCCGGTCCCTGACGGCCGGTCGTCCGGACCGGCCCGTACCGAACCCCTGCGCCCCGCCGTTCACTCCCCCGAGAGCGGCGGGGCGCAGGTCTGTGCGCGGCCGCTCAGGCGGGCGTGACGAACCCCGACTCGTACGCGGCGATGACCGCCTGGGTACGGTCGCGGGCCCCCAGCTTCCCCAGTACGGCGCTGACATGGGTCTTGACCGTCTCCGTGCCGACGACCAGCTGCGCGGCGATCTCCGCGTTCGTCAGACCGCGTGCCATCAGCCGCAGCACCGCCGCCTCCCGCTCGGTCAGCGCGGCGCGCTCCATCGCCGCACGGGCGGTGCCGCTGCCGTACTCCGCGGCCAGCGAACGCACCGCGGCCGGGAAGAGCAGCGACTCGCCCTCCGCGACGAGCCGGACCGCGTGCACGATCTCGGTGGGGCGGGCCCGCTTGAGCAGAAAGCCCGCGGCGCCGGCACGCAGGGCCTCGTAGACGTACTCGTCGTTCTCGAAGGTCGTGATGACCAGGATCTTCGGCGGATCGGCGACCGTCCGCAGCACGGCGCGCGTCGCCTCGATGCCGTCGAGCAGGGGCATCCGGACGTCCATCGCCACCACATCGGGGCGCAGTTGGCGCACCAGCGGTATCACCGCCGCGCCGTCGGCCGCCTCACCGGTCACCTCGATGTCCGGCTGCGCCTCCAGGACGGCCCGCAGCCCGGCCCGGACCAGGGGTTCGTCGTCGACGAGGAGTACGGAGATCGGCACCCGGTCAGCGTAGGCCGTCCAGCGGCAGGCCGACCCGCACCCTCCACCGGCCCTCGTGCGGACCGGCCGTGGCGTGGCCGCCGAGCAGCGCGGCCCGCTCCCGTATACCGCGCAGCCCGCTGCCGCGGCCGCCTGAAGTCGCGGGCTCCACCAGGGAGTTGTTCACCTCCAGCTCCAGCCGCCCGGCGGCGACCTCGATCCGCACCCGCGTCGGCACCGGGCCCGCGTGCCGCAGGACGTTGGTCAGCGCCTCCTGCACGATGCGGTACCCCTCGCGGGAGACCGGCCCGGGCACGAGTGCCAGCGGCCCGCTCACCTCCGCCACCACCTCGGCGCCGGACGCGCGCGCGGACTCCAGCAGCCGGTCCGCGTCGGCCAGCGTGGGGCGGCTGCCCACCGGCTGCCCGGACTCGCGCAGCACCAGCAGGACCCGCTCCAGGTCCTCCAGAGCCGCCCGCCCGGTCTCCTCGATGGCACCGAGCGCGCGGTCCGTGAACTCCGCGTTCCCCGCGGCCCTGGCCGCCCCCGCCTGCACCACCGCCACCGTCAGCGCGTGCCCGATCGAGTCGTGCAGCTCGCCCGCGATCCGGTTGCGCTCCAGCAACTGCTCGGTGCGCTCCTCCAGCGCGGCCAGCCGTTCCGCCGCGGAGGGGCCGAGCAGCCGCCGGGCGATCGCCGTGATCAGCTCCCCGACGCCCACCACGAAGGCCGCGAGCGCGGCGAGCGGCAGGGGTACCAGCAGCGCGTACCACCCGTGGCCGCCCGGCAGTTGGAGCGTCAGGACCCGTGCCGGGCCGGGTCCGGACGCCGCCGAGACCAGATTCACCACCACCCCCAGCAACTGGACCGTGACCAGACCGCAGAGCAGTCCCAGCCCGAGCCGGATCTCCAGCCACAGCGCCGTACGCCCCCGGTCTGCCCAGGTGGCGGACGACGCGGCGGCGATGCCCGAGGACGCGTCCTTGTAGCTGTGCGGCGACAGCAGCAGCCGCGCCTGGAGCCCTTCGGCGAGCCGTACCGCCGGAACGAGCCCCAGCAGTCCCAGCAGCACGAAGGGGATGTACAGCCGGTGTTCGTCGACGAACAGGTACATGCCGAAGAAGACGGTGCCGATGATCAGATGGAGCCAGCGGGTGTAGGTGACCGGGCGGATCAGCGGACGCAGGAGGCCGAGGAGCATCCCGTCATCGTGCCAGCGCGCCGGCCGGGGCGGCTCCCCCGTGCGGGGGAGCCTCTTTCCACCGGCGGGGGAGGCCCCGGCCCGTGGCCGGCGGCCACGCTGGCCCCATGACCAGCATCGACGTCACCAACCTCACCAAGCGGTACGGGGCGACCCGGGCCGTGGACGGGCTCACGTTCGCCGTCCACCCCGGCCGGGTCACCGGCTTCCTCGGGCCGAACGGCGCCGGGAAGTCGACCACCATGCGGCTGATCCTCGGCCTGGACCGCCCCACGTCCGGCACCGCCACCATCGGCGGACGGCCCTACGCCGCGATCGACGAACCGCTGCGCCACGTCGGCGCGCTGCTCGACGCGGGGGCCGCGCAGGGCTCCCGTACCGCCCGCGACCATCTGCGCATCCTCGCCGCGGCGGGCCGGATCGGACCCCGGCGCATCGACGAGGTGCTGGAGCAGTCGGGGATCGCCTCCGCCGCACACCGCCGGATCAGGACCTTCTCGCTCGGTATGCGCCAGCGCCTCGGCATCGCCGCGGCCCTGCTCGGCGACCCGGCGGTCCTGATGCTGGACGAGCCGTCCAACGGCCTCGACCCCGAGGGCATCATCTGGATCCGCGAACTGATGCGCCGGCAGGCCGCGGAGGGCCGGGCCGTGCTCGTCTCCAGCCATCTCATGGGCGAGACGGCCTCGTTCGCCGACCACCTCGTGGTCCTCGGCCGGGGACGGCTGCTCGCCGACACCGGCATGCGGGACTTCATCGACGCCTGGACCACCCCACGGGTACGGCTGCGCACCACCGACGACGAGCGGCTGCGGACCGTGCTCACGGGCAAGGGCTTCACCCCCGTCGCCGGCGAGGACGGCACCTGGACGGTCGACGGCGCACGGGTGACGGACATCGGCCCACTCGCCGCGCGGGAAGGCATCCCGATCCTCGAACTCGCCGGAGAGCAGGCCACGTTGGAACAGGCCTATCTCGCCCTCACCGCGGACCGGACCGAGTTCGCCGCCACCCGCCCGGCCGCCCAGGAGGTACGACCGTGAACCCGAAGCCCGTCCTGCACGCCGAGTGGCTGAAGATCCGCTCGCTGCGGTCCCTGTGCGCCACGCTCGCCGCCGTCTTCGTGGCCACCGTCGCCTTCTCGGTCCTGGCGTGCGCCACCCTCGACCCGCAGGAGTCCGCGCGGCCGGACTTCGACCCGCTGCGCACGTCCTTCTTCGGCCTCGAATTCGGACAGATCGCGGCCATCTCCTTCGGAGCCCTGGCCGTGGCGGGGGAGTACCGCAGCGGCGCGATCCGCGTGTCCCTGACGGCCGTGCCACGCAGAGGTCTGTTCTGGGCGTCGAAACTCGCCGTCGTCGGAGCGCTGTCCCTCGGGGTCGGCCTCCTCACCAGCCTGACCTGCTTCCTCGCCGGGCAGTCCTCCCTCGGCGACCGCGGCCTCGCTCTCACCGACCCCGGCGCTGTGCGCGCCGTGATCGGCTGTGGGATCTTCCTGTGCCTCATCACCCTGTTCTCGGCGGGCCTCGCGGCCGTCCTCCGCAGCGCGCCCGCGGTGATGGGCCTCCTCATCCCCTTCCTGCTGATGCTGTCCTTCGTCGTCGGCGACATTTCTGAGGTCGGGGGCGCGGTGGAGTTCCTTCCCGACCGCGCGGGCCGGCAGATCCTGCTCCAGGACGCGACGGGCACGCTGGGCCCGTGGAGCGGTCTCGGCGTGCTGGCGCTGTGGGTGGGCGCGGCGCTGTGGGCGGGCGGCCGGTCCCTTGCGCGGCGGGACGCCTGAGAGGGCCGGCGGGCGATCACCCGTCCGGCGGGATGCGGGAGCGGGAGACGGCGCCCGGGCTCAGTGGACGATGGTGTAGCTCTGCCACGGGCGGGCGCCGGGCGCGATGATGTCCGACACGGTGGTGGGCAGATAGATCGTGTCCTCGCCCGTGCAGTCCTGGGTCGGGTAGAGCACGAGGTCCACCAGCGTGTTGTTGGTGACCGAGACGGCCCCCGGCGCGTCGAGCCGGTGACAGCCCGTCACCAGGGGGTTCGACACGCTCACATGCCGCTCGTCGGCGGTCTCGTAGGCGAGGGTGCCCGCGGCGTTGCGGCCGAGGCCGGAGCAGCCCGCGACGGCGACAACCAGGAACGCCGCCCCGGCGGCACCGGCGAGACGCCGGGAGTGGGTCACGGACATGGATGATCCTCGTCTGTGCGGGAAGTTCCTGCCGAGCCCACCCTGCCGCGTCCCCGCGTTCCCGGCATCAGGTGAGGGTCTGGTCGGGGGACGGGGAGGGCGGGACGGGGCGGTGACGGGCGCGGCGGCAGGGCCGCGCGCAGGCGGCCGCGCAGGTGTCAGGGCCCCAGCCCGGCAGGCGCGTGCGCCCGAGGGCCTGGGGGCCCGTCCGCCGACCGCCCCGGCCCGCAGTCCCGTGCCGGCGCCGACCCCAGGGTCTGCCGGCGGTCCCCGCCCCGTCCTCCTACGCCCCGGCCCCCGCGACCGCCGGTTCCGCGGGCTGCGACCGGGCCGCCGGACGGCGCTCGAAGGGGCCCAGCTGGGCGACCACCTGGGCGTAGAACCGGTCCACCACGTCGTCGACGCTGCGGATGAATCCTGTTTCCGCACTGCCTCGGGTGACTCCCATGCCCTTGAACAGCGACAGCCGGAAGCCCGTCGCCCGTGTGCCGTCCTTCGGCAGCATGTCGGCCGGCTCCGGGCGCAGGCGCTCCAACGTGCCGCGCGGCCCGTGGCCCCCCTCCACCAGGGTCTCCACATGCAGATCCGCCGGTGCCTCGGCCAGCATGCGCAGCAGCCGTTTCGCCGAGGTGAGGGGATAGCTGCCCTCGGGCGCCCGGACCTCCATGGAGGTCCGCAGCTTGCCGGTCCGCAGGTCGGCCACGATCGTGAGAACACCGGGTGTGCTGTCGATGCGCAGTTCGGCTGTCAGCCGGCCGTCCTCGCAGAGCCCGTCGGCGAGCACGGCGCGGCGGGTCTGCGGATCGACACCCCGCCTGGCGCGCTGCACCGGCAGGACCTTCTGGCCGAGCTCACCCCCGAGGCGCAGGCAGACCTGGCGGATGAGCTGCTCCCAGCTCTCCACCACCTCGATGGCGCGCCGGTCGCCCTGGCAGAGGGTCTCCGTGTCGATGCCGTTGCGCACGGGCACCCAGGCGGGCCCCATGTTCTGGAATCCGTGGCAGCCGGAGTTCTCGTGCTGGAGGTACGACAGCAGCTCCTGGAGAAGCCACGCGTGTGCGGCGTTGCCGACGCCTTCGTGGCGGATCAGCATCTGCGCCTGGTGCGCCACTTCGGCCCACGAGAGATGCCAGAGGGCCACCTTGTGCTTGCGCCGTCCGTCGGTCTTGGCCGCCACCGGGGGACACCCTTCGAGGGCGACGTCGTTGGACAGCGTGATCACGGCCTCGTAGCCCCGCCGTGCGGCGATGTCCATGTAGTCCTGGACCTGCTCGGGCCGCAGCGGGTTCCCGTTGGTCTTCGTCTCGACCAGACCCGTCCACAGCTTCCCGGCCCGCTCCACGCGGATCACCCCGTCGGGACGCCTGGGAGTCTCTCCGTAGGGCAGCGTGACCTCGGTGAACGTCTGCATGCGACCGGCAGGTGCGCCGAAAGGCGCCGTCAGCCGCCGCCCGAACTCCGGAACTTCGGCCATCACCGAGAGCAGGACGGATGTCGCCCGCAACTCACGCTCCTTGTCGCTCTTGAGCGTCGGTGCGGGGAACAGCCGTGCCGGCCTCCACGCCTCGTTCTCGGCGAGAGACTTCTTCGCCACCTTGGGCAGCGTGACCTTCTTCTTGGCGGTCCGGGGTCCAGGGGTGCGCCTGGGTGTCGTCCCCGCGCCGGGCTGTTCCCCGCGTGCGTCCTGCGCGGGGAGCGTCACGCGCGGCTCGGCGGCCGCCGAGGGTGATGCCTGTGGCGCCGGCTCCTGCTCCACCGCGGCCGGCCCGGATCCGGGGTCGCCCTCGGCGGCTTCCTCGTCGGCGCTGTCGTCGACGATGTCGATGCCGAAGTCCGTCGCGAGACCGGCCAGTCCGGACTCGTACCCCTGGCCGATCGCCCGGAACTTCCACTCCTCGCCCCGCCGGTACAGCTCGCCGAAGAGGAAGGCGCTCTCCACTCCGGCGTCGTCGATGGAGAAACCGAGCAGCGTCTCGCCGCCGCGGTCGGCCACGGTCACCCGCAGGTCGTCCAGCTCACCGAAGCAGGCCCCGCCGTACTGGCTGGCCGCCACCACGATGCGCTCCACGTCCGGCGGCACCGCCGTCAGATCGAGACTGATCCGGTCCTCGCTGCCACCGTCGGTGGGCGCCTTGCCCAGCAACTGCACACTGCCGTCGGGCGCGGCGGGGTGGTTGTAGAAGAAGAAGTCCGTGTCGCCGCGTACCTTCCCGTCGCCGTTGAGCAGCATCACCGAGACGTCCGCGTCCCCGTCTCCGGTCGCGCTGCTCCAGCGCAGGCTCACGATCACCGATCCGGTGTCGTCACTCAGGTCCGACAGGCCCACGTTCGCGCCCTTGACCATCTCGCGCATGCTGTCCCCCCAGGACGTGCAGCTGTTTTCACGCAGGCGGAGCTGCCGGACGACGTCGATCTGTGACGTACGTCGCACTCCCTGCTACGTGATGAACCGTAGCGCCGAGGAGGGGTGCATGAGGAGATGATGTGAAGACCGGAGTTCACATCGAGTCCCCCCGGCCTCCATCCCCGCCCCCTACCGTGTCCCCCATGCGTCTGCGCCCGCTCCTCGCCTCCGTCACCGCCGCCGTGGCCGTCGCCGGTTGTCTCGCCGCCGCCGCGCCCGCCCTCGCCCGCCCGGCCGATCGGGGGTGTTCGCCGCGGGTCGGGATCGACAGCTACTCCGACGCCCTCGACAAGACCCGCTTCCGGGACACCTTCGTCGGCAACTTCTCCGCCCTCGCCGTCGATCGTGACGGGCAGATCGCCGCGCTCTCCGACCGGTCCGAGCTGTTCCGGCTGCGCGGGACAGGGCTGCGGCCGAGTGGTGTCGTGCGGCTCGCGGACGAGAGCGGGGCGCCGCTGGACTCCGAAGGGCTCGTCGTCGAGCGGGACGGCAGCCGGCTGGTCGCCAGTGAGACCGAGCCCTCGGTACGCCGGTACAGCCGGCACGGGAAGATCCTCGGCCGGCTGCCCGTGCCGGACGCCCTCCAGGTCGCACCCGCCGGGCGGGCCACCCGGAACGCCACCTTCGAAGGGCTGACCCTGGACAGCGGCGGCCGGCGGCTCGTCGCCGCGATGGAGGGGGCGATCAGCGGCGACGCCCCCGGGATCGTCCGGCTCCAGAGCTGGCACCGGGACGGCCCGCGGCACGCCTTCCGGCTCGCCGCCCAGTACGGCTACCGCACCGACACCGCCCTCGGCGTCAGCGAGATCACGGCCACCGGCGACGGCCGGCTCCTCGTGCTGGAGCGCGGCTTCACCGCGGGCGTCGGCAACACCGTCCGGCTGTATCTGGCCGACACCGCCCGGGCCCGCGATGTGAGCGGTGTCGAGAACCTGACCGGCCGGCCGGACGTCCGCCTCGCGGACAAGACGCTCCTCGCCGACCTCGCCGACTGCCCCTCGCTCGGAGCGCCCGCCAAGCAGCCCCAGCCCAATCCGCTGCTCGACAACATCGAGGCCCTCGCCGTCACCGGGCACACCCGCGACGGGCGGCTGCGGCTGCTGCTGGCGAGCGACGACAACGAGAACGCCGCCCAGATCACCCGCTTCTACCGGCTGACCGCGCGGCTGCCCCGCCACTGACCTGCTCACCGTGCGGTAACGGCGTACAACTTTTCCGCCCGCCGTGAGTCAAGTGCTGCGGGGGCGTCGGGGAGGCGCCCCGCACAGGCATTCAGGGGACGGGGAAGCTTCATGACTCACCACCGAATATCCGGCCGCGCAACCGGCCGTCCGTCGCGTCGCGCGAGAAGCGCGGCCGGGGTCGTCGCCGTCGCGACACTCGTGCCGCTCGCCGCCGCCACCGCGCCCGCTGCCGCCGCGCCGCCGCAGGTCGCGTGCACCTCCCAGCAGGCCGGTCTCGCCGCCAAGCTGACCGCCGACATCACCGCCGCCCTCAAGGGCCGGAAGTCGACGACGGCCGTGCTGCTCAACGACCGCATCACCAAGACCAGTTGCACTCTGCGTCCGGACCAGCAGTACGACTCGGCCAGCGTCGTCAAGGTGACCGTGCTCGCCGCCCTCCTCCAGGAGGTGCAGTTCCAGAAGCGCGGCTTCACGAAGCGCGAGTTCACCCTCGCCAGCGACATGATCACCAAGTCGGACAACGCGGCCACCAGCGCCCTGTGGAAGCAGCTCGGCCTCACCAAGATCAAGCGCTTCCTCACCGCGGCCGGTATGACGAAGACCGTGCCGGGCGCCGACGGCTACTGGGGCCTCACCCAGATCAACGCCCGCGACGAGCAGAAGCTGCTCGGCATGCTGACCGCGAAGAACACCGTGATCAGCGATGCCAACCGGACCTACGCCCTCAAGCTGATGCGGAACGTCGTCGCCTCGCAGCGCTGGGGCACCCCCGCCGGGGCGCCCGCCACCGCCACCGTCCAGGTGAAGAACGGCTGGCTCGAGCGGGCCACGCACGGCTGGCGCGTGCACAGCATCGGTGCCTTCACGGGCCCCGGTCACAACTACCAGATCACCGTTCTCACCCACGACAACGCGACGATGAACGACGGTGTGAACACCATCCAGGCCGTCGCCCGGGCGATCCACAAGGACCTCAACCCGACAGCGCCCGCGCGCAGCGCGTTCGTGCCCCCGGCCGTGCCGCACGAGGCCGTCCCGGCCACGCCGGAGCGCGCGGCGAAGGAAGCGATTCCGGCCCCCCGCTGACCGGCCTCACCGGCTCCCGCCGACCCGCGGGAGCCGTATCCGTTTGTTGCGGCGGGATGAAATCCGCTGCTCGCCGCGTTGGTGCCTTCCGGTGGATCAATTTCAACGGGAGGCACTACGTGGCGGCGAATGAGGGGTGGGCCCGGCGCCTGGCCGGTTACGCCTGGCGGTACCGGCGCAATGTGCTGCTCGCGCTCGGTTCGTCCCTGGGCGGCATGGCCGTCATGGCGCTCGTCCCCCTCATCACCAAGATCGTCATCGACGATGTGATCGGGGACCACTCCCGCTCCCTCGCCGTGTGGACCGGTGTGCTCATCGCCGCGGCCGTCGTCGTCTACGTCCTCACCTACGTCCGCCGCTTCTACGGCGGACGCCTCGCCCTCGACGTCCAGCACGATCTGCGGACCGAGATGTACGCGACGATCACCCGGCTCGACGGGCGGCGTCAGGACGAGCTCTCCACCGGCCAGGTCGTCGGCCGGGCGACCAGCGACCTCCAGCTCATCCAGGGCCTGCTCTTCATGCTCCCGATGACCATCGGGAACGTCCTGCTCTTCCTGATCTCCCTCGCGATCATGGCGTGGCTGTCGCTGCCCCTGACCCTGATCGCCGTCGCCGTCGCCCCGGCCATCTGGTTCATCGCCAAGCGCAGCCGGGTCCGGCTCCACCCCGCCACCTGGTACGCGCAGAGTCAGGCCGCCTCCGTCGCGGGCGTCGTGGACGGAGCCGTCTCCGGCGTACGCGTGGTCAAGGGCTTCGGCCAGGAGGACCAGGAGACGGGCAAGCTGCGCGAGGCGAGCCGCAAGCTGTTCGCCGGACGGTTGCGCACCATCAGGCTGAACGCCCGCTACACCCCCGCGCTCCAGGCGGTCCCCGCCCTCGGGCAGGTCGCCATGCTGGCCGTCGGCGGCTGGCTGGCTACCCGCGGCCAGATCACGCTGGGCACCTTCGTCGCCTTCTCCGCCTATCTCGCCCAGCTCGTCGGCCCGGTCCGGATGCTCGCCGTGGTGCTGACCGTCGGCCAGCAGGCGCGCGCCGGCGTCGACCGCGTACTGGAGCTGATCGACACCGAGCCCACGCTGACGGAGGGCACCAAGGTGCTCCCGGCGGACGCCCCCGCCACCGTCGAGTTCGACGACGTGACCTTCGGCTACGACCGGGAGCGCCCGGTCCTCGACGGCTTCTCGCTGGAGATCCGGCCCGGGGAGACCGTCGCCGTCGTCGGGTCGTCCGGCAGCGGCAAGTCGACCGTCTCGCTCCTGCTGCCGCGCTTCTACGACGTGACGCACGGCGCGGTCCTCGTCGGCGGCCACGACGTCCGCGAGCTGACGTACGACTCGCTGCGGGCCGCGATCGGCATGGTGCCGGAGGACAGCTTCCTGTTCTCGGACACGGTCAGCGCCAACATCGCGTACGGAAAGCCCGGCGCGACGCAGGAGGAGATCGAGACCGCCGCCCGCGCCGCCCAGGCCGACGGCTTCATCAGCGAGCTGCCCGACGGCTACGACACCACCGTCGGCGAGCACGGTCTGACCCTCTCCGGCGGCCAGCGCCAGCGTGTCGCGCTCGCCCGCGCGATCCTCACCGACCCCCGGCTGCTGCTGCTCGACGACGCCACCTCCGCCGTGGACGCCCGCGTCGAGCACGAGATCCACGAGGCGCTGCGTTCCGTGATGACCGGGCGCACCACCCTGCTGATAGCCCACCGCCGCTCCACCCTCCAGCTCGCCGACCGCATCGCGGTCCTGGACGGCGGACGGCTCGCGGACATCGGCACCCACGAGGAGCTGACCAAGCGCTCGGCCCTGTATCGCCGGCTGCTGACCGACCCGGACGAGCTCGGCGGCGTATCGCCGGGGCACGCTCCCGCGCTGGAGGCCGACCCGGGCAGCGACAGCACCGTACGGGACGAGCTGGACGCGGAGTTCGACGCGGAGCGCGGCATCACACCCCGGCTGTGGGTGCGCGAGGAGAATGCCCAGGAGTCCGCGGCGCCGGGAGCCACCCCCGAACTGCTCGCCCAGGTGGAGGCGCTGCCGCCGGCCGACGACACACCCGACGTCGACGAGGCCCGCGCCGTCCGCGTCGAGCACACGGAGGGCGAGGGCCAGGGGCTGCGGCTGCTGCTGCGCGGCTTCGGACTCCCGCTGCTCGTGAGCCTGCTGCTGGTGGCCGTCGACGCCGGCATGGGCCTGCTGCTTCCGGTCCTGATCCGGCACGGCATCGACCAGGGTGTGGAGCAGGTCGCCCTCGGCGCGGTGTGGGCGGCCTCCGGCCTCGCGCTGCTGAGCGTGCTCGTGCAGTGGACCGCGCAGATCGGCGAGACCCGGATGACGGGCCGCACCGGCGAGCGGGTCCTCTACTCCGTACGTCTGAAGATCTTCGCCCAGTTCCAGCGGCTGGGGCTGGACTACTACGAGCGCGAACTGACCGGCCGGATCATGACCCGGATGACGACGGACGTGGACGCCCTGTCGACGTTCCTCCAGACCGGTCTGGTCACCGCGTTCGTCTCGGTGGTCACCTTCTTCGGCATCATGGTCGCCCTGCTGGTCATCGACCTCCAGCTCGCGCTCGTCGTCTTCGCGACCCTGCCGGTGCTGATCGTCGGCACCTTCTTCTTCCGCCGCAAGAGCGTCCAGGCGTACGAGCTGGCCCGCGAGCGGATCAGCGTCGTCAACGCCGACCTCCAGGAGTCCGTGTCCGGGCTGCGGATCGTGCAGGCGTTCCGCCGCGAGCGCTTCGGCAACGACCGCTTCGTGGCCCGCAGCGAGCACTACCGCGAGGCCCGCGTCCGCGGCCAGTGGCTGATCTCGGTGTACTTCCCCTTCGTCCAGCTGCTGTCCTCGGTGGCCGCCGCGGCCGTCCTGATCGTCGGCGGGCACCGCGTCGACGCGGGCACGCTGAGCACCGGCGCCCTGGTCGCCTACCTCCTCTACATCGACCTCTTCTTCGCCCCCGTGCAGCAGCTGTCCCAGGTCTTCGACGGCTACCAGCAGGCTTCGGTGTCGCTCCGGCGCATCCAGGAACTGCTGGACGAACCGACGTCGACCGCGAGCGCGAAGAAGCCCGTGGACGTCGCGTCGCTGCGCGGCGAGATCGCCTTCGAGGGCGTCGACTTCCGTTACGGCGACGAGGAGGAGGCCCTCGCGGGCATCGATCTGCGCATCCCGGCGGGCCAGACGGTCGCCTTCGTCGGCGAGACCGGCGCGGGCAAGTCCACGCTGGTCAAGCTGGTCGCGCGGTTCTACGACCCGACGAGCGGCCGGGTGACCGCCGACGGACAGGATCTGCGCGAGCTCGACCTCACCGCCTACCGGCACCGGCTCGGCGTCGTGCCGCAGGAGGCGTACCTCTTCGAAGGCACGGTCCGCGACGCCATCGCCTACGGACGCCCCGGCGCGAGCGACGCCGAGGTGGAGGCCGCCGCCCGCGCCGTCGGCGCGCACGACATGATCGCCACCCTGGACGGCGGCTATCTGCACGAGGTCTCCGAGCGCGGACGCAATCTCTCCGCGGGCCAGCGTCAGCTGATCGCCCTGGCCAGGGCCGAGCTGGTCGACCCCGATGTGCTGCTCCTCGACGAGGCGACGGCCGCCCTGGACCTGGCCACCGAGGCCCAGGTCAACCAGGCCACCGACCGGCTGACCGGCCGCCGCACCACCCTGGTCGTCGCACACCGGCTGACGACCGCCGCGCGCGCCGACCGCGTCGTGGTGATGGACGGCGGCAGGGTGGTCGAGGACGGGACCCACGACGAGCTCCTCGCTCTGGAGGGCCGTTACACCACGCTGTGGCGGACCTTCATAGGCGAGGACGAACCGGCCGCGGTGTGACCATGTCGTGGGGTCGGCAACCGTTCCGCCCCCTACTGCGTCGTACGCATGTACGGGGCTGTGACGAGGGGGCGCAAAGGTGTTCGGTGGGACGGGGACGACCAGGCCGGTGAGGCGACTGCTGGCGCAGTTCCTCGCGGTGCTGATGGCCGTGGGGGCGCTGTCCCTCGCCGGGCCCGGTACGCAGAGCGCGGAGGCCGTCGCCTCGGGCTGCTCGGGGCGGGCGCAGAAGACCGTGCGGTTCCCGGGCGGCGAGCTGCGCGTCTACAAGAACCGGAACTACGCCTGCGCCATGACGGTCGCGAGCAACCCCGGGGCCCGGCGGGCGATGTCCGTCTCGCTGCAGGCCCGCGGCGGCCGCGCGGCCGTCGACCGCGGCACCTTCACCCGCCAGGCGGGACCCGTCACCGTGCACGCGCTCAACCGCTGCGTCCGGGCCACCGGTGCCATCGCCGGGGTCTCCCGCTCCACCGGCTGGATCCTGTGCTGACCCGCCGTCGCCCTGTGTCCCCCTCCACCCCCTGACCTGCCGTCGCCCCGTGTCCCCGTCCATCCCCTGACCTGCCGTCGGTTACCCGGAGGTCAACTGGGGGTGGCCAGCCGGGCATTGCCCCGCTAGGTTCACCGCGTCACAGGTGAACCAAGGGGAGGGTGAATGAGCAAGGCGCTCAGATGGCTGCTGTCGCTCGTGGTGCTCATAGGCACGATGAGCGCAGCCGGTGCGACGGCGGGTGCGGCTACCGCCGCGGAGCCTGCGCCCGGCACGGACATCAAGGACCGGATCCTCGCGATTCCGGGCATGAGTCTCATCGAGGAGAAGCCGTACACCGGGTACCGGTTCTTCGTCCTCAACTACACACAGCCGGTCGACCACCGGCACCCGGGCAAGGGGACCTTCAAGCAGCGGATCACCCTGCTGCACAAGGACACCAACCGGCCCACGGTCATGTTCACCTCCGGCTACAACGTGAACACCACACCTCGCCGCAGTGAGCCGACGGCCATCATCGACGGCAACCAGGTCTCCGTGGAGTACCGCTTCTTCACGCCGTCCCGTCCCGAACCGGCCGACTGGTCGAAGCTGGACATCTGGCAGGCCGCCAGCGACCAGCACCGTCTCTTCACCGCGCTGAAGAAGGTGTACGCCAAGAAGTGGCTCACCACCGGCGGCTCCAAGGGCGGTATGACGGCGACGTACTACGAGCGCTTCTACCCGCGCGACATGGACGGCGTCGTCGCCTACGTGGCCCCCAACGACGTGAAGAACAACGAGGACTCGGCCTACGACCGCTTCCTCGCGGGCGTCGGCACCGCCGAATGCCGCACCAAGCTCAACAACGTGCAGCGTGAGGCGCTGATCCGCCGCAAGCAGCTGGCGGCGATCTACACCCAGTACGCCGCCGACAACGGCTACACCTTCACGACGGTCGGCTCGCAGGACAAGGCCTTCGAGGCCGTCGTCCTCGACTACACCTGGGCGTTCTGGCAGTACAGCCTGCTGGCGGACTGCGAAGCGATCCCGGTCGCCAAGACCGCGACGGACCAGCAGATCTGGGACAGCATCGACGCGATCTCCGGGTTCTCCTTCTACACGGACCAGGGCCTCGCGCCGTACACGCCGTACTACTACCAGGCCGGCACCGAGCTGGGCTCGCCCGACATCAAGCAGCCGCACCTCAAGGGCCTGAGCCGGTACGGCTACCAGCCGCCGCGGAACTTCGTGCCGCGCGACATCCCGATGCGCTTCAAGCCGTTCGTCATGGACGACGTCGACCACTGGGTGCGCAACAACGCCCAGCGGATGATGTTCGTCTACGGTGAGAACGACCCGTGGGGCGCCGAGAAGTTCCGGGTGGGCAAGGGTGCCCGTGACAGCTATGTCTACGTCGCTCCGGGCGCCAACCACGGTGCCGCCGTGGGCGCTCTGGTCGCCGACCAGAAGGCCGCCGCCACCGCCTCCATCCTGAAGTGGGCGGGCGTGGCCCCGGCCACCGTCCAGCAGGACGAGGCCAAGGCGAAGCGCCTGACGGCGTACGACGCGAAGCTCGACAAGCGTGACATCGAGCGGGAGCCGTCCCTGCGGCCGTGATGCCGCCGCGTGGGCTGTGCCCGCCGTGTCACTCACACACGGCGGGCACAGCCCACCGCCTTGTCCCCGCCCAGATGCACGTACAGGGCCGTCGACTTCGGGCACTGCGCCTTCTCGGCCCGGGCGGATGCGACCGTGAACTCGGGCCGGTGGTCGCCCGATCCGTCGCAGGCCGTCTCCTTCACCCGTCCCTCGGCCGCGGTGTACACGCAGTCGCCCACCAGGGTGTGCGGACCGCCGCCCCCGCCCGGGTCTCCCGGGTGCGGCGGCAGGAGATTGCGCATACAGGCGTAGCCCTGCCCCACATCGCCGTCGCCGTCCTCGTCGGCCGACGAGTGCCCCTCGGAGATGTGCAGGACGAAGTCGGTGGGTCCGGGACAGGCCGGCCCGGTCGAGGACCGGCCGCCGTACCGCGCGAGGACCCGGGCCGCCGCCCGCTCACCGGCGCACGGCACCTCGGCGAAGTCCCGGGCGCGCGAGGCACAGTCGCCCCGCCCCAGGAAGACCGTTCCGTAGCCCGGTGAGGGGGACGCGGCGGCCGAACCGGACGGTGTCCCGGCCGCGGCCGGCCCGCCCGCCGTCTGCAGACAGCCGGCCGTCAGGACGACCAGCACGAGTACGAGGGCGCTCACCGCGCCCGCGGACCGCCGAATTCCTGCCATACGGACCCCCCGGGCATCCGGCCGTACGGCCGGTGCGTCCAGGGTGGCCCGCCGAAGCGGGCCACGCCAGCCGCACGGAAGGCCGCAGGACGATTGCCGGTGGTGCGCCGGTGGCAGTGGCCGGATGAGATACGTCAGTCGTACGACAAACCGTGTCCCACGGGATACAGCACCTGGCCCGGGTCGCCCGCCCGCGGTACGGGTACGGGCAGCCGGCCCTCGGGATCGGCGCGGCCCGCGACGACCCGCGCCGCCGCCCGCAGTTCGACATCGGTCCAGCAGTACGTGGCGAGCGCCGCCGGCACACCACCGAGGTGGGCGATGTCGTACGGGTTGCGGATGGCCAGCGCCACCACCGGCACACCGGTCGCCACCAGCCGGGTCACCAGCGTGCGCTGGGTGCTGGTGGCGGTGACGTTGTAGGTGGCGACGACGATCGCGTCCTTGCCGCTCGCCGCCGCCACCGCCTCGTCGATCTTCGCCGTGGCCGGCGCCGTACCGGTGGACAGGGCCGTGGCGGTGAAGCCCAGTTCGGTGAAGGCCTTCGCCAGCACCGCGGTCGGTGGCCCGGTCGTCCCGGTCGGGGAGGCGGGATCCGCGCCGACGACGAGCAGCCGGGGCTCACGGCGGCGGCTGAGCGGCAGCAGCCCGCGCTCGTTGACGAGCAGGGTCGTCGTGCCGTCGGCGATCCGGTCCGCGGCGGCCAGATGGGCGCGCGTGCCGACCTTGCGCTCCACGCTCCCCTCCGAGACGAACGGCCGGCGGAACAGCCCCAGACGCTCCTTGAGACGCAGGATCCGCAGGATCGATTCGTCGAGGCGATCGACGGTCAGCTCGCCGCCCTTGACGGCGTTCAGTACCGCGTTCCAGGCGACGGCCAGGTCCGGCGGGTTGAGCAACTGGTCCACGCCCGCCTTCAGCGCGAGCACCGGCACCCGGTGGTCCCCGTACTTGTCGCGCACGCCCTGCATGTTGAGCGCGTCGGTCACCACCACCCCGTCGTAGCCGAGTTCCTCGCGCAGGATGCCGGTGAGGATGGGGCGGGAGAGGGTGGCGGGGTCGTTGCTCGGATCCAGGGCGGGGAACTGGATGTGCGCCGTCATGATCGAGTCGACCCCGGCGCCGATCGCCGCGCGGAACGGCGGGGCGTCGATCTCCTCCCACTCCTGGCGGGTGTGGGTGATGACCGGGATACCGGTGTGGCTGTCGACGGTCGTGTCACCGTGGCCGGGGAAATGCTTCGACGTCGCGGCCACGCCGGCGCCGCGGTAGCCGCGGACCTGGGCGGCGACCATCCGGGCGACGGCGTCGGGGTCGGAGCCGAAGGAGCGCACCCCGATGACGGGGTTGGCCGGGTTGACGTTGACGTCCGCGACGGGCGCGTAGTTCTGGAGGATGCCCATGGCGGCCAGTTCGGCCCCGGCGATCTCCGCCGCGCTGCGGGCGTCCGACCGCGAGCCGGCGGCCCCCAGGGCCATCGCTCCGGGCAGCAGCGTGGCGGGCCTGCCCACCCGCGCGACAATGCCGTGCTCCTGGTCCGTGGAGATCAGCAGCGGCAGGGGAGTGGGCTGGCCGAGGCCCGCGCGCTGGATGCCATTGGACAGCCCGGCGATCTGGCGGGGATCGCGGGTGTTGTGCGCCCAGGCGAAGTAGATGATGCCGCCGACGTGGTACTTGGCGATCAGCTCGGCGGCCGTGCGGACGCCCATCTCCTTGAGGTTCAGGTCGATGTCGGCCTGGTCGGGCGCGGTCGCGGAGTGCCCGTACACCCGCATGACGAAGAGCTGGCCGACCTTCTCCTCGAGGCTCATCCGGGAGATCAGGCGTTTCAGCCGGTCTCGGTGGTCATGGGACACGGCTTCGGCGGCGTAGGCGGGGACCGCGGCGGCACTCGCCGCCACGGCGGTGGCAGCGGTCGCGCTGAGAAGGGTGCGTCTGGAGAGGCTCCGGTCGTGCATGGGTGCTCCTTCCGGCCTTGCTCGACAAGGGAGTTGAAGGAAACTTCCAAAGCACACGGATAGCCCGAAAATTACTGCCAGGTCAAGGGTGCGGCAAGGAAAAGGGCGCGCGCCGTGCGAAAGGTCACCGGTACGGAGGCCGCCACCGGCGCTTCGGGAGGGGGCGCACCGGTGGCGGCGGGGCCGCTGGCCGCAGACGGCGGGAGAGGGAGGGACCGACGCTCGCGGGTGGAGCAGCGAGGGTCGACGCCGCACTGCGGGTCGCATCCAGCGGAGTGGCGGGTTAGACGGAAATGAGGGAGGGCGGGTTGCCTCGCCGGCCGGAACTGGTGCGGGAGGGAGAGATGAGTTGCCTGTGACTCCGGCGCCTCGGTCCGCCGCCCCGAGGTGCCGGGACCGCGCCGCTCTTGCCCCGACGGCCATCCGGGCCTAGCGTTGACTCAGTCAAGGAAAATGCTGGGAGCCCCCTCATGCCGATCCAGGAGATCCGCGCGTTCAACCGCTTCTACACCAACCTCATCGGCGCGCTCGACTACAGCAAGCACCTCTACACGCCGTACACCCTCACCGAGTCCCGCGTCCTCTACGAGCTCGCCCACAGCCCCCGGACCGACGCCGCCGACCTGCGCGCCGAGCTGTCCCTCGACGCCGGGTACCTGAGCCGGCTCCTCGCCAAGTTCGAGCGGGACGGGCTCGTGGCGCGCGCGCCGTCCGAGAGGGACCCGCGGCGGCAGAGCATCACCCTCACCCCCCAGGGCCGCGAAGCCGCCGCCCTGCTGGACGAGCGCTCGCGCGAGGCCGTGGGGACCCTCATCGGCGGGGTCACCGCGGAGGACCGTACCCGGCTGGTCGCGTCGATGCGGACCGTGCGCGAGATCCTCACGCCCGGCCGGCCCGCCCACCGCGAGGGCCCGGTACTGCGCGACCCGCGCCCCGGCGACCTCGGCTGGATCGTCCAGCGGCACGGCGCCCTGTACGCGGCGGAGTACGGGTGGAACGCCGACTTCGAGGGTCTCGTCGCCCGTATCGTCGCCGACTTCGCCCAGGACCACGATCCCCACCTGGAACGGGTGTGGATCGCCGAGCTGGACGGACGTCCGGTGGGCTCGGTGATGTGCGTACGGGACGACGCCCCCGCCACCGCTCGGCTGCGGCTGCTGCTGGTGGAACCCGAGGCGCGCGGGCACGGGCTCGGCGACGGACTCGTGCGCTCGGTGGTGGATTTCGCCCGCGAAGTGGGGTACCGGGAACTGGTGCTGTGGACCAACGACGTACTGACCGGAGCCCGCCGGATCTACCAGCGGGCCGGGTTCACCCTCGTCGCCGAGAAACCGCACCGCTCGTACGGAGTGGATCTGGTCGGCCAGGACTGGCGGCTGCCCCTGCAGGAAGGAACGGTCAAGTGAAGTTCGCCTTCTCGACGCTCGGAGTGCCGGGCATGCCCATCCGGGACGTGGTCCAGCTGGCCGCCGACACCGGGTACCAGGGGGTGGAGCTGCGGGCCGACCGCGAGGAGCCGGTGCACCCGGGGCTCGGGGCCGCCGAACGGGCCGCCGTCGCCGACGAGTTCTCCCGGGCCGGTGTCGAGATCCTCGCGGTCTGCGGGTACACCGGCCTCGCGGCCCCCGGTGAGGACGCGGCCGTGATCCAGGAGGTCGAGGAGCTGCTGCGGCTCGCCAAGGACGTCGGCGCGCCGCATGTGCGCGTCTTCCCCGGCGGGGAGGGCCAGGACCCGGCGAAGGCGGAGGCCGTCGCCGCCCGCCGGCTCGGCGCGGCCGCCGAGACCGCGGCCGGGCTCGGCGTACGGATCCTGGTCGAGACCCACGACTCCCACCGGACCGGCGCCGGCGTATCCCGCATCCTCGGACCGGTCGGCCATCTGTACGCGGGCGCGATCTGGGACGTGGTGCACCCCTGGCTGGAGGGTGAGGAGCCGGCGGTCGCCCATGCCGCGCTCTCCCCGTTCCTCGGCTACGTCCAGGTCAAGGACGTGGCCTCGGCCGACGACCTCGCCCCGCTGCCGCTCGGCACCGGTGTGCTGCCGCTCGCCGAGTGCCTGGCCCAGCTCACCGACGAGACGTGGCTGAGCTGGGAGTACGAGAAGCGCTGGCATCCGGAGGCAGCGGACCTGCCGGCACTGCTGGCGCCGGGACGGATGCATCTGGAGCAGCTGCTCGCGACAGCGAGGTGAGCGCGACACCACCGACGAGGAGCACCGCGGCGCCCCAGCGCAGCGGGCTCACCGACTCGTCCAGCAGCAGCGCGGCGGACGTCATGCCGAAGACGGGCACGAGCAGCGAGAAGGGCGCGACGGCGGAGGCGGGGTAGCGGCGCAGCAGGAACCCCCAGGCCCCGAAGCCGAACACGGTCGCGCCCCAGGCCACGTAGACGATGGTCCCGGCGCCGCTCCAGTCGAGGGACCGCAGGGCGTCCAGATCCGCCGAGGGCCCCTCAAAGAGCAGCGAGAGCGCGAGGAGCGGCAGTACGGGGACCACGGACACCCAGACCATGAAGTTCAGGGCGTCCGGCGGGGACGCCTTGCGGGTCAGCACATTGGACACACCCCAGCAGGCAGCAGCCGCGACGACGAGCACAAAGCCGAGCAGCGGCCCCGACGTCCCTTCGTCGACGGCGGCCAGGGCGATGCCGCCCAGCGCCACGGCCATGCCCAGGATCCGCGCCCTGCCCGGCCGCTCGGCGAGCACGACCGCGGCGAGGACGGCCGTGAACACCGCCTGGATCTGGAGCACGAGCGACGACAGCCCCGCCGGCATTCCCCGGTCCATGCCGATGAACAGCAGCCCGAACTTCGCGACCCCGAGGGCCAGTCCGACGCCGATCAGCCACTTCCAGGCGACCTTGGGGCGGCCCACGAAGAAGACGGCGGGCAGCGCGGCCACCAGGAAGCGCAGCGCGGAGAACAACAGCGGCGGGAAGTGCCCGAGGCCGAGTTCGATGACGACGAAGTTGACTCCCCAGACCGCGGCGACGGTCACGGCGAGTGCCATGTGTACGGGACGCATGGGTCGAGGATCACGGGCCCGGACCATGTAGCACCAGCGCGGGTTTCTTCATGGTGGAATTGAGCGTTGCTTACGAATGGGAGCGGTCGTGCTCGATCTGGGACGCCTGCGGGCACTGCACGCGGTCGCCGTGCACGGTTCGGTGGCCGCCGCGGCGACCGCGCTCGGGTACACCCCGTCCGCGGTGTCGCAGCAGATCACCAAGCTGGAGCGGGAGACGCGGACGACGCTGCTGGAGCGGCGGGGACGGGGGGTTGCGCTCACCGACGAGGCGAAGCACCTCGCGGGGACGGCCGAGGAACTGCTCGCGATCGTGGAACGCGCGGAGACGACGCTGGAGGAACGGCGCGGGCAGCCCACCGGCCGGCTCACGATCGCCGCGTTCCCGTCCGCCGCGCGCGGACTGATGCCGGGTGTCCTCGCCGAACTGGCCCGGCTGCACCCCACCCTCGACGCGCGCCTCACCGAGGTCGACCCGCATCTGTCCGTCGGCCTCGTGGCCCGCGGGATGACCGACCTCGCGGTCGCCCACGACTGGGACATCGCCCCACTGCCCGCGCCGGACGGCGTCGAACAAGCACACCTCGGCGACGACCTGTGCGATCTGCTGGTGCCGGAGGGGCATCCGCTGGCGTCCCTGACCTCGGTACGCCGTGAGGACCTGGCCGGTCAGCGCTGGATCTGCCAGCCGCCGGGCACGGTCTGCCACGACTGGCTGATACGGACGCTCCGGGCGACGGGGAACGAGCCGGACCTCGTCCACCAGGCGGAGGAGAACCACACCCAACTAGCGCTGGTGGCGGCGGGGCTGGGGATCGCGGTGATGCCGCGGCTGGGGCGGGGGGCGCTGCCGGAGGGGGTACGGGAGGTGCCACTGACGCCGGTGCCGAGGCGGAGGCTGTACGCGCTGTGGCGGGAGGGAGCGGCGAGACGCCCGTCGATCGCGGCGACGGTGGCGGCGCTGCGGGGTGCGTGCGGCTGAGCCACGGGTGCGGGTTCTTGTGGTGCGGGTTCTTGTCCGGTGCGGGTGCTTGTGTGCGGGTGCTGGGTGCGGGTTCTTTGTCCGGTGCGGGTTCTTGTGGTGCGGCTGCGCCGGGTTGGTGGGTGGGTGCGGGGTTCGGGTTCTCCGGAGGGGGGTGTCCGGACTGCTTTCTCACCGCGCTTCGCGCGAGTTGCTGAAGCTTTGACGTCCGGACACCCCCCTCCTGCGCCCCCGCCCCCCTCCCGACGTCCCCGCGACCCTCCGTCCGTCCGGGACGAGGTCCCCTAGACAGGGGTGCGCTGCGAGGGTGCGGTGAGACGAGGGGCGTACGGCCCTGGCCGCGTTCAGGGACGGGGACGTGCAGGGGTCGTGTCCGGGACGTCAAAGCGCCCGCAACTCGCGCGAAGCGCGGTGAGGACCGCAGTCCCGGACATGACCCCGGAACGGCACCGGGACAGCAACCGCACAACCGGCCGCGCCACAACCACCTGACGGCCGAGCCGCAGGAACCCGCACCGAACAAGCGGTTGAGCCATAAGGGCCCGAGCCACAAACACCCGCACTGAACAAGTGGCCCAGCCGCAGCGAACCGAACACGCGGCTACGCCGCAAGGGTCAGACCTTCGGCCGCCCCGTCGACTCCCTCGCCATCAGCTCCGCTCCGATCGTCGCGATACCCCCCGGCGGCGCCGCCTCCCGCCCCATCGCCAGCCGCCCCGCCCGCGCCCCCGCCTCGTACAGCGGCAGTCGAACCGTCGTCAGCGCCGGCACCGCGTCCACCGAGAACGGCAGGTCGTCGAAGCCGGCGACCGAGATGTCCTCGGGGATGCGCAGGCCCTGGTCGCGCAGGGCCGCGCACGCGCCCAGTGCCACCGTGTCGTTCGCGGCGACGATCGCCGTCAGGGCCGGGTCGCGCCGCAGGAGTTCGAGGGTCGCGTCGTAGCCGGACTGCCGCGCGTACGGGCCGTGCACGGTGAGCCGGTCCTGGTCCTCGGTTATGCCCGCCGCGGCCAGCGCGGCCCGGTGGCCCTCCAGCCGGTGACGGGTGGTGGTGCGTTCCGTCGGCCCGGCGACGTATCCGATGCGCCGGTGGCCGAGCGACAGCAGATGCTCCGTCAGCCGCCGTCCGCCGCCCCGGTTGTCGAAGGCGAGCGCAGCCACGATCGACTCGCTGCCCGGCAGGGGCGGCCGCCCGCACAGCACGACCCGGGTCCCCGCGTCCGCGAGTTTCGCCAGCTTCGAGGACATGGCCGCGATGTGCGCGGGATCCTCCAGCGCGCCGCCGGTGAGGACGACGGCCGCCGCCCGCTGCCGCTGGAGCAGGGTGAGGTAGGTGAGCTCGCGGTCCGGTGAGCCATTGGTGTTGCAGACGACGGCGAGTTTCTCGCCGCCCGCGCGCCCGGTGCCCTCCTGTCCGCCGATCTCCGTCTGCGCGGCGCCGGCCATGATCCCGAAGAAGGGGTCGGCGATGTCGTTGACGAGGATGCCGACGAGGTCGGAGGTGGCGGCGGCGAGTGAGCTGGCGGGCCCGTTCAGGACGTAGTCGAGTTCGTCGACGGCGCGCAGGACCCGCTCCCGCGTCGACGCCGCGACGGGGTAGTTGCCGTTGAGCACGCGCGACACGGTGGCCGGGGACACCCGAGCGCGCGCCGCGACGTCCGACAGGGTGACTGTCATCGCTTTCCTCCGCGGGAGATGGAACAGAGCCCTTGTCCGGGTCACTGTCGGCAGGCTAGCGTCATACCGCGTAGAAAGCGCTTGCTACAGCGGTATCGAGGCAACAAGGCCATAAAGAGGGAACCGTCCGGGGATCGAGGGACATGGAGGCATCTTCGTGACACGCAGGACAGTGCGGATCGCCATGAACGGCGTGACCGGACGGATGGGATACCGCCAGCATCTGGTGCGCTCCCTGCTCGCCATCCGCGAACAGGGCGGTCTCGATCTCGGGGACGGCGAGACGCTGTGGCCGGAGCCCGTTCTCGTCGGGCGCCGTGAGCACGCGCTGCGCGACATCGCCGAACGGCACGGACTGGAGCACTGGACGACCGACCTGGACGCCGTGCTGGCCGACGACAGCGTGGACATCTACTTCGACGCGCAGGTCACCTCCGCCCGCGTCCCCGCCATCAAGCAGGCCATCGCGGCGGGCAAGCACATCTACACCGAGAAGCCGACCGCGACCGACCTCGCCGGCGCCCTGGAGCTGGCCCGTCTCGCGGATGCCGCCGGCATCCGGCACGGCGTCGTCCAGGACAAGATCTTCCTGCCGGGGCTGCTGAAGCTGAAGCGCCTCGTGGAGGGCGGCTTCTTCGGCGAGATCCTGTCCGTACGGGGCGAGTTCGGCTATTGGGTCTTCGAGGGCGACTGGCAGGAGGCCCAGCGCCCCTCGTGGAACTACCGATCCGAGGACGGCGGCGGCATCGCCGTCGACATGTTCCCGCACTGGGAGTACGTACTGCACGGTCTCTTCGGCCGGGTCACCAGTGTGAGCGCGCAGGTCGCCACGCACATCCCGCAGCGCTGGGACGAGCGCGGCAAGCCGTACGAGGCGACCGCGGACGACGCGGCATACGCGATCTTCCAGCTGGAGGGCGGGGCCGTCGCCCAGATCAACTCCTCCTGGGCGGTGCGGGTCATGCGCGACGAACTCGTGGAGTTCCAGGTCGACGGCACCCATGGCTCGGCGGTCGCGGGGCTGCGCCGCTGCCGCGTCCAGCACCGCTCCGCCACCCCGAAGCCGGTGTGGAACCCCGATCTGCCGGCCACCGAACCCTTCCGCGACCAGTGGCAGGAGATCCCGGACAACACGGAGTTCGAGAACGGGTTCAAGGCGCAGTGGGAGCTCTTCCTGCGCCATGTGGCGCTCGGCGAGCCCTACCACTGGGATCTGCTCGCCGGCGCGCGCGGTGTGCAGCTCGCCGAGCTCGCTCTCAGGTCGTCGGCCGAGGGCCGTCGCTTCGAGGTCCCGGAGCTGACCCTGTGATCCGACTCCCGGGCGCCGACGGCCGGTTGCGCGCGCACACCCCGCGGGCCGAACCCGCGGACTTCACCCTCCCGGGAGGAGCGGGTGGAACCCCGCCCGCCTCCCGTACGGTCTTCTCCGCGGCGCACGTCGTGGCCGACCCGTACGCCGACACCGGCCCGGATTCACCCGCCGCCGTCGACTGGGACGCCACGCTCGCCTTCCGCCGCCATCTGTGGTCGCACGGCCTGGGCGTCGCCGAGGCCATGGACACCGCCCAGCGGGGGATGGGCCTGGACTGGGCGGGCGCGGCGGAGCTGATCCGGCGCTCGGCCGCCGAGGCGCGGGCGGTGGGCGGCCGGATCGCCTGCGGCGCGGGGACCGACCAGCTGACCGGCCCTGCGGACCTCGCGGCGGTACGGGCGGCGTACGAGGAACAGCTCGCCCTCGTCGAGTCCACCGGCGCGGGCGCGATCCTGATGGCGTCCCGCGCGCTGTCCGCGGCGGCGGCCTCGGCGGACGACTACCTCAACCTCTACGGACACCTGCTGCGCCAGGCCTCCGAGCCGGTGATCCTGCACTGGCTCGGGCCGATGTTCGACCCGGCGCTGGAGGGCTACTGGGGAAGCGCCGACCTCGACACCGCCACGGACACCTTCCTGGAGGTCGTCGCAGCCCACCCCGACAAGGTGGACGGCATCAAGGTGTCGCTGCTGGACGCACGCCGGGAGGTGGAGCTGCGCCGTCGCCTTCCGCCGGGTGTGCGCTGCTACACGGGCGACGACTTCCACTACCCGGAGCTGATCGCCGGAGACGAACGCGGCTTCAGCCACGCGCTGCTCGGCATCTTCGACCCGCTGGGACCGCTGGCGGCGGAGGCGGTACGGGTGCTGGACACCGGGGACACGGAGGGCTTCCGCAAGCTCCTCGACCCGACGGTCGACCTCTCCCGCCATCTCTTCCAGGCACCCACGCGCTTCTACAAGACCGGTGTGGTGTTCCTGGCGTGGCTCGCCGGGCACCAGTCGCACTTCACGATGGTCGGCGGCCTCCAGTCGGCGCGCTCGCTGCCCCATCTCGCGCGGGCGTACGAACTGGCCGACGGGCTCGGCCTGTTCCCCGACCCGGTCCTGGCCGAGGGGCGCATGCGGTCCCTGCTCGATGTGTACGGAGTCAGCGCATGACCGGTCCGCGCCGCTTCAGCATCAACCAGATGACCGTGAAGCAGCTGTCCCTGCCCGAACTGACCAAGTCCTGCCTGCGGCTGGGCGTTTCCGGGGTCGGCCTGTGGCGCGAGCCCGTCCGGTCGTACGGCGTCGCGGCGACGGCCGCGCTCGTCCGCGACGCCGGTCTCGCGGTCACCAGCCTGTGCCGCGGCGGCTTCTTCACCGCGATCGACCCCGCCGAGCGGGCACGTGCGCTCGACGACAACCGCGTGGCGATCGACGAGGCCGCGGCCCTGGGCACGGACACCCTGGTCCTCGTCTCCGGCGGACTGCCGCCGGGCAGCAGCGACTTGGCCGGAGCCCGCGAGCGGATCGCGGACGCGCTGTCGGTCCTCGCACCGTACGCGGGGGAGCGGGGCGTACGGCTGGCGATCGAACCGCTGCACCCGATGTACGCGGCGGACCGCTGTGTCGTCTCCACCCTGACCCAGGCCCTCGCGCTCGCCGGGCGGTTCCCGTCGTCGCAGGTGGGCGTGGTGGTGGACACGTACCACATCTGGTGGGACGACACGGCCCCGGACGCGGTCGTGCGGGCGGGCGCGGAAGGCCGCATCCATGCCTTTCAACTCGCCGACTGGACCACACCGTTGCCCGCCGGCGTGCTCAACGGCCGGGGCCAGATCGGCGACGGGTCGATCGACATGCGCGCATGGCGCAGCCGGGTGGACGCGGCGGGCTACAGCGGCCCGATCGAGGTCGAGCTGTTCAACGAGGAGCTGTGGGCGCGGGACGGTGAGGAGGTGCTGGCGGAGACAGCGCATCGCTTCACCGAGCACGTGCTCTGACCGCTCCCGGGAAAGCCGCCGAGAAACTTCGGCTGCCATGACATAGACGCCAGGGCCGGACGCCGTCTGACAGATGTAGGCGTATCCGGATCGTGTTCGATCACCTGGAGGAAGCATGAGCAGAAGGCGGCTTGCCATCGTGGGAGCGGTGGCGCTGGTTCTGGCGGCCGGCGGCGGGACGGCCATCGCGGTCGACCGGGCGGCCCCGCCCGCCGCCCCGGTGACCGCACAGAACGGGCCGGCACCGGCCGCCGCTGCGGCGCAGCCCCGGGCGAAGTCCCCGTCCGCGACCGGGCCGCGCGTCGTACGTCCGTACCAGCCCGTCGACATCGGCCGCGGCGCGAAGATGGGGCTGCTTCCCGAGGGCCGGCAGAACTACGTGGTCAGCTACGACGACTTCGCGGCCGATGTCGAGGAGGCCAAGAAGTACCCCGGCAGCAGCATCCGCCCCAACAGCCTCAGCGGCGGCATCGGCACCGAGGGCGACGACATCCTCTTCACCGGCGCCTACCGTACGGACACGGTGCCCGCGCGCACGACCGTGCGCATCGGCAAGGGCCCGGAGACCGAGGCGGCGATGCTGCGGCTGCCGGGCAGGCCCGGCTGGGGCACGTACTACCTCGACCGGCCCGGAGCCGGACCGTGGCGGGAGCCCGTCACGGTCACCGCGTACGACGGCGGCGGCGCGGTGCTGGCGACCCTGACCTTCGCTCCCCGGTAGGCCCGGTGCCGCGCCGCCGGGCCCGTACAGGGGTCGGGCACGCCGGCGCGGCCCCCCGACGGCGAACAGCGGCCCCGACAGAGGACCCTGATTGAAGACGAGCGCGGAGGCGGACTTCCGGGCATTCGTGGTCAGCCGCTGGCCACGGATGCTCCGGACGGCCCGGCTCCTGACCGGACATCACCACGACGCGGAGGACCTGGTGCAGGCAGCCCTGGCCAAGGCGTATGTGAAGTGGGAGCGCATCCAGCGCACCGACGACCCCGACGCCTACGTCTGGCGCATCATGATCAACGCCAATGTGGACCGGCTCCGGCGTACGCGGGCACGGGAGTGGCTCACCACCCGCTTCCCGGAGACCGCGGCCCCGGACCGCACCGAGGGCATCGCCGAACGGAGCGCGCTCGTCCAGGCGCTCGACCGGCTGCCGCCCCGGCAGCGTGCCGTGATCGTGCTGCGGTATCTGGAGGACCGCACCGAATCGGAGGTGGCCCGGCTGCTCGGCACCCGCATCGGCACGGTCCGCAGCCACGGCGCGCGTGCCCTGCGCCGCCTCCGCGGTGAGCCGGGGGTGGCCCGTGAGCCCGCGGGGGCGTCCGCGAACGGCAGGGCGGCCCGTGGGACACCGAAGGAGCCGCGTCCGTGAACGACGATCTGCGCATCGGCGACGCCCTGCGACGCGAGGCGGACGCCGACCCCGTGGGGCCCGCCCCGGTCGACGAGGTACTGCGCCGGGGCCGCATGGCCCGCACACGGCGACGGGCGGCCGTGGCCGGTACGACGACGGTCACGGCGGCACTCGCCGTGCTGGCGTACGCCGGGTTCGGCAGCGCCCATGTGTCCCCCTCCCCGGCGCCGCCGGCCACCGCCCCCGCCCCGTCGGCATCCAGCGGCCGGGCGGGTGTCCGGACCCTCGAGCCGTACGAAGTGGCCGGTATCGGCCACGGTCTGAAGATGGTGCTGCTGCCCGAGGGCAAGCAGAACTACGTCGTTCCGGAGGGCGACATCGAGCAGGCGATCGCGACGGCCCGGCAGTTGCCGGGCGACAACATCCGGCCCGACAGTGTGAGCGGTGGCCTGTCGAGCGGCGAGGGCCTCGTCCACGGCGCCTTCCGCACGGACAGCCCGCCGGCCCGCATCGTGATCCGGGTGGCCGACAAGGAGTACGAGGCGGGCGTCCTGAGCCTGCGCGGAGAGCCCGACTGGGGTACGTACTACGCCTTTCCGGGCCCCGAGGTGATGCAGAAGGGCTACGCGGTGACGGTCTACGCGGCCGACGGCAGCGTCCTGGTCCAGGACCGGTTCAACGCCAAATGAGCCGGGCGGGAGTGCGGGAGCGGCCCGCGGATACGGCCGTCGACTGGATCCGGGAGTTCCGGAAAAATTACCGGCCGCAGTCGTACAACCCTTTACCAGTCACGTCGGTCATACCTGTCATCAAGGCTCCCGGGGGGGATCTGGGGGGATCCGGGGAGTCCTTGAGGGAGGGGAAATGGAGGGGCCCGGCCTTACGGCCGGGCCCCTCGACGTCCCGGAAGCCGTACCGCCGCCGCGCGGACGGGAGTTGTCCACAGGCCGCCCGCTCAGTCCGGCCCCGACAGCGGACCGCGACCGGGCCGGCGGGGAGCGACTTCCGGATGCCACGAGCCAACTCGAGCATGCCGGTCGGCGATTGCACCGGAAAGCCGCATTCGAGCACCGTGCCGTGAGAGATGCCGTGGAACTCCTTCGTCACCGGGAGAACGGCCGAGAACTGCTCGGCGGTCATGGTCGCGTCGTGGGCGCTGGGGCCGCCGTTGTCGTCGGAGACGATCACGACGCTCCTTGTCCGGACGGCGGCGAGAACCGTGGACCTCGCATGTGTCCACAGGCCGCCCGTGTTGTCCGACCCCGGCGGTAGCGTCGGATCATGTCCAATCCAGCAGTGGTCGAAGGGGTCCTCGAGCGGATCACCTACGCCAACGAGGAGAACGGGTACACGGTCGCCCGCGTCGACACCGGACGCGGCGCCGATCTCCTCACGGTCGTCGGCTCGCTGCTCGGCGCGCAGCCGGGCGAGTCCCTGCGCATGGAGGGCCGCTGGGGCTCCCATCCGCAGTACGGCAAGCAGTTCACCGTGGAGAACTACACCACCGTCCTCCCGGCCACCGTCCAGGGCATACGCCGTTACCTCGGCTCCGGTCTGATCAAGGGCATCGGCCCGCGGATCGCCGAGCGCATCGTCGACCATTTCGGCATCGAGACCCTCGACATCATCGAGCGGGAGCCGAAGAAACTCATCGAGGTCCCCGGACTCGGCCCGAAGCGGACCATGTTGATCGGTGCCGCCTGGGAGGAACAGAAGGCCATCAAGGAGGTCATGATCTTCCTCCAGGGTGTCGGCGTCTCCACCTCCATCGCCGTGCGCATCTACAAGAAGTACGGGGACGCCTCGATCTCGGTCGTGAAGAACCAGCCCTACCGCCTAGCGGCCGACGTGTGGGGCATCGGCTTCCTCACCGCCGACAAGATCGCCCAGGCCGTCGGCATACCCCACGACAGCCCGGAGCGGGTCAAGGCCGGCCTCCAGTACGCCCTGTCCCAGTCGACCGACCAGGGCCACTGCTTCCTGCCCGAGGAGCAGTTGATCGCGGACGCCGTGAAGCTCCTCCAGGTGGACACCGGCCTGGTCATCGAGTGCCTCGCCGAGCTCGCGGCCGACGAGGAGGGGGTCGTGCGGGAAAGCGTGCCCGGGGCGGACGGGGGCGAGGCGGTGACCGCCGTCTATCTGGTGCCCTTCCACCGTGCCGAGATCTCCCTGGCCGCCCAGGTGAACCGGCTGCTGCGCACCGACGAGGACCGGATGCCGGGCTTCCGGGACGTCGTGTGGGACAAAGCGCTCGCCTGGCTCGCCGACCGCACCGGCGCCGCGCTGGCTCCCGAGCAGGAGGCCGCGGTGCGACTCGCGCTCACCAGCAAGGTCGCCGTGCTCACCGGTGGCCCCGGCTGCGGAAAGTCCTTCACCGTGCGGTCGGTGGTGGAGCTGGCCCGCGCCAAGAAGGCGAAGGTGGTGCTGGCCGCCCCCACCGGCCGCGCGGCCAAGCGGCTCTCGGAGCTGACCGGGGCGGAGGCGTCCACCGTCCACCGGCTGCTGGAACTCAGACCGGGCGGCGACGCGGCATACGACCGTGACCGCCCGCTCGACGCCGATCTGGTCGTCGTGGACGAGGCGTCCATGCTCGATCTGCTGCTGGCCAACAAGCTGGTCAAGGCCGTCGCACCGGGGGCGCACCTGCTGCTCGTCGGGGACGTCGACCAGTTGCCGAGCGTGGGCGCGGGCGAGGTGCTGCGGGATCTGCTCGCGGACGGCGGCCCGGTGCCCCATGTCCGCCTCACCCGGATCTTCCGGCAGGCCCAGCAGTCCGGTGTGGTGACCAACGCCCACCGCATCAACTCCGGTCTTCCGCCGATCACTTCGGGGCTCTCCGACTTCTTCCTCTTCGTCGAGGACGAGACGGAGGACGCGGGAAGGGTCACCGTGGACGTGGCGGCCCGTCGGATTCCGGCCAAGTTCGGGCTCGACCCGCGGCGGGATGTGCAGGTTCTGGCGCCCATGCACCGGGGCCCGGCGGGTGCGGGCACCCTCAACGGTCTGCTGCAACAGGCCATTACGCCCGCCCGGCCGGATCTCCCCGAGAAGCGTTTCGGTGGACGGGTCTTCCGGGTCGGCGACAAGGTCACCCAGATTCGCAACAATTACGAGAAGGGAAAGAACGGCGTCTTCAACGGCACGGTCGGCGTGGTCACCTCGCTCCAGCCGGATGATCAGCGGCTGACGGTGCTGACGGACGAGGACGAGGAGGTTGTGTACGACTTCGACGAGCTGGACGAGCTGGCCCACGCGTACGCCGTGACCATCCACCGCTCCCAGGGCAGCGAATACCCGGCGGTGGTGATCCCGGTCACCACCGGAGCATGGATGATGCTTCAGCGGAACCTCCTCTACACGGCGGTCACCCGGGCCAAGAAGCTCGTCGTGCTCGTCGGCTCCCGCAAGGCGATAGGACAGGCAGTGCGCACCGTTTCCGCAGGCAGACGCTTCACCGCGCTCGACCACCGGCTGACCGGCGGCTGAGCCGTCCGGGCATCGGCCGGCCGGGGGAGCCTCCGGCCCCGCGGGGTGGGAAATGCCACCCCGGCTTCCGGAACCAGGGCGAAGGGGGCAAGATGAGCAGGTTGGCGGCACTGAGTGCCGCCGATAGGCCCATTGGTCGACCCCGAGTGCACTCTCCTGAGCCAAATGGGGGATGGTAGAGACAGTCAGGGCACCTCGAAGAAGAGGCACTACGTCGGTGAGGGATGACGTGAGCGACAACGCTAATAGCGCAGTAGTACTGCGGTACGCGGACGGTGAATACACCTACCCGGTGGTCGACAGCACCGTCGGTGACAAGGGCTTCGACATCGGGAAGCTCCGAGCCCAGACCGGTCTGGTGACCCTGGACAGTGGCTACGGCAACACCGCCGCCTATAAATCCGCGATCACCTATCTCGACGGTGAGCAGGGGATTCTGCGGTACCGCGGTTACCCCATCGAGCAGCTGGCCGAGCGCTCCACCTTCCTCGAGGTGGCGTACCTGCTGATCAACGGTGAGCTGCCGACGGTCGACGAGCTGTCCGCCTTCAAGGGCGAGATCACCCAGCACACGCTGCTGCACGAGGACGTCAAGCGGTTCTTCGACGGCTTCCCGCGTGACGCCCACCCGATGGCGATGCTGTCCTCCGTGGTCAGTGCGCTGTCGACGTTCTACCAGGACAGCCACAACCCGTTCGACGAGAAGCAGCGCCACCTCTCGACGATCCGGCTGCTCGCCAAGCTTCCGACGATCGCGGCATACGCCTACAAGAAGTCGATCGGGCACCCCTTCGTCTACCCGCGCAACGACCTCGGGTACGTGGAGAACTTCCTGCGGATGACCTTCTCGGTCCCGGCCCAGGAGTACGACCTGGACCCGGTCGTGGTCTCGGCGCTCGACAAGCTGCTGATCCTGCACGCGGACCACGAGCAGAACTGTTCGACGTCCACCGTGCGTCTGGTCGGCTCCTCGCAGGCGAACATGTTCGCCTCGATCTCCGCCGGCATCAGCGCCCTGTGGGGCCCGCTGCACGGCGGCGCCAACCAGTCGGTGCTGGAGATGCTCGAGGGCATCAAGGCCAACGGCGGCGACGTCGACTCCTTCATCCGCAAGGTGAAGAACAAGGAGGACGGCGTCCGCCTGATGGGCTTCGGCCACCGCGTCTACAAGAGCTTCGACCCCCGGGCGAAGATCATCAAGGCGGCGGCGCACGACGTCCTCTCGGCCCTCGGCAAGTCCGACGAGCTGCTGGACATCGCGCTGAAGCTCGAGGAGCACGCGCTCTCCGACGACTACTTCGTCTCGCGCAACCTCTACCCGAACGTGGACTTCTACACGGGTCTCATCTACCGGGCCATGGGCTTCCCGACCGAGATGTTCACCGTGCTCTTCGCGATCGGCCGGCTGCCCGGCTGGATCGCCCAGTGGCACGAGATGATCAAGGAGCCGGGTTCCCGCATCGGCCGCCCGCGCCAGATCTACACCGGCGAGGTCCTGCGTGACTTCGTCCCGGTCGAGGCTCGCTGAAGCGACCGTCCCGACCAGGGGACCGGTCACTCCTGAGAAGGTGATCCGGCCGGCCCCGCCGAGGCTGCGTACGTAACGGAAAGCGCCCCGCTGCCGATCCCCCCACGGGTCGGCGGGCGGGGCGCTTCCCATATCCCCGGAGCGGATTCCCCCCACGGGATCCGGCCGGGCGTCTCTGCCGGGTGGGCAGAAGTTCCTCGCGGTCTGCCGGGGTACGCACGCACGGGAGGGCCGCTCAAAGCTCCCCGGGCACGTGCCCCGGCCAACGCTTGCCTGAGACGTCCCCCAAGACATCCCATGAACGTCCCCCAAGACGTTCTCGGCATCGCCCATTCAGACTCGCGAGGAGCCTTAATGGTTACCCCTAAATATCTGTGATCTAGGTCTCTTTGTGAAGGTCCTGTGACCCACATGTAGTCATCGGAAAGAGCGTAGACGCAGGCTGTTGGTCACCACAAATACGGACGAAAAGGCCATGGCCAGACCGGCGATCATGGGGTTGAGCAGGCCAAACGCCGCGAGGGGCAGGGCGGCGAGGTTGTAGCCGAAGGCCCAGAAAAGATTGCCGATGATTGTGGCAAGAGTCCGACGGGCGAGACGGATGGCGTCGGCCGCGGCCCTCAGGTCGCCCCGTACGAGTGTGAGGTCACCGGCCTCGATGGCGGCGTCCGTCCCCGTGCCCATGGCCAGACCGAGGTCCGCCGTGGCGAGGGCGGCCGCGTCGTTCACCCCGTCGCCGACCATGGCCACCCGGCGGCCCTGTGCCTGGAGGCGCCGGACCACCTCCACCTTCTCCTCCGGCATCACCTCGGCATGCACCTCGTCGATGCCGACCTCGGCCGCGACCGCCTCGGCGACCGCCCGGCTGTCGCCCGTCAGCAGCACCGGCGTGAGGCCGAGGTCCCGCAGACGGGCGACGGCCTCGGCGCTCGTGTCCCGGACCGTGTCGGCGACCGTGAGGGCGCCGAACACCTTGCCGTCCCGGGCCGCGAAGACCGCCGTACGGCCGTCCGCCGCGACGGAGCGCAGCGCGGGCGGCACTTCCACACCCGCGTCCTCCAGCAGGCGTGCACGGCCCACCAGGACGTCGTGGCCGTCGACCGTGCCGCGTACGCCGAGGCCGGGAAGGTTCTCGAACGACGACGGGACGGGCAGCGTGCCCACCCGCTCCGCGGCGCCCGCCGCGATCGCCCGGGCGACGGGATGCTCGGAGGCGTGCTCCAGGGCACCCGCGAGACGCAGCAGCTCGCTCCCGGCCCCCTCGTCACCCGGCTCCACGGTGTGGACGCCCTTGAGGCTCATCGTGCCGGTGGTCACCGTGCCGGTCTTGTCGAGGACGACGGTGTCGACGGTGCGGGTGGCCTCCAGGACCTCGGGACCCTTGATGAGGATGCCGAGCTGGGCGCCCCGCCCGGTGCCGACCATGAGCGCGGTCGGCGTGGCCAGCCCGAGCGCACAGGGGCAGGCGATGATCAGCACGGCGACGGCCGCGGTGAACGCGGCGGTCGGGCCCGCTCCGCTGCCCAGCCAGAACCCGAGGGTGAGCAGCGCGAGGACGATGACGACGGGAACGAAGACGGCCGAGATCCGGTCGGCCAGACGCTGCACGTCCGCCTTGCCGCTCTGGGCGTCCTCCACGAGCTTGGCCATGCGGGCCAGCCGGGTGTCCGCGCCGACCCGGGTGGCCTCGACGACAAGGCGGCCCCCGACGTTCACACAGCCGCCGGTGACCGGGTCGCCGGCCGCCACGTCCACCGGTACCGACTCGCCGGTCAGCAGGGAGGCGTCGACGGCGGACGTGCCCTCCACGACCGTGCCGTCGGTGGCGATCTTCTCGCCCGGGCGGACGACGAATCGGTCACCGGCCGCCAGCCGGCCGATCGGTATCCGCGTCTCCGTGCCGTCCCGCAACAAGGCCACGTCCTTGGCGCCCAGTTCCATCAGGGCACGCAGTGCCGCGCCGGCCTTCCGCTTGGAGCGGGCCTCCAGATAGCGGCCGAGCAGGAGGAAGGTCACCACACCGGCGGTGACTTCGAGATAGATCGTGGACGCGCCGTCGGTACGCGAGGCCGTCAGGTCGAAGCCGTGCCGCATGCCCGGCATCCCGGCGTGACCGAGGAACAGGGCCCACAGCGACCAGCCGAAGGCGGCCAGCGTGCCGAGGGAGACCAGAGTGTCCATGCTGGCGGCGCCGTGCCGCAGATTGGTCCAGGTGGCCCGGTGGAAGGGCAGCGCGCCCCAGACGGCGACCGGCGCGGCGAGCGTCAGGGAGAGCCACTGCCAGTTGTCGAACTGAAGGGCCGGGACCATCGCCATCAGGACCACCGGCACGGACAGCACGGCGGAGACGACGAGGCGCTGCCGGAGCGCGGCCGACTCCGGGTCGCCCACGCCGCTGTCGGGACTGCCGGTGCCGGTGCTGCCGGCGCCGGCCGAGATCTCGGGTTCCGGCGCCGGGGGCGGCGGCTCCTCGGCCGTGTACCCGGTCTTCACGACGGTGGCGATCAGGTCGCTCACCTTCAGGTCCGGCGGACAGGAGATCCGGGCCTTCTCCGTCGCGTAGTTGACCGTGGCCTCGACCCCCTCCATGCGGTTGAGCTTCTTCTCCACGCGAGCGGCGCAGGAGGCACAGGTCATCCCGCCGATGGTGAGTTCGACCTGGGTCGTGTGCACGGACGTTTCCACGGTGGGGACTCCAGACAACGGCGCCGGGCCGTACCCCGACCAGTGTGCGACTGGTCGGGGCCGGCCCGGCGGAAGACTGATCGAGCGGCCTGCGTGTCAGGCGAGGCCGACGAGCTCGTACCCGGCCTCGTCGACGGCGTCGCGCACGGCGGCCTCGTCCAGGGGTGCCTCGGAGACGACGGTCACCTGGCCGGTCGCGGCGACGGCCTTGACGGAGGTGACGCCCGGGAGTCCGGAGATCTCACCGGAGACGGCACCTTCGCAGTGGCCGCAGGTCATGCCGGTGACCTGGTAGACCGTCGTGACGCCGCCGATCTGCACGTCGGCCGCACCGCTGCCGCAGGCGCCGCCGCCGCAGCAGCCGGATGCGGGGGCGGTCGGGGAAGTCTCGGTCTCCGCGGTCATGTCGTTCTCCTCGGGGTGCTTGAGGGGGGTACTCAAGGTGTACCAGAGGCCTCCGGGGCTGCGGAGGCGGTGGCATCTTCACCATACTATACCCCTAGGGGGTACTGAGGGATGCGGTGACATGTGCCTCTCGCGCCCTTCTGCGGCCCGTTTCCGCCTCCACCGACACATACGACGAAGTCCCGCACCCGGGGGGTGCGGGACGGGGGTGGGGCTCGGCGCGGCGGGACGGGGGCGCCCGGCCGGCGCGCGGTCATTCGGTTCTGCGGCTCCTGTTTCCGGGGCGGTTGGCCACCCAGACGCGGATCGTGTCCGCGTACCAGTAGGGCTTGCCGGTCTCCACATGGTCGGGCGGCGGGAGAAGGCCGTGCTTGCGATAGGAGCGGACCGTGTCCGGCTGCACCTTGATGTGTGCGGCGATCTCCTTGTAGGACCAGAGTCTTCTGTCCGTCATCTGTGGGGCACCTCCCTGTGTGCGCGACAGCGGCGGCCGGGGGGCCGTCGGGGGAGCTGCCGCGCGGGCGCTGGTGATCACTGAGCCTGTGCCCGATGAACGACGGCGACTGGAGGGAAGAGTGGGGCTGTTGAGCGCCTGTGACGGAAAACCCGCGTAATGGAGACATGTGTGATCGCCGTGCAACAACGGTGACAGAAGCGACGCCTGGGTCTCAGGCGCCGCAAGAGCGCAGGAATCGGCGCGTCCGTCGGGCGATCGGGAAGGGCTTGTCCGGCGAGCACGGGTACATGTCCTGCTCGACGATGGCGAAGAGCTCCACGTCCAGGGCCTGTGCCGCGGTCAGGACGGGCTCCAGCGCGGGGATGCCGGACGGCGGCTCGCACATCACGCCCCGGCCGACCGCGGGGCCGAACGGGACCTCGTCCGCGACGACTTCGGCGAGGATGTCCGGATCCACCTGCTTCAGATGGAGATAGCCGATCCGCTCGCCGTAGGTCTCGATCAGCTTGACGCTGTCACCGCCGCAGTAGGCGTAGTGCCCCGTGTCCAGACAGAGCGAGACCAGGGCGGGGTCGGTCGCGTCGAGGAAGCGGGCGACGTTCTCCTCGCTGTCGACATGGGTGTCCGCGTGCGGATGGACGACGATCTTCAGTCCGTAGCGCTCGCGCACCTCATGGCCCAGCCGTTCGGTCTGAGTGGTCAGATCGCGCCACTGCTCCGGCGTGAGCGTGCGGTCCTCCAGCACCTCGCCGGTCTTGTCGTCCCGCCAGAACGAGGGGATGACGACCAGGTGTTCGGCGCCCATGGCCCGGGTGAGCGCGGCGATGTCGGAGACGTGCGCCCAGGTCTTCTCCCAGACCGACGGGCCGTGGTGCAGTCCCGTGAAGACCGTGCCGGCCGAGACCTTCAGCCCCCGGCGGGCGGTCTCCTCGGCGAGACGGGCGGGGTCGCTGGGGAGATAGCCGTACGGTCCGAGCTCGATCCATTCGTAACCGGCGTCGGCCACCTCGTCGAGGAAGCGCTGCCAGGGGACCTGCTGGGGATCGTCGGGGAACCACACCCCCCAGGAATCGGGGGCCGATCCGACCCGGATGCGGTTCAGGGAGGGTACGGAGGAGGTCATGCGGCCGAGCTTTCCGGCCGTCGCGGAAGGGTGTCAAGCCTTCGTCCGAATGTCAGGACAAAATGTTGACAGGGCTCAGGAAGGAGCATTAGACCTGGGGGCAGCCGGCGTCGAAGTGAAGGGACGCGCATGCCTCAGCCGTACGACGTGATCACGATGGGACGGATCGGGGTGGACCTCTATCCGCTGCGGACCGGGGTCCCGCTGGCACAGGTCGACACGTTCGGGAAGTTCCTCGGCGGCTCGGCCACCAATGTCGCCGTCGGCGCGGCCCGTCTCGGCCGGAGGACGGCGGTGATCACCCGCACCGGCCAGGACGCGTTCGGGGACTATCTGCACCAGGCCCTCGGCGAGTTCGGTGTCGACGACCGCTGGGTGACGCCGGTGGCCGCGTACCCGACGCCGGTGACCTTCTGCGAGATCTTCCCGCCGGACGACTTTCCCCTCTACTTCTACCGGCAGCCCAAGGCGCCCGACCTCGAGATCCACGAGAGCGAACTCGACCTGGCGGCGATCCGCGAGGCGCGCGTGTTCTGGATGACCGGCACCGGTCTGTGCGCGGAGCCCAGCCGGGGCGCCACACTCGCCGCGCTCGCCCACCGCGACCGGTCCGGCATCACGGTCTTCGACCTGGACTGGCGGCCGATGTTCTGGACGGACCCGGACGAGGCCAGGCCGTACTACCGCGAGGCCCTGACCCACGCCACCGTCGCCGTCGGCAATCTCGACGAGTGCGAGATCGCGACCGGTGAGCGCGAGCCGGAAGCGGCCGCCCGCGCCCTGCTCGCCGCCGGGGTGGAGCTCGCCGTCGTCAAACAGGGCCCCAAGGGGGTCCTTGCCCTGCACCGCGACGGCACCCGCGCCGAGGTCCCGCCCGTCCCGGTGGAGGTGGTCAACGGCCTGGGCGCCGGCGACGCCTTCGGCGGGGCGCTGTGCCACGGGCTGCTCTCCGACCGGCCGTTGGAGCAGATCATGCGGTACGCGAACGCAGCCGGGGCGATCGTCGCGGCCCGGCTCGCCTGCTCCAGCGCGATGCCGTACGCCTCCGAGGTCGACCAGGTCCTGGCCGGAGGCTCCGTGCCGCCCTCGCCGACGCCGCCGCCGACCGCGCCCGGGGCGTCGTCGGGCACGCTCGCGCCGCCCCCGTCCGACACCGCGCCCCGGACGCCTCCACCACCCCCGCCGGCCCCCCACTCGCCCGGAGCCGCTTCGTGAGCCGTGTCGACATCGCCGAGCTCGTCGGGATCCGCACCCGGCATCCGGAGGCCGTCGCCGAGGCCGCCGCGCGCCGGCGCAGACGGCCCCGGCTCATCGGCGACAGCGGGCGGCTGATGATCATCGCCGCCGACCACCCGGCCCGTGGCGCGCTCGGCGTCGGTGAGAGCCGCCTCGCCATGGCCAACCGCCTCGAACTGCTGGAACGGCTCTGCCTCGCCCTCTCCCGGCCCGGTGTCGACGGAGTCCTCGCGACCGCCGACATACTCGACGACCTCCTGCTGCTCGGCGCGCTCGACGACAAGGTGGTCATCGGGTCCATGAACCGCGGGGGACTCGCCGGCGCCTCCTTCGAACTGGACGACCGCTTCACCGGCTACCGCGCCCAGGACCTGGACCGGCTCGGCTTCGACGCGGGCAAGCTGCTGCTGCGCATCGACTACCAGGACCCGGCCTCGCTCGACACGCTGCACGCCACCGCGCGCACCGTGGACGAGATGGCCGAGCGTCAGCTTCCCGTCTTCGTCGAGCCGTTCATATGTCACCGGACCGACGGCCGGCTCCGCAACGATCTCAGCGCCGACGCGGTCACCCGGTCGATCGCCATCGCCTCGGGACTCGCCGGCACCTCCGCGTACACCTGGCTGAAGGTCCCCGTCACCGACAACCCCGACGACATGGCGTCGGTGATGGAAACCTCCACGCTTCCGGCGGTCCTCCTCGGAGGGGAGATCGGCGACGATCAGCACGGCGCCTACGAGAAATGGCGTGGTGCGCTGCAACTGCCCACCGTGCAGGGTCTGGTGGTGGGACGCTCGCTGCTCTACCCGGTCGACGGGGACGTCGCCGGAGCGGTCGATACGGCCGTAGGACTGCTGTAGGGGGTACGGAGAGGTCATGAGCGCCGACAAGTTGCAGGAGCTGCACGTACCGGCGGGCAGCGCGGCCAGTGGGCCGTACGCCCTCCGCGTCGACCCCGAGCAGGCCGGCTGGGGGTATTCCGGTCTGCGTGTGCTGGAGCTGGAGCCGGGCGGCTCGCACACGCTCGACACCGGGGACAGCGAGTGGATCGTGCTGCCGCTCAGCGGTGGCTGCACGGTGTACACACAAGGCGAGTTCTTCGAACTGCAGGGCAGAGAGAGCGTCTTCGGCGGAGTGAGCGACTTCGCCTATGTGCCGCGCGATGCCCATGCCCAGATCGCCTCCGGTGCGGGAGGCCGCTTCGCCCTGGCAGGAGCGAAGTGCGAGCGACGACTCCCCGCTCGCTACGGCCCCGCGCCGGAGGTACCGGTCGAACTGCGCGGCTCCGGCACGTGCTCGCGGCAGGTCAACAACTTCGCCGCCGCCGACACGTTCGAGTGCGACAAGCTGATCGCCGTCGAGGTGCTCACGCCCGGCGGGAACTGGTCCTCCTATCCGCCGCACAAGCACGACGAGCACCGGCCAGGAGCCGAGTCCGAGCTGGAGGAGATCTACTACTTCGAGATCGAGCAGGGCGGTGTCGGCTACCACCGCGTCTCGCCGTCCCGGCCCGGCGGCGCCGATGTCCTCGCCGAGGTGGGCACCGGGGACGCCGTCCTCATCCCGGACGGCTGGCACGGCCCGTCGATCGCCGCGCCCGGACGGCACATGTACTACCTCAACGTGATGGCGGGACCGGGCGCGGACCGCGAATGGCTGATCCGCGACCACCCCGACCACAGCTGGATCCGCGAGACCTGGCCCACGCAGCCGGTCGATTCCCGGCTGCCGCTGTACGGGACGGGGACCGGAGCGGGAGCCGAACCCGGAGCAGCGGCAGGAACCGGACCCGGAGCAGACGGACCCGGGACCGGCCACGGAACCCGACCCGAGGCCGAGGGAGGCCACCGATGAGCACCCGCCGCCTCACCGTCGCCCAGGCGCTGGTCGCCTTCCTGTCCCGCCAGTACACCGAGCGGGACGGCCGCCGTACGCGTCTGATCAACGCGACCTGGGGCATCTTCGGCCACGGCAACGTGGCCGGCCTGGGACAGGCGCTCCTGGAGTCCGGCCCGGAGATGCCCTATATCCAGGGCCGCAACGAACAGGCCATGGTGCACGCCGCCGTCGGCTACGCCCGCCAGTCCCGGCGGCTGTCCGCGCAGGCCGTCACCACCTCCATCGGCCCCGGTGCCACCAACCTCGTCACCGGCGCGGCGCTCGCCACCATCAACCGGCTGCCGGTCCTGCTGCTGCCCGGCGACGTCTTCGCGACCCGCCCGGCCGACCCGGTCCTGCAACAGCTCGAAGTCCCCTACGCGGGCGATGTGTCGGTCAACGACGCCCTGCGCCCCGTCTCCCGCTTCTTCGACCGCGTCATGCGGCCCGAAGCTCTGATCCCCGCCGCCCTCCAGGCCATGCGCGTCCTCGCCGACCCGGCCGAGACGGGAGCGGTGACGCTGGCCCTGCCCCAGGACGTGCAGGCCGAGGCGTACGACTGGCCGGAGGACTTCTTCGCCGAGCGCGTCTGGCAGGTGAGCCGCCCGCGCCCGGACCTCACGGCGCTCGACGCCGCCCGGCGCGCGCTGACCTCGGCCCGCCGGCCGCTGCTGGTCGTCGGCGGCGGTGTCCGCCACAGCGAGGCGGAGGGCGCGCTGCGTGCCTTCGCCGACGCGACCCGTATCCCGGTCGCCTCCACGCAGGCCGGCAAGGGCTCGCTGCCGTACGACCACCCCGCCGATGTCGGCGGCATCGGTCACACCGGTACGGCCACGGCGGACGAACTCGCCTGCACCGCCGACCTGGTGATCGGCGTGGGCACCCGGTGGTCGGACTTCACCACCGCCTCGTCGACCCTGTTCCAGAACCCGTCCGTCCGCTTCCTGAACATCAACATCACCTCCTTCGACGCCCACAAGATGGCGGGCCTGTCCCTGGTCGCCGACGCGCGGGCCGCACTGGAGGAACTCACCGGCGCACTGGGCCCCGGCTTCCGCGTCGAGCCCGCGTACGAGACGGAGTACGCCGACGACAAGGAGCGCTGGGAGCACCGCGTCGACGCCTCCTACGAGGGCGACGACGACACCCGGCCCACCCAGCCCCAGGTGCTCGGCGTGCTCGACGCGCTGGTCACCGAGGACGACATCGTGATCAACGCGGCCGGTTCACTCCCCGGCGACCTGCACAAACTGTGGCGCGCCCGGTCGGCCGACCAGTACCACGTCGAGTACGGCTACTCCTGCATGGGATACGAGATCCCCGCGGCGATCGGGGTCGGGATGGCCGCGCCCGGGCGCCCCGTCTGGGCACTGGTCGGCGACGGTACGTATCTGATGAATCCCACCGAAATCGTCACGGCGGTCCAGGAGAACATCCCAATCAAGGTGATCATCCTCCAGAACCACGGATACGCCTCCATCGGCGGTCTTTCCGAGTCGGTCGGCTCCGAACGGTTCGGCACCGCCTACCGCCATCGCGCACCGGACGGCACGTACACCGGTGCCCCTCTGCCCGTCGACCTGGCCGCCAACGCCGCCGCGCTCGGGCTGCGCGTCATCCGCGCCAAGACGGTGCGTGACCTGCGTGAAGCGCTGGCGGAGGCCCGCGCGGCCGACGTCCCCACAGGTGTCTACATCGAGACCGAAACGGCAGACACTGTGTCGGGCGCGCCTCCGGCGCAGGCGTGGTGGGATGTTCCGGTGGCCGCGACCGCGACCCGCCCGTCGGCGGTCAAGGCCCGGGAGGAGTACGACCGGCAAGTCGCAGCCCGACGCCGCCATCTGTGAAGGAGCTCGAAATGAAGACCGTCAACCACTGGATCGGTGGCAAGACCGTCGAGGGCGCGTCCGGCAACTGGGGACCGGTCACCGACCCGGCGACCGGTGCCGTCACCACCCAGGTGGCACTGGCCTCGACCGAGGAGGTCGGCGCGGCCGTGTCGGCGGCGAAGGAGGCGTTCGCGACCTGGGGCACGGCCTCGCTGTCGCAGCGCACCGCGATCCTGTTCCGCTACCGCGCGCTCCTGGACGCCCACCGCGACGACATCGCCGCACTGATCACCGCCGAGCACGGCAAGGTCCACTCCGACGCGCTGGGCGAGGTCGCCCGCGGTCTGGAGATCGTGGAACTCGCCTGCGGCATCACCACACAGCTCAAGGGCGAACTGTCCACCCAGGTGTCCAACCGGGTCGACGTCGCCGCGATCCGCCAGCCCCTCGGCGTCGTCGCGGGCATCACACCGTTCAACTTCCCGGCGATGGTGCCGATGTGGATGTTCCCGCTGGCGATCGCCTGCGGAAACACCTTCGTGCTCAAGCCGAGCGAGAAGGACCCCTCGGCCGCCGTGCTGCTGGCCGAGCTCGCCGCGGAGGCCGGACTGCCCGACGGCGTGCTCAATGTCGTCCACGGCGACAAGGTCGCGGTCGACGCGCTGCTGGAGCACCCGGACGTCAGCGCGGTCTCCTTCGTCGGCTCGACGCCCATCGCCCGCTACATCCACACCACGGCCTCCGCCAACGGCAAGCGCGTCCAGGCGCTCGGCGGCGCGAAGAACCACATGCTGGTCCTGCCGGACGCCGACCTGGACGCGGCGGCGGACGCCGCCGTCTCGGCCGCGTACGGCTCGGCGGGCGAGCGCTGCATGGCGATCTCCGCGGTCGTCGCGGTCAGCTCCGTCGCGGACGAACTGGTGGACAAGATCCGCGAGCGCGCCGAGAAGATCAAGATCGGCCCGGGCAATGACCCGACGTCCGAGATGGGTCCGCTGATCACCAAGGCCCACCGTGACAAGGTGGCTTCCTACGTCGAGGGCGCGGCCGCCCAGGGCGCCGAGGTCGTGCTCGACGGCACGGGCTACTCCGTGGACGGCTTCGAGGACGGCCACTGGATCGGCCTGTCGCTGCTCGACAAGGTCTCCACGGACTCCGACGCCTACCGCGACGAGATCTTCGGCCCGGTGCTGTGCGTGCTGCGCGCGGAGACGTACGAGGACGGCGTGGACCTCATCAACGCCTCTCCCTACGGCAACGGCACCGCCATCTTCACCCGCGACGGCGGAGCGGCCCGCCGCTTCCAGCTGGAGATCCAGGCGGGCATGGTCGGCGTGAACGTCCCGATCCCGGTCCCCGTCGGCTACCACTCCTTCGGGGGCTGGAAGGACTCGCTCTTCGGCGACCACCACATCTACGGCAACGACGGGGTGCACTTCTACACCCGCGGCAAGGTGGTCACGACCCGCTGGCCGGACCCGTCGGAGGCGCCGGTCGGCGTGGACCTGGGCTTCCCGCGCAACCACTGAGCTCGCACCCGGCTCGGTGTCTTCCCGGCCCCTTCCGTGCTTCCCGGCCCGTACGGACCCTCATCCGTGCGGGCCGGAGGCATGACCGGGACGCGGGTGGAGCGGGGCGGCGCGCGGGCGTTGGCGTGTGCGTATACAGCGTGACCGCCGTGCGGACGCAGCCGTAAATCAGTGGTTCGTGGTGGGGGGCTGGCCGCACTCTGATGGGCATGCACGAGCCTGCGCGCCGCATCCGGGCGCTCCACACCGCCTCGACGATCACCGTCTACCAGGCGTACTCACCCACGATCGGCGTTCCCGCGGCGCGGGACGGGCGCTTCCCCGCGTCCTGGAAGCGCGACCGCATGACGTGGATCAAGCCGTCGTTCCTGTGGATGATGTACCGCTGCGGCTGGGGCCTGAAGGAAGGCCAGGAGATCGTCCTGGCCGTCGAGATCGCCCGCGACGGTTTCGACTGGGCCCTGGAGAACTCCTGCCTCTCGCACTACGACAGGGATGTGCACACCGATCACGTGTCCTGGAAGCGGGAGTTGAAAAGGTCACCGGCCAGGGTGCAGTGGGATCCCGAGCGCGATCTGCATCTGCGGCCGTTGCCGTACCGCTCGCTCCAGCTCGGACTCGCGGGTGAGGCATCACGCCGTTACGCGGACGAGTGGACCCTCTCCATCACCGACGTCACTCCGCTGGCCCACCGGATCCACGCCCTGGTCCGTCAGGGCGACCTGGACACCGCCCGCGGTCTGCTGCCTGACGAGCGTCCCTATCCGGATCCGGACGACGCGGCATGAGGAAACCCCCGGGAGGCGACGGCACCGGCCGCGTCCCGGGGGCTTCATCTGTTCGGCGTCCGTGTACGGACTAGAACAGCGAGTACAGCAGCTTGTTCGGCGAACCGGTCCTCGGGTCCTGGACCTTGTTGTTCGTGGCGTTGTTCACCAGGGCGTCCCGCACCTGCGCCGGGGTCGCGGTGGTGTGGGTCGCCAGATAGAGCGCCGCGACGCCCGCCGTGTGCGGCGTGGCCATCGAGGTGCCCGAGATCGTGTTGGTGGCGGTGTCGTTGGTCCGCCACGCGGACGTGATGTTTACACCGGGTGCGAACAGGTCCAGGCAGGTGCCGAAGTTGGAGAACGACGCCCGGCGGTCCGTGTTGTCCGTCGCGCCGACCGTGATCGCCTCGGGGACGCGGGCGGGGGAGGAGTTGCACGCGTTCTGCGGGATGCCGAGGAAGTTGCCGTTGCCCGCGGCCACGGCGAAGCTCACGCCGGAGGCGATGGACTTCTTGACCGCGTTGTCCAGCGAGGTGTTGGTCCCGCCGCCCAGGCTCATGTTGGCCACCGCCGGCTTCTTGGCATTGGCGGTCACCCAGTCGACGCCCGCGATGACACCGGCGGTGGTGCCGGAGCCGTTGCAGTCCAGGACGCGTACGGCGATGAGCTTGACGCCCTTGGCAACGCCGTACGTCTTGCCGCCGACCGTACCGGCGACGTGGGTGCCATGTCCCTGACAGTCTTGACCGTTCTGACCGCCGCCCACCGTGTCCGTGCCGACGCTCGCGCGGCCGCCGAACTCGCTGTGGGACGTGCGGATTCCGGTGTCGATGATGTAAGCGTTCACGTTCGACGCCGGCGTGTTGTGGGTGTACGACTTCGACAGCGGCAGGTCCCGCTGGTCGATGCGGTCGAGGCCCCAGGTCGGGTTCGTCTGGGTGTCGTTGAGGCGAACCGTCTGGTTCTGCTCGACGTACTTCACGCGCGGGTCGGCGGCGAGCTTCGCCGCCTTCGCGTCGGACATCGACGTGGAGAAGCCCGCGAGGACGTTGCGATAGGTGTGCTTGGGCGTGACGCCGAAGTCCGCGGCACGCGTCGAACCGTCCTTCAGGACGACGATCCAGCTGTTGGCGACGGCAGTTGAGGAAGGAGCGAGACGGAGGTCGCCGATCGTCGCGCTCTGCGCGGTGGGGGAAGCGGCGAACTGGAGACCGGCCGCAAGTGCGACTGCGGGTATCAGCGCACCGAAGCGGCGGGTGGGGGTTCTCATCTCGTGCACCTGACCTTTCGTTGACCGGGAGACGGGCAAGTACGGGTGTGCATGGTGCCAGGGGATGCGGACGCGCTGACCAGCGTCTCGTGACGTGACGTACGACACAAGAGAGCGTCACCATGGTTCGCATGACGGACGCACACATTGTGAACACCCATCAGGCCGAGGCATGGAACGGCTACGAGGGGCGGCACTGGGCGGACAACCCGGCCCGCTACGACGGCGTCTACGGTCCCTCCACCACCCCACTCCTCGAAGCGGCCCGGATCACCGCCTCCGAAAGCGTCCTCGACATCGGCTGCGGCAACGGCCACCTCACCCGCATCGCCGCAGGCCAGGCGGCACATGCCCTCGGGGTCGACCTCTCCGGACCCATGCTGGAAACCGCCCGCGCCAAAGCCGCCCAAGAGGGCATCGACAACGTCTCGTTCGTCCGCGCCGACGCCCAGGTGCACCCCTTCCAAAACGCCTCATTCGACGTCGCTCTCAGCCGCTTCGGCGTCATGTTCTTCGCCGATCCCGTCGCCGCCTTCGCCAACGTCGGACGTGCTCTGCGGCCCGGCGGGCGGCTCGCCTTCGTCTGTCCACAGGTATTCCGGCACATGGGCCAGTACAAGATCTTCACAGCGATCGCGACCCAGGTGACCTTGCCCAATCTGTCCGGCGACGACGAAACCGGACCCGCCTCCCTCGCCGACCCCACCCGCACGACCGGCATCCTGCGCGACGCCGGCTACGAGAACGCGACCGCGACGGAACTCGAGGTCCGCCAGCTGTGGGGCAAGGACGCCGAGGACGCCACGGGCTTCCTCTTCGGCTGGGGCCCGATGCGCCACTGGCTGCGCGACGCCGATCCGGACGCGGTGACCCGAGCCCGCGCGGCCGCCACCGAGGCGTTCCGCGCTTTCGAGAACAGGGGCGACGGTAAGGGCGGGGCCAGGGGAGAGGGCGGGAACAGGGGAGAGGGCGAGGGCGACGGCTGGAGCGAGAGTGAGGGCGAAGGCGAAGGTAAGGGCGAGGGCGGTGTCGTGCTCACGGCGCGTCTCTGGCTGGTGACCGCCACCTGGCCCGGCTGAGCAGAGCCGGCCGCAGGGGGGCGGGGAGGGCCGGGCGCCGGTACCGGGCGACGGCCAGCCCCTTACACGCAGGGGTTCGCGTATACCGCGGTTGGTGTAGGCCGACCTCCCCACCTACTACTCGGGGATGCCGACCACTTCCCCCTGGCGGCAGCCGAGAGCCCACAGGCATTCCGCTTAGGGTTTCAACCATGCAGATCCGACTTCCCCGGCCGCGCGGCCGATGGCTCGCAGGCGGCGCTGCCCTGGCCGTCCTCGCCGGCGCGGGCACCTGGACCGCGGTCGCCGACGACAGCGCCCCGACCGTGCACCGGCAGGACAAGGTGCAGGCCATGCCCGGGGCGAAGATCGACACCTCTTTCTTCACGGCCGGCGGCAGCGAACGGCGTCCGGCCGTTCTCCTCGGACACGGCTTCGGCGGCAGCAAGGACGACGTCCGCGCGCAGGCGGAGAAGCTCGCCCGCGACGGCTACGCCGTGATGACCTGGTCCGCCAGGGGATTCGGCGAATCCACCGGACAGATCGGCCTCAACGACCCCGACCACGAGGTCAAGGACGTCTCCCGGCTGATCGACAACCTCGCCGCCCGCCCCGGGGTGCAGCTGGACGCCGACGGCGACCCGCGCGTAGGAGTCGCCGGCGCCTCCTACGGCGGCGCCATCTCTCTCCTCGCCGCCGGCTACGACAAGCGGGTCGACGCCATCGCACCGGCGATCTCCTACTGGAACCTCTCCGACGCCCTCTTCCCGAACGGCGTCTTCAAGAAGCTCTGGGCAGGCATCTTCTTCTCCACCGGCTCGGCGGGCGGCAATCCCGCCGGCCCCGCCGGCGACGCACCGGCCGACACCCCCGCCGGAGACGCTCCGGCCGGGGCCGGGGACGGCCCCGCGGGGTCGGGCGGCAACAGCGCCCCCGGATCCCCGGCAGGCCCGGCGAACCCCGGCGCCTGTGGGCGCTTCCAGCCCGCACTGTGCGCCATGTACGAGCGCGTCGCCGTCGCCGGCAAGCCCGACGCCGCTGCCGAGCAGCTCCTTGAACGCCGCAGCCCCTCCGCCGTCGGCGACCGCATCAAGGTGCCCACCCTGATCATCCAGGGCCAGTCCGACTCGCTCTTCCCGCTTGCACACGCCGACGCCATGGCTCAGCAGATCAAGGCCAACGGCGCGCCCGTCTCGGTCGACTGGATCGCCGGCGGACACGACGGCGGCGACCGCGAGAGCGCCCGCATCGAGAGCCGCATCAGCTCCTGGTTCGACCGATACCTCGGCCAGGACAAGAACGCCGACACCGGTCCCGCCTTCCGCGTCAGCCGCACCGGAGGTGTCGATTCCACCGACGGCCAGGCACTGCTGCGCGGCGCGACCGGCAACCGCTACCCGGGCCTGGAGAGCGGCGCCCGGCCGATCCCGCTCAGCGGCCGCGAGCAGACCTTTGCCAACCCGGCCGGCGGCACCCCGCCCGCCATCTCGGCCGTCCCCGGTATCAGCGGCGGCATCAACCAGCTCTCCTCCCTCGGAGTCGGACTCTCCCTCGACTTCCCCGGCCAGTTCGCACGCTTCGAATCGCGCCCCCTCAAGCAGTCCCTGCGGATCACCGGCTCCCCGACCGTCCGCGTCGACGTCACCTCCTCCAACGGCGACGCGGTGCTGTTCGGGAAGGTCTACGACGTCGGCCCCGACGGCCGCGAGCAGGTCCTGCCTTCCCAACTCGTCGCTCCTGTCCGCATCGGGGGCGCCCAGCAGGCCAAGAACGTCTCCTTGACCCTGCCCGCCGTGGACCACGAGGTCGACGCCGGACACCGGCTGCGTCTCGTGCTCTCCGCGACCGACCTCGCATACGCCTCGCCGCCGAACCCCGCGACCTACACCGTCGCCCTCGCCGACGGCGCGGCGCTGTCGGTGCCCACTGCGCCGGCCGTGAAGACCGAGGCCTCGGGATTGCCCTGGTGGACCTGGGGCCTCCCGGCCGCCGGCGCGCTCGTGGCAGCCGCGCTGCTGTTCACCGCCCGCCGCCGCGTCGCCGCCCCGGCACCGGACCCCGAACTCGCCGACGTCCCGCTGGAGATCACCGGACTCACCAAGCGGTACTCGAAGTCCTCCGACCGCTACGCCGTGCAGGACCTCTCCTTCCGCGTCGAGAAGGGGCAGGTGCTCGGTCTCCTCGGACCGAACGGTGCGGGCAAGACCACCACCCTGCGCATGCTCATGGGGCTCATCCGTCCCGACGCGGGCGAAATCCGGGTCTTCGGCCAGGCCATCCGCCCGGGTGCGCCCGTCCTCTCCCGGGTCGGCGCCTTCGTCGAAGGCGCGGGCTTCCTTCCGCATCTGTCGGGCCGCGACAACCTGGAGCTCTACTGGCGGGCCACCGGCCGCCCCGCCGAGGACGCGCACATCGAGGACGCCCTCAAGATCGCGGGACTCGGTGACGCCCTCGCCCGTGCGGTACGCACCTACTCACAAGGCATGCGACAGCGTCTCGCCATCGCTCAGGCCATGCTCGGTCTGCCGGATCTGCTGATCCTCGACGAGCCGACCAACGGCCTTGACCCGCCGCAGATCCGCGAAATGCGGGACGTGATGATCCGGTACGCCGCCGGAGGCCGCACGGTCATCGTCTCCAGTCACCTCCTGTCCGAGGTCGAGCAGACCTGCACTCATCTGGTGGTCATGGACCGCGGCCGGCTGGTGCAGGCAGGACCGGTCGCGGAGATCACGGGCGAGGGCGACACCCTGCTGGTCACCACCAGCACCGAGGTGCCCGACCCGGTGATCGAGAAAATCGGCGCCCTGGCAGGGATCGGATCCGCCGTCCGTGTGGACGAAGGACTACTTGTCCGACTGGACGGAGCAAGTGCCACGTCGATGATCAGCGAACTCGTCCGGCTGGACGTGCCGTTGACCGGAGTGGGCCCGCACCGCCGCCTGGAGGATGCCTTCCTCACCCTGATCGGAGGTTCCGCATGAGCACGCTGGTCGACTCGGCCCCCGGATACCGGGCGCGGCGCACCCTGCCGCTGCGCGTCGAGGCTGTGCGGCAGCTGAAGCGCAGGCGGACCATGGTGATGGCCGCGGTACTGGGGGCACTGCCCCTCGTGCTGATCATCGCTTTCGCCATCGGTGGCACTCCGGACGGTGATGAGGGCGGTCGGATCACCCTCATCGACACGGCCACCGCCTCGGCCGCGAACTTTGCCGCCACCTCCCTCTTCGTCTCGGCCGGCTTTCTGCTGGTGGTCCCGGTGGCGCTCTTTCACGGGGACACCGTGGCGTCGGAGGCGAGCTGGTCGTCCCTGCGCTACTTGCTGGCCGCGCCCGTGCCGCGCTCCCGACTGCTGTGGTCGAAACTGGCGGTGGCGCTCGGCTTCAGTGCGGCAGCGATGGTGCTGCTGCCGCTCGTCGCCCTGATCGCGGGCACGATCGCCTACGGCTGGGGGCCACTGGAACTACCCACGGGCGGATCTCTCGCCACGGGCGACACCGCGCCGCGGCTGGCTCTCGTCGTCGCCTTCATCTTTGTCTCCCAACTGGTCACGGCGGGGCTTGCGTTCTGGCTGTCCACCAAGACCGATGCCCCTCTGGGCGCGGTCGGCGGAGCGGTCGGCCTGACGATCGTCGGCAATGTGCTGGACGCGGTCACCGCGCTCGGCTCGTGGCGCGATGTGCTGCCGGCGCACTGGCAGTTCGCCTGGATCGACGCTCTCCAGCCGCAGTTGGAGTGGGGCGGCATGGTCAAGGGGGCAGCGGTATCGGTGACCTATGCGCTGGTGCTGTTCGCGCTCGCTTTCCGGAACTTCTCCCGGAAGGACATCGTGTCGTAGGCGGCTCGCGACAGGCCTAGACCCAGCCCCGACGGGCCGCTTCCGCTCCCGCCCGGAAGCGGCTCGTCGTGCCGAGGGCGGCCATCAGCTCACCCACGCGTCGGCTGTATGTGCGCCCGGACATACCCAGCCGATGCGCGGCCGCCTCGTCGGTGAGTCCCGCCAGCAAGGCCTTGAGCACCGGCCGCAGATGCACCGGCGCTTCTGCGGGCGCCGGATGCTGTGTCAGTTCCTCGCCGGTGTCCCACCAAGCGCGATGTGTGCGGACCAAGGTCTGGACGACAACGGGATCGCGAATCAGCAGCACGCCGTTGTCGTGCAGTTCCAGGTCAAGAGGAACGGCGGCGACCGCGCGGTCGGCGACGATTATCTTGAACGGAATGGTGTCGGTCACCCGGGAGTCACCGGGAAAGCTCGCACCATCGCGGATGTGCACCAGACTGTGGCGGGGCGCGATACGCCGGACCGTGGCGGTCCGCTCGCCGCTCGCACGGTCGCCCGCACAAGCCAATTCCAGGAAGGGCTCCGCGATCCCGCGACCGAGTGCCCCGGCCGGGTCGTCGAAGCTGAGGAGCTCGCGACGTGCCGAGCGGACCAGGCCCGTCAAGGCCGCTCTGACGTTCGCCACTCCCGTGACCGGCTGTCCCGGCGTCTCCCGCAGGACAGACCTCGTAATCTCCCGGCCGAGCACGGAGCCCGGAACCACTGCCACCGACATGGCACACCATCCCCCTGCCTTCCCGCCGCCCCACGGTCCGTCCCCCCGGATCCGTGTAGGTAACTCCATGTACGCACGGCGCTGCTCATCGTGACAAGAGCCTGGTCAGAGACTGGCGAGTCCTTGCCATGCCCTTCTGCTCGGCGCCTGGCGTGGGCAAGCTGGAGGCACGAACACGAGGGACAAGGAACGGGGACCATGACCGAACGACAGCGTGCGCCGGCACCTCAGCCGCTTCACGGACCGGATTAAGTCCTTCCGCCCGTTGCCGCATTGAGACTCATCCGCAACTCCTTCGTCTGCTCCTTTGGACCGTCTCGGACGTCACATTCACAAGTGCTGACGACCAGGGGGCCCGGATGAAGCTCTACGCAAGGACGTACAGGGGACTACTCGCTGCGGTGCTGGCCGGAGGGATGCTGCTGACCGCCGGCTGCAGTGCCGGTGGCCAGAGCGACCGAAGCTCCTCCTACGACGGTTCCCAACAGCGAGGGAACGACGGTGCCGGGCCGGCACCCGCTCCCATCGCTCCGGACGGCGGAGGAGGTGCGCCTGCGACGGGCGTGGACGGCGGCACAGAAGGGGAGCGGCAGGACAATGATGCGTACGAAAAGTCCCTGCCGCCGGCCGACTACCTTTCGACGTTCGCGCTCGACGTGGACACCGCCTCGTACGGCTACGCCCGTCGCACGCTGAAGGACGGACAGCAGCCCCTCGCGGGGAACATCCGGCCGGAAGAGTTCATCAACAGCTTCCGGCAGGACTATCCGCGGCCCAAAGGGGACGGCTTCTCGGTGACCGTCGACGGAGCTCGTCCTCGTGGCTCGGAGGGCGAGGCCCGAGGAGAGGTCGGCGGCGAGGTGGAAGGTGGCGACGACTGGTCGCTGGTGCGTGTCGGGCTCTCCACCCGCCCGTCCGACCGCAAGGGCGAGCGGCCGCCCGCCGCCCTCACCTTCGTCATCGACATCTCCGGATCCATGGCGGAGCCCGGCCGCCTCGATCTCGTCCAGGAGTCGCTGGGAATCCTCACCGACCAGCTGCGCGACGACGACTCCATCGCCGTCGTCACCTTCAGCGACGAGGCGGAGACCCGACTGCCCATGACCCGCCTCGACGGCAACCGCTCCCGGATCCACAAGGTGATCGACGGCTTGGAGCCGACCGACTCCACCAATGTCGAGGCGGGCGTGCGTGCCGGCTACGAGGAGGCTGTCGAAGGCCGTCGGCGCGGTGCCACCAACCGTGTCGTCCTGCTCTCCGACGCCCTGGCCAACACCGGCGAGACCGACGCCGAAGCGATCCTCGACCGGATCGACGAGGCCCGACGGGAACACGGCATCACGCTGTTCGGCGTCGGGGTCGGCAGTGAGTACGGGGACGATCTCATGGAGCGGCTCGCGGACAAGGGGGACGGCCACACTACCTACGTCTCCACCAGCGAGCAGGCTCGAAAGGTGTTCGTGGACCAGCTGCCCAGCCACGTCGAACTGCGGGCGCGCGACGCCAAGGCGCAGGTGGCCTTCGACCCCGAGACGGTGAAGCAGTTCCGTCTCATCGGGTACGAGAACCGGGCCGTTGCGGACGAGGACTTCCGCAACGACCGGGTGGACGGCGGCGAGGTCGGCCCGGGCCACACGGTCACGGCCCTCTACGCGGTGCGGCTGCGTGAGGGCGCGAGCGGCCACGTCGCCACGGCGACGGTCCGCTGGCTCGACCCGAGGACGCGGGCACCGCACGAGCAGACAGGCTCGGTCGAGACGAACGCGGTCGACGGTGCGTTGTGGGGCGCTGCCTCCAGCAGGTTCCAGGTCACCGCGGTCGCGGCGTACTTCGCCGAGTCCCTGCGCGGCGGTTCGATGCCGGGCGCACCCGGGCTGGCCGAACTGGCGCAGCGAGCAAGGAAGCTGGCGGACACCACGGAGGACGGCGCGGTGCGGCAGCTCGCCGAGTCGATCACCCAGGCGCAGCGAATCAAGGACTGAGGTCCCGGAGGGCCGAAGGCGCGACGGACAGAAGGAACGGGCGACTGACGGTCGGAAGGAACTGGCGGGCTGGGGAAGGGCAGTAGGGAGGCGACATGTGGTCGAGCGGCACGACAGGACGGCTGCGCCTCCCTGCCGTGCCGGGCCATGATGTCCGCCATGGCCACCCTTCTCCTTGCGCTCGCGATCATCTTCAACGGTTTGTACGCGGGCTTCATGCTGACGTTCCAGACGGCGATCATGCCGTCGCTCGCCAAGCTGACCGACGATCAATTCCTGCCGGTCATGCGCCGCATCAACGAAGTCGTGCCGCGCCCGCTGTTCCTGCTGACGTTCGCCGGAATCATCGTCTTCCCGGCTCTCGCCCTTGCGATCTCCGTGGACGACCGTACGGACACCCAGCAGTGGCTGCTCGTCGCCGGTCTGGCCTGTGCGGTGATCAACCACCTGATCACCATCGCGGGCAACATCCCACTGAACAACGCGCTCGCCGCGTCCGAGAACGCCACACCGACGGCTCCGGCCGCCGAGGTCCGTGCGGCCTTCGAACCGCGCTGGAACCAGCTGCACGTCGTCCGCACGCTGTTCACCATCGCCGCGTTCGCGCTGATGGTCAGCGCCGCGCTGTAGTGACGGTGAACAGCCCCACCGACTCCCGTCGGCTGGTGATGACCCCGGTGCAGCCGGCCGCGGCTGCCCACTCCTCCGCCAGTTCGACGGGACGGCACTTCATCACCCACAGCGCGCCGTCCCGATTGGGCAGCACATTGGCGATGAACTCCAGCTGCGGGTGGCGGGTCTGCGTCGTGCAGACCAGGACACCGCCGGGAGCGAGCAGTCCGCGCAGCCGGTCGACGGACGCGGCGATCACGGCGTCGTCCAGCAGTAGTTCGTAGAGCCCGGACACGACGATCACATCCGGGGCGCGGTCGCAGGGGAGGGGATCGAGCGCGTTGCCGTGGACGTACGAGATGCCCTCCAGACCCCGCACCCGCGCCCGTTCCTTGCCCTGGGCCAGACCGGCGCGATCGAGGTCGCGGCACTCCACCCGCAGCGATGTCTCCGGCCCGTCCCCGTGCTCCTCCACCAGATCCTGGAGATAGCGGCCGGGTCCGGACGCCACATCCAGAACGAAGACATCGCCGCCGCGCTCCGCGATCTCCTTGCGCAGTACGTCCTTGAGCAGCTCACGGCGCGCCCGGATGGCTCGCCAGCCCACGGCGTTCAGATACACGCGGTCGATGATCCGACCGACTCCCAGCGCTCCGTGCGCCTTGTCGACGTACACGTAGTCGAGCATCGACCCGCTGTCGAAGCCGTGCCGGTAGCCGATCCTCACGCCCTCACTGAGCCGCCCGACGCTCCTCAGCAGCAGTCGCATGGCCGCCCATTGCATGCTTTTCAGCCGGTTCGTCATGACGCTCAGCATCGGGGCCGGGGCGAGCAGGTGATATCCGCGCCCCTACTCGATGTGGCTCTGAGTATGCCGAGGCCTATCCCCGTACGGTGACGCCCATTGACGTACACAGCTGTGGCCGGCACCTGGCGTGTCTCCATTGCGCCGGCGCGTACCCGTCGCCCCAACGCCTTCCGGTCCGTCGACGTGTGTCCGCCACCGACGTATCCACCGGATGTCGGCTTCAGGACACCGGGATGTCGGAAGCGAAGGGCAGGTTCCGGAAAGCCACTCCCGCCCCCATCGCGCTCGCGAAGCGTGACGCGCCCGACGAAGAAGGACGGCCGAGAGCGTGGCCATGCCCGAGACCCTCACCCCGTCCGAGACCCTCACCCCGCCCGAGACCCTCACCCCGTCCGAGACCCTCACCCCGTCCGAGACGCCGACTCCGTCCGAGACGCCGACTCCGTCCGAGACCCCCGTTCAGGCCGAGACGCCCGTTCAGGCCGAGACCCCCGTTCCGGGCGAACCCGACGGTCAGGCCCCGCCCGACGTTCGGAGCGGAGCAGTACCCACCCCCGCCGACGCCCCTGCCCCGGACGGGACGGAGCGTTTTGCCCCGGGCGGGGAGCAGGTGGTCGCCCCGGCGCCGTCGGCGCGGCATCGGCAGCTGCTCGAAGGCCTCCGGCGGCTCCCCGTGCGGCAGATCATCTGCCTCGTACCGTTCGCCCTGGTCGCCGCCTGGGCCGTCAGCAACTGGTCTCTGGTCGCCTCCGGAGTCAGCCGGCTCGGTGGCGCCCATACCGGCTGGCTGATCATGGGCGGCGTCGTCACCGGGCTGTGCTGGGTGGCGGCATCATGCGTCCGGCAGGGAACCATCGTCGAGCGGCTGCCCGCCGGCAAGCTCCTGGCCTCCCAGTTCGCGGCCGGCGCGGCCAACCACCTCCTCCCCGCGGGACTCGGCGCACACGTCGTCACCCTGCGCTTTCTGCGCGGCTGCGGCATTCCGCTGGACCGTTCGACGGCCGCCCTCGCTCTCTACTCACTGGTCGAGGCGATCGCCAGGGTCGGGCTGCTGGTGACGCTCGTGCTGGCGTTCCCGGGCGCGCTGCGGCTGGACGAACTCGTGCCGCCGGGACGGGCCGTCCTCACCGTGGTCCTCGTCGGGGTCGTCCTGATCGCGGCGGTGACTGTCGTGCTGCTCGTGGCCCGGCGGCTGCGTCGGATCGTCTTCGACTTCCTGCGGACCGCCCTCACCGACGCGCGGGCGCTGCACAAGAAGCCCTCGCGGACGCTGGCCCTGTGGGGCGGCGCGGTGACGTTCCCTCTGCTCCAGGCCGGTGTTCTGGTCTGCGTCGCGCTCTCCCTCGGAGTCACCGTCCCCTCGTACCACATCGTCGTGGCCTACCTGGCGGCGAGCATCGCGGCCGGCATGATCCCCGCACCGGGAGGCATCGGCTCCGTCGAACCCGCGTTGGCCGTCGCGCTGGTCATGGTCGGAACTCCGCTGGTGGTGGCGACCGCGACCGTTCTCGGCTTCCGCCTGCTCACCGTGTGGCTGCCGCTCCTGCCAGGGGTGGCGGTACTGGCGGCGCTGGTCCGATGGCGGATCTTGTAGACGCGCGAAACGGTACAAACCGTTCAAACCGCATGAACCTCGCCTTGCCCTTGATCGCATCCACCGACCAGACTTGCCGCGACAGCAGGGCGGATGGCCGATGGCCGACGACAACCGCAGACCGCAGACCGCAGACCGCAGACCGCGGACCGCGGACCGGCGACCGCAGACCGCAGACCGGCGACCGCGGACCGGCGACCGTACGAGGTGGGCACACGGTGACGACAGGCAGGCGAGGCGTTCTCGGAGTGGTCGGTTCGGCGACGGACGGTGTCGAATCGCTGCGTACGGGACTGGTGGAGCCGGCCCTGACCCTGGGCTGGCAGGTTGCCGTCACGCTGACCCCGACAGCCGCAGGCTGGCTCCGGGCAGGCGGCGAACTCCCGCTCCTGGAAGCCGCGACAGGCCTGCCCGTACGTGACACGCCCCGGTTGCCCGACGAGCCCAGGCCGCACCCCACAGTCGACTGCTACGTCGTCGCCCCGGCGAGCGCGAACTATGTCGCGAAGCTCGCCACCGGTATCGCCGACAATCAAGCCCTCACCCAGGTCGGTGAGGCGATCGGAACACGCGGCGTCCCGGTGATCGTGTTCCCTCGCATCAACGCCGCACACGCCCGGCACCCGGCGTGGACGCGCCACATCGAGACCCTGCTCTCGGGAGACGTACGGCTGGTCCAGGGCCCCGACGTCTGGCCGCTGCACGAGCCCCGGCAGGAGCCGGAGGGGCTCACGGTGCCGTGGCAGGCGATCCTTGCGGCGGTCGAGGAAGGGACGGCGACCGGCCGGCGCCTGCTGTGAGGCGTCCCCCGGCCTCCCCGCCTACGTCACGGGACCTATGTCACGGGGCCGGCCGGTCACACCCAGCCGCCGGACCGGTCACGGGACCAGGGGACGGACCTCCTCGGCCACGAACCGTACGAAGCCTTCGGGGTCCGGCTCGTCGGGCGTGGGCTGGAGGACCACCGTGTCGGCACCGGCAGCCGCCAACCGCTCGACGAACCGGGCGATCGTGTCTGCGTCCCCGGCCACACCGAGTTCCGTCGAGCCTCCGTTCCCGTCCGCGAGTTCCGCCTTCAGGCGTTCGGCGGCTCCGGGCCCCGTCGCGGTGTGCAGATAGACGACGATCTTGTGCGGTCCGGTACGCCCCGCGGCCTCGCGACCCTCGTCGATGAGCCGACGGGCGTTGCGCACGGCGTCGGGCGACATGCTGGCGTCGAGGATGGTTCCGTCGGCTGCCTCACCGGTCAGGCGCAGTGAGCGCGGCCCGACCGTCCCCGCAAGTACGGGAAGTGCGACGGCCGGTGGCCAGTCGAGCGCAACGCCGTCGAGCTTCACATAACGACCGTCGGTCGTGACCCGCTCGCCCCGCAAGAGCGCCCTCAGTGCCTCGAGATACTCGCGCAACAGCGTGACCGGCGACTCGGCTCGCGCACCGACCTGCCCCATCCAGTCCTGTACGCCGTGTCCTACGCCCAGAACGACACGTTCGGGGAACAGCCGGTCGAGGGTGGCGGCTTCCATGGCCGTCAGCGCGACGTTCCGCAACGGCACCGGCAGCAGTCCGACCCCGACCCGCAACCGCTCGGTCCAGGCGAGAGCGGCGGACGCGGTGGCGATCCCGCTCTCCAGGAAGCAGTCCTCCCAGAGCCACAACTCCTCGAGCCCCGCCTCGTCCGCCGCACGCGCGATACCGCGTAGCCGCTCGGGAGGTAGCTGGGGACGGAAAACGGCACCGAGAGCAGTCATGAGGCTCTTCCTACCCGTCTGCGGTACGTGCGACGACAACAACGTGTGGGGCCGGCCCGCGGTGTCCCGGCGGGAGCAGGCCATCGGCTGGGAGCGCCTCGGGAGTTGCTCCGGCACGGCTCCCGAGGCTCGGCGGCCCCACCGCTGTGATCACCCCGCCCCGGACGCGGACAAGGCTCCCCAGTAGGCCGACAGGGCCTGCTTCGTGTCCGCCAGCGCGAAGCGCGCGCCGAGCTGCCCGTCCGGGCGGACGATGAAGCCTGTGGGACCGTCGGGACGGTAGAGGTCGGCGAACTCCCCAGCGGCGTCGCGGTACTGCGGAACCGTCACAGGAGCGTCGGCAGCTTCGGCTTCGCGGTCGAGGACGGCGATCGTCTCCGGTCCGCTCCGGGCACCGAGGCCGTCGGACGCGTCGGTCCTCCGCGTCACCCCGGCGGCCTCGGCCGCCTCCGCCAGGTCTGCGGTGTCGGACGCGTACAGGATCAGCACATGCTCCGTCCGCCCGCGCAGGATGTCGAGAAGGCGCATCGGGTAGACGGCGATCTGGCCGGTCAAGCCCGCACAGTCCGGGGCCCGGTCGCCCGGCTGCGGCGCGTCGACGGGGCCGTACGGGGAGCCGGCGAGCGGGCCGTCCCGGTAGCCGACGAGCAGTTGGGCTCCGCGGAGCATCAGCATCCGCGGGTCGTCGGGGTCCGTCTCCATTCCTTGGGTGGCGTGGCGGACCGTCCGGCCGACGACCTCCTCACCGATGGGGCGGCGTTCGGCGTCGTAGGTGGTGAGCAGTTCGGGCCGGGCCTCTCCGCGGACGACCAGGGCGATCTTCCAGGCCAGGTTGCAGGCGTCCTGGATACCGGTGTTCATGCCCTGGGCGCCGGTGGGCGGGTGGATGTGGGCGGCGTCGCCCGCGACGAACACCCGGCCCTCGCCGTAGCGGTCGACGATGCGATGGCTGATGCGGAAGACGGAGGACCAGCGCATGTCGGAGACAGCGGCCGGCTTCGGGGAGAGGCGGTCGACGACGGCCTGGATGTGGGACAGCTCCGGGGTGCGCCCGCCCTCCATGCCGTGCGCGACGCCGTCGCCCGCCGATGCCGCGTTCGGGCCCTGGGTGGAGAGTTCGGGCGGTACCAGCATCGACATGCGGTAACGACCGGCGCCGGGCAGCGGAATACAGACCAGCAGGTCGTCGGTGGTGCCGTCGTCGGCGCGGTGCAGGGACCGTATGCCGTATCCCTGCGGGAAGTCCCAGTCGGCCACGACGTCGGCCAGCATGTACTCCTCGGCGAACGCTCCGCCCTCGAAGCTGAGCCCCAGACCCTTGCGGACGGTGCTGTGCGCGCCGTCGCACCCGATCAGGTAGCGGGCCCGTACCTCCTCGGCAGCACCGGAGGCGGTGGTCAGCTGCGCGGTGACCCCGTCCCCGTCCTGGGCGAACGACATGAGCTCGGTGCCGCGTTCGATGGAGGTGCCCAGGCCCGCGGCGTACTCCTCCAGAAGGCGTTCGGTCTCGTACTGCGGGAGTGCGGCGAATCCGTAAGGCACTTCGGGCGGCAGCGCGAGGTCGATCCGCGCCTGCTCCTCGCCGTTGCCGTAGATCAGCTGACCGCGCATCGGAGTGGAGGCCTCCAGCATGGCGCGGGCCAGGCCCATCCGGTCCCAGATCTCCAGGGTGCGCGGCTGGATGCCGACGGCCTTTGCGTACGGCAGACGGGCCGGCAACCGGTCGATGAGACGGCAGCGCAGTCCGCTGCGGCGGAGTTCGGCGGCGGCGCTCAACCCGACCGGGCCTGCGCCGACGATCAGTACGTCGGTGTCGTGAGTGTGCGCCACGGGCGTCTCCCAGTGCCTGGCCCCGAGCCTGTCCCGAATTCCATGGTCACCCGGCGGGGCGCGAGCGGCGATCCGGGCGCTACGGGCCTACGGAGAGCTGGGATCGGGGGCGGTTCGGGCGCACCGCGCTCCAGGGGCATGCCCACCGAGAGAGGTGCTCCGGAGGGCCCGCTTCACCGGGAGAGGTGCTCCGGAGGGCCCGCCTTCACCGGGAGAGGCGATGCGGAGGGCTCACGCCCACCACGATCCGCGTCCCCCGTGCGTCCCCGGTCCGACGCTACGAGGGCTGCGCGGACGGCCGCCGACCGCCGCGCCCCGGCACGGACCGGCCCTTCCTGTGCCGCCGGTTGGACCACCCGCACCGCGCCACGGACTGATTCGGCGCCCGTCAACGCAGCAGCCCCCCGTACTGCCGACCGTGCCCGCGAAATGGCCCCTGACCAGCAAAAGGCCCTCCCAAAGGGAGGGCCTGCGAGCGCGCCCCCGGCAGGACTCGAACCTGCGGCCAAGCGCTTAGAAGGCGCCTGCTCTATCCACTGAGCTACGGGGGCCGAATGGTGGCCGCGGCTACCGGAGCCCGGGGATCCGTGACCTTGCCGGGGACAAGGATAGGGCTCCGATCCCCTTGTCCCGGTTGCTTCACCTGCGTGCCACGATGTGGAGGTTCAGTGAAGCGAACCGATAATCGCAGGCAGGTGCGATTCCTGCACCGCTTTTTCCGCCTCTCGTCGCTGGTGTTGTGCACTCGTTATGCCTGCGCCCCACTCGTCCCGTGTGTCCCATGTGTCCGACCGGCGCGCAGACATGCTCATACGCTTCAAAAAGCCGCCAAAATTAGGCATTCTTCGCATGTGGTGACCTTGGATGCACGGCCTCAGCTGATCGACGCACTTACCGCCCTCCGCGACCGTGTCGCCGCCGTGCGTCTTCCCCTTCCTCTGCCCGGTGCACCGCGTGCCCGGCAGACGCGGACGGAATTGCTCGCGCAGCTCGACGACTATTTGGTGCCCCGATTGAAGAACCCCGAAGCACCGCTCCTCGCGGTCGTCGGGGGTTCCACCGGAACCGGTAAGTCCACCCTCGTCAACTCCCTTGTGGGGCGGCGCGTGAGCGAGGCCGGGGTTCTCCGGCCCACCACCCGTACACCCGTACTCGTCTGCCACCCCGACGATCACCACTGGTTCGCCGAGATGCGGGTGCTGCCCCAGCTCACCCGTGTGTGGCTGCCCCACCAGGACGAGACCGACGAGGACGAGGCCGGGAGCGGCCGGGACGTGGGCGAGGCGCATGCGCTGCGGATCGAGAAGGCCTCGACCCTGCCCCGTGGACTCGCCCTCCTCGACGCGCCCGACATCGACTCGCTCGTCGTGGAGAACCGGCTGCTTGCCGCCGAGTTGATCTGCGCCGCCGACGTGTGGGTGATGGTCACGACCGCCTCCCGGTACGCGGACGCCGTGCCCTGGCATCTGCTGCGTACCGCCAAGGAGTACGACGCCACGCTGATCACCGTGCTCGACCGGGTGCCGCACCAGGTGATCGCGGACGTGTCGCGGCAGTACGCGGCTCTGCTGACCAAGGCAGGGCTCGGCGACGTGCCCCGGTTCACCATCCCCGAGCTGCCCGAGTCGGCCGGTGGTGGCAGCGGTCTGCTGCCCACCACCGCCGTGGCGCCGCTGTTCGCCTGGCTCGCCCACCGGGTGCAGGACCCGGCCGCCCGGCAGCAGGCGCTCGCCCGCACGGCGACGGGGGTGATCGATTCGCTCAAGGCGCGCATGCCCGAGCTGGCCTCGGCGGTCGCCGGACAGTACGCGACCGTCGTACGGCTCACCGGCGTGGTCGAGGAGGCATACGAGAAGGAGCGCGAGCGGGTGGCGCGGCAGGTGAGGGCCGGCGCGGTGCTCGCCGGTGACGCGCGCACGCGCTGGCGGGGCTTCCCCCGCGACAGCACGGCCGGTGAGCTGCTGGATTCCCTGGTCGGAAGCCTGTGCGCGCTGGTGCAGTGTGCCGTCGCCGCAGCCGACGAGCACATCCAGGAGACATGGCGACGGGAGCCTGGCGCCGCGGCCGTCGTGTTCCGGGGCCGGATGGACCTGGAGGCGGCGGAGCGGATCGGGATGGCGGTGCGCCGCTGGCGGCGGGAGCTGGAGGAGCTCGCCGAGGAAGAGGTGCGCAGCCTGGAACTGAGCACCACCCCCGACTCCGAGACCCTGGCCGCACTGGTCGCGGCCGTCCTGCTCGGCGGCCGGCGGGCCCGCGGCGCCGGGGAGCGGCTCGCCGAGCGGATCGGCGCGCAGGGCGCGCTGAAGCTGCGTGACAAGGGCGGCGAGCTGATGAACACGTACCTCGACGGCGTACTCAACAGCGAACGCGACCGCCGCCTCGCACCCCTCGACGCGCTCGAAGTGACGCCCGAACCGCAAGCCGAACTGATCGCCGCGCTGTCCCTACTGCAGAAGGTGAGGTGATGGCGTTGACCGCCATCACGGGCGACGAGAACGAGACCGATGACCGTGTGCAGGAGACGGGCGAAGGGGTGCAGGAGAGCGATGAGCGCGTGCACGCGCCCGCCGAGCCCTTGGACGGAGCCGACGACGGGCAGCCGGCCGAAGGGCGCTGGGACGACGGCCTGATCGCCCGGCGGGCCAAGGGCGAGGAGGAGCCGCAGCTGTTCGAGGAGGACCCCGGCGAGGAGCATGTGGAGATCGGCGGGGCGTACGGCGGCCCGCTGCGGGCCCGTCTGGACGCCCTGCGCGAGCTGGTCGGCCTGTCCCGCACCCGTCTGGAGGGAAGCACCCTCGCGGAGGCCGGGCGCGTCCTCGACGAGGCCGCGGCCCGGCAGCGGCTGTCCGCGCGGCACACCGTCGTGGCGATCGCCGGCGCCACCGGCAGTGGAAAATCGACACTCTTCAATGCCCTGGCGCAGGTGCCTCTGTCCGAGACCGGGCTGCGCAGGCCCACCACCGCGGCGCCGATCGCGTGCAGCTGGTCGGAAGGTGCCGCGGGGCTGCTCGACCGGCTCGCCATCCCGCCGCGGCTGCGGCGCAGGCCGCTCGCTGGGGGCGACGAGGAGCTGTCCGGTCTGGTGCTGGTCGATCTGCCCGACCACGACTCGGCGGTGGTCAAGCACCGCGAGCAGGTGGACCGGGTGCTGGCGCTCGTGGACGCGGTGATCTGGGTCGTCGACCCGGAGAAGTACGCGGACGCCGCACTGCACGAGAGGTATCTGCGGCCGCTCGCGGGCCATGCGGAGATCACGTTCGTCGTGCTCAACCAGGTGGACCGGCTGCCGGGCGAGGCCGCCGACCAGGTGCTCGACGATCTGCGACGGCTCCTCGACGAGGACGGCATGGCCCTCGGTGAACACGGTGAGCCGGGCGCGACGGTCCTGCCGCTGTCGGCGCTCACCGGACAGGGCGTCGACGAGCTGCGGGACATGCTCGGGACGTTCGTGCAGGAGCGCAGCGCCGCGGCCCGCCGTCTCTCCGCCGACGTCGACGCGGCGGCCGGGAAACTGCGTTCTGTGTACGTCTCCGCCGGGCGTACCGGTCTGAACGAGCGGGCCCGCGAGGACTTCGCGGCACGGCTCGCGGAGGCCGTGGGGGCGAAGGCGGCGGGTGAGGCGGCGGAGCGCGAGTGGCGCAGGCACGCGGGGCGGGCCTGCGGTACGCCCTGGCTGCGGCTGTGGCGCTGGTACGAGCGTTCGCGTACGCCGGGGGGCGCCGCGCCGCAGGCCACGACGCCGGTGGAGGAGGAGCTCACGGCGCGTCAGCGGGTCGAACAGGCGGTTCGTACGGTCGCCGACGAAGCGGCTGCCGGGCTGCCGGTGCCCTGGGCGCAGGCGGTGCGTGAGGCGGCTGTCCGCGGGGCGGACGGGCTGCCGGAGGCGCTGGACGAACTGGCGGCGCGTGAGGCGGTGACGACGAGCAAGAAGCCTCTGCGGCCGGCGTGGTGGCCCGCTGCCGTACTGGCGCAGGCGTCGATGACGCTCCTTCAGGTCTGCGGCGGGCTGTGGCTGGTGGGCCAGATCATCGGCATCTTCGAGCCCGGCCTGATCGTTCCCGCGATGCTGATGGTGGCGGGGATCGTGGGCGGACCGCTGGTGGAGTGGGCCTGCACAGCGGCGGTGCGGGGGCCGGCGCGGCGGTACGGGCAGGACGCGCAGCGCCGGCTGCACGAGGCGGCGGCCGGGTGCGGGCGGGCGAAGGTGCTGGATCCGATCGCCGGCGAGCTGATGCGGTACCGCGAGGTGCGGGAGCAGTACTCCGCGGTGTCCGGCAGGGCGGGGATGACCGGACACGCGAGCGGCTCCCGGCCGGGCACGGGGCTCGGGGGCGGGCGCGGCTCCGGGGTGACGGGGTTTTCCACAGCGGGGCGCTAGTCCACAGGGCGCAGCGGGATTCTCCGGGCCGGTTCAGCATGGAAACCGGTCGGCAAAGGCCGACCGTGAACCGGACGGGGAGGTGGTCGCCGTGAACGACACGACGGTGACGGTGGTGGGCAATGTCGCCACGAATGTGGACTACCGGGAAACGGCCTCGGGCGGTGTGGCGCGATTCCGTATCGCGGTCACGCCGCGGCGCTGGGACCGGCAGAGCGCGAGTTGGACGGACGGATACACCAGCTTCTACACGGTTGTCGCCTGGCGCACTCTCGCCATAAATCTGGCCGGTTCCGTTTCTGTCGGCGACCCGCTTCTCGTCCATGGCCGGTTGCGGATCCGCGAGGAGGACCGGGACGGATACCGGACGGCCGATGCCGGCGGTCCGCGGAACGGGCAACGCGAAGGGCAGCGCAGGACATTCGTGGACATCGAGGCGGTGGCCGTCGGCCATGACCTGACGCGGGGAACGTCGGCATTCCGGCGTGTGGTGAAAGCGGCACCGAAAGCGACGGAGTCGGTGCGGGAGAGGTCGGTGCAGCGCGAGGTCCTTCCGGTGGGCGAGCCGCTGCCGGAGTCGTCGGGCCCACCGCCGGCGGAGGTGCGGGAGGGGATGCAGCCGCAGGTCGCAGCGGCTCCGTTCTGACTGTCGGTACTCGCGCCTCGACCATGCGTGCGGTGCTCTGACCGCCAGTATCCCCGTCCTGACCGGGAGTTGTGGAGATTTGTCGATTCGGGAACGAAGGGTGGTGAGAGTTGGACGGTCGGCGATAACGATTACGAGTCGGAATGGTTGTCTGACGGTATGACGGGGCCCTGGGGTGCGCGGCCTCCCTAGGATTTCCCAGTACTCACGGGGCACTTGAGCATGCTGGCGAGGCACTCCCCCCACGTGTCACACGCGAATTGGCCTCGCCCGGAGGGGAATTCTGTGTTCGGCACGTTCTCTGCGTCGGTCGCTCGCGGGCGGGGCGCTGTCCGCCGTCTTACCGTCGCGGTCGTGATGTCGGGGCTCATCACCGCAGGATCCATGGCAGGCGCGGGTACCGCCGTCGCGGAGGACGATGTTCAGCACCAGGGCGGCGCCGTCGCCACTCTCGACGGACTGAAGACGTTCGACACCGCCGTACTCCGGGCGAACGGCGAGAGCCATGAAATACCCGCCGGCGTCTTCGAGATGACCGTGGACGGCGGCGGCCGCCTGAAGACCTATTGCATCGACATACACAACCCGACTCAGGACCAGGCGAAGTACCTGGAGACCCCCTGGAGTCAGACCTCGCTGGCGACCAACAAGAACGCGGGCAAGATCCGCTGGATCCTTCAGCACTCCTACCCGCAGGTGGACGACCTCGCGGCGCTGGCCGCGTCGGCCGGCACCGGTCCGCTCAGCCAGAAGACCGCCGCCGCCGGTACACAGGTGGCCATCTGGCGCTACTCCGACAACGCCGACGTCGACGCCCTCGACCCGGCGGCGGAGAAGCTCGCGGACTGGCTCCAGGCCAAGGCGCGCAACGTCGTCGAGCCGAAGGCCTCGCTCAGCCTCGAACCGAGCGCGGTCTCCGGCAAGGCGGGCGGCCGTCTCGGGCCCGTCACCGTGCGCACGGACGCGGCCCAGGTCGCCCTGACCCCGCCGGTGGACGCCGCGGCCAGCGGCATCAGGATCACGGACGCGGCCGGAAAGCGGGTCACGTCCGCCGTGAACGGCGCGAAGGTCTTCTTCGACGTGCCGGCGGGCGCCGTGGACGGCTCGGCGACGCTCAGCGCGCAGGCGACGACCTCGGTGCCGGTGGGTAGGGCGTTCGCCGGTGCGACCAGGAGCCAGACGCAGATCCTCGCCGGGTCCAGCGAGTCCACGGTCTCGGCGGACGCGGCGGCGACCTGGGCCACAGCCGGGGCGATCCCGGCGCTCTCCGCCAAGAAGAACTGCGCACAGGGCGGCGTCGACATCACGGCGGCCAACAAGGGTGACGCCCCGTTCACCTTCGAGCTGGCCGGCTTCAGCCACACGATCGCGGCGGGGGAGTCGCGGACGGTCACCGTCCCGGTCGCCGAGGACCAGGCGTACGACTTCACCATCACCGGGCCGGGCGGCTTCAGCAAGAACTTCAGGGGCGTCCTGGACTGCAAGATCAAGGGCGCCTCGACGCCGGAGACCCAGACTCTGGGCTCCCAGCCCAGCCCGGCCGCCGCGGGCGGCGTCTCGGCCGGCTTGGACGGCGACCTCGCCGCGACCGGCGGATCGAGCGCCACTCCGATGATCGCGGGCATCGCGGTCGTGCTGGTGGTGATCGGCGGCGGCGCGATCTTCTTCCTCCGCAAGAAGAAGGTCCCCACCGAGCAGTGACGACGCTCCGGGGCTCGGGGGTGCGGGTCCGGCACCCCCGAGCCCGGCACCCCCGAGCCCGGCGTCAGCGGGACTCTGGGACTCCCGGACTCCCGGACTCCCGGACTCTCGGACTCGGGAACACCGGGACTTTGAAACACCGGGACTCCGGGAGATGCTCACGATTCCCAGGGATCCAACCCGGAGTGGGCGGACGTGCGCGCACGGTGAGACACGTGGTGCCAGGGGGCGCGTGCCGGCCCCGACGGTGGCGTCCCGGAAGCAGGCGGGGGAGGGGGTCGGCAGGTGCCGTCACCTACCCGTTTTCGCCCAGGGGTGGCGGTACGGCAAGATGGGGTGTATCTCTGCCCACCCACTTCTTGCCGGACGGTTTCTCTTGGCTGAGTACATCTACACGATGCGCAAGACGCGCAAGGCGCACGGCGACAAGGTCATCCTCGATGACGTGACGCTGAGCTTCCTGCCCGGTGCGAAGATCGGTGTGGTCGGCCCCAACGGCGCCGGTAAGTCCACCGTGCTGAAGATCATGGCCGGTCTGGAGCAGCCGTCCAACGGCGACGCGTTCCTCTCGCCCGGGTACACCGTCGGCATGCTCCTCCAGGAGCCGCCGCTCGACGAGTCCAAGACCGTGCTGGAGAACGTCCAGGACGGCGCCGCCGAGACCATGGGCAAGCTGAAGCGCTTCAACGAGGTCGCCGAGCTGATGGCGACCGACTACTCCGAAGCGCTGATGGAGGAGATGGGCAAGCTCCAGGAAGACCTGGACCACGCCAACGCCTGGGACCTCGACGCCCAGCTGGAGCAGGCCATGGACGCGCTGGGCTGCCCGCCCGGCGACTGGCCCGTCACCAACCTCTCCGGTGGTGAGAAGCGCCGCGTGGCCCTGTGCAAGCTGCTGCTCGAGGCCCCGGACCTGCTCCTCCTCGACGAGCCCACCAACCACCTGGACGCCGAGTCCGTGCAGTGGCTGGAGCAGCACCTCGCCAAGTACCCCGGCACCGTCGTCGCCGTGACCCACGACCGGTACTTCCTGGACAACGTCGCGGGCTGGATCCTGGAGCTCGACCGCGGCCGCGCGATCGGCTACGAGGGCAACTACTCGACGTACCTCGAGACCAAGCAGACCCGTCTGAAGGTCGAGGGCCAGAAGGACGCCAAGCGCGCCAAGCGGCTCAAGGAAGAGCTCGAGTGGGTCCGCTCCAACGCGAAGGGGCGGCAGGCCAAGTCCAAGGCCCGTCTGGCCCGTTACGAGGAGATGGCGGCCGAGGCCGACAAGATGCGGAAGCTGGACTTCGAGGAGATCCAGATCCCGCCGGGCCCGCGTCTGGGCAGTGTCGTCGTCGAGGTCGCGAACCTCTCCAAGGGCTTCGGCGACAAGCTCCTCATCGACGACCTGAGCTTCACGCTGCCGCGCAACGGCATCGTCGGCGTCATCGGTCCGAACGGCGCGGGCAAGACCACGCTGTTCAAGATGATCCAGGGCCTGGAGACTCCCGACGCGGGCGAGATCAAGGTCGGCGAGACCGTCAAGATCTCCTACGTCGACCAGACCCGCGGCAACATCGACCCGAAGAAGACCCTGTGGGCCGTGGTCTCCGACGAGCTCGACTACATCAACGTCGGCCACGTCGAGATGCCCTCCCGCGCCTATGTCTCCGCCTTCGGATTCAAGGGCCCGGACCAGCAGAAGCCGGCGGGCGTCCTCTCCGGTGGTGAGCGCAACCGGCTGAACCTCGCGCTCACCCTCAAGCAGGGCGGCAACCTCCTGCTCCTCGACGAGCCCACCAACGACCTCGACGTCGAGACGCTCTCCTCGCTGGAGAACGCTCTGCTCGAGTTCCCCGGTGCGGCTGTGGTCGTCTCCCACGACCGCTGGTTCCTGGACCGGGTCGCGACGCACATCCTCGCCTACGAGGGTGAGTCCAAGTGGTTCTGGTTCGAGGGCAACTTCGAGTCGTACGAGAAGAACAAGGTCGAGCGCCTCGGCGCGGACGCGGCCCGGCCGCACCGTGCCACCTACAAGAAGCTGACCCGGGGCTGAGGTTCACGATGGCCCGGCACATCTACAGCTGCCCCCTCCGCTGGTCGGACATGGACGCCTTCGGGCACGTCAACAACGTCGTCTTCCTCCGGTATCTGGAAGAGGCGCGGATCGACTTCATGTTCCGGCTGGCGCCGGGGGACGGCTCGCCGTCGTTCTCCGGCGGTTCGGTCGTCGCACGGCACGAGATCGACTACGTACGGCCGCTCGTCCACCGCCACGAGCCGGTGGTCGTCGAGTCGTGGGTGACGAAGATCAGCGCTGCTTCGCTCACCATCGCGTACGAGGTCAAGGACGCCGAGGGCGCCTCGCAGGTGTATGTGCGGGCCTCGACCATCGTGGTGCCCTACAACCTGGAGGCCGGGCGTCCGCGGCGGATCACCGCGGAGGAGAAGTCCTACCTCCAGAAGTATCTGGACGGTGCCGACGACAACGCGGCCGACGGCGCCGACGAGGATGCTCTCGCGGCATGACGGTACCCGTGCAGACTCTGCACCTGGCCGATGCGAGGGAGGCGGAGGATCTCTCCGCCTTCCTCGCCCGGCTGATCCACTACGACCGTGCCGCGGCCGTCAGGCTCCAGGCCGGCGGCGCCGACGGACCGATGTCCAGCCTCGCGGTCTTCGGACGTCCGCCGTCCTTCGAGGTGCTGGCGGTCCGCGCTGCCCGCCTCGGTGAGCCCGTCGAGCTGGATGTCACCGTCTCCGCCGGTGAGCTGCTGGAGAGCCTCGGCAGCGAGAGGTTCACCGTGCCCGCCCCCGTCACCGGACCCCCGTGGACCGGTGTGCTGCCGCCGCGCGGCGGCTGGCGCGAGCTGCCCGGGCTGCCGCCGGTGGCCGAGATGCGCGCCGCGGTCACGGCAGCGATCGCCGAGTTCCGCGCCCGCGACGAGGGACTGCCGGCCCAGCACCGCACCCGCACCGAGCGGGACCGGATCGGCCGGGACATCTGGTCGCGGACCGTCGCCGACACCCCGCTGCCCCTGCGCGCGGTGCACGCGGCCCATTCACTCGGATTCCTGCGCCCGTCCGTCCCGGTGGCGCTGCTGTCCACGGGCGCGTGGCTCAGACTGCGTACCCCCTTCGGGTCGATCGCGGTACGGACGAACGGTCTCGGCGGCCTGAGCGTCATCCCCACGAGAACCGGTTAACGTTCAGGCAAGTGGGCAGGGGCGCCGCATGATGCATCGTGCAGCGCGATGCGCAACGCGCACAGCAGCTCGGGGGTTCGACGGATGACCGAGAAGGCCAGCGCCGTACAGTCGGTGGACCGTGCCGTGAGCGTGCTCGAAAGCCTTGCCCGGCACGGTGAAGCGGGCGTCACGGAGATCGCCGACGAGCTGGGTGTGCACAAGTCCACCGCCTTCCGGCTGCTCGGGGTGCTGGAGAACCGGGGGCTGGTCACGCAGTCCAAGGACCGCGGCAAGTACTGCCTGGGCGCGGGCATGCTCCGGCTCGCGGGAGCGGCGGCCGTACGGCTCGACATCTCGCAGGAGGGCACACCGCTGTGCCGTGAACTCGCCGACGAGGTGGGCGAGACCGTCAACATCGCGATCCTCGACGACGACGCGGCCGTCAACGTCGCCCAGGCCCGTGGTGCGGCCTCCGTGACGACGTACAACTGGCTCGGCCGCCGTACTCCGCTGCATGCCACCTCCAGCGGGAAGGTGCTGCTCGCGCATGCCCCCACGGCGGTACGGGAGCGGCTGTTCGCCGCCGGTCTGGAGCGGTACACCGAGCGCACGGTGACCTCGCCCGCCGATCTCGACAGCCAGCTGGCCGAGGCGGCCGGGCAGGGGTTCGCCATCGCCGCCGAGGAGTTGGAGATCGGCCTGAACGCGGTGGCAGCGCCCGTGTACACCCACGACGGAACCGTGATCGGTGCGATCAGTGCGTCCGGGCCTGCCTATCGGCTCGGCGAGGAGCTGTTGCCGAAGCTGGCCAAGCGCACGATGGCGGTCGCGGAGGAGCTTTCCCGCCGGATGGGCTACGGCGGCTGAGTTCCGGCGGCTGAATTCAGGCCACCGCCGGCCCGCCTCACCGGCCCCGTCCGTCTCACGGCATCCCGTGCCGCCCCGCCCCTCTCGCGGCATTTCTCCCCGCTGACCGAGCCGGCCACGACGCCCCGTCACGCCTCGCGCACCACCCGTCACGCCGGCCATGGTTCGCCGCGGCCCCGTGTTACATCCGCGTTCCCTGCCCGTGGGCCCTTGACGGTGGCCCCCACGCGTTCCCACTATGTCTCTCATCGCGCAACCCGTCGTGCACAGCGCAACAGCTGGGGGTTGAGGCATGCCCAGTCCATCCGTCGTCATCATCGGGGCCGGCATCGTCGGATGCTCGCTCGCCGACGAACTCACCGCCCGTGGCTGGAGCCACGTGACCGTCCTCGAGCAGGGCCCGCTCCCCGCTCCCGGTGGTTCCACATCCCACGCGCCCGGCCTGGTCTTCCAGACCAATCCGTCGCGGACCATGACCCGTTTCGCTGCCCGCACCGTCGAGAAGTTCGGTGCGCTCGGCGCCTTCGACACGGTCGGCGGCCTCGAAGTGGCCACCACCCGGGCCCGGTTGGCGGATCTCCACCGCAAAGCCGGTCTCGCCGCCTCCTGGGGCGTACGGGCCGAGGTGCTCACCCCGAGCCGGTGCAAGGAGCTGTGGCCGCTGCTGGACGAGGAGTTCGTGCTCGGCGGCCTGCACACCCCGGACGACGGCCTGGCCCGCGCCGTGGACGCCGGGCGCCTTCAGATGGAGCGGGCGGAGGGCCGCGGCGCGCGCTTCCTCGACCGGCACACGGTCACCGGCATCGAGCGCGAGGGCGGCCGGGTGACCGCGGTCGTCACCGACCGCGGCACCTTCCCCGCCGAACACGTCGTCTCCGCGGCAGGCTTCTGGGGCCCGGTGATCGGAGCCATGGCGGGCGTCGAGGTGCCGTTGCTACCGCTCGCCCACCAGTACGCGAGGACCGCGCCCCTGCCGGGGATCCCGCGCGAGGACCTGCCGATCCTTCGGCACCAGGACCGCGATCTGTACGTCCGGCAGCACGGCAACCGGATCGGCATCGGCTCCTACGCGCACCGCGTCATGCCGGTCGATCCGTTCACCGTCCCCGCGTACGACGACGCGCCGGTCATGCCGTCCTGGCTCGACTTCACCGCATGCGACTTCGCCCCCAGCTGGGACGACGCCACCCGTCTGCTGCCCGCCCTCGCGGACAGCGCCGTCGAGGAGGGCTTCAACGGCGTCTTCTCCTTCACCCCGGACGGCATGCCCGTCATCGGCGAGTCCCGCGAGCTGCGCGGCTTCTGGCTCGCCGAGGCCGTCTGGGTCACCCACTCCGCCGGTGTCGCCCAGGCCGTCGCCGAGTGGATGACCGACGGCCGGCCCGCCCTCGACGTCCATGAGTGCGACATCGCCCGCTTCGAGGAGGTCCAGCGCTCGCCCGCCTACATCGCTGAGCGGAGCGCGCGGAACTTCGTCGAGGTGTACGACGTCATCCACCCCCTCCAGCCCATGGAGCAGCCGCGTCCGCTGCGGATCAGCCCCTTCCACGCCCGTCAGCAGGAGCTCGGTGCCTTCTTCCTGGAGGGTGGCGGCTGGGAGCGGCCGCACTGGTACGAGGCCAACGCACCGCTCGCCGAAGGGATACGGCTTCCCGGGCGGGACCCGTGGGCGGCCCGCTACTGGTCGCCCGTCGCGGCGGCCGAGGCGCGTGCCACCCGCGAGAGGGTCGCGCTCTACGACATGACTCCGCTGCGCAGGCTGGAGGTCAGCGGTCCCGGATCGCTCGCGTTCCTCCAGCGGATGACCACCAACCAGCTGGCGAAGCCCGTCGGTTCGGTCACCTACACCCTGCTGCTGGACGCGACCGGCGGCATCCGCTCCGATCTGACCGTCGCCCGCCTCGCCGACGAGCGTTTCCAGGTCGGCGCCAACTCGCCGGCCGATCTGGACTGGCTGCTGCGGCAGGCGCCCGCCGCCGTTCAGATCCGCGACATCACCTCCGGCACCTGCTGCATCGGGGTCTGGGGGCCGCTCGCCCGCGACCTCGTACAACCGCTCACCCGTGACGACTTCTCGCACAGCGCCTTCGGCTACTTCAAGGCGCGGCAGACCTTCATCGGCCATGTCCCGGTCACCGCGATGCGGCTGAGCTACGTCGGAGAGCTGGGCTGGGAGCTCTACACGACCGCCGACCTCGGCCTCCGGCTCTGGGACACCCTGTGGGCGGCGGGGCAGGACCTCGGCGTCGTCGCCGCCGGCCGCAGTGCCTTCAACTCCCTGCGGCTGGAGAAGGGGTACCGCGCCTGGGGCCAGGACATGACCGACGAGGACACCCCGTACGAGGCGGGTCTCGGCTTCGCGGTCCGCCCCGACAAGGGCGACTTCACCGGCCGCGACGCACTCTCCCCGGAACGGATCCGCCGCAGGCTCACCTGCCTCACGCTCGACGACCCGGCAGCCGTCGTCCTCGGCAGGGAACCCGTGTACACCGACGGGACGCCCGGCGCCCCGGCCGGCCATGTCACCAGCGCCGGCTACGGCTACACCGTCGGCCGCTGCATCGCGTACGCCTGGCTGCCGCCTCTCGAACCCGGCACAGCGGTCCATGTGGAGTACTTCGGTGAGAAAGTCGCCGCCACCGTCGCCGAAGAGCCCCTGTTCGATCCCAAGATGACCCGCATCCGCCGGTAGAAGGGACACGCATGGCACCCGCGTACGACGTGATCGTCCTCGGCCTCGGAGGGATGGGCAGCGCGGCCGCCGCCCATCTCGCCGCCCGGGGGGTCCGTGTGCTGGGACTGGAGAAGTTCGGTCCGGTGCACAGCCGGGGGTCCAGCCACGGCGGATCCCGCGTCACCCGTCAGTCCTACTTCGAGGACCCGGCCTACGTCCCGCTGCTGCTGCGCGCCTACGAGCTGTACGAGCAACTGGAGCGGGATACGGGCCGCGACGTGGCGACCCTGTGCGGCGGCGTGATGGTCGGCCGGCCCGAGTCGCGAACCGTCGCCGGATCGCTGCGCTCCGCCCAGCAGTGGGACCTGCCGCACGAGATGCTGGACGCGAAGGAACTGCACCGCCGATTCCCGACGCTGACCCCCGCCGACGACGAGGTCGCCCTGTACGAGGCGCGCGCCGGACTGCTGCGGCCCGAGAACACCGTCGCCGCCCACCTCCAGCTGGCCACCCGCGACGGCGCCGAGCTGCGGTTCGAGGAGCCGGTCACCCGCTGGGAGCCGTACCGCGACGGAGTGCGCGTCCACACCGCCGAGGACACCTACACCGCGGGCCACCTCGTCATCTGCCCCGGAGCCTGGGCGCCGCGGCTGCTCACCGATCTGCGGGTGCCGTTCAGCATCGAGCGGCAGATCATGTACTGGTTCCGGCCGGACGGCGGCACCGGCCCCTATCTGCCCGAACGCCATCCCGTCTACATCTGGGAGGACACCGCGGGGGTCCAGGTCTACGGCTTCCCGGCCATCGACGGACCCGACGGCGGGGCGAAGGTCGCCTTCTTCCGCAATGGCACCCCGTGCACCCCCGAGACCATCGACCGCACCGTCCACGACCACGAAGTACGGGCGATGGCAGCCCAGTTGGCGCCCCGGCTGCCCACGCTGCCCGGCACCTTCCTCAAAGCCGTCACCTGCATGTACTCCACCACGCCCGATGAGCACTTCGTCATCGCCCGGCATCCGTCCCACGCGGATGCCGTCACCGTCGCCTGCGGATTCTCCGGGCACGGCTTCAAGTTCGTGCCCGTGGTCGGCGAGATCCTGGCCGACCTGGCGCTGGACGGCACCACGCACCACCCCATCGAGCTCTTCGACCCCGGCCGCATCGCGACCGCGCCCGCCTGATGGAGACGACCTGATGACCATGACGCCGGCCACGCCGCTCTCGCAGACCGCGCACCCGCAGACCGCGGCACCGCACCAGCAGACCGCGGCATCGCAGCCGCCGAGCCTGCTCGCCACCCTGCCCGGACACCACTACACCAGCCCCGAGATCTTCGCCCGGGAGCAGGAGAAGATCTTCGAATCGCTCTGGTTCTGCGCCGTGCGCTCCGCGGACCTCGCACGCCCCGGCGCGTTCCGCACGGTCCAGGTCGGCCGCGAGAACGTGCTGGTCACCCGTAACAGGGCAGGCGAACCACGTGCGTTCCTCAACGTCTGCCGGCACCGCGGGGCACGCCTGTGCACCGAGGAGTCCGGCGAGGTACGGCGTACGCTGCGCTGCCCGTACCACGCATGGAGCTACGACCTCGACGGCGCGCTCGTCGCCGCCCCCAACCTCGTGAAGATGCCCGATGTGGACCGCAGTGCGTACGGGCTGCGCCCCGTCGCCCTGCGCGAATGGCTCGGCTACGCCTGGGTCTGTCTGGCCGACGAGCCACCGTCGTTCGAGGACAGCGTGGTCGGCGCGGCGGTCGAACGCCTCGGTGAGGTCGCCGCCATCGAGCGCTACCGCACGGGAGATCTCGCCCTCGGCAAGCGCGTCAGCTACGACGTGAAGGCCAACTGGAAACTGATCGTCGAGAACTTCATGGAGTGCTACCACTGCGCCACCATCCACCCCGAACTGACCTACGTCCTGCCGGAGTTCGCGCGCGGATATGCCGCCCAGTACTACGTCGGCCACGGCGCGGCCTTCTCCGAGGGCGCCCGGGGCTTCACCGTCGACGGCAGCGAGGGCTTCGGCCGGCTGCCGGGCCTCGCCGAGGAACAGGACCGCCGCTACTACGCCGTCACCGTGAAGCCGCAGGTCTTCGTCAATCTGGTGCCCGACCATGTGATCGTGCACCGGATGTTCCCGATGAGCCATGACCGTACGGTCGTCGAGTGCGACTGGCTCTACACGCCCGAGGTCCTCGCCTCCGGCGCGGACATCTCCCGTTCGGTGGAGCTCTTCCACCGGGTCAATGCGCAGGACTTCGCCGCCTGCGAGCGCACCCAGCCGGCGATGGACTCACGCGCCTACCGCACGGGCGGGGTACTGGTGCCCAGCGAGCACCACATCGGCGACTTCCACAGCTGGGTGACGGAGAGGCTCGGCAGCTAGAGCGTTCTGTGGGGTGGGCCCTACTCGGCGGTGTTCACCATGGAGGCGGCGGCATAGACGAGGTAGTCCCACAGCTGCCGCTCGTGCTCCGGGGCCAGCCCCAGCCCGTCGACGGCCGCGCGCATGTGCTTCAGCCAGGCGTCGTGCGCGGCCCGGTCGACCGCGAACGGTGCGTGCCGCATCCGCAGCCGCGGGTGACCGCGGTTGTCGCTGTAGGTACGCGGCCCGCCCCAGTACTGGATCAGGAAGAGCGTGAGCCGTTCCTCGGCCGGACCCAGATCCTCCTCCGGGTACATCGGCCGCAGCAGCGGATCGCCGGCCACGCCCTGGTAGAAGAGGTGGACGAGGCGCCGGAAGGTCTCCTCGCCGCCGACCTGCTCGTAGAAGGTCTGCTCCTGAAGCGTGCCGCGCGGAATCTCATTCACGCCTCCATGGTCTCAGACACCCCGACCGAGGACCCAGGCCCTAGGACTTCCTTCCGACAGGCCTCCCGACGGCACTCCCGACAGGATTTCAGCGCCGGGGAGTCGCCCGGTTTCCGGTCACGCCCGGGGCCTCCGCCCCCGCCGGGCGCTCGCCACGGCGGCCGTGGCGCAGGAGAGTGGACATATGGGAACGCACCTGGAGCCCGATGCCGGGCCCGCCGCCGAGGCGCGCGACGCGCTGGTGCGGGCGATCGTGCACGAGGGCGGTCTTGGCGATCCCGCCTGGCGGGCGGCGTTCGAGGAGGTCCCGCGGCATGTGTTCGTGCCGTACTACTTCATCGGCCGGGGCGGCACCTATGAGCGGATGTGGTGCCTGGACCCCGACAGGGCCCGGCGTGAGCGGTGGCTGCGCGGGGCCTACTACGACATGCCGCTGGCCACCCGGGTACGGGACGGTGAACTGATCTCCTCCAGCAGCCAGCCCTCCCTCATGGCGCGCATGCTCGACGAGCTCCGGGTCGAGGACGGCAACACCGTCCTGGAGATCGGTGCCGGCACCGGCTACAACGCGGCGCTGCTCTCCCACCGGCTCGGTGAGGACCGGGTGACCACCGTCGACGTGGAGCCGGAGATCACCGAATCCGCTTGCAGGCATCTGGCCGCCGCCGGCTACCACCCCACCGTCGTCACCGGCGACGGAGCCCGCGGCTGTCCCGAGCGCGCGCCCTTCGACCGCATCATCGCGACCTGCACCCTGCCGTCCGTGCCCTTCGACTGGCTGCCCCAGTGCCGGCCGGGCGCACGGATCCTCGCCCCGCTCTCCACGGGCCTGATCGCGCTACGGGTGAGCGACGACGGCCCCACCCGCAGCGCCGAAGGTCATTTCCTGCGGACGTCCGCGTACTTCGTTCCCCTGCGCGGCAGCGACGCCGCGGCGGAGGGGCACATCGGGGGACTGCCCCGCCGGGTGATCGAGAACGACCTCTTCCGGTTCCTGCTCACCCTGACCGCGGGCAGCCTCGACCCGCACGAGGCCCTGTCGCTGTGGGAACGCGAGCGGCGCCCGCAGCGCGAGCGCTTCGGCGTCACGGTGAGCGGAGACCATCAGTGGGCCTGGCTGGACGACCCGGAAGGGCCGTACGCCTGGCCGCTGGGGCCGGCGCGGCAGACCGCGCCGCCCGCCTAGCGCCTCTCTAGCCGCGGCGGACGGTGATCGTGGTCCAGGCTCCGACGTGGACGCGGTCGCCGTCGTTCAGCGGGACCGGCACATAGGGCTGGATCGGGTCCTCGGCGCCGTTCAGCGTGGTGCCGTTGGTGGAGTTCTGGTCGACGACCGCCCACGAGCCGTCGGGCTGCTGCACGAGCACGGCGTGCTGGTGCGAGACGCCCGGGTCCTCCGGCGGCACCGAGAGATCGATGTCCGGCGCCTCGCCGGTGGAGTGCCGGCGGCGGCCGATGGTGACCTGGTTGCCCGACAGCGGCAGCTGCTGCTCGGGGGAGTACGCGGGCAGATTGAGACCGGTGGCGTCCGGGCCGCTGCGCTGCATCATCGCCATGAAGTACTCGCGGTCCGGCGCGACGACGACCGTCCACCCGGCGGGCGTCCCGTACTGCGGGGGCTGCTGTGCGGGACCGGGCTGAGTGCCCTGGGGCCCGCCCTGCTGCGGATACAGCGGCTGCGCCGGCTGCTGGGGCACGGACTGCTGCTGGAACTGCTGCGGCGGTGCCTGCGGAGTCTGCGTCCCGGCCGCCTGCGCCTGGGGGGCCTGGGGCTGGGCGGGCGGCGGCAGCATCCAGTCGTCACCCGCGTCGCCGTGCTGAGGCCGCGGCGGCGCAGGGGGAGCGGACTGCTGCTGGTACGGCGGAGGCGGCGGTCCCTGCTGCCCGTCTCCGGCACCCGGCATGCCCGGTCCCTGCTGCTGACCCGGCCCCTGCTGCTGGAATGACGGCGGAGGCGGGGGCCCGGGCTGCTGGAACGACGGCGGGGGCGGGGGCGGCGGCCCGGGCTGCTGGAAGCCCTGGGGCGGCTGGTGCTGCCCCGGCGGCTCGTTCATCAGCGGCTCGGCGGCCCGGTTCATCTGCGACGGCCGGGAGCTCTGGTAGTCGTACGGGTCGTGCTGACCGGGACCCGGACCGCCGCGGCCCTGCGGCGGCGCGGGCGGGGACGGCTGGTTGGTGAAGCCGGCCGGCAGGTTCAGCCCGGGGGGCTGCGGGGCCGGCGCGAGCGGTGTGTACGACGTCGCCGTGTGGGTCAGGAAGTTGTACCGGCACTCCTCGCAGAACGGGGCCATGGCCTCGCGCGGGGTGCGGCACTGCGGGCAGAGCTCGGCCTGGGCGGTGGCGTTCGGATCGCCCGGGCCCGGGTAGCCGTAGGAGGGCGGCGGGGGAGGCGGCACGGCGCCTGCGGGGGCGCCGGGGCCGGCCATGCGGTGGCCACAGACCTCGCACCAGTCGTCGGAACCCGACTGGTGTCCGTTCGGGCAGGTCGGCATGTCGGCCCTTCCCCCTCTCCGTCCGGCCCGCGGGCCGTGTCGTTTTCGGTGCTGTCGCCGACTACTTCTTCACACGCACCGTCTTGGTGGAGCGTGTTTCGAGGGTCATTTCGTCGGCTTCCGCAACCTTCGCCTTCAGTCGCACAGTACCTGTCGCCGCATCGACCACGTCCACCACCTTCGCAAGCAGTTTCGCGGTGTCCGCGTTCCCGGACGCCGACGCGAGCTGCACCGCACGTCCCAGCTTGGCCGTGGCGCCGTCGAAATCACCCGACTTGCGGGCATCCAGACCCTGTTGGATGACCTGTGCCAGTTCCGCCTGGCCCGTGTAGTGCGCCACCTGCGGGTTGATCGAGGTCGATGCCGCCATGTCGTCGGTCCACACCGCCCGGACCAGCCCCTGGGACAGCACCTGCGGAGCGCCGCCGTCCGTCGACGGAATGATGAGGGAGGCGCGGGCGGCGAGCATCTCCTGGCCGATGCCGGCCTGCGGCACCTGCACACACACGTGGTAGTCGCGGGACTCGTCGCCCCACGAACCGGTCGGATAGTCGCCCGCCCGCGGACCCGCCTCGGTGCGCCGGGCGGTCAGGTCCTCGACGGTGGGCGCCACCTGTTTGACGAACCGGATCTCGACGCCGACGGGGGTCCACAGCCGCAGCGCGACGTCCGCGACCTCCTTGCCCATCGCGTTCTCCATCATGCTGGTGAAGTCCGCTGCCAGATGGGCCGGGTCGGCGACGATGTCGGCGGTCCCGAGCAGCGCGGAGGCGATACCGGTGACCTCCTTCACCTCCCAGTCGGTGCCGACACCGCGGGCGTCGCACGTGAAGCGGCCCGCCACGGAGTCCAGGGCGGCCCGCAGATCCTCGGGCGACTCGTGCTCGTTGCGGCCGTCGGTCAGCAGGATGCCGTGCCGGATTCCGCTCTCCGAAGTGGACAGCAGGCGGTCCGCCAGCCGCAGCCAGGTGCCGATCGCGGTGCCGCCGCCCGCGGCCAGCCGCCGCAGGGCGTCCTTGGCCTGGGCGCGGGTCTGCGGATCGGCCACCGCGAGCCGCCCGTTGCCCGGGTAGACCTCCTTCGCCAGATGCGTACCGGCGATCACCGAGAACTCCACCCCGTCGCGCAGGGTGTCGATCGCGGCGGCCGTGGCGTCACGGGCGTTGCGCATCTTGGTCGGCGGGTAGTCCATCGAGCCGGAGCAGTCGACCATGATCGCGACGGCTGCGCCCGGCGCCTGCGCGGGTATGGCGGACGGTGTCGTCGAAGCACCGGTCAGCGGAGCCCCGCCGCTGGTGCCGCCACCGGTGGAGGTGACGGTCACGATGGCGTTCACCTCCCGGCCGCCCTCGGGCAGGTACTCGTTCTGGTACACCTCGACGGAGAACTGCGGCACTTGGGACTTGGAGAAAACGGCCATCTGATCGGCTCCTTGAGGGCTCCACTCGGGAGAGCTGGTCATGTGACGTACGGGACGAGTGACCTGGCGGACGAGTGACGTACTTGTCACGTGACGTGCTGGTCGAGCGGCGTAGCGGTGTCGTAGGCGTGGCGGTCTCGAAACGCGTGCTGGTGTCGAAAGGCGTGCTGGTGTCGCAAGGTGTGGGGGCCGGCGAGGGTGACTCGCCGGACAAATCGGTTTTCAGGCCGTGTTGTAGGCCGATCCTGCCCCTTGCGGCGGGACGGTGAACGGCAGGACCGCCACTGTTACGTTGTCGTGGCCCCCGCCGTCGAGGGCGTGCCCGACCAGAACCTGCGCGCTGTGCAGCGGCCGGTCCGCGGCGTCGGCGGGCACGGCCCGGGCCATCTCGTCGGCGCCCTCGGCGTAGTTCCACAGGCCGTCCGTGCAGACCACGACCACACCGGAACGGTCCGGCTTGAACGCGGCGGTGTGCGGCTCCAGTTCGTACGCGTCGGCGCCGAGCCAGCCCGTGATGGCATGGGCCCGCTCGTCCGCGTACGCCTGTTCCTCGTTCATCAGGCCGGCCGCGACCATCTGGGCCGCCCACGAGTCGTCCTCGGTGAGCCGCGCGGCCGGACCCGTGCGGTCGTCGGGCACCCAGTAGGCGCGGCTGTCGCCGACCCAGCCGACGACCAGCAGACCGCCGGCGGAGATCGCGCCGACGATCGTGCAGGCGGGGGCGTTCTGGTGGCGGTGCGGGTCGTGCTCCATCGCCTCGCCCTGAGCGTTCTGGGCGGCAAGGGAGTTGACGGCCTCGGACGCGGCGACGATGGCCTCGTGCATCGCCTGCTGCGGCTGCGTGCCGCGCGGCAGGCTTTCCAGCAGCAGATCGTTGGCGGCGCTCGAGGCGGCCAAGGACGCCTCGTCGGGGCGCGTCGCCGAGGACACGCCGTCGCAGACGATCGCGACCACGGCCGGCGAACCGTCCGGCAGCGCGGTCGACGACACCGCGAACGCGTCTTCGTTGCGGTGGTGGCGCAGCCCGCGGTCGCTGACCGCGGCGACGGAGCCGAGCTCCTCCTCCATGTGGTCGCGCTCGCGGGGTTGGGCGTGACCACAGTTCTCGCAGTAACCGTCGTCGTCGACACGGCCTGCCCGGCAGGCCACACAGAGCTTGGTGCCGGCCGCGGGGGTGACGGGAGCGGCCGCTCGCGGGTCGGGGGCGGCGGCCTCGCGAGGGGCGGCCTCGGGCGCGGGAAGCTCGAAGTCCCCGGAGGAGGCACCGGATGCGGCGGACGCACCGGGAGGGCCCGCGGCAACGGCGCGGGCCGCCGGTGGCCCGTCGTACCGGACGGCCGAGGCGGGCAGTTGACCCGATCCGCCGGACACGGGCAGCTCGCCGCCGCCCGAGTCCGTGCCCGGCAGATCGCCGGGCAGGTGGACGGGGGCGGGTGTGCCCGCGGTGTCCGTGCCGGTGGCCGCCGGCCAGACGGCCGGGGAGCCGATGGCGAGCGTCGGGCGGTCGGAGCCCGGCATCACCGGGTCCGCGGACAGGTCGTACCCGCACGCACCGCAGAAACGGTCACCCTCCTCCAGCGGCTCGGCGCAGCTGGGGCAGGACGACCCCGCGGCAGGCTCGTGCATCTGCGACGACATCAATCACACCCACGTCCGGGGGCGGAAGCGGTTGGCGCGCTCCACCAAGTCCATCCGCTCCTCGCCGCGCTGGGCGAGCCGGGCGAGCACCCGGTAGGAGCGTTCCAGCCCGAAGCGCAGGCCGCGCTCGTCCAGTTCGCTGCCGAGCAGTGCGGCCGGTGCTCCACCGGGCCGCGGTGCGCTCGACGCGTCCGGTACGGACGGCGGGACTCCGGGACTACCGGAGAGTACCCAGTCGAGCGCCGTGCCGAGTACTTCCGTGGACAACTGCTCCCGGCGCACGGGGTCCAGACCGAACTCCTTCAGGGCGTCCACCTGCGCGGCAGCCGCGGACAGGTCGCCGATGAGAGGTTCGTGCGCGGCGCGTCGCCGCAGCCTCGCCCGTACGGCGGCGACCCGGGCGGCCGTGTAGTGGATCGATGCCTCCGGCACCGACTCCAGGGTCCGCACGGCGCCGGGCCTGTCACCTGCGGCGAGCTGGACGCGGGCGAGTCCGAACGCGGCGCTCACATAGCTCGGGTCGGTCGTCCACACGAGGCGGTAGTACTCGGCGGCGTTGTCCAGTTGACCGAGAACCTCCGCACACACCCCGAGCGCCAGCTTCGGGGCGGGCTCGCCCGGGAACGCGTCGTAGATGGCGTCGAAGGAGAGCGCCGCCACCTCACGGTCCCCGGTCACCAGGGAAGTGAGTCCGCGGTACCAGACGACGCGCCAGTCGTCGGGGTGCGCGCTCTCCAGGTTCTCCAGCGCCCTGGTAGCCGAGTCCAGCTCGCCCATCTCCAGCCGGGCGCGCAGCTCGCGCAGCCGCGTCTCGGGGGAGGGTGCCGGTGCGGACTGGAGCGCGGCGATCAGCTCGGCGGGCGCGGAGGCCATCAAGCCCGCGAGGAAGCCCGCGTTGGGGTCGTTCGGGTCGACCCGCGGCACGGGCAGCGCCAGGGCTGTCGCCCGGGCGTCGAGCGCGGCCAGATGCGGCGCGAGCGTGAGAGGCGCGGGCGACTGCAGGCCGGGACCTCCCGGCACGGCCTGAGCGCCCGGCATGGGCGGGACACCAGGCGCACCGGCCACACCAGGCGCACCCGGCACTCCGGGCAGGGGCGGTGCGGCAGGGGCACCGAGGGCCGCGGGGGCCGCCTGGTGCGGAATCCTGGCCTCGACGGGCGTCGCCCTGCGGGAGCGCTTGGCAGGGGGCCGCCGGGCGCCGAGCGTCGACACGTCGTCCGTCATCTCGGCGAACAACCCGGTGTCCGTGACGCGCAGTTCGGGACCGAACAGCGTGGAGAGCGAGGGCCGCGGACGGCCCGTCTGCAGTGCCACGACCTCCCGGAGCACGCCCGTCAGCTGCTCCGCCATCTCCTGCGCCGAGGAGAACCGGCGCGCGGGATCCGGGTCCGTCGCCCGGACGAGCAGCCGGTAGAACGACTCGTACGTCTGGAAGACCTGGATGTTGTCCGGGTCCGGCAGGGAGTCCACGAAGACGTTCGTATAGCCCTGGAAGTCGAACGTCAGGACGGCGAGGGTGCGTGCGACGGTGTAGAGGTCGGACGCCACCGACGGGCCGACCTCGGCGACTTCGGGGGCCTGGTAGCCGACGGTGCCGTAGATCGCGGACTCGTCGTCGTCCATCCGCCGGACCGCGCCCATGTCGATGAGCTTGAGCTGGTCCTGCTGCTGGATGGCGTTGTCGACCTTGAAGTCGCAGTAGAGCAGATTACGGCTGTGCAGATGGCCGAGCGCTTCCAGCGCCTCGATGCCGTACGCACACGCCTGCTCCACCGGCAGCGGGTCCCGCTTGCCCGCGGGGCCGCGACGCTCGTTCGCGATCTCCTTGAGGGACTTGCCGCCCACGTACTCCATGACGATGTAGCCGTCGAGGGAGCCGGTCCGCTGGTCGAGGTGTTCCACGAAGTTGTAGATGCGGACGATGTTGGAGTGCTCGATCTCGGCGAGGAAGCGGCGCTCGGAGATGGCAGCGGCCATGGCGTCCTGGTCGCCGGTGTCCAGCAGACCCTTGAGCACCACCCAGCGGTCGGAGACGGCCCGGTCCACCGCGAGGTAGACCCAGCCCAGGCCGCCGTGCGCGAGACAGCCGGCCACCTCGTACTGGCCGTGCACGATGTCGCCCTCGGCGAGCTTGGGCACGAAGGAGTACGGGTGACCGCACTTGGTGCAGAACCCTTCCGTGCGCCCCGGGCGTTCGCCACGCGCACGCCCCACCGGCGCGCCGCAGTCGGAGCGGGAGCAGTACCGCTTGCGCTCGGGGACCTCGGGGTTCTCCATCACCGCGGAGCGCGGGTCGGGACGCGGCACCTCGGGGACGGAGACCAGGCCCGCGCCCAGGCGGTTGCGCCCCGACTGGCCCGTGGCGGTGCCCGAACTGCGCACCGAGACCGAGCGCGTGGAGGTACTCGACCCGGTCAGCGACCGCGACAGCCGTCCCGAGACCGAGCGGCGCGAGGTCGACGAGCGCGAGGAGGCACGGGAGGAGCGCGAACTGCTCCGGCCCGAACTGCTGCCGCGGGCCCCGCCGCCCGTGATGCCCGTGGGCGGGGAGGAGACCATGCCGTTCGGCGAGACGACGGGTGCGAGACCGCAGGTGTCGCAGTACAGCTCGCCGTCGCCCATGTCCTCGTAGCTGCCCTCACACCCGGGCCGCTGACAGCTCTTGTTCTCGCTCACGCGTCCCCCCTGCGGTCGGTGGGCCCGGACGGTCCGGGCTCCCGGTTGGCCAGGGCTTCCGCCGCGGCCTGCTGGTAGCGCAGCACCGCCTGCCCGGCGACGCGCAGATCGCACGGCGCGCTCCACAGCATCCGGCGGGCCGCGTCGTACCGCTCGATGAGCAGCCTGTCCTCCGCGAGCCCGTGCCGGGCCACCTTCGCCTTGTACGCGTCCAGCCGGCCGCGCAGCTCCGCACGGACCGCGAGCGGCGCCGTGACGGCGGTCAACGACTCACGGGCGCGCAGCAGTTCGTCCTCCGCCTCGCGCTCCAGCGACTCCAGCAGCGGCGACAGGCGGTTCCACTGGGAGTGCCTGCGGTACTCGGCCGCGGTCGACAGCCGCTCCTGGAGCGCGGTCGGCGGGCCGCTGACGGCGGGCACCTCGGTCGCGGCGATCTTCGCGAGCACCTCGCCGCGGGCCGAGCGCGCCTCGGCCAGCGTGCGGTCGGCGCGCGACAGGACGTCCCGCAGCCGGATCAGCCGCTCCTCGGAGTCCTGCCGGACCCGCAGCACGGCCTCGATCTCCCGGCGGATGTCCTCCAGGGCCCGGGCCGAGCGGTCGTAGCGGTCGGTGTCGGGACGGCCGCCGCCCGGGGCGGAACTCCCGGGCGCCGGGCGCCAGAACGCCAGCGGGTCGGATATCACCTGCGCGCGCAGCGTGGACAGCTCGTGCGTGATGGACTCCAGCTCGTCGCCGGCCGGGTGCTCACCCGGCCGCACGCCCACCGAGTGGGCGAGGGAGCGGGTGCGCTGGAGCTCGGCGGAGAGCAGATCTATCCGGGCGGGCAGCGCCGACCACACGGAGTCCGCCGTCACCACCATGTTCAGCGAACTCGCGTACAGCTCGTTCATCCGGGCGACCAGCTCTTCGAGCGAGAACTGCTCGGACAGCTTGGCCGGTCCGGTGAGGGTCGGCGCGGTGTGGGTGGCCGGGCTCGCCACGGTGACACTGCGGCCGCGCAGCCGGTCGGTGAGCTCCACGAGGTCGTCGCGGCTGGGCCAGCGCCGGCGGGCCCGTACCTCCCGGGTCTCCTCCAGCGCGGCGGCGTACGCGTCGAAGTAGCCCCACAGCAGGGCGATCGCCTGCTCGGTGGAGGCCCAGCGGTCCTTGGTGACGCCGGTGAGTTCGGCGCCTTCGAGGAGCCTGCGGCCGGCGTGGTCCTGAAGGGCGAGCAGCGAGGTCTCGATCGCCTCGTGTTCCGCGCCGAGGCGCGCCAGGGCACGGTCGACCTCGTCCCGGTCCATCGCCGGCCCAGGGGGTCTACCCGCGGAGCTGGGGAACGGTCCCGCGACGCCCATCGATCACCTCTCTGCTCTTCCTTGAGGATTGTTCTCCCTGAAGGACGTGTTCTTCCTCGGACTCGTTGCCGCGGAGCCGGCCCTCCCCGCTCAGCCGCGGTACTTGGGAGCGGGCGGCCCGGCTATCCCGGGCAGGTCGGCCGCCAGCCACTTGTTGTAGGCGTCGGTCCAGGGGCCCCGGCGGTAGTTGTCCAGGACGCGGTTCACCCGGCGGACCACATCGTCCTTGCCGAGCTTGGTGGCGACGCCGTAGTACTCGGTGGTGAAGGGCTTGCCGCCCTTGAGCTCGACCGCCGGGTCCTGCGCCGCCTGGCCCGCCGCCAGGGCGTTGTCCGTGACGACCGCGTCGACCAGGCCCTCCTGGAGCCGTACGAGGCAGTCGAGCTGGTTGGGCACGGTGAGCACGTCCTCGTCGGTGGGCTGCTCGTCGTGGGGGTCCTTGAAGACGGCGCCGAAGGAGTTCTTCTCCAGCGCCTCGTAAGCCGTCGAGCCCTCCGCGGAGCAGACCCGCTTGCCCTTCAGCGACTCGTCGAAGCCGGTGATGGCCGACCCCTTGGAAGCGAGGACCTGCTGGCCGGCCTGGAAGTAGGCGGTGGAGAACGCGACCTGCTTGATCCGGGCGCAGTTGATCGTCATCGTGCGGACGACGATGTCCACCGTGCCGTTGTTCAGCGCGGGTATGCGCTGGTTGGTGGGGATGGCGCGGAAGATGACGGCGTCGCGGCTGCCGAGGATGTCCTCGGCGATGGCGTGGGCGAGGTCGATGTCGAAGCCTTCGAGGGAGCCGCTCGCCGGATTGCGGTATCCCCAGCGGTAGCTGTTCTGGTCGACGCCGACGACCAGCTTGCCCCGCTCCCGGATCGCGGCGATGTTCGGCCCGTCCGCGGCGGACGGGCGCAGGGACGCCTCCGGTGTCGTGCAGGTGTCCGCCTTCACGGCGGTCGCGGCGCCCGTCCCCTGGCCCGACAGCTCGGCATCGCCGCTGTGGGACAGCGGGAGCAGGGTGACGGCGGCGGTCACCGCGCACGCGGCGGCCATGCCCGCGACACCGCCCCAGCCGCGGAACCTGAGCTTGGTCCTGTCGGCTCTTGTGTCCGTCATCACGCCTCCTCTCACCGGTATTCCGAAAGCCTGCGGTTGATGCCGAGAATGGCGCCCGCCGCTCCCAGCACCGCCAGCACCGCCGCACCGATCGGCAGTCCGCCCAGCGCGCCCCGCCCGTCCTCGGCGGCCCGGGTGAACTCACTTTGCTCGTGCGCGAGGGCCGTCGCCAGAGCGTCGTCGACCAGGTCGAAGCACTCACCGGTGGACGCCTTCGGGCCGATGACCTTGTCCACCGCGCCCTCGTAGTCGCCGGACCGGTCGGTCGAACTGGCGCTGACGTGGCGCTTCTTCCACTCGTCCATGCTGTTGGAGGCCACCGTGACCGGGTCGCGGCCCTCCTTGTCGTCCGCGAGCTTCCGCGCCGCTTCCAGCCCGGCGCCGAGCTCCTTCATCCCGGAGCTGAACTCCGTCTCGTACTTGTCGTTCTTGCCGTCGTCGGTGAGCACGGCGCCGCGGGCGACCAGCACGAGGTTCTCGTTGGCGCGGGCCTTCAGGGAGTCGATCCGCGCGTCGTTCAGCACCTTGAGGGACTTCTGGCCGTGCTCCCTCGCGTCGCCCAGCTCCGCGCGTGCCACCGTGTGCCCGACCGCGAGCCACAGCAGGACGACGGTGGAGGCGGCGGTCGCGGCGACCAGACCGCGGTTGAACACCCGGTTCGTCCGGCGGTAGTTGCGCCGCTGGGCCCAGACGAGACCGCCCAGCGCCGCGACGCCGAGCACGAGGGAGAGGACCGGCCAGTAGCGGGCGTCGGCGTCGTCCCGGTCGAGCCGGGCCGTCTCCGCGTCGTACAGCTTCTGCGCGGCGGGCAGCAGCACCTTGGTCATCTGCTCGTTGGCGAACCGCAGATAGGCGCCGCCGAGCGGGAGGCCCTGGCGGTTGTAGGTGCGGGCCGTCTCGATCCGGCCGGTGTAGACCGGCAGTTGTTCGTTCAGCGTGGCTATCTGCCGGCCCGACTCACTGTCGCTGTCCGTGTTCGTGGCGGCCTTGATGAGCAGCTTGGAGGCGAGGGCGATGTCCTTCTCGTACCGCTCGCGGACCCCGGGGGGTTCCTTGTCGGCGCCGGCGAGGAATCCGCTGGAGGCCGCGGTGTCCGCGTCGGCCAGCGAGCGGTAGACGGAGGCCGCGTCGGCGCTCAGCGGCTGGCTGCGGCTCAGGACGGCATCGGCCGCGGCGGCCCGGTCCGAGATCTCGAAGGCCGTCACCGCTCCGAACACGACCACCAGCGCGGCCAGTACGGCCCCGATGATCTGGAGCCGTCCGGGCTCGGTCGTCGCCGCCGTGCGCAGCCGGTCCTTGGCCTCGTCCAGAGCGCCGCGCTGCGCCGGGGGCCGGCCCGGTGGCTGCGCGGGCGCGGACGCCGGAGCCGACTGGGGCGCGGTGCGCACATTCGGCGGGTATGTCACGTGACCTCCCCCTCGGTCGCTGACGTCGGCCCGCCCCCCGGCGGGTTGAGGGGATGTCCCCCTGGCCAGCAGTATGGCCGCAGTGACTGACAATCACAGCAGGATTGACTGGATCTTGTTCCTTCACAGCCGTACGGTGTCCGACTTCTCCTCATGAATACGCCTCACGACCTTGATCGGTTCCCACCGAGCGGGCCTGCCGGCCTCCGGAAACGCGACGTCGCCCGTCCCCTCGGACAGGTGCCGGAGGGGACGGGCGACGGACCGTCACAGGGCGGGCGACGCGTCCTGTGACAGGAGGGGAGAGGGTCCCGTGACGGGACGGCCGCGCGCCCTGTGACGGAAGGGGCGGACGTGGTCAGCCGAGAGGCGGCACCCGGTCAGTCCCGGCCGTAGTGCGCGCGCAGCCGTGCGTGGGCCTCGGGCGGTGCACCCGTGTGGTCGAGACCCAAGAGCGCCGCTCCCAGCACCGGCGGCGCGGTCACCCAGTCGACCACCGCCTTGGGCGCTTTCGCCGCCAGCAACAGGCGGATGTGCTCGTCCAGTTGGGGATGCCGGGCCGCGAGAACACTGCCGCCCAGCAGCACCGGCACCTCCTCGTCGAGCAGATCGAGCCGGGCCAGGGCCACGGTCGACATGGCGACGACCTCCTCCGCCAGCCGGTGCACCAGCGAGCGGGCCACCGGGTCGCCCTCGGCGCCGGTCGCGAACAGCACCGGCGTCAGCTCGTGTTTGCGCACCGAGGTGATGTGCCCGAGGTGCAGCGACTCGATCAGCGCGTACATGGACCCGAGACCGAAGTGGGCGGGCAGCGCGGTGGCGAGGGCCGTCGGCTCGCCGCGGCCGTCCTCCGCCCGCGCCGCGTACCAGAGCGCCTCCTCCGCGAGTCCCCCTCCGCCGCCCCAGTCGCCGGAGATCTTGCCGATCGCCGGGAAGCGGGCGGTCCGTCCGTCGGGCAGCATGCCCACGCAGTTGATGCCCGCGCCGCACACCACGGCCACGCCGCGCGGTTCGTCCACGCCCGCCCGCAGGATCGCGAAGGTGTCGTTGCGCACCTCGGTCGTACGGCCCCACCCGCGGGCGTGCAGGGCGTCGGTCAACTCCCGTTCCTCCACGGGAAGATCGGCGTTGGCGAGACACGCCGACACATGGTCGACGGGTCCGGCAGGCGCCCCGCCCGCGCCGGCGGCCGCCAGTACCTCGCCGACCGTCGTGGCGAGCGCGTCGAGCGCCGCCCCGATGCCGACCTTCGGCGGCTGGAAGCCCCCTCCCCGGGCGGACGCGAGCACCGAGCCGTCGGCGCCCACGAGCGCGACGTCGGTCTTGCTGTTGCCCGCGTCGATGGCGAGGACTGAAGCGGTCACGCCCACGCCAGGTGCTCCCGGTTGTGAGCGATCAGCTTGTCGGTGAGCGCCTCGGCGTACTCGAACTGGCCGATCAGCGGATGCGACAGCAGCGCCTTGAAGACCCGGTCGCGGCCCCCGCGCAGGGCGGCCTCCAGCGCCAGGTCCTCGTACGCCGTCACATGGGAGATCAGCCCGGCGAACAGCGGGTCGACCTCGGGCACCGCGAGCGGGGTCGCGCCCTGGGTGCCGACCGCGGCCTGCACCTCGATCACGGCGTCGTCGGGCAGGAAGGGCAGCGTGCCCCCGTTGAGGGTGTTGACCACCTGGTACGGACTGCCGGTTCCGCCCAGCAGGGAGGCCGCGAGATCCACGGCCGCCTCCGAGTAGAACGCCCCGCCGCGCTTGGCGAGCAGCTCCGGCTTGGTGTCGAGCGAGGGGTCGCCGTACATCCGCAGCAGCTGCTTCTCCATCTCCGCGACCTCGGCCGCGCGGGACGGCTTGGTGCCGAGCTCCCGGACGACCTCGTCGTGCGCGTAGAAGTAACGCAGGTAGTAGGAGGGGACGACACCGAGCCGGTCGAGGACCTCGCGCGGGAGCCGCAGATCGTCGGCGAGTTCGTCGCCGTGCTCCGCCAGCACCTTGGGCAGCAGGTCCGCTCCCTCGGGACCGCCGATGTGCACACCGGTCTCCCACGTCAGGTGGTTGAGGCCCACATGACGCAGATGGACATCGGCGGGGGAGACGTCGAGGAACTTCGCGAATCTGCGCTGGAAGCCGATGGCGACGTTGCACAGCCCGACGGCCTTGTGACCGGCCTGGAGCAGCGCCCTGGTCACGATGCCCACCGGGTTGGTGAAGTCGATGATCCAGGCGTCCGGATTCGTCCGCCGTACCCGCTCGGCGATGTCGAGGACGACCGGGACCGTGCGCAGCGCCTTGGCGAGACCGCCGGCGCCCGTCGTCTCCTGGCCGACGCAGCCGCACTCCAGCGGCCACGTCTCGTCCTGGTTGCGGGCAGCCTGGCCGCCGACGCGCAGTTGCAGCAGGACGGCGTCGGCGTCAGCCACCCCGGCGTCCAGGTCCGAGGTGGTGACGATCTTGCCGTCGTGGCCCTGTTTGGCGAAGATCCGCCGCGCCAGCCCGCCGACCAGCTCCAGACGCTCCTCGGAGGGGTCGATGAGGACCAGTTCGCCGATCGGGAGGGTGTCCCGCAGCCGCGCGAAGCCGTCGATCAGCTCGGGGGTGTAGGTGGATCCGCCACCCACCACTGCGATCTTCGTCGGCCCGGTGTTCGGGGGCTCTCCCCCGATGGAACGCAGCATGTGTCTCTAGCCCTTCACTCCGGTCAGTGTGACGCCCTCGACGAACGCCTTTTGGGCGAAGAAGAAGACGACGATCACAGGGGCCATGACCAGCACGGTCGCGGCCATGGTCAGGTTCCAGTCCGTCTGGTGCGCGCCCTTGAAGGACTCCAGGCCGTAACTGAGGGTCCACGCGGCGGGGTTCTCCGAGGCGTAGATCTGCGGCCCGAAGTAGTCGTTCCAGCAGTAGAAGAAGTGGAACAGCGCCGATGCCGCGATGCCCGGCTTCGCCATCGGCACCACGACCTTCAGCAGGGTCCGCAGTTCCCCGCAGCCGTCGATCCGGGCCGCCTCGGTGTACTCCCGCGGAATCGTCAGCAGGAACTGGCGCAGCAGGAAGATCGTGAACGCGTTGCCGAAGGCGAAGGGGATGATCAACGGCCACAGCGTGCCGGCCAGGTCCATCTGCCGCGCCCAGAACAGATACATGGGGACGATGACCACCTGCGGCGGCAGCATCATCGCCGCGATGACCAGCATCATCATCAGATTCCGGCCCCGGAAGCGGAACTTGGCGAGCGCGTAGGCCACCGGCAGGCTGCTGCCGACCGCGAGGACGGTGCCGAGCCCGGCATACAGCAGCGTGTTGCGCCACCAGGTCAGAAAGCCCGGGGTGTTCCAGACGTCGGCGAAGTTGCCCCACTCCCAGGTGTTCGGCCACAGGTCGCGGGTGAGCGCCTGGTCGTCGCTCATCACGGCGGTCAGGAACACGAACACGAAGGGCAGCAGGAAGAACAGCGACGCGGCGATCGCGAGGGAGTGGACGCCGATCCACTCCAGGGCGGCCCGTCGCCGGGCCGTCCGACGGGCCTCGGTGGCGGCCGTCCCCGGCGCGGTGACCCGGGGATTCTCCAGGGGGGCGAGTGTCGTACGAGTCATCAGTCCTCCGCCGACATGAAGCCACTGCGGCGGCGCATCAGGAACGCCGTGAACACCATGGCGAGTGCGAACAGGACCAGGGCCACGACACAGGCGGCGCCGGTGTCGAAGCGCTGGAACCCGAGGTTGTAGACGACCTGCGGAACGGTCAGCGTGCTCTTCTCCGGATAGCCGGGTTCGAACTGCTGGCCCGATCCGCCGATCACCCCGCTCGCGACCTTCGCCGCCACCAGGGGTTCGGTGTAGTACTGCATGGTCGCGATCACTCCGGTGACCACGGCGAAGAGCACGATCGGCGAGATGCTCGGCAGGGTGACGAAGCGGAACCGCTGCCAGGCGCCGGCGCCGTCCAGTTCGGCCGCCTCGTACTGCTCCTTCGGCACATCGAGGAGCGAGGCCATGAAGATGACCATCAGGTCGCCGATGCCCCACAGCGCGAGGATGGTCAGCGAAGGCTTCGACCAGGCCGCGTCGTTGAACCACTGCGGGGGGTCGAGGCCCACCTTCTCCAGGATGGTGTTGGTCGGGCCGGTGCCGGGGTTGAGCAGGAAGACGAACGCCATGGTCGCGGCGACCGGCGGCGCCAGGTACGGGAGATAGAACAGGGTGCGGAAGACGCCCGCGCCCGTCTTGATCTTGGTGATCAGCAGTCCGATGCCGAGTCCGAAGAGCACCCGCAGCGACACCATCACCAGGACCAGCCACAGGGTGTTGCGCAGCGCCGGCCAGAAGAACGGGTTGTCCTGGAAGACGTACGCCCAGTTCTTGAGGCCCACCCAGGTGGGCGCGGTGAACCCGTCGTACTTCATGAACGAGAAGTAGACGGTCGAGACGAGCGGGTAGAGGAAGAAGACGCAGAGGCCGATCAGCCAGGGGGAGAGGAAGCCGAGGGTGCGAAGCGCCGAGCGGCGGCGCTTCGCCCTCAGTCCCGGCGGGACAGTGCTCATCTCAGCCGGCCTGCTCGTTGTCCTTGTCGACCTGCGCGTCGTTCTTCTTCAGCAGCGCGTCCAGGTCCTTCTGCTTGCCCTGCTCGTAGGAGATGCCGAAGTCCTGGAGTGTCAGCAGGAACGCACCGCCGTTGACCGACGAGGGCGCGTGGGAGGACTTCGGGTGCTGGGCGATGTCGACGAACGTGCGGTACAGCGGGTCGTTGTTCAGCTTCGGCGACTTGAGCGCCGCGACCGTGGAGGGCACGTTGTGGATGGCGTTGGCGAAGGAGACCACCGCGTCCGTGTCGGTGGAGAGGTACTTCACCAGCTCCCAGGCGGCGTTCTTCTTGTCGCTGTTGTTGGCGATGCCGAGGATGGTGCCCGACAGATAACCCTTGCCGTAGTCGGCGACCTGGGCGTCCGGGACCGGGAAGGGGGCCGCGCCGATCTCGAAACCGAGCTCGGCGTCGGTGGCCATCTTGCCGCGCCACTCACCGTCCAGCTGCATGGCGACCTGGCCGGTGTGGAAGGGGTGCTTCGGGCCCCACTCGTCGCCGACGGCGGTACGGAACTTGTTGATCTTCGCGTAGCCGCCGAGGTCGTCGAGCAGCTTCTTCTGCCAGGTGAACATCGCCTTCACGGCCGGGTCCTTCGCCGTGTTGGACTTGCCGTTCTCGTCCAGGTACGTGATACCGAACTGGGAGCCGTAGTGCTCCACCGTGGTCTCGTACGCCTGATAGCTCGGGTTGAAGCCGAGGCGCTCGATGGTGTCGCCCTTGGTCTTGGTGAGCTTCTTCGCCACCGCGGAGAACTCGGACAGCGTCTTCGGCGGGGCCGTGATCCCGGCCTCCTTGAACGCGTCCTTGTTGTAGTAGAGGCCGTACGCGTCGCCGAGCAGCGGCACCGTGCAGCGCTTGCCGTCGTGCTCGGTGTACTTGGCCATCTGCGGCAGGAAGGTCGTGGCGGGGTCGATCTTCGCCTTGTCCAGGAAGGGCTTCAGGTCCGCGAGGGCGTTGGAGGTGCAGAAACGCCCGACGTTGTCGGTGGTGAAGGACGACACGACGTCCGGGCCCTGCGAACCGCCGCCGCGCAGCGCCTGATTGATCTTGTCGTCGGTGATGCCCTTGACGATCTTGACGTTGATGTTGGGGTGCGCGTTCTCGAAGGTCCTGATGTTGGCCTCGATCGCCTTGACCTCGCTGGGGGCGCTCCAGCCGTGCCAGAAGGTGAGCGTGGTCTTCGCTTTCGGATCGTCGCTCGCGCCCGCGTCGGCCGACCCCGTACAGGCGGAGGTGAGCAGGGCTATCGAGGCGGTCGCGGCCAGCGCGACGGCCGAGGTGCGGCGGCTTCTGGGCATGGCTGTGTCTCCCTGGGAGCGGGGTCTTGGGGGCTGGAGCGTTGCGTGGGGTCTCTGGATTCAGCGAGAGGTGTCGAAGACTTCGTCGCGGGTGGTGGCGAGGGCGCTCTCCAACGCCCCGCGCAGGACCGGGTGTTCACGAACGGAGCCGAGGACGAGTCGGGGGCGGGATGCGGCGAGTTCGGCGAGTTCCGCCTGGACGCGGGCTCGCAGCGGCTCCCCGCCGGCGGTGATCACGTCGCCGGACAGGACGACGAGTTCGGGGTCGAGTACGGCGACCATGGAGGCGAGACCGGTGGCGAGTCCGGTCGCGTACGCGTCCAGCAGCAGCCGGTACGGGCCGGAGTCGGCCTCGGCCGCCCGGGCCACCAGCGCGGTCGCCACCTCCGTGTAGTGGCCGTGGCCGACACCCTCGACGCCGAGGTCACGGGCCAGCCGCGGCAGCGCCTGGGCACCGGCCAGCTCCTGGAAGCCGCCGCTGTTGGCCTTGGTCACCTGGCGCACCAGCGGGGTGCCGGGGACCGGGAGGAAGCCGACCTCACCGGCGCCGCCGGTGAAACCGCGGTGCAGCCGGCCGCCGATGACGAGGGAGGCGCCGAGGCCCTCCTCGTTCCACAGCAGCACGAAGTTCTCATGACCGTGGGCGACGCCCAGACGCTGCTCGGCGACGGCGACGAGGTTGACGTCGTTCTCGTACTCGACGGGCATCGGCAGCACCGCGGCCAGCTCGTCGAGCAGGGTGGGGGAGTGCCAGCCAGGCAGGTGCGAGGCGTACCGCAGCCGTCCGGTCGACGGGTCGAAGGCGCCGGGGGTGGCGATGACGATGCGGTGGATGTCGGCGCGGGTCAGCCCGGCGGCCTTCACGGCTCCGTCGAGCGCCTCGGTGACCTGCTTGACGACGCTGTCGGCGCGGCGGCCGGGGGTCGGCAGTTCGAACTCGCCGACGGTGGTCCCGGTGATGTCGGCGACCGCGGCGCGGATCCGCAGCGGGGTGACATCGAGTCCGGCGGCGAACGCGGCACCCGCATGGACCGCGTACAGCTGGGCGTTGGGGCCGGGCCGCCCCTCCGTGGTGCCGGTGGCGACCACCAGACCGGCGGACTCCAGCCGTGCCAGCAACTGCGATGCGGTGGGCTTGGAGAGGCCCGTCAGCTTCCCTATCTTGGTGCGCGAGAGCGGACCGTGCTCCAGCAGCAGGTCGAGCGCGGCCCGGTCGTTCATGGCGCGCAGTACGCGCGGTGTACCGGGTGTGGTTCCGGCCACGACGGATGCACCTGCCCTTCGGCTGCGATGTCCTCGACTGCACTGTTAGGAAAGTTTCCTATTCAGTGGGAGGAAAGTAAGCCGCATGTCGGGCGGGCGTCAATGGCCGACGCTCGCGAGGCAACCAAAGCGTTACCTGGACGGCGCCGGACGGGGGCATGCGAACGGGCCCCCGCCGTTCGGCAGGGGCCCGTTCGCCGGGGTCATCGTCCGTCGGTGAGAACCTGGGCGACAGGCGCCCAGTAGCCGGCGAGACCGCCGGCGGTGATCCGGACCATCGGCCGGCCGTTCACGACCGCCCGGCGGTCGAACGGCGCGTTGGACGGCTTGGTGAACTTCACCGTCTTCATCGTGCCGGTGGTCCCGTTCGTACCGAACTTGACGCAGGTGACCTCGACGTTCGCGGGGAAGGTCGCGGTGCGCAGCGGTCGGTAGGTGGTCGAGACGTACTCGCCGCGCAGGAAGACCTTCGGGTAGGCCTCGCCGATCCACCAGCCCGCGTAGGCACCGGCGTTGATGCGGTAGTAGATGCCGCGGCCCTGGATGCGGCGGCGGACGTTCACCGGCGCCTGGGTGGCCTTGGCGAAGGTCACCTTCTTGGTGGCGAGCTGCTTGTCGGCCTTCGACGCGGACCAGCCGAAGCTCTTGTCGGCGCCGAGGGTGTCCAGCTGGTAGAGCGTGTGCGTGCCCGCCGCGAAGGCGGCGACGGCCCCGGCCTTGAGGATGTACGCCGGGAAGTCGTCGATGAGCTGGTCGTGCTGGTGCGCGATGCTCGGGCTGCCGGTCTGCCAGTGGAGCTGGCGGAGCAGATTGATGTGGTGCTGGTGGTACGTGGGCGACGGTATGCGGTGCGTGTTGCAGTAGTACGAGTACCAGCGGGTGTTGCGCAGCCGCGGGAAGTGGGCGCGCATGGTGGTCAGCGACCCGTCGTACAGCTTCTCCGCCAGCGGGTTGCCGGTCGCCTGGAAGTAGTCCCAGAGGCCGAACATGGCGAAGATCATGCCGTTGTAGGTGTAGTCCGAGACGCCCGGGGCGTCCATCGGATACTCCTGTATCCAGAGGTAGCCGTTCTCGTCCTTGTTGACGGCCCACGGCTTGCCGTCGTCGGCGCGCAGCAGCGAGGCGAAGGCGCCGTCGGCGGCCGCCTTGTAGAGCGTCCGCTCCTGCTCGGTGACCCCGTCGAGCTGGGCGAGCTGAGTGAAGAGGCTGATCGCCTCACCCTGCGCCATGCCGGAGTACCAGGGGGCGCGGTAGGTGATCCCGCTGTGGGCCGCGTGCGCGAAGTTGAAGGGGTACGGGAAGTACCAGGCGCCACGGGCCTCGACGCGCTTCTCGATCAGCCGGCCGGCCTGCGCCTTGGCGCGCTTGAGGAACAGGGCCTTGCGGGCGGGGTCCCGCTCGACGCGGTAGCTGGTGATGCAGCCGAGGCCGAACTGGATCTGGGTGACGGGCTGGTCGTAGCCGGCGGCCGTCTTGCTCGGGCGGTACTGGATGACGCCCTTGGAGTCGAGGTACGTGTGTTCGTTGTCCGGAGAAACGTTTGCCCAGGTGGTGGGACGGTCACGCCAGGGCCTGAGGGCCTCGGGCAGATCGGTCACGCAGCGGAAGCCGTCGGCCTTGAACTCGAACGGCAGGACCGTGGGGACGTTGTCCCGCGCGGTCCGCGGCTCCACGGGCTTGTCGGCGTACGGGATCGACGTCCGGGCGCCCGGCCGCGAGATGGTGCCCTCGGCCAGCTGATCGGGCAGCGGCGGCAGCGGCGGCTCGGTGCTGCCCGGCGACGTGGGCAGGCTCAGCGCCAGCGAGCGCGGCATCCCCTGCAGCGGATCCGTCGGAGAGGGCTCGAAGACCCCGGTGGCCATCGCGGTGAACGTGCCGCCCCCGGCGACGGCGGCACCGGCGACGGTGCCTCCGGCCACACGGATGAAGCGTCGGCGACCGATGTCCGCGCGTCTCTTTCCGGCCATGACTGGTGGACCCCCCACAGATATGACGCATGACCCCCCACGGGTAACACGCGTAAGCAAGTGCGGGCATCCTACGGGGTGCGTGTAGTAGATGTGACGAATGCGTTCGTCATGTGACCGCGGGGTGAAGGCGCGTCCGGCCTGGCAGGGAGCGGGCGGGGCGCACTGGGCGTGAGCGGTCCGTGTACGAACGCTCGTAGTGGTGAGCGGCCGACGAACGCGAAACGGGCACCCCGGCCGATATGGCCCGGATGCCCGTTCGCGTGGTGCCTCGTCGTCAGTGCTTGCGGCAGGTCCGCCGTCGTGACCTGCGCCGACCCGTTTCTACTTCGAGATGTTCGCCGGCGGCGCGATCGGCGAGGCCGCGAGCGACTGCGGCGACGTCGGGCTCGCCAGGGCCGACGGGGCTGCCATCGAGGCCGACGGGTCCGGGACGGACTCCTCGGCGACCTGCGGGAGGCCGCCGACGATACGGATGCCCGCCGCGTCGAACGCGTGCTTGATCCGCCAGCGCAGCTCTCGCTCCACCCCGAGCGCCTTGCCCGGCATCGTCTTCGCCGAGACCCGGACGGTCATCGACTCCAGCAGCACCTCGGTCAGGCCCAGCACCTGCACCGGGCCCCACAGCTGCTCGTTCCACGGCTCGGCCTTCGCCAGGTCGTCCGCGACCTCGCCGATCACCGCGTTCACCCGGTCCAGCTTCTCCGTCGGGCGGACCGTCACGTCGACCACCGAGGTCGCCCAGCCCTGGCTGAGGTTGCCGATCCGCTTGATCTCGCCGTTGCGGACGTACCAGATCTCGCCGTCGTCACCGCGGAGCTTGGTCACCCGCAGGCCCACCTCTATGACCTCGCCGGAGGCGACGCCCGCGTCGATCGAGTCCCCGACGCCGTACTGGTCCTCCATGATCATGAAGACACCGGAGAGGAAGTCGGTCACGAGATTGCGTGCGCCGAAACCGATCGCGACACCCGCGACACCCGCCGAGGCCAGCAGCGGCGCCAGATCGATCTTGAAGGCGCCGAGGATCATCAGACCCGCTGTGCCGAGAATCACGAAGGACGAGACCGACCGGAGCACCGAACCGATGGCCTCCGAGCGCTGCCGGCGGCGCTCGGCGTTGACCAGGAGACCGCCCAGGGCGGTGCCCTCCACGGCCTGCGCGGACCGGTTCATCCGCGCTATCAGCCGCGTCAGGGCGCGGCGCAGGAGCATCCGCAGCACCAGCGCGACGACGATGATCAGGGCGATGCGCAGGCCCGTGTTCAGCCAGGTGGACCAGTTCTGCTCCACCCAGCCTGCGGCGTCTCCGGCCTGCTTGGCGGCCTCGTCGAGCGAGACCGGCTCGGTCGACGGATCGGCTGCCCAGGGGACAGATGACAAGAACGCGGTCACGAGGGAAGCCTCCAGGCATTGCGGACGACGGCCCAACCACACTAACGGGGCATGGCGTGTGCTCCGTTGCCATGTTCGAGGGAGAGACGAGGCTCACCTGGGGATGAAACCCGGGGAGAAGGGCGTCGTATCCCATGTGGTCGAAAACACCTCGAGCCCGTTACCACTACGTGGTGGCGCTCGGAGCAGGCATGAGGAGAGACTGAAGAGCAGATCGTCCCGGCGCGAGCCACGCGCCGCCGGCGTACAAGGAGGCATCCACCGTGCCGCACGTCCTGGTCCTCAACGCGTCGTACGAGCCGCTCGGCGTCGTACCGCTCCGCCGCGCGCTCATCCTCGTCCTGGAGAACAAGGCTCTCTGCCTCGAGGAGTCCGGCGCCTTCATGCACAGTGCCACCCGTGTCATCGCCGCACCCAGCGTCGTCCGGCTGAAGCGGTTCGTACGGGTTCCCTACCGGGGGCCTGTTCCTCTCACCCGCAAAGCACTGTTCGCCCGTGACGGCGGGCGCTGCATGTACTGCGGTGGCGTCGCAACCAGCGTCGACCATGTCGTTCCGCGCAGCCGTGGCGGACAGCACGTCTGGGACAACGTGGTGGCGGCCTGCCGCCGCTGCAACCACGTCAAGGCCGACCGGCACCTGCGGGAACTGGGGTGGCGCCTGCGCCATCAACCCGCGCCGCCGAGCGGACTCGCCTGGCGGATCATCGGGACCGGACATAGGGACCCGCGCTGGCTGCCATACCTGCAGCCGTACGGCGCGGACGACGCGATGGCCCGGATCGACGGCATCCCTGCCTGAGGACCAGGCCTTTTTTGTGCCCCGGTCCGCCCCCAGGGGCGGCCGAAGCGTGTGACGGCGGTCCGCCCCACGGGGCACGGAAGCGCGTGACGGCGGTCGGTGCCGTACGGCCGCCCGTCCCTCGCGCCCTCGCGCGCCCCCGCACCGCGGCGGCGGGCGGAAGCTGCTCCGCCGAAGCTGTTCCGCGGAAGCTATTCCGCGACCGCGTAGGCCTCCACCGACCACAGCGAGTAGCCGTACTGCGTGGCCCGCGCCTCGCCCTGGACCCGGACGAAGCGGGTGTCGCGCGCGTCCATGCGGACCGACTCGCGTCCGCCCCCGCCGTCCTGGACCGTCGCCGCGGTGCGCCAGGTGCGGCCGTCCGCCGAGACCTGGATGCGGTACTTCTTCGCGTACGCGTCCTGCCAGTGCAGCACCACCTGGCCGACGCGGGCCGGGCGGGCGAGCTCCAGCTGCCACCAGGCGCCGTCCTCGGCGGGGGAGGACCAGCGGGTCTTCGCATCGCCGTCGACCGCGGCCGGGGCCGGGAAGTCGGGCGTCTCGTCGCCCGACGAGGACGCGGCGGCGCCGCTCTCCCGCGCCAGGTCCGGACCTCCGGTGCGCGGATAGGCGCGCACCGTCAGCGTGCGCTCCTGGCCGCCGAAGGAGAGCGGCACCCGGTACTCACCGGCCGGCGTGCCCGCCGGGACGGACACCTCGACGGGCACGGTCGTGCGCAGGCCGCGCGGGACCGTCGTCTCCTTCGGCACCGTCACCTTGATCCCGGCCGGGGCCTTGGCGGTGAGCGTGCCGCGCACCTCGCCCGGCCGCTGCGGGGTCAGCCGGACTCCGGCCCGCTGCGGACCGCCGCCGATCTCCGCGTCGGTCTCGTCGCGCACCAGGTCGAGTCCGGCGGGCGGCTCGTCGGCGAACCACGGCACCAGGGACCGCACGGCCACGGGCTCGGCGCCGTCCGGGACGACGCGCACCGCGTCCGCCCGCAGGCCCTTCGCGTCGGCCTGGGTCCAGCCGCTCGGCGAGAGGGCGGCGAGCGGGCGCCAGCCCTGGCCGGGGACGTGTGCCTCCAGCCGGCCGGGCGCGGTGCCCGGTGTGGTCATCGCGGTGACCGCGCCCACCGGACGGGCCCGGCCGAGGTGGACGGTGTCCTCGCCGGCGGTGCCGGCGACACGGTCCGCGCCCGTCCAGGCCGCCGACTCCTTCACGGCCCGGTCCACGAACGGCTTCAGCACACCCTTGCCGACAGTGACCTGCCCGGCCGCCAGCTCCTTGCGCAGCGGCTCCAGGTCCAGCGAGGCGCGCCAGGCGGTGACGCCGTCGCCGCGGGACTGCGCCTGGAGCATGTCGACCGAGAGCTCACCGGCCCGTCCGTAGCGCGACAACTGCTCCAGCCACGGCCGCACTTCGTCGTCCAGCAGCCCGTCCGCGGGGCGCTTCAGGCGCTCGGGCGCCTCCCGCATCACGGTGAAGGCGGCGCGCAGCCCGGCGGCCGCGCGGTCCCGGGCGGCGGCGTCCGTGCCGGTACGCGTGCGCCAGAAGTCGTTCAGAAGCGGCTGGAGGTAGCCGGACTCGGTGGGGCTGAGGATGGACGAGGAGTGATTGCCCGCCAGGGCGGTGAGCGCCTCGCGGGTCTTCGTGTCGCCGCCCGCGAGGTCGTTTATCGCGGCCCTCCAGGACTCCTGCGGCCGGTACCCCTTCGGGTTCCAGGCGTAGTCCGCGGCGGTGAACAGCGGGATGCGGGAGGCGGACGCCTGCTCCATCGCGTTGGCCAGCAGGGCGACGGAGCCGGTCGCCACCGCGGGCTCCCGGCCGGTGTAGGGGCCGAGGAAGATCCGGTCCTGCGCGTAGTCGTTGACCGGGTAGTTGTCCATGGTGACGAGCGGGTGCTTGAACGCCTCGCGCGCGCCGGTCAGTTCCTGTCCTGTGATGGTGCGCGGCACGACGCCGACACCCGTCCAGGCCACCTGGACGCGGCTGTCGAGCTTCTCGGCCAGTGCCCGCCGGTAATCGGTGGCGCCGTCCTGGTAGAACTCCGTCGGCATCAGCGACAGGGGTGCGGCGTCCGGGTGCCGATCCGCCAGATGCCGGGCCACGGCGCCGGCCACCCGGGCCTGCGCGTGCGCCGCCGCCTCCGGGCCCGAGCCGAAGGCGTCCGCGTCCGCACCGCAGTGCCACTCGCTGTAGCTGACGTCCTGGAACTGGAGCTGGAACGCCCGCACACCCAGCGCCCACATGGCGTCGATCTTGCGGGTCAGCGCCTTGATGTCGCCGTCCTTGGCCATGCACATCTCCTGCCCGGGCGCGACGGCCCAGGCGAGGGTGATGTGGTTGCGCCGCGCCCGCTCGGCCAGTTCGCGGAACTCGGCGCGCTGGGCCGCCGGGTAGGGGTCGCGCCAGCGCGCCTGCCGGAACAGGTCGTCGCCCGGGGCGTAGAGGTACCGGTTCTGCTTGGTGCGACCCATGAAGTCGATCTGGGCGAGCCGCCGGCGGTGGCTCCACGGCTGCCCGTAGAAGCCCTCCGTCATCCCGCGCACCGCCGTGCCCGGCCAGTCGCGTACGACGACTCCCGCGACGGTCCTGCCCGCCGCCGCACCGCCCCGGCGTTCGGTGATCAGCTGCCGCAGCGTCTGGACGCCGTGGAACAGACCGTCCTCGCCGATGCCGTCGAGCGCGACCGTGTCACGGCCCTGGACGGTGCCGACGGCGATCCGGTAGCCGCCCGCGGGCAGATCGGTGCGTTCGGGCGAGCGCAGGGCGCGCAGGGCGTCCTGGGCGCCTGTCCCGCCGACGCGCACGACCGGGCCGCGGCCCGGTGCCGTGGTGTAGAGGGTGCGCACGCCCGCGTCGCGCAGCAGTTGCTGCGCGAGCTCCACGGCATGGGGATCCGCGCCTTCGCCGGCGATGACCGTCGCCTCGTCGCCGAGCGGTATCGCGGGCCCGGCGGCCGCCATCCGCTGCGGACGCGGCCACACGGCGGGCAGCGCGGACTCGCCCTCGGGGTCCTTGGCCGTACGGACGGGGGTGCCGGGGTCGCCCGGCGCGGCGACCGCGCCCTGCGCACCCCCGAGGAGACCTCCGATGACGGCGACGGCGACAGCCGTGGCCGTACGCCTGCTGCGCGCGAGCCGCACGCCGGTCTCCCCTCGTCCCCTTGCCGTACCGGTCGGTTCGAGCCCACCACCACCGCACGGAGGGTGTCAATGCGCACGGCCGTTGTGCACCATTTGCCGGGCGGTATGGGTGGTGTGATCCAACTGGGGCCGCCGGAACGGGATGTGACAGGAAACACGAGGAGGGCCTCGACACGTCTGCCGTCGCGCCCGCTGGGTAGGGCTCGTGTGACCCGTTACCGTCAGTTTGGAGTGACCGTCGTGGCCGCATCCGCTCATCTGCTGCTTTCCGCCCTGTCCAAACAGGTCCCGGGCCCCGGCCCGCTGACCAGTGAACCCCCGCTGCCCGACGTAGCCCCCCTGACCAGCGAACCCCCGCTCGCCGACATCACGCCCCTCACCAGCGAGCCGACCGCCGCCCGGACCGCCGGCGGCACGGAGTCCCCAGGAGTCTGAATGGGCCTTGCCCGGCTCGCCGCGCTGCACGGAGTCGCCACCGACCACACGCCCTCCGAGGGTGTGACCGTCCCCGTTCCCGAGACCACGGTCGTCGCCGTCCTCGCCGCGCTCGGCGTCGACGCGTCCGGCGACGCGGCCGTCCGGGACGCGCTGGACCATGCCGAATCCGTCGCCGCGAGCCGGCTGCTGCCCCCGACCGTGGTCCTGTGGCGCGAGGACACCGCGCCCTTCTCCCTGCCGCGCGCGCTCGCCGAGCTGCCCGCGGGCACGGCCCTGCGCATCGACATCGAGGACGCCGCTGACGACGAGCCGGCCGTCGAGTGGCTGACCGGGCGCGCGGAGGACGGAGCAGCGCCCGCCGGTATGGCCGAGGGCACTGCCGGACAGGCCGAGGCCGTCGCCCCGTCCTGGGCGGAACTGCCCTGCGGTGTACACCAGTTGCGGGCCGAGGCGCCCGACGGCCGCACCGCCCGCAGCGCGCTCGTCGTCGCGCCCGCCGCCGTGCCGCAGCCCGACGGCCGTTCCCACGGCTTCCTGGTCCAGCTCTACTCCCTGCTCTCCGACCGGTCCTGGGGGATGGGCGACCTCGGGGACCTGGCCGAGCTCGCCACCTGGTCCGGGCGCGCGCTCGGCGCCGGCTTCGTGCAGGTCAACCCGTTGCACGCGGCCGTGCCCGGAGCACCCACGGACCCCTCGCCGTACCGGCCCTCGTCCCGCCGCTTCCCCGACCCCGTCCATCTGCGCATCGAGAACATCCCCGAGTACGGATACGTGGACGAGCGCGCCCGGGAACGGCTGGGCGAGCTGCGCGAGAAGGCCGCCGGTCTGCGCACCGCCGTACTCCAGAAGGGCGCGTTGATCGACCGGGACGCGGTGTGGGAGCTGAAGCGCGAGGCCCTGGACCTGGTGCAGCGTGTGCCGCTCGGGCCCGGCCGCCGCGCCGCCTACTGGGACTTCCTGTCCGCCCAGGGCCGCGCGCTGGAGGACCACGCCACCTGGTGCGCCCTCGCCGAGGTGCACGGCTCGGACTGGCACACCTGGCCCGAGGAGCTCAAGGACCCCCGCTCGGCGGAGACCGCCCGTGCCCGGCACGAGCTGATGGACCGGGTCGACTTCCACTGCCGGCTCGCCTGGCTCACCGACCAGCAACTGGCCGCGGCGGGACAGGCGGCCCGCGAGGCGGGCATGGGCGTCGGCATCGTCCACGACCTGGCCGTCGGCGTGCATCCGGGCGGCGCGGACGCCTGGGCCCAGCGCGACGCCTTCGCCGCCGGGATGTCGGTCGGCGCACCGCCGGACGCCTTCAACGCACGCGGCCAGGACTGGGGTCTGCCACCGTGGCGGCCCGACGTGCTCGCCGCCTCCGGATACGCCCCGTACCGCGGTCTGCTGCGGGGTCTGCTGAAGAACGCCGGTGCCCTGCGCATCGACCATGTCATGGGCCTGTTCCGGCTCTGGTGGGTCCCCGAGGGCAGTCCGCCCACCGAGGGCACCTACGTCCGCTACGACGCCGAGGCGATGCTGGCCGTTCTCGTGCTGGAGGCCCACCGCGCCGGGGCCGTGGTCATAGGGGAGGACCTCGGCACCGTCGAGCCGGGCGTCCGGGAGGCCCTCACCCGCCGCGGTGTGCTGGGCACTTCCGTGCTCTGGTTCGAACGGGACTGGTCGCGCACCGGCCGCCCGCTGCCGCCCGAACAGTGGCGCGAGGGCTGTGTGGCCACCGCGACGACGCACGATCTGCCGTCCACCGCGGCCCGGCTGACCGGTGAGCACGTGGAGCTGCGCCACCGGCTCGGGCTGCTCACCCGTCCTCTGGAGCAGGAGCGTACTCAGGAGCTGGCGGACGTCGGCGAATGGCTCGCGCTGCTCAGCGGTCTCGGCCTGCTGCCCGAGGGCACGAGCGACGAGGAGGGGCAGATCCGCGCGGTCTACCGCTTCCTGCTGCGGACACCCGCCCGGATGGTCGGGGTCTGGCTGCCCGACGCGGTGGGGGACCGGCGTCCGCAGAATCTGCCCGGCACCTGGGACGAGTACCCGAACTGGCGGCTGCCGGTCGCGGACGCCGAGGGCCACCCGATGACGCTGGAGGAGCTGGCCGCCTCACCCCGGCTGCATGCGCTGATGGAGGTCTTCGGTCCCCGTACGGCACCCCCGGACGCGCGCCCGGCTTAGGCGTTCGCTACTTTTGGCACCGTGGACAAGAAGAACGCTTTGCGCGCCGGCGCCGTCGCGGCCGGTACGACGCTGATGATGCTGCTCCTGTCGTCGCCCGCGGTCGCCTCGATGCGTGACGACGGCGACGACCCGGGCCCGGGCCTGAGTGTGGCCGAGACGCTGGGTCTGTTCGTCGCCGCGCCGGTGGGCATCTTCCTGCTGATCGTGGGCCTGGTGATGGTGCTCGACAAGTCCAGGAAGCAGACCTGACCGCGAGGTAGCTGCACCGACATTCTCCGGGGCGCCCCCGGGGTGCGCACGCACCCCTGGGGCGCCCTTGTCGTGCCCGGACGTGTCTCGTTCCTCGGATCGTTCAGTTTTCCTTCAAGGAATGATCGAAAGTTTTCGATGGACCTAAGCGTTCCGTCGCTGCGACGGTGGCTCACGTAACCCCAGTCGACCCCTTCGGGGGAGAGGTGCGTGACAGCCGATGACAGTCCTCGACCATGACCACGTCCGCAGCAGCGGGACGACGCCGGCGGAAAGGGTGCGACGGGCCTCCGGGCTCGGGCTCCTGCTCGCCGCCGTCGCGACGGTCGTCTGGTCGGGGAGCTTCGTCACCTCGCGGGCCCTCCACGAGACGGTTCCCCCGGTGCAGGCCGCCTTCTGGCGCTGGGTGGTGGCGATCGTCGCCGTGGCGCCGTTCGCGGCACGCGAGACCTGGCGGCAACGGGCCCTGATCCGCCGCCACTTCGGCCGGATCACCCTCGCCGCGCTCCTCGGCGTCACGGTCTACAACACGCTCGTCAACCAGGCCGGCGTGACCACGACCGCCGGGAACATGGGCATGATCATGGCCGCGTCGCCCGTCGTGATGGCGGTGTACGAACGCGTCGGCGGCCGGCGGCTCGGGCCGCGCCGGGTGGCCGGAATGACGGTCGCCCTGCTGGGTGTCCTGCTGCTCGTCGGCGACGGGTCCCCGATTCCGTCCTTCGGCACCGGTGACCTGTGGATGTTCGGAGCCGCGCTCAGCTTCGCCTCGTACAGCGCCCTGCTGCGACGGCGGCCCGCCGAGATCGGCGGACCGGCCTTCCTGTTCACGACCTTCGTCCTCGGCGCGCTGATGCTGGCCCCGGCGTACGGCGTCAGCCTCGCCGTCCAGGGCGGGTTCGCCGTGACGGCGGGCACCGCGGGGCCGCTGGTGTATGTCGGGGTCTTCTCCTCCGCGATCGCCTTTTTCGCATGGAACAAGGCGATCGCCCTCATCGGCGCGGCCCGCGCGGGAATCGTCTACTACCTCCAGCCCGTGTGCGTGGCGGCTCTTTCCCTCGTCCTGCTCGACGAGCCGACGGGGCCGCTGCAACTGCTGTGCATGGCCCTGATCCTCGGCGGGGTGGCGCTGGGGTCGAGCAGGGGCCGGTGAGGCTGCGGGAAAAGGGCCTTGCGGTGACCACTACAGATGAAGCACTATGGATGTCGTGGTCAGGGGATCTGGCCGCCCCTCGTTCCCCGACGAACAGGACCCGGTGTGCGCAAGCTCGTGTACTACATCGCCTCCTCCGTCGACGGCTTCATCGCGGACCCCGCAGGCGACGGCAACATCTATCCGATCAGTGAGGAGTTCACCCGGTACGCGACGACGCAGTACCCCGAGACCCTCCCCACGTACATACGCCGGCTGCTCGGCATCGAGCACGCGGAGAACGTCCGCTTCGACACCTTGCTGATGGGCCGCGGCACCTACCAGCTCGCGCTGGACATGGGCGTGACCAGCCCCTACGCCCATATGCGGCAGTACGTCGTCTCCCGCAGCCTGAAGGCGTCGCCCGACCCGGCGGTGGAGCTGGTCCCCGAGGACCCGGCCGCCGCGGCCCGCGACCTCAAGGCGCAGGACGGCCTGGACATCTACCTCTGCGGTGGCGGAGTCCTCGCGGGGCAGTTGCGCGAAGAGATCGACGAACTGCATGTGAAGACCTACCCCGTGCTGCTCGGTTCCGGTATCCCCATGTTCTCCGCGGACTTCGCCGTGAGCGACCTCGCGGTGACGAGCAGCCGGGTCTTCGACAACGGGATGATCTTCACCACGTACGCGATGAAGCGCCAGTACGGGACAGCCCCCAGCCGCGCCCCGGATACGGTGCGGACATGACCGAGTGGGACATCAGGAAGCTCCGGATCCTCCGCACGCTGGGCGAGCGGGGGACCGTGACGGCCACCGCCGAGGCGCTGCTGATGACCCCCTCGGCCGTCTCGCAGCAGCTCGCCAACCTCGCCAAGCAGCTGGGCGTTCCGCTGCTGGAGGCGCACGGCCGCCGCGTCCGGCTCACCGACGCCGCTCATCTCGTCCTGCGGCACGCGGAGGCCGTCTTCGCCCAACTGGAACGGGCGGAAGCCGAGTTGACCGGTTATCTGCACGGCGAGGTGGGGGAGGTGCGCCTTGCCGCCTTCTCGACGGCCGTGCCCGCACTGGTCGTACCGGCGGTCCAGCGGCTGCGCAGCGACCACCCGGCACTGGAGGTACGCGTCCGCGAGGCGGAGGCAGCGGAGGCCTACGACCTGCTCCTCGCCGGTGAGGTGGACGTGGCCCTGTCGCTGGCCGCGCACGCGCCGACCGCGCGCGACCCGAAGTTCAGCCGCGTCCCGCTGCTCGCCGACCCCCTGGACGTGGCCCTGCCCGCCGGTCACCCGCTGGCCACGGCGCCGGCCCTGCGGCTGGCGGACCTGTCCGGCGAGCCCTGGATCTTCGGCGGCAGCGGGCCCTGGTCCGAGATCACGCTCGCGGCGTGCGAGGCCGCGGGCTTCGTCCCCGAACAGGCGCACTCGGCCGCGGGCTGGACGGCGATCCTCGCGATGGTCGAGGCGGGGATGGGCGTCGCGCTGGTCCCACGGATGGCGACGGCGGAGCGGGACGCGCGGCCGGGCGTGGTGTTGCGGGCACCCACCGCCGACCAGCCGCGGCGGCACGTCGTGGCGGCGGTGCGCAGCGGAGCGGAGGAGGGGCGGGGCGCCGGGAGGGTGCTGGACGCGCTGAGGAGCGTGGCCGCGGGACGGACGCCCTGACGCGCCGGTCCGCCCCAGGTCCTAGAGCTGCGCCGCGAACGGCCTCTCGCGCCGGGCGTCCCGCAGCACCGAGCCCCACCACACCAGCCGGTCCAGCATCACCTTCGCCGCCCCCGCCGGGCCCTCGGGCTCCTTGAGCGTGCCGTCCTGGTCGAAGAGGAGGTAGTAGCGCGGGAAGGACACGACGTCCCGCAGCGTGTGCGCGTGCAGTTCCCCGAAGACCTGGCGCAGCTGTTCCATCGCCAGAATGCCGCCGCTGCCCCCGCTGTAGCCCACGAAGCCGACCGGTTTGGCCTGCCATTGCGTGTAGTGCCAGTCGACGGCCGCCTTCAGGGACGCCGGGAAGCTGCGGTTGTACTCGGGCGTCACCACGACGACCGCGTCCGCCGCCCCCAGCCGCCGTGTCAGGTCCGCCATCCCGTCCGGGCGGGCCATGTCGGGCTCCAGCGCGGGAGGCACGGGCGGCAGTTCCAGCGGCAGCGGCGTATCCGCGAGATCGATCACGTCGACGGTGAACGCGCCGTGCTGCTCGGCCTGTTCGGCGAACCAGCGCGCCACCACCGGTCCGAACCTTCCCTCCCGGACACTGCCGATGATCACCGCGAGTCGCAGAGGCGCTTCGGACGCGAGGTCGGACACGATGTCGGACATGAGGTGCTCCTTGTCGAACGGCCCGGCCGGCCGGGGTGTCCCACCAACCTGCGCTCCGGCGCCCGTGCCAGGAAGACCGGGCCGATGCTGGTAGTGGCAGGGCCACGATCCGGCCGGCCACGGCTGTTACGTTCGAATGGTGAGCGACAACGAGCTCGGCCTGTTCCTGCGGACGCGCCGCGAAGCCGTCACACCCGCCGAGGTGGGCCTGCCGGCCGGCTCCCGCCGCCGTACGCCCGGTCTGCGCCGCTCCGAGGTGGCCACCCTCGCGGGCGTGAGCGTCGAGTACGTGACCCGGCTGGAACAGGGGCGCGACCGCAGGCCGTCCCCGCAGGTGCTGTCCGCGCTCGCCGAGGCGCTGCGGCTCACCCCGGCCGAACGTATGCATCTGCACCGGCTGATCAAGGCGGCGGACGGCGGGTTCACCTGCCGCGGGGACGCGGGACCGAGCAGAACGGTCCGCCCCACCGTCCGCGCCCTGATGGAGCGGCTGGAGCCCGCGCCCGCCGTGCTGCTGAACCGGCTGAGCGACCAGCTCGCCTGGACGGACGGCTACGCCCGTCTCGCCGGACCCGCCGGACTGCTGGACGGCACTCCGCCCAATCTCGCGCGCTTCGTGTTCACCGACGCGCGGGCACGGACGCTCTACCCCGACTGGGACCCGGTCGCGGACGAACTGGTCGCCACGCTCAAGGAGGGCCCGTTCCGCGCGGACCCCCATATCGCCCTCCTCGCGGACGAGTTGGCGCTCACCGCGGGCACCGGCTTCTCGGCGCGGGTGGAGAGCCTCCCGGGTCTGCCGAGGCCGACGGGCGTGACCCGGTGGGCCCACCCCGAGGCGGGTGAACTGCGCCTCGCCCACGAGACGCTGGAGCTGCCGGCCGACGACGACCAGCGCCTGCTGATCCATCTCCCGGCCGACGAGGCCACGGCCACTGCCCTCGACCGCCTCACGGGGCGCCGGCCGGGCGGCCTGCGCGCGGTCTGAGGCGACGGCCGCCCCCAGAGCACGCCGAAGGCCCAGGAACCCGAAGGCCCCGGAGAACGCGAAGGCGCCCGGACCCTGCGGTCCGGGCGCCCGAAGCGCGGCCGTCGTTCGGACGTCACCGCGGCGGCCCGGTGCGTCCGGACCGCCGCGGCCGTTCAACGGCCCGAGCTGAACTGTCCCGCTACGCGGAGGCCGCGTCGGCCGCCTGCGCCCTCAGCGCCCGCTCCACACCGGCGCGCGACTCCGAGATCAGCCGCCGCAGCGCCGCGTTCGGCTCCGCGGAGTCCAGCCACGCGTCGGTGGCGTCCAGCGTGTCCTGGGAGACCTGGAGGGACGGGTAGAGACCGACCGCGATCTGCTGGGCCATCTCGTGGCTGCGGGACTCCCACACGCCCTTGACCGAGGAGAAGAACTTCTCCGCGTAGGGGGCGAGGAGTTCGCGCTGGTCGCTCTGGACGAACCCGGCGATCACCGACTCCTGCATGGAGTTGGGCAGCTTGTCGCTCTCCACGACGGACGCCCACGCCTCGGCCTTGGCCTCCGGCGTCGGCCGGGCGGAACGCGCGGTCGCCGCATGGCGCTCACCGGCGGCCGTCTTGTCCCGCTCGTACTCCGCCGCGATCTCGTCCTCCTCCAGCAGCCCCACCGAGGCCAGGCGCTCCACGAACGCCCAGCGCAGCTCGGTGTCCACGGCCAGGCCCTCGACCGACTCGGTGCCGTCCAGCAGCGCCTGGAGCAGGTCCAGCTGCTGCGGGGTCCGCGCCGTCGCGGCGAACGCCCGTGCCCAGGCCAGCTGGTGGTCGCTGCCGGCCTCGGCGGCCCGCAGGTGCGCGAGGGTCGCGTCGGTCCACTGGGTCAGGCCCGCCTCGCGCCACTCGGGCGCGCCGTACAGGTCGATCGCCAGCTTCACCTGGCGGTGCAGCGACTGCACCACACCGATGTCCGACTCCTTGCCGATGCCGGACAGGACCAGCGACAGATAGGCCCGGGCCGGCAGTTCGCCGTCGCGGGTCATGTCCCAGGCGGAGGCCCAGGACAGCGCACGCGGCAGCGACTCGGTGAAGTCGCCGAGGTGCTCGGTGACGACCCTCAGCGACTCCTCGTCGAGCCGGACCTTCGCGTACGTCAGGTCGTCGTCGTTGAGCAGGACCACCGCGGGGCGGCGGGTGTTCTGCGGGAAGGGCACATCGGTGAGCTCGCCGTCGACGTCCAGCTCGATCCGGCTCGTGCGCACCAGCTTGCCGGCGGCGTCGAGGTCGTAGCAGCCGATCGCGATCCGGTGCGGACGCAGGATGGGCTCGCCCTTGGCGCCGGCGGGCAGCGCGGGGGCCTCCTGGCGTACGGAGAAGGAGGTGACATGGCCCTCGTCCGACACCTCGATCTCCGGGCGCAGGATGTTGATGCCGGCCGTCTGGAGCCACTTCTGCGACCAGGTCTGGAGATCCCGGCCGGAGGTCTCCTCCAGTGCGCCGAGCAGGTCGGTCAGCCGGGTGTTGCCGAAGGCGTGCGCCTTGAAGTACGCCTGCACACCGCGGAAGAACTCGTCCTCGCCGACGTAGGCGACGAGCTGCTTGAGCACCGAGGCGCCCTTGGCGTAGGTGATGCCGTCGAAGTTGACCAGGACGTCGTCGAGGTCACCGATCTCGGCCATGATCGGGTGCGTGGAGGGCAGTTGGTCCTGCCGGTACGCCCACGTCTTCATCGAGTTCGCGAACGTGGTCCACGAGTGCGGCCAGCGGGAGCCGGGTGCGGCGGCCTGGCAGGCGATGGAGGTGTAGGTGGCGAACGACTCGTTCAGCCACAGGTCGTTCCACCACTCCATGGTGACGAGGTCGCCGAACCACATGTGGGCGAGCTCGTGCAGGATGGTCTCGGCCCGTACCTCGTACGCCGCGTCCGTCACCTTCGAGCGGAAGACGTACTGGTCGCGGATGGTCACCGCGCCCGCGTTCTCCATCGCGCCCGCGTTGAACTCGGGGACGAAGAGCTGGTCGTACTTGGCGAAGGGGTACGCGTAGTCGAACTTCTCCTGGAACCAGTCGAAGCCCTGCCGGGTGACCTCGAAGATCGCGTCCGCGTCCAGGAACTCGGCCAGCGAGGGCCGGCAGTAGATGCCCAGCGGGACGGACTGGCCGTCCTTCTCGTACGAGCTGTGGACCGCGTGGTACGGACCGACGATGAGCGCCGTGATGTACGTGGAGATCCGGGGCGTCGGCTCGAAGCGCCAGACGTTGTCCTTCGGCTCCGGGGTCGGCGAGTTGGAGATCACGGTCCAGCCCTCGGGGGCGGTCACCGTGAAACGGAATGTCGCCTTGAGGTCCGGCTGCTCGAAGCTGGCGAACACCCGGCGGGCGTCCGGCACCTCGAACTGCGTGTAGAGATACGCCTGCTGGTCCACCGGATCGACGAAACGGTGCAGGCCCTCACCGGTGTTGGTGTACGAGCAGTCGGCGACCACCCGCAGCTCGTTGCGCCCGGCGTGCAGATGCTTCAGCGCGATGCGCGAGTCGCGGAACACGGCGGCGACGTCCAGGGACTTGCCGTTCAGCACGACCTCGTGGACCGCGGGGGCGACCAGGTCGATGAAGCTCTCCGCGCCGTCCTCCGCGGAGTCGAAGCGCACGGTGGTCACGGACCGGTAGGTCCCGCCCTCCTGCGCACCGCTCAGATCGAGATCGATCTCGTACGAGTCCACGGTCAGCAGGCGCGCCCGCTGCTGCGCCTCTTCGCGGGTCAGATTCGTGCCAGGCACGCGGTCATCTCCTCGGTTCGTGACAGTTCCGCCCATCTTTTCACGGTGCCCCCGTCCACCGCCTGTGACTAATGGCGCCGTGGAGCCGCGCCAGTACCCTGCGGGGGACCGGGCAGCTGAGGGGGAGCGTTATGGATGTCGACGTGCTCGTCGCGGGAGCGGGCATCGGAGGGCTCACCACCGCCCTCGCACTGCACCGGGCCGGGATACGCGCTCGGCTGGTCGAGGCGGCGGCGGAGCTCCGGCCGATCGGCGTCGGCATCAATCTGCTGCCGCACGCCGTCGAGGAACTCACCGTCCTCGGCCTCGGCGACGCCCTCGCCCAGGTCGCCGTGCCCACCGCCGAGATGGCGCACTTCGACCGCCACGGCAACCGCATCTGGTCCGAGCCCCGCGGCCTCGCCCAGGGCCATCGTCGGCCGCAGTACTCGCTCCACCGCGGCGAGCTCCAGGCCCTGCTGTACGAAGCCGTCCGGGACAGGCTCGGAGCGGACGCCGTGCGCACCGGCACGGCTCTCGACGGCTTCGAGGAGCACGCCGAGGACGCCGACGGGCTGCGCGTCACCCTGCGGTCGACGACGACCGGCGCCCGCACCACCGAGCGGGCGGAGGCACTGGTCGGAGCGGACGGGCTGCACTCCCGGGTGCGCGCCCTGCTGCACCCCGGCGAGCAGCGGCTCCCGCTCTGGAACGGCGTCCGGATGTGGCGCGGCACGGTACGCGCCGAGCCGTTCCTCGGGGGCCGCACGATGGCCGTCGTGGGCAGCAACGCCACCGCGAAGCTGGTCGTCTACCCCATCTCGCGCCGCGCCGAGGAGCGCGGAGAGGCGCTGCTCAACTGGGTGTGCGAGGTCCGGGTCGCCGAGGGCGGCCCGGTCGAAGGCGCTGCGTGGAACCGCACGGGACGGCTCGCGGATGTCCTCGCGCACTACGCGGACTGGAAGCTGGACCGGCTCGGGCTCGATGTGCCGGCCCTGCTGGCCGCGACCGAGGAGATCCTGGAGTACCCGATGGCCGACCGCGATCCGCTGGAGAGCTGGGGCCGCGGCCGGGTGACGCTGCTCGGGGACGCGGCCCACCCGATGTATCCGATCGGTTCGAACGGCGGCTCGCAGGCGGTGCTCGACGCACGGGCGCTGGCCCGCGCCCTGACGTCAGCCGCGTCAGTCCCCTCCGCGCTGCGGGCATATGAGAGCGAGCGCGCCCCGCTGACCGGTGACCTGGTGCGCGCGATGCGCGAGATGCCCGCCGACCGGCTGCTCCAGGCGGTGGCCGAGCGCGCCCCGGACGGCTTCGAGCGGGTGGAGGACGTGCTCACCGTGGATGAACTGGCCTCCATCGACGCGGCGTACCGCCGAACGTCGGGCCCGGGCGACGCGGGCGCGGGCCCGGCGCGCGGCGGCCACCGACCCAGGCGAACGTGACGTCCGAATCCCGCCGGAAACCGGGCCCGGACAACGCCACGCTGAAGCCATGACACAGACACCCCTGACACCCGCACCCGCGGCATCGGCACCCGCACGGTGGACCGTCCGAGCTGTCGAACCGGCCGTCCTGCGGCAGCTCCGCGCCGCCGACGACGCGGGCCACGCCTGCGAACCCTTCAGCGACCCCGAGGGCGGTGCCCCGCTGCGCTGCTGCCTCCGCCCCAGCAGGGTGGGCGAGTCCATCGCCCTCGTCTCGTACGCCCCGCTGCGCCGCTGGGCCGCCGAGAGCTGGGCGCGGCCCGGCGCGTACGACGAGCAGGGACCCGTCTTCATCCACGCCGAGGAGTGCGAGGGGCCCGCGCCCCAGGACGGCTACCCCTTCGCCCGGCCGGGTGCGCTGCGCACACTGCGCCGCTACGACGCCGACGGCCGGATAGCAGGAGGCCGCCTCCTGGAGATCCCGGAGGCGGCCACCGAAGCCTTCGACGAGGCGATCGCGGAAGCGTTCGACGACCCGGCCGTCGCGCTGGTGCACGTACGCGCCGTCGAGTACGGCTGCTTCCACTTCGAGGTGCGGCGGCCCCAGGCCGCCGCCTAGGTTCTAGCCGCGCAGCTCGTCCGCCACCAGCTCCGCGATCTGCACGGCGTTCAGCGCCGCGCCCTTGCGGAGATTGTCGTTGGACAGGAACAGCGCCAGGCCGTTGTCGACGGTCTCGTCGACCCGGATGCGGCCCACGTACGACGCGTCCTTGCCGGCGGCCTGGAGCGGCGTCGGGATCTCCGAGAGCTCCACGCCCGCGGCGTGCTCCAGCAGCTCGTAGGCGCGCTCGACACTCACGGGGCGCTCGAAGCGGGCATTGACCTGCACCGAGTGGCCGGAGAAGACGGGCACGCGCACACAGGTGCCGGAGACCTTGAGCTCGGGGATCTCCAGGATCTTGCGGGACTCGTGGCGGAGCTTCTGCTCCTCGTCGGTCTCGAAGGAGCCGTCGTCGACCAGGTTGCCCGCGAGCGGCAGGACGTTGAAGGCGATGGGCCGCTTGTAGACGCCCGGCTCGGGGAAGTCGACGGCCTCGCCGTCGTGGGTGAGCTCGGCCGCGCGCTCGACGGTCTGCTTCACCTGGCCGTCGAGCTCGGCGACGCCGGCGACGCCGGAACCGGAGACGGCCTGGTAGGTGGTGGCCACCAGGGAGGTGAGGCTGCCCTCGACGTGCAGCGGCTTGAGGACCGGCATCGCGGCCATCGTCGTGCAGTTCGGGTTGGCGATGATGCCCTTCGGGCGGTCCTTGATCGCGTGCGGGTTGACCTCGGAGACGACCAGCGGCACCTCGGGGTGGCGGCGCCAGGCCGAGGAGTTGTCGATCACGACGGCACCCTGGGCGGCGACCTTCTCGGCGAGCGCCTTGGAGGTCGCGCCGCCGGCGGAGAAGAGCACGATGTCCAGACCGGAGTAGTCGGCGGCGGCCGCGTCCTCGACGGTGATGTCACGGCCTTCCCACGTGATCGTGGAACCGGCCGAACGGGCCGAGGCGAACAGCCGCAGCTCGTCGACCGGGAACTTCCGCTCGGCGAGGATCTTGCGCATGACTGTGCCGACCTGACCGGTGGCTCCGACGATTCCGACCCTCACGGACGTCTCCTTCGTACCTTTTCGTGCATCTTCGCTGGCCTGGGTGCTGCTCCATGATGCGTATGCCACCGGGCGCCTTGTCCAATCCATTGTCCGAAGGGCGGAATGTGTGACACAGGACATGGTGAGGGGCGGGGCCGGTCAGGGAGCGGGACATGCGAAGGGCGGGCGCCCGTTGCCGGACGCCCGCCCCCGTTCGCTTCATCCGGTGGTTACGGCGTGACCTTCTCGATCACGACGCTGCCGGCGCCCGCGGCGGTGCCGCGCGCGTTCTCCAGGCGCACCTCGCCGAAGAACTGACGTCCCTCGGGAGCCGCACCGGCCACCACGACCTCGGCCGTGACCTGCGCCGAGGCGCCGTTGGCCAGCTTGACCGGGGTCGCGGGGACCTTGACCTCGCCGAGCGACGGCGCGAAGAACACATCGCGGTAGTCGTACTCGGTGGTGCCGGCCGGGACGGCGTAGCCGTCGACCACGACGGTGTACGTGCCCGCGGCGGGCTTCAGCAGGCTGACGGCCTCCTCGGAGTCCGCGTCGGCGGCCTGGCCGACGAGCACGCCGTCGAGGAAGACCGACAGGTCCAGGTCGGCGTTGGTGTCCGAGACGCCGCCGATGGCGACGTCCAGACGCTCGACGCCCTCTCCGACGGTGACCGTGGACTCCTGCGACTCACCCTGGCCGATGGACGGCCGGGCGACCTTGGCGGAGCCCAGCGGGCCGCCGGCGAGCTTGCCGTCGATCGGCGCGAAGTCGTTCGTGACCTTCCACTCGACGGGGGCCGGCGTGCCGACCTTCGCCTCGGGGAGCGTCTTCACGGCCGGGTCGAAGGTGGCGCCCAGCACCGTGACGTCCAGCTTGTACGGGTTGTCCAGCAGCGGGGACGTACGGCGCGACTCGACCTCGATCTCCCAGACACCGGGCGTGGGCTCGGGGTACGAGCGCAGGTCCGGGCGGCAGGTGTTGGCCGGGTTCGGGTAGTTCGGGTAGCAGTTGATCGTCGAGCTGTCGTCGACCGGCACACCGTAGGGGTGGATGCCGATGAACCGGGTCTGGCTCTTGTCGGCCAGTCCGCCGAGCGCGACCTCGAGGGTCTTCGCGCCCTCCGGCACCGTGACGAAGTACGACGTGTGGCTGTTGCGCTGCACCGAGCCGGCGGCCGAGAAGCCGTACGCGGGCTTCGCGAGCGGCTTGGAGACGACCACGGTCGAGAGGATCTGCTTGTCGATGCCCTCGGTGCGCGGGTCGTCCGCCTCCAGGATGGCGCTGTGCACGCCGGCCGTCTTGGGACGGGCCTGGACGGTGACGGTGACCGGCTGGTTCAGCGGCAGCCGGACCAGGTCGCCTCCGAGGAGACGGAAGGTCCCGTCGTTGTACTTCCAGTTCAGGGTGTGCGCGAGCGCGCCCTTGGGGCCGGTGATGCGGGTGACCGTGACGTCGTACGTCTTGGCCTTGCCCGCCTGCAGGCCGCCTTCGCGGTCGTAGAGGCCGGTGCCGAAGCCCGGGGTCTTCAGCGCGAAGTCGATCGCGGTGTCGACCGGGGCCTTGACGCTGTACTCGTGGGCGGTGGCGCCGTTCTTGATGGCGTCCCACGCGTCGACGACGTTGATCAGGCCGGAGCCCTGCTCGTGCGCCTGCACGCCGGCGATCTTGTGCGCGGTGCTGGTGAGAGCGGTGCGCAGCTTCGCGGGCGTCAGGTCGATGCCGCGCTGCTTGGCCATCGAGAGCAGCAGCGCGCTCGCGCCGGCGGCCTGCGGCGAGGACATCGAGGTGCCCTGCAGCATGGAGTAGCCGGCCGGGAGCTGGTAGCCCGCCTCCGCGACCGGGCCGCCGGGCAGCCAGGTCTGGGTGGTGTTGATCGACGCGCCGGGCGCGGTGATCGTGGGCGTGAAGCCGCCGTCCTCGCGCGGACCGCGGGAGGAGAAGGGCAGCATGGCGTACTTCTTGGTCACGCCGGAGCCGTAGTTGGCGGCCCAGGTCTCCTTGGAGATGGCGGCGCCGACCGAGATGACCTTGTCGGCGACCGCGGGGTCGCCGAGGGTGTTGGTGCCCGGGCCCTCGTTGCCGGCCGAGATGACCAGCTGGACACCGTAGGTGTCGATGAGGCGGTTGTAGAGCTCGGCGCGGGCGTTGTTGCCGTCGTTCAGCGGCGGCAGGCCGCCGATGGACATGTTGACGATGTCCACGCCGCGGTCGATGACCAGGTCGGCCATGCCCTCGGTGAGCGCGATGTTGGTGCAGCCGCCGCTCCAGGTGCAGGCGCGCGAGGAGACCAGCTTGGCGCCGGGCGCCGCGCCGTTCATCTTGCCGCCGAAGAGGCTGTTGGCCGCGGTGATGCCGGCGACGTGGGTGCCGTGCTCGGACTCGATGACGCCGATGTTGACGTAGTCGGCCGTGGCGCCCGTGGCGTTGTAGACGACGTCCTCGCGCACCTCGATGACGAACGGGATGCGCTCGACGACCTCGGTGGCCGGGTTGTCCTTGCCGAAGTACCCGATCTGGAAGCCGTTCTTGTAGGCCTTCATCACGGTGTCGTTGGCGAAGTTCGCGTCGTTGTTGAGGTCGACGCGCACGGTCCGGGTGCCCGGGTCGTACAGCAGCGCCCACACATCGGTGGTGTCGCCGTCGCGGTTGAGGTCACCGGCCATGTCGCCGCCGCGGGTGGCGGCCTCGGCGAACAGGTTGAACTTGTACGCGCCCGCCGGAGCGGTGTACGTACGGCCGTTGACGGCGAACGTCGGGCCGGCCACGTCGACGCGCATCTGGCGCCAGGTGGCGTCGCCGTCGGAGACCGGGTCGGTCGCGGTGACCCAGTCGACGATCTTGCGCTCGCCGGTGGTGGTCTTCTGGAGCGACGGGTGACCGAGGTCGACACCGGAGTCCAGGATGCCGATGGTCACGCCGCGGCCGTCGGCCTTGGGGTTCTGCTTGACGAAGTCGACCGCGCCCGTCTCGAAGGAGGGGTTGTACGGGTTCTTCGCCGGGGTGCTCTTCCCGGGGGCCGGGTACGCGGCGGCCTGCCGTGACGCGGTGCGCGCGGCCTTGGTGGTGTCCGCGGCCGGCGTCGGGTCGTCCAGCTTCACCTCGTGCTCGAGGTCGATCCCGTGCACGCTGGACAGCTTGGCGGCGGCCTTCAGCGCGCTCTTCGCGGTGTCCGTCGGGAGGGTGGCCCGTACATAGCCGAGCTTGTCGTACGTCCTGCCGAGGACCGCGCCCTTGACGTCGTCGAGCTGGCCGGCGACCTGCTCGGTGGCGCCGGGGGCGGTCGCGACCATGACGGTGACGCTCTTGTCGCCCTTGGCCTCGGCCTGGGCGAGCAGTTCGGCGTCGGCCGCACCGAGCTTGTCGGAGGACTTCGCCGCCTTGACGCCCGCGGTGGTACCGGGGTCGTCGGCGGGAGTGGCGGAGAACGCCGGTACGGCGCCTGCGGCCACGAGTGCGGTCACCATCGACGCGGCGGCCGCAATGCGGGCGACGCGTCTGTGACCTGGTACGGAGCGCCCGGATATGGAGCTCTGGGATTCGAGGGTCATCAGCATCCCTGGTCGGTGAAAGAGAAGGTCCGGAATTCGGTGCCGGATGACCGCTCAGCCTTTCGTAAGTGACAGGGGTTTGTGGAGAGTTGGCGGAGGCGTGATGTGGCCATGGCATACATCCGCCACTGCGGACAATGCGCCACCGTGGACAAACAGGGAGTTACCGAACGAGATTCAACTCTCGCGGCAGGGGCGGCGCCACGACATCTTCACGAGCCGCCCCACCGGCACCGCCGGGCACCGGTGAAGGGCGCCGACGGGCGGGTTGCCGCGGGCCGGCGTTCTCGTATTCTCTGCGCATGAGCGAACAGCCCGGGCCCCGGCCCGTGGGAGGCGGGGGCTGACATGCCGGCCCGCCAGATCCGGACCGCGACCACCCTGGCACTGGTGGCCATGGCCGCCGGCGCCCTGGTGACTCCGGCCGTCGCCGGCAGCGCCGCCGACCGCCACTTCCCCACCCGCCAGGCCATCGAGGCCGCCGTGCGCGACGGTGCCCCCGGTGTCGTCGTCGAGGCGCGCGACCGCAACGGCCGGTGGAGCGGCACCGCGGGCGCCGGTGATCTGCGCAACGGCCGCGATCGCTCGCCCCGGGACCGCTACCGCGTCGGGTCCATCACCAAGACCTTCGTCGCCACCGTCCTGCTCCAGCTGGAGGCCGAGGGCCGGCTGAGCCTGGACGACACCGTGGAGCGATGGCTGCCCGGCGTGGTCCACGGGAACGGCCACGACGGGAGCCGCGTCACCCTGCGGCAGCTGCTCAACCACACCAGCGGGATATCCAGTTACACCAGGGACGAGACCTTCGTGGAACAGGTGCTCCGCGACGGCTTCTTCGAGCACCGTTACGACACCTGGACCCCCCGGCAGCTGGTGGACCTCGCCCTGCGCCACCCGCCCGACTTCGCCCCCGGCACGGACTGGAAGTACTCCAACACCAACTACGTCCTCGCCGGGATGACCGTCGAGAAGGTGACCGGGCACTCGTACGCCGAGGAGATCGAGCGCCGCATCCTGCGTCCGCTCCGTCTGCACGCCACCTCCGTCCCCGGCACCGACCCGCGGCCGCCGCGTCCCGGCAGCCGGGCCTACTCCAGGCTCTCCGACGACCCGGCGGCGACCGTCCACGATGTGAGCGCCGTCAACCCGTCGATGGCCGGGGCGGCCGGCGAGATGATCTCGGACTCGGCCGATCTCCAGCGCTTCTACCGGACGCTGCTGAAGGGCGGTCTCCTGCCGCCGCGGCAGCTGAAGGAGATGACGACGACCGTCGTCATGGATCCGCGCAGGCCCGGCCGGCGGTACGGGCTGGGGCTGATGCGGCTGGAGCTGAGCTGCGGCACCGCCGTCTGGGGTCACCGGGGCGATGTCCACGGCTCCTCGTCCCAGGCGCTGACCACCCGGGACGCGCTCCACTCTCTTGCCGTGAACGTCAACGGCGACTGGTCCGGGGGCGATCTCGCGGTCGCCGAGGCCGAGTTCTGCGGCTGAGCGCCGTCAGCGGGGCAGCACCACGACGTACGCCGCGGGGTCGCGGTCCCCGGCCGCCATCAGAGCGGTGCGCACCACGGTCGCCTGCTGCTCCAGTGACTCCCGCAGCTTCTTCGGCGTGATGTGGACGACGGTGATGCCGAGCCGCTCCAAGTGCTCCCGCTTGCGGGCGTATTCGGACCACAGCGCGTCCTCGTCCTGGCGCGGGGCGCGGGTGTCCAGCTCGACGGCGACGGACTGCTCGGGCCAGTAGGCGTCCACACCGCCCAGATACGGACCGCCGGGCAGCCGCAGATCCACGTTCCAGACCGGGTCGGGCAGACCGTGCAGCCGCACCATCTCGTACAGCCGGTCCTCGGCGAGCGAGCGCCCCTCGGCGAGCAGTGAGTCGACCGCGTCGACCACATGGGTACGGGAGAGCAGCCGTGCGCGGTTCAACTCGGTCACGACGGCGCCCGGTTCGCAGTGACCGCCGCGCACCGCCTCGGTGAGCAGTCGCCGTACCGCGTTGGCGTCGGTGAGCTCCGCGACCGCGTCGGCGAGCGCGCGGGGCACGGGTGCCACCGGAAGGCCGGTGATCTCGTCCGGTCTCGGCAGGGAGTGTGCGCGCACGATCCGGGCACAACCGGTCGACCGCAGCCGCCGGGTGCGCGGGACGAGGATGTCGATGCGGTCGAGCGAGAGCAGCGCGGGGGCGGACGAGAACCCGTGCAGCGCGAGGGCCGCGAGCCCGGTGACCATGGCCTCGCCGAACCGGGGGGTGTCCGGGCGGTCGCCCTGGGCGGGGATGACCGGCCGCCCCGCGTACAGCAGCGCGCCGTGCAGCCGCTCCTCGCTGGTGGCCGCCCCGGGGTGCAGCAGATACACCCCGGGCAGCAGCGGCTGCCAGGGCCCGCCGGGCCGGCACTGCGCGGTGATCCGGGCGGGGGAGACACCGTGGGCCCGCAGCTGCGCGGTGGAGAGCACGCGGCTGTGCACGTCGGACAGGTGACTGAGGGGGTGGGGGGAGAGCGGGGTGTTGTTCATGCTGCCGGGATGCCCGCGCCCACCCCCCTCGCTAACCGCTGTTACACGCTCGTCGACAATTCAGGACAACGCCGTCCTAAAGTACGGACGTTCGACAGCCGAGTACGGTTCCCCCAAACGGGGGTACGCCCGTGGCCCGGCAGGTCACAGCGCCGCCGCCGCATCGCACTCCTGAGCGCGGAGCGCACGTGCGAGATCGTCCCGGGACTCCAGGACGAGCCGCCGCAGCGCGGGCGGTGCGTCCTCGTGCGCGGACAGCCAGGCGTCCGTCGCGGCCAGTGTCGAGGTGTTGTCCTGGAGCGAGGGGTAGAGCCCCCGCACGACGTCCATGCCGATCTGGATGGAGCGCTCCTCCCACACCCGTGCGATGGCCTCGAAGTAGGCGGGCGCGTACGGCGCCAGCAGCTCGCGCTGGTTCGGCTGCACCATGCCCGAGATCGTGGCCTCCACCAGGGCGTTGGAGAGCGCGTCCGACTCGACCACCTGCGCCCACGCCTGGTCCTTGACGGCCGGCGAGGGGCGGGCCGCGAGGCAGCGCACCTGGTGGCGCCTGCCCGACGCGGTGTCGTCGCGGGCCAGTTCCGCCGCGATCTCCGCCTCGTCCGCGACCCCGTGCGAGGCCAGCGGCAGCAGGAAGGCCCAGCGCAGCTCCTGGTCCACATCGAGGCCGTCGATCTTCGCCGTGCCGGCCAACAGCCCCTGGAGCAGCTGGAGATCGGCCGCCGATGCGGCCGTCGTCGCGAAGAACCGCGCCCAGGTCAGCTGGTGCTGGCTGCCGGGCTCGGCGACCCGCAGTTCACCCAGCGCGCCCTCGGCGAGCAGCCGGCCGCCCTCCTCGCGCCACTCGGGCGCCGCGTAATGCACCAGCGCCGAGCGGGCCCAGGAGTGCAGCATCTGGAGCACGCCGATGTCCGTCTCCCGGCCCGCGAACCGGAGCACCAGGTCCACGAAGTCGCGCGTGGGCATCAGCGCGTCCCGGGTGAGGTTCCACAGCGCCGACCAGCACAGCGCCCGCGCCAGCGGGTCGGTGAGGTCGCCGAGGTGGGCGCGCAGTGTCGTCAGCGAGCTCTCGTCGAAGCGGATCTTGCAGTAGGTCAGGTCCTCGTCGTTCACCAGGACGAGCTCCGGCCGCTCCTCACCGGCCAGTTCACCGACGGCCGTCGAGGCACCGGTGACGTCGACCTCGGCACGTGCGTAGCGCACCAGGTCGCCGTCCTCGCGCCGGTAGAGGCCCACCGCCACCCGGTGGGGCCGCAGTTGGTCACCGTCCTGGAGGACGGCGAGCTCGGTGATCCGGCCGGCCGCGTCGCAGGTCACCAGCGGCGTCAGGGAGTTGACCCCGGCGGTCTCCAGCCAGGAGCGCGACCACGCGGTCATGTCGCGTCCGGACGTCTCCTCCAGCACGGAGAGCAGGTCGCCGAGCCGGGTGTTGCCGTACGCGTGCCGCTTGAAGTACCGGCGGGCGCCCTCCAGGAAGGCGTCCTGCCCGACGTACGCCACCAGTTGCTTGAGGACGGACGCGCCCTTGGCGTAGGTGATCCCGTCGAAGTTGAGCTTGGCGGCCTCCAGGTCGCGGATGTCGGCCGTGACCGGGTGCGTGGAGGGCAGCTGGTCGGCGCGGTACGCCCAGGACTTGCGGTTGTTGGCGAAGGTGATCCAGCCGTTGGTGAAGCGGGTCGCGCCGACCATGGAGAAGGTGCCCATGAAGTCCGCGAAGGACTCCTTGAGCCACAGGTCGTCCCACCACACCATGGTCACCAGGTCGCCGAACCACATGTGCGCCATCTCGTGCAGGATGACGTTGGCCCGGCGCTCGTAGGAGGCCTGGGTCACCTGGCCGCGGAAGACGAACTCCTCGCGGAAGGTGACACAGCCGGGGTTCTCCATCGCACCGATGTTGTACTCGGGCACGAAGGCCTGGTCGTACTTGCCGAAGGGGTACGGGTAGTCGAACCGGTCGTGGAAGAAGTCCAGACCCTGCTTGGTGACCCGGAAGATGTCACCGGCGTCGAAGTGCCGGGCGAGCCCCTTGCGGCACATGGCGCCGAGCGGGATCTCCAGGGTCGCTCCGTCGTCCAGCGTGCGGGTGTAGAGGTCGGTGACGTAGTGGTAAGGGCCCGCCACCACGGCGGTGATGTACGTCGAGATCGGCTTGGTCCCGGCGAACCGCCACACGCCGTCGGCCTCCCGCTCGCCGGCGCCGTTGCTCCAGACGGTCCACGCGTCGGGCGCGGTCACCTCGAAGCGGAACGGTGCCTTGAGATCCGGCTGCTCGAAGCAGGCGAACACCCGGCGGGCGTCCGCGGGCTCGTACTGGGTGTAGAGGTAGACCTCGCCGTCCTCGGGGTCGACGAACCGGTGCATCCCCTCACCGGTGCGGCTGTACGCGCACTGGGCGTCCACCACCAGCACGTTCTCGGCGGCGAGGGAGTCCAGCGCGATACGGGAACCGTCGAAGGCGGCGGCCGGGTCCAGCTTCACGCCGTTGAGCGTCACCTCGGTGACGGACGGGGCGATCAGATCGACGAAGGCCGAGGCGCCGGGCTGTGCGCAGCGGAACCGGATGGTCGTCACCGAACGGAAGGTGCGCGGCCCCGAGCCCTCCGGGAGTTCCCCGACCGCGGACCGCAGGTCGAGGAACACCTCGTACCCGTCGACGGACACCAGCTCGGCCCGGCGACGGGCCTCGTCACGGGACAGATTCTCACCGGGCACGGGCACTCCTTCGTGACTCGTTCGACAGCACCGATCTTCCCATGTGCACCTGGCGGCCGGTATCCGGGAATCGACCGGTGACGGGCGGCGTTGTCCGATCCAGGCGCACGCCGCGTTCCCGATGAGGAGAGACATGTCCGAGAACGGCAAGACACCCGTGGACTTCTGGTTCGACCCGCTGTGCCCGTGGGCCTGGATGACCTCCCGCTGGGTCCTGGAGGTGGAGAAGGTCCGGGACATCGAGGTCCGCTGGCACGTGATGAGCCTCGCCGTGCTGAACGAGGACAGGCTCGACGAGCTCCCCGAGGAATACCGCGAGGGCATGAAGCAGGCCTGGGGCCCGGTCCGGGTGGTCATCGCGGCGCAGCAGAAGCACGGCGACGAGGTCCTCGGCCGGCTCTACACCGCGCTCGGCACCCGCTTCCACAACCAGGGCGAGGGTCCGACGCCCGAGGCGATCGCCGGAGCCCTGAAGGACGTGGGTCTCCCGGCCGAGCTGGCGGACTACGCCGACTCCACCGCGTACGACACCGAGCTGCGGGCCTCCCACCAGGAAGGCATCGACAAGGTCGGCCAGGACGTCGGCACTCCCGTCATCGCGGTCCCCGGCGCCGACGGCAACCAGATCGCCTTCTTCGGTCCCGTCGTCACCCCCGCCCCGAAGGGCGAGGAGGCGGCGAAGCTCTGGGACGGCACGCTGCTGGTGGCCTCGGTCCCCGGTTTCTACGAGATCAAGCGGACCCGCACCCAGGGCCCGGACTTTTCCAACCTCTGAGGCCCGGACTTCTCCATCCTCCGAGGCCGGGACTTCGCCGGCCTCCGAGTCGTCCGTCCGGGGGGCCGTCCCGCCCCCGGACGGGACGGCCCCCGGACCGGCCGGACCTCCGGACGGAAGGACCCCCGCGAGTCATGTCCTCGCGGGGGTCCTTCGTCATTCCGTCCGCACGCGAAGGTTGAGAAGACGATCACGAGCAGGACGTCCGGTGCCCCCGTCTCCGGGGCCGTTCAGGGGTTCACGGGGCGATGAGCGGGGTGCGCTCCCTGGCCTCGGCGTAGCGCTTCGCCACGTCCTGCCAGTTGACGACCGCCCACATGGCGTCGATGAAGTCGACCTTCTGGTTCTTGTACTGGAGATAGAAGGCGTGCTCCCACGCGTCGAAGACCAGGATCGGCACGGAGCCCTGGCCGACGTTGCCCTGGTGGTCGTAGACCTGCTCGACGATCAGCCGCCTGCTCACCGGCTCGTACGCGAGCACGCCCCAGCCGGAGCCCTGGGTGGTCGCGGCGGCCTTGGTGAGCTGGGCCTTGAACTTGGCGAAGGAGCCGAACGACTCGGCGATCGCGTCCGCGAGGTCGCCGACGCCGTCCTTCTCCAGCGGCTCGCCGCCGCCGTCGCCGGTCATGTTGTGCCAGTAGATGCTGTGCAGGATGTGGCCGGACAGATGGAACGCGAGGTTCTTCTCCAGCCCGTTGATCGCCCCCCACGCCTCCTTGTCGCGCGCCTCCTCCAGCTGCTCCAGCGTGTCGTTGGCGCCCTTGACGTAGGCCGCGTGGTGCTTGTCGTGATGGAGCTCGACGATCAGGGGATTGATGACCGGTTCGAGCGCCGCGTAGTCGTACGGAAGTTCAGGAAGCGTGTAAATGGCCATGACCGGGCCCTCCGACTGCTTATTGCACATCTTATGCAAGTGCACGCTAGCAGCAAGAGGGGCTGGAGGTGATCAGGCATTGGTCCCAGGACCTTCCTCGGGCTCCTGGCCCGGAGCTGTCACCGTGCCCCGGTGTCCGCCGCGTCCCGGGCGATCGCCGCGAGGTCCGGGAAGTCGGTGACGACCGCGTCCACGCCCGATCCGTAGTGCAGGGCGTACTCGGCGAACGCGTCACCGAAGCCGTTCGGATCGGTGCCCCGGCGCAGGGCCTGCGGCAGGAACTGGTTCTCCGCCCGGAAGGTGTACGCACCCACCCGCAGGCCCGCCGCGTGCGCGTCCGCCAACAGGGTCGAGGGCGCGACGAGGGAGGACTTGTCCGGCCCGATCCAGTCCGCGTACTCCGCGATGCTCCGCAGCCCCTCCGGCGTCATCATCCGCGCGTACGTCGTGTCGTGCCCGAAGGGGCCGCCGGTGGTCCCGAGGGCCTGCCACAGCGGCAGCCGCAGCCGGGCCTCGGCGATGTGCAGCAGGCTCGACGGCTCGAAGGACTGGACGACGCACTCGCGCGCGCCGAGCCTGTTGCGGCGGATCACCCGCACGAGTTCCGGCTCCAGCGGCAGCCCGATCGAGCGGAAGTAGGTGGGGTGCTTGGTCTCCGGGAACACGGCGACGGTGCGGCCGTGGCTCCGGGAGAGCCGGCGGGCGAGGTCGACGACCTCCTGGAACGTCATGATCCGCTGGGTGCCGTCGAAGACGGTGTTGCGGTTGCGGACCAGGGGCAGCCGCTCGACGGCCCACAGGGTCTTCAGCTCGGCGAGCGTGAAGTCCTCGGTGAACCAGCCGGTCACCGCCCGCCCGTCGACGGTCTTCGTGGTGCGGCGGCCGGCGTACTCCGCCCGCCTCGCGACGTCGGTCGTCTGCGAGATCTCGTTCTCATGGCGGACGACCAGTACATGGTCCTTGGTGGGCACCAGATCCGGCTCGATCCAGTCGGCGCCCGCCTGCACGGCGAAGGTGTAGGACGCGGCGGTGTGCTCGGGCCGCCAGCCCGCCGCGCCGCGGTGACCGATCACCAACGGCCTTCCGGAGCGCGGCCGCTGACGGGCCGCCACGGCGGGGGACGGAAGGGCGGACGCGGCGGTCGCCGCGCCTGCCGCGAGAAGGACCGAACGGCGTCTCGGCATGGCGGACATACGGATCTCCCTCTGGGCACGCGGTCGTGGTGGGTGGCGCGGAGCACCACGCTCGCCATGCCGGGTGGCGGCCGGGGAGATATGAGGTGTCCAGGTCATGTCCGGGCGGCGCGGGCACGGGCCCGTGAGCCGGCCAGCCGTTCCAGATGGTCCTCGTAGGCCCGCGCGTAGAACTCCGCGCGCTCCGGGTCCGGTTCGACGACCGCGGTCGGTGCGGTCCAGGCGGCGGTGTCCAGCTCCACACCGTGCCGCTCCGCCGATGCCAGCACGGCGCCGCGCGCCCCGACCTCGCCCTCGACGATGCGCAGCGGCCTGCCCAGTACATCCGCGAACAGCCGCATCCAGGCCGGGGAGCGGGTGCCGCCACCGCAGATCGCGAGGGACCCCGACAGCCCCGCCGCGTCCAGACAGTGCCGGGCCGCGAACCCGATTCCCTCACAGGTGGCCCGCACCAGATCCGCCGGGGTCGACTCCAGCGACACCCCGGTCAGCTCGGCCCGCAGCCGCGGCTCCACGAAGGGCGCGCGCTCACCGGACGGCGCGAAGTACGGCAGCACCCGCACCCCGTGCGAGCCCGGCGGGGTGGCGTCGAGCAGCGCGTCGACCTCGGTGTGCTGTACGCCGGTCGTTTTCAGCACCCAGTCCAGGGCGGCCGTGCCGACCATCGCCGGCATCGCGCGCAGCCACTGCCCCGTCCGGTCGGTGGAGATGTACAGCCCGGCGGGCTCACCCGTGAGATCGAGCTCGCGGGTGGCGACGAGCGAGGCCAGGCAGGTGCCGACGATCAGCAGGCCGTCACCCGGAGCGGTGACACCCGCCCCCAGCGCGCAGGCGGCCAGATCGTAGGGACCGCTCGCGATCCGCGTCCCCGAGGCGAGCGCACCGGTCGCGGCGGGATCGCTGACCTCCGGCAGCAGGCCCCGGCGGTGGGCGATCCCCAGCGCTTTCAGCAGCTCGTCGTCGTAGCTGCGGGTGCGCGGGTCGAGGAACGGCATGGACGCGTCCGAGACCTCCGTCGCCCGGATGCCCGTCAGTCGCTGGAAGACCATGTCCTTGCAGGTGAGGGCGGCCGCCGCCGCGTCCAGCGACGCGGGCTCGTGCCGGTCCAGCCAGGCGAGCACCGGGCCGGGGGACCCGGGGAACATCGCGCCGCCGTTGCGCCGGAAAACCGAGGCGAGGACGCCCGACTCCTGCCAGGCGTCGACCAGGGCGTGCGCGCGGCCGTCCATCCAGGAGATCGCGGGCCGCACCGGCCGGCCGGAGTCGTCGACCAGCCAGACACCGTCGCCCTGCCCGGTGAGACCGATCAGCCCGACCGGTCCCGGCACCGCGGCCGTCACCGCCGCCAGGACGTCCGTGACCGCGCCGTACACCTCGTCCATGTCCTGCTCGACGTGGCCGTCTCCGATGTCGAGACCGACCGGCCGGGACTCGACCGCGAGCGTGCGGCCCCCGGCGTCGAAGGCCGCCGCTTTCACGGCCGAAGTGCCCACATCGATCCCGACATACACCGTAGTGGCTGCCGTGGCTGCCGTTGCTGTCATCGCAGAAGTCCTCTCAGGTGAGGCAGTGCGCGAGCGGTTCTCCCCGGGCGTAACGGGCCACCTCCGCCGCCGCGATGGCCGCGGCCTTGCGAGCGACGGCACGGCTCGCGCCGCCCAGATGCGGGGTGAGCACCAGGTTCGGGGTGTCGAACAGCCGTGAGCCGGGCGGCGGCGGCTCCTGTTCGTAGGTGTCGAGCGCGGCGGCGGCCAACTGCCCGTGGTCCAGCGCGTCGCACAGCGCTGCGGTGTCCAGCAGCCCGCCCCGCGCCGCGTTGACCAGCACCGATCCGCGGGGCATCAGGGCCAGTTCACGAGCGCCGATGAGCCCCTGGGTCTCGGGAGTGAGGCGGGCGTGCAGCGTGACGACACGGGAGCGGGAGAGCAGCGCGTCCAGGGTCTTCGCGCGCATGCCGTGCACATCGCCGCGCACATACGGGTCGTACACCTCCACCTCGGCGCCGAACGCGCACAGCACCCGCGCGACCCGGCTGCCCACCGCGCCGTAGCCGATCAGCCCGACCGGGGTGTCCTCCAGCTCCAGACCGCTGCGTTCGTACGTGTAGTACGTGCCGTCCCAGCCGGTCCTGCCGGTCAGTGCGCTGTGCGCCTCGGGGATCGAGCGCAGGGCCGCCAGCATCAGCCCGACGGTGAACTCGGCGGTGGACGCGGCGTTGCGGCCGGGCGCGAAGCAGACCTTGACGCCCCGCGCCCCGGCCGCCTCGGTGTTGACGTTGACCGGGCCGCCGCGGCAGACGGCGATCATCCGCAGCGAGGGCGAAGCCTCGAGCACCCGCTCGGTGAAGGGAGCCATCTGCGTCACGCACACCTCCACCCCGTCGAGCGCCTCGATCAGCGCGTCCTCGACGTCGCTCGCCTCGTCGACCTCGGCGACCCTGCCGAAGGGTTCGAGCGGCCACGGCAGCGTGAGCTCGGTCAGGTCGGGCGGGGAGCCGGCGAGATCGTGGCGCAGGGCCTCGGAGATCAGGGAGTTGAGGACGAAGTGGTCGCCGGCAGCCAGGACTTTCATGCAGAGCCTCCGCGGGGGTCGTACGCGGCCTGTGCCGGGGCGCCTTCCACCGGCCCTGAGCGCAGACCCGACAAGGGACCTTGCTCGTGCACCGACCGCACGGCCGCCACGCACACGGCCGGGGGGAAGGAGGAACGCAGCGGATCGTAGCCGCCGCCGGACCGCATCCGGTGGACGGCGCGCGGCCGCCGCCGGACGACCCCCGGACGTCGCAGCGTCCGCCGACCGGTCAACCGAGCGTGGGACAGCGGCTCGGGAGCGTCAATCCCTCCGGCACGCCCTTCTGCCGGTGCACAGTGAAGGTCCACGGAAGGAGCCGTCATGTGGATGGGCATCGATCTCGGCACCCAGAGCGTCCGCGCGGTCGTCGCCTCCGACGACGGCGCCGTCCTCGGCAGCGGCTCGGCGCCCCTGACCGGCCGCCGCGACGGAGTACGCCACGAACAGAGCCCGGACGACTGGTGGAGCGCCGTGTGCACGGCGGTCCGCGAAGCCCTGCGCGACGGCCACCGCCCCCGCGCCCTCGCCGTCTGCTCCACCTCGGGGACGGTCCTGCTCGCCGACCGGAACGGCCGCCCCCTCACCCCCGCCCTGATGTACGACGACGGGCGGGCGCCGGGGCGCGGCCCCGGGAGAGCGCTGTGGCTGCTGCGCGAGTACGGCGCGGGGCGCGAGGCACACGTCCTGCACCAGGCCGATCTGATCGTGGCCCGGCTGGCGGGCAGGCTGCTGCCCACGGACTCCAGCCACGCCCTGAAGACCGGGTACGACGCCGAGCGCGGTGTCTTCGCCGAACCGGGCCTGCCGGAGGGCGTGTTGCCGGACGTGGTGCGCCCCGGCACCCGGCTCGGCGAGGTGTGCCGCGAGGCCGCCGAGGAGACCGGCATCCCGGCCGGTACGACGGTCGTGGCCGGTATGACCGACGGCTGCGCCGCCCAGATCGCCTCCGGCTCGCTCACCGTCGGCTCCTGGAACTCGGTCCTCGGCACCACCCTCGTCCTCAAGGGGGTCACGGCCGAGCCGCTGCGCGACCCCGCCGGTGTCGTCTACAGCCATCTGTCCGCGGACGGGACCTGGCTGCCGGGCGGGGCGTCCGGCGTCGGCGGCGGGGCGCTGCACGCAGCCTTCCCGGACGCCGACCCGGCCGCTCTCGACGCGCGCGCCGCGGAGTTCGAGCCGGCGGGCGCGGTCGCCTATCCGCTCGGCTCCCCGGGCGAACGGTTCCCCTTCACCGCCCCCGAGGCCACGGCCTTCCTCCTGGGCAGACCCGTCTGCGACGCCGACCACTGGGCGGCCCTGCTCCAGGGCGTGGCGCTGACCGAACGGCTCTGTCTCGACTATCTGGATCTGCTGGGCGCGCCCGTCGACGGCCCGCTGACCTTCACCGGCGGCGCCGTCCGCAGCGACTACTGGACCCGGCTGCGGGCCGAGGTCCTCCAGCGGCCGGTGCGCGTCCCGCAGTACAGCGAACCGGCCCTGGGCATGGCCGTACTCGCCGCGTACGGAGCCGGGTCCGCAGACACGGTCGCCGACGCCGCCGAGCGCATGGTCCGGCTGCGGCACGTGGTGCGGCCGCGTGGCGGCGAGCGGTTCACCGAGCCGTATCTGACGATGGTGGGCGAGCTGGAGCGGCGAGGCTGGCTGCCCGGCCCGCTGGCCGCACACGCCCGAGCGCGCACGGAGAACCGGACAAGCACCAAAAGCGCCGGAGACACGGCACGTCGAGACAGCACAGGAAGCACGGAGAGGCCGACATGAGTACGACCCTGCTGATCGCCCGGCACGGCCGGACGGTGTGGCACGCCGAGAACCGCTACGCGGGAGTGAGCGATGTCGCCCTCACCGACGAAGGCCGCAGACAGGCCGAGCAGTTGGGGCAGTGGGTGGTACGGCATCCGGTCCACGCGGTGTGGACCTCGACGGTCTCCCGTGCGATCGAGACGGCCGAACCCGCCTGCCGGGCGCTCGGGCTGACGGCACAGCGCGAACACGCCCTGCGGGAGTGCGACTTCGGTGTGGTCGAGGGCCGCACACTCGCGGAGTTCGCCGCCCAGAACCCCTCCGCCGCGGCGGCCTTCACCCGGGACCCCGTGGCTCATCCGTTCCCCGAGGCGGAGGACCCGCGGGCGGCGGCGGCCAGAGGAGCAGGCGCGCTGAGCCGGATCGCGCGGGAGCACGAAGGACAGCGGGTGCTGGTGGTGGCGCACAACACCTTGCTGCGGCTGGTGCTGTGCGAGTTGCTGGGCATCGAACTGTCCGCGTACCGGCGGGTGTTCCCCGCACTGCGCAACGCGGCACTCAGCGAACTGCGGCTGTCCGGCAGCACGGCCGCGCTGCTGTCGCTGAACGTGCCGGTGGACACCGGCCTGTCCGGCGGCTGAGAACGCGCCGAGGCCCGCCCCGGTCGGGGGCGGGCCTCGCATCGTGGATCAGTGGGGCGTGATCAGGCCTGCGAACGGCGTGCGCGCACCTGCCGCGCGTATCCGACCGCCGCCAGCGCCAGCGTCAGCCCGCCCGTGTAGAAGAGCTGCGTCCGCGTCTCGGCCTCGCGCGCCATCAGAACGAACACCGCGGCCATGCCCGCCAGAGCCACCCAGGTCAGCGCCGGGTAGAGCCACATCTTCACCACCAGCCGCGAGGGGTCCTCGCGTTCCGTCCGGCGGCGCAGCAGCAACTGGGAGACCGCGATGAAGATCCAGACCACCAGGATGATCGCGCCGATCATGTTGAGCAGCCACATGAAGACGTCGTTCGGCCGCCAGTAGCTCAGCAGCACGCACCCGAAGCCGAAGACCGAGGAGACCAGCACCGCCGTACGCGGCACCCCGCCGGACGTCCGGCCGAGCGCCTTCGGGCCCTGGCCGCGCGCCACCAGCGAGCAGGCCATGCGGGAGGCGCCGTAGATGTTGGCGTTCATCGCGGAGAGCAGCGCGACGAGCACCACCACGTTCATGATCTGGCCGGCACCCGGGATGCCGAGGTGGTCGAGGGTCGCGACGTACGGGCCCTTCTCGACGACCTTCGGGTCGTCCCACGGCACCAGGGTGACGATGACGGCCATGGAGCCGATGTAGAAGACGGCGATGCGCCACATCGCGGTGCGGACGGCCTTCGCGACGCCCTGGACCGGGTGCTCGGACTCGGCCGCGGCGATGGTGACCGTCTCCAGACCGCCGTACGCGAACACGGAGGCGAGCAGACCGACGACGAGCCCGTCGGTTCCGTTGGGCAGGAAGCCGCCGTCACCCGTCAGGTTGGCGGTTCCCGGTGCGTCCGTGCCCGGCAGGACACCGGTGATCGCGAGGACACCGATGCCGAGGAACAGGGCGATCGCGCCGACCTTGAGGGCGGCGAACCAGAACTCGAACTCGCCGAAGTTCTTCACCGCCGCCAGGTTCGTCCCGCAGAACACCAGCATGAACAGCGCGACCCACGCCCACTCGGGGGTGCCGGGCATCCAGCCGGTCATGATCTTCGCGGCGCCGATGCCCTCCAGGCCGACGGCGACGCACAGCAGGAACCAGAAGGACCAGCCGGCGGTGAAGCCCGCCCAGGGGCCGATGGCCCGCTCGGCGTGCACCGAGAAGGAACCGGACGCCGGGTTCGCCGCGGACATCTCGCCGAGCATGCGCATCACGAGCATGACGAGCAGACCCGAGAGCGCGTAGGCGATGACGATGGACGGGCCGGCGGCGGCGATGCCCGCACCGGACCCGACGAAGAGACCGGCGCCGATGACGCCGCCGAGGGCGATCATCGAGAGGTGGCGTTGCTTGAGTCCGTGCGAGAGCGCGACGTCGTCCTGACGGTCGGCGGGCGCGGGCGCGGAAGTCCGAGACATGGGCGTGCCCTGATCAGTAGCTGAGACGGGGGAGCGCAGCACAGTCTGGGCAAGCACCCGCTGACGGGGAACACATGTCCGCTATACGGGCACCATGCTCACACAAGGTGAACACTCACCCACGACGTGGGCGTAGGGTCTGTCGGTCGGATCCTGCCGGGGCTCGCGTGCCCTGGCACGCACTCCCCCGTAGCCCTTCGGACACGGGCGGTACCCCCACGCCGCGTTGTCGTCAGTCGCCGACGTCCCCCGTAGCCCTGCGGGCACGGGCGGTACCCCCTCCGCGTCGGCTCCTTCCTCCGCCTTGCGATCGCACGCACCAGACCCTCCCCCTACGCCCTGCGGGCGTGGGTGGTACCCCCAGCCCTACGCCCTGCGGGCGTGGGGGGACCCCCGCTCACTGACCCGGCCTGATCCGACCGACAGACCCTCGTTCCCGCACCCCCGCGACGATCAGCACCGCCGCCGCGGCCCCACTGGACCAGAGCACCTGGGGGCGGGCGGTGTCGTCCGTGAGCATCAGCACCAGCACACCGGCAATCGCGACCAGTGTGGCCCAGGTGAGCCAGGGGAACGCCCACATCTTCAGCGTCAGAGTGCCGGGCGCCTCGCGCTCGATCCTGCGGCGCAGCCGCAGCTCAGAGACCGCGATCAGCGCCCACACGAACAGCAGCACCGCACCGACCGAGTTGAGCAGATAGAGGAAGACGGAGTCGGGCCACTTCAGATTGAGCAGCACGGAGACGAAGCCGAAGGCGACCGAGGCGAGGACGGCCCGCCGGGGCACACCCCCACCCGAGATCCTCAGCAGCCCGCGCGGTGCCTCGCCGCGCTCGGCGAGCGAGAAGACCATCCGCGAGGCCCCGTACAGATTGGCGTTGAGCGCCGACAGCAGGGCCACGAACACCACGATGTTCATGATCTGCCCGGCCTGCGGAATGCCGATCGAGTCGAGCACGGTGACATACGGACTCAGCCCCGCCTGCTGCGCGGTCCACGGCAGCAGCGTCACGATCACCAGCATCGAGCCCACGTAGAAGAAGAGGATGCGGACGACCGCGCTGCGCACGGCGCGGCCCACCGCACGCGCCGGGTCGTCGGTCTCCGCCGCGGCGATGGTGACGACCTCCAGACCGCCGAAGGCGAAGACAACGGCGAGCACGCCGGAGATCACCCCGCTCCAGCCGCCCGGCAGAAAGCCCCCGTCGCCGGTGAGATGGGTCAGGCCCACCGGATCGGTGTCCGGGAGCAGACCGAAGACGGCGAGCGTGCCGAGGATCAGGAAGAGCACGATCGCGCCGACCTTGAGCGCGGCGAACCAGAACTCGAACTCGCCGAAGTTCCGTACGGCGGTGAGGTTGGCGAGGGTGAAGAACACCATGAAGACCAGGACCCAGCCCCACTGCGGCAGCGCGGGCACCCAGTCGTGGGCGATCGTGGCCGCCGCCGTCGCCTCCACGGCGAGGACGACCACCAGCAGGAACCAGTAGAGCCAGCCCACGGTGAACCCGGCCCAGCGGCCGATCGCCTTCTCGGCGTGCACCGAGAACGAACCGGACGCCGGCATGGCCGCGGACATCTCACCGAGCATCCGCATCACCAGCATCGCGATCGTGCCGGCGATCAGATACGACAGGACGATGCCCGGGCCCGCGACCGCGATCCCCGCGCCCGAACCCACGAACAGCCCGGCGCCGATCACCCCGCCGAGGCCCAGCATGGTCAGATGACGCTGCTTGAGCCCGTGGGCGAGCGGCTCGTCGGTCGTCAGGGCCTCGTGCATGGTGCGCGTACTCTCCGATGGATTGGTGGGACCCTACAGTCTCCCCGGGGCGGGCCCTCGACCGCAAAACGGACCCCTCACCCTCCGACCTCCGTGACGAGCATCACGCCAAGTGGCGCATGACCCATGTCCTTTGTGCGGTTCCCACCACGGCGACGAGCCGCCCTTTGTCGACGGCTGACGGTGATCGGGAGATCGACTCTGGGCTACGGTCAGCCTGTTCCTGCCTGCCCTCACCCTCCGCGGAGTTCCGATGAGCACTGCTTCCGTCACCTCCCGTCCGGGAGCGGTCCTCGCGGACCTGCTGCCCGCCTCCCGGGCGCGTGACATCGCCCTTGTCGTCGGCGGCGCCGCGCTCACCGGCATAGCGGCCCAGATCTCGGTGCCGGTCCCCGGCTCCCCGGTCCCCGTCTCCGGCCAGACCTTCGCCGCCCTGCTCGTCGGCACCGCGCTCGGAGCCCGCCGCGGCTTCCTCTCCCTCGCGCTGTACGCGGTCGTCGGCATGGCCGGCATGCCGTGGTTCGCCGAGGGCGCGTCCGGCTATGCGATGCCGTCCTTCGGCTACATCCTCGGCATGCTGCTCGCGGCCACGGTCGTCGGTGGCCTCGCGCGCCGCGGCGCCGACCGGTCCGTCCTGCGCACCGCGGGCACCATGGCCGTGGGCTCCGTGATCATCTACGCCGTGGGCGTCCCCTACCTCGCCCTGGCGACCGGCATGAGCCTGTCCCAGGCCGTCGCGGCGGGCCTCACGCCCTTCCTGATCGGCGACGCGCTCAAGGCCGCCCTGGCGATGGGTGCCCTGCCCACCGCCTGGAAGCTCCTCGGCCGCCGCGGCTGAGGAAGCAGCTCCGACACACAGAGGCTCGCCCGGGTCGCAACTCCTCGACCCGGGCGAGCCTTTTGCGTGTCCACGGAGACTGCCGCCCGCACCGCGGCACGTCGGAGCAGTACTCGCGAACGGGAGGAGCGGAGGGCCCGCGGCCACCGACGACCGCGGGCCCACCCGGCTATCCGCCGCCGCGTGCCCAGCGGCTCCGGCTGGTCCACCAGATACCGGTGCCTCCGAGCGCGAACAGCGCGAGAGCGGTCAGCCCGAGCGGCAGGGTGCTGCCGGGCGGGCCGGTGCGCGGCAGACCGCCCCCGGTGGCCGGCGGGCTGTCCGGGCCGAGCGGCACGTTGTCGGTGCCCAGCAGCAGCGGTGTGTCCGGTGCGTTGGGAGTCGGTTTCGAGGTACCGAAGGGGACCGGCCCCTGCTGCCAGAGCAGCTTCTTGCCGGTGCCCTCGGTGACCGGAAGGCAGATCTTGCCGGTCTTCTGGAGATCGAACGTGGCCGCGATCCGGTAGGAACGGTCCTTGCCGGCGGCGAGGTTGTCGATGGTGCAGGCGAACCCGCTGTTGGAGCCCGGCGGCAGCTTGCCCTCGGCGATCCGCACGCACCCCTCGACGTCGGTGACCTTCATGCCGTCGAAACCGACGATGGAGAGGGTGATCGGCCCGCTGTCCTTGGTCCCCCCGTTCTTGACCTTGGCGCTCACCGTGGTCTGCTCGCTCTTGTTGTCGACGGTGATCTGCCGGGGCAGTTCGGTCGTGATCCTCACATCCGCCGGCGCCGCGGGCCCGGGCGTGCCGCCCTGGCTGCTTCCGGGCACCGGATCGTCGGCCGCGTACGCGCTGAACGGCAGAATCAATACTGCCGCCACCACGGTCGCGAATACGGGTCCCGAGCGTTTTCCTTGCATTTCCCAGCCCCCTTGCCGCACATCGGACAGTGCGTAGAAAGAGGGTTCCACAAGATTGCGTCGAACTATGCTGTCCTGGGTGCAAGTTCATGCTTCTGTCCTGGTCAAAGCCGTTGCTGACGGGGAGGAAGGTCATGCCGGGTATTCCTGGGCTATTGGTGGCGGAGCGTTATCGGCTGGACGAAAGCATTGGGCAGGGGGGAATGGGGCGGGTGTGGCGAGCCGCTGACGTGATTCTGGACCGGCCGGTCGCGGTCAAGGAAATGCGCATGAACGAAACGGATGCGGAGGACACCCGGATCCGCCGCGAACGGACGATGCGGGAGGCCAGGGCCACGGCTCGCATAGACCACCCGAACGTGGTCCGCGTCTACGACGTGGTCGAGGAGAGCGACCGCCTCTGGATCGTCATGGAGCTCGTCGACTCCCGCTCGCTGGAGCAACTCCTCGTCGAGCAGGGGCCGGTGACACCGCGCGAGGCGGCCCGTATCGGCCTCGGGCTGGCGGCGGCGCTCCGCGAGGTCCATGCGAGAGGGGTGCTGCACCGGGACATCAAGCCCGGGAACGTTCTGCTGGGCAGGGCGGGCCGGATCGTGCTCACGGACTTCGGCATCGCGGCGATCCAGGACGCGAAAGCGCTGACGGTGGTGGGCATGCTGGTCGGCTCGCCCGACTACATGGCTCCCGAGCGCGTCGGCGGCCGCCCGCAGGGGCCCGCGTCGGATCTGTGGTCACTGGGGGCGACGCTGTGCGCGGCGCTGGCGGGCCATTCGCCGTTCGCCCGCCCCACAACTCTGGCGACACTGCACGCTGTTCTCTACGAGGAGCCCGAACTCCCGGACGGCGCCGGGCCCCTGGCCGGCGTCCTCGGCTCGCTCCTGGTCAAGGAGCCGGATGAGCGCCCGACGCTGGACGAGCTGGAACCCGTGCTGGCGCGGGTCGCCTCGTCGTACGTCCCGACGCGGGCAGTCACGGTCGTCGTGCCGCCACCGGAGGGGGAGAGCGGGGCGGAGGGAGAGCCGGGGGAGGGTACGCAGGAGGAGCCCGAGCCCGAGCCGGTGCCGGGGGAGAGGGGGCAGGAACCGCGCCAGGAGCCCGAGCCCGAGGAGGAACGGGAATCCGAACCCGCTCCGGATCCCGAACCGGCCGACGCACCCGCTGAGCCCGAACCGGCAGACGCCCGCCCCGAGCCTGAGCCCGCACCGGAGTCGCCTCCCGACCCGCCGCCCCCCGACGGGGATGTCGTATCCGCGCCCACCCGCCGGCTCACACCACCACCCCGTCGACCCGCGCCCGTACCGACCACGCGCCCGGCACCCGCCACGCGCCCCGAAGCGGCCACCAGCCCCGTACCCACGGCGACGTCGACCACGACCCCCGCGACCGGCGAGAGCCCCGCGTCCCTCCCGCTGGTCTCGCGGACCGGCCCGCCCACGGGCCCCGCCGGCCCGGACACCTCTGAGCCCACGAGCCGTTCCCGCGCCCGCACCCGTGCCGTCGTTCTCGCCGCCGCCCTCGCCACCGTCGCGGCCGCGACGACCGCCGCCGTACTCCTCACGTCCGGCGAGGACCCCGACGAGTCCGGCGCCGGGGCGCGGTCACCCGGCGTCACGAGCGCGCCGGCCACCACAGCACCCACCACCGCGCCGGCCACCCCACCCCCGGGCACCCGCAGCGAGGCGGGATTCGCCTGGGCGCCCCCGCAGGGCTGGACGCGCACCGCCAAGAGCCCGTCGAACATCCACTACCACTCGCCCGACGGACAACAGGAAATCGCCGCCTCGTACGCACTTGCACGAGGCGGCGATCTCCTGACCCAGTGGGAGCGGTTCGAGCGCGACAGTCACGACGCTCCCGGTTACCGCAAGATCCGCCTGGAGCGCACCACGTTCCGTGGTGACCCGGCGATCGTCTGGGAGTACTTCTTCACCCAGGACGGCTCCGACTGGCGTGCCCGCCAGCTCGGATTCACCGCCGGAGGCAAGTCGTACCAGCTCAACGTCTGGTACGACATCGCCTCACAGCGGGCCGCCCTGACTGCTTACGACCGGGTGACGGAGTCGTTCGCACCGCTCTGATGAGGGATGGCGGCGTCCTCGGGCCCGGCGGACCGGCCACCGCGTCCGAACCACTCACGCCCGACGGCGATGGCGATGACCACGGCCGCCACCAGCAGCGACAGCAGCACCTGCTCCCGCCCGGCGTCGTCGAACAGCATGTAGACCAGCACGAACGAGATCATGCCGATGGTCGCCCAGGTCAGGCCCGGGAAGAGCCACATCTTCACGACGAGCTTCTCGGGCGACTCCCGCTCGATGATGCCGCGCATGCGCAGCTGAGTCACAGCGATCACGAGCCAGACGAACAGGGCGACCGCACCGGAGGAGTTGAGCAGGAACGCGAAGACGGTGTCGGGCCACTGGTAGTTGAAGAAGACCGCGACGAAGCCGAAGACCACCGAGGACAGGATGGCCACCCGCGGCACACCACGGGAGTTCGTCTTCGCGAAGCCCTTCGGGGCGTCCCCGCGCCGGCCCAGCGAGAAGGCCATGCGGGAGGCGGTGTACAGACCCGAGTTGAGGCAGGAGAGCACCGCGGTCAGCACGATGACGTTCATGATCTGGCCCGCGTGCGGGATACCGATCGAGTTCAGCGCGGCGACGTACGAACCGTCCTTGACGATCGACTTGTCGTTCCACGGCAGCAGCGTCAGCACGACGAAGATCGAGCCCAGGTAGAAGACGCCGATCCGCCAGATCACGCTGTTCGTCGCCTTGGTGACGGCCCTCTGCGGGTCCTCGGACTCGCCCGCGGCCAGCGTCACGATCTCGCTGCCCATGAAGGAGAAGACCACCATCAGCACACCGGTGAGGATCGCTCCGTATCCCTCGGGGAAGAATCCGCCGGCGTCGGTGAGATGCGCGAATCCCGCGCCCGGGTTGTCGGAGCCGGGCAGCACGCCGAAGACCGCCAGCAGGCCGATGACCACGAAGGCGCCGATCGCGACGACCTTGATGCCGGCGAACCAGAACTCGAACTCGCCGTACGAGGCCACCGACGCGAGGTTGGTCGCGGTGAGCACGACCATCACGATCAGTGCCCACGCCCACTGCGGTACGGCCGGTATCCAGCTCTCCAGGATCACGGCACCGGCGGTCGCCTCGACCGCCAGCACCACGACCCAGAAGAACCAGTACAGCCAGCCGATCGAGAAGCCGGCCCAGCGGCCGAGCGCGCGGTCCGCGTAGGCGGAGAACGACCCGGAGGTCGGGTTGGCCGCGGCCATCTCGCCCAGCATCCGCATCACGAAGACGACCATCGTGCCGACGAGCGCGTACGACAGAAGGATGGCCGGACCCGCCGCGGCGATGCCGGAACCGGAGCCGACGAACAGCCCGGCGCCGATCACGCCGCCGATGGCGATCATGGACAGATGCCGGTTCTTGAGACCGGCCTGGAGACCGGACGAGGACTGCGGGTTCCCGGGTTCTTCGGGGCTCCCGCCTTCCTTCGTGATGGTCTGCTGCGAGGTCATGGACGATTCCTTAGGTTTGAGAGCACTCGGGTCACGAGCCCCCGCATTCAAACCCGCGTCGTCGGATCGCGGAAGACCTGTCTCCGGATCGTTAGGTCGAGGTGATAAGCGGAAGCTCACGGCCCCAGTGGGTCCTGACCCCGCTGACGGCTACCCGGTCCCTCGCGTGCCACACTCGGAACATGCGCGTGTACCTCGGTTCCGACCATGCCGGCTTCGAACTCAAGAACCACCTCGTCGAGTGGCTCACCGCTCACGGCCACGAGGCCGTCGACTGCGGTCCCCACATCTACGACGCCCAGGACGACTACCCGCCGTTCTGCCTGCGCGCCGCGGAGAAGACGGCCGCGGACCCCGGCAGCCTCGGCATCGTGATCGGCGGCTCCGGCAACGGCGAGCAGATCGCCGCGAACAAGGTCAAGGGTGTCCGTGCGGCCCTCGCCTGGAGCGAGCAGACCGCCGCGCTCGGCCGTGAGCACAACGACGCCAACGTCATCTCCATCGGTGGCCGGATGCACACGACGGAGGAGTCGACGAAGTTCGTCGAGATCTTCCTCAACACCCCGTACTCGGGTGAGGAGCGTCACACCCGCCGCATCGAGATGCTCAGCGCGTACGAGGCGACCGGCGAGCTGCCCCCGATCCCCGCGCACCACCCGGAGCGGTGACAGGGGGCCCACCCCCGCACCACGCGTTCCAGCCCCCGACCGCCGGGCAGGCCGCTTCCGGCCTGCCCGCCCACAGGAGTGACCCGCCGTGCCCGAAGGGCATACGATTCACCGCCTCGCGGCGGATCACCGTGAGCGCTTCCTGGACCGGCCGGTCCGCGTCAGCAGCCCGCAGGGCAAGTTCTCCGACGCCGCGGCGCTGCTCGACGGCCAGGTCATGGACCACTGCGAGGCGCACGGGAAGCACCTCTTCCTCGGCTTCGGCGCGAGCGGCTGGATCCACATCCACCTCGGTCTCTTCGGCCGGGTGGACATCGGCGGGACACCCGCTCCGCCGCCCACCGACACCGTCCGGCTGCGCCTCGCGGACGCCGACGCGTACGTCGATCTGCGCGGCCCCACGACGTGCTCACTGATCACGGACGGTGAGAAGGCGGCGATACACGACCGTCTGGGCCCCGATCCGCTGCGGGACGGCGACGACCCGGAGAAGGCCTGGGCCCGGATCTCCCGCTCCCGCACCACCGTCGCCGCCCTGCTGATGGATCAGAAGATCATCGCCGGGGTCGGGAACGTCTACCGCGCCGAGGTCCTCTTCCGGCACGGCATCGACCCCTACCGCGCGGGCAGGGACATCACCCGCGCCGAATGGGACGCCGTCTGGGCCGACCTCGTGGAGCTGATGCACGAGGGCGTACGCAACAACCGCATCGACACGGTCCGCCCCGAGCACACTCCGGAGGCCATGGGCCGGCCGCCGCGCGTCGACGACCACGGCGGCGAGGTCTATGTCTACCGCCGGGCTCTGCAGCCCTGCCATGTCTGCGGCGGCGAGATCCGCACCGCCGGTCTCGCCGCACGCAATCTCTTCTGGTGCCCGGCCTGCCAGGCACGGTGATCCCGGGTCGCCGCGCGCGGCGATCCCGACCGGCCGGGCGGCCGGTCAGAACCCGTGCGGCAGCCAGGGCGCCACGTCGCTGCCGAACGCCGAGGACGCCTCCGCCAGCGCCCCCTGCCGCAGTTCGCGCACCCGGCCCGCGGCGGCCAGTGCGGTGAGCGAGATCCCGCCCAGATAGGCCGAGCCCAACTCCCGTACGGACAGGGCCAGATCGGCACCCTCCTTCGTCCGCTCGCAGGACGCGCCCTTGGCGTCGCCCGTCAGCCGCCAACGTCCCGCGTTCCACGGGCAGAAGGTGTCCTCCACGTCCAGGACGACATCGAGCGGCGTCCGGTAGGTCCGCGCCTCCAGAGCCGCGCCCAGGTCGACGAGCCGGACGAACAGTGATTCCCGCAGCCGTACGTTGCACCGGCGGACGTCGGAGACGAGATGCTGCCAGGGGTCGTCCACCGGGCGGTTGATCACCTGCACCGTCGAGGTCAGGTCGATGCCGAAGAGGAACTGCCACAGGGCCGCGTACGCCTGCGGGTCCAGGGCGTCGAGATGCTGGAGCAGGATCGTGCCGTCGGGCCCCGCCGCCGTCCACGACGCCTTGTTGTGGAACAGCGCGTAGCCCACGACCTCGCCCGAGCGTTCGGCGAGCACGCACTGAAGGGGCGACGCGCCCTCCCGGTCGGCCGGCGGGTCGAGGACCGGCAGCCGCTCCCAGCCGGGCCGGCGGGCCGGGATCCCCGGGCGGGCGGTGACCTGTTGGGCGTAGACGGCCTCGCACTCGGCCCGCGCGTCCGCGGGCTTCACCCGTCGCAGCCGGATCCGGTCGGTGCCCTCCGGTACCGAGAGCCGTACCCGTACGGTGTCGATCTCCGCCTTGAGCTGCCAGGTCGCGACCCCGTACCCGAACCGTCCGTAAATGCCCGGTTCCGACGCCGTGAGCACGGCCAGGGGCTCGCCCAGGCCGCGTACGTCGTCGAGTTGGCGGCGCATCATCGCCGTGAGGATTCCCCGGCGGCGGTGGGTCGCCGCGACGCTCACCATCGTCACGCCGGCGGCGGGTACCAGGGCCCCGCCCGGCACCGAGAGACGGAAGGTGAACGCTCCGGCGGTCCCGACGCAGTCCCCGTCCTCCCAGGCTCCGATCGACCGCTCGTGCTCGGTCAGCGACTGCCACAGTTCGCGTTCCTCGGGGGCCTCACCGGCACCCCCGAAGGCCAGTTCCAACTCCCCGTACCACGCGTCCCATTCGGCCGGGCGCAGGACCCGCAGCTCTGTCGTCATAACCCATGCCTACCAGGGCCGGAGCGGCACGGCGACCCGATTTCGAACGCATTGTCACCGGGGTCCCCCTGCACGGATGGCGAACGGGTGGATAGGGTCCACGACAATGGCCCACGGCAATGCAGCAGACTCGCTCAGGGCCCGGATGCGCAAGGCAGTGCACCGGGCTCGCATCGCGCTGCGCAAGTCCGGTGTGGACTACTTCCGGGGTGACGGTTCCGACTGGATCGCCCTCGGCGGACTGATGCTGGCCGTGCCCGCCTTCACCTGGGGCACGATCGCGATGCCCGTGTGGGTCTCGCCGGCCGCCCTGGTGCTGCCGATCGTGGCCGGTGCGCTGCTGCTGCGGCCCGCGAGCCTGCTGGGGCTGTACGCCGCCTGCGCCGCGGGACTCATCGTCGAGTCGATCGTCCTCGGTCCGTACACCGAGGGCGCGGCCCGCGTCACTCCCGGCATCGTGCTGGTGGTCGCCGCCTGTGGATTCTTCGGGCTGCTCATCGCGCAGTTCCGGGCGCGCGTGGGTGTGCCCTGGCGTCGCGGCGGGACCATGCTCTTCGACCTGCGCGAACGCATCCGGGTGCAGAGCGCCCTGCCGCGGCTGCCGAAGGGCTGGCACCGCGAGATGGCGCTGCGCCCGGCGGGCGGCCAGTCCTTCTCCGGCGACTTCGTCGTCGCCGCCCGGACCAACGGCGGGCGGACCTTGGAGGTCGTTCTCACCGATGTCTCGGGCAAGGGAATGGACGCGGCCTCCCGCGCGCTGCTGCTGTCCGGCGCCTTCGGTGGACTGCTGGGCTCGCTGCCGCCGCACGGCTTCCTGCCCGCCGCGAACGGCTATCTGCTGCGGCAGGACTGGGAAGAGGGCTTCGCGACGTCGATCCATCTCGTCCTGGACCTGGACTCCGGCGACTACGAGCTGCTGTCGGCCGGACATCTGCCGGCCATGCAACTGCACGCGGGCAGCGGCCGCTGGGAGGAGAAGGGCGCGGAAGGACCGCTCCTCGGCATCTACGCCGGGGCGCAGTTCGACCCGGTGAAGGGCTCCCTGCGCCCCGGCGACGTGCTGATGCTCTACACCGACGGTCTGGTGGAGGCGTCGGGCAAGGACATCAGTGAGGGCATCGACCGCCTCACGGGCGAGGCCGACCGCTATGTGTCCTCCGGGTTCGAGGGCGCGGCCTGGCATCTCATCGAGGCGGTCGCCAAGGACGTCAACGACGACCGGGCGCTGCTTCTGCTGTGCCGGCAGGCGTGACGACGGCGACATCGCCGCCCCCGCCACCGTTTGCGCCGTCCCGGCCGCCCGGCAGGATGCGCGCCAGCCAGTGCGACCGTCCCGCGGCCAGCGGGCCGAGGACCGCGAGGACCAGCACATAGCCCGCGATGAACGGCGAGAGCCGCTCGTCCAGGCCCGCGGCCGCCGCCATCGTCGCGAGGATCAGCGCGAACTCTCCGCGGGCCAGCAGTGTCGTGGAGATGTTGGCGGCGGGCCCCGCACCGAAGCCGTTGATACGGGCCGCGGCCACCCCGGCCAGCACGTTCATCACCAGTGTCACGGCGACGGCGGCGAGTACCGGCCACAGCACGGTCGGCAGGTCGCCCGGGTCGATCGAGAGCCCGAAGGCGAAGAAGAAGATGGCCCCGAAGGCGTCCCGCAACGGATGCACCAGCTTGCGGATGCGCTCGCCCGACGTCGTACTGCCGAGCATCAGACCGACCATGAACGCGCCGATCGCGTCGGCGACCCCGAACCACTCCGAGACGCCGGCGACGAACACCGCCGCTCCCAGGAAGGAGATGACGAGCAGTTCGTCGTCACGGGTGTTGATCAGCCGCCCGATGACACGGGTGCCGAAGCGTGCGGCGAGCGCGAGCAGCAGCAGGAAACCGAAGGCCTTGCCGGCGTCCATCACCGCCGAGGCGAGACTGTCGGCGCCGGACAGGATCGGCTGGAGCGCGGCGAGATAGAGGGCGAGGAAGACGTCCTCGACGACGATGATGCCGAGGATGGGCCGGGTCTCGGGATTTCCGATACGGCCCAGGTCCACCAGCACCTTGGTGACGATCGCGGACGAGGAGATACCGAGCACTCCGGCGAGCACCAGCGCTTCCGAGGTGCCCCAGCCGAGCGCGAAGCCGAAGCCGAGCCCGGCTCCGACGTTGAGCGCGAGGTAGGTGCCACCGGCCAGCGCCATCTTGCGGCCGCCGGCCTTCAGATCGTCGAGGTGGAACTCAAGCCCCAGATAGAACAGCAGCAGCACGAGGCCGAGCGCGGAGAGCATCTCCAGGTCGTGCGGGTCCGAGAGAAGGACGATGCCGGGGGTGTGGGGGCCGAGCAGGATGCCGGCCAGGATGAACAGGGGGATCGTCGGCAGTCCGATACGTCCGCCGAGACGGGCAAGCAGGGCGGCCGCCAGAAAGGCGCCTCCCATGGCGATGAGGGTGTCTGCGTGTCCGATGGGCTCGTCCTCCGTCATGGGTCAAGGGAGAGTCAAGGAAACGTCATTAATTAGTTTACCAAATGGTTGACGTTGCAACTGTCGACTCCTGGGTCGCCGACCCTTGATCCGTGGCCTCGAAGCCGACCGACAGCGGTGTCGGCCAGGGCAGTTGGCGCCATAACGGGAGGCGGATCACCTGAGGCCCCGACGCCCGCGACGTAGGCCTCGCCGACGAAGTTGCCGGTGCGCTCGATATGACGACAGCCCTCATCGCACCGGCCTTCGCCGGGGCGTTCGGCCGGTGCGACCGCCGGGCGCGGGTGATCCGCGGGCCGTAGAGTCGGGACCATGTCGCAGCAGTACCTGACGCCGGCCGAGGTCGAGGCCATCGCACGTGAGGCTCACGAGGGCCAGCGGGACAAGTCGGGCCGCCCGTACGCGGAGCACATCGCCGCCGTCGCCGAGGGCGTACGCGCCCGGGGCGGCAGCGACGAACAGGTGGCCGCCGGCTGGCTGCACGACACCGTCGAGGACGGTGTGCTCAGCCGTACATGGCTGGACGATGCCCCGTTGCCGCAGTCGGTCAAGGACATGGTGCTCGCCCTCAGCAAGGGCGAGGACGAGCCGTTGGAGGACTACACCCGGCGTATTCTCGCCACCCCGGGCGCACGTCTCGTCAAAGAGGCCGATCTCGCGCACAATGCCGACCCGGCGCGACTCGCCCTGCTCGACGAGCGGACCCGCGAGCGGCTGACGGCCAAGTACGCGAAGACACGCGCCCTGTTGGGCCTGCCGGACGGCGCTCCCTGAGCCGTCCGGCCCGCCCCGCTCAGCTCTTGCGGCCGACCTGTGCCGACTCCCGCCGGAACGCCCACGCCATGTCCGGCTCGGTCGCCCACTTCATGGCCCGCCGGACCGGCGGCGTGCACAGCAGGGTGACCACGACGAACGCGGTCACCGTGAGCAGGATCTCGCCGCCGGGGTCGCTCAGCCACGGGTAGTTCTGGAAGACGTGCCCGTAGTCGGCGCCCCTGATGAGCAGTCCGTGCAGCAGATAACCGCAGATCGTGCCGCCGCCGAGCACCGTGAACCAGGTCTTGCGGCTCGGCACCCACGCCAGGAATCCGATGGTGAGCAGCACCGCGCACCCGAAGAAGGCGAGGGTCATCACGACCCCGGACCACCACGGAACGCCCAGTTCCTGCGCGCTGTTGGAACGGTAGAGCCAGGTGAAGTTCATCCGGGGCGAGGCCCAGTAGGCGAAGACGGCGGCGCCGGCGAACAGCGGAATCGACAGCAGGCGCACTTCCCGCCTGCGCACCATCTCGAAGTGCTCGGGCTTCAGCGTCAGTCCGAGCACGAAGTACGGAAGGAACTGCAGCACACGCTGGAGGTTGAGGTCCGCCCCGATGCCCGGCGTCAGCGCGGCGAGCGAGGCCACCACCAGCGCCACCGGCAGCGGATGGCGGATCACCTTCCACAGCGGGGTCGTCAGCCGCCAGATGAACAGGGCGGCCAGGAACCAGGTCAGATAGAAGGGGTCGAGCAGGCTGATCGACTGGTCCGGAGCGTCCTCGGCCCAGCGCCTGAACAGGGAGTACGCCACCTCGAAGACGACGTAGGGCACCACGATGCCGGTCAGAAGCCGCTTGAGCTGGTCGGGCCGGCCGGTGAAACTCCGGGAGAAGTAGCCGGAGATGATGATGAAGGCCGGCATATGGAACGTGTACACGAGCATGTACAGCGACCGGGTGGTCCTGCTGCCGTCCATCACCGGTTCCCAGAAGTGCCCGAGGGCGACCAGCACGATGGCCAGATATTTGGCGTTGTCGAAGTACGCGTCTCGCCTGCTGGACTTCGGGGCAGTCTGCTCGGCGGGCGCGGAGGGGGCGGAAGTGGCCGCCTTCGTCGGGTCGGGAGCGGGCTCCGTATCCCGGACCTGGTGGAGCGGGGCCCTGCGATATCCAAGCGGAGCGTGGAACATTCGAGGCACCTTAGCCGCGCGGATCGGATTTAGTAAAACCCCCTCCGCGCTTCTCCCATTCGAATCTGAAACCGCCGCCAACCGGACGCTATGCCCCGATTGATCCACCTTAAAGGGGGCATATCGGCACGCCTGGACGAGAGAGTGAATTACCTCACCGTTTAACTTCGAAATTGCCGTGACGAGTGTGTGTACACATCGAAACGATCGGGTCGAATTGCGTCGCGCATTTCACTCGCCCGGACGACCGGCCACGCGTGCGGCATCCGTGCGCGCGTGCGGATGGCGAGATCCCGCCGTCGATGATTCGTCAGGAGGCGGCATGCATCGCTCCGTTGGTGGCACGATGTTCATGGCGGGGGTGTGCTGGGTCGTGTGCCCCCGGGCCGGCAAGGCGGACCGACCGAGGGTGTGATCAGTTGTGGCCATTTCGCTGTCTGTGGTGCTTCTGTTGGCGATCATCCTGGTGGTGCTGATCCGCGGCGGCTCGATCAAGGCCGGACCGGCGATAGTCGCCGTGCTGTTCGGCTTCTTCCTGGCATCGACGGGCATGGCGCCGTCGATCAACAGATTCCTGAACTCGATAGCGGACACCATCAACCAGATCAACTTCTGATCCGGTGGTGATGCGCTGCCTCCGTCGCGCGTGATCGCGCCGGAGGTGGTGTGCTGGTTCCGGGGGATCCGTCGTTCCCGGAGTGATCGCCATGACCATGCGTGTTGCCCAGGTCGCCTCGCCCGGCGGCCCGTTGGAGATCGCCGAACGTGAGGTGCCGCAGCCGGGCCCCGGACACGTACGGGTGGCCGTGGAGGCCTGCGGGGTCTGCCACAGCGACGTCCTGTTCGTGAACGGCCTGGTGCCCGGCCTCCGGTTCCCGGTGGTCGCCGGGCACGAGATCGCCGGACGGATCGAGGCGGTCGGCGAGGGGACGTACAGCGGCTGGAAGGTCGGCGACCGGGTCGGGGTCGGCTGGTTCGGCGGCAGCTGCGGCCACTGCACGCCCTGCCGGCAGGGCGACTTCATCGTGTGCGAGAACCTGAAGGTGCCCGGATGGGCATACGACGGGGGCTTCGCCGACCAGGTGATCGCACCGGCCGACGCCCTCGCCCGGATCCCCGACGCCCTGGCGGCGACCGACGCGGCGCCCCTGGGCTGCGCGGGCGTGACGACCTTCAACGGCCTGCGCCGCAGTTCCGCACGGCCCGGCGACCTCGTCGCCGTACTCGGCATGGGTGGCCTGGGCCACCTGGGAGTGAAGTACGCGGCCGCCATGGGCTTCGAGACCGTCGCCATCGCGCGCGGATCCGAGAAGACCGACTTCGCCACGGAGCTCGGGGCGCACCACTACATCGACAGCACGGCGGGCACGAGCGTGGCGGACGCGCTGCGGGCCCTCGGCGGCGCCAAGGTGGTTCTGGCCACCGCGGCCAATTCCGACGCCATCACGGCGACCGTGGACGGGCTCCGCCCCCTCGGCGAGCTGGTGGTCATCGGCGCGGACTCCGAGCCTCTCGGCATCAACCCGACCCAGCTGCTGATGAGCGGCAAGGTCGTCCGCGGCCACCCCTCCGGCACCTCGCAGGACGTGCAGGACACCATGGCCTTCAGCGCGCTGCACGGAATCCGCCCGATGATCGAGACCGTGCCGCTGGTGGAGGCGGACGAGGCGTACCGGAAGATGCTGTCCGGCGCGGCCCGGTTCCGGATGGTCCTCACCACCGCCACCTGACGCCCCGGGGCGTGCGGAGGGCCCGGAAACGCCTCAGGGCCAGGCGGAGGAACGAACCTCCGGCCTGGCCCTGAGTCATCGAGAGCGGGCGACGGGAATCGAACCCGCGTAGCTAGTTTGGAAGACTAGGGCTCTACCATTGAGCTACGCCCGCATACATCGCACCGCAGGTCACGTGGGCCGCGGTACGGACAGCATCGTAGCGGGTCCGAGGCCGGTGCCGCACACCGGATTACGCGCCGGAGAATGCGGCAGCCCCACTGCCTGCGGGCATGTACCCTACGTGTCGCACCGACGGGGTGTGGCGCAGCTTGGTAGCGCGTCCGCTTTGGGAGCGGAAGGTCGTCGGTTCGAATCCGGCCACCCCGACCACCATCACCGGGCCTCCGCAAGATCGCATTGTGGGGCCCATCCTGCTTGCGGCTACTATGCAAGCTGCGTGCCCGTGTGTCTGGACCGAGTGGGACAAAAAGACCCGGGTCGATCAGCTGAGCCGCCTCCCTGTGCGGCGGAGCAGCAGAATCCCAGAATCAGCCATCAAGGAGACCGAACCGTGAAGAGCGCCGTGGAGACCCTGAACCCGACTCGGGTTCGGCTCACTGTCGAGGTGCCCTTCGAGGAGCTCAAGGACAGCCTCGACGCGGCGTACAAGAAGATCAACCAGCAGGTCACGGTCAAGGGCTTCCGAAAGGGCAAGATCCCGGCCCGGGTGATCGACCAGCGGTTCGGCCGTGGTGCTGTGCTGGAGGAGGCCGTCAACGACGCCCTCCCGAAGTTCTACACCGAGGCGGTCAACGAGGCGGAGATCAACGTCCTCGGCCAGCCCGAGGTCGACATCACGGAGCTGAAGGACGGCGAGACGCTGAACTTCACCGCCGAGGTCGACATCCGCCCCTCCATCGAGATCCCGGACTACTCCGGCATCGAGGTCACCGTCGACGCCGTAGAGGTCAGCGACGAGGACGTCGAGAAGTCGGTGGAGCAGCTCCGTGAGCGCTTCGCCTCCACCTCGCCGGTCGAGCGTGCCGCCGCCGAGGGTGACGTCCTGACGATCGACCTGGAGGCCAAGGTCGACGGAGAGGTCCTCGAGGACGGCGTCGCCAGCGGTGTCTCGTACACCGTCGGCTCCGGCGAGCTGCTCGACGGCATCGACGAGGCCGTCACCGGCCTGGAGGCCGGCGGCGAGGCCACCTTCACCTCGCAGCTCAAGGGCGGCTCCGCCGAGGGCAAGGACGCCGAGGTCACCGTCAAGGTGACCGCCGTCTCCTCCCGCGAGCTCCCCGAGCTCGACGACGACTTCGCGCAGATGGCGAGCGAGTTCGACACCCTCGACGAGCTGAAGGCCGACAGCCGCAAGCGCCTCGAGAACATGAAGCAGTACGACCAGGCCACCCAGGCCCAGGAGCGCGTCCTCGACGAGCTGCTGAAGCTGGCCGAGGTGCCGATCCCCGAGAAGCTCCTCGAGGACGAGATCAACACCCGTAAGCACAACCTCGAGCACCACCAGCTCGGTCAGATGGGCATCGACCTCGGCAAGTACCTGGAGATCCAGGGCAAGACCGAGGAAGAGTTCGATGCCGAGACCAAGGAGCAGGCGGTCAAGGGCATCAAGACCCAGTTCATCCTCGACGAGCTGGTCAACAAGGAGAAGCTGAACGTCAACCAGGAGGAGCTCACCGAGCACCTCATGCGGCGTGCCGCCTCCTCCGGCATGAGCCCCGACCAGTTCGCCCAGGCCGTCGTCGAAGGCGGCCAGGTGCCGATGCTCGTCGGCGAGGTCGCCCGCGGCAAGGCGCTCGCCGTCGTCGTCGAGGCCGCCAAGGTCGTCGACACCAACGGTGAGACGGTCGACCTGGACGACGAGGACGAGACCGCGGAGACGGTCGAGGCCGCCGCCGACGGCGACGCGGCCGAGGACCAGGCCGAGGACAAGAAGACCGAGGCCTGAGCCACACTGTGAGCCCTGTGGCGGGCCCCGGACGCACTGCGCCCGGGGCCCGTCGTCGTACGCACGTACCCCAACCACCTTGCGCTCCCAGCGAACAGTTCGGGAACCGGGATGGGTCCCGCCGACCAGCGCGTTAGGGTCCATGAGTACGAGGGCAGGGGAGTACCCGCCCCCGGTTACGAAGACGCTGAGACGGCAGGCAGCCGTCAGAGACGAGCAGGTGGATACGTGACGAATCTGATGCCTAACGCCGCCGGTGAGCCGTCTATCGGTGGTGGCCTCGGCGACCATGTCTACAACCGGCTGCTCGGCGAGCGCATCATCTTCCTCGGCCAGCAGGTCGACGACGACATCGCCAACAAGATCACGGCGCAGATGCTGCTCCTTGCCGCTGACCCGGACAAGGACATCTACCTCTACATCAACAGCCCCGGCGGTTCGGTGACAGCCGGCATGGCGGTCTACGACACCATGCAGTACATCCCGAACGACGTGGTGACCATCGGTATGGGCATGGCGGCCTCGATGGGCCAGTTCCTGCTGACCGGCGGCGCGGTCGGCAAGCGCTTCGCGCTTCCCAATACCGACATCCTCATGCACCAGGGTTCGGCCGGACTCGGCGGCACCGCCTCCGACATCAAGATCCAGGCCGAGTACCTGCTCCGCACGAAGCAGCGCATGGCGGAGATCACCGCCCACCACTCCGGCCAGACCGTCGAGGCGATCATCCGCGACGGCGACCGCGACCGCTGGTTCACGGCCGATGAGGCCAAGGACTACGGCCTCATCGACGAGATCATCTCCGCCGCATCGGGCGTTCCGGGCGGCGGCGGCACCGGCGCCTGAGCCCGCAGCCGGACGACCCGCCCCCAGCCACCCAAGCCCGCAGTACGCCACCAGGATGGTGAACACCCATATGAGCAACTACCCCGGCGCCTCCGCCAGCGGCCTCTACACCGGCCCGCAGGTGGACAACCGCTACGTCGTCCCGCGCTTCGTCGAGCGCACGTCGCAGGGTGTGCGTGAGTACGACCCGTACGCGAAGCTGTTCGAGGAGCGCGTGATCTTCCTCGGCGTCCAGATCGACGACGCATCGGCCAATGACGTCATGGCGCAGCTGCTGTGCCTGGAGTCCATGGACCCGGACCGCGACATCTCGATCTACATCAACAGCCCCGGCGGCTCGTTCACGGCCCTCACGGCCATCTACGACACGATGCAGTTCGTGAAGCCGGACATCCAGACCGTGTGCATGGGCCAGGCGGCCTCCGCCGCGGCCGTGCTGCTCGCCGCCGGCACCCCCGGCAAGCGGATGGCCCTGCCGCACGCCCGTGTGCTGATCCACCAGCCGTCCTCGCAGACCGGCCGGGAGCAGCTCTCCGACCTGGAGATCGCGGCCAACGAGATCCTGCGCATGCGTGTGCAGCTGGAGGAGATGCTGGCCAAGCACTCCACCACGCCCATCGAGAAGGTCCGCGACGACATCGAGCGCGACAAGATCCTGACCGCCGAGGACGCCCTGGCGTACGGTCTTGTCGACCAGATCGTCTCCACCCGCAAGAGCACGGCCGCAGCGGCCGCCTGACCGGTGCGGAGCCTTTGGCGCGGTGCACGACAATGTGAACCGCGCCAAGGGGGGCCCGAACGAGGGGCCCGGCAAGGTACCGTCGGATATGAGGCACCAGGAGCCGGCTGAACCAAGCTGCTCCCAGGCGAAGGGGAAGCACCTCGTGGCACGCATCGGTGATGGCGGCGACCTGCTCAAGTGCTCGTTCTGCGGAAAGAGCCAGAAGCAGGTGAAGAAGCTCATCGCAGGGCCCGGTGTGTACATCTGCGACGAGTGCATCGACCTCTGCAACGAGATCATCGAGGAGGAGCTCGCCGAGACGAGCGAGGTCCGCTGGGAAGAACTTCCCAAGCCTCGTGAGATCTACGAGTTCCTCGAGGGGTACGTCGTCGGGCAGGAGCCCGCGAAGAAGGCCCTCTCGGTGGCGGTGTACAACCACTACAAGCGCGTCCAGGCCGGCGAGAACGGCGGAGGCGCGGGCCGGGACGACGCGATCGAGCTCGCGAAGTCCAACATCCTCCTGCTGGGCCCCACGGGCTCCGGCAAGACACTGCTGGCCCAGACGCTCGCCCGCATGCTGAACGTCCCGTTCGCCATCGCCGACGCGACGGCGCTGACGGAGGCGGGATACGTCGGCGAGGACGTCGAGAACATCCTGCTCAAGCTGATCCAGGCGGCCGACTACGACGTCAAGAAGGCCGAGACCGGGATCATCTACATCGACGAGATCGACAAGGTCGCCCGTAAGAGCGAAAACCCGTCGATCACGCGGGACGTGTCCGGTGAGGGTGTCCAGCAGGCGCTGCTGAAGATCCTGGAGGGCACGACGGCCTCGGTCCCGCCCCAGGGCGGCCGCAAGCACCCGCACCAGGAGTTCATCCAGATCGACACGACGAACGTGCTCTTCATCGTGGGCGGCGCGTTCGCCGGCCTGGAGAAGATCATCGAGTCGCGGGCGGGAGCGAAGGGCATCGGCTTCGGCGCGACGATCCGCTCGAAGCGCGAGATCGAGGCGAGCGACCAGTTCCAGGAGGTCATGCCGGAGGACCTGGTGAAGTTCGGGATGATCCCGGAGTTCATCGGCCGCCTCCCCGTACTGACCTCGGTGCACAACCTGGACCGCGAGGCACTGCTCCAGATCCTGGTCGAGCCGCGGAACGCGCTGGTGAAGCAGTACCAGCGTTTGTTCGAACTCGACGGCGTGGAGCTGGACTTCGACCGCCCGGCGCTGGAGGCGATCGCGGACCAGGCGATCCTGCGCGGCACGGGCGCGCGTGGCCTGCGGGCCATCATGGAAGAGGTCCTGATGTCGGTGATGTACGAGGTTCCGTCCCGCAAGGACGTGGCCCGGGTCGTCATCACGGAGGACGTGGTCCACAACAACGTGAACCCGACGCTGGTGCCGCGGGTCGTGAAGAACGAGGGGCGCCACGAGAAGTCGGCGTAACGCCTGCTTGCTTGTACGCATACGAAAGGGGCGCCCGGCCGGCGAACTGGCCGGTCGCCCCTTTGCGTTGCTGCGCGCGGGTCCGGCTCGGGGGTTGCGCGCCACGCTCGTATCGCATGTGGGCCCGGCCACAACTGGCCGGGCCCACCATCGTGTGGCGCCGGTTCCCTGCCCACGGGAGGGCCCCGGAACCGGGTGCCCACTTACAGCTTGACGCGCACTTCCTTGCGGAGTTTCGCGGTGATGCTTGCCGAGTCCTCTGCCGGCACGCTCTTGCCGGCCAGCACGTCGGCCATGTTCATCGGGATGGTGAAGCCGAGCGTGCTGTGGTCGCCCCAGACGCACACGTTCATCGTCAGCTCCTTGGGCCCGGCGGCGGGAGCGTCGGAGTCCTTGGGTGGCGTCGACTTGATGGCCTGGCACTTCAGCACAGCGCCGTCGGCCTCCGCGGGGGTGTATGCCTTCGGCTCACCGACCAACTCGGCCTCGGAGTCCTTCTCCTTCTTGGACTCTGCCTCGATGCTGGCGAACACACCGTCGACGACCTTCTCCGGGTCGTCGATCTCGCCGTAGACGCCGCCGAACTGCAACAGCTTTCCAGCCAGCGGGTTGTTGGGGTCCTTGACCTGGTAGCTGGCTTCGACCTGCTTGGCGTTCTTGACGCCGTTCTTCTCCGCGTCCTTGAGGAAGTCGTCTTCGCCCGGGCCGCTGCCGCTGTCGGACTTCTTGTACTCGCCCAGGACCGTGGCCGGCGTCGTCAGCTTGTGCGGGCCGTCGTCCGCGACGTCGCTGCTGCCACCGTCGCCCAGGAAGAAGTACGCGCCACCGGCGATCACCGCGAGCGCCACCACCGACGCCGCCACGATCAGGCCCGTCTTCTTCTTCGGGGCACCCGGCGGGGGCGGGACCTGGCCGCCGCCGTAGGGCTGCTGGCCGTACGGGCCCGGCTGCTGCGGCTGGCCCCACTGGCCCTGCTGCTGGGGGACGCCCTGCGGCGGGGTCTGCTGCGGGTAGCCGTATCCGGGCTGCGGCTGCTGCTGCGGGTACCCGTAGCCGGGCTGCGGGGCCTGCGGCGGCTGCTGGCCGTAGGGACCCGGCTGACCATACGGTCCGGGCTGCTGAGGCTGGCCGCCGTACGGGCCCGGCTGGTTGTAGCTCATTACTGGGTTCCCCTCCAGAAACTTATGTGTTCCGAACATCCTGGCCCAAGCGCCCGCATCGCGGGGCAGCGGGGCCCACACCGTTACCGAAGATTCCCGTTTCAGTACGGCCCTGTGACACCTCTAAACTGGGCGCGTGACCGAGAACTCTCAGCAGCAGAACCCAGCGCCCATCACCGAACTGCCGACCCAGTACGCGCCGGCCGAGGTAGAGGGGAAGCTGTACGAGCGCTGGGTGGAGCGCGGTTACTTCGAGGCCGACGCGAAGAGCGACAAGCCGCCGTTCACCGTTGTCATCCCGCCGCCGAACGTCACCGGAAGCCTGCACCTGGGCCATGCCTTCGAGCACACCCTGATCGACGCCCTCACCCGCCGTAAGCGGATGCAGGGGTTCGAGACGCTGTGGCAGCCCGGCATGGACCACGCCGGCATCGCGACCCAGAACGTCGTCGAGCGCGAACTCGCCAAGGAGGGCAAGTCCCGTCACGACCTGGGCCGCGAGGAGTTCGTCGAGCGTGTCTGGCAGTGGAAGGCGGAGTCCGGTGGCCAGATCTCCGGGCAGATGCGGCGCCTCGGAGACGGTGTCGCGTGGTCGCGCGAGCGCTTCACCATGGACGAGGGCCTGTCCCAGGCCGTCCAGACCATCTTCAAGCGGCTGTACGACGACGAGCTGATCTACCGCGCCGAGCGCATCATCAACTGGTGCCCGCGCTGTCTCACCGCCATCTCGGACATCGAGGTGGAGTACCAGGACGACGAGGGAGAGCTCGTCTCCATCCGCTACGGCGAGGGCGAGGCGTCGATCGTCGTCGCCACCACCCGCGCCGAGACGATGCTCGGTGACACCGGTGTCGCCGTTCACCCCGACGACGAGCGCTACAAGCACCTCGTCGGCACCGAGATCGTGCTGCCCCTCACCGGTCGCCGCATCCCGGTCGTCGCCGACGAGCACGTCGATCCCGAGTTCGGCACCGGCGCCGTCAAGGTGACGCCCGCCCACGACCCGAACGACTTCGAGATCGGCCAGCGCCACGGGCTGCCGAACCTCGCCGTCATGGACGAGCACGCCATCATCACCGCGCACGGCCCCTTCCAGGGCCTGGACCGGCTGGAGGCCCGCAGCGCCATCGTCGCCGCACTGCGCGCGGACGGCCGGATCGTCGCCGAGAAGCGTCCCTACACCCACTCCGTCGGGCACTGCTCGCGCTGCAAGACCACCATCGAGCCGCGTCTGTCGATGCAGTGGTGGGTCAAGGTCGGCCCGCTCGCCAAGGCCGCCGGTGACGCGGTCCGTGACGGCCGCGTCAAGATCCACCCGCAGGAGATGGAGAAGCGCTACTTCGACTGGGTCGACAACCTCCACGACTGGTGCATCTCACGCCAGTTGTGGTGGGGCCACCGCATCCCGGTCTGGTACGGCCCGAACGGTGAGGTCGTCTGCGTCGGACCCGACGAGCAGCCCCCGAGCGGCGACGGCTGGACGCAGGACACCGATGTCCTGGACACCTGGTTCTCCTCGGGTCTGTGGCCCTTCTCGACGCTCGGCTGGCCCGAACAGACCGACAGCCTGGCGAAGTTCTACCCGAACTCCGTCCTGGTCACGGGCTACGACATCCTCTTCTTCTGGGTCGCCCGGATGATGATGTTCGGGCTGTACGCGATGGACGGCACACCGCCGTTCCACACCATCGCCCTGCACGGCATGGTCCGCGACCAGTTCGGCAAGAAGATGTCGAAGTCGTTCGGCAACGCGGTCAACCCGCTGGACTGGATGGACAGTTACGGCTCCGACGCCGTCCGCTTCACCCTGGCCCGCGGCGCCAATCCGGGGGTCGACGTCCCGATCGGCGAGGACTGGGTCCAGGCGTCCCGGAACTTCGCCAACAAGATCTGGAACGCCACCCGTTTCGCGCTGATGAACGGTGCGACGATCGAGGGCGAACTGCCGCCGGTCGAGCAGCTGTCGGCGACCGACCGGTGGATCCTGTCGCGGCTCAACAATACCGTGGCCGAGGTCGACGCGTACTACGAGGACTACCAGTTCTCGAAGCTGTCGGACTCGCTCTACCACTTCGCGTGGGACGAGGTCTTCGACTGGTACGTCGAGCTGTCCAAGACCGTCTTCTTCGGCGGTGGCGAGGCGGCCAAGGCATCCGGCCGGGTCCTCGGTGAGGTCCTCGACGTCATGCTGCGGCTGCTGCACCCCGTGGTTCCGTTCGTCACCGAGACGCTCTGGACCACGCTGACCGGCCGGGAGTCGATCGTCATCGCCGAGTGGCCGGCCGACAGCGGCTTCCGCGACGACGCCGCCGAGCGGGAGATCGAGAACCTCCAGCGCGTCGTCACCGAAGTCCGCCGCTTCCGTTCCGACCAGGGCCTCCAGCCCGGCCAGAAGGTCCCCGCCCGGCTCACCCTCGACGGCACCGCTCTCGCGCCGCACGAGGCCGCGATCCGGCAGCTGCTGCGGCTCCAGCCGGAGGGCGAGGCCTTCAGCGCGACCGCGACCCTGCCGGTCGCCGGAGCCACGGTCGCCCTCGACCTGTCCGGCACCATCGACGTCGCCGCCGAGCGCAAGCGGCTCGCGAAGGACCTCGCGGCGGCCGAGAAGGAGAAGGCCCAGGCGCACGGCAAGCTCGGCAACGAGGCGTTCCTGGCCAAGGCCCCGGACAACGTGGTCGACAAGATCCGTACCCGGCTCGCCAAGGCCGAGGAGGACATCGAGCGGATCAGCGCGCAGCTGGACGGCCTGCCGCCGGCCTGATGTACACGGCTCCGCCCCGGACCCCGAGAACACGGGGGTCCGGGGCGGAGCTCCGTGTCGGGGCAGGGGCTCCGTAGACTGGCCCTGTGAGTGAGCAGCCCGACCCTTTCGACGAGATCGTCGACGCCGAGACCGACCGTGACCCCGACCTGGCGGTGATCGAGGCCGGCAGCCGTACCCTGCGCGCGCAGGCCGGCGTACCCCAGGGTGACGCCGCACCTGCCCGGCCCGCGGACCCGGAGGTGGACAAGGCACTCCGCGCCGTGGAGCAGGAGCTGGCCGGCCGCTGGGGCGAGACCAAGCTGGAGCCGTCCGTCGCCCGGATCGCCGCCCTGATGGATGTGCTGGGGGAACCCCAGCGGGCGTATCCCTCGATCCACATCACCGGAACGAACGGCAAGACCTCCACCGCCCGCATGATCGAGGCCCTGCTCTCCGCCTTCGAGCTGCGCACCGGCCGGTACACCTCGCCGCACGTGCAGTCGATCACCGAGCGGATCAGCCTCGACGGCGCCCCGATCGAGGCCGAGCGCTTCATCGAGACGTACGAGGACATCAAGCCGTACGTCGAGATGGTCGACCAGGCGCAGGAGTTCCGGCTCTCCTTCTTCGAAGTGCTCACCGGTATGGCGTACGCCGCCTTCGCCGACGCGCCCGTGGACGTGGCGGTCGTCGAGGTCGGTATGGGCGGCAGCTGGGACGCGACGAACGTGATCGACGCCTCGGTCGCCGTGATCACCCCGATCGACCTGGACCACACCGACCGGCTCGGCTCCACCCCCGGTGAGATCGCGGCCGAGAAGGCCGGTGTCATCAAGGAGGGCGCGACCGTCATCCTGGCGCAGCAGCCCGTGGACGCCGCGCAGGTGATGCTGAAGAAGGCCGTGGAGGTCGATGCCACGGTGGCCCGCGAGGGCATGGAGTTCGGTCTGGTGTCCCGGGAGGTCGCGGTCGGCGGTCAGCAGCTGACGCTGCGCGGCCTCGGCGGCGAGTACGACGAGATCTTCCTTCCGCTGTACGGGGCACACCAGGCGCGCAACGCGGCGGTGGCGCTGGCGGCGGTCGAGGCGTTCTTCGGTGTCGGCGCCGAGCAGACGGGTGCGCTGGACGCGGACACCGTCCGCAAGGCGTTCGCCGCCGTGTCCTCGCCCGGCAGGCTGGAGGTCGTACGCCGCAGCCCGACCGTCGTCCTGGACGCGGCGCACAACCCGGCGGGAGCGCGGGCGAGCGCCGAAGCGGTCACCGAGGCCTTCGGGTTCTCCCGGCTCATCGGTGTGGTGGGCGCGAGCGGCGAGAAGGATGTGCGCGGACTGCTGGAGGCGTTCGAGCCGATCTTCGCCGAGGTCGTCATCACCCAGAACTCCAGTCATCGGGCGATGGACGTCGACACCCTGGCGGGGGTCGCCGTCGAGATCTTCGGCGACGACCGGGTGGTGGTCGAGCCACGGCTGGACGAGGCACTGGAGGCGGCGATCACGCTCGCCGAGGAAGAAGCCGAATACGCGGGCGCTGGTGTGCTGGTGACCGGCTCGGTGATCACGGTCGGCGAAGCCCGGCTGCTGCTGAAGAGGGGCTGACCGCTGATGCGAACGCTCTGCGCTTCCACTCTCATCGGTGAATTCTTCGTCATCGGTTTCGCCGGCCTTGTCGCCATGAAGTCGGACGGCCTGTCGACCGCCACCGTCTGGACGGTGTGCGGCGTCGGGATGGTGCTGTCGGTGCTGCTGTGCGGGATGATCACCCGCCCCGGCGGGGTCCAGCTCGGCTGGGCTCTGCAGATCGCGCTGATCGCGAGCGGGTTCGTGGTGCCCACGATGTTCTTCCTGGGAGCGGTGTTCGCGGGCCTGTGGTGGGCCTCCGTGCACTACGGCCGCAAAATCGACGAGGCGAAGGCGAGATGGGCGGCCCAGGACCCGGTCCCGGAGTGAACCCCCGGGCCTGACGCTGAGTGATCTCGGCCCCGTTCGGCCCTGTAGCCTCTGAACACTCGCACCCTTACCTGCACTGAAGGAGCTCGATCCGTGAGCCAGCGCACGCTCGTCCTGCTCAAGCCCGACGCCGTACGCCGCGGTCTGATCGGCGAGATCATCGGCCGTATCGAGGCCAAGGCCGGCTGGACCATCAGCGCGCTGGAGCTGCGCACGCTCGAGGCGGAGATCCTGGAGCAGCACTACGGCGAGCACAAGGGAAAGCCCTTCTACGAGCCGCTGGTCGAGTTCATGGCCTCCGGTCCGGTCGTCGCGCTGGTCGTCGACGGCGAGCGGGTCATCGAGGGCATGCGCGCGCTCGCCGGTCCGACCGACCCGATTGCCGCGGCTCCGGGCTCCATCCGTGGCGACTTCGGCACGATCGTCCGGGAGAACCTGATCCACGCCTCGGACTCGGAGGAGTCCGCCATTCGGGAACTGAAGATTTTTTTCCCGGGCCTTTCCTGACCGGGCGTCAGCCGAACAGCGCTCATGACCTGGGGCGACCGAAGGAATTTCGGTCGCCCTTCGGTATATGCGCGCGCAATTCGGGAACGCATCGCTGCGACACCTCGTCACCTATAGAGAGGTGGACCACCGCGCCGTGTCCGTGCAGGCGGCACTACGATGGAAGCCTCCACGCCACAGCACCCACCTCGCCGTCCTAAAAAGCCATCAACGCTCGATTTGGGAAGGCCAGACGCATCCTCATGGGGAACAACATGTCGTTCATCGGCCGTGACATGGCTGTCGACCTCGGGACCGCCAACACGCTGGTGTACGTCAGGGGCCGGGGGATCGTCCTCAACGAGCCGTCCGTCGTCGCCATCAACACCAACACGGGCGGCATTCTCGCGGTCGGCGCCGAGGCGAAGAAGATGATCGGCCGGACACCGGGCAACATCGTTGCCGTCCGGCCGTTGAAGGACGGCGTCATCGCCGACTTCGAGATCACCGAGCGAATGCTCCGCTACTTCATCCTGAAGATCCACAAGCGCCGGTACCTCGCCCGGCCGCGTGTCGTCGTCTGTGTGCCCTCCGGCATCACGGGAGTCGAGCGCCGCGCGGTCATCGAGGCATCGACGCAGGCGGGCGCCCGTCAGGTGCACATCATCGAGGAGCCCATGGCCGCGGCCATCGGCTCCGGACTCCCGGTTCATGAAGCCACCGGCAATATGGTCGTCGACATCGGCGGCGGCACCACCGAAGTCGCCGTGATCTCGCTCGGCGGAATCGTCACAGCACAGTCCATTCGCGTCGCCGGCGACGAGCTGGACAACGCGATCATTCAGCACATCAAGAAGGAGTACTCACTCCTGCTCGGCGAACGGACCGCCGAGAACATCAAGATCACCATTGGTTCCGCGTACGACATGGACAAGGACGAGCACACCGAGATCCGCGGTCGTGACCTCGTGTCCGGTCTGCCCAAGACCGTCGTCATTTCGGCCGCCGAAGTCCGCAAGGCGATCGAGGAACCGGTCAACGCGATCGTGGACGCCGTCAAGACCACGCTCGACAAGTGCCCGCCGGAGCTGTCCGGTGACGTCATGGACCGCGGCATCGTCCTCACCGGCGGTGGCGCACTGCTGCGCGGCCTGGACGAACGGCTGCGCCGCGAGACCGGTATGCCGATCCACATCGCCGAGGACCCGCTGGATTCGGTGGCTCTCGGATCCGGCAAGTGCGTCGAGGAGTTCGAGGCGCTCCAGCAGGTGCTGGACGCACAGCCCCGCCGCTAGGTCTGTTCGGGGGCGGGGCCCCGGGGTGTCGGGCCCCGGGAGGGACGATCTGCCCCCTGGGCCCACGGGCCCGGGGGGATCCCCTGTTCGGGTGCCTGCCAACCCGTACAGCAGATCGTTGATATACAGACATCAACATTCCTACGAGGAAGGCACGGCCGCCGCACGTGAGGGACACACGAGAGAGCCGGCTGCTCCTGGTGCTGCTGATCGCCATCGCGTTCGCTTTGATCACGGTGGACATCCGCGGGGGCGAGGACTCACCCGTCGACGGCGCCCGGCAGGCCGCCGCCTCGGCCTTCGGGCCCGTCGAGAACGGCGTGGCCGCAGCGGTCGACCCGATCGGCAACGCCATCGGAGCCGTACGGGACTCCGGGGAGCGACACGACCGCATCGCCGTGCTGGAGCGCGAGAACGCCGCGCTCAAGGCCAGACTCGGAAGCGACGACCGCAACCGCAGCCGCGCGCGCGAGCTCGACAAGATGCTCAAGACCGCGGGCGCCGGGCAGTACGGCATCAAGGGCGCGGAGGTCATCGCCATAGGAGCCGCCCAGGGCTTCTCGTGGACCGTCACCATCGACGTCGGTTCCGACGACGGCATCAAACGCGACATGACCGTGCTGAACGGCGACGGACTCGTCGGCCGCGTCACCACCGTCGGCCCGGGTACGGCGACCGTACTGCTGGCCAACGACCCGGACTTCACCGTCGGTACCCGGATGGAGAAGACCGACGAACTCGGCTTCGCCACCGGCCAGGGCGACCGTCCGCTCTCCGTCCAGCTGCTCAACGGCAAGTCCAAGGTGAAGAAGGGCGACCGGCTGGTCACCTTCGGCTCCCAGGCCGACAAGCCGTTCGTGCCGGGCGTCCCCGTCGGTGAGGTGGTCCGCGTCGACCCCACCGGCGGCGACCTGACCCGCAACATCTTCGTCCGGCCCTACGTCGGCTTCAGCAAGCTCGACATCGTCGGCGTGGTCGTCGTAGCCCCTCGCTCCGACCCGCGCGACACCGTCCTGCCGCCGAAACCCGCAGCGCCCCGGCCCACGCCCACGGTCACCGTGACCGTCACGCCGAGCGCCGGCAGCGGCGACAACGCGGGCAACGGCGAGGACTCCGGCAATGCCGACGACCAGAACGACCAGCAGTAGGAGCTGATCCGTCATGCGTTTCAACCGGATGCTTCTCTCGACGACGCTCGTCGTGGTCGCTCTCGTCATCCAGGTCTCCATCCTCGCCCGCCTCCAGCTGCCCGGTGCCGTTCCCGACCTGATGCTGCTCGTCGTCCTCGGACTCGCGCTCGTCTACGGCCACATGGCGGGAGCCTTCATCGGCTTCGGCGCGGGACTCCTCGCCGACCTCGCACCGCCCGCCGACCACGCCGCCGGGCGCTACGCCCTCGTGCTCTGCGTGATCGGCTACCTCGCGGGCCTCGCCCGCCCCGACACCGGCCGGTTCAGGTCCGCCACCGGACCGATGCTCGTCGTCGTCGCTGCCGCCGTCGGCTCGACCCTGCTGTACGCCGGGGTGGGCGCCCTCGTCGGCGACACCGCCGCCCGCCATGTGGGCCTCGGCAGCCTGCTGTTCACGGCCGCCGTCTACGACCTGCTGCTCGCGCCGTTCACCGTGCCGCTGATCATGGCGCTGGCCAGACGCGCCGACAACGATCCGCTCGAGAACAGCCAGACCAGCAACGCCGGGGACGTCGCCTCCGGCTGGCTCGCCTCCGGCACCGGCCTGCGGATCGGCAGCCAGCGCGGCGGCCTGCGGCTGAAGGCCGCCAGGACCAGAGCGGCCCGCGCCGGCCGCATCAAGGGAGTCAAGCGACTGTGAACGAGGGGGCACACGCAGCATGAGCAACATCCCCGAGACCGGCCGGACCCCTCGGGTCCAGATCCGGCTCGTCGTCATCCAGGTCCTCGTCTTCTCCCTCCTCCTCACACTCGGCGGACGCCTCTGGTACATCCAGATCCGCAACGGCCAGGAGTACACCGACGAGGCCAAGAACAACCACGTCCAGCAGGTCGTCCAGCCCGCGGTCCGCGGCTCGATCCTCGACTCCCGCGGCGTCCCCCTCGCCGACAACGAGACCCGCCTGGTCGTCTCCGCGTCCCGCACCGAGCTGATGAAGATGAAGGACGACGGCAAGGCCGTCCTCACCCGGCTCGGCGCGGTCCTCGGCATGAAGCCGAAGGACGTCATGGACAAGGTCAGGCTCTGCGACTCCAAGACCCCGCAGCCCTGCTGGAACGGCTCGCCCTACCAGCCGATCCCCGTCACCGACGAGGCCACCACCCAGCAGGCCCTCCAGATCCGTGAACGCGCCGAGGACTTCCCCGGCATCACGGCCGAGCCCACCGCCGTACGCCGCTACGCCGCGCCCGGCAAGACCAACACCGCGCAGGTCCTCGGCTATCTCTCACCCGTCACCGACGAGGAGATCGAGAAGGCCAAGGACACCGACTCGCCCTTCCTGCGCTCCGACCAGGTCGGCCGCTCCGGACTCGAGCGCACCTACGACAAGGCCCTGCGCGGCAACGCCGGCGTCACCCGCTACGAGGTCGACAACCTCGGCCGCGTCATCGGCCAGGCCGACAAGGACCTCGCCCAGCCCGGTGCCAACGTCGTCACCTCCATCGATGCCCGGGTGCAGGCCGTCGCCGAGTACGAGCTCAACTTCGCGATGAAGGAAGCCCGCAAGGAGCACGACCGCAACACCAACGAGAACTACAAGGCCGACGCGGGCGCCGTCGTGGTCATGGAGAACAAGACCGGCCGGATCATCTCCATGGCCTCCCAGCCCACCTACGACCCCAACGCCTGGGTCGGCGGCATCTCCGGCAAGGACTACGCCAGGCTCACCGGCAAGTCCTCGAACTACCCGCTGCTCAACCGCGCCATCCAGGGCCAGGCCGCACCCGGCTCGATCTTCAAGGTGATCTCCTCCACCGCCGCGGTCAACGCCGGATACGAGTTCAACGGCAACTACCCCTGCCCGAGCTCGTACTCCGTCGGCGGCCAGGTCTTCAAGAACTTCGAGTCCAAGGGCTACGGCAGCATCAGCCTCGGCCGCGCCCTCGAGGTCTCCTGCGACACCGTCTACTACGGCCTCGCCCACCGCGAGTGGCAGAAGGACGGCGGCACCAAGCCCAAGAAGAAGCCCAACGACTGGTTCTACAAGACCGCCCACCAGTTCGGCCTCGGCAAGGAGACCGGCATCGACCTCCCCAACGAGGTCAGCGGCCGCGTCCCCGACCGCCAGTGGAAGCAGAGCTTCTGGGAGGCGAACAAGGACGGCTGGTGCAAGCAGGGCAAGAGGAACGGCGACTACGTCGAGAAGATCGCGTACGAGAACTGCCTCGAAGGCAACCGGATGCGCGCCGGTGACTCCGTCAACTACTCGATCGGCCAGGGAGACACCCTCGTCACCCCGATCCAGATGGCCACCATCTACGCGGCCATCGCCAACGGCGGCACCCTCTTCAACCCCACCATCGGCAAGGCGATCATCAGCGCGGACGGCAAGAGCGTCGAGCAGATCAAGCCCACCTCGCACGGCAAGCTGCCGATGAACACCAAGACCAGGAAGCAGATAGACGCCGCCCTCGCGGGAGTCACCACCCGCGGCTCCGCCGCCTGGCGATTCGGCGGCTGGCCGCAGGACAAGATCCCGATGCACGCCAAGACGGGTACGGCCGAGGTCTACGGCAAGCAGACGACCTCATGGTTCGTCTCCTACACGAACGACTACACGATCATCATGACGATCGCCCAGGGTGGTACGGGTTCCGGAGCGTCCGGACCCGCCGTCCGCAAGATCTACGAAGCCATGTACGGACTCGACGAGAAGGGCGGCCAGGACCTCAAGAAGGCCCTCATGCCCGCCCCGCAGACCGCACTGCCGAAGATCCAGCCCGACGGCTCCATCGACGCCCCGAAGATCCAGCCGTACCAGCCCAAGAAGCCCGAGGCCCCGGCCGAACAGCAGCTCGCGGGACCGCCCGCGCGGAGGGACTGAGACATGGCCGGCAATGGCTTCTCCGTCTCCGGATACGGCCCGCAGCGCGGCGGTATGTGGACCCGTCTGTCCGCACGCGACTCCGTCGTGCGCAGACTCGACTGGCCCCTGCTGTTCTCCGCGATCGCCCTCTCCTTCGTCGGGTCGCTCCTCGTGTGGTCCGCCACCCGCAACCGCGAGGTGCTCAACCACGGAGACCCCTACTACTTCCTGTTCCGGCACGTCCTCAACACCGGCATCGGCCTCGCCCTGATGGTCGGCACGATCTGGCTCGGACACCGCACCCTGCGCGGAGCCGTCCCCGTGCTCTACGGGATCTCCGTCATCCTCGTGCTGCTCGTCCTCACACCCGTCGGCGCGACCATCAACGGCGCGCACGCCTGGATCGTGCTCGGCGGCGGCTTCTCCATCCAGCCGTCCGAGTTCGTGAAGATCACGATCATCCTCGGCATGGCGATGATGCTCGCCGCCCGCGTCGACGCGGGCGACCTCGTCCATCCGGACCACCGCACCGTCGCCAAGTCCCTCGGCCTCGCGCTCGTGCCGATGGCCATCGTGATGCTGATGCCCGACCTCGGCTCGGTCATGGTGATGGCCGTCATCGTGCTCGGCGTCCTGCTCGCCTCCGGAGCCTCCAACCGCTGGATCCTCGGGATCATCGGCACCGGCGTCATCGGCGCCGTCGCCGTCGCGGCCCTCGGCGTCCTCGACGAGTACCAGATCAACCGCTTCGCGGCATTCGCCAACCCCGAACTCGACCCCGCCGGAGTCGGCTACAACACCAACCAGGCGCGGATCGCCATCGGATCCGGCGGCCTGAGCGGCACCGGCCTGTTCAAGGGCTCCCAGACCACCGGCCAGTTCGTCCCCGAGCAGCAGACCGACTTCGTCTTCACCGTCGCCGGCGAAGAGCTCGGCTTCCTCGGCGCCGGACTGATCCTGCTCCTGCTCGGCGTGGTGCTCTGGCGCGCCTGCCGGATCGCCCGCGAGACCACCGAGCTCTACGGCACCATCGTCGCCGCCGGCATCATCGCCTGGTTCGCCTTCCAGTCCTTCGAGAACGTCGGCATGACCCTCGGCATCATGCCGGTCGCCGGTCTGCCACTGCCGTTCGTGTCCTACGGAGGCTCGTCGATGTTCGCCGTCTGGGTCGCCGTCGGGCTGCTCCAGTCCATCCGCGTGCAACGGCCGATAACTGCGTAGTGCCTGCCTGCGCGGGTCTGGCGAACCCAATCATGGGTAAGTTCGACTCATGGTGGACACCAAGCGAGAGATCGAGCGAAAGTACGAGGCCGCCCCCGACACCAAACTGCCCGACCTCACCAAGGTCGGCGCAGTCGCCGCAACGCTCGAACAGGGCGTCACCGAGCTCGACGCCGTCTACTACGACACCGCCGACCTGCGGCTCTCCGCAGCCTCCATCACCCTGCGCCGCAGGACCGGGGGCGCGGACGCGGGCTGGCACCTCAAGCTCCCCGTCGCGCCCGACGTGCGCGACGAGATCCAGGCGCCGCTCTCCGACGAGGTCCCCGAGGAGATCGCGCACCTCGTCACGGCCCGCGTCCGCGGAGCCGGCCTCGTACCCGTCGTCCGCCTCCGCACCGCCCGCGACGTCCTCCACCTGGTCGACGAGAACGGCGACCTCCTGGCCGAACTCAGCAAGGACACCGTCCACGCGCAGCGGCTCGCCCCGGGCGAGCTGCGCACCGCCGCATGGGACGAGATCGAGGTCGAACTCGCCGACGGCAAGGATCCGGCCCTTCTCGACGCGATCGACAAGAAGCTCCGCAAGGCCGGACTCGTCCGGGCCGCGAGCCCCTCCAAACTGGCCCGCGCACTGGAGGAGACCGCCCCCGACGAGGACAGCGCCGAGCAGACGCACGGGAAGTCCGCCGGGCCCGTCGTCACACCCGGCAGCGCGGGCGCCTACATCCTCGACTACGTCCGCGAGCAGATCGAGGCCGTCCTCGCCTACGACCCCGCCGTACGCCGCGACCTCCCCGACTCGGTCCACCAGATGCGCGTCGCCACCCGCAGGCTCCGCAGCGCCTTCAAGACCTACCGCAAGATCCTCGACCGCACCGTCACCGATCCCGTCGGCGACGAGCTCAAGTGGCTGGCCGCGGAGCTCGGCGTCGCCCGCGACCAGGAAGTACTCGCCGCACGGCTCGACACCCGCATCGCCGCCGTACCGCAGACACTGCTGCTCGGACCCGTGCGCGCACGGCTCCAGGTCTGGAACGCCTCACAGGGCTCCGACTCCCGCCGCAGGGCCATCGCCACCCTGGACAGCACGCGCTACCTCGACCTCCTCGACACCCTCGACGCGCTCCTCGCCGACCCGCCGCTGCGCAAGGGCGCCGCCGGCGACCCCACCGACGTCATCCCCAAGGCGATCACCAAGGACTTCGAGCGCCTCGCCGGCCGGGTCGAGCCCGCCCTCGGCATGGAACCCGGCGAGGAACGGGACGTCGCACTCCACGAGGCCCGCAAGGCCGCCAAGCGCGCCCGCTACGCCGGAGAGGCCGCCAGGCCCGCCCTCGGCAAACCGGCGAAGCGCTTCGCCAAGGCCATGAAGAGCGTGCAGACCCTGCTCGGCGACCACCAGGACAGCGTCGTCGCCCGCGGCACCCTGCGCGATCTGGCGATCCAGGCCCACGCCGCCGGAGAATCCGCCTTCACCTGGGGACTCCTGCACGGCCGCGAGGAGAGCGAGGCGGCCGATCTGGAGCGGGAGCTGCCCGGCGTCTGGGCCAAGGCCGCCAAGAAGGATCATCGGACTGCGCTGACCGGGTGAGCATCGGGGGTACGCTGGATGGTCACCCAACCCGCTCATGAGAGACACCACGATGCCTGTCGAGTCGGTCTTCCCACGCCTGGAAGCGCTTCTCCCGCACGTCCAGAAGCCGATTCAGTACGTCGGAGGAGAACTCAACTCCACCGTCAAGGACTGGGACGCCTGCGACGTCCGCTGGGCGCTCATGTACCCCGACGCGTACGAGGTCGGACTCCCCAACCAGGGCGTCATGATCCTCTACGAGGTACTGAACGAGCGTGACGGCGTGCTGGCGGAGCGCACCTACAGCGTCTGGCCCGACCTCGAAGAGCTGATGCGCGAACACCGGGTGCCGCAGTTCACCGTCGACGCGCACCGCCCGGTGAAGGCCTTCGACGTCTTCGGCCTCAGCTTCTCCACCGAGCTGGGTTACACCAACATGCTCACGGCCCTCGACCTCGCCGGCATTCCGCTGGAGTCGCGGGACCGCACCCTCGACGACCCGATCGTGCTCGCCGGCGGCCACGCGGCCTTCAACCCCGAGCCGATCGCCGACTTCGTCGACTGCGTGATCATCGGCGACGGCGAGCAGGCCGTCCTCGACATGACCGAGATCATCCGCACCTGGAAGGCGGAAGGACGCCCCGGCGGCCGCGAAGAGGTCCTCTTCCGCCTCGCCAGGACCGGCAGCGTCTACGTCCCGGCCTTCTACGACGTCGAGTACCTGCCCGACGGACGCATCGGCCGCGTCGTACCCAACAAGTCCGGTGTCCCGTGGCGCGTGTCCAAGCACACCGTCATGGACCTCGACGAGTGGCCCTACCCCAAGCAGCCCCTCGTCCCGCTCGCCGAGACCGTCCACGAGCGCATGTCCGTCGAGATCTTCCGCGGCTGCACCCGCGGCTGCCGCTTCTGCCAGGCGGGCATGATCACCCGCCCGGTGCGCGAACGCAGCATCACCGGCATCGGCGACATGGTCGACAAGGGCCTGAAGGCGACCGGCTTCGAAGAGGTCGGCCTGCTCTCGCTGTCCTCCGCGGACCACAGCGAGATCGGCGACATCGCCAAGGGGCTGGCCGACCGGTACGAGGAGGACAAGATCGGTCTGTCCCTCCCGTCCACCCGCGTCGACGCGTTCAACGTCGACCTGGCCAACGAACTGACCCGCAACGGCCGCCGCTCCGGCCTCACCTTCGCCCCCGAGGGCGGCTCCGAGCGCCTGCGCAAGGTCATCAACAAGATGGTCTCGGAGGAGGACCTGATCCGTACGGTCTCCACCGCCTACGGCAACGGCTGGCGCCAGGTGAAGCTGTACTTCATGTGCGGCCTGCCCACCGAGACCGACGAGGACGTCCTGCAGATCGGCGACATGGCCGTGAAGGTCATCGCCGAGGGCCGCAAGGTCTCCGGCCAGAACGACATCCGCTGCACCGTCTCCATCGGCGGCTTCGTCCCCAAGCCGCACACTCCCTTCCAGTGGGCCCCGCAGCTGAGCGCCGAGGAGACCGACGCGCGGCTGGAGAAGCTGCGCGACAAGATCCGCGGCGACAAGAAGTACGGCCGCTCGATCGGCTTCCGCTACCACGACGGCAAGCCCGGCATCGTCGAGGGCCTGCTCTCGCGCGGCGACCGCCGCATCGGCTCCGTGATCCGCGCCGTCTACGAGGACGGCGGCCGCTTCGACGGCTGGCGCGAGCACTTCTCGTACGACCGCTGGATGGCCTGCGCGGACAAGACGCTCCCCGAATTCGGCGTGGACGTCGACTGGTACACCACCCGGGAGCGTACGTACGAGGAGGTCCTGCCCTGGGACCACCTGGACTCCGGTCTCGACAAGGACTGGCTCTGGGAGGACTGGCAGGACTCGCTGGACGAGACCGAGGTCGAGGACTGCCGCTGGACGCCGTGCTTCGACTGTGGGGTGTGTCCTCAGCTCGACACCTCCATCCAGATCGGCCCGACCGGCAAGAAGTTGCTGCCGCTGACCGTCGTCAAGTAGCTCTCGGGGTGGGCCCGGTCGCGTGGGGAACCGCGTGGCCGGGCCCGTCGGCGTCTGGGCACAATGGGGCGATGCCGCAGCTCACCGCTCCCGTCACCGGCGTCCACACCTCCTTCCTCGCCGCGATGGACGAGTTCCTCGCCGAGGGGGCCGACCCCGACACCCTGCTGGCGCACGAGATCGAGGAGTTCGGCCGCGTCTGGCACCGGCCGGACGGTTTCGCCGAGTACGTCGGGCGCCTGCGGGCCGAGGCGTTGGAGGAGACCCCGCGCCCCGAGGGCTGGGTGCCGCATACCAACCTCTGGTTCCTGGACGGCGATGTCTTCCTCGGGCGGCTGGCGATCCGGCATCGACTCACGCCGTTCCTGCACGAGTTGGGCGGGCACATCGGCTACGCGGTGCGACCGTGCGCCCGGCGCAGCGGACACGCCACCGCGATGCTGCGCCAGGCCCTTCCCTACGCACATGAGCTCGGGATCGACTCCGTGCTGCTCACCTGCGACCTCGCCAACACCGCCTCGCGCAAGGTGATCGAGGCCAACGGCGGTGTTCTGGAGGACGAGCGGGGCGGAAAACGCAGGTACTGGATCCGGACGGACCTGTGATGCGTCCTGCCTGACATGGACGTGGAAAAGCGGCCGCCGGCACACACGCCGGTTCGCCGGAGTCAGGGGTACGGCGGGCATCAGGCGCCGGCGGGGTACGAGCCGGGTGAGGGATGTCTGACCACCCTCGTGCGGGTGCCCGTGCGGATTGTGGTCCTCGTCGTGGTCGTACCGGTGCGCATGGTCTGGGATCTGCTCGCCCTGGGCGGCCGGGCCCTCCACCGCACGGTGCTGCGGCCGGTCGGGCGCGGCCTGGCGTGGGTGTACGAGGCAGTCCTCACGCCGGTCGGGCACGCTCTGGTGCGGCTTGCGGTGGTGCTGGGCAAGGCGGTGTTCGTCTGGCCGTGGGTGGGGCTGTGGCGCTATCTCGTGGTGCCGGTGGTGACGTACGGGCTGGTGGTTCCGGCGGTGTGGTTGTACCGGCAGGTGCTGACGCCGGTGGGCCGGGGTGTCGCCGGGGTGCTGATCGGCCTGGGGCGCGGCATCGGATGGACGCTCGGGACGGCGGGGCGTGGCATCGCCTGGCTTGTCGGGCGTCTTGTCGTGGCGCCCGCGCGCTGGGTCCACCGTTCGCTGCTGAGGCCGGTCGGGCAGGGTCTGGCGTGGCTTGCGGTGGTGCTGGGCAAGGTGCTGTTCGTCTGGCCGTGGGTGGGGCTGTGGCGCTATCTCGTGGTGCCGGTGGTGACGTACGGGCTGGTGGTTCCGGCGGTGTGGTTGTACCGGCAGGTGCTGACGCCGCTGGGGCACGGCATCGTCCTGCTGGCGGCCGGCCTCGGGCACGGACTGGCCGTTCTCGGCCGCGGCCTGTGGGCGGCCGTCACCTGGGTCGTGCTGACCCTGCTGGTCGGGCCCGTGGTGTGGCTGGTGGGCACGCTCGTCGTCGCACCGCTCGTGTGGATCTTCCAGCGTGTGCTGGTGCCGCTCGGCCGTGAGATCGGTGCGGCCTTCGCCGTCGCCTGGCGGGTCGCCGGCTATGTGTCGAGCGCGGTCGGCAGTGCCGTGCGGTGGCTCGTCGTCAGGCTCGTGGTCCGGCCGGTGCGCTGGTTCTACGGGAGTGTGTGCACTCCCGTAGGCCACGCCGTGCGGGACGTCGTCTGGCGTCCGGCGAAGAGAGCCGTGGTCGAGGCGGGCCGGGCGGCCGCGGCGGCGGCCCGTTCGGCGAGGGAAACGATCCGGCAGGCGAGGCGTGACGCGTGGCGTGCACTGGTCGGCGGGCCGGGGTATGCGGAACCTGGGGAACCGCTCGTGCCTCGGGCGCGTACTCTGGGTAGTACAACGACTGTCCCCGGCGCGGCGGCCGAGCCCGAGATCTCCCTGCACAAGCAGGGGTGAGCCGGACGGGCCCCCACGGGACACCCCGCATCGACGAGGGCGGCGCGCCCCCCGCGCCCGTCCCGCACCGAGGAGAAGAACCACTGGGCAAGCGACAGCCCGAAGGCCCGCCGCCCGCACCTGCGGTGCAGCGCATTCGTCTGCGCTACACCAAGCGCGGCCGCCTCCGGTTCACCAGCCACCGTGACTTCCAGCGCGCTTTCGAGCGGGCGCTGCGGCGCGCCGAGGTGCCCATGGCGTACTCGGCGGGCTTCACCCCGCATCCGAAGGTGTCGTACGCCAATGCCGCACCCACCGGCACGGGCAGCGAGGCCGAGTATCTGGAGATCGCCCTCAGCGAGCACCGCGACCCCGACACACTGCGCGAACTGCTCGACGAGTCGCTGCCGACGGGTCTGGACATCACCGAGGCCGTCGAGGCCCGTACGTCCGGGCTCGCCGACCGGCTCACCGCGTCCGTGTGGGAGCTGCGGCTGGAGGGCGTGCGGGTGGAGGACGCGGAGAAGGCCGTCGAGGCCTTCCTGGCGGCCGGCACCGTCGAAGTCCAGCGCAAGACCAAGAACGGCGTACGCACGTTCGATGCGCGGGGTGCGGTGGCGGATCTGCAGGCGGGTCCGTCACAGCCTGATAGGCCCGGGGTCGAGCCCTGTGCGATACTGCGGCTGGTTGTTCGGCACGTGACACCTGCCGTGCGACCCGACGACGTCCTGTCCGGTCTCCACGCTGTGGCCGACCTGGCGCCGCCGGTCCCCGCAGCGGTGACCAGGCTGGCGCAGGGGCTCTTCGACGAGGAGTCCGGCACGGTGACCGACCCGCTCGCGCTCGACCGCGAGGCAGTTCCGGCCGCTTCACCCACGGCCGTCGGAACAGCCTCCCCCTAGCTTCGCCGGGGGGACACCCCGCGACGGCGCCCGAAGGTCCCGCCGCGTTGGAGCAGTCGTTGTAGCGCGGCTCTCGCATCCGGGAGCCACCTGGGTCGGGCCGCGCAAGGACCAGGAGACTTTCGCCAGGCCGTGCGTACATCGCGTACGGAACCGGCGAGCCAGACATAACAGCTCCCGTGCGGCGCCCGCGCCCCGGACGGCGGCACCGCGCACATCACGCGGGCCGCGGCCGGACCGGAATGAGGCGCGGCGCCCGGGAGCGTGACGGGAGAACCGCCCGCATGCTCGAGCCGACTGAATCCGGCGTTGCCGGAGACAACGAACAGAACGACAACACCCCTGGCGACAAGCTGCCGCCGCGCCGTCGGCGCCGCGCAGCTTCGCGCCCCGCCGGTCCGCCGGCCGGAACGGCCTCCGCGGAGAGCGCCGACGTGGCAGCTCCCGTGCAGGAGGCGGCCGAGGCCGTCGCTCCTGCGGCTGCCGAGGAGACGCCCGCGCCGCGTGCGCGTCGTCGTGCCACGCGTAAGGCGACGGCTCCTGCCGGTGCGCCCGAGGGCGCCGAGATCGCCGCTGCCGCCGAGGTGGCGGAGACGGTCGCCCCCGAGGTCACCGAGGAGACGCCGGCCGAGGCTCCGGCGCCGCGTGCGCGTCGTCGTGCCACGCGTAAGGCGACGGCTCCTGCCGGTGCGCCCGAGGCTGCCGAGATCGCCGCTGCCGCCGAGGTGGCGGAGACGGTCGCCCCCGAGGTGGCCGAGGAGACGCCGGCCGAGGCTCCCGCGCCGCGCAAGCGCCGCCGGGCCACGCGGCAGGTGAGTGCGCCGGAGGGCGCCGAGATCGCCGCCGCCGTGGAGGATGCGCCCGCCGTCGCCGCGCAGGTCGCCGAAGAAGCGCCTGCCGAGGCCCCCGCCGAGACCCCTGCCGAGGCTCCTGCCCCGCGCCGGACCCGCCGCCGCGCCTCCGCGCCCGCCGGTGCCCCCACGGCGCAGGCCGAGTCCGAGACCGAGGCCACCCCGGCCGAGGCCGCCGAGCCCGAGGCAGCGCCGGCCGGTCGCAGCCGCCGTCGCTCCGCCCGCAAGGCCACCGCGCCGGCCGCCGCCCCGCAGGTCGCGACCGACGAGGACGCCGTCGAGTCCGGCGAGAGCCTGCCCGAGGGCGCCGTCGCACAGATCACCTCCCGCGAGGACGAGGTCGCGGCAGCCGAGAAGGCCGCGACCCGTGGCCGTACGCGCCGCCGCGCCGTCTCGCCCGAGACCACCGCGCAGCCGGCCGCCGAGGAGGCGCCCGCGCCGCGCGAGGAGGCCGCGAAGAGCGAGGCCCCCGCGCGCACCCGCCGCGCCGCCCGGCCCGCCGTGGCCCTCTTCCAGGCCCCGGTCTTCGCCGAGCCCATGTTCCAGACCCCGGAGACGGCCGCCGCCGCTGCCGCTCTCGACCCGGACGAGGAGACCGACGCGTCGGCCGCGGCCGACGAGGACACGGCCACCGCCGAGCCGGTCGCCGAGGCCGCCCCGGAGCCCGCGGGCCGTCGTCGCCGTCGCCGTCGCGGTGAGGCCGCCGAGCAGCCCCAGGCCCCTGTCGCCGAGGAGCCCGAGCCCGCCGCCGAGACGGAGTCCGACCAGGACGCCGAGGCCGGCGACGGTGAGGACTCCGACGAGTACGGCGACCGTCCCTCGCGCCGTCGCCGCCGTGGTGGCCGCCGCCGTCGCCGCGGTGAGGCCCCGGACGCCGACGAGGCGTCGGACGAGCAGTCCGACGAGGCCGCCGCCGAGGACGCCGAGGCCGGTGACGGTGAGGACTCCGACGAGGAGGGCGACAACGACGCCCCCTCGGCCGGCAGCTCCAGCAGCCGTCGTCGCCGTCGCCGTCGTCGTCGCAGCGGTGAGCCGACGTCCGAGGACGAGTCCGGTCCGAACGACCCGGAGCGCACGGTCGTCAAGGTCCGCGAGCCGCGTCCGGCCCGTGCCAAGAGCGACGAGCCCTCCGACGAGGTGCAGTCCATCAAGGGCTCCACGCGTCTGGAGGCGAAGAAGCAGCGGCGCCGTGAGGGCCGCGAGCAGGGTCGCCGCCGCGTCCCGATCATCACCGAGGCCGAGTTCCTCGCCCGCCGCGAGGCCGTCGAGCGGGTCATGGTCGTCCGCCAGAGCGGCGAGCGCACCCAGATCGGCGTCCTCGAGGACAACGTGCTCGTCGAGCACTACGTCAACAAGGAGCAGGCGACCTCGTACGTCGGCAATGTCTACCTGGGCAAGGTGCAGAACGTACTGCCGTCCATGGAGGCCGCGTTCGTCGACATCGGCAAGGGCCGTAACGCCGTCCTGTACGCCGGTGAGGTCAACTTCGAGTCGCTGGGCATGGCCAACGGCCCCCGCCGTATCGAGGCCGCGCTCAAGTCCGGCCAGTCGGTGCTCGTCCAGGTGACGAAGGACCCGATCGGTCACAAGGGCGCGCGTCTGACGAGCCAGGTGTCCCTGCCCGGCCGTTACCTGGTCTACGTGCCCGAGGGCTCGATGACCGGTATCAGCCGCAAGCTGCCCGACACCGAGCGGGCCCGGCTGAAGACCATCCTCAAGAAGATCGTTCCCGAGGACGCGGGCGTCATCGTGCGCACCGCGGCCGAGGGCGCGAGCGAGGACGAGCTGCGCCGTGACGTCGAGCGGCTCCAGGCGCAGTGGGAGGACATCCAGAAGAAGTCGAAGAGCGGCGGCAGTTCGAACGCGCCGTCGCTGCTGTACGGCGAGCCGGACATGACCGTCCGTGTCGTCCGCGACATCTTCAACGAGGACTTCTCGAAGGTCATCGTCAGCGGTGACGAGGCGTGGGAGACGATCCACGGCTACGTCCAGCACGTGGCCCCCGACCTGGCCGACCGCCTTCAGCGGTGGACGAGCGAGGTCGACGTCTTCGCGACGTACCGGATCGACGAGCAGCTCATGAAGGCGCTGGACCGCAAGGTCTGGCTGCCGTCCGGTGGTTCGCTGGTGATCGACAAGACCGAGGCCATGGTCGTGATCGACGTCAACACCGGCAAGTTCACCGGTCAGGGCGGCAATCTCGAGGAGACCGTCACCAGGAACAACCTGGAGGCGGCCGAGGAGATCGTGCGTCAGCTGCGGCTGCGCGACCTGGGCGGCATCGTCGTCGTCGACTTCATCGACATGGTGCTCGAGTCCAACCGTGACCTGGTCATGCGCAGGCTGCTGGAGTGCCTGGGCCGTGACCGCACGAAGCACCAGGTCGCCGAGGTCACCTCGCTGGGCCTGGTCCAGATGACGCGTAAGCGGGTGGGCCAGGGTCTGCTGGAGTCCTTCTCCGAGACCTGTGTCCACTGCAACGGGCGCGGTGTGATCGTGCACATGGAGCAGCCGACGGCCGCCGGTGGCGGTGGCGGCAAGCGCTCCAAGAAGCGCGGCCGCGGCGGCTCGGAGCACGTCCACGAGCACGAGCTCGACGCCACGGCCGAGGCACCCGCCGAGACCGAGACCGAGAGCGAGGCGGAGGTCGCCGCGGAGACCGCTGCCCCGGCCGCGCTGCCGGAGCCGGATTTCCAGCCCGACGAGGACCTCTACAGCAGCGCTGCCGAGGCCGAGGCGGCCGCTTCGCGCGGCCGTGGCCGCAGGCGGGCGACCCGCCGGGCCTCGGCGCCGAGCGGTGCCCCGAGGTCGGCCGAGGCGCAGAGCGCGGCGGCCGAGACCGTCGTCGAGCCGGCGCCGGAGCCGAAGGCGGAGCCCCAGGCCGAGCCGGAGCCGGTCGCCGCCGCGGCCCCCGTCGACGAGGCGGCCCCCGCGGGCCGTGGTCGCCGCCGGGCCACCCGTAAGGCGTCCGCGCCCGCCGGTCCTCCGCCCACCACCGACCCCACCGTCGTGGAGACGCTGGTGAAGGCGCCCGCCGAGCCGGCTCAGGAGCCGGTTGCCGAGCCCGAGGCCCCCGCGGCCGAAGAGGCCGCGCCGGTGGCTCCGCCGCGGGCACGCCGCCGGGCGACCCGCAAGGTCAGCGCCCCGGCCGGTTCGCCGTCCGGTGCGGAGGAGGCCGCGGTCGTCGTGGTCGCCGCCGAGAACGGCGCGGAGCCGCAGGCGCCGGCGGACGACGCGGAGTCGTCGGCTCCTGCCAAGAAGGCGGTCCGCAAGACGGCCAAGAAGGCCACCGCGAAGAAGGCCGCCACCACGGCCACCAAGAAGGCGGCGGCCAAGAAGACGACGGCGAAGAAGACGACCACCAAGAAGGCCGGTGCGAAGAAGACCGCCGCGGCCGAGCAGTCGCTGCCGTCGGTGACGGCGACCACCGAGAGCTGAACAGTTGATGAGCCCTCAGTGAACGAGCCGTGTCCCATCCCACAGGCTCAGGGGTGGGACACGGTTTTTGTCTCCGAATTGATGCAGTGCTCCGTTAACAGCCCCGAAATTGACTAGGAAATCCCTGATAATGTGACGGCGGTCGCTGCCGGGTGAGACTCCCGTTCCGGACACTACGGTAGGTGACCGACCCGGTTCGGGACACGACCGGTCCCAGTTCCTCGGTAGGGCGTTGGCTTTGCGCCGGAGGGGTGTGCGCGGCCTCGCAAGACGTCCGCACCGCCCCAGACCTCTGCCACAAAGAGCTCTTGCGGTGTTCAAGGAGGACGTCCATGACGAGCAGCAACCAGCAGCCCATTCCCGCTGCCCGCCCGGTCATCGGTGAGGAAGAAATCGAGGCCGCGGTACGCGTACTGCGCAGCGGTCGCGTGGTGCAGGGCCCCGAAGTGGCCGCATTCGAGGAGAGCTTCGGCGACCTGGTCGACGGCCGTCATTGCGTCGCCGTCAACTCCGGTACCTCCGCGTTGCACCTCCTTCTGCTGGCTCTGGGTATCGGTCCGGGCGACGAGGTGATCGTTCCCTCGTTCTCCTTCGCCGCCTCGGCGAACGCGGTCCGCCTCGTCGGCGCAGACGTCGTCTTCGCCGACATCGAGGCCGACAGCTACTGCCTGGACCCGGCCGCGGTCGAGGCCGCCATCACCCCGCGCACGGCCGCGATCATGCCGGTGCACCTGTACGGCCACCCGGCCGCGATGGACAAGATCATGCCCATCGCCGCCAAGCACAAGCTGGCCGTCGTCGAGGACGCCTGCCAGGCACACGCGGCCGCGCTGAACGGCACCCCCGTCGGCGCGTTCGGCTCCGGTGGAACGTTCAGCTTCTACCCGACCAAGAACATGCACTCCCTCGAGGGCGGCATGATCTCCACGGCCGACGCCGAGGTCGCCCGCACCCTGCGCCTGCTGCGCAACCAGGGCATGGAGCAGCGGTACGCCAACGAGATCGTCGGCGCCAACATGCGCATGACCGATGTCGCCGCCGCCGTCGGCCGCGTCCAGCTGGCGAAGCTGAACGGCTGGACCGAGCAGCGCATCGCCAACGCCGCGTACCTCACCGAGAACATCACCGCGCCGGCCGTGACCACGCCGACCGTCGCCGAGGGTGCGCGTCACATCTACCACCAGTACACGATCCGCGTCAGCGGGGACCGCGACGCCGCGATGGCCAAGCTGACCGAGGCGGGTGTCGGCAACGCCGTCTACTACCCGACCCCGATCCACCGGCTGAAGCCGTACTGGGAGCCGGACCAGAAGGCCGGCCGCAACTGGGACCTGCCCGAGACCGAGCGTGCGGCCGCCGAGGTCGTCTCGCTGCCGGTGCACCCTTCGCTGACCGCGGAGGACCTCGAGCGCATCGCCGCCGCCGTGAACGAGCTGGGAGAAAACCTGTGACCACCGCTCCGGGACTGCGGGCCGGCCTCATCGGCCTCGGCTCGATGGGCCGCCACCACGCCCGTGTGCTGGCCGGACTCGACGGCGTCCAGTTCGTCGGCGTCGTCGACCCGATGGGCGACAAGAACGGCTGGGCGCAGGGCGCCCCCGTGCTGTCGACCGTCGAGGAGCTCATCGCGCTCGGCATCGACTACGCCGTGGTGGCCTGCCCGACCGCCCTGCACGAGGAAGTCGGCCTGAAGCTGGCCGAGGCCGGTATCGGCGCCCTGATCGAGAAGCCCGTCGCGGACACCGTGGACGGCGCCCGCCGGCTCGTCGAGGCCTTCGAGTCCCGCGGTCTGGTGGCCGGCGTCGGTCACATCGAGCGCTGCAACCCCGCGCTGCGTTCGCTGCGCCAGCGGCTGGAGGCCGGTGAGCTCGGCGACGTCTACCAGGTCGTCACCCGCCGCCAGGGCCCCTTCCCGCACCGCATCGCCGATGTCGGCGTGGTCAAGGACCTCGCCACCCACGACATCGACCTCACCGGCTGGGTCACCGGCCAGACCTACACCTCGATCTCGGCGCGCACGGTCTCCAAGTCGGGCCGGCCCCACGAGGACATGGTGTCGGCCGTCGGCCAGCTGTCCGACGGCACGATGGTCAACCACCTGGTGAACTGGCTGAGCCCGCTCAAGGAGCGCTTCACCTCGGTCACCGGCGAGAAGGGCTGCTTCGTCGCGGACACCCTCACCGCCGACCTCACCTTCTACGCGAACGCCTCCCAGGCCACCGAGTGGGAAGCGGTCCAGGCGTTCCGCGGTGTCGCGGAGGGCGACATGATCCGTTACGCGATCGCCAAGCGTGAGCCGCTGCTGGTGGAGCACGAGCTCTTCCGGGACGCGGTGCTCGGCAAGTCCGACGACATTTGCACACTGCGGCAGGGTCTTCGTACCGTCGAGGTCGCGGCAGCCGTGCTGGAGTCCGCCGCCGGTGGAGTCACCGTCGATCTCTCCGCGTACACCGCGGCCCAGTAGGGCGAGGAGCCTTGACCAGTCCTGATGTCACCGTCGTTGTGGCCGTGTACAACACGATGCCGTATCTGACGGAATGCCTTAACTCTCTTGTCGGGCAGAGCATTGGCCTGGACAGGCTGGAGATCGTGGCCGTCGACGACGGCTCGACGGACGACAGCGGAGCGGAGCTCGACCGGTTCGCGAAGAAGTACCCGAAGACCGTCAAGGTGATTCACCAGGCGAACTCCGGTGGCCCCGCAGCGCCCAGCAACAGGGCGCTGGAGGTGGCCACCGGGCGTTTCGTCTACTTCATCGGCTCCGACGACTACCTCGGCAAAGAGGCTCTCGCGCGGATGGTGAAGTGCGCCGACAAGCACGACTCCGACGTCGTGGTCGGCAAGATGGTCGGCACCAACGGCCGCTATGTCCACCAGGCGCTCTACAAGAAGAGCAACCCGGACGTCAGCCTGTACGACTCGGCGCTGCCGTTCACCCTGGCGAACACCAAGCTGTTCCGCCGCGATCTGGTGGAGCGGCACAAGCTGCGGTTCCCGGAGGACCTGCCGGTCGGCAGCGACCAGCCGTTCACCATCGAGGCGTGCGTCAGGGCCCGGAAGATCTCGGTCCTCGCGGACTACACGTACTACTACGCGGTGAAGCGCGGGGACTCGAGCAACATCACCTACCGCGCCAACCATCTCTCGCGGCTGCGGTGCACCGCGCGGATCCTGGAGCACGCGGCCGGGCTGATCGAGGCCGGACCGCAGCGTGACACCGTCTTCCAGCGTCACTTCACCTGGGAGCTGGCCAAGCTCGTCCAGGGCGACTTCCCCTCGCTCGACGAGCAGACCAGGCGTGAGGTCTGCGCCGGGATCGCCGAGCTTGCCGACGACTACCTCACCGAGCGGCTGGCCGACTCGCTGCCCGTGACGCGACGGGTGCGGCTCACGCTGGCCCAGCGCGGCATGGTCGACGAGCTCGCCGCCGCGATCGAGGCCGAGGAGAACGGCGCGCCGATCCCCTTCCACCTGGAGGGCGACCGCGCCTTCGCCGCGTACACCGGCTTCCGGGACCCCGCCGTGGGCATCCCGGACCGGATCTACGAGGTGCTCGGTGAGTCGGTGCCGGCCATGCTGGCGGCCGGTACGGAACTGGTCTCGGCCGAGTGGGAGCAGAGCGGCGACGATCTGTTCCTGTCCGTCGCGGTGCGTACCGCGCTGAGGGGCGACACCGAGTCGGCCGTGGTGCGCCTCGTCCAGGGCGCCATGCCCAAGAGCGCCGACAAGGCGGGCGGGCGCAGGCTGCCCGCCGGGCAGGAACTCCCGCCCCCTGTCGGGGAGTTCTCCCAGGAAGTGTCCGCCGACGGCGCGGGCACGGTGCTGCGGGCCCGTATCCCCGTAGCGGCCCGTACGGCCACGCTCGGTGTGCGCGTCCATGTGGACATCGCGGGCTGGACGTACGAGATCCCCGTGCGCGCCCAGGACAAGCCGATGCCGCTGGCCCGGCGCTGGCGCAGCGGCACCCCCTACCGAGTGGCCGCGCGTGTGAACGCCAAGGGCCGGATGGTGGTCGTGACCGGCCTCCTGTTCCCGCCCTCCGACAAATGGTGGTCGCGTGTGCGGCCCCTGCTGGTCCGTGTGAAGAGGAAAGTATCCCGATGAATATCTGTGTAGTTGCGCTCGGCAAGATCGGGCTTCCGCTCGCCGTGCAGTTCGCGGCCAAGGGCCACAAGGTCATCGGCGCCGACGTCAACGAGAAGGTCGTCGAGCTGGTCAACGCCGGCACCGAGCCGTTCCCCGGTGAGCACGACCTCGGCCGGCTGCTCAAGGAGACCGTCAACGCCGGCCTGCTCAGCGCCACCACCGACACCGCCGCGGCCGTCGCCCAGTCCGAGGCCGTCGTGGTCGTCGTCCCGCTGTTCGTGGACGCCGAGGGCACCCCGGACTTCGGCTGGATGGACTCCGCCACCAAGGCCATCGCCAAGGGGCTGAAGCCCGGCACCCTCGTCTCCTACGAGACCACGCTGCCGGTCGGTACCACGCGCACCCGCTGGGCGCCGATGCTCCAGGAGGGCTCCGGCCTGACCGCCGGCGAGGACTTCCACCTGGTCTTCTCGCCGGAGCGCGTCCTCACCGGCCGCGTCTTCGCCGACCTGCGCCGCTACCCCAAGCTGGTCGGCGGCATCGACGAGGCCTCCACGAAGCACGGCGTGGAGTTCTACGAGAAGGTCCTCGACTTCGACGAGCGCGCCGACCTGGCGCAGCCGAACGGCGTGTGGGACCTGGGCACCGCCGAGGCCTCCGAGCTCGCCAAGCTCGCCGAGACCACCTACCGCGACGTCAACATCGGCCTGGCGAACCAGTTCGCCCGCTTCGCCGACAAGAACGACATCGACGTCAAGAAGGTCATCGAGGCCTGCAACTCGCAGCCGTACAGCCACATCCACCAGCCCGGCATCGCCGTCGGCGGTCACTGCATCCCGATCTACCCGCGGATGTACCTGTGGAACGACCCGGAGGCGACCGTCGTGCGCTCGGCGCGCGAGGCCAACGCCGCCATGCCGGAGTACGCCGTCGACCTGCTGGCCGCCGCCTACGGCGACCTGAAGGATGTCAACGTCCTGGTGCTCGGTGCCGCGTACCGCGGTGGCGTCAAGGAGACCGCCTTCTCCGGCGTCTTCCCGACCGTCGAGGCACTCAAGGCCCGTGGCGCCGTCCCGTTCGTGTCGGACCCGATGTACACGGCCGACGAGCTGACCGCGCACGGCCTCACGCCGCACGCGGGTGAGCCGGTCACCGCCGCGATCCTCCAGGCCGACCACGCGGAGTACCGCGAGCTCGCCGCCTCCGACCTGCCGGAGGTCCGCGTCCTGGTCGACGGCCGTCGCACCACCGACCCGGCCCGCTGGGAAGGCGTACGCCGGGTCGTCATCGGCGGCTGACGTCCCCTGCACACGCACAGAACAGTGGCCCTGTCCCGCGGACTCCGCGGGGCGGGGCCGTCCTGCGAGAGGCATTTGGCATGACGTGGTTGATCACCGGCGGCGCCGGTTACATCGGATCGCACGTGGTGAAGGCGATGACCGACGGCGGCGAGAGCGTCGTCGTCCTCGACGACCTCAGCACCGGCAGTAAGGACCGGGTCCCCGGCACGGTCCCGCTGGAGATCGGCACGGTCCTGGACCGTGAGCTGGTCGACCGTGTCCTGCGCGAGCACGCCGTCACCGGGATCGTGCACCTCGCGGGCAAGAAGCAGGTCGGCGAGTCGGTCGAGAAGCCGCTGCACTACTACTACGAGAACGTCGAGGGCCTGCGCAGCGTGCTGGAGGCGGCCGCCGACGCCGGTGTGCGGCGCTTCCTCTTCTCCTCCTCGGCGTCCGTGTACGGCATGCCCGACGTCGACCTGGTCACCGAGCAGACCCCGTGCCTGCCGATGAGCCCGTACGGGGAGACCAAGCTGGCGGGGGAGTGGCTGGTACGCGCCGTGGGCACGGCGCACGGCATGGCCACGGCCTCGCTGCGCTACTTCAACGTCGCGGGCGCGGCCTCGCCCGAGCTCGGCGACGACGGCGTCTTCAACCTGGTGCCGATGGTCTTCGAGCGGCTCACGGCCGGCGAGGCCCCGCGGGTCTTCGGTGACGACTACCCGACGCCCGACGGCACCTGCATCCGCGACTACATCCACGTCGAGGACATCGCCTCCGCCCATGTCGCGGCCGCCCGCCGGCTCGCCGAGGACGCGTCGGCCTCGCTCGTCCTCAACATCGGCCGCGGCGAGGGTGTTTCGGTGGCCGAGATGGTCGGCACCATCCAGGACGTCACCGGCCGGCGGGAGCCTGCGCCGGCCGTCGTCGAGCGCCGTCCGGGCGACCCGGCACGTGTCGTGGCGTCCGCCGACCTGATCCGCGCGGAACTGGGCTGGGAGGCCCGTCACGACATCCGCACGATGGTCGCCTCGGCCTGGGAGGGCTGGTGCCTGCGCCACCCCGAGGCCCGCGTCTGAGCCTTGTGCGTCCCGGCCCGCCCGGGACACGAGTGAGGGCCCCCGGGATGTCCCGGGGGCCCTCACTCGTATGCGGTGGTGTCAGTGAGCGGACCGCTCGCCGAGGAACAGCTCGTCGAACGTCCGGCTGACCACCGGCCAGTCCCAGACCGACAGCGCGTGCTCGGAGGCGAGCTTGCCGGCGTTGCGCCAGCTCTCCTCCGTCGCCGTGGCCTCCAGGATGCGCCGGGCGGCCTCCTCCGGAGAGGCGACGACCCAGTTCTCCGGGTACAGCGTGCGGGCGCTGTGCTCGCGTCCGGCGTAGAACGGCCAGTCACGGACCACGGGGACCGCGGCGCTCGCCGCGCCCTCCATCAGACCGACGTGGCAGCCCTCACGCACCGAGGAGCTGAGGATCGTGCCGATCTCGGTGAGCTTGCCGGGCACGTCGTCGGTCGGACCGAGGCGTACGACGGCACCGGACTCCTCCAGCGGAGCCAGCACCCTCTCGAACTCGGCCAGATAGTCCTTCGTGGCACGGCTGGTCTTGCGGTCCATGTCGCCGCCGACCAGCAGCAGCCGGTAGCGCTCGTCCTGCTTGCGCACCCGCTCCAGGACGTCGACCGCCCACAGCGGGTCCTTCGCCACCTGCGAGATGCCGATCAGACCCAGATTGAAGCGGGCGTCGGCCGGCTTCTCGCGGTTGAAGCCGCTCAGGTCCATGGCGTTGTGCAGCATGTGCGTGCGGGGAGCGGCCTCGCCGCGCAGCTGCGGCACCAGCGAGGTGGTCAGGTCCTGCACATGGTCCGCCACGTACACGAGGTCGTCGATGCGGGAGAAGTCCACCAGGTGCGGCCACCGGGTGAACGCCTCGTAGCTGTGCAGCCGCACCACGATCCGGGTGTCGCCCGGGTCGATGGTCGTGAGCATCACGGCAGGCGCCACGCACCAGTCGAGGAACACGGTGTCGGCCCAGTCCAGATGGGGCCGCATGAGCTGCTCGACCTGCTCCGCGTAGAGGGCGTCGCCCCCGAGACGGTTCTCTATCATCCGCCGGCCGGCCCAGGAGATCCGCTTCATGGCGGGGGTCGCCGCGAGGTCCAGGTAACGGACCTCGACACCCGGGTGGTCCTCGTAGTGGGAGAGGACCAGCTTCAGGAAGTTGTCGTTGGCGCTGGTGGTGACGAGCAGCCGCAGCGGACGGTCCGACGGCGGCGTGGCCGCCGGGGTCTTCCGGCCGCGGGGCTCCCCGATCTTCCTCATCACCGCGGAGGCGTGCACCGGCGCGGAGAAGGCCGTGGGGTCGGCCGCGAGGGGGGAGCTGAGCTGGTCGATGTGGACGACGCGGTGGAAGCCGAGCACCAGGGCCCGGTCCAGCGCGCTGGCCGCCGCGGCCGGGTCACCGGCCTTGTACAGGCCGTCGGCCTGCGTCAGCAGCTCCTGGACCGTGCTGTCGAGGGCACGCGGTGCGATGCCCTTGTTGAGCTCGGTCCTGACCGCCTCGTCCAGCAGCGCGGTCCGGATCTCGCGGTTCTCGATGCGGCGGGCGGCGGTGGTCAGCGCGAGCGTCGCGCCACCCGGCCGGCCGGCCCAGCGCATGCCCTCGGCGACCTGCCGGGACAGTGCGGCCCGGAAGCCCGCGGGCACACCGGGCGCGCCGAGCGCCGAACGCCACAGCCGCGCTCCGACGGCACTGCGCATCACGGGGCGCGCGGTGGCCGTACGCATCACGGTGTGGGGCAGCGCCTTGGCCTGACGGCGTACGTCGGCGGCGATCAGGGTGCGCGGAGGGATTATCACGTTCCGGCGCCGGGTGACGGGCTGCGGCGTGGACGCCTCGCCCTCCATGGCGCGCAGGGCCGGGGCGATACCGAACGAGGCACCGGCGTCCGCGTTGTACTGCGACAGACGCCACACCGTGTAGACGGCGTTCGCGTCGAGCGCGACGAGGTGCTTGGCGGCCAGTCCGTGCCGGCGCAGCCAGGCGTTCCTGCGGATCTGGACCCACAGCCGCCGGCCGTGCGGCACCCGCTTGAGCTTGCGGCGGGTGCCGATGCTCAGATGCCCTATGCCGTAGGGGAGTTGCTGGAACCCGTCGAGCTCCAGCTTGTCCAGGTCCTCCAGGCAGGCCCGCGCGTCGAAGAGGCAGGCGAGGTGAACTCGCGCGCCCTGGGCGCGGAACTTCTTCACCGCGTCGGCGAGTACGCCGAACTGCGGCTGGGACGCGGCGACGAAAAGCACATCGGTCACGAGGTGGGCCCTCCGGCGACGATCGACTTCGATGAGAGGCTGTCCACGTCCGTGGTGGAGGTCTTGTCCCCCGGGGCCGCTGCGGACCCGTGGTTCCCGTCGTGTTCGTTGGTGAGTCGCCCCACCAGGTTCTTCACGGCCACGGACATCAGAGCCTCGCGGGTGAACTGGTCGGCGTGCGCCATGGCTTCGGCGTGCACCTCGTCGCTCGTCTCGACGGCCATGTGCGCGGCCTTGACGAACGATTCGGCGAGACCCTCCTCGTCGATGCCGACGGCACCGGTCCACAGGGGGTGCCCCTGAAGGACGTTGGAGGCGTCGTGCTCGACGACGTGCGCGGAGACGATCGGCAGTCCGGTGGCCATGTACTCGTACACCTTGCCGGAGGTCACGAAGCGACCGCCGATCAGGATGAGCACCATCGCGTCCCAGCGGGCGTAGATGGAGGAGACCTCGGCCTTGGCGGCCGGGCCGCCGAAGGAGACGCCGTCCACCTCGGCCTGCTTGAGCATCTCGGAGTGCTTGTTCGCCTCGCGGCCCGCACCGTTGCCGATGTGGCCGCGGACCTCGAAGCGCGCGTTGGCGAGCAGCGGCTCGCGTTCGCGCGCCGCGCGCCAGGCGTTGAGCACCGTCTCCAGATGCGCGGGCGTGAAGTTGACCGTGCCGAGGTAGCCGAAGACCAGGCCGGCCTCGGGGTCCGCGCGGTGGGCGCGGCCGGGCGAGCTGTCGGCGTCGTAGCCGTTGCGCACGACCTCGACACGGGACGCGAACTCGGGATAGCGGGCCCGGTAGTGGTCGGCGATCGGGTCGTTGACGACCCACAGGCTGACCGCGTGGTCGAGGACCTTCTGCTCCCAGCGGCCCATCTCCGAGTCCTTGGTGAAGGCCTCGATGCCGGTGATCACGTCGATCGACCAGCCGTCGCGGAAGTCGACCGCGTACGGGACCTTCGCCTCTTCCCACAGCTTCCAGGCCGCGGCGAGGTTGACGTACGGAACGCAGCTGGCCACCAGCAGATCCGCCGGGTGCTCCCGGTGGATGTCGAGGACGGCCTGCTCCAGCGCTCCGCGCCACTCGCCGAAGTTCGGCTCCGGGAACGGCTTCTGCTGCCGCTTGCGCAGCTGCGTGACCCACTTGTTGGGGTTGAGCGCGCGCTCCTCGTCGAAGAGGCGGATGTCCGTTTCCAGGTCCTCGCGGGAGAGCGGCAGCTCCACGATGTTCACGCGCGGGTCGACCTGCTCCAGAAGGGTGAGGTCGACGCCGGAGTCCCGCTCCCAGGACTCCTGGGCGATGTTGACGACGGTGACGTCCCAGCCTGCCCTGCAGAACTGGTTCGCCGTCTCGCGCATGCGGTAGGCACTGCTCTTCGCAGCCGGCGGAAAGCCGATGGCGAGGTAGATGACATGAGGCCGCGAGCCGTCGGAGGGCAGCCCGGACCTGGGAGACGCTGACATAAGCGGTGACGCTAGCACGGTGACGTAGACGGACTCGGGCCTGCTCCGAGGCCCTCCAGGTCCGTCACGCGTGCCGGCTTCCCCCCTTCCACTCTTCCATGATCCGGACAACGTTCTGCGCGGCCCGTCCGTCACCGTACGGAGTGCCGGGGTCACCCGTGGGTACGGCGCGGGTGACGGTGGCGGCCCATTCGTCGGCGGACAGCTCGTGCGGGTCGGGTACCAAGACGTTCCAACCGGTGTCGACGGTTTCCACCCATTCCGTCTCCGGACGGATCGTGGTGGTGATGCGCTCCAGCAGGAACGCTTCCTTCTGCAGGCCGCCCGAGTCGGTGACCACGCCGGAGGAGGCCAGCACCGCGGCGATCAGCCCGGCGTAGGGGAGCGGACGGCCGACGTGGACCGAGCCCTGGTCGAGCTTGATGCCGTGCTCGGCGGCGCGGGCGACCAGACGCGGGTGCGCGAGCAGCGCGACCGGGACCGGCAGCGCGGCCAGCGCGCCGATGATCGCGGCGAGGCGCTCGGGGTCGTCGGTGTTGTCCGGCCGGTGCAGCGTCGCCAGCAGGAAGGGCTGCGAGGGGTCGATGCCCTCGGGCAGCTGCGGCGCGGCGTGCTCGCCGGCCAGCACCGTGTCACGGATGCGCAGGCAGATGTCGACCATGACGTCGCCCGCCAGCACGGCGCGGTCCTTCAGGCCCTCGTCGGCGAGGTGGCGCATGGCCTCCTCGGTCGGGGCCAGCAGGACGTCGGCGCAGTGGTCGGTCAGGACGCGGTTGTGCTCCTCCGGCATGCGCCGGTTGAAGGAGCGCAGACCGGCTTCCAGGTGCGCGACCGGAAGGTGCATCTTCACGGCGGAGAGCGCACCGGCGATGGTGGAGTTGGTGTCGCCGTAGACGAGGACCCAGTCCGGCTGCTCACGCTCGAGGACGGGGTCGAGGGCGGTGAGCACCGAACCCGTCTGGACGCCGTGGCTGCCGGACCCGACACCGAGGTGGACGTCGGGGTCGGGGATGCCGAGGCCCTCGAAGAAGACGTCGGAGAGGTCGGCGTCGTAGTGCTGCCCGGTGTGCACGATGACGTGCTCGTGCTCGGTTCCCGCGAACGCGGCCGCGATGGGCGCGAGCTTCACCAGTTGGGGACGGGCACCGACGATGCTGATGACTTTCACTGAACACTCTTCTTCTGGGTCAGGTCATTGGCGGGGGGTGTCACAGGCGCAATGGTAGGCAACCCCCGAGGTGGACCGGCCCGCGGCCGGGCGGCGCACCCTGTGCGATGGCTCTCCCGCCCGTGGTCAGGCGGCGATACCCCGGCAGCGAGCGCCTGGATAACGATTGGGTGAACGAGGCCTGCACAGGGGGTCGATGGGGGCGTATCCGGCCACCCCACAGGGGTACCGGTGCCGGATCCGGCCACGTCCCGCTGTCGTACTATCGTCGCGCTAGTTTCGCGGGCGGTCACGGGAAAGTCGACGGTGTGCCATGGCGGTCAGGTCCGGACGGAAATCTGTGCGTCGGTCGGAGGAAGCACCACGCCCCAAACCGGCCCGCATCCCCACGGTGGACACCTCTCTCGCTCCCACCACGGGCTGGCTCGTACGGGGCAAGGACGGCCGGCTCACGGCGTACGCCCCCACCACCGACGGTGTGCTGCGGTGGACCGAGACGGCTCCCGGCGGACCGGAGTGGTCCGGTCCCGACGTGATTCCCGCCACGGGTGTGCTGCCCTACCTCTCCGTCGCCCAGGGCGCGGACGGCTATGTCCATCTGGTCGGTCTGCGGCGCAGGCCGCTCCCGGACGGCCGGACCGGCACCGACGTGGTCTACGCCCTGCAGTACCAGTCGGGTCTCGCGGTGCGCGAGTGGGCGCCGCTCGGCACGCCGTACGGCAGTGACGCCGACCTGGCCGCGCGGATCGGACTTCCGTCCGCGGTCGTCGACGCCGACGGTTCGCTGCATGTCTTCGTGCGCAATGTGGGCGGCGGTGTCTGCGGACGCAGCCAGGTGCCGTCCGGCAAGTGGAACAAGTGGGCCGACTACAAGGGCAGTGAGGGCCTCGGAGCGGTCTCCGTCTCCATCACCCCCGAAGGGCTGATGGAGTTCGCCCTGCCGACGGCCGAGCGCGTCATGCGCTGGAAGCAGGAGACCAAGGGCGTCAAGTTCGAGCGCGCCGACGACATCGTGTCCGGCGCCGAGCCCGACTCCCTGACGGCCGAGCGCACCGGCGGCGACCGGCTCACCCACTTCTGGCACACGAGCGAGGACCGCACGGTGCGCGCCTGGCGCCCGTCGATGGCGGAGCCCGCCACCGTCGGCACCGGCACGGGCACCGGGCCGATCGCGCTGCTGCGCACCCCGGTCGACGGCCACGACTGCACGATCCTGGCCCACCGCGACGCGGCCACCGGCCGTCCGGCGCTCGCCGCGTACCCCACGGAGGACGAGGGCAGCGGCGTCACCTGGACGCTCACGGGCGAGCCGTGCGTCGGCGCGCCCGCGCTGGCGATCGACGCCAGGGGGCGCGTGGTGATGGCGGCGTTCGGTACCGACGGGACGCTGCGGGTCACCCGGCAGAAGGACGAGTCGGGCCTGGCGCTCGCGGCCTGGTCCCGCGCCTAGGTCTTTCCGGTTCCACAACGACAGCGGGCCCGCGCTTCCTCTCGGAAGCCCGGGCCCGCTGCCTTTGCCGGAACAGTCTCAGACGGCCTGCTCCTCGAGCACGCCGTCCTTCTCCACGTACCGGGCGCCGCTCTGCGGGCACTCCCAGACGCCGGACTCGCCCTCGCGCTCCACCAGACGGACACCGTTCTTGCCGACCCAGCCGATGTGCCGGGCGGGGACGCCGACGACCAGCGCGAAGTCCGGTACGTCCTTGGTGACCACGGCGCCCGCGGCGACCATGGCCCAGCGGCCGATCCGCACCGGCGCGACGCACACGCACCGCGCTCCGAGCGAGGCGCCCTCGGCGACCTTGACGCCCACGGCCTCCCAGTCACCGCCGCGCTTCTGGTTGCCCTCGGGGTCCACGGACCGCGGGTTGTGGTCGTTGGTCAGCACCACGGCGGGGCCGACGAACACGCCGTCGCCGAGCTCGGCGGGCTCGTACACGAGGGCGTAGTTCTGGAGCTTGACGTTGTCGCCGATCTGCACACCGGTTCCGACGTAGGCGCCGCGCCCGACGACACAGCCCTTGCCGAGCCTGGCTCCCTCGCGGATCTGGGCGAGCTCCCAGACGCTGCTTCCGTCGCCGATCTCGGCACTCTCGTCGACCTGGGCGGTGGGCTGGACCCTGTAGTTCACTTCTCTGCCTTCCGGTGCGCGGCTTCGCCCGGCGAGCATACGACCAGCGGCGCGATTCAGCGTCTGCGGGCCCAGGCCTTCCTGAGCTGGAGCGCGTAGAAGAGGGAGGCCGCCGTGGGGACGAGCGTGCGGTACCAGCCGACGTCCGGGGAGAGCCAGCCGTAGACCGCCGCCGGGACGAGGATCACCAGGGCCACGATCCGCAGCGTCCACCAGCGCCGGGAGCGCGGGACGTGCAGCGCGGGGGTGCCGAGGTCCGTCGACATGGTGTCGCGGATGCCCTTCAACACCCCACGTCTGGCGAGGAGTCGGGCCTCCGGCAGGTCTCCCAGGATCTCGTCGCGCTCGCCGAAGCCGTCCGGGACGGGCGGCAGTCCCAGCACGGTCACCAGCTCCGCCTGACGCCGAGCAGGATCGTTTCCGCCGCGCAGCAGCGTGATCAGCGGGCGCAGGTCGGTGACCGGGAAGACGCCCGCGACGGCCTGGGCGGTCGCGGCCGCCTGCGCGTGGTCGACGACCGGGGCCGCGGGGTCCCACAGATGCGTGGCGCGCACCTTGCCCTTGTGGAACAGGGTGAAGCTGTAGCGGTCCGCGGTGCGGCGCAGCACCAGCGCGGGCCACTTCTCCGCGGTGGTGAAGTTGTCGGCCGCCGCCGTCAGCAACTCCTCGCCGCCGGCGAGCGCCGCGCGCCGGCCTGGGGAGGGGTCGGGGACGAGTTCGACATAGCTCGCTCCGGAGGGCGCGGGGGCGATGCGCAGCGAGACGCCGCACATCAGCGCGGCCTCGGCGACCTGGTGCGGCGGGGCCGCGGCGATCGCCAGCGAGCGCGGCGCGAGGACCGGGAGCGCCGCCGAGGCGGCAGGCGCGCTCTGCGGGGGCCTGCTGAAGAACGGCGTCCGGGACGCGACCTGCATCCGTACACCGAGGCGGAACTCCAGGAACTCCTTGCGGCTGTCGCCGATGTACGCCCACGGGAACTCCCGCGCGTGCACCCCGATGGCCCGGAAGGTGTCCAGCGCCTCCGACCAGCGCTCGCCGAGGATCAGCATCAGCGCCAGATGGTTGCGGAAGCCGGCCGCGTCCGGGTCGCCCGGCTCGTACCAGGCGGAGAGCTCCTGGGCCCGTGTGATCGCTGCGGCCACCCGGGCCTCGGGGATCGGACCGCCCTGGGTGGAGTCGTCGGAGACGACCTCGTACTCGACGGCGGCGAGCAGCGGCAGCGCGTTCAGCTGCGAGCCGGGCAGGGCGCCGTCGGCGGCCCGCTCGGCGAAGGCGAACATCTCCTCGTGCGAGCCGTACCACTTGGCGCACAGATACTGCAGCGCCGTGGCATGGCAGCCGTAGTGGTGCGGGGAGCGGGCGACGGCCTCGGCCCAGTACGCGTCGAACACCTCGCGCGGCGCCTGGATGCCGCGTGCGTGGGTGAGCGCGACCTGCCACGGCACGGGGTCCGTGGGGCCCAGCTCGGTAGCCGCGGCGATCACCGGCAGGGCGTCGTCGAGCAGGGTGAAGAAGGCGCGGAACTGGTCCTCCGAGACATGGCTGGCGCGGTGACCGGTCCGTATCTCCCAGGCCTGCTGGATGCTGAGATCGGCCTTCACCAGCGTCGCGTCGGGGTCCTCGGGCGCCGCCGCCAGCCAGCCCTCCAGCCAGCCCGGGTTGTGCAGCGCGCACTCGGCCAGCGCGCTCACGCAGCCGCTGCGCCGCTCCCACTGAGCGCCGAGCCGGGTCTCCGCCAGCAGCTCACGGGCGGGGCCGGCGTCACCGGCGGCGGCCGCGGTCAACGCGGCCCGCAGCGCCGGGTCGGTGACGGCGCCGACGGTCACGGCCTCGTCGGGCGGCAGATCGGCGCCCACGGACGAGCCGTGGCGGAGCATGCGAGGCATGGATATGAAGGAGCGCAGGGGCACGAGCGAATATTGAACAGGCAGTGGCGGACATCCACCAGAGACGGGTACGGGGGACATCCGGAAGGAAGACGGGTACGGGGGACATCCGGCAGGAAGACGGGTCCGCGGGGAGACCCGGCGCGAGGCCGTCGCGGGCGATGCGGACCCGGTTTGACCCTCCGGAGCGCGGCCCGTAACCTTGTCCCTCGGTGTGTTTCCGTACGCACCTACCCCTGAGCAACTTCCTCCCCAGGGCGTTCACCGCCCGGGAGAGGCCGCTCGTCCTTCCGGATCGTCGCAGGCCCCGGCCTGTGTGAGCGGCTGGCATCAGGGGGCCGTTCCGAGTGAGAGAGAGATCCGCGTGTACGCCATCGTGCGCAGCGGTGGTCGCCAGCACAAGGTTGCTGTCGACGACATCGTTGAGGTTGACAAGATTCCCACTGCCAAGGTTGGCGACACGGTCGAGCTCTCGACCCTGCTCGTTGTCGACGGCGACGCTGTCACCAGCGACCCGTGGGTGCTGGCCGGTATCAAGGTCACGGCCGAGGTCGTGGACCACCACAAGGGCGCGAAGATCGACATCCTTCGCTACAAGAACAAGACCGGCTACCGCCGTCGCCAGGGTCACCGTCAGCAGTACACGGCGATCAAGGTCACCGGCATCCCCACGGCTGCGAAGTAAGGGACTGAGGAGAGATGGCACACAAGAAGGGCGCATCGTCCACTCGGAACGGGCGCGACTCCAATGCTCAGCGGCTCGGCGTGAAGCGCTTCGGCGGTCAGGTCGTCAACGCCGGTGAGATCCTGGTCCGCCAGCGCGGCACCCACTTCCACCCGGGCACGGGCGTCGGCCGCGGCAGCGACGACACGCTGTTCGCGCTGGACGCCGGTGCGGTGCAGTTCGGCACCCACCGTGGCCGCAAGGTCGTGAACATCGTTCCGGTCGCCGTCTAATTCGGCTGCTGTAGAGCGGTTTCTGCGGAGGCGGACCTCACTTCCCCCACGGGAAGCGGGTCCGCCTCTGCTGCGTTATGCGTAAGACATTTCAGTACTCTCTGACATTTCCGTATCTGGAGGCACACCCATGACCACCTTCGTGGACCGCGTCGAACTGCATGTCGCCGCGGGTAACGGAGGCCACGGCTGCGCCTCCGTTCACCGGGAGAAGTTCAAGCCGCTCGGCGGACCCGACGGCGGCAACGGCGGCCGTGGCGGTGACGTCATCCTGGTCGTCGACCAGTCGGTGACCACGCTGCTCGACTACCACCACAGTCCGCACCGCAAGGCCACCAACGGCCAGCCCGGTGCCGGTGACAACCGTTCCGGCAAGGACGGTCAGGACCTGGTCCTGCCCGTACCGGACGGCACCGTCATCCTCGACAAGGACGGCAACGTCCTCGCCGACCTGGTCGGACAGGGCACCACCTTCGTCGCGGGCCAGGGCGGCCGCGGCGGCCTCGGCAACGCGGCGCTCGCCTCCGCCCGCCGCAAGGCCCCGGGCTTCGCGCTGCTCGGCGAGCCCGGTGAGGCCCGTGACGTCGTCATGGAGCTCAAGACCGTCGCCGACGTGGCACTCGTCGGCTACCCGAGCGCCGGCAAGTCCTCGCTGATCTCGGTGCTCAGCGCCGCCAAGCCGAAGATCGCGGACTACCCCTTCACCACGCTCGTCCCGAACCTCGGTGTAGTCACCGCCGGATCGACCGTCTACACCATCGCGGATGTGCCCGGCCTGATCCCCGGAGCCAGCCAGGGCAAGGGCCTCGGCCTGGAGTTCCTGCGCCATGTGGAGCGCTGCTCCGTGCTGGTGCATGTGCTGGACACCGCGACGCTGGAGTCCGACCGCGACCCGGTCTCCGACCTCGATGTCATCGAGGACGAGCTGCGGCAGTACGGCGGCCTGGACGACCGTCCGCGGATCGTCGTCCTCAACAAGATCGACATCCCCGACGGCCAGGACCTCGCCGACATGATCCGCCCGGATCTGGAGGCCCGCGGCTACCGCGTCCTCGAGGCGTCGGCCGTCGCGCGGACCGGTCTGAAGGAGCTCTCCTTCGCCCTCGCCGAGATCGTCGCCGAGGCGCGCGCCGCCAAGCCCGTCGAGGAGGCGACCCGCATCGTCATCCGCCCGAAGGCCGTCGACGACTCGGGATTCACGGTCGTCCGCGAGGAGGAGAGTTTGTTCCGGGTGCGCGGCGAGAAGCCGGAGCGCTGGGTCCGCCAGACCGACTTCAGCAACGACGAGGCCGTCGGCTACCTCGCCGACCGGCTCAACCGCCTCGGCGTCGAGGAGCAGCTGATGAAGGCCGGTGCCCGGGCGGGCGACGGCGTCGCCATCGGCCCCGAGGACAACGCCGTGGTCTTCGACTGGGAGCCCACCGTGATGGCGGGCGCCGAGATGCTCGGCCGCCGCGGTGAGGACCACCGGCTCGACACGCCCCGGCCCGCGGCCCAGCGCCGTAAGGACCGGGACGCCGAGCGGGACGACCCGCAGCGGGAGTACGACGAGTTCCACCCGTTCTAGGCCGACGGGTAGTTCCACCCGTTCTCAGCCGACGGGTTCCCCGGCCCGGGCCGACGGGTTCACCCGTTCCAGGCCTGCCGGCCCGGTCGTTCTTTCTGTGCCCCGCGACGGTGTGGCGGGAGGTGGATGGCTCCGATGAACCGGATCATTTTCGGTGCATGGTGCGAAACAACCTCCCGCCCGCAGTGACCGTCTTCTACGCGGGGGTGGGGTGAAGAGCCCCAGCAGACCGAACGGAGCGACGGTGAAGATTTCCTTCCTCATCCATACGATTTACGGGATCGGCGGAACCATCCGCACGACCCTGAATCTGGCAGAGGAACTCGCCGACCGGCACGAGATCGAGATCGTCTCGGTGTTCCGGCACCGCGACGCACCGCTCTTCGCCATCGATCCGCGGGTCGACGTCGTACCGCTGGTGGACACCCGCCCGGCGTCGCCCACCAGCGAGCTCAAGCATCCGCTCCACCTTCAGCCCGCCGAGCTGTATCCCGGCACCGACGCGCGCCAGAAGGAGTACAGCCGGCTCACCGACGAGCGGGTGCGGGAACACTACGCCGCCTCCGACGCGGACGTGATCATCTCCACCCGGCCCGGACTGACCGCCTACATCGCGCAGTTCGGACCGGAGCGCGCCGTGCTCATCGGCCAGGAGCACATGTCGCACAACCATCACAAGCCCGCGCATCGCGCCGAGATGTATCCGTATCTCACCCGGCTCGACGCCTTTGTGACGGTCTCCGAGGGCGACGCCGCCTCCTACCGGGAACAGATGCCGCTGCCGGACACCCGGGTGCTGGCCATTCCCAACAGCGTGCCCGAGCCGGTCGTCGAGCCGTCCGACACCTCGGGGACGACGGTCGTCGCGGCGGGGCGGCTGGCCTCGGAGAAGCAGTACCACGTCCTGATCGAGGCGTTCGGCAAGGTCGCCGCGGTCCGTCCGGACTGGACGCTGCGCATCTGCGGATGGGGCAAGGAGAAGGACCGGCTGCGCCGCCGCATCGACGAACTCGGCCTCTACAACAGCGTCCATCTCATGGGCCCGCGCTCACCCATCGAACCGGAGTGGGCGAAGGGTGCGATCGCCGTTTCCACCTCCCGTCACGAGTCCTTCGGCATGACGCTCGTGGAGGCCATGCGCTGCGGACTGCCGGTGGTGAGCACCGACTGCGACTACGGCCCGCGGGAGATCATCGCCGACGGGGTCGACGGGCTCCTCGTTCCGGTCGGCGACGCCGACGCCGTCGCGGCCGCCCTGCTGCGTCTCATCGATGACGAGGACCTGCGCCGGCGGATGGGCGCGGCGGCCCGCCGCAACGCCCGGCGCTTCGACCCCGGCCCCGTCGCCAAGCAGTACGAGGAACTGTTCGCCGAACTCGGCGCGACGACCGCCTCGCGCGGCGCCGCCCATGTCGCGGCGCAGGAGACCGCCGGCGAGGGGGAGTTCGCCCCGGTCGCGGACTGCGTCGTGGCCGATGACGGTGGTCTGGTCGTCACGCTCCTTCCACGAAACGCACACGGCTACGGCGGTCCGCCCCTCGGTGGAGGCGGCGCGCTGCGGCTGGTGTGCAGCCACCCGGACGCCGCGGTGGCCGACCGTGTCCACCCCTTCGACAAGGAGGGCCGGGCGACCGTTCCCGCGCACGAGGAGTTCGCGGAAGGCGTGTGGACCTGCCATGCGGAGCGGGAGGGCGGCGAGCGCGTGGCGCTCTCGGCGCGCGCCGTCGACCAGCGCGGAGCCATGAGGACCGCCGGCCGTACGACGCCCGGGGAGGCCGTGCGCCAGCTCGTCCCCTATGTCAGGCACGGATCGCTGTCGCTGCGCTCCTGGTCACGGCCGGTGCACGCGGAGGTCGCCGGCATCCGGGTCTCCGGGCGGACGTTCACGATCGACGGCCGGCTGCTCGGTGAGGGCGTACCGGACGGCGAGCCGGTCCTGCTCATGCGCCGTCGCGGAAAGCACGCGCTCGAGCTGTCCTTCGACGCCGTCCGTGAGGGCGCGGACAGATTCCGGGTCACCGTGCCCGTCGCGGAGCCGGTGACGGGGCAGGTCGACGCGCACGATGTGTGGGATCTGTGGCTGAGGTATTCGCCCGGCGCCGAGCCGGTGCGGCTGGCCCGCATTCTCGACGATGTCGTGGAAAAGGGATCTCTCTTCCCTTATCCCGGCATCGAAGTGCCGAAGAAGAGATCTCTGACAGGATTGCGGTCGATGGCTCGCAAACTCGGTGTCGGGCCGCGGGAAAAGGTCACCGTCAAGGTCTTCTACAGCGCCGCCAACGAGCTCGTCCTGAATGTTGTGGACAAACCGATCGGGTAGCGAAGCGCACATCGCGACATTTGTGGTGTCAGTCACCCCTTGGCCGGGGCAATCGTGGGTCATTTCCCTGGCCACGGGGTGAACATCGCGTTTCGCCGAGGTGTGGGGTGCCGGTCGTCCGCCTTGCGGGACGGTCACGGAGAGTGCGACGATCGGCCCCGTCCCCCACTCACCTCAAGGTAGGTCGTCCCTGTGTCTGTGCCGCACGTAGCCAAACCCCGCACCACAGCCGTTGTGCTCGCCGGTGGCACCGGCCAGCGTGTGGGGCTGTCGATCCCGAAGCAGCTGCTGAAGATCGCAGGCAAGGCTGTCATCGAGCACACACTCTCGATCTTCGAGCAGGCCGACTCCATCGACGACGTGATCGTCCTGATGGCACCGGGTTTCGTGCCCGATGTCGAGAAGATCATCGCCAAGGCCGGGCTGACCAAGGTGGCCAAGGTCATCGAGGGCGGCTCGACCCGCAACGAGACGACCGAGCGCGCCATCGCCGCGCTCAGCGAGGGACTTGCCGAGGGCGAGGACCGCAACGTCCTCTTCCATGACGCTGTCCGTCCGCTTCTGTCACAGCGAGTGATCCAGGACTGTGTGGACGCGCTCGACCGCTTTCAGGCCGTCGATGTCGCCATCCCCTCCGCGGACACCATCATCGTCACCCGTACCCACGGCGAGGACGGCGAGTTCATCACGGACGTGCCGGACCGCTCACGGCTGCGCCGCGGCCAGACGCCGCAGGCCTTCAAGCTGTCGACGATCCGCAAGGCGTACGAGGTCGCGGCGGGCGATCCCAACTTCCAGGCCACCGACGACTGTTCGGTGGTCCTGCGCTATCTCCCCGACGTCCCGATCCATGTCGTCGCGGGCGACGAGTACAACATGAAGGTGACGCAGCCGGTCGACGTCTTCATCGCCGACAAGCTGTTCCAGCTGGCCTCGACGGCCGCGCCCCGCCAGGCCGGCGAGGCCGCGTACCGCGAACTGCTCGCCGGCCGCACGCTGGTGGTCTTCGGCGGTTCGTACGGCATCGGCGCGGACATCGCCGAACTGGCGAAGAAGTACGGCGCCAAGGTCTATGCGCTGGGCCGCTCCACGACCGGCACCCATGTCGAGAACCCGGAACACGTCGACGACGCATTGTCGAAGGCGTACTCCGAGAGCGGCCGTATCGACTACGTCATCAACACCGCGGGCGTGCTGCGTATCGGCAAGCTCGCGGAGACGGACAACAGCACCATCCGCGAAGCGCTGAACGTCAATTACCTGGCGCCCGTGCAGATTGCGCGTGCTTCTTACAAGTACCTGGCGGAGACGAAGGGGCAGCTGCTGCTCTACACCTCCTCCAGCTATACGCGCGGTCGCGCCGAGTACAGCCTTTACTCGTCCACGAAGGCCGCCATGGTGAATCTCACCCAGGCGCTCTCGGACGAGTGGGCGAACGACGGAATCCGGGTGAATTGCGTCAACCCCGAGCGCACCGCGACCCCGATGCGCACCAAGGCCTTCGGTGTGGAACCCGACGGCTCTCTCCTCTCCTCCGAAGCGGTGGCGAGGACCTCCCTGGACGTTCTGCTGTCCGAGCTGACCGGCCATGTGATCGATGTGCGGCAGCAGGATCCGACCCGTGAGGCGAGCGAGGCCTCGGGCTTCGAGCAGGCGCTCGCCGCGGTCCTGGACCGCGAGGGCGATATGTAATAATCCATCGTTAAAGCATTTATCGGGCTTTCGTGATCCGCCGCGACGCGAAATGCGGAAGCTCGACTTCGTGAAGCTGTGACTTCACAATTCCCGCAAAAAGGATCAACCGGCACCCCTTGGAGCAGGTTCTTCGTGATTTCGACCGCCATTCGTCTGGCACGCGTGGGCAGCAGGTCAGAGCTGGCCGCGGCAGCTCTGATGGGACTCGGCTATCCGTGCGTCATGCTCGCGGCCCTCGTCCCGAGCATCTGGCTCTTCGCGGTCTCGGGTGCCGTGACCTACGCGGCGGACTGGTATCTGCACCAGAAGGGCAGCTACCTGGTCAACCGACTCAGCAAGGTCCGGGTCGGTCTGCCGATCCGCTTCCTGCTGCGCCAGTTGCTGCTGGTCCTGCTGCTGGCTCGTGAGGGCCTCGCGGAGACCCCGCTCTTCTACACCGCCATCGCCGGCTTCCTCATCTTCTACGGCCTCCAGGCGCCGCACGGAGCTCTCGCGACCCTGATCCGCCTGCGCCGCACCATGCCGGTCGTCACGCGCAACGTGGACCTCGGCACCGTACGCATCCCGGACGCCCCGCCGAAGGCGCTCCTGCGCCGCTCCGGCGAGAAGATGCTCCACCTCGACATCCCCGCCATGGCCGGTGTGCTGATCGCGGCCGTGTCCGGCAAGGACGCCATCGGTTACGCGGGCGTCGCAGCGACCCTCCTCCTCGGGGTCCTCTACACCGCCGCGCTGGCGCCCTATCTGCGCCGTCACCGCCGGGTTCCGGGCGCCGCCGCCGTGCTCAAGGCCGTGAGCGCCTGGCTGCTGGAGTACCGCCCCACGGTCGTCCTGTACTTCTCCGGCTCGGACGAGTCCGCGTACCAGATCAACATGTGGCTGGACACGATGGAGCAGGTCGACGGCCGGCCGCTGATCCTCATGCGCGAGCGCAGCCTGGTCTCCAAGCTCAACGTGACCGCCGTCCCGGTCATCTGCGTCCCCGGCGGCACGCACCTGATGAACCTGGACCTCTCCACGGTCCGCGTCGCGCTCTACCCGGCCAACGTCGGCAAGAACATCCACCTGCTGCGCGTCCCCACCATGAAGCACGTCTTCATCGGGCACGGCGACAGCGACAAGCTGGCCAGCGTCAACCCGTTCAGCAAGGTGTACGACGAGGTCTGGACGGCCGGCCGCGCGGGCCGCGACCGCTACGCACTCGCCGACGTCGGGGTGCGTGACGAGGACATCGTCGAGGTCGGGCGCCCGCAGCTGGCCCCCATCCAGAGCTGGACCGGCGCGGCCAGGAACCCCATCCCGACCGTTCTGTACGCCCCGACCTGGGAGGGCTGGGACGACAACCCCGGCAACACCTCCCTGCTGCTCGCCGGCGAGAACATCGTCCGCCGCCTGCTGGAGGCCGAGAAGCCGGTACGCGTCGTCTACAAGCCGCACCCCTTCACCGGCATCCGCAACAAGAAGGCCAGGGCCGTCCACGAGCGGATCACCGCGATGGTGCGGGCCGCCGCCGTCGAGCGCGCCACCGACCCCCGCTGGACGGCACAGGGCGCCGCCGCTGCGTCGGAGCACGCCGCGGCCCAGGCCGAGCTGACCCGCGTCGCCGCCGAGTTGAACAGCCTCGCCAAGCCCGGCCGGGCCGGCGGGGACGAGTCGGAGGTGTCCCGGGTCTCGCTCGCCGACCCCGTACGCCTCGAAGAGATCAAGCGGCTGCGCGCCGAGTGGAACGACGCCTACTGGCGCTCGTTCGGCTGGTGGGAGCACCGGGTCGTCACCGGCTCCGAGCCGAAGCTGTACGACTGCTTCAACGAGGCCGACGCGATGGTCTCCGACATCTCCAGCGTGGTCTCGGACTTCATGGCGAGCGGCAAGCCGTACGCCGTCACCGACTCCGCCGCGCTGGGCATCGACGAGTTCAAGCGGCAGAACACCGCCGCCCGGGCCGCCGTGATCCTCTCCAACAGCGCGGAGGAGCTCAACGAACTCCTGGACGCCGTCACGTCCCCCGAGTTCGACCTGCTGGCGGGTGCCCGTCAGGAGCTGAAGGAGTACCTCCTCGGCCCCGACCACCCCACCTCCATGCAGCGGTTCAACTCCGCGCTGCGCACGCTCCAGGCAGGCGCGGAGGCGCGCAACCTCGGGGTCGAGCAGCGCATCGGGGGACAGCTGCTGGGCGAACTCGACCGTGAGTCGGACTCCGACAGCGAGTCCGTCGACACCGAGGCGTCCGAGGCGTCCGTGGCGCGCTGACGCCACGCACGATCCGTCCACGGAGCCCGTACGGCACCACGCCGTACGGGCTCCGCGCGTTCACCGGCCCACCGGCGGTCCCGGCGCCTGTCCAGCGGGTGAAATGGACAGGCACCCGCCGCACGGCCTGACATAGATTCGGCGTGTGACAGTGGCAAGACAACAGGTAACGCAGGCCCGCAGAATCGTCGTCAAGGTCGGTTCGTCCTCGCTGACCACCGCGTCCGGCGGACTGGACGCCGACCGTGTCGACGCGCTCGTCGACGTGCTCGCCACGGTCCGCGGCGCCGGCGAGAAGGAGATCGTGCTGGTCTCCTCCGGTGCCATCGCCGCCGGCCTCGCGCCCCTGGGTCTCGCCCGCCGGCCCAAGGACCTGGCGCGCCAGCAGGCGGCCGCCAGCGTCGGTCAGGGACTGCTGGTCGCCCGCTACACGGCCTCGTTCGCGCGCTACGGCGTACGCGTCGGGCAGGTGCTCCTCACCAGCGACGACACCAGCCGGCGCGCCCACTACCGCAACGCCTACCGCACCCTGGACCAGCTCCTCGCCATGGGCGCCGTCCCGGTGGTCAACGAGAACGACACCGTCGCCACCGACGAGATCCGCTTCGGCGACAACGACCGTCTCGCCGCCCTCGTCGCCCATCTCGTCCGGGCCGACCTGCTCGTGCTCCTGTCGGACGTCGACGGTCTCTACGACGGAGACCCCTCCCGGCCCGGCACCGCGCGCATCGACGAGGTGCACGGCCCCGCCGACATCGAGCACGTCCAGATCGGCTCGGCCGGCAAGGCCGGGGTCGGCACCGGCGGCATGGTCACCAAGGTCGAGGCGGCGAGGATCGCCGCCGCGGCGGGCGTCCCCGTCGTCCTCACATCCGCCGTCCGGGCCGCGGACGCCCTCGCGGGCCGCGGCACCGGGACGTACTTCCACAGCACCGGGCGACGCTCGGCCGACCGGCTGCTCTGGCTCGCCCACGCCTCCACCCCGCAGGGCGCCCTGATCCTGGACGACGGCGCGGTCACGGCCGTCGTGCACGGCAGGAAGTCCCTCCTGCCGGCCGGAATCGCCGCGGTCGAGGGCGAGTTCAGCGCCGGGGACCCGGTCGAACTGCGGGACGGCGACGGCCGTGCCGTGGCCCGCGGACTGGTCAACTTCGACGCCAAGGAGATCCCCCAGCTCCTCGGCCGGTCCACCCGCGAACTCGCCAAAGAGCTCGGCCCGGCATACGAGAGAGAAGTCGTACACAGGGACGATCTGGTCGTGCTGCACCCCTGAAACGGCTGAAAGTCCAGCCATCCGGCAGAGACCTTCACCAAAAGCGCCCCACGTTCCGCCCAGGACTGGTCAACTTTGTTGCGGGGGAATGGCGGGGTACCGCAGGACGACACAGGCAACAGGAGGCCGCCGGTGAGACGAGCGCGCCCAGGGGATGTGCCCCGAGGGGCCGGGGGCGTCCCCCATGCCCGTAGGGCTGTGGGCGAGGAACGGACCCTGACCAGCGTCGAGGCGGGCGCCGACTTCGACGACGCCGAGGAGACGGCGGAGCTGTCCGCAGGCCCGCAGGCGGAGTCGGACTCCCGTGTCGAGGACCGCGAGCAGTCGAAGCTGTGGCACATCACCCTCAGCGTCTCCGGTGCGGAAGCCCCGCTGAAGGAGGTCAGACGCGGTCTCGAGCAGCTCGCGCACGACCATCCGTTCCTGCTGACCAGCCGCTATGCCAACGACCACGCCGAGATCCGCTACTGGGAGGAGGCGCGGGACCTGCACGACGCCGCCGCGGTGGCGCTGCGGCTGTGGGGCGAGCACCGGTCGAGCGCCAGGCTGCCACCGTGGGAGATCGTCGGCCTGGAGGTCATCGACCGCCAGACCTACCACCAGCGGATCGCCGAGGGCTACGGCCCGCCACCGGCGGCCCCGGTGGGGGTCCATCCCTTCTGAGCCTTTCCGGGCCGTGCCGGTCAGGGCGGAGTACGACGGTTCGGGGCATGCGGGGTCGCGAGTGCGGGGCTGCGGTGCGTACGGGGCTGCGGTGCCTGCCCGGCCGCGCGGCGGTGCGTGCCGGGATCCAGAGACCGGCATCCTGCGAGGCGGGACCCTGCGAGGTACGGCCGGCTCCGGGCCCGGCTCGCTGCTCCGGCCCAGCAGGCCCCGGGTACGGCAGGCCCCGTGGCCGCGCTCCGTGCCGGGCCGTCGCTCCGTGCCGGGCCGTACGGGGTTTCGGGCGTTCTGTCTCGCAGTGCGGAATACGTGCCGGACGGCGGCGGCGGGCGCACTACCCTGCGGGTATGACGACGTCCTCGCCGCTCTCGCCGTACGACAACCTCTCCCCGGTCGCCAAGGCCGCCTACCGCGCACGCGGCGCCGCCGCCGACCTCGCCCCGCTGCCGCGTTCGGCGAAGGACGACGCGCTGCTGGCGATCGCCGACGCCCTCGAGGTGAGGACGGCCGAGATCGTCGAGGCCAACGCCGAGGACGTCGCCCGTGCCCGCGAGGCCGGCACCGCCGAGTCGGTCATCGACCGGCTCACCCTCACACCCGAGCGGGTGCGCGCGATCGCCGCCGACGTACGCGATGTCGCGGCGCTGCCCGACCCCGTCGGCGAGGTGGTCCGCGGCTCGACCCTGCCGAACGGCATCGACCTGCGTCAGGTCCGCGTCCCCCTGGGGGTCGTCGGGATCATCTACGAGGCCAGGCCGAACGTCACCGTGGACGCCGCAGCCCTGTGCCTCAAGTCCGGCAACGCCGTCCTGCTGCGGGGCTCGTCCTCGGCCATTTCCTCCAACACCGCGCTGGTGCGCGTCCTGCGCGACGCGGTCGGCGGCTCGGGGCTGCCCGCCGACGCGGTGCAGCTCGTGCCCGGCGAATCACGCGACTCCGTCACGGAGTTGATGCGGGCCCGCGGTCTGGTGGACGTGCTGATCCCGCGCGGGGGCGCCGGTCTGATCCGTACCGTCGTCGAGGAGTCCACGGTCCCCGTCATCGAGACCGGAACCGGCAACTGCCATGTGTACGTGGACGCCGAGACCGACCTCGACATGGCCGTCGACATCCTCATCAACTCCAAGGCGCAGCGGCCGAGCGTCTGCAACGCCGCCGAGACCCTCCTCGTCCACCAGGACATCGCGGAGGCCTTCCTGCCCCGCGCGCTGGACGCGCTGGCCGACGCGGGGGTGACCGTGCACGGAGATGACCGGGTGCTGGAGTACGCCGACGTCACCAAGGCCAAGGTCGTGCCCGCGACGACGGAGGACTGGGAGACCGAGTACCTCTCGTACGACATCGCGGCGGCGGTCGTCGACTCCCTGGACGCGGCCGTGGGGCACATCCGGCTGTGGTCCTCCGGGCACACCGAGGCGATCGTGACCACCTCGCAGGCGGCCGCGCGCCGGTTCACCCAGTTGGTCGACTCGACCACGGTCGCCGTGAACGCGTCCACCCGATTCACGGACGGTGGCCAGTTCGGCTTCGGCGCCGAGATCGGCATCTCCACCCAGAAGCTGCACGCCCGCGGCCCGATGGGGCTTCCGGAGCTGACCTCGACCAAGTACATCGTCACCGGAGACGGTCACACACGGTAGTCAGAGGGCCATCCCTCGCGGGCCGTGCGCTGCGTCAACGCCGCGGGGAACCTTCCCTTTCCGACTGCCCAAACCGACCGGCCAGGTCTACTCTGATTCCGTGCCGGACGACGTGGGGGGCAGGCCGTTCCCGGACGGCTGGGAGCCCGACGACGACCGCGGAGGCGCGGACGAGGACTTCGCCTCCGTGGTGTTCGACGAGGACTTCGTCAGGGCCGCCGAGATCCATGAACCGACCGCCGTCGAGCGGTTGCTCGCCGCCGCCCAGGCCCGTGCCGAGGCAGAGGCGGCCCGCGCCGGATCGGGGATGGGCCACCCCGACGAGGAGTTCTACGACGACGGGTACAGCCCCTACAGCCGTGAGTACGGCTACGACGACGGCGACGCCCGGGACTTCGACGAGGAAGCCGGCCCCTACGGCAGACACGGAGGGGCTCTGCGCCCCTACCGGGGCAGCGCCCGCTGGCACCGTCCGGTCGCCTGGCTCCTCGCGCTGCTGATGGGCATAGGGATGGTCGCCCTCGCCTTCACGGCCGTCTACCGGGGCGCCTCGGGCAACCGCCAGGACCAGGTGCCCCCGCCCGCCACGACCGGCGTCGACACGACCCCGTCGAACGGCTCCGTCGGCGACCGCGTCGGCGGCCCCTCCGCCTCCGCCGAGTATTCGGCGCCCGCGGTGTCCGCCTATCCCCGCACCCCCTGACCTGCCGCTGATCACCCGGGGTGGTCACCTGAACGGCTGAGTGAGAACTCGTCAGAGTTTGTCGAGCGGCAGCGCGTTTACTGACGGCCCGGCAGACCTACCCTGAAAGTATGGCTGGTCGCGGAGACCCGCCCGAGGGGACACCCGAGGGGCTCCCCGGCGGTGGAGAGGACGAGTACCGGTCCGTCGTCTTCGACGAATCGTTCGTACGAGCTGCGCGGCTTCAGGAGTACTCCGCGCAGGAGCGGATGGCCGATCACGCACGCGCTGTGCGCAGCCTCCCCGGCTGGTCCCGCAGGAGCGGCTCCAAGCAGTTCCTGGTGCTCCTCCTTCTGGTCGCCATCGCCTTCGGCACCGCCGTCTACCTGGGCGTGCGGCACCCGTACCAAACGCCTGCGACGAAGCAGGCCGAGCCCTTGCGCATCACCGTCATCCCGCTCGCGCCCCAGGGGCCCGTCCCCGGGGGCGACGCCGCGCAGCTCTTCGCCCGGAGCCCCGCAGCGCACTTCCGCGTCGGCGCGTCCGGCATCAGCTTCCCGGGAGCCAGGCCCACCAGAAACTTCTCGGAGAGCCAGGTCATGACCGCACTGACCATCGCCAAGGACTACCTGGTGCAGTCCTCGCTGGATCCCGACGTCCTGACGGGCGGCGCGGTGCGGCCGGTGCGGCTGCTGCTCGACCCCGACCAGCAGATGCAGTTCGACCGGAGCATGTCCACACCGGTCGCCGACGGCCACCACGCCGCCACCGGCTGGCTGGTGCGCTTCGATCCGGCGAAGGTGGCCCTGGCCGACCCCGAGGTGCGGGTCCGGGGCACCCTGCGGATAGCCGAGGTGGGACCCGCCGCCCTGGAGGTGACGTCGGACCACACCTTCGCCTACGCGCTGCGCCCGGCGGTGGCGAACGGCGCGAAGGCCGGCGAGGCCTCGCTGTTCACCGTCCGCCGCGAGCTGCGCTTGCGCTTCGACCGTGACGACCTGCGTCAGCACCGCACGGAGCTGATGGTCAGCTCCGTCCAGGCGGGACCGCAGGCCTGCTCGGACGATGCCTCCGGCACGCTGCGGCCGCTGCTCGCCGGACAGCGGGCCGGCGCGGGCGCCCCGGCGGGCACGGACCCGTACGCGACGGGCCAGACCACGGCGGCCCTGTGCGGCTCCCTGTCGCCGAGCGCCCTGCCGAGCCCCTGAGGAGCCGGCAGCCCTCCGGGTAGTGAGGGGCCGGCGGCCGACAGCCGCCCGATGGACGCACCAAGGGCACGGCGGCTGACGACCCGCACGGTTGGCGTTCGAAGGGCCCGGCGGCCGCCCGATGGACGTCCGGCTCCGGGCACCGGCTCCAGGTACCTGCTCTCCGGGGCCGACTCGGCTCAGGTACGGACTCCGAGGGGGGCCGGTCTGGGCGCGGGCCCCGGGGGCCGACTCGGCTCCAGGCGCCGCTCTCCGGGGCCGCCTCCGCTCAGGTACCGACTCCGAGGCCGGTCCGGGCGCGGGCCCCGTCGCGGCGACAGGTCCGGACGCCTGTCCCCGCTCCGGGTCCGGCTCCCGCCCGTCCCCGTCCCCGTCGCCCCCGCGCGGCCGACTCCGGCGTCAGGCCTCGGCGCCGGTTCCCTTGGTGTCGCTCGAACCCGAGCCGCCGCCCGAGCCGTTCGCCCCGGTGAACTTGTCGCGGAGCTTCCCGCCCAGGTCGCCCGCGCCGCCGGCTATGTCGCCGACCAGCTTCATCAGCGGATCCTTGCTGGTGCGCACCGTGTCCGCGTAGTGCGAAGCGGACTCGCGGAACGAGTCGGTGACCGAGGTGTCCTTGTCCTCGTCGCGCCGCGGGTAGTGGCCGTCCATGATCCGCTGGTAGTCGCGGCTCTCGGCCCACTTCTTCAGCTCGGCCGCGCGGACCGTGGTGAAGGGGTGCGACCGGGGCAGCACATTCAGGATCTTCAGCACGGAGTCGCGCAGGTCGCCGCCCGCCTCGTACTCCTCGGCCTGCTGGAGGAACGCGTCGACGTTCATCTCGTGCAGGTGATTGCCGCCGGCGATCTTCATCAGGCCGCGCATCGACGCCTGAAGGTCCTGACCGACGAGCAGACCGGCCCGGTCGGCGGAGAGCTCCGACTTGCGGAACCACTCGCGCAGCGCGGTCACGATCGCCATGATCGCCACATTGCCCAGCGGGATCCACGCGACCTTCAGTGCCAGGCCCGTGAGGAACAGCAGGATCGTGCGGTACACGGAGTGGCCGGAGAGGGCATGACCCACCTCGTGGCCCACGACCGCCCGCATCTCCTCCTCGTCCAGCAGCTCCACCAGACCGGTGGTCACCACGATGATCGGCTCGTCCAGGCCGATGCACATGGCATTGGGCTTCGGATCCTGCGCCACATACATCGCCGGGACCTTCTCCAGGTCCAGGATGTAGCAGGCGTCCCGCAGCATGGTGTTGAGGTGCGCGAACTGGGCGTCGCTCACCCGCACCGAGTCGGAGAGGAACAGCAGCCGCAGGCTGCGCTCCGGCAGAAGCCCGCTCAATGCCTTGAACACGGTGTCGAAGCCGCTCAGCTTGCGCAGGGCGACCAGCGCGGAGCGGTCCGCGGGATGTTCGTACGCCCGAGAAGAGATGCCCGGGAAGCGCTTGCGCTGCCGGCTCGGCACGTTCTCGTGATTGCTTTCGGTCATTCAAGCCCCCTGTTGACCTGATGGTCCGCGATACGAATCGCTCGCTCGTCCCCCTGACGGACCCCAGCGTAGGTGCTGGGACTACCGTGTGCCGGGGGCTGTGGATAACTTCGGAGTCAGGAGTGCACCCGACATGCCGGACACCGCCGCACTGCTCGCCGCAGCGGCCGGGCAGCAGGGACTGGGCAACACCCTGCGCGTGGCCCTGATCACGTTGATCGTCGGAGGCGCACTGCTCGCCTGGTTCCTGTTGCGCGGCTACCGCGGAAACGGCGCCGACGACAGCGACAACGACTGAGTCGGCGTGAGCGTGCCCGGGTGGCCCGCATACGATGTGCCCGAAGTCTCTTCGCTCTGTTTCCGACGTCCCCGCTGTTCCCCTGTTTCTTCCGAATCCCGAGCTCCGACTCCCGATCGATAAGGGTCCTGCTGAAGATGAGCCTCGCCAGCACCGCCGCCAACCTGGTCACTCTCGCCGAGGGCGCCGAGCACAGCGGCAACCACCAGAGCCTCAGCCCGTACCTCACCGGTGGCGGCGCCTTCCTCGCGCTGCTTCTGCTGCTGTGGATCACCACCCGCTTCAACCGCGACCGCTGAGGCCTGGCCGGCCGGAGGTGCCAGTAGGCTCTGCACGCATGGGAGAGCAGGAAGTGGCTACGGGCTCCGGTTCCGGCAGGCGTCGACTCGGCGTCATGGGCGGGACCTTCGACCCGATCCACCACGGACACCTGGTGGCCGCCAGTGAAGTGGCCTCCCTGTTCCATCTGGACGAAGTCGTCTTCGTGCCGACCGGACAGCCGTGGCAGAAGGGTCACAAGGTGGTGTCCCCGCCCGAGGACCGCTACCTCATGACCGTCATCGCCACGGCGTCCAACCCGCAGTTCTCCGTGAGCCGGATCGACATCGACCGGCCGGGGCCGACGTACACGATCGACACCCTGCGGGATCTGAGCAATCTCAACGCCGACGCGGATCTGTTCTTCATCACCGGCGCCGACGCCCTCTCCCAGATCCTCGGGTGGCGCGACGCCTCCGAGCTGTTCTCGCTCGCCCATTTCATCGGAGTGACCCGGCCGGGGCACGATCTGACGGACGACGGGCTGCCCGAGGGCGGGGTCTCCCTGGTGGAGATCCCGGCGCTGGCGATTTCCTCGACCGACTGCCGGGCGAGAGTCGTGAAGGGCGATCCGGTCTGGTACCTGGTGCCGGACGGCGTGGTGCGCTACATCGACAAGCGCCAGTTGTACCGCGGCGAATGAGCCACGGAGAGGGGCACCGGTGAACGACCAGCAGAATCCTTACGACCCGTACTACCAGCAGCCGCAGATCATCGGCTACGACGAGTACGGGCAGCCGGTCTACCAGCAGCCCCAGCAGTACGACCCTTACACGCAGCAGCAGCCGCAGCACACTCAGCAACAGTCCTCCCAGCAGCACCCTCAGCAGCAGGGCGGCGAGCAGGGGTACGGGTACGACCCGTACGCGGAGTACCAGCAGCAGGGCACCGCACAGCCCCAGTCGTACGACCCCTATGCCCAGGCACCCCAGCAGCAGAACCGGGCCGGGCAGGGGTACGGATACGACGGATACGGATACGGCTACGACACGGGGCAGCAGCCCGCGGCCGTCGACACCACGCAGCAGTGGACCGTTCCGCAGCAGCAGCCGTCCCCCGAGCCGCCCGCCAGGACCGCGCCGGAGCCCGAGGCGGCGCCCGAGCCGGGTGTGCCCGGCCAGCGCCGGCCCGACGACGACCGGGACTACCGCACCGAGCAGTTCTCCTTCATCGAGGAGCCCGACGAGGACTCCGAAGATGTCATCGACTGGCTGAAGTTCACCGAGAGCCGCTCCGAGCGGCGCGAGGAGGCCAAGCGCCGCGGCCGCAACCGCGTCGTCGGACTCGTCGTCGCTCTCGCTCTCGTCGTCGTGGGCGGAGTCGGCTACCTCTGGTACGCGGGCAAGATCCCCGGACTCTCGGACGGCGACAAGGCCAACACCGCCGCCGCCGGCCCGCAGAAGCGCGACGTGATCGTGGTGCATCTGCACAACACCAAGAAGCAGGGCACATCGACGGCCCTCCTCGTCGACAACGTCACGACCAAGCAGGGCACCACCGTCCTCCTCCCCAACTCCCTCTCGGTCGGCAACGACGACGGGACCACCACCACGCTCGGCAAGTCCGTGGAGGACGACGGCTCGACGGGCACCCGCGACGCCGTCGGCTCCCTCCTCGGCGCGAAGATCACCGGCACCTGGCGCCTCGACACCCCGTATCTCGAGAATCTGGTGGAGCTGGTCGGCACGATCGACCTGACCACCGACGCGCAGGTGCCCGGCGCCAAGAAGGGCGAGGCGCCGCTCGTGAAGAAGGGTGAGAACCAGACCCTGAACGGGCGGGCGGCCGTCGCCTACGCCACCTACCTGGCACCCGGCGAGGCCGAGGCCAAGCAGTTGCAGCGCTTCGGCCAGGTCATGCAGGCAGTACTGAAGAAGTTCCCCGACGAGCCGGGCTCCGCGACCGTCACGGTGGAGACGCTGGCGCAGATCCTCGACCCCTCGCTGACCGAGAAGGACCTCGGCGCCTCGCTCGCCAAGCTCGCCGAGCGCGCCAAGGGCGGCGACTACAAGACCGCCCTGCTGCCGGTCCAGGAGGACGGCACGCTCACGCAGCAGGCCTCCAGCAGCGTCGTCAAGGACATCCTGGGCGGCTCGGTGACCGCGCCCGACAAGGACGCGGCCGTACGGGTCGGCATCAAGAACGGCACAGGGGACACCTCGGCCACCGAGACCGCCCGGATCTCCCTGGTCAACGGCGGCTACTCGGTACTCGACAGCGGCAAGGCGGACACCGAGTCCACCTCGGCGGTCACCTACGCGGACGCGGCGCAGAAGGCCAAGGCCGTCGAGGTCGCCAAGACGCTCGGACTGCCGGAGAGCTCGGTGAAGAAGGGTGCAGCCACGGCGAACGCCGATGTGACCGTCGTCCTCGGCCAGGACTTCGGGAAGGACTGACGCGCGCTCGGCCGGAGCGGGGCCCGGACCGCCTTGGGGCGCCCGGGGTGACGCGATGATCACGACGTGAATGATCACGGCGTGGGCTGTCGGCGGTCCGTGAGACCCTTGTGAGGTATCAGACCGCCGACGAAAGCCTGCTTGTGACCGCCACGGACCGCTCCATCGAGCTCGTCAGCCTCGCCGCCCAGGCGGCGGCCGACCGGCTCGCGCACGACATCATCGCCTACGACGTCAGCGACGTGCTGTCGATCACCGACGCCTTCCTGCTCGCGTCCGCGCCCAACGACCGCCAGGTCAAGTCGATCGTCGACGAGATCGAGGAGCGGCTGAACAAGGAGCTCGGAGCGAAGCCGGTCCGTCGTGAGGGGGACCGCGACGCCCGCTGGATCCTTCTCGACTACATCGACATCGTGGTGCACGTCCAGCACAGCGAGGAGCGTGTCTTCTACGCCCTGGAGCGCCTGTGGAAGGACTGCCCCGAGCTGCCGCTGCCTGATGACGCGCTGAAGACCCGCGGCAAGGCCGACGAGCACGCCCGGCTCACCGGCGACCCGGAAGGTGAGCTGAGCTGAACGGCACGGATCCCCGCAAGCGCGCCACAGGTCGCCGTGTCGTCCTGTGGCGGCACGGCCAGACCGCGTGGAACCTGGAGCGCCGCTTCCAGGGCACCACGGACATCGAGCTGACCGAGGACGGTGTCGCCCAGGCGCGCCGGGCCGCCCGGCTGCTGGCCTCGCTGAAGCCCGACGCGATCATCGCCTCGGACCTCCAGCGCGCCGCCGCGACGGCTGCCGAGCTGGCCGAGATCACCGCTCTCGACATCTCCTACGACGCCGCTCTGCGGGAGACCTACGCGGGTGTCTGGCAGGGGCTCACCCACGAGGAGATCGTCGCGCAGCACGGCGAGCAGTACGCGGCCTGGAAGCGCGGCGAGCCCGTGCGCCGCGGTGGCGGCGAGCTGGAGTCCGAGGTGGCCGACCGCGCCGCTCCCGTGGTCCTTCACCACGCGGAGAAGCTCCCGGAGAACGGCACCCTGGTCGTCGTCAGCCACGGCGGCACGATCCGCACGACGATCGGCCGGCTGCTGGGCCTGGAGTCGCACCACTGGGAGAGCCTCGGCGGCCTCTCCAACTGCTGCTGGTCGGTGGTCGGCGAGGGCGCGCGCGGCTGGCGGCTGCTGGAGCACAACGCCGGCACCCTCCCCGAGCCGGTCCTCGGCGACGACGACTGACCCGTCGCGAAGGGGGCCCCGCGACGACGAGAGGCCCCTCGCGGACGGGTCCGTCGTGGCCACGACCGGGCCTCTGGGCCCGCGGCCCCCGGATTTCACTTTCCGGCAGGTCGCAGGCTAAAGTTCTTCTTGTTCGCAGCGCGGAGCGCGAAGAACACGCGGGGCTATAGCTCAGTTGGTAGAGCGCCTGCATGGCATGCAGGAGGTCAGGAGTTCAATTCTCCTTAGCTCCACAATCCGGATCCCGTCCTCGTCCGAGGGCGGGATTTCGCGTTTCCCCCGGACCCGGTCCGCCTGCGGGCGTCCGACCGGCGCACATCTCCGCACGGCATGATCACCGCTCCGTCGACTCCCCGCGGACACCAGGCAGTTGGCCGGCTCCGGCTGCCGGCGCGTGCGAACCAGGCGCTGCTTCGTGCCGACACTTGTGCAAAGCGCCCTTGTGCCGGGCGGGTTCGCGCTCCCCGCGCGGGCGTCCGCGGACAGCCGCGCTCCGGCGAAACGGAAGCGACGGCGGACCTCTTCCGTACCTCGCTGCCCCGCCGCCGGAGCGGGCCTCGCGCTCGCCCACAGCCCCGCACGCACCCGTGCACTCTCCGCCGTACGTCAGGAAGCGGCGGCGTACGCGGTGATCTTGCGCTCTGTGGCCGGTCTCGTACGCAAACGCCGCTGACCCCCTTGCCATGCCGTGGCAGAATCGGACGGCCGGAGGGGACACCGGCCAGGATGGGAAGGGGAGCACAATGTCCGCCAGCAGGAGCAAGGAGGCCGATGACCTGCTTGCCGCGGCGGAGATACGCGCTCTCCTCAGCTGCCCTTCCTGCGGATCGGCGCATGTTGCCCAGGTCCTCGGCGACAACGGCGGAGTTTCTTTCGTGTGCACGTCCTGCGGCCACAGCTGGAGCTGAGTGATGGGTGCACACAGGCGTAAATGCGACTGGTGCGGCAGTGGTACGCCCATCGTCCGGGACATGGATCCGGTCAATCCTGATTACCAGTACTGGTGCGAGGAGTGCGCGCGGGCGCTGATCATAAAAGGCGACCCGATCGAGACGTACCGGGAACTGGAAGGCGAGCCGATCTACGGCCGTCTTCTCGACGAGCACTGCACACTGAAGCGGTTCTACTCGTTCGCCACAGCGTGACCGCGGCTGACGCGGCAGTCAGCGCGTAGAGCGCCGAGAGGGCCATCTGCCCGCCGTTCTGGGCGAGTTCGGGCCGGTGCTCGCCGTGCGGCACCCACCACAGCGCGTACGAGCAGAACACCAGCCCCACCGTCGCCGCCCATCCCGTCCTGCCGCACGCCGCGAGCGCGAGCACCAGAGGTACGCACCAGACCCAGTGGTGCGACCAGGAGACAGGGCTGATCAGCAGCGCGGTCACCCCGCAGACGACGACGGCGCAGGCGTGGTTCTCCCGCCGTGCGGCGCTCACGGCCATGGCGAGGCCCGCCGCGGCGACGAGAGCGGCCGTCAGGGGCCACCACGGCCCCGGATCGGGTGTGTGCAGCAGTCGGGAGAGCACCCCGCGCAGCGACTGGTTGGCCGTGTCCTCGGCGTGGCCCACCCGGCCGGCCGCGAACACCGCCGACGTCCAGTAACGCCGCGAGTCGTGGGGGAGGAGCAGCGCGGTCGCGAGCGTGGCACCGAAGAAGGCCGCCGCGGCGGTCGCCGCGCCTCGTAGCCACATGTTCCGTCCCGTCCGGCGGACCAGAGCCATCCCCGTCACCAGCGCGAACAGCGCGAAGAGCGCGGGAGTGAGCTTCACCGCGGCGGCGAGACCGATACCGACGCCCGCCCACCGGGACCCCGCCCGGCGGGTGACGTCCCACAGCACCGCGACCGCCAGCAGCAGATTGACCTGGCCGTACCGCAGCGTCGTCCACACCGGCTCGCACCACACGGCGGCCGCGGCCACCCACAGCGTGCCCGTGCGCCGGTCGGCGTGCGGGTGGGTGAGGCGCAGCGACAGGGCGGCGAGCGCGACGAGCAGCAGCAGATTCCCCGCTGTGGCCAGAGCGCGCATCTCCGGGACGCCGACCAGCGTGAGCGGGGTGAACAGCAGGGCGGCGAACGGCGGATACGTCATGGGCAGGCCCGCCTCGGTGACGCGCAGCGCGTAGAGGTCGGCCCCCTGCCGTACGGCCGTCCCCTCGGCCCGGTAGACGAGCAGGTCGATCATCGAGACGCCGGCCGCACGCTGGGCCGCCCAGAAGGCCGCGAACGAGAGCAGACAGACCGACGCGGCCGTGAGGGTGTGGCGGCGGGCACGGAGCAGCGCGATCACGGTCACGAAGGGGGACGTTACCGCCCTCATCCGCGCAGACCGGAAAGGATTTGGTGAAGCGCCGTGGAGGGCGTTAATGTTGTCGACGTCGCCGCGAGGGAAACCCTCGATCAAGGCGGCACATCGCACGGGGCTATAGCTCAGTTGGTAGAGCGCCTGCATGGCATGCAGGAGGTCAGGAGTTCAATTCTCCTTAGCTCCACAGAACGATTCATCGGAAGATCCCGTCGGGCCCTCGCGGCCGGCGGGATTTTTTGTTGTGCGGGACTTCTTGTCCGTGCGAGTGACGGAGAAGGGAGCGGGCGACCCGATCGGGTCGCCCGCTCCCTTCTCATCTCCGTCAACCGCGGCCGCTGCCGAGGGCCTTGCGGTTCGGAGCGGGCAGCTCGGCCCGGGCCTTCGGAGCCGGAGCGGCTGTCTGCTCGATGCGCATCGCCAGCGCCGGGCACCGCCGCACCGCCCGTTCCGCACGCCCGCGCATGTGCATCGGAACGACCGCGTCGGCCACCGACGGATAGCCATCGGGGTTGAGCCGGATCAGCTCCGGGATGATGTCCGCGCAGAGCCCGTGGCCCTGGCACAGCGTCCAGTCGATGAAGACCTTCTCGCCGCTCGGGATCGACTCTTCGGCCTCCTCGTACCCGGGCAGCGGAAGCGGCAGGACACCGGTCGTCTCGCGGCCGCAGCCACCGTGGAGCACATGGGCCGCCAGGTCGTCCGTGAAGGCCGACAGGGTCGAGGCGAAGAACCGCGCCGAACCGTCGGGGTGCTTGCACGCACCGCGGCCCTTCACGGCCTGCGTCACCTCGCGCAGCGCCTCCAGAGCGGCCGGTCCGCCGCCGTTCATGACGTCCGCCAGACCCCCGGCCGCGGCGGGCAGCCCCAGCTTGCAGGGGCCGCACTGGCCGGCCGTCTCCGCCGCGAGCCAGTTGGCCACCCGCAGCGCCTCACCCAGCGGACAGGTCTCCGGCCCGATGGGCAGGATGGCTCCCGCGCCGAGCGAGCCGCCCACGGCCGCCAGCGACTCACGCGAGACGACCGATTCGTGGACGGCCACCGAGTCGATCCAGTTGCCGTGGTAGCCGCCGGTCAGGACGCCCTGGGGCAGCGGCGGGGCGCCCGCGAGCTGGAGGACGTACCGCAGCGGGACACCCGTGGGGACCTCGACGACCATGGGGCGCGCCACCGCGCCGGAGATGGTGAGCATGACCGTGCCGGGCTCGGAGCCCACGCCGGTGTTGCTGTAGCGGCGCGATCCGATGCGGGCGCCGATGGCGAGCTGCGCGAACGTCTCCGCGTTGGACAGCAGGGTCGGGGCGCCGCCGACGCCGGTGTCGGACGCGCGCTCACGGCGGCCGGGCGGCAGGGCGGGGCCGCCGTTGACCGCGCGGATGACCGAGGAGGCCTCACCGGAGACCATGCGCTCGGGCGTGCGGACGATGCGTGCGCGCAGTTGCTGCCCGCGCCGGTCCGTCAGACCGCGCTCGGCGAGAGCCGCGCGCATCGACATCTCCGTGGAGTTGCGGGTCACCGCGACGACCAGGGTGCGTGCCCCGAGCGCCTCGGCCGCCAGCAGCGCCCCGTCCAGGATCAGATGGGGAGCGCGGTTGAGCAGCACGGTGTCCTTGCGGCAGGCCGGCTCGCCCTCACTGCCGTTCACCACGACGACGGGCCGCACCCCGCGCCGGATGGCGGACTTGGCCACGGCACGCAGCTTCTGCCCGAAGGGGAATCCCGCGCCGCCTCGGCCGCGCAGGGTTATCTCCTCGGCGAGCTGGGCGAGCCGCTCACCGGTCATCGGTTCCAGCGGTCCGTGCACCTTGAGGTGCATCTGGAGATCGAGGCGCTCGACCAGGTCGAACCCCTGGGTCAGCTGGGGAAGGCCGACGACGCGGACCTCGGGGACATCGGGGAGAGGGGCGTTCAAGGTCGGTCTCCTGCGGGCGCGTTCCAGGGCTCTCCGGCCGGGGGCGGAAAGAGCGGTCCGGGCATCGCTTGGGTTTCGTCGTACGTGGTGGGATTACCGGTGTCGTACGGGGAGGGAGTTGCTTCGTACGGGGACGTGGCGGGCGGGTCGTAGAGAGGGCTCTCGTAGGTCGGGGTGGTGAACGACCCGGAGCCGTAGGACGGGGTGGGGAAGGTCCCCGTGTCGTACGCCGGCGCGGTGAACGAGCCGGTGTCGTACGTCGGGGTGGGGACGGAACCCGTGTCGTACGACGGGGTCGGGAAGGACCCGGTGTCGTAGCCGGGCCCGGCCGGGGGTGCGGCAGCGGCAGGTGTGCCGAAGGCCGAGGGGTCGTACGCGGGGGTGTCGTACGACGGGGTGGCGGGCGGCGGAACCGGCTCGGCCGGATAGGCCTGGGCGGGCGGAGGGGGCGAGGGGGTCGGCCACATGCCCGGGGCGGGGCCGTCGTCCGACACCACCGGTATCTCCTCGGTCATCGGGATGCGCTCGGCGAGGGGAGCGTTCGGGTCGCTTGCGAGCGACACCGCGCGGTAGGCGGCCGAGATCCCGGTGCCCGCGCCGACACTGCCGGCGCCGACGACGGGCTCGGCCTCGGGCGGCGGAGGTGCCTCGTACAGCTGGGGCGAGGGGGCTTCGAGCCGTGGCTGCCTGCGCGGCTGTCCGAACGCGGACTGGCGCTGGAACTCCGGCTCGACCGGGCGCTGCGTGGGAATGCCGTTCATCCGGTTGAGGCCGACCGGAGCGGTCACCCCTGTCGAACCGGGCAGGGGCGAGGTCGCCATGTCACGCAGCCCCGGCTCCTCGGCGCGGCCGGGGCCCGCACGGCGGCCGGTCAGCGCGAGAATCCTGTCGGCGATACGGCGCTGCACCTGACGCGGGAGCAGCCGCACCGACACGGCGCCGGTGACGCTCGCGAGGGCCAGGCAGTACATCGTCGTCACCCAGGTCGCCGCCGGACGGCCGGCGTACAGGCCGTGCATCAGAGCGAAGCACCAGGCCGGATAGGCCAGCATGTGCAGGGCGCGCCAGCGGCCCGCGGCCTTGATGTTGCCCGCCAGGGCGCTGCGCATCGCGCCGGTCGCACCGGCGATCACCATGAACAGACCGGCCAGAGAGCCCATGCCGATCAGGCCGTCCGTGCCCGTGACCCCCAGCCCGAACGGGATGAGAGCGCCGATCAGTGCCACATGGCCGAGGGACACCTTCACCGTCGCGTGCAGCAGCAGGAAGCCGAGCGATGCCGTCGCCGTGCCGCGGTGGATCGCCTGGGCGAGCAGCCGGTGGCGCGGGGACAGCAGCAGCCGGTCCGTCGCGATCAGACCCCACGCGATGGACGCGGTGAGGGAGACCAGCGACAGCACCCCGGTGGTGAAGTCGAGCGCTGCGCGAAAACTGTCACTCCCAAGGATGGCTATCAGCGGTATGAGCACGAACGCAGCGACCGTCAGGCCACCCTGAGTACGTCGGCTGAGGCCGGCACTCGGTGAGGGTGACGATCGGTTGTTGCGACGAGGGTTCATGGGGCGACTCCGAAGGTGCGGGGAATGCGGTCCCGTTGACGCATGCTAAGGCGACCCATACCGAGCGGTACGACGTTTTGGCGTTTAGAGAGCGGAACCACAGGCAACTGACTCTGGGGTTGCCCTGGATAGGGTCGATACGCGGGGTAACCCCAGTGCCTCCCGGGTGGATCGGCGGCTGTCCAGGCGTATGCCGGCATCTCTCGTGACATCTCCCCGCCCTCGTTCGGACCGCCTGTCAGCGGCCAGTCCTGATCCCCGTACGGATAGATACGGAAGGGAACGCCGATTGTCTCTGGTCGGCGACGAGGTCTGCGCCACACAACGGGATCGCTCTCTGCGGTACCCTGACGTCTATGCGTGCCGTACGCCTTCTGCTTAGCCGGCCGCGCTGATCAGTCCCGACGGATGAAAGATCCGGTCGGAATCGGCGCGGCGTCCCCTCCTGTGCGAGGGGATTTTTCATTTCACCGGGTGATGACAGGGCTCGAGCAGAGACGACCGATGGAGCTTTAAGGATCATGAGCGAGACGAATTCTGCTGCCGAGGTGGCCGCACCGCACCGCTACACCGCTGCGATGGCCGCCGACATCGAGGCACGCTGGCAGGACTTCTGGGACGCCGAGGGTACGTACGAGGCGCCGAACCCCCGTGGCGACCTGGCCGGGGATCCCGCCGTGGCCGCGCGCCCCAAGAAGTTCATCATGGACATGTTCCCCTACCCCTCGGGCGCGGGCCTGCACGTCGGGCACCCCCTGGGCTACATCGCCACGGACGTCTACGCCCGTCATCAGCGGATGACCGGCCACAACGTCCTGCACACCCTGGGCTTCGACGCCTTCGGCCTGCCCGCCGAGCAGTACGCCGTGCAGACCGGCACCCACCCCCGGGTGTCGACCGAGGCCAACATGGAGAACATGAAGGCCCAGCTGCGCCGGCTGGGCCTGGGCCACGACCAGCGCCGGTCCTTCGCGACGATCGACCCGGACTACTACAAGTGGACCCAGTGGATCTTCGTCCAGATCTTCAACTCCTGGTACGACGAGGACGCGAAGAAGGCCCGTCCGATCGCCGAGCTGGTGGCGCAGTTCGAGAGCGGCGAGCGGGCGGTTCCTCGTTCCACGCGCGCGTGGAACGAACTGAGCGCCCTGGAGCGGGCGGACGTGCTGGGTGAGTGCCGCCTGGCGTACGCCTCCGACGCGCCCGTCAACTGGTGTCCCGGGCTGGGCACGGTCCTGGCGAACGAGGAGGTCACCTCCGACGGCCGGTCCGAGCGCGGCAACTTCCCCGTTTTCAAGGCCAAGCTGCGCCAGTGGAACATGCGCATCACCGCTTACGCCGACCGGCTGCTGGACGATCTGGACGCGCTGGACTGGCCCGAGGCGATCAAGCTGCAGCAGCGCAACTGGATCGGCCGGTCCGAGGGTGCCCGCGTCGACTTCACGGTCGAGGGTCACAGCGACAAGCCGGTCACGGTCTTCACCACCCGCCCCGACACCCTGTTCGGCGCGACCTACATGGTGCTGGCACCCGAGCACGGCCTGATCGACTCGATCCTGCCCGCCGAGTGGCCCGAGGGCACCAAGGAGGCCTGGACCGGCGGCGCCGCGACCCCGGCCGACGCCGTGGCCGTCTACCGCAAGCAGGCGCAGACGAAGAGCGACGTCGAGCGGCAGACCGAACACAAGGACAAGACCGGCGTCTTCACCGGCGCGTACGCGCAGAACCCGGTGACCGGCGCCCGCATCCCGGTGTTCGTCGCCGACTACGTGCTGATGGGCTACGGCACCGGCGCGATCATGGCCGTCCCCGGACAGGACGAGCGTGACTGGGAGTTCGCGGAAGCCTTCGAGCTGCCGATCATCCGTACCGTGCAGCCGCCCGAGGGCTGGGAGGGCGAGGCGTTCACCGGCCAGGGCCCCGCGATCAACTCCTCGAACGACGAGATCTCGCTGAACGGCCTGGACGTGGCCGAGGCCAAGGCCAGGATCACCGCATGGCTGGTCGAACGCGGCGTGGGTGAGGCGACGGTCAACTTCCGGCTGCGCGACTGGCTGTTCAGCCGCCAGCGGTACTGGGGCGAGCCCTTCCCGATCGTCTACGACGAGGACGGCGTCGCGCACTCGCTGCCGGAGTCGATGCTGCCGCTGGAGCTGCCCGAGGTCGAGGACTACTCGCCGCGGACGTTCGCACCCGACGACGCCGACACCCAGCCCGAGACGCCGCTGTCGCGCAACGAGGACTGGGTCGACGTCACCCTGGACCTGGGCGACGGCCCCAAGCGGTACCGCCGCGAGACCAACACCATGCCCAACTGGGCGGGTTCGTGCTGGTACGAGCTGCGCTACCTGGACCCGCACAACAGCGAGAAGCTGGTCGACCCGGCCATCGAGCAGTACTGGATGGGGCCGCGCGACGGCATGCCGCACGGCGGCGTCGACCTGTACGTCGGCGGCGCCGAGCACGCCGTACTGCACCTGCTGTACGCGCGGTTCTGGTCGAAGGTGCTGTTCGACCTGGGCCACGTCTCGTCCGCGGAGCCGTTCCACAAGCTGTACAACCAGGGCATGATCCAGGCGTACGTCTACCGGGACAGCCGCGGCTTCCCGGTGCCGGCCACCGAGGTCGAGGAGCGGGACGGCGCGTTCTTCTTCGAGGGCGAGCCGGTCAAGCGCGAGCTGGGCAAGATGGGCAAGTCCCTGAAGAACGCCGTCACTCCGGACGAGATCTCCGCCGAGTACGGCGCCGACACGCTGCGTCTGTACGAGATGGCGATGGGACCGCTGGACGTCTCCCGGCCGTGGGACACCCGGGCCGTCGTCGGTCAGTACCGGCTGCTGCAGCGGCTGTGGCGCAATGTCGTCGACGAGTCCACCGGTGAGGTCACGGTCGTCGACACCGAGGCCGACGAGCCCATGCTGCGTGCGCTGCACAAGGCGATCGACGGAGCCGGTCAGGACCTGGCGGCGCTGCGGTTCAACACCGCGATCGCCAAGATCACCGAGCTGAACAACCACCTGACCAAGGTGGGCGGGCCGCTGCCGCGCAGCGTCGCCGAGGCGCTGGTGCTGCTGATCGCCCCGCTGGCCCCGCACATCGCGGAGGAGCTGTGGCGCCGGCTGGGTCACACCGACTCGGTCGTGCACCAGGACTTCCCGGTCGCGGACCCGGCGTACGTCGTGGACGAGTCGGTGACCTGCGTCGTGCAGATCAAGGGCAAGGTGAAGGCGAGGCTGGAGGTCTCCCCGTCGATCTCGGACGAGGAGCTGGAGTCACTGGCACTGGGTGACGCGGCCGTGATCGCGGCGCTGGACGGCGCCGGAATCCGCAAGGTGATCGTGCGGGCGCCGAAGCTGGTCAACATCGTTCCTGCCTAGTCCCCATTTCGGGGGGTTTCGCAGGGGCTGCGGGGCATCCCCTACGGGCAGGTTGGGGGTTCCGATGGAACCCTCGGCCTGCCCGTTCCGTTTACGGTGGAGGAACTACATCCGACGCCGAAGGGGCGCTCATGGAAGCCGCGATTCTCATCTTGGCGCTGCTTTTCGTCGCCTTTGTCGCGTTGGGGGTGTTTGTGACGGTGAAGGCCGTCGGCGCGGCGAAGCGTGGCGTGGAGCGCACGGTCACCCAGGCGCGTCGCACCGTCGAGGAGACCTCACTGCGGGCGAGGAGCTACGGACAGGGCGGAGTCGTCGGCGAGCTGGCACAGCTGCGGCTGTCGCTGCGGACGTCGATGCGGGCCACCCAGGACGCCCTTCAGGCGGGAGCGGGCGAGGATGCGTCCCTGTCCGAGTCGATCTCCCTCTTCCAGCGGCTGAGTGCGCACGGCCATGAGCTGGACGACGAGCTGAAGCGCCTGGAGCGCGAGCCCGACCGGGCGACGGTCGCCTCGCTGCTGCCCGGACTCCGCGAGCGCACGGAGCGGATCGTGCACTCGGCCGAGTCGCTGCGGTGGGCGGCGCGGGACCGGGCGAGGAAGTTCGCCGAGGACGATCTGGACGCGCTGAGCACGCAGATCGACATGGAGGCGGGGGCGCTGCGGCACTGGTCGGTCGAGGAGCCGTCCGCCGGTGAACCGGTCACGGGGCAGTCCGGGAGCCGGGACGGCGCCTGGCCGGCCGCGGGCGGGCAGGCCGGTCCCGGGCAGACCTGGCCCGAGGTGGACACCACAGGACAGGCCGGATCGGCGGCCGACGCCGACTCCGCGCAGGCTCCTTCGCCGTCCGCGGCTCGGCAGGACCAGCAGGGTCAGCCGCAGGCGATCACGGCGCGTGACCCGCGGCAGCCGAACACCTACCCCTGGCAGAAGGCCGCTCGCCCGGAGACGACCAACTGACCCGTCCTGTCCGGAGGTTGGCGGGGCGCAGGCCGGTGCGGCGCGGTCGATGAGGCCGCCGGGCTGCCGGCGAGGGCGGCACCGGTGCGGGTGCCGACGAGGGGCCGGGCTGCCGTCCCGTCCCGCCGCCGGGTAACCTCCCGCTCATGTCCCGCCATGTCGCGATCGTCACCGATTCAACGGCCTACCTGCCGCCACCGGCGATGGAGCGCCACGGCATCGTCGCGGTGCCTCTGACCGTCGTACTTGGCGATCAAGCACTCGAAGAGGGCACCGAGATCTCGGCGCGTTCGCTCGCACAGGCGTTGCAGAAGCGACGTCCGGTGACCACCTCGCGGCCGAGCCCCGCGGTGTTCGCACAGACCTATCGGGCCCGCGCCGAAGCGGGTGCGACCGGCATCGTCTCCCTGCACCTGTCGTCGGAGTTCTCCGGCACCTACGACGCCGCCGTACTGGCCGCCAAGGACGCACCGGTGCCGGTGCGGGTGGTGGACACCGGGATGGTCGCCATGGCCCTCGGATTCTGCGCTCTGGCCGCCGCGGAGACGGCGGAGGGCGGCGGCACGCTGGACGAGGCTGTGGCCGCCGCGGAGAAGCGGGCCGCCGGCACCTCCGCCTTCTTCTACGTCGACACCCTGGACTTCCTGCGCCGCGGCGGCCGGATCGGGGCCGCGCAGGCACTGCTGGGATCGGCGCTGGCGATGAAGCCGCTGCTCCAGCTGGACGGCGGCCGGATCGTGCCGATGGAGAAGGTGCGCACGGCGTCGAAGGCGATCGCCCGGCTGGAGGAGATCGTCGTCGGACGGGCGGGCGCCAGCACCGTGGACATCGCGGTGCACCACCTGGCCGCGCCGGAAAGAGCCGCGGTGCTCGCGGACAAGCTCCGGGAGCGGGTACCGGGGCTGGCGGACCTGCATGTGAGCGAGGTGGGTGCGGTGATCGGGGCGCACACCGGGCCGGGACTCCTCGCGGCGGTCGTCTCACCGCGCTGAGGCCGGCGGAACGGCACCTTCGGGTGGCGGAGATATCCACAACGGGATGGTTTTCCACGGGAATTGCACCTGCTCGGCGGGTTCGGGCGGATGTGCCTACCGTCTCGTGACATGGCTCTTCGATCACGTTCACGTTCCGCAACGAGTGGGCCGGGGCGCGCCCCGGCATCGGACGGCCGCGCCCGTGTGAGGCGTGGGCCGGGTCCGAGTACGGGTGCGAGCGTGGGCCCGCGGCCCGGTTCGGGCCCCGGGCCCGGTTCAGGCCCCGGGTCGGGACCCCGGCCGGGTGCTGCCCGGGGTGCGGTCTCCACGGTGGGTACGGCCGGGGCGCGGGGGAGACGCGTGCCGGGCGGCGAGGCGACGGCGGTGAGGCGGCGGGCGGATGCGCTGTTCGCCGGGGCGGGTGCGGGTGCGGGTGCGGGTGCCGGTGTGGGTGCTGCCGGGACGGGTGCTCTCGGGGTCGGTGCGGGTCGTGGCGGGGGCGGCGGGGGTGCTGACTCGTCGGGTCCGGTGCCGGGTGCGGGCGGCAGCGCGGGTGGCGTCGCCGGTCTCGGTGCTGGTGGCGGGCCGGGCCCTGGTGCGGGCGCGGGTCCGAGTCGGGCTGCGCGGCGGTGGACCGGGCTCGCCGTGCGCGAGAGGCTGCCGCTGTGGGTGCAGCTCAGATGCGGGCTGGAGCCGCGGGCTCTCGCGGCGCTGGCCGTCGTCCTGGTGGCGGCCGCTGTCTTCGCAGCCCAGCACTTCTGGGTGGGGCGGCCGGAGACCGTGCGGGCTCCCGAGCTGGTCGAGCAGGGTGCGGCCGCCCCCGCCCCCGCCCCCGCCCCCGCCACCGATTCCGAACCGGAGCTGTCGCCCGGCCCGCCGGTCCCGTCCGCCGCAGTCCCCAGCGGGCGGATCATCATCGATGTCAGCGGCAAGGTGCGACGGCCCGGGGTTCTCCAACTGCCCGCCGGATCACGGGTGGCGGACGCGCTGCATGCGGCCGGAGGCGTCAAGCCCGGTACGGATCTCACCGCACTCAACCGGGCGAGAGTGCTCGTCGACGGCGAGCAGGTCGTGGTGGGTGGGAGCATCGGTGGCACGGGCGCCGCCGGTGGCCCGGTCGCTCAGCCCGCGGGTCCGGTGAGCCTCAACGCGGCCACGGCGGAACAGCTCGACACCCTGCCGGGCGTCGGCCCCGTCCTGGCCCAGCACATCATCGACTACCGCACGCAGCACGGCGGCTTCCGGTCGGTCGACGAACTCCGCGAGGTCAACGGCATCGGTGACCGCCGTTTCGCGGACCTCCAGAACCTGGTGCGGCCATGACGCGCCAGGCGGTGCACGCAGCGTCGGGGCACCGGCTGGGAGCGGCGGATCCGCGCCAGGAGGGGCCGGTTGATCTACGGCTGGTTCCGCCGGCCCTGGCCGCCTGGGCCGCGTCCGCACTGGCGCTGGGCGTGGCCGGATGGTGGACGGTGACGGGGGTGATCGTCTGCATCGTTCTCGCGGCTGTGCTGCCGTTGGCGATGTGGGCGATCCGTGGGTCGGACGGCCGCGTCGCACCCACCGCCCGACGTGCGTCGACAGGTGGTCGTACATCGGCGGATACGGGGGCGGCACCCGGCGACGACTCCGCCGCACCGGAAGGACGGTGGCGTCTCCACACCACCGCGGTTGCCGCGATCCTGCTGTGCGCGGCAGCCGGCGCGGCCTCGGCCGGGCTGCACGGCGCGGATCTGAGACGGGGACCGCTGCCCGCTCTGGCGGATCAATACGCGCACGCCACCGTCGAGTTGACCGTCACGTCCGATCCCCGCCTCACCCGGCCACAGTCCCCGGCTCGCGGCGACGGAACGGCAGGACGCCTCCTGCTTCTCGAGGCGGAGACCGCGCTGGTCACCACATCGGGCGGAGCGGTCACCAGAGCGCGGACGCCGGTCCTCGTGATGGTGCGGGCGGACATGCCCGCGAGGAGGCTCGCCTCATGGCAGGGGCTGCTGCCCTCGACCAGGCTGCGGCTGGCGGGGCGCCTGATGCCGCCCTCGCACCCGGGCGACCGGTTCGCGGCCGTGCTGCGAGCGGACCAGACGGACGGGCCGGACGGGCCGGAAATCGTCCGCGCTCCGACAATGCTGCAACGCACGGCCGGTGATCTCCGTGCCGGACTGCATGAGGCGACCGACGGCCTGGCCCCTGATGCCCGCGCGCTGCTCCCCGGGCTCGTCGTCGGAGACACCTCCCGGATCACGCCGGAGCTTCAGGACGCCTTCGAGGCGACGGACCTCACTCATCTCCTCGCCGTCTCCGGCAGCAACCTCACCATCGTGCTGGTCCTGCTGATCGGGCCGCCGCGACGGGCGCTGCTGGCCGAACGCGGCGGTCTGGCACCCCGGTTGGGCATCACGCTTCGCGGGACCGCCATCCTCGGAGGAGCCCTGACGCTCGCCTTCGTGGTGGTGTGCAGACCGGAGCCGAGCGTGCTGCGTGCGGCGGCCTGTGGGGCCGTCACCCTGCTCGCCATCGGCACCGGGCGCCGCCGGTCGCTCCTCCCCGCGCTCGCCGCCGCCGTGCTGCTGCTGGTGCTGTACGACCCCTGGCTCGCGCGGAGTTACGGCTTCCTCCTCTCCGTCCTGGCGACCGGATCGCTGCTCGTCATCGCTCCCGGCTGGAGCGAGGCCCTTCAGCGCAGGAGAGTGCCTCCGAGGATCGCCGAAGCCCTTGCTGCCGCCGCCGCGGCCCAGGCCGTGTGCGCGCCCGTGGTCGCCGTCTTCGCGGCCGGGGTGAGCCTGGTCGCGATTCCGTGCAATCTGATCGCCGAGCTCGCGGTCGCCCCGGCCACCGTCCTCGGGTTCGCCGCCCTGGCCGCCGCCACGGTCGCGATGCCCGTCGCCGAAGTACTGGCCCAGGTCGCCGGCTGGCCGGCCGGATGGATCGCGTCCGTGGCCCGCACCGGGGCCGACCTGCCCGGGGCACGCACGGACTGGCCGGGTGGCTGGCGTGGCGGTCTCCTGCTCGCGGCCCTCACCGGGTTGGCCGTTCTTCTGGCGCGCAGGCTGACACGCCATCCGTGGGCGATCGTCGTATGCATCCTGCTGTTCCTGCTCGCAGTGGTGCGCCCGACACCTCTCACCCGGGTTCTCACCGGCTGGCCGCCGCCCGCGTGGGATGTCGCGATGTGCGACGTGGGACAGGGCGACGCGGCCGTGCTGGCCACGGGTGACGGCGGAGCCGTGGTGGTGGACGCCGGGCCCGAGCCCGTTTTGGTGGACCGCTGTCTGCGGGATCTCGCGGTCACCAGGATCCCGCTCGTTCTGCTGACCCACTTCCACGCGGACCATGTCCGCGGGCTGCCCGGGGTGCTGCGCGGCAGATCCGTGGGAGTGGTGCAGACGACGACGTTCGACGAACCACGGGAGCAGAGCGCCTTCGTGCGCAGAGCGGCGGCGGCCGCCGGTGTGCCTCTGGTGCGCGCGGGGGCGGGGGAGCGGCGCCGTGTCGGTCGGCTGACCTGGCAGGTGCTCTGGCCCGCGGCCCGGCCCGGCTCCGCGCCTGGCGCGGGCCCCGGATTTCTGCCCGACGGCCCCAACGACGCGAGCGTCACGCTGTTCGTCCGTGTCGAGGGTGGGCCTACCGTGCTCCTGCTCGGTGACCTCGAACCACCGGCCCAGCGGCGGCTCCTGCTTGCCTATCCCGCGCTGCCGCCGATCGACGTGCTCAAGGTGGCGCACCACGGCTCGGCTCATCAGCATCCCGGTCTGATCCATGCCGTACGTCCGCGCCTGGCGCTCATCTCGGTGGGCCGGGACAACACCTACGGTCACCCCTCACCCCGAACCGTCGGCGCGCTGCGGGCCGGAGGAGCGGTGGTGCTGCGCACCGACACCGACGGGCCGGTCGCGGTGACGGGCGCGGGCCGGAACCTGCGGGCCGCGCTGCGCCGCCGTCGCCGATATACGGGGAGGCCGGACGGCAGGGGCAGGCACTACGTGGCGGGCCGGTGGAACCCTGCCTCGAAGCGGTGCGCGAGCGGGGAGCCGTTGGGTCCCCGGGACCGGACGGCCTCGGCTGACCGGTCCAGGACCAGCGGTGCATGGTGCGCGGCGGGTCTGCGCGTCACACTTTCCCCATGGACGCCTACCTCCGCCGCATCGGCGCAGACCGCCCGCAGCACGCCGACGCCGCAGCGCTGCGCGATCTGCAGGTGCGGCACCTGCGCACCGTTCCGTTCGAGAACCTCTCCGTGCACTTCGGCGAGGACATCGTGCTGGAGGACAAGGCGCTGCTCGCCAAGGTGGTGGACGGGCGCAGGGGCGGGTTCTGCTACGAACTCAACGGCGCGTTCGCCGCGTTGCTCCGCGACCTCGGCTACACCGTCACCCTGTTGCAGGGCCGCGTCTTCGGTGACGGGGGCCGGCTGGGCATCCCGTACGACCACCTCGGCCTGCTCGTGGAGCCGGCCGACGGCAGCGGGCGGTGGCTGGCGGACGTCGGATTCGGGGACCACGCGCACCATCCGCTCGCGTTCGACGAGCGCGGCGACCAGGCCGACCCCGCCGGTACGTTCCGGATCGTCGAGACGGAGTTCGGCGACATCGATCTCCACCGGGACGGCAAGCCGCAGTTCCGCCTGGCGACGCGGCCGCGTTCGCTGGAGGACTTCCGGGCCGGAGCCTGGTGGCACCGGACATCGCCCGAGTCGCACTTCACCCAGTCCGTCGTGTGCTCACGGCTCACGGAAAAGGGCCGCATCACCCTCAGCGGCCGCAAGCTCGTCGTCACCGAACACGGTGAGCGCCGTGAGCAGCCCCTGGCCGACGACGCGGCGATCCTGGCGGCCTACCGCGAGCACTTCGGGCTGGAGCTCGACCGACTGCCGCCCGACCCGCGGGGCGCCCGCGGCTGACCGGCCGGGCCACTACGGCGCTTCCAGCCAGCCTTCGTACTCGGCGACGAAGTCGTCGAGCACCATCGGGTCGAGCCGGGCCGCCGGGTCGTCCACCACCACCAGCCACTGGGCGTCCTCGGCGTCGTCCTCGCCCGCCAGCGCGTCCCGTACGAGCTGCGGCTCATCGGTCACCCCGAAACGGCCCGCCAGCTCCTGTGCCACCTCCTCGGCGGCGTCGCGGTCGGGCAGCACCAGTACATGTCGTCCTTCGCTCACCGGGCCATTCTCCGGTACGGGACGGAGTGTCAGTGGCCCATGGGATGCTGGACCGCGATGGCCACCAGGAAGAATTCGACCGACGACCCGCTCGCCCCCGTGACGCTCGCCGTGGGCCAGGAGGACCTGCTCCTCGACCGCGCCGTGCAGCAGGTGGTCGCGGCGGCGCGCGCCGCCGACTCCGACACGGACGTGCGGGACCTCACCGCCGACCAGCTCCAGCCCGGCACCCTCGCCGAGCTGACGAGCCCGTCGCTCTTCGCCGAGCGCAAGGTCGTCATCGTGCGGAATGCGCAGGATCTGTCCGCCGACACGATCAAGGACGTCAAGGCGTACCTGGACGCGCCGGCCGAGGAGATCACCCTGGTCCTGCTGCACCCCGGCGGAGCGAAGGGCAAGGGCCTGCTGGACGCCGCCCGCAAGTCCGGGGCGCGGGAAGTGGCCTGCCCGAAGACCACGAAGCCCGCCGAGCGGCTCACGTTCGTCCGGTCGGAGTTCCGGGCGCTCGGCAGGTCGGCGACACCCGAGGCGTGCCAGTCCCTCGTCGACTCCGTGGGCAGCGACCTGCGGGAGCTGGCGTCCGCGGTGTCCCAGCTCACCGCCGACGTCGAGGGCACCATCGACGAGGCCGTGGTCGGGCGGTACTACACGGGCCGCGCCGAGGCGTCCAGCTTCACGGTCGCCGACCGTGCGGTGGAGGGGCGTGCGGCCGAGGCACTGGAAGCGCTGCGGTGGTCGCTCTCGACGGGTGTGGCCCCCGTGCTGATCACCAGCGCGCTGGCACAGGGCGTGCGGGCGATCGGCAAGCTGTCATCGGCCCGCGGCGGCAGGCCCGCGGACCTTGCCCGTGAGCTGGGCATGCCGCCCTGGAAGATCGACCGGGTCCGGCAGCAGATGCGGGGCTGGACCCCCGACGGGGTGGCGGTGGCCCTGCGTGCCGTCGCCGAGGCGGACGCGGGCGTGAAGGGCGGCGGCGACGATCCGGAGTACGCGCTGGAGAAGGCGGTCGTGACGATCGCCCGAGCAGCCCGCTCCCGCCGCTGAGCCTGTACCGGTCGGTCCCCCGCCGCTCCCGGCAAGCTTTGGCCTGTCGCGCCACCCTGGACGCACCTCCCCCGTAGCCCTTCGGGCACGGGAGGTTCCCTCACGATGCGTTGGCCACACGTCCTGGTGGCTTCGCTACCAAGACTTCCGGCCGCCTTGCGATCGCATGCACCGGACGCTCCCCCTACGCCCTGCGGGCGTGGGGGGACCCCCACTCCTTGACGGGCAGACATTGCCGGTCGCGGCACCAGCTCCCGTACCGGCCGGCGCCCCCGGTCCAGCCCGCACCCCCCGGCCGCGCTCGGCCGGCGCCGCTCGCGGACGGCGCGGTGCTGCCGCTCGGCAGGCCCACCGGGCAGCCGGCGCGGCTTGAGCCCGCACCTGCTCCCCTGACCCGGCCGCGTACCGGCTCGGCCCCCCACGCCTCCCGACCGCGCCGCGCATGGCGACCGTACTCGCCGGGCCCCGCGCCCGGCGCCGCCCCCGCCCCGCGCAGCCGGCTCGGCGTCAGACGCCCCGCCGCACCGCCCCCGCCTCGCGCGGCCGACCCGCCCCTCCCACCTCGCGCTACCGCCCCGCCCGCCCGTCGGCGAGCCCCCACCGCCCCGCCCCCGGGCAAGCCGAAGGCCCCGGTCGCTCGTCCTGGGGAAGGACGAGCGGGCCGGGGCCTTCGAAGGTTCTGCTGGAGACTCGCACCCGCGTGGCGAACGCAGGCCGCGTGCGAGTCGGGTTTGCCGGTCGGGAGCGGAGAGAGAGGGCCCGCTCGGGTCCTTCCGGCAGTCAAATCAAGAGCACTCAGCCCTGGAGGGAAGCAACCTTGGAGGCCAGCGCCGACTTCTTGTTGGCGGCGGCGTTCTTGTGGATGACACCCTTCGAGACAGCCTTGTCGAGCTGACGGGAAGCGTCACGAGCGGCCACGGAGGCCTTCTCGAGGTCACCCGCGGCAGCAGCCTCACGGGCCTTGCGGATCGCGGTCTTGAGCGAGGACTTGACGGCCTTGTTGCGCAGGCGCGCCTTCTCGTTCGTCTTGTTCCGCTTGATCTGGGACTTGATGTTCGCCACGAAAGAGCCTTCTCAGGTTCGGTTGATCTTCGATGAGCGTCCCGGGCCGAGAGGGGCACGAGACACAGCTGCCCAGGCTACCAGTCGTCATCCGAGCGGCCCAAACCGAGCGCAGTCCCCTTCCCATGGGACCATGGAGGCTACGTATCGATCCGACATCGCCCGAGACGAGACGCCCCGCGTCTCAAGAATCAGGACCCTGCGTGCCCGCGACTCCCACCAACGTGCCCGAGCCGAGTCGTACCGACCCGGCGCTGATCCGCAATTTCTGCATCATCGCGCACATCGACCACGGCAAGTCGACCCTTGCCGACCGGATGCTCCAGCTGACCGGAGTGGTCGACCAGCGGCAGATGCGTGCTCAGTATCTCGACCGTATGGACATCGAGCGCGAGCGCGGCATCACGATCAAGTCCCAGGCGGTCCGGCTGCCCTGGGCGCCCAGCGAGGGCGACTCCCAGGGCACCACCCACATCCTGAACATGATCGACACCCCGGGCCACGTGGACTTCACGTACGAGGTGTCCCGCTCGCTCGCCGCCTGCGAGGGCACCATCCTGCTCGTGGACGCCGCCCAGGGCATCGAGGCGCAGACCCTCGCCAATCTCTATCTGGCGATGGAGAACGACCTCGCGATCGTTCCGGTGCTCAACAAGATCGACCTGCCCGCCGCGCAGCCGGAGAAGTTCGCCGAGGAGCTGGCGAACCTGGTCGGCTGTGACCCCGACGACGTGCTCCGGGTCTCGGCCAAGACCGGCCTCGGCGTCGAGGCGCTGCTGGACCGGGTGGTCCGTGAGGTGCCCGCCCCGGTCGGTGTGGCCGACGCCCCCGCGCGCGCGATGATCTTCGACTCCGTCTACGACTCGTACCGCGGTGTCGTGACCTATGTGCGAGTCATCGACGGCCAGCTCAACAAGCGCGAGCGCATCCGCATGATGTCCACGGGCGCCACGCACGAGCTGCTGGAGATCGGCACCAACTCGCCGGAGATGCTGCCGGCCGACGGTCTCGGCGTCGGCGAGGTGGGCTATCTGATCACGGGTGTGAAGGACGTCCGCCAGTCCAAGGTCGGTGACACCATCACCACCCTGCACAAGGGCGCCACCGAGGCTCTCGGCGGGTACAAGGACCCGAAGCCGATGGTCTTCTCCGGTCTGTATCCGCTGGACGGCTCGGACTACCCCGAGCTGCGTGAGGCCCTGGACAAGCTCCAGCTCAACGACGCGGCCCTGGTCTACGAGCCGGAGACCTCCGCGGCCCTCGGCTTCGGCTTCCGCGTCGGCTTCCTCGGCCTGCTGCACCTGGACGTGATCCGCGAGCGGCTGGAGCGGGAGTTCGGGCTCGACCTGATCGCCACCGCGCCCAACGTGGTCTACCGCGTGGTCATGGAGGACGGCACCGAGCACACCGTCACCAACCCGAGCGAGTTCCCCGAGGGCAAGATCGCCGAGGTGCACGAGCCGGTCGTGCGCGCCACGATCCTCGCCCCCAGCGAGTTCATCGGTTCGATCATGGAGCTGTGCCAGACCCGCCGCGGCACGCTGCTGGGCATGGACTACCTCTCCGAGGACCGGGTCGAGATCCGCTACACCCTGCCCCTCGCCGAGATCGTCTTCGACTTCTTCGACCAGCTGAAGTCCAAGACGCGCGGCTACGCCTCGCTCGACTACGAGCCCACCGGCGAGCAGTCGTCCAGCCTGGTCAAGGTCGACATCCTGCTGCACGGCGACAAGGTGGACGCCTTCTCGGCCATCACCCACAAGGACGCGGCGTACGCGTACGGCGTGCGGCTCGTCGCCAAGCTCCGGGAGCTCATCCCGCGGCAGGCCTTCGAGGTGCCCATCCAGGCGGCCATCGGCTCCCGGGTCATCGCCCGCGAGACCATCCGCGCCATCCGCAAGGACGTCCTCGCCAAGTGCTACGGCGGTGACATCTCCCGTAAGCGGAAGCTGCTGGAGAAGCAGAAGGAAGGCAAGAAGCGGATGAAGATGGTCGGCAGCGTGGAGGTCCCGCAGGAGGCCTTCATCGCCGTGCTGTCCAGCGACGACGGCGCCAAGAGCAAGAAGTAGGGCCCGCGAGGTCCCGTGCGCAGGGCCCGCGAGGTCCCGCGCACGGAACCCGACGGTCCCGAGGCGCAGGACCCAGGAGCTCGGGGCGGAGGCGCCCGGCCGGATCACGGCCGGGCGCCTCCGTCGTCCCCGGGCTGCGCGGGCCGCAGGGGGAAGGACCCTCGCGGCGGGAGGGCCCGCGGACCGAATACCGTAATAGCTGCCCGTTACACCGATCATCGGATCGGCGCTGCCATCCGCCGTTCGGTTCGTTATCAAGCGGCAGCCCGCTGCCTCTTACGCGCTGGCAGTGTGCCCTTTACTCTGATCACGGCTCGATGGTTACTCGCCAGTTAGAAACCAGCCAGTCGTGCAGTGCTGCCGCAGGCCCGGAGGACGTCGTGAGCGACACACAGACCCTGATCGAGAACCGACCGCCCTCGGTGGCGAACCTGTTCACCGAGCGAGTGGAGGCCACGCCGGACGCCGAGGCCTACCGCTACCCGGTGCCTTCCGCCACCGGTGAGGGGCCCGACGACTGGAAGTCGCTGAGCTGGGGCGAGGCCGCCGGCAGGGTGTACGCCATCGCCGCCGGCCTGATCGCCCTCGGTGTGCAGCCCGAGGACAGGGTCGCGCTCGCGTCCTCGACCCGGGTCGAATGGATCCTGTCCGACCTCGGCGTGATGTGCGCGGGCGGTGCGACCACCACCGTCTATCCGTCCACGAACGCCGAGGAGTCGGCGTACATCCTCTCCGACTCCGACAGCAGGGTGCTCATCGCGGAAGACGCATCCCAGCTCGCCAAGGCGCGTGAGCGCCGGGCCGAGCTGCCCGGCCTCAAGCATGTCGTCGTGTTCGACAGCACGGGCGTCGAGCCGGACGCCGCGGACCCCGAGGGCTGGGTGCTCTCGCTCGCCGACCTCGAGGCGCGCGGCGCGCAGTACCTCGAGACGCACCCGCAGGCGGTCAAGGAGCGGGTCGGGGCGATCACCGCCGACCAGCTGGCGACGCTCATCTACACCTCCGGCACCACGGGACGGCCCAAGGGTGTCCGGCTGCCGCACGACAACTGGTCGTACATGGCGAAGGCCATGGCGGCGACCGGACTGATCGGCCCGGAGGACGTGCAGTACCTCTGGCTGCCGCTCGCGCACGTCTTCGGCAAGGTGCTCACCTCCGGCCAGATCGAGGTCGGCCACGTCACCGCGGTGGACGGCCGGGTCGACAAGATCATCGAGAACCTGCCGGTGGTGCAGCCCACCTACATGGCGGCCGTCCCGCGCATCTTCGAGAAGGTCTACAACGGCGTCGCGGCCAAGGCCCGCGCCGGTGGCGGCGCGAAGTACAAGATCTTCCAGTGGGCCGCGGGCGTCTCACGCGAGTACGCCAAGACCTCGCAGGACAACTTCCGTCGCACCGGCTCCGCGTCCGTGCCCTTCGGTCTGGGCGCCAAGCACAAGGTCGCCGACGCGCTCGTCTACTCCAAGCTGCGGGAAGCCTTCGGCGGAAAGCTGCGCGCCGCCGTCTCTGGTTCCGCCGCCCTCGCCCCCGACATCGGCTACTTTTTCGCGGGTGCCGGCATCCACATCCTCGAGGGCTACGGGCTCACCGAGTCGAGCGCCGCGTCCTTCGTCAACCCGGGCGAGGCCTACCGCACCGGCACGGTCGGCAAGCCGATGCCCGGCACCGAGGTGCGGATCGCCGACGACGGCGAGATCCTGCTCCGCGGCCCCGGCATCATGGAGGGCTACCACGGTCTGCCCGAGAAGACCGAGGAAGTCCTGGAGTCCGACGGCTGGTTCCACACCGGTGACATCGGCGAGCTGTCCGCCGACGGCTATCTGCGGATCACGGACCGCAAGAAGGACCTGATCAAGACCTCCGGCGGCAAGTACATCGCGCCGGCCGAGGTGGAGGGCCAGTTCAAGGCCGTCTGTCCGTTCGTCTCGAACATCCTGGTGCACGGCGCGGACCGGAACTTCTGCACCGCTCTGATCGCGCTCGATGAGCCCACGATCCTGGGCTGGGCCGAGGAGAACGGCCTCGGCGGCAAGCCGTACGCCGAGGTCGTGGCCACCCCGGAGGTCCTGCAGCTGATCGACGGCTATGTGCAGCGCCTCAACGAGGGGCTCCAGCGCTGGCAGACGGTCAAGAAGTTCCGGCTGCTCCCGCGCGACCTGGACATCGAGCACGGCGAGCTCACGCCCAGCCTCAAGCTCAAGAGGCCGGTCGTCGAGCGCGAGTACCAGCACCTGATCGACGAGATGTACGACGGGTCGCGCGAGAAGTAGCAACCCCGGCGCGGTAAGCGGCACCCGCGCAGCGGACACGCCGCGGCGAGCACCCACGCCGCGGCACTCCGCGGCGCGAGGAGCGGCACCCGCGCGGCAAGACGCCGTCGCGGGCGGGGCCTAACGGCTCCGCCCGCGACGCAGTTCCCTGACGCCCTCCTCGATACGCGTCAGCTGGATCCGCAGTTCCGGGACATCGCTCGGCCCGATCCGGCCGAGCTCCGACTCGATGGCGCTCAGCCGGCCGGCGATCGTTTCCAGCTGCTCCTGCTCCGTGGCCAGCATCCGCTCCAACTGGCGTGTCTTGCGGTGCAGTTCGAGGAACACGCTCACCTTCGCCCGCAGCACCCACGGGTCGAACGGCTTCGTCATGAAGTCCGCGGCCCCCGTGGCGTATCCGCGGAAGGCATAGCTGCTGTCGGCCTCCACCCCGGTCAGGAAGATGATCGGGACGTCCTTCGTCTGGTCCAGCCGCTTGATGTTCGAGGCGGTCTCGAAGCCGTCCATGCCCGGCATCCGGACATCGAGCAGGATCACCGCGAACTGCTGCCGCAGCAGCGCCTTCATCGCCTCCTCCCCGGAACGGGCCCTCACCATCGGCTCGTTCAGGGCTCCGAGCACTGCTTCGAGAGCGACAAGGTTGTCGTCCATGTCGTCCACGAGCAGGATGCTCGCGCGATCCGCGGGTGCCTGTGCGCTCATGGTGTCTGCCTCACGTGATGGTCGGCGTAGTGGCCGGCTCTCCTTCGCCGTCCTGCTGCGCCGGTACAGCGGAATGCCCCTCCGGCGGCCCCGCGGACACCGGCGGCCCGGCCGGCGGCTCGCTCTCGGGGTCCAGGAGGGCACAGACGACCGTCAGCAACCGGTCGACGTCCACGGGCTTCGGTACGTACTCGTTGGCACCCTGCGCGATGGACTTCTCGCGGTCCCCGGGCATCGCCTTCGCGGTCAGCGCCACGATCGGCAGATCGGTCCACAGCGGGCTGCGCCGGATCGCCTCGATCGTCTCGTAGCCGTCCATCTCGGGCATCATGATGTCCATCAGGACCAGTTCGACGTCGGGATTGCGCTCCAGCGTCTCGATGCCCTCGCGGCCGTTCTCCGCGTACAGCACGGGCATGCCCACGCGGCCCAGCACATGGGTGAGGGCGAAGACGTTGCGGATGTCGTCGTCGACGATCAGCACCCGGCGGCCCGCCAGGATCGCGCCCGCGCTGCCCGACTTCCACTCCTCGAGCTTCGTCGTCGTCGGCCAGCCGTCGTCCAGCTCCGGACGCGGCGGATGGTCGGTGTGGTGGCGCTCGGGCGCCGTCAGCGGCAGCATCCGCAGATCCTGGACCGTGTGACCTTGCCGCAGGTCGTCGTTCTCCGCGGCGAGGTGCCCCGGGTAGAGCACGGGCGCGTACAGCGTGAAGGTGGAGCCGGCGCCCGGTTCGCTCTCGGCGATGATGCGACCGCCGAGGAGCCCCGCGATCTCGCGGCTGATGGACAGACCGAGGCCGGTGCCGCCGTACTTGCGGTTGGTGGTGCCGTCGGCCTGCTGGAACGCCTCGAAGATCACCGGGAGTTTCTCCGCCGCGATCCCGATGCCGGTGTCCGTGACGGCGAAGGCGATCAGGTCCTCCGCGTCCTTGACCAGGGTGTGGTCGGGGTCCTTGATGCGGTTGACGCGCAGTTCCACGCGGCCCGAGGAGGTGAACTTGATGGCGTTGGACAGCAGGTTCCGCAGGATCTGCTGGAGCCGCTGCTCGTCGGAGTACATCTCGCGCGGTACGTCCTCGCCGACCGCGACCTCGAAGGCCAGTCCGCGGTCCAGTGTGATCGGCCGGAAGGTGGCGTGCACATAGTCGAGCAGCTTGATCAGCGGGAGCTTCTTCGGCCGTACGTCCATACGGCCGGCCTCGATCTTGGACAGGTCGAGGATGTCGTTGATCAGCTGGAGCAGGTCGGATCCCGAGCGGTGGATCGTCGTCGCGAACTGCACCTCCTGGTCGGAGAGACGGCCGTCCGGGTTGTCGGACAGCAGCCGCGCGAGGATGAGCAGGGAGTTCAGCGGGGTGCGCAGTTCGTGCGACATGTTGGCCAGGAACTCCGACTTGTACTGCGACGAGGTCGCCAGCAGGGCGGCCTTCTCCTCCAGCTCCGCGTTGGAGCGCTGCAGTTCGGCCTGCTGCCGCTGGAGTTCGTCGGAGCGCTCCTGGAGCTGGACGGCCAGGCGCTGGGACTCGCCGAGGAGCGACTCCGTACGGGAGTTGGCGATGATGGTGTTGATCGCGACCCCGATGGTGTTCACGAACTGGTCGAAGAAGGCCAGGTGGACGTCGGAGAAGCGGGAGAAGGACGCGAGCTCGATCACTCCGAGCAGCTTGTCCTCGAAGAGGATCGGGATGATGACGACGCTGGCCGGGGACGCCTCGCCCAGCCCTGAGTTGATCTTGATGTAGTCCGGCGGCGCCTCCTCCAGCAGGATCCGCTTCTTCTCCAGGGCCGCCTGCCGCACCAGGCCGTGGCCCGGCATGCCGGTGGTGTCGATGGTGGCGGACTGGGCGGAGCCGTAGCCCGCGATGAAGGCCAGGCCCTTGGTGGTGGAGGTGGTACGGGCCGGGGTGCCGTCGGCGTCCGGGTCGGCCAGGAAGAAGGCGCCGTACTGGGCGTTCACCAGCGGGGTCAGTTCGCGCAGGATCAGGTCGGCGACCTCCATCAGGTCGCGGTGCCCCTGCATCAGACCCGCCAGACGGGCGAGGTTCGACTCCAGCCAGTCCTTGGCCCGGGTGGTCTCCCGGAGGTTGGACACCATCAGGTTGATGTTGTCCTTGAGTTCGGAGACCTCGCCGCGGGTCTCCACGGTGATGGAGCGGGACATGTCGCCCTGGGCCACCGCGGACGCCACCTCGGCGATCGCGCGGACCTGGGTGGTGAGATTGAGCGCCAGCTCGTTCACATTGGTCGTCAGGCGCTTCCAGGTGCCGTACACGCCCTCGACCCGCGCCTGGCCGCCCAACTGGCCCTCGGAGCCCACCTCGCGGGCCACCCGGGTCACCTCGGAGGAGAACGAGGAGAGCGTATCGACCATGGTGTTGATGGTGGTCTTGAGCTCCAGGATCTCGCCGCGGGCGTCCACGTCGATCTTCTTCGACAGGTCGCCCTGTGCCACGGCCGTCGCCACCTGGGCGATGTTGCGCACCTGCGAGGTGAGGTTGTCGGCCATGTAGTTGACGTTGTCCGTGAGGTCCTTCCACAGGCCGGTGACGCCGAGCACCTGGGCCCGGCCGCCGAGTCTGCCGTCCGTGCCGACCTCGCGGGCCACCCGCGTGACCTCGTCGGCGAACGCCCGCAGCTGGTCCACCATCGTGTTGACGGTGTCCTTGAGCTCCAGGATCTCGCCGCGGGCGTCGACGGTGATCTTCTTGGACAGGTCGCCGTTGGCGACGGCGGTGGTGACCTGGGCGATGTTGCGGACCTGGCTGGTGAGGTTGGACGCCATGAAGTTGACGTTGTCCGTGAGGTCCTTCCAGACCCCGGACACGCCGCGGACCTGCGCCTGACCGCCCAGGTTGCCCTCGGTGCCGACCTCGCGGGCGACGCGGGTGACCTCGTCGGCGAAGGCGGAGAGCTGGTCGACCATGGTGTTGATGGTCGACTTGAGTTCGAGGATCTCGCCCTTCGCCTCGACGGTGATCTTCTTGCCCAGATCGCCCTGGGCGACGGCCGTGGAGACCAGGGCGATGTTCCGCACCTGGCTGGTCAGGTTGTCGGCCATGAAGTTGACGTTCTCGGTGAGGTCCTTCCAGACTCCGGACACGCCGCGGACCTGGGCGCGGCCGCCGAGATTGCCCTCGGTGCCGACCTCGCGGGCCACCCGCGTGACCTCGTCGGCGAAGGCGGAGAGCTGGTCGACCATGGTGTTGATGGTCGACTTGAGTTCGAGGATCTCGCCCTGGGCGTCGACGGTGATCTTCTGGGAGAGATCGCCGTTGGCGACGGCAGTGGTGACCTGGGCGATGTTGCGTACCTGGCTGGTGAGGTTGGACGCCATGAAGTTGACGTTGTCCGTGAGGTCCTTCCAGACTCCGGACACGCCGCGGACCTGGGCACGCCCGCCCAACTGGCCCTCGGTGCCGACCTCGCGCGCCACGCGGGTCACCTCGTCCGCGAACGCGGACAGCTGGTCGACCATCGTGTTCACGGTGAGCTTCAGTTCCAGCAGCTCGCCGGTCGCCTCGACGGTCACCGTACGGGTCAGGTCGCCGCGTGCCACCGCCGTGGTCACCGCGGCGATGTCGCGCACCTGTGCGGTGAGCCGGGAGGCCATCGCGTTGACGGCCTCCGTGACGTCCCGCCAACTCCCGGACAGACCCTGAACCTTGGCGCGGCCGCCGAGTCTGCCCTCGGTGCCGACCTCGCGCGCGACCCGCGTGACCTCGCCGGTGAACAGCGACAGCTGGTCGACCATCTTGTTGACCGCGCGGCCCAGCCGGCGCAGATCGCCCCGCAACTGGCGGTTCCCGTCGTGCAGATCGACCCGCTGGGTGAGATCGCCGCCGGCCACCGCGTCCAGGACGCGCGTGGCGTTCGCGGCCGGTACGACCAGGGCGTCCAGCAGGGAGTTCGTCCAGGTCACCCCCGAGGTCCAGGCTCCCTGGCCGGGGCTCGCCGCCAGCCGGTCGTCGAGCCGCCCGTGGCGGACGACCTCCCTGCGTACCCGTGTCAGCTCGTCGGCGAAGTGCTGATTGCGCACGGCGATCTGGTTGAACACCGCGGCCAGTTCCGCCGACATGCCTTCGTGCGTCTCGGCCACCCGGACGCGGAAGTCGCCGTCGCGCAGCGACGTCATCGCGGCCAGCAGCGGGCGCAGTTCCGACGCCCGGATCCAGCCGCCGTCGTCCGGCGTCCTGGCATGCGGCGGGGTGGCCGGGGATGCGGGCGGCGGCACGAGGTCTCTGTTCATATCCGCCCACTTCGGTGACTCGGCGCTTATGGGCAGGCTCAGTCTGTCACTCTGTCGGTGTCAGAAGCGGCGCATTGTGAGAACCGACCGGGAGCCGGACTGTGGGGTCCATTCCGATGCAGCGCGAAACCGTCCACCGCTCAACTCCGTTCTACCCGTTCAGGGATGACGGGCGGTCGGTCACGCGCACCAGCCTGCCGGGGAACCCTCATGCCCCCTCGGCCGCCCGCAGATTCGTCCGGGCGGCCCTCGCCGACTGGACCACCCTCGGTCTCCTGGCCACCTGCGCCTACTGCCGGGGTACGGCGGGCGGCTGCCCGCCCGGCGGGCACAGCACCGACCGGCTCGCGGACGACGCCGTCGTGATCGTCAGTGAACTCGTCACCAACGCCGTCGTGCACGCGGGCACCGCCGTCGAACTCCTGTGCCGCCTCGACCCGTCGGCCGACGGAGAGGCCGCCGCCCTGGTGATCGAGGTCTCCGACCACCACCCTGCCAGGGCCGTGAGCAGCGAGCCCCACGCCGTCACGGACCGCTCGGGCACCCCCGAGTACGGACGCGGTCTGCACCTCGTCGCCGCCCTCGCCGAGCGCTGGGGCATCACCTACCTCTCGGCCCTGAAGACCGTCTGGGCGCGGCTGCCCGTCGACGGCTGGGACACCTTCGCGCTGACCGGTGCCGAACCGGCCATCGACCGCGGTCTGCGGGCCGCCGAGATCCTGGCGCCCTCGCCGCGCGCGTCCGTCGCCCGCGACGACCGCGCGGACCAGAGCCTGGCCGGACGTGGCGCGCTCTCGTTCCTCGCCGAGGCCTCCGACCTGCTGGCCGGACAGCTCGACGAGGACATGGTGGCCGCGCTCGCCGCGCAGCTGCTGGTGCCGCGGCTCGCCGACTGGTGCGCGATCTGGCTGGACGGCGAACCCGGCCGGCCCGCCGTCGGCGGCGAGGGGCCCTCGGCCCCCGTGCAGCGGCTCGCCCGCGTCTGGCACGCCGACGAGTCACGGATCGAGCAGCTGCGCACGGCGCTCGTCGAGGAGCCGCCCATGCTGCCCGAGGGCACGATCGGCGGACCGGTGCCGATCCCGTGGCCGAGCGGGCGCGAGCCGGGCGCGGCCGGGGGCGCCGCACTCGCCTACCGTCTCGTCGCGGGCGGACGCGGCCTCGGCACCCTGCTGCTCGCCCGGCAGGGCCTCGCGCGCGTCCCCGACGACGTGACGGCCCTCACCGAGGACTTCGCCCGCCGCGTGGCACTCGCGATCGGCGCCGCCCGCCAGTACACCCGGCAGGCCACCATCAGCAAGGTCCTCCAGCGCGGCCTCCAGCCCCGCAAGGTGGGCCAGATCCCGGGCGTGGACCGCTTCCTCGTCTACGAGCCCGGCGACGACGGAGTCGCCGGTGGTGACTTCTACGACATCTTCCCGGCCGGCAGCGGCGACCGCTGGTCCTTCATGCTCGGCGACGTCCAGGGCAGCGGCCCCGAGGCGGCCGTCGTCACCGGACTGGCCCGCCCCTGGCTGCGGCTGCTCGCCCGTGAGGGCTACCAGGTCGGCGAGGTGCTCGACCGGCTGAACGGGCTCCTCCTCGACGACGCCATGGAAGCGGCGGAGGCGACCGCGCTGCTCGTCGCCGCGGCCGGCGGCCAGACGGTGCCGGAAGGGCCGCAGGCCCGCTTCCTGTCCCTGCTGTACGGCGAGGTCGTGCCGCTGCCCTCCGGCAGGGGCGTGCGGTGCACGCTGGCGAGCGCGGGGCATCCGCTGCCGCTGGTGCTGCGGCCCGACGGGAGGGTGCACACCGTCGCCGAGCCGCAGGTCCTGCTCGGGGTCGTGGAGGACGTCGCGTACCAGAGCCAGACCTTCGACCTGGAGCCCGGTGACACGCTGCTCTGCGTCACGGACGGGGTGACCGAGCGGCGCTCGGGGGCCCGGATGTTCGACGACGGTGACGGGCTGGCCACCGCTCTCGCCGGATGCGTGGGACTGACGGCGCAAGGGGTCGGCGAGCGGATCAGGCAGGCCGTGCACGACTTCTCGGACACCCCGCTGGGCGACGATCTGGCGCTGCTCGTGCTCCAGGTGCAGTGACGTACGCCTCCGGTGCGGTGACCTGCCGGGGACGGCACGGCCTCTGCCCCCGGAGCCCCGCCCGGCGCGCGGTCCGGGCTTTCGCACCGGTGACGGACAATGGGGGGCATGCCTTCCGTACTGCCCGATGGTGAGCCCATGCCCGAGGACGGGGCGCTCCCGGCGTCCGCCCTCGACGGCGCCGGTGACCGGCCGCTCGCCTTCTATCTGCATGTGCCGTACTGCGCGACGCGCTGCGGTTACTGCGACTTCAACACCTACACCGCCACCGAGCTGCGCGGCTCGGGCGGTGTACTGGCCTCCCGCGACAACTACGCCGCCACCCTCGCCGACGAGGTGCGCCTCGCCCGCAAGGTGCTCGGCGACGACCCGCGGCCGGTCAGCACGGTGTTCGTCGGGGGCGGTACGCCGACGCTGCTGGACGCAGCCGACCTGGTGTCCATGCTGGGCGCCGTCCGGGAGGAGTTCGGGCTCGCGGACGACGCGGAGATCACCACCGAGGCGAACCCCGAGTCCGTCGGTCCGGAGTATCTGGAGAAGCTGCGGGCCGGAGGATTCAACCGGATCTCGTTCGGCATGCAGAGCGCCAAGCAGCACGTCCTGAAGGTGCTGGACCGCACGCACACACCCGGACGCCCCGAGGCCTGCGTCGCGGAGGCCCGCGCCGCCGGCTTCGACCATGTGAACCTCGACCTGATCTACGGCACCCCCGGCGAGAGCGACGACGACTGGCGCGCGTCGCTCGCGGCCGCGGTGGGCGCGGGACCCGACCATGTCTCGGCGTACGCGCTGATCGTGGAGGAGGGCACCCAGCTGGCCCGGCGCATCCGGCGGGGCGAGGTGCCCATGACCGACGACGACGTGCACGCGGACCGCTATCTCATCGCGGACTCCGTGCTGTCCGAGGCGGGCTTCTCCTGGTACGAGGTCTCCAACTGGGCCACCTCCGACGCGGGCCGCTGTCTGCACAACGAGCTGTACTGGCGCGGCGCCGACTGGTGGGGCGCGGGCCCCGGAGCGCACAGCCATGTGGGCGGGGTGCGCTGGTGGAACGTGAAGCACCCGGGCGCGTACGCGGCGGCGCTGGCCGAGGGGCGCTCGCCCGGAGCGGGCCGCGAACTCCTGTCGGCGGAGGACCGGCGCGTCGAGCGGATCCTGCTGGAGCTGCGGCTGAGGGACGGCGTGCCGCTGTCGCTGCTGAAGCCGGCGGGGCTGGCGGCGGCGGGCAAAGCCCTGGCGGACGGGCTGCTGGAGCCCGCGGCCTACGAGGCGGGCTCGGCCGTGCTGACGCTGCGGGGAAGGCTGCTCGCGGACGGGGTCGTCCGGAACCTGGTGGACTGACCCGCCGCCCCGCTGCCCCCTCGGAGGGCCACGCCGCTCACTCCGGCGGCAGCGTCACGAAGTCGATCAGCTCCTCGACCCGGCCCAGCAGCTCCGGCTGGAGGTCACGGTAGGACCGCACCCGGGACAGGATGTGCTGCCAGGCGGCGCCGGTGTTCGGCGGCCAGCCCAGCGCGCGGCACACACCCGTCTTCCAGTCCTGGCCCCGCGGGACGACGGGCCATGCCGGGATCCCCACCGACGACGGCTTCACCGCCTCCCAGATGTCGATGTACGGATGGCCCACCACGAGCACGTGCGGGTCCGTGACCGACGCGGCGATACGGGACTCCTTGGACCCCGGGACCAGATGGTCGACCAGGACACCGAGGCAGGCGTCGGGCCCGGGGGCGAAGTCGGCGACGATCGACGGGAGGTCGTCGACACCCTCCAGGTACTCGACCACCACCCCCTCGATGCGCAGGTCGTCGCCCCAGACCCGCTCCACGAGCTCGGCGTCGTGGCGGCCCTCGACGTAGATGCGGCCCGCCCTCGCCACCCTGGCCCGGGCGCCGGGCACGGCGACGGAACCCGAGGCCGTACGGGCCGGCGCGGCCGGTGCGCCCGCGCCGGGCCGGACCAGCGTCACCACCCGGCCCTCCAGCAGAAAGCCCCGTGCGGTCAGCGGGAAGACCCGGTGCTTGCCGAAGCGGTCCTCCAGGGTCACCGTCCCGGCCTCGCAGCCGGTCACCGCGCCGCAGAAGCCGGTGGTGACCTCCTCCACGACCAGATCCCGGTCGGCGGGGACCTCCGGCACGGCGGAGGGCTTCTTCCAAGGGGGCGTCAGATCGGGGCTGTAGCTGCGCATTCGGCGACGCTACGGCACCCCGAAGCGCTCCGCCAGCACGTCACGCTGTGCGCGGACGAACGCCGCGTCCACCACCGCGCCGTGCCCGGGGACGTACAGCGCGTCCTCTCCGCCGAGCGCGAGCAGCCGGTCCAGGGCCGCCGGCCAGCGCGAGGGCATCGCGTCCGGACCCGCCTGCGGCTCCCCGGACTCCTCCACCAGATCGCCGCAGAACACGACCTCCCGGTCGCCCGGCACGAGGAGCGCCAGATCGTGGCCCGTGTGCCCGGGGCCCACATTGGCCAGCAGCACCTGGCGTCCGCCGAGGTCCAGTGTCCGTTCACCGGTGACCACGTGCTGCGGCGCGACCAGCAGATCGGTCGCCTCGGCGGCATCGTCCGGCGCCACGCCGTGCCGTACGGCGTCGGCCCGGAGTTCGTCGCGGTCCCGGCGCAGGACGACATCGACGGCGACCGCGCCGAAGACCTCCACCGCGGAGAAGGCGGCCGTCCCCAGAACATGGTCGAAGTGGGGATGACTCAGTGCGACATGCGTCACTCGGCGGCCGCCCAGCAGCGCCTCCGCCTGGGTGCGCAGCTCCACGCCCTCACGCAGCGTGGACCCCGTGTCGAACAGCAGGACGGCCTCGTCACCGGCGACCAGCCCCACGGTCGCGTCCCAGACGGGCATCCTGCGCCGCCCGACCCCGTCGGCCAGTTGCTCCCAGCCGAAGTCTTCCCAACGGACGTCCATAACGCGACGCTACTGGCAACGACCAGCAAAGGCGCGCGGTAGCCTGGTCGGCCGCCTTGCTAGAGCCGTACCCCACGGCCGTACACTGGCACGGGGATTGCTGGCACTCGGACCCGGGGAGTGCCAAGCAGCCACCGAGGAACCAGAGCTGGAGGTGTGCGCGGTGCTCAGTGAACGCAGACTCGAGGTGCTGCGCGCGATCGTCCAGGACTATGTCGGCACCGAGGAACCTGTGGGTTCCAAGGCGCTCACGGAGCGTCACAATCTCGGCGTCTCGCCGGCCACGGTCCGGAACGACATGGCGGTGCTGGAGGACGAGGGCTTCATCGCCCAGCCGCACACCAGCGCCGGCCGTATCCCGACGGACAAGGGGTACCGGCTCTTCGTCGACAAGCTGGCCGGGGTCAAGCCCCTGTCGTCGCCGGAGCGCCGCGCCATCCAGAACTTCCTGGACGGGGCCGTCGACCTCGACGACGTCGTGGGCCGTACGGTGCGGCTGCTCGCGCAGCTGACCCGGCAGGTCGCCGTCGTGCAGTACCCGTCGCTGACCCGGTCCACCGTCCGGCACGTCGAGCTCCTCTCCCTGGCGCCCGCCCGGCTGATGCTCGTGCTGATCACGGACACCGGCCGGGTCGAGCAGCGGATGATCGACTGCCCCGCGCCCTTCGGCGACACCTCGCTCGCGGACCTGCGGGCCCGGCTCAACAGCCGGGTCGTCGGGCGCCGTTTCGCGGATGTGCCGCAGCTGGTGCAGGACCTGGCGGAATCCTTCGAGCCGGAGGACCGCGGCACCGTCACGACGGTGCTGTCCACCCTGCTCGAGACCCTGGTCGAGGAGACCGAGGAGCGGCTGATGATCGGCGGCACCGCCAATCTGACCCGCTTCGGACACGACTTCCCGCTCACGATCCGGCCGGTGCTGGAGGCGCTGGAGGAGCACGTCGTGCTGCTCAAGCTGCTCGGCGAGGCCAAGGAGTCGGGCGGGATGGGCATGACCGTACGGATCGGTCACGAGAACGCCCATGAGGGCCTCAACTCCACGTCCGTCGTCTCGGTCGGCTACGGTTCGGGCGACGAGGCAGTTGCCAAACTCGGCGTGGTCGGACCGACCCGCATGGACTACCCCGGAACGATGGGAGCGGTACGCGCAGTGGCACGTTACGTCGGACAGATCCTGGCGGAGTCGTAAGTGGCCACGGACTACTACGCCGTACTCGGCGTGCGCCGAGACGCATCCCAGGACGAGATCAAGAAGGCCTTCCGCCGGCTTGCGCGTGAACTCCACCCGGATGTGAATCCGGACCCGAAGACGCAGGAGCGCTTCAAGGAGATCAACGCGGCCTACGAGGTCCTCTCGGATCCGCAGAAGAAGCAGGTCTACGACCTCGGCGGCGACCCGCTGTCCCAGGCGGGCGGCGGTGGCGCCGGAGGCTTCGGCGCCGGTGGCTTCGGGAACTTCTCGGACATCATGGACGCCTTCTTCGGGACGGCGTCGCAGCGGGGGCCGAGGTCGCGTACGCGGCGCGGCCAGGACGCGATGATCCGGCTGGAGATCGACCTCAACGAGGCGGCCTTCGGCACGACGAAGGACATCCAGGTCGACACGGCCGTCGTCTGTACGACGTGTTCGGGCGAGGGCGCGGCGCCGGGCACCTCGGCGCAGACATGTGACATGTGCCGCGGTCGCGGTGAGGTCTCGCAGGTCACGCGTTCGTTCCTGGGCCAGGTCATGACGTCCCGGCCGTGCCCCCAGTGCCAGGGCTTCGGGACCGTCGTCCCGACCCCGTGCCCGGAGTGCGCCGGAGACGGCCGGGTCCGCTCGCGCCGCACGCTGACCGTGAAGATCCCCGCCGGTGTCGACAACGGCACCCGGATCCAGCTCGCGGGCGAGGGCGAGGTCGGCCCTGGCGGCGGCCCCGCCGGTGACCTGTACGTGGAGATCCACGAGCTGGCCCACGGCGTCTTCCAGCGGCGTGGCGACGACCTGCACTGCACGGTCACCATTCCGATGACGGCGGCGGCCCTCGGCACCAAGGTGCCGCTGGAGACGCTCGACGGCATGGAGGAGGTCGACATCCGCCCGGGCACGCAGTCCGGACAGTCGATCCCGCTGCACGGCCGCGGCATCACGCACCTGCGCGGTGGCGGTCGGGGCGACCTGATCGTGCACGTCGAGGTGATGACGCCCTCGAAGCTGGACCCGGAGCAGGAGCGGGTGCTGCGGGAGCTGGCGAAGCTGCGCGGCGAGGAGCGGCCGACCGGCCAGTTCCAGCCAGGGCAGCAAGGGCTGTTCTCGCGCCTGAAGGACGCGTTCAACGGACGGTAGAACCGGCCGCGGCCCCGATATCCGGGGCCGCGTCGGGTCCGATTCGGCCGGGCGGGGCCGACGTGGCACCATGCGTGCATGTCCTCCGCACTGACCGATCTCTGCCGGTATCCGATCGTGCAGGCCCCCATGGCGGGCGGCGCGTCGTCCCCGCAGTTGGCCGCAGCCGTGTCCGAGGCCGGTGGCCTCGGATTCCTGGCCGCCGGGTACAAGACCGCGGACGGCATGTACCAGCAGATCAAACAGATCCGCGGGCTCACGAGCCGGCCCTTCGGCGTGAATCTGTTCATGCCGCAGCCCGGTGCGACCGACCCCGCCGCCGTGGAGGTCTACCGGCACCAGCTCGCCGGTGAGGCGGCCTGGTACGAGACGCCGCTCGGCGATCCCGACTCCGGCCTGGACGACGGGTACGAGGCCAAGCTCGCGATCCTCCTCGACGACCCCGTCCCGGTCGTCTCCTTCACCTTCGGCTGCCCCAAGCGGGACGTGCTCCAGTCCTTCGCCAAGGCCGGCACCTTCACCGTCGTCACCGTCACCTCGCCCGAAGAGGCGCAGGCCGCGCAGCGGGCCGGCGCGGACGCCGTGTGCGTTCAGGGCGTCGAGGCCGGCGGCCACCAGGGCACGCACCGCGACGACCCGGCGGCCGACGGCAGCGGGGTGGGACTGCTCACCCTCGTCGCCCTGGTCCGCGAGGCCGTTCCGCTGCCGGTGATCGCGGCCGGCGGACTGATGCGCGGCGGCCAGATCGCCGGCGTGCTCGCGGCCGGTGCCGCGGCGGCGCAGCTCGGCACCGCGTTCCTGGTCTGCCCCGAGTCCGGCGCGAACACCCTGCACAAGCAGGCCATGACCAACCCCCTCTTCGTACGCACCGAACTGACCCGGGCCTTCTCGGGCCGGCCGGCGCGCGGGCTCGTCAACCGCTTCATGCGTGAGCACGGGCCGTACGCCCCCGCCGCGTATCCGCAGGTGCACCATCTGACGAGCGGGCTGCGCAAGGCGGCGGCCAAGGCCGGCGACGCCCAGGGCATGGCCCTGTGGGCCGGTCAGGGGCACCGGCTGGCCCGTGAGCTGCCGGCCGCACAGCTGGTGGAGGTGCTGGCCGCCGAGCTGGACTCCGCGCGCGCCGCGCTGGCGCTGGACGCCTCCTGATGACCGCACCCGTCTTCCTGGTGGACTCCCTGGAGGGGGTCGCGGCCGGTTCCGCCGTCGTGCTGGACGGTCCCGAGGGACGGCATGCCGTGTCCGTACGCCGGCTCCAGCAGGGTGAGGAGATCGTGCTCACCGACGGGCTCGGACGCGGGGCGGCCGGCGTCGTGCTGCGGACCGAGGGCAAGGACCGGCTGGAGGTGGAGGTGCGGGACCTCCCGGTCGAGAGCGAGCCGGCGCCGCGTATCACCGTCGTCCAGGCGCTGCCCAAGGGCGACCGCGGTGAACTCGCCGTCGAGACCATGACGGAGACCGGCGTCGACGCGGTCGTGCCCTGGCAGGCCGCCCGCTGCATCACGCAGTGGAAGGGCGAGCGGGGCGCGAAGTCGCAGGCGAAGTGGCGGGCCACCGCGCGCGAGGCGGGCAAGCAGTCGCGCCGGCTCCGCTTCCCGGAGGTCGCGGACGCAGCAACGACCAAGCAGGTTGCGGCACTTCTGGCCACAGCGGACTTCGCGGCCGTGCTGCACGAGGAGGGGGCGGAACCGCTGGCCACCGCCGAGCTGCCGGCCGAGGGATCGATCGTGCTGGTCGTGGGCCCCGAGGGCGGAGTGTCCCCGGAGGAACTCGCGGCGTTCGCGGAGGCGGGAGCCAAGCCGTACCGGCTGGGACGCAGTGTGCTGCGCACCTCGACGGCGGGCACGGCGGCGACGGCGCTGCTGCTGGGCCGCACGGGGCGCTGGGGCTGACCGCCCTGGTGCGCGGGCCGTTGGGGCGGGAGGGGCCCGACGGCGTCCCCGATGACGGTGATTGACCGCAACGGCCCTGTTGCTTCCCGCCCGCCGGTGCCAGTCTCGCTTCATGCGGGGAATGACACTGCGGGGAATGACACTGCGGGGAAGAGCACTGCGGAAAACGGGACCGCACGGAACGACACGGCGAAGAACGGCAGTTCGCCCGGCGGGAGACGCGGAGCCCGGCCGCACCGGCCGCACCGGCCGGACGCGCCCGAGACGCACGCTCGCCGCGATCGCCGTCGCGGGCACGGCGGTCGGGGTCCTGGCGGCCTGCGAGCCGGCGACCGGGGGACTGAGTTCCGTCGCCGTGTCCGTCACCACGGACCGCACGGGCACCAGCACCCTGGAGCGCATCGGCTTCGACGTGCGCTGGCTCAGCTGCACCGCCACCCTCGACGACGCGGGCAACTCCTCGCCGTCGCCCAGCAGGACGGGGACAGCCACCGTCGACTGCCAGGGCGAGACCGAGGCGGGGCAGAAGATCACGCTCAAGGGCAAGGTGACCGAGGAGCGTTCGGGCCGGTGCGTCCGCGGCGACCTCCTGGCCAGGGTGGACGGCAAGGTCGTCTTCGAGGCGACCGTCCTCGGCAACTGCTCGGCCACGCCCAGCAGTTCGCCCCGCCCCACCCCTCCCGGCTCCGATCCGCGGCCCGCCGTCACCGTCACGGTGACCGTCACCGAGACGGTCGACCCGCCGGGGAAGTGACCCGGCCCGATCCACACGACAGGCCCTGGCAAAGCCGTGACCCGGCACCCCTGGCCTGCCTAGGGTGACGGTGTGACGCAGCCTGCCTACCTTCGGTATCCGCATGTCCACGGCGAGTTGATCGCCTTCACCGCAGAGGACGACGTCTGGGTCGCCCCGCTCGACGGCGGACGCGCCTGGCGCGTGAGCGCCGACAACGTGCCCGTCGACCATCCCCGTATCTCACCCGACGGCACCCGCATAGCCTGGACCTCACGCCGGGACGGCGCGCCCGAGGTGCATGTCGCGCCCGTCGACGGCGGGCCGGCCGACCGGCTGACGTACTGGGGCAGCGCCAGGACGTCCGTACGCGGCTGGACCCCGCAGGGCGAGGTCCTCGCCATCAGCACCCAGGGTCAGGCCTCGCTGCGCCGCAGCTGGGCGCGGTCGGTGCCGCTCGACGGCGGACCCGCGACGCAGCTGCCCTACGGGCCGGTCGGCGGCCTGGCGTACGGCTCCGGCGTACTGCTGCTCTCCGCCACGATGGGCCGCGAGGCCGCTGCCTGGAAGCGCTACCGGGGCGGCACCGCGGGCAAGTTGTGGATCGACCGGGACGGCTCGGGGGAGTTCGTACGCCTCCACGAGGACGTCGACGGGAACATCGAGTACCCGCTGTGGGTGGGTCCCCACGGCGAAGCGGGGGAGGGGATCGCGTTCCTCTCGGACCACGAGGGCGTCGGAGCCGTCTACTCGTCCCGGCCGGACGGGTCGGACCTGAAGCGTCACACCCCTCTCGGTACCGGCGACGCCGCCGACGGCTTCTACGCCCGGCACGCGGCCACCGACGGGACCCGTGTCGTGTACGCCTCCGCCGGTGAGCTGTGGATCCTCGACGACCTCGACGGCGCCGCGCCCCGCCGTCTCGACATCCGGCTCGGCGGGCAGCGCACCGATCTGCGCCCGCGTCCCGTGAAGGCCGAACGCCACCTCGGTACCGCGGCCCCCGACCGCACCGGTCGCGGCAGCGCCGTGGAGATCCGCGGCGGCATCCACTGGGTCACCCACCGGGACGGGCCCGCGCGGGCGCTGGCCGTGGAACCGGGCGTGAGGGCTCGGCTGCCCCGCGTCTTCCGGGCGGACGGGGAGGAGCAGGTCGTCTGGGTCACCGACGCGGAGGGCGAGGACGCACTGGAATTCGCCCCGGCGACCGGCCTCGCGCCCGGCGCGGCACCGCGCAGGTGGGCGGCCGGACAGCTCGGCCGCGTCCTCGGTCTGGCCGTCGCACCGGACGGCAGCCGGGCGGCCGTCGCCGCCCACGACGGGCGGGTCCTGCTCGTCGACCGCGAGACGGGAGAGGTCCGCGAGATCGACCGCGGCGAGCACAGTGAAGCCACCGGGCTGGTCTTCTCGCCCGACTCCCGGTGGCTGGCCTGGTCGCACGCCGGACCGTCCCCGCTGCGCCAACTCAAGCTGGCCGATGTGCGCGACCTGTCCGTCGTCGAGGCGACCCCGCTGCGATTCCGCGACTACCAGCCCGCGTTCACCCTCGACGGCAGGCATCTGGCGTTCCTGTCCGAGCGCGACTTCGACCCGGTCTACGACACCCATGTCTTCGACCTCGCGTTCGTCGGCGGCTGCCGCCCGCATCTGATCACGCTCGCGGCCACCACCCCGTCGCCGTTCGGACCGCAGCGGCACGGCCGGCCGTTCGAGGAGGACAAGGACCGGGGCCCGGACGGCGGCGGCGAGGTGCCCGCCACCCGGATCGACGTCGAGGGACTGGCCGACCGGATCGTGCCCTTCCCGGTCGAGGCGGGCAGCTACTCCACCCTGCGCGCGGCGAAGGACGGGCTGTTGTGGCTGCGCCACCCGTTGCGCGGCGCGCTCGGAGCCACCCGCGCCACCCCCGACGACGAGGGACCCACGACCGCTCTGGAGCGCTACGACCTCGTCCAGCAGCGCACCGAGGAACTCGCCGCGGACGCCGACGGGTTCTCGGTCAGCGGCGACGGCAAGCGGGTGCTGCTGCGCACCGACGACAAGCTGAAGGTCGTCCCCGCCGACCGGCGGGCCTCGCGCGACGACGACAGCGACACCAACGTCTCCGTCGATCTCTCCCGCGTCCGCCGCACCGTCGACCCGGCGGCCGAGTGGCGGCAGATGTACGACGAGGCCGGACGGCTGATGCGCGACAACTTCTGGCGCGCGGACCTCGGCGGCGTCGACTGGGACGGCGTACTGGACCGCTACCGGCCGGTGCTGTCCCGGGTGGCCACCCACGACGATCTGATGGATCTGCTGTGGGAGGTGCAGGGCGAACTCGGCACCTCGCACGCGTACATCGTCCCGCGCGGCGGTCAGGGGCAGAGCGCCCGTCGCCAGGGCCTCTTCGGCGCGGACATCTCCCGCTCGGCGGACGGCCTGTGGCGCGTCGACCGTGTCCTGCCGTCCGAGACGTCCGACCCGAGCGCCCACTCCCCGCTCGCCGCCCCCGGAGCCGCGGTGCACGCCGGCGACGCGATCCTCGCGGTGGACGGCCGGCCCGTCGACCGGGTCGCCGGACCGGGCCCACTGCTGGTCGGCACGGCGGGCAAGCCGGTCGAACTCACCGTCGCGCCCGCGGACGGCGGCGATCCGCGCCACGCGGTCGTCGTCCCGCTCGCCGACGAGGAGCCGCTGCGCTACCACGCATGGGTCGCCGACCGGCGCGCCTACGTCCACGAGCACTCCGCGGGACGGCTGGGCTATCTGCACGTCCCCGACATGCAGGCGCCGGGCTGGGCCCAGATCCACCGGGATCTGCGCGTCGAGGTGGCGCGCGAGGGCCTCGTCGTGGACGTGCGGGAGAACCGCGGCGGGCACACCTCCCAGCTGGTCGTGGAGAAGCTGGCACGCCGGGTCGTGGGCTGGGCCGTGCCGCGCGGGATGCAGCCGTACAGCTATCCGGCGAACGCGCCGCGGGGTCCGGTCGTGGCGGTGGCGAACGAGTTCTCGGGCTCGGACGGCGACATCGTCAACGCGGCGATCAAGGCCCTGGGGATCGGTCCCGTCGTGGGCACCCGGACCTGGGGCGGGGTCATCGGCATCGACAACCGCTACTCCCTGGTGGACGGCACGGGGGTCACCCAGCCCAAGTACGCCTTCTGGGTGGAGGGTTACGGGTGGGGCGTGGAGAACTACGGCGTCGACCCGGACGTGGAAGTGGTGATGACCCCGCAGGACCATGCGGCGGGCCGCGATCCGCAGCTGGACGAGGCGATCCGGATGGCGCTCGCCGTTCTGGCGGAGAACCCGGCGAGGACGCCCCCGGTGCCGGACTGACATGGGTACGGCCGGTCCCCGGGAGCCCCCGGGGACCGGCACCTGTACGGAAAGCTGTTTGACGACCGGCTGCCGCGGGCGGTCGGATGGCGCCTCATGAACACAGGGCAGGTGCATCCGGGCCCGCACCCCGTCGACGAGGGCCTCGTACGACGCCTGGTCGCCGGGCAGTTCCCGCAGTGGGCGGGCCTCCCGGTGGAACGGTTCGCCTCCGGTGGCACCGTCAACGCCATGTACCGGCTCGGCGATCGCATGGCCGTGCGGCTGCCACTGATCGAGGGCGGAGCCGGGGACGTGTCGATGGAGCAGGAGTGGCTGCCGCGCCTGGCGCCGTTGCTGCCCACGCCGATCCCCGAGGTGCTCGGGGCAGGGAAGCCCGCCGAGGGATATCCGTGGCCGTGGTCGGTGCACCGGTGGCTGGCCGGGCGGCACCCCGAGGAGGGAGCGCTGAGCGAGCCCGTGCTGCTGGCCGGGGATCTGGCGCGCTTCGTGGCGGCGATGCGGAGCATCACCCTGCCGGGCGCTCCGGTGGCCCACCGCGGCGGGCCGCTCACCTCACTCGACGCCGAGACCCGGGCGGCGATCGACGAACTGCGGGGGATTCCGCAGGAGGACGTCGACTGCGATGCCGCGCTCGCCGTCTGGGAGGACGCGCTGCGGGCCCCTGACCACGAGGGGCCGCCGGTGTGGCTGCACGCCGACCTGATGCCGGGCAACCTGCTGGTGGACGGCGGCAGGCTGACCGCGGTGATCGACTTCGGGTGCACGGGAGCGGGCGATCCCGCCTGCGACCTGTTCCCCGCCTGGAATCTGCTGCCCGCCGGCGCCAGGGACGTCTTCCGTGAAGCACTCGGCGTGGACGACGCGGCCTGGCGCCGCGGCCGTGCGCGGACGCTCTCGCAGGCGGTGATCGCGCTGCCGTACTACCGCACGACGAACCCGGCGATGGCGCGCAACGCCCGGCATGTGATCCGGGCGGTGCTGGGGGAGGACTGAGCGGGACAGGAGCCGTCCCGGGCCTTGCCGTCCGTCGAAGCCCCGCCGGACGGCAAGCCCTCCTGGGCGCGCGGGTGGGGCCCGCGGGGAGGCCGGGGCGGTCGATACGATGTGGCGGGTAACCACCCCACGCGAGGAGGACCCCGGCATGGCGGGAGAACCGCAGGCTGACTGCCTGTTCTGCAAGATCGTCGCGGGGGAGGTGCCGGCCACCGTCGTACGGGACACCGAGACCGTCCTGGCCTTCCGGGACATCAATCCCCAGGCCCCGACGCACGTCCTGGTCATCCCCAAGGCCCACTACCGGGACGCCGCCGCGCTCGCCGCGGGCGCCCCCGACCTGGCCGCCGACGTGCTGCGCGAGGCCGGCGAGATCGCCGCGCAGGAGAAGACGGTCGAGCGGGGGTACCGCATCGTCTTCAACACGGGCGCCGGAGCGGGCCAGACGGTCTTCCACGCGCACGCCCATGTGCTCGGCGGCCGCGGCCTCGAATGGCCTCCCGGATAACGGGCAGTCCATCGTGTCCGTCAGAGAACTGGTGGTCCTCGGCACCGCCAGCCAGGTACCCACCCGGCACCGCAACCACAACGGCTACCTGCTGCGGTGGGATGCCGACGGCATCCTCTTCGACCCCGGCGAGGGCACCCAGCGCCAGATGCTGCGCGCCGGGGTGGCCGCCCATGACATCAACCGGATCTGCGTCACGCACTTCCACGGCGACCACTCCCTGGGCCTCGCCGGGGTGATCCAGCGGATCAACCTCGACCGGGTCCCGCACGAGGTGTCCGCGCACTACCCGGCCAGTGGACAGCGGTTCTTCGAGAGGCTGCGGTACGCGACCGCGTACCGCGAGACGGTGTCGCTGACCGAGGCGCCGGTGGCCGCCGACGGGGTCCTGGCCACGACGCCCTCCTACACGCTGGAGGCGCGCCGACTGTCGCACCCCGTCGAGTCGTTCGGCTACCGGCTCATCGAGCCGGACGGCCGGCGGATGCTGCCCGAGGCGCTCGCCGAGCGCGGCATCGCGGGGCCCGACATCGGCCGGCTGCAACGCGAGGGCGAGGTCGGCGGAGTGCGGCTGGAGGAGGTCAGCGAGGCGAGACCGGGCCAGCGGTTCGCGTTCGTCATGGACACCCGCCTCTGCGACGGGGTGTACGCGCTCGCGGACGGCTGCGACATGCTCGTCATCGAGTCGACCTTCCTCGACGAGGACGAGCAACTCGCCTCCGACCACGGCCATCTGACCGCAGGTCAGGCCGCCCGGGTAGCTCGCGACGCGGGAGTGCGGCACCTCGTGCTGACGCACTTCTCGCAGCGCTACACCGACGCGGAGGAGTTCGAGCGGCAGGCCCGCGCCGCCGGATTCGAGGCGGAACTGACCGTCGCCACCGACCTGTTGCGGGTCCCTGTCCCCAAACGACGTCCATGAACGAGGCTTGACCCGTGCCACTCCCCAAGGCCGAACTGCACCTGCACATCGAAGGCACCCTGGAACCCGGACTCGCCTTCGCGCTCGCCGCGCGCAACGGCGTGGAACTGCCCTTCAAGGACGCCGAAGAGCTGCGCCACGCCTATCGCTTCGAGGATCTCCAGTCCTTCCTCGATCTCTATTACCGGCTGATGGCCGTCCTGCACACCGAGGACGACTTCGCCGAGCTCGCCGACGCCTATCTGGCCCGCGCCGCCGCCCAGGGCGTGCGCCACGCCGAGATCTTCTTCGACCCGCAGGCGCACACCTCCCGGGGGGTGCCGCTGGCCACCGTCGTCGAGGGACTCGGCCGGGCGCTCGACGCGAGCGAGGAGCGCCACGGCGTCTCGACCCGCCTGATCATGTGCTTCCTGCGGGACGAGTCGGCCGCGTCGGCGATGGAGACGCTGCTGGCCGCGAAGCCGTATCTGCACCGCATCGCGGGAGTCGGCCTCGACTCGGCGGAGGCGGGTCATCCGCCCTCGAAGTTCCGCGAGGTGTACGAGGCGGCGGCCGATCTCGGGCTGCGCCGGGTGGCGCACGCGGGCGAGGAGGGCCCGCCCGCGTACATCAGCGAGGCGCTGGACGTGCTGGGCGTGGAGCGCGTCGACCACGGGCTCCGCTGCATGGAGGATCCGGAACTGGTCGAACGGCTGGTGCGGGACCGCGTCCCGCTGACGCTCTGCCCGCTGTCGAACGTGCGCCTGCGGGCTGTGCGCACCCTTGAGGAGCACCCCCTGCCGGCCATGATGGACGCCGGTCTGATGTGCACGGTCAACTCCGACGACCCGTCCTACTTCGGCGGTTACGCGGGCGACAACTTCGACGCGGTGCGGCGCGCTCTGGGGATCGGCGAGGAGCGGCTGCGGGAACTGGCCCGCAACTCCTTCCTGGCGTCGTTCCTGGAGGACGACGAGGAGCGCCGGGCCCGGCTGATCGCCGAGGTCGACGCCTACGACTTCGGGGCCGACAGGGCCTAGCGCTCAGCGCCAGTCGGGCGCGCCCTTCGTGCGGGGCGCGAGCGACTCGATCTTCGCCCTGATCTCCCGCATCACCGCCACGATCCGGCGCTCGTGCTCCTCGGTGAGGCGGGCCACCGGCACCGAGCAGCTGATCGCGTCCCGGGCGGGGGAGTCGTAGCGCAGGGCGAAACCGAAGCCGCTGATGCCGAGCACGCCCTCCTCGCGGTCCACGGCGTACCCGCGCTCCCGGACGGCGGCCAGATCTGCGGCGAGAGCCGCGCGGTCGGTACGGGTGTTGGGCGTGAGGCGCGCCAGTTCGCCTGCGGGCAGCGGCAGTTCGGCGAACGGGCGTTCGGCGAGCAGCGCCTTGCCCAGGGCGCCCGCGTGGGCGGGCAGCCGCCGGCCGACCCGGCTGAAGGTGCGCAGATACTCGTGCGACTCGCGGGTGGCGAGGTAGACGACGTCCGGGCCGTCGAGCCGCGCCAGATGAATGGTCTCGCCGAGCGCGTCCGAGGCTTCGTCCAGATAGGGGCGCAGGGCGCCGACCCGCGTGTCGCTGTCCAGATAACTGGTGCCGGTGAGCAGGGCGCGGATGCCGATGCCGTACAGCGAGCCGGTGGCGTCGGTGCGGACCCAGCCGCGGTCGATGAGCGTCTTCAGCAGGGCGTACATGCTGCTGCGCGGCACACCCAGCTCATCGGCGAGCTCGCGCAGCCGCGCCGGGCGGTCGCCACGTGCCGCCAGCACCTCCAGCAGGTCGACCGTGCGGGCCGCCGACTTCACCTCGCGTACCCCGCCGGTCCGCGGTCCCGCTCCCGGCCCGGCGGCCGGTCCCGCCCCGGATTCCGTCTCCGACATGCGCCGATCGTAAGCGGCGGGGCCCGCCCCATTGACGGTCTCTGTCCGTCTATCTAATCTCCATTCTCATCCGTGTATGTCATCTACATAGGGAGACGGCGATATGGGGCACGGCACGGACGTGGACGAACGACCGGCGGCGGACGCCGACGTCGCCGCCCGGCTGCGGGACGGCATGGCGCGCGGAGTGCTCTCCTTCCCGCTCACCAGCTTCCGCGCGGACGGCGGCCTGGACCCCGACGGCTGCCGTGAACACCTTGCTGCCCAGGCCGCGACGGGCCCCGGCGCGCTCTTCCCCGCTTGTGGCACCGGCGAGTTCTTCTCCCTCGACGAGGACGAGTACCGGCAGGTCGTCACCGCCGCCGTCGAGGCCGCGGCCGGCCGCCTGCCCGTCGTCGCGGGCATCGGCTACGGCTGGGCGCAGGCCGTGCGCTTCGCCCGCATCGCCGAGGAGGCGGGCGCGGACGCCGTGCTCGCCCTGCCCCACTACCTGGTGAGCGCCCCGCAGGAAGGGCTCGTCGAGCAGCTGCGCCGGATCACCCGCGCCACCCGCCTGCCACTGATCGCCTACCAGCGCGGACAGGTCGCCTACACCGCCGGCTCCGTACGCCGCATCGCCGCGCTCCCCGGCGTCATCGGGCTCAAGGACGGCCACGGCGACCTCGACCTCGTGCAGCGCCAACGCCTCGCCGCACCGGCCGGCTTCCTGTTCTTCAACGGCGCCGCCACTGCCGAGATCCAGGCCCGGCAGTACGCCTCCATCGGCGTCGGCGCCTACTCCTCCGCCGTCCACGCCTTCGCGCCCGAGATCGCCGACGCGTTCTTCGCCGCGCACCGCGACGGCGACGACCACACCGTCGAACGGCTGCTGCGCGGCTTCTACGTACCGCTCGTCGAACTGCGCGACCGGGTACCCGGATATGCCGTGTCCCTGGTCAAGGCGGCGGCCCGGCTGCGCGGACAGCCCGTCGGGCCGGTACGCGCGCCCCTGACGGAGCCGGGGACCGACGATCTCGCCGCCCTCGAAGCACTGCTCGCAGACGGACTCGACCTGGCAGGAGCCACGGCATGACCCACGACCTGACGATCACCGAGGTGCGCCTCACCCCGATCCTCGTCGCCGACCCGCCGCTGCTCAACACGCAGGGTGTGCACCAGCCCTACACGCCCCGGCTGATCATCGAGGTCGTCACCGCGGACGGGGTGACCGGCGTCGGCGAGACGTACGGCGACACCAAGTACATCGACCTGGCCGACCCGCTGGCCGACGCCCTCCCCGGCTGCCGGGTCGACGACGTGAACGGGCTGCACCGGCTCGCCGACCTGGTCTGCGCGGACTCGCCCGAGGCCACCGGCGCCGACGCGGTGGACGCCGGCGGCCTGCGCGGCGTGCAGACCGCCGGCAAACTGCGGCTCTCGGTCGTCTCCGGCTTCGAGGTCGCCCTGCTCGACGCGCTCGGCAGGACGCTCGGGCTGCCCGTGCACGCGCTGCTGGGCGGCAAGGTCCGCGACGCCGTCGACTACAGCGCCTATCTCTTCTACCGCTGGGCCGAACACCCGGGCGGCGCGGGGGAGTCCGACGACTGGGGCGCGGCACTCGACCCGGCCGGCATCGTGGCCCAGGCCCGCCGCTTCGCCCGCGCGTACGGCTTCGGCTCCTTCAAGCTCAAGGGCGGTGTCTTCGACCCGGACGAGGAGATCGCCGCCGTACGGGCCCTCGCGGAGGCGTTCCCCGGCCAGCCGCTGCGACTGGACCCCAACGGCGCCTGGTCGGTCGAGACCTCGCTCAGGGTCGCCGCCGAACTCGGGGACGTCCTGGAGTATCTGGAGGACCCGGCCGCCACGACCGACCGGATGGCGCGGGTCGCGGCCGGGACGGAGGTGCCGCTCGCGACGAACATGTGCGTGACGACCTTCGCCGAGATCCCCGAGGCGTTCTCGCGCGGCGCCGTCCAAGTCGTCCTCTCCGACCACCACTACTGGGGCGGACTGCGCAACACCCGTGAACTGGCCGCGATCTGCCGCACGTTCGGCGTCGGACTGTCCATGCACTCCAACACCCATCTCGGCATCAGCCTCGCCGCGATGACGCACGTGGCGGCCGTCGTCCCCAACCTCGACTACGCCTGCGACAGCCACTACCCCTGGCAGACCGAGGATGTCGTCACCGAGCGGCTGGAGTTCAAGGACGGCCGCCTCGCCGTCAGCGACCTTCCCGGCCTCGGCGTGGAACTGGACCAGGACCGGCTCGCCCGTCTCCACCGGCGCTGGAGGGACGACGACGGCACGATGCGCGACCGCGACGACGCGGCGGCGATGCGGGTGGCGCACCCGGACTGGTCGGCGCCGGCGGTCCCGCGCTGGTAGACCCGGCCGGCCGGGCCGGTGGACCCCGTACTCCGCCGGACCCGTGCCCCTGTACTCCCGCCGACGGGCTCACCTCGTCACCGGTGCAGATCAGGCAGACTGGCCAGATCTGCACCACGTACGGGAGCGGCACGGTGATCAGTCGACACGCACATCAGACGGACGGCGGAGGCACCTGCCTCGACCCCCTCAAGGCCCTCAGGACCCCCTCCGACCCGCCCTGCGACGTCTACCTCACAGGCACCGTCTTCCTCGACATCATCTTCACGGGCCTCGGCTCCGCCCCCGTCCGCGGCACCGAGTCCTGGGCCCGCGGCATGGGTTCCAGCCCGGGCGGGGTCGCCAACATGGCCACCGCGCTCGCCCGGCTCGGTCTGCACACCTCGCTCGCCGCCGCCTTCGGGGACGACCACTACGGCGAGTACTGCTGGGACGCCCTCGAACAGGGTGAGGGCATCGACCTCTCCCTCTCCCGGACCGTACCCGGCTGGCACTCGCCCGTCACCGTCTCCATGGCGTACGAGGGCGAGCGCACGATGGTGTCCCACGGGCACGAGGCCCCGCCGCCGGAGCCCGCGCCCGACTGTCCCCCGCCCGCCCGGGCCGCCATCGCCTCGCTCACACCCGGCGGAGACGAGTGGGTCGCCCAGGCCGCCCGCAAGGGCACCCGGGTCTTCGCCGACTGCGGCTGGGACGACACGGGCCGCTGGGACCCGGCCGACCTCGCGGACCTGAGCCACTGCGAGGCCTTCCTGCCGAACGCGGAGGAGGCGATGCGCTACACCCGCACCGACTGCCCCCGCGCCGCCGCCCACGCCCTCACCGAGCACGTACCGCTCGCCGTCGTCACCCTCGGTGCCGAGGGCGCGTACGCGGTCGACGGCGCTACCGGCGAGAGCGCGCAGGTTCCGGCCATCGCGGTGGAGGCCCTCGACCCGACCGGTGCGGGTGACGTGTTCGTGGCCGGATACGTCACCGGGACACTCGCCGGCTGGCCGCTCGCCGACCGGCTCGCCTTCGCCGGGCTGACCGCGGCCCTGTCGGTGCAGGAGTTCGGCGGCTCGCTCTCCGCACCCGGCTGGTCCGAGATCGCGGCCTGGTGGCAGCGTGTGCAGGCCCTCACCGACCAGGACCCGGCCGCCCTGCGCCGGTACACCTTCCTCGACGACCTGCTGCCCGCGCCGGTCAGGCCCTGGCCGCTGCGCAGGGCCGTGCCGACGATCGGTTTCCGCAGCCCGGCCTGACCCCCCGGCGGGGGAGCGCGGTGTCCCCCCGGAAAAGCCCTCGGCCTTGTCAGTGCCGCGTCGTACGCTTGTGTTCCAGAGGTTGTCGAGCAGCGAGAACCCTGCAACGGGAGGTATGTGCAGGCCACAGAGCCGGCCCATGACTCAGACACCCAAAGCCCACACCCGTCCCCAGCGCCCTGGGGGCGCGGGGGAATCCCAGGCGCCGGGGCAGGCACGAGCCCACTTCACCGTTCCCGCCAAGCATCCGATGGTGACGGTCCTCGGCTCGGGTGATGTCCTCCTGCGCGTGATCGAGAAGGCCTTCCCGGCGGCCGACATCCATGTCCGGGGCAATCAGGTCAGCGCGATCGGGGACGCGACGGAGGTCGCCCTCATCCAGCGCCTGTTCGACGAGATGATGCTCGTGCTCCGCACCGGGCAGCCGATGACGGAGGACGCAGTGGAACGCTCGATCGCCATGCTCAGGGCGGGCGAGAACGGCAACGGCGACGGGGCCGAGACCCCCGCCGAGGTGCTCACCCAGAACATCCTCTCCAGCCGCGGCCGGACGATCCGCCCCAAGACGCTCAACCAGAAGCGGTACGTCGACGCCATCGACAAGCACACGATCGTGTTCGGCATCGGCCCCGCCGGTACCGGCAAGACGTATCTCGCCATGGCGAAGGCGGTCCAGGCCCTGCAGTCCAAGCAGGTCAACCGGATCATCCTGACCCGGCCGGCCGTGGAGGCGGGCGAGCGGCTCGGCTTCCTGCCGGGCACGCTCTACGAGAAGATCGACCCGTATCTGCGCCCGCTGTACGACGCGCTGCACGACATGCTCGACCCCGACTCCATCCCCCGGCTGATGGCCGCGGGCACGATCGAGGTCGCGCCGCTGGCGTACATGCGGGGTCGAACGCTCAATGACGCGTTCATCATCCTCGACGAGGCGCAGAACACCAGCGCCGAGCAGATGAAGATGTTCCTGACCCGCCTCGGCTTCGACTCGAAGATCGTCATCACCGGTGACGTCACCCAGGTCGACCTGCCGAACGGGACGAAGAGCGGTCTGCGACAGGTCCAGGACATCCTGGACGGCGTCGAGGACGTGCACTTCTCCCGGCTCACGAGCCAGGATGTCGTCCGGCACAAGCTCGTCGGCCGTATCGTCGACGCGTACGAGAAGTACGACGACCGCAACGGGAAGCAGTAGCAGCGCACCATGTCGATCGACGTCAACAACGAGTCCGGAACCGAGGTCGACGAGCAGGCGGTCCTCGATGTCGCCCGCTATGCCCTCGCGCGGATGCGTATCCACCCGCTCTCCGAGCTCTCGGTGATCGTCGTGGACGCCGAAGCCATGGAGCAGTTGCACATCCAGTGGATGGACCTGCCGGGTCCGACGGATGTCATGTCCTTCCCGATGGACGAGCTGCGTCCGCCGGTCAAGGACGACGAGGAGCCCCCGCAGGGGCTCCTCGGTGACATCGTGCTCTGCCCCGAGGTCGCCAAGAAGCAGGGCGAGGAAGCCCCGACGCAGCACTCCATGGACGAGGAGCTCCAGCTCCTGACCGTCCATGGCGTGCTGCACCTGCTGGGGTACGACCACGAGGAGCCGGACGAGAAGGCCGAGATGTTCGGCCTCCAGGCGGCGATCATCGATGGCTGGCGGGCGGAGAAGGGCCACACCGGCCCCTCCCCGGCGCCGACCGTTTCATGAGCGCCCCCCTGGTCTTCGGCGCGGTCCTGCTGGTCGTCGTCGCGTGGCTCGCCGCGTGCGCGGAAGCGGGCATCGCCCGCACCTCCAGCTTCCGCGCCGCCGAGGCCGTCCGCTCCGGCCGCCGTGGCGCCGACAAGCTGGAGCAGGTCGCCGCCGACCCCACCCGCTATCTGAACGTCGCCCTGCTGGTGCGGGTGGCCTGCGAGATGGCGGCGGGTGTCCTGGTGACCTACGCCTGTCTTCAGGAGTTCTCCGCGACCTGGGAGGCGCTGACCGTCGCCATCGGCGTGATGGTCCTCGTCTCGTACGTCGCCGTGGGCGTCTCGCCGCGCACCATCGGCCGCCAGCACCCGCTGAACACGGCGACGGCCGCCGCGTACGTCCTGCTGCCGCTGGCCCGGATCATGGGCCCGGTGCCCCAGTTGCTGATCCTCATCGGCAACGCGCTCACGCCCGGCAAGGGCTTCCGCAAGGGCCCGTTCGCGAGCGAGGCCGAACTGCGGGCCATGGTCGACCTCGCCGAGCAGGAGTCCCTCATCGAGGACGACGAGCGCCGGATGGTGCACTCCGTCTTCGAGCTCGGTGACACCCTCGTGCGCGAAGTGATGGTGCCGCGCACCGACCTGGTCTCCATCGAGCGCTACAAGACCGTCCGTCAGGCCCTCACCCTGGCCCTGCGCTCCGGCTTCTCGCGCATCCCCGTCACGGGCGAGAACGAGGACGACATCGTGGGCGTCGTCTACCTCAAGGACCTGGTGCGCAAGACGCACATCAACCGCGACGCGGAGGCCGATCTGGTCTCCACCGCGATGCGGCCCGCCGTCTTCGTGCCCGACACCAAGAACGCCGGCGACCTGCTGCGCGAGATGCAGCAGAAGCGCAACCACGTCGCCGTCGTCATCGACGAGTACGGCGGCACGGCCGGCATCGTCACCATCGAGGACATCCTGGAGGAGATCGTCGGCGAGATCACCGACGAGTACGACCGGGAGCTGCCGCCGATCGAGGAGCTGGGCGACGGCCGCTTCCGTGTCACCGCACGGCTCGACATCGGCGATCTGGGCGAGCTGTACGGCCTCGACGAACTGGACGACGAGGACGTGGAGACCGTCGGCGGTCTGCTGGCGAAGGCGCTCGGCAGGGTGCCGATCGCCGGTGCGTCCGCGACCGTCGACCTGCCGGACGGGCGCGCGCTGCGCCTGACCGCCGAGTCCCCGGCCGGCCGGCGCAACAAGATCGTCACGGTGCTGGCGGAGCCTGTGCCGCAGAGCCCCCAGGGAGAGAACGCCGCATGACGCCGAGCGAACTGAGAGCGTTCTGCCTGGAGTTCAACGACGCGGCCGAGGAGTTCCCCTTCGGACCCGAGACATCGGTGTTCAAGGTCGCCGGGAAGCTGTTCGCGCTCTCCGCGCTGGACGGGGAGCCGTTGACGGTGAACCTGAAGTGCGAGCCCGAGATGGCCGTTCAGCTGCGGGCCGAGCACCCGGCGATCGTGCCGGGCTGGCACATGAACAAGCGCCACTGGAACACGGTGACGGTGGGAGAGCTCCCGGACCGTCTCGTCCGGGAGCTGATCGAGGACAGTTACGACCTGGTGGTGGCCGGGCTGCCGAAGGCGGTCCGGCTGCGGCTGGACCGCGGCTGAGCGCCCGGTCTCACCGGCCCGCGCCGCTCCCCGGTGAGTCCGAAGTCCCCCTGCGCGGTGGCCATTTCCGCGGACAGTTCCGCGGACAACCCGGCGGGTACACGTACACGATGTACCCCATCGCGGGCTGACCTGGAGGAATGTGTATCCTCTGCGCGTTACAGGGGAGGGGGGAAGCTCCCCGTCGGATCGGGAATTCAGGGGAGTCACCGCATCATGCGTACGCGTTTCGGCCGCGCCACGGCCGCAGTTCTCACTGCCTCCGCGCTCTGCCTCACGGCAGCGGCCTGCGGTTCGTCGGACGACGACAAGAAGCCGGCCTCCTCGGCCGGTAAGGACACGGCCAAGGACGGCGCCGGCAAGGGCGCCGAGAAGCCGGCCACCGTGCTGACGGCCGCCCAGATGAAGGCCGCCACGCTGGCGGTCAAGGACCTGCCGGCGGGCTGGAAGGCCGACGCCGCCGCTCCGGCCACGGACGAGGCGCCTCCGAAGGCGGACAAGCCCGTGTGCCAGCCGGTCGCCGACCTGCTCGCCGACAAGGTCGCGGGGGCGACCATGGGCGGTGGCCAGGACTTCACCGACGCCAAGGGCTTCAACATCCTCAGCCAGCAGGTCATGACGTTCCCCGGCACCGGTGCCGCGGACTTCGTGAAGGCGTTCGGCCCGGCCCTCGACGGCTGCACCGGCTTCAAGGTGACGGGCGAGGACGGGTACCCGGTGAAGGTCGAGAAGCTCGCCGGGCCCACGGCCGGCGAGACGTCGTACACCTTCAAGATGACGATGGAGATCCCGGGCTTCGGCCAGGGCATCACCTCGCACATGCTGGTGATGCACCAGGGCACCGGCGTCGCGCGCCTCGCGTACGTTCCCGGTGACAAGGCCGCGGGCGCGGCCTTCGGCGACCTCGCCAAGCGCGCGGGCGACAAGTTCGTCCAGGGCGTCCAGGGCTGACGCCGAGCCCGTCGGCGCGGGGTCCGGGCGCAGCCCCGCAGGACCCCGCGCCGGCCTGGGATCTATGCTCGCGGACATGACGCAGAGCACCGACCTCGACCCCGAGGACCGCAAGATCATCACTCTGGCGCGCAGCGTACGCGCCCGCAACGGTGTGCCGGAGGGCGCGGCGGTACGGGACGAGACCGGCCGCACGTACGCCGCGGGCACGGTGGCGCTGGAGTCGCTGAAGCTGAGCGCGCTGCAGACGGCGGTCGCGATGGCCGTCGCGAGTGGTGCGACGTCGCTGGAGGCCGCGGCGGTCGTCGGCGACGCGGACGCCGTGGCGGACGCGGACCGTGCGGCGGTCCGCGACCTCGCGGGACCGCAGACGCCGGTGCTGCTCGCGGGCCCCGACGGCGGCCTCAGGGCCACGGTCACCGCTGGCTGAGACGGCCGTGCCCGGCCCGCCGAGGCGGAGCCGGGCCCCGCTCCTGTTCGAGTGGTCCGGCCGGGCCCCGCGACCCGTGCCGCCCGGTACGGACCTTCCCGGTGGCGGCGATTCCCCTTCCGGCCTGCGCATACGCGGATCATGGCGAGACGGACGGTCCGGATCTTGACAGCATCTGATGGGTCATCAGGCAGGGCTGTTCGACGGCATTGACTTCTTGCGACGGCGACCCGTCAATGGCCCCCTGCATCCCTCCCGAAGGGGGCCATCACATGGCGTCGCACACCCGAAGACCAACCGCTCGAAGACCAGTTGCCCGAAGATCCGCCCGACGGCGGCGCTGGGCGGCCGCCCTGGGCGCGGTCGCCCTGATCGCCGGCACCGCGGCACTCGCCGCACCGGCGAACGCGCTCACCGCGGCCGCCGCGCCGGTGGACTTCCCGACCCACTGCGTACCGCCGCCCATCGCGGGCATACCGCCGATCGACGGCACCACGACCGCCCAGATCACCGTCGACAAGGCCGCTCCCAAGGTCGGCGACACGGTCACGGTCACCTACACGGTCACCAAGCCGGCGGCCAGCAACCCCGTCGACCTCGCCCTCCCGGCCGACATCATGACGCCCAGCGGCAAGGTCACGCTCGGCGGCGCCCAGACGGGCAGCGTCACCGTCACCGGGCCCAAGAAGAACCCGCCCGTGCCCGGCAAGGGAGCGTTCCCGCCGTTCTCGATGACCGGCACGTTCACGGTCACCGCGGCCGGCTCGATCACCCTCTCGCCCGGCGACTACAACATCCACACCAGCTACATCATGGAGCTGGACACCCCCTGCACCGTGACCGATCCGCCCGCGCCCGTCTCCGAGACGGTCGTCGCGACGGACCAGCCGGGGGCCAATGAGCGCACCGTCCAGCTGGGCACGGCCTCCGGGAACCCGGGGGACGAGGTCACGGTCACCGGTGCCAAGTTCAGTCCGCTCACCGACATCACGGTCGTCGGACGGGCCGGAGCGGCCGAGACCGCCGACAGAACGACGGTCACGTCCGACGCGGCCGGCGGATTCACCGCCACTCTCCAGGTCGGTGACCTGGCGACCACGGGCATCGTCGCGTACGAGGGCGGCGCCTGGAGTGCGGAGAAGGGCGCGGGGCCGGCGGCGTACACCGTCGTCGACGACACACCGCTCCCGGAGAACAGCCAGAAGCTCAGCGCCTCGGTCGCAGCGGGCACGCTGTCCATGTCCCAGGCCGGTGACACCGTCGAACTCTCGGCGGTCGACTTCGGTACGGGCGGGGCCGCGGGCGGCGATCTGCGGACGGTGACGGTCAAGGACTTCCGCGGCGGCCCCGCGGGCTGGTCCCTGACGGGCAAGGTCACCGACTTCACGGGCCCCGGCGGCAGGATCGGCGCGGGTGAGCTCGGCTGGACGCCGGCCTGTGCCACCAAGCAGGGCAGCCCGAGCACCTGCGCGGCCGGATCCCCCGGACCGGTCGGCAGCGGGGGTGCCACGCTCGCCTCCACGCCCAACGGGGCCGTCACCGGTGGTGAGTTCACCGTCGACGCCAAGGTCTCGCTGAACGTGCCGGCGTTCACCGCACCCGGCACCTACTCCGGCGTGCTGACGCTCACGCTCACCTGAGCCGGCGAAAAGAACGGCGGGCCGGGCGCGCACCCGGTCGGCCCGCCTCGTCCCTGGGGGATGAGCTCATGCGCAAGCTGTACGCCGTTCTGCCGCTGCTCGGCCTGCCCCTGCTGGCCCTGCTGCTGTTCGGCCCGGCGCCGACGGCCCGGGCCGCGGACAACGGCAACTGGTCCGTCTATCCCGCCTCGTCGCAGCTGGGCGCGCGGCCGTACTTCTATCTCTCGGCCGAGCCCGGCACCACCCTGACCGACTGGGTCACCGTCACCAACAAGAGCGCTGCCCCGCTGACCTTCCGGCTGTACGCGGCGGACGCCTACAACACCGCACGGGACGGCGGGTTCGCCGTACGCGCGCCGAACGAGAAGCAGCGCGGCGTCGGCGCCTGGACCAGGCCCGAACGCGACCGCGTCACCGTCCCCGCCCGTGGCTCGGTCACCGTGCCGTACACCGTCACCGTCCCGGAGACCGCCGAGCCCGGTGACCACCCCGGCGCGCTGGTCGCACTCGACGAGCGGATCAGCCCCTCCACGGGCTCGGTCGCCGTCGGCATCCGGCAGGCCGTCGGCGCCCGCGTCTACCTGCGGGTGAACGGCCCGACCGTGCCCGCGATGTCCGTCGAGGACGTCCGGCTCAGCCACGACCAGTCGCTGGTGCCGGGCGCCGGCGAGAGCAACGCCGTGATCTCGTACACCCTCCACAACCGAGGCAACGTCACGCTCAACCCCCGGGTCGCCCTCAAGGCGGAAGGTCTCTTCGGACGCGACCTGCTCAGCCGGAAGCTGACCGGAATCCCCTCCGAACTCCTGCCGCGCCAGAAGATCCGGCTCACCGAACGGTGGGCGGGCGCACCCCGGCTGGAGTGGGGCGAGGTGCGGCTGACGGCCAGTGCGCGGGACGTCCGGGAGTCCGCCGGTGTCACCTTCTTCGCGCTCCCGTGGCTCGTCGCCGTGGTGCTCGTCGCGGCCGTCGCGGGCGCGGGCGTATGGGCCAGAGTCAGGCATGCGCGGGCGCGCGTGCCCAGGGGCGCCTGACATCAGGGACAATGGGCGCCATGAGCGTTCCTACCCAGTCCTCCGAGGCCCCCCATCGGGCCGGCTTCGCCTGCTTCGTCGGCCGTCCCAACGCGGGCAAGTCCACCCTGACGAACGCTCTGGTCGGCCAGAAGGTGGCCATCACCTCCAGCCGGCCGCAGACGACCCGGCACACCGTGCGCGGCATCGTGCACCGGCCGGACGCGCAGCTGATCCTGGTGGACACCCCCGGCCTCCACAAGCCGAGGACCCTGCTCGGCGAGCGGCTCAACGACGTCGTCCGCACCACCTGGGCCGAGGTCGACGTCATCGGCTTCTGCCTGCCCGCCGACCAGAAGCTCGGCCCGGGCGACCGGTTCATCGCCAAGGAACTGGCCGGGATCAGGAAGACGCCGAAGGTCGCGATCGTCACCAAGACCGACCTCGTCGACTCCAAGACCCTCGCCGAGCAGCTGATCGCGATCGACCAGCTCGGTAAGGAGCTGGGCATGGAGTGGGCGGAGATCGTCCCCGTCTCGGCGGTCGGCGGCAAGCAGGTCCAGCTCGTGGCCGACCTGCTCACCCCGCTGCTCCCCGAGGGCCCGCCGCTCTACCCCGAGGGCGACCTCACCGACGAGCCCGAGCAGGTCATGGTCGCGGAGCTGATCCGCGAGGCCGCGCTGGAAGGCGTACGGGACGAGCTGCCGCACTCGATCGCGGTCGTGGTCGAGGAGATGCTGCCGCGCGAGGACCGCCCGGCGGACAAGCCGCTGCTGGACATCCACGCCAACGTCTACATCGAGCGCCCCAGCCAGAAGGGCATCATCATCGGCCCGAAGGGCAAGCGCCTGAAGGAAGTCGGCACGAAGTCCCGCAAGCACATCGAGGCGCTGCTGGGTACGCCGGTCTTCCTGGACCTGCACGTCAAGGTCGCGAAGGACTGGCAGCGGGATCCCAAGCAGCTGCGCAAGCTGGGGTTCTGAGCCGGTCAGGCACCTTCCTTGAGCACACGTGAGATCAGCGTGCGCTGAGCCTCGGACAGACGGGGGTCGGCGCACTGGACGGTCCGCCCGTCGACGGTGATGCGGTAACTGAACCCGTCGGCCACCTCGCCGGGAAGGCCGGTCCGGTCGCCGGCGAGGGCCTGTTCGGCGAGGTCGTGCCAGGTGGAGGCGTCGGGTCGGCCGGTGGTGTCGACTTCGGCGACGCGCTCGATCCCGGCGAAGCCGCCGGTGCGGTGGACGTGGATACGCATGGGTCCTGTTCTAGCCCCTGCGACCCCGCGCCTCAATCGCCGGCGGGGCGGGGTGGGGCTGGTGGGCTGGCCGTGACAGGGGCGTTCATTTCCAGCCCGTCCGGCGATTGAGGACATGCCCGTAGGGCGTGCGGGACGGTCCGGGCCGCGGGTGGCTGCGTGGCGCGGGCTCGTTGCGGGGCTCTGCCCCGGGCCCCGCGCCTCAATCGCCGGCGGGGCTGGATTGGGCCGGCTGATCACCCGCACCGAGCGCGGGTTGCCCGGTCAAGGGGTTGGATGTCCAGCCCGTCCGGCGTTTGAGGACATGCCCGTAGGGCGTGCGGGACGGTCCGGGCCGCAGGAGACTGCGTGGCGCGGGGTCGTTGCGGGGCTCTGCCCCGGGTCCCGCGCCTCAATCGCCGGCGGGGCTGGGTGTGCGAGCCGCGTGGCGGCACACGGCCCGCAGCGGCGTGCGGGACAAGCCAGGGCGCGCCCCGAGGCGGGAACGGGCGCCCGCCCCGGTGGGCCGGGAGGTCAGACCTCCCGGGGCGTCATCGTCGGGACACCCACCTGCGACCACGCCTTCAGTAGCGCGTCCAGCTCCTCCCCCTCCCCGAATCGCGACGTCGCCGCCGACACCGTCGCCCGCGCGAACGACGCGAAGTCCGCGTCCACCGTCAGCGCACCCCCCGTCAGGGTGTCGAACCAGATCCGTCCCGCCCGTTCCCACGCCTTGCCGCCGAGCTGCGTGGCCAGCAGGCAGAACGCGTGGTTCGGGATGCCGGAGTTGATGTGCACTCCGCCGTTGTCCCGGCCCGTGCGGACGTACTGGTCCATCGTCGCCGGCTGCGGGTCCTTGCCGAGGACGTCGTCGTCGTACGCCGTGCCCGGCTCCTTCATGGAGCGCAGGGCCACGCCCGTCACCCGCGGGGCCAGGAGGCCCGCGCCGATCAGCCAGTCCGCCTGGTCCGCCGTCTGGTCGAGGGTGTACTGCTTGACCAGCGAGCCCATCACGTCCGACATCGACTCGTTCAGCGCGCCGGGCTGGCCGAAGTAGCTCAGGTTCGCCGTGTACTGGGTCAGGCCGTGCGCCAGCTCGTGGGCGATCACGTCGACCGGGAGCGAGAAGTCGAGGAAGATCTCGCCGTCCCCGTCGCCGAACACCATCTGCTCGCCGTCCCAGAACGCGTTCCCGTAGTTCTCGTCGTAGTGGACGCTCGCGCTCAGCGGCAGGCCCTCGCCGTCGAGGGAGTTGCGCCCGTACGCGGAGAGCAGCAGCTCGAACGTGGCGCCGAGGCCCGCGTAGACCCGGTTCACGGTCGCGTCCTTGCCGGGCGCGTCGCCCTCGCCGCGTACCTTCTCGCCCGGCAGCACCGTGCCGTGGCCGCAGTCGTGGACGGTGCGTTGTGGGCGGCCGGTGGCCGCGCCGGCCGGCGGGAGCGCGGCGGCGGCGCCGATGACGGTGGTCAGCCGACGGCGCGTGCGCTGTGCGGCGTCCGCCTCCAGGGTGCGGCGGGCGGGGCCGGCGAGCGCCGGGTCATCCGCCCGGGCGAGCTTGTCGAGGACGTGGGGCGGCACGATCGTGCAGAAAACGGGATGGATGTCAGCCATGTCTGGCAATGTGGCACTGAGTTACGCGCTTGTCACTAGTTGCCACCATGATGAGTGAAATGGAGTGATGGATCACCGTTTGGCCGTTACCGACGAGTCGTCCCGCATACTGGGACAGCACCGCCGTCCCGGCCCCACTCGGTTAGGCTGCCTCTCATCATGCGTTTCGGGCTGCTTCTTCTTAGCTGCCGCGGCGAGGGCCTGTAGTCGTAGGCCGACCCCCTCCCCGCGGGATCTGGTGCTGCTTCGCCCCGTCGGCCTCCCCCACCGCCCTCCGGGCGTGGGAGGTACCAGATCCTTGAGGACCGAGGAGCCCCACGCACATGTCTGACACTTCTGTCGGTCGCCCCACGCCCGTCACCAACGCGACCCACACCCAGAAGCCGTCTGGGATGCCGATCCACAAGTACGGCCGGTACGAGGCCGTGGACATCCCCGACCGCACCTGGCCCGAGAACCGGATCACCAAGGCGCCGCGCTGGCTGTCGACCGATCTGCGCGACGGCAACCAGGCCCTGATCGACCCCATGTCGCCCGCTCGTAAGCGGGAGATGTTCGACCTGCTGGTACGCATGGGCTACAAGGAGATCGAGGTCGGTTTCCCCTCCTCCGGCGAGACGGACTTCGCGTTCGTGCGGTCCATCATCGAAGAGGGCGCGGTCCCCGAGGACGTGACGATCTCCGTCCTGACGCAGGCGCGCGAGGACCTGATCGAGCGCACCGTGGAGTCCGTGAAGGGCGCCCACCGCGCGACCGTGCACCTGTACAACGCCACCGCGCCCACCTTCCGCCGGGTCGTCTTCCGCGGGTCCAAGGACGACATCAAGCAGATCGCCGTGGACGGCACGCGCCTGGTGATGGAGTACGCCGAGAAGATCCTGGGCCCGGAGACGACCTTCGGCTATCAGTACAGCCCGGAGATCTTCACCGACACGGAGCTGGACTTCGCGCTGGAGGTCTGTGAGGCCGTCTGTGACGTCTGGCAGCCCGAGGCCGGCCGCGAGATCATCCTCAACCTGCCCGCCACGGTGGAGCGTTCGACCCCCTCCACGCACGCCGACCGCTTCGAGTGGATGTCGCGCAACCTGACCCGGCGCGAGTACGTCTGCCTGTCCGTGCACCCGCACAACGACCGGGGCACCGCCGTCGCCGCCGCCGAGCTGGCGATCATGGCCGGCGCGGACCGGATCGAGGGCTGCCTGTTCGGCCAGGGCGAGCGCACCGGCAACGTCGACCTGGTGACGCTGGGCATGAACCTGTTCTCGCAGGGCGTCGACCCGCAGATCGACTTCTCGCAGATCGACGAGATCCGTCGGACCAGCGAGTACTGCAACCAGATGGAGATCCACCCGCGCCACCCCTACGCGGGCGATCTGGTCTATACGGCCTTCTCCGGCTCCCACCAGGACGCCATCAAGAAGGGCTTCGACGCGCGGGAGGCCGACGCGGCCGCCCAGGGCAGGTCCGTCGACGAGATCGAGTGGGCCGTGCCGTACCTGCCCATCGACCCCAAGGACGTCGGCCGTTCCTACGAGGCGGTCATCAGGGTCAACTCGCAGTCCGGCAAGGGCGGTATCGCCTACGTCCTGAAGAACGACCACAAGCTGGACCTGCCGCGCCGGATGCAGATCGAGTTCTCGAAGATCATCCAGGCGAAGACGGATACCGAGGGCGGCGAGGTCACCCCGAAGGACATCTGGACGGTCTTCCAGGACGAGTACCTGCCGAACCCGGCGGACGGCGCGGCTCGCTGGGGCCGTATCCAGCTGCGGTCCGGTCAGACCACCACCGACACCGACGGGATCGACACCCTGACCGTCGAGGCGGTCGTGGACGGTACCGAGACCGTGCTGACCGGTTCGGGCAACGGTCCGATCTCCGCCTTCTTCGAGGCGCTGAACGCGGTGGGCGTGGACGCCCGCCTGCTGGACTACACCGAGCACACGATGAGCGAGGGCGCGTCCGCGCAGGCCGCCTCGTACATCGAGTGCGCGATCGACGGCAAGGTGCTGTGGGGCATCGGCATCGACGCCAACACCACGCGCGCCTCGCTGAAGGCGGTCGTCTCGGCCGTCAACCGCGCGGCCCGCTGAGCGGGTTCACTTTTCCACCGCGCCCCCGGCCTCCCACCACGGAGGCCGGGGGCGCGGTGCGTCCGGAACGCGCCGTCGTACGCCGTGGTGAAGGGCGGGGAAATCGGCCATGTCCTGGCGTACTGCCGCCGGGGTGCTGACGGCACAACACCGGTGTGGCTAACATCACGTCAACGCGGCAATGTTGCCGGACGGTTACGGAGGTGTGAGGTGCGGGCAGACCGTGGGGTATTCGGCCGAAAAGTGATGGTCTGCGGCATTCACACTTCGTGGAACACCGTCGGCGACGGGGAGTTCTTCTGCCCCGGCTGCGGAGGCGACCGCAACTACCGGCGGCGCACAGGCCGTCGACGGTTCACCCTGCTCGGTGTTCCGCTGCTGTCCCGCGGCTCCGCCGGCCCCGTCGTCGAGTGCGCCGCCTGTCACGGGCACTTCGGCATGGACGCCCTCGATCACCCCACCACCGCCCGTTTCTCCGCGATGCTGCGGGACGCCGTCCACACCGTCGCGCTCGCCGTCCTCGCCTCCGGCGGCACCTCCTCCCGGCCGGTGCGCGAGACCGCCGTCGCCACCGTGCGCGCGGCCGGCCTCGACGACTGCACCGAGGACCAGCTCACCGGACTGATCGAGGCGCTCGCCGCGGACACCGGCCGCTTCGTCACCGACACCGGGCCCTACGGCGCGGCGCTCGCCATCGAACTGCACGAGGCCCTCGAACCGCTCGCCCCGCACCTGGCCGCCGCCGGGCGGGAGTCCATCCTGCTCCAGGGCGCGCACATCGCCCTCGCCGACGGGCCCTACACCACGGCGGAGCGCGAGGTCCTCACGACGGTGGGCGCCGCGCTGCAACTGTGCGCGGACGACACGGCGCGACTGCTCGCCACCGCACGCACCCCGTTCTAGTGCCGCTCCCGTCAGGCTTGCCGGAAACGGCACCGGATCACGGCCTCCAGCGCGGGGGAATGCCCGAGCGCGTACTCCCCGGGGAGTAATCCGTCCTCCGCGCCATCCGTCGCAGTACTCCCCATCTCGCCCTGCCGCGCGACGTATCGCGTCCTTCGCGGCGGGAGTCTGGTGATCCGATCCGACCACCGGACACCCGTGACGAAGGGGAGCACCCATGGGGCCCGTACCGACCACCGAGCTGTCACCGCCCGCACCGCCACCGACCCGACGACGACGCGCCGTGCCCTGGGCCGTGCTCGGGCTGTGGCTTGTCGTTCTCGTCGTCGCCGGAGCGTTTGCCGGGAAGCTCGGGGACGTGCAGCGCGACCGTGCCGTCGACTACCTGCCGAACAACGCCGACTCGACCCAGGTCGCCCGGATCCAGGACCGTCTGCCCGGCGGAGAGTCCACCGACCTCGTGCTCGTCTACCACCGCGACGGCGGACTCACCGCCGCCGACCGGGCGTCCGCCGCCCGCCAGGTCGGGGAGGTCGTCGCCGGGCACCGGCTGACCGCGCGGCCACAGCTCGTGCCCTCCGAGGACGGCACGACGCTGATGTACCCCGTCTCCAGCACCGAGCCGGGGCAGGACGAGGAGGCCAGGGACGCCTTCGTCCGGGACGTCCGGGCCACCGTCGACGGCGGGGAGGGACTGAGCGCCGAGGTCGGCGGGCCCGGTGCGCTCGCCACCGACGCCTCCGAGGTCTACAACTCCCTCGACGGCCCGCTGCTCTACACCACCGTCGCCGTCGTCGCGATCCTGCTGATCCTCATCTACCGCAGCCCGCTGCTGTGGATGGTGCCGCTGGTCGTCGCCGGTGTCGCCGACGCCCTCTCGCTGGCGGTGACCTACGGCCTCAACCAGGCCTTCGACGTCACCGTCTCCGGGCAGAGCTCCGGTGTGATGACGATCCTGGTCTTCGGCGCGGGCACCGACTACGCGCTGCTGATCGTCTCCCGCTACCGGGAGGAACTGCGCCGCACCCCGCGCCCGTACGACGCCATGACCACGGCGCTGCGCGGCTGCGGACCCGCGATCGTCGCGTCCTCGGGGACCGTGGCGGCCGGCATGCTCTGTCTGCTCGCGGCCGACCTCAACAGCAGCCGGGGCATGGGCCCCACGGCGGCGGTCGGAGTGCTGTGCGCCCTGCTCGCCATGACGACCCTGCTGCCCGCGATCCTCGTGTTGCTGGGGCGCCGGGTCTTCTGGCCGCTGATCCCGGCGTACGGCAGCGAACCCAGGGCCCGGCGCTCCCTGTTCGCGGCCATGGGCAGTACGGCGGGGAGGCGGCCGGTCGGTGTGCTGGTGAGCGGAGCCGTGGTGCTGGGGGCGCTCGCGCTGGGCTCGTTCGCGCTGCCCGGGGATCTCAAGCAGGAGGACTCGTTCACCAGCACGCCGGAGGCGGTCGCCGCGATGGGCACGCTGGGCGAGGCGTTCCCCGGCACGGGCACCCAGCCGATCGCCGTGATCGCGCCGACGGACGGCGCGGACGCGGCGCTGGCCGAGGCCCGTGGCACCGAGGGCGTCCTGAGCGCCGAACGCGGCCGCAGCGGCGGGGGCTGGACGGAGCTCTCCGTCGTCGCGAAGGACGCACCTCAGTCGCCGGGGGAGACGGCCACCATCACGGCACTCCGGGACGCGCTCGACGGCTCCTACGTCGGCGGCCCCAGCGCCCAGCAGCTCGACCTGGAGGACACCAACGCCCGCGACACCACCATCGTGGTCCCGCTGGTGCTGTTCTCGGTCCTGCTGATCCTCGTCGCCCTGCTCCGCAGCCTGGTCGCCCCGCTGCTGCTCGTCGTGGCGGTCGTCGCCGTGTGGGGAGCGGCCCTCGGCATCGGCGGGCTGCTCTTCGAACCGCTCGGCCTCGAAGGCACCGACCCGGGCCTGCCGCTGCTGTCCTTCGTCTTCCTCGTCGCGCTCGGAGTCGACTACGGGATCTTCCTGATGCACCGGATGCGCGAGGAGTCGCTGGCCGGCGCCGAACCGGTGGCGGCCGCTCTCACCGCGCTGCGCACGACGGGCGGGGTGATCGCGTCGGCGGGGCTCGTCCTCGCGGCGACCTTCGCGGTGCTGACCAGCATGCCGATGGTCCAACTCGTGGAACTGGGCTTTGTGATCGCGGTCGGGGTCCTGCTGGACACCTTCGTGGTCCGGACCTACCTCGTCACCAGCGCCAGTGTGCTGCTGAAGCGAAAGGTCTGGTGGCCGGGCGCGCTGTCCCGGTCCCCGGGGGATCCGGTTCGCGCGCCGCAGAGCGTGCCCGAACCGGCCGTTCGCGGCTGACGGGACGCGGGGTGCCCGGACGCGGGCACCCCGCACCCTCACCACCACCACCTCTCCGACCATCACGCAGGATGGATGCCGTGTCCCCGCCACCCGTGACCAGCCCGCCCAGCGCCCGGCCCCACCCGAGGCTCGGCGAGCGGGTGCTGACGGCCGTCAGCCGTGACCCCCTGACCGCGCCGAACCGCCGACGCAACGACGCCGTCCTCACCGTGGCCGTCGCCGCCCTCGCCCTCCTTCTCGGTCTGGTCGTGAACGACGGGCGCGACCCGGACGCGCTGGGCTGGCTGCTCCTGGCCGGGGCGGTCGTCCCGCTCGCCTGGCGACGCGAGCACCCCGGCCTCGTCCTCGCCCTCGTGCTGCTGTGCGTGGCTCCGTACCACGCGATGGACAACACCCATGCGGCACCGCTCCCGGCCTCGCTGATCGCCCTCTACACGCTGGCGGCCACCGCCCGTCCGCGCGTCACCCTCCTCGTCGGCTTCGGCGTCATCGGGCTCACTCTCACGGTGATGTTCGGCGTCGGCGCCGACGAGGGACTGGAGGCCCTGCGCACCTCCGGCTGGATCTTCGCCGTGCTCGTCTTCGGTGTGGACGTGCGCGTCTACCGCCGCTACGTCGCCTCGGTCGTCCGCCGCGCCGAACACGCCGAACGCACCCGCGAGGAGGAGGCCGCCCGCCGGGTCGCCGAGGAGCGGCTGCGTATCGCCCGTGATCTGCACGACCTGCTCGCGCACTCCATCACGCTCATCGGCGTCCAGACCTCCGTCGCCTCCCACGTCCTGACCGTCGATCCCGACCGGCTCGACCGGGCCGCGATCGCCAAAGCCCTCGACGACATCGCGGAGACCTGCCGCACGGCACGCGGCGAACTGCGCACGACGCTGGAGGTGCTCAGGGCCGACGGGCCGGACTGGGACGGCCCGCTGCCCGATCTCGCGGCCCTTCCCGACCTCGTACGGGCCGCAGAGGCGCGGCTGACCCTGCGCACGGGCGACGGGCCGTTGCCGTCGGCCGTGCAGGCGGCCGCGTACCGGATCGTGCAGGAGTCGCTCACCAACGCCGTACGCCACGGCGGCCCGGGCACGGGCATCTCGGTGACGGTTCTGGACCGGGGAGGGGAGTTGACGGTCACCGTCACCGACGACGGCGACGGAGGCGGTGTTGGGCCCGTGACCACGGCCGCGGACGGCGCGGGCTACGGAATCATCGGCATGCGCGAGCGGGCACGGAGCGTCGGCGGCACACTGTCGGCAGGCCCGCGGGACGGCGGCGGGTTCGAAGTGGCGGCGGTCCTGCCGCTCCGGCAGTCGGAGGTCTCCGCATGAGCGTGATCCGTGTGCTGCTCGCGGACGACCAGGCGCTCGTGCGCGCCTCGTTCGCGATGCTCGTCGAGTCGGCGCGTGACATGGAGGTCGTCGCGCAGGCGCGCAACGGCGCCGAAGCGGTCGAACTCGCCCGCACCGAACGGGCGGACGTCGTCGTCATGGACATCCGGATGCCCGAACTCGACGGCATCGAGGCCACCCGGCTCATCGCCGCCGACGACGACCTCGCCGGGGTGAAGGTGCTCGTGCTGACGACGTACGACACCGACGACCACATCGTCGAGGCACTGCGCGCGGGCGCGTCCGGCTTCCTGGTGAAGGACACCAAGCCGGCTGAACTGCTGGCCGCGATCAGGACCGTCGCGGCGGGGGAGGCGCTGCTCTCCCCGGGGCCCACCTCCCGGCTGATCGCCCGGGTGCTGAGTGCCCCCCAGGCCCCGCCGGCCGGCGGGCCCGAGGATCTGACCGACCGGGAGCGCCAGGTCCTCGCGCTCGTCGCGCGAGGACTGAACAACAGCGAGATCGGCGAGGTGCTCGGTCTCTCACCGCTCACGGCGAAGACGCACGTCAGCCGGATCATGGGCAAGCTCGCCGCCCGTGACCGTGCCCAACTCGTCATCGTGGCCTACGAGTCGGGACTGGTGGTCCCGGGCGGCGGATGAGCAGCCGGACGCTCAGGCGCCGCTCGCCTTCAGCATCTCGTCGCGCTCGACGATCTTCACGCGCTCGCGTCCCTCGGCCTCGCCCAGCGCCCGCTCGGCCTCGTCCAGCCGGTACCAGCCGTCCCAGGTGGTGTAGCGGACGTTGCGGTCCTCCAGGAACGCCACGACGGCCTCCGGGCCCGGTGCGACGGGCGTGAGCAGCCGGCCGCCCGCGTGGTCGTCCAGGAGGTTGGCGACCGTCTCGTTCGCGTCGCCCTTGGTGTGGCCGATGAGGCCGACCGGGCCGCGCTTGATCCAGCCGGTCACATACGTCGACCGGAGGTGCTCGCCGGCCTCGATCACACGGCCGCCCTCGTGGGGGACCGTGCCGGTGAGGAGGTCGAAGGGCAGCTTGGGCAGTTCCTCGGAGAGGTAGCCGACCGCGCGGTACACGGACTGGATGTCCCAGGTGCGCACGGCGCCCGTGCCGGTGACGTTGCCCGTGCCGTCGAGCTGCGTGCGCTCGGTCCGCAGGCCGACGACCTTGCCGTCCTCACCGACGACCTCGACGGGCGACTCGAAGAAGTGCAGGAACAGCTTGTGGGGGCGGTCGCCGACATCGCGGATCGCCCAGTTCTCCAGCGTCTTCGCCACCATGTCCGCCTGCTTGTTGGCGCGGCGGGTGGCGATCGAGCCCTCGTCGTAGTCGATGTCCTCGGGGTCGACGATGACCTCGATGTTCGGCGAGTGGTCGAGCTCGCGCAGCTCCATCGGGCTGAACTTGGCCTGCGCGGGACCGCGCCGGCCGAAGACGTGCACCTCGAGGGCCTTGTTGGCGGCGAGCCCGGCGTACACGTTCGGCGGGATCTCCGTCGGAAGGAGCTCGTCCGCGGTCTTCGCCAGGATGCGGGCGACGTCCAGGGCCACGTTGCCGACACCGAGGACGGCCACCTTCTCGGCCTCCAGCGGCCACTCGCGCGGCACCTCCGGGTGGCCGTCGTACCAGGAGACGAAGTCGGCCGCCCCGTACGAGCCGTCCAGCTCGATGCCCGGGATGTCCAGCGCCCGGTCCGCCTCGGCGCCGGTGGAGAAGATCACCGCGTCGTAGAACTCGTGCAGATCGTCCAGGCCGATGTCACTCGGGTAGTCGACGTTGCCGAAGAGGCGTATCTGGGGCTTGTCGAGCACCTGGTGCAGCGCGGTGATGATGCCCTTGATGCGCGGGTGGTCGGGCGCGACGCCGTAGCGGATCAGCCCGAACGGTGCGGGCATCCGCTCGAAGAGGTCGATGGAGACGCCGGGCTCGACCGCGGCCTCGGACTTCAGCAGGGCGTCGGCGGCGTAGATTCCGGCCGGGCCGGCACCGACGATCGCGATCCGCAGAGGGCGGGGCATGGAATGTTCCCTTCGAGCGTGGTCCACGGGGCGGGACAGCGGTGCGGGTCGTGGGATGGCAGGGATGTCTCGCCTGTTCACCCTGGCAACGACGCTGCTGCCGCGGTACCCGTCACATGCCTATGAGCCCATAAGCCTGATCTATGACCTGAAGCCTGGAGTGGCATAGGTAAGGACACCCTAACCGGACGCCCTCACGTCGCAGCGACCGGGATCCCGCTGCACGCTGGTACCAGGAAACCCGTCGGGGGCCGACACCGGCCACAGCGGGACAGGAGCGCCGGGGCAGACCGGCCCGGCGAAGGGGCGCGCCCATGAACGCTGCCGCAGGCTCGGTACCCGGTGGCCGGCTGGAAGCCGCCCTGGAGAACCCCGTCGCCGGCATGTCCCCGTGGATCATCTTCTCGGTGCTGGTCGGCCCCGGGCGGTTCGAGCTGGCCGTGGGCCTCGCCCTCGCGGTGGTGGTGCTGCTCGTGGTGCTCGGGCGGGTGCTCCACCGTGGCAGGTCGGTCAAGCTGCTGGAAGTGGCGGACATCGTCTTCTTCGCCGCGCTGGCGGTGATCGGAGCCGTGGCCTCCGAGGGCACGCTGAACTGGCTGGAGACCTACGCGGGTGAGCTGTCCAACCTCGCACTGGTGGTCATCGCGTTCGGCTCGATGGCCGCCGGGATGCCCTTCACCCTCCAGTACGCACGCGAGCGCGTCGGCAAGGAGTACTGGGACTCGCCGGAGTTCCGCCATGCCAACCAGGTGATCACCGGTGCCTGGGGCCTCGCCTTCCTGGTGGCGGCCATCGCGGGCGGCTACGGCGATCTGGTGCTGCACAACCCGAACAACCTCTGGACGGGCTGGGTCGTCCAGATCGCGGCGATCGTGATGGCGGTGAGCTTCACCGAGTGGTACCCGCAGGTCGTCCGCAGCCGCCGGTCCGACGGGCACCCGCCGCCGGTCCGCCATCTGCTCACCCCGCTGGCCGGCCTGCTCATCCCGATGGGCATCCTCGCCCTGGTCTTCGACGCGTCGGCGTCGTGGTTCGGCGTGGCCCTCATCATCCTCGGCGTGGTGCTGGCCCGGGCGATCGGCAAGGACGCCGAGATGACGCGGCTGCGGGGCGGCCACTCACGGGACAAGCGGCAGGGCCGCCGGCTGCGATGAGTTCCGACCGCCGCGGCGGTCCATCCTGCAGAGCCGACGACAGGACTGTGAGGGCACCGTCATGAACAAGCAGTTCACCGCCACCCTGGTGAAGAGCCCGAGCAAGGGCGGCTGGACCTATCTCGTATGGCCGGAGTCGGTGGAGTACTTCGGCACCCGGGGCCTGGTCAAGGTCCGCGGCACGATCGACGGACACCCGTTCCGCAGCTCCTTCATGGCGCTGGGGAACGGCACGCACAAGCTGCCGGTGAAGGCGGATGTGCGAAAGGCGATCGGCAAGGAGGCGGGGGACTCGGTCACCGTGCGCCTCGAGGAGCGCCTGGAGGCGTGAGCCGGCGCTCCCCGGGGCGGGTGATGTGCCTCCTCAGTGCAGGATCTTCTCCTTCGCGCGGTTGAACTCCGCGTCCGAGATGTCGCCGCGGGCCCGGATCTCGGACAGCTTCGCGAGCTGCTCCACCTCGCTCGGGCCGCCGGCGGTGCTGCGGATGTACTCGTCGAGGGCCTTCTTCTGGTCCTCGGCATGCTTCTGCTCGCGCCGGCCCATGCCGCGGCCGCGGGCGACGACGTAGACGAAGACCCCGAGGAAGGGGAGCAGGATGACGAACAGGAGCCAGACGGTCTTCATCCCGCCGCTGAGCGTGTCGTCCCGGAAGATGTCGCCGATGATCCGGAAGAGCAGGAAGAACCAGAGCACCCACAGGGAGATCCAGAGGACCGTCCACATGGCTCCCAGCAGGGGATAGTCGTAAGCGAGTTGCATGTCACTGCCCTTCGTGATGGATCAGCGCCGGATGGGCGTTGCTCGGGGGTGAAGGGGTGTCGGCCGGCTCCGGGGCGGCAGGCGGGCCCAGGGGGCGGGCGCTGCGGCGGGGGAACCGGCTGATTCCACTGTACGAGCGTTCCCCCCGGCGCGCCCCGCGTCGGCCCGGCGGCGGGCCTCGGGGCCCGGTACCCCACCGGTTCGGCCCTGAGGGCCGCGCAGAGGACGGCGTACGGGAGAATGGAGCGCATGAGCCTGTTCCGTGACGACGGTGTCGTGCTGCGCACCCAGAAGTGGGGCGAGGCCGGCCGCATCATGCTGTGCTCATCCGGGGGGCCACCCCCGGGCCCCCGGTCGTGGGCGGGTGGGGGTGTGCGGTGAGTCTGTTCCGTGACGACGGTGTCGTGCTGCGCACCCAGAAGCTGGGTGAAGCCGACCGCATCATGCTGTGCTCATCCGGGGGGCCACCCCCGGGCCCCCGGTCGTGGGCGGGTGGGGGTGTGCGGTGAGTCTGTTCCGTGACGACGGTGTCGTGCTGCGCACCCAGAAGCTGGGTGAAGCCGACCGCATCATCACGTTGCTCACGCGGGGGCACGGGCGTGTGCGGGCCGTCGCCCGCGGGGTGCGGCGGACCAAGTCGAAGTTCGGCGCGCGGCTCGAACCCTTCTCGCACGTCGACGTGCAGTTCTTCGCCCGCGGCAGCGAGCTCGTCGGGCGCGGGCTGCCGCTGTGCACCCAGAGCGAGACCATCGCCCCCTACGGCGGCGGCATCGTCTCCGACTACGCCCGCTACACCGCCGGCACCGCCATGCTCGAGACCGCCGAGCGGTTCACCGACCACGAGGGCGAGCCGGCCGTCCAGCAGTACCTCCTCCTCGTCGGCGGGCTGCGCACCCTCGCCCGCGGCGAGCACGCCCCCCACCTGATCCTCGACGCCTTCCTGCTGCGCTCTCTCGCCGTCAACGGCTACGCGCCCAGCTTCGACGACTGCGCGAAGTGCGGCCTCCACGGGCCGAACCGCTTCTTCTCGGTGGCCGCGGGCGGCGTCATATGCGGCGACTGCCGGGTGCCCGGCAGCGTCGTACCCTCTGCGGAGGCCATCGCACTGCTCAGCGCGCTGCTGACCGGCGACTGGCCCACGGCGGACGCGTGCGAGGCGCGCCACGTCAGGGAGGGCAGCGGACTGGTGTCCGCGTACCTGCACTGGCACTTGGAGCGCGGACTGCGCTCCCTCCGGTACGTCGAGAAGTAGCAGAAATAGGAGATGTGAGCCGCATGGCACGACGCGGAATCCTGGGCCGGTCCCGCCGCGAGTACAAGGTCCCCGAGCCGCACCCCTCCGGCGCCCGCCCGCCGAAGATCCCGGGCGAGCTGGTGCCGGGCCATGTGGCCTGCGTGATGGACGGCAACGGCCGCTGGGCCAAGGAGCGCGGTCTGCCCCGCACCGAGGGCCACAAGGTCGGCGAGGCCGTCGTGCTGGACGTGCTCAAGGGCTGCCTGGAGATGGGAGTGAAGAACCTCTCCCTCTACGCCTTCTCCACCGAGAACTGGAAGCGTTCGCCCGACGAGGTGCGCTTCCTGATGAACTTCAACCGTGACGTCATCCGCCGCCGCCGTGACGAGATGGACGAGCTCGGTATCCGTATCCGCTGGGTCGGCCGGATGCCGAAGATGTGGAAGTCGGTCGTCCAGGAGCTCCAGATCGCCCAGGAGCAGACCAAGGACAACGACGCGATGACGCTGTACTTCTGCGTGAACTACGGCGGCCGGGCCGAGCTCGCGGACGCCGCGCAGGGCATCGCGCGCGATGTGGCGGCGGGGAAGCTGGACCCGTCGAAGGTGAACGAGAAGACGTTCCAGAAGTACCTATACTACCCGGACATGCCGGACGTGGATCTGTTCCTGCGTCCGAGCGGCGAGCAGCGCACGTCGAACTACCTGATCTGGCAGAGCAGTTACGCCGAGATGGTCTTCCAGGACGTGCTGTGGCCGGACTTCGACCGGCGTGACCTGTGGCGTGCCTGCCTGGAGTACGCCCAGCGGGACCGCCGTTTCGGCGGTGCCATCCCGAACGAGGAACTGGAAGCGATGCGCGGCCGCCCCGAGGGCACCACTGCGTGACCGGCCGGGGATGTGGCAGCGTCGCGCTCTTCGCGGTCGCGGCGCTCGCCACCTACCTGAGCTTCGTGTTCACGTTCGAGATGGAGACCCTCGACGGCCTCCGTGAGAACCGCGCCGATGTCGCGTACTTCTTTCTGCGCGCGGCGGCGGTGGCGACGGCGGCGGCCATGGTGTTCGCCGGCCGCCGCTCCCGCCTCGCCGTGCTCGCGACCGCGTGTCTGGCCGTATCGCTGGTGTGGCGTCTGAACACGCTCGCACCGGCCCTGCACTGCGGCGACAGCAACAGCGTCGCCCGCAACGCCGACGGCACCTACAACTGCTACGAACGCTGAGGGGCGGCGCGCTCCGGTCCGGAGCGCGCCGTTGCCGGGTCAGGCCTGCGCAGGGGCGCTCGCGCAGTCCGCGCAGGTGCCGAAGATCTCGACGGTGTGCGCCACGTTCACGTAGCCGTGCTGCGCGGCGATCGTCTCCGCCCACTGCTCGACCGCGGGACCCTCGACCTCCACCGCCTTGCCGCACACCCGGCACACCAGGTGATGGTGGTGGTCGTCCGTCGAGCAGCGCCGGTAGACGGACTCGCCGTCACTGGTGCGCAGGACATCCACCTCGCCGGCGTCCGCCAGCGACTGAAGGGTGCGGTAGACCGTGGTCAGACCCACCGAATCGCCGCGGTGCTTGAGCATGTCGTGAAGGTCCTGCGCGCTGCGGAACTCGTCCACCTCGTCGAGCGCCGCCGCCACCGCGGCACGCTGCCGGGTCGACCGGCCTCGCACTGGGGCGGGGTTCCCGCCCGTTGGCGCCGTCACCACAGGTGCCTCCTCGCTTCGCCCGCACATGCTGTCGGGCCCAATTCTGCCAGGCCCGCGGTCAGACCTTGACGTCGTCGCCGGGACGGCGGCTGCCGGGCATGTCCGCGGTGCACTCCGCCGAGGCCGCCTCGACCGTGCGGGCACGCCGTCTGGCCAGGGGGGTTGCCAGCACGGTCAGCGTGATGAAGACCGCGATGGCGAGCAGGACGATCGTCGCTCCCGGCGGGACGTCCTGGTAGTACGACGTGGTCGTGCCGGCCAGCGCGACCGCGACACCGATCCCGACCGCGAGGGCGAACGTCGCCCGGAACGAGCGCGAGATCTGCTGCGCCGCCGCCACCGGCACCACCATCAGCGCGCTGACCAGCAGCAGGCCCACCACGCGCATCGCCACCGAGACCGTGACCGCCGCGGTGACCGCGATCAGCAGGTTCAGCGCCCGCACCGGCAGCCCCGTCACCCGGGCGAACTCCTCGTCCTGGCTGACCGCGAACAACTGGCGCCGCAGGCCCAGCGAGACGAGCACGACGAACGCGGCGAGCACACAGATCGCCGTGAGGTCCTCGTCGGACACCGTGGACAGCGAGCCGAACAGGAACGAGCTCAGATTGGCCGTCGAGCCGGTGTCCGAGATGTTGATCAGCAGGACGCCGCCCGCCATACCGCCGTAGAAGAGCATCGCCAGCGCGATGTCGCCGCGGGTGCGTCCGTACGCCCTGATCAGCTCCATCGCGATCGCGCCGACCACGGAGACGGCCGTCGCCATCCACACCGGGTTGGTGGACAGCAGAAAGCCGAGGCCGACGCCGGTCATCGCCACATGGCCGATGCCGTCGCCCAGCAGCGCCTGCCGGCGCTGCACCAGATAGATGCCGACGGCGGGCGCGGTGATGCCGACCAGTACGGCCGCGATGAGCGCCCGCTGCATGAAGGCGGTCTCGAGGATTTCCATGATCAGGTCAGCAGTCCCGTGCGGAGCGGCTCGTCGGCCGCGTGCGGATGTACGTGGTCGTGGCCGGGCAGGGCGTGCTGGCCCACGGCCTCGGGCGGCGGTCCGTCGTGGACGACGCAGCCGTCCCGCAGCACCACCGCGCGGTCGATGAGCGGCTCCAGCGCGCCCAGTTCGTGCAGCACGAGCAGCACGGTCGTCCCGGCCGCCACCTGCTCGCGCAGCGTCCCGGCGAGGATCTCCTGGCTGACCAGGTCCACGCCCGCCATCGGCTCGTCCATGATCAGCAGTTCGGGTTCGCAGGCGAGCGCGCGGGCGATGAGCACCCGCTGGTGCTGCCCGCCGGACAGGGCGTTCACGGAGTCCCTGGCCCGGTCGGTGAGGCCGACCAGCTCGATGGCGCGGTCCACGGCCGCGCGGTCGGCCCGCGAGAGCAGACCGAGGCGCGCGCGGGACAGCCGGCCCGAGGAGACGACCTCGCGGACGGTCGCGGGCACGCCGCTCGCGGCCGTGGTGCGCTGCGGCACATAGCCGATGCGCGACCACCCGCGGAACCGGCGCAGCTCGGTGCCGAAGAGCGTGATCGTTCCGCTCGTGAGCGGCACCTGGCCGATCACGCTGCGTACGGCGGTCGACTTGCCCGAGCCGTTCGCGCCGAGCAGCGCGACGACCTCACCGCGCTCCACGGAGAGGTCGACGCCGCGCAGCACGGGGCGCGAGCCGAGCGAGGCCTGGGCCCCGCGGAGGGATATGACGGGCTCGCTCACGATGCCTCCGATGGGGATGGGTGGGTCACTTCGCGCCGAGAGCCTTCTGCAGCGCGGCGAGGTTGGACTGCATCACGCCGATGTAGTCATCGCCCTGGGACCTCTCGGTGATTCCCTCGAGCGGGTCGAGGACGGCCGTCTTCAGCCCGGTGTCCTGGGCGAGGGTCTTCGCGGTCCTGTCGCTGGCGAGCGTCTCGAAGAAGACGGTGCTGACCTTCTCCTTCTTCGCCAGGGTCTGGAGCGCCTTGATGCGGGCCGGGCTCGGCTCGGACTCGGGGTCGACGCCCGCGATGCCCTCCTGGTCCAGGCCGTAGCGCTCGGCGAGGTAGCCGAAGGCGGAGTGCGTGGTGATGAAGGTCTTCGTCGTGGTGTTCTTCAGGCCCTGCTCGAAGGCGGTGTTCAGGCCGTCGAGCTTGGTGACGAGCGCGGTGGTGTTCTTCCGGTAGTCCGCGGCGTGGTCGGGGTCGGCCTTCTCCAGGGAGGCCCCGACGCCCTTGGCGACCTCGGCGTACTTCACGGGGTCGAGCCAGATGTGGGGGTCGGCGCCCGCCTCGCCCTCCGCCTCGTGGGCGTGCTCGTCGTGGGCCGCCTCGTCACCCTCGTGGCTGTGGCCGCCCTCGGTGCCGTGGTGCTCCAGCTCGGTCAGGGTGGCGGCATCGACCTTGTTCTTCGCCTCGGACTCGTCGATGGCCTTGTCGACGGCGGGCTGGATGCCCTTGAGGTAGAGGATGTATCCGGCTTCGCCCAGCTCGGCGGTCTGGCGGGGCTTGAGCTCCAGGTCGTGCGGCTCGACGCCCGGCCGGGTGAGGGTGGAGACGGCGACATGGCTGCCGCCGATCTGCTCCGCCAGGTACTGCATGGGGTAGAACGACGCCACCACCTTGAGCCTGCCGTCGCCGTCCTTGCCATCGGCGGCACCGGAGGTCGAGCAGGCGGACACGGCCATGAGGCCGAGAGCGACGGCTCCGGCGGCGACGGTGGTGGGTATCAGGCGGCGTACGTTCATGACTGTCATTTTCAACAAAAGTGGAAACGATTGTCAACAAAGCTGCTGAGCGGCCCCTCGGGCCGGTCGTACCCCTACCGATTTGATTGGAGGGGTGCGCCCGCCGGTAACCTGAAGCATTCGCCCGCCCGTCTCCCGACCGCCACCCCCCAACGAAGCGCTCCGCGCCTCACCCCCCATACATTCGTCGTCGTTAATGAAGAGAGCACCGTGGCCGCCGACAAGATCGACACCATCGTCAGCCTCAGCAAGCGCCGTGGCTTCGTCTACCCGTGCAGCGAGATCTACGGCGGCCAGCGAGCCGCCTGGGACTACGGGCCGCTGGGCGTCGAGCTGAAGGAGAACATCAAGCGCCAGTGGTGGCGCTACATGGTCACCTCGCGCGAGGACGTCGTCGGAATCGACTCGTCGGTGATCCTGGCCCCCGAGGTCTGGGAGGCCTCCGGTCACGTCGCCACCTTCACCGACCCGCTGACCGAGTGCACCTCCTGTCACAAGCGCTACCGCGCCGACCACCTCATCGAGGCGTACGAGGAGAAGCACAACGGCCGGGCCCCGGAGAACGGTCTCGCCGACCTCAACTGCCCCAACTGCGGCAACAAGGGCACCTTCACCGACCCCAAGCAGTTCTCCGGCCTGCTCTCCACGCACCTCGGCCCGACCCAGGACTCGGGCTCGGTCGCGTACCTGCGTCCCGAGACCGCTCAGGGCATCTTCACCAACTTCGGCCAGGTGCAGCAGACGTCGCGCAAGAAGCCGCCGTTCGGCATCGCGCAGATGGGCAAGTCCTTCCGGAACGAGATCACTCCGGGCAACTTCATCTTCCGCACCCGCGAGTTCGAGCAGATGGAGATGGAGTTCTTCGTCAAGCCCGGCGAGGACGAGCAGTGGCAGGAATACTGGATGGAGCAGCGCTGGAACTGGTACCGCGACCTGGGTCTCCGTGAGGAGAACATGCGCTGGTTCGAGCACCCGCAGGAGAAGCTCTCCCACTACTCCAAGCGCACCGCGGACATCGAGTACCGCTTCAGCTTCGGCGGCAGCGAGTGGGGCGAGCTCGAGGGCGTCGCCAACCGCACCGACTACGACCTCTCGGCGCACTCCAAGGCGTCCGGCCACGACCTGTCGTTCTTCGACCAGGAGGCCGGCGAGCGCTGGACCCCGTACGTCATCGAGCCCGCGGCCGGTGTCGGCCGGGCGATGCTCGCCTTCCTGCTGGACGCGTACAACGAGGACGAGGCCCCGAACGCCAAGGGCGTCATGGAGAAGCGCACCGTGATGCGCCTCGACCCGCGCCTCGCACCGGTCAAGGTCGCCGTCCTGCCGCTCTCCCGCAACGCGCAGCTGTCGCCGAAGGCCAAGGGCCTCGCCACGGACCTGCGGAAGAACTGGAACATCGAGTTCGACGACGCCGGCGCCATCGGCCGCCGCTACCGCCGTCAGGACGAGATCGGCACCCCGTTCTGCGTCACCGTCGACTTCGACACCCTCGACGACAACGCGGTCACCGTGCGCGAGCGCGACACCATGACGCAGGAACGTGTCTCCCTCGACCAGATCCAGTCCTACCTCGGCGCCCGGCTCCTCGGCTGCTGACGTACCCATCGGATCGCCGAAGGCCGGCCGGGCATACAGCCCGGCCGGCCTTCGCGTGTGTGCGTGGACTCCTTCCGCGCGCGGGCACGGCCGTGTCCGTACGGCTCCGACGGGCCGAAAGGTGGCTGCCGGGCGCCTGGTTGTCGACGTGCGGGGCAACAGAGCGACAAGGGTCCCCTGTTGATGTTGTCCGTACTGCACACTGGGGCGCACTCGTCACCCGGGAGAAGACACCATGCCGTCCACGACCACCAGCAAGGTCAGCAGATGGGACCAGCACGGCCGCGAACACGTCGTGCATGTAGCGAAATCGGGCATGCAGCGGATGCTCACCTGTGACACCTGCGGCTGGCGCAAGGGTGCGCAGTTCCTGCCCTGGCTCAAGGCCGAGGAGCACCTCGCCGAGGTCCATCAGGCGACCGTCGACCCGTCGGCCGGAGCGCGTCCGGCCTGACCTCCACCGGTCTCAGGGACGCAGTCCCCGCAGCAACAGGTCGCACACCGCACGGAATTCGTCCTCGATGGCCGGCCTGCGCCACTCCGGCGCGTGCACGGGGTCGTGGAAGCGGGCCGTCGCGACGAACACCGCCTGCGCCGCGGACGCGGGCGACTCGGCTCTGAACTCGCCCGCCGTCACGCCCTCTTCGACGATGCGGGTGAGCTGGCCGGTCAGCAGCGCCAGATGCCGGTCCACCGTGTCGCTGGTCTCGGTGATCAGCGCGCTGTAGGTGGCGAAGAGTTCGGGATCGTCGCCGGCCTTGTGGCGTTTGGCCTCGAAGAGCGCCGACAGCCAGTGCCGCAGCTTCTCCCCGGCCGACGGCGCCGGGGCCTCGGTGATCTCCGCGAGCAGGTCCTCGGTACGGCCGAGCCAGCGCGCCGTCACGGCCTCCCGCAGCGCCGCCTTCGTTCGGAAGTGGCGGTACACGCTGCCGTGGCTCACGCCCAGCAGCCGCGCGACGTCGACGACCGTGGCCTTCGCCGGGCCGTAGCGGCGCAGCACATCCTCGGTGGCTTCCAGGATGCGCTCGGTCGTCAGGGTCTCGCTGGTCGGCATGGTGTCGACGGTACCCGGCCGGTTCGCCTGCACCGGATTCAGTGCTCGCTGTCCAGGTGGGCCATCTGCGCCTCGGGGTAGCGCGCGCCGGCGGCCGCTCCCGCCGGGACGGCTTCCTCGATGGCCGCGAGCTCACCGGCGTCGAGCGTGACGTCGAGCGCGCCGAGGGCCTCGGTGAGCCGGTCCCGGCGCCGGGCGCCGACCAGCGGCACGATGTCCTCACCGCGGGAGAGCACCCAGGCGATCGCGGTCTGCGCGACGGTGATGCCCTTCTGCTCGGCGATCTTCCGCAACTGCTCGACGAGGTCGAGATTGTGGCGCAGGTTCTCGCCCTGGAAGCGTGGGCTCATGCCGCGGAAGTCGCCGGGCGCCAGTTCGCGGTCGTGCGAGAAGTGGCCGCTGATCAGCCCGCGGGAGAGCACGCCGTAAGCGGTGATGCCGATGCCCAGCTCGCGCGTCGTCGGCAGGATCTCGTCCTCGATGCCGCGCGAGATCAGGGAGTACTCGATCTGGAGATCCGCGATCGGGGCCACCGACGCGGCCCGCCGGATGGTGTCCGCGCCCACCTCGGACAGGCCCACGTGTCGCACATGGCCGGCCTCGATCAGTTCGGCGATGGCGCCGACGGTCTCCTCGATCGGGACGCCGGGGTCGATGCGGGCGATCCGGTAGATGTCGATGTGGTCGCGGCCGAGGCGCTGAAGGGAGTACGCGGCGAAGTTCTTCACCGCGGCGGGCCGGCCGTCGACTCCCGACCAGCCGCCGTCGGCGTCGCGCAGCGCGCCGAACTTGACGCTGACGAGGGCCTTCTCGCGGGCGGCCGGCGGCGCGCTGCGCAGGGCCTCGTTGACGAGCAGTTCGTTGTGGCCCATGCCGTAGAAGTCGCCGGTGTCGAGCAGGGTGATGCCGGCGTCGAGGGCGGCGTGGACGGTGGCGATGGACTCGGCGCGGTCGGCCTCGCCGTACAGCGCGGACATGCCCATGCAGCCGAGGCCGAGCGGGGAGACCAGCGGGCCTGTGGTGCCGAGGGGGCGGGGGGTGGGGGCCATGAGGGGCTCCTGGGGTGCGTGGAGGAAACGCTGACACCACTACCGTACCTAACGAATGACAGATTTCAATATCTGTCATTCGCTATCTGTCAGGCGGGGGTGCGACGCGCCTCTCGCTCACCGCCGTGCGCCACGCTGCCCCGAATTCGGATGACCGGCCTCTCGCCAGGCGGTACCGTCTCCCTCATGTCTTCGTTCTTCCAGATCTACGAGTGAGAGGGCGGCGGCCCGACCCGCCCCCCGTCTGACGTTCCCGAAGTCACTTCTCACCACGAATGGGAGAACCCCATGGCCAAGAGCCGGAACAACCTTCTCGGAGTCGGCGGACAGCGACGCAAGCTGTCCCGCGCCGAACAGCAGGCCAACGGACCCACGCGCAACGCCGACCGGCAGACGGCCGCCGAGCAGAAGGCCGAACTGCTGCGGAAGATGCGCGAGCGTGCCGAGGGCACCGACGCTCCGCAGGAGGAGCAGAACCAGTAGGCGCACAACGCACAACCGTGGGCCCGGACCGCACAGGCGGTCCGGGCCCACGGGCATGTCCGGTCCCGGCGCACTCCCTGGCCCCGGCGCACCGCACCGCTCAGGTCAGGGTGCGCGGCAGCCGCAGGCTCAGCAGCGTGGTCAGCGCGATCACGCCCAGCCACACCAGCAGGGTCACCGTCAGCGCCCGTCCGGCGCCCGAGCTCTCCGTCAGCGACAGGAACAGCGAGCCCAGCGTGGCCACACCCAGGGCCAGCGCGGACTGCTGGGTCGTCACCATCACCCCGCTGCCCACGCCCGCCTTCTCGTTCGGGACGTCGGAGAGCACCACGCGGAAGAGCACGGGCAGTTGGAGCCCCTGGCCGAAGCCCGCGAGGGCGAGACCGGGGGCGAGCTGCCAGAGCGCCAGGTGCGACCAGTCGTGCCACACGGTCAGTGCGAGGACCGCGACACCGAGCCCCTGGAGAAGGCCGCCGGCCGTGACGATCCGTGTGCCGTGCCGGACCACCAGCCGCGGCCCGGCGAGCGACGCCACGAAGAAGGCGACGGCCATCGGCACGAGTGTCAGTCCGGACGCGATCGTGCCCGCGCCGAGGCCCTGCTGGAGCGCGACCGCGATGACGAACATGAAGCCGCCGAAGCCGACCGAGAACGGCAGCAGCATCGCGAGCCCGCGGCGCAGGGAGGGCTGGGCGAACAGGCTCGGCGGCACCAGGGGAGTGCGGCCGCGACGGTCCGAGCGCCGTTCCACCCACCAGAACACCGCCGCCGCGACCGGGAAGGCGCCGAGCGCGAGCCACGTCCACAGCGGCCAGCCGGCGGCCCGGCCCTCCGTCAGCGGAGCCAGCAGCGCGAGCAGGGCGACGGTCAGCAGCACGGTGCCCGGCAGATCGACGGGCGCCGGGTCCTTCGACCGGGTGGCGGGGACCGAGCGCGTCGCCAGTACGAGGCCGGCCAGCGCGACCGGCACGTTCACCAGGAAGATCGCCCGCCAGCCGCTGCCCGCGATGTCGGCCGCGACGAGCACGCCGCCCACGATCTGTCCGGCCACCATCGCGAGACCGGCGGTGGCGCCGTACAGGCTCATGGCCCGAGCCCTGCGCTGTCCCGAGGTCGACGCCTGGATCGTGGCCAGCACCTGCGGCAGCATCAGCGCGGCGGCCGCGCCCTGGGCGACCCGTGCGCCGACGAGGGTCCAGGCGTCGGGCGCCAGCCCGCAGGCGAGTGAGGTCAGTCCGAAGGCGGCCATCCCGGCGAGGAAGAGCCGGCGGCGCCCGTACTGGTCGCCGAGCCGCCCGCCGAGGACGAGCAGGACGGCGTACGAGAGCCCGTAGCCGGCGACGACCAGTTCCAGCATCGCGGGACCCGCGGCGAGGTCGTGGTCGATGGTCGGCAGGGCGACATTGACGATGAAGAAGTCGATCAGCGGAAGTGCCGCGCCGAGAAGAAGGGTGAACAGCCCGAGCGGGCCGAGCACCGGGCCGCCGCCGACGGTGGCGGTGGCGGGGGCGGAAACGGGGGAAAGGACACGTGTCTCACTCACACATCCGAAGATCCTCCGATTCGCAGCCTGGTACCAGAGTGTCCTTATCCTGGTACAAGCACTACCTGGCAACGGTCTGAGCCGTTCGGCACCCTGGGGGTATGACGACGATGGTGCAGGAGTCCGACGTACGACGGCACGAGCTCGCGGGCTTTCTGCGCAGCCGTCGCGAGCGGATCACCCCGGAGCAGGTGGGTCTGCCGCGCGGGCGCCGCAGGCGCACCCCCGGGCTGCGCCGCGAGGAGGTCGCCCAGCTCTCGGCCGTGGGCGTCACCTGGTACACGTGGCTGGAGCAGGCGAGGGACATCCAGGTGTCGCCCCAGGTGCTCGACGCGATCGCACGGGCGTTGCTGCTCGACTCCAGCGAGCGCAGCCATCTCTTCGCGCTGGCGGGCGCGTCCGACCCGGCGCCGGGCACGCCCTGCCCCACGGTCACCCCGGGACTGCGGCAGATGCTGGAGCAGTTGGAGCCGATTCCGGCGTGCATCCAGAACAGCCGGTACGACATCCTCGCCCACAACCGGACGTACGGGCGGCTGCTGTGCGATCTCGACGCCCTGCCGCCGGAGGACCGCAACTGCATGGTGCTGGCCTTCTCCAACGAGGACTGGCGGTCGGCGGTCGTGGACCTCGCGGCGTCGAACCGGATGATGGCGGCGAAGTTCCGGGCGTCGATGGCGGAGCATCTGGCCGAGCCGGCGTGGAAGGCGCTGCTGGCACGGCTGGAGTCGTCGCGGGAGTTCCGCGAGGTGTGGGCGCGACACGAGGTGGTCGGCCAGGGCGGCAAGACGAAGCACATCGACAACGCGCACGTCGGTCTGCTGCACCTGGAGCACAACAACCTCTGGCTCGGCCCGAAGGCGGGCCCCCGGCTGGTGACGTACGTCCCGCTGGACGCGGTGTCCCGTGAACGGCTGGAGAAGCTCCAGGCGTTGGCGTCCGCGGAGGTCTGACACGCCGCCGAGCGGCGGCCGGGCAGGGGGCGCGGCGGTGCGGCCGCCGCCGCGGGGACGTTCCGCCGCTCGCTTCCGGAGCCTCGGAGGTGGCCGGTGTCGCACCGGACGTATGGCGCGTGCGGAGCCCGGTCGCGAGGCGCCGCATGCTCCTCGCGATCGGCTGGGCCGAACGGGCGGACCGCCGGTCCCGGGCCTCGTGAGCGCATCTTCGACGGGGCCCGCACGGCTACCGGATCACGCCCCTGCCCGACCGCGTCGGACGCCCGCGACACCGGCAGCCGGTCAGGGTCGGACCCTGGCCCGCGCACTGGGCCCGGCGGAGCCGTGCCAGAAGCCCTGCACGGCCGAGTCCCGCGTCCGTGGCGCAGTCGGGTCGGGTCCCGCGCCCGCAGCGCCGGTCACGGCCGGGCTTTCGGCCGCGCGCGGGTCAGGGCGGACCGTGCCAACAGCGCTGGTCAGTCGCCCAGCCGGTCATGCGCCCGCGGCACTGTCGGACCGGGTCCCGCGCCCGCAGTACGGGGCAGCCGGCCGTGACGGGCAGACCCCTGCCCGCCGCGTCGGTCAGCCGGTCACGACAGGGCCCCCGGCCCGCCGGTCACGGCCGGGCTTTCGGCCGCGCGCGGGTCAGGGCGGACCGTGCCAACAGCGCTGGTCAGTCGCCCAGCCGGTCATGCGCCCGCGGCACTGTCGGACCGGGTCCCGCGCCCGCAGTACGGGGCAGCCGGCCGTGACGGGCAGACCCCCGCCCGCCGCGTCGGTCAGCCGGTCACGACCGGACCTCCGGCCCGCCGCGTCGGTCACCGGTCTCGACCGGGCCCCCGGTCAGCCGGTCACGACCGGACCCCGGCCCGCCCGTCTCGACCGGACCCCCGCCCGCCGCGTCGGCCCGCCGGTCACGACCGGGCCCCCGGCCCGCCGGTCACGACCGGGCCCCCGGCCCGCCGGTCACGACCAGACCCCCCGGCCCGCCGGTCACGACCAGACCCCCCGGCCCGCCGGTCTCGACCGGACCCCCTCACACATCCGCCACCGACCGCTCCGGCTCCCGGTCCGCCGCGCCCAGTCGTTCCGCCGTCCTCCGGGCCGTCTCGCGGGCCCAGGGGCCGCTCGTCAGGACCCCGACCACCAGCACGCATACACCGCAGCCGGTGAGGATCCACCAGGCCGGGCGGCTGGCCGGGACGAAGTCCGTGGCGTACGTCGCCGTGGAGACGCCCGCGGCCAGGACGGCCCCGATCACGGCGACGCCGAGCGTCTGGCCGATCTGCCGGCTGGTCGAGGCGACGGCGGCGGCCACGCCCGCCTGGGCGCGTGGCATCCCGGAGACCGCGGTGTTGGTGATCGGCGCGTTCACCATGCCGAAGCCGAGTCCGAACAGGACGAAGCCCACGAAGAGCAGCACTTCCGAGGTCTCCGCCTCGAACGCGGCGAACAGCAGCCCGCTCGCGGCCATCGTGATCCCCGCGATCACCAGCGGGAGGCGTGGGCCCCGGCTCGCCACCAGCCGCCCCGACAGGGGTGCGCAGACGAGGGTGAGCCCCGCCATCGGCAGCATGTACAGCCCCGCGTGCAGGGCGGACATACCGCGGACCTCCTGGAGGTAGAGCGTGTTGATGAAGAGGAACCCGGCCAGGGAGGCGAAGGCGCAGACGGCGACGACCGTGGCTCCGCTGAACGGGGCGCTGCGGAAGAAGCGCAGGTCGATGAGGGGTTCGTGGCGCCTCGGCTCGTACAGCAGCACACCGGCCAGCGCGACGGCGGCGACCACGGCGAACACGATGCTCGACTCGATGATCGCGTAGGTGAGCGAGGCGAGGAGGGTGATGACGAGCAGCTGCCCGACCGGGTCGGCCCGGCGGGGCTTCGGCGCGCGGGACTCCGGGACGTAGCGCCAGGTCAGCAGCAGAGCGATCAGACCGACCGGCAGATTGACCCAGAAGATCGAACGCCAGCCGACGGTGTCCACGAGCACTCCGCCGACGATCGGGCCCGCGGCCATGGAGATGCCGACGACGCCGCCCCACACACCGATCGCGCGGGCGCGTTCGCGCGCGTCGGTGAAGGTGTTGGTGATGATCGACATGGCGACCGGGTTGAGCATCGAGCCGCCGACGGCCTGGACCATGCGGAACGCGACCAGCGATTCGAGGTTCGGGGCGATCGAGCACAGCAGCGAGCCCAGGGTGAACATCACGAGCCCGGCCTTGAAGACCCGGCGGCGGCCGATCCGGTCAGCGGTGGAACCGGCGAGCATCAGCAGCGACGCGAGGACGAGCGTGTACGCGTCGATCGTCCACTGCATCCCGGACACGGAGGCGTGCATCTCCTTGCTGATGGAGGGCAGCGCCACATTGAGGATCGTGTTGTCGAGGGAGACGATCAGCAGGCTCATGCAGCAGATCGCCAGGATGAGCAGCCGCCGTCGTGATGTGAGCTCGGACATACGTCGATAGTACGGTTAACTAACGACTCCGGACGTGCGCGACAATGGGCGAATGACCACGCTCGCCCCGTCTCCCGCGTCCCTCGCGAAGCTCTCGATCGGCCCGTACTCCGTACAGCCGCCGGTCGTGCTCGCGCCCATGGCCGGCATCACGAATGCTCCGTTCCGCACCCTCTGCCGGGAGTTCTCCGGCGGCAAGGGACTCTTCGTGAGCGAGATGATCACGACGCGGGCGCTGGTCGAGCGCAACGAGAAGACGATGCAGCTGATCCACTTCGACGCGAGCGAGACGCCGCGGTCGATCCAGCTGTACGGCGTGGACCCGGCCACCGTCGGCAAGGCGGTCCGCATGATCGTGGACGAGAACCTCGCCGACCACATCGACCTCAACTTCGGCTGCCCCGTGCCCAAGGTGACCCGCAAGGGCGGCGGCTCCGCCCTGCCCTACAAGCGGCCGCTGCTGCGCGCCATCCTGCACGAGGCGGTCACGGGCGCCGGCGACCTCCCCGTGACGATGAAGATGCGCAAGGGCATCGACGACGACCACATCACCTTCCTCGACGCCGGACGGATCGCGGTCGACGAGGGCGTGACGGCGATCGCGCTGCACGGCCGCACGGCCGCGCAGCACTACGGCGGTACGGCGGACTGGGACGCGATCGCACGCCTCAAGGAGCACGTCCCGGAGATCCCGGTGCTCGGCAACGGCGACATCTGGTCGGCGGACGACGCGCTGCGGATGGTGCGCGAGACGGGCTGCGACGGTGTCGTCGTGGGGCGCGGCTGCCTGGGCCGGCCCTGGCTCTTCGGCGACCTGGTCGCGGCCTTCGAGGGCACGGGGTCGTACGCGACACCCACCCTGCGCGAGGTCGCCGCGGTGATGCGACGGCACGCGGAGCTGCTGGGGGAGTGGATCGGCGACGAGACACGCGGAGTCATCGACTTCCGCAAGCACGTGGCCTGGTACCTCAAGGGCTTCGCGGTCGGCTCCGAGATGCGCAAGAAGCTGGCGATCACGTCCTCGCTGGCGGAACTGGACGCCCAGCTGGCCGAGTTGGACCTCGACCAGCCGTGGCCCGTGGGCGCGGACGGCCCGCGCGGCCGTACGTCGGGCAACAACCGCGTCGTCCTGCCGGACGGCTGGCTCAAGGACCCCTACGACTGCGCGGGCATCAGCGCGGACGCGGAACTGGACACCTCGGGCGGCTGAGGCCCGCGTTGTCCGGCCTGATCCGAGCGGCAGGCCGGACGACAGGTCGGGCGACCGGTCCGCGCTGTCGGTGAACGGCCCGTCCTAGCCGTCCAGTTGGCCCGCGTGGCGCGACAGCGGCGCCGTGTCCGACGAGTTGCTCACGCTGAACGTCACGCTGCCCGCCACATAACGGTCGTCCGTCCACTCGATGGCCCGGCCCGTCGCCGTGGACGACACATGCCGCTGCCGCAGCAGGGGACTGCCCCGGCGCACCCGCAGCATCCGCGCGTCGACGCTGCCCGCGGACACCGCGTCGATGAGGTGCTCGCCGTAGTGGGCGACGATGTCGTGCGTCCCGGCGATGCTGTTCATGATCGACGAGCAGTCCTCGGGCAGCTCCTCGACGGCGGGTGCGACCCAGGGCGCGTACGCGGTGCGCTCCAGCATCGCCGGCTCGCCGTCCAGCAGCCGCAGGCGCAGCACATGGAGGATCGCGGACCCGGTCGGTACCGAGAGCCGGGAGGCCTCCGTGGGCGTGGCGGGCCGGCGCACCCGGGTCAGGATGCGGCTGGCGACCTCGTAGCCCTGCGAATCGGCCCACTGGGCGAAACTGTTCAACTCCGCGAAGCTGTGGCGCCGTTCGTGCCGGAGCACGATTCTGCGCGCACCCTGGCGGGATCCGATCAGGCCCTCGGAGGCGAGGACGGCGACGGCCTGGCGCACGGTACCGCGCGAGGCGGACCAGCGGTCGGCGAGGTCGCTCTCCGAGGGGAGTTGGGCCCCGACCGGATACTCGCCGCCGAGGATCGATCCCCGCAGCGCTTCCGCGATCTCCAGATAACGCGCCGTGCCCACGCGAACGTCCTCCGTGCCCCGAAACTGTGCGCAGTCGGTTGCGCTGGGTTCCGCTTCCCTCCTCACCCTAACCGTGTCCGGGCGCGGCCGTACCCACGCGCTGCAACCGACCATGACCTTTGGTGAGGTGGCTTTGTCTCTTCCGTCGCCCGATCCCCGGCGGTCATGCGGCGTTCATGGCCCGGACAGGTCATCCGGGCGAACTGAGCTCAGCTTGTTCAGACAAGTTCTCACTTAGTCTCCGGGAGAGACCGTGTTCAGACCTACCCGCCCCGTCGCCGCCGCCCTGCTCGGCGCCGCGGTGCTCACCACCGTCACGGCCTGCGGTGCCGCGCCCGACAATGCGGCCGCGGGCAGCGTGGGGGCGAAGGCCAGTGCCTCCGCCGCCGACTTCGGCGGTATGCAGGCGCTCGTCGAGGCCGCGGAGAAGGAGGGCGAGCTGAACGTCATCGCCCTCCCGCCGGACTGGGCCAACTACGGCGAGATCATCAAGGCCTTCGAGGCCAAGTACAAGATCAAGGTCAACAGCGAGAACCCCGACGCCGCCAGCGCCGACGAGATCGCGGCCGTCAAGGCCCGCAAGGGCCAGAAGCGCGCCCCCGACGTCCTGGACCTGGGCATCGCCTTCGCGCGCAGCGGCGCCGCCGAGAACCTCTTCGCGCCGTACAAGGTCGAGGCCTTCGACAAGATCCCCGCGGAGCAGAAGGACGCGCAGGCCCGCTGGTACAACGACTACGGCGGCTATGTCTCCATCGGCTGCGACGCCAAGCGGATCAAGAACTGCCCGCAGACCTTCGCCGACCTGCTCAAGCCCGAGTACAAGGGCAAGGTCGCGCTGAACGGCAACCCGACCAAGTCCGGTTCGGCCTTCGGCGGGGTGTACGCGGCCGCTCTCGCCGGCAAGGGCACGTTCGGCGACATCCAGCCCGGCATCGACTACTTCGCCGAGCTGAAGAAGCGCGGCAACTTCATCCCCGTCGAGTCCACGCCGGCCACGGTCGAGAAGGGCGAGACCCCGATCAGCATCGACTGGGACTACCTCAACGCCGGCTACGCCGACCAGTTCCGCGGCAAGGGCGTCGACTGGAAGGTCGCCGTCCCCTCCGACGGCGTCTACGCCCAGTACTACTCGCAGGCCATCAACAAGCAGGCCCCCCACCCCGCCGCCGCCCGGCTGTGGATGGAGTTCCTCTACAGCACCGAGGGCCAGAACCTCTGGCTGAAGGGCTACGCCCGCCCCGTGCTGCTGCCCGTCATGACCGCCGGCGGCACCGCCGACAAGTCCTTCGTCGCCAAGCTCCCGCAGGTCGAGGGCACACCCACGTTCCCCTCGTCCGCCGAACTCGACAAGGCCAAGGCCGTACTCGCCGAGAAGTGGGACAAGGCCCTCTCCTGATGTCCGTGACTCTTCCGTCCTCCACCCGGACCGCCGGCGGTGTGCGCCGCCGGCGGCGCGGGCCCGGCAGCGGGCTCGCGGTCCTGCCGCTGCTGCTGTTCACCGGGCTGTGCTTCGGGCTCCCGTTCGGGGCCGTGCTGTACGGCGCGGTCACCCGCACCGACGCGACGACCGGCGGCTCCTCGCTCACCGGTGAGCACGTCCGCCGCTCGCTCCAGGGCCCCTACCTGGACTCCCTCGCCGGCAGTGTGCAGCTCTCCGGGCTCACCGCGGTGATCGGTTCGCTGGCAGGACTGTTCATCGCGCAGGCCGTCGTCACCTCACGCCGGCAGTGGCTGCGCAGCGCCACGCTCACCGCATCGGGTGTCCTGGCCAACTTCGGCGGCGTACCGCTGGCGTTCGCCTTCATCGCGACCGCCGGCATCTCCGGCGTGCTCACACAGCTCGCCGACCTGGACAGCCTCGGCTGGAACCTGTACTCCTTCACCGGACTCAGCGTGGTCTACCTCTACTTCCTCACCCCGCTGATGGTGCTGACGATCGTGCCCGCGCTCGACGGGCTGCGGCCCCAGTGGCGGGAGGCGGCGCAGAACACCGGAGCGAGCACCTGGCAGTACTGGCGGATGGTGGGACTGCCCGTCCTCGCCCCGTCGCTGCTCGGCGGCTTCGTCCTGCTGTTCGGCAGCGCGTTCGCCGCGCACGCCACCGCCGCCGCCCTGGTCGGCGGGTCCGTGCCGCTGGTCACGCTGAAGATCGCGGACGCGCTCTCCGGCAATGTGCTGGTCGGCCAGGAGAACGTGGCCCTCGCCCTCAGCCTCGACATGATCCTGATCGCCGGGCTGGTCATGGCGGTCTATCTCCCCCTTCAGCGACGGAGTGCCCGATGGCTGCGCTGACCCCCACCGCACCGGCCGACCCGGTCGCCCCCCTCGTGCCGGAGAAGGCACCGTCCGCGACGCGGCGGCGTCGCGCCGGGAGGCCCCGGGTGTGGCGCGGGTTCGTGCTGGGCCTGGCGGGCCTGTACTTCCTGGTGCCGCTCGCCGCCTCGTTCGTCTTCACCGTGCACACCCCCGGGCAGGGCATCTCGTTCCAGGCGTACACCGGCATCCTCGGCGCCGAGGGCTTCACCGACAGCCTGCTGCTCTCCCTCGGGCTCGCCGCCGCCACCATCGCCCTGGTGCTGCTGCTCGCGGTGCCCGCGCTGGTCGCCGTACGGCTCGGAGCGCCGAAGCTGCGGCCGCTCGTCGAGGTCGTGTGCATGCTGCCGCTGGTGGTGCCGCCGATCGCGCTGGTCACCGGCATGGGCACGGTGCTGCGCTGGGGGCCCGAGCATCTGTCGCGCACCCCGCTCTACCAGACGTTCCTCGCCGTCCAGAACGAGAGCTTCCCGCTCGTCCTCGTCCTCGCGTACACCGTGCTGGCGCTGCCGTTCGTGTACCGCTCACTGGACGCGGGGCTGCGCGCCGTCGACGTGCCGACGCTGGTCGAGGCCGCCCGCAACTGCGGGGCGAACTGGCCGCAGGTGATCGGCCGGGTCGTGCTGCCCAATCTGCGCACCTCGCTGGCCGGGGCCGCGTTCCTCACCCTGGCCCTGGTGCTCGGCGAGTTCACGATCGCCGCCCTGCTCGGCTTCCAGCCGTTCGCGGTGTGGATCGTCACCGTCTCCGGATCGCAGGCCCGGATGTCGGTGGCCGTGTCCATCCTCAGCCTTCTGATCACCTGGGCGCTGCTGCTCCTCCTGTCCCGTGCGGGCAACGGCAGCCGCAGCGTGGGCTCCGTACCCGCTGCCGCCCCCGCCTCCAGCAAGGAGTCCTGACCATGTCCGCACCCACCGCACCCACCGCATCACCCGTGGCCGTGGCCGGCGAGGTCGCCGCCGGCGCGGGTGCGCGCGTCGAATTCCGCGGTCTGCGCCGGGCGTTCGGCTCCACCGTCGCCCTCGACGGTCTCGACCTGACCGTCGAGCCCGGCGAACTGCTCGCCCTCCTCGGCCCCTCGGGCTGCGGCAAGACCACCGCGCTGCGGGTCGTCGCCGGCTTCGAACAGCCCGACGCGGGCGAGGTGTCGGTCGACGGCGAGGACATCACCCGGGTGCCGGCGAACCGCCGGGACGCCGGGATGGTGTTCCAGTCGTACAGCCTCTTCCCCAACCTCAGCGCCCGTGACAACGTCGCCTTCGGCATGCGGGTGCGCAAGGTGCCCGCCGCCCGGCGGAACGCCCGCGCCGCCGAACTCCTCGCCCTCGTCGGCCTGCCTGAGCACGGCGGCCGCTACCCGCACCAGATGTCGGGCGGCCAGCAGCAGCGGGTCGCGCTCGCCCGCGCCCTGGCGCTCGAACCGCGTGTGCTGTTGCTCGACGAGCCGCTGTCCGCGCTGGACGCCAAGGTGCGGCTCAGCCTGCGCGAGGAGATCCGGCGGCTTCAGCTGTCGCTCGGCATCACCACGATCTTCGTCACGCACGACCAGGAGGAGGCCCTGTCCATGGCGGACCGCGTCGCCGTCCTGAACGCGGGACGGCTGGAGCAGTGCGCGGCGCCCGCCGAGCTGTACCAGCACCCCGCGACGGCGTTCGTCGCCGAGTTCGTCGGCACCATGAACCGGCTGCCCGGTTTGACGACCGGCGGCGGCCTGGTGGAGGTCGCGGGCGCCGCACTGCCGGTGGACGGCGATCCGCCGGTCACGGCCGGTGCGGTCGAGGTGCTCGTACGCCCCGAGAATGTCTTCGTCGTCGCGGACCCGGAGGGTGAGGCCACCGTCGTCTCCGCGTCCTTCTTCGGCTCGGTCACCCGGGTCCTGCTCGATCTGCCGGGCGGCGGATCGGTCAAGGCGGATCTGCCCTCTCGGGAGGCGGCCTCGCTCACCCCCGGCACCCGCGCGCGCATGTCGCTGGCGGAGCGTCCCGTCCTCGTCGTGCCGGCGGCGCCGTGACCCCGGGCGCCCCGGCCCGTCCCGCGGCCGTCCTCTTCGACATGGACGGCACCCTCGTCGACACGGAGGTGCTGTGGTGGGAGGCGGCCGAGGAGGTCGCCGCCTCGGTCGGGCACCGGCTGGGTGCCGCGGACGCACCCGAGGTCGTCGGCCGCGCCGTCCAGGACACGGCCGCTCATCTGATGCGGGTGGCCCTCCCCGGTTCCGGGGTGTCTCTCAGTGCCACCGAGGCGGCCGACGCGCTGACCCACGCCTTCCACCGGCGGGTGGCGGCGGGGGCCCCGCTGCGTCCAGGAGTCCGCCGGCTGCTGGCCGAACTGGAACGGTGCGATGTGCCGTTCGCCCTGGTCAGCGCCTCGCCGCGGCTGGTCGTGGACTGTGTGGTGCAGGGGGCGCTGGCCCGGGTGCCCTTCTCCTTCACCCTGTCCGCCGACGACACCGCGCGGACCAAGCCGCACCCGGATCCCTACCGGGCGGCGGCTGAGCGCTTCGGGGCCGACCCCGGGGCCTGTGTGGCGGTGGAGGACTCGCCGGACGGGAGTGCCTCGGCGCAGGCCGCGGGATGCCCGGTGCTCGTGGTGCCCTCGTTGCTTCCGGTGCCCGAATCAGCAGGTCGGGTCTTCGCCGAGAGCCTGGAGGAGGTGGACCTGGAGGTGCTGAGCCGATGTGTTGCGGCGTGTTCCGCGGGTCCGGATGATGGGACCGGACGGTCTTCGGCCGCGTGATTCTCGCCACCCTTGATAGGGGTGCCGCTCAGATGAGCGATTTGGTGGCGACTGCATCTCTCGGAAGGGTGGCACCGAGTGCCACCCTTCATGGGTTCACCCGATTGCGAGAATCATCGCTCTCCGTCGATGGTTCGCCGCATTCTCGTCGCCGAGAGTGGTGATGTGTTCAGGGCTTGAAAGGTTGCCGATCGCGCGTCGGCTGCCCGGTCACTTTCGATCTGGTGGCGGACGAGTGGTTACGGCCGTATGACGGCCAAGTGGACGTACCCAGGCGCCTTCGATCTGGGTATGTTCCTGGCCGTCAGGGCAGCCACCGCGTCCTCGAGGAGTCGAGACCCGTGTCGGAAAACAAAGATCCCCACGTAGCGAAGTTCGTCTACGACTTCACCGAGGGCAACAGGGATTTGAAGGACCTCCTCGGCGGCAAGGGTGCGAACCTCGCCGAGATGACCAACCTCGGCCTTCCCGTCCCTCCGGGCTTCACCATCACCACCGAGGCGTGCAAGGTCTACCTGGACAGCGGCGAGGAGCCGGCGGCTCTGCGCGACGAGGTGAGTGCGCACCTCGACGCCCTCGAGCAGAAGATGGGCAAGAAGCTCGGCCAGGCCGACAACCCGCTTCTGGTGTCGGTGCGTTCGGGCGCGAAGTTCTCCATGCCCGGCATGATGGACACCGTCCTCAACATCGGCCTCTCCGACAAGTCGGTCGAGGGCCTGGCCCAGCAGGCCGGCGACGAGCGCTTCGCGTGGGACTCCTACCGCCGCCTCATCCAGATGTTCGGCAAGACGGTGCTCGGTGTCGACGGCGAGCTCTTCGAGGAGGCCCTCGACGACGCCAAGACCGCCAAGAAGGTCACCATCGACACCGACCTCGACGCCGGCGATCTGAAGAAGCTGGTCAAGCAGTTCAAGAAGATCGTCAAGACCGAGGCCGGGCGCGACTTCCCGCAGGACCCCCGCGAGCAGATGGACCTCGCGATCCGCTCGGTCTTCGAGTCGTGGAACACCGACCGCGCCAAGCTCTACCGCCGCCAGGAGCGCATCCCCGGCGACCTCGGCACCGCGGTCAACATCTGCTCCATGGTGTTCGGCAACCTCGGCCCCGACTCCGGCACGGGCGTCGCCTTCACCCGTGACCCCGCCAGCGGCCACCAGGGCGTCTACGGCGACTACTTGCAGAACGCGCAGGGCGAGGACGTCGTCGCGGGCATCCGCAACACCGTCCCGCTCGCCGAGCTGGAGCAGATCGACAAGAAGTCGTACGACCAGCTGATGCAGATCATGGAGACCCTCGAGACGCACTACAAGGACCTGTGCGACATCGAGTTCACCATCGAGAGCGGCCAGCTGTGGATGCTGCAGACCCGCGTCGGCAAGCGCACCGCCGGCGCCGCGTTCCGCATCGCCACGCAGCTCGTCGACCAGGGGCTGATCGACGAGGCCGAGGCCCTCCAGCGGGTCAACGGCGCCCAGCTCGCGCAGCTGATGTTCCCCCGCTTCGACGACCAGGCGAAGACGGAACTCCTCGGCCGCGGTATCGCCGCGTCCCCGGGTGCCGCGGTCGGCAAGGCGGTCTTCGACTCCTACACCGCGGTGAAGTGGTCGCGTTCGGGCGAGAAGGTCATTCTCATCCGCCGCGAGACCAACCCCGACGACCTCGACGGCATGATCGCCGCGGAGGGCATCCTGACCTCCCGCGGCGGCAAGACCTCGCACGCCGCCGTCGTCGCCCGCGGCATGGGCAAGACCTGTGTCTGCGGCGCCGAGGAGCTCGAGGTCGACACCAAGCGCCGCCGGATGACCGTGAACGGCACGGTCATCGAGGAGGGCGACGTCGTCTCCATCGACGGCTCCACCGGCAAGGTGTACGTCGGCGAGGTGCCGGTCGTACCGTCCCCGGTCGTCGAGTACTTCGAGGGCCGGATGCACGCCGGCGCGGACGACGCCGACGAACTCGTCGCCGCCGTGCACCGGGTGATGGCCTACGCGGACCGGGTGCGCCGGCTGCGCGTGCGGGCCAACGCCGACAACGCCGAGGACGCGCTGCGCGCCCGCCGGTTCGGCGCCCAGGGCATCGGCCTGTGCCGCACCGAGCACATGTTCCTCGGTGAGCGCCGCGAGATGGTCGAGAAGCTGATCCTCGCCGACACCGACGACGAGCGCGAGAACGCTCTGGGTGCGCTGCTGCCGCTCCAGAAGAAGGACTTCATCGAGCTGTTCGAGGCGATGGACGGACTGCCCGTCACCGTCCGGCTGCTCGACCCGCCGCTGCACGAGTTCCTCCCCGACATCACCGAACTGTCGGTGCGCGTCGCGCTCGCCGAGGCCCGCAAGGACCACAACGAGAACGACCTGCGGCTGCTCCAGGCCGTGCACAAGCTCCACGAGCAGAACCCGATGCTGGGCCTGCGCGGCGTCCGCCTCGGTCTCGTCATCCCCGGTCTGTTCGCCATGCAGGTACGGGCGATCGCCGAGGCCGCGGCCGAGCGCAAGAACGCCAAGGGTGACCCGCGCCCCGAGATCATGATCCCGCTGGTGGGCACCGTCCAGGAGCTGGAGATCGTGCGCGAGGAGGCCGACCGGGTCATCGCCGAGGTGCAGGCCGCCACGGGGACCGACCTGCGGCTGACCATCGGCACGATGATCGAGCTGCCGCGTGCCGCGCTCACCGCCGGTCAGATCGCCGAGGCCGCCCAGTTCTTCTCCTTCGGGACGAACGACCTCACGCAGACGGTCTGGGGCTTTTCCCGCGACGACGTGGAGGCCTCGTTCTTCACCGCGTACCTGGAGAAGGGCATCTTCGGGGTCTCCCCGTTCGAGACCATCGACAAGGACGGCGTCGGCTCGCTCGTCCGCAACGCGGTCGAGGCCGGCCGGGCCACCCGCCCGGACCTCAAGCTCGGCGTCTGCGGTGAGCACGGCGGCGACCCGGAGTCGGTGCACTTCTTCCACGAGGTGGGCCTCGACTACGTGTCCTGCTCGCCGTTCCGTATCCCGGTGGCGCGCCTGGAGGCAGGCCGTGCGGCGGCCGTCTCGAAGGGCAGCGACTCCCGCTAGGGACTTAAGGACCCCGGAGCCGACACCGGTCCTCCTCGGGCGCCTCCCGGCGCCCGTGGGGGGAGCCGGCATCCCACCCTCACCGACCCGGTGGAGGCTCCGGAACACCGAGAAGGGGCGGGCGCCTTGTGCGGGGCGCCCGCCCCTTCTGCTGTGCCTGCACGGCCCCGGTGGGCCGTCCCCTTCTTTCAGTACTTTCACAAAGTCCCTGAGCAATTGTGGATGTTGCCGGCCAGCGAATTCCCGCCATTGGTTCAGCAAACAACGGGCGGAGCGCGGCCCGCGGATCCCCATCCGCCGACCGCGCCCCATTACCCACGCCGGGCAGGGAGCCGCACCGACTGTCGCCCGCCGCCGGACACGCAAAGCCCCCCACGGCCTTCGCTGTGTCCATCGGTGACAGTTGGTTCCTGTCCGACGCCGTACAGCCTTTCGGTTCGCACCCGGCTCCGGCGAGACATTTCAACTGTGGCTGAAACACCGTGGTAACCGGCTGTGATTGCATGCATACTCGGTGATCGGGGCCGATTGCGTGTGCAACAGTGGGGGTTCAGTGCTTCGTATCCATTTCACCGGTGACGACCTCGCCAGAGTGCGGATGGCGACGAAACCGGATGTGTTGTGGGAAACGATTCTCAGCTTTCACCGATTGAGAGAGCGCCGACGTGCGCTGATGTTCGGGGAATGGCGCTCGGAAACGCGGGCCAGGTTGAATGGTGAAACAAGCCTGCTGGCCGCTCTGGTGCCGACGCGGGGCTATTTCCCCGACTTTCTGACGCCTCCGGAAGGAAGCCTCGGACTCGACTCCGGACTCGAAGTGATTCGTGCCACATCGCCGGCGCGACTGTATACGGAACTGGGGCTCGTGGCCGCCGGCCGCACCCCCGCTCCGGAGCTGACGGGCCGTCTCGCCGCCCTCGCCGAGGGACGGCCCGAGCCGCTCGTCCGGCTCGTGTCGGTGCTCCGCAGCTACCACCGCGCCGCCATCGAGCCGTACTGGCCGCAGATCCAGGCGAGGGTCGAGGCGGACCGCGCGGTGCGCGGGCGGGCACTGCTCGACGGAGGCGCGGGCGAACTGCTCGACTCGCTTCCCCCGGTGCTCCGTTGGCGTGCCCCGGTCCTGGAGGCGGACTATCCCGTCGACCGTGATCTGTACCTCGACGGCCGGGGCCTGCTGCTCCAGCCGTCGTTCTTCTGCCGGGGCAATCCCGTCGTCTACCGCGACCCGTCGCTCCCGCCGGTCCTCGTCTACGCGGCCGAGCACACCCCCGACCCGGTCTTCGGGGAGGCCGGCGGCCCCTCCCTCGGCCGGCTGGTCGGCCACACCCGCTCCGCCGTGCTCCAGGCCATACGGTACGGCTGCACCACCAGCGAACTGGCCCGCAGGGCAGGGGTGTCGCTCGCCTCCGCGAGCCAGCACGCCGCGGTCCTGCGGGACGCGGGTCTGGTGCTGACCCTGCGCCACGGGAACGCCGTCCTGCACACGCTCACCCCGCTGGGCGCCGCCCTGCTGAGGGGCGGCGCGCCGGCGGAGGCCGCGGGCTGAGACCCGCGGGCGGCAGGACGGCACGGTTCACACGAACCCGGCAAGGTCCGAACGGCAGGCCCCTAGGTGCGGAAGGGCCCCGTCACCTCGTAGGTGATGCCGCCCGACGACGACCCGCTCGTGCCGCGCTGGCTGGAGAAGTACAGCCGCCTGCCGTCCGGCGAGAATGCCGGACCGGTGATCTCCGACGAGGACTGGCCGTTGATCCGCAGGAACGGCGCGACCACGTCGTCCGGGGTGATCACACAGATCTCCATGGAGCCGCCGTCCTCCGCCACGAACAGATCCCCGGAGGAGGAGCCGGTGACGTTGTCCACGCCGGTCAGCGGTGCGCCGCCGCTCACCAGCGAGTCGTCGTAGGCCAGTTCGTACGTGCCGGCGGTCAGGTTCAGCTGCCAGACGCGGTTGTCGCCCTTGGTGGTGAACCACACCTTGTCGTCGGCGTAGTAGCAGCCCTCGCCGCCGTTGAACTTCTTCGAGCCCGGGACCTGGCTGCGGGTCGCCGTCGGCGAGCCGTCCGGGTCGGGGACATCGGCCCAGGTGTAGCTGCCCGAGGTCGCCGTACCGGCCTTCAGCACCTGGAGGGTGCCGGAGGAGAGGTTGCCCCAGGTGGTGGGGACGAAGCGGTACAGACAGCCGTTGGTCTCGTCCTCGGTCAGATAGACCACCTTGCGGACCGGGTCGGCCGCGGCCGCCTCGTGCTTGAACCTGCCCATCGCGTCCCGGCGCACGGCGGCGTTCACGCCCCAGGGGTCCGTCTCGTAGACGTACCCGAGGCTGACTTCCTCGCAGGACAGCCAGGTGTTCCACGGGGTCTTGCCGCCCGCGCAGTTCTGCCGGGTGCCGGACAGGATGCGGCGCGCGCCGGTGATCGCGCCGGTCGAGGAGAACGTGACCGCGCTCGCGCCGCCCGACGGGTTGATCTCCGAGTTGGAGACGTAGATCCAGCCGGTGCCGTCGGCGTAGCAGGCACCGCCGTCCGGCGCGCTGTGCCAGGTGTACGAAGTCGAGCCGACCTTCTGTCCCGAGCGGGCGATCACCCTGCTGGTGAACCCGTCGGGCAGGAGGATGCCGTTGGAGTCGGCCGGCCGGAGTGCGCCGTAGGGGCCGGGGCCCGGCTGTGCGGGATCCGCGACGGCCGCACCGCGCCACAGGGTGCCGCCGAGGGCGGCTGCCGAGGTGCCGATGACCGCTCCACGCAGGAAGTTGCGACGTTCCACGTATCGCTCCAATGGGGGGACCGCCCCGCGGTGCCGGTCGGCGCGGCGGGGTCGCGCGCTGATGGAACCTAGGAGCGCCGAATTGACGGAATGCCAACGGCCGGTGACCCGCAGCGGTCGACATGCGGCCGAGCGGGTCGAGCGGGCCGGTGGCCTCGTCGTGCGCCTCTCCCTTCACGGTGCCACCACGTCCCCGGACGGGACAGGGGGCCGGACCCGGTCAGGACAGGGGGTCGGAATCCGAGAGGCGGAACCGCAGCCGGCAGATCACCGCGTCCGTGTCCCGGCGCACCGCGTGCGCGAGCACCGCACCCCGCTGGTTCTGGAGCAGCCGCTGCCACAGCCGGTCCGGTTCCACCTCGGGTATCAGCACGGTGACCCGTGTGCCGGGGTGGTACTTGTACACCCGGCGTACGTACTCCGACACCGGCCGGCCCACCGTGCGGTGCTCCGAGTGCAGTTCCACCAGATCCACGCCCGGGTTCCACCGCTCCCAGGCCTGGCGCAGTTCCCGCAGGGCCGCGCGGTCCTCCGCGTCCCCATGGGTCACCGTCACCGCCCGTACCTCGTCACCGAGCGAGACGGCGGCGTTGAGGGCCTCGACCGTGAGCTTCGACAGATGGGATACCGGCACGACGACCAGGGAGCGTTCGCGGTGCGGGGCCTCGGGCACCCGGCCGAGACCGAGGCGCTCGCCGATCCTGCCGTAGGCCCGGTGCACCCGCTCGAAGATCAGCACCAGCGCGGGCAGCGCGACCACGATCAGCCAGGCTCCTTCGGTGAACTTGGTGGCCGTGACCACCACGGCTCCGACTCCGGTGAGGACGGCTCCGACACCGTTCAGCACCGCTCGCCCGCGCCACCCGGGCGACCGCTCGGCGCGCCAGTGGATCACCATGCCGGTCTGGCAGATGGTGAAGCCGACGAAGACACCGATCGCGAACAGCGGCACCAGCGTGTTGGTGTCGCCGCCGGACAGGACGAGCAGCAGTGCCGCGACGGCGGCGAGCGCCAGGACTCCGTGGCGGTGGACCTCACGGTCGGCCTTCAGCCGGAAGACATGGGGGAGGTAGTTGTCGCGGGCGAGCAGCGACATCAGGACGGGCAGGCCGCCGAAGGAGGTGTTGGCGGCCAGCGCCAGCAGCACGACGGTGGCGAACTGCACCACGTAGAAGGCCCAGTTGTGCCCGAGCGACGCGTCCGCGAGCTGGGCGAGCACGGTGACGCCCTCGACCGGCTGGAGGTGGAAGCGGCCGATGAGGACCGCGAGTCCGATGAGCATCACACCGAGCAGTCCGCCGAGCGCGGCCTCCGTACGCCGGGCGCGCTGTGCCGCCGGCGCCCGGAAGGACGGCACGGCGTTGGCGACGGCCTCGACGCCGGTGAGCGCGGAGCAGCCGGAGGCGAACGCCTTGATCAGCAGCAGCGCGCCGACGGTGGTGGTGTTCTCGCCCAGGACGGAGGCGTGGCCGGCGGCGGCCTCGGTGGACACCGGTGCGTCGCGGAACAGCCCCACGACGATCATGGTCAGGATCGAGCCGACGAAGACTGCGGTCGGCACGACGAACGCCCGTGCGGAGTCCACGATGCCGCGCAGATTGACGGCCGTGACCAGGACCAGGACACCGAGACACAGCACGATCCGGTCGTCGTAGAGGGCCGGGAACGCGGAGGTGAGCGCCGCGACGCCGGCCGTGACGGAGACCGCGACGTTCAGTACGTAGTCGAGGATCAGCGAGGCCGCGGCGACCAGGGAGGTGCGCCGGCCCAGATGGGTCCGGGCGACGGCGTACGAACCGCCGCCGTTCGGGAACGCGGCGATCACCTGGCGGTAGGACGCGACGAGCACCGCGAGCAGGGCGGCGATGGCGAGGGTGACGGGAAGGGTGAAGCCGAGTCCCACACCGCCGGCGGTGGCGAGGACCAGCACGATCGCCTCGGGTCCGTAGGCCACCGACGCCATCGCGTCCAGGGAGAGTGCGGCGAGCCCTTGGAGCGCGGTGAGCCGGTGCCGGTCGCCCGCCTGCCGCACGGGCGGCGGGTGCGAACCGGGAACCTCCTCGGACGGGCCGCGGGGGCCGGGCACCTCCTCGGACGGACCCGAGGGACCCGACGGACCCGAGGGACCCGACGGACCCGACGGTGCGGAGCCGGGGGAGCCGGCGGAGCCGGGAGGCGTGTTGAGGACGGTCATCGTGCGGGCACCTCCGGTCGGGAACACCTCAGCGTGCGGGCGGTCCTTTCGCGCCCCGTGCCGTCTTGTCGTGTTCCTTGCGCCCGCACCCCCGGCCTTCACGGACTCTTGACGCGCCGCGTAGCGAATCCGTCAGAGCGCCCCAGACGGTGCAGACGCGGCTCCCCGGGCCGGTTTACCGTCCCGGCCATGAAAACGGGCGAGAGCGGGAACAGCGCCGGGTGCCTCGGGGCCGGCGACACGGTGGTGACGGCCGAGGACCGCCGCTGGGCGGCCGATGTGCGGGCCGCGGTCTTCTGCGCGGCCGCCCTGCTGGTCCTGCTGCATCTCGTGGACCTGGCGGCGGGCACGCTCGACGCGCTGCGCTCGGGACTGTGGACCGCGCTCGCGGCCCTGCTGTTCTCGGTGCTCTTCCCCAGCCGGGTGACCGCGGGCCACCACTGGATCGCCGTACGCGGACTGCTCGGCGAGCGCCGGGTCAGCACCGACCTGCTCACGCAGGTCGGCCACCGCGACGGCCTCAGCCCGCGGATCGTGCTCCGCGATGTGTGGGGTGCGCGGGTCGAGGTGGAACTGGAGACCCTCGCCGCCAATCCGCTGCTGTGGCACGAACTGGACACCGGGGCCCGGCGGGCGCGTGAGGACGGACTGCTGAGCAGCGGATCCGCGGTGCTTCAGTCGCTGGCGCGACGGATCGAGTCGGACACGGCCCGGGAGGTGTTCGAGGCGTCGGGACTGCGCTGAGGCCGCCCTGCGGCAAGTGCTGGGCCGTGTCCGCCGGAGCTCAGGACTTGAGCCCCTCGTACGTCACCCCGGTCAGCTGCTCCGACGCCACCCACAGCCGCTCCCCGGCCACGTCGTTCGACGACCAGGAGAGCCGCCACGACGGAGCCGGCGCACCCCGCCATCCCAGGATCCGCGGGCCGGTGAACGAGTCCGGCCGGACGTCCGGCGCGGTGGCCGCGTACAGCGTGGGCAGCGCCCCGGACGCGGCGGACTGGGCGAAGATCCGGTTGCCGGTCTGCATGAACCGTTCCTTGGTCTTCTGGCCCGCCATCCGTGCCCCGGCCGCCTGGAGGTTGGTGTCGGCATAACCGGGGTGGGCGGCGGCCGCCACGACGTCGGAGCCCGCCGCGCTCAGCCGCCTGGCCAGCTCGTGGACGAACAGCAGGTTCGCCGTCTTCGAGCGGGAGTAGGCGGTCCACGGGCTGTAGCGGCGCTCGCTGTTGAGATCGCCGATGTCGATGTTGGCCATCGCGTGCATGAAGCTCGACAGGCTCACCACCCGGGCGCCCGGTGTCTCCAGGAGCTTCGGCAGCAGCAGGCCCGTCAGGGCGAAGTGCCCGAGGTGGTTGATGCCGAACTGCGTCTCGAAGCCGTCGGCCGTCACCGAGTGGGGCAGCGCCATCACACCGGCGTTGTTGATCAGCAGATCGAGTCGGTCGTACGGGTACGAGGCCGCGAAGTCCCGTACGGAGGTCAGGTCCGCCAGATCCAGCGGCCTGAACTCCACGTCCGCACCGGGCACTTCGGCGCGGATGACGCTCTCCGCCTCCCGGCCGCGGGACTCGCTGCGGCACGCGAGGACCACCCGCGCGCCCTTGCGGGCCAGTTCCCGCGCGGTGACGAGACCGATACCGCTGTTGGCCCCGGTGACCACGGCCGTACGCCCGTGCTGATCCGGAATGTCGCTGGTGCTCCAGCCCGCCATCGCTGCGCCCCTCGGTGGTGAAGACCCCGGTCGGTGGTGAAGACCCTGGGGCGTCAGCGTATTGAATCGCGGGGGCCGGGAGCCACAGCCGGCGCCGGTATCGGTGCCCCGGGCCGCTGCCGTGTCAGCGGATGTCAGGAGCCGCCCGCCGGGACGCTCTCCGCGAGGCGTGGCCGCGCGCGGTCCGCCGCTCCCGACGAGGGCCGGTCCAGCCGTACCTCGTAGGCCCGTACCGAGACGTCCTCGTCGTCCAGACAGCGGCCGGTCGCCAGGTCGAAGCGCTGCTTGAGCAGCGGTGAGGCGACGAAGGGCGCGCCCGCCGACGAGCCGAGAAGGCCGCGGGAGAGGACCTGGGCCCCGGCGAAGGGGTCCCGGTTGTCGATGGCGTACACCCGACCCGCGCGGTCCAGGAACAGGGCCACTTGGCGGCCGTCCGGCAGCAGCGCGGCCATACCGCGCCCCGGGGTCAGCCGGGACGCCTCGCAGACGGTGAACCACTCGCCGCTCACCAGCAGTTGGACGCTCATCGGGAACCGGCCCCTTCCAGGGTGAGAAACGTGAGGTCGGGCTTGATCTGCCCGCGCTCGGGGACGAAGCGCACGGAGGGGTCCGGGGTGTCCGGGGCGTTCACGAAGGAGACGAAGCGGCGCAGCCGGTCCGGGTCGCGGAGCGTCTCGGCCCACTCGTCGCGGTAGCCCGCCACATGCTGCTCCATCAGCGCCTCCAGTTCGTCGCACAGCCCGAGCGAGTCGTGGACGACGACGTCCCGCAGATGCTCCAGGCCGCCCTCCAGCCGCTCCAGCCAGGTCGACGTCCGCTCCAGCCGGTCCGCCGTACGGATGTAGAACATCAGGAACCGGTCGATCAGCCGCACCAGTTCGGCGTCCGAGAGGTCCTGCGCCAGCAGGTCGGCATGGCGCGGGGTCGCGCCGCCGTTGCCGCCGACGTACAGGTTCCAGCCGCTCGCCGTGGCGATGATGCCGAAGTCCTTGGACTGCGCCTCCGCGCACTCCCGTGCGCATCCCGAGACCGCGGACTTGAGTTTGTGCGGCGAGCGCAGGCCGCGGTAGCGCAGTTCCAGATCGATCGCCATACGGACCGAGTCCTGCACCCCGTAGCGGCACCAGGTCTGCCCCACACAGGACTTGACCGTGCGCAGCGCCTTGCCGTACGCGTGCCCCGACTCGAAGCCCGCGTCCACCAGCCGGGCCCAGATGCCGGGGAGCTGGTCGACGCGTGCGCCGAAGAGATCGATGCGCTGACCGCCGGTGATCTTGGTGTAGAGGCCGTAGTCCCGCGCCACCTCGCCGATCACGATCAGCTTCTCCGGGGTGATCTCGCCGCCGGGGATGCGCGGCACGATCGAGTACGAGCCGTTGCGCTGGAGGTTGGCGAGGAAGTGGTCGTTGGTGTCCTGGAGTGCGGCCTGCTCGCCGTCCAGGATGTAACCACCGTCCAGCGACGCCAGGATGGACCCGACCGCCGGCTTGCAGACCTCGCAGCCGTCCGTGCCGCGCGCCTCCTCGCGGCCGTGCGAGTCGAGCAGTTGGGCGTACGAGGTGAACCGCAGGGTGCGGACGATCTCGTACAGCTCACTGCGGGTGTGGCCGAAGCAGCCGCACAGCCCCTTCTCGCCGGACTGCGGCAGCAGCTGGCCGATGACCTTGACGCAACTGCCGCAGCCCGTACCCGCCTTGGTGCACTTCTTGACCTCGGGGAGCGAGGAGCAGGCGCAGATCGCGCCCTTGGTGACGTTGTGGCAGGAGCAGATCACCGCGTCGTCGGGGAGGGCGGAGGGGCCGAGTGCCACCGGCGCACCCGCACCCGCCGGCAGCACCAGCTGCTCGGGGGAGACCGGCGGCACACTGCCGGTGAGCGGGCGCAGCAGACCGTACTGTTCGGCGTCCCCGACGAGGACTCCGCCGAGCAGCTCGCCGCCGGTGCCGACGACCAGCTTCTTGTAGACCCCGGAGCGGGAGTCGGAGTACACGACGTCCAGGCAGCCCTCCGCCGCGCCGTGCGCGTCGCCGAAGGACGCCACGTCCACACCGAGGAGCTTGAGCTTGGTGGACATGTCGGCGCCGGTGAACTCCCCGTCCTCACCGGCGAGCGCGGCCGCCGCCGTCTCGGCCATCTCGTACCCGGGCGCGACCAGGCCGTACACCCGGCCGTCCGCCGCGAGCGCGCACTCGCCGATGGCGAACACCGCCGGGTCGGAGGTGCGGCACTGCCCGTCGACCACGATGCCGCCGCGTGCGCCGACCTCCAGGCCCATGTCCCGGGCGAGCTGGTCCCGCGGCCGGACGCCCGCGGAGAAGACGACCAGATCGGTCGCGAGGACCGAACCGTCCGACAGGGCCATGCCGTTGACCGCGCCGGAGCCATCGACGGTGATCTCCTGGGTGCCCGTGCCCGTGTGGACGGTGAGTCCCATGCCCTCGATCGTGCGCAGCAGGGCCGCGCCGCCGCCCTCGTCGACCTGGACCGGCATCAGCCGGGGCGCGAACTCCACGATGTGCGTGGTGAGGCCGAGTCCCTTGAGCGCGCCCGCCGCCTCCAGGCCGAGCAGACCGCCGCCGACGACGGCACCCGTGGTGGCCGTCTTGGCGTACTCCTCGATCGCGAGCAGGTCCTCGATGGTGCGGTAGACGAAGCAACCCTCGGCGTCCTTGTTCGGCACGGGCGGTACGAAGGGGTACGAGCCGGTGGCGAGGACGAGCGTGTCGTAGGTGAAGGTCCGTCCGGCGCGCGAGGTGACGGTGCGCGCGGCCCGGTCGACGCTCTCGGCGGGGTCGTCGAGATACAGCTCGATGCCGTTCTGCTGCATGAAGTCCGCGTCGGCGAGAGCGAGTTCGTCGGGGGTGCGGCCGTCGAAGTACGAGGTCAGCCGGACCCGGTCGTACGCCGGCCGCGGCTCCTCGCACAGCACGACGATCCGTGCGCGCCCGGTCGTTCCGCGCTCCGCGAGTGCCTCGAGGAATCGCTGGCCGACCATCCCGTGGCCGACGACCACGATCGTGGGGGTGGACATCTCAGGAGCCTCCAAGCAGGTGCAACAGCGGGGTGGAGGGGAGCGGCTCGTCGCCCTCCCAGGTACGGGCCAGTTCGCCGACGGTCGTGAGATCGCCGAGCAGGATCCCGCCGACGAGCCGGTCCCCGCGGACGACGACCTTGCGGTACGCGCCCCGGGTGGCGTCGGCGAGCCGCACGACGTCGTCGCCGGGCAGCGGGCTGGTCTCGCCGAACGCGGCCAGGTCGAAAGTCCCCTGGCCGGACAGCGTGAGCCGGGTCAGGGCGCGGGTGCCGGTGTAGCGCGCGGTCTGTCCGGTGAGGACGGCAGCCAGGACGTCGGCCTGGTCCAGCGCCGGACCGGCGAGACCGTAGACGCGCCCGTCGTGCTCGGCGCAGTCACCGATGGCATGGATGGACGGGTCCGAGGTGCGCAGCCGGTCGTCGACGACGATGCCCGTACGGACGTCGAGCCCGGCGTCGACCGCCAGACCGACCCGGGGGCGCACCCCGCAGGCAAGGACGACCAGGTCGGAGTCGAGCACGAAGCCGTCGGCGAGCTCGACGGCCGTGCCACGCAGACCCCGGACACGGCACTCGGTGTGCACCTCCACGCCCAGGGCCTCGAGATGCGTACGCAACAACAGCGAAGCGGCTGGGTCGATATGACGTTCCATCAGGTATTCGCCCTGCTGGGCGAGCACCACCCGGGCGCCTCGCGCGGCGAGCGCGCGGGCGGCGGAGACACCGAGCAGACCGCCGCCGACGACCACCGCGTGCAGACCGGGGCGCACCGCGGCGGACAGCGCCGCGCAGTCGTCGAGCGTACGGAACGGGTGGACCCCGTCGGGCAGTTCACCGCCCAGGCCCCGCAGCGGCGGCAGGACCGGGTTCGAGCCGGTCGCCAGCACCAGCCGGTCGTACGGCGTCGCCGTGCCGTCCGCGCAGTGCACGAGCCGCCGCTCCCGGTCGATCGACACCGCCCGCACACCGCGCCGCACCGGCACACCGGGCAGGCTGATCACCTCGGGGCCGTAGCGCCCGGCGAGCACGTCGGCGAGCAGCACCCGGTTGTACGGCGCGTGGGTCTCCTCGCCGAGCACGGTGACGGGCACACCGGCGGTGACGAGCCGGTGCGCCACTCGCGCACCCGCCGTCCCGCCCCCGATCACCACGGTCTCTGTAGCCATGTCCGCAGCCTGCGGGTCCGTTGTTACCCGTCAGGTGCTCCTCTGTTTCCCACCGGGAACGCTGCCCTCAGCGCCGCCAGGCCCGTCCTGTGAGGCCGGTGCCGGTGGACCCGGGGCGCGGTGCGCGGATACCCGTGCGCGTCGGGGCAGGTCGGGTAGTGTTGCCGTCTCCACATCAGTGGACCGGCCGAGGAGGTGAGACCCATTACCGCTGCTGCGTCAGGCGGGGTGCTCTCCCACCGTGGTCCCTCGGTCGAACCGGTTCGACCGGCCTAGGCGACCGGAGAGCGCCCTTCGGTATCCGAAAGGCTCTCATGTCGCTTTCTCCCTCCCCTCTGTCCTCGTCCGCGATCGTCACCAGGCTGCGTGCCGCCGGGTGTGTCTTCGCCGAGGACGAGGCGGAACTGCTCGTCGCCACCGCGCGCACACCCGCTGATCTCGCCGCCATGGTCGGCCGCCGCATCGAAGGGGAGCCGCTGGAACACGTCCTCGGCTGGGCCGGGTTCCACGGTCTGCGTATCGCGGTCGACCCCGGGGTCTTCGTCCCCCGCCGCCGTACCGAGTTCCTCGTCGAGCAGGCCGCGGTCCTCGCCCGGCCCGGCGCCGTCGTCGTCGATCTGTGCTGCGGCACCGGCGCGCTCGGCGCCGCGCTCGTCGCGGGCCTGGACGGGGCCGAACTGCACGCCGCCGACATCGACCCCGCCGCCGTGCGCTGCGCCCGCCGCAACGTCCGCGCCGCCGGCGGCCTGGCGTACGAGGGCGATCTGTACGACCCGCTGCCGGGCCATCTGCGCGGCCGCGTCGACGTGCTGCTGGCCAATGTGCCGTACGTACCGACCGAGGAGATCGACCTGCTGCCCGCCGAAGCGCGGGTGCACGAGGCGCGGGTGGCGCTCGACGGAGGGGCGGACGGCCTCGACGTCCTGCGGCGGGTGACCGCCGAGGCCGCGTCCTGGCTGGCCCCCGGCGGCTCGCTGCTGTTCGAGACGAGCGAGCGGCAGGCGGAGCGGGCGGCGGCGATCGTCACCCGGGACGGGCTCGGCGCGCGGGTGGCCACCTCGGACGAGCTGTATGCGACCGTCGTCGTCGGCACCCGAAGCTCAGAGGTCCCTCAAGCAACCAGAGATGGATGGACGCCACACCCATCTCCTTCGTAGGGTCGCGGACGTGCCCGACATATCGCTGACCACGCTCCTTTTCCTGTGCCTCGCCGCGGCCGCGGCCGGCTGGATCGACGCCGTCGTCGGGGGCGGCGGGCTGCTGCTGCTCCCCGCGCTGCTGCTCGGCCTGCCAGGCGTCCAGGCCGCGCAGATCCTCGGCACCAACAAGGCGGTCGCCATCGTCGGCACCTCGGGCGCGGCCGTCACGTATGTGCGCAAGGCCCCCGTGTCGGTGCGGACGGCCGTACGGATCGGCCTCGCCGCACTGGCGGGGTCGATGGGCGGTGCGTTCTTCGCGGCCGGGATCAGCAGCGATGTGCTCCGTCCCGTGATCATGGTCGTACTGCTGGGTGTCGCCGCCTTCGTGATGCTGCGGCCCGCCTTCGGTACGGGCGCGGACGACGGCAGGAAGCCCGTCACCCGCGTCCGCACGGTCACCGCGATCGTCCTGGTCGGCGGTGGCATCGGCTTCTACGACGGGCTGTTCGGCCCCGGCACGGGCACCTTCCTGGTGCTCGCGCTCACCGCCGTCCTCCATCTCGACCTGGTGACCGCGTCGGCCACCGCCAAGATCGTCAACGTCTGCACCAACGCCGGCGCCCTCGCGATGTTCGCCTACCAGGGCACCGTGATGTGGCAGCTGGGCGCGCTGCTGGCGGTGTTCAACCTGGCGGGCGCGATGTTCGGCGCGCGTATGGCGCTCCGCAAGGGCAGCGAGTTCGTGCGCGGTGTCCTGCTCGTCGTGGTCTTCTCACTGGTCGCGAAGCTGGCCTTCGACCAGTGGACGGCGTGATTAACCGCGGGATGTCCGCGGACGCCGTCCACGTGGCTCATGCCGGTGGTGCGTGTCGGCCGTTCGAATGAAAGGTCCCCGCTCCCGGCGGACTCGAAGGTCCGGCGGGAACGGGGACATGGCGGGGACGGGGGACGGAAGCCGTCCCCCGTCAGCTGCCCTGCGAGCCGCTCGCCCGACTGCGCAGGAGCAGCGTCCCGCCGACGGCGGGTGTGGCCTGCAGGGCCACACCCGCCGCGATCTGGGTGATGTCCGGGCCGACGCTGCGGCCGAGACCGACGTGTCCGTGGCCGCCCGGCCCGCCACGGAGCCCAACCACCACGTCACCGGCGCCGCGGCCGCTCCCCAGGGTCCCGGCCGACGTTCCGGTGCCACCGGTGCCTATGAGGTCAGCTGCCGGCGCGAGGCCGGTCGGCAGGGGGGCGGCGGTACGCATGGGGTTCCTCCGGGAAGAACGGTGCGACGAGGTCGTCTTCTTCGAGGTAAGGCGCAGCGCGTGTCGCACGCCTGCTGATGCCGCATCAGATATGGGCCCATTCCCGGCGTGTCGCGCTGGACAGCGGGGGTTGTCGCAGGTCAGGACGGGCCGCGGCGAATCGCGGCCGCCCGGACTGAATGGGTGACGCGGACGCGCGCGCCTGGGGTCACGTGCTGTGGGCTGCGCCCCCAGGGGCCGCACGTCGCCGACGGGCTGGGGGTGCGCGCGTCGCGGGCGGCCGCCCTTCGTCGGCGGCGGGCCGGGGCGCCCCCAACCCCCCGCCGGCCGCCAGGCCAGAACACCCCCACCCCCGTCCACTTGACCTCAAGCAAGCTTGAGGTACCACGCTCATGCCCATGGACCTCATCACGCAGCAGAATCCGCAGACAGACCCCTCCACGGACGCCTCTCGCGCCGTCCCCCTCCGGCTCGCCGTCATCCTCGCCAGCAACCGGCACGGGCGCTTCGGGCCCGTCATCGCCGAGTGGTTCCTGGGCAACGCACGGCAGCGGGAGGACTTCGCCGCCGAGCTCGTCGATCTCGGGGAGGTGGACCTCCCCACCGCCATCTCCCACGATCCCTCGCCCGCCGTCCGCGCCGAGCTCGACAAGGTCTCGCCCGTCCTGGCCCGCGCCGACGCCGTCGTCGTCCTCACCCCCGAGTACAACCACTCCTTCCCCGCGTCCCTGAAAGCGCTCGTCGACTGGCACTTCACGGAATGGCAGGCCAAGCCCGTCGGCTTCGTCTCCTACGGCGGCATGTCCGGCGGGCTGCGCGCCGTTGAGCAGCTGCGGCAGGTCTTCGCCGAGATGCACGCCGTGACCGTCCGCGACACGGTGTCCTTCCACAACGCGCGCGGCCACTTCGACGACGAGGGCCGGCACCGGGACCCGGCGGCCCCCGACGCCGCCGCCAAGGCGATGCTGGACCAGCTCGCGTGGTGGGGCCGCGCGCTGCGGACGGCCAAGTCGGCGCACCCGTACACGGGCTGACCCGGCGGGTGGCGGGGCGGCGGTGGGGCTCCCGTACGGTGGGCCGGACCGGCCGGGCAGGGGCTGTGAGGCCCTGCCCGTGAGTACCCCCGAAGCGATCGGAGTCCGCCTGTGGCCCTGGCACTCACCGTTCTGACCACCACCGACAGCGCGGCCAAGGCGGAGGAGCTGGCGCGCGGAGCCGTGGACGCACGGCTCGCCGCCTGCGCGCAGATCTCCGCGCCCGTCACCTCCGTCTACCGCTGGCAGGACACGATCGAGACCGCGCAGGAGTGGCAGATCCTGTTCAAGACGTCCGAGGAGCGCTACCCGGAGCTGGAAGCCCATCTGCGGGCGGCTCACGACTACGAGACGCCGGAGATCATCGCCACCCCGGTGGTGGCAGGCAGCGCTGCCTACCTGGCGTGGATCGACGAGGAGACCTCGGCCCGATGAACGGCCAGGACCTGCCCTTCTTCGTCTACGGCACCCTCCGGCCGGGGGAGTGCAACCACCACCTGTTCCTGCACGGCCGCACCGCCGCCGAGGAACCGGCACGGCTCCCCGGAGCGGAGCTCTACGACGGCCCCGGCTACCCATACGCGGTCGAGTCGTCCCGCACCGGCGGTGCCTCCGGCGTGGTGGGCGACCTGCTGACGGCCGCGCCGGGGGAGTACGGGGATCTGCTCACCGTGCTCGACCGGCTGGAGGAGTACGTCTCACCCGGCCATCCGCGCAATCTGTACGAACGTGTCGCGCTCGACGTGCTGCGCCCGGACGGCACGGCGGTACGGGCATGGGTGTACGTGGCGGCCCCGGACGTGGCGGGGAGGCTCCGCGCGCACGGCACCGCCATTCCTGGCGGCGACTGGTGCGCCCGCCCGGTCGGCTGACCCCGGCCCCCGCCGGTGCGCCCGCCCGGTCGGCCGACCTCGCCCCCGCTGGACACTGCCCGCCCGAAGGGCGCTACCCCACCTCCGGCGCCCCGGGCCCGGCCCCTTCCCCGGCACCCACCCGCTCCACCCGTACCGCGCACACCTTGAACTCCGGCATCCGGGACGTCGGGTCGAGCGCCGGGTTCGTCACCGAGTTGACCCGGCCCTCGCCCGGCCAGTGGAAGGGCATGAACACGGTGTCCGGCCGGATCCCCGTGGTGATCCGCGCCGGCCCGACCGCCCGCCCCCGCCGTGAGACGACGGCGATGCGGTCGCCCTCGGCCGCCTCCAGGCGTTCGGCGAGCAGCGGATGCAGCTCCACGAAGGGCCCCGGCGCCGCCGCGTTGAGCTCGTCGACGCGCCGCGTCTGGGCCCCGGACTGGTACTGGGAGACGACCCGGCCGGTCGTCAGCAGCACCGGGTAGTCGTCGTCCGGCTCCTCGGCGGCGGCCCGGTGCGTGACCGGTACGAAGCGGGCACGCCCGTCGGGCGTGGCGAACCGGTCGAGGAACAGCCGGGGCGTGCCCGGGTGCCGGCTCTCCGCCGAGTCCTCCGGGCAGGGCCAGAACACCCCGTCCTCCTCCGCGATCCTGCGGTACGTGATGCCCGAGTAGTCCGCGGGTCCGCCCGCGGACGCCCGCCGCAGCTCCTCGAACACCTCCTCCGGGTCCGCAGGGAAGCCCTTCTCGTGACCGAGCAGCGCCGCCAGTCCGCCGAGGATCTCGAGGTCGCTGCGGACACCCGGCGGCGCGGACACCGCGCGGCGGCGCAGCAGTACCCGGCCCTCCAGGTTCGTCGTCGTCCCCGTCTCCTCGGCCCACTGGGTCACCGGAAGCACCACATCGGCCAGCGCGGCCGTCTCGGAGAGCACCACGTCCGCGACCGCGAGGAAGTCCAGCGACCGCAGCCGCTCCTCCACATGGGCGGCTCGCGGCGCCGACACCACCGGGTTGGAGCCCATCACCAGCAGCGACCTCACGTCGGTACCGAGTGCGTCCAGGAGTTCGTACGCGCTGCGGCCCGGCCCGGGCAGCGACTCGGGCGCCACACCCCACACCTCGGCCACATGCGCGCGGGCCGCGGGGTCGTCCAGCTTGCGATAGCCGGGCAACTGGTCGGCCTTCTGGCCGTGTTCGCGGCCGCCCTGGCCGTTGCCCTGCCCGGTCAGACAGCCGTAGCCGGACAGCGGGCGCCCGGCCCGGCCGGTCGCGAGGCACAGGTTGATCCAGGCGCTCACCGTGTCCGTGCCCTTGGACTGCTGCTCGGGGCCGCGGGCGGTGAGGACCATCGACGACGCGGCGTCGCAGAACAGGGCGGCCGCCGCACGCAGTTGGGGCACACCCACCCCCGTGATCCGTTCCACGAGCTCCGGCCAGTACGCCATGGCCGCGGACCTGGCCTCCTCCCAGCCGGTCGTGCGGTCCGCGATGAACGCCTCGTCGGTGCGCCCCTCGGCCACCACCAGATGCAGCAGGCCGAGCGCCAGCGCCAGATCCGTACCGGGCCGGGGCGCGAGATGGAGGTCCGCCTGCTCGGCCGTGCGGGTGCGGCGCGGGTCGATGACGATCAACGTGCCGCCGTTCTCCCGCAGTTCCGTCAGGAAGCGCAGGGCCGGGGGCATGGTCTCGGCCGGGTTGGAGCCGACGAGCACCACACAGCCCGTCCGGGGAATGTCCTCCAGCGGGAACGGCAGTCCCCGGTCCAGTCCGAACGCCCGCTGATGCGCGGCAGCGGCCGACGACATGCAGAAGCGCCCGTTGTAGTCGATCTGCGAGGTGCCGAGCACCACCCGGGCGAACTTTCCGAGCGTGTACGCCTTCTCGTTGGTGAGCCCGCCGCCGCCGAACACCCCGACCGCGTCCCGGCCGTGGGCCGCCCTGGTCCGCAGCAGCCCTTCTGCGACCCTCTCCAGGGCCTCCTCCCAGCCGGCCGGTTCGAGCCTGCCGGTGGCAGCGGACCTGACCAGGGGCCCGGTCAGGCGTACCCGGGAGGAGAGCAGCGCGGGGGCGGTACGGCCCTTGCCGCACAGCGCACCCCGGTTCACCGGGAAGTCCGGCCGCTCCACGACCTGCACCGTCTCCTCGCCGGCCCCGGGAGCGCGCAGATTCATGCCGCACTGGAGGGCGCAGTACGGACAGTGCGTCGCGGTGAGCGGGGCGGCGGGGGCAGTGAGCTCGGGCATACGGCCAGCGTGCGCGGCCTCTGTTACGCCGGCCCTCGTGCCCCATTACGGCCGGGGTACGCGCCCCTCCGCATGCCCTGCCCCGCCCTGTGAGGCGCCGCCACCGCGGGCGCCCTGGCCGGTCAGGCGCGGCGGCCGAGCAGTGCGAGCAGTCTGGCCTGGTGGCTGTGGGCCGGCGGCGGCTCGATCGGCGGGGCGAACAGCCCGGACGCCTCCAGCTCCGACGCGTACGGACTCACCTCGTCGAGCGCGAAGGCCACCAGCGCGTCCGGCAGCTGCTCGGGCGCGCCGATCGCACGGGAGAGGTCCCAGCTGTGCACGACCGCGTCCGTGGTCATCTGCGCGCAGTAGGCCACCGCCGGCGTCTCGCCGTAGGAGAGCTGCACCGTCCGCTCCAGCGCCCCGGGCTCCGCGAACGCCTCCCGGGCGGCGCGCGCCGCCGCGTCCCAGCTCCGGCGCGGATGCGCGCCGAGGACGTCGCCGTCGTACGCCTCGCCCACCTCGTCGAGATCCGCTTCCTCGACCACCAGATGGGGCACCCACAACTGTTCCGCGGTCAGATGGTTCACGAGATCGCGCACCGACCACTCGGTACAGGGTGTCGGATCGTCCCACTGCTCCTGGCGCACGGCGTGCACCCGGTCGGAGAAGAGCGCGAGCGCCTCGGTGTGCCGGCTGAGCAGGGTCGCCACGTCGTTTTCCATACAGATCACTGTCGCGCGCCGCGCATCCCGAAGCGAGCGGCCCGCCGTGTGTCACCCGCAGACGATCACCGTCCGGACGCGGCCAGCGCCTCGTGCACACCCTTCTCCTCGGCGCCCAGGAACCGCGGATCGGGTTCGACCGCCGCGTCCAGCGCCGCCTTGCCGGCCGCGGCCATCTCGCGGGCCCCGCCGTAGTACCAGGTCGCGTCGTGCGGCTCGGAGACCCCGACGCCGTACGAGTCGACCCCGGCCGAACGGCACAGCGCGACGGCCCGCCGGATGTGGAAGCCCTGGGTCACGAGCACCGCCCGGTCCACGCCGAAGATCTTCTTGGCGCGCACACAGGAGTCCCAGGTGTCGAAACCGGCGTAGTCGCTGACGATCCGCCCGTCCGGCACGCCCCGGGCGGTCAGATAGGTGCGCATGGCGTCGGGCTCGTCGTACTCCACCCGGCTGTTGTCCCCGGTGACCAGGACGACCCGCACCTTGCCCGCCCGGTACAACTCGGCGGCCGCGTCCAGCCGGTGCGCGAGATAGGGCGTGGGCCGGCCCTTCCACAGGCCGGCCCCGAAGACCACGGCCACGTCCTGCGCGGGCACCTCCGCGACCGTCCTCACCCGGCTGTCGGCCACGGCGTGCATCCAGGTCGCCGGGGCGAGAGCGAGCACACAGCCGAGCATCGCGGCCTGCACGAGGCGCCGCTGTGAGCGGCGCGAGCGGGGCAGCTTGGGCAGGCGGGGTCTGAGTCGTGATCGCTTCACACCCGGTCAGACGCACAACGGACCGGATCGGTTCGTTCGGCCCGGCCGGCCCGAGGATCCTGACACCGGCCGCGGGGCGGCGGTGAGGCGGTGGAAAACACCTGTCACCGCCGTGCAACGGCCTCGCAATGTCGATCCGCCAGGATCTGTTCATGACGGAGCAGGTACAGGTACCAGACGGCCGGCCACTGCCCCTCGACACCACCGCTCAGCTGCTCTCACGGATCACCGACCAGCTGGGCACCCAACTCAGCCATGTGCGACTGAACGGAACCCGCAGCCCATGCCCCCGAACGAACGGCCCATCCTCGTCGCCGTCGCCCACGGCAGCCGCGAGCCCCGTGCACTCCACACCGTCCTCGAGCTCCTCGACCGCGTCCGCGAACTGCGCCCCGGCCTCGACGTACGGCTCGGCCACATCGAGCTGAACCAGCCGCTGCTCGACGACACCCTCGCCGGTCTCGCCCCCGCACCGCACGATCGGGACGGCGCGGCCGTCCTCGTACCGCTGCTGCTCGGCCGCGGGTACCACATCAAGTACGACCTGCCGCAGGCGGCGGCCGCCGTCCCCGGTGCGGACATCCGCATCGCCGCCCCGCTCGGCCCGCACCCCCTGCTGGTGGAGGCGCTCTGCTCCCGGCTCGCCGACGCCGGCTGGCAGCCCGGCGACGGCACCAGCCGCAGCACGGGGGTCGTCCTGGCGGCCGCCGGATCCCGCGACCCCGAATCGGCGGCCGACGCCCGCAGCACGGCGGCGATGCTCAGCGAACGCCTCGGCGGAGTGCCGGTCGTCGCCGCGTACGCCTCGGCCGCGTCCCCCACGGTCCCGGCCGCCGTCCGTGCGCTCACCGCCCGTGGCCGCCACCGCATCGCCGTCGCCTCCTACTTCGCGGCCCCCGGTCTGTTCGCCGCCCGCAGCGCCGCCGCCACACCCTGGATCGCCGCCGCCCCGCTCGGCGCGCACCCCGCGCTGGCCCGGCTGCTGCTCCAGCGCTACGACGAGGCGCTGACCGTCCCGTACACGGCTCAGCGGCGCGAACTCGCCTCCGCGTAGCCCACCGGGTCGACCGCCGCCCGGCCGCTCCGGTTACCTTCGGTGCATGGCAGGCACCACCAGCACCACTCCGCCCGGGCCCGGCACGTACGACGGAAACGGCCTCCACGACGACGGCTACGACGACGCGGCCTCCGCGCGCTGGGCGCCCGAGCCCGACAAGCGTCCGGGGCGCACCGCGTTCCAGCGCGACCGCGCGCGTGTGCTGCACTCCTCCGCGCTGCGCCGTCTCGCCGGCAAGACCCAGGTCGTCACCCCGGGCACCCGCAACCAGGCGTGGGACGCCAGCCCGCGCACCCGGCTGACCCACTCCCTGGAGTGTGCCCAGGTCGGCCGTGAGCTGGGCGCCGCACTCGGCTGCGACCCCGACCTCGTCGAGGCCGCCTGCCTCGCCCACGACATGGGCCATCCGCCCTTCGGGCACAACGGCGAGCAGGCGCTCAACACGTTCGCCAAGGACTGCGGCGGCTTCGAGGGCAACGCCCAGTCTCTGCGCCTGCTGACGCGTATCGAGCCCAAGAGGTTCGTCCCCACCGACGGCGGCGGTGTCGTCAGCGTCGGTCTGAACCTCACCCGCGCCACGCTGGACGCCGCCACCAAGTACCCCTGGCCGCGCGGCGGTCACCCCACCGACCCCGCCTCGGTCAAGTTCGGTGTGTACGAGGACGACCTCCCCGTCTTCGAATGGGTCCGCGAAGGCGCGCCGGACCACCGCAAGTGCTTCGAGGCCCAGGTCATGGACTGGGCCGACGACGTCGCCTACTCGGTGCACGACTTCGAGGACGGACTGCACGCCGGGCACCTCGACCCCGGCCTCCTGCTCGCCGAACCGGAGCGCAGCGACATCTGGCAGGTGGCGATCGGCCGGTACGTGCCCTCCGACACCGACCCCGGGGAGCTCGCCGAGGCCCTGGACCGCCTCCTCGAACAGGAATGGTGGCCGCACCACTACGACGGTTCGGCCGTCGCACAGGCCCGCCTCAAGGACGCCACCAGCCAGCTCATCGGCCGCTTCGCGCTCGCGGCCGAGGGCGCGACCCGTCAGGCGTACGGCACCGGCCGGCTCACCCGCTACGCCGCCGAACTCGTCGTCCCCCGCGAGGCACGCAACGAGTGCGCCGTTCTCAAGGCGGTCGCCGACCGCTATGTGATGCAGCGCGCCGAGCAGGAGACTCTCCGCGCCGACCAGCGCATCGTGCTCGCCGAACTGGCCGAGGCCCTCACCGCCCGCGCACCCGACACCCTCGACCCGCAGTTCCGCGCCCTGTTCGCCGCGGCCGGCGACGACCGGGCCCGCGCCCGGGTCGTCGTCGACCAGCTCGCGTCACTCACCGACGCGACCGCCCGCAGTCTGCACGCGCAGCTCACGGCCCGCAGCTGAGCGGCCGGAGCGGCCCGCGCGGGATGTCCGGGATGACACGCCCGAAGGTCACCCCCTCTTCCGCCATCACGCTGCGTGCGGGACGCTCGCTGAAGGCTGCGCAGCGTACAAGCAAAAAGGAGGCATCAAGTGGTCGACGCACATCGGACGTTCGTCATCGTCGGTGGTGGTCTGGCCGGGGCCAAGGCCGCCGAGACCCTCCGTGCGGAGGGCTTCACCGGACGCGTGATCCTCATCGGTGACGAGCGCGACCACCCCTACGAGCGCCCGCCCCTGTCCAAGGGCTATCTCTCCGGCAAGGAGGAGCGCGACAGCGTCTTCGTCCACGAGCCCGGCTGGTACGCGCAGGCCGATGTGGAGCTGCATCTCGGCCAGACCGTCGTCGCCGTCGACCGGGAGACCAAGTCGGTCCGGCTGGGCGACGGCACCGTCCTCCACTACGACAAGCTGCTGCTGGCCACCGGCTCCGAGCCGCGCCGGCTCGACATCCCCGGCACCGAGCTCGCCGGCGTCCACCATCTGCGCCGCCTCGCCCACGCCGACCGGCTGCGCCGGGTCCTCGCCGCACTCGGCCGCGACAACGGCCATCTGGTCATCGCGGGCGCCGGCTGGATCGGCCTGGAGGTCGCCGCCGCGGCCCGCGGTTACGGCGCCGAGGTCACCGTCGTCGAACCCGAGCCCACCCCGCTGCACCAGGTCATCGGCCCCGAACTCGGCCAGGTCTTCGCCGAACTGCACAAGGAGCACGGCGTCCGCTTCCACTTCGGCGCCCGCCTCACCGAGATCACCGGCCAGGACGGCGTCGTCCTCGCGGCCCGCACCGACGACGGCGAGGAGCACCCGGCCCACGACGTGCTCGCCGCGATCGGCGCCGCACCGCGCGCCGCCCTCGCCGAAGCCGCCGGCCTCGCCCTCGCCGACCGGGCACACGGCGGCGGCATCGCGGTCGACGCGCAGCTGCGCACCTCCGATCCGGACATCTACGCCGCGGGCGACGTCGCCGCCGCGCACCACCCGCTGCTCGGCTCCCGGCTGCGGGTCGAGCACTGGGCGAACGCGCTGAACGGCGGCCCGGCGGCCGCGCGCTCCATGCTCGGTCAGGACGTGAGCTACGACCGCGTCCCCTACTTCTTCTCCGACCAGTACGACCTGGGCCTCGAGTACTCGGGCTGGGCACCGGCCGGCAGCTACGACCAGGTGGTGCTGCGCGGGGACGCCGGCAAGCGGCAGTTCATCGCCTTCTGGCTGAAGGACCGCCGGGTGCTCGCCGGGATGAACGTCAATGTGTGGGACGTCACCGGACCCGTCCAGGACCTCATCCGCTCCGGTGCCCAGGTGGACCCGGACGCCCTCGGTGACCCGTCCGTCCCCCTCACCACGCTCACGGGATGACGGGAGCAGGCAGGAGTGTCACCGCGCCACCGTAGACTTCACGCGTGGCAGGCAGGATCAACGATGACGACGTGAAGGCGGTGCGGGACGCCGTCCCGATCGACGCCGTCGTGTCCGAGTACCTCCAGCTGCGCAATGCCGGCGGCGGCAATCTCAAGGGCCTCTGCCCCTTCCACGACGAGAAGTCCCCCTCCTTCCAGGTCAGCCCGAGCAAGGGCCTGTTCCACTGCTTCGGCTGCCAGGAGGGCGGCGACACCATCGCCTTCGTGATGAAGATCGACCATCTCACCTTCTCGGAGACGGTCGAGCGGCTCGCCGCGACGGCGGGCATCACCCTGCGCTACGAGGAGGGCGGGTACAACCCGAGCCACCAGCGGGGCGAGCGGATCCGGCTGGTGGAGGCGCACAAGATCGCGGCGCAGTTCTACATCGAGCAGCTGGAGAACAGCGCCGAGGCGGAGACCGGCCGCGCCTTCCTCGCCGAACGCGGCTTCGACCAGGGCGCCGCCCAGCACTTCGGCGTCGGTTACAGCCCGCAGGGCTGGGACCACCTCACCCGCTTTCTGCGCGGCAAGGGCTTCAGCGACAAGGAGCTGATCCTCTCCGGTCTCTCCCAGGACGGCCGCCGCGGCCCCATCGACCGCTTCCGCGGCCGGCTGATGTGGCCCATCCGCGAGATCTCCGGCGACGTCGTCGGCTTCGGCGCCCGCAAGCTCTACGAGAGCGACAACGGCCCGAAGTACCTCAACACCCCCGAGACGGGGATCTACAAGAAGTCCCAGGTGCTGTACGGCATCGATCTGGCCAAGAAGGAGATCGCCAAGGCCAGCCGCGCGGTCGTCGTCGAGGGCTACACCGACGTGATGGCCTGCCATCTCGCGGGTGTGACCACCGCGATCGCGACCTGTGGCACGGCGTTCGGCGGCGACCACATCAAGATCCTGCGCCGGCTGCTGATGGACAACGCCACCGCCGAGGTGATCTTCACCTTCGACGGGGACGCGGCCGGTCAGAAGGCCGCGCTGCGTGCCTTCGAGGACGACCAGAAGTTCGCCGCCGAGACGTCGATCGCGATCACCCCGGGCGGGATGGACCCCTGCGAGCTGCGGCTCGCGCAGGGCGACGACGCGGTGCAGAAGCTGGTCGAGACCCGCACCCCGCTCTTCGAGTTCGCGATCCGCCAGGTCGTGCTGCGCCACAACCTGGAGACCCCGGCCGGCCGCGCCGCCGCGCTCGACGAGGCCGCGCCCATCGTCGCGGGCATCAAGAACGTCGCGATCCAGCACGAGTCGGCCGTGCAGCTCGCCGGCATCGTCGGCATCCTCGACACCCAGTTCGTCGTCAAGCGTGTGGCCCAGCTGGCCCGTTGGGCCCGGGACCGCGGCGGCCGCGGCCCCGCCCCGACGCGCCCCTCCGCCCGGCAGCAGGAGCCCCAGGCCCCCGCGGTCCCGTCCGGCCCCGCGCTCAACCTCCGCAGCCCGGCCCACCGCACCGAGCGCGAACTGCTCAAGCTGGCGCTCCAGCACCCGGGCCTGGTGTCCCCGGCGTTCGACGCGTACGGAGTGGACGAGTTCACCGCTCCTCCGTACGCGGCGGTCCGCCAGACCATCGCCGAGGCGGGCGGCGCGGAACAGGGCACGCAGGACGGCTCCGGCTATATCGCCCGCGTCCGCGACGCAGCCGCCAACGACACGGTGCGGGCGCTGGTCACCGAACTGGCCGTCGAGGCCGTGCACTCGAAGATCGTCGACGAGACGTACGCGGGGGTCCAGCTCGTCTCGGTCCGGCTGCGCGCCGTGGACCGCCGCATCAGCGAGGTGCAGGGCACGCTCGCGCGCCTGGGCCAGCACGCCGACCCCGAGCAGCACACCGCCGTGGCGAACGAACTGTGGGTCCTCCAGCAGTACGCCCGCTCCCTGCGCAACCGCGGCGCCGACGCCCTCTGAGGGCTGTCGCCCACAGCCCCCGGCCCCCGTCCCCGTAACCGTCCGGTCACGCACGGGACTCAAAAAGTCGTCGCACGCCCCTCGTGGCAGCTGTGTGTCGTACCCCACACTGGGTGCGGTGCCTGAGTCCTCGGAGCGCGGCCGGTCCACACCGAGTGGGCCTCTCGACCCCGCGGATCCGCTCATCGTGTACGGGACGGAATGCGGCCCGGCCGCCCCCGTCCCGCTGCCGTACGCCCCCGATCCGGCAGCGATCACCCTGGAGGTCGCCCCCGTGCAGACCCAGACCCAGACCCTGACCGAGACCGAGGCTGCCGCCGACGTCTCCGCGCAGGTCCCCGCCCAGAGCCTGCCCGCACACCATCCCGAGGCCGTTCCCGAAACGGTCGCGGAGACCGTCGTCGAGGACGCAGTGGAAGTACCCGACCCGCCCGAACCCGTCCGCGCCGCCCGAGCAGACTCCGGCGGGCCGTCCTCCGACCTGTTCCGCCAGTATCTGCGCGAGATCGGCAGGATCCCGCTGCTCACGGCGGTCGAGGAGGTGGAGCTCGCGCGGCGGGTCGAAGCGGGCCTGTTCGCCGAGGAACGGCTCGCGGGCACCCCCGACATCGACGACTCCCAGCTCGCCGTCGACCTCGACAAACTGGTCGTGATGGGCCGGATGGCCAAGCGCCGGCTGATCGAGGCGAATCTGCGGCTCGTCGTCTCGGTCGCCAAGCGCTACGTCGGCCGCGGGCTGACCATGCTCGACCTGGTCCAGGAGGGAAACCTCGGCCTGATCAGGGCCGTCGAGAAGTTCGACTACGCCCGCGGCTACAAGTTCTCGACGTACGCGACCTGGTGGATCCGGCAGGCCATGTCCCGCGCGCTGGCCGACCAGGCCCGCACCATCCGCGTCCCGGTGCATGTCGTCGAACTGATCAACCGTGTCGTGCGGGTCCAGCGCCGGATGCTCCAGGAGCGCGGCTACGAACCCACCGCCGAAGAGGTCGCCGCCCAGCTCGACCTGGCGCCCGAGCGGGTCGGCGAGGTGCTGCGGCTCGCCCAGGAACCGGTCTCGCTGCATGCGCCGGTGGGGGAGGAGGACGACGTCGCCCTCGGCGACCTCATCGAGGACGGCGACGCCGCGTCACCCGTGGAGTCCGCCGCGTTCCTGCTGCTGCGCGAACACCTCGAAGCGGTGCTCTCCACCCTCGGCGAGCGCGAACGCAAGGTCGTGCAGCTGAGGTACGGGCTGGTCGACGGTCGGCCGCGCACCCTGGAGGAGATCGGCCGGATCTTCGGCGTGACCCGGGAGCGCATCCGCCAGATCGAGTCCAAGACCCTCAACAAACTGCGCGACCACGCCTTCGCCGACCAGCTCCGCGGCTACCTGGACTGACACCCCGGACCTCCGGGCAGCCGCGGGGCTCCCGCTCTCACTCCACCTCGACGACCGCCTGCGCGAACTGCGCCGAATACAGCCGCGCATAGGCGCCCTCCGCCGCCAACAGGCCGTCGTGCGTGCCCTGTTCGACGATCGACCCGTTCTCCATCACCAGGATCACGTCCGCGTCCCGGATGGTGGAGAGCCGGTGGGCGATCACAAAGCTCGTACGGCCGTGGGCGAGACGTGCCATCGCCTTCTGGATCAGGACCTCCGTACGGGTGTCGACCGAACTCGTCGCCTCGTCGAGCACCAGGATCACCGGGTCGGACAGGAACGCCCGCGCGATGGTGATCAGCTGCTTCTCGCCCGCGCTCACTCCCGCGCCCTCGGCTCCGTCGTCGCCGAGCACCGTGTCGTAGCCCTCGGGCAGCGTACGGATGAAGCGGTCGGCGTGCGCGGCGCGCGCGGCCTCCTCGATCTCCGCCCGCGTCACGTCCCGGGCGGCGCCGTAGGCGATGTTGTCCGCGATGGTGCCGCCGAACAGCCAGGTGTCCTGGAGCACCATGCCGATACCGGACCGCAGTTCCTCCCGCGACATGTCCGCTATGTCGACGCCGTCGAGGCTGATCCGCCCCGCGGTCACCTCGTAGAACCGCATCAGCAGATTGACCAGCGTGGTCTTGCCGGCGCCGGTCGGGCCCACGATCGCGACCGTGTGGCCCGGTTCCACCGTCAGCGACAGATCCTCGATGAGCGGCTTGTCCGGGTCGTAGCGGAAGGCGACCTTCTCCAGGGCGACCCGGCCGAGGCGCCGCTCGGGGCGCCCGGCGGCCGGTGCGTCGGCCTCCTGCTCCTCGGCGTCCAGCAGTTCGAAGATCCGCTCGGCGGACGCGACACCCGACTGGATCAGGTTCGCCATGGAGGCGACCTGGGTCAGCGGCATCGAGAACTGCCGGGAGTACTGGATGAAGGCCTGCACGTCACCGATCGACAGGGCGCCGGACGCGACCCGCAGTCCGCCGACGACCGCCACCAGCACGTAGTTGAGGTTCGAGACGAAGAACATCAGCGGCTGCATCACACCGCTGTTGAACTGCGCCTTGAATCCGGCCTCGTACAGCGCCTCGTTCTGCTCGGCGAAGTCCCTGGCGGACTCGTCCTGCCGTCCGAAGACCTTCACCAGGGCGTGGCCGGTGTACATCTCCTCGATGTGGGCGTTGAGCGTCCCGGTGGACTTCCACTGCTGCACGAAGTGCGGCTGTGACCGCTTGCCGACCTTCGTCGCCACGAACACCGACACGGGCACGGTGACGAGGGCGACCAGCGCCAGCAGCGGCGAGATCCAGAACATCATCGCCAGTACACCGACGATGGTCAGCAGCGAGTTGATGAGCTGGCCCATCGACTGCTGGAGGGTCTGCGAGATGTTGTCGATGTCGTTGGTCGCCCGGCTCAGCACCTCGCCGCGCTTGGCCCGGTCGAAGTACGACAGCGGCAGCCGGGACAGCTTCGCCTGGACGTCCTCACGCATCCGGTACACGGCCCGGTTGATCACCCGGATCGACAGCCGGGTCGAGACCAGCGCCAGCAGCCCCGAGATCACGTACAGCGCGAGCGCCACCAGCAGCACATGACCGACGGCGGTGAAGTCGATGCCCTCGCCGGGCGTGAAGTCCACCCCGGACAGCATGTCCGCGAGTCCGCCCTGGTCCTTGTCCCGCAGACCGTCGATCGCCTGGGACTTGGTGGTCCCCTCCGGCATGCCCCGGCCGACGACACCCGCGAAGACGAGGTCGGTCGCCCGGCCCAGCACCAGCGGCCCGACCACCGAGAACGCGACGCTCAGCACACCCGCCGCGAGCATCACCCACAGCAGTCTCCGGTCGGGCGCGAGCCGCTTCAGCAGCCGCTTGCCCGAGCCCTTGAAGTTCATGGACCGCTCGACCGGGCCCATCATCATGCGTCCACCCGGCCCGCTCATGCGGCTTCAGCCTCCGTCAGCTGCGAGAGCACGATCTCCCGGTAGGTCTCGTTCCCCGCCATCAGCTCGCGGTGGGTTCCCGCCCCCACGACCTGCCCCTCGTCCAGGACCACGATCCGGTCCGCGTCACGGATGGTGGACACCCGCTGGGCGACGATGACGACCGTGGCCTCCGAGGTCTCGAGTGTCAGCGCGGACCGCAGCGCCGCGTCGGTCGCGTAGTCCAGCGCCGAGAACGAGTCGTCGAACAGATAGATCTCCGGGCGCTGCACCAGCGTCCGGGCGATCGCGAGCCGCTGGCGCTGACCGCCGGAGACGTTCGTGCCGCCCTGTGCGATCGGCGCGTCGAGCCCGCCCTCCAGTTCGCGCACGAAGCCGGCGGCCTGCGCCACCTCCAGCGCCTGCCACAGGTCCTCGTCGCTCGCGTCGGGCCTCCCGTACCGCAGGTTCGTCGCCACCGTGCCGGAGAAGAGGAACGGCTTCTGCGGCACGAGCCCCACGGTCCGGGCCATCAGCGCCGGTTCGAGTTCGCGGACGTCCACCCCGTCGACGAGCACCTCGCCGCCGGTCGCGTCGAACAGCCGCGGCACCAGACCGAGCAGCGTCGACTTCCCGCTGCCGGTGGAGCCGATGATCGCGGTCGTCTCGCCCGGCCGCGCCGACAGCGAGACATCACGCAGCACCGGCTCCTCGGCCCCGGGGTAGCGGAACTCGGCGCCGCGTACCTCCAGATACCCCCGCCGGTGCAGCTGCCGCACCGGCGCGGCGGGCGGCACCACGCTCGACTCCGTCGCCAGGACCTCGTCGATCCGCTCGGCACAGACCTCGGCGCGCGGCACCATCATGAACATGAAGGTGGCCATCATCACGGCCATCACGATCTGCATGAGATAGGCGAGGAACGCGGTCAGCGCGCCGATCTGGATGGCACCGCTGTCGACGCGGTGCGCACCGAACCAGACCACGGCGACGGACGAGACGTTCACGACCGTCAGCACGGTCGGGAACATCAAGGCCATCAGCCGGCCGGTGGCCAGGGACACATCGGTCAGCTCCGTGTTCGCCCCGCGGAAGCGGTCCTTCTCGTAGCCGTCCCGGACGAAGGCGCGGATCACGCGGTTGCCGGTGATCTGCTCCCGCAGCACCCGGTTCACCGTGTCCAGCCGCTCCTGCATGGTCCGGAACAGGGGCCGCATCTTCTTGACGATCAGGGACACGGCGATGCCGAGCACCGGCACCACCGCCAGCAGCACCGTGGACAGGGTCACGTCCTGGCCGAGAGCCAGCACGATGCCGCCGACGCACATGATGGGGGCCGACACCATCAGGGTGAACGCCATCAGGACCAGCATCTGCACCTGCTGGACGTCGTTGGTCGTCCGGGTGATCAGCGACGGTGCCCCGAAGCGCCCGACCTCGCGGGCCGAGAAGCTCTGCACACGGTCGAAGACGGCCGCCCGCACGTCCCGTCCGAGGGCGGAAGCGGTCCGCGCCCCGTAGTAGACGGCACCGATGTTGCAGACGACCTGCACGAGGCTGATGCCGATCATGAGCGCGCCGAGCCGCAGAATGTAGCCCGTGTCACCCTTCACGACACCGTTGTCGATGATGTCGGCGTTCAGGGTGGGCAGATACAGAGTGGCGCTGGTCTGCAGCAACTGCAGCGCCACCAGCAGGGCGATGGGTCGTGTGTACGGACTCAGATGGGTCCGCAGCAGTCGTATCAGCACGCGCTGTCTCTCGGGCTCGGCAAGATCGGGGGGTCACCCCATCTTGCGGCACTCCGCCCCCCGAACCCCACGGGTTTGATTCAAAGCAGGGTCAAGATGTCGGGCCGAAGGCTCCGGGGTGCAACTGCTCCCGCGTCGCGCTGTACTGCTGGCGCACCGCCTGACCCACCGCCAGTTCGTCACCCGGCTCGAAGAGCTGCGCCGCGGCGTCCTGCCAGATCGGCGGGGACGCGGGGGACAGCATCCCCTGCGAGGCCCCGAGCGCCCAGGCCGCCTGCCGTGCCGCGCCGAGTGCCGCGTAGTCGGCGGGCTGGGGCACGACCACCTGAGCGCCGAAGATCCCGGGGGCCGCGGACTGCACGGCCGGCAGCCCGGCACTCGCACCCAGCAGAAAGACCCGCCGCACCTCGACGCCGCGGGCGCGCAGGACGTCCATCGCGTCGGCGAGCGAGCAGAGCATGCCCTCGAAGGAAGCCCGCGCCAGATGCTCGGGCCGCATCGACTCCCGGCGCAGACCGGTCAGGGTGCCCGCGGTGTGCGGCAGTTGGGGGGTCCGCTCGCCCTCCAGATACGGCAGCAGGACCAGCCCGGAGGAGCCGGGCGTGGACTTCATGGCCAGCGCGGAGAGTTCCTCGAGGCCGTCGAGCCCCAGCAGCTCGGCGGTGCCGCGCAGCGCCCGTACGGCGTTGGAGGTGTGCACCACCGGCAGATGCATGCCGGTCGCGTCCGCGTACGACGTGATCATTCCGCTGGGGTCGGCCAGTGCCTCGTGGTGCACGGCCATCACGGAACCGGAGGCCCCGAGCGAGACCACCGCGTCGCCGACGCCGACGCCGAGACCGAAGGCGGCGGCCATCGTCTCGCCGGTGCCGGCGGAGATCAGCAGCCCCTCGGGCGTGGTGCCCGCGGCTTCGGCCGGGCCGAGCACCTCGGGGAGCGCGCACTGATGGCCGAGAGCAAGCTCCACCAGGTCGGGGCGGTAGGAACCGGTGCCCGCCGACCAGTACCCGGTGCCGGAGGCGCCACCGCGGTCGGTGGTCCGGCGGACCGGCCGGCCGAGCAGCTGCCACACCAGCCAGTCGTGCGGCTGGAGCACCGCGGCCACTCGCTGAGCCGCTTCGGGTTCGGAGCGTGCCATCCAGCGCAGCTTCGCCACCGGGTGAGCGGCCTGCGGCACGGAGCCGACCGCCTCGGCCCAGGGCTGCCGCCCGCCGAGTGCGTCGATCAGATCCGCCGCGGCGACCTGCGCGCGCTTGTCGTTGCCGAGGAGCGCGGGCCGGACGAGTCCGCCCTGACGGTCCAGCGGGACCATGCCGTGCTGCTGGGCGGAGACGCCGATGGCCTGCACACCTTCGAGCAGGCCACCGGCCGCCGCCTCGCCGAGCGAGAGCAGCCACGCCTGCGGATCGGCTTCGGTGGCTTTGGGCTCCACCGGGTGCGGGGCATAGCCCTGCCGCAACACGGCACCCGTGTCCGCGTCACAGACGACGATGCGGGTGAATGCAGACGAACTGTCCAGACCGGCGACTATCCCCATGGGGAAAGATTCTGCCGCACATGTGGAGCGGCGGCGTCACGTGTTGGTCGTTCCCCATTCGTCCTCCCTGCCGGAGCTGCGCTCCCGCAGGGACCTGACCCGCTCGGAGACCGAGTCAGGCATCCGGTCCCCGACCTTGTCGCTCACCGCGTGGAAGGCCTTGCCGGCCACCTCGCGGCCGTTGTGCGCCGCGGACTCCGCGGCGTTGCGCACGGCGGGGTTCTGCGACAGCTGACGCATGGACTTCTTCAGCTGCTCGTAGCGCTCACGGCCGGCCCGTGTGCCGATCACATAGCCGACAGCCAGTCCGACGACGAACGTGACCTTGTACCGCATGTCTGCCACCCTTCCCTTACGTCGGTGCTGGGCGCCTACCCGTGATCGCCCCTGATCACCCGGGGGCATACCGATTGGCGGAGCACCCCCCTGCTTGCGCTAATGTATGTGTCGCAGCGAGCGCACGCCCTCCGGGACGCCCGGGTTGGGTACGTTCGGTGCACATGCAGCAATCCCCTGTAGCTCAATTGGCAGAGCAGCCGGCTGTTAACCGGCAGGTTACTGGTTCGAGTCCAGTCGGGGGAGCGCGATCCCCTGTAGCTCAATTGGCAGAGCATTCGGCTGTTAACCGGAGGGTTGCTGGTTCGAGTCCAGCCGGGGGAGCAGATACCGGAACGGGACCCCTATAAGGGGTCCTTTTTCGTGTGCCCGGAGGCTGATCGACAGCTCCTGGAACCGGGCAGCAGGCAGCGCAGTCCTCAAGATTGGGCGTTGCCGACCATCCGAGGCAGGAGATCGTATGAGCGGCTATGCTGCGGCAGACGGCGCGCACATTTGTGCGCGACGCGCCGTTAGGGGCGGTAGCTCAGCCGGTTAGAGCAGCGGACTCATAATCCGTCGGCCGTGGGTTCGAGTCCCACCCGCCCCACCACAAAGTGGTGACGCAGAAACGTTCGACCGGCGACTTGCTGGTCGAGCCGCGCAGCGGAGGCCCGGCGGCGGACGATGATCAGATCGCCGTAGTCGGGCGGTTACTGGGTGAACAGCCCCTCCTCGTCGCCGAGCCCTGGGGCCTGTCGTCTGTCTTTGCTGGGGCTCGTGTGCCCCGGCACTCCCCCGTAGCCCTCCGGGCGCGGGAGGTACTCCCATCCGTAGCCCTCGGCCACGGCAGGCGCCCCCACCGCGTGGGTTCCTTCCTCCGCGCCTTGCGATCGCCCGCGCCAGAACCCTCCTCCTACGCCCTGCGGGCGTGGGGGCCCACTCACTGACCGGGCGTGATCCAAAACGACAGGTCCGTACGCCGACAGTCGGCCCTGTTGTCGCCAGTGCTGTCGCGGCCGGGGTTCCTGATGGGTGCCGGTACCGCCGATGGCTCAGGGCTCTTCCCCGCACCCTTGACTGGGTGCGGGGAAGAGCCGGAGATCATCCCCGCTGCTCAGATGATGCGGTAGGGGCCCCAGCCGGTGCCGGCCTGGTAGCGGGTGCCGAGGGTGTCCATGCCGGGCTTTCCGGTGCCGGGGTAGATCCACAAGGTGCCGTCGGATGCCTGGCGGGTCAGTACATCGGTGCGCCCGTCACTGTTGAAGTCCCCGGTGCGGGTGGCGTTCTGGGTCTGCCAGCTCCTGCCGGCCTGGTAGCGGGTGCCGAGGGTGTCCATGCCGGGCTTTCCGGTGCCGGGGTAGACCCACAACGTGCCGTCGGACGCCTGGCGGGTCAGTACATCGGTGCGCCCGTCATTGTTGAGATCGCCGGTGGTGATGACGTCCTGGCTCTGCCAGCTCCTGCCGACCTGGTAGCGGGCGGGGAAGGTGTCCATGCCGGGCTTTCCGGTGCCGGGGTAGACCCACAACGTGCCGTCGGACGCCTGGCGGGTCAGTACATCGGTGCGCCCGTCACTGTTGAAGTCCCCGGTGCGGGTGGCGTCCTGGGTCTGCCAGCTCCTGCCGACCTGGTAGCGGGTGCCGAAGGTGTCCATGCCGGGCTTTCCGGTGCCGGGGTAGACCCACAACGTGCCGTCGGACGCCTGGCGGGACAGCAGGTCACCGATGCCGTCGTTGTTGAGGTCTCCGATGGTGATGGCGTCCTGGCTCTTCCAGCTGGTGCCGGCCTGGTAGCGGGTGCCGAGGGTGTCCATGCCGGGCTTTCCGGTGCCGGGGTAGACCCACAGAATGCCGTCGTCCTTGACGGCCGCGATGTCGGCCTTGCCGTCGCCGGTGACGTCGTCCGGGTTGCGGGATACGGCGTGATCGACCCAGTCGCCGATGTCATCAACGCGGCTGTCGACGGCACCAGTACGGGTTTCGGCGGGATCGTTGCCGAGACATCCGCCTTGCCAGGATCGGGAGGTGATGGCGACGAGTTCCGTGGTGCCGCTGACGCTGCGCAGGGTGGGACCGCCGGCGTCGCCCTTGCAGACGGTCGCCGTGTCGGAGCCGTTGAGGTCCACTGTCGTGCCCGTGGTGGTGGCGACGGTGAACGTGGCGGTGTGGAGCTTGTCGGGCACCCATTCGGTCCTGGTGCGTCCGAATCCGGCCTTCACCAGCTCCTCACCCGCAGCGGCGGGCGTGGTCGCCAACCGGACGGGCGTGATGCTCGGATCGGTGATCCTGGCGGCGAGTTTGACGAGCACCAGGTCCCGGTCGGGATGGGGGACGAGCTGGATGGCCGACAGGACGCTGCCGTTGGTCTGGGTCAGGTCGGTGCGGCCGGTGGTGACGGTGGTGGTGATGGCGGGTTTGCCTGCGGGGGGTCTGCCGTCCGCGGCGAAGCAGGTGGCCGCGGTCAGGACCCACTGCGGGTCGATGAGGGTGCCGGTGCAGGCGGTCTGTTCACCGACGTTGATTTTCGCGACGTGGTTCAGCTGTGCCGGGGCGTCGGCTCCGGTGAGTGCGGTGGCGGGGCCGGTCACGGCCGCGGCCGGAACGGCGCTCAGCACGACGGGGGCCGCGAGCAGTGCAGCGGCCAACGCGGAGAAACGGGGGCGTCTGGAGGGGTACATGGATGTGGATTCCTAGGCACGAGGGCCGCGCGTCCTGTGGTGACCGGACCGCGGAGCGGTGAGCATGTCGGTCTTGAGCTGCGGCTACTTGGAGGACCTGATCTCGACGAGCATGTGATCGCGGCCCTGTGTGTCCGCGGCCTCGCCCACCGAGGTCCAGGCGTTCTTGGTGATGTCGAACGACTTCTCCTCGGTACCTACGGTCATGTCGACCGCGGTCGTGTAGTCGTTGCCCTTGATCGCGTAGACCGCGGGGATCTCCAGGGTCAGCCAGCCGGAGTTGCCCACCACCTTGAAGCAGATCTTGTCCGCCTTGTCGCGGGCCATGATCTCCAGGAGCCCGGTGCCAGCCGTACAGTCGGCCAGGGTGATGTGCCCGTCGCCGCGCTTGAGGACGATGTTCTTCTCGGCCAGGATCTTGTCCGCCTGCGGATAGTCGAAGTCCTCCACCGCGTAACCGGGGGTGTCCCCCGCGACCAGTGCGGTGGGGACCGTCTGCTGCGACGCCCCGCCGGGGATACCCGTGGTCGCCGTGATCCAAGCCAGGGCGCCGACCGCGGCCGCGCCCAGTGCGCGCCGCGCAAGCCGCTTGCGCCGCGGCTTCACGGACATTCTGCTGGATTCCTTCATTGCATCCCCCAAGTTCGTCGCTGACGGCCGGATGTTCATCACCGGGCTCGAATTCGGGTGCACAGGAATGCGATATCGACATCGCTCTGCCGGGTATGCCCCAACTCCCCTGGAAAGCACTTCTCTTACTCTCTTACCTCTCGAAGCGAGAGGCCCCCTGTCCCCGTGATCGTCATCCGCTTCGCCATACCAGCATGAAGTGACTCTCAGGTCGAGTGCATAAAGCCAGGCATATTGTGACAATCCACACGCGCCAGTCGTGATCTCCGCCACGCTTCGTAAAGGTTGTACGACAGATTGTGGAGGAGGTGTGAATGGTTCCTGAGGCACAGTCAGGAACCGTTGTCCTAAAACGCGTTGAAGGATCAGCCTCCCAATTGGCCTGCCTCGTATGCGCAGTTGATATGGTCCAGCACGACAAGAGGCGCTGCTTTAGCGCTAGTTCGCGTCCATTGGCATTCCATCCCGCGGGCAGGTCGGAAACCGCCTCGCCAGTGAGATCCGACATGTCCTGTCAACAGCTCACAGGGGGACAACGCTCTTATGCAGACAATTTTCTGGAGCCGGCGCCGCGTGCTTGGTGCGCTTGCCGCGGCCACCGCCGTAGCCTCCACGCCCTCGGTGCTCCTCACCCCGGTCGCCGCCGCGGCGGAGGGCACGGCGCCGGATCCGGTCCCGCTGCCGGACACCGAGCGGGCGAAGGTGGTCAAAGCCTGGATATCGGGCGGAAGAGGCGTCAAGGCCGCTGCCGCCGAGGCCCTGTTCGGCTCCGACAGTGAAATCCAGACCTTCCTGGCCGAAACGCTGCCGAACCAGACCGTGCAGGACAACCGCGTCGCCATCGTCAGCAGCCTGGACCGCGCGGGCAAGGGCCTGCGCCGTGAGGCAGCCGCCGCCCTCGACAACGGTGATGCCGCCATCGCCGAGTTCCTGAGGGACGGCTTCAAACCCGCCATCCTCGAGGACCTCCGGGTGGCCACCACCATCGTGTCGGGCACCGGCGACAAAGCGGTCCAGCGATCCGCCACCGCCGCCCTGAACGCCGACACCCAGCAGACCCTGACCGCGTTCCTCACCGACACCCAGTACGACGCACGCCTGGAGGACGCCCGGGTCCAGGTCACCACCATGCTGATGCAGGCCGGCCCGGAGGTGCGGAAGTACGCCGACCGTGCCCTCGGCGGCACCGCGTCCGACGTGGAGTGGTTCATCGAGACCGGACAGCACATCGCCCGTGCCCGGGACCAGGAGTCGGCGACGATCGAGGAACTCGTCGCCGTCGTCGAGCGGGAGGGCAAGCGCGCCGAGCGCCAGACGAACCTGGCCGTCGAGGCCTCCGCGCGCGCCCAGACCGCAGCGGAGAAGGCGAAGGAGGCGGCGGAGAAGGCAGCCGTCGAGGCGGCCGCTGCCAAGGAGGACGTACGGAAGTCCGGGGCGGCGGCTCGCAAGGCGGCGGGCGCCGCCAAGGGCGCGGCGGATGCCGCCCGTAACGCCATCAACGCCTCGAACGCCGCTGTGTCGGCGTCCCGCCGCGCCTCCTGGGCAGCCACCGGCGCCGCCCAGGCCGCCGCGAACGCCGGCAGCGCCGCGGCCCGCGCCTTCCATGCCGCGATCGGTGCCTCCAAGGACGCGGGCAAGGCCGAGGTCGCCAAGAACGCGGCGGTCGCCGCCCGCAACGCCGCGGCCAAGGCGCGTACCGCGGCCAAGGCGGCCGACCAGGCCGCCGTCGCCGGAACCAAGGCCGCCGCCGCCGGTTCCGCCGCTGCCTCCGCCGCACGCAACGCCGCCGCCGCCGCGAACGCCGCCGCCCAGGCCGGTGCCGCCGCCGGCGCCGCACAGTCGGAGGCCGCGGAGGCCAAGCGCCAGGCCGCGATCGCGTCCAGTGCCGCGAACCGGGCCACCAATGCCGCCTCCACCGCCCATACCCTCGCCACCACCGCGGCCGCGGCCGCCCGCACCGCCCGGGACGCCGCCAACTCCGCGGCGGACCACGCCGACAAGGCGGCGGCCGCCGCCGAGGAGGCCGTGAAGTACGCGGGCAAGGCCGTCGACTACGCCAACAGGTCCACCGCCCACGCGGCGGCGGCCGTGCTGGCCGCCAACACGGCCACCAAGGCCGTCTCGGACGCCCTCCTGGTGGAGCAGAACGCGCGGAAGGCCGAGGCGGAAACCCTTGAGCAGGACAAACTGCAGGCCATCGAGGAGGTCAGGCTGCTCGCCGAGATCGAGACGAAGGAGCTGACCGCCTATCAGAACAAGGTCACCCAGGCCCAGCAGACCGATCAGGCGACCAAGGATCTGATCACCAAGGCCGAGCAGGCGCTGGCGGCGAACGACATGACGGTCGCGGCGGTCCAGGGGCGCAAGGCGGCCATCGCCCTCCTCGGCTCCAGGGGTGCCTGGACCCGGCAGGCAGCCCAGTTCGCGCTCTCCGGCACGGACGACGACGTGTACGCCTGGATCGACCTCGACCGGCTCCTGGCCCAGGGACAGGACGACCGGGAGACCACGCTCCATGTGGCCACGATCGCCGGCCCCAGGATCGCCGAAGCGGCCCAGGGCGCCCTGGAGAGTCCCGATTCCAAGGCCGTCGGTGACTTCCTCACCAGCGGCATGAAGAAGGCCTCCGACGAGGACAATCGCGTGGCGATCGGTCGCATCCTGGCCTCGAAGCCCGGCAAGGCCGTGACCATCGCGGCGAACAAGGCTCTCGACCTCAACACCACCGAATCGCTGCAGAACTTCTTCGACCATGACTACCCCAAGGCGATACGGGAGGACGACGCGGTCCTCACCGTCACGCTGATGAACACCGGGGGTGCCTTCACCAAGGCGTACGCCGAGGTGGCCATGGAGGGGCCCACCTGGATGCGCCGCAACTTCGTCTCCCTGGTGCAGTTCCGGACGGCCCAGCTCGACCACGACACCGCCACCCATGTCGCCGCGATCCGCGGTGCCATCGCGGCTGCGGCGAAGATCGCCGAGAAGGCGCAGGAGAACGCCGCCCTGGCCTCGAAGGCCGGCGCCGACGCCCGTAGCGCCGCTGCCGAGGCCAAGGACTGGGCGGCCAAGGCACTTGACTCCGCGGCCAAGGCCGACGACTACGCCGACGAGGCCAGGCGGAACGCGGACGCGGCCGACAAGTCCGCGGCCGACGCCAAGGCGTCCGCGAACAAGGCGAGCGCGGCGGCGTCGACCGCCCGTGGTGCCGCCCGCTCCGCGAACTACTCGGCGAACAAGGCGATGGACTCCGCCCGCTCCGCCCTCAAGTCGTCCTACAGCGCCCAGGCTTCGGCCGCCGATGCCCGCGCCTCCTCGATCGCGGCGGGCAAGGACGCGGCGACGGCGGCGGCTGCGGCCACCCAGGCCAAACAGATCGCCGCGGCCAAGCGTGAGGCCGAGGTCAAGGCGGCCGCCAAGGCGGCTGCCGAGAAGGCCCGCCGTGAGCGGGAGGCCAAGATCGACCCGGCCGACAAGGACACCAACGATCAGATCAACCCCAACGGCACCGGCGCGGACGCCGACGAGTGGTGGAACGACGCCGGCTTCTACGCCGACGCGTTCAACGCGATCAGCGTCGGCGCCGGGTTCCTGGCCGCGGGCTGCGCCCTCGCCGCCTTCGTGTTCCCCCCGGCGGCCGCGGCCGCCGGCTTCCTCTCCGCGGTCTCGATGGGTGCGAGCGGCCTCGGCACCCTCTTCACCGGCATCGAACACGGTTTTACCAGTGGCGAGTTCATCGACTCCGCCATCGGCACCGGCCTGAGCCTGGTCACCTTCGGCCAGTCCAAGTGGATCGGTGCCGCGGACAAGGCTCTCGGCGGCAAGCTCATCAAGCCCGTCGTCGGCAAGATCGCCGATGTCGGCGAGGACGTCTTGTCAGGGGCCACCAAGGTCCTCTCGACCAAGTTCTGAGGCGTCCGGCACCGACGGATTCCCGTCCGGTCTCCGGGCGGTGGTCCGGTCGTCCACCTCCCCCTTTCCACACCCCACCAGAGAGAAGTCATGACCTCACCACGCACCAGATGGGTGCTGCCTGCCCTCCTTCTCACCGTGGCCCTGACCACGACCGGCACCGCCGGTGCCGCTGACGGACAGGCCGCACCGGCCCGTTCGCCCCTCACCGGGGCGGCGGACGAGACCGCGGACGGTGTTTCTGCCGCTCCCGCCACGACCGTGCAAAGCGCTGCCTTCGCCGCCGAGGACTTCTGCTCCCGGCTCCCCGCCGGTGCCCGCACGGCGGCGCCCGACGCCGTCACCGCGTGTGTCAGCGTGGACAGCGGGACGGGCACGGCGACCCGCACGAAGACCGCCGCTCCCGCCCCGGCAACCGCTGACCTCGCTGCCGACGACCCGGCAGGTGACGGCATCGGGACGGAGTTCGAGCCGGACGCCGACGACCCCGAGCCGCCCGCGCCCTCGTGTGCGCTGACGAATCAGGGAAACTGGACCTGGAGCCGCACTGGCGGCATGTGCCTGAACGGCGTTGAGGTCACGTACACGCTCTACGACGCGAACGGCAAGACCATCGGTACCGGCCTCGTCCAGGTCGACTCCACACTCGCCACGTCCTACAAGTCCCTCGACCTCAACGAGACGATCACCGCCAGGCTGGTCCGGGTCACCGGCGATGTGAAGAGTCTCGTGGTGAAGATGCAGGTGGATTGCGGCGCCGGCTGCAAGACGGTGACGAAGCAGCCGTGGTACGGCAGCACCGCGATGACACCCGGTACGGAAAGGACCGGCAAGACCAAATACAGCGGTGACGCCTTCGCAGCCGGCACCACCCGTTCATCCTTCCGGACCAGCTACAAGATGTACGTGACGATGCCCGGTGCGGTCCCGGTCGATCCCAGCGCCTCATGGTCAAGCCCCGCGACCGGCGAGATCCGCTGCGACAAGGAGCAGCCCCGGCTGCGCGGCTGCGTCATACCGACCGACGACATCCCGGTGCTGAGCTATTCGAGTGCGCACGAGAAGTACGGAATCGTTGTGCCCATCTACGAAGAGATCATGAAGCGCCGTGGCACCGATATCCTGCACGCGGTCAATCAGACCAAGGCGAACGCCAATCGCGCCTCGACCTGCACCCCCTTCACCAGCCTGTACCCAGGGCAGACCGGCAAGGACAGCTGCGACGAGTTCCCGCCCGCCAGCACGGAGGAGGGTGGTCAGGACGGCGATCTGTGCGCCGAACTGACCCCTCAAGTCGTGAACGGCCTGTGGTCCGCCCCGGCGACCTGGCCCACCCGTCCGACCTCGGGCAACGAGACCTGCCTGCGGCTCCACATCACCCAGCGTGCCAACAGCTCGGCGGGCGGGGTCCTGGGCTCTCTTCGCAAGTACCAGCGTCTCGTGGACGGCGACCCGTTCCGTATCGAGTTCACGGCGTAGGGCCCACAGGGCATCCCGCCCGAAAACGGTCCCGCTGCCTGAACCAGGCATCATGAACCGGGATCCCCGCCGCGCCTCGCTCGCTGCGGGGATCCCGGAAGTTCCGACCCCGGCAGACGATGCCGGGCCCGAATGACGGAGGCAGAACATGGAAGCAGGCACGGACGTGCGTTCGCTCGAGTGGGCCAGGGCCTGGATGTGCGTCACGTTCACACGAGGGCTGGGCCCCGAAGAGGTGTTCGCCCGGTACGGAGCCGATCCGGAGCAGGCGCGTCCGCTCGATGCGGACGAGGCCTCGGATCTTGGCTCTGGCGACTCCGGCGACGGAGCGGTTTCGCTGTTGCGATCCGGGAGGCTCGGCGACTGGGCCTTCTGCGTCGAGGAGGACGGTGTCATCGGATCCTGGAACGAACCGCTGGCGGAACTGTCCCGGGGCACCGAGACGTACAGCGTGCTGACCACGGAAGGACTCGACGTCTTCCAGTACTGGCGCGACGGCGAGTGCGTCGAGAACTTCGAGCCCGGCATGGAGCACACCCGGCCCGCGCGGACCGAACCCTGGTGGGACCGGGTGGAAGCGGCGCTCGCCGCGCACGCGGGTGAGGACACCGGGATGGCGCCGGTGGTAGCCCTGGTCCTCGACCACCTCGGCATCACCCTGGACGACACCGCCCTCGCCGGGCCCTGGCCCAGCCTGACGCTCGCGGAGGACGACGCCCCCTCGGCACCGCGAGGCGACACCTATGCGGGTGAGGGACCTGTTCCGCCCCAGCCGAGGCTCGGAGACTGATCTCAGTTGGTCAAGTACGCCATGGCCACCGAGTGGGACGACCCTGGCTCCCTCTGCAGTGCGCCGGCTGACTTCCGTGACCGCCCGGCCGAGGACGACCGTGCTGACCCGCCTCCTCGACCTCGCGCCTGACACACCTGAAGGAACACTGACGGCCGACGGCGCCGCCCGGCTCCTGGAACTCCTCAACCGGCGCGGTGAGGCCGCGCGTTCGGCTCAACCCGGCACGCCGTCCTCCGTGGCGAGTTGTCCCTGTACAGGTGGTCGAAGTCCTTTCGATGGACACGCCACACAGGTTTGTCCGTCATCGCGGGAGGCGGGTGGCCCGGAGATCCTTCACGCGTTCTTCACGCAGGGCCGTACAGCCATGCCCGAAGGTGGCGATGATCACAGCGGAGGCTCAACTACCGCCCGCTTTGCGGGAGTTGGCGAAGTGTACAAAAGATCGAATCGAAGGATTCGATTGCGAGGCCGAAGCGGCTTCCCGGGGCATGGGTGAGGGTTCCCTTTCGCGCGGTACGCCGAAGGAGGAACCGTTGGGAAGTAGTCCTGCTCCCGCCGGGGAGTTGGAGCTGCATTTTCTGTTCCGGTCACCTTCATGCCCGTTGAGAACCACGTTCCGGCGCCGGCGACCGGAACCGACGACGACTTGAGGACTGTGATGCAGGCACGTACCGCACATGCGGCGAAGCCGCAGCGGAAGAGATTCATAGCGCGCACGCTCGGCTCCGCGGCCGCCGCCGGGGCCCTCGCGTGGCTCGCGCTGGCGAGCCCCGCCGCCGAGACCGGCGGCAAGGGCGAGGCGGCCACACCCGTCGCCGACGAGGCCCCCGGCTACGCGGTCGAGGACTTCGCCTACCCGCAGGCCGACAAAATCCTCGCCGAGAAGAACATCGTCCTCAAGCGCGGCGACGGACACATCACCTACGTCGACTGCGCCGGCGGCACCGGCTTTCTCGAGGTCTGGGCACGCGCCAAGGACAAGATCTGCTTCAAGGTTGTCGGCAACTCCGGCTGGCTGACCCTGGAGATCCCCGCTGTCTACACCATCAAGGGCAACGACTACACGACCGAGGTCGACATGACCGTCGGCACCGAGACGAAATCGTTCGACATCGCGAAGAACTCCTGGACCTCGGTGGGCGAGAGCGCGGACGAGCAGGGCCGCGAGCACATGCTCGTAGAGATCAGGTCCACCAAGTAGCACCCGATCAGCGCCCCAACGTCCGCCGCGCTGCGGTCCGGTGACCACCGGACGCGCAGACCTCGCACCAAGGAAACCAAGGTCATGCAACACACCAGACCCCTGCGCCTCGCCGCGCTGGCCGCGGCCCTGATCACGGGCCCGGTCGCGCTGTGCGCCGCGCCCGCGTCCGCCGTCACCGGCGGAACCGTCTCCGCCGACACCACCTACGCCTACACGGCGCGCCTGGACATCGGCGACAGCACCCGCGGCTGCTCCGGCACACTCATCGACGCCGAGTGGCTGCTCACGACGGCAAGCTGCTTCGTCGACAACCCGGCCGCCGGGCAAGCGGTGCCCGCCGGAGCCCCGAAGCTAAAGACCACAGCCGTCATCGGTCGCGCCGACCTGGCCGGCACTCAGGGCGCGGAGCGCCGCGTCGTGGAGCTGGTCCCGCGCACTGACCGTGATGTGGTCCTCGCCCGTCTGAACCGCCCGGTCGCGGGCGTGGCCCCGATCGCCCTGGCCGCCGCTGCCCCCACCGCGGGCGAGCAGCTGACGTTCGCGGGATATGGGCGTACGAAGGACGAGTGGGCCCCGCTGAAGCTGCACACCGGCACCTACACGGTGGATGCCGCCACCCCCACCACGGCCGCGGTCACCGGCAAGGACGGTGCGGCCGCGTGCATGGGTGACTCCGGCGGCCCCGTGGTCCGCGTCGTCAACGGCACAGCCACCCTCGCAGCCCTCAACAGCCAGTCCTACCAGGGCGGTTGCTTCGGCTCCGAAACCTCCGAGGCCCGCACCGGCGGAGTCACCGCCCGCGTCGACGATCTGGCCTCCTGGGTGAACTCCAAGATCGGCGCCACCCGCATCACCGACTTCAACGGCGACGGCGTCGAGGACATCGCGATCTCCGACCCCAAGGCCACCGTCGGCGCCGACGCCGACGCCGGAGTGGTCCGGATTGTGTACGGCGGCGGGAAGGGCACCGCCGAGATCAACCAGGACCTCGACTGGGTGCCCGGCAACGCCGAGGCGTCCGACTGGTTCGGCGAGGCCGTCGCAACCGTCGACCACAACGAGGACGGCTACACGGACCTGGTTGTCGGCACCCCCTCCGAGGACCTCGGCACGGCCGCCGACGCCGGCATGGTCGACGTGCTGTACGGCGCAGCCGGCGGCCTGGGCGCCGGCACCCAGAAGGTCACCCACCTGGAGCAGGGCACCGGCGCGGGCGCAATCCTCGCCTCGGCCGCCGAGGCGGGCGACCGTATGGGCCACGCCCTCGCCGCGGGCCGGACCGCCGCAGGCGAGCCGTACCTGGTGATAGGCGTCCCCGGCGAGGCGCTGGGCACCGTCACCAAGGCGGGCACGGCCTTCTACCTGCGTGGCACCACCAACGTCTCGGTCCACCAGGATAAAACGGACGTCCAGGGCGTCGCGGAGGCGAACGACCGGTTCGGCGCCAGTGTCGCGGCCGATGCCCACCACATCGCCATCGGCGCCCCCAACGAGGCCATCGGCACTCTGGCGGACTCCGGCGGCGTGGCGGTCTTCTCCCACACCCTGCACGCCGACGGTCACCCCAAGCCCCTGTTCGGCCTGGACCAGGACCTCGCCACCATCTCCGGCGCTGCCGAGGCCGGCGACGAGTTCGGCGCCTCGCTGTCCCTGGTGTCGTACCGCCCGACAGGCGCCGCGTCCGCCACGGACTCGTTCCTCGTGGTCGGTTCGCCCGGCGAATCCCTGGCCGTGAGCGGCGCCGACAAGGCTGACGCGGGCCGCGTCGTCACCCTCCGCGTCACTGCCACGGGCACCTACAGCGAGGTTGACGCCCTCTGGCAGGGCACCGGTGACGACACCGTGACGGGTACCGCCGAGGCCGGTGACCGCTTCGGCGAAAAGGTGACCGCCGTCAACACCGCACCGCGCGCCACCGGCACTGTCTCGACTCTGCGGGTCGCGGTCGGCATCCCCGGTGAGGCCGTCGGTACGGCTGCCAAGGCGGGCGCGGTCCAGACGTTCCCGCTCCTCGGCACGGCCGGCGATTCCGATGTCTGGATCGAGGCGGGCAGTGCCGCCGGTCTGCCCGGCACCCCCGGCGCCAACCAGTACGTGGGCAGGAGCATCACCTTCACAGGCACGAACCTCTACGTCGGCATGCCGTACGGCCCGTCCCTCGGCGCCGTCCACGTCCTGCCCTGGTCGAACGTGAGTGGCGGCACGAAGGCAGCCGTCTCGACGTACCAGCCCGGATCAGGCGGCCTCCCGCCGGTCGGCGGGCGCTTCGGCTATGTGGCCAAGTAGGCCCGTCCGGTCGTAGCTGACGCACGGGAGCCCCCGAAGACCCGTCACGGGTCTTCGGGGGCTCCCGCTCATTGTTTTCCGCCTCTGCTCCCGAGGTGGGGTTCCCAGGAGCGGACCGCCGAAGGTCCCGGATTCACAGGCGCGAGTTCGAGTCCCACCCGCCCCACCGAACACCGCAGGTGCAGGAACGTTCTCACCTGCCGTCCTGCCGTCCTGCCGGTCGATCCCGGAGGATCCCCCGGCGCGGGGCTAAGGTCGGCGAGTGAGCCGAACCGAGGAGCACGTCGAGGGCGCGGGGCCGTTCACCACCCGCCTGACCTGGCGCCTGCTGGACGGCGGCACCGCGGTCTGGGAATCGCGTCCGGCACGTAAGCGCGGTCTGCTCACCGTACGGGCCGCGGGCGAGCTGGAGGGCCGTTCCAGAAGAGCGGACAGTGTCTCGGTCGGCCGCTTGCGCAGGCTGAACGCCATTGCCGCGGGTGCCTTCACCGTCGGCGGCGCCCTGTTCGCCCTCGGGGCGGGCATCGCTCAGTTCGGCCCGGCCGGCGCGACGGGCGCCTGGGTCTACTTCGTCGGCGGCCTGTTCTTCAACACCGGCGGCTACGCCTCACTGCTCCAGGCGATCAACGCTCCCCGCCGGGACAGCCGGGCCGGTGCGCTGGCCGCACAGCGCTGGAAGTGGTGGAGCTACGAGCCCCAGCGGATCGATTGGCTCAGTACCTTCCTGCTGTTCGTGGGAACGCTCGTGTTCGGGATCAATCTGCTGAACTCGCTGCTGCAAGGGCTCTCGGCCCAGCAGGTGAACAGGCTGATCTGGGCCCCCGACATGGTCGGGTGCATCCTGTTCCTGATCTCGGGGCACCTCGCCCTGGTCGAGGTCTGCCATGGCCGGCCGGGCGTCCGTCCCCGGGACCTCGGATGGTGGATCGTCGCGGTCAACCAGCTCGGATCCGTTCTCTTCCTTGTTTCGGCACTGGCCGCCTTCACGCATCCCTCGACGGGAAGCGTGGTGAACATCGTCGTCGCCAACTGGGGAACGCTCACGGGGGCGGCGTGCTTCTTGGTCGGGGGCCTGTTCCAGTTCTTCGAGCGTCCCTGACCGGCACAGCACCTGCGTGCCGGGTGCTTCGGTCGTCGCGGCTCCGTGGGTCGAACCGCTCGCCGACGGGTCCGCATGCCCTGCCGGACGGCTCACTTCCAGCTGTCGGAACCGGGATTCCCGCCCGCCGCCAGAGTCGCGAGCCGGTCCACGTAGTGCGCCCACCCCTCCTTGTGCGCGGCGCATGCCTCGGGGGTCGGCAGGCCGCTGTGGACGAGACGGAGCAGGGTGCCGTCGGGCACCGGTTCGAGGGTGATGTCGACGGTCGTGGAGCCGGGCGGGATGGACAGCGCGCCCTCGGTCCAGCCCCATGTGAAGACGAGCCGTTCGGGTGGGTCGATCTCGACGAAGCGGCCCTCGGCGACGTTGTCGCCGACGATGTTCGTCCGGTAGGCACCGCCCGGCTCGAAGCTGAACCGGCCGTCCTTGCCCATCCAGAGCAGCCACTTGTTCCGGTCGGTGAGGAAGGAGAACACCGTCTCGGGCCGGGCGGCTATGGGCCGTTCCAGGGTGACCACGTCAGTACTCACGGCCTCGCCCCTTCGGACGTGTCGGACATGTGCCGTCTTGACGCAGCGTAACCAGGCCTCGGCCTCCGGGCACCTTCGGGCGGCGGGGGTGACCGCGCTTCCGGGCCCCTTGAAGCATTCTCCGCAGGGTGCCCGGCATGTGCGGGGAAATGCGGCACATGTCTTTGCGGATGCGATCATACCGTGACAAATGTGGCGCATATGCGGGCGTGCGCCATCGGCCGGGCGGTCCGGACGCGGGATCTCGCCGCTTGGGGCGGTACGGCGGCCCGGAGCGGTCCGCGGCCGTCGGCGGCGGTTTCCTCGGGACCGCCGAGCCGGTGCCGGCCGGTGCCGAGGTGCTGGTCTTCAGCGATCCCGAGGCTGTTTCCATGCGCCCGGAAAATCCGGGCGGCGGCCCCCGGAACGTGCGGCCCGGCACGTTCCGGGAATCACCGCGTCAGGCAGGCCTTTGCGTATTCTCGTCACTTCTTCTCGGGCCGCGGACCCGGTGGCGGAGATCACCCCCCGGGTGGCCGCCGAACTCCGGCCGAAGGGCGGCACTTCCCTGCGGACAAGCGTCAAGGTGACCGAGGCAGTCGTCGTCACTTTGTGACCCTCCCCGATCTGCCGAGCCACATCCCAACCGCCCGGAGTTTTCCCGAACGGCCAGTAGTGCCAAGGCAGTTGGCGGGAAGCCGACGTGATGTCGGTATTCGACAACTCGATGCTCGAACGAGAGGACCGCTGCACTCTTGTCGTCGGGGAAGCAGTCAACTCCGCGCAAGACCGGAGCAGTTCTTTTCATTGCCGTCGGGGCCTGAATGGCCGCGGTTCGGGAACTCTTGTTCAGCGCCCGGCGGTTGTGCCAAGGTGAGCTTCCTCACGTCCGAACATGGCAACTTTTGTTCAACCGTTCGAATGGACGCGGTATAGACCAAGTAGGCGCGCACCACCTTTCACCAACCGGAATCCCCGGCCGATTACGGTCCGGGGACGGCACTGCTCAACCCCCCACCGCATTGCCCTGGATGGAAAGACGTCTCATGCAGAAGCCCCGCACTCAGGGTCCCGTCCCACCTGCCCGCACCGGTCTCGACCCCGGGGACTCCGACGAAGGCCTCGCGGCCGCGCTGCGGACCGGCGACGGCGATGCCGAGACCCGCACGGTGGCCGTGCTGCTCGCGAGGCACTGGCAACCCGTCTTCGACTACGCCTCGATCGGTACCCCTTCGGCCAAAGCGGCGTCCATGCTGGCCACGGCGGCATTCAACAAGGTGCTCGAAAATCTGCGGCACGCGCGGACGACCGCCGCTCTGCGGCCCCTTCTGCTGCTCACGGCACGCCAGACCGCCAAGGCATGGGCTGCCGACGAGCGGGTCACCGCTCTGCCCGAACTCCAGAATCCCGAGACGGGCCGCACCGTACCGGTCGACATGTTCACTCTGGCCGAAAACCGGGCCCTGGTCGCCAGGTCATTCCAGGCAATGCCCGGCCCCGCCCAATGTCTCCTGTGGCATGTCGAGGTGGAGGCCGAGGGCATATCCGTACCAGCTGGTTTGCTGGCAACAGATGCGCGTACCGCTGCCGGGCAGCTCGATCAGGCGCGAGAAATCTTCCGGGTGGGCATCCTGCGGTCCCATCTCGAACTCACGCAGGACAAGGAATGCCGCCACTACAACCGGCTGCTCGATGTATCCCTGCGCCGCGGCGGCACTCTGATACCCGACATCCAGGCGCACCTGGCCACCTGCCGGCACTGCCGGTTCGCCGCCGAACAGCTCGACCACGGCGGCGGCCGGCTCGCCCTTCTGCTGGCCGAGGGACTGCTCGGCTGGGCCGCCCAGCCCTATCTCGATTCCCGGCCCGCCCGGAACAACGCCCGCTACCAGGCCCGTGCGGCCGCCGTGCACGGTCCGGCACGCGGCCCCGGCCGGCACTCGCGCGGCGGACCCGCCCGCGCCCTGTTCCCCCTCACCTTCCGGGGCCGCCGGATCACCCTGCCGCAGCGCGGCCGGGGCGCCGTCCTCACCGGGCTCGGCGTCGTCGCCGGTCTGCTCGTCGTCGCGACCCTTGTCACCCAGCTGTGGGCGGACGACGGCGGCACCGCGGGTCCGCCGGCCCCGAGCGGCTCGGTCTCCGCGCCCCCCGTACCGGGAGGCGAGGCACCGACCGCCCCGGGCCCGCAGCCGTCGATGACCTCGGCCGCCCACCCGACCGGGCCCTTCAGCACGCGGCTGCGCAACACCGTGGCCGGTCTGTGCCTGGACATCCGCGACCGCAGCGCACAGTTCGGCACGGAGGCCACGATGGCCGCCTGCACCACCTCGGTCACCCAGCAGTGGGTCTACGAGAACGACGGTCTGCTGCGCAGCGGCGCGGCCCTCGAACTGTGCCTGAACTCCCATGAGCTCGACGGTGTGCTCGTGCTCGGCTCCTGTCCCGGGACCTCGGCGCCCGACGCGTCCGACGTCCGGTACGACCTGACCATCCAGGGCCATGTGGTCCCCCGCTGGAACGAGTCGCTGGCGGTCGTCCCGAGCTCCACCGAGGCCGGGGCACCGGTCGTGGTCAAGGTCCGCGACGGTTCGGCGGCGCAGCAGTGGGCGACGGACAACGTTGCCGTCGGCACGCCCAGGATGCGCCCGAGCGCCGACGCCCCGAACACGCAGGAGGTCAACGGGCCCTCGGGGCGCGGCCGTTCGTCCGCACCCGCGGACGGCGAGCAGCACACCTCGGAAGGGCGGACGCGACAGGGCGTGCCGGGCGCCGATCTGCGCAGTGTCCGTGACGACGGGGGAGCGGCGGAACCGGACGGCACCGCCCAGGCCGCCATCCTCCCGGCCCTGGAGCCCGCCCTCCATCAGGTGCCCGCGGCCGTGGGAGGCCTCGTCGAAGCCGTGGACCGCGGCGTTCTCGAACCGGCCGGATCCCTCCTCCGTACGGAGGAGGCCACTCCTGCCGGCGGATGACGAGCGACGGGCCCCGGCCGGGCAGAGTGGTTCCCGCAGGTACCGGGGGAATGCGCGAGGCGGGGCCCCACCTCGGGGGCGGGGCCCCGCCTCGCGCATCCACACCGGCTGACGGCCGGACGGTGACGGCCACGGCGCGACGAGCATGTCGTGACGGCCGGACGGTGACGGCCACGGCGCGACGAGCATGTCGTGACGGCCGGACGGTGGCAGCCGGTCCGGTCAGGAGAACGTGGGCATCTCACCCTTGGTGTTCTGAAGGTCGATGACCGAGAACACCGCACCCTGCGGGTCCGCGACCGTCGCCGAGCGGCCGAAGGGGCTGTCCATGGGTTCGCTCAGCAGCCGTCCGCCGAGCTTGACCGCCGTGGTCACCGCCCTGTCGCAGTCGGACACGGCGAAGTAGACGTTCGCGAAGGGCGGCAGTCCGTCGGACGCGTCCTCCTCCGTCTTCTGCCGTCCCGCCACCGGATCACCGCCGATGCTCCAGAGGTGGAAGTCCACGTCGTCGACGTCCATGCGCTGGACCTCGAAGGGAAAGACGGACGGGAAGAAGGAGTCCGCCTTGCGCGCGTCACGGGTGTGGACGTCGACCCAGGCGTAGGCCCCGGGCTCCCCGGTCTTCTCGAAGCCCTCGTGGGCGGCCGCCTGCCAGGCGCTGAAGAACACTCCGCTCGGGTCCTGGGCGCTCACCATGGTGCCGAACCCGCCGACCTCCATGGGCTCCATCATCAGGGTGCCGCCGTACTCCCGGATCCTCGCGGCGGTCGCGGCCGCGTCCGGGGTGGCGAAGTACAGGTTCCAGGCGGCGGGGCTGTCCATGCCCGGCATCTGCGGGGAGAGCGCGGCCACCGCCTTCCCGTCCGAGTAGGCCTGGGTGTAGTCGCCGTACTCCTCCTGGCCCTCGCCGAAGGTCCAGCCGAGGAGCTCGCCATAGAAGCTCTTCGCGGCCTCCAGGTCGAGGAACATCGCGTCCGCCCAGCAGGGCGTGCCTTCCGGTCGTACGGCCATGGGGTCCCAGCCTCCCGGTCGAAGGGCGTGCTTGCCCACACGCTATGGGTCTCCGCGGGCCCCCGCGCGCCGAACCGTGCACGGGACGCCTCACCAAAAAATGTAAGGGGCCCGACGGGCCGCGGTCATAGACTTCCCGCCATGCCGCAGACCAGCCCCGCCCCCTCCGTGCGCCCGCGAATACTCGCCGACCTCACCCCGCTGCGCACCTCCGTCCACTACCGGCGGCTCTGGTTCGGCAACACGATCTCCTGGATCGGACAGGGGATGACCACCCTCGCGATCTCGCTCCAGGTGTACGACATCACCCACTCCACGTTCGCGGTGGGGCTGGTCGGACTGTGCTCGCTCGTGCCGCTGCTGGCCTTCGGGCTGTACGGCGGCGCGATCGCCGACACCGTGGACCGGCGCCGGCTCGGGCTCATCAGCGCGAGCGGTTCCGCGGTGCTGTCGGCGGCGCTGGCCGCCGCGGCCTTCGCGGACTTCCACCATGTGTGGTTCCTGTACGGCGTGGTCGCGTTCCAGTCCGTGTGCGCCGCCGTCAACTCCCCGGCGCGCAGCGCGATGATCCCCCGGCTGCTGCCGGTCGAGCAGCTGCCCGCGGCCAACGCCCTCACCTCGATGACCATGACGTCCGGGACTCTCGTCGGTCCGATGCTCGGCGGGCTCGTCGTCGGGTTCGCCGGTTACCAGACCGCGTACGCCATCGACGCCGTCGCCTTCTCCGCGTCCCTGTACGCGATGTGGCGGCTGCCGTCGATGCTGCCGGACCGTGCCGAGGGTGCGAAGAAGGCCTCCGTCCTGGAGGGGCTGCGGTTCCTGGCGACCCGGCCGAATCTGCGGATGACGTTCTTCTCCGACTTCTGCGCCATGATCCTCGCTCATCCGCGCGCGCTGTTCCCCGCCGTCGCCGTCGTCTGGTACGACGGCGACGCCCGCACCGCCGGCTTGCTGGTCGCGGCCCCGGCCCTCGGCGCGGTGCTCGGCGGGGTGTTCTCCGGATGGCAGGGGCGGATCAGGCGGCAGGGGCTCGCGATCCTGCTGGCCGTCGGGGCCTGGGGCGCGGCCATCGCGGTCTTCGGGCTCACCCGCAATCTGTGGCTCGGGCTGCTCTTTCTCGGCTTCGCCGGTTTCGCGGACGCCATCTCGATGGCGTTCCGCAGCACCATGCTCCAGGCGGCCGTGCCCGACGAGTTGCGCGGCCGGCTCCAGGGTGTGTTCCTCGTGGTGGTCGTGGGCGGGCCGCGGCTCGGCGACTTCCTCGCGGGCAGCGCCGCGGATCTCACCTCGCCTTCCGTGACGGTGACCGGCGGCGGGATCGCCTGTGTGCTGGCGGTCTCGCTGCTGGCACTGCGCTGGCGCGGCTTCGCCCGGTACGACGCACGGGACCCTCAGCCGTAGGGGCGGACCCCGGCTGCGGGCCGGGCTTTCACTCCCGCGGGGCGACGATCCCGCGGACGACGCCGAGTTCGACCAGATCCTGCGGGCGCAGCCGCAACTGGTCGGCGGTCCCGGGCACCTGCTCCGGCGGACGCTTGAGGATCGCGGCGGCGAGCTCGGGTGCTATGACGGAGAAGTAACTGTCGGGTGTGGCCCAGGTGTTGCCGGGCGCGGCCAGCGCGAGGGCGCCGCCCGAACCGCCTTCACCGATGAGGAGGCTGGTGACCGGCGACCGGGCGCCGGCGATCGCGGCGAACAGGTCGGCGATGGCGGCGCCCGCGCCGGAGCGCTCGGCCGCGGCGTCGTTGGCGGCGCCGGGTGTGTCGATGAGGGTGAGCACGGGGAGCCCGAGCCGGCCGGCCATGCGCACGACGCGTGCGGCGGTGCGGTAGCCGGCCGGAAGGGTGGCGGTGCCGCCCTGCGCGACGAAGGCGACGGCCCGCCCGTCGTGCATCCCGACCCCGCAGAGCATCCCGGCGTCCACCCCGCCGCACCGGTCGCCGCTGAGGGGCCTGCGCCGGCCGAAGTACGCGTCGAGATAGGCCCGTGCGTGGGGCCGCCCCGGTGTGCGGGCCTGGGTGACGGCGTCCCATCCGGTGCGGGGGAGGGGCGGCGCGCCGAGCGCGAAGGGGGGAGGCACGGAGCCGGACGGGGCCGCGCCCGTCTCCGCGCCACCGCCGACAGGTTCCACCGTGTCCGAGCGGCCCCGACCGGCCGCGTCCAGGGGCGCACGGTCCTCGTCCGTCTCGAAGCGGGCCCGGCCCGCACCCCCGGACGCCGCCGCCCAGAACGACACCGCCTCCCGCAGGTCCTCCGGCGCCACGATCTCGTCGATCTGGCCCGCGGCCAGCTGTGCCTCCGCCGTGTACGCCGACGGGTCCGCGTCCGGGGGCCGCACACGGGAGCCCGCGAAGCCGACCTGGGCCGACGGGAGAGCCAGGATCACATCCGCTCCCGCGCCCAGCGTCGCCCAGCCGCCACCCGTCGTCGGGTCGCGCAGGACCGCGATCTGCGCCACTCCCGCGGCGCGCAGCCGCACCGACGCGGCCGCCACCCGCTGGAGCTGGGTCAGCGCGATCATGCCCTCCTGCATGCGGCTGCCGCCCGTCGCGATCAGCGACACCAGCGGCCGGCCGAGCTCGCGGGCCCTGTCGTACGCCGCCTCCAGCCGGTCGCCGGCCCGGCTGCTCAACGAGCCGCCGAGGAAGCCGAATTCGAAGGAGATCACCACACACGCACGGCCGCCCACCGTCGCCTCGCCCCACACCACGGACTCGGAGGACCCCGTGCGCCGGGCCGCCGCCGCGCGCTGGTCGCCGTACCCCTCCCAGCCGATCGGACCGTCCGGTGCCTGCTGCTCGTCGAGCGCGCCCTGCCGTTCGACCGGCGCCGTCTCGGTGAAGTCGTCGCAGATCAGCGCGATCGCCGCGGATGCGCTCAGCCGGTCAGCCATGCAGCGCCCGCTTCATGATCTTGCCCATGTCGTTGCGCGGCAGCGCGTCGAGGAAGCGCACCGTCCGGGGCCTCTTGTGCGGAGCGAGCTGGGCCGCCACATGATCCGCCAACTCGGCCTCGGTCGGCGGCGACTGGCCGTCCACCGGAACGATCCAGGCCACCACCCGCTCGCCCAGATCGGCGTCGGCCTCTCCGGTGACGGCGGCTTCCCGCACGCCCGGGTGCTCCAGCAGCGCGTTCTCGATCTCGCCGGCGCCGATCTTGTAACCGCCGCTCTTGATCAGGTCCGTGGCCTTGCGGCCGACGATCCGCACATACCCGTCCGGGTCGCGCACCGCCATGTCCCCGGTGCGGAACCAGTCGCCGTCGAAGGCCGCCGCGGTGGCGTCCGGCCGGTTCAGATACTCCGTGAACAGGTTCTCCCCGCGGACCTGGATCTCGCCGATGGCCGCACCGTCGTACGCCGTGACCGGCGTGCCGTCCTCCTCGACGAGCCGCAGTTCCACGCCCCGCAGCGGCACCCCGACGGAACCCGGCCGCGGTTCGCCGTCGACCCGGACGCTCGTGTTCATCAGGGTCTCGGTCATGCCGTACCGCTCGATCACCGGGCGGCCCGTCGCCGTACGGATGCGTGTCTGGTCGTGCACGGGCAGCGCCGCCGAGCCGGACACCAGCAGCCGCGCGCCCGCGAGCGCCTTCGTCAACTCCCGGTCGTCGTCGAGTGATTCGGCCAGTCGGTGGTACATCGTCGGCACCCCGAACAGCATCGTGCCGCCGTCCGTCAGCTCACGGATGACGCCCTCCAACGAGAACCGGCCGAGGTGCCGCACCTGTCCGCCCCGGCGCAGCGGGCCGAGGATGCCGAGGATCAGTCCGTGCACATGGAACAGCGGCAGCCCGTGCACCAGCACATCGGCGTCCGTCCACTCCCAGGCGTCCTCCAGGGCGTCCAGGCTCGCCGCGATCGCCCGGCGCGGGAGCACGGCGCCCTTCGGCGCGCCGGTGGTCCCCGAGGTGTAGACGATCAGGGCCGGGTCGGCCGGGGACGGCACCGCGGGCGGCGGTCCCGCGTCCCCCGTCACCGGGACGTCGATGCGCTGCAACCGGTCCAGCCCGTCCGGCAGTTGCTCTCCCGCGGCGGCCAGGACGGCCGCCGGTTCGCTGTCCGCGAGGATGTGCGCCAGCTCGCGCTCTCCCGTCCTCGGGTTCAGCGGCACGACGGGCACGCCGGCCAGCAGTGCGGCCACCACTCCCACCGCCGTCTCCAGCGTCGGCGTCGCCCACAGTGCGATCCGGGACGCTCCGCCGATCCGTACGGCGAGCGAGCCCGCAGCGCCGGCGAGTTCCCCGTAGGTCAGACCGCGTTCGCCGAAGCGCAGGGCGGGCCGGTCCGAGCCGGCGGTCAGCGCCGGGAAGAGGTCAGTCACTCGTCGTCCTCCGTCTGATGCAGCGTGTCTGTGCCGCGCTGGGCCGCGTGCCGTCCTGATGTCCGGCGCACGCGACCGCACACAAGCCGGTCCTCGCACACACCATTGTCCCCCGCCGGATCACGGCACGGGCGGTGGGACGGCACCCCTGACCGGGTACGGGCGGCCGCCCCGACGCGGGTGCCGCGGACTCCCGCGGGGTCCCTACCGGGGCGCCTGCCAGGTGACCGTCGTACCGTGCCCGCCGTCCCCGTCCCCTTCCCTGCCGGCCCCCTCACCGGGGCGCCCGTCGTCCGTGACCACCAGCCGCACCCCGGGCCGTCCGTCCGGCAGCGGCACGGTCGCGTCCACCTCCACGTCGATCGCGGAGACGTCCCGCCGCCGGTACGCCGCGGCCAGCGCACCGCGCAGCGCGGCCAGCAGCTGCTGGTCCGCCGGCTCCCGTACGAGGGCGTCGACCGCGCCCCGGAACCGCACGGACGGCTGGAAGCCGAGCAGCGCGGCCGCCCCCGCGGTCTCCCGCAGTACCCGGTCGCGGAAGCCGGCCGGAGCGTCGGCGGGCGGCTGCTGGAGCGCGAAGATCGCCGTCCGTACCTCCTGGATCGTGGAGTCCAGCTCGTCCACGGCCCGGCCGAGCAGCTCGTCGCTCTCGTCGTCCGGTGCGCGCCGCCGCGTCGACTCCAGCATCATCTCGGTGGCGAACAGCCGTTGGACGACGAGATCGTGCAGGTCCCGGGCGATACGGTCACGGTCCTCGTAGACCGCGAGCCGCTTGCGGTTGTGCTGCGCGTCCGCCAGGACCAGCGCCAGCGCGGCGTGCGAGGCGAACCGGGTCGCCAGCAGCCGTTCGGCCGCCGTGTAGGGAGGGCCGTGCCGCCGGCGCGGCAGTGCGAGGGTGCCGATCAGCCGACCGCCGCTCTGCAGCGGCAGCATCATCGACGGTCCGAACCGGCTGCGCACATGGGTGGTCATCCGTGGATCGGTCGCCGAGTCGTCGATGAACACCGGTTCACCGCCGAGGAGTTGGACGAGCACCGGCGACCCGGGCGCGATGGTGGTGCCGACGATGTCACCGGGGTCGTCGGCCGTGGACGCGGCGACGATCTCCATTCCACCGTCCTCGGTGGGCTGGAGCACGACACCCGCCGAGGCGTCGGCGAGGACGCGGGCCTGTTCGGCGACCGTCCCCAGGGCGTCCTGGGCGCTCTCGCCGGTGAGCAGCGCGGTCGTGACGGCGGCCGCGCCCTCGATCCAGCGCTCCCGCTGCCGTGCGCTCTCGTACAGCCGGGCGTTGCCGATCGCGATACCCGCCTGTGCGGCGAGCATCCGCAGCAGAGCGACGTCGTCCTCGGTGAACGAGCCGTCACGCCGGTCGGTCAGGCAGAGGAGCCCGAAGTCCTGGGTGCGCACCCGGATCGGAACCCTGAGGTACAGGTACGTCCCGGGACGGCCGCCGGGAGCGCCGGGCGAGGGCGCCTGGGCGGGGTCGTCGGGGCTCGGCAGCAGCGGATCCCGCATGAAGGCGCTGATGAGGCCGTCGTCGTCCCCGGCCGGCAGGGGGGCGGCCGGGCCGCCGCCGGACGAGAGGCAGCCCTCGTCGTCCTCCGTCCGGGCGGCCGCGCCGGCGGTGTAGAGCTCGGTGATCGTCCCGCTCTCGGGGTCGAGGACCCCGAGAGCGCCGTGGCCCGCCCGGGTGAGACCGGCCGCGGAGTCGACGATGTGCTGGAGGGTCGTGTGCAGTTCGAGGTCGGTACCGACACTGAGCACGGCCTCCAGCAGCATCGTGAGACGTCGTGCCGGCCCCGCCTCGCCCACCGCGGGCCGCCCTCGTCCCGCTCCCTGCCTCAGCCGGCCTCGGCCTCGGCCAGCGGGTTGAGGAGCAGCGGCTGGACCTTGCCCTCCAGCATCGCGCCGAGGCCCAGTACGGCACAGATGTCGGGGCGTTCGGCGATCTGGACCGGCATACCGGTGGCCTCGTGCAGCATCTCGTCGAGGCCCGGCAGCAGCGCCGAACCGCCGACCATCATGATGCCCCGCTCCGCGAGGTCGGCGACCAGGTCGGGCGGGCAGTCCCGCAGGACCTTGCCGATCCCGTCGAGCACGGAGGTCAGCGGGGTGTGGATGGCGTCCCGCACGGCGGCGGTGTCGACCCGCACGGAACGCGCGAGGCCGGTGGCCACGTCCCGCCCGTGGATCTCGGTCGAAGCCGGCCCCTGAGGGGTCAGTCCGTTGCCGCGCAGGGCGAGTTGCAGGGGGCGTACCGACTGGCTCGGCAGCATCAGCTCGTGCTGGTGGCGCAGGTGCTGGATGACCGCGTAGTCGATGGCGTTGCCGCCCACGGGGATCCGCTCGGCGGTGACGATCGCGCCGAGCGAGAGCACGGCGATCTGGGTGGTCGCCGCACCGCACACGATGATCATGCTCGCGGTCGGCTGCTCCACGGGCAGCCCGCAGCCGACGGCCGCCGCGATCAGGGTGTCGACGAGCTCCACCCGGCGGGCACCGAGGCCGACCAGGGTCTCGACCGCGGCGCGCTGCGCCAGCGGGTCGCTGTCGTGCGGTGTGCAGGCGGCGGCGCGCAGCCGCGGCTTGCGGCGCAGTTGCCGGCGCAGCTTCTCGCCCAGAAGGTGACGGAGCATCCGCTGGGCCATCTCGATGTCGACGACCGTGCCGCCGGAGACGGGCCGGACGACGCGGATGTAGTCGGGCGTACGGCCCGTCATCTTCTCGGCGAGCGCGCCGACCGCGATCAGCGCGCCTGTACGGGTGTTCACGGCGGCGACGCTCGGCTCGTCGACGACGAGTCCGGCGCCCTTCACGAAGACCCTGGTCCGTGCGGCTCCCAGGTCGACGGCGACATGGCAACGGCGCAACTGCTCAAGACTGACGGTCACGGCAGATCCTCCCGAGTGCGGTTCGTGATGGCATCGTGCGGTCGCCGGGAGCAGTGCGCGCGCTGGGTGAGCCGGTCGGGGGTACGAAGCTGACGATCCGCCAGATCTGTGCGCCCATTCGGGGGGTGGGCGTTGCCGGGCCGGGCGGCATCCGCGCGCACACGTCGTCGCGCGGCCGGGGCGGTACGCCGATCGTCGGGGCGGGCCGGCGCGCGGTGGTCGTCGCTGGAGCAACCGCTGAAGCAGCCCCCAGCAGAACTCCGCCACACATGTCTGTCCGTCAGGAAGCGTCAGCCGCAGCTGCCGGCGGGGCGGGGCCGATCCCTCCATCGGGCGGGCCGGGGGGAAAGCGCGGGCCGCCTCGTCCACCGTGCACGACCAGGCGGTGAGGTCCTCGCCGGGCGGCATCCGCGCGCACACGTCGTCCCGCGGCCGGGAGGGTACGCCGATCGTCGGGGCGGGCCGGCGCGCGGTGGTCGTCGCTAGAGCAACCGCTGAAGCAGCCCCCAGCAGAACTCCGCCACACATGGCTGTCCGTCAGGAAGCGTCAGCCGCAGCTGCCAGCGGGTCGGGGCCGATCCCTCCATGGGGCGGGCCGGGGGGAAAGCGCGGGCCGCCTCGTCCACCGTGCACGACCAGGCGGTGAGGTCCTCCCGGGTCCGCAGCTCGGGGCCCGGGGTGCCGGGGGCACGGACCAGCCACTCGTTCCACACCGCTCCGCCGTCCGCGGCCATCACCTCGAAGCGCAGGTCCGGCCAGAGCGGTACGCGCCACTGGTGGGCGTCGCACTCCAGGTCGCCGATCCGGCGGCGTTCGGTGCGCTCGGCAGGTCCGAGCACCGAGCGGTAGCGGGAGAGGGCACCCCGTCCGCGCGGTGAGCGCACCATCGCCTGCCAGCGGCGGTTCGCCTCGCGCATGTCGGCGATCGACGCGCCCAGTTCCCGGCGCGCCGCCTCCACCAACTCCGGCTGGTGGTCGGCCATCCGGCGCAGGAGGACCAGTTGGAAGTCGTGAGGCCCGAAGGGTGCGGCTGCGGTCATGTCCGACATCCTGCCCCGCGGACCGGACGCGACGCGTCGTCAACCGGGCGACCGGACGCGCCGCGGAAGTGAAGATTCCACACAAGATCCTCACAGTCTCATTCACCTCTGGCCCACCCTCGCCGCATAATCTGCGGGCGCCATGGATTACTGCTACCAGTGTCGACGGCACCTCAACGGCGCCCTGGCCTGTGCAGGCTGCGGCACGCCCGTCGAGGAGCTCAGGCATCGAAGCCCCAGCGCCCCCGCGGCGGAGCACGTCCTCGAGTTGGACGAGGTGTCCGCGCCGGCGGGTCATCGGCGTTCGCGCCGCCAGGCCCCTGCGCGTCCGAAGTCCTCGGGCCGACGGGGGCGCAAGCGGCGTGGCCGCAAGGTGCTCATCGGCGTCGTCGGTCTGGTGCTCGCGGCCGGTGCGCTGAGCCTCGCCGAACTGGCCCTGGAGAACCCGGGCGACGACGGAGCGGCGACGGCCGTGAAGGAAGCGGACAGCGAGGAGACGGAGTTCGCTCCGCTGCCTCCGGAGGCGAACGAGAGCCCGGAGGGTCCCGACGGCGTCACCGAGCAGCCGGTCGAGACCTCGGCCACATCCGCACGGCCCACCTCCACCGTCACTGTCGCGGGGACCGCCGGCACGGGCAGTCCTGCCGGGGAGGATCCGGGCGAGGGGAACGGCCCGCCGCCTTCGTCGCGGGCCGACGAGCCGTCCGATCCCGATCAGTCGCCGTCGTCCTCCGCGCAGCCGAGCGAGTCGTCGGGCCCCGGCGGCGGGGCGCCCACGAACCCCGCGCCCGGCACCCCCACGCCGTCGCCGACCCCGACGCCGACCTGCAATCGGTTCCTCTTCTGGTGCCTGTGAGCCGTGTTCCGGTTCCGGTGGGCTGGGTTCCGTCGGCCGTGACCCGTGCGCCGTCCGCGCGCCAGGGGGCCGGGCACCGCGATCCCGCGCCCCGGGCTTCCGTTCCGTCGGTTCCGTGTCCCGGGTCTCCATGACCCGCGGCTCCGCACACCGGGGACCCGCGCCCCGGTCCGCGCTCAGCCCGTCGCCGCGGCGTCCTCGCCGAGCATCCGCCTGAGCAGGTCCCGCAGAACGGTCCGCTCCTCGTCCGTCAGCTGCGCCAGAGGCTCACGGGCGAAGTCCAGTGACTCCCGCAGCCGCCGCGCCGTCTCCAGACCGTCGTCGGTGGGGGCGGCGAGCTTGACCCGGCGGTCGTTCGCGTCCGGCCGGCGCTCCACCAGCCCGCGGCTCTCCAGCCGGTCCACGATGCCGGTGATGTTCGACGGCTCGCACTTCAGCTTCACGGCGATACGCCGCATCGGCATGGGCTCCAGCGTGAGCAGCCCGAGGACGCGCGCCTGCGCGCCGGTCAGCGAGTGCTGGGCCGCGACCTGCTCGTACTCCGTGTAGTACCGGGCCACGACGGAGCCGATGAGGTCGACGACCTCGACGGTCAGGGGATCGGTACGTGGGGTGGCCATGGACGCCAGGGTACCCGGTTACTTGACAACATGAAATATCGCTGCGCATGGTTGTTTCAGGTAGTGAAGCTTTTCTAGGAGGAACGCAGCATGTCCGCACTTCCGGAGACCAGCCGTGAATGGCACCTCGTCGCCCGCCCGCACGGCTGGCCCAAGGCGGAGGACTTCGCCCTGCGTGAGGTGCCGGTGTCGGAGCCGGCCGAGGGCCGCGTCCTCGTCCGCAACCTGTACTTCTCGGTCGACCCGTACATGCGCGGCCGGATGAACGACGTGAAGTCGTACACCCCGCCCTTCCAGCTCGACCGTCCCATGGAGGGCGGCGCGGTCGGCGAGGTCATCGCCTCCAACGCCGAGGGCTTCGCCGTCGGCGACCACGTCCTGCACGGCCTCGGCTGGCGCGAGTACGCGGATGTCCCCGCGAAGCACGCCACCAAGGTCGACGGCTCCGTCGCCCCGCTCTCGGCCTACCTCGGCGTCCTCGGCATGCCCGGCCTCACCGCCTACGCCGGTCTCTTCGAGGTGGCCTCCTTCAAGGAGGGCGACGCCGTCTTCGTCTCCGGCGCGGCCGGAGCGGTGGGGAGCCAGGTCGGCCAGCTGGCCCGGATCAAGGGCGCCTCCCGCGTCATCGGCTCGGCAGGCTCCGACGAGAAGGTCAAGCTCCTCGTCGAGGAGTACGGCTTCGACGCCGCGTTCAACTACAAGAACGGCCCCGTCGCCCAGCAGCTGAAGGAAGCCGCCCCCGACGGCATCGACGTCTACTTCGACAACGTCGGCGGCGAGCACCTCGAAGCCGCGCTCTCCTCGTTCAACGTGCACGGCCGCGCCACCATCTGCGGCATGATCGCCCAGTACAACAACACCGAGGCGGCCCCCGGCCCGCGCAACCTCGCCCTGGTCATCGGCAAGCGCCTGCGCCTCCAGGGCATGCTCGTCAACGACCACAACGACCTCGCGCCGCAGTTCGTGAAGGACGTCGCCGGCTGGATCGCCTCCGGTGAGCTCAAGTACAACGAGACCGTCGTCGAGGGCATCGAGAACGGCTACGACGCCTTCGTCGGCCTGCTCCGCGGTGAGAACACCGGAAAGATGATCGTTTCCCTCACCCGCTAGTGCCGTGACCGGCCATGTCTGCCGGTCCGGCGGAGACGCTAGGCTCGTGCCGAGCCGTCGCGGTCGTGGGCGCGAGTCGCGGCGAACCACAGGAGGAAACCTCTTCATGTCCATTCAGCAGTCCGACGTCCTGTACACCGCTGTCGCCACCGCGGAGAACGGCCGTGACGGCCGCGTCTCCACCGATGACGGCAAGCTCGACGTGGTCGTCAACCCGCCGAAGGAGATGGGCGGTTCCGGGGCGGGCACCAACCCGGAGCAGCTCTTCGCCGCCGGTTACAGCGCCTGCTTCCAGGGTGCGCTGGGTGTCGTCGCCCGCCAGGAGAACGCCGACATCACGGGCTCGACGGTCACCGCCGAGGTCGGCATCGGCAAGAACGACGAGGGCTTCGGGATCATCGTCAAGATCACGGCGTCCATCCCGAACGTCGACGCCGCCACGGCCAAGGCCCTGATCGAGAAGGCCCACCAGGTCTGCCCGTACTCCAAGGCGACCCGCGGCAACATCACGGTCGACCTCGCGGTCTGAGTCCCACCTCGGGCACGTCGGGCCGCACGCACGGCCGAGGCACCAGCAGTAGGCACGACTGAGGGCCGCACCCCGTTTCCGGGGTGCGGCCCTCGGCGCATGGTCAGCGCGTCAGCAGTGCCCGGCCGACCTGCGCGAACACACCCTTCGGGTGGTCACGGAACAGCGGCTCCGTGCCGAACAGCACGACGGGCGCGCCCTTCGCCGTCGTACCGCTGACGACCGACGCCCGGCCCGCGGCCGCCTGCGGGCCGCCGCTGCCGTCCTCCGCCGCCCGCCAGTGGCCGGCCACCAGCGGATTGCCGGTGCCGTACGACTGCTCCGCCCGGACGCCGGCGCCGAGACCGGTGAACCAGAGCGGGGAGTAGACGAAGGTGTGGGCCGGGGCGCCGCCGGTGATCGCGCCGCCCCTGTTGGTCACCCGCACCACGCCGTTGGCGTCGCCGTTGCCCGCGGCCGCCGTCGCCGGGATCAGTCCGGCGGCCGCGTTGAAGGCCGCACCGGCCGACCCGAGGCCGACCACGCCGACACCGCTCCCGGCGAACGCCTCCCGCGCGGCCGGCGTCAGCCGGCCGTGGTCGAGGCCCGTCGACACGTACAGGACGTCGGCACGCGACCAGTCGAAGCCCGCGTTCAGGATCGCGGTCGACACCGGCACCACGTCGAAGCCCATCTCGCGCAGCGCGAACTGCTCGCCCGCCGTCACGGCGGCCGCGACCCGGGTGCGCGCGAGGGGCGCGGTCCCGCGCTCCTTCGTCGCCGAGAAGACGACACCGAACCGGTCGGCGAGCACGGCGGCCGCCCTGCGCGCAGAGCCCGGCACGATCGCCGCGCCGTCGGACGTCCGGCGCACCGCGACCCCCTGGGCCAGCAGGGTGTTGACGGCCGCGAGCTCCTTCGGGTCGTCCAGCCGCAGCTTCAGATCACCGCGCGGCGCGACGTACCCCGTGGGCGCGGCGGCGGTGACCGGCCGCGAGACCACGTGCAGATCGCCCCGGGCGGCCTTGTCGACCGTCGCGCCCCACAGCAGCCCGAGGCTCCAGCCCGAGATGTCGTACATGGTGGAGACGTCGGCGCTGATGTCCCTGCCCTCGGCCAGGATCACATTGGCGATCCCGCGCTTGGGCTGCCGCAGATCGACGACGTACGACCCCGCCGGGTAGCTACGGCCGGCCAGCCGGAACGGGCGGACGGCCCGCTCCACCCGGACGTCGTTGGCGACCAGGTGGTCCACCAGACGGCCCGCGGCGACCGCCGAGCGCTGTCCGCGGCCCGCCGGGATCACATACGCCCGCGGGAACGTCGTCGTGTAGACGTCCTCCGGCCCGATACCGGGCACCCCGGGCACCGTCTCGGGCGAGACCGGACGCTGGGCCTCACCGGCCGCGCCCCGCCGGAACGTCTCGATCTGGTCGGCGATCACCGAGGCGCGGTGGCTGTTCGTGTACTCCAGCGTGGCGCGCATCGCCGCACCCGCGATCGCCGTGTTGATCACCGCGCGCCGGCGCAGCTCGGCGACCGGCAGGCTGTCGTACTGGGCGTTGTTGACGGTCATCGGGAACTCGATGGTGTGCGAGGCGACCGCGCCCTGGAAGGGCATGTACTGCGGGGTGAAGATGGGCGGCCAGTCGTCCCAGCCCTCCTTCTCGTCCCGGAAGGGGATGACGGCGGGCTGCACGCCGTCGGCGGCGGGGGTGTAGCCGAGGCCGTTGACGGCCTTCTCCATACCGAGCGCGTTGGCGTACGCGTTCTTCAGGAACAGGTCGTACTCGTAGTTCTCGCCGTGCGGCGGTGTCGTCGGCTCGATCAGCGTGCCGTTGACATAGCCGTGCAGGTCGAGCATCACGGCGGGCTGCTTGTCGATCGCGATCCGCCGGATCGCCCGTGCCTCGGGCTGGGTCGCGGTGATGAAGTCGCGGTTCAGGTCGAAGCCGTTGGCGTTGGCGCGGGTTCCCGCGATCCGGCCGTCCGGGTTGGCGGTCACGTTCAGGTAGACACGGTTCTTCGCGAGCAGCCCGGCGGTCTTCGCGTCCTTGGCCTTCGCCAGCTCCTCGATGAGCTTCAGGGCCGCGTCCGTGCCCTCCCACTCATTGCCGTGGATGTTGTTGTTGATGAACAGGGGCGTCTTGTACGAGGCCTTGATGTGTTTGTCGCGGGCGGCCGCGGCCGGGCTGTTCTCGATCCGTTCCCGCATGCGTTCCTGGTCGCGGGCCTGGCCGGCGCTCTCCGGCGCGGTGACGGTCACCAGGTAGAGCTCGTGCCCGCCGGCGGAGTGCCCGGCGACCTCCACGCTCACCCGGTTGCCCAGCTTCTGGAGGGCGTTGAGCCGCGGTGCGAGCGAGTGGTACGGGGCGAGTCCCAGCTTGATCGACTTGTCGGCAGGGTTGACGGGCGGCGCGTCGAGGACGGTGCGCCGCGGGTAGCCGGCGTCCTTCCGCAGCCCCGGCGTCGCGCGCTCCAGCGCTCGCAGCGCACCGGCTCCCACGGGCGTGGAGTCCCGCGCGGTGTCCCGCCCGGCCCCTTCGCGTACGGGGTGCGGCCGCGGTTCGTCGCGCCCCGGTGCCGCGGACGCGGACAGCGGGCTGAGAAGTAAGGCTCCGAGGACGGCGGTACTGGTGGTGAACAGGACTGGTCTGAGGAGTGCCATGAACGGAGGGTCTACCGTGTCGCCGTGCCGGGGGCAACAGATGTCCGGAAGAAGATCGGCCGTTCGCCCTCTTCGCCGCGCCCCGACCGGCCGGCCTGTCCCTCCCGGCGGCCCGTTAGGCTGGGCGTATGCGTGATCTGGTGGTCGGCTTCGGCTATTTGATGAAGGGCCAGCGCTGGGTCGCCGGACACGGCCGCTGGCTCGGCTTCGGGCTGCTGCCCGGCCTGGTGACCCTCGTGCTGTACGCGGGCGCGCTCGTCGGCCTCGGCTACGGCGCCGACAATCTGGTGGGCTGGGCGACACCGTTCGCCGACGGCTGGTCCTCGCCGTGGCTCGGGCTGCTGCGCGGCTTTCTGACCGCCCTCGTCTTCACCTTCGGCCTGTTCGTCGCGGTGATCACCTTCACGGCCGTCACCCTGCTGATCGGTCAGCCCTTCTACGAGTCGCTCTCCGAACAGGTCGACCGCAGCGAGGGCGGCCGGGTTCCCCGGTCGGGGCTGCCTCTCTGGCGCGAGCTGTGGATCTCCGCGCGCGATTCGCTGCGGGTCGTGGCGCGTGTGGTGTTCTACGGGATTCTGCTGTTCGCGGCCGGCTTCCTGCCCGTCGTCGGCCAGACCGTGGTCCCCGCGCTCGGCTTCGCGGTCTCCGGGTTCTTCCTCGCCGAGGAGCTCACCGCCGTGGCCCTCCAGCGCCGGGGCGTCGAACTGAAGGAGCGGCTCGTCCTGCTGCGGGGCCGCCGGATGATGGTCCTCGGCTTCGGTGTGCCGCTCACGCTGGCGTTCATCGTGCCGCTCGTCGCGGTGTTCCTGATGCCGGGCGCGGTGGCGGGCGCGACGCTGATGGTGCGCGACCTGGCGGGCACGGAGTCCGACGAGCCGTCACCGCACGCCCCGGCCCCGTACAGCCTCGACAAGGACCGGGGCCTCAACGACGCCGGACGGGGCGGGTACCGATCCTGACGGCGGCGAGCCTCGGGTTCCGCGCCTGATCACCGCGGCCCCTCCGGGTTCCGCGCCCGACTCCTTCCGGCCCTCAGGTCTTCGGCTGGGTGAAGCGGATGCTGTTGCCGAACGGGTCGCGTAGGCCGCAGTCGATGCCGTACGGGCGCTCGGTGGGCTCCTCGGTGAACTCGACGCCCCTGTCCCGCAGCGTCTTGTACGTCCCGTGGCAGTCGTCCGTGCTGAAGATGAGGGAGCCGCCCATGGCGCCCTTGGTCACCAGCTCGCGGACCTGCTGGGCCGTCTCCTCCGACATCGCCGGAGGACCGGGCCGCTCCAGCAGGATCTGCCGCTCCGGGTGGCCGGGGACGCTGACGGTCAGCCAGCGCATGAAGCCGAGGTCGACATCGGCGCCGACCTCCAGCCCGAGCGTGCCGACGTAGAAGTCGAGGGCCTCGTCCTGGTCGAGGACGTAGATCTGTGAGTGCGTGATGGCGTTGAACATGTCCCTCACGCTACGGGCCGCGGCGGACGAAAACTTATCCAGAACTGCTCGGTCCGGGGATGTCCGCGCAGGACCGCCGGGCGGGCCGCCGCTCACGGGACCGGCCGCGTCCACGCCTTCGTGAAGCACGTCGGCACGTCCGCCGCCGCGGCCTCCTTGCGGTACGCCCTCGGCGGCCGGCCGACGATGTCACGGAACGTACGGCTGAAGGTCCCCGGACTGCCGAAGCCGACCTCGAAGCAGATGTCCGTCACGCTGCGGTCGGTCTCCCGCAGCAGATACATCGCCCGCTCCACACGGCGGCGCTGGAGGTAGCGGTGCGGCGTCTCGCCGAACGTGGCCCGGAAGGTGCGAGCGAAGTGCGCCGGGGACACATGGGCGATCCTGGCCAGGGCCGGCACGTCCAGCGGCTGTGCGTAGGCGCGGTCCATCGCGTCCCGGGCCCGCAGCATGCGGCGGTTGGTCTCCTCCGCGGCGCGGCTCACCGCATCCTCACCCGGTCCACCGTGGTCCACGACAGGGCACAGGGGCCGGGCGGGACCGGTACGGCGCTCACAGCGCCACCGTCGCCGGTGACAGCTCGGCGAGCGCGAGCCCGGGTGCGCTCGACGCCGCCGTGGCCAGCAGTGCGCCGTCCGGGCCCCACACCGCACTGTCGCCCGGGCACTCCCCGACACCGCAGCGACCCACCGCGTTGGCGAGCACCACATACAGACCGTTGTCCCGCGCGCGGACGGGGTAGACCGTCGCGAACGAGTCGTTGCCGATCTCCAGCGCCGAACTCGCCACGTACACCCGGCAGCCGTCCGCCCGCGCCCGCTCGGCGAGCTCAGGGAAGCGGTTGTCGTAGCAGACCGCCGTCGCGAAGCCGATGCCGTCCAGGGTGAACCGGCCGTCCTCGGAGCCCGCGTCGAAGACGTCGTTCTCCGTGCCGTGCACATGCTGCTTGTCGTAGCGGGCGAGCAACTCGCCGTCCGGCCCGATGACCAGCGAGGTGATGGCGGGCCTGCCACCGGGCGTACGGATCGCGGCGTTGAGCACGGCGGCCGTGCCGCCCGTCCGGCACGCCTCCCGCACGGGGTCGAGCCGCGCGTCGTCCTCCGTGAGCACCAGCGCGGGGTCGGCGGCGATGAGATCCGGCTCGTACCCCGTCACCGCCAGCTCGGCGAAGACGACCAGGCGTGCGCCCTGCGCCGACGCGGCGTCGACGAGGTCACGCACGGCGCGCACATTCGCGTCGATGTCACCGGGGGCGGAGCGGAACTGTGCGGCGGCAATCCTCATACGGCCATCATCACCGCCCGGCAGCAGCCGGCACCACGCCTTTCCCGCACCCGCGGCCCCCGCGCCTCCCCCCCCGCCCCGGCAGCCGGAGCGGGGGAGGAGCCGTACCTCAGGAGGCGTCGGCCGCGACCCGGATGATCTCCCGCACCTGCGCGATGATCTCCAGCCGGTTCTTCACGAACACCGGGTCCGTGATCTCCGTCGTGTTGGCCGCGTCGAACTGGAGGACCGGGGTGTGCACATGCCCGCCGGGGATCTTCAGCCCCAGCCTGTCCCGCAGCAGCGTCGCGCGGTAGGCGATCTCGTTCGAGAGGTAGTCGCCGCCGCCGCCCGCCCGTGCGGTCGAGCCCGGCGTCGGGCCGTCCGGGCGGGCCACGGGTGTCGTGGAGCCAGCCGGGATCTCGGTGACCGCCGTGTTGTCGAAGACCGGGAAGGGCCCGGTCTTCGCGGCCACGATCGCCGCGTACGGCAGGGTCGTCGTCGTCCACTGCGGCTGCGTCGCCGGATCGCTCACCGGCACCGTCTCGGTGCGCGAGACGTTCAGGTTGTCGCCGAAGCCGCCCCGCCAGGCCCCGTTGGTCCGCTCGATGTCGATACGGCCCACGCGCCCCTGGCTGACCGTGGTGAACAGGTCCGCCTTCGGCAGCTGCTCGCGCAGGGTGCGCTCGACCGTGCCGTCCGCGAAGTCCTGCCAGCGCACCGGGAAGACCGCCGTCTCGATACGGGCCGGTCCGTCCGCCGTACGGATCCACGTCCCGTCCAGCGCGAGCGCCGTCGCGCCGGACGGGTTGCTGATCCGGATGTCCCGGTCGAGCGTGAAGGGGTCGAAGCCCGTCATCACGATCCGCTTGACGCCCTTGCCCGCCGGGAGGTCCATCGAGTCCTGGCCGCGCGAGGAGTGCTCCAGCCGGTCGACGAGCCGGTCGCGCTGCGCGGTCGTCAGCCCGAACCCGGGCTCCCACTGCCGCAGTTCACGCGTCATCGCGAGCCGCGCCCAGTACAGCGGCCGGTCGTCGTCCCGGCTCAGATCGCCGCGTACCGGCCCACGCCCCTGAGCGCGGTCGACCGCACGGTCCCAGAGCGAGGAGGCGTGCCGTACGACGGCCCGCTCCGCCTGCCGGTAGCTCCGCGCGTGGCCCAGCGCCCCGGCGAACTCCGGTGCCACCGTGTCGAATCCGCCGCGCCGCAGAATCTCCTGGGGCACGGCCCGGTCGAGCCGGGCCTCCTCCACGGTGACCGGCGCGGCAGCGCCCGGTTCGGCGGCGGCGAGCGGCGGAGCCGCCAGGGCGAAAGTCAGGGCGGCGGCGCCAACTACGGTCACGCGCGCACGTATCCGGGACACGGCAATCCTTCCGTCGGGGGGTCGCGGACATACCACCACAGGAGTGCTGCCCTGGCTACCGCCTCATTCCGGCCGCACCGACCCCAACAGCCACAGGTCGTGCCCCCGGCGGTCAGACCGGCGGACGTACCGCGGTGATGTTGCGGTACGCGATCTCGGCGAGCCGCCCCTGGCCGTTCTTGCTCGGGTGGAACCAGTCCCAGCGGCTCAACTGGTCGCCGCTGAACCGGTAGTCGAAGACCGCGCCGCCGTCGTAACGGCAGCGCCGGTCCTTGGCGCACACGTCCCTCAGCACGCTGTTGTACGCCTTCACGCGGTCCTGCACCTCGGTCCGCCGCTGCTGCGCCCGCACACTCTCGTCCTCGGCGTCGCCCAGCATCGTGGCGCAGATCCCCAGCTTCCAGATCTGCCGGCCCAGCGGATTGCCCCGCCCGGTCGACCACAGCCGCTTCAGGTCGGGCACGCTGGAGACGTAGACCTGGGACTTGGGGGCGGTGCGCCGCAGTTCCCGCAGGGCGCCGGTGAAGGACGTACGGAACTCCTCGACGGGCGTCATGCTCGCGGTGGTGTCCGCGCAGGCGTCGTTCGCGCCGACCATCACCGTCACCAGTTCCGGCTTCCTGGCCGCCGCCTGGGTCATCTGCGCGGGCAGATCGGAGACCTCCGCGCCGGACCGGGCGTAGTTCCAGGCACGCTCGGCGACGGCGGGCGCGCCCATCAGCCGCAGCGCGAGGCTGTTCACCGTGGCGTCGGAGCCGGTCGCCCAGGACACCTCGGGGCAGTCGGAGAGCACCACACAGGCGTCGAAGCCCCGGGTGATGGAGTCACCCACGGCGGCGATCGAGTCAGGGCTGCGGTCCCACACAGGGGTGGGTGAAGGCCGCCGTTTGGCGGGTGAGCCGTTCGCCCGGTTGTCCGACGAGGAGTCACATCCCGTCAGGGCGCCGGTCGCCAGGAGCGCGACGGCCGTCAGTGCCGCGGCCGCCGTACGCACACGACGGCCTCGTACGGTCTCGCGCATCCCCTTTTCCCCTCCGTATCACCCGTACATGGCGTCCTCGCGGGTGAAAGCTTGGTGCGTACGGCCCCCAGGACCGACATTACGTCACCCCTCGGCCACCCGCGCGCGGTAGCTTTTCCCCGTCGACCAGAGGCCGCGTGCCCATCGGCCCCGGTAAATTACATCACGTCACATGGTGTCCCTTTTGTGGAGATTAACTCCTGATGCTGTTTACTGAGGCCGCTGGGAATGGCGATCCTCGTCCCACTCTGGAGGTCCCGGTGACGACACGTGGCGTTCTGTACGTTCACTCAAGCCCCCGTGCACTGTGCCCGCACGTCGAATGGGCGGTCGCGGGTGTGCTCGGTGTACGGGTCCAGCTCGACTGGATCAGACAGCCCGCATCCCCCGGCACCTGGAGAGCCGAGTTCTCCTGGCAGGGCGAGGTGGGCACCGCATCCAAGCTGGCGTCCGCGCTGCGGGGCTGGCAGCTGCTGCGCTTCGAGGTGACGGCCGAGCCGTGCGCGAAGGCGGAGGGCGAGCGGTACAGCGCCACGCCCGACCTCGGCATCTTCCACGCCGTCACCGGGATGCACGGCGACATCCTGATCCCCGAGGACCGGCTGCGGGCCGCGCTCGCGCGATCCGTCCAGGGGGAGACGGATCTGGAGGCGGAGATCGCGAAGCTGCTGGGCAAGCCGTGGGACGACGAGCTGGAGCCGTTCCGGTACGCCGGCGAGGGCGCCCCGGTCCGCTGGCTGCACCAGGTGGTCTGAGCCCGCAGAGCGCCCGTCCGCGCGGGAGAACGACCCGCGCGTCCGTCCGCGCGGGAGCGCCCCCGAGCCGCCCGCGCACGAGAACGACCGAGGCCCGGCCCCCGAGGGGGCCGGGCCTCTTGGCTGTGACGGGCGGTCAGACGGTACGGAACGCCAGGACCACGTTGTGGCCGCCGAAGCCGAACGAGTTGTTGATCGCCGCGATCGTGCCCTCCGGGAGCGCACGCGGCTCGCCGCGCACGATGTCCGCGTCCACCGCCTCGTCCAGGTCGTCGACGTTGATCGTCGGCGGGGCCGTGCGGTGGTACAGCGCCAGGACCGTCGCGACGGTCTCGATGCCGCCGGCGCCGCCCAGCAGGTGACCGGTCATCGACTTCGTGGCGGACACCGCCACATGGTCGAGGTCCGCGCCGAGGACCTGGCGCAGCGCCTTGACCTCGGCCACGTCGCCCTGGGGCGTCGAGGTGGCGTGCGCGTTCAGGTGCACGACCTCCGCGGGCTTGAGGTCCGTCGTCTCCAGCAGGTTGCGCATGGCGGCGGCGATACCGCGGCCCGTCGGCTCCGGCTGCGCGATGTGGTGGCTGTCCGCGGACAGACCCTGGCCCAGCACCTCGCAGTAGACCTTGGCGCCACGCTTCGCGGCGTGCTCCGCCGATTCGAGGATGACGACGCCGGCGCCCTCGCCGAGGACGAAGCCGTCACGGGCCGTGTCGTACGGACGCGACGCCTTCTCGGGCTCGTCGTTGTTCTTGGACATCGCCATCATGTTGGCGAACGCGGCGATGGGCAGCGGGTGGATCGCCGCCTCGGTGCCGCCGGCCACGACCACGTCGGCGCGGCCGGTGCGGATCATCTCCACGGCGTAGCCGATCGCCTCGGCGCCGGACGCACACGCGGACACCGGGGTGTGCACGCCCGCCTGGGCGTTCACCTCCAGGCCGACGTTGGCGGAGGGGCCGTTGGGCATGAGCATGGGCACGGTGTGCGGGGAGACGCGGCGTACGCCCTTCTCCTTGAGCACGTCGTACTGGTCCAGCAGAGTCGTTACGCCGCCGATGCCGGAGGCGATCACGGTGCCCAGCCGGGCGGGTTCGATGCTCTCGTCCTCGCCCGCCTGAGCGGTGAAGCCGGCGTCCGCCCACGCCTCGCGGGCCGCGATCACCGCGAACTGCGCGGAGCGGTCCAGCTTGCGGGCGAGCGGGCGCGGCAGGACCTCGCCGGGGTCGACCGCCGCGGGCGCGGCGATCCGGACCGGGAGTTCGGCGAAGCGTTCACCTTCGAGCGGCTTCACTCCGGAGCGCCCGGCGAGCAGACCTTCCCAGGTCGATGCGCTGTCGCCACCCAACGGTGTGGTTGCGCCGATACCGGTGACGACCACGGTGCGATTGGTCGAGCTCACAGGAATTCTTTCTCCACGTGTAGGGGGTGCTGAATGTTCACGACGCCACGGTCAGGTGGCGACAGGCGCGTCTCAGGCTCAGGCCTGGTGCTTCGCGATGTAGTCCGCGGCGTCGCCGACGGTCTTCAGGTTCTTGACGTCGTCGTCCGGGATCTTGACGTCGAAGCGCTCTTCGGCGGCGACGACGACCTCGACCATGGACAGCGAGTCGACGTCCAGGTCATCGGTGAAGGACTTGTCCAGCTGGACGTCCTCGACCGGGATGCCGGCGATCTCGTTGACGATCTCCGCGAGACCGGAAACGATCTCGTCCTGAGTGGCGGCCATGTGGCGCTCCTTCGGTGTTAATCAGAGGGTTGATCTGGGCGGTGCCCGGAAGATCCGGATGCCTAGGGGAGGGTAACGACCGTGGCTGCGTAGACGAGACCCGCCCCGAAGCCGATGACGAGCGCCGTGTCGCCGCTCTTGGCCTGCCCGGTCGCCAGAAGCCGCTCCATGGCGAGCGGGATCGAGGCGGCCGAGGTGTTGCCGGTGGTCTCCACGTCACGGGCGACCGTGACGTGCTCCGGCAGCTTGAGGGTCTTCACCATCGAGTCGATGATCCGCATATTGGCCTGGTGCGGGATGAAGACGTCCAGGTCGGCCGAGGTGATCCCGGCGGCGTCCAGCGCCTGCTGGGCGACCTTCGCCATCTCGAACACGGCCCAGCGGAAGACCGCCTGGCCCTCCTGCGTGATGGCGGGGAACTTGATCTCGCCCTTGGAGTCGAGCGGCAGCTGCGACACGTCGCCGATACGGAAACGGTCCCACGACACGGTCTGCTTGATCGTCCCGGCCTTGTCGCCCTCGGAACCCCAGACCGTCGGACCGATCTCCGGCTCCTCGGCGGGGCCCACGACGACCGCGCCCGCGCCGTCACCGAACAGGAAGGCCGTCGCGCGGTCCTCCAGGTCGGTCAGGTCGCTGAGCCGCTCCACGCCGATCACCAGGACGTACTGGGCGGAGCCTTCGACGACCATGCCCTTGGCGAGCGTGAGGCCGTAGCCGAAGCCGGCGCAGCCCGCCGAGATGTCGAAGGCCGCGGCCTTCGCCGTGCCGAGCCGGTCGGCGATCTCGGTGGCGATGGCCGGGGTCTGGCTGAAGTGCGAGACGGTCGAGACGACCACGGCGCCGATCTGCTCGGCGGTGATGCCCGCGTCCGCGATCGCCTTGCCGGACGCCTCGATCGACATCGCGGCGACGGTCTCCTCGTCGGAGGCCCAGTGCCGGGTCGCGATGCCGGAGCGGGAGCGGATCCACTCGTCGGAGGAGTCGATCGTCTCGAGGATCACCTCGTTGGGCACGATCCGGGTGGGGCGGTAGCCGCCGACACCCATGATCCGCGCGTACGGGGCGCCCTTGCTGGGCTTGATCTTCGACATGCTCTACGGCTCCTTGTCAGGCTGCTGAGTGCTCGGCGACGAGCGTGCGGGCCGCGTCGAGATCGTCGGGGGTCTTGAGGGCAAGCGTCTGCACGCCCGGCAGCGCGCGCTTGGCCAGACCGGTGAGCGTGCCGCCGGGGCACACCTCGATCAGCGCCGTCACACCGCGCTCCTTGAACGTCTCCATGCACAGGTCCCAGCGGACCGGGTTGGCCACCTGGCCGACCAGCCGCTCGACGACCTCGTCGCCCGAGCTGACGACAGCGCCGTCACGGTTGGAGACGTACGGCAGCTTCGGGTCGGACACCGTGAGCGTCTTCGCCGCCTCGGCGAGCTTGTCGACCGCCGGGGCCATGTGGAGCGTGTGGAAGGCACCGGCGACCTGGAGGGCCACCACGCGGCGGACGCCCTCGGGCTTGTCCGCCTCGAGCGCGGCGAGCTGCTCCATCGTTCCGGCGGCCACGATCTGACCGCCGCCGTTGACGTTCGCCGGGGTCAGGCCGAGGCTCTCCAGGTGCGGCACGGTGACCTCGGGGTCGCCGCCGAGCAGCGCCGACATACCGGTCTTCGTGATGGCCGCGGCATCGGCCATCGCCAGGCCGCGGGTCCGTACGAAGCCGAGCGCGGCCACGTCGTCGAGGACACCGGCGAACACCGCGGCGGTGATCTCGCCGACGCTGTGGCCGGCGACGGCGCCGGGCGCCACGTCACCGAGCGCGGACGCCGACAGCAGACCGGCGGCGACCAGCAGCGGCTGGGCGACGGCCGTGTCGCGGATCGCGTCCGCGTCGGCCTTCGTGCCGTAGTGGACGAGGTCGAGTCCGATGGCGTCCGACCAGGCCGCGATGCGGTCGGCGGCGCCGGGGAGTTCGAGCCAGGGGGTCAGAAAGCCGGGCGTCTGAGCGCCTTGGCCGGGAGCGACGAGTACGAGCACCCTCACACTCTCTCTTGTATACGGCTCCGGACGCCCGTGGGGACAGGGACGAAGAACCGTCAGGGGAATTGTTGGTGTCCCACAAAAGTCTAGGACTGGGTATCCCCGTCGGCCAGACGCCCCAGGATGAGTGCGATCCGCAGTGTGAAAGCGGAGCGTACATCGGAGGGTGACCAGCCGGTGACGTCTGTCACACGTCGCAGCCGGTAGCGGACGGTGTTGGGGTGGACGAACAACATCCGCGCCGCGCCTTCGAGGCTACTCGCCTGCTCCAGATAGACACTCAGAGTTTCCAGAAGTGCCGAGCCCGCTTCTTCCAGTGGTCTGTAGATCTCCTCCACCAACTGCTCGCGCGCGGCAGGGTCGGAGGCGATCGCGCGCTCCGGCAGGAGATCGTCCGCCAGCACCGGGCGCGGCGCGTCCTGCCAGGCGGAACACGCCTTGAGGCCCGCGGCGGCGGCCTGGGCGGACCTGGTCGCGGCCAGCAGGTCGGGCACGACGGGCCCGGCGACCACCGGACCGGCGGCATAAGGCCCGATCAGAGCCTTGGCGACCTGGAGCGGGTTGTCGCTGCCGCCCGCGATGACGACGAGCCGGTCACCGAGGACACCGGTGAGGACCTGGAGCTTGGCGTGCCGGGCGGCCCGGCGGATGGCCTCCACGGTCAGTTCGCTGTCACCGTCCGGCGCGGTGCCGAGGATGACGCACACATGCTCGGGCGAGTTCCAGCCGAGCGCCGCCGCGCGGGAGACGGCGCCCTCGTCGGCCTCCCCGGACAGCACCGCGTTGACCACGAGGGACTCCAGCCGGGCGTCCCACGCGCCACGGGCCTCGGCGGCCTGCGCGTACACCTGGGCCGTCGCGAACGCGATCTCGCGGGCGTAGACGAGGAGAGCCTCGCGCAGCACGGACTCGTCGCCCGGCGCGGCGACCTCCTCGATCGCCGTCTCCATGACCTCGATGGTGGTGCGCACCATTTCGACGGTCTGGCGCAGCGTGATGGCCCGGGTCAGCTCGCGCGGGGCGGTGCCGAAGACGTCGGTGGAGATGGCCTGCGGGGTCTCCGGGTGCCGGAACCACTCGGTGAACGCGGCGATACCGGCCTGGGCGACCAGGCCGATCCACGACCGGTTCTCGGGCGGCATCGCCCGGTACCACGGCAGCGTCTCGTCCATGCGTGCGATGGCGTCTCCGGCCAGCCGGCCGGAGGACTGCTCCAGCCGGCGCAGGGTCGCGGAGTGCGGATGAGGGGCGTTCGCTGCAGGTTCGGGCACGGGACAAGACTGCCTTATCAGGACGCGGGCGCTAAGTGGCGGGGTTCGTTGTCCTGCGCCGGAGCCCTCCGGGGCGGAGCTACCGTGGATCCGTGATTGACGTACGGCGCTCCGCCGACCGCTACCGCGGCGGCGCACCCGGATCGGGCATCGAATCCCTGCACGCCTTCTCCTTCGGGCGCCACTACGACCCCGACAACCTCCGCTTCGGCGCGATCCTCGCGTGCAACGAGGAGCGGCTGCGGCCCGGCGCCGGCTTCGACGAGCATCCGCACAGTCACACCGAGATCGTCACCTGGGTCGTCTCGGGCGAGCTGACCCACCGCGACTCGCAGGGACACGCGACGGTCGTACGCCCCGGGGACGTGCAGCGGCTCAGCGCGGCTGGCGGGGTGCGGCACGTGGAGCGCAACGACGGCGACGAGGACCTGGTCTTCGTGCAGATGTGGCTCGTGCCGCTGGCACCGGGAGGCGATCCGTCCTACGAGATAGTCCACGGCATCGCCGACTCGACGCCGTACGCACTGCCCGAGGCGGGCGCGATGCTGCATGTGCGCCGTCTGTCCGCCGGTGAACGCAGCGCGGTCCCGGACGCGGCGGCGGTGTACGTCCATGTGGTGCGCGGTGAAGTGCGCCTGGGGAAGGCGGAGTTGGGCCCCGGCGACTCGGCGCGGATCACGGACGCCGAGCATCTGGAGCTGACGGCGGGAGCGGGGGCGGCGGAGGTCCTCGTCTGGGAACTGGGCTGAGTGCGGGCCGGCCCCTCAGTCCTGCCAGTAGAACAGCAGCGTGGCGACGTCGAGCGGGGCACGGTCGCCGAAGTGGTAGACGCACAGATCGGTGACGCGGATCGCGCCGGTGGCCCCGTCGATCCAGCGGAAGCCGGCCGATTCGAGGGCCCGGCGGGCAACGGGGTCGCAGTCGTGATCGGTGGCGAAGCGCCCGAGCGTACTGACCATCAGCTCCTTCCCGCCGCCGTACGCGATCACGTGATAGGTGCCGTCGCCCTGATGCTGGTGCTCGCCGGCGCTCACCGGTCGCCGGGGTGCGAGCCCGGCCGCGGTGAGAGCGGCGGTGGCGCGGCGAAGCTGGTCGTCCACATCGACGCGGGGCGGAGGCTCGGTCGCCAGCACCTCCACGCGCCAGCGCGGATCGCTCTGCGTGCGGCAGCCCGGTGCGTACGCGTGCACGATCGCGGAGCGCAGTTCCTCGTCCAGACCGGGCACCTCGACCCGGGGACGGCCGAGCGCCTCGTGGATCGCCCGCGTCTCGGCGGCGTCCTCGGTGAGGCGGTGCAGCGCGTACGCGGCCCACAGCTTCGCGTCGGTCGTCGGGGCCTCGTCGAGGTAGAGCCGCAGCCGGTCCGCGTCGTCGGCGAGCGACTGGGCGAGGTGGGCGACAAGGCGGTCGGGGTCCGCGAGCGCGTCGGTCACGTCCTCACCGGCGCGGGCCCGCATACGGACCCGGAAGGCACGGTCCTCGGGCCGCGCGTCACCGAGGCCGTCCAGCACCGCGACGAGCCCGAACCGGTCGGTGAGTGCGTCGAGTCCGGCCTCGCCGAGGGCCTGGTTCCGCGGCCACGGATCGGCCGCGAGCGTCGCCAGCTCTTGCACGGCCGTACGGTCGCCGAGTCTGCCGCGTGCCTGGAGGAACGCCTCGGGCATGCCGAACGACTTCTCCGTCCGCCGGTCCTCGTGCCGCAGCCAGGGCAGGAGTTCGTCCCGGTCCGCGAGCACGTCCAGCAGCGCGCGGCGCACCTCGCCCACATCCCCGCAGTCACGGACCCGCGCGAGCAGCGCGGGCACCCGCGCCTCCGGCACCCGCCCGGCCAGCGCGAGCGCGCACGGCCTGCGCCGCCACCAGGGGTGCGCCCGGTCGGCCACGTACCGCGCGAGCGCGTCGGCGTCGAACTCGCGCAGGGCGGCGGCGTCTTCGCGTCCGGCCTGCGGGATCAGGGCCTCGATGTCGCGCACCCGCGGATGCCACGGGAGCTTCACAGGCTGCTGACGAACGACCGCCAGGCGTCGGCGCCGAGGACCAGGACGGGTCCGGTGGGGTTCTTGCTGTCACGGACGGGGACGGCGGCGGGGCAGTTGTCGGCGACCTCGACGCAGTCGCCGCCGGTGTTGCTGCTGTAACTGGACTTACGCCAAGCCGCGCTGCCGGTGACGGTGCACTCGACGCAGTCGCCGCCGGTGCTGCCGCTGTAACTGGACTTACGCCACTGCGCGTTCCTCAACTCCGGACCGGTCTGCATAACGCTCCTCCATCACGCGCCTGATCAGCGCCGCCGAACCCTCCACGGACAGGGCGGCTGCCTGCAAGTGAGCGTAACGGCGGGAGGCTTCCCTCAGGGTCTCGGGGTTGGCCGTCATATGGCCTGAGATGAGGTCCTCGGTGTAGATGATGTCCGGGTCGTCGTGGAAGCGCAGCAGGTTGAACGACCCGTCCAGGCTGGTGTGTTCCCCCGCTGCATTCGGCAGCACCTGAATCCGCATCCAGCGGTGGCCCACGAACTCCAACAAGCGCCCGAGTTGCCTTCGCATCACCTCACGCCCGCCGATCGGCCGGTGCAGCACCGCCTCGTCGAGGATCGCCCAGGCCAGCGGCGGCCGTTCCCGCTCCAGGATGCGCTGGCGCTCCACGCGGGCCGCCACCAGCCCGTCGAGGTCGTCCGGCATTCCCGTCGCGAGCACCGCCCGCGCGTACTCCTCCGTCTGCAACAGCCCGTACACCAACTGCGCCTGGTACGTGGAGATGTACGCCGCCTTCGCCTCCATCTCCGCGTACGGCTGGAACCAGTTGGGCAGCTGGCTGCGCAGCACCAGGCCGGCCAGGCGCGAGAACACCCCGTCCGTGCCGAGAGCCGCGTCCACCCGCTCGGAGAAGTCGCGGGTGGGGACCTTCTTCGTCGTCTCGATCTGGCCGATGAGTGAGCCCGTACAGAAGATGATCTCGCCCAACTGGCCCTGTTTGAGCCCGTGGGCCTCGCGCTGGCGGCGCAGCTCCCAGCCGTAGTAGTCGAGCGGGGATGCGCTGGGGTCGAGTGACTGGATGTTGGCCACGGGGGCACCTCCGGCCTGCAACGCCTCGCGGCGTTCGTTTCGGTTCGTAGCCGAGCGTAACCGCCGCATCGCACGCTGGTGACATGAATCACGTAACCGATCCGCGGGTGAACGAGGCCGCCGCCCGGTACCGCACCGACTTCGCGGTGGCCGACCATTCCGCCCGGCATCTGCGGCGCATCCTGCGGTTCTACCTCGAAGGCTCCGGGCTGCTCGACGTGGCCGACGCGGCCGAGCTGGCGCTCACCGAGCTGATCGCGAACGTCGTACGGCATGTCCCCGGGCGCCGCTGCCGCACCTGCATCCTTCTGCGGGCCGACGGCGTGCGCGTGGAGGTGGCCGACGACTGTCCGAAGCTGCCCGAGCCGGCGGCCCGCGACGAACTGGCCGACGGCGGACGGGGGTTACTGCTGGTCGAGGCGGTCACCGACCGGTGGGGCGTGCAGCCGCATGCCGGCGGGCAGGGCAAGACCGTGTGGTTCGAGTGCCTTGCCTCGTCGCCGGACGACCGGCCGGGACGGCTCAGCCCCGCAGCTCCGCCAGGACCGCGTCCGTGAACGGCGGCCACGCCTCGATCGCCCACGGCCCGAAGGCGCGGTCCGTGAGCACCACGCACGCCGCCTGCGCGTCCGGGTCGATCCACAGGAACGTGCCCGACTGGCCGAAGTGCCCGAAGGTGCGGGGTGAGGACGAACTGCCCGTCCAGTGCGGGGACTTGCCGTCGCGGATCTCGAAGCCGAGACCCCAGTCGTTCGGCTTCTGGTTCCCGTAGCCGGGCAGGATGCCCGACAGGCCCGGGTGGACGACCGTCATCGCCTCCAGCACGGTCCGCGCGTCCAGCAGCCGGGGCGCCTGCACCTCGGCGGCGAAGCGCACCAGGTCGTCCACGGTCGAGGTGCCGTCCTTCGCCGGGGAGCCGTCGAGCGTCGTCGCCGTCATCCCCAGCGGCTCCAGCACCGCCTGGCGCAGATACTCCGGGAAGGGGATCTCGGTGGCCTTGGCGACATGGTCGGCGAGCTGCTCGAAGCCGGCGTTGGAGTAGATCCGGCGCGTGCCGGGCGCCGAGGTCTGCTTGTGCTCGTCGAAGGCGAGCCCGGAGGTGTGGGCGAGCAGGTGGCGCACCGTGGACCCCTCGGGACCCGCGGGCTCGTCGAGCTCGACCGCGCCCTCCTCGTACGCCACGAGCACCGCATAGGCGGCGAGCGGCTTGGTGACCGAGGCGAGCGGGAAGCGCTGGGCTGCGGGGCCGTGCGAGCCGGCGACGGTTCCGTCCGCTCGGACGACGGCGGCCGCCGCGGTCGGTACGGGCCAGTTCTCGATCTTCGCCAGGCTCTGCATGTCTGCGAGCCTAGCCGCGTGTCTGCCGGGGCTGCCGGGCGGGCGTCACACCGACCGCCCGGCGACCGTTTCCGCGTCCCCGGGGGACAGCAGCAGACCGGAGGCCGCGATGAGCGCCACCACGCCGGACAGCACGAACAGCGCGGGCGAGGGACCCCAGGGCACCATCAGCGTGCCGGCCAGTCCGCCCAGGAACATGCCCGCGACGGTGGCGACGGGCCGGACGAACCGGATCTCCCGCCCTCCGGATGCCGTGGTCCCGGGGACCAGCAGGGTGCCGATCAGGGTCACCAGGGGGATCTGGATGAGCAGCGTCGTCATCCCGGTGATCGGGGCCCGCACCACCCCGATGTTGCGCAGACCCATCGCCAGGGCGACCAGGCCGATCACGGCGTAGCGCTGCCCGGAGGACACGGAACCGTCCCCAGGCCAGCCGAGGGCCACCACCGCCGCCACGGCCAGCAGGACCGCTTCGGCCGCCAGCGTATGGGGGAGCCAGAACGGGCGGCGCCGACGGAGCAGTCTGATCAGCGCGCTGCCGCAGACCACACCGAGGACGAACGCGGTCAGCGACACGGTCGAGGGGACCGCCGACGGGATGTCGCTCGTGCCGCCGAGGGCGAAGGCCAGGAACAGCAGGTTCCCGGTCGCCAGCGCGGTGAAGACATGGCCGAGGACCAGGAAACTGAGGGCGTCGACCGCGCCCGTCGTCACGGACAGCAGGGACAGGGCCCCCAGTACGGCTCGCTCACGGAAGTCCGTCAACGCAGACCGGGCCCCCGGAGCCGTCGCGGCATCGGATCATCATGCACGGCTGTCTCCTGACGGTGTCTCCGGTCTCGCCCCGGCGCCTGTGCCGCGGACCTCCCGATCTTGCCCCGGCCGGGCCGTACCGCCGGGGACGACACCGCGTGCCCGCGCCCCGGCAGCCCTAAAGGGTGAGCCGCATCGCGGGGTCGGGGGTCCGGGCGAAGCCCAGCGAGGTGTAGAGCGGCTCGCCCTCGGACGAGGCCCGCAGATCGATCTTGCGTACGCCGCGTTCCTCGAACCAGGCCAGCAGCGCTTCCATACAGGCGCGGGAGTGGCCGCGCCGGCGCATGTCCGGGTCGGTGGCGACACTGAAGACATAACCGCTGACCCCGTGCGGGTTGCCGGGTCCGCCGAGCCGGTGCTCGACAATGCCGACCGCGCAGGCCGCGAGCCCGCCCGGCCGGTCGACGACGAACGCCGTCAGATCGCCGTCCGGCTCGGCCAGCCTGGCCCGCAGGGTCGCGGCGGCCGCGGGCTGCCAGCTGACGTCGGGGTTCGGGCCGTGGCACGAGTCCTGCATGACCTTGCGGAGGCGGACCAGTTCCACGGCGTCTTCGGGCGTTGCCCGGCGGGCGGCAGTCATGAGCGGGACGCTAATGCGGGCACCCGCAAAACTGCCATCGGATTCTGCTTGCTTGGAGTGCACTCGAAGGTTTTAGCGTGGAGGTATGACGCTGATCGAGAGCACTCCCGTACGGACGGATCTCTGCAAAGCGGCTCCCCGCGCGCACCCGCGCCCGGAGGGGCAGGACCGCTACACGATCAGCGAGGTCGCCGCCTTCACCGGACTCACCGCGCACACCCTGCGCTGGTACGAGCGGATCGGGCTGATGCCGCATGTCGACAGGTCGCACACCGGACAGCGGCGCTTCACCAATCGCGACCTCGACTGGCTCGCCTTCGTCGGCAAGTTGCGGCTGACCGGAATGCCCGTCGCGGACATGGTCCGGTACGCCGAGATGGTGCGGGCCGGCGAGCACACCTTCGATGCCCGGCAGGAGCTGCTGGAGCAGACCCGGCGCGACGTTCTCGCGCGGATCGCGGAACTCCAGGACACCCTCGCCGTGCTGGACCACAAGATCGAGTTCTACGCGGGCGCCCACAGGGCGCCGGAGAGGGTCTGAACCCTGATGAGCACCACCAAGATCGAACAGGTTCGTCTCGGGACCGGGGGCCCGCTGGTCGGCGTGCAGGGGCTCGGCTGCATGGGCATGAGCGAGTTCTACGGCGACACCGACGAGACGGCCGCCCGCGAAACCCTGGAAGCGGCGCTGGAGGGAGGTGTCACGCTCTTCGACACGGCCGACGTGTACGGGCGGGGCGCCAACGAGGAGTTCCTCGCACCCTTCTTCGGCGCGCACCGCGACGAGATAACCCTCGCCACCAAGTTCGCCATCGAGCGGACCGACGACCCGCAGTACCGGGCTGTGCGCAACGACCCCGCGTACATCCGCCGGGCTGTCGACGCGAGCCTCGCGCGGCTGAAGACCGAGGTGATCGACCTGTACTACATGCACCGTCGTGACCCGGGCGTTCCGCTCGCCGAGTCCGTCGGCGCGATGGCCGAACTGGTCGCCGCGGGCAAGGTCAGGCATCTCGGACTGAGCGAGGTCACCGGCCCCGAACTGCGCGAGGCGCACGCCGTGCACCCGATCGCGGCCCTCCAGTCGGAGTGGTCGCTGTTCAGCCGGGACGTGGAGCGCAGCGCGGTGGGCGCGGCGGCCGAGCTGGGTGTCGCGCTGGTGCCGTACTCGCCGCTCGGACGCGGATTCCTGACGGGTGCCTTCGCCGACGCCACGAAGGACCTGTCCCAGAGCGACTTCCGGCAGTACCAGCCCCGGTTCACCGGGGACAACGCCCGGAACAACGCGGCGCTGCTCGAACCGGTCCGCAAGATCGCCGACGCGCACGACGCGACCCTCGGCCAGGTGGCCCTGGCCTGGGTGCAGCAGCAGTCCCGGGTGCACGGGCTGCCCGTGGTCCCGATCCCGGGCACCCGCAAGGCATCCCGGCTCCGGGAGAACCTCGGGGCGACGCGGCTGACGCTCACCGACGAGGAACTGGCGCTGCTGGAGCCGATCGCCGGGCAGGTGGCGGGCGACCGCTACCCGGACATGTCGTCGACATCGGCGGCGCGGGAGGTGTAGTGCCGCTCCCGGCAAGCTTTGCCCTGTCGAGGACCTAGACCGGGCCTGAGCCCAGAAGCCTGAGCCGACTACGCGAGCCCCAGGGCGAATACCGCGAAGCCCGCCGCGAGCAGCCCCGCTGCCGCGCGGCGGGCTCTCGTCGTCTTCGTCCACGGCTCCTCGAATCGGCGCGCGTAGCGGCCGATGAGGACCAGCAGCCCGGCGAACAGCGGCAGCCACGCCAGCCGGGCGAGGATCCAGCCGAGCGAGTCGGGTGCGGTCGTCAGACCGGGCACGGCACCGGCGAACGCTCCCGGGACCGCCGCCGCCAGCATCGCCGTCTGGTGCCAGCACAGGATCGTCATCGCCGACAGGTTGACCACCACGACCGGAGCCCAGAGCGCCGGCCGCGTCAGCAGCCGGGCGATCCGGTCGCGGAGCACGATCGCGGCACCGCTCTGCGCCGAGGCCAGGGCGAGCACCAGCAGCGACGGCGGATGGGAGTTGGTACGGGTCTCGCCCGGCACACCGACCATCGACGGCGGGTAGTCGAAGACCAGCAGCAGCACGGCGAAGAGCGCCGCGCCGCCGACGAGCAGGACCCGGGCGTGCCGGCGGCCGAGGCGTCCCTCCCCCCAGCTGACACCGAGCTGGTACGCGAAGAGCCAGCCCGGAAGGATGTTGAGGACGCTCAGCCAGGACGGCACGGCGTCGGCGTACGGCCCGTAGCGCAGGACGTCCACGACGGCGACACTCACGAGCAGCGGCGCTGCCGCCCACGCGCCGAGACGGCGCGCGAGGCGCACGCACCATGGGGTCAGCGCCGTCACCACTGTGTACACGCCCACGAACCACAGGGGTTGGACGACCAGCGTCGAGCCGGTGCGCAGCGTCGTGCCGGGCACGCCGAGCGCGTACAGGACGGGGATCATCGCGGCCCAGACGGCGGTGACTCCGAGAACCGGGCGCCCGAGGCGGGCGATGCGCTGCTTCAGCCACTGGGCGGTGGAGCCCGGGCGGCGGTGGTACGAGAGCACGGACGCGTAGCCGCCGACCAGGAAGAAGATCCCCAGCATCTGGAGCACCCAGCTGACCGGGGCGAAGAAGCCGAAGGCCGCGAGCGGGCTGGCGTTGTGCAGGGCACCGTCCGCGTCGAGGGTGAAGCCGCCGAGCAGCCAGTGTCCGGTCGGCACGGCGAGCAGGGCGAGCGCTCGCAGCCCGTCGACGGCACGGTCGCGGTGGGCGGGCGTGCGCGCCTCGATCTTCTCGGCGAGTCTCATCGGACGTCTCCTTCGTGCCCTGCGGATACGGGCCCCGCGGACGCCGCACGGCCGGTCGCGATGGCGGCGAAGTACCGGAGCGAGTCGGTGCCGGGGGCGAAGTAGCCGGTGTGCCCCTCGGCCCGCTCGGCGGGAACACGGCGTGCGCCGAAGGCGGGTGAGACGGGGTCGTTGCCGTGGCCGAGTCCGAGGAGTTCGACGTGCGGGACCTTGGAGATCCAGTCGGACGCGTCCTTGGCGGCCCACACCCGGGCGTCGGTGCGCAGTTCGCGGACGGAGCCGGCGCGCATCCCGGGGGAGCCGAGCACGACGATGTCGGCGGCCCGAAGGTCACCGGCGGCGAGACCGCAGACGACGGAGCCGTAGCTGTGGCAGAACAGGCTCGGCCGCGGTGCGTCGACCGCCGCCAGGCCGTCGGCGAAGCGGGTCAGGCGTACGGCTCCGGCCTCGGCCAGATCGCCGGTGGCGGCGTCCAGCCCGACACCCACGGGGGTGGTGTAGCCGGTCCACGCGATGACGGCGGTGCCGGGGTCCGTCGCCGCCCGGAGGGAGGTGGCCATCCCGGCGGGCGTGCCGTACGGGTCCTTGGCGCGGTCGAAGGTCCCGGCGTCCATGTCGGACCCCGGCACGATCACCGACACATGGCGGGCGTGCTCCAGGTCGCCGTAGACCTCGGCGACCTGGCCGCGGCCGCGGGGGTCGAAGGCGAGTATCTGCCGTCCGGGCTCCGCCAGTCGTGCGAGCGGAGTGCCGCGCAGGGCACGGGAGTTGGCCTCGTACCGCAGGGCGACGGGTGCGCCGTCCAGATTGCCGACGACGAGCGGGTGGCGGTGGACGAGCCGCTCTCGGGCGGCTGGGTCCAACGTGCGGAAGAATTGCGCGACTTGGGCGGGCTCGGCGGTGGCCGGGTCGGGCAGGGCGCGGCCGAGGGAGCGGTCGGCGTTCCACTCGGCGGTCCCGGGCGGCGGACCGGTGACCGGCCGTTGCGCGCTCCCGGAGGCCCAGCCGGCGGTCCCGGAGACGACGGTCGTCGCCAACGCAACAGCCACCAGGGTTCGTTTGTAGCGGCGCATGCTCCCGCCCTTCCTCTCGCTCGTCCGTCTGCGTGACGGAGGGAAGGTAGGAAGGGGATGGGTGAGGGGGCGTCACCCCGGGGAGCCAGGTCGAAGGTGCTACCGGGGTATGAGCGGGCGGAGACCGGCGGCGGGAAGGTGCGCCTGAAGGCTCAGGAACGGGCTGCCGGAAGCGGGCTCAGGAACCGGCTGCCGGAAGCACGTGGGGAGGCACGTGCGGGAACAGGCACACCCGCAGGCTCAGGAGTCGGCCGCCCCGGGCCGGACCAGGCCCGATTCGTACGCGAAGATCACTGCCTGCGCCCGGTCCCGCAGCGCCAGCTTCGACAGCACCCTGCCGATGTGCGTCTTCACCGTCTGTTCCGCCAGCACCAGATGGGCCGCGATCTCCTGGTTGGACAGACCGCGCGCGATCAGTTCCAGGACCTCCGTTTCGCGCGGGGTCAGGCCGTTCAGCCGCAGGGAGGGGTCCTTCCGCGGCGCCTGCCGCTGGGAGGCGAACTCGGCGATCAGCCGGCGGGTGACCGAGGGGGCCAGCAGCGCCTCGCCCGCCGCCACCACCCGTACCGCCGCGATCAGATCCGCCGGGGGTGCGTCCTTCAGCAGGAACCCGGACGCACCCGCCCGCAGCGCCTCGTAGACGTAGTCGTCCACGTCGAAGGTGGTCAGCATCAGCACCTTGGGCACATGCACGACTCCCACCGGCGGGTGGAGGATCTCGCGGGCGGCGGCCAGGCCGTCCATCTCCGGCATCCGGACGTCCATCAGCACCACGTCGGGGTGCGTGGAACGCGCCACGTCCACGCCCGCCCGGCCGTCCGGCGCCTCGCCCACCACGTCGATGTCGGACTGCGCGGCCAGCAGCGCGGCGAAGCCCGCCCGCACCATGGCCTGGTCGTCGACGATGATCACGCGGATGGTCACGAAGGGTCCTCCGAAGTGGGGGGAGTGGCCAGTGGAAGCCGCGCGGCCACCCGGAAGCCGCCGTCCGGCAACGGGCCGGTGTCCAGTGTTCCGCCGGTCAGCCGTACGCGTTCCCGCATACCGACCAGACCGTGTCCGGTGCCGGTGGTCTCCAGCGGTGACGTGCGTTCCTCCGCCGGGAGGTTGACGACGAGGACGGTCAGATCCGTGCCGTCGGACGTCACCGAGACCCGCGTCGGCGCCCCGGGCGCGTGCCGCACCACATTGGCGAGTGCCTCCTGCACGATGCGGTACGCCGACAGGTCGACCGCCTGCGGCACCGGGTCGTCCGGCACTGCGAGGGCCAACTCCACCGGTACGCCCGCTCGTACGGTCGCCTCCACCAGCTGCTGCACCCGGTCGAGCCCGGGCTGCGGGGTCAGTTCGCTCTCCGTGCCCTCGCTGCGCAGCACCGTCAGCAGCCGGCGCATCTCCGTCAGCGACTCACGGGCGCCCGCGGCGATCGCCCCGAACTCCTCACGCGCCGCGTCGGGCAGGCCCTCGATGCGGTACGGCGCGGAATCGGCCTGCACCGTGATCAGAGACATGTGGTGGGCGACGACGTCGTGCAGCTCGCGCGCGATCCGCGCCCGCTCCTCCAGGACCGTGCGCTGCGCCCGCTCCGCCTCGCTGATGGTCTCCTGCACGACCAGCCGGCGCTGTGCGTCGCCGCGTTCGCGCAGCGCGCCGGTGACGACCAGCACCACGGCGCTCAGGACGAACAGCAGCAGATGGACGCCGTCGCTGCGGTCCTGCGAGATCAGTTCGAACAGCCACCCCACCGCTCCGGTCGCCAGCCAGACGGCCAGCAGCGTACGGCGCGGCTCCCGCAGCCCGAGGCAGGCCATCAGGACGAGGTACCCGATGACCACCATCGGCGTCCACGGCCAGCTCCGGTCCACGGTCCCGGCGGAACCCATCAGCGCGAACGCGCCGGCGACATCCGCCGCGGCCACGATCCACCACGCCTGGAGCGGGCGGGTGAGGGCGAGGAGCAGCGGCACGGTCTGGGCGGTGGCCAGCGCACCGGCGACCGCTCCGTTCAGCCGGTAGTCGTTGACGAGCACACTGACCGTGACCGGCAGCAGCGTCACGACGAACGCGAACACCACCACGTACGGCGTGAGCCGCAGCCACCGCTTCTCGACCGAGCCGAAGAGCGGGGCGGTGGACGACGACGGCGTACGGAGGTCGGCGGCGAGGAGACGCAGATTGTCCTGGGCGCCGCGCAACGCCCGGGAGCGTCGCGAGGGGGAGGACCGGGGAGACTGGGACATGACCTGATCAGCGTAGGCAGACCGGCCGGCCGTCGGCGTCATACCCGGGGGCCGGGCGCGGTGTCATACCCCGGTATGACACCACCGCCCGCTCCGGCCCGCTCACAGCTCCGCCAGCAGCTGCGCCTTCTTCGAGCTGAACTCCTCGTCCGTCACCAGACCCGCCAGATGCAGTTCGCCCAGGTGCCGGATCCGCTCGGCGATGTCCGCCGGGTCGCGACGGCACGCCTGCATGGCCATCGCGGGCGGCGAGCCGGAGTTCTGCACGGATTCGAGGACCGCCGCCGCGAACGGCAGCGACTCGTGCACCTGTCCCTTGTTCAGCCCGAACATCAGCGCGGCAGGGTCCTTGTCGAGCGCGGGCCGGGCCGTGTCGTCGACCGGCGGATTCGCGCGCCGGACGAGCCGCAGATATCCGTCGAGGGCGTCGGGCGTGCGCCATTCGACACCGCTCAGCTCGTCGACCGGGAAACACTGGTCGCCCGCCTTCCACTTGGCGGACGACGCACCCGCCCACGACCAGCGGAAGTCGACACGGGAGCCGTCGAAGGAGGCCTTGCCGTCGTACGCCTTGAAGTTCAGGGGCGCGCTGGGCGCGGCCACGGCGTACCGGTCGACGGGACGGTCGGCGTCCGAGGGCAGCACGGCCCTCAACTCGTCGGCGTAGTACTCGGCGAGGGTCTCACGGTCGGCCGGCAGCACCAGGCGGTACGGATCGCACGCTTCCTTCAACTGCCCGGCCGCTGCCTCCATCAGAGGATCGGCACCGGGTCTGGGTGCCGCATGCAGCACCACCGTTCCCCGCTTGCCCGGGGAAAGTGTCACCGACGCCAACGCTTCGTGCGGGATACGGCGTTCGCGGAGCGTCTGGAACAGCTTCGGCGCGCGGTGTCCCCGTTCGAAGCGGATGATCACGGAGTCGGTCTCGAACTCCCACGTGGCTTGAATTCCGGCCAGTTCGTCACCCATACGCCTCATCGTAGGCGGCGGGCGCCCGCACGTCTTCCCTCGGTGCCGAGCCCGGTTGACGAAGTTCTACGCGCGTCAGACCGCTTCTTCGCCGTAGATACCACTGCGGCATGTGTCATCGGCGCTCGCACAGGTGACACCGTCGAACGAACCGACGCCGATCTCCGCGAAGTTGGTGATGCTCTCCGTGCCCGGCTCGAAATAGCCGGTATGGCCGACAGCGTCCGCCGCCGACATCACCCGCGCGCCGAACTCCGGTGCCACCGGGTCCTCGCCGTGCCCCAGTCCGCCGACCGCCAGATGCGGCACGTCCTGGATCCAGTCGTCGCTGTCGCGCATCGCCCACACCCGGGCGCGCGTGTGCAGCGCCGCGGCGTTCTCGGCGCGCATGCCCGGGCTGCCGGCCACCGCGATGTCGGTGACGCGCTCGGGCAGTTGACCTGCGGCGACGCCGCAGACGACGGAGCCGTAGCTGTGACAGAAGAGTGCGACGCGGGCCGGTCCGGGCAGGGCTTCGGTCAGCGCCGTCAGCCGGACGGCACCGCTCTCCGCCAACCGGCCTATGGCCGAGTCCACGCCGAGCCCCGCCGGGGCCGTGTAGTCGGCCCAGGCGATGACCGCCGTACGCGCCCGGGGCGAGGCCGCCCGCTCGGCCGCGTAGAGCGACTTGGCCATGCCGACCGGCGCCGCGTACTTGCGGGCGGTCCGCTGGAAGGTGAGCAGATTGGTGTCCACACCGGGGACGACCACGGACACACGTTCGGCGCGGTTCAGATCGCCGAACACCTCGGCGACCTTGCCGGGCCCGGACGGGTCGAAGGCGAGGATCTGCCGCTCGGGATCCATCAGGGACTCGAAGCGGTTGATCCGGCGGGTCGCCACGCGCCGGCCGTCCGCGGTGAGGTCGGCGGTGGCGAAGCGGTGGCGTTCGAGTTCCAGTGCGCGCGCCAGGCCCTTGCGGTTCGCCCGATAACGCAGAGCGACCGGAGCGCCGTTGAGATTGCCGACCACGTACGGGTACTCGTCGGCGAGCCGCATGCGTTCCGTGCCCCGCAGCGAGGCGAAGAAGGCCGTGAGCTTCTTCGGTGACGAGTCGGTCCCGGGCAGGGCCCTTGCTCCTATGCGCGCCTTGCCCCAGCCGCTGAGCTCGGCCTCGTAGATGTCACGAGGGCCGCCCTGGTGCCGTACGGCCGTCCAACCGGTGGTCGCCAGCATCAGGAACACGACCGTGAGCGCGAGAAAAGCGCGCACGGTGACGGGGGTGGGGGAGGAGTCGAAGGAAGTCACTGAGAGACACCCTAGGAGAAGCCGGCGGTGGCTCGCGAAGACCGTGAGGGAGATCACGTGTTCAGAACGTAATTACGGGGAAGAACCGTGACTTGAGCCACGCCGGGGAGTGCACTCCGGCGTGTCATCGACCCGTTTCGTGACCCCGCGTCGTCACTGCGACTCGTCACGCGCCGTCGTCACCGGCGCGCGCCGGTCCGCCTCGTCACTCCGGCCTGTCACCCCGTGCCGTCGACTCCGGGGCCCGCTGCGTCCGCCAGTCGTCCGCCAGCGCCGGCTTCAGATGGTCCAGATAGGTGGCCGTGAGGCTGCGGATCGCTTCCGGGCTCCAGTCCTCGCCCTGCCCCCACAGCCGTCCCGTGACGCGCATCACACCGCTGAGCGCCGCCACCGCCACCCGGGGGCGCGGGTCGGCGTCGACGTCCAGCCCCTCGCGCTCGGCGATCAGTTGGGCGATCGTCTCCTCCAGGTCCGCCGACCGGCGCAGATGCACCGCCAGCAGTGCGGGAGTCGACTCGATCATGAGATAGCTGCGCATGTGCAGTTCGACCGGGACGATCTCCGCGATCGCCTCGCCGATCCTGTTCCAGCCGTCGAGCACGGCGTTGCGCATCGCCTCGAACGGGCCTTCCTGCGCGGGCCGTTCGCGTACCGCCTCGATGAAGTGGGCCTCGACCACTTCCTGGACGGCGAAGGCGACCTCCTCCTTGCTGGTGAAGTACCGGAAGAAGGTGCGCTGCGAGACGTCGACGGTGTCCGCGATCTCGTCGACGGTCGTCTGCTCGTACCCCTTCGTGGTGAACAGCTCCAGCGCGGCGCGCACCAGCGCGTCACGGGTGAGCTGCTTCTTGCGTGCGCGCAGTCCGGTCGGCTCGGCCGTCACTACCTGGGTCCTCTTTCCGACGCTTTCGACCAGCTCAGCCTACCTGTGAGCAACGTGACAGTTACCGACTTGTGAATTGGTTTGTCAACTGTCAGCGACTGACATTAGCCTCCCACGCATGACTAGTCAGACCACCGTCGAAAAGGCGCCGAAGGATCCCCAGGACCCCATACCGGCCCAGGTCAAGGGGCTCCGCGGCCACCCCTGGCTGACGCTGTTCGCCGTGGCCATCGGCGTGATGATGGTGGCGCTGGACGGCACCATCGTCGCGATCGCCAACCCCGCGATCCAGAAGGACCTCGGCGCCACCTTCGCCGACGTGCAGTGGATCACCAACGGCTACTTCCTGGCCCTCGCCGTGACGCTGATCACCGCGGGCAAGCTCGGCGACCGCTTCGGCCACCGGCAGACGTTCCTCATCGGTGTCGTCGGCTTCGCCGCGGCCTCGGCGGCCATCGGCCTCTCCGACAGCATCACCCTGGTGGTCACCTTCCGCGTGCTCCAGGGTCTGTTCGGCGCGCTCCTGATGCCCGCGGCGCTCGGACTGCTGCGCGCCACCTTCCCCGCCGAGAAGCTGAACATGGCGATCGGCATCTGGGGCATGGTCATCGGCGCGTCCACCGCGGGCGGCCCGATCCTCGGCGGTCTGCTGGTCGAGCACGTGAGCTGGCAGTCGGTCTTCTTCATCAATGTCCCGGTGGGCGTCATCGCGCTCGTCCTCGGTGTGCTGATCCTCAAGGACCACCGTGCCGAGAACGCCCCGAGGTCCTTCGACATCCTCGGCATCCTGCTGCTGTCGACCGCGATGTTCTGCCTGGTCTGGGCGCTCATCAAGGCCCCCGCGTGGGGCTGGGGCGACGGCCGGACCTGGGGCTTCATCGCCGCGTCGGTGGTCTGCTTCGCGTTCTTCGCCTACTGGGAGAACCGGGTCGCCGAGCCGCTGATCCCGCTGAAGCTGTTCCGCTCGGTCCCGCTCGCGGCCGGCACCGTCCTGATGGTGCTCATGGCCATCGCCTTCCTGGGCGGACTGTTCTTCGTCACCTTCTTCCTCCAGAACGTGCACGGCATGAGCCCGGTCGACAGCGGACTCCACCTGCTGCCCCTGACCGGCATGATGATCGTCGGATCGCCGCTCGCCGGCGCCATGATCACCAAGACGGGCCCGCGCGTCCCGCTCGCGGGCGGCATGGTGCTCACCGCGGTCGCCATGTTCGGCATGTCGACCCTCGACACCGACACCGGCAGCCTGCCGATGTCCATCTGGTTCGCCCTTCTCGGTCTCGGCCTCGCCCCGGTCATGGTCGGCGCGACCGAGGTCATCGTGGGCAACGCCCCCATGGAGCTCTCCGGCGTCGCGGGCGGTCTCCAGCAGGCGGCCATGCAGATCGGCGGCAGCCTCGGTACGGCGGTGCTCGGCGCGGTCATGGCCTCCAAGGTCGACAGCGACCTGCCGGGCAACTGGGCCGACGCGCAGCTCCCGCCGCTCAGCCCGGCCCAGTTGGACCAGGCGTCCGAAGCCGTTCAGGTGGGTGTGCCGCCGGTCGCTCCGGGAACGCCGCCCGAGCTGGCCGAGAAGATCGTCGGTGTCGCCCACGACACGTTCATCTCGGGCATGGGCCTCGCCTGCCTGGTCGCCGCCGGTGTCGCGACCGTCGCGGTGTTCGTCGCCCTGCTCACCAAGCGCGGTGCGAACGCCGACGCGGGTATGGGTGGCGCCCACATCTGACGCCGTCGCCGCCCTCGACGGGCGTCAACCTCGTGCGACCGACAGCCCCGCCGGACGACTCCGGCGGGGCTGTCGCCTATCCGGATGATCTCGGCCCGTTCCCCTTCCGCGGGCGTCTTCGTGTGCTCCAGGCTCCCGGTCAAGTGATCAGTCACCACGCGGCCATGCACCGCGCGGTCATGCACCACATGGCCATGCACCGCGCGGTCATGCACCACATGGCCATGCACCGCGCGGTCAGTCACCACGCGGCCATGCACCGCGCGGTCATGCACCACACGATCAGTCACCACACGGGGGTTCACCGACATGCGTACGACACCACTGCTCGCCGCGGCCGCCCTGGCCGTCACCGCGCTCCTCCCGGCCCACGCCACGGCCGCCGGCCCGCCGCGCCTCGGAAGCTGCGGCGCCGGACAGCTCTGCCTGTGGGCCAAGGCCGATTTCAAGGGCGCCCGCCAGACGCACGAGCTCGCCGGCCTCGACATCGACAGCTGTGTGCCGCTGCCGGCCGGCACTGCCGCCGAGTCCCTGGTCAACCGCACCGGACGGCCGGTGACGACCTATCAGAGCCAGGAGTGCGCGGAAACGGGCGAGTTCGAGACGTACCCCGGTTCGGGCACCTGGCTGCCCCAGTCCCCGTACCGCGTCAGGGCGTTCAAGGTCTGGGAGCGATGAACCGGGGTACCCGGGCCTGCGTAGTCCCGAATCGGCCGAACTCAGGGAGTGATGATGGCGGGCTTCGGACACACATCGCGCAGGCACCCTCGCTCACGCGGCCGGACGTGGTCTCGGAGCGGGCCGGACCGCGCGGCACTGGGAGTCATCGGGCTGATCTGTGCGATCACCGGATTCTTCGTGCTGGGGATCATCCTCGGCCCGATCGCCGTCGTCTGCGGCTGGCTGGCCATGGGCCGTAGCTGGAACGGCACGCAGCACATACCGGCGCTCGTCGCGCTGGTCCTCGGTGCCATCGACACCGTCCTGGCCATCGTCTGGCTGGCGGGAGCCGCGGCTCCCGGCGGCGGGATGTGGTGATCAGCCTCGCACCGCAGGCTCGTCGGGCGGACCGGCCGGGGTGGGCACTGTGCCCACCCCGGCCGCGCCTGTTCCCCCGCCCGTCGGCACGGCCGCGCCTGTCGCCGCCGTCGCCCCGCGCGCTCCTGATCGCGATGGCTCCGATGACTCCGATGTCTCCGTCGATTCCGACAGCGCGGTCACCTGTGCGCGCAGCGCCTTCACCTCGGCCGTCAGCGCCTCCAGTAGAGCCGTCTGCCGGCGCTCCTCCGCGTCGTCCCGCTCGAAGCGGGAGATGAACCAGGCCGCGATGTTCGCCGTCACGACACCGAGCAGGGCGATACCGGAGATCATGAGCCCGACGGCGAGCAGCCGGCCGAGCCCCGTCGTCGGCGCGTGGTCCCCGTAGCCGACCGTCGTCATGGTCGTGAAGGACCACCACACCGCGTCGCCCAGCGTCTTGATGTTCCCGTCGGGCGCGTCCCGTTCGACGTGCAGCACGGCCAGTGAGCCGAACATCATGAGCCCGACCACCGCGCCCGCGACATAGGTCGTGAGCGTGATCTGCGGCGCCATCCGCGCCCGCCGGCCCACCAGCAGCAGGGTGGAGACGACCCGCAGCAGGCGCAGCGGCCGCAGCAGCGGCAACACCACCGCGAGAAGATCGAGCGGATGGCTGCGGACGAAGAGCCAGCGGCTCGGCGCCAGTGCGAGCCGCACCAGGTAGTCGACGGCGAACGCGCCCCACACCACCCACTCGACGGCCGTGCAGAGCGTGTGCACCCAGCCGTCGGCCCCGGGCGCCACGATCGGCACCGCGTACGCGACGGCGAACGCCGCGGCGAGCACCAGCAGGGGCGTCTGCATGCGCTCTTCCCACCGGACCTGCGCTGTTCGCTGCTTCATGCCGCGCATCGTAGAACGGGAGGCGAAAACGTGTGCGGGGCGGCCGGATCAGCCCGGCCGCCCCGCACCCCTGCGACTGCTACGCGTCGCCGCCCGCGGGACCCGGGTCGGCGGCCGCGACATCCAGCAGCTGGTAGCGGTCCACGGCCTGCTTCAGCACCGAGCGGTCGACCTTGCCCTCACGGGCCAGCTCGGTGAGGACACCCAGCACGATCGACTCGGCGTCGATGTGGAAGAACCGGCGGGCCGCGCCACGGGTGTCGGCGAAGCCGAAGCCGTCGGCGCCCAGCGACTGGTAGGTGCCCGGCACCCAGCGCGAGATCTGGTCGGGGACGGAACGCATCCAGTCCGAGACGGCCACGAACGGTCCCTCGGAGCCCTGGAGTTTCTGCGTGACGTAAGGGACGCGCTGCTCCTCCTCCGGGTGCAGGAGGTTGTGCCGCTCGACCTCGACGGCCTCGCGGCGCAGCTCGTTCCAGGACGTCGCCGACCAGACGTCCGCCTTGACGTCCCAGTCCTCCGCGAGGATCCGCTGTGCCTCGATCGCCCACGGCACGGCCACACCGGACGCCATGATCTGCGCCGGGATCCGGCCCTGCTCGGCGGTCTTGAAGCGGTGGATGCCCTTGAGGATGCCCTCGACGTCCACGTTCTCCGGCTCGGCCGGGTGCTGGATCGGCTCGTTGTAGACGGTGAGGTAGTAGAAGACGTCCTCGCCGTGCGGGTGCTCCTCGTCGGAGCCGTACATCCGCCGCAGACCGTCCCGCACGATGTGCGCGATCTCGAAGCCGAAGGCCGGGTCGTAGGCGACACAGCCCGGGTTCGTCGAGGCCAGCAGCTGCGAGTGGCCGTCCGCGTGCTGGAGGCCCTCACCGGTCAGCGTCGTGCGCCCGGCGGTGGCGCCGAGGACGAAGCCGCGCGCCAGCTGGTCGGCCATCTGCCAGAACTGGTCGCCGGTGCGCTGGAAGCCGAACATCGAGTAGAAGACGTACACCGGGATCAGCGGCTCGCCGTGCGTGGCGTAGGCCGAGCCGGCCGCGATCAGCGATGCCGTACAGCCGGCCTCGGAGATGCCGTCGTGCAGCATCTGACCGGTCGGCGACTCCTTGTACGCGAGCAGCAGGTCGCGGTCCACCGCCTCGTACTGCTGACCCAGCGGGTTGTAGATCTTCGCGCTCGGGAAGAAGGAGTCCATGCCGAAGGTGCGGTACTCGTCGGGCGCGATCAGCACGAACCGCTTGCCGATCTCCTTGTCCCGCATGAGGTCCTTGAGCAGCCGGACGAACGCCATGGTGGTGGCGATGGACTGCTGGCCGGAGCCCTTCTTCACAGCCGCGTACGTCTTGTCGCCCGGGAGCTCCAGCGGCTTCGACCGCACGACACGGGTCGGCACATAGCCGCCGAGACCCTGTCGCCGGTCGTGCATGTACTGGATCTCCTCCGAGTCACGGCCCGGGTGGTAGTACGGCGGTGCGCCGTTCTCCAGCTGGTCGTCCGTGATCGGGATGTGCAGGCGGTCGCGGAAGCCCTTGAGGTCGTCGACCGTCAGCTTCTTCATCTGGTGGGTCGCGTTGCGGCCCTCGAAGTTCGGGCCGAGCGTCCAGCCCTTGACGGTCTGGGCGAGGACCACGGTCGGCTGGCCCTTGTGCGCCTTGGCCGCCGAGAAGGCCGCGTAGACCTTCTTGTGGTCGTGACCGCCACGGCCCAGGTGCAGGATCTGGTCGTCGGTCATGTTCTCGACCATGGCGCGCAGCCGGTGGTCGTGACCGAAGAAGTGGTCGCGGATGTACGCGCCGGTCTCGGTGGCGTACGTCTGGAACTGGCCGTCCGGCGTGGTGTTCAGCTGGTTGACCAGCACACCGTCGCGGTCCTGGGCGAGCAGCGGGTCCCAGGAGCGGTCCCACACCAGCTTGATGACGTTCCAGCCGGCGCCGCGGAACTGCGACTCCAGCTCCTGGATGATCTTTCCGTTGCCGCGGACCGGGCCGTCGAGGCGCTGGAGGTTGCAGTTGACCACGAAGGTGAGGTTGTCGAGGCCCTCACGCGCGGCGATGGACAGCTGGCCGAGCGACTCGGGCTCGTCCATCTCGCCGTCGCCGAGGAACGCCCACACATGCGAGTCGGAGGTGTCGGCGATGCCGCGCGCCTCCATGTAGCGGTTCATCCGGGCCTGGTAGATCGCGCCGAGGGGGCCGAGGCCCATCGAGACGGTCGGGAACTCCCAGAAGTCCGGCATCAGCCGCGGGTGCGGGTAGCTGGACAGACCGTTGGGCGCCTTGGACTTCTCCTGGCGGAAGGCGTCGAGCTGCGCCTCGCTCAGCCGGTCGAGCATGAACGCGCGGGCGTAGATGCCGGGGGAGGCATGGCCCTGGAAGAAGATCTGGTCTCCGCCCTTGCCGTCGTCCTTGCCGCGGAAGAAGTGGTTGAAGCCCACGTCGTACAGGGAGGCCGAGGAGGCGAAGGTCGCGATGTGGCCGCCGACCCCGATACCGGGGCGCTGGGCGCGGGAGACCATCACCGCGGCGTTCCAGCGGGTCGCGTTGAGGATCTTGCGCTCGATCTCCTCGTTGCCCGGGAAGAACGGCTCGTCCTTGGTGGCGATCGTGTTGACGTAGTCCGTGCTGCGCATCTCGGGCACGGCCACGCGCTTCTCGCGGGCCCGCTCGATCAGCCGGAGCATGAGGTAGCGGGCGCGCTCCCGGCCCCGCTCGTCGACGGCGGCGTCGAGGGAGTCCAGCCATTCCTGGGTCTCTTCGGGATCGAAGTCCGGGACCTGACTGGGAAGGCCGCCAATGATGATCGGGTTGCGATCTGATCCGGAAGCCACGCTATTCCTTCGCTGTTCGGTGAGTTCTGCCTCTACACAAGATGTCTGCGCGGTGTCGCACCGCCTCCATCGTGGACCGCGGGGCGGCAAACGTCATCTCTACTGAGGGGTAACCCCAGCTCTGGCTGACATCCTGACCGGAGCTCGCCGCCGAACAGGCTCGGAACCCGTCCGGAGCCCCGTTCGGGCCCGGTCAAATCGCAACCTTACGCTCAAGGCGGCAAAGCGTTCCGTTTGGCTGTTCGGTTCCGAATGGCCCAGCGACTGGACGTATGGTGGCAAACATGGCGGAACGGGTGGGTGTCCGGTGCGGTCCCCGGCCGAGCGTGTCCGGGCTTGCGTCGAGACGGGCGCAAACGTCACCGTTTCGGCGGTCTGGACGGCCGGGTACTTGCGCGATCCGCCCCGCCCGTGTGGACTACGGCCAAAGCCACGCGTACGCGCGCGGCTGCAGCACTTACCGAACATGATCAGGAGGCAAGCCGTGAGCGCGACCGCGGACCACGCGGAGGAGCGGACCAACCCGGCCACCAGGCTGGGGTTCGAGCCCGGACAGGTGGTCCAGGAGATCGGCTACGACGACGACGTCGAGATGGAGCTCCGAGAAGCCATTGAGTCCGTGATCGGCCAGGAACTCGTGGACGAGGACTATGACGACGTCGCCGACGTCGTCATCCTCTGGTTCCGCGACGAGGACGGCGATCTGACGGACGCACTGGTGGACGCCATCGGGCTCATCGAGGAGGGCGGTGCCGTGTGGCTCATGACTCCCAAGACCGGCCGTGACGGCTACGTCGAGCCCAGCGACATCAACGAAGCCGCCCAGACCGCGGGTCTCTCCCAGACCAAGAGCATCAGTGCCGGCAAGGACTGGACCGGCAGCAGGCTGGTGACTCCCAAGGCGGCCAAGTCGAAGCGCTGAACCTCCAGCATCAGGCCCCGGCCCCCTCCGACCACGTCGGAGGGGGCCTTCTGCGTACCCGTGCCGCGAGCAAGGGCTGATCCGCCGGGGATCACGGGACAGCCCTTAGGGTGAGTGGACCCGTCACCCGAACGGGCTCACCGAAGGGATCCACACGACATGGCGATCGAGGTCGGCACCAAGGCCCCGGAATTCGAGCTGAAGGACAACCACGGCCGCACCGTGACGCTCGCCGAATTCCGCGGCGAGAAGAACGTGGTGCTCCTCTTCTATCCGTTCGCCTTCACCGGGGTGTGCACCGGTGAGCTGTGCGCGCTGCGCGACGAACTGCCGTCGTTCGTCAACGACGACACCCAGCTGCTCGCGGTCTCCAACGACTCCATCCACACCCTGCGCGTCTTCGGTGAGCAGGAGGGGCTGGAGTACCCCCTGCTGTCGGACTTCTGGCCGCACGGCGAGGTCTCGCGCGCCTACGGCGTCTTCGACGAGGACAAGGGGTGCGCCGTGCGCGGCACCTTCATCATCGACAAGGAGGGTGTCGTCCGCTGGACCGTCGTGAACGGCCTGCCGGACGCCCGCGACCTGAACGAGTACGTCAAGGCGCTGCGAACCCTCTGACAAGGGCGGCCACACCCGGCCACACACCGATACACCCGTCGACCGACCGCGCGAAAGTCTGTTTTGCGCGGGAACCGGTCACTAGGATCCACTCGTTGATCCGACACCAACGCACGACGGGGGCGCTGCCCCTGATACCCAATGGAGGGACTCGTGGGAGTCAGCCTCAGCAAGGGCGGCAACGTCTCGCTGACCAAGGCCGCACCCAACCTGACGGCGGTCATCGTCGGTCTGGGCTGGGACGCTCGTACCACCACCGGTGGCGACTTCGACCTCGACGCCAGCGCCCTGCTGACCAACACCGAGGGCAAGGTCGCCAACGATTCGAACTTCGTCTTCTTCAACAATCTGAAGAGCCCGGACGGCTCCGTGGAGCACACCGGTGACAACCTCACCGGTGAGGGCGAGGGCGACGACGAGCAGATCAAGGTGAACCTGGCGGGCGTGCCCGCCGACGTCGACAAGATCGTGTTCCCGGTCTCGATCTACGAGGCCGAGAGCCGTCAGCAGTCCTTCGGCCAGGTGCGCAACGCGTTCATCCGCGTGGTCAACCAGGCGGACAACACCGAGCTCGCCCGGTACGACCTGAGCGAGGACGCCTCGACGGAGACCGCGATGGTCTTCGGCGAGCTGTACCGCAACGGCGCGGAGTGGAAGTTCCGTGCCATCGGCCAGGGCTACGCCTCGGGCCTGCGCGGCATCGCGCAGGACTTCGGCGTCAACGTCTGAGCAGGCCGCATTCCGTCCGGCGCCGCACTGCGAAGTGCGGCGCCGGACGCGCCTTGCACCACATCGTCAGCTGGGGAGGACAGGATCATGGGCGTCACGCTCGCCAAGGGAGGCAATGTCTCCCTCTCCAAGGCCGCACCGAATCTCACGCAGGTGCTGGTGGGGCTCGGTTGGGACGCGCGCTCCACCACGGGAGCCGACTTCGACCTCGATGCGAGCGCGCTGCTCTGCAACGGCGGACGCGTTCTGGGCGACGAGTACTTCATCTTCTACAACAACCTCACGAGCCCCGACGGCTCCGTGGAGCACACCGGTGACAACCTCACGGGTGAGGGCGAGGGCGACGACGAGTCGCTGCTGGTGAACCTTCCCCAGGTGCCGGCCAATGTCGACAAGATCATCTTCCCGGTCTCGATCCATGAGGCCGACAATCGTGGCCAGACGTTCGGCCAGGTCAGCAACGCCTTCATCCGGGTGGTCAACCAGGCCGACGGCCAGGAGCTGGCGCGCTACGACCTCAGCGAGGACGCCTCCACCGAAACCGCGATGATCTTCGGCGAGTTGTACCGGTACGGCGGCGAATGGAAGTTCAGGGCCGTTGGGCAGGGGTACGCGTCGGGTCTGCGGGGCATCGCTCTAGACTTCGGGGTCAACGTTTCGTAAAGCTGCGCACGGAGCAGGTAAAGCCTGTCCTTGGTGCGTGGGAGACCTCCCCCAAGGTTCGCCCGGGGGAACCCCCATTACACGATTGGGTACCAGTGGTTCTGAAAACCTTCGGCTGGTCGTTCGCGGTGACCGCGCTCGGCCTGGTCGCGGCGGTGCTCTACGGCGGGTGGACGGCCTTCGGTGTCGTAGCGATCCTGTCCGTCCTCGAGATCTCGCTGTCGTTCGACAACGCGGTGGTCAACGCCGGAATCCTGAAGAAGATGAGTGCCTTCTGGCAGAAGATCTTCCTCACCATCGGCATTCTCATCGCCGTTTTCGGCATGCGGCTCGTCTTCCCCGTCGTCATTGTCGCCGTCAGCGCCCAGCTCGGCCCCATCGAGGCGGTCGACCTCGCACTCAATGACAAGGACCAGTACCAGCAGCTGGTGACCGACGCACATCCGTCGATCGCCGCGTTCGGTGGCATGTTCCTGCTCATGATCTTCCTCGACTTCATCTTCGAGGACCGTGACATCAAGTGGCTCGGCTGGCTCGAGCGCCCGCTGGCCAAGCTCGGCAAGATCGACATGCTGTCGGTCTGCATCGCCCTGATCGTCCTGGCGATCAGCGCGGTGACCGTCGCGACCCACGCCCACCAGCACGGCGGCACCCACGTCGACAAGTCCTCGACGGTACTGCTCGCCGGCGTCGCCGGCCTCATCACCTACCTCATCGTCGGCGGACTCTCCGGCTTCTTCGAGGACAGGCTCGAAGAGGAGGAGGAGCGCGAACACGAGGAAGAGGAGAAGGCCAAGGCGAGCGGCAAGAAGCCGTCCGCCGTGGTTCTCGCGGGCAAGGCCGCGTTCTTCATGTTCCTCTACCTCGAGGTCCTGGACGCGTCGTTCTCCTTCGACGGCGTCATCGGCGCCTTCGCCATCACCAACGACATCGTGCTCATGGCACTGGGCCTCGGCATCGGCGCCATGTACGTCCGGTCGCTGACCGTCTACCTGGTCCGCCAGGGCACGCTCGACGACTACGTCTACCTGGAGCACGGCGCGCACTACGCGATCGGCGCGCTCGCCGCGATCCTGCTCATCACCATCCAGTACGAGATCAACGAGATCATCACCGGTCTCATCGGCGTCGTCCTGATCGGCGCCTCCTTCTGGTCCTCGGTGCGCCGCAACAAGGCGCTCGCTGCCCAGGAGGAAAAGGGCGAGCCGGTCGACGCCGGGGTGTGACCCGGCGGAGATTGAGGAACGCTCTCAACGGGGCGGCTTCGAGGCACCGGCCTCGGCGCCGCCCCGTTGCGTGTCACGCAGCGGGGGCACATCGATACGACTGGGGTGGGACGTATGGCCTTCTGGGACGGTCTGTGGCGGGGGAGGGCAGCGCAGTTCGACTCGGGCAGCGCCGCGTCCAACTCGATCGAGCTCACCAAGCGGCACCCGTCGGTGTCACTCACCAAGCAGGGCGCCGCGACCGGCAATCTGCGCGTCAACCTGTCCTGGCGGATGCGGACGTCCGACATCGAGGGCCGGTCCCGGCAGAGCGGGCGCCTGCTGCGTCACCCCTTCAAGCTCTTCCAGCCCGACGTGGTCCAGGCCCACACCCAGGGCGTGGTCAATGTGGACCTCGATCTCGGCTGCCTCTACGAGCTGGTGGACGGCAGCAAGGGTGTGGTGCAGCCGCTGGGCAGCTTCTTCGGCGCCATCAACGAGGCGCCCTACGTGAAGCTCAGCGGCGACGACCGGTTCGGCTCCCCCTCGGGTGAGACCGTCTACGTGAACCTCGACCACCGCGAGTCCATCAAGCGGCTGCTGTTCTTCGTCTACATCTACGACCAGACGCCCGCCTTCGACCGTACGCACGCCCATGTGACGCTCTACCCGAGCAACGGGCCGCGGGTCGAGATAGAGCTCGACGAGCGGGCGCCGCAGGCCCGCTCCTGCGCGGTGTTCTCCATGGAGAACATCAAGGGCGAGCTGATCGTGCGCCGCGAGGTGAAGTTCGTCTACGGCTTCCAGGCGGAGCTCGACCGGCTCTACGGCTGGGGACTCCAGTGGGGCCGCGGCTACAAGACGCGGGTGTAGGCCCCGTCCGCACAGGGCCTGCCCGCACAGCTAAGGCCCGCCGAGCGCCGCCGGCCTCGCGTTCCGGGACGGTTCCGGGGCGCCCGCGTCATGGACGGACGAACTGCGGCCCCATCGGAGGCAGCCGGAAGTTCGGATCCGGCGCGAAGGCGGCAGCGGGAGCCGGCTGCGGATAGCCGTACGCGGGCTGCGCCGGGCCCGACGACTGCTGCGGATAGCCGTAGGCGGGCTGGGTACCCGCGGGCTGCGGGAATCCGTACGCGGGCGGGTGCGCCGGAGGCGCGGGATGGGCCGACGGGTCCGCGGCCGCCTCGGCCTCGTCCACCGAGATACCGAAATCGGTGGCCAGGCCGACGAGCCCGGTCGGGTAGCCCTGCCCCACCGCGCGGAACTTCCACCGTTCCCCGCGCCGGTACAGCTCACCGCAGATGATCGCGGTCTCCTCACCGGTCTCCGGCTTCACATCGAAGACGGCGAGGGGCTCACCATCGGCCAGGGAGGCGTCGTAGAGCAGTATCCGCAGATCGCGTACATGCTGGAAGGAGTCGCCGTCGGAGGAGGCGGCGAGCACCACCTGGTCGACCGACGCGTCGAGCGAGGAGAGATCCGCCTCGACCGTGTCCGTCAAATGCTCGGCGACGCGCTTCTTCGGCAGCCGCCGCACCAGTCCCGAGGGATGGCGCGGCTGGTTGTAGAAGACGAAGTCCTCGTCGGAGCGCACACGGGCGTCCGGGCCGAGCAGCAGGGCCGAGGCGTCCACGTCGGGGACGCCGGCGCCGGGCGTCCAGCGGAGCACGGCCCGTACAGCCGTGGCATCGAGAGGGACGTTCGAGCCCTTCAGCATCGCGTGCGTCATGCCCGTCATCCTGCCCTCCCGTGGGCATCCCGGACAACGCGGGGCCCCTTGTCCTCCGGCGAGGACATGGGCATGGTGCAAGCGGGTTACCTGGAGTTCATGGTCTTGGGGAACTCTTGACACACATTCATACGTACTATTACCGGCCACGCCAGTTCGGCCGCCAGAGCAGTACGGGGGAAATAAATGCGTCATTTCGGGCACCTTCCGCCTGGCGTCCGCGACAGTCTGTTCCATCAGGAGCCGTGCGAATTCACCACCGCCGCTCCCGCTCGTACACTCGCGGCCGCGCTGGGGGCGACGCTCTACAGCCCCGCCACCCGTCCGAACCTCGCCGACGACGTGATCAAGCTGGCGGGCAACGGAGTGGTCTCCATGGTCCTCTGCCTGGAGGATTCCATCGACGACGCCGATGTGCCGGAGGCGGAGGAGAACCTGGTCCGGCAGTTCGCCGCCCTCGACGAGCGCGGCGCCGAGCTCCCGCTCCTGTTCATCCGGGTCCGGGAACCCGGTCAGATTCCCGATCTGGCACAGCGCCTCGGCTCCTCCGTCCGTCATCTGTCCGGATTCGTACTTCCCAAGTTCACGGATGAGCGTGGAGTGCCCTTCCTGGAGGCGCTCACCGACGCCGAGACGGCCACCGGACAGCGGCTCTTCGCGATGCCCGTCCTGGAATCCCCGGAACTTCTCCATCTGGAGACCCGCACCGAGACACTCGCCGGGATCGCCCGCACCGTCGACAAGTACCGCGAGCGCGTCCTCGCGCTCCGGCTCGGCGTCACCGACTTCTGCTCGGCCTACGGGCTGCGCCGCGCACCCGCCATGACCGCCTACGACGTGCAGATCGTCGCCGCCGTCATCGCCGACGTGGTGAACGTCCTCGGAAGGGCCGACGGCACCGGATTCACCGTGACCGGCCCCGTGTGGGAGTACTTCAGGCTCCAGGAGCGCATGTTCAAGCCGCAGCTGCGCCGCAGCCCCTTCATGGAGGGCCGGGCGGAGGAGCTGCGCACCGCGCTGATCGAGCACGATCTGGACGGACTGCTGCGCGAGATCGAGCTGGACCGCGCCAACGGCCTCCAGGGCAAGACCTGCATCCACCCCTCGCACGTCCTGCCCGTACACGCTCTGTCGGTTGTCAGTCACGAGGAGTTCAGCGATGCGCGGGACATCCTTCGCCCGGACCGGGAAGGAGGCGGAGTGATGCGCTCCGCGTATACGAACAAGATGAACGAAGTGAAGCCGCACCGGGCCTGGGCCGAGCGCACCCTGCTGCGCGCCGAGGTCTTCGGGGTCGCCCGGGAAGAGGTCGGCTTCGTGGAACTGCTCGCGGCCGGGCTCGCCGGCTGAATGACGAGGAAAGAGAACGTCGACGTGGTCTGGTCGGGAACGTGGGTCGCGGAGCGGCTGGGCGTCGGGCTCCGAGGAGACGAGCAGCTGCCCGCCCTGCTGGGACTGGCCCTGCGCCGCAATCCCAAGCGGGCACATCTGCTCGTGTCGAACGTGCTGGGCAAGCATGTGCCGCAGGCCCCCTCCGTCGTCTACGACGCGGGGCACGGCCTCGGTGAGCGGGTGCGCAAGCTCCTCGGCGACGAGGAGGCGGCCCGGGCGGTCGTCCTCGGCTACGCGGAGACGGCGACCGGCCTCGGTCACTCGGTGGCGGACGGGATCGCTCTCGCGCCGTATCTGCACTCCACGCGGCGACCGGTCGAGGGTGTGGAGCGCGCCGGAGGCTTCGAGGAGTCCCACTCCCACGCCACCTCGCACCTGCTGCTGCCGGAGGATCCGGACCTGCTGGCGGGGGAGGGCCCGCTGATCCTCGTGGACGACGAGTTCTCCACGGGCAACACCGTCCTCAACACCATTCGTGACCTGCACGAACGCTATCCGCGCGACCGCTATGTGATCGTGGCGCTGGTCGACATGCGCGCGGAGCAGGACCGGGCCCGGCTGGAGTCCTTCGCGACGGAGATCGGCGCTCGGGTCGACCTCGTGTCGCTGGCCTCGGGCACGGTGAGCCTGCCGGAGGGCGTGCTGGAGAAGGGGCAGGCCCTGGTCGCGCAGTACGAGGCCCGTACCGGTGAGGCCCCGAAGACTCCCGAGGGGCCGGCCGGCCGGGTGCGGCGCGTCGAGCTGGAGTGGCCGGAGGGCGTGCCCGACGGCGGACGGCACGGCTTCACCCCCGAGCACCGCGACCGGCTGGACGCCGAGGCGCCGGCGATGGCGCACCGCATCGCGCGGGCGCTCGACCTCCCGACGGCGACCGCGACCGTGACCGGGGCCGCGACCGGGGACGGCGCCGCCGCGCGCCCGCGCCCCCGCGTTCTCGTTCTCGGGTTCGAGGAGCTCATGTACGCGCCCCTGCGTCTCGGCACCGCCCTGGAGCGGATCGCCGACGCCGAGGTGCGCTACTCCACCACCACCCGTTCACCCGTCCTCGCCGTCGACGACCCCGGCTACGCGATCCGCACCCGGCTCGTGTTCCCCGCCCACGACGACCCGGCCGACGGCCCCGGCGAGCGGTACGCCTACAACGTCGCCGGCGGCGGCTTCGACGCCGTCGTCGCGGTCGTGGACTCCGTCGCCGACACCCCCCTGCTGCACGCCCCCGACGGCCTGCTCGCACAGCTGGCCGCCCACACGCCGCACGTCGTGCTGGCCGTCGTGCCCTCGTACACTCCGCACACCCCGTACACCCCCGGAAGGGCGTCCATGCTGCCCGAGCCCCTGCGCGGACCCGCGTTCTCCTCCTACGCCGCCGATGAGGTCGGCTGGCTGCTCCAGGACCTCTCGGACGCCGAACTGGAGGCGCCGACCGAGGAGCGCGAGGAGGCCATCCAGAGCGGGGGCGCGCACTACGCCGAGTCGCTGCCGGTGGAGTACCAGCCGAGCGCCGAGTACCAGCAGCTCTTCAAGGCCGCGCTGGACACCTCCGCGGCCCGCATCGCCCGCGCCGTCGGCACCGTCACCGAGACCGTCCTCGCCGAGGTCCCCCTGCGCCGCGGCCGGCGCGGGACGGACCCCCACCCGCGACCGGTCCTGGTCTCGCTGGCCCGCGCCGGCACCCCCGTCGGGGTGCTGATGCGCCGCTGGGCCCAGTACCGGCACGGCATCGACCTGCCGCACTACGCCGTGTCCATCGTGCGGGGCCGCGGCATCGACGCCAACGCCCTGCGCTGGCTCCAGCAGCACCACGACCCCGCCGACGTCGTGTTCGTCGACGGCTGGACCGGCAAGGGCGCGATCACCCGCGAACTGGCCGCCGCGGTCGCCGAGTTCGAGGGCTTCGACCCGGAGATCGCCGTGCTGGCCGACCCGGGCGGCTGCGTGCGCACCTACGGCACCCGCGAGGACTTCCTCATACCCTCCGCGTGCCTCAACTCCACGGTCTCCGGCCTGATATCGCGCACCGTCCTGCGCTCCGACCTGGTCGGCCCGGACGACTTCCACGGCGCGAAGTTCTACCGCGAACTCGCGGACGCCGACGTCTCGAACCACTTCCTCGACACCGTGGCCGCCCGCTTCGACGAGGTCGCCGTCGCGGTCGACGCCGAGGTCAAGGAGCTGCTGGCCGCCGACCGCGCCCCGACCTGGGAGGGCTGGGCCGCCGTCGAGCGCATCAGCGAGGAGTACGGCATCCACGATGTGAACCTGGTCAAGCCGGGCGTGGGCGAGACGACCCGCGTGCTGCTGCGGCGCGTCCCCTGGAAGATCCTCGCCAAGCGCGGCGCGGGCGCCGACCTGGACCATGTGCGGCTGCTGGCCGAGCACCGCGGCGTACCGGTCGAGGAGGTCGACGAACTCCCTTACACCTGCGTCGGGTTGATCCACCCCCAGTACACACGCGGCGCGACCGGCGCCGACGGCAGGGCGGTGACGACGCCGTGAGCACCGCGCCCACCCTCGTCGCCAGCGACCTCGACCGCACCCTCATCTACTCCAGCGCGGCGCTCCAGCTCACGATGCCCGACGCGGACGCCCCCCGGCTGCTCTGCGTCGAGGTGTACGGGGGCAAGCCCCTGTCGTACATCACCGAGACGGCCGCCGGGCTGCTGCCCGAACTCGCCGCGGCCGGCGTCTTCGTACCGACGACGACCCGCACCCGCGAGCAGTACGGCCGGATCCATCTCCCCGGCCCCACACCGCAGTTCGCCATCTGCGCCAACGGCGGGCACATCCTCGTCGATGGCGTCTCCGACCCCGACTGGCAGCGGCAGGTGGCCGCCCGCCTCGGCGACGAGTGCGCCTCGCTGGACGAGGTCCGCGCCCATCTCGTCGCCGCGGCCGACCCGGCCTGGCTGCTCAAGGAACGCGTCGCCGAGGATCTCTTCGCGTACCTCGTCGTCGAGCGCGCCCTGCTGCCCGACGGCTGGGTCAAGGAGCTCGCCGAATGGGCGGCGCCCCACGGCTGGGCCGTCTCCCTCCAGGGCCGCAAGATCTACGCCGTACCGCAGCCGCTCACCAAGAGCGCGGCGGTCCGTGAGGTCGCCCGGCGCACCGGCGCCGAGCAGATCCTCGCCGCCGGGGACTCCCTCCTCGACGCCGACCTGCTGCACGCCGCGGACCGCGGCTGGCGGCCCGGCCACGGCGAACTCGCCGACAGCGGCTGGCGCGCGGCGAACGTCGAGGTGCTGGAGGAGACGGGCATCGCGGCGGGCGAGGAGATCCTGCGGCGGCTGCTCGGCGCGATCGGCCCGGTGGCGTCGCTGCCGGCGGCCTGACCGGGGCGGGGCGGGGGAGGTGGTGTTCCGCCGCCCCCGCCGCCCGGTCGGTCAGCGGCGCCGTACCCCGGTGCCCCGCTTGCGCAGGCGTACGCCGATGAACGCCACCACCCCGAGCACCGCGGCCACCAGCACCACGGTCGAGTAGGTGGAGACATAACCGGTCACGTCCTGCCAGTTCTCGCCGAGCAGGTATCCGGCGAGGATGAAGACGGTGTTCCAGATCGCGCTGCCCAGCGTCGTCAGCCCGAGGAACAGCGGCAGCGACATCCGCTCCACACCCGCCGGCACCGAGATCAGCGACCGGAAGATCGGGATCATCCTCCCGAAGAACACCGCCTTCGCACCGTGCCGCGCGAACCACGCCTCCGTCCGCTCGATGTCGGCGACCTTCAGCAACGGCAGCTTCGCGGCGATGGCGACCGTACGGTCCCTGCCGAGCAGCGCGCCGACCCCGTACAGCGCGAGCGCACCGATCACCGAGCCCGCCGTCGTCCACACAAGGGCCGCGATCAGGTTCATCTGCCCGGTGCTCGCCGAGAAGCCCGCCAGCGGCAGGATCACCTCGCTGGGCAGCGGAGGGAAGAGGTTCTCCAGGGCGATGGCGATGCCCGCCCCCGGGGCGCCCAGGGTGTCCATCAGGCCGTTGACCCAGCCCGGAGCGCTGCTTTCGATCGCGGTTTCCATGCGGGCCACGCTAGGGAGCCGAAGCTGAAGAGAGACTGAAGGCCGCCGCACACCATCCTGCGGTTTTCCGCAGTGTGCGAGATGTGCCGGACCGGCTAGCGTGACCGATCATGAGGGCGGTGGCGGTACGGGGAGCGTGGTACGCGGCGGGGCTGGCCCTCGGGGCCGCGACCGCCGTCGCCGAACTGCTCCTCGCCCTGCCGGCGGGCCTGTCCCTGCTGCTCGTCCTTGCCTGGCCGCGCGGCCGCCGCGCCGTGCTGCGGCGGCTCGGTGCGATCGCGGCGAGGATCGCGGACACCGAGCGGCGCCGGCTGAGCCGCTTCCTCGGAGTGCGCATCTCCGACACGTACGACGACGGGCGCGCCCTGCGCTACGTCGTGGCCCGCTGGCCGCTGGGGCTGCTCGGCGGTCTCGTGCTGTTCTGCATGGCGACCGGCACCCTCTACGTCGGATTCGGCCTGTTCGGCTGGTTCTTCAACGGCATCGAATACCCCTGGGCGGTCGTCGGCACCGGCCTGGCCGGGCTGTTCCTCGTGTTCCTCACCGTCCAGGCCGTCTTCGGCACCGCCCTGCTGGAAGGGCAGCTGGCCGGGCGTCTCCTCGGTCCCAGCCATCAGGACGAGTTGGAGCGGCGCATCACCCAACTCGCCACCAGCCGCGCCGAGATGATGGACGCCGTCCACGACGAACGCCGCCGCATCGAGCGCGACCTCCACGACGGCGTCCAGCAACGCCTCGTCGCCCTCGGCATGCTCATCGGCCGCGCCCGGCGCAGCCGCGACACCGAACGCGCCGGCCAACTCCTCCTCCAGGCCCACGAGGAGAGCCGCCGCGCCCTGGCCGAGCTGCGCGAGGTCGCCTGGCGCATCTACCCGACCGTGCTGGACGAGGCGGGACTGCGCGCCGCCCTGGAGACCGTCGCGGAACGCACCCCGCTGCCCGTGCACCTGGACTACACCGTTGACGAACCTCCCGGCCGCCAGGTGCAGACCGTCGCCTACTTCGTCGTCTCCGAAGCCGTCACCAACGTGGTCAAGCACTCCGGCGCCACCCGTATCACCGTCACCCTGCGACGTGAGCCCGGCGCACGGACGCTGTGCCTGCGCGTCGAGGACGACGGCTCGGGCGGCGCCGACCCGACGGGCGGCGGACTGCTCGGCCTCGCGGGCCGGGTCGCCGCGCTCGACGGGCGGTTCGCGGTGCACAGCCCGGCCGGAGGACCCACCGAGATCACCGCGGAGCTGCCGTGCGCGTAATCCTGGCCGAGGACTCGACCCTGCTGCGGGAGGGCCTCGTACGCCTGCTCGCGGAGGAAGGCCACGAGGTCCTCGCGGCGGTCGGCGACGCGGAACAACTGCTCGCGGCCGTCGAGGCGCACACGCCGGACGTGGTCGTCGCGGACGTCCGGATGCCTCCGACCCACACCGACGAGGGCCTGCGCGCCGCCTTGGAGATCCGCCGCCGGCGGCCGGAGGTGGGTGTTCTGGTGCTGTCGCAGTACGTGGAGAAGCGGTACGCGACCGAGCTGCTGACCCCGGACCCGGAGGGCCCTCAGGGTGTGGGTCCGGGTGCGGGCCACGGTGCCGGTCATCGGGGCGCGGGCCATCAGGGCGTCGGCTACCTCCTCAAGGACCGGGTGGTCCAAGTGGACGAGTTCCTGGACGCGTTGGAGCGGGTGGGGCGGGGGCGGGCGGCCTTCGACCCCGAGGTGGTCCGCCAGCTCCTGGCCCGCAGCAGCCGTACGGACCCGCTCTCGCGGCTGACGGCGAGGGAGCGTGACGTGCTGGGGGAGATGGCGCAGGGGCACACCAACGCGTCGATCGCCGCGCATCTCCATGTGTCGCAGAGCGCGGTGGAGAAACACATCAACGCGATCTTCGACAAGCTCGGCCTGACGGGCCTGACGGGCACGACGGGCTACTCACGTCGGGTGCTGGCGGTGCTGAGGTATCTGGGTTCGTGAGGCGCCGGCCGGTGCGTGTGGTGTCGGCGGGTGCGTGGGGCGCCGGCGGCGTGTGGTGGCGCTGGTGGTCGGGTGCGCGTGGTGGTGACGCCGGTGCGCCGGGTGCTGAGGGCGTGCGGGGCGCCCGCGGGGGTGTGGTCCGCGGGCGCGTCCGGGGCGGGCGTCCGTCAGCCGCAGCAGCCGCCACCACAGCAGCCGCCGCCCCCGCCACCACCGCTGGGGGCGGGCGCGGGGGAGGACTTCGTACCGCCGACGGCGACGGTGGACAGCAGCTTCACGGTGTCCTCGTGGCCGGCCGGGCAGCTCGCCGGATCGGCGGAGCGGGCCATCGGCCGGCTGACCTCGAAGGTGTCGCCGCAGCTGCGGCAGCGGTATTCGTAACGGGGCATGGCCTCAGGCTACGCGGTCGGCCGCGGGCCGGGCGGGTCCCTCCGGGACTCGGAGGCTCCGGAAGCGGAGTCCCGCGTGCCGCCGTGCGTACCGGTGATGCCGTGCGTACCGGTGGTGCCTGGAGTACCGGTGGCGCCCCGAGTACCGGTGGTGCCTGGAGTGTCGGTGGCGCCCGGTCCCTGCCGGGTGCCGGTGGTGAGGCCGGCCGGCTCCCGCTCCGACCCGGATCCCTGCACCGCCTTGGCCTCGGCCCGGCGGCTTGCGTGGAGCTCCCGCTCGGCCTCCTCGGGATGGCGGGCGCGCCAGTACGGGTTGTCGTGCGGCAACGTCGAACTGACCCTGCCGTACATCCCGAACGTCATCAGCATCAGCCCCACCACAAAGCTGAACAGCACGTTCTGGATCTCGAAGGCGAGCGGGTTGAAGTCGGTGTCCAGCAGGGCGAGATTGATGAAGCCGCTCGCGACGAAGAGGACGCCGAGGACCATGTTCAGCGTCGAGGCGACATTGCCGCCGATGACCATGCCGACGAGCAGCAGAACTCCCACACAGATGGAGAGGACGCTCAGCGCGCCGTTCGTGCTCAGACCGGCGACCTTGTCACCGTCGGTGTCGAAGAAACCGATCTTGTCGATCAGCCCGAGGATGCCGAAGGCGATCAGGATCAGCCCCATCAGTCCGGCACCGACGCGGTAGACGCGGCTGAGGCGGTGGTCGACGGGAAGGTGATCGTCGAACCGGAGGCGCTTGCCTCCGGCGGTGTTCCGGCTTCTGCCGTGCAGTACGTGAGCGGCCATGTCCGGCCTCCTTGGGGACGTACTCGTCCTTCCAGCATCCGCCTGCGACGGGACGGCTTCAACTCAGTGGGCCGGGGGGCGCCTGGGTGCGGCCGGGTGCGAGGGCGCCTGGGGCCGGTGAGTGGGGCCGGGTGCCGGCGGGGGCCCACTGGGCCGGTCGGGGGGCGGTACGGAAGGCGGGCGCGGCCCGGCGGGCACAGGGAACGCCTCGCGGCTTGGCGGCGGTACAGGGCCCGATCCGCCGGTCAGCCGCTGTGGGCGCCCCGGTCCTCCCTGATCTGGTCGACCACGCGGGCCGCCGTACGCCGTACGGCTTCCGTCTCCATCAGGAAGTGCCAGTAGTCGGGGTGACGCCCTTCGAGGCCGGTGACGGCCCGGTCCAGCCGGGCGACCGCGTCGTCCAGTGGGCGCGCGTGACGGGGATCGGGGGTGTTGCGTCCGGCCATCGCGAGCCGCTGGGCATCGCGGATGGCGAAGCGTGTGCGGTCGATCTCGTGCTGCGGGTCCTTGGACACGGCGTTCAGCCGCTGGAGCCGGTCACCGGCGGCCGAGACCGCCTCATCGGTGCTGTTCAGCAGCGCGCGGACCGTGCTGAGGAGGGCGGTCGCGTCCGGCCAGCGCTGCTCCTCGCGCGCCTTCGCCGCCTCGCGGAGCTTCTCCTCGGCCTGCCGCACGCTGTTCGCGGCCTGGTCGGGCACCGGCTGGAGGTCCTGCCAGCAGGCGGCGGCGAAACGGCGCCGCAGCTCGCTGAGGACGGGGTCGACGGTGCCGGCACGGTTGGTGAGGGCCTGGGCGCGCGTACGCAGCGACACCAGACGCTTGTCGATCTCCGCCGCGAGCTCGGGCAGCCGCTCGGCCTCGGCCCGTACGGCCTCGGCGTCGCGCATCACCCGGTCGGCCCGCTGGAGGGTCTCGGCGACGCCGTGGCGCCCGGCGCCCTGGTTGAGCATGGTCAGCTCGGGGGCGAGGGCGGCGAGGCGGGCGGCCAGATCCTCCGCTCGCAGACCGGAGCTGCGCACCGAATCGAGAGCATTGCTCGCAGAAAGGAGCGCCTGGCGCGCCCGCTCCACGGCGGGGGCGAGCCGGGCCAACTGCGTCTCGGCCTTGTCGAGCAGCGGCCCGAGCCCCGCGGCGAACCGGTCGAGATCGCCCTTGACCCGTACGAGCTCGTCCTTCGCACGGTTCAGCTCACCGCGCGCCTGCGAGGCGACGGAGGGTTCGAGATCGTCCCGGTCGAGGTCATGGGCGTCGACGGCGGTGATGTAGAGCTGGCTCACCTCATCGATCCGCCGCCCGAGGGCGGCGAAGTCGTCCACCGTACGACGGGCCCCGGGCGAGCTGTCCACGGCCGTGATCGTCTCGATGGAGATCCGCAGATCGCGCTGCGCGGTGTCCAGCTCGTAGAAAGCGGCGGCTGCGGCGTCCTTCGCGGCCTGCGCGTCGGCCCGCTGACTCTCCCCGCGCCCGCCGAACCAGCGCCGCGTACCCCCGCCGGCGAACGATCCCGACATCACACCCGACAACGCCACGGCCACCATCGGCACAGGCAGCAGCACCAGGGCGAGGACATCCCGGACGGCACTCGCTTTCGCTCTTTCGTGCGGCTGCGCGTGTGTCGCCGTCACATCCCTCTCCCGTGCCGTGTCGCCGTACCCGGTTCATTCTCCCACCAGGTAGTGACGAACACACGGGTCGGTTAGTTCGCGCTTCGCACCGTCACTTTGCCGTTGTCGCTGCGAGCCTTCACGACATGGGAGCTGCCGGCGTCGGTGGGCACGTCGACATCGACCCCGCCGTTGTCGCTCTTGGCGGTCACGGCGTACGGCGCCCCGGAGCGCGGCAGCTCGATGACGACCCGCCCGTTGTCGCTGACGGTCTCCACGGTGTCCGGCACGGCGGCGAGCCCGAGCTCCACCCCTCCGTTCTCCGACCGCGCCTTCACGGTCCGCGCGGTGACGCCCTGCGCGACGACCTTGCCGTTGTCGCTCACGAGATCCAGCGCCCCACTGGAGTCCCGCACCTCGACGGCCCCGTTGTCGGACCGGATGGTGAGCGGCGTACGGAACCCGCCGGCGGTGACACCCCCGTTGTCGTCCTCCACGGTCACCGCGACATCCCGCGGCACCTTCACGGTGTGCCGGGCCTCGCAGTCACTCGCGACGGCAGCGCACTTGACCCGCAGGGTGAGCCGGTCCCCCTTCATCTTCCACGTCGCCTCGGGCCCGCTCCCGAGGAAGACCCACCCATCGACCTGCCGGGTGACCTCGACGTCCTTCACATCGGCGGCGACGAGGTCGATACGGGAGTCGTCGCTGTCGACGGTGAGGGTCTTCCCGGCGAGGGGAAACTTCTTGCTCTCGACGGGAGCGTCCTCGGCCTCGGCACCCCCACACCCCGCCAGTACGACGACCAACCCGGCGACCCCACCCCCGACGACGGCGGCCCGGAGGCGGCGCTGCGCGGATGAGCGCGCGGTGGTGACGCGGGTACCGGTGTGAGCGGCCATGGTGATCATTCCCCCTGTGGATGCGGTGGTGCGGTGCGGTGCGCGGTGCGCGGTGCGGGTGGTGCTGTGCGCGGTGCGGGCGGTGCGGTGCGGTGCGCGGTGCGGGCGGTGTGGTGCGCTCCACTGCGCCGACGCGCTCTCACGGTATGAGCGAGGGTGCGGCCTGTACGATCCGGCCGACCACCGGGTCGGGGGTGGGGGTAGCCCCCGGGGGCGCGGCGGGTGCGGGGTCGCCTTGGCGGGTGGGAAACGGGTTTGCGGGGCGGGCCAGTGGGCCATGTACCCTGTTCACTCATCCACGGGTGCGTAGCTCAGGGGTAGAGCGCTGCTCTTACAAAGCAGATGTCGGCGGTTCGAAACCGTCCGCGCCCACCAGTGCGAAGGCCCCGACCGATCATGGTCGGGGCCTTCGTCGTGCCACCTGGATGCCACATGACATCCAGGGCTGACATCAGCGGGCCGGCGGTGCGATGCCGCGGCTCGGCCCATCAGTCTGTCCGGCGGGGCGAGCCGAGGGCACTCCATCAGCCCCGGTCAGCCTGTGGGCCGCTTGTTGAATGCGGCGAGAGTCGCCTTGTTCGTCGAGGCGTCCTGGAACACGAGCTCCCAGGGCCCGGTGTTGACGTCGAACTCTTTGCCGAAGCCGACCCACTTGCCCGTCATGCGACGGCCTGTCGGCTCGATGAGCAGCTGAATCGCACCGTGGTAGCGGGCACCGCGGTAGTAGCCGTCGGTCGCGGTCTGCTCAGTCCAGGTTCCCGTGGCAACGTGACCGTCGATTTCCAGGTCCATCGTCAACGGACTGTCGGACGACCCCGGCAAGCTGCGAACGGTGAGCCGGTTGCCATGCTGCAGTACGACGACATAGTGCTGACCGATGAGTGCCGAGTCGCGGCCGGAGCTGAAGTACTCGTAGCGGCTGAGCCACACGCCGCTGTAGTTGCGATGCGCGCCTTGCCGCTCCGTGTGCGGCGCGACCGTCGGGGCGATGTTCGTGGATGCTTCGACGTCGTGGCCGCCGCGGCCGTCCTCGGAAACCAGCGCAGTCGACATCGTGCCGGAGAAGCCGAGGGACTCGATCGGCAGTCCTGTTACGGACTCCAGAGCGCGGGCGTACACGGCTCGCGGTGCGGTGGTGATGCCGGACTCCCAGCGTTGTACGAGTCGCTTGTTGGCATCGTTGGGCTGGCCCGCGCGGGTGCCGGCATCCCGCACGGCGCGGGCAAAGTCGTCTTGGGACATGAGCAGACCGAGGCGGACCGCTCGCAACGCGCTGTTCGGTGTGGCCATATCAAGAGACGGTAGCTCCAACTTCCCTCCAATGACACCGAAATGACGCCCCGTGTGTCGTCGGTTTGACGCCCACGCTCGAGCGATCCCCGGCTGCCGTACGCGTGGTCTCGGCCGCCGATGCGCCCGTGATGTCCCCCGCCTACCCGCCCTGCGCCTGTCCGGGCTGCCTCAGGGCGAGCACGGAATCGTCCCGCAGACTCCCGCCCGCGCCGGTTCACCCCTCTCCATCCGGTGCGTGGACGGGCAGGCCCTCAGCGGAGGGCGACATCCCTACAGGAGGAAGCATGACCATCGAGTCAGTCCGTCCCGCGAGTACCACCGACCCGGCCACGCTTGTCGACGCCGAGGTGATGCGACGCCTCACCGCCCGCGTCATCAAGGACCACCCCGAGATCGATCGCGGCACGGCCCGCCGGATCGTCGGCCAGACGGCCGCCTTCCTCGCCACCAGCAGCCGGCGCCCGGGAGTCGAACTGTCGCCGAGCAAGCTGGTGGACATCGGCTGGCACACCTGGATCCTCCACACCGTCGACTACGCCCAGTTCTGCGAGCGGGTCGTCGGCCGGTTCGTTCACCACGTCCCCACCCCGGACAGTGAGGAGTCAGCGTCCAGTCCCGAGGCGGCCCGTGAGCGCACGCTGGCCGCCATGACTCAGGCGGGGTTCACGATCGACCTCGATCTGTGGCCCGAGACGGCCAAGATGGGTGAGTGCTCCCAGTGCCACGCCGGATGCAGCGACAGTCCCAACGGTGGCAAGAAGAAGTAGCGGGGCGACGGTCTGGCGGCCGTCCGGCGATCCGCCGAGCGGCCGGCTCTGCGAAGGGAGTGCAGGTGACGAACACCAACGTCGCGTGGGAGACCTACTCGAAGCAGAAGCCCGAGCGGCGCTTGACGAACGCTGCCGGCGAAAGGACCTGGTTCAACTGGACTCAGTACGCCGACCATGGTCCCGGTGCTGAGGTCCTGGCCATCACGCCGGGTGCGAACGTCCTTGACCTCGGCTGCGGTAAGGGCGGCAACATCGCTCACGTTGCCGCTCTCGGAGCCCGTGCGGTCGGCGTCGACGTATCTCGCGCGCAATTGAGGGCCGCCGAGGAGCGCTGGACCGGTAGTGGCGTGGCGCTGCACCATGCAGATGCCGTGCGATTCCTGACCGAGAGCAGCGAGCAATTCGACGCGATCTACTCCGTGTTCGGCGCTGTCTGGTTCACGGACCCGGGCGATCTGCTGCCTGTCGTCCATCGGCGGCTACGTCCTGGCGGAGTGCTCGCCTTCTCCCAACGCCCCGCCATCGAAGGCTGCTACGGCTGCCAAGCCTCGTACATCAACCGGTCCGAGGGCGAGGACCCTCTTGTTGTGAAGCGCTGGGACTACGAACCCGAACGGTGGCTGGCGATCCTGCACGACCACGGGTTCACCACAGATACCGCCCGCGTGCTCGCCGCACCGCCCGGGCCACGAAAGGTCGGCACACTGGTCATCACCGCACATCGCAGTGGTTGAAGCAGTAGCTCCGGTCGGGCTCGGACGGTCAAGTCGGCAAGCGGGGGCCGAACCTCAAGTGGTTCGGAATAGTTCTGGCGACAAGCAGTGAGTAGAAGCCTTCTCTACGGGTTCAAGGCGGCTCGCTCCGCTCGCCGCGCGCTCCCCGGCGTCACCGCCGGGGACGACGCTCCTGTCTCCGCCCCGCTCCGGGCCCCGGCTCCGCCGGCCGCGCGGTGAGAGCGAGCACACCTGATGCGGTGGACGGTAGCCCGCTGTGGCTGGGGCCGGTCGGCTCCGCGGCTTTAGGCAGCCACCATGAGGCGAGCCTCGAAGATCGGGGCCCACATCGGGCTATTGCGGGCAGGTCCAGAGGCTGCACGAGTCGCGGAAAGCTTACGGGCCCCATCTCTCGCCCCACGGCAGCTCCCGTCCAAAACCGCTGCTGTCGACCTACGAGAAGGCGTCCATGAGCAAGCGGATGGCGAACCCGCCGAAGATGTAGACGTTCATGGCCAAGCCGAACCATGCAAACATCAGCATGCTCCGCCGGCGCCACTTCAGCGCGTAGGCATCCGGGCTTCCCTGGCGCTCAAACGACGTGCGCCACCCCTTGAAGTCTTTGATCAAGGCCACACAGAACAGCCCTACGAGGCCGAAGCACGCGAACACCGCCCCCAGAACCCACATGCGGAGATCAGACCAGGGTTTGACAGCCCTGCATAGCCAGAAGTGACGGCCGTGAAGGGCAAGCCCCTTCCCCCGACGCCCAAGGCTGGGCAGGGTTACAAGCTCGTTGACCCGACCAAGCACAAGCCGAAGGGCAAGTGACCTGAGAGGCAGCTCCTCCAGGGCCTGCCCCTCAGGCGTCCGCCGATAACTTCCTAGTCAGAGGGCATCACGATGAAGGCATATCCCGACTTCGGCCACCCGGGCATCGACCCCAGCCCCTGGTTCAAGCTTCGCTAGCAGTACTCCCGCGGGCCGTCGCAGGCCGGTTGGGGGATAGGGATCAAGCATCAGGACAGCGCGACAGCGCGCATGATCATCTGACACATCAACGATGTGAGACGGCCTCAGCAGCGAGCGGCCGCCTGGGGTTGTTGCCCGTAAACCAGTCCACAGCGTTACGAGGCTTCAAGACAGTCGCTCCCCTTCGGGGCGGGTAGCAGCACCTAGTTGTCGATGTCCACCCCGCGCTTACGCAGGTATTCCTCCGAACGCTCAGCCAGGCGCCGATAGTAGGGCCAAACGGGGGTAGCGCTTGGCCTCTGAGAGTCGCGGTACGCGAGAAATGGAACGGCAGAGCGCTTAAGTCGCACCAGCGCAGGAGCCCAGAGATCCAGAAAATCTTTCTCGCTCACATATCCCTTCTCGCAGTAAAATCCGGCGATATCGAGGGATGCCAAGGCTCTGTTTGCCATTTCGTACTGTTCGCCAGTTAGGCTTTCGACACCTCCTCGCATTTCGTGGATTATCTTTCGCCCAGACTGCAGCTTGGGGTCAATTAGCGACTCGTGCAGCTTCAGGGAGACGTCTCTTTGGTCATTTCTTACCGATCTATATAACGAGAATAAACTGATCAGTAGCGCTATGCTTGATATTGCAATTGCGGGATAATTCACGGCATCACTCTCTTTGCGGGCTGAATGGCGAGGTTTTGCATGCTCTTCGGTACGGCGCGTTCTCTCGGCACTGGCCGGTCTGCTTGCCGCCAGCCGTGAGGTGGTTCGGCGCTGCGTAGTCGTGCGTGCCAGATCCGTGCCAGATTGAGCGGTCAGTCACGGTCAATTGGGGTGTGAGGGGTGCAGGCAAGGCTGACAAGCTTGGCGCTGGTGTGTGCCGGTTGACCAGCCAAGACTGCTCCCTGATCGGTGCCAGGCTTACGAAGCAGCGTTCATTGCTCTCTGCCGTACGGCGGTGCATGCCACCAGGGTGCTGCCGTCCTCGGTAGGTCCGATGCCATGAGGCCAAACGCCGCCTGATCCTCACCGGTGCAGGCGGCCGAGGGCGGTGAGGTACTCGAGCGCGAGCTGCCAGCGCTGGTGACTAGGTGCGCAAGGCGGCCTACTTGGCTTGCGGCTTCCTCGGGTCAAGCAGCAGGACGTGCACGACTGTCGTGATCATGAAGGCCCAGACAGCGACTGCGAACCATCCGTTCACCTGGGGTTGCACGATGGCGAAGCCGAGGACGGTCGCGCTCAGGACGGTGTACACAGCCGCGATCCGCCACCCGACAACGTGCCGGTACGAAGCGACGATGAAGGGGAGACAGGCGAGGACCGACATGCTGAGGAGCGGGACGACGGCCCAGGCGTACCGGTGCCATGGCTGGCTGAACATCCGCGGTCGAGTCGTCTGCGTCAGGTACGGGCTGAGATGGTCTGCCATGCAGCACAGCATGGCCGCTCTTGGGCTGCTTGGTCAGGAGTTGGCAAGCATTGATGCGAATTGGTCGCGCCCAGCAGCCTGCCGACTAGCTCATTCCTCATGCTTCTGTGACCCGACCAGTGGTGGCTGTGGGCACGGGAAACGCTTGGGTTGTTGTTCGTTGTCGCTATTGTGGGTGCGTCCCTGGTCACGCCTCTGCTCGTGGTTGTCGCCGTCAAAGCGGTCACAGACTGGCGCAGATCGGCGACGCGGGGCCGGGCCATCGCGGCCCTGGGGAAGTCCTATCAGGACGGGCAGGGCCGTGCCCCTCGTGTGCCCGATCGGTAGGCGATCAGCGGGGAGCGAGGGGGAATGACAAAGGGGCTCCCGAGAACGCGCAGCCAACGTCTTGGTAGTTCAGGCCCGGATCCGGTTACGGGATCTTCCAAACTGGTACTCAGGGCTCCGTCGCAGACGCTGGGTGTCAGCCACAGGCAGCATCATCTAAGGCCGCCCCACCCAGTTCTCCGGGACAAGCGGCGCCGGCGTCAGCCAAGCAAACGCGAGTTGGGCCGTGGCCTGGAACAACAGCGGCTCTGCCGTGCTGGCTGCCAGCATCGGCCAGGCGAACAACAGCATCGGCGCTGCCAGAGCCATTCGGAACCGGGCGACATCCATCTCGGTGTGCGCTAGTCCCGCGAGGAGTGCGAGGAACAGCGTGGGAACCCCAGTAATGACCAGCACCATGAGGCAGTCTCGTACGACCACGGCGTACGAGTCCTCGTGCCGGCCCGCCAGAGTCATGATCACCCAGGCCAGCGCGTAGAGGATCAGATAGGTGAGGACGCATTGCGCCATGCGTCCCAGAACCCGCCTCATGCCCGGACCGGCCGGCTGGCGTGTCTCCCAGATCAGCATTTGTTCACTCGTCCCCGCCTGCAGAGTGGATTTGAACGCGTTCGAAAGTATGGCACCACTCGACAGCCGTGCGATGCGGAGGGTGCTCGCAGGCAGATGGGACACGCCTGTCGTCCTGTCGAGCGATTGTGTGACCGGGATGACGACGCTGACCGATCCGGCTAGCGCTACGGATCAGAAGGTGACCGTGCCAGATCCGTGCCAGATCGAGCGGTCAGTCACGGTCAATCGGGGTGTGAGGCGGTGCAGGCAAGCGCCGACAGGCTCAGCGCTGTTTGTTCGCCTGTTGGCCAGCGAGGACCGGCCTGCGATCGGCGCCAGGCTTACAAGCAGTGATCGTGATACCCGGCGCACTTGATCTGACGATTGACGAGTGCGCGTGATGCACGGACCCGAAGTCAACGGGGCGTTCGTTGTTCTCAGGAGTTGGGCGCAGCTGCCACAGGCCGTCCGGTGGATTCGAGTTACTAGTAGACATGTATCCGGCTGTCGCCCAGGACGTCGGACGCCGCCGCCCGGAGGCCCTTCACGGCCTCGTACAACAGGTGCTCCCGCTCAACGGCGAGCTCGATGTCCGCGAGCTTGCGGGAGGTATCACCCGCGTTGGCATCGCGCACCATCCGCCGCATGACCTCAGCGAGGTCGTCGGCCGCGTGGACCACACTGTAAAGCGCATCCACCACGGACGGCGGACCTTCGAGGATGACGAACTCGGCGGCCCGGTGAACGCCGCGGACTTGGACGGCGAAGCGCTCCATCTTCTCGTTGACTTCCCGCAGGTCCGGCGGGTCTGCCCGCAGCGCGTCCCGCACGGCATCCAGGGCAACATCGCGGTCGTACACCGCGCCCAGGTAGTTCGCGTAGGCGTCTCGGCGGTGTTGCCGGCGCCACTGGCCGAACTGCGTGCGCGCCGCAGCGCGCCCAGTGACAATCGCGGAGCCGAGGGTGGCGAGTGAGCCTACGGCGGCGCCGAGCAGTGCTGTGAGTCCAGCGTCCATGGCCCCATTCTTCCTGCGACCAGCCTTAGTTGGCTGCTGAGATGGGCTTCAGGACAGAAGCCGAGTCCGTAGCTCCGGACACGCCCCCTGTCACCGCCAGGCAGAATCACCGTCCACTAAGAGTCTCTCTATGGCGGGGAAGGCGTCCGCGTAGGTCTCGAGCCTGCGACTAGGCCTCAACGCATTCCGTAGGGGCAATCTGCAGCGGCGGTAGTTCTCGCACCAGATTTGCACCAGTTGGCACGGCGAGCTGCAATCAATGACGGCGATCGCAACGAACCCCTTAACATCCCCGCCCGGCACGTCGTTGCTGGTCAGCTGCTGAATCGGCACTCGATGATCCGTGATTCTCAAGCTCAGGGCCCGGCGATCAGTACGGCCGCGTCTTGTGGGCTTCCAGCGCAGCGCTGTACCGCGCCAGCAGATCGTCGAGGTTGGCAAGCAGTAGGCCGGCAGTCTCCCGTGCCCCGGCGAGGTCGTTCTGATCGCACGATTCAACGACTTCCGCAACTTCGCTGCGGATGATGGAGAGCGAGTCACCCTGGATCAAGACGCCAGGGAACCGACGGGGTGGCAGGCGTACCACAGCGTTGTTCCCAACGTCCGTGAACAGCTCAGCTTCGACGCGCTCCATCGGGCCATCCAACCTGACATCACCATCTGACATCAACGACGGTGTACAGGAGCAGCATCGGGCGGCTGCCCGCAGCGGCGTCGTCGATGGTGTGACCCGGTCTGCCAGCGGTCCGCGGACTTGCAAAGCAGATGCCGGGGTTCGAAGCGTTCCCGCCACCAATGCAAAGGCCCCAACCGAGCATGGTTTGGAGGCCTTTGGCGTCCTTTCCGACAAATGGCGATGACAGCAGCGAGAGCGGGTCATCGAGTCATCGCCGGTGCTTGCTCTGCCTTCTGACCGGCTGACAAGTGGGAGCGGTGCAGAGACGACGCTTACAGTCTCCGTGTCACGCTGACGAGCCTTTGCTACGGGAGACAGCGATGCTCTTGGAGCTTGTCCTCTTCTCGATGGGCCTAGTTGGAGGTGCGCTCTTGGCTACGGATTATCGGGGAGCAGCAGACTGGTTCCTGTTGTTCATCTTCAGCCTCGTCTCCGGCAGGCCTAACGACGTCCTTCCGCGCAGCTTCGCCCGGGGGTTTGGAGCGCTTGCCGCCGTCTTGAGCCTTGTAGGGATCGCTGCCCATACCGTGAATGCCGTCACTGGTCACTGACTCGTGGACAGATCAACGCGGGCAGTGAGTTGCAACCTTCTCCCCGTCGCGCGTCTGGATCGAGACTTTCTGTCGGTGGACACCTTCCCGGCGATCCTTCTCAGCTCAGTTGCTCGGCCAGTCCGACGATGATGCCCTCGGGGCCGCGGACGTAGCAGAGCAGATAGCTGTCCTCGAACCGGGCGATCCCGCCGACGAGTTCGGCGCCGTGAGGGCGCAGACGGGCAACGGTGTCCTCGAGGTCGTCGACGGCGAACATGACGCGGTGCGTGCCCAGAATATTGTGCGGCCGGTTGCGCGGCCCGGCGCTGATCACCGCGGGACTGCGGTACTTCGCCAGCTCGAGCCGGCTGTGACCGTCCGGGGTACGGACCATCGCGATGTCACAGCGGACGCCGTCGAGTCCGGTGCACCGGTCGGCGACGAGGCCCTCGACCACCGCCCTGCCCTCCAGCTCCATACCGAGTTCCACGAAGAACGCGATGGCGGCATCCATGTCCTCGACGACGATGCCGACATTGTCCATCCGCTGAATCGCCATGCTGGTTTCTCCTTCTTCTTCCTCGCGCGGCCGACGGTGGCCGCTGATGCCCCTGGGACGGAGCCGACAGCACGTTCTCGACATCCGCAGACCGCCGAACTCCGAAAATCTGAAGCCCGCCTCAGGTGAGATTCATCCGGACGTCCGGGACGCCGACGTGCGCTGTACCGTCTTCGTGAACGATCACGGGGAGCCGAACAATGACAGTTGATCTCCAGTTCAGTTGGGAGCTCGACGGCACTGGCTGGGCGACGTGCCGAATCGCTGACAACTCCTCGGAATGCAAGGACACCGTCAGCTACTGCACGGACGCTCTTGCCGACCTGCTGTGCGCACTATCAGGTCTCTATGGACCTTCTACCGTCCAGCGGGTCTCCTTCGACCTTGAGCCGACGGAAGCGCGATGGGTTCTGCGCCGCCGGGGCTCGGACGTGGACATCGCGATCTACCGGTTCCCGGACATGGCTGTGAGCTTCGGTGTACCCGACCGGGAGGGATCGCTCTCATGGAGCTCCACCCAACCCCGTAGCGCCCTCAGCCACGCCGTCATGGAGGCGGCACAGACGGTGCTGCGGGCCCATGGAGAGGACGGCTACCACGAGAAGTGGAGGCGTTACCCCTTCCCTGTCGCTGCTCTTCAAGACCTTCGGCGCCTCCATCTGCGCGATGACGGATGCCAGCGAGAGCACGACGTGTCACTGCCTTGAGCGCCCGGTGATGGTGGTTGCCGATCCGGCTGAGCCGGGGGCCGGGCCGACCATCAAGAGAGCCTGGATGCCATGCCTGACAGCAGCAGCTGACACCGACAAGCGTGAACAGCGTCGATCAACGCTGCACCGCAGCGGCTTGCGAGCAAGGCGCGGAGAGAGTTGAGCATGCCGATGCGTCTCTGTGATCGACCTGATGTGGATGAGGCCACAGGTTCAAATCCTGTCAGGGCGTGGGGGGTTGTCCTGGTCAGCGGACGGGCGCCCCTCGACCTGACTCGGTCATTGAGACTCCGCCTCCCAGACACCCTGACCGACGAGCCGCCGTCCTGGAGGAGTAGCCGAGGCAGAGTTGCGTCCCCGAGGTTGCTGTTGACGCGTGGCGTGCAGCGATACTCCGGTATGAGCAGACCTCGACTTGTTCGTCGGTGGGCTCGCGCACGGCGCGGCCGCCGCGTCGCCGTTCGGCGCGGACAGCCTCCCGTCTCCGCCCAGGCCGGCCGCGCCCGACCGCGCGCTACGTGCAGCGGGCTGAGAAGCTGCATCGGCGAGAAGGTCCGAGGGGGCAGACCACATGACGGCACAGGGAACCATCACGGTAGAGCGCATGGACGGCTCGGCCGCAGCACAGGCTGTGGACGCGTTCAGGCTGATCTACGCCGATGTGTTCGCGGAGCCGCCGTACAACGAGACCGCTGACGACGTCGCAGCCACCTTCCGGCGCTTTCGTTCCCAGACCCGCAAGCGCACCTTCCGCGCCGCCCTGGCCCGTACCGAGGACGGCGAACCGGTCGGCATGGCATACGGGTTCACGGTCGAGCCCGATACAGCGTGGTGGGACGAACTGACCGAGCCCGTGCCCGACGACATGCGGCGCGAGGACGGACACCGCACCTTCGGACTCATGGAACGTGCCGTGTGCGCACCCTGCCGCGGGCAGGGTGTCGCGCGGCGTCTGCACGAGACCCTGCTCGACGTCATCGAGGCCGAACGGGTGCTGCTGAACGTCCACCCGGACAGCAAGGCAGCGTCGGCCGCCTACCAGGCGTGGGGCTATCGGAAGATCGGCGAGGCGCGCCCGTGGGCGGGCCCGGACCTCTATGACGTCATGCTGCTCGACCTGCTCGACCTGCTCGACCTGCTCGACCTGCTTGACCTGCGCGCACAAGCGAACGCGCATCGAGTGGGATGAAGCGGCCTCGCTTCACTCGTCCTCTGCGGGAGCCGGCGGCCCGTCCCGTTCGACCAACAAGCCGTCAGGGCCCATCGTGTAGAACCGGGGCGACCCCATCGCTTTCACGGCCCTCCGCAGCTCCGCTTCCCTTTCGGCGCGGTCGGGGCCGTGCGGCTCCCTCACTCGGAAACCATGGAGCTCGATGTTCTCGGCGTCGACGTCTCCGGGCTCCGGCATGCCCTCCTGGATGAAGCCGCAGAGCGCACGCAGGGCGTCTTCGCCGAGTTCCAGAGGATGAAAGGGCAGGGCGTACGGCTCCTCTTCCTCACCCGGCCACGGAATCACATCGGCCGGACGGTCCCCAGCCCAGTAGGGAAGTTCGAAGGGGAGCGGTTCCCCGATGTTCTCGATGACCCCGGCTTCCGGCGACAGGCTCAGAGACCGGATGAGACGCCCGTCCTCCCATACAGCGAACGCCAACCAGTCGACCACACTGTGCATGGCGTGCAGGACCAACCGTCGGCCGGCACTCGCCGCGACGAGATGCCGGGGGAGCTGCGACGGGTAATCGATCATCACACGCCGATTGCAGACGATCTCCACGCCGGGCCAGCTCGCCGCATAGGCCGTTCCATCAGGCGGATACACGCCGTCATACAGGTGCGAGCCATCGCTCTCCTCGATCTCGCAGCCAGGATGAAGACGCCGCATCATGACGGACGTCTGTTCCACGTCCGCCGCTCCCACCTGCCGCAGTAGGCAAGGCACATCGCCCTCGGCGTACACGAGCAGACCGGTCTTGGCTCCCATGGCCCCTCCCCAAACGCATGGTCAATTCGTCGATGCACCGTATCCCCCCTCTCTGACACAGGAGCGGTGTCATCAGCGCGGCCGCTGTGGGCCGTCTTCTCAGGCGAACGGCGACATGCCGCGGCTCTCCACGTGGGCGAGCGTGGCCTCAAGGCATGCGTCGGCGGGGCCAAGGGACGGTGACCCTGCGAAGGTCCCCGTGCCCACAACCGCGCCGGGTCGGACGGAACTCACGGGGCACACGGCGGCTGCCGATGGAGGCCACAGTCGGCAGACGCCGAGGTCGGCATCGGGCAGGTCGGACCCAACTCGCCCCACCCCGCTCTCCAGCGGTCGCGGGTTCGCATCTTGTCGGGGATACCCTCGGCGGGTCAGCGTCTCGCCGGGGGGACCGGGAATGGACACATCCACACCGCGTCGCGCCGGAGACTTCCGGGTCGTCGGCGTCGCGTTGACCGCCGCCGTCTTCGTCACCGTGTGGTGGGGCTTCATAGGGTTGAGTACTGAGGACTTCGGCAGCAACTGCCTCTACTACTTCGGGGAAACCGGGCCGCAAGCCGACCACTGTCACCGAGTGAACGATCGGGCGGAAGCATGGCTCCCCTGGCTGGTGTCCGTCGCGTGGACCGGCGCAGTGCTGAGTCTCTTGCTGCCACGCAGCCTTCCTCCGGGCCGGCGCACGGCCGCCGCCATCGTCGTTGTCTCTCTGGTCGTCGCCGTGGTGCTCGGAGGCCACGCCATGGCCGTCTCGACGCCCTAGGACGGACGCTCGTCCCCACATCATGCGGCGCAGGGCAGATGCCGGACGCCGGAGCGCCGTACGCGACCGCGACCCGATCGAGAACAGATACGTCCCATGGGTGCCGATCTCTGACCGGCCCCGCTCCATCCGACCGAGCAGATCTGTCCGCCCACGCCTGGAGGTTCTGGCGTGACCGACAACCGGCCGATCTCGGATCTGCCGACGATCGATGACACCCCTATGGGCCGAAGTCGCCGAACGCGTTCACGCCACCGCCGGGATGCCGCCGCCGGCCCGATCGCAGGACGGCAGCCCGCCGCTCTGCCGGGTGTCGCGGAACTCAGAATTGCTCGGACGCCTGCAGTCGGCCCATCCCGCTCAACGGCCGGCGCCGAGCGCGCACACGGGCCGGTCCGGTACCAAGGCGGGGTAAGCCGGCTCCCGCCCGCTCCCGTAGTGCGGCGCTCAGTGCACCGCGACCTCGCCCGCGTGCACGGCCCGCAGCGCCCGCTCCACCGTTTCCTGGTTCTCGCCGACCGGAGCCACGTAGTCGAGGATTCCGCGCGCCGCGTCCTCCCCGACCGTTCGCGTCATCACCCACGTCGCCAGGTACTGGGACGCCAGGCAGCCGCCCGCCGTGGCGATGTTCCCCTCGGCGTGGAACGGCGTGTCCAGCACGGTGACGTCGAGGGCCTCGACGAAGGGCCGGGTCTTGATGTCCGTGCAGACCGGCATGCCGTTCAGCAGCCCCAGCCGGGCGAGCACCAGCGCACCGGAGCACTGGGCGCCGATCAGCTGGCGTGAGGGGTCGAGCTGCAAGCGGGAGAGCATCCGGTCGTCGGCCGCCACCTCGCGTGCCTTGACGCCGCTGCCGATCAGTACGACCTCGGCTTCGGTGACGAAGTCCATCGGGCGCTGCCCGGTCACCTCGACGCCGTTCATCGAGGTGACCACCGGCGTCGGTGTCGTGATGAAGGCTTCCAGGCCGTCCTTACGGCAACGGTTGATCAGCGCGGAAGCGATGAAACTGTCGAGTTCGTTGAACCCGTCGAAGGTGACCACTGCTACCTGCATCACAACTCCTTGACGTACGGCACCGGCTTCGCAGTCTTCCTGCCCCGCCATTCCGGTGCGAGGGCCAATCGGCGGCCGGTGGCCTGCCTGACTGTGCCAGGCAGGTCGAGCTCCGGAGCCCGAGCCCCCTTACCGGCCCGCCGATCCGCCGATGGTGCCCAAGGCGTCTCCGAGGTCCCGTTCGGTGGCACCCCGGGTCTGGAAGCCCTGCTCGAACAATTCGGCCACGCGTTGCTGCGCCGTCTCGCTCCGGACGAGTTGCTGGAACAGCGCTGCGTCCGCGCGTACGTCGGCAGGGGCCGGAAGGCTGATGTCGTTGATCGCCGACTTGGCCGCGATCAGCGCATCGCGGGGGAAGCCGCCCATGCGCGCGGCCATGCCTGCCACGAACGCGTCCAGTTCGGCGTCGGGAACGGCGCGGTTGATCCATCCATAGCGTTCGGCGAGGTCCGCGTCGAAGTCCGACGACGTCAGCACGGCCTCGAGCGCCCGGCCCCGGCCCAGTAGCCGAGTGAGGTGCTGGATCGCGCCCGCGCCCGGAGGGGCTCCGACCGCCACTTCCAGTTGGCCCAGGACGGCGTTCTCCCGGGAGGCGAAGCGCATGTCACAGGCGAGGAGGAACTCGCTGCCCGCTCCCCGGGCGCGGCCGCGCAGTTTGCCGATGGTGACGACCGGAAGCCGGCTCAGCTTGCGGAACAGCATTCCCAGGGAGGCGTCGCCGGGGCCTCCGGCCTTCGCGGCCTCGGCGGTGTACTCGGCGACCTTGGTCATGTCGACGTGCGGGAAGAAGTATTCGGCGTCCGCGCTCTCGAAGATCACCACGCGTGGGGCGTCCGGTTGCGCCAGGTCGTCGAGGAGCGAGACCAGGTCCCGCACCACCTCGGGGCCGATGAGGTTCATGGGCGGTGCGTTGAAGGCGGCGGTCAGGACGTTGCCGTCCACGCTGGTGTCGATGGTTTCGTACGAGGCGGTCATGGGGTCTTCCTGTCGTCGCTCGTCACGACTCGGCGGCAAGCCCGGCGGCTGTCAGCCGGTGATCATTGCCCTGGTGCCCTGGTGCCCTGGTGCCCTGGTGCCCTGGTGCCCTGGTGCCCTGGTGCCCTGGTGCCCTGGTGCCCGTCGCCGTGCGGTCCGCGGCGGCGCCCTCCTGCCATGCTACGTCGCATGGGCGGGGCCACGACCTGGGGCGACGGGTCCGGCGAGGCGCCGCGAGAGCCCCGGACCGCGGCGGGCCTCCGCCACGTTTGCGTCGTCCCGAGTGGCATGTGAGGGTTGAGGATGGTATAGGCCAAAAAGCCTGGATCTGCACCTCCAGAGCTACCGGGGACCCTCGGGTCCGCTCCGTACAGCGGGCCAGGTCTCGTCCCTCACCGTCAGTGCAGGAGACGCAATGAAGACCGCAGTGCAGTTCCCCAGCAACAACCTCATGCTCGCGGGGAACCTCTACACACCCGACGACTACACCGAGTCGGAGCGCCGGCCCGCCGTCGTCGTCTCGCACCCCTACGGCGGTGTCAAGGAACAGACCGCCGGCCTCTACGCCCAACGGCTCGCCGACCAGGGGTTCGTGAGCCTCGCGTTCGACGCGAGCTACCAGGGCGAGAGCGAGGGCGAACCGCGCTTCCTGGAGAACCCGTTCGCCCGCGCCGAGGACATCAAGAGCGCCGTGACGTTCCTGTCCGTCTGCGATGAGGTCGATCCCGGGCGCATCGGTGCGCTGGGCATCTGTGCCTCGGGCGGCTACGTCCCCTACGCGGCCCAGACCGAGCACCGCATCAAGGCCGTGGCCACCGTCAGTGCCGCCGACATGGGCGGGCTGTTCCGTGAGGGTCTCGGCGGCGGTCAGAGCGAGGACGTCATCCGCGGCATGCTCGACCAGGCCGGCGAGGACCGCACCAACGAGGCCCTGGGCAAGGAGCCCCATCTGGAGCCCATCGTCCCCAACACGCCGGAGGAGGCGAAGGACGCGCCCACGCTGTACCGCGAGGGCAGCGACTACTACCGCACGCCCCGGGCCCAGCACCCCAACTCACCCAACCGCTGGGTCTTCCGCAGTGTCGACCAGATCGCCCAGTACTCCTCGTACGACCTGATCCACCTCATCTCCCCGCGTCCGCTGCTGATGATCGCAGGCACCGAAGCGGACACGGCCTACTTCAGCCGGGAGGCCATCGGGAAGGCCGGGGAGCCGAAGGAACTCTTCTGGATCGACGGCGCCACGCACATCGACCTCTACGACAAGGAGGAGTACGTGCCCACCGCCGTCGCGAAACTGACGGACTTCTTCACGCAGCAGCTCACCAAGGCCTGACGGCCTGGTCTGTCGCGCCCGGCCGCGAGGGTTCCGCCGGTACGCGACGAGGGTTCCGTCGCCCATCGACGGAACCCTCGTTCGGGGCGGTACCCGCGATCGCCCCGGTTGGCCGTGCCGGACCCGGGGGATCAGGCCGCCGCGAGGTTCTCCTTGAAGAAGCCGGTCAGCTTCGCGACCGCCGCCGGCACGTACGTGTCCCGGTCGTAGAGGTCGATGTGCGTCGCCCCTTCCACCCAGAAGAGTTCCTTGGGCTCGCGGGCCCTCGCGATCGCCTCACGGCTGAAGTACGCGGTGTCCGCCTCGGTGCCCGCGATCATCAGCAGGGGACGAGGAGAGATCAGATCGACCATGTCGAAGGAGGAGTACTGGGCGATCTGGTCGACGCTGCGGAACAGGTACCGGTTGGGGGAGTTGGGGTGCTGGGCCCGGGGCGTGCGGTAGTAGTCCTGGCCCTCCTGGTAGAGGGTCGGCCAGCCGGCCGCGTCTTCCGGGGTGTCCGGGACCACCGGGGCGAGCCGGAAGGTGCCCTCCGTGACCTCGGCGGTACGGGCGTCCGCGGCGGCAACGAGCATGTCCTGAAGGACCTGCTCGTCCTGTCCGCCGCCAAGTCCCTCACGGAACAGCGCGCCGATGTCCGCCGCGCTCACGGTTGCCACCGCCTTGATCCGGTGGTCGGTCGTGGCCGCGAACGGGACGTAGCCGCCCGAGGCGCAGATGCCCAGCGCGCCGATGCGGTGCGGATCAACCTGGTCGAGCGTGGCGAGGAAGGTCACCGCGCTCCTGATGTCCTCGGCGCGGGCGAACGGGTTCTCCAGGAAGCGCGGTTCGCCCTCGCTCTCGCCCTGGTACGCGGCGTCGAAGGCGAGCGTGACGAAGCCTTCCGCGGCGAGCTTCCGCGCGTACAGGCCGGCGGTCTGCTCCTTCACACCGCCGAAGGGGTGCGAGGTGACGACAGCGGGGCGCCGGTCGCCCTCGACGTGGTCGTCGGGGAGGTAGAGGTGCCCGGCAATGGCCAGCCCATTGCTCTGGAATTGCACATCGATGGGAAGCATGGGTGTTTCTCTTTCCTGATTCGCAGGTTTCGTGTGTGTCATGGATGAGGCCCGTACGGCCGGTCACGTCATTCACGGTCACACGGGGTCAGGAGAGGAACAAGAGTGGCCTTTTTCCTGGGAACGATCGTTCCTGGGAAAGATTTCTCCCCCTCACGGACAGGCCGTCGGCTGCGACACTGGAAGGCATGGGTACCGCAGACGCGCAGCGCAACGAACTCGGCGAATTCCTCAGAACCCGGCGCGCCGAACTCACGCCCGCCGATGTCGGCCTGCCCGACTCCGGAGCACTGAGGCGAGTGCCTGGACTGCGCCGGGAAGAGGTGGCCCAGCTGGCCGCCATCAGTACCGACTACTACACGCGGGTGGAGCAAGGGCGGCTCAAGGCCTCGGAGCCGGTCGTGGCAGCCCTGGCCCGGGCGCTGCGGTTGAACGAGGACCAGACCGTGTACCTCCGCGGGCTGGCGGCGAAGCGCGGGGGCCGAGCCACGAGGCGGCCCGCGCAGCGTGTCCGTCCGCAGTTGCAGCGGCTGCTGGACCTGCTTTCCGACGCTCCCGCCCTTGTCCTCGGCCGGCACATGGACGTGCTGGCGTGGAATTCGCTCGCCGCTGCCCTCATCACGGATTTCTCCGCGCTGTCCCAGCCCGAGCGGAACTATCTGCGCCTCGCATTTCTCGACCCGGATGTCCGTCGCCTTTTCACCGACTGGGAAAGCACGGCGCGCACCTGCGTGGCATATCTCAGAATGGACGCGATGCAGTATCCGGATGACCCCCGGCTCGCCGCGCTCGTGGGTGAGCTGTCGGTGAAGGACCCCGATTTCCGCATCTGGTGGGCGACGCACGATGTCGCGCACAAGGCGTGCGGGACCAAGGCCCTCGATCACCCGGTGATCGGTGCGCTGACGCTCGACTGGGAGATTCTCGGCTGCACGACCGACCCGGATCAGCAGCTGATGGTGATGACCGCGGCGCCCGGCTCGTCGTCCGAGGAGGGCTTGCGGTTTCTCGCTTCGTGGAGGGGGGCGGAGGCGACGCCGTGACCGCGGGAGCGGCTGACGGTAACCCGTGGTCGCGGAAGGCGGACCGGTGGCAGACTCGCCGGGTCGCTCAGTCAGTTCGGTTCCGGCCAAGGAGTCCGTATGCCCCTTGATGTTCCCGTCGCGGGGCAGTGAACATGCTGCCCTACGTCTACCGCGTCACCAAGTACGATCCGGCTGATCGCAATGAGCACGGGTACTACACCGGCTCCGAGGACACGGGGAGCGACCACGGGAGCGTCGAAGCCGCCTACCTGGCGGCCGTTGCTGCCTTCGCCGAGGACAGCGCGGTTCAGTACCTGGCCATACGCGAGCCGTTGATCTCCGTACCCGTCCACTTCGGGCTGGAGCCCCCGATCGACGGGTACGGCCTGGCCGGTCACTTCGCGCCCGATCTGACCGGATTTCACGACGGGGCGGAGGTTTCCCTCGCGGCGGCGTCGGAACTGCTCCGGGCCATGCTGCGCGACAACGGTGCATGGTGCCGTCTCGAAATGGAGGGGCGCTTCTTCGTCCACGTGGGATGGGACCAGTACGTCTACGTCGGCAGCGGCAGGCCTTGCGATCGTGCGGTGGCCCACACCCATGAACTCGGTCTGTTCGCCGAGCGACTTGATGTGTCCCCCTACGAGGCGTCGTTCGACGAGGAGCCCGGTGAGCAGCGTCCCGCCGACGATGCCTTCTGGGCACGGGTGGCCTGGTGCGTCGCCACAGGTGAAGCAGGCATCCTGGAGGAGGGAAACGTCCACAACGTCTCCCGATGGCACCGCATCACCCAGGCGAATCTTGACGCGGTCCGCGCCCGGCTCGTGCCTCGGGCGCGGTTGACCGTGTGGCCGGACCTGTCCACGGACCTCGACGCCGAACGAGACGCCTTCCCGGAGGAGGGCCTGATCGAGCTCGTCCGGGAGGACGAGGACGGGCGGATCACCAGCGTCTTCGCGGACGAGGACGCGTACGAGGAACTGGCCGCGCTCCTCGACGGCGCTCGCGCAGCAGCGGTGTTGCCGATCACCGTCGATGAGCGCCATCCGCTGTTCACTGCCGTGCTGCCTGATGACGACGGTGTGCTGCGAGCGCGCTGGAGGACCGACCCGACACCGAGCGACATCCGGTGGGCCGCGATCAAGGCGTTGCAGCGCGGTCAGATCTGCTCGGGCATCGTGATGTCGATCGGCGAGGCCGAGGCGCTCGTCGACCTCCACGGTTTCGAGGGAGTGATGACCGTCCCCGAACTCCCGGGACAGCGTGCGGCTCAGGGCCTGGGGGAGATGGTCGGCGTCGGTGAGGAGGTGACCGTCGAGATCGTGGAGGTCGACATGGTCCGCGAACGCGTCGCTGTGTGTTTGAAGGGGAACCAGGACGAGCCCGGCTGTCCGGGGGCATCCGTCTGACGACGGTCGGCCCGCAGCTCAGGTCCCTCGGGCCTCGTCCCCGCCCCACCCTCTGGACTTCCGATGTGCGCCTCCGCCGCCCATGTGCAGAGCGCGCGCGTTCGCGTTCCGCGTGATGCACTGGAGGAACAGGAGGTGCGTCGTGTCAGGTCGAGCCGGCAAACCCCGCAACATCTTCCTCGTGTGGCTGGTATGGCCGCTGATCACCCTCGGTATCTACCACTTGGTCTGGTACTACAAGGTGAATCGCGAGGCCCGCGACTTCGACGAGCGGATCGAGGTCGATCCGATGCTGTCCGTGCTGGCCGTCACCATCGGCTGGCTGGTGATCGTCCCGCCCTTCGTGTCGGTCTACAACACCGGGCTGCGCATCGCCCGCATGCAGACCTCGGCCGGGCTGCAGCCCACCTGCAATCCGTGGATCGGGGTCATCCTCGGGATCATTGCCGGTCTGCACTCGCTCTACTACCAGCACGAGCTGAACCAGATCTGGGCCCACTACGGGAACCCGGTGGAGGGCGAGCAGGTGTCTCTTGCCGCCTGATCCGGTGGCCTCACGTCACGGACAAGGCGCCGTCGGCCACGCCTCGTTCCGCCCGAATGTCGTTACCCTGGCGCCCCGCACAGTTCGGCGTCGGCACCAGGGGCGAGCATGGTCGATCTCAAGCAAGAGCTGCACCGCAAGCTGAAGGCCGGCAGGGCCGGGTTGTTGGGGAAGCTGGAGGGGCTGAGCGAGTACGACCTGCGGCGGCCCCTCACGCCCAGCGGGACCAATCTGCTCGGGCTCGTCAAGCACTTGGCCGGTGTGGAGTACGTGTATCTCGGGGAGTCGTTCAAGCGGCCGGCGCCCGAGACCATGGCGTGGGTCGAGGACGGGTCACTCTGGGACGGCGCCGACATGTGGGCTACCGCCGACGAGTCCAGTGAGTATCTGATCGGGCTCTACGAGCGGGCCTGCGCGCACGGTGACCGGACCGTCGAGGAGCTGGGGCTGGACGCTCCCGGGTGGGTGGCGCACTGGCCCGAGGAGCGGCGCGAGACCACGTTGGGCGTTCTGCTCGTGCGGATGGTGGTCGAGACCGCGCAGCACGGGGGGCACGCCGATGTCGTCCGCGAGCTCATCGACGGGCGGGGCGGTCCCGATCACGACGAGATCGGCGATGAGGCGTGGTGGCGCGACTACGTCGCCGGCATCCAGCGCGCCGCCGACACCTTCGCGGACAAGGCCGGGGAGTAGGCGGGCGAGCAGGCGCGCCTTGTGTACGCGGTGGTCGGACCGTTCGTCCTCCCGGTACTCGACCGGACCGCACCCCGCTCCCGGCCGTCGGCGGTTACGTTGAGTGCGTGATCGAGACCTGGAATCCCGCCGACGCCGGCGTGCTGCGGCTTCCCTCCGGTCGGTATGTGCGGGGGCGTGGGCTGCGGAAGGGGCTGCCCGATGGGCGTGTTCCCGACTTCGGGGTGTATCTGCTCGGGAAGCCGCCGGCCCAAGTCGACTGGGACTTCACGTGGTTGAAGTGGCCCGACTTCCGGCTGCCCAGTGATCGCGGCGCCGCCCGCGAGGTGCTGCGGGAGGCGTGGGAGCGGGCCGCGCGGGAGCGGGTGGAGATCGCCTGTGGGGGTGGGCGGGGGCGGACCGGGACCGCGCTCGCCTGTCTCGCCGTCCTCGACGGAGTGCCCGCCGAGGACGCCGTGCGCTACGTGCGGCAGCACTACGACTCCCACGCCGTGGAGACACCCTGGCAGCGGCGCTACGTCCGTCGCTTCACCGGGCCGCGCACAGGGGATCGATCATGAGCGGCATGGCCGCTGTCGGACCCGCGAGGCACACTGGGACACATGTGCCGCAGCATCAAGACTCTCCGTCCGCCCGTCCTCCCCGAAGAGGCCACCGAGGACGACATCCACGCCGCCGCCCTCCAGTACGTGCGGAAGGTGTCCGGCTTCCGGGCGCCCGCCGCGCACAACCAGGAGGTGTTCGACCGGGCCGTCGAGGCGATCGCGGAGGCGACCGGCCGACTGCTCGACGGGCTCGAGATCCGCGGCGGCGGTGGCGCCGCTAAGCGGTCTCAGGAGCAGGCGACGGCGTCGGACGCCGCATGACGTAGGCCGCCAGTGCCCCCGCGCCCGCCAGCGCGAACACGGACACGGCCGCGCCGACCCAGGTCGCGCCGAGCCACTGGCCACCGAAGTAGCCGAGGCCGACGCTGTAGCCCGCCCAGGCCACGCCCGCGAGCGCCGACCAGGGCAGGAACTCCTTCACCTTGCGGTGGGCCGCGCCCGCGCCCAGGGAGACGACCGAGCGGCCGGCCGGGGCGAAACGGGCGATCACGACGAGCGTGCCGCCGCCACGGCTCAGGGCCGTACCGAGCCTCGCCTGCGCACTGGTCAGGCGACGGGACTTGGCGATCGCGCGGTCGAAGCGGTCGCCACCGCGCCAGGCCAGGCGGTAGGCGACGAGGTCACCCAGGACGGAGGCGGTGGCCGCGCACAGGACCAGGACGAGGAGCGAGGGGACCTCGCGGGGGACCTGACCGGCCGCGTTCGCCACGGACGTGGCGGTCGCGGTGGTTCCGGCGGCCGCGGCGGTCGCCGCGGTGATCACCAGGACACCGCTCGGCAGGACGGGAAGGAAGACGTCGAGGAGGACGGACAGGGCCACCACGGCATAAATCCATGGGCTGCCGGTCAGCGACCCCATGCTCTCGAGCACCTTGACTCCCCGGTTCGTGAACAACGCCGCGACGTCGCAGGGGAGCGGCAGGGGCGGCAGTACAGCTGTACAGCGTACGCCTGAGGTTCACCCCGAGATCGCTTGGGGGGTACTGATGTTGTGATCATCACGTCTGCCCGGAATGGGGAATTACGCCGCTCCTGCCGGGGTTGGGCGGAGCCCTCGCCTCCGCTCCTGCGGGGGTTCGCCGGAGCCCGAGAACCTCCCCTTGCAGCGGACTCCCCGCCTCCGCACGCCTGAGCGCCCGCGTCCCCTTCGTGCGGACGCGGACGCGGGCGCTCGGCGGTCTGCGTTCTGCGGTCTGCCTTCTGCGTTCTGCGGATCGGGATCAGGCGGAGACCGTGGTCCGCTGCTCGCCCTCGCTGCGGTTCGTGCCACGCGCCGCGAAGAGCTTGTCCACCGCGAGCGCGCCCGGGCCGGTGAAGATCAGGAGCAGGAACGCCCAGCAGAACAGCACCGGCTCGCCACCGCTGTTCTCCAGAGGGAAGAGGCCCTCCGGCTGGTGCACCGAGAAGTACGCGTACGCCATCGCGCCGGAGCAGAGGAACGCGGCGCTGCGGGTTCCGATTCCGAGGAGTACCAGGGTGCCGCCGATCAGCTCGATCACCGCGGCGGGCCCCTTCGGCCAGCTGCCGGCCGCGATCGTCTCGCCGTCGGTTATGACGCCGAAGAGCGTGTTGGCGCCGTGGCAGGCGAAGAGCAGGCCCACGACGATGCGGAACAGGCCGAGGGCGTAGGGCTGGTACTGGTTCAGCCGGGAGGTCAACTGGGTGTTGGCCATGGGGACTCCTGCGGTGTGGGGGACGAGAGGTGGAGCTCGCCTACAAGTTAGGTCGACCTAATCAATGCTTGCAAGTTCAACATTCGGCCGGACTTCTTTTCTCACGCGAACTTCACGTAGGGGCAACGTGCGCAGCGCGGCCCGGGCCACGGCGTCCGCGTCGGCGAGCGTCACCGAGTCCACACCGGGGCGCGCACCGGCCGCCGTCACCCAGTGCACCCCCTCCGTCGGCACGCCGAGGGCGAAGCGCCTCGGGTGCGCCCGCCCCCGTCGGTCCACCAGGCGGTACGGACGCCGGGTGACGTCCAGTCCGCCCGTCTCGTAGCCGTCGACCGCGTGCGGCCGGCACTGGCCCGTCATCATCAGCCGGCTCAGCAACGCGTCGCTGGTGCGCCGGAGATCGGGCTCCGGCAGCCGCGCCTCGATGAGCGTCGTCGCCGTCACCGCCGAGCCCGGGACATCGGGGGAGTGCGCCGTGAAGCGCCCGTCCGCCGTGCCCATGGCCGTCCGCGGGCCGATCACCTCCAGCACGCCCGCCTCCACGAGCGCGGTCATCTCCTCGATGCGCCGGCGCGGCGGCCCGATGGAGAGGAAGGCGTTCAACGGCGTGTACCAGCGGTCCAGATGATCGCGGCGGGACGTGCCGGAGAGGCCCGCGTGGTCCACGATCAGGCGCAGTTCGTTGCGCAGATCCCGCAGGACGTCGAGCGCGGCCTTCACCGGGCCGGCCACGTTGCCGAGGGCCGCCTGCTCCGCGTCCTGCCGCAGATGGGCCAGCAGCCAGGCGCGGTGCTCGCGCGGGGAGCCGAACCGTTCACCCGCATACGGGCGGGACAGCCGCTCCCACGACCAGCGGCCGGCGGCCGGGACGCCGAACTCGTCCAGTACGGCGGCCTCTTCGGCGCTCCCGTGCGGCGCGGCGAGGAAACGGGTCCGGAAGCCGGGGGCCGCGTCGAGCAGCGCCTCGTAGTGGACCGTCTCCACCTCCTTGGCCACCAGCGGCCATATCTCGGTGAGGAAGTCCGGCGGAGTGCCTGCGGCCGCACGGTCGCGGAAGGCGGCGATCACCTCGGCCGTGAGAACGAGCGGTTCATGACGGCCGGAAGGGCCCTTGGCGTTGTCTCCGCGTGCCTGGTACGGCACCCCGCGCCGCGATCCCGCGTAGAGCCGCGGCTCACGGCCCGAGGCCCGGTAGACGAGCGTTCCGGACGCGTCGCGGACGAACGTGCCGCCCCGGCCAGTCGTCAACAGGGCCATGTGGTCGAAGAAGTTGAGGCCGAGGCCGCGCAGCAGCACCCGCTCGCCGGGCTCGATGCCGGAGAGGTCGATGTCCGCCGGGTTGGCGGGGGCGACGTAGCGCAGACGCGGGTGACGGGACGCGTACTCGGCGAGATGCGCCTGCGTCTGCCGTCCGACGACCGGCAGATGGCCCTGGGCGAGCACCACCGCGCTCAGTCCGGTGAGCGTCGTGCCGTCGTCCAGGGCCAGGGTCTGTGGCGGGTCCGGCTCGTCGCTGTGCCGGTCGTCCGCCAGTGCCACCGCGCGTGCCCGGTGCACCCGGACCGTCACGGACTCCGGTGCGCCCGCGACCGCACGCCGGAACGCCCACTCCAGATAGCGGCCGTAACAGGCGCGCGTGGGGTACTCGTCGGGGCCGAGGTCCTCGTCGGTGTGGGCGGCCGCCCACTCGAAGAGGCTCGGCCCCGGGCGTATCGGGCCCTCGCAGCCGACGCTGGCGTCCGTGAACACCGTCACCTGGGAGGCGACCGTGTTCATCAGGAGCTCCGCCGGCTGGTCCGTGCGCCAGACGCGCCCGGCGCCCGGGGGCGCGGGGTCGACGAGATGGACGGTCAGCGGTGTCCCCGGCCTCAGTTCCGGAACCGAGGCGCAGAGTCTCTCCAGGACCGACGTGCCGCGGGGGCCCGCGCCGACGATCGCGACGGCGTGGGCACCGACGAGGGCACGAGGGGGCGAAGCGGTGGACCATACGTCGCGTACGTCGGACAAAGCGGAAACTCCCCGGCATTGAGGCGCGCTCGGAAGCGGAGCGTCCGCCACATCATGCCGGGGGCCCGCCGTGAGTCGAACCCCTGGGGGAGGGATCACCCTGTGCTGTGGGAAGGGTCACGGGCCGTGGTCAGCTCGCGTTCGTCGACGGTCACCAGCCGCGCACCCACCCCGCCGTCGCCCATCTGGGCCTGGTCCAGGCGCAGATGGGCCGCCCGGCCACGCAGGTGCAGCGTCATCAGCTGATTGCCGAACCACGGTCCGCCCGTACGGTCCCAGTGGACCGGCGGACGGCCCGTCCGGCCGTGGCGGGCCAGCGCGTGACCGAGCCGCCGCCCCAACCGGCTCCAGCCGAAGCGGAATCCGAACCTCATGGACCGGGGTACGGAGTTGTGCACGGGCGAGCAGGTCAGCTGCACCACATGGGCGTCCGGGCCGGGCTTGCCGCGCCAGTCGGGTTCGGCGACGTAGGCATGGTGGACATCGCCGGACAGCACACAGACCGTCGCCGGTGCGCCCTCGCCCGTGCCGGTCTCGGCGAACAGCCGGGCCATCTCCTCGAAGGAGTCGGGGAAGGCCGCCCAGTGCTCCAGGTCGGCCGCACGGCGCAGCTTCTCGCCGATCCGCGCCCAACGCTCGCCCCGCTCGCCGCGGCACAGCGCCGCGTTCCAGCTCTCGGCGTCGTGGATCAGCGGAGGCAGCAGCCACGGCAGCGAGGTGCCGACGAGGAGATGGTCGTACGAACCCTTGCGGTCCAGCGCCTGTTCCCGTACCCAGGCGGCCTCACCCGGGTCCAGCATGGCGCGGCTCTTCTCCTCCAGGACCCGGGCGGCGCGGCTGTCGACCATCAGCAGTCTGGTCCGGCCGAAGTCGCGGCGGTAACTCCAGCGCACACAGGCCGGATCGGTGTCCGCCTTCGTGGCGAAGGCCCGCAGCTCCTCGGTGCCGTCGGGCGAGGAACGCACGGCCGCGTACGTCTCGTCGGTCTCCAGCTCGGCGGGCGTGAGATTGCCGAGGTGCTGATAGACCCAGTACGACATCAGTCCGCTGGTGACGCGCTTCTGCCACCAGTCGGTGGCGCGCATGTCGGACACCCAGGCGGCGCTGGTGTTCCAGTCGTCGATCAGGTCGTGGTCGTCGAAGATCATGCAGTTCGGGACGGTGGACAGCAGCCAGCGCACATCGGGGTCGAGCCAGGACTCGTCGTAGAGGTGGGTGTACTCCTCGTAGTCCGTGACCTCGGCGCCGGGCGGCTGGTCGAGATCGCGCCGCTTCGCCAGCCACTCCCTGGTGCTCTCGGAGGTCTCGTCCGCGTACACCTGGTCACCGAGGAGCAGCAGGACGTCGGGGCGCTCGGAGGCCGGGGCGGTGGCCAGCCGGGACGCCAGGGTGTCGAGGGCGTCGGGGCCCACCGGGTCGTGGTCCTCGGCCGCCGGGGCCGCCCAGCGGCAGGAGCCGAAGGAGACGGTCACGGCCGTGGAGCCGGCCTCGGGGCTGGTGATGGTGCTCGGCGGGAAGGCCGAGTGCTCCAGCGGCCAGACGCGGTCGCCGTCGAGCAGTACCTCGTACTCCGTGGTCGTGCCCGGGGTGAGGCCGGTCACCAGCACCAGGGCATAGAAGTGATCGGCGACCCGGAACGTGGGCGCGGAGCCGCCGGCACCGTCCGCGCAGCGGACCTCTGCCGTGCAGGCCCGGTCGGCCTCGACCCAGACCGTCGCCGTGCCACCCGCCTCCCAGTCGACGAACCGCAGCAACGGTCCCAAACGCAGCCCTGCCATGTGTCCTCCTCCGTCGCCCCGTACCGTACGGAACGACGGAGGGGTAAGGACAGGTTCCGGCGAAGATCCGCGCCGGACGGTCAGCCGCTGGTCAGCAGCCGTTCAGCACGGACTGCAGTGCGCTCTTCTCGGCGGAGTCGACGCTCATGGCGTAGTACTGCTTCACCTGTACCCACATCCGGGCGTACGTGCAGCGGTACGCGGTGCGCGAGGGCATCCACTCGGCGGGGTCCTGGTCGCCCTTGGACTGGTTGACGTTGTCGGTGACGGCGATCAGCTGCGGACGGGTGAGGTCGTTGGCGAACGACCCTCGGCGGGTCGTGGTCCAGCTGTTCGCGCCGGAGCGCCAGGCCTCGGCGAGCGGAACGATGTGGTCGATGTCGACATCGGCGGCGGCGGACCAGGTGGCGCCGTCGTACTCCGAGTACCAGCTGCCGCTGGTGGCGGCACAGCTGGAGTCCTGTACGACGTTCTTGCCGTCGCGCTTGAGGACGACCTCACGGGTGTTGCAGGCGCCCGACTGGGTGCTCCAGTGCGGGAACAGATCGCGGCTGTAGCCGCTGGAGGAACCTTCCGCCCGCACCGTGAGCTGGCTGAGGTAGGTGCGTGCGGTGGCGGCGCTGACCGGAGTGGGCGGGGCGGCCTGGGCGGTGGGGGCGGTCGCCAGGAGACCGGTGACGGCGAGGGCGGAGGTGGCGGCGAGAACGGATATGCGGCGGCCTTGACGCGCGTAGATACCGGGCATGCGAACTCCTCTGTCATGGGGGGTACTTGGCCAGTGGGCGTGGCCATGCTGACGGCGCGGGGTTGCCGTGGGGTGGGCGCCGGGTTACAGACTGACGACATGGGCACGTCACATCAAGAGTTCTGACGAAGCGGCACATGGCCGTCGGCGGCGTAGGGTTGGCGGGTGCTGCTGCCGGTGAACGTCACATTCGGGGCGGTTCTGGCCGTACTGCTCGCCGTGGCGGCGACGGTCGCGGCCGTCGCCCATCTCGGCCGGGCTCGGGAGATCGCGGTCGCGGGAGTGCGGGCCGCCGTCCAACTCGCCGCCGTTTCCCTGGTCATCGGCTGGGTCGTCCGGTCGCTGCCGCTGCTGTTCGCCTTCGTGCTGCTGATGTACGCCGTCGCCGTACGGACCGCCGGGCGGCGCATCACGGCCAACCGGACCTGGTGGTGGGCCGCACTCCCGATCGCCGCGGGTGTCTTTCCCGTCGTGGTGGCGCTGCTGCTCACCGGGCTGGTGCCGGTCAAGGGCATTGCGCTGATCCCCGTGACCGGGATTCTCATCGGCGGGGCGCTCACCGTGACCGTGCTCAGCGGGCGGCGCGCGCTGGACGAGCTCAGCCTGCGGCGCGGCGAGGTGGAGGCGGGGATGGCGCTCGGGCTGCTGGACCGCGACGCCCGGCTGGAGGTGGCCCGCCCGGCCGCGTCGGACGCGCTGCTGCCGGGGCTCGATCAGACGCGGACGGTGGGGCTGGTCACGCTCCCGGGCGCGTTCGTGGGCATGCTGCTCGGCGGGGCGTCACCGCTGCTGGCGGGCGCGGTGCAGTTGTTCGTGCTGGTCGGACTGATGGCGGTGCAGGCGGCGGCGGTGGCGGTGCTGCTGGAGCTGGTGGCGAGGGGGGTGCTGCACCGTGAGGAGGAGTGAGGGGGCGCGCCTCGATCGCCGGCGTGGCGTGAGGTTGCTTGACCTCGTGAGCCGGGCGGTGCGTCGGTGGCGGGGGTCTGGGTGTGCGGGTGCGGTGCGGGTGGTGGCGGGGCGCTGCCCCGGGCCCCGCGCCTCAATCGCCGGCGGGGCTGATTTTTGCGGGACCGGTGCGTCGGTGGCGGCGAGCGTGGGTGTGCGGGTGGTGGCGGGGCTCCGCCCCGGACCCCGCGCCTCAATCGCCGGCGGGGCTGATTCTTGCGGGCCCGGTGCGTCGGTGGCGGCGAGCGTGGGTGTGCGGGTGGTGGCGGGGCTCCGCCCCGGGCCCCGCGCCTCAATCGCCGGCGGGGCTGATCTTGCCGGGTGCGTCGGTGGCGGTCGGGATGACGTTCGCGCGGCCCGCGCTCAGGGCGTGAAGCTCAGCGCTATCAGCCCGTTCAGCGTCCACTCCACCGTGATTCCGTGCAGGTCCTCCACCCAGACGTCCGGGGACAGCGACTTCGCCCTCGGGCCCACGCCCACCACGCGCATGCCCGCCGCGCGGGCCGCCTCGATGCCCGCTTCGGAGTCTTCGAAGGCCACGCAGTCCGCCGCGACGAAGCCCAGTTCCGCCGCGCCCTTCAGGAAGCCCTCCGGGTCCGGCTTGCTCGCGCCGACGCGTTCCGCCGTGACGCGGACCGGGGGCATCGGGAGGTCCGCCGCCGTCATGCGAGCCTGGGCCAGGGGCTCGTCCGCCGAGGTCACCAGGGCGTGCGGGAGGCCGGTCAGTGCGGCGAGGAAGGCGGGGGCGCCGGGGACCGGGATCACGCCGTCCGTGTCCGCCGTCTCCTGGGCGAGCATCACGCGGTTGTCCGCGTGGTTCTGCTCCATGGGCCGGTCCGGCAGCAGGACCGCCATCGTGGCGTAGCCCTGGCGGCCGTGGACGACCTTGAGTGCCTCGTCCGGGTCCAGGCCGTGCTCCGTGGCCCAGCGGCGCCAGCAGCGCTCCACCACGGCGTCCGAGTTGACGAGGGTGCCGTCCATGTCCAGCAGGAGGGCGCGGGCGGTCAGGGCGGGCGTCGTGCTGGCCGGCATCGGCGTGCTCCAGGGCGGAGGGCGGCGAGGGACAAGACATCAAGCGGCTCCGCCCGCCGGTCAGGGAGTACGGGCGGAGCCACTTTGTTCCTTCACGATACAAAAAGCGGGCCGGATACGCCACTCGTTCCGGCTCGGCAGGCCATAACGGGACGCAACCACCACGATGGGGAGGAGAGTGGGGGGAGCGGACACGGGGGAGGGCGCGGCACCGAGGAGACCGAGGAGGGCGCATGGCGCAGGAAGTGGGCACCCCGGCCGTGAGCCCGGCCCCCGGGGAGGGGCAGAACCGGCGCAGCGTCATGGTCGCCATCGGAGCGCTGCTGTTCGGCATGCTGCTCGCCGCGCTCGACCAGACCATCGTCTCCACCGCGCTGCCGACCATCGCCAGCGAACTCGGCGGGCTGGACCATCTGTCCTGGGTGGTCACCGCCTATCTGCTGGCCTCCACCGCGGCCACCCCCCTGTGGGGCAAACTCGGCGACCAGTACGGCCGCAAAAAGCTCTTCCAGGCCGCGATCGTCATCTTCCTGATCGGCTCCGCGCTGTGCGGCATCGCGCAGAACATGCCGCAGCTCATCGGCTTCCGCGCCCTCCAGGGCCTCGGCGGCGGCGGGCTGATCGTGCTGTCCATGGCGATCGTGGGGGACATCGTCTCGCCCCGGGAACGCGGCAAGTACCAGGGCCTGTTCGGCGGTGTCTTCGGCGCGACGAGCATCCTCGGTCCCCTGCTCGGCGGCTTCTTCACCGAACACCTCACCTGGCGCTGGGTCTTCTACATCAACCTGCCCATCGGCATCGTCGCGCTGCTCGTCATCGCCGCCGTCCTGCACATCCCCGCACGCTCGGCCCGGCACACGATCGACTACCTCGGCACCCTGCTCATCGCGGCCGTCGCCACCTGTCTGATCCTCGTCGCCTCGCTCGGCGGCACGACGTGGCCCTGGGCCTCCGCCCAGATCATCACCCTCGCGGTGGTCGGGCTGCTGCTGCTCTACGTCTTCGTGCGGGTCGAGCGGCGGGCGGCCGAACCCGTGATCCCGCTGAAGCTCTTCCACATCCGCACCTTCACGCTCGTCGCGATCATCAGCTTCGTCGTCGGGTTCGCGATGTTCGGCGCGATGACCTTCCTGCCGACGTTCCTCCAGGTCGTCCAGGGCGTCAGCCCGACCCTGTCCGGGGTGCATCTGCTGCCGATGGTGCTGGGCATGCTGCTCACCTCCACCGCGTCCGGCCAGATCGTCAGCCGTACCGGCCGCTGGAAGGTCTTCCCGATCGCCGGCACAGGGATCACCGCGCTCGGCCTCGTGCTGCTCCACCGGCTCACCGAGACCAGTTCGACCTGGGAGATGAGCGCGTACTTCTTCGTCTTCGGGGCCGGGCTCGGCCTGGTGATGCAGGTGCTCGTGCTGGTCGTGCAGAACGCGGTCACCTACCAGGACCTCGGCGTCGCCACCTCGGGCGCGACCTTCTTCCGCTCCATCGGCGCGTCGTTCGGCGTCGCCATCTTCGGGACGATCTTCAACAGCCGGCTGGCGAGCATGCTCACCGAGGCGCTCGCCGGAAAGACGCTGCCGTCGGGCGCGGGGCCGTCGGAGCTGGCCGCCGATCCCCGTGCCATCGGCGAACTGCCGCCCGCGCTGCGTCCGTCGGTACTCCATGCGTACTCCACGGCCATCACGGACGTCTTCCTCTTCGCCGTGCCCGTGGTGCTCGTCGCGTTCGTCGTCGCCTGGTTCCTCAAGGAGGACCCGCTGCGTGCCTCGGTCACCGCGCCCGACCCCAGCCAGACGGTCGCGTCGAACCCGGTGGAGCGCTCCTCCCTCGAAGAGGCCGCACGTGCCCTGTCGGTCCTCGGCTCGCGCGAGGGACGGCGGCACATCTACGAGAAGATCACCGCGAAGGCGGGGTACGACCTCACCCCCGCGGCCAGTTGGCTTCTGCTGCGCATCCGCCGCCACGGGACGGTGGAGCCGGGCCTGCTCGCCGATGCCACGCCCGTGCCGCTGCGGACCATCACCGACGCCGCCCGACTGCTGGAGGAACGTCACCTCGCCCGTCGTGAGGGGCTCCAGTTGCTTCTGACCGAGGAGGGTCTGGAGAGTGCCGTACGGCTCGCCAAGGCCCGCGAGGAGTCGCTGTCCGAGCTGCTCGGCGACTGGTGGGGCCCGGAGCGGCCGACGGACCTGGTGCAGTTGGTCGAGGAGCTGAACGCCGAGCTGTGCGGCTCGGACGGCGAACGGCCCTACAGCCCGCCACCGAAGCGCGATCACGCCGCCTGAGGCCGTGGATGGGGCTGAGAACGGCCCGGGCCCGTCAGGCAGCCGCCGCGCAGTTCCTTGCCGTACCAGATCTGCATGTAGGGACCGGTGCAGTACGCCGGGATCTCGGCGTAGCCGTGCCGTACGTACAGCGCACGCGCCGCCAGGAGATCGAGACGGGTGTTGAGGACCATGCGCCGGGCGCCGAGCGTACGGGCCTCGTCCTCCAGCAGCTCCATCAGCATCCCGGCGCCCTTGCGACCGCGGAAGGCCGGGCGCACGAACACGCGGGTCAGCTCGGCGCGCCCGTCGTCCAGCAGCAGCACCCCGCCGCAGGACGCGGCCTCGCCGCCGTACCGGCCGACGACGAACGTCCCCGTGGGAGGGGTGAGCAGTTCGACGCCGTCGCCGGCCAGTCCCTCGTCGATCTCCCTGTCGGTCGCGGGCCGTTGCCAGTAGCTGCTCGCCACATCGGCGTAGTAGTCACGGCGCAGGCCCGTCGCGTCGGGTGAGTCGAAGGCCTCGCGGGCCAGGGTCCAGGACGTCATGACGTTCTCTGTACCGCAGGTGCCGGAGCCCTGGCCAGCGATTTCCGGGTGCGATCAGGCCTTGGGAGAGGCCGACTGGACCACCTCGAAGGACCACAGCGTGGAGCCGGTGGCCGCGGGCTTCGGACGCTCGCCGCCCTCACCCTGCGGACCGCCCTGACCCTGAGGGCCGCCCTGCGCGCCGCCGCCGTGGGCCGCCTTCATCGAACCCTCCATCCAGGCCTGGAACGACGCCTCGTCGCGCCAGCGCGTGTACACGAGGTACTGGTCGGTCCCTTCGAGCGGCCGCAGCAGCTCGAACCACTCGAAACCGTCCGCGCCCTCCACCGCACCGGCCCGGGAGGCGAAGCGCTTCTCGAGCACTTCGCGCTGCTCGGCGGGGACGGTCAGCACATTGATCTTCACCACACTGGCCACAGGACATCCTTCGCATAGGGGGATCTCGACCGTACCTCCGCGCCCTTCCCTCAGCGGAGGCGGTCCGGCCCGAGGAAGTCCACCGGCACCGCGGTCTCCACCCCGCGGACGAGATCGGCGAGGGCATCGCCGATGCCGGTCGCGTACTGGAGGCCGTACGCGCCGCCACCGCCGGCGACGACGACGCGCGGGTCCCCGTCGGGACGGCCGAGCACGAACTGCCCGTCGGCGGCCCGGGTCGTCGTCCGCACCGAGACCCTGGCCGGCAGCCGCCGCAGGCCCGGGAGCTTCGCCGGCAGGATGCGCGCCAGGTCGGACCAGTCGTCGTACGCCACGCCGCGGTCGATCTCGTCCGGGTCCAGTGGCTTGGCCGTCACCTCGCGGTCCTCCAGGCTCAGCCGGACGTCATGACCGCCTTCCGAACCGCTGCCGCGCAGCACCCGGCCGTCGTCGAGTTCGCGGACGAAGGCGGGGAACTCCTCCAGCGTGAAACTGCCGTCGTCCTCGAGCGGGCGGAACCAGGTCTCCGGCATCCGGACCGTCTCCAGCGGCAGGCCGGGCACCAGCTCCGCGAGCCAGGCGCCGGCCGTCACCACGACCTGCCGGACACGCACGCTGCGCTGGGCGGTGTGCAGCAGGACGCCGCCCGTGACGGGTTCGACGGAGACGATCCGGGTGTCCGCGAAGACACGGGCACCCGCGGTCCGGGCGAGGGAGACCGCGGCGCGCACCGCGTTCTCGGCCCGCAGCAGCCCCGCGGTCGGCTCCCACACGCCGATGTGGTGGTCGGGCACGCCGGTGTGGCGTGGGTACTGGAAGCGCAGCGCACGTGCCGTGAAGGTCCGGACATCGATGTCGTGCTCGCGCGCGGCACGCAGTGCGCCGCCGGCCACCAGCCCGTCCTCCGGGCCCACCAGCAGCCCGCCCGAGGGCACGAACAACCGCTTCCGCGAGGCCTCTTCGAGCTCCGACCACAGCGCGTGCGAGCGCCGGGCGAGCGGCACGAGCGCCGGGTTCTCGGAGCAGCACAGCCGGAACATCCCCGCGCCGTACGACGATCCGGGCGCACGGCCGGGCGTGAACCGGTCGAAGCCGATGACGTCGATGCCCCGGCCGGCCAGTCTCCACAGCGCCGAGGCGCCCCAGGCGCCGAGTCCCACGACCGCCGCATCCGCATCCCACTGAGTCATGTCACCTGCACCTGCCCTGTCGTCACGGTCCCTGGGTGCAGCCCACCACGCCCCTCCCGCGCGAGGCCTGAGTAACCGGTACTCACCTTGCTTCGGCCACTCAGCTTTCGGCCGCCGGAGGTCCGCGGAGCCGCCGGGGATCCGGACCGCGGGCGCGCCGACCGCAGTACGGCGGCAGGTGTTTGAGTACCTGAGTACTCACGATGCGGGACCCCCGGCCGTGGTGACCTCGACACTGCCGCGCGGTGCAGGCCGCGACGACGGGTGGAGGTTGTGATGCAGTTCCGTGTACTGGGGCCCCCTGAGATCTATGACGACGTCAGGCAGCGGAGCGTCCAGTTGAACAGTCCCAAGCAGCGCGTGCTCCTCGGGGTGCTGCTGGTCCGACTGGGGTCTGCCGTTCCCACGGAAGCGCTGATCAACGAGTTGTGGGGCCGCAACGCCCCGGACAAGGCGATCAACGCCCTCCAGGCGCACGTCTCCCGGCTGCGCCAGCAGCTGATCGAGGTCGAGCCCGCCCGGGCGAACACCCCCCGTCTCGTCGCGCGCGGCTCCGGCTATCTGTTGCAGGCGCGCCCCGACGAACTCGACAGCGTGCAGTTCCGGCTCCAGGCGGCCCGCGCCCAGCGGCAGTTGGAGACCGATCCGCACGCCGCCGCCGCCCTGCTGCGCAAGGCGCTCAGGCTGTGGCGCGGCCCGGCGCTGGACGGTGGCTCCCACGGTCCCCTGTGCGCGGGCGTCGCCGCCCGGCTGGAGGAGGAGCGTCTGCTCGCCCTGGAGGACCTCTGCGACGCCTCGATCCGGATCGGCCACCACCGCCAGGTGGTCGGCCAGCTCGAAGAGCTGGTGGTCGCACACCCGCTGCGCGAGCGCTTCCGCGACCAGCTGGTCCTGTCCCTCCAGCGCTGCGGCCGGCAGGGCGAGGCACGGGCGGTGCGGGACACCGTACGGCGGCGCCGCGCCCCCGAGACCGCTGCCGGACCGGTGGCCGTACGGGGCCTGTCCGTACGCCAGATCCACGAGGCGGGTCACCGCTGGCACGGGCACGGAGTCGGCGAACACCCGGTGGGCGAGGACGGCGTCGCCGACACCGAGCACCACCGGGAGGGCGGCGGCAGCGACCTCGAACTGCTGAGGTTGCGACGCCGGGTGGACCAGCTGACGTCGGAACAGCACTCGCTCCGTTCGGAACTGGACCGGCTCATGGCGCTGGTCGAGGGCGGTTCGGGACAGCGGAGGGACTCCGCCTGACCGAACGGCGATCCGGCGCGCGACCGGTGTACCGGCGTGCGATCCGGGCGCGGTGATCTCGTGTGCGACCCGGCGCGGCGACCCTGCGTGCGACCCGGCGCGGTGACCGGCGGACCGGTTCCGCCGGTCCGTTCGCCCTGCCGGTTGTCAGCCTGTCAATTGTCTGTCAGATGTGCCCATTCGGCGCCCGGAACGGGTGGTCCGCCCACCTAAACTGCGAATCGCCGATGAGCGGAATTGCGAATTCTGAGAGGAGATTTCCATGGCCGTACTGCATACCACCCACCGGGGCGCCGGAACACCCGACGACCTGTGGAAGGTACTGCTCGACATCGAGGCATTCCCTTCGTACATGGAGGGGGTCAACGAGGTCGAGATCACCGAGGAGGACGGCGACCGCCGTACCAGCAGCTGGGTGGTCGAACTCAAGGGTTCCGAAATGGAATGGGACCAGGAGGACGTCATCGACGCCGGCCGGCGGCGGGTGGAATTCCGCCAGATCGACGGTGACCTCGCGAACTACGAGGGATATTGGCAGATCGTCGAGGACGCCGAAGGGGTCGGCCTCGAATTGAAGGTGGAGTTCGACATCGGTCTGCCGATGGTCGCCGAAATGATTCATCCCGCTGTGGCCAAGGCACTCGAGGGCTATCAGCAGGGCATCGTCGAGCAGAGCTCGTAGGAGGATCAGTCATGAGTGACCTTGGCTCGGTCGATGCGAAAGCAACGTTCCGGCGCGTGAAGCGGCACTTCTCGCCCGCTCTCTCGGTGGCCGGCAAGTTCAGCGGGCAGGGCGCGGTCGAGGCCTCGTCCGACGGCTGCCGGGTGACACTCTCGGACGGCCGGTCGGTCCTGGACTTCGGCTCGTACGCGGTCGCCCTGCTCGGGCACCGCAACCCGGCGGTCCTGGACGCGGTCCGCGCCCAGCTGGACTTGATGCCCGCGTCGACCAGGACGGTCCAGAGCGCGGTGGCCCCGCTGGCCGCCGAGAAGCTGACCGAGTACTTCTCAGGGGCCCTGAACCGGGTCTACTTCGGGTGCGGCGGCGCCGACGCCGTCGAGGTCTCGCTGAAGCTCGCCCGGATGGCCACCGGCCGCACCACGGTCGTCGCCGTCGAGGGCGCCTTCCACGGAAAGACCCTCGGCGCGCTGTCCCTGACGCACAACGAGCGGTTCCGCGCGGGCCTCGAACCCCTGCTGCACGGCGTCGTGCACATCGACCCGGACGACCCCCGGGCCCTGGCACGCGTCATCGCCGAACAGGACGTCGCCGCGCTCGTCTTCGAGCCCGTACAGGCCGAGAACGGTGTCCGGCTGCTGGACGAGGACGTCCTCGCGAGCTGGTGCCGCGACGCGCAGGAGCACGGGGCCTTCGTCATCTCCGACGAGATCCAGGTGGGCCTCAGGCGCTGCGGAGCCAAGTCGGTCGCGCTGGAGGCCGGGCTGCCGGTGGACGCCGTCCTGCTCGGCAAGCCGCTCGGCGGCGGCGTCGTACCGGTGTCGGCCGCCGTCGGCAACGACCGGCTCTTCGCACCCCTGCTCGCCGACCCGATGCTGCACACCGCCACCTTCAGCGGCCATCCGCTGGGCACCGGCGTGATCCCCACGGCCCTCGCCACCATCGAGGAGCACGCGGCCGACGGCGAGCGCATCGCCGCGGCGATGGCCGCCGGGCTGGCGGAGATCCGGGACGAGCACGGCGACGTGGTGGTCGAGACCCGCGGCCGCGGTCTGCTGTGGGGCATCGACTTCACCACGGCCGAGGTCTCCGGCAACGTACTGGCCGGCCTCGCCCAGAGCGGGCTGGTCGTGTCCCCCTGCATCAGCCGTCCGACGACGGTACGGCTCCTGCCGCCGATCGTCGCGACGGACGAGGACGTCAAAGAGGCCCTGTCGCTGCTCGGCGGAGCGATAGCCCAGGCGGCGGCCTCCTCCTAGGCCTGCCCTGGCCGCCGCACCGAACCGGAGACCAGGTCCCGGGGAAGGAACAAAGAGAGCTGATGACTTCGCTCACGCAATCAGGAGTCACCGACGAGTTCGCGCAGGACGTCGTGCTGGCCGACGACATCACCGGCTTCGCCGCGAAGGACCCGAGCACGATCTCCGAGGTGTTCCTCACCGGCGCGACCGGGTTCCTCGGGGCGTTCCTGCTGAAGGAACTGCTGGCACGCGGCCTGACCGTGCACTGCCTGGTGCGGGCCGCCGACGCCGAGGCCGGACTGGAGCGGCTGAAGGCCACTCTCGGCACCTACGAGGTGCTCGACGAGGTCGACCTCGGCCGCGTCCGGGTCGTCACCGGTGACGTGACGCGGCCCCGCCTCGGGGTGCCCGAGAAGGAGTACGCGGAACTGGCCGGGCGTATCGGCGCGATCTACCACTCCGCCGCCAAGGTCAACTTCCTGACCCTCTACAAGTGGCTGCGCAAGTCGACGATCGACGCCACCCACGAGATCCTCCGGCTGGCCTGCGCGGCCGAGGCCACGCTGCACCATGTGTCGACCATCGGGGTCTTCGAGCCCCGGGCCGCCCTGGGCCCGCGTACGGAGACCGACGTCACCGGCCCGCCCGAGACGCTCGCGCTCGGCTACACCAAGAGCAAGTGGGTGGCCGAGCAACTGGTGCGGGAGGCCGGCCGCAGGGGTGTGCCCCTGACCGTCCACCGTCCGGGCCAGGTGTGGGGCGACACCCGCAGCGGTGCGTGCCAGCCCAACGACTTCGTCTGGCGGTTCATCAAGGGGTCCGTGCAGGCGGGCGTCTATCCGCGGAAGTTCGGCCTCGACATGAACATGGTGCCGGTCGACTATGTGAGTTCCGCGATGGTCGCCGTCTCCCGCGACCCGCGGTCGCTCGGCCGGACATTCCACGAGGTGAGCACCGGCTCGCTGGATTCCGGCGCCATTCTCGAACTCGTCCGCGGCGTCGGGTACGAGCTGAAGGAGGTCAGCATCCTGCGGTGGATGAAGGCCGTTTCCGCCGACGTCAACAACTCCATGTTCCCGCTGATGCGCATGCTCGTGGACCTGGAGAAGTTCGAGGTCGCCGAATTCTCGGACGCGGCCACGCGCGAGTTCCTCAGCGGTTCCGGGGTCACCTGCCCGGACATCGACGAGAAGGTGTTCGCCTCCTACGTCTCGTACTTCGTCCGGCACGGTGTTCTGCCGGACCCGATGGCGTGACGGGCTGACAGCCCGCCGAAAAGGGCGGTGGCCCGCGAGGACTTCCTCGCGGGCCACCGCCCTTCCGCTGTGCCGGCCAGGGACAGCCGTCAGGACGCCGTGCGGTCGGCCAGCCGGAGCTTGCCGGGCTTGCGGGTGCGACGGCCCCCGTGGTCCGCGTCGGACGCCGCCGTACGCTCCGGCTCGTGCGCCCGGAGCAGTTGCATGGGCGACATACGAACACCGTCGGACTGCGCCGCCGCCTGCTCCAGACCCCGGCGCAGCGCGTTGCGGGCCGTGATCCCCAGCTTGTGGTAGATCCGGTGCAGATGGTTCTCCACCGTCCGCACCGACACCACCAGCCGGTGGGCGATGTCGCGGTTGGACATCCCGGTCGCGGCCAGCGCGGCCACCTCCCGCTCGCGAGGGGTGAGCGGGGCGATGTCGCTGTCCCGGCGGGTCTCGGTCACCATCCACGGCGGCAGGGTCCCGGCGCAGGCGCGGAGCAGGTCCTGGCTGGCCGCCGAGGCCTCCCGGCCCTTGCGGCGCTGACCCGCGGCCCGGTGGGCACGGGCGGCCTGGGCCGCCGCCTCCGCGGCGAGCGGCAGCGCGTCCATCTCCCGGAACTGCCGGGAGACCTTGGTGAGCGCGTTGCCGTCGGCATCGGCGAGGGCCTGGATGTGATCGGCCATCACCCGCATCACACCGCCGGTGCACCGCGCCGCGAGCTGCTGGGCGCGGGCCCGGAAGCGGTAGGAGGCGTTCTCCTTGATGCGGGCGGCCAGGTGCAGTGCCATGACCGCGGTGACCGCACGCCCGCCGGCCTCGGCGCGCTCGGCGAGTTCGAGGGCGCACGAGGCCGCGCCCGACCGGTCCCCGGTGTGTGCGAGCACCAGCGCCCGGTCGTAGGCGATCTCGTCGTCGGCGATCGGGTGCGAGACCGCCTCGCCCTGCATCGACCGCGCCTCGACCAGCGTGCGCAGCGCCTCGGCGTGCTGACCGGACTCGGCGAGCGCACCGGCCAGTTGGGCCAGCGGCCAGGCCCGGGTGGCCGGCCACTCGTGACCCGTCTCGACGGCGATGGCCTGCCGCAGCAGGGCCACCGCCCGCTCGGGTTCGCCGAGCAGCCGCAGCAGCCGGGACCGGGCGACGACGGTCTGCAGCAGGACGGGCCAGCGGTCCGCGGAGTCGTACCGGCGCGGCGCGTCCAGGGTGTCGGCCGCGTCCTTGAGGTTGCCGGCGAGCCACGAGCAGCGGGCCGCGAGGGCGTCCAGCAGGACCACGGCGTCGGTGTCCCAGTCGAACGAGACGTCCCGGTACCGGTTCAGCATCTCCAGGGCGCCTGCCGGATCGCCCAGTTCGGTCCGCGCGAAGGCGACCACGGGCACCAGTGTCTGGGTGACCGCCATGCCCGCGTCACCGGCACGCAGCACCGATTCCCCGATGTCGACGGCGTCCTGGAGCTGGTCGGACATGACGGCGATCATGGCGCGGCTGCCGTGCAGTATCCCGGCGTGCTCGGGGCCGACGGTCGCGACGGCGCCGTCCAGCACCGCGCCCGCGGCCTGGACGCGCTGTAAGCGCCAGGCCAGATTGATGACCCTGGTGTGCACGGCGGTGATGAACTCGGCCCGCGGGACCTCCACTCCGGATCCGAGCGCCGTGCGCAGCACCGCCTCGGCCTCCTGGTGGCAGCCCTTGCCGATGAGGACCCTGCCGAGCAGCAGAGCGGCACGGACGCAGTCCGTGGGGCTGTCCGAGCGCTGTGCCGCGTACGACACCACCCGGCACAGCACCGCTCCGTACTCCGCGGAGTCCGGGACCGGGCCGTAGGGCGCCGAGTCCTCGGTCGGGGTGTCGCGCAGGGCCAGCAGGCACAGCCGCTCCGCGAGCGCGAAGTTCCGCCGGCGGATCGCGGTGCGCGCTGCGGTCAGCAACTGCTCGCGCTCCGGGACGAGTCCGGCCTCGATCCGCAGCGAGACGATGCGCAGGACGTCCTCGGGCCGGCGTGCGCCCGTGCGTTCCACGGCGTCGGCGACCTGCCGGCGCAGTCGCTGAGCGGTGAGGCCGGACATCCGGGAGGCGACGACGACCCGGCTGAGCGGCACCGACAACCGCAGGTCTACGCGCGTACCGTTGCGTTCGACGGTCACGATGCCGCGCAGGTCCAGGGACTCGGCGGCGTGTGCGAGGCCCGACGCCGCGGCGATGTCGATCTCCAGCGGCTCGGCGACGGCGAGCATGTTGACCAGTTCGAGTTCGTCGTGGCTGAGGTCGCGCAGCCCGAGCCGTATCACCTCGGACAGCCGGCGGCCGGGGCGTTCGGTCAGGCCCTCCCACACCCAGGTGCCGTTGACGCAGCGCAGGGACTCGTCCTCGACCGCGTGGTCGATGAGTTCGCGCAGCATCAGCGCGTTGCCGTGGGTGGCTGCCCACAGCCGCTCCAGCGTGGTGGCGTCGGTGTGGCCGCCGAGGCGGGCCCGCAGGACATCACCCAGTGCCGCGCTGTCGAACGGCGCCACCTCGACGTGGTCGATCAGCCGGTCGACCCAGAGCTTGTCGATACCGGCCGGCGCCGGTGCGTCCTTGCGGCTGGTGGCGAGCACGCTGAGCCGCCCCGCGGCGACCAGGCGGTGCAGACGGTGACCCGATGCGGCGTCGACCAGATGCGCGTCGTCGATGCCGACGACCGGGCGGTCGGCCGCGGTGCCGTCCAGAGTCGACGGCTCCACCGACTCCAGACATTCGCCGAGCGAGGCGTAACCCTTTGCGCGTGCACCGCTGTTCCAGCTGGCCCCGCCCACCGAGAGAACCGTGCGGCCCTCGTCGGAAGCGCGCTCGAGCGCGGTGGCGAGCAGCAGGCTCTTGCCCACCCCGGGACCGCCGACGAGAAGCGCTCCACTGCCGTGCGCAAGGGAGTTTTCGACAGCGCGAAGCTCGGTTTCTCTTGCAGTTATCGGCCAGTGGAATACAACATCTGTTGACATCTGTTCTCAAGCCCCCGCAGGAAGAATGTCAGCACCCTTCGATGAATGTCCCGCGGCCCTCAGGTGTCCAGATGTGACAACTGATTGAACAGCCTGTAACCGGAAGGAAACGCGTCTGGCGGAAACGCGTCCACTACCGGTCCGGCTTGAATTCGACGCCGTTTTCGCGCCGTTCGAACCTGATGGGCCAACAGGACGGTTGTAAGTATAGACCGGCACGTCGGAAGCCGGGCTGGAATGAATCTGACGGAGCCGGAAACGTTCAAATTGCCTGATGGCCCTGGTATTCGGCTGCCGTTGGGGAGGCCGAGCGGCAACATGAACCGGCAATTCTGACTTCCGCCGGCGGTCACTGCCGGTCCGTTCCTGGAATGCCTTCCCTTCGCTTATGTCGGATCTGGTTCGGATATTGCCGTCCGATGTGCTCCGCGAGCCGTGTCCTGACAGCACTCGTCCCCGGTGCGGGGGCATCCGGGGACGAGTGGTTCGGGGGACGCGTGGCCGAAAAGTCCGTCGTCAGGACGGCTGTCGGGCCACCCGCCAGCGCTGGGCCCGGCTGCGCTGCGCCCAGAAGTCCGCGTACCGGCCGTCCGCCGCCACGAGTTCGGCGTGGGTGCCGCGCTCCACGATCCGGCCCTCGTCCAGCAGCAGGATCTGGCCTGCGGCGGCCACGGTCTGCAAACGGTGCGCGATGACCAGGAGGGTCCGGCCCGCGGTGAGGTGGCCGAGCGCCTCCTGCACCGCCTGCTCGTTCTCCGGGTCGAGCGACGCGGTCGCCTCGTCCAGCAGCACGATCGGCGCGTCCTTCAGGATCGCGCGGGCGATGGAGACCCGCTGGCGCTCACCGCCGGAGAGCAGCGCGCCGCCCTCGCCGACCTTGGTGTCCCAGCCGTCGGGGAGCCGCTGCACGATCTCCTCCACCCGGGCCTGCCGGGCGACTTCACGGACCTCTTCGTCCGTCGCGTCGGGCCGGCCCACCCGGATGTTCTCCATGATCGTGCCCTCGAAGAGGTACACGTCCTGGAAGACCACGGAGATCTTCGACATCAGGACCTCGGGCTCGATGTCCCGGACGTCCACGCCGCCCACCCGCACCACACCGGAGTCCACGTCCCAGAACCGGGGGATCAGCTTGCTGACGGTCGTCTTGCCGGATCCGGAGGGACCGACCAGCGCCGTCATCGTGCCTTCCGGCAGGGTCAGCGAGACCCCCGACAGGACGCGGGTGCCGTCGTAGCTGAAGTCCACGTTCTCGAACTCGACGTCGTTGCCCGCCGGCAGCCGCGGGTCGTCCGGCTGCGGAAGGCAGGGCTCCGCGAGCAGGTCGGCGACGCGGTCCAGGGCGGACCGGGCGGTGCGCAGGGTGGAGCCGAGGACCGCCGTCTCCGCGATGGGTTCGGTGAACCGGGCCGCGAGGACGAGGATCGCCAGCAGCTTGGCCACGTCCAGCCCGCCGTCGAGCACCAGATAGGTGCCGGTCACCAGGATGACGGTGAACGCGGCCTGGATCACCAGGGCGAAGCTGATCAGACCGGGGACGCCGGTGACGAGCACCCGGCGGGACGCCTCGTACTGCGTGTGCAGCGCGGCGTCCAGCCCGCGGGTGCCGGAGCTCGCGCCGTCCCGGCCGAACACCCGCAGCACGGGCTGGAGCTGGGCGAACTCGACCACCCGGCCGCCGGTCACCGCGTGCGCGGCGGTGCGGGCCTCGTCCGCCTTGCGGTTCAGCCCGGCGCTCCACCGGTAGACGCCGACGATCAGCGGAACCGTGAGGGTCGCCGCGAGGGCGAGCCGCCAGTCGAAGACGTACATGACGAGGACGACGGTCGCCGGGGTGACGAAGCTCGTCACCAGCGGTCGCAGCAGGTGCGCCGGTACGCCCATGACGTCCATGACGCTCTTGGTGGCGAGCTGGCCCAGCTGGCCCACCCGCTCGGGCGCGAACCAGCCCAGCGGCAGCGAGGCCACCTGGTCGCCGATCCGGTTGTGCAGCGTCCGCGAGAGCGTGGCGCCGGCCTGGAAGCCGGTGCGCAGCGAGTCGTAGTAGGCGACGCAGTAGAGGAGACAGACCCCGAGCAGGGTCCACAGCCACGGCCAGACGGAGTCGGGGTCGGAGCCGAGGAGCGCTTCGAGGACGGGCACGAGCAGGGCGAAGGCGATGCCCTGGAGGACGGCGCAGACCACCAGGGCGGTGATCATCCGGCGTACGGGACGGTTGTGCTCGGGTCCCACGACGTCGAGCAGTTGGCGGATCATCGGCTGGTACCTCCCGCCGGGACGGCGCTGACAGTGGTGGCCGGGGCCGGCCGGTGCGGCTGCCAGGCGGCGTTGCGTTCATGGGCGTGCCACATACGGGCGTACCGGCCTTCGCGGGCGACGAGTTCGGGGTGCGTGCCCCGTTCGACGATCTTCCCGTCCTCCAGCACGGCGATCTGGTCCGCGTCGACCACCGTGGAGAGCCGGTGGGCGATCAGCAGCACGATCTTGCCCCGCGTCAGCTCGGACAATGCGTCCTGGACGTCGGCCTCGGACTGCGGGTCGGCGTAGGCCGCCGCCTCGTCGAGGACGATCACGGGGGTGTCGGCCAGCAGGGCGCGGGCGATCGAGACGCGCTGGGCCTGACCGCCGGAGAAGCGGGCGTCCTCGCCGACCACCGAGTCGTAGCCTCGGGGCAGGGCCTGGATCACGTCGTGGACACAGGCGGCACGGGCCGCGTCCGCCACCTCGGCGGCGGTGGCATCGGGCCTGGCCATACGGATGTTGTCGGCGACGGTGCCCTGGGTGAGCCGGACGTCCTGGAAGACGAACGCCACCCGGCGGTACAGGTCGTCCAGCGCCAGCTCCCGGATGTCGACCCCGCCGATGCTCAGAGAGCCGCCGGTCACGTCGCCGAACCGGGGGAGCAGGGTGGCCAGGGTGCTCTTGCCGGACCCCGAGGGGCCGACGAGCGCGGTGACCGTGCCCGGAGCGAGCTCCAGATCGACGCCGGCCACGGCTTCCTTCTTGCCGTCGTAGCTGAACCGCACGTTCTGGTAGCTGACGTGGTTGCCGGAGGGGGTGCGCGGGCTCTCGGCCACCGGCAGCTCCTCGGCGTTCATCACCTCGCTGACGCGCTCGGCCGCGGCCTTGGCGAAGCGCAGTTCGTAGCTCGCGTAGAACAGGGCGAGCACGGGTGCGGTGAGGCCGATGCCGAGCAGCGCGAACGGCAGCAGGTCGACGCCGGCGAGCCGGCCGTCGGTCACGAAGATCGCGCCGCCGGTGATGACCGCCACCAGTACGGCGATGGGGGACAGCACGATCTCGGCGGCGGCCTTGGAGTTGAGCGTGGAGCGGACCCAGGAGAGGAAGAACGCGGCGAAGTCGTCGGCCGCGTCACGGAACTTCTGGTGCGCCCGGCGGCTCTGGCCGAAGGTCTTGACGACGGAGATGCCCTGGACGAACTCGACAGCGCTGCCGTTGATGGCGCCCATCGCCCGGTCGTAGTCGGGCAGATGCTTGGCCATCCCCGCCATCGTGATGCTGTAGAGGCCGAGACCGATGACGAGCGGCGCGATCGTCACGAGCGTCATCTGCCAGTCGACCCAGAAGAGATACGCCAGCGACGCGGCCGGGACGACGGTCGCCGAGGTCATCTCCAGCATGGAGTGGGCGATCATGTGGTGCATCGCGTCCACGTCGTCCTGCACTGCTTTCTTCACCGTGCCGGAGTTGCGCTCGGAGAACCAGCCCAGCGGGACGCGGGCGAGCCGGGCCACCAGTCCGCGGCGGATGTGCAACTGGAGCTCGTTGTCCGCGAAGTGGGTGAGCGCGCCCGCCGCCAGCATGAAGATCAGCCGGACCAGCAGGGCGCCGGCGCCGATCGCGGTGATGGTCCACGCCTGGTCGGAGCGGTCGGGTTCGTTGTCCAACAGCACCCGTCCGAGCTCGGCGATGGCGATGAAGGGGACGACGCCGGCGATCGCCGAGACGGCCTGGGCGGCCACTGCCAGCCGCAGCCTTCCCTTGATCGGGCGCAGGATCCCGCCGAGTGCGGCCTTTTCCGCGGCCATCCGGTCCTCCGTGACCTCAGTTAGACGGTGTCTAATAGATGGATCGACTGTACCCGACGCCCGAGTCGGTGCGTCAAGTGCAGAGTTGGTGGTGGTGCCGGGTGAAGTGCCGCCGCCGACTGCGGCACTTCACCCGGTCGAGGGGGTGAACGTGTCAGCCCGCTACGGGGACACGCTCCTTGGAGGCGTCGTCGAGGGCCGCGTCGCCCTCCTTGATGCCATAGCGGGCGTACAGCTTCTGGAGCGGGCCGGGAGCCCACCAACTGGCGCGGCCCATCAGCTTCATGACGGCCGGCACCAGCAGGATCCGGACCACCGCCACGTCGAGCAGGATGGCGATCACCATGCCCACACCGAACAGGGTCATGGTCAGCACACCACTGGTCGCCATCGCCGCGAGCGGGACGCACATCAGCAGCGCGGCGCTGGCGATCAGCTTGCCGATGCTCTGCAGGCCCGTCGCCACCGCGGCGGTCGGGTCGCCGAGCGTGTCGTACTGCTCCCGGATCCGGGACACGAGGAACACCTCGTAGTCCATGGACAGTCCGAAGATCAGCGCGAACAGCATGATCGGCATATTGGGTTCGATGTTGCCTGTCGGGTCGAAGCCGATCAGGTCGGCCAGGTGCCCGTCCTGGAAGATCCAGACGAGGATGCCGAACGTGGCCGACAGGGACAGCAGGTTCATCGCGATCGCCTTCAGCGGCAGCAGCACCGAACCGAAGGCCAGGAACAGCAGGATGTAGGTCGCGACCGCGATGTAGAGCAGCATCCACGGCAGCGTGTCCGCGAGTGCGTCCAGCGTGTCGTCGAAGACCGCGGTCTCACCGCCGAAGTACGCGGTGGCGCCGTCCGGCACCGGTACCTCGCGCAGATCGTTCACCAGGTCGCGGGCCTCGGGCGAGACGGCCACCCCGTCGAAGGTGACGGAGACACGGGCCGAGGTGCCCTCGGCGCCGCTGATCTGGGCGCCCTTGGCGCCGGGCACCTTGGCGAGCTTGTCGGCGTACGCCTGGAGGGCCGCGCCCTGCTCCGGCGACTGTGCGGGGCCGGAGAGCTTCAGCAGCGAGTCGATGGACTTGATGCCGTCGCCCTCGAAGTCCTTCTCCATGATGTTGTGGACCTGCCGGCCCTCGGCCGTGTTCGGCAGCTGGCGGGCGTCGTTGGCGCCGAACTCGATCCGCAGGAACGGAATCGCCAGGGCGAGCAGGACGCCCAGGGTGACGACCGCGACGGCGACCGGACGGCGCATCAGGCCGTGGGCCAGCCGGAACCAGGCGCCCTCGTCCGAGGCCTTGGGGGCCGCGGTCCGCTTCTTGCGGCGCAGGGAGAGGGAGTTGACCTTCGGGCCCATGACGGCCAGCGCGGCGGGCAGGGCGATGATCGAGAAGAAGACGGACAGGACGACCGCGGCCACACCGCCGTACGCCATGGACTTGAGGAAGGCGAACGGGAAGAAGGTCATGCCGAACAGGGCGACCGCGACCGTGATGCCGGAGACCACGACGGTCCGTCCGGCGGTGGCGACCGTCCGCGCGAGGGCGTCGGCGCCGGTGCGGCCGGCCTGCAGCTCCTCGCGGTAGCGGCTCACGATCAGCAGGCCGTAGTCGATGGCGACCGCCAGGCCCAGGATCGTCACGAGACTCATCGCGAACACCGAGACGTCGGTGAACTGGGCGATGACCCTCAGGACCGCCATGGAGCCGATGATCGAGAGTCCGCCGACGAGCAGCGGCAGGCTCGCCGCGGCCAGTCCGCCGAAGACGACCACCAGCAGCAGGAAGAGGATGGGGAACGAGAAGCCCTCGGCGGCGCCGAGATCCTTGCCGATCTCCTCGCCGGCCTGGTGGCCGGTGGGGACGGGGCCGCCGCGCAGGGTCTCGAACCCGGCGACGTCCAGCTTGTCCTTGATCTTCTTGTAGGACTCTTCCTTGGTGTTGTCATCGCTGCCGTGCAGGTTCATCGCGACGTACGTCGCGTGCCGGTCCCGGCTCACCTGCGAGGGCATCTTGGTCATCCAGAAGTGCGCGGACCCGGTGACCACCGACTTCGGCAGCGACGAGATCTTGCCGACGACGGCCTTCTGGAACGCCGGGTCGTCGACCGTCCTGTCATCGCTGCGGTAGACGACGACCGCATCGGGTGCGCGCTGCGGGAACGCCTTCTCGGCAAGGAGGGCCGCCTTGCGGCTCTCCGACTTCGGGTCCTCGAATCCGCCGGGTTTCATGTCGCCGAAGACGCCGACGCCGTACACCCCGGAGAGCACGGCGAACACCAGTGTGAGGATCAGCAGGGGCTTGCGCCCCCGGTGGATGAACCGCCCCAACCCCTCGAACATCCCAACTCCCTAGATCGTTCCGCACGTTCCGCTTGCCATGCTTCGAAGCTACGGCAACAGTAACAGCGTTATCAATGGCTGTCCCGGCGAAGCGGGGTGCATCGGGGTGGGGGTGAGTCGGTGCTCACATGCTTTGACCTGGGGTAATGTCACACTTAGACAGTGTGCAAGATTTTTGGGCGATGTCAGCGCCATGTCAGTGAGCGAGCTCTTGGGCTGCTGTCCACCGGCTCGTATAACGGTGTTGCGATACATTTGGCGCATGGCCCGGCTCAAGACTCATGACGAAGCACTCCGTCTCAAGCTCATCAACCGCGCTGCCGCCACGGTCTTCGACCGGGGCACCGCGGCCCTGAGCCTGCGGCGGCTCGCCGCCGATGTGAAGACGTCGACCACAGCGGTGTATTCGCTGTTCGGAAACAAGGCCGGGCTGCTCGACAGCCTGTACCGGGAGGCGGCCAGACTGTTCGTCGCGCGCCTGGCCACGGTCGACTCGTCCGACGACCCCGCGGCCGACGTCATCCGGCTCGGCAAGGCCTATCGCGAGTACGCACTGGCGAACCCTCACCTGTACGCGATCATGTTCGCCGACCGCACGGTCGACTACGAACCGACGCCGGAGCGCAGGAACGAGGTCGGCGAGACCATCCAGCCGCTCGTCGACGCGGTGGTGAGAGGACAGGCGGCCGGCCAGTTCAAGGACGGCTCGCCCGATGTGATCGCCCTGTCCTGCTGGGGCGCGGCCCATGGACTGGTGTCCCTGGAGCTTTCCGGGAACGAGCCACCGGGGCTCGACATCGGCGACGCCTACGAAGCCACCCTGCGCGCCGTCGTCAGCGGCTGGCGCCGCGGCTGAGACGGCACGGGGCCGTCCCGCCGCGGCGCGCTGCCCGCCCGGCGTCACCCACCCGCCGGGCCGGCGCATCAGTCCGTGAGGCCGACGTCCTCCGCCAGGAGCACGCCGACCCCCGCGCGCACCCCCGTCCACTGGCCCGGCGCGGCACCGGCCCGCAGCTCGTCGACCTGCTGGGCCCCCGGGCTCAGCACCAGCCGCCCGATCGTCAGGACGCCCGCCGACGTACGGTCCCAGCGGCGGTCCGTCTCGCGCACGATCGTCTCGATCGCCGCCGGGGCGAGGGTGGGCTCCGGCGGGAAGGGCACGGTCCACAGATCGGCCGGCAGGACCGGATCGAGAGCCAGCAGCCCCTCGTCGCCGGGCTCCGGCCGGGCCTCGCGGAACACCACACCGGCCCAGCTCAGCCTGCCCGCCCCGGTCGCCTGCCCGAGCGACGACCGCTCGGTGCGCACCGGGGGATGCCCGGCCGGCTCGGGACCGTAGACGAGGGTGACGCTCGCGATGACGGCCCCGGCGGGGTCGCGGACCGTGACGTCCACGCACCATTCGCCGTCCCGGTGAGCGCCGCGGGCCTCGCGGTGCAGGGTGAGGGAACCGCCGGTGAACCGCAGCCCCTCCAGCCGTACACGCAGCCCGCGCAACTCCCGCAGGTGCAGCAGCGGCCAGCCCTCCGGGACCACCCAGTCGCCGGCCGCGACCGCGTGCTCCACGACCACACCGACCGGGACGGCCGGGGCGCCGTCGACCCGGACCTCCGACAGACACGGATGCCGATCGGCGTCCCAGGTCCGGGTGGTGCGCAGGGACCGGAAGATCTCGTACTCCTCCACCTCGCCGAGGTGATGGTCCAGCGCGTGCAGCCGCGGCAGATCCGGGTGACCGGTCAGCATGCCGAAGCCGCGCAGCTGACCCGGCGCCAGTACGGCCCCGATCCGGCCCAGGAACACGGCCTCGTCGGTGTGGCCGGAGGCGAGTTCCGCCACCCAGCGGCGGGCGCCCTCGCCGGGGTCGAGCGTGGAGACGTAGCGGACGGCGGCGGAGTAGTTCGCGATGACCCCGAGCCGTTCCCAGGTCGGCCAGCACAGCGTCTGCACCGGCAGTCCGAGGTTGTCGCGCGCCCAGAAGCCGAGCCGGGCGAGCGCCTCGTTTCCCGCGGCGTAGTCGATCTGGCCGACCATGCCGCCCATCCGGCCCGCGAGCGAGCCGACATTGCTCAACAGGCGCAGCCGGGCGCGCCGTTCGGGACGCGCGAGGATCGCCGCCACCAGGTTCGCGAAGCCGGTGACCTTCACGTCGACCGTCCGCACCACGGACTCGGCCGACTTGCGGTCGAAGCGGGCGGGGTCGTCGATGCCGGCGTTGTGGACCACGAACTGCGGACCGTCGCCGAGTGCGGCGAAGGCCCGCTCGACCTGCTCCGCGTCCGTGCAGTCGCAGCGCAGATAGTCGACGCGCAGCCCGTCGGCCGCCGCCTGCGCGAGGTTGCGGTGCACCGTACGGTTCTCGTCCGCGCGGCGGATGTCGCCCCGGGCGGCGGCGAGGTCCTGCGGGGTGCGCGCGCCGGACATCCGACGGCGGCGCCAGACGGTGAACTCCTCGTCGTCGAGATCGTTCACCTCACTCGTCTCCGGGCGCTCTCCGCGGCCCGTGACGACGACACGGCAGCCGAAGGACTCGGCGAACGCGCGGGCCGCCGCGAACCCGACACCGCGCGCACCACCGGTGATCAGCACGGTGTCACCGGGGCCCGGCGGAGTCCCGCCGGGCGGGCACGCGGGGGCGGGACGGCCCGCGAGCACATGACGCACCCCGTCGCGGTACCCGACCTCGAACTGATCGGGCCGTACGTACTCCCGCTCGACCGCGTCCGCGATCGCGCCGGCGTCCGCGCGGTCCAGATCGACCACGACGATGCCGGCGGCGGGCAGTTCACGCGGCAGGCACTTCGCGAGACCGGCCCAGATGCCGCCCAGCGGCTGCGGCACCTCGCCGTCGCCGTGGCCCGAGAGCCCGCCGAGCCGGGTCAGGGCGAGATAGACATGGCGCCCGAAGCGCGGCTCGTCGGCCCAGCGCCGATAGGCGGCGCGGATCGCCTCGGTGGTGCGGGTGAGCGCCGACTGCCAGCCGGTGTCACCCAGTTCGTAGGTCTCGCCCATCACATTGAGATCGACGATGCCGTCCCAGCCGTCCGCGCACAGCGGCGTGCCGGGATCGGACCGCACGACCAGCGCGCCGCGCCCGCCGAGTTCGGCGGCCACGGCGGACACCAGTGCGGCCGACTCGCCGACGAGCAGCAGCCGGCGGCCGGCCAGCGGACGGTCCGGCGCGGGGCCGGTGTGCGGAACGGGGACCGGCTCCCAGATGAACCGGTCGACCGGACGCACGAAGGCGTCCGGGTCGAACGAGGAGAGGTGCGGCCGGACCGCCGGCCACTGATCCATGGCCGGGGCGGCGGTGGTTGTCCGGGCCATGGCGGGCGCGGACCCGGTGCTCGTCCGGGCCGTCGCCGGCCCTGCGCTGGTGGTCGTCATCGGTGGCGCTCCTCGGCCTTCACCTGGATGCCGCCCTTGGGGAACAGCGTGATGAACGCACCCTCGCGGGCCGCGTCACGGGCGAGCGAGAGCCGGAACCTGCCGGACACCGCGGCCACCGTCTGCTGGAGCAGCGCAAGACCCATCCGCTTGCCGATGCACTGACGCCGTCCGCCGCCGAAGGGCAGATACGCCGAACGGTCCTGGGTCGGCGACGCACCGGGCCGGAACCGCTCCGGGTCGAAGCGCTCCGGGTCCTCCCACTGCTCGGGGTTGTAGTGCGCCCCGTACACGGACACGAGCAGGGGCGTCCCCGCGGGGATGTGATGGCCGGCGAGGACGTCGTCCCCGATCGCCTCACGGGTGAACTGCCAGACCGGGGGATGCATCCGCAGTCCCTCGTCGACGACCATGCCCGCGTAGGTGAGCTCGGACAGGTCCCGCGCGGTGGGCATACGGCCGCGCAGCAGCCGGTCCGTCTCCTCCTCCAGCCGCTCCCGTACACCCGCGTCCCGCGCCACCTCGTAGAGCGTCCAGGACAGCGAGAGAGCCGTTGTCTCGACGCCCGCCAGGAACAGCGTGACGAGGTCGGCCCAGAGCGCGTCCTCGGGAAGGTCCGACTCCCGGATGAGCGTGGCGACTTCGCCGCCGACGCCGAGATCGACGTTCTGCGCGGCCTCGGCGACGACCCTTTCCAGGGTGCGCCGGGCGCGTGCCACACGGCGGCGGTAGGGGGTCGGGACGAACGACGGGATCGCCTTGTCCAGCGAGCCGACGTTCTTGAAGATCGCCTCCAGCGCGACCGAGACGGCCTGTGCGAACTCCCCGCCGTCCTGGGACAGGTCCTTGCCCACCAGCGCCAGACCCATCACCCGGCAGGTCAGCTTCATGGACTCGGCGAAGAGGTCGAACGGCCGCCCCGCACGGGCGTGTTCGGCCCAGCGGTCGAGCAGGTCGGCGACGGCCTCGTCGCTCTGCGCGCCACGGGCGGCGATCGCGTTCGGGGTGAAGGCGGGGTTGACGACCTTGCGATGGCCGCGCCAGTCGCCGTCGTCGAGGGTGAGCAGCCCCTGGCCCATGAACAGCTCGAACGCCTCGTAGTACGCGCCGCGCGCATAGTTGTCGGCGTTGCCCTGGAGCACCCGCCGGATGGCGTCCGGCGCGGAGAGCTGCACGGTCGGATTGTGCGGCAGGATCGGCAGCTTCACCACGGTGCCGTGGTTCTGCTGGGCGCGCAGCGAGTACCCCGGAGGGTCGGACGCGTACGCCACGGTGGAGATGACGGGCGAGGACAGCGGGAAGCTCGTCGGTCCCTCGACCGGCTTCGCGCGGGCGCCGGTCACGGGGCAGACGCCCTCGGGTGCCGGCGGTGCGGCGGTCGTCCGCTCGTGTGCCTCGGTCACGATGTTGCCTCCTCGGCAGGGCGCCGGCGTTCGCGGTACTCGCCGGTCGACTGGTTCACATGGCCGAGTACGACACCGGTCATGTCCTTGATCTGCAGGACGACGTCTCCGGCCGCGGTGACCGCCACGGCCCGGTTGTCCTCCTCGCTCTCCAGGTCGAGACGCGAGGGCAGTGAGTAGAGCTCGACCCGGGTGCCGGCCGCGGCGAGCGTGGCATCGGTGTGGCCGCCGTAGAGATCGATGCGGCGGATGGTGCGGGGGACGGCCAACGGGGTCCAGTCGCCGTCGCTGCGGTCGAGCACGGAGACCCGCGCCAGGCCGTCCAGCAGCACGGAGGGCACGACGAGTCCGGAGAACCAGCGCTCGATGCCGGGCCGGTCGGGCGTGTAGCGGGCGCGCCTGCCGTGCGGATGGGTGCGGGTGTCGCCGGTGGAGACGAACACACCGCTCAGCAGGACGGCCGGGTTGGGCAGGTGGTACGGGTCGGCCATGGGCTCGGCGCCCTGGTCGTCCCAGTGGTCCCAGCGCGGCGCCGCGACCGGTTCGTCCCGCAGCCGTACGCGCGCCGAGAAGTGACGGCGGTCCTTGACCAGCAGCCGCCCGTTCGGGGCCAGCACGTCGCCCGTCACCTCGATGTCGACGATGCTTTCGGTGGGGCCGTGGGTGACGAGACGTGCGGTGATGCGCTTGGTCTCGTCGCGGCCCGGCCGGTAGACGCGCAGGAACGAGTCGAGCCGGATGTCCTCCAGGACGGCCGGGACGCGGCCGGGCACCAGGTGCATCGCGGCCTGTGCGGCGAGTTCGGGGACGAAGGTGCCGGGCAGGGTGGGATAGCCGTTGACCACGTGGTCGTGGAGATAGGCGTCCCGCTCCTGGTTGAAGGTGCGGACCACGGTGAGCCGGTCGGGGCCGCGGTCGACGATGTCGTCGACGAAGAAGTCCGGCAGGGCGGGAGCCGTGGCGGCCGCGGGCACGGCGGGTGCCGGCCCGGTCCGGCAGAACTCCAGATAGCCGGGCACGGCCGCCTCGATGGCGGCCCGCTCGGGTTCGCCGAACAGCACGGTGACCGGGCTCTGGTGCGCCTGGTCGAGTTCGTGCAGGAAGTGGTCGATCCCCTCCGGCGTGGGCATGGCGGTGAACTGCGCGCTCTTCGCGAGGAAGGTGCGCATGATCGGGGTCGACCCGAGGCCCACGTCCCGCCACAGCGTCCAGCCGATGGTGAACTCGCTCAGCCCGCGGGAGGCACTGTGCAGGGCGGCGGTGTTGAAGTAGTCGTTCGCCGCTCCGTAGTCGGTCTCCCCGGTCTGGCCGGTGAAGCCGACGAAGGAGCCGAAGTTGCACCAGCGGCGCGGCTGCCGGTCGCCGAAGGCGGCCTTGAGGTTGGCGTAGCTGCGGACCTTCAGATCGCGGACGGTACGGAAGTCGTCCAGGCTCTTCTGGTCCACCGACGCGGCACGGTTGGTGCCGGCGATGTCGAGCAGCAGATCGACGCCGTCCGCCTCGGACGCCGTGATCCGCCCGACGACCGCGTTCACGGCGTCGGGGTCACGGAGATCGCAGACGTGGTACGTGACCCTGTCCGAACCGCAGATGTCCTCCAGGGTGCGCAGATTGGCCTGCACCTCGACGGCGGCGGACAGCCGGTCGAAGGCGGCGTTCGCCTCCTTCACGGTGAGCCGGTCCTGCCCCGTGCTGCGCGCTCGGATGAAGTCCTTGCGGGTCAGCCGGGCGTCCTCCGCCGTCACCCCGTCGAGCCGGGTGGAGCCGATGACATGGAGCCGGGGCCGGTCGCGGCGCGCCAGCGCGGTGAGCAGCTCGGCGCCGATACCGCGGCCGCCGCCGGCCGCGACGACGGTGTACCCGGTCGGCGCTGCGGAAGCCCGGACGGCTCCCGGCTCGGGCACGGCCTGCCACAGGAGCCGGGTGCCGCCCGCGAACGAGACGACGGGCAGCATCTGTTCGGCCAGGGTCTCGGCTGCGGCGTCCGTCTCGGCCGCCGTCAGCTCGGTGGCGTCGTGGACCACGGCCACCACCGAGGACGCGGGCCATTCGAGCGCCAGGCTCTTGACGAACCCGGTGAACAGACCGGTGCAGGGATGCGGCACCCGGGACGCGTCGATACCGCCGAGGACGACGACGGCGAACGACTCGGGCCGTTCGGGCAGTTCGGCGCAGGCCTTGGCCGTACGGAACATCGCGTCGTGCAGCCGGAGCAGCCGCTCGGACGGCCCGGCGAGCGGATCCTCCTGCGACAGGTCGACCAGGACGCGCACATGCCGGGGCCGCGCGTGCAGGACGGCGGCCTCGATGCTCTCGTCCTGAAGAGGTGTCAGCACAGTGCAGCCGGGGTGCAGTTCGCGTGCGCCCAGAGTGGTGTGACGGCCGGTCAGCACGACGGTGGCGGGCGGGAAGAGTGGTGGGACGGGTCCGCCGCCGGGTGCGGGACGCGCCGCGGGCGCGAGCCGCAGGACATGCCGGTCGAGGAGATGGGGTGCGGCCGGGGGTGCCTGCTCGGTGGATGCCGGTTCGGGCGGTGCGGCCGGCGCGGGTCCGGAGGCAGGGCGCGGCGTCCGGTCGGTGGTCGGGCGTGGTGCCGGGTCGGCGGTCGTACGGGGTGTCGGCGCGGCGGTCGGGCGCGGGGCCGGTTCGGCGGTCGGGCGTGGTGCCGGGTCGGCGGTCTTGCGTGATGCGGGCTCGGCGGTCGTACGAGGTGTCTGCGCGGTGGTCGGGCGTGGTGCCGGTTCGGCCGTCGTGCGCGGCGCGTCCGGGTGGCGCAGGCGCAGCCGGTGGGCCGGGCCGCCCTCCTGGACGGCGCGTTCGATCACCGCGGTCCCGCCCGACGGTGTCCGGACGGGCCCGGACGCCGTGAGGAACGCGATCAGTTCGCGGGCGCCCTCGGCGCCCAGCAGGGTGGTGGAACCCTGGCGCGGGGCGGTCACGCTGCCACGCTCCTTTCGATGACGGCCAGCACGGGCAGGCCGGCCTCCTCGGCGAGGGACCTGCGGGTCACGACGAAGAGGAAGGCGCCCTCGGCGGCCCGGCGGCCCGCGGTGTCGTTCCACCCGGGCAGCGCCGTGCCGTTGACGCCCGCCACGAGCGCGACGTCGATCTCCTGGAAGTCCAGGTACGAGCCGGCCACGTCGAACGCCTCCAGGAGCGATGCCTCGCCCGCGTCGACCGTGATGTTGAGTCCCCGCAGGTCGAAGTAGTTCGACAGCCGGGCCGCGATGACATTGGGCATCTCGCCGGGGAACGAGTCCTCGGTCGGTGCGGCGATCAGACCGGTGGCCCGTTCCTCCAGGCGCTGGAGGAACTTGGCCGTGGTGGCCGGCTCGCCCGCCCCGGCCACCGCGTGGCCGATCTCGTCGAGATAGGCGCGGGTCTTGTAGAGCAGGGCGTTGCGGGTGGCGCCGGTGTGGCCGACCACCACCCCGGTTGTCCGGTGATGGCGGAGGCACAGCTCGCGCACCCGCTCGTCGAGCCGCTGCATGCAGCGGACCATCATCAGCTGGGTGCGGTCGGTGGTCCGCGCGGTGGGCGGCGGCATCCGCAGTTCCTGGAACGGCGGTACGGGGTACGCCGGCCCGAACGACGGCTCGAAGTCCTCGCCGGACCCGCCGTTCGCCGCCCAGGCCGCGACCTCGTCGGCCTCGGGGCTGCCCGGCATCTGGGACGACCAGCCGACCACGACCAGGTCCTCGCCGAGCGGCGCGGGAAGCGCCGCCGGGTGCCCGGAGCGGGTGCTCCGGTGGTCCTCGGAGATGATCATGTGGGCGTTGGTGCCGCCGAAGCCGAAGCCCGACACCGCGGCACGGCGGGGGCGGCCGGCGTCGGCGGGCCAGGGCACCGGCTGCTCCGGCACCGTGAGGCCGTCCCCCTGCCCGGCGAGCGCGTCCGGCAGCCGCTCGAAGCGGTACTGGGCGGGGATCGTGTCGTGGCGCAGCGCCAGCAGGGTGTGGATCACCGACACGACACCGGCGGCCCAACCGCAGTGCCCGACCAGGGACTTGTTGGAGGTCACCAGCGTGGTGCGGCTGCCCGAGTAGCGCTGGGCGAGGCTGGTGAACTCCGCCTCGTCGCCCGCCGGGGTGCCGGTGGCGTGCGCCACGATCCAGTCCACGTCGTCCGGCCCGAGGCCGCTGCGGCCGAACGCCCGCTCCACGGCGAGCTCCTGGCCGGCGGGGGCCGGTGCGTAGATGGCCTTACCGCGGCCGTCCGCCGACAGACCGATCGCCGAGACGATGCCCAGGACCTGGTCGCCGTCGGCGCGGGCGCGCGAGAGCCGCTTGAGCACGACGAGCCCGGCGCCGTCCGAGAACAGCGCACCGTCCGCGCCGGCGTCCAGCGCGCGCACGGCGCCGCCCGCGGAGAGCCCGTTGAGCTTGGCGAACAGGATCGAGCCGCTCGGAGCCAGCGCGAAGGAACCGCCGCACACGGCGATGTCGCTCTGCCCGGAGAGCAGATCGCGCACGCCGAGGTCCATCGCGTAGAGCGAGGACGAGCAGGCGGTGTCCACCATGTGCAGCCGGGTGCCGGACGGGAGGATGCCGTCCATGGCGTCCTGGCCGACGCGGTGGGGGAGATACGCGGCGGAGGGGTCTTCGCCGCGGCTGAACCGCCGCCGCAGAGCGTCCCCGACGGGGCCTTCGAGGGCGTCGTCGCCGTCCTCGGCGAGGGTGTCCAGCGCGGAACGCAGAACGAAGGCCTCTTCCAGGTGCTGGCTGCCGTCGGGGGTGTAGCCGACACAGAAGGAGAACCGGTCCGCCGATGTGCGGCGTACGCCGTCGAGGGCCTGGTGGAGGCTGTGCCGCAGCCAGAGCGCGGTGTGGTCGAGCCCGGCGTCGGCGAGGCCCTCCGCCCGGAGCTTCTCGTGCGGCTGGAATCCGGTGATGAAGCCCGAGCGCCGCTGGTAGGTCTTGTCGGGCGCGCGGCGGTCGTCGTGGTGGAACCGTGCGATGTCCCACCGGTCGGCGGGGGCGTCGACGAAGAGCTCCGCGCCGTCGATCAGGAGCCGCCAGAACTCCTCCGGAGAGGAGGCTCCGGGGACGGCCATGCCCATGCCGACGACCGCGATGGGATCGTCGGCGGGGTCGGTGGGGCGGGCGAGGTCGGCGGCGTCGGGCACGTCGGCTGCGTCGGACGGTCCGGGGGAGTCGGCCGGTGCGGCCGTGTCCGGGAGGAGCACATCACCGCAGACGGCGGTTTCCCCGGCGGGCAGGAACTCCTCGTCGTCGAGTTCGGGCACGGTGGTGGGGCGGGTCGCCGTGCGGAGGGCAGGAGTGGTGTCCGCTGTCGTGCGGCTCGGGCCCCGGCCGGCGGGAGCCTCCGCCGGAGGCAGCGATGCTTCCCCGGCCGTCGCCGTGTCCGAACTTCCGTGGGCCGCAGACACCTTCGCGCGGTCCGCAGGCGGCGACACCGTCTCCGTCTCCGAGGTGGAAGCCTCCTCCGCCGGCTCCCGCGTCGGGGACATCGCGGAACGCAGCAGCGTCAGCCCGCCGTCCGCCAGGACCGTCTGGCCGGTCACCCAGCCCGAGCGTTCCGAGCTGAGGAACAGCACGACCTCCGCGAGATCCTCCGGGCGGCCGAGGCGCGCCAGGGGCGTCGCCGCGACCGTGTTCGCCCGGACGTCCGTGAAGGCCGGGAACATCTGGCCCACCGGGTTGTCGATGAGGCCGCACGAGGCGGCGTTCACCCGGATCCGGTCCTCGGCGAGTTCCGCGGCGAGGTAGCGGGTCAGGGCCTCCAGTGCGGCCTTGGACACGCCCACCGGCAGGTAGTTGGCGGGTGTGGTCGTCGCTCCCAGCGAGGAGACGTTGACGATCGCCCCACCCCGCCCGCCGGACGCGGCGAGCAGCGGGCGCGCGTAACGGGCGCACCACAGAGGGCCCTTGACGTTGGTGGTGTACGTGCGGTCGAGCAGTTCCTCGGTGATCTCGTCGAAGGGGACGAAGGATCCGGCGGCCGCGTTGTTGACCAGGATGTCGAGCCGGCCGTGTTCGTCGCCGATCTCCGCGAACATCCGCTCGACCTGCGCGGGGCGGGCCACGGATGCCCGCACCACGCGTACGTCGAGACCGCGGCCGACGAGGGCACGGGCCTGTTCCTTGGCGGAGTCGTACGAGTGGAAGCAGTTCAGCAGGACGGTCGCGCCGCGCTCGGCGAGCCGTTCCACGACGACCCGGCCGACGCTTCCCGCGCCGCCGGTGACCAGGGCTATGCGTCCGGCGAACTCGCCGCCGGTCATGAGGTGTCGGTCATTCACCGGACCGCCGCGCTTCCCGCGAAGGCGCCGTCCGCGGCACCGGCGGCCACGAAGTCGACCACCTTGCCGAACGTGTCGTAGTCGGCGACCCGCAGCCCGGCGGGCGGCACGCCCAGTCCGAAGCGGTCACCGAGCCTGCTGAGCAGTTCCGTCTGCTTGACCGAGTCGACACCGAGGTCCGCCTCCAGCAGCACGTCGTCCGTGAAGACCTCCTCGGGGTACTCCATGGCCTCGGCGTACAACGCCCGTACCTGAGCTGCCAGGTCGGCGCGGTCGATGGTGACCGGAGCGCCGGGCGTGTTCGGGGCGGCCTCCGGCTCGGCGGTGACGGCGGCCGGCGGGGCCGTCGGCCGGGCTCCGCTCAGGGCCGGGCGCAGCGAACCGGCCGCCCGGGTGAGCCCCTCGTCGTCGTCACGGCCGGCCAGCGGCGCCACCACGTGCGCGCCCGGCAGGGACTGCTCCACCAGGGCCGTCAGCACACGGCCCGCACCCGTCTCGACGAACACCCGGGCTCCGGCCGCGTGCAGGGCCGAGATCGACGTGCCGAACTCGACCGGTGTCACCAGGTGCAGGGCCAGCAGCTCGGCCAGATCGTCCCCGTCGCGGTAGAACCGGCCCAGAATCGGCGAGTACACCGGGACCTCGAGCGGACGGCTGGTGAAGGAGGCGATCCGTTCCGTGAGCCGGCGGCGCGCCTGGCCCAGCAGCGGGTTGTGGAACGGGTGCGGCGAGCGCAGCTGCGTCGCCGTGATGCCGATCCGGCCGGCGATCGCCGCGGCCGTGTCGATCAGGTCGGCGGGACCGGAGAGGACGGACTGGTTCGCGCTGTTGTCGACCGCGAGGACGAGATCCGGGTGGCCGATCAGCGCCACCACCTGCTCGGCGCGTCCTCGTCCGCAGCCGAGGGCGAGCATCTTCCCGTCGCTGCGGTCGTGTTCGCGGACGACCGAGATCCGCTCGCAGAGCACCGCGGCCGCGTCCGCCAGGTCCCAGGCGCCCGCGCAGGTCAGTGCGGCGATCTCGCCGAGGCTGTGGCCGACGTGGACCGACGCGCGGGCACCACGCTCGGCGAGGAGCCGGTGGGTGGCGACGGAGGCGGTGAAGACGGCCAGCTGGAGGATGTCCGGGGCGGTCTCCAGCAGCGTGGCGGGGCTCGGCGGAGAGGGCTGGAAGACCGTCGGCGACACCGCGCGGCCGAGCCGGTCCTTGGCGACGGCGTCGACCTCTTCGAAGGTGGAGCGTACGGCGTCGTCGCCACGCTCCCAGAGTCCCTTGAGGGTGCCTGGGCGGTACGCGCCCTGCCCGGGGAAGAGGGCGACAGTCATGTCCAGTTCTCGGTTCATCGGTCTTCCCATCGTTGTTCCTCGGGCCGGAAGCGGCCCTCAGGTGCTGGTCAGCCAGGTCTGGTGGAGCGCCCCCGGGTGCGCGCCCTCGATCGCGAGGGCGAGGAGGTGCCGGGAGGTCGGGCGGAGGAGTTCGAAGGACCAGTCGGCGGACGGGCCGGTCCGCTCGGTGTCGTGCACGGTGATCCGGCGCCCGGCGGCCGGTCCGCGCGCAGCGAAGGAGAAACCCGCGAGGCTCCGGTGCAGTCCGGTGCCCTGTGCCTTGAGGTAGGCCTCCTTGAGGACCCAGAGGTCGCCCACCCGGGCGACCAGATCCGCGGGGTCGAGCGCGGCGAGCTCCAGGAGTTCGTCGGCGGCGAAGAACCTGCTGATGTAGTGCGCGGATTCGGCGGAGGCCGCCGTCCCCTCCACATCGACGCCGCACGACCGGCCGTGGGTGACGGCGCAGACGATCAGGCCTTCCGTGTGGGAGAGGCTGAACCGCACACCGTCGGTGTCCGTCTCGGTCTCGGGGCGCCCGTAGCGTCCGGTCGTGAACCGCCAGCTGTCGAGCGGACGGCCGGTGCGGTCGCTGAGCGCGTACCGGCACAGCAGCCGGCGGCCCAGGAACCGCTGCCGGGCGGCGGGTGTCACCAGCCGTGCCCCGCGGGCCCGTTCCTCCTCGGTGAGGAGCCGGTCGCCGCCGAGACCGGCGGCGAACGTGGTGACGGCGTGCTCCGGCAGCAGCCACAGATAGGTGGCCCCGGTACCGGCGGCCGTCCCGGCATCGGGGGTCCGTTCGGCGAGGGTGGTCGTGTCAGCCATGCCGCAGCTCCTCTCCGGGGTGTCCGCCGGCCGGTGTCCGCCCGCCGCCCGGACGGCCGGCGAGGGTGTCGGCGAGCCGGAAGGCGAGGTCGAGCGCCTGCTCCCGGTTGAGCCGGGGGTCGCACAGCGACCGGTAGCGGTCGGGCAGATCGTCGAAGGTGAGGCCCGGGGCGCCGCCGACGCATTCGGTCACGTCGTCGCCGGTCAGCTCCAGATGGACGCCGCCGGGGTGCACACCCAGGCCGCCCGTCACCTCGAAGAACCCGGACAGCTCGTCGAGCACGTCGTCGAACCGGCGGGTCTTGCGCCCGCACGGCGCGCCGATCGTGTTGCCGTGCATGGGGTCGGACATCCAGCCGACGGGGAACCCCTCGGCCGTCACCTTGGCGACCAGGTCGGGCAGGACGTCACGGATCCGCTCGGCCCCCATCCGCACGATGAGGGTGAGCCGGCCCGGATCGCGCTCGGGGTCCAGCCTGTCGATGAGCTGGAGCAGTTCGTCGGTGCCGATGCCCGGGCCGATCTTCACCGCGATCGGGTTGCTGATGCCGGCGAAGTACGCGACATGGGCTCCGTCGAGCTGCCGGGTGCGCTCGCCGATCCACAGCAGATGGCCCGAGACCGCGTACTTCTTGCCGGTGTCGACGTCCGTCCTCGTCAGGGCGGACTCGTAGTCCAGGAGCAGGCCCTCGTGCGAGGTGAACAGATCGCCGGTGGTGTGCGCACCGTCGGCCGCGACGAGCCCTCCCGCCTGCCCGGTCCCGGCGACGAGTTCCTCGTACCGCTCGCGGGACGGTGATCCGGCCGCGAACTCCCGCAGTCCGTCGCCTGCTTCGGCCGCGCCCATCCGCTCGCGCATGCCGAACGCCCGCACGAGATTGAGGGTGGCGGCGGAGGCGTTGTAGATGCGGACGAGGCGCTGGGGGTCGGGGGTGCGGGCCGCCGTGGTGAAGGCGGAGCCGTTCACGGCGTCGCCCCGGTAGACGGGCAGTTCGGTCCCGTCCCTCGTCTCGGTGGAGGCCGAGCGAGGCTTGGCGTACTGGCCCGCCAGGCGGCCGACCGTGACCACCGGAAGTGCCATGGCATGGCCGAGCACCGTGGCCAGTTGCCGCAGTGTGGCGACCGTACGGCCGATGGAGGCGGCATCCGCCGCGTCGAGGGACTCGGCGCAGTCGCCTCCCTGGACGAGGAACGCCTCGCCACGGGCGACGGCGGCCAGCCGGCGCTTGAGGAGGTCGCATTCGCGCGGGAAGACGAGGGGCAGACTGCGGCCCAGGGTCTCCACGGCCGAGTCGAGTGCGGACGCGTCCGGCCAGTGCGGCTGCTGGCGGGCCGGCAGGGAGCGCCAGCTCGGCGCGGACTGCACGGAAGGGACGCCGACCAGGGGAGTGGTCACGCCGTGAGCTCCACTCTGTGAGGCACCGGAGCGAGCGCGCCGGTGACCAGGTTGTCCAGGATGGCCAGGCCGTGACGGGTCATCACGGACTCGGGGTGGAACTGCACCGACGTGAACCCGGGCCCGCGCAGGGCGTGCACCTCGCCGGTGGCAGGGTCGCGCGCGACGTCGACGTAGTCCGCGACCAGCGGGCTCTCCAGCAGATCGCTGTCGGTGTGTGCGGCGAAGGTGTTGTAGTAGTAGACCTGCTCCTCGGTACCGAACAGATCGACCGTCCGCCGGACGCCCTGGTTGGGGAAGTCCAGCTTGCGCAACGGCAGTCCGAGCAGTCCGCACAGGACCTGGTGGCTCAGGCACACCGACACGAACGGCACCCGCAGATTGAGCAGCGAGCCGGTCACCGCGCGCAGATAGGCGATCTTGCGGTGGTTCTCCTCGCGGGGGTCGCCCGGCCCGGGGCCCAGCACCACGAGGTCGTACCCGGTCAGCCGGTGCGGTTCGTCGAACCGGCGGACGGTGACGTCGAATCCGAGCGAGCGGAGCTGGAGGGCGCCCATGGCGGTGAAGGTGTCCTCGGCGTCCAGGATCAGCAGCCGGCCGCGGTCGGCCGGGCGGGGCGTCGCGGGCGCGAGCCAGAAGTCCGACAGCGGCCGGTTGCGCTCCGCGAGCGCCGCTCTGATCTGCGGATGCTCGTTGTGCCCGGCAGGACGTCTGCGCCGGGCGATCCGGTGCAGTGCGTCGAGCAGCCCGGCCGCCTTCGCCGCGGTCTCCGCCGCCTCCTTCGCGGGCTCGGAGTCGCGCACGAGCGTCGCGCCGACGCCGATCCGCATCCGGCCCCGCGCGTCCACGTCTGCCGTGCGGATCATGATCGCGGAGTCCATCCGCCGCGCACCGGCAGCGTCGCGGCCGATGAGGGCGGCGACGCCCGCGTAGTAACCGCGGCCCGCGGGCTCGATCTTGGCGATCACCCGGCAGGCGCTCTGCACGGGGCTGCCGGTGACGGTGGGCGCGAGGAGCGTCTCGTGCAGGATCTCCCGCACGTCGCGGTCGCTGCGGCCGACAATGCGGTACTCGGTGTGGGCGAGGTGGGCCATCTCCTTGAGCCGCGGCCCCACCACGCGCACGTCGTCGCAGACCCGGCTCATCATCTTCAGTTCCTCGTCGAGGACCATGTAGAGCTCGTTGGTCTCCTTGCTGTCGGCGAGGAACTCCAGCAGCCCGGCCGTGCTCGCCCCGCCGTCGGGATAGCGGTAGGTCCCGCTGATCGGGTTCATCACGGCGACCCCGCCGTCGAGGCTCACATGCCGCTCGGGGCTGGCGCCGATGAAGGTCCGCTCGCCCGTGTGGACGAGGAAGGTCCAGTACGCGCCGGGTTCGCCGCGCAGCAGCCGCCCCCAGAACGCCAGCGCGGTGCGCACCGACCAGTCGGGGATCTCGGTGAGATAGGTGCGCTTGAGGACGAAGTTGGCGCCGGAGCCGTGACCGATCTCCTCGGCGAGCACCCGGCGCACCAGGTCGCCGTACGCCTCGTCGTCGAGGTCGAAGGTGCCCTCGTCCGCGGCGAGTTCGATCGGCCAGGCCAGCACCTGGTCGAGCACCTCGTCCACGGGCAGCCGCGACTGCTCACGGATGTTCATCGCCAGCAGCGGCTCGCCGTCGTCGTGATGGTCGTAGCCCCGCTCACCGATCACCCGGTAGGGCAGCAGCACGAGCGTCTCGTGACGGTCGGGCGCGCCGTCGTCGACGACCGGCAGGCCGGCCGTCGTACCGGCCTCCGTGAAGTCGCCGAGCAGCAGGTCGACCGTGTCGGGCCGGTCGCTCTCGGGGCGGTGCAGCACGGCGAACGCCCGTCCGCTCGCAGCCAGTTCGTCGAGGGAGGTCATGAGGCGTCTCCTGCGGACACGGTGGTCGCCGTCGCGAGCGCGTCGTGCACCGCCGCGGCCGGCACGGTCATGGCGCACCGGGTGGCCGCGTACTCCAGTGCCATCCGGTGGAACTCGGGCGTGAAGTCGGCGATCGCGTCGGCCACCACGAAGGGCTGGATCGTGTGGGCGAAGGCGTCGCAGGCGGTGAGCAGGATGCCGACATGGGCGTAGATGCCGCAGATGACGAGCTGGTCGCGGCCCTGCGCGGACATCAGTTCGAGCAGACCGCTGTTGTGGAACGCGCTGGCCCGCCACTTGGTGAGCACGGTGTCCCGCTCGCCGGGGGCGATGACGTCGGGGATGCCGCGGTCCGCGGGCTCCGCGGACATGCCCGGACCCCAGAAGTCCTGCAGCAGGCCCCGCTCCTTTGGGGTCATACCGCCGGGCTGGGCCGAGTAGACGACGGGGACGCCGGCACGCTCACAGCTCTCGCGCAGCCCGGCGACGGCGTCGAGCAGCTCGGTCCGCAGCCCGCCCTCGGCGAACGGTGCGAGGAAGTAGTGCTGCATGTCGTGCACCAGCAGCACGGCCCGGCGGGGGTCGACGGTCCACGCCGCGGTGTTCGCGGGCAGTTCGGCGGGCCGCGGCATGGGATAGGAGTCGATCGGCGCAATCGCCACTGGTCGTGTCCTCTTCTCGCGGGGATTCTCGCGGGGGTCTGCTCGCGGGCCCGCTCAGGCACCGAGCGCGGCGCCGCCGTCTACGGTCAGGTCGTGCATGGTGATGTGGGCGGCCCGCTCGGAGAGCAGGAACAGCACCGCGTCGGCGATGTGGGCGGGTTCGGCGATCCGGCCGAGGGGGATGCCGACGCGGTACGCGGCGGGCACACCGTCGACCGACGCCCGCTCGGCGGCGTCGCCCTGGAGGGCGGTCAGCATCGGGGTGCGGGTCGAGCCGGGCGCGACGACGTTGCACCGGATGCCGTGCCCGGCCAGCTCCAGGCCCAGGCACTTGGTGAACATCGCGGAGGCCGCCTTGGAGGCCGCGTAGGCGGACATCGACATCCGGGGCGTCGCCGCCGCGTTGGAGGCGACCGTCACGATCGCCCCGCGCCGGCGCGGCACCATCACCCGGGCGACCGCCCGGCTGGTGTGGAACACCCCGCCCGCGTTGACCGCGAAGGTCGTGTCCCACTCCTCGTCGCTGAGCTCGGCCGCCGGGCCGCTGCGCAGTACCCCGGCGGCGTTGACGAGGTACTCGATCGGCCCGAGCTCGACCTCGACCTTGGCGACCGCGGTGTCCACGTCGGCGCTGTCGGTCACGTCCGTCGCGACCGCGAGCACCCGGGCCCCGGCCGCGTCGAGTTCGGCCGCCAGCTCCCACAGCGCCGGTACGTCGCGGTCGATCAGCGCGACCGGCAGCTCGGCGTCCACCAGCGCGCGGACGACCTCGGCACCGATCCCGCCGGCGGCGCCCGTCACCATGGCGACCCCGGACAGCGGCCCGGTCATCGGGTCCACCGCCCGAGCACACGCCCGACCACCTCGTCCGGCACCCGCAGGGCGCGGGTGGTGAACGAACCGAGCGCGGCCAGATAGCGCTCCTGGAGACCGGCCTCGTCGACCTCGACACCCCGGCCGCCGGACAGCAGCGTGCGGCCGCCCACGATCACGGTGTCCACATCGGCCGAACCGGCCAGCCACAGGAAGCTCTCCAGCGGCCGCGGGTTCAGCAGGTAGCGCCAGTCGTCGGTACGCACCAGCACCAGGTCGGCCTGCTTGCCGGTCTCCAGGCTGCCCACGGCGTCGTCCCAGCGCAGCCCCTTGGCCGCGATCCGGGTGCCCATCGCCAGCGCGTCGCTGGGCAGCACCTCGGTCTGGTCGGCGCTCATCTCGTTGTACATCTGCCAGGCCGCACGCATCGTCTCGGCGATGCCGGCGCTCGGCATCGAGGAACCGTCCGTCGACAGGGAGACGTCCAAGCCCTGCCGACGGAGCGCCGGGACGACACCGGTCTCGGTGAGCGACGACTCGCCGGACGGGCCGTACTTGCCGGGGGAGTGGCTGATGTGGGCGCGGCCGGAGAGCAGCAGCTTCTGCTCGTCCTCGTCCAGGAAGGCGCAGTGGCCCGCCATCAACCGCTTGTTGACCAGGCCCAGTTCGGCCAGCCGGCGCACGCCCGTCTCGCCGTAGTACCTGCGCATCAGGTCGACCTCGTTGCGCAGCGCTCCGACGTGGGTCGCGAAACCGGTGTCGTGGCGGGCGACGAGCTCGGCCATGCCGCGTGCCAGCTCGTCGGTCATGTTGGTGACGTACGCGACGCTCGGACGGCACCGCAGCCGGCCCGAGGTGTCCTCGGACGCCAGCCGCAGCAGCGACTCCACGTCCGCCAGGACGCCGTCGGCGTCCCGGGTGCGCACGAAGCGGTCCTGGTCGGGGGCGCAGACCGCGTCGCTCGCCCAGGTGCTCGCGGAGAAGCGGATACCGACGCGCTGTGCCGCGGCGACCATCGAGCGCGGGCGGTTGAGCGAACCCATGTCGCCGAGGGTGGTGACACCGCCGCGCAGCTGGGTCCACATCGAGTACTCGGCGATGGCCTGCGCCTCGTCGGGCGTCATCTGCTCGATGAGGCCGTCGAAGCGGTCGAAGGTGGCGGATATCTGGTGCATGTCGCCGCCGCCGCCCATGAACGCGACCTCGTCGTCGCGGTCGGAGACCGGCCGCAGCGCGCCGCGCATCGGGAAGCGCATGGCGAACATCTCGTGCCAGTGCGCGTTGACGAATCCGGGGAGCACCATCATCCCGCGGACGTCGCGCGTCTTCAGCCCGGCCTTCCGCGCGGGGTCGAGCGTGGCCACGGCCCGCTCGACCTCGTCGGCGGCCCCCACCGCGGCGATCGTCCCGTCCACGATCAGGACGGCGCCGTGCGCGTGCACGCTCTCCTCGGCGTCCGCCGTGTAGACGGTGCCGCCGGTGATCAGCTCGGCGCTCATGAGGCCACCTCGGGCTCCGCCGCGGCGGGTACGGCGCCGGCCGCGAAGTGCGCGAGCCAGCCGTTCAGCGTCGGCGCGGCGACGAGCGCGTCGAACTCGACCGGGACCTTGTTCCTGCGCCAGCGGCTGACGAGCCGCATGATCTCCAGCGAACTCAGGCCGAGGACGACCAGATTGGCGTCCGGGTCGATCGCCGCCGGCTCGATGCCGAGCAGCGGAGCGACCACCTCACGCAGATCCTGCTCGGTCGGGGTGCGGGTGTCGGTGTTGTCCACGTCAGCCTTCCTGCTCGGACGCGGCTGTTGCGGCCAGCGCCTTCTTGTCGACTTTGCCGAGGGGGGTGAGCGGCAGCTCGGTCACGTACCGGACGGCGTCGGGCAGCTTGTAGTCCGCGACGCCCCGCGCGTGGACCGCCTGCTTGAGCGCGGCGAGCGTCCTCTGCGGCCCCTCCGCGACGATGCAGGCGCAGATCCGTTCGCCGAGGAACTCGTCGGGTACGCCGATCACCGCGGCCGCGGCCACCCCGTCGAGCGCCATGAGATGGTCCTCGACCTCGCCCGCGGAGATCTTGTCGCCGCCGCGGATGATCATTTCCTTGATCCGGCCCTCGATCACCAGGTCACCGTCCTCGGTGAGCCGGGCGAGGTCGCCGGTGCGGTAGAAGCCGTCCTCGGTGAACGCGCGCTTGTTGTACTCGGGTACGCCGTAGTACCCGCGCAGTGTGTACGGACCGCGGGTGATCAGCTCGCCGATACCGCCGGCGGGCAGCGGGTCACCGTTCTCGTCCACGATGAGCAGCTCGTCCGCGTCCGAGATCGGCCTGCCCTGGGTGGTGAGCACCGCCTCGGCCGGATCGTCCGGCCTGCTGAACGTGAGCAGGCCCTCGGCCATGCCGAACACCTGCTGGAGCGAGCAGCCCAGCGTGGGCGCGATGCGTTCGGTGAACTCGCGCAGCATGCGGGCACCGCCGACCTGGACCAGCCGCAGGCTGCTCAGGTCGTCCTCGCTCCACTCGGCTGCCTCCAGCCACAGCTGCATGATCGAGGGCACCATCGAGGTGACGGTGACCGCGTGCTGCTCGATCAGGGGGAAGCAGTCCAGCGGGTTGGGGGTGTCGGCGAGCACCGTGGTGCCGCCGGACATCAGCGTGCCGATCACACCGGGGCAGCCGTAGGCGAAGTTGAACTCGATCGGCAGCACCGCCAGATAGGTGTCGGTGGGCGTCAGTTCGCACACCTCCGCCGCGCGCTGCGCCTGGTACACGTAGTCGTCGTGGGTACGAGGGATCAGCTTCGGCAGCGCCGTGGTCCCGCCGGAGAGCAGGAAGAACGCCACGTCGGACGCGTCGGGCTCCGGCAAGGGCTCGGCGTCGGGGGCGGCGAGTTCCAGCTCGGACACCGAGACGAACCCGTCGGTCTTCGCGCCGAGCACGAACAGGGTCCGCAGGGTCTCGCTGCCGGCCTGCACCTGCCGCGCGAGGTCGCGGTGGTCGAATCCGCGGTGGGTCTCGGGGAGGACGTAGCCGGTGGCGCCGCTCAGTTCCACGAGATGGCTGATCTCGGTCGCGCGGTGCGCGGGCAGCGAGAAGACGAGCTTCGCGCCGATCCGCATGAGGGCGAACGAGATCGCAACAAACTCCGGCACGTTGGGCAGCTGCACCACGATCCGGTCGTCGGCGCGCACCCCGTGCTCGAGGAAGCCGGCGGCCAGCCGGTCGGCCCAGCGGTCGAGTTCGGTGTAGCTGATCCGCCGGCCGCCGTGCACCAGCGCGGTGGCGGAGCCGTACTGCCGCGCGGCGTCGCGCAGCACCGTGCCGAGCGTCTCGCCGCGCCAGATGCCCTGCTCGCGGTAGCGCTGAGCGACATCGGACGGCCAGGGAGTGCATCCGGCAAGCATGGGTGGCTCTCCTACTCGGCTTCGGGTGCGGATTCGGTGATGCGGACGACGGCGGCGCCCGCCTCCATGCCGGTGCTCGCGCCGATCAGCAGGACGTTGTCGCCCGGGCCGACCTGGCCGGAGCGCCAGAGGTGTTCGAGGCCGAGGAACAGGTCGGCGGCGCCCGTGTGGCCGACGGTGCTGACGTAGTCCCAGACGTCCTTGTCCTCGGGGACGTCCAGCGGCAGCAGGAACATCGCCTCCAGTGCCGGCCGGCCGAAGCCGACGTGGCAGACCCGGTCGATCTGGTCGAAGGTGAGGCCCGCCTCCTTGAGCGTGCGCTCGGCGATCTCGGCGACGCGGTCGCCGAAGTTCTTGATGGGCGGGGCCTGTCCGGCGGCCCACTGCTCACGCACCTTCTCGGCGCGCTCGGCGAAGTTCAGTCCGCGGCCGCGGGTGACACCGGGCGGGAAGAGCTCCTCGCCGGCGCGGTGCAGGATCTCCATCGAGGAGTCGGACAGCGAGCCGAGGGCGAGCATCTCGGCGAAGCCGCCGCGCCGTGAGAGGACCACGGCCGAGCCGGCGTCGGCGAGCACGAAGAGGCCGGAGGCGCGCCAGCGCTCCACTCCCGGTGTCGAGTAGTTGTCGCCGGTGGTGATGAGGGCGGCCTCGTGCGTGGGGTTGGCCGCGAGCCGGTTGGCCGCCACCTCCACCGAGGCGAGCATGCCGAGGCAGCCCTGCTTGATCTCGACGGCCGGCACCGGGCGGTCGACGGTGTTGTTCAGGATGTAGTGCACGGCCGACCAGCCGTCCGGACCCTGGTGGTGCGTGTAGCTGTGCAGCAGGATGCCGATGTCGTCGGGGCCGTGGCCGGACTCGGCCAGTGCGGCGCGGGCCGCGTCGATCGCCATGTCGGGCGCGGGCGTTGACTTGCTGACGGCCGCGGACCGCATGCCCGACGCCTGCCGGGCGGCCTCGTCGTACAGACCTTCCGCGACCGCGCGCTCGGCCGGGTACAGGGGCGGCAGATGACTGCCGATCCCGGCGAGATACAGGTTCTCGGTCCTCATCGCGCCGACTCCTTCGTGGGTGGGTGGCCTTGGCGGCAAGCACAACAGCTGCGATCCCGGCCCTCATGAGTAGGCGGTACTCATCCACCTCCTCTTAGACACTGTCTATCCCGCACCGTCCTGTGCAGCGGCGATACACGCTCCACGGGCCGGTTGCGGTGGCCGAATTGAGTAGCGACTACTCGGGCCCCTCCGTGTGGCGCGGTGCTGTGCTGGGCGCGTAGCCGCCGCGTGCCACAGCCCGCGGCCCCTGGGCACAGACGAGGGAGATCCGATGTCGTGGTCGCGTCCGGAACCGGGCGACTGGTCAAGTCCAGCCGAACTCGCGCAGTTGCAGCGGGCGGAGCTGCCGAGGGTGCTCGCCCAGGCGATGCGCTCGCCGTTCTACGCCGCCCGCTACCGGGGCCGCAGCGCACCGGCCGGTGCGGAGGACTTCGCCGGCATCGAACTGACCACCAAGCAGGACCTGCGCGACCAGTACCCGTTCGGGATGCTCGCCGTGGACCGCGAGAAGCTGGCCACCTACCACGAGTCCAGCGGCACGGCCGGTGACCCGACCGCCTCGTACTACACGGACGACGACTGGGCCGACCTGGCCGAGCGGTACGCACGCAAGTGGGTCGGCATCCATCCGTCGGACACCTTCCTCGTCCGCACCCCCTACGGCCTGGTCATCACCGCGCACCTCGCCCAGGCCGCCGGCCGGCTGCGCGGTGCCACCATCGTGCCCGGCGACGCCCGTTCGCTCGCCACCCCGCTGCCGCGCATGGTGCGGGTGATGCGTGCCCTGGACGTCTCGCTGACCTGGTGCAACCCCACCGAGATCATGATGCTCGCGGCAGCCGCCAAGGCCGCGGGCCTCCGCCCCGACAAGGACTTCCCCGCCCTGCGGGCGATGTTCACCGCCGCCGAGCCCCTCACCGAGGTGCGCCGCCGCCGGATCAGCGAGATCTGGGGCGGCATCCCCGTCGTCGAGGAGTACGGCTCCACCGAGACCGGCACCATCGCCGGCCAGTGCCCGGACGGCTCCCTGCACCTGTGGGCCGACCGCGCCGTCTTCGAGGTGTGGGACCCGGCCACCGGCGAACTCTCCGACTCCGGCCGCGGCCAGCTCGTGGTGACCCCGCTCTACCGCGAGGCCATGCCGCTGCTGCGCTACAACCTCGCCGACGACGTCGAGGTGTCCACCGCCGACTGCACCTGCGGCTGGCTGCTGCCGACCGTCCGGGTGCTCGGCCGTTCCGGCACCGGCTACACCGTCGGCTCCGCGACGGTCACCCAACAGCGCCTGGAGGAGCTGGTGTTCAGCCTGCCCTTCGAGTACGACGTGATGTTCTGGCGCGCGATGGCCCACCCGGACGTGCTGCGGGTGGAGTTCGAGGCCCCCGACGCGACCCGTGAGCGGGCCGTCAAGGAACTGACCGGACTCATCGACCGCGAACTCGGCGTACCGCACAGCATCACCGGCCTTCCCCTCGGCACGCTGGTCCCCTCCGAGGCGCTCACCGCACAGCGCGACATCCTCAAGGCCCGCTATCTGTTCGGTGAGGGCGAGGACTGGGACAAGGCGGTCATGTACGCATGAGCCGCTCCGAGCTGCGCGCATCCGACGGCCCGTCCGCACCCCGCCGGCCCCGGCCGGCCCTCTCCCGTCCTCCCGTCGTCCACAGCGGACGACGCCCGACCCGTAAGCGGTGACCCATGGTGAGTGAGATGTCCCCCCTGCCGCCGAGCCCCGAGGACCGGATCGCCATCGTCGGCATCGGCTGCCGCTTCCCCGGTGGCGTCGACTCCCCGCAGGCGCTCTGGGAGTTGCTGATGGACGCGGGCGACGCGTCCGGACCGATACCCGAGGACCGGTGGGCGCCGCAGCGCGCCCAGTCCCGGGAGAACGCCGCCGTCCTGTCGCGGGTGATCTCCAACGGCGCCTTCGTCGACGACATCAGCGGCTTCGACGCCGCCTTCTTCGGCATGTCCGCCACCGAGGCCCGCCAGCTCGACCCGCAGCAGCGCATGGCGCTGGAGGTGGCCTGGGAGGCGCTGGAGCACGCCGGCATCCCCGCGTCGAGCCTCGCGGGCAGCGACACCGGCGTCTTCGTCGGTGTCGGCACCGACGACTACGGCCGCCGACTCCTGGAGGACCTGCCGGGCGTCGAGGCGTGGACCGGTATCGGGTCCTCGCTGTGCGGCGTGCCCAACCGGATCTCGTACACCCTCGATCTGCGCGGCCCGAGCGTCGCCGTGGACACCGCCTGCTCCTCCTCGCTGGTCGCACTCCACCAGGCGTGCGCCAGCCTGCGCAGCGGCGAGGTGCCCGTGGCGCTCGCCGGCGGCGTCATGCTGATGGCGGGCCCCGGTCTGACGACCGTCCTCGACATCGCGGGGGCCATCTCCCCGGACGGCCGCTCCAAGGCGTTCGACGAGGCCGCGAACGGCTACGGCCGCGGCGAGGGCTGCGGCATCGTCGTCCTCAAGCGCCTCGCCGACGCCCGGCGCGACGGCGACCGCGTCATCGCGCTCGTCCGCGGCAGCGCCGTGCACCAGGACGGCCGCACCGACGGGATCATGGCGCCCAGCCCGACCGCTCAGGCGCATCTGCTGCGCAGGGCGTACGCGGCGGCCGGCGTCGCGCCCGGTGAGGTCGACTACGTCGAGGCGCACGGCACCGGCACCAAGGTCGGCGACCCGATCGAGGCCGCCGCGCTCGCCGAGGTCGTGGGCGACCGTGCCCCCGGGCAGGGCCCCTGCCTGATCGGATCCGTGAAGACCAACATCGGTCACTGCGAGGCGGCCGCCGGCGTCGCGGGTCTCATCAAGACCGCGCTCGCCATGCAGCACGGCGTCATCCCGCCGACCCTGACCGTCGACGGGCCGCGCAAGGACATCCCGTGGGCCGAGTCGGGTCTGAGCCTGGTCGCCGAGGCGACCCCGTGGCCGGCGGTGAACCGTCCGCGGCTGGCCGGTGTGGCCAGTTACGGCTACGGCGGCACGATCGCGCACGCCGTCCTGGAGCAGGCACCGGTGGACACCACTCAGGAGGCGGACGCCTCGGCGGACACGTCCTCGGGCACGTCCTCGGGCGCGGCCGAGGGGACGGGCGCGGCTTCCGCGAGCGCGGACGTCACCCTCTACCCCGTCTCCTCCGCCAACGAGCCCGGCCTCGCCGCGCAGGCCGCGCGGCTCGCCGACGGCCTCGCGCCGCACGAGCTCGCGGACATCGGGCACACCCTCGCCCGGCGCCGGGCCCACCTCGCCGGACGCGGTGTCGTCGTCGCGGCGGACAAGGACGAACTCACTGCCGGTCTGCGGGCGTTGGCCGAGGGAGAGACCCATCCGGCCGTCGTCACCGGCGACGCGTCGGGCCCGTCCCGGGCGCCGGTCTGGGTGTTCTCCGGCCACGGCGCCCAGTGGTCGGGCATGGGCCGCGAACTGCTCGACGACGAGCCGGTGTTCGCCGCGGCCATCGACCGCCTCGGCCCCATCTACGCCGAGGAGCTCGGCCTCACCCCGCGCGAGGTGCTCACCAGCGGGGAGCTCGGCTCCGTCGACATCATCCAGTCCATGCTCTTCGCCATGCAGATCGGCCTCGCCGAGGTCTGGCGGCGCTACGGGGTCGTCCCCGGCGCGATCATCGGCCACTCCGTCGGTGAGATCGCCGCGGCCGTCGTCGCCGGTGTGCTGTCCGAGTCCGACGGCGCCCGGCTGGTGTGCCGCCGTTCCGCGCTGCTGCGCAAGGTGGCCGGCAACGGCGCCATGATCATGGTGGACCGGCCGTTCGACGAGGTGCGCGACATCATCGGCACCGACCCCACCCTGTGCGCCGCGATCGCCGCCTCTCCCACCTCGACCGTCGTCGCCGGAGACATCACCGCCGTCGACGAGGCCGCCGAGCAGTGGGCCGCGCTCGGCCGGACCGTCCGCCGGGTCGACTCCGACGTCGCCTTCCACAGCTCGCACATGGACGAGATCAGCGCCGATCTCGCCGTCGCCGTCGCGGACATCGAGGCCAGGACCGCGGACGTACCGCTCTACCTCACCGCGCTCGACGACCCGCGGTCCACCCGCAGGCAGGACGCGACCTACTGGGCGGCGAACCTGCGCAACCCCGTCCGGTTCGTCGACGCCGTCCAGGCCGCCGTCGAGGACGGGCACCGGACCTTCCTGGAGATCTCCGCGCACCCCGTGGTCAGCCACTCGGTCACGGAGACCACGGCCAACGTGCCGGGCGCGCTGGTCGTACCGACCCTGCGCCGCAACAAGACCGAACGCACCACGCTGCTCACCTCGCTGGCCCGTCTGCACTGCGCGAACGTGCCGGTCGACTGGTCGGTCCTCCAGCCCGCCGGACGCCGTGCCGATCTGCCGACGACGGCCTGGCAGCACGAGCGGCACTGGGTCGACGCCCGGGGGCTCACCGAGTCGCCCGTCGACACCCTGCTGGGCACCGAGACCGCGGTGCACGCCTCCCGGCTGCGGATCTGGCAGACCACGCTCGACCTGCGCACCCGCCCCTATCCGCGCCGGCACCCCGTCCTCGGCACCGAGATCGTCCCGGCCGCCGTGCTCGTGAACACCTTCCTGTCCGCCGGCCGCACCGACGTCCTGACCGACCTGCGGCTGCGCCAGCCGGTCGTCGTGCCGCAGCAGGAGACCCGCGAGGTGCAGATCGTCCGCGACGACACCGGCCTGCGGCTGGTCTCCCGCAAGCTCGGCGCGCCCGACACGGCCTGGTCCACGCACACCCTGGCCACCGTCGGCGGCGGAGAGCCCGCGGCGCCTGCCGGTGACGCGGACGCCCCCGAGGTGCTCGACCCCGGTCATGTCATCGAGCGGCTCGCCGAACTCGGCGTCGCCGACATGGGATACCCCTGGCGGATCGAGGAACTGCGCTGCGGCGAGGGCACGTTGACGGCCGTCGCGACCGCCGAACTCGACCGCAGCTGGGCGGCCGTCCTGGACGCCGCCCTGTCGATGGCATCGGTCATCTTCACCGGCCCCGGCGTGCTGCGCATGCCCGCGCACATCGACCAGGTGACCCGCTCCGGCCCGCCCCCGCGCAGAGCCGCCATCACCGTCCGCCTCGACCCCGCCCGGCCCACGACCGTGCACGTGGAGATCCGCGGCACCGTCGAGGGCGAGGAGGACGACTCCGTCCTCACCCTGCGCGGTCTGCACTACGGGGAGCTCGACGGTGACCTCTCCGGGGAGGAGCAGAGCACCAGCGGCCGGTTCGAGCTGGAGTGGCAGCAGTTCCCGGTCGACACCGAGACGCACACCGCGCTGCCCGACCACACGGTTCTGGTGCTCGGCCCGACCGATCTCGCCCGCTCCCTGGTTCCGGCGTGCGCCGCGCACGGTGCGACGGTGAGCGTGGACGCGACCGCGGTCACCGACGCCGACCATGTGCTGTTCGCCCCGACAGCCGCCGAACCGGCGGACATCGCGGTCGAGTTCGCCCGCATCGTCGCCGAGATCGCCTCCCTGCCCGGCCGCAAGCCGCTGCTGTGGTGCCTGACCGCGGGCGTACGGGGCGCGGCCTCGATCGGCGATCTGGCGGGCTCACCGCTGTGGGGCATGGGCCGGGTGGCGGCGAGCGAACACCCCGAGTTCTGGGGCGGTGTCGTCGATCTGCCGGCGGGCGCGCCCGACGAGGTGAGCGCCGCGCTGCTGCTCAATCTGCTCCATCTGCGACCCGCCGAGCCGGTGTTGTCCGTCGCCGACGGCGCGGTCCACGTGCCCCGGCTGGTCCCCGCGACGCCGGTGCCGGACGCCGAGCCGTTCAGCTGCCGCGCCGACGGCACGTATCTGATCACCGGCGGCCTCGGTGTGCTGGGCCTCGAAATGGCCGAACACCTCGCCCAGCGCGGCGCCCGCCGCATCGTCCTCCTCGGCCGTACCGCGGTGCCTCCGCGCGCCGCGTGGTCCGACGACGACCGCCGGGTCGGCGCGCTGCGCAGGCTGGAGTCCGCCGGGGTCACGGTGAGCACCGTCGCCGTGGACATCACCGACCTGGAGGCGACCCGGGCCGCGCTCGACGCGCTCGGGCTCCCGCCGATCCGCGGTGTCGTCCACGCCGCCGGCACCGTGCACAGCGCGATGATGCACCGTCTGGAGGCGAGCGCGCTGCGCGAGGTCATGCGGCCCAAGGCGGAGGGCGCGCTGGTCCTGCACGAGCTGTTCCCGCCGGGTTCGACGGACTTCTTCGTCCTCTTCTCCTCGGCGGGCCCGCTCCTCGGCCTGCCGGGCCAGGGTGCGTACGCCGCGGCCAACGCCTACCTCGACGCCCTCGCCGCCCACCGGCGGACCGGCGGCGCCCAGGAGTCCGTGAGCATCGCCTGGACCAGCTGGCGGGGGATGGGCATGGCGACCTCGGCCGACGCGACCGACGTCGAACTGGCCGCCCGCGGCACGGCCGACATCGCCCCGGACCAGGCGCTGCGCGCCTTCGACCAGACCGCGGCGGGAGCCCCGGGCGCGCTGGTCACGGTCATCAGCCTGCTGCGCGGCCACACGGGCCCGCGCCCCGCCCTGCTGGCGGAACTGGCGGGCGACGACGCCTCACGGCCCACGGAGGTACCGGACTGGGTGGGCCTGACGGGCGACGAACTGGCGGCGTACCTGCTCGACGACGTACGCCGCCGGGTCGCGGCGGTCCTCGGCATGCAGCCGGCGGCGGTCGGCGTCCACCGCCCCCTGACGGAGGCGGGAGTCGACTCCCTGCTGGCGGCGGCGGTACGGGTGGCGCTGGAGCGGGACCTTGGAGTGGCGCTCCCGGCGACGCTGCTGTGGAACTACCCGACGGTGAGCGAGATAGCGGGCTTCCTGGCGGGCATCCTGACGGAGTCCTCGACGACGGCGCACCAGCCGACGTCGTAGCAGCGCACGACTGAGTGGCGGGCCGGTCGCGTAGACCGTCCCGCCACTCGGTGGTTCTGTCACCGAGGTGTGCGCCGGGAGGTGCGGAGGAGGCCCTCCGGCGTCATGGGTCCGACAAGTGCGCCTGGTCGTGCGGGGCAACAATTGCAGCCCGTCCGGCGCTTGAGGACACGGCCGCGGCACAGGCGGCGGGTCGGCCGACGCACGGCGCGCAACGAGCCGGCGCCCGGTCGTGCGGGGCAACCATTGCAGCCCGTCCGGCGTTTGAGGACAGGGCCGCAGGCCGTGCGGTACGGACGGCAGGTCGGCCGACGCATGGCCCGCAACCAGACCGGCGCCCGGTTGTGCGGGCAACCATTCCAGCCCGTCCGGCGCTTGAGGACACGGCCGCAGGCCGTGCGGTACGGACGGCGGGTCGGCCGACGCATGGCCCGCAACCAGGCCCGCGCCCGGTCGTGCGGGGCAACCATTGCAGCCCATCCGGCGTTTGAGGACATGGCCGCAGGCCGTGTGGCACGGGCGGCGGGTCGGCCGACGCATGGCCCGCAACCAGGCCCGCGCCCAGTCGTGCGGGCCAACAACCCGCAACCAGACCCGCGCCCAGCCGTGCGGGCCACCACCCCGACGCGCGGGCCCCGGGAGCCGCAACCCCCGGGCCCACCCCCCACCCCCCACCGCTCACCCCTTCAGCAACGCCTCCGCCCCGTCCAGCGACCTCTCCACCGTCAGCCGGAAGAACGCCAGGTCCTGCGCTCCCGCGTCCTCGCTCCGGGCCACCGCCTGCGCGCCCGCCGCCGCGAGGCCCGGCCGGTTCGGGTCCGCCGCGAACGCGGCCATCGTGCGGCCCATGTCCGCGCGTGCGCTCGGGAAGAAGCTGTCGCGGTCGTCCTCCACCGCCACCAGCATGAACGCGCTGTTGAGCAGATAGCGGTAGATCTCCGTCGCGTGGTCGCCGAACCCCGCGAGCAGGAGCACCTTGATGCCGGTGTCGATCGTCGGCAGCGCGGACGGCACGTTCGGCCCCACCACGACCAGCCGCCGCGCCACCCCCGGGTACTGCTTCAGGACGGCGCGCCCGTCGAAGGTGAGCGAGCTGAACCAGTCGCGCCACGGAACATCCGGATCCGGTACCGGTATACGGCCGATCACCTGGTCCGTGACCGCCATGACGACCGCCTCCCGGTCGCCCACGTGATGGGCGACCACACCGGGCCAGACGTCCAGCTTGGTGGCGATCTGCCGGATCGACCAGCCGTCGAGGCCGCGTTCCGCGGTCAGTTCGACGGCCGCGTCGATGATCTTCTCCGCCGTGATCGGCGGCAGGCCCGCCGAGGCGCGTGAGCGACGGCGCGGCGCTGACTCAGACATGACGAGAAACCTAACGCTGAGGGGAAGTGGCCGGAGCGACTTGACGCCCGGCGACCCGCAGGGCATAGAGTCAGCCTAACCTATTAGCCACTGTCTAAGAGGTGCCCGAACAGACCTGCCCGCTGCCGATACCGCCGCTGACGGCGCTGGTCGAGGCGTGCCCCGCTCGCTCGGGCCGCCGGTCGACCCGACCTGCCGACCGGCGCAATTGTCCGCATTTCGGCTCGCTCCCTGAGAGGCTCCGCGTCATGCGCAAATGGATGCCGCTGCTGGCGGTTTGCTTAGGCACCTTCATGCTGTTGATCGATGTGACCATCGTCAGCGTGGCGCTGCCCCAGATGACCGACTCGCTCGACGCGTCGTTCTCCGCCCTGCAATGGGTGGTCGACATCTACGTTCTGGTGCTCGCCGCACTGCTGATGGCGATCGGCTCGCTGTCCGACCTCACCGGCGCCCGCCGGGTCTACCTCGCCGGCCTGGCCGTGTTCGCCGTGGCGTCCCTCGCCTGCGGGCTCGCGGACAGCAGCGGCATGCTGATCGTCGCGCGCGGTGTCCAGGGCCTCGGCGCGGCGGCGATGTTCGCCACCAACACCGCACTGCTGGCGAGCAATTACCGCGGCAAGGACCGGGGCATCGCCTTCGGTCTGTGGGGTGCTGTCAACGGCGCCGCCGCCGCGGCCGGTCCGATACTCGGAGGTCTGCTCACCGAGCATCTCAACTGGCGGTGGATCTTCCTGGTCAACCTGCCCGTCGCGGCCATCGCCCTGATCGTCGGCCACAAGCACCTGACGGGCTCGTCCATCAGGACCGACCGCCGCGTCGACATCCCGGGCACGGTCGCCTTCACCCTGGCCTCCACCCTGTTGATCTTCGCCCTGATCCGTGCGGGCGAGGACGGCTGGGGCGCGGACATCACGCTCGCGCTGTTCGGCGGCACGGTGGTCGCGTTGATCGCCTTCGTCCTGGTCGAACGCGGCCGGCGCGATCCCATGCTCGACCTGAAGCTGCTGCGGACACCGTCGTTCGGCGGGCTGATGGCCGGCGCGGTGGTCTTCAGTGCGGCCGCCTTCGCCAATCTGGTGTTCGTGTCCGTCTGGGCGCAGTCGGTGCTGGAGCTCAGCCCGGTGAAGGCCGGTCTGATCCTGATGCCGCTCAGCGGAATGTCGTTCGTGGCGGCGGGCCTTGCGGGCCGCTTCCTCGCAAACGTCGCGCCACAGTGGCCGATCGGGGCCGGTCTGCTGCTGATCGGTGCCGGGACGCTGCTGGAGATGCTGCTCACCGGCACCTCCGGCTGGACGGCGCTGCTCCCCGGCATGCTGCTGACGGGTATCGGTGTCGGTATCGCCTCGCCGATCCTCGCGTCGGCCGCGCTGGCCGCCGCGCCGGCGAGCCGGGCGGGCATGGCGGGCGGAGCGGCGAACACGTTCCGGCAGCTGGGCTTCGCCGTCGGCATTCCGGTGGTCGGAGCCATTCTGTCCGGCGCGATCGGACGGGAGCTGGCCGACAACGGCTCGTTCGCCGACTCCGACGCGGCGGCCGAACTGGTCACCGGCGGCAGGTCCGCGAGCGTGGTCGCCGAACTGCCCGCCCAGGCGCAGGCCGCGGGTGCGCGGGCCGTCGAGGACGCGTACGCCGCGGGACTCGACCAGGTCTTCCTGGTGAGCGGGCTCGCCGCTCTGCTTGCCGGGGTGCTGGTCCTGCTCCTGGTGCGCCGCTCTCCCGAACACCACGACACCGCGGTGCCGGACGACGGCGACCGCCCGAAGACGGCCGCGGAGGGTTCGCTCCGGGCCGTGTGAGAAACCGCTTTCCGGGGCACGCGGCCGACCGTGCGCGGGCCCCGGAAAACGGATGACCGTCCGGTCGGTAGGCCGGCCTTGGCGAATTCCTAAATCGGAATGATCGCTTCCGTGAATTTTTCGCAATAGAGTGATTGTGGGCGGAACGTAAGTCAGAGCTATTGGCGCCGGTTTTGTCTATACCTGCTTGAAGGGTGGGGGGATGGTTGAGGATTGTACGGGGTTCCGGACTGCGTGCCGCGCGCATCAAGGCAGGATTAACACAGGACGAGGTGGCCAGACGCGCCGCCATCAGCGTACGAACTGTCCGTCACATTGAACGCGGGCACGTGAAGAATCCGCGGCACGAGACCCTGGCCCGTATGGCCGAGGTCGTCGGATATGAGGCCGCGGTTCCGGACGACGCCCCCGATATCGGGACCCCTGCCGAACCGCCCGCATTCGCCCAGGAGATACGGCTGCTCGGGCCGCTCACCGTCCTGAGCGCCGACGAGCCCGTGTCCATGCCGCTCAAGCAGCGCGCCCTGCTCGGCCTGCTCGCCGTGCAGCCCGACCAGACCGTCAGCCACGAAGAGATCGCCGACGTCCTGTGGAACGGCGAAGCACCGCCCGCCTACCCGCAGTTGGTGCACACCTACGTCGCCCGGCTGCGCCGCATCATCGAGCCCGGCCCCGGCCACGGCGGCACGACCCGCAGGATCAGCACCGTCCGCGGTGGATACGTCTTCAACAGCGGCGGAGTGCGACTGGACCTCTCCCGGTTCGAGGAGCGCGCCGCCCTGGCCGCCCGGACCGCCATGGACGACCCGTCCGCCGCGCTCGACCTCTACCGGCAGGCCCTGCGCTGCTGGCAGGGCCGGCTGCTCCAGGACCTGCCGCAGCTCTGGCACCACCCCTCCGTGGTCAGGGTGGCCCAGCGCCATATCGACGTGGCCATCGAGTTCGCCGATCTGGCGCTGCGGCTGAACCGGTCCGCGTTCGCCGTCGAGTACCTCAGGGTCGCCTCGTACGAGGAACCGCTGCACGAATCGCTGCAGGCCCGGATCATGCTGGCGCTCGCCGGTTCCGGCCGCCGCGCGGCGGCCCTGCGCCTGTTCACCGACCTGAGGATGCGGCTCAAGAAGGAACTCGGCGTGGAACCGAGCGAGGAGATCTGGCAGGCGCGCAACAGCATCCTCGTCCAGGACGGCGCCGAGAACCGCCCCGAGGCAACCGGCCCCGCACCGGGCGAGCAGTACGGCACGCCTGACCACTCCTGGAACGGACCGCTGCCGCCCCGCACCCCTCCGCCCTCATCCGCCCGTCCCCGCAGCCTCGCGCCGCCCGCCCAGCTTCCCCCGGTGATCGCCCCCTTCACCGGGAGACAGCAGCAACTGGCGGCCCTCGACGGCCTGCTGGCACAGCAGCACAAGGGATACGCGGCGGTCGGTATCGCGGCCATCCACGGTCCCTCCGAGATCGGGAAGACCGCACTGGCCGTCCGATGGGCCCACCAGCACCACGACGAGTTCCCCGACGGGCAGTTGTACGCCGATCTTCAGGGCAGCGCCGACCCGTCGGAACGGCCGGTGAACCCGAGCACCGTGCTCACCCGGTTCCTGCGCTCCCTCGGCGCGCCCGACGAGTGGATTCCGGACAACCCGGAGGAGGCGTCCGCCCTCTTCCGCAGCCTGCTCGCCGGCCGCCGCTTCCTCGTCGTGCTGGACGACGCGGCGGATGCGGCACAGGTCCGCTGCCTGTTGCCCGGGACACCGGGCAACGTCGTGCTCGTCACCAGCCGGGCACCTCTCATCGACCTGGTAACGCGCGAGGGTGCCATGAGCATGGCTCTCGACGTCCTGTCCGCCGCCGAGGCGTACGAGCTGATCGAGACGTATCTCGGTCCGGAGCGCACGGCGGCGGAACCCGAGGCCACCCAGGAACTGGCCGCCGTGTGCGGGCAATATCCGCTGGAGCTGCGCATGGCCGTCGCCCGGCTCGCCGCGACGCCGCACGTCTCCATCCGCACACTCGTCTCCGAACTCGCACGCGGCGGTGAGGCCGAGAACCTCTACCCGCTGCGTGCCCACCGGGCGTCGAGGCCGGGCCGTACGAACAAAGCCGCTGACAGCCGGTGGCAACGGCTGACATGAGCGCTGACAGCCTTACGCCAGGCTGACAGGAAATTCCGTCCCGTCCACTCCGAAGGAATCATCGCAGCTCAGCGCAGGAATTCCGTGGCCCACAGGTTGACATGCCGATTAGGCGCACGTAAATCGGCGTTTGCGGCAGCGGAGTTCGGTTGCCCCGGCAGGGGTGCCCACCTAGGGTCACGATCGCGGGCAAGTCCCGATTAGCGGCCGGTCCGGCCAATGCTGATGATTCTTTGGCGCCTCGAAGTGCGAGGCGCCCTTACGGGGAAAAGCCGAACATTCCCCGAAGGCATGCAATAAGCCGTTTGGAGAGGATGGGAAATGGCGAACGTGACGGCCGAAGAAGCCCAGAAATGGCTGATCGAGGAGATCGCCCAGCGCCTGGGTGTGGCGCCGACAGAGGTTCCGCCCGACCAGTACTTCGACGAGCTCGACCTCGACAGCACCCAGGCACTGATCATCGCCGGTGAGATGGAGACCTGGCTGGGCTTCGAGCTCGGAACGACGGCGCTCTGGTACCACCCCACCATCGAGGCCCTCGCCGCCCACATCGCCGAGGAGAGCGAGAAGCGCACCGCCGCGGCGTAGCGCCACGGCGCACCGGACGGCCACTGCCGGCCGGTGCGGCCAGGCGAGCGAGACCCGCCGGTTCCGTACCGCTGGTGCCCGGCAAGGCCCGACAAGGCACCGAGAACGTGCCGTTCGGCCGGAGCGGAACCCCGCCACCGACGGCCTTGCCCCCCGCATCGCACCAGGCGACCCCGGTACGGCGCCGGCCGCCCGCCCGCCGCCGCGACAGTCGCCGATCCGGTCCGCCGCCCCGAGCGGCCGCCGACCGCCCCGGTCCCCACACGGACCGGGAGCCGGGGCGCCGAGACCGAAGTCCCTGTTCGCCCAGATCCAGAGAGACTTGCCGTGAACTCTTCGCAGGAATCCGACCTCGACCGTCGGCTCGCCCGGGACCCCATCGCCATCGTCGGCCTCTCCGCGCTCTACCCCAAGTCCAGCAATCTCACGGACTTCTGGGCGAACGTCGTCTCGGCCGCCGACTGCATCGACGACGTGCCCGCAGGACACTGGGACGTCGACGAGCACTACGACCCCGACCCCTCGGTGCCCGACAAGACGTACTCCAAGCGCGGCGGCTTCATCCCCGACGTCCCGTTCAACCCGCTGGAGTTCGGCCTGCCGCCGAACACCCTCGAGGTGACCGACGTCCTCCAGCTGCTCAGCCTGGTGGTCGCCCGGGACCTGCTGAAGGACGCCGGGGCCGACAAGGCTGGTCAGTCGTGGTATGACGCCTCCCGCACCGGAGTCGTCCTCGGCATCACCGGCGCCAACCAGCTCACCCAGCCGCTGACCGCGCGGCTCCAGAGCCCGGTGCTCAAGGAGGTCGTCCGTAGCTGCGGTCTCTCCGACAAGGACGCCGAGGAGATCGTCGCCAAGTTCCGCCTCGCGTACGCCCCGTGGGAGGAGAACTCCTTCCCCGGCATGCTCGGCAACGTCGTCGCCGGACGGGTCGCCAACCGGCTCGACCTCGGCGGCATCAACATGACGATCGACGCCGCCTGCGCCAGCTCCCTCGGCGCGGTCAGGACCGCGGTGAGCGAGCTGCTCGAAGGCCGCTCCGACACGATGCTGGTGGGCGGCTGCGACGCCGAGAACACCATCTTCATGTACCTGTGCTTCAGCAAGACGCCCGCGCTGTCCAAGTCCGGGCGCATCCGGCCGTTCGACAAGGACGCCGACGGCACCCTCATCGGCGAGGGCATCGGCATGCTCGCCCTGCGCCGCCTCGCCGACGCCGAGCGCGACGGCAACCAGATCTACGCGGTCCTGCGCGGCATGGGCACCTCCAGCGACGGCCGGTTCAAGTCCATCTACGCCCCGCGCAAGGAGGGCCAGATGGTCGCCCTGCGCCGCGCGTACGAGGACGCCGACTGCACGCCGTCCAGCATCGAGCTCTTCGAGGCGCACGGCACCGGAACCGCCGTCGGCGACGCGACCGAGCTGAGCGCACTGGCCGCGGTGGTCTCCGACGGCAACGACAGCCGGCAGTACGCGGCCGTCGGCAGCGTCAAGTCCCAGATCGGGCACACCAAGGCGGCCGCGGGCGCGGCCGGCCTGATCAAGCTGGCGCTCTCGCTGCACCACAAGGTCCTGCCGCCGACCATCAACGTCGACGAGCCGAACCCCGCCATCGACTTCGCCTCCGGGCCGTTCTACGTCAACACCGAGGCACGGCCCTGGATCCGCGACCCCGAGCGCCCCAAGCGCCGCGCCGCCATCTCCTCGTTCGGCTTCGGCGGCACCAACTTCCACATGGTGCTGGAGGAGCACGGCGACGGAGACGACCTGCGGGTCTCCTACCCCGTCGCCCGTGTGCACCTGTGGCACGCGCCCGACACCGCCGCCCTCACCGAGCTGCTCGCCGACGGCGCGCCCGCCACCGGCGGCCCGGCCCCCGCGGGCCACGCCCGTGTCGCGCTGGCCGCGCGCGGCGAGGACGAGCTGAAGTCCCTGCGCGACCTGGCCCTCGGTGAACTGCGCGCCCGGCCCGACGCCGACGCCTGGTCGCACCCCAAGGGAGTCCACTACCGCCGCAGCGCCGCTCCGGCCGGCAAGGTCGGCGCACTCTTCGCGGGTCAGGGCAGCCAGTACGTCAACCTCGGCCAGAGCGCCGTGATGGCGCTGCCGCCGCTGCGGTCCGCCTTCGACCGGGCCAATGTGCACTTCGAGGGCTCCGCGCCGCTGTCCCGTGTCGCGTTCCCGCCGCCGCTGTTCGGCGCCGGTGTGCGCGCCGCGCAGGAAACCGCCCTCCAGGCCACCGCGTACGCGCAGCCCGCGATCGGCGCCCTGTCCGCCGGCCAGTTCCGCTATCTGTCCGAACTCGGCTTCGGAGCCGAAGGGTTCCTCGGCCACAGCTTCGGCGAGCTGACCGCGCTGTGGGCCTCCGGCGCCCTCGACGACGACGCCTTCTTCGCTCTCGCCCGGGCCCGCGGCAAGGCCATGGCCCCGCCGCCGGAGTCCGGCTTCGACGCCGGTGCGATGGCCGCGGTCTCCGCCCCCGAGGAGCGGGTCGCCGAACTCCTCGCCGACCGCCCCGGCCTGGTCGTCTGCAACCGCAACGCGGCCGACCAGATCGTGGTCGGCGGCGCCACCGAAGAGGTGGAGCGCCTGGTCGCCGCCGCGAAGGACGCGGGTCTGCGGGCGAGCCGGCTGCCGGTGTCCGCCGCGTTCCACACCCCCTTCGTCGGCCACGCCGTCGACGCCTTCCGCGGTGACGTGGCGCGCGTCGAGGTCCGCCGGCCGAACGGCACCGTCTTCGCCAACACCCGCGGCGCGGCCTACGGCGACGACATCGACGCCAACCGCACGGTCCTCGCCGAACAGCTCATCAACCCGGTCGACTTCGCCGCCCGCGTCGAGGAGATGTACGCCGCCGGGTTCCGCGTCTTCGTGGAGTTCGGTCCTAAGAGCGTCCTCACCCAGCTCGTCCGCCGCATCCTCGGCGACCGTGAGCACACCGTGGTCAGCCTCGACGCCGGCCCCGGACGGGACGCCGATGTCGCGCTGAAGCAGGCCGTCGCCCAGCTCGCCGTCCTCGGACTGCCGCTCGCCACCACCGACCGCTATGTCGCCGAGGCCGTGGCCGAGGTGCCCGCCAAGGGCATGTCGATCCTGCTGAACGGCATCAACTACGTCTCTCCCGAGCGCAGGGCGGCCTACCGCGACGCGATCGACAACGGCTACCGGATCGCCGTCCCGGCGACACCCGCGGTACCGGCTCCCGCCGCGGCCGCGGCCCCGACCCCGTCACCGGTGGCCGCAACGCCCCGACCGGCCCCGGTGACGGTCCAGCCCCCGGCCCCCACGCCCGCCGCACGGCCGGCCGCCGCGTCCGCCCCCGCCGTGGCGGTCGCGGCCGCAGCCGCGCAGGCACCGGCCGCGGCCGCGACCGCCACGGCGGTGCTGCCCGCGCCCGCGGCCGCGGTGGCGCCCACCCCCGCCCCTGCTCCCACCGTCATGGAGACAGCCCACGTGGACAGTGATCGCCTGGCCGGTCTGGTGGCCGACCACCTCGCCCTGCACGACGACTACCTCAACGGCCAGTTGCAGAGCGCCGAGCGTCTGACCGGTCTGCTGGAGCGCGCCGCCGACCAGGGACAGCTCGGCCAGGTCCTGGCCGGGGTGAACGCGGTCAAGGAGCACGGCCTCGACATCGGCCGCAGCCATCTGCGCGCCAACGAGATCCTGCGCGACCTGGCCGGCCTGGAACTCGGCACCGCGCCCGCCCCGGCGGGCCGCGCCACGGCGGAGCAGACCGCGCCGGCCGTGGCCGCCCCGGTCGCGCAGCCGGTGGCCGCCGTACCGGTCCCGGCCGCACTCGCCGCCGCCCCGGCCCCCGCCCGGCCCCTGGCCCCCGCACCGCAGGCGCTGCCCGCGGCCCCGGTGGTCACCGCGCCCGCCATCGCCGCCCCGCCCGCCCCCGTCGCACCGGCGGCTGCTCCCGCCGCTGCGGCTCCGGCCGGCCTGGACGCGGCCACGGTGGAGGCGGCTCTGCTGGAGGTGGTCGGTCAGAAGACCGGTTACCCGGCGGACATGCTGGAGCTGGACATGGACATCGAGGCCGACTTGGGCATCGATTCCATCAAGCGTGTCGAGATCATGGGTGTGTTGCAGGAGCGGTTCGAGGGCGGGATATCGGCCGGTCCGGAGCAGCTCGCGGAGCTTCGTACGCTGCGTCACATCGTGGAGTTCATGAGCGCCAGCGCGGCTTCCCAGGCCGCTGCTCCCGCCGCCGCGGCTCCGGCCGGCCTGGACGCGGCCACGGTGGAGGCGGCTCTGCTGGAGGTGGTCGGTCAGAAGACCGGTTACCCGGCGGACATGCTGGAGCTGGACATGGACATCGAGGCCGACTTGGGCATCGATTCCATCAAGCGTGTCGAGATCATGGGTGTGTTGCAGGAGCGGTTCGAGGGCGGGATATCGGCCGGTCCGGAGCAGCTCGCGGAGCTTCGTACGCTGCGTCACATCGTGGAGTTCATGAGCGCCAGCGCGGCTTCCCAGGCCGCTGCTCCCGCAGCCCCGGCCCCCGCCGGTCCGGACGCCGCGACCGTGGAGTCCGTCCTGCTGGAGGTGGTCGGTCAGAAGACCGGTTACCCGGCGGACATGCTGGAGCTGGACATGGACATCGAGGCCGACTTGGGCATCGATTCCATCAAGCGTGTCGAGATCATGGGCGTCCTCCAGGAGCGGTTCGGCGAGACCATCTCCGCCGGTCCCGAGCAGCTCGCCGAGCTCCGGACGCTGCGCCACATCGTCGACTTCATGAGCGCCAGTGCCGCACCTCAGGCCGCCGCTCCCGCAGCCCCGGCCCCCGCCGGTCCGGACGCCGCGACCGTGGAGGCGGTGCTGCTGGAGGTGGTCGGTGAGAAGACCGGCTATCCGGCGGACATGCTGGAGCTGGACATGGACATCGAGGCCGACTTGGGCATCGATTCCATCAAGCGGGTCGAGATCATGGGCGTCCTCCAGGAGCGGTTCGGCGAGAGCATCTCCGCCGGTCCCGAGCAGCTCGCCGAGCTCCGGACCCTGCGCCACATCGTCGACTTCATGAGCGGCGGCGCCTCCGAAGCGGCTCCCGCAGCCGCGCAGGCAGCCGCCCCCGCCGGCGACGAGCCCGCGGCCGCCAAGCCCGGTGGCGGCATCGGCCGCGCGCAGGCCGCGCTCGTCGATCTGCCCACCCCCGACCGGCTCGTCGGCGCGTACGCCGAGGGCTCGGGCGCACTCGTCGTCGACGACGGCGCCGAGCTCGCACCCGCGCTCGTGAACCGGCTCATCGAGTCGGGCCGCCATGTGCACGTCCTGCGTCTGCCGGGTGTCGCCGAGCGCATCAGCGGCGTCAAGGACCACGCCCTGTCCGGCTGGGGCGTGACCGAACTGGCCGAGCAGATGGAGGAGATCCTCGCCGACCGCATCAGCCTGGTGCTCGACCTCTCCGCCGCGCGCGGCGCCGACTGGTCCGAGGGCGTACGCCGCCTCGCCCACACGCTGCTCGCCGCCAAGCACGCCGTCCAGCCGCTGACCACCGCGGCCGCCTCCGGCCGTGCCGCCTTCGTCACCGTCACCCGGCTCGACGGCGCCTTCGGCCTCGGCGGGGTCCCCGAAGAACTCGCCCCCGTCGGTGGGTCCGCGGGTCTCGTCAAGACCCTTGCGGTGGAGGCCCCGGAGCTGTTCTGCCGGGCCGTCGACATCGCCCCCGCGCTGAGCCCTGACGCCGGCGCCGCGCTGCTGCTCGCCGAGGTCGAGGACGCGGTCACGGACACCGCCCAGGTCGGCCTCGACGGCGCCCGCCGCGTCGCTCTGACCCTCGCCGAGCAGTCGCTGACCGCCTCCGACACCGAGACCGCGCCGCAGCTCACCTCCGAGGACCTGCTCGTCGTCACCGGCGGAGGCCGCGGCATCACCGCCGCCTGCGTCGTCGAACTGGCCAAGCGCCACCGGCCCGGACTGCTGCTCCTCGGCCGCACCCCGCTCGAGGAGGAGCCGGCCTGGGCGCAGGATGTCGACGCGCCCGCTCTCAAGGCGGCTGCCGCCTCCCACCTGAAGTCGGCGGGGGAGAAGCCGACCCCGAAGCGGGTCGAGCAGCTCTACCGGGCCGTCGTCGGCGCCCGCGAGATCCGCCGGACCCTCGCCGACGTCGAGGCCGCCGGCAGCCGCGCCGAGTACCTCGCCGTGGACATCACCGACCCGCAGGCGACCGCCGCCGCGCTCGCCCCGCACAAGGCCCGCATCACGGGTCTGGTGCACGGCGCCGGCGTCCTCGCCGACCAGCTCATCGCCAACAAGAAGGCCTCCGAGGTCGAGCGGGTCTTCGCCCCCAAGCTGACCGGACTGCGCGCCGTGACCGCGGCGCTCGACCCCGAGACCCTGCGGCACGTCGTCCTGTTCTCCTCGGTCGCCGGATTCTTCGGCAACCGCGGGCAGTCGGACTACGCCATGGCCAACGAGGTCCTCAATGCCTGGGCGTCGTCCTGGAAGCAGCGCCACCCCGCCGCCCGCGTCACCTCCCTCAACTGGGGTGCCTGGGACAGCGGAATGGTCTCCCCGGAGGTCAAGGCCGTCTTCCAGGAGCGCGGCATCACCCTGATCCCGGTGGACACCGGAGCCCGGATGTTCACCGAGCAGTTCGCCCCGGAGCGCGCCGGTGACGTCGTCACCGTGCTCGGCCCGACGACGCCCCTGTCGGAGCCGGAGCGGACCGCCACCACGGCCACCGTCACCGTCGAACGCCCGCTGGCGGCGCTGGAGAACGAGCAGATCCTCACCGACCACGTCATCGGTGAATCCCCGGTCCTCCCGGCGGTCGTCGCCCTCGGCTGGGCGATCGGCGCGGTGGAGCGCGCCGGCGGCACCGAGGTGCGCCAGGTGCACGACTTCTCGGTGCACAAGGGCATCGTCTTCGACGCCGACCAGCCGGAGCGCATCAGCCTGGCGATGACTCCCGACGGCGACAGCGTCCGTACCGCGATCCACGCCGTCGACGCGCAGGGCACCGCACGACCGCACTACGCGGCCGTCGTCACCCCGCAGGCCCCGCCCGCCGCGGCCACGGTCGGCGCACTGCCCGCGCTCGGCACCGGCCGCGACGCCGCCGAGCTCTACAGTGACGGCACGCTCTTCCACGGCCCGTCCCTGCGGGGCGTACGCCGGGTGCTCGCCGAGGACGCGTCGGTGAACCGGCTGGTCCTGGAGTGCGCACTGACCGAACACCGCCCGGCCGGCGGCGCGTTCGCCGGCTCCCGCTTCGCCCCCGGCACGGCGGACCTGCTGCTCCAGGCGGGCCTCGTCTGGGTGCGGCTGTTCCGCGGCACCGCCGGGCTGCCCCTGTCCGTCGGCCGTGTGGACCTGCACCACCCGCTGCCCGACGGCGAGCCCTTCCTGATCGTGGTCGAGCCCGCCGCCACCGGCGGCAACGGCTCCGGCGCCTCGCTCACCGTCACCGCCTGCACTCCCGACGGACGGGTGCTCACCCGCTTCGACGGCGTATCCGTGGTCTCGGCCCCCCAGTTGGCGGCCAAGTTCATCAGCGGCTGATTCCGCTTCGTACCCGACGCAAGCGATCGGGTCGGCCCGGACGGCGCACACCCGTGCCCGTCCGGGCCGGCCCCGCCCCTCAGAAGGGACCCGAAAGCTCTCATGAGCAAGTACGCCATCGTTGGCCTCTCCTGCCTGTTCCCGGGAGCGGAGACACCTGCCGAGTTCCGGCAGAACCTCCGCGCCGGGGCGGACAGCCGCCGGGAAGGGGGCGAGCAGGTCTTCGGACCCGCCCTCGACGCCAGGGACACCGACCCGCAGCACGGCATCTACTGCACGCGCGGCGGCTTCATCACCGACTTCGCCTTCGACCCGTCCGGCTACCTGCTCGACGCCGGTCATCTCTCCGGGCTCGACCGGATCTTCCACTGGTCCCTGCACGTGGCCAGGGAGGCACTGCGGGACAGCGGCCACCTGGAGCGCCCCGAGGTCCTCGGACGCACCGGGCTGATCCTCGGCAACTACTCGTTCCCCACCCCGACCTCCGCCGGGGTCAGCGTCCCGCTGGTCCAGGAGGCCGTCCTGGAGGGGCTGCGCCGTGCCGGGCATCCGGCACTCGGCGCCCTCGCCGACAAGGACAGGCGCATCGACCACGCCGGCCTGCGGCCCGAGGACCTGCGCGTCAGCGGCTCACCGGCGTCGGTCGCGGCGAGCGCGCTCGGCCTCGGCGGTCCCCGCTACGCCCTGGACGCCGCCTGCTCCTCCGCGCTGTACGCACTCAAGCTGGCCTGCGACCACCTCGCCGCCGGCCAGGCCGATCTGGTGCTGGCGGGCGGCGTCTGCGCGCCCGACCCGACCCTGATCCACCTGTCGTTCTCCGATCTCCAGGCCTACCCCCGCGACGGGTTCAGCCAGCCCTTCGACGACCGGTCCGGCGGCATCCTCACCGGCCAGGGCGCGGGCATGGTCGCCGTCAAACGGCTGGCGGACGCGCTGCGCGACGGCGACCGCATCCACGCCGTCGTGGACGGCATCGGTCTGACCAACGACGGCAGCGGACGCCATCTGCTGGTGCCGCAGGGCGGCGGTCAACTCCAGTCGTACGAGCTGGCGTACGCCCAGGCCGGGGTCGACCCGGCGACCGTCGACTACCTGGAGTGCCACGCCACCGGCACCCCCATCGGTGATGCCACCGAGGCCGAGTCCGTCGCCGAGTTCTTCGGCAACGCCGGCCGGGTGCCGCTGATCGGGTCCGTGAAGGGCAACATCGGCCACCTGCTCACCGTCGCCGGACTGAGCAGCATGCTCAAGGTCGTCCTGGCGATGGGCGACGGCCACATCCCGCCGACCATCGGCGTGGAGCGGCCCGTCACCTCCAAGGACGGCCGCGTCGGCGACGCGACCCTCGTCCGCACCGGCCGCGAATGGCCGAGCGGTGCCGGGCCGCGCCGGGCAGCGGTCTCCGCGTTCGGCTTCGGCGGCACCAACGCACACGTGGTGCTGTCCGAGCCGGCCGCGGCCGCCGCGGAGACCGAGACGGACGACGCCGCGGCCGTACCCGCACTCGACATCGTCGGACTCGGCGCCCACTTCGGCTCCCTGGACTCCCTCGACGCCTTCGAGCGTGCCGTCCACGACGGCGGCGACGCCCTGGTCCCGCTGCCCGAACGCCGCTGGCGCGGGCTGGACCAGACCCGCGGCGGCTCCCTGGAGGATGCCACCGGTGTCTCGCCCGACGCGCTGCCGAGCGGCGCGTTCGTCGACGGCCTCGGCATCGACCCGGTCGACCTCAAGATCCCGCCGGCCGACCTGCGGACGTACAACCTCCAGCACGCGCTGGCGACCAAGGTGGCCGACGAGGCCCTGCGCGACGCCGGCTACAGCCGCGACGTGCCCAAGGGCAGCAGCGCGCCCGAGCCCCGCCGGATCGCGGTGGTCGTGGGCATGGAGATCGAGCCCATGACCCATCTGCGGCTCACCCGCCGCACCCTCGGTGCCTTCGTCCGCGAGGAGTTCGCGCGGGCCGGGGTCCCCGTCGACGAGGAGCGGCTCGCCGCGCTGAGCGCGGTGGGCCGGGACGCGGTGGTCGACCCCATCGTCGCCAACGAGGTCCTCAGCTTCATCGGCAACGTGATGGCGAGCCGTATCTCCTCGCTGTGGAACCTGACCGGTCCCTCCTTCACCGTCTCCTCCGACGGCTCGGGGACCGCCGAGGCCCTGGAGGTCGCGCGGCTGCTGCTGCTCGACCCCACCATCGAGGCGGTGCTCGTCGGAGCGGTCGACCTCGCGGGCTCGGCGGAGAACCTGCTGCTGCGTCCCGATGTCGTCGCCGAGGCCGGACTGACCTTCGGCGAAGGCGTCCGGGGCCGCCGTATCGGCGAAGGAGCGGGCGCGGTCGTCGTCACCCGGCCCGGTGAGCGGGAGCGGCCCGCGTACGCGCGTCTGGACGCCGTCGCCATCCGGCACGCCGTGCCCGTGGACGGCGCGGTGCCCGAGGCGGACGCCGCGGCCCTCGCGGCAGCGGCCGGCGAAGCACTCACCGCCGCCGGCGTCACGGCCGGCGACGTCGGCTACCTGGAGGCCCACGCGGGCGGCACCGAGCTCCAGGACCGTGCCGAGATCGCCGCGCTGGCCGCCGTCTACCCGGCCGCCGGCGCCGAGGTGGCCCTCGGCAGTGCCAAGGCCCAGATCGGCGACGCCGGCTGCGCCGCCACCATGGCCGGGCTCATCCGGTCCGTGCTGTGCCTGCACCACGGCTATCTGCCCGGCACCCGCGGCTGGACCCGACCGGCCGGCGACCTGGCCGAGGACTTCACCGCTTCCGCGCTCTACGTCCCGGACGCCTCCCGGCCCTGGATGCGGCGGACCAAGGGCGCCCGCAGGTACGCGGCCGTCAGCTTCATCGGGGCCTCCGGCGCGCACGGCCACCTCGTGCTCTCCGCCGACGCCACCCGCGGCGCGGTCACCCGGTCCGACTGGCAGCGGGCCGGGGGACCCGTCGTCCTGGCGCTCTCCGCCGACTCCTTCGACGCGCTGCACGCCACGATCGAGCACCACCTGGAACTGCTGGCCGTCGCCGACCCGTACGCCCTCGCCCGCGAGGCGGCCCGGGAGCTGCCGGGCAGGAAGCTGCGTGCGGTGCTCGTCGGACGGGACCGCGCCGAGCTGCGGGCCCAACTGGAGCTCGCGGTACGGGACCTGGCCGATGTGCACGCCAAGAAAGGGGAGTGGGCCACACCGGCCGGCAGCTACTTCACCGCACGGCCCATCGGACCGGACGGCAGGGTCGCGCTGGTCTACCCGGGCGCGTTCAACTCCTACCCGGGCCTCGGCCAGGACTTCTTCCGGGCCTTCCCGAGCCTGCTCGACCGGTTCGAGGAGCAGGCGGACGAGCCCGAGCGGCAGCTGCGCGCCACCTCGCTCTATCCGCGCAGCAAGGTCGCCGTGGGGCGGCGCGAGCTGATGGCGCTGGAGGCGGGGCTCGGCGACGACGTGCCGTTCATGCTCGCCACCGGCACCAACTTCGCGATCCTGCACACCGATCTGGTCCGCGACCTCCTCGGCGTCACGGCACACGGTGCGTTCGGCTACAGCCTCGGCGAGTCGAGCATGCTGTTCGCCACCGGCGGCTGGCAGCTCGGCGGCCGACGCGACGACCTGATCAGCAACACACCGATCTTCCAGGACCGGTTGTGCGGCCCGCGGCGTACCGTGCGCGAGCTGTGGGACGTGCCCGCCGACGCCGCGGACGAATCGCTGTGGGCCAGCCATGTGCTGCTCACCGACGCGGACTCGGTACGCGCGGTGCTGCCCCGGTATGACCGCGTCCACCTCACCCACATCAACACCCCGGCCGAACTGGTCATCGCCGGTGACCCGGTCCAGTGCCGCGCACTGGTGAAGGAACTCGGCTGCCCGGCCGCCCGCTCGCCGGTCAACGTGGTCATGCACTGCCCGGTCGTGGACGCGGAACTGGACGGTCTGGCGGGCCTGAACGACTACCCGACGGGCTCGTTCGGAGATCTGGAACTGTTCAGCGCCTACGACTACGAGGCGCTGCCCGCGCTGGACCGGGCGGAGATCGCCCGGCGCATCGCCTGGACCCTGCGCTCCACGATCGACTTCGCCCGTCTGGTGCGCGACGCGCACGACCGGGGCTTCCGCTACTTCATCGAGGTCGGCCCCGGCTCGACCTGCTCGCGGTGGGTCCGTGACACGCTCGGCGACGCCGAACACGTCTCGGTGTCGGTGGACCGCCGCGGTGTGCCGGCGACGAAGTCGGTGGCACAGCTGGTGGCCCGGCTCGTCGGCCATGGCCTGGAGCTGGATCTGACGCCCCTGCTGGGCACCCCGGAATCCACCGTCCGTCCGGCCCGTTCGACCCGCTTCCGGGTGGGTGGCGGCGACCCGGTCCCCGCCCGTGTGGCCCGAGGGATCGCGGCCACGGCGCCCGGCGCTCCGGCTGCGGCGTCCGCCGGAGCCGCTGCCGTGCATCGGACCCCTTCAACCGCCGCGCACACCACGCCGGTTCCGGTCGCGTCGACCGCCGGCGCGCATCCCGGTGCCGCGACGCCGGCCGCCGGCTCGCCCCTCGCCGCCACCGCGTCCGTGGGCACCTCCACGGCCCCGGCCGCGCTCTCCGCGCCCGGCACTCCGGCGCCCGGTGCCGGCACCCCGCACTCCGGTGCCGCGCACTTCGTCCCGCCCGCCGCCGCGACCGCCCCCGGCGCTCCCGCCGGGCCCGGTACGCCGCATCCCGCCGTACCGTCCGCCCCCGTTCCGTCCGTACCGCCGGAGGACCCCGTCATGCCTGCCGATCCGACTCTCGCTGACGCGGAGGTCATCGCCTTCGACGGCACCCCGATCTCCTTCCTTCCCTGGGCGCCCGCGCCCGGGGAGACGGAGGCCGCCCTGCCGGCCGCCGAAGCCGTGCCCGCGCCCGCCGCGCCTGCCCCCGTCGTCAGCGTCCCGCCGTCCGGCGCCACGGCCGCGACGACGGCCGCGCCGTCCACCGCGACCACCGAGTCGCCGACTCCCGCCGCCGACCTGGTCCGTGAGATCCGGCAGCAGATGGTCGCCACCCACTCGGTGGTGATGGAGACCCAGCGCATCCTCCAGGGGGCCACGCTCTCCCGGGTGGAGGCGCTGCTCGACGGGGCCACCGCCCCGGCCGGGGGCACGACCCCCGTGCCCCCGGCCGCCGCCCTGCCGGCCGTCGCGCCCGCTCCCCGGCCCGAGCCCGCGGCCCTGCCGCCCGCCCCTCCCGCCCCGGCTCCGGTCGCCGCGACGGGCGAGATCCCGGCCGCCGCCGAGGAGCGCGAGGTCAAGGAGGGCGTGATCTGGGACGAGGCGGACCTCCTGGAGTTCGCCGTCGGTTCCGTCGCCAAGGTCTTCGGGCCCGAGTTCGGCGTCATCGACGGGTACGCCAAGCGGGTTCGGCTGCCCGCACCGCCGTACCACTTCGTCACCCGCGTCACAGAACTCAGCGGCACCACCGGGGAGTTCAAGCCCGCCACCATCACCACGGAGTACGACGTCCCCGAGGACGCCTGGTACGCCGTCGACGGAGGCGTCCCGCCGGCCGTGACCGTCGAGGCAGGCCAGTGCGATCTGCTGCTGGTCAGCTACCTCGGCATCGACTTCCGCAACAAGGGCGAGCGCGTCTACCGGCTCCTCGACAGCACGCTGATCTTCCGCGGCAACCTGCCCCAGGTCGGTCAGACGCTGCGCTACGACATCTCCATCGACCGCTTCGTGCACCAGGGCGACACCACGCTCTTCTTCTTCAGCTACCAGTGCTACGCGGACGGGGAGCTGATCCTCGAACTCCACGACGCCTGCGCCGGGTTCTTCAGCAAGCAGGAGCTCGACACCCCGCTCGGTGTCGTCATGACCGACAAGGAGAAGGCGGCGCGCGCGGCACTGCCCCGGGGGTATTTCAAGCCCCTCGCGTACACCGAGAAGAACCATCTGACCCCCGAGGACCTGGAGGTGCTGGCCCAGGGCCGCCCCGGCGACGTCTTCGGCCCGGACCACGCCCAGGACCCCGGGATCAACCCCGCGATCCGGCTCCCCGACGCCAAGCTGCGCATGGTCGACGAGGTCACCATCGACCGCAAGGGCGGCCCGCGCGGTCTCGGCACGCTCAGCGCGACCAAGCGGCTCACGCCGGACGCCTGGTACTTCACCTGCCACTTCCCCGACGACCACGTCCTGGCCGGCTCGCTGGTCGCCGAGGGCGCGGTGCAGCTGCTCCAGATCTATCTGATGCACCAGGGCATGCATCTGACGCTGCCGGACGCGCGCTTCCAGTGCGTGACCGACGTGCCGATCGAGGTGCAGGTCCGCGGCCAGATCACCCAGGCCCACGAGGAGATCCGCTACGAGGTCGAGGTCATGGAGCTCACGCTCCTGCCGCGCGCCACGGTCATCGCCGACGTCCTCATCTACCTGGGCGACAAGCCGGTCATCCGGATGAAGGGCCTCGGCCTCCAGGTCCGCGAGAAGGACGGCTCGCCCTACCGTCCCGAGGCGGGCGGCATCCCGCAGTTCCTCGGCCGCCGCAACAGGAACGGCGAAGCCGCCATGATCAACGAGATGCACCTGGCGCACGCGGCCAAGGGGCATCTGGACATCGCGATGGGCCCGGAGTTCGAGGTCTACCGCAACAGCCGCGCGCCCTACATCCCCAACGGCGACTTCCAGTTCGTCGACCGGGTGATGTCCCTCAAGGGCACCCGAGGCGATCTGCGCAGCCCCGGCTCGGAGATGGTGACCGAGTACGACTCCCCGGCGGACGCCTGGTACTACGAGCAGAACTCCTACCCGCACATGCCGAACGCGGTCTACATGGAGACCTCGCTCCAGGCCGCGATCTTCCTCGGGTACTACCTCGGCGCCACGCTCGAACGCCCCGAGGAGCAGTACGCGATCCGCAACCTCGACGGCAGGGCGACCCTGGTCAAGGACATCGACCTGCGGGGCAAGACCATCCGCCACCACTCCAAGCTGCTGATGACGAGCGCGGTCTCCGGTGCGGTGCTCCAGAACTTCAGCTACGAACTCTCCGCCGACGGCGAGGTGTTCTACGTCGGAGAGTCGCTGTTCGGCTACTTCAGCGACGCGGCTCTCGCCAACCAGGTCGGACTCGACAACGGCACGTACGTCGCGCCCTGGATCGAGACCGAGAAGCCGGACCCCTCGCGGGTCCGCCGTATCGAACTCCCCGAGGGCGCACCGGCGTTCAGCGACCCCACCGGGGGCCATCTGCACCTGCCGGGCGGGCAGTTCGCGCTCGTGGACCGGGTCGACCTCGTCACCGACGGAGGCCGGCACGGCCAGGGCTATCTGCACGGCCACCGCGCCATCCGGCCCGACGAGTGGTACTTCGACTGCCACTTCCACCGCGACCCGGTGATGCCCGGATCGCTGGGCGTCGAGGCGATCCTCCAGGCCATGCGGCTGTTCGTCATCGAGCAGAACCTCGCCGAGGGCATGGAGCAGCCCCGCTTCGCGATGGCCACCGACGTCGAGACGGCCTGGAAGTACCGCGGCCAGATCCTGCGGCACGACAAGGAGCTCCGGTTCGACGTGCACATCAAGGAGGTCCGGCGCGAGGCGGACCGTCTGCTGGTCATCGCCGACGCGGATCTCTCGAAGCCGGGCCTGCGCATCTACGAACTCACCGACGTGGCCATCGAGGTCCGTCCCGTCGGGGCCTGACGGCCCGCACCCGCGCTCAGCCCAAGGAGCTTCGTTTCCCCATGAGTATTCGCGACACCCCTCTCCGGTGGTCCGGAGAGCGGTACCCCAGTACGGACCCGGCGGGTATCTACAACGCCCTGGCCGATCTCGACCAGCCCTGTTTCATCGTCGTCACGCCGGAAGGGATCGGTGCCGTCTCCGGCGGCGCCGTGACCTCCGGCTCCGACACCGCCGGGCTGCCGCTGCTCGCCGCCGCCCAGCCGCTGCCGCCGCAGCGGCTGGGGTCGGCCGCCTTCCTCGCCGCGCACGGCGTGCACCAGCCGTACATGGCCGGTGCCATGGCCGGCGGCATCGCCTCGGCCGACATGGTCGTCGCCCTCGCCCGGGAAGGCTTCCTCGCCTCCTACGGCGCGGCCGGTCTGCTGCCCGGCACGATCGAGAAGGCGCTCGGCCGGTTCGCCGCCGAGATCCCGGGACTGCCGTACGCGGTCAACCTCATCCACAGCCCCAGCGAGGACCGGCTGGAGCGGGAGGCCGTCGAGCTGTTCCTGCGGCACGGGGTGCGGTGCGTGGAGGCGTCCGCCTACATGGACCTCACCCCGCACGTGGTGCGCTACCGGCTCGCGGGTCTGTACCGCGAGGCGGACGGCACGGTCGTCGCCGCCAACCGGCTGATCGCCAAGATCTCCCGGTCCGAGACGGCCGAGCGGTTCATGCGCCCCGCCCCGGCCACCCTCGTCAGCGCCCTGCTGGACCAAGGGCTGATCACTCACGACCAGGCAGCGCTCGCCCACCATGTGCCGCTGGCCGACGACATCACCGTGGAGGCCGACTCGGGCGGCCACACCGACCGCCGGCCGCTGCCCGCGCTGCTGCCGACGATCCTGCGGCTGCGCGACACGGTCCAGCGGGAGCACCGGTACACCGTGCCGATCCGGGTCGGGGCCGGCGGCGGCCTCGGCACCCCCGTCGCGGTGGCGGCCGCCTTCGCGATGGGCGCCGCCTATGTCGTGACCGGGTCGGTGAACCAGTCCTGCCTGGAGTCCGGTGCGTCCACGGCCTCCAAGGCGATGCTCGCCGAGGCGGGCATCGCCGACTGCGAGATGGCGCCCGCGGCGGACATGTTCGAGATGGGCGTGGACCTCCAGGTGCTCAAGAAGGGCACCCTCTTCCCGATGCGGGCCAAGAAGCTCTACCAGCTCTACCAGGCCCACGACGGCATCGAGTCCATCCCGGCCGCCGACCGCGCCAAGCTCGAACAGCAGGTCTTCCGGCGCCCGTTGGAGGACGTGTGGCAGGAGTGCGTCGGCTACTTCGAGCGGCGCGACCCCGAGCAGCTCGCCCGCGCGGCCGGCAACCCCAAGCGCCGGATGGCGCTCGTCTTCCGCTGGTACCTCGGCATGTCCTCGCGCTGGGCGGTCACCGGTGACACGGACCGGGCGATGGACTACCAGATCTGGTGCGGCCCGGCGATGGGCAGCTTCAACGACTGGGTGACCGGCAGCTATCTGAAGACACCGGGCAACCGCCGGGTCGCCGACGTCGCCCACCACCTGATGCTCGGCGCCGCGTTCCACACCCGGCTGGCCCAGCTGCGCAGCTCCGGGGTGCACATCCCCGCCACGGCCGGCGACTACCGCCCGGTCCCGCTGGAGACCCCGGCCCACGACTCCCCGGCGGGCATGCGATGAGCCCGCTGACCCCCGAGCAGCTGGAGGAGCTGCTCGGCGACCCCGGGGACGACACCAACCCGCACGGTTTCACGGCGGCCGTCGAACGCGACGAGCGGGACGAGTTCCCCACCGCGCTGTGCGACGCGCTCGTCGGCGCCGGGTTCCATCTGAACTACCTGCCCAAGGAGTGGGGCGGCACGTTCGAGTCCTTCGACCGCAGCCTCACCCTGGTGCGCTCCGCGGCCCGCCGGGACGTCAACATCATGCCCGGCACGATGTTCAGCATCATCGCCGCGACCTGCCTCCAGCTGCACGGCACCCCCGAGCAGCAGCGCCGGGCCGCGGAGATCCTCTGCCGAGGCGGCGCGGTGGCCTTCGCGCTCACCGAGGCCGAGCACGGCAGCGATCTGCTGTCCGGCGACGTACGCCTGTCGGACGGAGCGCTGGACGGCGAGAAGTGGATGGTCGGCCTCGGCATGCGCTGCGAGGCGGTCTATGTGGTGGCCCGCACCGGCGGCCGCGGTCCCGCCGCCTTCTCGGCGGTGCTGCTGGACCTGGCGGACGTGCCCGAGGGGCAGTTGGAGCGGGTTCCCGCCGTACGCACCGGCGGGATGCGCGGCATCGACCTCGCCCGGATGCGCTTCACCGGGCTGCGCGTGCCGGACGGCGCGCTCGTCGGCCGGCTGGGCGAGGGCCTGGAGGCCGCCGTCAAGGCGCAGCAGGCCGTACGGCTGATGAGCATGGCCGGCAGTCTGGGCATCGCCGACAGCGCCGTACGCCTGGCGCTGGACTTCGCCTCCGTCCGCAGGGTCGGCCGCGCGGTCCTCACCGAGTCGCCGCACCCCCGGCGCGATCTGGCGGTCGCCGCGGCCGCGCTGCTGGCGGCGGACGTGGTGGCCCTGACCGCGGCGCGCGGCGTCCATGTGCTGCCCGAGGTGTTCAGCGTCTGGGCGCCGGCCGCCAAGCACGTCGTGGCCGAGTCCTGCGACGAACTGATCCGCCGCTGCGGCACGGTGCTCGCGACCCGCTCGGTCCTGCGCGAGGGCGAACGCGGTGCCGGGCTCTTCCAGAAGCTCCAGCGGGACTCCGGCGTGGTCCGCGTGATCGACTCCAGCACGCTCGCCAATCTGCGCTCGTACGCGGGGCAGTTGCCCACCCTCACCGAGGGTGGGGCCGCGTCCGATCCCGAGGCGCTGGCCGCGGTCTACACCCTCGGCGCGGACCTGCCGGCGTACGAGACGGACCGGCTCGACATGTTCGCCCGGGGCGCCGACCCGGTCCTCGCCGGACTCCCGGACGCCGCCGTGACGGTGGCCGAGCTGGTCGAGGACGAGCAGACCGGCGCCCTGCTGCGGCAGTTGGCACAGGCCGTGGCCGGACTCGGGGAGCTGACGCGCGCCGCGCAGCAGCGCGGCGCCGACCCCAACGCGCTGGTGGACGCCGCCGAACGGTACGCCTGGCTGCACGCCGCCGCGTCCTGCGTCCATCTGTGGCACGCCAACCGCGACCGGTCGCTGTACGGCACGACACCCGGCTCCGCCGGCTGGCTGGGCGCCACGCTCGGCTACCTCCTCGCCCGTGCCGACGGTGTCGACCCCCGTCGGCACGGGGCCGTCCTGACACCGGCGCTCGACGCCGTCGCGACGCTGCGGGAGACCGACCAGCTGTTCACCGCCCTGCCCGTGCGGCTGGCGCCGACCCGATAGGAGTCTTCATGTCCCAGGCCGATCTCACCGCACTGGCCGCAGAGCTCGAGAAGTACCTCGGCGACCCGTTCGACGACGGCAGCCGGATGTCCTTCCGCCGCGTGATGGACCACGACGAGCACGAGGAGTACCCCTACGGCTTCGTCAGCCAGCTGCGCCGCTGGAGCGTCCACGAGTACTCGCTGCCCGCCGAACAGGGCGGCCGGGCGGGCAACGTGGAGACCGGGTTCAACCTGATGCGTCTCGTGGCCCGCCGCGACGCCTCCACCGCCACCTCCCTGGTGATCACCAACCTCAGCTTCATGCCGCTGTGGATCGCCGGCACCGAGGAGCAGAAGCGCACGGCGATCGAGCGGATGAAGCGGGGCGGCGGCCTGTCCTGGGGACTGTCGGAGCGCGAACACGGCAGTGACCTGATCGCCAACGAGATGTTCGCAGAGAAGGTCGACGGCGGCTGGGAACTCACCGGCGAGAAGTGGCTGATCGGCAACGCCACCGTCGCCGACACGATGATCGTGTACGCCCGTACCGGCAAGCGCAACGGCCCCGCGGCGTACTCCATCTTCATCGTCGACAAGTGGGAGCTCGCCCCGGACGCCGCCGAGGAGCTGCCCGTCGAGAAGCTGCACGGTCTGCGCGCGCTCGACCTCAGCGGGCTGCGCCTGCGGCGGGCCTTCGTCCCCGACTCCGCACTGGTCGGCGCCGAGGGCCAGGGCCTGGAGATCGCCCTCAAGGCCACCCAGGTGGCGCGCAGTGTGATCGGCAGCCTCCCGCTGTCGGCCGTCGACACCGGTCTGCGGCTGACCCTGGACTTCACCGAGGGCCGGGTGATCTTCGGCGGCACGGTCAGCGACGTCCCCTACAGCCGCCGTCAGCTGACCGAGGCGTTCGCGGACCTGATGATCGCGGATGCGATGAGCCTGGGCGCGGTGCGCTGCCTCCAGGCCGCGCCGGAGCAGCTCAGCGTGTGGTCGTCGGCCGTCAAGTACCTGGTGCCGACGCTGCTGGAGAGAACCATGTCCCAGCTCAACACGGTCCTCGGAGCCCGCTTCTTCCTGCGCGACCACCCGCACTACGGGCCGTACCAGAAGATGCTGCGCGATCTGCTCGTCGCCAACATCGCCGACGGGAACACCGTGGTGAACCTCCGCAACCTGGGCCAGCAGCTGGACGGACTGCTGACCACGGCACGCGAAGCCTCACCCGAGATCCGTAAAGCAGCGGCGGTGCGCGCCGAGACCCTCTTCGGCATGGACCGTGAACTGCCCGTGTACGAGCCCTGGAAGCAGGAGCTGTTCAGCCGCGGTATGGACGACGCCGTGCTGGCCGCGCCCGACGGTCTGCGCCGGCTGCGGGCCCTGGCGGAGAAGGCCGACGGCACCGAGCGGGACCGCCTGGAGCGCGCGGCCGACGTGGCCGAGGAACTCCTCGACCGGGCGGGCCCGCTGGCCGACAGCGCGACGGCGCTCAAGGCCGACCTGGGGCGGGCGTACGGACAGTCGGCCGAGCTGTTCGAACTGTCCAAGGAGTACTGCCTGTTGCACGCCACCGCGGCGTGCGTGCTCACCTTCGTCCACTCGCACGGGGCGCTGGAGAGCCCGCTGCCGAGCGGCGCCCTCCTGCTGCTCCAGCTGGAACGGCTGCGCCGGCATCTGTACCCGCACGAATCGATCACGGACCAGTCCGTCGTCGACGAGGTGATGGAGGTGCTGCGCCGGCTCCACCGGGAGGACCGGCTGTTCTCGCACTGGCAGTTCCAGCTCGCCAAGCGCGCCGGTGATCTCTCCGCCGCCCGCCTCTGAGCGGCCGGGAGTGCCGTCGATGCAACCCGACCCGACGTTCCTGTGGCTGCTGCCCGAGCGCGCGGTGGACGACTTCGCCGCCGCCCTCGGCGGCACCCGGCTGCTCACGGAAGGGGAACGGGCCGCGCTCGGCCGGCGGCTCACCGACGGTGCACGGCGCCGGTACCTCGGGGCGCGGCTGCTGTGCCGCTACGCGCTCAGCGCCCGCACCGGCCGGCCGGTGGACCGGTGGCGCTTCCGGCTCGGCGAGCACGGGCGGCCCGAGGCCGAACCGGACCCGGAGGGCGTGCGGTTCAACCTCTCGCACACCGAGGGGCTCATCGCCTGTGTCGTCACCCAGGGCCGCGGGTGCGGGGTCGACGTCGGTCCCACCCCCTCGCCGGCCGAGCTGGTGACACAGCTCGGCCGCCGGCTCGCCCCGGCCGAACGCGCCGCGCTCGCCGCCTCGCCGCCGGGCGTGCGGGGCGCGCTCGCCGGTGAGCTGTGGGTTCTGAAGGAGGCCTATCTCAAGGCCCTGGGCACCGGGCTGTCCCGGAGCCTCGGCGGGTTCTCCTTCGGCCCCCGCGCCGACGGCCGTATCGCCGTCCACGACCCGCAGCAGCCGGCGGGCACCGACTCCCGGTGGTGGTTCGACCTGCTCTACCCCGGCCCCGGACACGTGGTGGCCGTCGCCACCGAGGACGGGCACCCCGGGGCCCTGCGCCGCACCGACCTCTCCGACCTCTCGCTCTCCGACATCTCATGCGTATGAGACCGACCCTGAAGGACATCTCCATGTCGCAGCCCACCAGTCCGCGTGTCGCCATCGTCGGAGCCGGTGTCGCCGGTCTGTCCGCCGCCTACCACCTGCGCAACCGCGCCCGGATCACCGTCTTCGAGCGGGAGGACCGCCTCGGCGGTCACGCCAACACCGTCGAGGTGGAGGAGAACGGCAAGACCCTCGGCATCGACACCGCGTTCGTCGTCTTCAACCGGCCCGCCTACACGAACCTCTGCGAGTTCTTCGAGGAGCTGGGCGTCGACGCGGTCGAACACCGCGGCGCCTTCAACTTCTTCGACCTGGACACCGGCCTGGAGTACGGCACCAAGGAGCTCGACATGAGCGAGGAGGAGGTGTCCGAGCGCTACTCCGAGGAGTTCCTGACCATCTGGCGGGAGGCGCGGCGCTTCCACACCGAGGGCCGCAAGGACTTCGTGCGCAAGAAGGCCGACATCCCGCTCGGCGAGTACCTCGACCGCGGTGGCTACAGCCAGGCGTTCCGCCACTCCTACGTGATCCTGCTCTGCTCGGCGGTCTGGTCGATCCCCGCCGAGCTGATCTGGGAGATGCCCGCCAGCACCGCGATCGCGTTCTTCATGGGCCATGACGAGGGCGGCCTCGGCGGCCGCGAGGTGGACTGGCGGACGGTGGGCGGCGGTTCGATCTCCTATGTCCGCAAGGCGATCGCCGCGATCGGTCCGGAGATCCGCACCGGCGAGCCGGTCACCGCGATCCACCAGGACGAGGACGGTGCGGTGGTCACGACCGCCCGGGGCAGCGAGCGCTTCGACTACGTGGTGGTCGGCGCGCACGCCGACGAGGCGCTGGCCCTGCTGGACAACCCGACCGAGCGCCAGACGGAGGTGCTCTCCAAGGTCGCCTACAACGGCTCGACGGTGATCCTGCACACCGACCCGTCCGTGGTCCCGGCCGACCGCGACCGCTGGGAGGCCTGGAACTACGGCAAGGTCGAGGTGGACGGCCGGCCGAGGACGTATGTCGCCTACTACATGAACAAGCTGCACGGATTCACCGCGGAGAAGGACTACTTCGTCACGCTCGACTACCCGGGCGAGGTGGACCCGGAGACCGTCATCGCGGAATTCCCCTACACGCACCCGATCATCGACGTCGATGTCCGCGAGATGCAGAAGGACATCTACAACGTCAACGAGGGGACGCGGGTGAAGCTGTGCGGTTCCTATTTCCACGCCAAGCGCCACGGCGTGGACCAGATCGGCTCGCACGAGGCGGGTTACTCGTCAGGAATGGAGATCGCGGCGCAGCTCATCAGCGAGCTCTGACGGCGGGCACGAGAACGCCCCGGAGAATCCGAGAGGGATTCTCCGGGGCGTTCTCGCGTCTTCTCAGACCCCGCCCGTGTGCAGCGCCTGGCCGCTGAGGAGTTCGGTCAGGAAACCCATGACCGAGCGTGCCGCCGGGTCCTCCTGTTCGATGCGTTTCACGGTGAAACGGGTGCGCGTGAACTCGCGGGCGCCGGTCGGCGGAGGTTCCGCTTCCAGGCGGGCGCGGGCGTCGGGGGTCTCCGCCTCGGCGCCGTACAGCACGGGGGACTGCACGCTGATCTGCTCCAGGCGCGCGGACAGCAGGGGCGTGTGGCCGTGTTCCGCGGTGAGCCGGTGCCGGGCGCGGGTGTAGACGCCGATCGCCTCGCCGCCGCGGCCGGAGCGGCACAGCGCCAGCATCAGCTGGTCGTGGAAACGCTCGCGCAGCGGATGGGCGGCGGTGACCTCCTCCAGCTCCGGAATGATGCGCCGGTGCCGGCCCGTGCGCAGCGCGGAGTCGAAGAGGATCTCCAGCGCCTGCTGGCGTTCCTCCTCCAGGCGGGCGACCAGCGCGGCACAGACCGGGCCGTGCGGACCGCCCTCCAGGGCGGTTCCGCGCCAGAGACCGAGGGCGCCGCGCAGGGTCGCGTACGCGCTCTGCGGGTCGATCCGGTACATCCGCTGGGCCTGATCCACCGCGAGGCAGAACTGACCGCTGTCCATCTCCGTGCGGCGGGCCTGGAGCAGGTACCCGGAGGCATGGGCCACCAGTCGCGGTGTCGTGGCCCGTTCCGGTTCCGCTTCCGCGAGTGCCTTGCGCAGTCCCGACACATGGGCGTTGAGCGTGTTGCGGGCCTTCTTCGGCGGCAGCGCGCCCCAGAGTTCGCGTACCAGCCGTTCCCGCGGGACCGCGGAATTCGCGCGGGCGAGCAGTGCGCCCAGCAGCATGCGCTGCTTGGGACTCGTCAGCGGAATGCGCCGGTGACGTTTCTCGTCGTACAACTCGGGCGCGCCCAGAATTCTGAACTGCATGCTCTTGCCTCCCCGTGCGCGGTGCACGGTATTCACCGTGCTGCATTCAGCACACGAGGAGACCATTCGTACGACCGGGCAAGCCTGAGTTGCGGCTACTCACTTCCCCGCTGTCACCCCGGTGTTCCGCGCCGTGTGCGGCGCGGGAGTTCACCACCGGGGTGAGTACCGAACACTCATGTGTCCGCCGCGCACACCGTGATGGCATGGACGGCACACGTGGGTCCGGTCGATTCCGATAACGCGGGGGACCGTTCGGGTCAGCCGCGGTGCCGGATCGTCGACTCGGCCTCCTGGGCGAGCCGGCGCAGGGCCAGCAGCGCGGGTTCCAGCAGGAAGGTCAGCAGCACGGCCCGCTCGGCCTTCTCGAGCGGATCGTCCGGTCCCTGGAGCTGGTCGAGATCGAGCACGGCCGTCTTCTCGGCGAGTTCGGCGTACGGGACGAGATCGTGCCAGTCGTAGTCCATGCCGAGGGAGCGCAGGGTGTGGAGAGTCTGGGTGATGACCTGGCGGGCGGGATTGTGCTCGCTGACCTTCCAGCCCATCTCGGAGACGAGCGCCGTCACACCGGAGTGGTCCTCTTCCTCGCCGCCCTCGTCCTTGGCGCCGCCGGCCGGCCACACGCCGAAGACGAGACCCAGCAGCTCATGGGTGTCGGCGTTGCCCTCGGAGATGGTGTCGAGGACGTCCTTGGCGGCGCTGACCGTCAGACCGCGGACGCCGATGAGGGCCCGGATCAGCCGGAGGCGGCGCACATGCGACTCGCCGTACTCCGCCTGGGTCGCGGCTGTGGCGCGGCCGGGCGGCAGCAGCCCTTCGCGCAGGTAGTACTTGATGGTCGCGGTGGACACCCCGCTGCGGCGGCTCAACTCGGAAATTCTCACCCTGATCCCGCTTCCCACTGGCAATTGGGCAGCACTACTGTCTAATATAGATACTGCCACTCACCAACTGTGGATGCGAGGATACCGTGCCGACTCTTCCCTGGGCGACGCCGAACCCGGCCCGGCCCGACACCACCGCCTTCGTCATGGCCTCCCGTCTCGATGTGAGGTCTGCCAAGGACGTTCCGCGCTTCTTCCTGAAGTCGCTCTCCGCCTGGGGGCAGGTGCGCAAGGCGCCGGGAGCCCTCGGAGCCTCCCTGGAGGCCCAGCTCCTGAAGGGGGTCTTCTTCACCCTCTCCGCGTGGGAGGACAAGGAAGCCCTCTACACCTACGCGCGGACCGAGCCCCACAAGAGCATCATGACCGGACTGCGCTCCGTCATGAGCGAGTCCACGTTCACCTTCTGGGAAGTCCCGGTGGCGGAGCTGCCGATTACCTGGAAGGACGCCAAGCGGCGCATCGAGGACCAGGCGCGCACGGACGCCGCGAGCGGCGGCAGCGCCCCGCGCTGACCCACCGACTCCCGGCCCGGGGCCTCCCCCGTCCCCGGGCCGGGGCACGTGCCGGCCGTCGGCGGGCCCGTCAGGAGACGACGCGCGCCAGCAGGAAGCCGTCGTAGCCCTTGGTGCCCACCGTCTGGACCGCCGTGGCGTCCAGCCGCGGCTCGTTCGCCACCAGTTCGTACATACGGCGGGTGCCGACGATCGCGGGGTCGGTGCTGTTCTCGTCCACCACGGCGCCGTTGCGTACGGCGTTGTCGACGATGATCACGCTGCCGGGGCGGGACAGCGTGAGGGCCCACTCCACGTACTGCGGATTGTTCTTCTTGTCCGCGTCGATGAAGATCAGGTCGAACGGGCCCGCGCCCGGCTCCTTCGCCAGCAGCGGCAGCGTGTCCAGCGCCGCCCCCGTCCGCACCTCGGCGATCTTGTCCAGGCCCGCACGGGCCAGGTTGGTCCGCGCCACCTCCGCATGCTCGGCGCTGTACTCCAGCGAGATCAGCCTGCCGCCCTCGGGCAGCGCCCTGGCCAGCCAGATCGTGCTGTAGCCGCCCAGTGTCCCGATCTCCAGCACCGTACGCGCGCCCTGGAGCCGGGTCAGCAGATGCAGCAGCTTGCCCTGGTTCCCGGCGACGGCGATGGCGGGGAGCCCGGCGCTCTCGCTCTGGGCGAGGGCCGCGGCGAGGGCCTCGTCGTCGGGGGCGAGAAGGTCGGTGATGTAGCGGTCGACGGCGTTCCACTGCTCCTGAGTCATACGTCCAACCTATTCCAGGCCGTGTCCCTCCCGTCCGGACCCGCTCCCGCGGGAGCGTCTCCCGACGTGCCTGTTCCCGTCAGGCCGGTGCCCGTCCGGACATCGCTCTCAGGACAGCGGCGGCGGCGCGTGGACGGGCGGCGGCGGGAGCACCGGCCTGCGGCGATGGGCCCGCACCCGCACGAGCACGATCACCGTCACCAGCGCGAGCCCGCCGCCGACGGTCAGCAGCCACACGGGAAGACCGCCGACGGTCAGCAACTCGTCCTCGTACACCACCCGCCGGAAGGGCGTGTCCTGCTCCGCGGCCCGCAGGACGTGGTCGCCGTCGATCCGGTCCGGCCGCGGGAACTCCTGCTCCAGCGCGGTCAGGAACCTCTCGCCGCCGCCCGTGAAGGCGTCCAGCGCCGGGCTGCGGTCCGCGGCGCCGGCGAACAGCACCTCCGGCTCGTCACCGCCGACGGCGCTCTGCGGCTCCATCCGGTGCGCGGCCAGCACGAACAGCCCGAGCGACTGCGGGTTCTTCGCCAGCCGGGACAGCCGCATCGGATAGACCGGCCGGTCGCTGGCGAACCGGAGCGTCAACGGGTCCAGTGTGCCGCGCAGTACGGCGTCCTCGGCATCCGGAGCGAGCCGGACCGCCACGTACTCCCACTTCTGCCGTACGTAGGGGCGCAGCTCGGTCTCCAGGCCGTCCGGCAGCTCGAAACCATTGGTTTTCAGCCAGCTTCGCAGCGCCTGCGGGTCGGTCGCCGTCAACCGGGCGACATCGAAGTCGCCGAGCCTCTCGCGTCCGACGACCCCCACCCCGGGAGCGCCGGCGCCCGGTGCCGGCGCGCCGGCCGAGTCGCCTGCCGAACCGTCCGAGAGGGGCCAGTCGCCCTCGCGCGGCCAGAAGTAGTGGCGCGTCCTCTCCTCCGGCTCGATCGTCCGCTCCAGCTCGTCGAACAGCGCCTGATCGCCGAGTTCGACGGTGGCGCGGGTGGGCACGGGCATGATCCACGCGGCCTCGGGGGCGTCCCCGTCGACGGTGAACCGCATCTGGATCCGCTCGACGCGCCCGTCCCAGCTCACGACCGACGTCTCCCGGTCGACCGCCATCCGCGATCCCCGGTCCGGGATCATGGCGCCGCAGCCGCAGGCGTACGCCGGAGCGATCAACGATCCGAGCTGGAGCGCGAACAGCGCCAGCACCACCAGGACAACGCGTTGCCGCAGCACACCCGCTGAGGTGCCGTGCGTCCGAACCCGCAGGTGCGCGCGCCGGTGTTCTTGTATGTTCCCCCGCATACCTCCTCCGACGACGGCCCGGGGCCCGTGGTTCCGGGGCCGGTTGGCGAGATATTCGGTCAAAACGGGGTGACACTCAGGCAAAGAGGGGGTTGCCTGCGTCTCCTTCACGGGGCAGTGCAAGGCTCTACGGACCAGAATCACAGACGCAGGGGAGGCGCGGCGCGACGTGGCGAACGCGGAGCACAGCGTGCGCGGAAGTGCGACGACGGACTCGAGGATGGGCGCGGCAAGGGCGGTGCTGTGGCTCGTGGCCGCGGTCCTCGCCATACGGCAGGCGACCGCGGTACTGCGCCTGCCACCGGGGGAACGGCTCATCGACCTGGAGACCTGGATAGGTGAGAACGGCGTCCTGCACGTCAAGGGCTCCCTCTACGACACCGACCGGTTCACCGGCACCCCGTTCGCCGGGCTGGTGCTCAAACCGCTGACCCGCTCCGCCGAGCAGAGCCTCGGCGTCGCCTGGACCTTCGGGACCCTGCTGCTCGTCGTCGGGATAGGCCTGGTCGTCGCCCGTGCGCTGCCGGGGCCCGTCTCGCGCCGCAGCGGTCTGCTGGCGGCGCCCATCGCCATCAGCCTGTTGATGCTGTCGCTGCCGGTGCGCAACAGCTTCTATCTCGGGCAGACGAGCATCATCCCGGTCCTCCTCGTCCTCGTCGGCTGTTTCGTCGCCCGCGGGGAGAGATCGTCCGGTGTGCTGATCGGCATCGGCGCGGCCCTTCAGCCCACCGCCCTGCTCTTCGCGCCCCTGCTGTGGTTCACCGGACGCAAACAGGCCGCCGTCACCTCGGCGGGGACCTTCGCCGCGTTGTCGGCGCTCTCCTGGGCCGCGCTGCCCGGCGACTCCTGGACGTACTGGGTCCACCATGTGGCCGGGGCCGGCCTGGGCGCCCGCCCCGACAGCCTCGCCAACCAGTCCTTGCACGGGGCCCTGTTGCGTTTCGGCCTCGAAGGCCCGCTCGAGATCACGCTGTACGCCGCCCTGGCCGCGGCGGTCGTCTGGTTCGGCCTGCGCCGCGCGGTGCGGTACGCCCGGGACGGTCAGCTCCTTCTCGCGGTCGCCCTCACCGGCTGTGTCGCCGTCGCCGTCTCGCCCACCGCCTGGCAGCACCAACTCCTGTGGGTGCTGCTCGCCGTGGTGGGCCGGGTCGGCAAGCGGGCGTCCGACCGGATGCTCTGGCCGGTGCTCGTCATTCTGGTGATGACCCTGCCGGGCAAGATGCTGCTGCCCAACATGACCGCGCTGCACCCGGTGCGCGACAACGCCCTGCTGGTCGCGGCGCTCGCCGCCGCCGTCGCGGTGCCGTTCCTGCCGCGCACCTCACCGTACTTCCGCCGCCCGGTCCCCACCGAGTACGTCTCCCCGGTCCCCTCACGCTGGAGCCGGATCCCGCTGCTGCCGTTCTGGCGGCGCGTGTCGGCCCGCCCGAACCTGCTCCTCGAACTGCTGGTGATCCGGGTCGGCTACTCCGTCTACTCGCACATCCGCACCGCGGCCACCGGCAGCGTCGGCGCGGCCGAGGAGCACGGCCGGCAGGTCGTCGCCATCGAGCAGGCGCTGCACATCGACATCGAGCTGTGGGCCAACAAGGCCGTGGCGAAAGCGGAGTGGGCCGAGTCCTTCTTCAACTTCTACTACACGTCGTTCCACTTCGTCGTGCCGCTCAGCATCCTCGCCATCCTCTACGTCCGCCGCCCGGTCGACTACCGCTGGGCGCGCTCCTCGCTCGCCTTCGCCACGGTTCTTGCCCTGCTGGGCTTCTGGCTCTACCCGCTGGCCCCGCCGCGGCTGATGCCGGGCATGGGCTTCATCGACACGGTGCACGGTCCGCAGGACCTCGCCAACCCCGACTACGGGGCGATGACCGCGGTCACCAACCAGTACGCGGCGATGCCGTCGCTGCACTTCGGCTGGTCGCTCTGGTGCGGTCTGGTGGTCGTCCTGCTCGCGCCGAAGCTGTGGATGAAGCTGCTGGGCCTGCTGCACCCGCTGTTCACGGCCGGCGCGATCGTGGCCACGGCGAACCACTGGATCCTGGACGCGGTGGGTGGTGCGGCGGTCGTCGGCGCGGGCTTCGGCCTGACGTACCTGCTCTCCGGACGCCGGAAGCTGCTGCCGTCGACGGCGACGGCGGGACCCGCGGAAGCGGGGCCACGGCTCCGCAAGGAACGCGCGGAGGAACCGGCGGAGAACACCGAGGAGTCCGCGGTCCCGGCCGCACCGAAGTGAGGCGCGGCCGGGCGTGATGTGCACGGCCGACGTGACGCGCAGCCGGGAGTGATGTGCGGGCCCGGGGCGACGGGAGGCAGGGGCGGGGCGTGGGTGAGGGGCCCCCGCCTCCCGCGTTCGGTGGGCGGATGCCGGGCGCCGGTGCACGGCCCCGGGCGCCGGTCAGCCGTGGACGACCTGGAGTTCCTTGATCCCGTTCAGCCAGGCCGAGCGCAGCCTCCGGGGATCGCCCGCCAGACGCAGGTCCGGCAGCACGTCCGCTATCGCGTTGAAGATCAGGTTGATCTCCATCACCGCGAGCGACTTGCCGAGGCAGAAGTGCGGGCCTCCGCCGCCGAAGCCGAGGTGCGGGTTGGGGTCGCGGGTGATGTCGAACCGCTCGGGGGCGTCGAAGACCTCGGGGTCGTTGTTGGCGGACGAGTAGAAGATCCCGACCCGGTCGCCCTTTCTGATCCGCTGCCCGCCGAGCGTGAGGTCCTGGGTCGCGGTGCGCTGGAAGGAGACGACGGGGGTCGCCCACCGCACGATCTCCTCGGCCGCCGTCTCGGGGCGCTCGCGCTTGTAGAGCTCCCACTGGTCGGGATGGGTGAGGAAGGCGTGCATGCCGTGGCTGATGGCATTGCGTGTGGTCTCGTTTCCGGCCACCGCCAGCAGGATCACGAAGAAGCCGAACTCGTCGTTGGAGAGGTTGCCCTCGTCCTCCGCGGCGACCAGTGTGCTGACGATGTCCTTGGCCGGGCACTCCTTGCGGGCCGCGGCGAGGTTCATCGAGTACGAGACGATCTCCATCGCCGCCTCGGCGCCGATCTCCTCGGTGATGGCGTACTCCGGATCGTCGTACGCCGCCATCTTGTTGGACCAGTCGAAGATCTTGGCCCGGTCCTCCTGCGGTACGCCGATGAGTTCGGCGATCGCCTGGAGCGGGAGTTCCACCGCGATCTCGGTGACGAAGTCGAAGCTGCCGTCGCTCTTCGCGCCCGCCCGCGCGCTCTCCACGATGCCGCGGGCCCGTGAGCGCAGAGCGTCCTGGAGGGACCGCACGGCGCGGGGAGTGAAACCGCGCTGGACGATCTGACGCACCCGGGTGTGTTCCGGCGGGTCCATGTTGAGCATGATCAGCTTCTGGACCTCGATCTGGTCCCGGCTGATCGATTCGTTGAAGCGGATGACCGCGGTGTTGGTGTTGGACGAGAACAGTTCCGGGTGGGTCGAGACATGCTTCACGTCGGCGTGCCGGGTGACCGCCCAGTACCCCTCGTCCTGGAAACCGGAGATGCCGGCCGGCTGCGCGCACCACCAGACCGGTGCGGTCTGCCGCATCTGGGCGAACTCGGGGTGCGGGACGCGGGCTTGGAGCAGGTCGGGGTCGGTGAAGTCGAACCCTGCGGGCAGATGGGGGCAGTCCTTCGGCAGCTTCAACGTCAACTCCAGGGTCTCGCGGCGGGGTCCGGCGGGGTCCGGCGGCGGTGCCCGAGGGCACCAGATCTCTGACGACCCATCAGAATTGACCGAAAGCTAGTAACGAGTTCTACAAGTGGCAAGGGCCACGGCGGGAACTGTTGCGCGCCAAGTCCGCAGCGGGGGCGTGCAAGGCCCTTGCGTACCGGGGGTAGCACTCATAAGACTTCTCAGAGAACTAGAACGCGTACTAGTTCTCGTGCGACGGCGCCGGGACGCCCCGCACATGTGGAGGAGAGGACGAGCTCATGGCCGCGGAACCCGTCATCGTCGAAGCCGTACGCACCCCCATCGGCAAGCGCGGAGGCGCGCTCGCCAATCTGCATCCCGCCTATCTCCTGGGCGAGACCTACCGTGAACTGCTCGGCCGTACCGGCATCCAGGCCGACTGCGTCGAGCAGATCGTCGGCGGCACGGTCACCCATGCCGGCGAACAGTCCATGAACCCCGCGCGCACCGCGTGGCTGACCATGGGGCTGCCCTACGAGACGGCGGCGACGACCGTGGACTGCCAGTGCGGATCCTCGCAGCAGGCCAGCCACATGGTCGCCAATATGATCGCGGCGGGCGTCATCGACGTCGGCATCAGCTGCGGTGTCGAGGCGATGTCGCGTGTGCCGCTGGGCAGCGGCTCCAAGCACGGCCCGGGCAAGCCCTTCCCCGACGAGTCGAACGTCGATCTGCCCAACCAGTTCGAGGCCGCCGAGCGCATCGCCCGCCACCGCGGGCTGTCCCGCGAACGCGTCGACTCGCTCGGGCTGCTGTCGCAGGAGCGCGCCCAGGAGGCCTGGGCCGAGGAGCGCTTCAAGCGCGAGACGTTCGCCGTCCAGGTGCCGACGACCGAGGAGGAGCAGGCCGCGGGGCAGGGCATGTGGCGGCTCGTCGACCGTGACGAAGGACTGCGCGACACCAGCATGGAGGCGCTGGCCCGGCTGAAGCCGGTCATGCCGACGGCTGTGCACACCGCGGGCAACTCCTCGCAGATATCGGACGGCTCGGCGGCCATCATGTGGGCGTCGAAGCGGATGGCGAGGGCGCTCAAGCTGAAGCCGCGCGCCCGGATCGTGGCGCAGGCGCTCGTCGGCGCCGACCCCCACTTCCACCTCGACGGCCCGATCGACGCGACCCGCGCGGTCCTGGGCAAGGCGGGGATGTCGCTGCGGGACATCGACCTGGTGGAGGTCAACGAGGCGTTCGCGTCGGTGGTGCTGAGCTGGGCGCAGGTCTTCGAGCAGGACCTGGACAAGGTCAACGTCAACGGCGGAGGCATCGCACTCGGCCACCCGGTGGGCGCCACGGGCGCCCGGCTGATCACCACGGCGCTGCACGAACTGGAACGGCGTGACCGGGAGTTCGCGCTGATCACGATGTGTGCGGGTGGCGCGCTGTCGACGGCGACGATCATCCAGCGGCTGTAGCGGGCGGGACGGTCACGCGGTCGGGGTCCCTCCCGGGCCCCGACCCGGGTCCGGGGAGAGACCCGAGCCCGGGCCCCGGTCCGGATCTGCCGGTCCCTCGGACGCGATCGGACCTCCGGACGCAACCGGCCCCGCGGGCCCGGCCGCACCCCCGGCCGCACCCTCGAACGCGACCGGCGCCTCGAACGCCGCCCGGCGCGTGGCACGGCGCAGCGCCTTGAGGACGGTCGAGCCGACCGTGAGCGTCAGGACGACCGTCAGCGCCGCCCGCCCGAGGTCCCAGCCGAACGACGTCGCCGCGCAATAGGCCAGAAAGCGCACCAGGTTGTCGTGGACCGGATCGCCCGGCCGGAAGGAGATCCCCGACGACAACCCGCCGATGTACGTCCAGCCCTGGAGGTTCATGATCGTGCCGTAGACGAACGCCGCGACCGCGCCGTACGCGCCGAGCATCAGCACCTCGGCACGGCCGCGCAGCCTCCCGGCTCCCGGCAGCAGCCCCGCGCCCATCGTGAACCAGCCCATCGACAGCATCTGGAACGGCATCCAGGGCCCGACACCGCCGGTGAGCAGCGCGGACGCGAACATCGTGACCGAGCCCAGGACGAAGCCGAAGCCCGGCCCCAGCACCCTGCCGCTGAGGACCATCAGGAAGAACATGGGCTCCAGGCCCGCGGTCCCGGCGCCGAGCGGACGCAGCGCCGCCCCGACCGCGGCGAGGACGCCGAGCATGGCCACCGCCTTGGCGTCCATGCCGCTGTCCGCGATCGTCGCGACGACGACGGCCACGAGCAGCGGAAGCAGCGCGGCGAACAGCCAGGGCGCGTCCGCGGAGTGGGCGAGACCGGACCCGGGGTCGGCGAGCAGCGGCCAGCCGAAGGCGACCACGCCGACCGCACTCACCAGCGCGAGCGCGAGGACGGAACGGGGGCCGAGGCGCACCGGACGTGCTGTCGTCATCGCAGCGCTTCCCGGACCTCGGAGACGGTCAGCCAGGGCTGGGGGGCCAGGATCTTGGCGACCTGCGGCGCGAAGGCGGGCGACGAGACGACGACGTCGGCCGTCGGCCCGTCGGCGACGATCTCGCCGTCGGCCAGGATCACCACCCGGTGCGCCAGTTCCGCCGCCAGCTCCACGTCGTGCGTGGCCAGCACGATGCCGTGCCCCTCGCGCGCGAGAGCCTGGAGCACACCGACGAGCCGGGCCTTCGCCGCGTAGTCCAGCCCGCGGGTCGGCTCGTCGAGGAGCAGCAGCGGCGGACGCCCGGTGAGCACGACGGCCAGCGCGAGCGCGAGCCGCTGTCCCTCGGAGAGATCGCGCGGATGTGTGGCGTCCTGCACGCCGGGCAGCAGCGCGCCGACCAGCGCCCGGCAGGAGCCCGGCTCGGCACCCGCGTCGGCGTCGGCGGCCGCGCACTCGGCGGCGACGGTGTCCGCGTACAGCAGGTCGCGCGGCTCCTGCGGCACGAGCCCGACCTGCCGGATGAGCTCGCGGGGGCTGGTCCGGTGCGGGGTGAGACCGCCCACCAGGACGCTGCCCGAGGCGGGTTCGACCATGCCGACGAGGGCGGAGAGGAGGGTCGACTTCCCGGCGCCGTTGCGCCCCATCAGCGCCACGGTCTCGCCGGCGCCGACCGTGATGCCGACTCCGCGCAGCGCCTCCACGCGGCCGCGGCGCACGCCGAGCCGGGTGGTGACGGCGAGGTGGTCCGTCGGTCCTGCCTGCGCCGGGCCCGTCTCCCGGCCCGCGGCCGCGCCCCGGAGAGGCATGAGCTTCCGGCGCCCGGAAGCCCGGCCCGTACCGGAAGCCCGGTCCGGGCCGGGCACCTCGGGACCCCGATCGCCCTCTTCCGGTCCGGTCCTGGTGGGGGAGAGGCCCGCCAGACGCTCCCGGAGGCCGGATGCCCGGCGCCGGGCATCCCGTACGGACAGCGGCAGCGGGTCCCAGCCCGCGAGCCGTCCGAGGCCCACCACGGGCGGGTACACCGGCGACGCCGCCATCACCCCGGCCGGTTCACCGATCACGGGAGGCGTGCCGGGCCCGGGCAACAGGACGACCTGGTCCGCGTACTGCACCACCCGCTCCAGCCGGTGCTCGGCCATCAGCACCGTGGTGCCGAGGTCGTGCACCAGCCGCTGGAGGACCGCGAGCACCTCTTCCGCCGCGGCCGGGTCCAGCGCGGACGTCGGCTCGTCGAGGACCAGCACGCGCGGGTGCGGGGTGAGCACCGAGCCGATCGCGACCCGTTGCTGCTGCCCGCCGGAGAGCGTGGCGATCGGCCGGTCGCGCAGCTCCGCCAGGCCGAGCAGATCGAGCGTCTCCTCGACCCTCCGGCGCATCACAGCGGGCGCGAGACCGAGCGACTCCATGCCGTACGCCAGCTCGTCCTCGACCGTGTCGGTGACGAAGTGGGCCAGGGGGTCCTGGCCCACCGTGCCGACGAGGTCCGCCAGTTCGCGCGGCTTGTGCGTGCGGGTGTCACGGCCGCCGACGGTGACGCGACCGCGCAGGGTGCCGCCGGTGAAGTGGGGCACCAGGCCGGACACCGCGCCCAGCAGTGTCGACTTGCCGACCCCCGACGGACCGACGAGGAGCACCAGCTCCCCTTCGGGAACGGTCAGATCGACACCGCTGATCGCGGGCGCCGCGGCATCGCCGTAAGTCACCGACACGTTGTCGAAGCGGATCACGGGGTCGACTCCTTGGATGCCTCAGGGACGGGCGCGACGAATGCCGGCAGCAGTCCGATCAGGATGCCGACCGCGGGCCACAGCGGCAGAGTGGGCGCGGTCAGCGGCACGACGCCCGGGTGCAGCGCCTGGGGGTCCCAGGTGCCCGCGCGGATCATCAACGCCGCGACGGCCACGCCCGATCCGGCCACCAGCCAGGACCGCGGGCCGAACCGGTCGGGGCGGTAGCGGCTGCGGACGGAGCGCCGGCCGCCGAGCCACAGCCCGGCCATCGCGGCACCGAGCCCGCCGACGAGGACGGGCAGTCCGTACGCGGCGCCTTCCGCGGCCAGCAGCCCGTACGTGCCCGCGCAGACTCCGAGGAGCCCGCCGAGCGTCAGCACGGTCGTCGTACGGCGGACGGCGGGCGGGACCTGCGCACTGCGCCCGTACCCCCGCGCGTCCATCGACGCGGCGACCGCGACCGAACGCTCCAGCGCACCTTCCAGCACAGGCAGCCCGATCTGCGCGATCGCCCTGATCCCGCCGGTGGGGCGGCCGCGCAGCCGGCGGGCGGTGCGCAGCCGGACGACGTCGGACACCATGTTCGGCGCGAAGGTCATCGCGACGACGACGGCGACACCCGCCTCGTACAGCGCGGCCGGCAGCGACTTGAGCAGCCGGGCCGGATTGGCGAGGGCGTTGGCGGCGCCGACGCAGATGAGGAGGGTGGCCAGCTTCGCGCCGTCGTACAGCGCGAACACGATCTGCTCGGCCGAGACCCGGCCGCCGATCCGGATGCCGCGGACCCAGTCGGGAAGCGGGACTTCGGGAAGCGTGAGCAGCACGTGCGTGCCGGGGATGGGGGAGCCGAGCACCACGGAGAAGAGGACACGGATGACGATGACGACGAGACCGAGCTTGACGAACGCGCCGTAGGAACGGGCCCAGGGCGCGTCCGTGCGCCGGGCGGCGACGACATAGCCGGCCACGCCCACGAGCAGCCCGAGGAGCAGGGGGTTCGTGGTCCGCGACGCGGCGGTGGCGAGCCCGAGGGCCCACAGCCACCAGGCACCGGCGTGCAGGGAGTTGCCGCGGTGCGCCTCGGGCGCGCGCAGCCGGTGCCACGGGGAACGGTGTCCCTCCGCACCCGCCCTGTCCGCCGGTTCGCGCCGCACGCCGGTGTCCGTCCTCATCCGCGTCGGCGCCGGGACTGCCACACCGCCGCGGCTGCCAGCAGCCCGATCGCCGCCAGGCCCGCCACCAGTCCGAGCGACGGACCGCCGTCCGAGCCGGCCGAACCGTCGGAGGCAGCCGCGGTCGCGGAGGCGGCCGGTGAGGAGGAGGCGGCCGGATCCGCGATCTGCTCGCCGCAGCCCGACACCGGATAGCCCGAGATCCCGCAGAGCAGCGCCTGGTTGTTGTACCGCAGGGGCTTCGCCACCGACGCCAGCGCTTCCGCCGTCGTCGCGTCGGGTGCCACCCGGGCGCACGCGGCCCGCAGCGCGGGAGGTGCCTCGCCCTTCGCCGCGTCCTGCGGGGTGCCGGGGTCGATGACCAGCGCGATCCGCTTCGTGCCCGCCTTCGGGGCCGTGCCCGCGCAGATCGCCGCGAAGTCCGGCGCCTTCCGCGGTCGCGCCGAGTCCGAGCTGTCCTCGCTCACGGAGAACCGGAAGCCGTTGACCGCACCGTCGTCGGGGCGCGCCGTTGCCGGTCCCTCGGTGGCGTACGCCCAGGTCCCGTCACCGGCGCCCTGCCAGAACGACCAGTAGCGGTAGCCCGCCGCATGGGCGGGCCCCGCGCCCAGCACCGTCAGCGCGGTGCCGAGCGCGAGGACCAGGGCGAGCAGTCGCGCCCGCATCACTGCTTCTTGCGGCGGCCGCTGAACAGGATGCCCACGCCGACGCTGGCCACGAAGAACGCGCCGACGATCCACCACACACCGATGCCGGAGTCGTCCTTGTCGTCCTTCTCGGACGCGTCCGAAGACCCCGACGAATCAGACTTCTCGGCGCCGGACGCCTGCGGAGCGGGCCCGGTCGCGTTCAGCTGCTGTACGAGGTCGGCGCCACCGAACTCCTGCGGGTCCGCGCCGACCGCGTGGGCGGCGAGGATCAGCTGCGCGTACGCCGCCGGTCCTGACGCCTTCGCCCAGGCCGCCGAGTTCTTCTCCAGCCACGTCGTCGTGGCGGCCGCCTGGTCGGAGTGTCCGGCGGCGGACAGGGCCGTCACCGCGTCCGCCGTGTTGCCGAAGTCGGGCTGCGGGGCCGGGTTCTCGGCCCCGGGCATCGGCGCCGAGTCGAGGTGACCGGTCTTCTTCAGCGCGCTCACGAGGTAGGCGGCACCGTTCTGCGCGGCCTGCTCCGGCGTGGCCCCTGCGGCGCACGCGGCGGGAGCCACCGGCTTCGCGCCCTCCACCGCGAGGCCCTTGCCGAGCGCGCCCAGCACGCCCGCCGCCGTGGAGTCGGCGACTATGCCGGGCTGCTTCACCTGGAACACGAACGCGCCGGCGTCCTTGCCGGTGCAGGGCTTCGCGAAGGTCAGCAGAGCGTCGTACGGCGACTTCCCGCTCTTCGCCTTCACCGCGGCCGGCTTCTCGCCCACCGACGCGAGCGCGCCGATCACGACGGAGGTGGAGTTGGCGTCACTCGCGCCGCCGGGGTTGTAGCCCCAGCCGCCGTCCGCGTTCTGCACCGACTTCAGCCACGCGACGGACTTCTTCACCGTGGCGTCCTGGCCGCCGAGGGCGGCGAGGGCCTGGACGGCGGCCGCGGTGGCGTTGGAGTCCAGCGGGAGTTTGGCGTCGCACGGCTTGGTGGCGTCCGCGCGGTACGAGGGGAAGGCGCCGCTCGCGCACTGCTGGCCGGTCAGCCAGTCGACCGCCTTGGTGGCGGGCTTCACCTTCACGGTGTCCTGCGCGAGCAGGGCCAGCGACTGGCGCCAGACGCCGTCGTAGGCCGGGTCGGTCGTGCCGTAGAGACCGGAGGGCAGCACGGTGGACGGCGACGGCTTGGGGGCGGGAGTCGCGAAGGCTGCCGGTGCGGCGGCCGCGACGACGGCCATGCCGAGAACGGCGGATGCGGCGACCGCTGCGGTGGTGCGGCGAACGGGGGTCATGGCGGGCGGGCCTCTCCTGCGGGAGAGCCGGGCACGGGCACACGTGGGCACCAGGGCTCCGGCTCCGTATTCCTCGACGGTGCCGGCCACCGGCGGTTGCCGGGGCACGAGCCGGTCACGGCCGCGTACGGGGCAGTCCGGCTCACCGCCGGCGACGGCGGTTCACGGTTGCGGGTCAGCGCCGGATTTGCACCGGCTTCCCCCCGTACGGGTGTGATGACGACTCGCTCACTGTACCGGCCGGTCACCAGGTCCCCTCCGGGCGGATCCCGCCCACGGCGGTGGGGGCCCGCCCGGGGGAGCGGCGGCGGGTCTCTCCGGAACGGGCGGCCGGTCCGCGGGAAGGGGCGGCGGGGTGGTCCGGCGGTCCACCGGGGGCGGGGGCGGGCGGCCGGTCAGAGAGCGACGTACGTCGTGGGCGTCCCGGACAGCACCTCCGCGCGCCCGAGCTTGACCAGTCGGCGCAGATGCGCCTCGGCCTCCGAGACGGCGATGTTCCGCGAGCCGTAGGGGATCTCCTCCCACGGCCGGTTCCACTCCATCCGCTCGGCGGTCTGCCACGGCGTGAGCGGTTCGGCCAGCAGGTCGAGCAGCCCGGTGAGGCGCTCCTCGTGATGGCCGAGCAACTCCCGTACGCGGCCGGGGGCATCGGCGAACGCGTGCTGGTGCGCGGGCAGCACCTCGGCGGGCGCGAGCCGGCCGATGCGCTCCAGGGAGTCGAGGTAGTCGCCCAGCGGGTCGGTGACCGTGGCGTCGTCGGGGTCCTCGTAGAGCCCGATGTGCGGGGTGATCCCGGGAAGCAGATGGTCCCCGGAGAACAGCCGCCCGTGGCCCGGCAGCCCGGCCGGGTGGTCCTCCTCCAGATGCAGGCAGACATGGCCGGGTGTATGGCCGGGTGTCCAGATCGCCCGCAGCTGCCGGTCCTTCAGGTCCAGCAGCTCGCCCGGCACGATCTCCCGGTCGGGCAGTGCGGCCCGCAGTCCCGGCAGCGTCCGCATCCGCCCCTGCTCCCGGGCGGCCCGCAGGGGCGCGACATGCTCGTCCGGCGCCCCGGCCCGGCAGAGCTTGTCGGCGAGATAGTCGAGCCACCTCGCGGGCTCGGCCTCCCGGGTCCGGCGTACGACGTCGGCGTCCGCCGCGTGCATCGCGATCCAGGCCCCGGACACCTCGCGGACCTGCCCGGAGAGGCCGTGGTGGTCGGGGTGGTGGTGGGTGACGACCACCCCGTGGATGTCGGCGATCCGCACCCCGAGCGAGTCCAGTCCGGCATCGAGGGCGTCCCAGGAGGAGGGGTCGTCCCATCCGGTGTCGACAAGGACGGGCCCGCGGCCGGTGTCGAGGAGATGGACGAGAGTGTGCCCGAGAGGGTTGTCCGGGATGGGCACCTCGATGGACCAGACGCCGCCGCGGTGGTCGATCACCTGGGGCATGGGGGCCTCGTCTCTGTCCGGCGGCAGGGCCACGCCCTCCCACTATAACTAGAACGGGTTCCAATGGTCGCCCAAGTCGACCGGTTTCCCGTGGGGTTGAGGGCGCGCCTTCCCCTGGATCGGGGGTGTGCTGCCGCTGGCGGGCTTCTTCGTCGCCGCCATTGCTCCCCATAACTAGAACTGATATCAGTTCTGAAACAGTGTCAGAAACAGCCCGGGTGCAGGAGGCAGCAGCCATGACCGAGCTCGTGGAACACGGAAAACTGTTCATCGGCGGCGAGTTGGCCGACCCCGCCGGCGGCGGGACCATCGAGGTCGTCTCACCCCACACCGAGCAGGTCATCGGCCGCGTCCCGCACGCCTCGCGCGCCGACGTCGACCGCGCCGTGGCCGTCGCGCGCAAGGCCTTCGACGAGGGCCCCTGGCCGCGGGCGACGCTGGAGGAGCGGATCGCCGTCGTGAGCCGGATCAAGGACGCGATCGCCGTACGGCACGAGGAGATCGCCCGTTCCATCAGCTCGCAGAACGGCTCCCCCTACTCCTGGAGCGTCCTCGCCCAGGCGCTCGGCGCCATGATGGTCTGGGACTCGGCGATCGCCGTCGCACGGGACTTCGTCTACGAGGAGACGCGGGCCGGAGCGCTCGGGCCGATCCTCGTGACACGCGAGCCCGTCGGCGTGGTGGCGGCCGTCGTGCCGTGGAACGTCCCGCAGTTCACCGCCGCCGCCAAGCTGGGCCCGGCGCTGCTCGCCGGATGCACCGTCGTGCTCAAGCCGTCTCCCGAGTCGCCGCTCGACTCCTACATCCTCGCGGAGATGGCCCAGGAGGCCGGCCTGCCGGAGGGCGTGCTGTCGATCCTGCCCGCCGACCGCGAGGTCAGTGAGTACCTGGTCGGGCACCCCGGCATCGACAAGGTCTCCTTCACCGGTTCCGTCGCGGCCGGCAAGCGCGTCATGGAGGTCGCGGCACGTCACCTCACCCGCGTGACCCTGGAACTCGGCGGCAAGTCGGCGGCCGTGATCCTCCCCGACGCCGACCTCGACACCACGATCGCCGGGATCGTGCCCGCCGCCTGGATGAACAACGGCCAGGCCTGTGTGGCCCAGACCCGCATCCTCGCGCCGCGCAGCCGCTACGACGAGATCGCCGAGGCGCTCACGGCAGCGGCCGCCGCCCTGGTGGTCGGCGACCCGCTCGACCCGGCCACCCAGGTCGGCCCGCTCGTGGCGAGGCGCCAGCAGCAGCGCTCCCTCGACTACATCCGGATCGGGCAGGAGGAAGGCGCCAAGATCCTCACCGGCGGCGGCCGCCCGGCGGCGCAGGAGAGGGGCTGGTACGTGGAGCCGACGCTGTTCGGCGGCGTCGACAACTCCATGCGGATCGCCCGCGAGGAGATCTTCGGCCCGGTCATCTGCCTGCTGCCCTACGGCGACGAGACGGAGGCGGCGAAGATCGCCAACGACTCCGACTACGGGCTGAGCGGCAGCGTGTGGACCTCCGACGTCGCACGGGGCATCGACTTCGCCCGCCGGGTCAGGACGGGCACGTACAACGTCAACACCTTCAGCCTCGACATGCTCGGCCCGTTCGGCGGCTACAAGGACTCGGGCGTGGGCCGGGAGTTCGGCCCCGAGGGGCTCAGCGAGTACCTGGAGCACAAGATGATCCACCTGCCGGCCGGGCACGGGGGCGTCTGATGGGGGACCGCTGGCACGTCGAGGTCGACCGGGGCGTCTGCATCGGCTCGGGCCTGTGCGTGGGCAACGCCCCGGAGGGCTTCCGCCTCGACTCGGCGCGCCAGTCGCACGCCCGCGACACGGACACCGACGCGAACGAGCGGATCCTGGCGGCAGCGGAGTGCTGCCCGGTCGAGGCGATCGCGATCACGCTCCTGGACAGCGGGGAGCCGGTCTTCCCACCGGAGGAGTAGCCGGCCCGGCGGGCGGGCGGAGTCTGCGCGGGGCGCAGTGGGCCGGCGAGGCGGACATGTCCGGCTGTCCGGGTCCGCAGGGATCACTGGGCCGACCCACTGGGAAACTGGGTGCATGAGCAGATTCGCCGAGGTCATCGTGCTTGCGAGGAGTGCCGAGGAGGTGATGGAGCCGCTGACCCGGCCGGACGAGAACCGGGAGTGGCATCAATGCTTCACGCGCGTCGATGACGGCATGTTCGAGGGTTCGCACATGCCGCGTGACCATTGTTATACGTGGGTCATCCAGTTCGTCCGCCTCAACTGGCACGGGCTCCTGGCCCACCTTGAATCGCTTCCGTGGCCCAACCCCCATTCGGTCCAGGTCCTGGTGCGCGACGAGGACGACGACTGCTTCGGATTGTGGATGATCCATGACGGCAAACTGGCAGAGGTGCCGCTGCCGCACACCGCGCGGGAACCGTTCGGCTACAGCGTTACCGGGGTTCTCTCCCGGATCGACCGCCCCGACAGGTGAGGGGTGCGCAGCCCCGGCCTGTGCACTCAGGTCGGCGGCGCCCCCACGGCCGGCCGCCCTGCGTGATCAGTGACCGCGCCGCGGGTCCGTCAGGTCGATCAGTCTGCACACCGTCTCGATGTCGATCTTGACCTGGGCGATCGAGGCCCGGCCCGAGAGCCAGGTGATCAGTGCCGAGTGCCAGGTGTGCTCGATCACCCGGACCGCCGAGAGCTGTTCCGGGGTCGGGTTCTCCAGGCCCATCGCGTCCAGGATGATCGCCGTCGTCTGGCGCGAGACCGTGTCGACCTCGGGGCTCACGCTGCGGTCCGCGAAGGTCAGCGCCCGCACCATCGCGTCCGCGAGGTGCGGCTCGCGCTGGAGGGCGCGGAAGGCCCGCATCAGGGTCTCCGCGACCCGGTCGGCGGCGTTCTCCCCGGCCGGCGGGCGCTTGCGCAGTGTCGTGTGCATGTGCTGGAGCTGGTCCTGCATGGTGGCGACCAGCAGATGGATCTTGGAGGGGAAGTAGCGGTACAGCGTGCCGAGGGCCACCCCCGCGGCCTCGGCGACCTCGCGCATCTGCACCGCGTCGAAGCCGCCCCGGCTGGCGAGCTGGGCGCTGGCGTGCAGGATGCGACGGCGGCGCGCCTCCTGGCGCTCCGTCAGGGGCGGCGACGCCGGCCCCGCCGGCTTGGCTTCGGCTGTCATAGGTCCCGTTCCACGCGCGACTTCGGATCGCACAGCATGGCAGCGGTCCCGTCGTGGCGCGAATCACCTGATCCGGCTCTTACGGCGGTGCTACCAGCCGGTAGATTCGAAGCTCCTCGAACGATCAAGTCTGAAACTTGTTCTAGATTAGCGCGACCGGTTACGCTCCGGCGAAAACGCATGAGAAGGGGGCCGTGAGTGACCGCTGAGGCCATCGAGGCCGGCCCTCGCCGAGGGCCGTCCGGCGGCGGTGACACACCGCTGCGCATCGCGCTCCTCACCTACAAGGGCAACCCCTTCTGCGGCGGCCAGGGCGTCTATGTGCGCCACCTCTCGCGCGAGCTCGCCCGACTCGGGCACAGCGTCGAGGTGATCGGCGCCCAGCCCTACCCCGTGCTCGACGAGGGCGTGCCGCTCACCGAGCTCCCGAGTCTCGACCTGTACCGCAGCCCGGACCCGTTCCGTACGCCCCGCCGCGGCGAGTACCGCGACTGGATCGACGCCGTCGAGGTCTCCACCATGTGGACCGGCGGCTTCCCCGAACCGCTCACCTTCTCGCTGCGCGCCCGCCGGCATCTGCTCGCGCGCCGGGGCGAGTTCGACGTCGTCCACGACAACCAGACGCTCGGCTACGGGCTGCTGGGCGACCTCGGCGCACCGCTCGTCACCACCATCCACCACCCGATCACGGTGGACCGGCAGCTGGAGCTGGACGCCGCGGACGGCCGCCGGCGCCGCCTCTCCGTACGCCGCTGGTACGGCTTCACCCGCATGCAGAAGCGCGTCGCGCGCCGGCTGCCGTCCGTCCTCACCGTCTCCGGCACCTCGCAGCAGGAGATCGTCGAGCACCTCGGCGTGCGCCGCGACCGCATCGACGTCGTCCACATCGGCGCCGACACCGACCTTTTCTCGCCGAATCCCGCCGTGGCCGAGGTGCCCGGGCGCATCGTGACCACCTCCAGCGCCGACGTCCCCCTCAAGGGCCTCGTCCACCTGGTGGAGGCGCTGGCGAAGCTGCGCACCGAGCACCCCGCGGCCCATCTCGTCGTCGTCGGCAAGCGCGCCGAGGACGGGCCGGTCGCCCAGCTGATCGAGCGGTACGGACTCCAGGACGCCGTGGAGTTCGTCAAGGGCATCACGGACGCCGAACTCGTCGACCTCGTGCGCAGCGCGCAGGTCGCCTGTGTGCCGTCGCTGTACGAGGGCTTCTCACTGCCCGCGGCCGAGGCGATGGCCACCGGAACACCGCTGGTCGCCACCACGGGCGGCGCGATCCCCGAGGTCGCGGGCCCCGACGGCGAGAGCTGTCTCGCGGTGCCGCCCGGTGACGCGGGCGCGCTGGCTGCGGCGCTGGGCAGACTGCTCGGCGACCCCGAGCTGAGAGCGCGTCTCGGTGCCGGCGGCCGCGAGCGGGTGCTGTCCCGTTTCACCTGGGCCAGAGCGGCACAGGGCACGGCCGAGCGCTACCGCGAGGCCATCGCCATGGGCCGTTCCACGGCCAAGGAACCAGGCCGCCCCGCGGCCCCAGTGGTGGGGAGCAACCACTCATGCTGACCGTCGACTTCTCCCGCTTCCCGCTCGCCGCGGGCGACCGGGTCCTGGACCTCGGATGCGGTGCCGGCCGGCATGCGTTCGAGTGCTACCGGCGTGGCGCGCAGGTCGTGGCGCTCGACCAGAACGGCGAGGAGATCCGCGAGGTCGCCAAGTGGTTCGCCGCCATGAAGGAGGCCGGTGAGGCCCCTCAGGGCGCGACGGCCACCGCCATGGAGGGCGACGCGCTCAACCTCCCCTTCCCCGACGAGTCGTTCGACGTCGTGATCATCTCCGAGGTGATGGAGCACATCCCCGACGACAAGGGCGTGCTCGCGGAGATGGTGCGGGTGCTCAAGCCCGGCGGACGCATCGCGATCACGGTGCCGCGTTACGGCCCCGAGAAGATCTGCTGGGCCCTCAGCGACGCCTACCACGAGGTCGAGGGCGGGCACATCCGCATCTACCGGGCCGACGAACTGCTCGACAGGATCAAAGAGGCCGGTCTGGAGCCGTACGGCACCCACCACGCCCACGCCCTGCACAGCCCCTACTGGTGGCTCAAGTGCGCGTTCGGCGTCGACAACGACAAGGCCCTGCCGGTCAAGGCGTACCACCAGCTGCTCGTCTGGGACATCATGAAGAAGCCGCTGGCCACCCGGCTCGCCGAACAGGCGCTGAACCCGCTGATCGGCAAGAGTTTCGTGGCCTACGCGACCAAGCCGCACCACCCGGAGGTCGGGGCGTGACTGTGCCCAGGCGCAGCCACGGCCGTACCGAACACCTGGTCCTGCCCGGGGTGCTCACCGCCGAACAGGCCGCCGAGACCGTTGCCGGGATCGTCGCCGTGCAGCGCGAGGACGGGGCGATCCCCTGGTTCCGCGGGCACCACCTGGACCCGTGGGACCACACCGAGGCCGCCATGGCGCTGGACGCGGCGGGCGAGCACGAGGCCGCCTCCCTCGCCTACGACTGGCTGCTGCGGCACCAGAACGAGGACGGCTCCTGGTACGCGGCGTACCACGACGGGGACGCCACCCTGGCGACCGACCGCGGCCGGGAGACCAACTTCGTCGCCTATGTCGCCGTCGGCGTCTGGCACCACTTCCTGGCCACCGGCGACGAGGCGTTCCTCGACCGGATGTGGCCGTGCGTCCAGGCGGCGATCGAGTTCGTCCTGCGGCTCCAGCAGCCCGGCGGGCAGATCGGCTGGAAGCGCGAGGCCGCCGAGGAGGGCGGCGCGGCGGTCACCGACGCACTGCTGACCGGCAGTTCGTCCGTGCACCACGCACTGCGCTGCGCCCTGGCGATCGCCGAGGAGCGCGAGGAGCCGCAGCCCGACTGGGAGCTGGCGGCGGGCGCTCTGGCGCACGCCATCCGCTGTCACCCCGAGCGCTTCCTCGACAAGAGCCGCTACTCGATGGACTGGTACTACCCGGTGCTCGGTGGCGCGTTGACCGGAGTGGAGGCGTCGGAGCGCATCGAGAAGCACTGGGACGACTTCGTCGTGCCGGGGCTCGGTGTGCGCTGTGTGCTGCCGAACCCGTGGGTGACCGGCGGCGAGAGCTGCGAACTCGCCCTGGCCCTGTGGGTCATGGGCGAGTCCGACCGTGCGCTGGAGATCCTTCAGGCCGTCGGTCATCTGCGGGCCGAGGGCGGTATGTACTGGACGGGGTACGTCTTCGAGGGCAGCCCGGCCGTGTGGCCGGAGGAACTCACCACCTGGACGGCGGGCTCCCTGCTCCTCGCGGTGGCCGCGCTCGGGGGGGACGAGGCGACCACCGCGGTCTTCGGAGGCGAGCGCCTGCCGCGGGGGTTGGCTCCCGACTGCTGCACGGCATAGGGCCTGTTGCCGGCCCCTGTCCGTACGGTGTGCTGGTGGTACCAGTGGACGGTGTGCTGGTGTACTAGTGGCGGCGCAGCCTGCCGGCCACGGCATGGCCGACGAAGAGGTAGACCACGGCTGCGAGGCCGTATCCGGCGACGACGCGTGCCCACGCCTCGTCGAAGGTGAACAGGTCGTAGGACCAGCCGGCGAGCCAGTGGGCCACGTCCTGGACGAAGTTGACCAGGTCGTTGGCGCGGTTGGCGTCCAGCAGGTACATCAGGATCCACAGGCCCAGGATGAAGGCCATGACATCCGCGACGATCGCTATGACCGTCCCGGCCTGGTTGCTTCCAGTGCGATGACGAGGACTCATAGCCCTCGGATTGCCGCTTGTGCCCGTGTGAAACCCACTGTTTCTCGAACACGTGGCGCAGCAGGTCCCGCAGGGCGGCAGTAGCCGTTGCTACAGGGCGAGTTCGGCGAGAACGCGCAGGGTGTGCGGATCCGGCGCGGTCACGAGCAGGTCGGTGACCGGTCCGGACCGCCACGCCTCCAGGCGTTCCGCGATCCGTGCGCGCGGCCCCACGAGCGAGATCTCGTCGGCGAAGGCGTCCGGCACCGCGTGCACCGCCTCCTCGCGCCGGCCCTCCGCGAACAGCCGCTGGACCTCACGGGCCTGGGCCTCGTAGCCCATGCGCGCCATCAGATCGGCGTGGAAGTTGCGGGCCGCGTGGCCCATGCCGCCGATGTAGAAGCCGAGCATCATCTTGACCGGCAGCAGGCCCTCGGCGAGGTCGTCGCAGACCTGCGCGCGGGCCATCGGCGCGATGACGAAGCCGTCGGGCAGGTCCGTGAGCGAGGCCTTGTACACATCGGTCCGCAGCGGGGACCAGTACAGCGGCAGCCAGCCGTCGGCGATGCGGGTGGTCTGCGCGATGTTCTTCGGCCCCTCGGCCCCGAGCAGCAGGGGCAGCGAGGCGCGCAGCGGATGCGTGATGGGCTTCAGCGGTTTGCCGAGACCGGTGGCACCGTCGCCGCGGTAGGGGTGCGTGTGGAAGCGCCCGTCGAGTTCAACGGGCGCCTCGCGCCGCAGGACTTGGCGGATGACGTCGATGTACTCGCGGGTCGCGGTGAGGGGGCTGCTCGGGAACGGCCGGCCGTACCACCCCTCGACCACCTGCGGTCCCGACAGACCGAGGCCGAGCATCATCCGTCCGCCGGACAGGTGGTCCAGGGTGAGCGCGTGCATCGCGGTCGCGGTGGGGGTGCGGGCGGCCATCTGCGCCACCGCCGTGCCGAGCCGGATGCGCGAGGTGTGCGCGGCGATCCACGTGAGCGGGGTGAAGGCGTCGGAGCCCCAGGCCTCGGACGTCCACACCGAGTCGTAGCCCAGGCGCTCGGCCTCGCGGGCGAGTTCGAGATGGCCGGGGTCGGGGCCGCGGCCCCAGTAGCCGAGAGCAAGTCCGAGTCGCATGCCAGACACCCTCCGGAGCCTTGTCCCACAACTTCTGACGGTGCGTCAGAATACGCCGACGGCCCCCCGCCCGGGAAGGGCGGGGGGCCGTCGGTCGGGCCAACGGGCGGATCAGCCGCGCTGGATGCCCGAGGTGTCCTGGAGCACGCCGCGGCGGCCGTCCTGCGTCTGGGCGATCAGGCCGGGACCGCGCTGCTCGACCGCGAGGTACCAGGTGCCGGGCGCGAGCTCGGCGATCGGGGTCGGCGAACCGTCCTCGCCGTACAGCGGGCGGGCCACCGGCACCGCGAACCAGAACGGCGTGAACTCGGCACCGGACTGCGGCGCGGCCGGACCGGGCTGGGGCTGCCCCGCCTGCGGCTGCCCGGGCTGCGGCTGACCACCGTAGGGCTGCTGGGGCTGGCCGGGCTGCGCGCCGTACGGCTGCTGCTGGGCACCCGGGTAGCCGTAACCACCCTGCGGCTGGCCGCCGTAGGGAGCGGGGGCGGGACGCGGGGCGCCGAGGAGCGGGGCCCGGAAGGCGGGCACGATCAGCGAGCACACGGCGCCGGCCGCGAGAACGAGAGCGGCGATGAAGCCGAGGATCAGGCCGACGCCCGCGTCCACGCTCTCGCCGAAGTCCAGCGGGCCTGCCGGGTCGAAGATCGCGCCGATCGCGGTCCACGCGGTGAAGACCGCCAGCGCGACGCCGACCTGGCCGAGGTCCAGTCCGATGACCTTCGGCGGCTGGGGCAGCGCGTGCGAGAGAGCGATCAGCACCGCCGCGATGATGCCGGCCAGGTAGACACCCAGGAGCAGGGTCCCGTTGTCCCAGGCGGTCGGTACGTCGTCACAGTTGTTGCCCGAGCAGTCGAATGTGTCGAGGAACGAGGCGATGAACAGCAACACCGCTGCTCCGATCACCACGCCGTCGCCTCGAGTGAGGGAGCGGATGTTCACGTGAAAAGTCCTTCGTCGGTCGTCTCATCGGGGCGGTCGTCGCTGCCGCCGGTTCGGCGGTGTGCACAACGCGGAGCTCGGGGGTGACTCCCCATCGTAGGGATGAATCTATCGTCTGGCCGATCCGGTCGTCTGCCCGGTATCGGGACTTACCTCGTGAGGTAGCTGCCGATGCCGTCCGCGATTCCCTGCGCCGCCTTCTGACGCCAGCCGGAGCTTGTCAGAAGTGCCGCGTCCTGTGCGTCACGCATATTGCCGCATTCGATGAACACTTTGGGCACGGTGGACAGATTGAGTCCGCCGAGATCCTTCCGCACGTCCAACGCCGTACCGTCACCGACATAGTTGGAGGGTGCGCTTCCGGTCGCCCGGACGAACTTTCCGGCGATGCGCTCGCCGAGGTCGCGGGACGGTCCGACGATCGCGGCGGTGTCCGCGCCACCCGCGCTGACCAGGGCGGGAAGGATCACATGGAAGCCGCGATTGCCCGCGGCCGAGCCGTCGGCGTGGACGGAGACGACCGCGTCCGCCTTCGCCTTGTTGCCGATCCTGGCCCGCTCGTCGACGCAGGGACCGAACGCCCGGTCTTTGTCATGGGTGAATTCGACCGTTGCGCCCTGCTTTTCCAGCAGAGTGCGAAGACGTTGTGAAACATCACGGGTGAATGCGGCTTCGGTGTAGCCGTCATTGGTGGACGTACCCGTTGTGTCGCATTCCTTGCGATTGGTTCCGATGTCCACGAGCTTGTTGATCTCGGACGTGTGCTTGAAGTTGCCGGGATTGTGTCCGGGGTCGACGACGACGACCTTTCCGGCGAGCGGTCCTGCCCCGCCGCCCTTCGGAGGCGCGGAGGGGGTCGGGGCGGGCGCCGAGGTGGCCGGCGGGGTCGGCGAGGGGGTGTCGGAGGCGTCCGGTCCCGGCTTGCCCACGGTGGTCCGCCCGCTCGGCAGCGGCAGCACCTTCGGCGGCTCGCTGTCGTCCGGACCGCTCATCGCCAGCCAGACCAGCCAGCCCGCCAGGGCGCTCGGCACCAGAGCGGCGATCACGATGGTGAGGGTGCCAAGGGTGCGGCGCGGGCGGGGGGAGTGCTGGTTCTCGTCGTACGACACGTTCGCGATGCTAGCCGGGCCGGTCAGCTTCCCGGTCCGGTACGCCGCAGGACGCGCAGGGAGTCGGTCACCGAGACCTCGGTGAACGCGCCGGACGCGAGTGCCCGCAGATACACGCGGTACGGGGCCTGGCCACCGTCCGCGGGGTCCGGGAACACGTCGTGGATCACCAGCAGTCCGCCGTCGGCCACATGGGGCGCCCAGCCCTCGTAGTCGCCCCCGGCGTGCTCGTCGGTGTGGCCGCCGTCGATGAAGACGAGGCCGAGCGGGGTGTTCCAGATGCGGGCCACCTGGGGCGAGCGGCCGACGAGGGCGACGACGTGCTCCTCCAGGCCCGCGTGGAAGAGCGTGCGGCGGAAGGCGGGCAGCGTGTCCATCCGCCCCACCTCGGGGTCGACCAGCTCCGGGTTGTGGTACTCCCACCCCGGCTGCTGCTCCTCGCTGCCCCGGTGGTGATCGACGGTGACGGCCGTCGTGCCGGCCTCTCGGGCGACATCGGCGAGCAGGATCGTCGAGCGCCCGCAGTACGTGCCCACCTCCAGGAGGGGCAGTCCCAGCGCTGCGGCCTCGGCCGCGGCCGCGTACAGCGCGAGGCCCTCGTTCAGGGGCATGAAGCCCGTGGCGGCCTCGAAGGCGGCGAGGGTCTTCGGCGCGGGGGCGGCGGCCATGGGTGGATTCCTCCAGGTCGTACGGGTGTCCGGGGCTGCCCATGGTGCCGTACGGCGCGGTAGGCGGCCGACAGGAACCCCCGTACCTGACCTACCGTCAGATTGAAACGTGTTCTAGTCTGCCGCCCATGGGCATCGGAATCACGCACGAAGAACGGGAGTTGGCCGCCTCCGTGCGCGGCTGGCTGGCGCGCGCCGTGCCTCCCGGGGAGGTGCGGAAGCTGCTCGACGTGCCCTCCGGCGGACTCGGCAGGCCCGGGCACTGGGACGGTGCGGCGGGTCAGGGGCTCCTCGGTGTGCATCTGCCCGAGGAGCACGGCGGGGGCGGCGGCTCTCTCGTCGATCTGGCCGTCGTCCTGGAGGAGGCCGGCCGCGCCCTGCTCCCCGGGCCGTACGTGATGAACGCACTCGCCGCCGAAGTGCTCGGCCGCGCCGGCCGGCACGACCTCGTCCGCGCGCTCGCCGACGGCCGCCGGATCGCCTCCGTCGCCCTCGGCGCCGGCACCCTCACCGCCGTCCCGGCCGGCGACGGAGCAGTGCGGATCGACGGCTCCGCCCCGCCCGTCCTCGCCGGAGCACAGGCCGATCTCCTGCTGCTCGCCGCGGAGTCGGGGCACGGCACGGTGTGGACGGCGGTGGACGCGCAGGCCCTCGCCGTACGCGCCCACGACAGTGCCGATCCGACCCGGCCGACCGCCGAGGTGGCCGCGCATCACGTCCTCGTCCCCGGGCAGCGCGTCCTGGACGTCCCCGGGTCGCTCGTCGGCGACCTGGCGGCCGTGCTTCTCGCGGCCGAGGCCTGCGGAGTGGCCTCCCGCGCCCTGGAGACCGCCACCGAGCACGCGACCGTGCGCGAACAGTTCGGCCGGCCCATCGGGCAGTTCCAGGGGATCAAGCACTTGTGCGCCGACATGCTCATCCGCCTCGAACAGGCACGGGCCCTCACCTGGGACGCGGCCCGCGCCGCCCGGGACGAGCCCGAGGCGCTCGGGCTGGTCGCCGCGCTCGCCGCCGCCACCGCGCTGGACGCCGCGTACACCTGCGCCAAGGACTGCATCCAGATCCTCGGCGGCATCGGCTTCACCTGGGAGCACGACGCGCATCTGTATCTGCGCCGCGCACTCGTGGCACGCCAGCTGCTCGGGCCGGGCGACAGTCACCGGCAGCGGGCCGTACGTCTGGCCGCCGGTGGGGTACGGCGTGCGCTGCGCCTCGAACTGCCCGGAGAGGCACGGGCCCACCGTGACGACGTACGCGCGGCAATCGAGGCGGTCCGTGGGCTCTCCCCGCACGCCGCCCGCCGCGCCCTCGCGCCCACCGGCCTCGCCGCCCCGCATCTGCCACCGCCGTACGGGCGGGGCGCAGGACCGGTGCAGCAGCTCGCCGTGCAGCAGGAACTGGCCGACGCGGGCGTGGCGATCAGCGGACTGTCCATCGCGGCCTGGGTGGTTCCGTCGCTGATCGCGTACGGCACCGACGCCCAGAAGGAGCGCTATCTGCTGCCGACGCTGCGCGGCGACCTCCGGTGGTGCCAGCTCTTCAGCGAGCCGGGAGCGGGATCCGACCTGGCGTCGCTGCGGACGAAGGCCGAGCGGGTCGACGGCGGCTGGCGCGTCACCGGCCAGAAGGTGTGGACGAGTGCCGCCGGCCGGGCCGACCACGGCATCCTGCTGGCGCGTACGGATCCCACGGCGCCCAAGCACCGGGGCCTGACCTACTTCGTCGTCGACATGAAGCACACCGACGGTATCGACATCCGCCCGCTGAAGGAGATCACCGGCGACTCCCTCTTCAACGAGGTGTGGTTCGACGGTACGTTGCTGCCGGACGACGCCGTCGTCGGTGCCGTGGACGACGGCTGGCGGGTCGCCCGCAACACCCTCGGCAACGAACGCGTCCACATGGCTGACCAGCTCACCTTCGGCACCGGCCTCGAAGCCCTGCTGGCCCGCGCGCCCGGCCTCGACGACGCGTACCGCGCCCGCGTCGGGGCGCTGGCCGCCGAGGCGCACGCACTCGGCTGCCTCGCCCTGCGGACGACGATGCGGCAGGTGTCCGGACTCGAACCGGGCGCGGGCGCCTCCGTACGCAAACTCGTCCAGACCCTGCACCAGCAGAAGACCGCCGAACTGGCCCTGGAACTCCTCGGGCCCGACGGCTCGGTGTGCGAGGGGCCGGGGGAGGCGGCGGTGCGCGAACTGCTGATGTCGCGCTGCCTGACCATCGCCGGCGGCACCACCCAGGTCCAGCTCAACGTCGTCGCCGAGCGCATCCTCGGCCTTCCCCGGGACTGAAGGAGCACGCTGTGAAGAGCTACATCGTCGGCGTCGGGATGACGAAGTTCGAGAAGCCCGGCACCCGCGCCTGGCAGTACTGGGACATGGCCGAGGAGGCGGGCACCATGGCCCTTGCCGATGCCCAGGTCGCCTACGAGGACGTCGAACAGGTCCCCGTCGGCCACTGCTTCCAGGCGTCGACGGCCGCCCAGCGCGCGGTCTACGTGATCGGGCTCACCGGCGTCCCCGTCTACAACGTCAACAACAACTGCGCCACCGGCTCCACGGCCCTGATGATGGCGCGGCAGTTCGTCGAGGGCGGCATCAGCGACTGCGTCCTGGCCCTCGGCTTCGAGAAGATGGCCCGCGGCGCGCTCGGGGCCGGGGCGGACGGCGGGGACTTCGCGTCCTCGCCCGTCGCGCGGCACTACGGGATCATGGCCGCGGCCCACGGCTTCGAGGCGACACCGCCCACCGCGCAGATCTTCGGCAACGCCGCCCGGGAACACATGGAGCGCCACGGCACCACCGAGCGGCAGCTCGCGGCCGTCGCCGCCAAGAACCACCGGCACTCCGCCGACAATCCCAACGCCCAGTTCCAGGACGTCTGGTCCGTCGACGAGATCCTCGCCGCGCGCACCGTCCACCGCCCGCTGACCAAGCTCCAGTGCTCACCCACCTCGGACGGCGCGGCAGCGGCCGTGGTCGTCTCCGAGCGGTTCGTCGTCCGACACGGGCTGCACGAGAAGGCCGTGGAGATCGCGGGTCAGGCCATGACCACCGACACCGAGGAGTCCTTCGCCTCCGGCTCCTGCATCGACGTCGTCGGCAAGCCGATGTCCCGGGCCGCCGCCCGCCTCGCCTACGAGCGGTCCGGCCTGGGGATCGAGGACGTCGACGTCGTCGAACTGCACGACTGCTTCTCCGTCAACGAACTGCTCACCTACGAGGCGCTCGGCATGTGCCCGGACGGCGAGTCCGGAAAACTGGTGGAGAGCGGCGCGACCACCCACGGCGGGCGCTGGGTGGTGAATCCGTCCGGCGGGCTGATCTCCAAGGGGCACCCCCTGGGCGCTACCGGCCTCGCGCAGGCCGCCGAGCTGACCTGGCAGCTGCGGGGCGAGGCGGGCAGGCGTCAGGTCGAGGGCGCGCGGGTGGGGCTGGCCCACAACATCGGCCTGGGCGGGGCGGCGGTCGTCACCCTGCTGCGCAAGCCCTAGCCGCATCGACAGAGGCCTCAGGGCTGTCCCGTAATCCCCGGCGGGCGCACGACGACATCTACGGCACTCCCCCAAGCTCTTCGAGCAGGGGGGACCCCCACGCTGCGTTGTCGGATCGCCCGAATACGCCCAGTATGAGGACGACCTCCCCCAGCCTCCGGCGGGGGTGCCCCCATCGCCTTGCGATGCACCGCATCTGACGCCGCGCGCTGGTCCACCGGGGATTACGGGACAGCCCTAGGTCTCCCGGCACGGGGCGCGTACATCTTTATCCGGATGTACGGACCGTACGTCGGCTGAGACCATGACGGCCATGGTCCACGCCCGCTCAGACGCCCCCGAATCCCTCATACCCGCACCCGCCAAGAGCGCCCGCACCTGGCTGGTGGTGCTCACCGCGTGTGCCGGGCAGTTCCTCGTCGTGCTCGACGTGTCCGTCGTCAACGTCGCGCTGCCCTCGATGCGCGCCGACCTCGGGCTCTCCACGATCGGGCTCCAGTGGGTGCTCAACGCGTACTCCATCGCCTTCGCCGGGTTCATGCTGCTCGGCGGCCGGGCCGCGGACATCTTCGGCCGCAAGCGCACCTTCCTCGTCGGACTCGGCCTGTTCACCGCCGCGTCCCTCGCGGGCGGACTCGCCCAGGAGGGCTGGCAGTTGCTCGCCGCCCGGGCGGTGCAGGGGCTGGGCGCGGCCGTGCTCGCCCCGGCGACCCTGACCATCGTGACGGCCGCCGTGCCGCCGGGCCCCGCCCGCACCCGGGCGATCGGCACCTGGTCGGCGGTGGGAGCCGCGGGTGGCGCCGCCGGCGGTCTCGTCGGGGGAGTCCTCACCGATCTGCTGTCCTGGCGCTGGGTGTTGCTGATCAATGTGCCGGTCGGTGCGCTGGTGCTGCTGGGGGCGGCCGTCTGGCTGACCGAGAGCAGGAACGGGGCGGGCCGCCGCCTCGACCTGCCGGGCGCGGTCCTCGTCACGGGCGGCCTGGCCTCGGTGGCGTACGGCATCGTGCAGACGGAGGAGTCGGGCTGGACCGCTTCCGCCACTCTGCTGCCCCTGCTCGGCGGCCTGGCACTCCTCGGGCTCTTCGTCGCCGTCGAGGCGCGGGCCAAGGCCCCGCTGATGCCGCTGAAGGTGTTCCGGTCCCGGGCGGTCTCGGCCGCCAACGTGACCATGATGGTGTGCGGTTCGGCGTCCTTCTCCATGTGGTTCTTCATGACGGTGTACGCGCAGAACGTGCTGGGGTACACCCCGCTCGAAGCGGGACTCGCGCTGATCCCCAGCTCGGTGAGCGTGATCGTCGGCTCCAAGCTCGCGCCCCGCTTCATGGCGAGGGCGGGAGCCACCAACGTCGCCGTCATCGGTGCACTGATCGCCGCGACCGGCTTCGGCTGGCAGTCCACGATGACCGCCGACGGCGGCTATCTGACCTCGATCCTCGGACCCGGCATCCTGATGATGACGGGTGTCGGCCTCGCGGCGACCCCGCTCGCCGCCCTGGCCACCGCCGGTGCCGAGCCGGCGGACGCCGGTCTGGTCTCGGGCCTGATCAACACCTCGCGCACGATGGGCGGCGCACTGGGTCTCGCCGTGCTGTCCACGGTCGCGGCGGCGCGCACCGGGGGAGGCACCGGGCCGGGTGAGCTGGCCGCCGGATACGCGCTCGCCTTCCGTACGGGAGCGGGGGTGCTGGTGACCGGAGCGGTGCTGATGCTGCTCCTGCTGCCGCGCCGGGTGGAGCCGTAGAGCGGCCGTCAACGCCCGCCGGAGTACGAGCAGCCCCGGCACTCAGGGGAGTTCAGAGCCAGCCCTGCCGGCGTGCCGCCCGGACCGCTTCCATGCGGTTGCGGGTGCCCGTCTTGCCGATCGCGGACGAGAGGTAGTTGCGTACGGTCGACTCCGACAGATGCAGGGTGCCCGCGATGTCGGCGACGGTGGCACCGTCCACCGACGCGTTGAGCACGTCCTGCTCCCGCGCGGTGAGCGGATTGGGCCCCGCGCTCAGCGCGGCGGCGGCGAGTACCGGGTCGATGACGGTCTCCCCGGTCAGCACCCGGCGGATCGCCGACGCCAGTTCCTCCACCGGCCCGTCCTTGACGAGGAAGCCCGCCGCCCCGGCCTCCATCGCCCGGCGCAGATAGCCGGGCCGCGCGAACGTCGTCAGGATCAGCACCCTGCAGTCGGGCACCTCGTCCCGCAGATCCGCCGCCGCGTCGAGGCCGCTGCGACCGGGCAACTCGATGTCCAGCAGCGCCACATCGGGCCGCCACTCCAGCGCCGCCCGGACGATCTCGTCGCCGCGGCCGACCTGGGCCACCACGTTCAGGTCCGGCTCCATGCCCAGCAGCAGTGCGAGAGCGCCCCGCAGCATGCCCTGGTCCTCGGCGAGAAGCACGCGGACGGACTTGGACGGACGGTGGTCCCGCGGCATCTCTTCCACTCCGTCATCGTATGTCCGACCAGCGCGAACGCCTCCTGTGCGACGCACCCGGCCCCCGGGCGTGGACACAGCGGGCCTGCCCGTGGACGTGGCCGTAGCGGTCCTGCCCCTGGACGCGGCACGGGTCAGAGCGCGGGTGCCGGGCTGTCGTCCTGCACCGGGAGCCGGGCGCGGACGCGGAAACCCGCACCGGCCGGGCCCGCCTCCAGGGTGCCGCCCACCGCGGCCAGGCGTTCGGCGAGCCCCCTGAGCCCGGTGCCCTCCGTCTCCGCGAGTGTGTCGACGGGAGCCCCGATGCCGTCGTCGGCGATCGTCAGCTCGACCCGCTCCGCCGCGGTCGTGAGGGTGATCTCGCAGGTGGTCGCGCCGCTGTGGCGTACCGCGTTGGTCACCGCCTCGCGCACCACCCAGCCGAGCAGCACCGCGGTCTCCGGTTCCGGCGGCGGCCCCGACCGGCGCACCACCGCCTCGACGCCGGCCGCGCTCAGCACCGAACGGGCCCGGTCCAGTTCGGCTCCGAAGCTGCCCCGGCGATAGCCCGTCACCGCCTCGCGGATCTCGGTCAGCGCCTGGCGGCCCACCGACTCGATGTCCGAGATCTGCGCCAGCGCCGCGTCCATGTCCCGTGACCCCAGCCGCCTCGCGGCCTCGGACTTCACCACGATCACCGACAGCGTGTGGCCGAGCAGATCGTGCAGATCGCGGGAGAAGCGCAGCCGCTCCTTCTCGACGGCGGTGCGGGCCAGTTCCTGCCGGGTGTCGCGCAGTTCCCGCACCGTCTCGGACAGGGCCAGGATCGCAGCGGTCACCATCCCGGAGATGAGGGTGCCGTACGCGACGCTGATCGCGCCCCAGCCGTCCCGCAGCCCCGCCACCAGACCGGCGGTGACCGTCAGCGCGAGGACCACCACGCCGACCCGGGGGCCGCGCATCACGGCGCCCGTCGCCAGGCCCAGCAGCGGGAAGAAGTACAGCCACTCGCCGCCGTAGCCCCCCGCCAGGGCGAAGGTGACCGCGGCGAGCGCGAGCAGCAGCAGACGGGTCGTCGTCGTCTCCCGCGCCCTGCGGTCGAAGGCGCGGAAGACGAGGGCGATGTAGAGCGAGTTGAAGATCAGCACTCCGATGGCGCCGATCCAGGGATTGGGCGTCTCGCCGCGTACGAGATTGGCGATGGCGCCCATCCCCATCAGCAGCCAGGGCAGCATCGTGAATCCGCTCGGCGGACCGATGCCGTCCCGCGCCGGTCCGCACCTCTGTGACGGCCGCCGCTTCCCGAGGCCGATCCTGTGGCGTGTGCCGCACTCGCCGTCCGCTGTCTTCGTCATACGGACGACGCTACGGAGAGGACGCGCTTCCCGGCAGACACAGGTGTACGGACCCGGCGGTGACAAATGTCCCGGGCGGGGGCGCGGATGCCGGCCGAACGCGGATGCCGGCCGAGCGGACCGAGTCGCGTCCCGGACCGAGCGCCGCCCCGCCCCGACCCGGAACGAGCCCAGCCCCCGCCCCGACCCGGAACGAGCCCAGCCCCCACCCGGACCCGAGCCCCCACCCGGACCGACAGCGACCGCGGCGGCACCCTCCCCAGTCGCCCCGTACCCGTTCCTGACTACCCGTCAATTCCCTTCACCGGTCTGGTGTCCGCGCTCTTCACATGTCCTGTGGCCTGCGTTATACATAGGGGCCACCGGCCCTAGAACGCGTTCTAGAACGGGGCGCCGGGCCGGTCCCACGCGACCTCGGTGCGGCCGACGGTGCGGACGGCCGTGCCGAGGTCTTCCCCTCCTCAAGGAGCCAGAGCCTCATGCCCATCGATCCCGCAAAGGCCGTCGCCGCGGAGCCCCGCAGCGCCGAGATCAGCTGGGACCGCAAGGACGTCCAGCTCTACCACCTCGGCCTCGGCGCCGGTCTTCCCGCGACCGACCCCGCCGAGCTGCGCTACACCCTGGAGTCGAGGCTGCACGTCCTGCCGAGCTTCGCCACCGTCGCGGGCGCGGGCAAGGGTGTCGTCGGGGGGCTCACCGGACCCGGACTCGACATCGACCTCGCGTCCGTCCTGCACGGCGGACAGACCGTTCGGCTGCACCGGCCGATTCCGCCCGGCGGGACGGCCCTCTCCACGACACGGGTCGCCGCCGTGTACGACAAGGGCAAGGCGGCGGTCCTCGTACTGCGCACCGAGGCGGCCGACGACGACGGCCCGCTGTGGACGAACGACTCACAGATCTTCGTACGCGGCGAAGGCGGCTTCGGCGGTGACAGAGGGCCCTCGTCCCGCACCGAACTCCCCGCGCGGGAACCGGACAAGACCGTGGAGAAGCGGATCCGCGAGGACCAGGCCCTGCTCTACCGCCTGTCCGGCGACCTCAACCCCCTGCACGCGGACCCGGAGTTCGCCGCCCGCGCCGGATTCGACCGCCCCATCCTGCACGGCCTGTGCTCGTACGGCATGACGCTCAAGGCCGTCGTCGACACCCTGCTCGACGGGGACGTGACCCGGGTCCGCTCGTACACCACTCGCTTCGCCGGGATCGTCTTCCCCGGCGAGACCCTGCGCATCAGGATGTGGCGCCGCACCGAGGGCACCGAAGGCATCGGGGTGTCGGTCACGGCCGTCGAGCGCGACGACGCTCCCGTACTGGCCGACACCACCGTCGAGCACGACTGACCGGACACGACACGAACCGAGGGAGCCGCACCGTGCGCGCAGCCGTACTGCACGAGACAGGGCAGGACAAGCTCGAAGTACTCGACGACGTCGAGGCGGTGGGCTTCGGCCCCGGCAAGGTCAGGATCCGGATCCGGGCCACCGGGCTCTGCCACTCCGACATCTCCGCGATGAACGGCGTCCTGCCGCAGCCCGCGCCGTTCGTCCCCGGCCACGAGGGCGCCGGCGAGATCATCGACGTCGGCGACGGGGTGGGCGGGCTGAAGCAGGGCGACCGGGTGCTGCTGTGCTGGCTGCCCGCCTGCGGCATCTGTCCCTCCTGCAAGCGCGGGCAGACCGAACTGTGCCTCGCGGGCTTCCTGAACGCGGGCACCCCCAACTTCAAGCGTCCCGGCGGCGATGTCTTCGGCTTCGCGGGGACCGGCACCTTCACCGAGGAGGTCGTCGTCGACGCGGCCTGCGCGGTGCCGATACCCGACGACGTGCCGTTCGACATCGCCGCGCTGATCGGCTGCGGAGTGACCACCGGACTCGGCGCCGCTATCAACACCGCCGATGTGGAGGCCGGTTCGTCGGTCGCCGTCATCGGCTGCGGCGGTGTCGGCATCTCCGCCATCCAGGGCGCTCGGCTCAAGGGGGCGGCGCAGATCGTCGCCGTCGACCCGGTCGCCACCCGTCGCGAGGCGGCCCTCAGGTTCGGCGCCACGGAAGCGGTCTCGCCCGACGAACTCGGCGACGCCAAGCAGCGGATCACCGCGGGCGAGGGCTTCGACTACGTCTTCGAGGTCGTCGGCAAGTCGGCCACCGCACGCACGGCCTACGAGACGACCCGGCGCGGCGGCACCCTGTGCATCGTCGGCGCGGGCGCCATGGACGACTTCCTCCAGCTCAACATGTTCGAGCTGTTCTTCGACGAGAAGCGCATCCTGCCGTCCATGTACGGCGGCGGGGACGTGCTCACCTCCTACGAGCGGGCGATCGCGCTGTGGCGGGCGGGCCGCATCGACCTCGAAGGGCTGATCACCCACCGGGTGCCGCTCGCGGAGATCAACGACGCACTGGCCCAGATGCGTACCGGTGAGGCGCTGCGCACCTGCATCGAGATCTGACACCGCCGGTACCCCCTACGGGAAAGGAACCCGATGTCTCTGCCACTCGACGGCCTGTCCGCGATCGTCACCGGGGCGGCCCGCGGGCTCGGCCGCGCGGAGGCGCTCGAACTGGCCCGCCTCGGCGCGGGCGTCGTCGTCAACGACTACGGACGCCCGGGCCGGGACGGCTCCGGTGAGGCCTCCGCGACCCCCGCGGAGGAGGTCGCGGAGGAGATCCGTGCGGCGGGCGGTTCGGCCGTCGCGCACCACGGCGACATCGCCGACTTCGACCGGGCCCGCGAGCTGGTCGACCTGGCCGTCGCCACCTACGGAAAGCTGGACATCCTGGTCAACAACGCGGGCATCCTGCGGGACCGGATGATCTTCTCGATGTCCGAGGGCGAATGGGACTCGGTGATCCGCGTCCATCTCAAGGGTCACTTCAACATGACCCACTTCGCCTCGGTCCACTGGCGTACACGCTCCAAGTCCGCCGGTGCGCCGGTCTACGGACGGATCGTCAACACCTCCTCGGAGGCGTTCCTCGCGGGCTCCGCGGGCCAGCCGAACTATGCGGCGGCCAAGGGGGGCGTCGTCGGTCTGACGACGTCGTCGGCACTGGCCCTCGCCAAGTACGGGGTCACGGCGAACGCGATCTGCCCGCGGGCCAGGACTCGCATGACCCAGGACGTCTTCGCGGGCTTCGAGGAGCCGAGGGACGGCGGGCTCGACCCGCTGGCGCCGGAGCATGTGGCACCGCTGGTCGGCTATCTCGCCTCACCGGCGGCCGCGGGGGTCAGCGGTCAGCTGCTCGTCGTGCACGGCGGGATGGTGGCGGTCGTGGAACGCCCCAAGGTCTCGGCGCAGTTCGACACCGCGAAGGAGAGCTTCAGCTTCGACGAACTGGACGCCTTGCTGACGCCGTTCTACGCGGACCGCAGCGCGCACGAGACGTTCGCGGCGTCGGAGGTGCTGGGCCTCAAACGCGGACGGGGCGGCCAGAACCTGTCCTGAGGTGTTCCGTCCGGGCAAGGGTGTCCGGCCGGATGCCGTGCTCGTACGCCGGCGGGGACGCGGCCCCGCCGGCGCGCGGGCACGAGGGGCGCGGGCCCCGGAGCATCAGTTCGTGCGGCCGTCCGGCTCGGGGCGGCGGTGCTTGCCGTGCGCGGGCGACGCGTAGTCCTCCGTGCGCGCCGCACCCCCTCGGTGCTTACCGGCACCCCCTGCCTCCGCCTCCTGCGGACGCGCGTCGGTGGTGTCGGTTCGGGCTTCAGACATGTGGGAAATTCCCCCGTTGAGATCGTCGACATACGTGTCCGGCCGGTGCGGTGTCACCCGCACCGGCGGCAGAGTTTATCCAGGGCCCAGTCGGCCGGTGAGAGGCGCCTGCTGCAAAGGAACCGGCTTGCACACAGCGGGAGTCCCGGAGCCCCCGGACGGTTCCCCACCTGCGTGTTCCGCTTGTGCCGGTTCGGTGACCGTCTCGTGCGCGAAGACCTCCGAAGCGTCGATCCGCGCCAGCGCGCAGGCCACGGTCCCGGTCGTGTACGGGAGTTGCAGCACCCCCTCCCGGCTCCACATTCCCGAGCCCGCCAGCCACCCGTCCGGCGCGGCCAGTTGATGCAGCCGGCGGCCCGCGGGACGCCAGATGCCGAGCCAGCTCCCCGCCGCGCCGTCGACGCGCAGCCCCACCGCACAGCTCTCCGGCACCAGCACCTGTCCGGGCTGCACGGCGAAGGGCGTCACCGCGCAGTCGGCGAGCCGCAGGCACTCCGGGAACCGCACCGGGCGCAGGCTGCCGAGCACACCCCATCCCAGCCGGTCGTGCCCCGCCGCGTCGGACCGGATGAGCAGCAGTCCGCTGTCCGGGTCCGCCAGCAGCAGCCGGTCGTTGCTGTCCTCCGTGATCTGGAGCAGTGGTGTCACCTCGCCGCCGCGCTCCAGGTCCACCGCGACCGCCTTCACCGGCGCCCCGGACTGCTGCCGGTCCAGCGCGAGCATCCGTCCCGTACGGTCCAGCCACACACCGCCGGTGCAGCGGCCCGGCACGTCGGTGACATGCTCCGGGCCGAAGGCGCCGCCCGCCACCAGCCAGATCGCGGTCGAGTGCTCACCGGGCGCGAGGGCATAGGCGCGGCTGCCGTCCGGCGACGGCGGAAGCATCGTCAGCTCGTCCGTCTCCACACCGCCGAGCGGCAGCTCGCCCGTCCCGGGACCGGTCGGGTACAGCAGCGAGAAGGCGTGCCGGTCCTCCACCCGCCGCCGGATGAGCACCCGCCCGTCGCTCAGCGGGTGCACGTCCGTGTCGCGTTCCTCGGGCTGGTCCAGGGGCAGCGGCACGGCGTAGGGCTCGGGACCGTCGAGCGTCCAGCGCTCGGGGTACAGGGCCTCTCCCTCGCCGGCCAGCCGGGCCGCGTAGGAACCGTCCACCGCGATCGTGATTCCCGTACTCCCCACCGCACCGTCCTCCGGAGCGGTCTCGATGGCACAGGCTGTCATCGGCACTTCACCTCCGGTAACGACGCTAAGTTTCGTACGTCCTGCCGAACAACGCGAGCTCTCTGTCTTCACACATAAGGGTGTTGATGCAACGGTTCTCCTGAGGTGGGCGAGGTGAGTGTGCTCGGCAGGTACCCCGGCGGTGCGGGGGGAGCCGATGGCACCCGCGGAAACGGCCGTGCTTAAAGTCAGGCATCCCTGAGTACCGGATCTGGAGCACCTCATGTCCCTACGCCGCCGCGGCACAGCCGCAGCCATCGCCTGCGCCGCCGCGCTCACCCTCGCCGCCTGCGGAAGCGGTGACACCGCGGGGAGCCCGTCCGGCAAGGCCGACGCCGACGGCAAGAAGGCCGTCGCCCAGGGCGGCAAGGGCTTCGGCGACGCCGCGGCGAAGACCGCCGCGATGGGGACGGACGCGAAGCCGGGCCAGTTCCCGCGCACCATCACCCACGCCCTCGGAAAGACCGAGCTCAAGGCCGCTCCCCAGCGCGTCGTGGTCCTCGATGTCGGCGAGCTCGACAACGTTGCCTCGCTGGGCGTCAAGCCCGTCGGCTACGCGCCCACCGAGGGCGACGAGGGCATCCCGGCCTACCTCGCGAAGGTGGCGGGCAAGCCCGCGAACGTGGGCACGATCAACAGCCTCAACCTGGAGGCGATCGCGGCCCTCAAGCCCGATCTGATCCTCGGCAGCCAGCTGCGCGCCGCCGACAAGTACAAGGAGCTCTCGCAGATCGCTCCGACCGTCTTCTCCATCCGCCCGGGCTTCACCTGGAAGGAGAACTACCTCCTCAACGCCGCGGCGCTGGACAGGACGGCCGCCGCGAAGGAGAAGCTCGCCGCGTACGAGAAGAAGGCCGATCTGCTCGGCACCGACATCGGCGCGACCAAGCCGACCGTCTCGATGGTCCGCTACATGCCCGGCAAGATCCGGCTGTACGCCCAGGCGTCCTTCATCGGCACGATCCTGAAGGACACCGGACTGCCGCGGCCGGAGAACCAGCAGATCGATGATCTCGCCGTCGAGATCAGCCCCGAGAAGATCGACGACGCCGACGCCGACTGGATCTTCACCGGGGTCTACGGAGACCCGAAGACGACCAAGCGGGACACCGCCCGGTCGAACCCGCTGTGGAAGAACCTCGAAGCGGTCAAGGCCGGCCGGGCCAAGGACGTACCGGACGAGACGTGGTATCTCGGTCTCGGTGTGACCGCCGCCGACCGCGTGCTGGACGATCTGCGCGGCTTCCTCGTCCCGTAGGTCCCGTCCCGGACGGGGCCCGGGAGCATCGTGGCCGGATGCCCAGGCCGGCGGGGCGCCGAGCGCGGGTAACCTGTTTCCGTGCCCCGTCTGTCTGAAGTCATCACCGCGCTCGACGTCCTCTGGCCTCCCGAGCGCGCGGAGGAGTGGGACGCGGTCGGTACGGTCTGCGGCGACCCCGGTGCGGAGGTCCGACGCGTGCTGTTCGCCGTCGACCCCGTCCAGGCGGTCGCCGACGAGGCGATCTCGCTCGGCGCCCAGCTGATCGTCACCCATCACCCGCTCTATCTGCGCGGGACCACGACCGTGGCGGCCGGCCACTTCAAGGGCCGGGTCGTGCACACGCTGATCAAGAACGACATCGCGCTGCACGTCGCGCACACCAACGCGGACACCGCCGACCCCGGTGTCTCCGACGCCCTCGCGGGCGCGCTGGACCTCCGCGTCGTCGGGCCCCTGGTGCCGGACCCGACGGATGCCTCGGGCCGCCGCGGCCTCGGCCGCATCTGCGAACTGGACCAGCCCGAGACGCTCGGCGCGTTCGCCGAACGGGCGGCCAAGAGGCTGCCCGGCACCGCCCAGGGCATCCGCGTCGCTGGCGACCCGGACGCGACCGTGCGTACGGTCGCGGTGAGCGGCGGTTCCGGCGACGGCCTCTTCGACGCCGTCCGCGCCGCGGGCGTGGACGTCTTCCTCACCTCCGACCTCCGTCACCACCCGGTGTCCGAGGCCACCCAGCAGTCCCCTCTCGGACTGGTGGACGCCGCGCACTGGGCCACCGAGTGGCCGTGGTGCGAGCAGGCGGCCGCCCAGCTCGACGAGATCTCCGACCGGCACGGCTGGGACCTGCGGGTCCACGTGTCGCGCACGGTCACCGATCCCTGGACCTCCCAACACTCTTCTCCTGGAGCCCCCAACTGAACGCCGCGCCCGCCGACCAGATCCGACTCCTCGACGTCCAGGCCCTCGACGCCCGTCTGTCGCGGCTCGCGCACCGGCGCAAGTCGCTCCCCGAGCACGCCGAGATCGAGTCGCTCACCAAGGACCTCACGCAGCTGCGCGACCTGCTGGTCGCCGCGCAGACCGAGGAGAGCGACACCTCCCGCGAGCAGACCAAGGCGGAGCAGGACGTCGACCAGGTCCGCCAGCGTGCCGTCCGTGACCAGCAGCGCCTGGACTCGGGCGCGGTCACCTCGCCCAAGGACCTGGAGAACCTCCAGCGCGAGATCGTCTCCCTCGCCAAGCGCCAGGGCGACCTGGAGGACGTCGTCCTCGAGGTCATGGAGCGCCGGGAGTCCGCGCAGGAACGTGTCGCCGAACTGACCGAGCGGGTCTCCTCCGTCCAGGCCAAGGCCGACGACGCGACCGCACGCCGGGACGTGGCCGAGCAGGAACTCGACGCCGAGACCGCGACACTGACCAAGGAGCGCGAGCTCCTGTCGGCCACCGTGCCCGCCGACCTGCTCAAGCTGTACGAGAAGCTCCGCGTCCAGCAGGGCGGGGTGGGCGCGGCCCGCCTCTTCCAGCGCCGCTGCGAAGGCTGCCAGCTCGAACTGAACATCACCGAGGTCAACGAGGTGCGCGCCGCGTCCCCCGACACGGTGCTGCGCTGCGAGAACTGCCGCCGCATCCTGGTCCGCACCTCCGAGTCGGGTCTCTGATGCCGCGGTTCGTCGTCGAGGCGGACGGTGGCTCACGGGGCAACCCCGGCCCGGCGGGCTACGGCGCCGTCGTCATCGACGCCGCCAGCGGTGAGACGCTCGCCGAGGCGGCCGAGTACATCGGTGTCGCGACGAACAACGTCGCCGAGTACAAGGGCCTGGTCGCCGGACTGAAGGCCGCGTACGCCCTCGCGCCCGACGCGTCCGTGCACGTCCGGATGGACTCCAAGCTGGTCGTCGAGCAGATGTCCGGACGCTGGAAGATCAAGCACCCCGACATGAAGCCGCTGGCCGCCCAGGCGGCCAAGGTCTTCCCCGCCTCCCAGGTGACGTACGAGTGGATCCCGCGCGAGAAGAACAAGCACGCGGACCGGCTCGCCAACGAGGCGATGGACGCGGGCAAGCAGGGCAAACAGTGGGAACCCTCCCGCTCCACCGCCGAGTTCACCACCCGTGACGACACGGCGGCCCGGGTCGTCGGTGACGCGACGGCGGGTGCCGCGAAGGCGCGTGCCGCGCTCTCCGGCGGCGGCCGGGGAGATGCGGGGCTCCTCCCGGGCACCGAGAACGCCGGCGAGTCCGGTCCGACGGCCGAGAAGCCCGCCTCGCAGGGCTGGGGCGCCGACCTCGGCACCCCCACCACCTTCGTCCTGCTGCGCCATGGCGAGACCGCTCTCACGCCGGAGAAGCGCTTCTCCGGCAGCGGCGACCACGAGCTCTCGCCCGCCGGCCTGCGCCAGGCCGAAGCGGCCGCCGCGTCCCTCGCCGCCCGCGGCACGATCCAGGAGATCGTCAGCTCCCCGCTGAAGCGCTGCCGGCAGACCGCGGAGGCCGTCGCGGCCCGGCTCGGCCTCGACGTCCGTATCGAGGACGGCCTGCGCGAGACGGACTTCGGCGCCTGGGAGGGACTCACCTTCGGTGAGGTCCAGGAGCGCTACGGCGACGACCTCACGGCCTGGCTCGCCTCGGCGAAGGTGGCCCCGACCGGCGGCGGTGAGAGTTTCGCGACCGTCGCACGCCGGGTCGCCGCGACCCGCGACACGATGCTGACGCAGTCGGGGGGCCGCACGGTCCTGGTGGTCACCCATGTCACCCCGATCAAGACGCTGGTCCGGCTGGCGCTGGGCGCACCGCCGGAGTCCCTGTTCCGGATGGAGCTCTCGGCGGCGTCCCTGTCGGCGGTGGCCTACTACGCGGACGGCAACGCGTCCCTGCGGCTGCTGAACGACACGTCCCACCTGCGCGGGTGACCTGGCAACTCACCGGCGACGTCGAGGAGTTCCAGCGGGTCGCGGGTCCGTATCTGGCGGCCGACCCCGTCGGCACCACCGCGCTGATCACCGTCAGCGAGACGGTCCGGCGGCACGGCCCGTCGGTGTACGGGGCCGGCGGCCCGCCGCCCCGCTTCGGCTGGTGGCGGGAGGATCCCTCGGCCCCCGTCGAGGCCGCCTTCGTCCAGACCCCGCCGCACGCACCGATGTTCGGGAGCATCGACCCGGAGCACGCCCGGTCGCTGGCCCGGGTGCTGCGGGCGGCGGGCGACGAGGTGCCGGTCAGCGGGGTGAAGGGCGCGGACGGCGGAGCGCAGGCGTTCGCCGACGCGTGGGCCGGACCCGGCTCCTGGTCGGTCGTCGTCCGGCTGCGGCTGTTCCGGCTGGGGGAGCTGACCCCGCCCGAGCCGCCCGGCCGTGCCCGGCGGGCGTGCGCCGGTGATGTGCCGCTGGTCGCCGCCTGGATGCGCGGTTTCGCCGCCGACATCGGCGGTGACGCGGACGCCGATCAGACGGCCAACGCCGCCCGGCGGATCGCCGACGGCTGTCTGTGGCTGTGGGAGGTGGAGGGGAGGCCCGTCTCCATGGCGTCCCGTTCCCCGGTGCTGGTCGGCCAGTCGCGCGTCTCGCCCGTCTACACGCCGGACGGTTTCCGCGGCCGGGGCTACGCCGGAGCCGTGACCGCGGCGGTCAGCCGGGCGGCCGTCGCGGACGGGGCCGAAATGGTCCTGCTCTTCGCCGATACGGACAACCCGACGAGCAGCGCCCTCTATCAGCGCCTCGGCTACCGGGCCGTCCAGGACTACGTCGACCTGGCGTTCACCTAGGTCGCGTCCGCACGGTCTCGTCCGGCGCGCGACGCCGAGTTCCCCCGTGGCCCTTCGGGAACGGGAGGTGCCCCCACGCTGCCTTGCCGATGCGTCCGCTCAGCTCCGCCACAAGGGCGCACCGGCGCCTTGCGCTCGCATGCACCGGACGCCGCGAACCCCGCCCTCCGGGCGGACGACGACACTGTGCGGACCCTGAGCTGTGCGGACCCTGCGCCCTCAGCCGCGCAGCGCGGCCGCCCCGGCGGCCAGTTCCTCGACGCGGCCCCAGTCCTTCGCGGCGAGCGCGTCCGCCGGGAGCATCCATGTGCCGCCCACACAGCCGACGTTCGGCAGCGCCAGATAGGAGGGCGCCGAGGCGAGCGAGATGCCTCCGGTCGGGCAGAAGCGGGCCTGCGGAAGCGGCCCGGCGAGGGACCGCAGATAGGCCGTCCCGCCCGCGGCCTCGGCCGGGAAGAACTTCATCTCGTCGACCCCGCGCTCCAGCAGCGCCACCACCTCCGAGGTGGTGGAGACGCCCGGCAGAAACGGCACACCCGAGCGCTGCATCGCCTCCAGCAGCGTCGGCGTCCAGCCCGGGCTCACCAGGAACCGGGCCCCGGCCGCCATTGCCGCGTCCACACCGTGTGCGGAGATCACCGTCCCCGCGCCGACGACCGCGTCCGGCACCTCGTCGGCGATCGCGCGGATGGCGTCCGGCGCGGCGGGCGTACGCAGCGTCACCTCGATCGTGGGCAGTCCGCCCGCCACGAGCGCCCGTGCGAGCGGTACGGCATCGGCGGCGTCCTCGATCACGACGACGGGAACGACGGGCGCGAGGTCCAGCAGGGAGGTCATGCCGCCATCCTGCCCCGATGCCCACACTCTGCGCAACGAGCGTTGCGCAGAGCGCAACGCGGCGGGTTGCGGCTCAGTGGATCTGCGTGACCACCACGTCCAGCGACCACGGCCGGCCCGCCCGCGCGGGAGGCTCGGCCTCCACCACGTACCCCAGGTCCCGCAGCGCCTCCACCAGCTCGCCGGGACCCTTCGGCCGGGCACCCGTCACCAACAGGTCCCGCACCAGCCGGCCCTTCGTGGCCTTGTTGAAGTGGCTGACCACCGACCGCTTCTCGACCCCGTCGACCAGCTGCGAGTGCAGCACCCGGACCGTCGCCGTACGCCCGGCCACCTCGCCCTTCGGCTTCCAGGCCGCCGCGTACGCGGACGAGCGCAGATCGAGGACGAGACCGCTGCCCGCCACCTCCGGCAGCACGGAGTCCATGGGCGTGCGCCAGTGCGTCCCGAGCGCGCCGAGCCCCGGCAGCTTCACGCCCATCGAGCAGCGGTACGGGGGAATCCGGTCGCCGATCCGCACCGCGCCCCACAGCCCCGAGAACACCAGCAGCGACGCGCGCGCCCGGCGCCGGGCGTCCGGCTCCAGCGTCCCGAGCCCCAGGGCGTCGTACAGCACACCGGTGTAGAGCTCGCCCGCCGGCCGGGCTCCCGCGGTCCTCAGCTGCACGTTCTTCGCGATCTCACCGCGCAGGCCCTCGCTCAGCCCGAGGATCTCCCGCGCCTTGTCCTCGTCGGCCGCGCACAGCTCGACGAGCTCGTCCAGCACCGCGGCGCGGGCGCCGGCCAGACCGGGCAGCGACAGCGACTCGGGCTTCAGCGGAGCCCCGCGACCGGAAGCGGCCTTACCTTCCGACGGCGGCAACAGCACGAGCACGGCAAGTCTCCTTCGTACGTACGGGGGCGGGGGGTGCGGCCCCCGCGCCAGCCTACGGTCATCCGGGGTGCCGTCCGTCGCCCGCCGCCATACGCTCGGTCCATGCCCCGCCGCCCTCTGCACACCACCGGCGCAGCCGAGGCTCCGCTGCGGGCCGCACTGCGCGAGCTGCGCATCACTCTCGGCGTCCCGGGCGAGTTCCCGCCCGAGGTGCTCGCGGAGGCGGAGTCGGCCGCCGCGGCGCCCGCGCTGCCGGACACCGACGCGACCGACCTCCCGCTGTTCACCGTCGACCCCCCGGACTCGGCCGACCTGGACCAGGCGATGCATCTCGCCCGGCGGCGCGACGGCTTCCGCGTGCACTACGCCATCGCCGACGTCGCCGCCTTCGTGAAGCCCGGCGGCGCGCTCGACACGGAGGCGCACCGTCGCGTCCAGACCCTGTACTTCCCCGACGGGAAGGTGCCGCTGCACCCGGCCGTACTCTCCGAGGGCGCGGCCAGCCTGCTGCCCGGCCGGAACGTGCCCGCGCTGCTGTGGCGGATCGACCTCGACGCCGAGGGCCGTACCGTCGCCACCGACCTGCGCAGGGCGCTCGTCCGCAGCCGGGCCAAGCTGGACTACGAGGGGGCGCAGCGGCAGATCGACGACGGCACCGCCGAGGAGCCCCTCGCGCTGCTGAAGACCGTCGGCCTGCTGCGCGAGGAGCTGGAACGCGAACGCGGCGGAATCTCCCTCGGCGTCCCCGAGCAGGAGATCACCGAGCGGAACGGCACCTACTTCCTCCACTACCGCGCCCCGCAGCCGGCCGACGGCTGGAACGCCCAGATCTCCCTGCTCACCGGCATGGCCGCCGCCGACCTCATGACCGCGTCCGGCACCGGCATCCTGCGCACCCTGCCCACCGCACCCGACGGCGCGGTGGCACGGCTGCGCCGCTCCGCGAGGGCCCTGCACATCGACTGGCCCCACCATGTCTCGTACGCGGACGTCGTACGGTCCCTCGACCCGGGCAACGCCTCGCACGCGGCCTTTCTGCACGAGTGCACCACCCTGCTGCGCGGCGCCGGCTACACCGTCTTCAGCGGCGGCGAACTGCCCGCGCACGCCGTCCACGCGGCCGTCGCCGCCGCCTACACGCACTGCACCGCACCGCTGCGCAGACTCGTGGACCGCTACGCCGGCGAGCTGTGTCTGGCCATCAGCGCCGGGCAGGGCGTGCCGGAGTGGGTGCTCGCCGCGCTGGACGACCTCCCCCGGGAGATGGCGGACGGCGGGCGGCGGGCCAACACCGTGGAGCGTGAGTGCGTCGACATCATCGAGGCGGCCCTGCTGAAGGACCGGATCGGCGAGGTCTTCGAGGGTGTCGTGGTGGATGTGAAGGAGCACGAACCGGCCGTCGGCACCGTCCAGGTGGAGGAGCCGGCGGTGGTGGCCAGGGTCGAGGGCGGTGGCCCGCTGCCGCTGGGCGAGCGGCTGCGGGTGCGGCTCATCCAGGCGGAACCGGGCTCGGCGAAGGTGCAGTTCGCTCCTGCGCAGGCCTGAGCGCGGCGACCAGCGCCCTGGGATCGTCGGCGTTGAACCGGACGGTGTGCGCGGTGCCGACCCTGCCGAGCGGCCGGACGAAGGTGACGGGCGCGGCCAGCTGCACGGTCACGGTCGTCTGCCCGCCGACGGCCAGTTCCAGTGTGCCGTCGTCGCGCGCCGTGCCCCGACTGCCGTCCGGATAGCGGCGGTCGACGCTGGCCCGGACGATCTGCTCCGCGGGAATCCGCAGGTCGAACAGGGCCCCGTAGCGGATGCGCAGCGATCCGTCCGCCTCCACCACATGCGGCCGGGTGACACAGGCCGCGTGGAAACCGATCAGCTGGACCACGCCGTAGACATCGATGAACAGCGTGATGGCATGCACCAGCGGCCAGGGGATCAGCACCGCCAGGGCCACCGTCTCGACGATCGCCACGAAGAGGAATCCGTAGAGCATCGCGGTCTGGGGCTCGGTGTACTTGGCGGTGTACGCGGCCGTCCGCACCCCGTGCCGGCGGCGCAGCACCCAGAGCGCCAGGCTGTGCAGGGCGCGCACCTCGTGCACGGCCAGACGGCGGAGAACGGTGGCGGATCTCATCGCAGCTCCTCGGCACGGGCGGAAAGGGTGGCCAGCATCTGCCGTACGACGGCGGCCTGCGCGGGCGAGAAGTCAGCGAGGAACGCCTCGCCGAACGACCCCTTGCTCTCCTCGAAGCCCTCGCCGCTCTCGTTCATCAGCGCGATCAACTCGTCCGGCATACAGGCGGCGAGTTCTTCGCCGAGCGGCCGGACGCGTGGGTCGTCACCGTCCGCGTCGGCGAGTTCGTCGAGGCGTTCGTACAACTCCTGGACCCGGGCGGAGAATTCGGCGTCGTCCGCGAGGGGTTGCAGCGCGGTGAACAGGCGGTCCCGGTCCTTCGGCTCGACCATCGAGTCCAGCAGCGCCAGATGGGCCCGGTCCTTGGCGGCGGCGGGGGAGTCGCTCGCGGTGAGCGAGCCGAGCAGCCGGGCCAGTTCGGGGGAGACCGGCCCCTCCGCGGGCAGGGTGCCGTCCTTCGCCTGCCGGATCAGCTCGGCGAGGCGGGCGCGCCGCTCGGCGATGGCGCTCTCCTGCTGCGCCAGATCGGCGTCGAGTTCCGCCAGCACCTCGGCGAGTTCGCGGCCGGCGTCGTCGGCGAGCACGTCGCGGACCTCGGCCAGCCCGAGACCGAGCTCGGTGAGCCGGCGGACACGGGCGAGCAGCACGGCGTGCTGGAGCCCGTAGTCGCGGTAGCCGTTGGGCCGGCGTTCGGGCTCGGGCAGCAGGCCGAGATGGTGGTAGTGGCGGACGGTACGGGGGGTGACGCCGGCGAGTGCGGCGATCTCTCCGATCCTCATGCGGCCAGTAGAAACCATGACGTTGCGGCAGGGTCAAGACTCGCCCGCGCGGCCCTGTCCGCCGGCTTCGGGGACGGGTCCCGGGGCGGCCCGCGGTCCGGGCCGCCGGCTCCACGGCGTTCCCGTCCGCCGGTGCCGGGTAGCATGGTCGGCACGGCAGACGAGCCGGGCGGACGGCCGCGTGGGGATCCTCGGATCCTCCCGAGGAACGTCCGGGCTCCACAGGGCAAGGTGGTGGCTAACGGCCACCCGGGGTGACCCGCGGGACAGTGCCACAGAAAACAGACCGCCGGGGACCTCGGTCCTCGGTAAGGGTGAAACGGTGGTGTAAGAGACCACCAGTGCCCAGGGTGACCTGGGCAGCTAGGTAAACCCCACCTGGAGCAAGGTCAAGAGGGAGCGCCTGTAGCGATACGAGGTGCTCCTGCGCGGACGTTCGAGGGCTGCCCGCCCGAGTCCGCGGGTAGACCGCACGAGGCCGGCGGCAACGCCGGCCCTAGATGGATGGCCGTCTCCCCGGCCGCCGCGAGGCGACCGGGCGACAGAACCCGGCGTACAGCCCGACTCGTCTGCCGCCAAGCGTCCATGACCAGGGAACATGCTGGTCAGGGGCCCTTTTGCGCCAGGTCAGGAGCTTGATCGAACCCCGGTCTGTACCGGTTCAAACCGGACCTCACGGTTATGAACGTAGCCACGAAGGTAGCCACCCACGCGGCCCCTGTGGGCACTCGTCCTGATCACTGGGCTGCGGTGATTCTCTGTGCATTACTGCCCGGCTCGCCCGAACGCAAGGAACCCTCCACCAGCGGACGGCTGTAATTTCCAGGGTAGGCCGTTTGATGCGGGGGCAACGACCTGAGCGCACCGTTGACCGGACGTCAGGCAATCGGTGGGTCCGTAGGCTTGGTCTCTGAGGAACTGGGAGAACGGAGTCGGCGGGGGCAGCGAGAACTGGGGACGTGTAAGCCGGAAGCTGGACTTGGCGCGCTACCATTCCCCTGAGCCTGGCTCGGTGTGGTGGCAGGCGGTTCGGGGGAGTGAATGACGTTCGTACAGCCAAGACGATTAGATTTCCCGTCTTCTGGGCGATCGCCGCGACTGGCGATTCTGCGCCCTGACGAAGACCTACTTCGTCTGCTTGATGCCGACCACTCCAAGGAAAGGTCCTACTCCCAACCTTGCCGTGACTGGCCCGAGGTCAAGTCACACCTCGCGATCCTGCTTGCTCCCGCCGACCAGCAGGGGGAGGAAGACGGCGGGGAGCAAGCGGACCGGATCTGGGGGCTGGGTATCGTGCGCCCTGCTCATGAGACCGACCGAGACCGGAAGGTCGTCGTCGCCCGTGTGAGACGTCTTCGAGGCATGGTGCCTGCCTCAGGGCTCTGGTGCGCCGGCGGCGAGGGGGACACCGCACTCTCCAAGTCGTTACCGGAAAGCGGTCCTGTCACGGTCGGCGCAGACACTGTGTTCGCCAATCTCCGGCGGATCTCCCCTGATGTCGAGGCCGAAGTCCAGAGGCTGATGCCTCTCCTCGACGACGCCGAAGGCTGGAGCGAGCGGGAACTCCGCTGGCGTGATGAGCGTGACGCTCTTCTGCTCTTCGCCAAGATAGCGGGGTTGGGCCGGAGCGACTTCTCGGAGGTACGTCTCTGGGACAGGACAGCCGCCCAGGCAGCCTTTATCAGCGGGCTTGTCGGGACTCCGGTTCAGCCGATGCTCGGCGACATCCGCGGGCAGGCAGCGACGAGGTTCAGCGGCATTGGTGAGACCGTCGTCCAAGCATTCGCGAGTCGCGGAGCTAACCGAAGCTATGACTTCGAGGCCACGTCGATAACCGATCAGTCGGTGGTGGACGGTCGGGAGGGCTCCCTCGACGCCTACTACTACCACGTCGACACTCGGACGCTCGTCACGCTGCGCTACGTGCGTCCCGACCCGAACGGGCTCTTCTCGCCTGAGGCCCGGCACAGTCTGGACGAGTTCCACAGCCGTGTTCACCGCCTGCCGCGACGCGACCGGCGGAGTGCCGACGATTACAGCTTGCTGGACGACCCTCTTTTTCTCCGCATGCATGAGCCGGAGCCCTTCACCGCCGCTCTGCACCGGACGAGCTCCGGTGCGATCTACCCCTACGACCAGGTCGCCGCAGCGATCTCGGCCGCGGCGGAACCCGGTCTCCCAGGCCCTTCCGTAGGCGCGCTCACCCGTCACCTGGTACCGACCCACTTCGCCCAGCTGGTGCGCGACGGTTGGTTCGGCGCGAGCGGGGTGCCCTTCGAAGCGGCCTTGGACTGGGTGGAGGCCACGATCGACACGGCTGGTGTTGCTTTGGTGGTCGTGGACTTCAGCCTCCGGCAGCGTGGCGACGGCTCAGGGATCAAGACGCCGGCGTAGGCCATCAACAAGACACCACCAGTGGGAAGGCAACCATCCATGGCCACCTCGGGGGCGGACACACCTCGCCAGGTCACGCAGGTCCGCGAGCAGCTGCACGAGACATTTGACGGGGTGATATTCGACAGCGACATCGCCCACTTCCGCGGGGGCAACTACGAACAGCGCTTCCTCTCCCGCGCCCTCGCAGCCCTCGCGGTACGACGCGTGGCCCAATGCTCTGTGGCCGAGGCGGCCCGGTTCGTCACGGACGGCATCGCGGACCAGGGCTTGGATGCCGTGGCGCCCCTGCCGGAGAGCGGGCAGGCTCTGCTCGTCCAGGCAAAGTGGAGCGACAAGGGTACGGCGACCTTCGACGTGGATGCCGCCAAGGCGATGGTGGACGGCCTGAACCGCATCGAGAACGAGCTGTACGACCAGTTCAACCAGCGTGCCGGCGCCCTCGCGCTGGAAGCCAGGCCGTTCATCATCAACAAAAAGGCCACCCTGCTCATCGCGCTGATGGGCACGGCGGAGCCTTCTCCGCCAGCGCTCGAGGTTCTTAACAATGCTCTCGACGAGTTCAACAAGCATGGTGCCCGCTTGAGCGTCGAGGTGCTGTACGCCGCAGATTTCCATGACCAGATCCATGCGGATCTTCGGCCGGAGCCGATCTGCCTGGACGTCCGCCTTGACGACTGGTACCAGCAGAAGGGACCGCTCGACGCCTATCAGGGCACGGTTTCCGCCGAGAGCGTTGCCGAGTGGTACGAGACGCACGGTACCGGCCTGTTCGAGCAGAATCTCCGGGCCCCCCTCGGGACGACGGTCACGAATGCGGAGATCGGTCAGACCCTTACGTCCGATCCCACCAAGTTCTGGCACCTGAACAACGGCATCACCATGATCTGCGACTCGCTCACGGCGAAGCACGACAGCGCCAAGGCACCGCAGAGCAGGCCGACCACTCTCACCGTGAGTGGGGCGAGCATCGTCAACGGCGCTCAGACGGTACGGGCTGTCGCCAGAGCCATGCACGACGACGGTGAGGCTGCGGCCAACGCCACTCTGAGCATCAAGGTCATCAACACGCATGAAGACCGGGAATTCGGCATCCAGGTCTCGCAGGCGGCGAACCGGCAGAACGCCATCGAGCAGCGCGATCACATCGCGCTCGAGCCTGTGCACCAGGCGATCAAGGCCAACCTGCGCGCCGAACTGCGCAAGCAGTACGTGATCAAGCGGGGCGAGCCGGTCGCCGCGCCCGAGACGGGTTGTTCACTGGACGAGCTCGCTCTCGCGCTCGCGTGCCTGTACCCGGATGCGGAACAGGCCGCCCGGGCCGCCAGTTCGACGGAGAACCTCTGGGAGCAGGGCCCCAAGGGCAGCCACACCCTGTTGTTCAAACGCGAGCCCTCGCCACAAAAGGTGTGGCGTTCCGTGCTCACGCTGCGCGCGGCACGGAGCGCGGTCTACGAACTGGGCAGTGGTCAGAACAGCCGCGAGGCCGCTACCACCGAGCACGGTGGCTTTCTCGTCACACACTTGCTCTTTCAGCATCTCGGCGCCACCAGTATCGATGACCCCGACTTCGACTGGGAGAGCGAGGTGCTGGAGAAGATTCCCGCCCTCGTACCGGACCTGGTGCGTCGGCTGACGCACCAGATCGTCACTCGTTACGGGCCGCGTCCCCAGATCAGGACCGCTTTCCAGAGCGTGGATACGTGCCGGGATCTCGCGAAGCAGGTCCTCGGTGACCTGGCCAATGGCGTCGCCATTCCCGCACCTCCCGCGAAGGAGCGCAAGCCGCGTCGCCCGAACACCGTGCCGCTCCTGGTCGACCGCCGTGCCATCAAGGACGGATCGCCCCTTCGGTACGTGGCTCAGACCGAGCCCGAACGTGACGCCATGGAAGAGTGGCTTGCCGCAGACGAAAGCCGACGCCAGGCGACCTGGGTCAATCACCGGACGAAGCCCATCCTCTGGGCGCACGACGAGCAGCAGTACTCGCCGTCCGGGCTGGTGTCGAAGATGTGGGCGGACGCCGACTGGGACGAGCGACCCGTGGCCAACCAGGGAACGGCTCGCTGGTTCCAGTCGGATGGTCTGAGCCTGTGGAATCTGGCTCAGCGCATCCACGGCGAAGAGGCCGAGGACGAGGCCTGACGGCGTGTGCACCGCACCGGCAGGACGTCAGTCAGGGAGTGGTCCCTCCGGGTCGCGCAGCCGGGCGAGGAGATCGGCGATCTCGCGGGTCTCCTCGTGGTCCTCACCGAGGAGGACGCACATGTCCTCGTGGAGGGCGTCGAGGACCCCCTCGGCCTCGGTGCGGCGCCCCTCGGAGAAGAGGAGCACGCCGATACTGCGCCGTAGGTCGAGAGCGGTTTCCGAGGCGTCCCCGGCCGCGTCGGAAACGACTTCCAGAACCTCCTGGAACTCCCGCAGGGCGACGGTGGCCTGACCTAGGTTTGCCCGGCAGTGGGCGGCGTGCCGACGGCACTCCAGCGTGCTTTCATCGCCCGGTCCCGCCGTGCGGGCGTAGACGGCGGCCAGAGCGTCGAACTCCGGCAAGGCACGCCGGAAGTCCTCGCCGGCCATGAGGACTGCCGCGCGCTGCCTCCGAAGGCCGAGCACACGGGAGTTGTGCGCGCCGAGGGCGGTGGCCGCTGTGGCGATCACCGCCTTGAGGACGTCCGCGGCCTGGGCGAACCGTCCGCTCTCGGCGAGGTCCGCGGACCGGGCGTAGGCGTCCCTGATCGCGTCCCGCAGCGCGGTGTCGACGCGCGCCGGGACCGGTAGGGGCGCCACCGGCCCGAGCGAGGGCACGGGCGGCGTGGTCCGTCGCAGGGGTGCGTTCGGCTGTCGGTAGACCACCGTCGGATCGGGAAGTTCGGAAGGGGAGCCGCCATGGGTGAGGGCCAGGGAATCGGCTGCGGATCCCGGTTGCGGCAGGTGCGGCGACAGGCGCTCGTACACCGCGTACGCGTCGACGGGACGCTGCTCCGGCACCTTCGCCAGCAGGTCCAGGGCCAGCGCCTCAAGGTCCTCCGGCACCTCGGGCCGCAGGGTGCGCAATGGCTTCGGCGGCACGTTCATGTGCTGGTGCAGAAGCTGGTACTCGTTGTCGCCGCTGAACACCGGCTCTCCGGCGAGGAGTTCGTGCAGCACGCAGCCGAGCGCGTAGAGGTCGCTCAGCGGGGTGATCTGCGCGCAGTCGATCTGCTCGGGCGGCATGTAACGGCTGGTACCGATCCGGCTGCCCGTGGCCGTGAGCCGGGTGACGTCCGTGCGCAGCAGTTTCGCGATGCCGAAATCCAGCACCTTGACCGTGCCGTCAGCGGCTATCAGGACGTTGTCCGGCTTCAGATCGCGGTGCACGACCGGGATGGCGTGCGCGTACGACAGGACTGTGCAGATCTGCGCCGCGATCGACGCGGCCCAGCTCACCGGGAGCAGCGCCGCCGCGCCGTCCCCCAGGCCCGTGAGCACCCTGCGCAGGGAGATCCCGCGCACGTACTCCATCACCAGGTACAGCCGGTCGTACGACGCCTCGTCCAGCACCGCGTCGAACACCTGCGGCACTCCGTGATGCCCGATCCGAGCGGTGACGCGCGCCTCGCGTTCGAAGCGGCGGGCGAACTCTTCCGCCTGTGCCGGCGATGCGACGACGTCGGGCCGGATGAGCTTGACCGCGATCTCACGGTCGAGAACGGCGTCGTAGCCGCGCCAGACCGTGCCCATACCGCCGGATTCGATCTCCTCGATCAGCTCATAGCGGCCCTGCTCGCCGATTCTCCGTGCCTGCGCCACGCGTTGCGCCCCCGTCGTCCTGATGCCACGTCAGTCGATCGCTGTACACGGTACCTATTGGCGGGGCGCGCGGCAGGGGTTACAGCAGGTGGTCGGCTTTGCCGGCCTTGATGTCGGTGATGAGGGTGCGCAGGGCTTCGAGGGAGTCGGTGAGGTAGCGGTCCTCCTGGCCGTTGACGGCTATGTAGCCGTTGCCGTCGGCGTCGGTGCCGAGGCGGAAGCAGTTGCTCGCATCCTGGCAGAAGGGGGCTTCCCAGCTGATGTCAGACATGACTCTCCTAAAGGCTCTGGGAAATGGTGTGCATGAGATCGAGGGTCTCCTCAGGCTTGAGCGCAATCCTTTGCATCTCGTCGAGTTGCAGACGGTACTTGCACAAATGAGCGCCTGAATAAAGGAATTCTCCTGCCGTGGTGCGATCCAGTTGCACGGTGTCGAGCGGGGGCATCTGGCCGAGGGCGTACAGGATCGCCTGTCCCGAACCGGGGAACGCCCCCGCGGAGAAGGGGATGGCCTGGATTGTGACGTTGTCGCGGTCTGCGGCTGCCAACAGGTGACCAAGTTGGTTTCGTAGCACCGCGCGTCCACCGACTTCGATCCGTAGGGCGGCTTCGTGGATGACCAGCACGTAGTCCGGAGCCCCTGGCCGGTCGATAACCTGGTGTCTTTGCACGCGGTGGGCGACTCTGGCCTCGAACTCCTCGGCGGGCAGCGGCGGGATGGCAGCTTGGAAGAGAGCGTGCGCGTATGCCTCGGTCTGCAACTGTCCCGGCATGTGCGTCATCGTGCTGACACGCAAGCCCTTGGCGTGCCACTCCAACTCGGCGATGTCCAAGAATGTCGCGGGCAGGAGGTCGCGATACGCCTCCCACCAGCCGATCGTGCGGTCGCCGCACATGGCGACCAGTGCATCCACCAGGGCCTGGTCAGTGCACTCATACCGGAAGGCAATGCGCCGGACACGCTCCGGGCTGACGCCGTGGCGTCCAGCCTCGGTGCTGGTGATTACGGTCCGTTTCGTGTCCAGCAGCACGGCGGCCTGTTCGGTGGACAGTCCCGCCCCTTCCCTCAGCTTGCGAAGCTCTGCGCCCAGACGCTGCTGGCGTGCGGTCGGATTGCTCCTCGGCGGCATGCGTTCCCTCTCGTCGCGTGCGGCTCAGTTTGCCCCGAAGCGAAGTTCGTTCCAACGGACTTCGGGACTTGGTAGCACATGTACCCCTGATGTCCTACTGTGAGTATCGCGCACGCTACACACCGCAATGCCGGAAGCGCACCGCGCGAGCATGCCCGTCCGCCCTGGGACGGGTGTGCCCGCGACCAGGGCGGTAGGCCACCGGCGACCCAAACCCCTCACAGAGTCGTGGAGTTCGCCATGCCCGAGATCCCCCTCGTCCCTGCCCACTGGCGCTTCCCCGCCCATCCCGCCTCCGTACGGCGGGCCCGGCACGCTGTCACCGAATCGCTGCCGGACGTCCTCCGCCCACACCTCGGCGACGACCTGGGCCTGTTGACCTCGGAGCTGCTCACCAACGCCATCCGTCACGGCGCCTGCGGGGAGGACGGGGACCTCGTCGAACTCGTTTTGTGGCCGGCCGACGGACACTACTGGCTGGCCGTCTCCGACCCGGGTACCGGCAAACCCGTTCCGGCCCACCCGGGCCCTGACTGCGAGAACGGTCGGGGCCTGCTCCTCGTCGAGAGCCTCGCCACCGCCTGGACCGTCAGGCCCCGCCCCACGCGCGGAACGTCCGTGATCGCGGGGCTCTCGTTCCACCAGGGAGGCTGACCAGGGGAAGCGGTCGGCAGGGAGGGGGCGGAGGGCCCGGCGGGTCAGGCCGCGTCGTCGTCGATGTTCTCCTCCCGGCGGATCATTCGCCAGGCCGCCCGGCGCGCACTCTGGTTGAGCGACTGCTTGAAGCTGTCGTCGTGGCTGAAGTACTGCCGTCCCATGTCGGCGATGGTGTCGATGTGTTCGGCCATCTTGTCCTCGAAGACCTCATCGAAGACGAGCCCGAAGTTCTCCTCGTCGTTGACGGCGGCGGCGCGGACCTTCGGGTCGGCCTTCGCCTCCGAGAACGGCGTGATCACGTCCTGATCGGTGAAGTCGGTGCCGAACTTGTCGTTGAACTTCTCGATCAACTCCGACAGCAGCGACTTCTCCTGCTCTTTGGCACCGCCCCCGCCTTCACCGAAGCCGCGCAGCTCCGCGGCTCCCTCGGCGGTCAGCGCGAGGTCATGCTGGCCGGTCCTCTGGATGCGCAGGTGGCTGAGGTCGACGTCTCCTATGTCCACGCCGCCGTCTCCGCGTCGCGGCAGGCGGTTGAGCAGGTGGCGGCCGTAGAGGTAGAGGCATTCGAGGTCGGCGTCGCGGTAGGGCACGATCTGCGAGAGGAAGCCGTATTTCCGCACGTAGTCGTTGAGATCCGCGCGGAACTGTTCGGCGGCCTCGGCGGCTTCCTCGTCGGGATCGCCCGCCTCGTCCTTGCGGTCCAGCAACTCGGTGAACCGTTTGACGGCAGGGTCCAGGTGCCGGTACAGCTCCGCGTGGAGCTTCTCCCAGCGGGCGGCCGAGCCTGCTGCCTTCTCCTCGGCTGCCAGATAGGCGTCCGCGAACTCCCGCATCTCCTCCTCGACGAGGATGTCGGCCCGCATGACCTGGCTCTGCGCGGTGTAGAGGAGATTGGGGTCGGAGGGAAGGGTGTTCGCCTCCTCGAAGTACGGGCGGAAGGACTCCTTGATGTCCTCGGCGTCGTTGACGAAGTCCAGTACGGCCAAGTCCGCCTGCGACTTGCGGTCGGCGGTGCGGTTCAGACGGGAGAGGGTCTGGACGGCGCTGATGCCCGCGAGCTTCTTGTTCACGTACATCGTGGTGAGCAGCGGTTGGTCGAAGCCGGTCTGGTACTTCTCGGCGACGACCAGGATGCGGTACTCGCGCTGAGTCGCCGTCCCGCCCGTGCGCACGGCCTTGTCGTCCTTGCGCGTGTACGCGAACGCCTTCGGCAGCGCGGACTCGGCGAGGCCGCCGTTCTCCTTCGGCTCGGTGGTCTCCTCGCCGTCATACGTCAGGCTGCCGGAGAACGCGACCAGGACGCCGGGGTCGGCGTACGCGTTGTCGCCGATGTACTTCCTGATGGCACGGGCCATCTGTACGGCGCTGTGCCGGGAGGCCGTCACCGCCATGGCCTTGGCACGCCCGCCGAGCCGGCCGGCGGTGTGCGTGCGGAAGTGCTCGACGATCACCTGCGCCTGCTGTGTCACGGTGGAGTCGTGCGTGAGCGCGTACCGGGCGAGCAGCGGATTCGCCTTGGACGGGTCCACCTCGCGCTCGGCCGGGTTCTTGTTCACCAGCTTCCAGTACGTGTCGTACGTGACGTAGGTGCGGAGGGGGTCGAGGATGAACCCTTCCTCGATGGCCTGGCGCATCGAGTACGTGTGGAAGGGGACGTACGCCGGTTTGCCGTCGACGGTGTCCAGAGTGCCGAAGAGTTCGAGCGTCTTGGCCTTGGGCGTGGCCGTGAAGGCGAAGTAGGAGAGGTTGGAGGCCATGCTGCGCTGGATGGCCTTGCGGATGAGCTTGGCGTCGGTGGTGGCCGCCGCCTGCTCGGTTGCCCCGGCCTCGTCGGAGTCCGAGTCAAGGCCCAGGTCGCGCAGGGCCGCGCGTACGTCGGTGGCCGCACCGCCGGACTGCGAGGAGTGCGCCTCGTCCACGATGATCGCGAAATTGTGGCCCTGTATCTCGGTGGGGTTGCGGCGCAGGTAGTCGATGAGGGCGGGGAAGGTGTGCAGCGTGACGGTGATGATCTTCCCGGTCTCGCGGGACAGCGCCTTGGCGAGCTGGTCCGACTTCGCGCCGTGCTTCTCGTCGATCTTCACGACCAGGCCGGCGGTCTTCTCGAAACTGCCGACCGTCTCGCGCAGTTGGGCGTCGAGATTGCGACGGTCGGTGATGATCACGACCTTGTCGAAGACGGGCACGCCGGGTTTGAGTCCGGCGGCCAGGGCCTCGGGGTCGATCTCGGCGGGGTCGGTAGGCGTGTGCAGCGACGACAGGCGGTGCGCCAACCACCCGATGGTGTTCGACTTGCCGGACCCGGCGGAGGCCATGCCCAGGTAGTTGTGACCGGCGCCGTGGCGGGCGGCGTGGCCAGTGAGCTTCTTGACGATGTCCCACTGGTGGTAGCGCGGGAAGATCAGCTTCTTCCGCGTCCGCCCGTCCGGGCCCTTCTCCTTGCTGAGATGCACGAACCGTTCGATCAGGTCCAGCCAGGTGTCCCGCTCCCAGATCTGTTCCCAGAGGTAGGAGGTCGCGTACGTCCCGGGGACGGTGGGCGCAGGATTCCCGGCACCACCGGGGTTCCCCGGGCCCTCCGATCCCGTGTTGAACGGCAGAAACCGCGTGAGCTTGCCGCGCAGTTCGGGCGCGACGTAGACCACGTCCGTGTCCACGGCGAAGTTCGCGATGACGCGTCGCGCGAAGATCAGCTCGGTTGGGTCCCGCTTGGACCGGTACTGCTCCTTGGCGTGCTCCGCGCCCTGCCGTGTGAGGGCGTTCTTCAACTCGGCGGTCGCCAGCGGGATTCCGTTGAGGAACAGGGTGAGGTCCAGCTCGTTGCCCTTGTCCGCCTGCTTCGCCGCGTACTGCAACTCCTTGACGAAGGTCAGCCGGTTCGCCCGGTAGTCGTCCAGGACAGCATCCGAGGCGACGAGCGACGGCTTGAAGTACGCGAGCCTGATCAGGACTCCGTGGTCCTTCACGCCCTTGCGGAGTACGTCCAGCACACCGTCGGTTGCGATCGCCTGGTCGACGCGCTTGGCGAACCCGGCCTGGGCGGCGTTGGCATCCTCGCCGTAGAGGGCGATCAGTTCGGCCCAGTCGTCGGCTTGGGTCTTGCCGATGAAATCGAAGAGCTGAGCTGTGTCCAGGCCGAGTTGGGGGCGGTAGTCCTGTCGGTTTCCTTCAGACCAACCTCGCTTGAGCAAGGCGCCGACTATTGCGTTTCCAAAGGCTGCTTCATCGTGGACGGGCATGAGCGGTATTCCCCCCGCTTTCCGGTGGCCTGATAGGTGATGCCGTGGCAGAAGTTGTCGATAGACGATGATTTGGTGCGGGCAAGGTTAAGGTCGGTTTCTCGAGTCAGCCAGACCTTGCCGTCGCGTAACGTCTAGCGATGGACTTGGAGTTGTCTACCCGACCGCGTGCGATGGACGGCGGCGGGCGGTGGGGCGCGGCGGGGCTCATGGCGCGATCATTCCTCGATTCCTCGTCCGCTGGCGGTGGACACGTCGATCTGACCGGTGACGGCGGCGGTGATCAGGGCCTGGCGGCGCTCGGCGAGGAGGTCGATTTGACGCGTGATGGTCGAGCGGAGCGCGTTAACTTGCTCGCGACTGCAAGCAATCTTTTCGGCAAAGTCTCGCTGCTCCGACAAATCGGCAACAGGGATGGGCCATGCTTTGACCTCGTCGAATCGAATATTGGCCATCGACTGCGAGGCCCCATTCGCAGTTGCAGAGCAGAGAGACCGGATTCGAGTTCCCCGGGCCACCGTTGCCACGTATTCCGGATCCAATCCGTTTCTCAGTCGGACGCGAAAGATCTTGTCCGGAAGCAACAACTTGCCTCTTACCTTGGGGACCACGGCCGTAGACCCAACCAATTGAGGTGTATTAGCCCGCGTGATAAGCAAGTCCCCCTCGTGTACTTCGCTGCGCCTAATCGGCGGCTCGGAGGTGGGGAGGCGCTTATTTTCATGAGCGAGAAATTCACCTGGACGAAGGCAGCTCACCTTGAGCACGCCCCATTCATCTTCGCCAGCCGGGACGGCATCGCATTGTGGGCTAGTTCCTTGGTCGACTCCCCACAGGAAACGACGAAGTGGCAACACTCCCGACCGTGCGCTCTGTTCGTCGATCGCAATGTCCAACTGCGCGGCTTCACGTTCCTCAAGGAGACGCGCGATCCTGTGCTGTAGTGAGATCATCCGCTCGACACGCCCAGTTTCTGCGTCGAGGAAGTCGGCGATGCGGTGCTGTTCCTCCTCCGGCGGTAGTGGGATAGGCAAGCGATTGATGTCCCACTGGAACAGATGCGGAACTCCCATTCCGCCCTTAAGCATGTTGATGGTTTCCTGTGTCACCCGGCTGGCTAGGACGTGCCGCAGATAGGATGGATTAATTCCGGTCGGTCGGATGACGGCAATCGATCCGTTCACGGTCGCCGGGCGAGGAAGGTTCCGAACGATATTGACGATTCCAAGCGTGTTGCCATCTTTGGCGAGCAGCACATCTCCTGGCTTCAGTCGAAGTTCTGGAGACTCTTCGTAACGGAACTCGGAAATATAGTTCACGTTGGAAAAATCAATATCCCGCCCCTTGATGTTGGGAGTCGAAAGGAACGCGTATCCGTCTGACTGGTACTCGGCTGCCGTGAGAGCCTTCCAGCCAATTCGCGCGTTGACCGTAGCCACCCGATCCACCCGAGTTCTGCTCCATCCGGCGGGCAGTGAAGGGAGTGTGATGTTCATTCCGTCACCTCCCCAAGCAGCGCCTGAATCTCCGCCTCCAGAGACTTCAGCTCCGCGTCGATCTCCGCCAACGGTCGCGGCGGCTTGTACACGTAGAAATGCCGTGTGAACGGAATCTCGTACCCCACCTTCGTCTTGCTCCGGTCGATCCACGCATCCGGAACGTGCGGCAGAACCTCCCGCCGCACGTAATCCTCCACGTCCTCCTCCAGCGGCACGTTCTCGTAGTCCCGCAGCTCCGGATCAGGCTCCGGCTCGCCCTTGACCTTCTGCACCTCGCCCCCCGGGTCACGAACGCCGACCGCCTCCCGCAGCGCCTTGCCGAACGGCGCGCCCGTCGGCCACATCAGGCCGGCCGCGACGATCGCGTCCTTCAGGTCGATCCACGCATCGGACTTCGTCTTCCAGGACTTGCCGACCAGCGGGCGCAGCGCCGCCGTGAACTCCTCGGCGTCCGTGGCTCGTGCGATCGGCTTCGACGCGGTGATCGCCGCCAACGTCTCCTCCGTCACCTCGAAGCGGAGCTTCAACGGCCGTTCGACGGTGATCCGGTGATATCCGAAGTCCTCGTTGCGGAAGACCTTGATCTTCCCGGCCCGGTCGGCAAGGTCGTGGCCGCCGCCCTTCTCCGCCGCGTCGACGACCGCCAGCGCCTCCGTGTAGAGCCTGGTGATCTCGGAGATGTGCTGCTCGCTCAGTTCCTTGCGCTTGTCGCCGAGAGACTTGCGCATCTTGCGCCAGTAGTCGCGCGCGTCCAGCAGGACGACCTTGCCGCGCCGGTCCCTGGCCTTGCGGTTGCTGAGCACCCAGAAGTACGTGGAGATACCGGTGTTGTAGAAGAGCTGGTCGGGGAGGGCGACGATGCCCTCCAGCCAGTCGTTCTCCAGGATCCACTGCCGGATCTTGGACTCACCGGACTCCGCCGCCCCCGTGAACAGCGGGGAGCCGTTGAAGACGATCGCGATCCGGCTGCCGCCCGCCCCCGACGCGTCCACCGGCTTCATCTTCGAGATCATGTGCTGGAGGAAGAGCAGCGAGCCGTCGTTGATGCGCGGCAAGCCGGCCCCGAACCGCCCGCTCTCACCGAGGCGTTCGTGTTCGTCCTCGACCGCGTCCTTGACCTTCTTCCACTCCACGCCGAACGGCGGGTTGGCCAGCAGGTAGTCGAAGGTGGTGGGCGTTTTCTCGTCCCTCTTGGGGTCGTTGCTGTCGAAGCCGTCGTCGCTGAAGGAGTTGCCGAACTTGATGTTCTCCGGGTCCTGGCCCTTGATCATCATGTCTGACCGGCAGATGGCCCAGGACTCGGGGTTGAGTTCCTGGCCGAAGACCTTGACCGTGGCGTCCGGGTTGAGAGCGGTGATGCGCTCCTCGGCCGCGCTGAGCATGCCGCCGGTGCCGCAGGCCGGGTCCATGACCGTGCGGACGGTGCCCGGCAAGGCCAGCGCGTCGCTGTCCGGTGCGACGAGCAGGTTGACCATCAGCCGGATGACTTCCCGGGGCGTGAAGTGCTCACCGGCCGTCTCGTTGGACTGCTCGGCGAAGCGGCGGATCAGTTCCTCGAAGGTGTAACCCATCTGGTGATTGGTGACGATCTCGATCGGCTTGCCGTGCTCGTCGAGCACGAGGTTGCCGTCTACGTCCCTCTTCACCGGCCGCAGGTCGAGGTCGGCGAACCGCCCGACCACCTGGTACAGCAGGTCCGCCGCGTCCAGCCGCTTGATCTGCTGGGCGAAGTCGTACCGCTCCAGGACCTCCCGCGCGTTGGGGGAGAAGGCGCCGTAGTACTGGTTGAGGTACTTCGCCGCGTGCGAGGCGTCGCCCGCGATGGCCTTCAGCGTGTAGGTGCTGGTGTTGTAGAAGCTGTGGCCGGACGCCTTGCGCAGGAAGCGGTCGGGGTTGATGTCCTGGTTCTCGTAGCGGGCGGCGACCTCCAGGACCTTGTCCTTGGTCGGGGCGAGGACGCACTCCAGGCGCCGCAGCACGGTGAACGGCAGGATCACCTTGCCGTAGTCGGACTGCTTGTAGTCGCCGCGCAGGAGGTCGGCGACCGACCACGCGTGGTTCGCCAGTTCCGTGTGCTTACTGCTGTTCAACGCTGTCCTTCCGGAGTTTCGCCGTCCCTGAGGGACGGAGAGGTCAAGTCTGGCCGTTCGCGGTGCCGGGCCGCACGTTTCACGCCGATCCGTGGCCGTGCGGCAACAGCGCGCCGCCGGCGAGTCCGCTGCTGAGGAGACGCGTGACGTCCTCGGCGGCCTGGTCGGCACGGCGGGCTGCGGTACGCAGTTCGTGCAGGCGGCGGAAGGCGGCGCCGTAGCGCTGCTGTTCGGCGAGTGGGAGCAAGGGAACGCGTAGTCGTCGAGGGTCCACTCGCACGATGGATGTGCCGGTGGCCGCAGCGTTGACGTTCTGCTCCGCTGAGAGGAACCCGGCCAGGAACCAGGGGTCGAGCCGACGTTGATCCGGGCGGAAGAGCAGCAGATGGGGTCCGAGGAAGCAGCCTGTCTCGCTCGGCTCGACGACCCGGGCCACGGAGTCAAGCCTCACGCGGAGCGTCTCTGTGAGCAGCACGTCGCCTCCCTGGACCAAGGGGAGGGCGGCGCCGGTGGGAAGGTCCGCCTCCGTTCCGGAGGCGGGTTGGTTCTTCATGACGTCGGTTGCCGTGAGCGTCGGTCGTCCGCCGAGTTCTGGTTCGGGCTGCGGTAGCGGTTGACCGCTACGGGTCCGGCGGCTTCCGGGCGCGGTGCGAAGGAGACTGAGTGCGCCGCCGCGCAGAAGATCCGCGACCGTCGCCGTGCGCCAGTCGCGGGGTCGGTCGTCGGCCGGTGGCCAGTCGCCTTCGGTGCTGAGGCCGGTCAGGTCCCTTGCGGCTTGGTGGAGTTGGTCGTACAGCTCCGATGCCTGCCGGGCCAGTAGGGCGGGGCGCAGAGTCTGCCGGGAAGCCGTTCGGATGTGGCGGGCCGGAGTCAGGTCCACGGCCTCGTCGAGGAGGTCGGTGATCGGTACGGCGCCGGCGATGCCCGGGGCTCCGGTGAAGCCGTTCTGGTCGGCGAGGTACGGCCGCCACGCCGAGAGCACGGTGTCGTCGATGGCGGCCCAGTCGAGATCCCGGTTCTCGGAAGCGGAGGCATCGACGAGCAGGACCGTACCCGGGGCTTCAGCCTGCGGATCGGGCCGTTCGAGCACCCACAGGTGCAGGCCGATGTGGAGCGGGGTGGCCGCGCCCTGGGGAAGCGAGACGACCGCCCGGAGGGCTCCGTCACGTACGAGCTGAGCCCTGATACGCCGGCCGGCGGTGCGCTCCGCGACCGCGGGCGGCATGAGTAGTACGGCACGGCCCCCGGGCGCGAGGTGGGCCAGACAGTGCTGGACCCAGGCGAGTTCGGGCTCGCCCTTGGGCGGCACGCCGTAGGCCCAGCGTTGGTCGTACGCCAGGTCCTCGTGCCCCCAGTCACGGACTCCGTACGGAGGATTGCACAGGACGGCGTCAGCGGTGAGGCCCTTGAAGGCGTCCGAGCGCAGGCTGTCTCCCGCACGTACGGTGACGGCAGTCTCAGGGGCGCTCAATCGGAGCCGCACTGCGGCCTGCGCGGCCTGCGCGACCAGGACGTCCTCGCCGCGCAGTTCGGTCGCGCCGGCGGATGCCGCAGCGGCGAGCAGCGATCCGGTACCGCACGCGGGGTCGAGAACGGTCGTGGGGAAAGCACCCGCGCTGTCGGTCAGGAGCCGGGCCATGAGGGCGGCCAACGGCCGCGGCGTGAGGTAGGTGCCGGTGCCCCCCGTGTCCTCCAGCAGGCGTTCGGCCAGGACATCCGTCGCAGCCTCGGCGCCATCCGTGACGACGGCCTGCAACAAGGCCCTCAGCGGCCCGGCCGCCTCGGGGCCGTATGCGGCGTCCTCGGTTCCCGGGATGTCCTGGGCTCCGTCGTCCGCAGCTGACCGGACCCAACGCAGCAGTGCGTCGTCGCGCAGTTCGGGAAGGGCTTCGCGGTCTCTCCGGTCCAGCCGGGCAGCCGCGAGCACCACAGGGAGCAGGTGCAGGGCCAGTTCGCCGCCGCCGGGGTGGGTGCGCAGCGCGGTGCGAAGCCGGTCCGCCGGTGTGTCCTCGGGAAGTTGGCCACGGGCGGAGAGCCAGGCGCGTACGACGTCGAGATCGTAGGTGGGACTGGCGTCCGTGCCTCCCGTAGGGGCGGGGAAGTCCGGATGCCGACGACGCCAGTTGCTCACCGTGGCGCGGGTGACGCCGGCCAGCCGGGAGATGTCGGCGGCGGTCACGAGGGCACTGGCCTGCTGGTTCATGGGCTCCTGCCGGGTGACGTGGGGGCGGGCGTGCTGGACGGCTTCACTCTATACCGGCGCCCAATCGATGTGAAGTGTTTGACAGTGCTTTCAGTTGACGCTCTACTGGTTGTGCTTTCACTTGGCTTCCCGGCTTCCCCGGGTCTCCCGGGCATCCCTCTGCCCGCATCACGTCGATTCGAATGGAGCGGCATCATGGCCACCAGCACTTCCGGCACGTCCAAGCGCACCCTCTACCGGCTCACGGGTATCGCTCCCACGGTCGACGCGATGTTCGACGTACTCGACCCGGCTCGGCTCGAAGCCGTCGACGCGGAGCTGCACTTCCCGGAGGAGCGGTTGGGTGTTCCGGCGCTGCTGGTCACCGGCAGCTTCGAGCAGCCGGTCGCGAGCTGGTGCGGCGAGATCAATCGCACGACCGGGTGCGAGGTGTCGCGACCCGTGAACCGGTCGGCCGGGCTGCTGATGCTCGCGGTCGACGACGAGGTGTACGCCGTCGGTTACGACCAGGGCTTCCGCCTGGTGCCCGACCGGGTCAAGGACCGGCGGTTCGGGCTGAGTTTCGTGATCCGCAGGGTGGACCCCGCCCAGATCCGGGACATGGTCTCCCATACGCCGGGCGGCGGCCGGACCGACATCACCCTCGTGCCCGGCGGCGCTCCGGTCTGGAGTCTGGGTGTCCAGGAGCACGCGCAGATCGTGCGGCGGCTGGGCGGTCGGCTGGACGCACTCCAGCTGACGATCGCTCAGGACGACCGTACGAAGATCTCCAGCGTCGAGGGCGGTACCGGGCTGCGGATGCGCCTCGGAATCGACGCCGCGGACCTGGTCGCGGACATCCGGGCCATCGCCCGCGTCCTTCGGGACGAGGCCCCGACTCCGGAACTGGAGTTCGTCGAGCACATCGTTCCGGTCAAGGACGACGACCTCGTCACGCGGCTGGAGGAGCGGCTCGACGACATGCTCGGCGAGCAGCCGGACGGCCGTATCGCGGTCGCCGTCCCGTCTGACCACTGGGACGACTTCGGCGCCGCCCAGGCGTTCGCCATCAAGGTGCACAGCAAGGACGCCCACCTCGCCGACGACTTCAGCCTGGAGTACGTCCTCAACCGGGCCCGCGTGCAGAGGGCGGGAACGCGCTTCGCCGCGCTCCGGGACGGCACGGTCACTCTTCATGCGCACACCAGGGCAGAGAAGGGCGACGTCATCTGGACGTCGAGTGTGCTGCGTTGGATCGAGGCGGAGTTGGCGCTCGGTGTCCGCCGGTTCTTCCTGCTGGACGGGCAGTGGTACGAGATCGGCGAGGCGTATCTGAAGGCGATCCGTTCGCAGGTGGAGCGGCTCATCGCCGACGTGCCCTCGGTCGACCTTCCGGCCTGGGTGCTCGGGGACAAGGAGCGGGACTACAACGAGTCGGTGCCCGACCTGCGGCCCGGGTACGTCTGCTTCGACCGTGACAACGTCCGGACGGCGCTGCACCGGGGCAACGGCGTGGAGATCTGCGACCTGCTGAGCCCGGATGACGTCCTGGTCATGGTGAAGCGGGCCAAGGGGTCCGATGCGCTGAGCCATCTGTTCGGTCAGGCCGTGGTCGCCGTGCAGACCTTGCTGCACTCGCCGGAGGCCATGGACGGGTTCGCTCGGAAGGTGGCCGCGGCCCGGACCTTCCGGGCCCTGCCGGAGGGTTTCCGGCCGTCGAAGGTCGTCTTCGCGATCCTGCTGAAGAGCGGGACCGACCTCACCGCCGACACGCTGTTCCCGTTCTCCCAGGTCACCCTTGTGCAGACGGCCAAGCTCCTTGAGGCGTGGGGCGTCGCCGTCGAGGTCGTCGGGATCCAGGCCACGGCGGTGCCTCCGAGCCGAGCGGGAATCCGCCACCTGGCCGCGTAGCGGGCCTGAATAGACGTCCACGAGAAACTAAGATCACCTGTACCAATTGCGGTCCGACGGGCTTCCCCTAGGTGAGGGCACCCCCCACCCGTGCGAGTCGATTGCCCCTTAGGAGAACCTCGTGTCTGTGCTCCTGCTGAGGCTCCGCTCCGTCCAGCCGTTGAGGGGCTCGCGGTCTACGTGACCACCCGTCGGGTTCGCTGCAGTATGCGACGGCGGTCGAATGGAGTCGGAACCGGGCGTCGTCGAGCGCATCGAGCAGACCGTCTGACCTCAAAGGACAAAGACCCCGTCCGGACTGCTGCAGGGTGCGACGTGGTCTTACGTAGCCATCAAAGTAGCCACACAAGCGCCCTCCCTATACGGTTTGTGCAGGTCATAGCGTTGCGGTGGGCACTCTCCGGCGTACAGCCGACTCGTCTGCCGCCTCCGCGGGGGGAGAGAGCTGCGACGAGCGAAGGCGGCCCCGTGAACACGACGGCGCGGACGAACCACTACGAGGGCCCGTGCGCCGTGTGCGGCACGACCGTTCCCGCGGAAGCCGGTGTCGTCCTGCCCAAAAGCCACGGCGGCTGGGAGATCTACCACCCCGAGCACGCCCGCGAGCCGGGTCCGCCGCCCCGGGGCACGCACCCCGGCTGGCACCACCGCCGCCTGATGTCCCTGGACATCGCGTCGACCGGCCCGCGCACCGGCGTCGACCGCATCCTCGCCGTCGCCCTGCGCGTCTCGGACGGTCCGGGCCGGGACTGGCTGATCGACCCCGGGCCGGGACTCGCCCTCGATCCGCGGACCGCACACGGCATCACCCTGGACCGGGCCCGTGCGGACGGTCTCCCGCCGGAGCGGGCGCTGGACGAGACGGCCGACGCGGTCGCCGCGCATCTGGCCACCAAAGAACTGCTCGTGGTCTGGCACGCGCCGTACGTCCTGACCTTCATGGAGTCCGAACTGCTGCGCCACGGGCTGCGACCGCTCGCCGAGCGCTGTCCGGCGGGGCTGTTCCCGCTCTGCGACCCGCTGGTCGTCGACCGCCACGTCGACCGGTACCGCAGCGGCGGCCGCTCCCTGCGCAAGGTCACCGCCTGGTACGGCGTCCCGCACGAGAACCCCGGTGACCCGGGCAGCGACGCCCGGGCCGCGCTGGTGCTGGCCGAGGTCCTCGGCGCCTGCCACCCCTCGCTGGGGCGGCTGTCGCGTACGGCGCTGCACCACGAGCAGACGCTGTGGCGGGAGCGCCAGGCGAGTGACGCGGAGGCGTACCACCCGGACAGGAAGCAGGACCACCGCTGGCCGCTGGCCACGGTCGAGGCGCTGCCGTGGGAGCCCCCGCCGGGCGGCTGAGCCGGTACCGGCGTCGGTCCCGCCGTCCGTGGCGACGGCCAGCGACCTGACGGCGGCCGCCGTCAGGAAGAGAGTGAGCGCGCCGCGACCTTGCGCAGATGCGCGCCGAACACCTCGGGTGCGTCCGGGGTCAGCGTGCGCAGGGCGACCATGGCCGTGAGGACCACGTCGCACAGCTCGGACTCGACGTCCCGCCAGGTGTGGGTGTGGCCCTTGCGGGGATTCTGGCCGGTCGCGCCGACCACCGCCTGGGCGACCTCGCCCACCTCCTCCGAGAGCTTCAGTATGCGCAGCAGCACCTCCTGTTGCGCGGGAAGGGTCCGGTTCTCGTCCAGCCAGGTGTTGAGGCGGTCGACCGTGTCCCAGATGGGGTCGAGCGTGGCGTCCAGGGTGTGGTCCATGCGCGCTAGCCTCCCACGCCGCGGGGCCCCGCAGGGGGCGCGCGGGTGGAGCAGGCCGACAGGTGGGGGCGGACGCGGAGGTGTAGGCATGAAGGGGACCGCGCCCCCGGCGCACACCGGTACCGATACGGGCCGCAGGCCCGTCCCGCACCCGAAGGAGACCTCCGTGACCATCTCCGTGGACAAGCTCACCGAACCCGCCGTCCGTGCCTTCGTCGGCGCCCTCAACTCCGGTGACCGGGACAGATTCCGGACCACCCTGGCGCCCGGCGCGACGATGTCCGACGACGGCAACGACCGTGACATCGACGAGTGGACGGGGCGTGAGGTCTTCGACTCGCGTGGCCACATGGAGGTCGAGTCGCAGTCGGCGGACGGTCTCTCCCTCGTTGCCCGCTACCGCAACGACACCTGGGGCGAGATGCGGACGTCGTGGAAGTTCAGCATCGAGGGTGGCAGGGTCGCCCGCTTCGAGACCGGCCAGGCCTGAGCGCGGGACCCGGTCAGCGGTACCGGGTGCGCGGGGCCCGGTCAGCGGTACCGGCGCGTGGGGCCGGTCGGGTACGGGGCACGTCGGGCCGGTCAGCCGTTCGTCCGCAGGTCGACGACGGTCCGGTAGCGGCACGGCCCCTGCGGACGTGGTCGATGGCCTCGTCGATGCGTGCGGACGGAAGACCTCCACCTCGGGGTGGATGCCGTGCCGAGCCGTGCTGTGCCGCGAAGCCGAGGAGCCGCCGGGTGACGGCCGGAGGCCCCATCCCCGCCGAGACGACGGACTTCTCGGCGGGGATGACGCTGAGAGGGCTGACGGTGATGGGCTCGGTCGGCAGGCCGACGACGCACAGCCTGCCGCGGGGTCGCAGGGCGGCGAACCAGTCGCCCACCCGGTGATCGGCGTTCCCCGCTCGCCCGGCGGTCGCGGGCCTTGTCCTGGTGTGCACTCCAACTCGTAGCCTCCTGCGCCATGGACGCAACGGATGCAGTACGGACGGCCGGCACGAGGACACTGGGACGCGCCGGCGGGATCGAGGTCAGCGCGCTCGGGTTCGGGTGCTGGGCCATCGGTGGTGAGTGGCAGGACGGCGCGGGCAACCCGCTCGGCTGGGGAGCGGTCGACGACGACGAGTCCGTCGCCGCCGTACGCCGCGCCCTGGACCTGGGCGTCACCTTCTTCGACACGGCCGACACCTACGGCGCGGGGCACAGCGAACGGGTGCTCGGCCGGGCGGTCGCCGGCCGGCGCGACGAGGTGGTGCTCGCGACCAAGTGGGGCAACCGGTTCGACGAGACGACGCGCACCCTGACCGGGAGCGACGCCGATCCCGGGTATGTGCGCCGGGCGCTCACCGGCTCGCTCACCCGCCTCGGTACCGACCGTGTCGACCTCTACCAGCTGCACCTCTCCGACGCTCCGCTCGATGTGGCGGCAGAACTACGGGACGCCTGTGAGGAGTTGGTCACCGAGGGGCTGATCCGGGCGTACGCCTGGAGCACCGACGACCCGGAACGTGCCGCCGTCTTCGCCGAGGGCCCGCACTGCGCGGCCGTGCAGCACGCCTGCAACGTGCTGGAGGACGCGCCGGCGATGCTCGCGCTCTGCGAGGAAAACGGTCTGGCGAGCATCAACCGCAGCCCGCTGGCCATGGGACTGCTCACCGGGAAGCACGCTTCCGGCAGCCGCGGCGCCGCGGGCGACATCCGGGCGACACCGCCGTCCTGGCTGCGCTGGTTCGGCGCGGGAGGGGTTCCCGAGCCCGAGTGGCTGGCGCGGGTCGACGCCGTACGCGACATCCTCACCTCCGGCGGCCGCACCCTCGCCCAGGGGGCGCTCGGCTGGCTGTGGGCGCGCAGCCCGCGGACCGTGCCGATCCCCGGGTTCCGGACCGTCGCCCAGGCGGAGGAGAACGCCGGCGCGCTGGCGTACGGCCCGCTGCGGCCGGAGCAGATGGAGGAGATCGACAGGCTCCTCTCCCGCACACAGGACCGACGACAGGATTGACGGACCGTCAGATCTGTGGGTTCCTCGGGATGTACCGCCACTGCGACGACATCCCGGGGAGCCCGGTCATGATCGATCTGCTCGAGGACACGTGGGCGCGCGAGGTTCCGCACGGGCAGTTCGCCCTGCTGCGGCGCGAGGATCCGGTGCACTGGCACGAAGTCCCGGGCAACCAGGGCTTCTTCGCGCTCACCCGGCACGAGGACATCGTCGCCGCGAGCCGCGACCCCGAGCTGTGGTCGGTGGAGCTCGGCTCGTTCTTCATCCGGGACCAGACCCCCGAGGCGCTGGAGAGTCTCGGCCTCACCCTGGTCGGGATGGACCCGCCCAAGCACACCCGCTACCGGCGCCTGGTGAGCTCCGCGTTCTCGCCGCGCATGGTCCGCAAGCTCACCGACGACATCCAGCGCCGGGCACAGGTGCTGGCATCGACGGTCTCGGCGAAGGGGTACGAGTCGGAGTTCGTCCAGGAGATCGCGGCCCGCCTCCCGTTGCAGATCATCTGCGAGATGATCGGCGTCCCGGCCGCGGACGAGGACCGCATCTTCGACTGGAGCAACCGGATGGTCGGCCACCAGGATCCGGACTTCCGTACCTCCCCCGAGGACGGGCAGAACGCGGCCGCGGAGATCTACGCCTACTGCGACGATCTGGCGGCCGTCCGCCGCGGATCACCGCGCGACGACATCATGAGCGCGCTGGTCCACGCGGAGGTCGAGGGGGAGCGGCTGAGCACCCACGAGATCGACATGTTCTTTGTGACGCTCGTCGTGGCCGGCAACGAGACCACCCGCAACCTGCTGGCGGGCACGATGCTCACGCTCGTCGAACAGCCGGCGGCACGCGCCGAGTTGGCCGCGGGGATCGACGACGACGCGCTGTGGGCGACGGCGACGGAGGAGCTGCTGCGCTGGAACGGCTCGATCCACAACTTCCGGCGTACGGCGACCCGCGACACCGAGGTGCGGGGCGTACCGGTCAAGGCCGGACAGAAGGCGGTGCTGTACTACACCTCCGCCAACCGGGACGAGGCGGTCTTCGAGGAGCCGGACACCTTCGACATCCGCCGGACCCCGAACGAGCATCTGACCTTCGGCGGCGGCGGGCCGCACTTCTGCCTCGGCGCGGGTCTGGCCAGGACCCAGATCAAGGCCCTGACGCGGGAGCTGCTGCGCCGGCACACCGAGGTGGAGCTGACGGGCGAGCCGCGGCGGATGCGGTCGGACTTCATCAACGGCATCAAATACCTGCCGGTGCGGTTCGGAGGGTGAGCCCCGGGGCGGCCGCGGCTCCGGCCGCCCTCCGAGCGGCCCGGGCTCGGGCGGAGTACCCGCACGCGACCCGGAGCCGGACCACCCGCACGCGACCCGGAGCCGGACCACCCGCACCCGCCCCGGAGTACCCGTACGCGACCCGGAGCCGGACCACCCGCACCCGCACCGGAGCCGGACCACCCGCACCGACCCCCGGAGCACCCGCACCCGCACCCACCCCGGAGCGTCCGCTCCCTCAGCCCCGCCCGATGTACGGCATCGCCGTCGCCATCACCGTCGCGAACTGCACATTCGCGGCGAGCGGCAGCTCCGCCATGTGGAGCACCGTCCGCGCCACGTCCGCCGCGTCCATCACCGGCTCCACGACCACCTCGCCGTTCGCCTGGAGAATCCCCGACCGCATGCGCTGCGTCATCTCGGTGGCCGCGTTGCCGATGTCGATCTGGCCGCAGGCGATCGCGTGGGGACGGCCGTCCAGCGACAGGGACTTCGTCAGACCGGTCATCGCGTGCTTGGTCGCGGTGTAGGGGGCGGAGTTCGGACGCGGGACGTGCGCCGAGATCGAGCCATTGTTGATGATCCGCCCGCCCTGCGGGGACTGGTCCTTCATCACCCGGAACGCGGCCTGCGCGCACAGGAACGCGCCGGTGAGATTCACGTCCACGACCGTGCGCCAGTCCTCGTACGAGAGGTCCTCGAAGCGGACACCCCGGGGACCCGACACCCCCGCGTTGTTGAAGAGCAGGTCGACACGCCCGAAATGCTGACAAACCGTGGCAAAGAGCGTGGTGACATCGGGCGGTGACGTCACATCAGTGGGAACACACAGGACATTCCCACCCGCCAGCGACGCCGTTTCCTCCAGAGCCTCAGCCCTTCTGCCCGCCACCGCGACCGACCATCCCGCCTCGGCCAGCGTCAGCGCGACGCTCCGGCCGATGCCGGAACCCGCTCCCGTCACCACCGCAATCCTCGTCCCAGTGTTCATGGACGCGCAGCGTAGCCGCGTACCTGTACGGGGAACTCATCCGACCGACATACGGATGTTGTGTACTCGACAACGCGGAGTCGTCGGCCCCTACTCCAATGCGGAAGGACAACATCCGTCATGGGAGGGGCACATGAGACCCGCATCGCACGCACCCGAGCTCCGGGCCGCCGCCCAGCACATCGGCCGCCGCAGGTTTCTCACCGTGACCGGTGCCGCCGCGGCGCTCGCGTTCGCCGTCGACCTGCCCGGCACCGCCCACGCAGCCGCACTGGACTCCAGGAAGATCACCGAGGACCCCTTCACGCTGGGCGTCGCGTCCGGGGACCCGCAGCCCGGCTCCGTCCTGCTGTGGACCCGTCTCGCCCCCCGCCCCTACGAGCCCGACGGCGGACTGCCCCGCGGCACGTTCACCGTGCGCTGGGAGATCGCCCACGACTCCCGTTTCGCGCGCATCGCACGGCGCGGCTCGGTCACCGCCCACCCCGAGTTCCACCACAGCCTGCACGTCGAGGCCGGCGGGCTCGACAACGACCGTCCCTACTACTACCGCTTCCGCACCGGCACCTGGATCAGCCCGGTCGGCCGCACCCGCACCGCGCCCGCCCGCTCCGCGCGCATCGGCGAGCTGAAGATCGCCGCGGTGTCCTGCCAGGCGTACCACGACGGCTACTTCACCGCGTACCGGCACCTCGCCGAGGAGGAGCTCGACGCCGTGTTCCACCTCGGCGACTACCTCTACGAGTACGCCGTGAACGCCGTCGGCGGCGCCCGCAACTACACCGACCGCCGGCTGCCCGCCCACTTCAACCGGGAGACGGTCACGCTCGAGGACTACCGGATGCGCTACGGCCTCTACAAGTCGGACCCCGACCTGATGGCCGCCCACGCCGCGCACCCCTTCGTCCTGACCTGGGACGACCACGAGACCGAGAACAACTACGCCGACGAGACACCCGAGAACGACGTCCCGCCGGAGGAATTCCTGCTCCGCCGCGCCGCCGCCTACCGGGCGTACTGGGAGAACCAGCCGCTGCGCAGGCCCCAGCAGCCCAAGGGGCCCGACATGCAGCTCTACCGGCGGCTGCACTTCGGCCGGCTCGCCCAGTTCGACATCCTCGACACCCGCCAGTACCGCTCCGACCAGGCGTACGGCGACGGCTGGAAGGTGCCGGGCCCGGAGTCCGAGGACCCGTCGCGCACCCTCACCGGTGCGACGCAGGAGCGGTGGCTCATCGACGGCTGGAAGCGGTCCGGCTCCCGCTGGAACGTCGTGCCCCAGCAGGTCGCGTTCGCCCAGCGCCGGGACGTCCCCACTGCCGCCTACAAGCTCAGCATGGACGCATGGGACGGCTACCCGGCGTCCCGGCAGCGGGTTCTCGCCGGCGCGCAGACCGCCGGCATCGAGAACCTGATGGTCCTCACGGGTGACGTGCACGTCGGCTACGGCTTCGACCTCAAGAAGGACTGGGCCGACCCCGCGTCCCGCACGCTCGGCACCGAGATCGTCGCCACGTCCATCAGCAGCGGCAAGGACGGCGCCGACAAGCCCGCCAACTGGGACAGCTTCACCCAGGCCAACCCGCACATGAAGTTCTACAACGGCCGGCGCGGCTATGTGACGGTCACCTACGGCGAGCGTCAGGCACGGGCGGACTTCAAGACCGTCAGCGCCGTCACCACCCCGGGCGCGCCGCTCACCACGGCGGCGTCGTTCGTCACCGAGTCCGGCAACCCGGGCCTCACCCCGGTGTGACGCTGCCCGCCTCGCCGGGATAGCGGACGCCGATGCGGTCCCGTACCGCGTCGAGCGTCCGCATCACCGCGAGCGTCCCCTCCAGCGGCACCAGCGGCGACTGCTTCTCGCCGGCCCGCAGACACCGCATCACCTCGGCCGCCTCGTGCCGGAACGGATGCGGGTCGGCCGGAACCGCGAACTCCCGCGGCTGTTCGCCCTCCCGGTGCAGGACGAACCGCTCGGGGTGGAAGAAGCCGCGCGGAAACTCGACGCGGCCCTTCGTGCCGGTCACCGACGCCGTCATCGGGGTGTCCGCCACGATCGAGCACGACAGCAGCGCGGACGCGCCCGACTCCCAGCCCAGCAGCATGCCCGTGTGCAGATCCACGCCCTCGGGCGCGAGCAGCGCGTGCGCCTCGATCCGGTCCGGCTCGCCGAGCAGCAGCTGCGCGAACGACACCGGATAGACACCGAGATCGAGCAGCGCGCCGCCGCCGAGCGCCGGATCGCGCAGCCGGTGGCCGGCGTCGAACGGGCCCGCGAGGCCGAAGTCGGCGGACACGGAGCGGATGTCGCCGATCGTGCCGTCGGCGACGAGCTCGACGAGTTGGCGCATCAGGGGATGGCAGTACATCCACATCCCCTCCATCAGGAACAGCCCGCGCTCGGTGGCGAGGTCCACGAGTTCCCCGGCCTCGGCCGCGTCGAGCGTGAACGCCTTCTCGCACAACACCGCCTTTCCGGCCGCCAGACAGAGCCCCGCGGCCGCCCGGTGCGCGGAGTGCGGTGTGGCGATGTACACCACATCGACGTCCTCGTCGGCGGCCAGCGAGGCCCAGTCGCCGTACGCCCGGGGGATGCCGAAGCGGTCGGCGAAGGCCTGCGCGGACGCCTCGCTGCGGGACGCCACCGCCACCACCTCGGCATCCGGCATCTGTTGCAGATCAGCCGTGAAAGCGGCGGCGATGCCGCCCGTCGCCAGTACGCCCCATCGCATGATTCCGCTCATTCCATCCCAGCCTGAAAAGGGACTCGACCACTCCGGACGAGCTGAGAGCATAGGGAGGGATTCAACAACATGGAGAGCCAATGCCGCAGCCGGAGACCGGCCAGGACCGTACAGAAGGACACATACCGGCCGCCGACCCGGTGACGGCGCCTGCTCCCACGGGACCCATCGCTCCCGTCGCACACCAAGCGGTCGCCGCCGCGCGCCGCGTCGGCCTGCTCGTCACCCTCGTCCTCGGCGGCCTCACCGCACTGCCGCCGCTCTCCATGGACATGTACCTCCCGGCGCTGCCCGCGGTCACCGACTCCCTGACCGCGCCCGCCGCCACCGTCCAGCTGACCCTGACCGCGTGCATCGCCGGTATGGCGTTCGGCCAGCTCGTCGTCGGCCCGATGAGCGACCGGTGGGGACGCCGCAGACCGCTGCTGATCGGCATGGTCGTGTACGTCGTGGCCACCGCGATCTGCGCGGTGGCCCCCTCCGTCCAGCTGCTCATCGGCTTCCGGCTGCTCCAGGGCCTCGCGGGCGCCGCGGGCATCGTCATCGCCCGCGCCGTGGTCCGCGATCTGTACGACGGCGTCGAGATGGCCCGGTTCTTCTCCACCCTGATGCTGATATCCGGCGTCGCCCCGATCATCGCGCCGCTCATCGGCGGCCAGGTGCTCCGGGTCACCGACTGGCGCGGCATCTTCGTCGTGCTCACCGGCGTCGGCATCCTGCTCACCCTCGTGGTGGTGAGGTGGCTGCCCGAGACCCTGGCCCCGGAGCGGCGGCACAGCGGCGGCGTGGGGGAGACCCTGCGCACCGTGCGGTCGCTGCTGGGCGACAGGGTCTTCAGCGGCTACATGCTCACCGGCGGGCTCGCCTTCGCGGCCCTGTTCTCCTACGTCGCGGCCTCGCCGTTCGTGGTGCAGGAGATCTACGGCGCGTCCCCGCAGACCTTCAGCCTGCTCTTCGGCCTCAACTCCGTCGGCCTGATCGCGGTCGGCCAGATCAACGGCAGAGTGCTGGTGGGCCGGGTCAGTCTGGACAAGGCGCTCGGCTTCGGACTGGGCATGATCACCCTGGCCGCGACCGGGCTGCTGCTGATGACCTCCGGCGTCTTCGGCAGGGCGAGCCTGTTCGCCGTGGCCGCAGGACTCTTCGTGCTGATGTCCGCCATGGGCCTCGCGATGCCGAACACCAACGCCCTGGCCCTGATGCGCACTCCGCACGCCGCCGGCTCCGCGTCCGCGCTGCTCGGCACCTCCGCGTTCCTGCTGGGCGCGGTCGCCTCACCTCTCGTCGGGATCGCCGGCGAGGCGACGGCCGTCCCGATGGCCGCGGTCCAACTGACCTGCGCGCTCGGCGCGGTGGGCTGCTTCCTCGGGCTGTGCCGGCCGTGGCAGCGGCGAGCCGAAGCGATCGCCTGAGCGCGGTCGCCGACCGCCCACCGCCCGCCGTGATTCGGGGCGTACGGGCGCGCTTCAGGGCGTACGGGCCGGATGCCCGCTCAGCCGGGGCCGGTCCTGGGCGTCCGTCCAGCCGAAGAGGCCGACGCCCGCGGCCTCCGCGCCCGGCAGCCGGACCCCGGACGCCAGCGGCTGCGGCACCCCCGACGCCAGGTCCAGGGCGATGGGTGTGCCGCCGCCCGCCAGCGCGTCCGCCGGGCCGCGGGCGCTCGTCGCGCCGTACGCGAGACCGGCGTCCGTCACGGTCGTCAGCGTCAGCGGCTTGGAGCCGTCCGACTCCTCGAAGCAGCGGCCCTCGCGCCGTTCCAGGTCGAAGGCGAGGTTCCCGGCGACCAGGAAGCCGCCGCCGGGCGCGAGTACCGCCTGCGGGTACTCGCCCGGCTCGATCGCCGGCCGCCGGCACCGCACCTGGACCAGCGGACGGCCGGACGCCGAGTCGTGCACCGCCCAGATGTCGTGCGTGGCCGCGTCCTTGGCGCCCTTCGCGGGCCGCCACACGGCGAGCAGCCGGCCCGCCACCACCGACGTCGGCACCCCCGAGGCGCGGTCACTGCCCGCCGGGGCGACATCGCGGCTGTACCAGCCCCCGCGGACCCAGAAGCCCGACTCGCCGCTCAGCAGCAGCCCCTTGGCGGTCAGGGCGCGTACCTCGGTCAGCCGCCGGCACCCCGCGCAGCCCTTCGGATGGCCGAGCGATGTCTCGGGCACCTGCGTCACCGTGCCGGACGCGGGGTCGACCACGGCGCTGCGGGTGCGCCCGTCCCCGATGAGGATGCCGGGACCGGTGCCGGACACGGTCGGCGCGGTCGGCCATGGGATCTCCACCCGCCGCCGGGTGCCGTCGTCGGCGCCGTACACATCGAGCACGACGAAGGTGCCGGCCGTGGTCAGCGAGTCCTCGCCCGCCCGGCCGAACGTCCAGGTCACGAAGTACTCGCGGCCGTCCCTGGCGACGGACAGCAGCCGGGGGACCGGACCGTCTGAGGCGGGCGGACGCCACGGGCGGCCGGTCCAGCCGGCCCTGCCGGTGGCCGCGTCCAGGGTCCGCAGCCGGAAGCGGTCGCCGCCCGTGCGCTCCAGATAACCGATCCGGCCGGCCTTCCGCGCGATCGCGTACTCCGCCGACGCCATGGCGATCTCCCAGCCGGGCCGCGGATCGTAGCCCGCGGGCACGGTGAGCCGGGGCTGCGTCGCCGCGGAGTGCCGGGCGGTGCGCGGCTTGTCCTCGGAGGTCCCGCCCTCGCCGCCGCGCAGGCTCAGTGCGAGGAGCAGCGCCACGGCGGTCACCCCGGCCACCAGAGCCAACCGCACGACCCGCTGTCTCATGGTCCCCCCGGAAGCCACGCCTCACGTTCCGTGTGCGGCGAGGGCCACAGCGTAGCAACCGCCCCTGAGGCCACAGCAGTTCGATCCCGTACCCGGTGCGGTGGCCCCGCCGTGCCCCGGGGTGGCCGCGTCGATCACCCCGGTCCTGCCCGGCTGATCTTCGCGGGCTGCCGAGACCACCGGACAGGACCTAGAATCGCTCGGTGAACGCCACCCTTCCCACCGCGGACGCCCTGCGCAGCGCACTCGCCGGTCTGCTGGACGGGCTGCCGCCCTCGCAGGCCGTGCAGGCCGTCGACCGGCTGATCGCCAACTACCGCGGGACGACGCCGACCGACGCCCCCGTGCTGCGCGACCGCTCCGACGTCGCCGCCTACGCCGCGTACCGGATGCCCGCGACCTTCGAGGCCGTACGGTCCGCGCTCGGCGCCCTGCGCGACGCGGCGCCCGGGTTCACCCCGGCCACCCACACCGACATCGGCGGCGGCACGGGCGCGGCGACCTGGGCCGTGGCCGAGGCCTGGGAGGACGAGGCCCCGCACACCACGGTGCTGGACTGGGCGGAGCCGGCGCTGGCGCTGGGCCGGGAGCTGGCCGCGGCGTCGGGCGTGCCCGCGCTGCGCGCCGCCCGCTGGGAGCGCTCACGGATCAGCGCGTCGCTCCGGCTGGAGAGCAGTGATCTCGTCACGGTGTCCTATGTCCTCAAGGAACTCACCGAGGCGGACCGGGCCGCCGTGGTCACCGAGGCGGCGCGCACCGCACAGGCCGTGGTGATCGTCGAGCCGGGCACGCCGGACGGCTATGCCCGGATCATCGAGGCCCGCGACCTGCTCATCGGGGCGGGACTGACCGTGGCGGCGCCCTGCCCGCACAGCGGGGACTGCCCGATCGTCCCCGGTACGGACTGGTGCCACTTCGCGGCCCGCGTCAGCCGCTCCTCGCTGCACCGGCAGGTGAAGGGCGGCTCACTGCCGTACGAGGACGAGAAGTTCAGCTATGTCGCGGCCACCCGCTTCCCGCCGGAGCCGGCGTCGTCGCGGATCGTCCGCAAGCCGCAGATCCGCAAGGGCCTGGTGCTGCTCGACCTCTGCGAGCCGGAGGGGGCCCTGACCCGTACGACGACGACCAAGCGCCACGGCGAGCTCTACAGGGCCGCACGGGATGCGGCGTGGGGCGACGCCTGGCCACCCCACACCGGCTGATCTCAGGGGCGCAGCTCCTGTGTGCAGCACTTCACGCTGCCACCGCCCTTGAGGAGTTCACCCAGGTCCATGCCCAGGGGTTCGAAGCCGCGGTCGCGCAGCGGCTCGTAGAGGCCCACCGCCGCCTGCGGCAGCAGTACATGGCGCCCGTCGCTCACCGCGTTCAGACCGAGCGCGGCGGCGTCCCGTTCCTCGGCGATCAGCGCGTCGGGGAACAGCCGTTCAAGCACCTTGCGGCTGCCCGGGGAGAACGCGCCCGGGTAGTACATGATCTCGTCGGCCGCGTCGTCCAGCACGCTCAGCGCGGTGTCCAGGTGGTAGTAGCGCGGATCGACCAGCTCCAGCCCGATCACGGGCCGGCCGAAGAACTCCTGCGCCTCGTCGTGCGAGAGCGGACTGGAGCGGAACCCGCGGCCCGCCAGCACATAGGACGAGGTGACCGCGAAGTCCCCCTCGCCCTCGTTGATGTGCAGGGGTTCGTGGATCTCGGTGTAGCCGGCCGCGCGGAACCACGCGAGGTGCGCGGCCGCCTCGGCCTCGCGTTCCCGGTGGGCGAACCGGGCGCCCAGCACCCGGTCGTCGATGACGGTCGCGCCGTTCGCGGCGTAGACCATGTCGGGCAGGTCGGGCTGCGGTTCCAGCAGCTCGACGGTGTGGCCGAGCGCGCGGTAGCGGTCGCGCAGGTCCTCCCACTGGGTCAGGGCCAGCGGTAGGTCGACCGGTTTCGCCGGATCCATCCATGGGTTGATGGAATACGTCACCTTGAAGTGCACGGGTGGGCACATGAGATAGCGACGCGGCGATGCGTCACGAAGCGATGAGCGCAATGAGGGCTCCTCACGAACGAACAGGGGCACGCGGTCTGCGTGCAGCCATGGTGCGGCCTAACCGGCCGCTTCGCAGGAGATCGACCACGTGGTTCACCGATTTGTGAGGTAAGCGCAGGCCGGCGTACTCCACCGTGTCATGCGAACCGACGAATCGAGACGATACGTATCGGTTTGTGGTTGCCCGGAACGGCACCTAGATTGACGGGATGACCGACACCAAGGCACCCGACGCCGGCCGTCGCAGCGAACGATCCCGCCGTGCGATCTACGAGGCCGCCCTCGCCCTCGTCACCGAGGAGGGCTACACCCGCACCACCATCGAGGGCATCGCGGCCCGGGCCGGTGTCGGCAAGCAGACGATCTACCGCTGGTGGCCCTCCAAGTCGGCCGTGCTCCTCGAAGCCTTTCTCGACCTGGCCGAGCAGGCGGCCGCAGGGGAGGCCGACATCCCCGACACGGGCGACCTCGCGACCGACCTCAAACTCGTGCTGCGCGCCACCGTTGACGAGATGAACAGCCCCGCCTACGACGGACCCGCACGCGCGCTCGCCGCCGAGGGGGTGATCGACCCGGTCCTCGGGGCCCGGTTCGTCGAGAAGCTCCTCGACCCCCAGCTGGAGCTCTACGCGACCCGTCTGCGCTCCGCCGAGGACGCGGGCCAGGTACGAGCCGGGACCGACCTGCGGATCGCGCTGGAACTCCTGGTCGGACCGCTGACCCACCGCTGGCTGCTGCGCACGCTGCCCCTCACCCACGCGTACGCGGACACCGTCGTCGACTACGCCCTGAACGGTCTCGCACCCCGTACGCCGTGAACGGTCTCGCACCCCGCGGCTGACCCCCGCGGAATGCCCGGGTCCACCCCCCGGTTGAGCACTGTGGCCACCCGGGGAGCAGGATGGTGGGACCATGGCAGAGTCCGCCGGTGCCGAGTGTGAGGTGTGAGGGGATAGATGGGCGACGGTAAAGGCCGCTACCGCGGCACGGAGAACAGGCTCCCCCGCGAGAGCCGGCTGCCCCAGTGGCTGCGCCGGCGCCCCCGCGACACCGAGCCGGAGGACTCACGCCGTGAGTCGCTTCTCCTGGCCGCCGCCGGAGCAGGACTGCCGCTCGCGCCCGCCGCGTATCCCGTCGCGTACCGCTGTTCCTGCGACCGCATCGGCTGTCCGACGCCCGCGATGCACCCCGTCTCCTTCGCCTGGCAGACCCAGTCCACGACCGACCGCGCCCAGATCGAGCGGTGGGCCCAGGGCCAGCCCGAGGCGAACTTCATCACCGCGACCGGCATGGTCCACGACGTCCTCGACGTCCCGCTGGAAGCCGGGCTCGACGCACTCGAACGCCTCCTGGAGCGGGGCATCGAGGTCGGTCCGGTCGCCGAGTCCGGCGGCACGGGCGGCGACGGACGGCTGCTGTTCTTCACCGCCACCCGCGGTACGCCCGAGGACGAGGACGAGTGGTGGCCCTGCGAGCTGGACTGCCACCCCGAGACGATGGACGAGCACCCGGGGCTGCGCTGGCACTGCCGGGGCAGCTATGTACTCGTACCGCCCGCCCGGCTTCCCGGTGATCTGGCAGTGGAGTGGGTACGGGGCCCGGAGTATCCGCTGCCGGACCCGCTGACCCTGCTGGAGACGCTCACCGACGCGTGCGCGCGCTACGCGGGTGACGACGAGGAACTGAACCGGCACGCGCCGGCCTGGCCGCTGGGCCGCTGAGCCGCGGCGGCTACTGGGCCGCGGGGGCTGCTGGGCCGCGACCCGGGCCCGCCGTTCGGTCCGGGCCGGACCTTGCCGGGGCCTGTCGTTCGGTTCGGGCCGGACCCGGAGCATGTCGTTCGATTCGGGCCCGACCTCGCCGGGCCCGGAACCGCCTGTCTACGACCCCTTCGCCGAGGTCAGACCCGTCAGCCGGCCGAGGACGTCGACCTTGCCGACGCCGGAGGCCGGGACCGCCACCGCCTGGCTCGACACCCGCTCCTTGGTGATCGTCTGCTTCACCTCGCCGGTGAGCAGCGCCTTCACGTCCGGGTGCACCTTCAGGCGCACACCCTTCGCCGCGGTCTGCCGCTCGTAGTTGCGCACGGTGAAGAAGACCAGCGCCCCGCCGTCCCGCGTCGCGAGCGCCAGCGGCGCGAAGTCACCGCTGTCCAGCGGCTGGTCGATGTACTGCGTGGACATGCCCGGGAGGTTCTCCTCCTTCTGCCGCGAGGCGCGCCAGTCGGAGGTGTGCGGTCCGTCCTTGAAGTTGTCCGGCTGCCCGCTCTGCATGTACGAGGAGTAGTCCCCGCTCAGATCGCGTGGGGCGACCGCCAGCTCACCGCTGTCCACGGCGACCGGCTCGGCGTAGCCGTCCTGGTCCGTCTTCAGCTCCGGAATGCGGCCGGGGGTGAGGATGGTCAGGTACGTCGCCTTCCACACCTCCGCCGGACCGTTGCGCACGAAGATCAGCACCCAGCGGTTGTCCTCGCTGCCCCGGTCCCGGTCGCGGTTGGAGTCGACGTCGGCCAGGAAGAAGCGCGGCCAGCCGGCCTTCTTGGGAATCGTGATCTTCGGGTCGCTGAGCTCCAGCGGCACGTGCTGCGGATTGCCGTCCGGGTAGTTGACGCTGCGTGCCTTCAACCCGGCCTGGTTGATGGCTCCGAGCGCACCGGTGACCCGGCCCGCGTCCAGAGCCGGGTCGTACGCCTTGTCGGCGGCGTTGTAGGCGGCGGTGAACTGCTTGACGGCTTCGACGGCCTCAGCCTTCGTCACCGACGGAACGATCTCCCGTTCCCCGTGCACCGTCACGCACCCGCTCGCCGTCAGGGCCAGCGTCGTCATCGCCACGAGGCCCGTCGCCGCCCGGCGCGGTCCTGTCACCCGAATCGGACTTCTCATCGGCTGCCTTCTGCTCCTCGACCCCCACTGACCGTCCGAACCCTACCGGGGCGAGGAAGAACCCGAGTGCCGGGATCAGATACAGGGCCCACACCACGGTCTGGAGAACGGTCGGATCCGGCTGGAAGTTGAAGACGCCCTTCAGCAGCGTCCCGTACCAGCTGTCGGGCGGAATCGTCGTGCTGATGTCGAAGGCTTTGTTCGCCAGACCGCCGAGGAAGCGGGCTTCCTGCAGGTCATGGACGCCGTACGCGAGGACACCCGCGGCCACGACCACGAGCATGCCGCCGGTCCAGGTGAAGAACTTGGCGAGATTGATCTTCAGGGCGCCGCGGTAGAAGAGCCAGCCGAGCAGGATCGCGGTGGCGATACCGAGGAGCACTCCGGTCAACGGGCCCTGTGAGCCCGCCTCGTCGGTGGCGGCCCGTACGGAGGCCCAGACGAACAGCGCCGTCTCCAGGCCCTCGCGGCCCACCGCCAGGAACGCGGTGGCGACCAGCGCGCCCGTGCCCATCTGCAGGGCGGCGTCGAGCCTGCCGTGCAGTTCGGACCGAAGGTGCCGCGCGGTGCGCTTCATCCAGAAGACCATCCAGGTCACCAGGCACACCGCGACGATCGACAGCGAACCGCCGAGCAGCTCCTGTGCCTCGAACGTCAGCTCCTGCGAGCCGTATTCGAGGGCGAAGCCGAATCCGAGCGACAGGGCGACCGCGACGCCGATGCCGGTCCAGATCGGCCGCAGCGCGTCCCGTCTGCCGGTCTTGACGACATACGCGACGAGGATGCAGACGACGAGGCTTGCCTCCAGGCCCTCGCGCAGGCCGATCAGATAGTTGCCGAACACGGCCGGTCCCTTCTGGTCATGAGAACAGCGCCCGTCCCCACCAGTCGTCCGTGTCCCGGACGCCCGGCGGGACCGCGAACAGCGCCGAACCCACGTGCTGGATGTACTCGTTGAGGTCGTCGCGCGCGAGCGAGCGCTGCACCGGGACGAACCCCTTGTCGATGTCGCGCTGGTAGGCGAGGAAGAACAGCCCCGCGTCCAGGCGGCCGAGACCGTCCGTGCCGTCCGTGAAGGAGTAGCCGCGGCGCAGCATCCTCGCCCCGCCGTTGGAGTTGGGGTGGGCGAGCCGGACGTGCGAGGTGGGCAGCATCGCGGGCAGGAACGGCTCGTCGCGCTCGTTCGCCTTGCCGACGGGAGCGCCTTTGCCCTTGTCCCGGCCGAAGATGTCCTCCTGCTCCTGCAGGGAGGTGCGGTCCCAGGTCTCGACGTTCATCCGGATCCGGCGGGCGACGAGGTAGGAGCCGCCGGCCAGCCAGGCCGGTCCGTCCTTGTGCGCCACCCATACGTGCTTCTCCAGTGCCGGGGCGTCCGTGCCGGCGATGTTGCGGGTGCCGTCCTTGAAGCCGAAGAGGTTGCGGGGTGTCTGGGCGTCGGGGGTCGTCGACGACGTCTTGCCGAAGCCGAGTTGCGACCAGCGCACGGCGACGGTGCCGAAGCCGATCCGGGCGAGGTTGCGGATGGCGTGCACCGCGACCTGGGGGTCGTCGGCGCAGGCCTGGACGCACAGGTCGCCGCCGCTGCGTGCCGGGTCGAGGTTGTCGCCGGAGAACTTCGGCAGCTCCGCCAGGCCGTTCGGCCGACGGCCCTCGAGTCCGAAGCGGTCCTTGGTGAACAGGGAGGGGCCGAAGCCGATGGTCAGCGTCAGCCGGGACGGCTTGAGTCCCAGTGCCTCGCCGGTGTCGTCCGGCGGTGCTTCGGCGAGGCCGCCGAACGCGCCCTCGCCGACGGGCAGTCCGGCGGTCATGCGTTCCGCGGCCCGTGTCCAGTCCTTCAGCAGCTGGACCAGCTCGGCACGGTCCTTCGTCTTCACGTCGAAGGCCGCGAAGTGCAGCCGGTCCTGCACGGCGGTGGCGACGCCGGCCTGGTGCACCCCGTGGAAGGGAACGGCGGAACCACTCGCCGCCGCGCTGGCGGTCTCGTCCCCGCCGCCGAGCGCGGCCACCGTGCCGCCGGCCGCGGCGGCACCGAGCGCGAGACCCGCACCACCCCAGCCGAGCAGCGCACGCCGGGACGGCGTACCGGTGCCCGTGCCGGGCTCCCCGGGGCCCGCGGCCCCGGGCGTCGCGTCGGTCTGCTGGTCGTCGGAAGCCGACATCACGGTCCCCTTACTTGACGACCGCGGCGGCGAGCTTCGACAGCGGCTCGGCAAGGGCGTTGACGCCGTCGCTGAGCTCCTTGCGCTGGTCCTTGCCGACGGTGTCGTACGAGGCGAACACGTAGGTGGTCTTGTCCTTGCGGTACTTGTCGAGCAGCGTGTTCAGCGCGGCGAACTGCTTGTCGAGCTCGGCCACCAGCTTCGGGTCGTTCTTCGACGCGACCGGCTTGAGCAGCTCGTACGAGGTCTGCGCACCCTCGACGTTGGCCTTGAAGTCCACCAGGTCGGTGTGGCTGTAACGCTCCTCCTCACCGGTGACCTTGCCGGTGGCGACCTCGTCCAGGAGTTCCTTGGCGCCGTTGGCCATCGAGGTCGGCGTGATCTCGGCGGTGCCGACCTTCTTCTGCCAGACCGTGAGGTCCTTGATCAGGGTGTCGGCGAGCGCGGTGTCGGCGGGGCCGAGCTTCTTGTCCTGCCACAGGGACTTCTCCAGCCGGTGCCAGCCGGTCCACTTCTGGCCCTTCTCGACACCGTCCTCGCGCAGGTCGACCTTGGGGTCGATGTCGCCGAAGGACTCGGCGACCGGCTCGGTGCGCTCCCAGCCGATACGGGACTCGGCGTACGCCTTCTTCGCCGCCTCGATGTCACCGGCCTTGACGGCGTCGGTGAACACCTTCGCCTTCGGCAGCGTCTCGTCGGCCTGCGCCTGGACGTACTTGCGGTAGCCGGCGACCGCGGCGTCCATCTCCGGGCTCCGCTCGACGGCCTTGCCGCCCGTCGCGGTGACCTTCTGACGGATGCCGTCACCCTTCATACCCGGCTTGCACGCGATCTCGTACGAACCGGACTTCACCTCGGCGGTGAGCCGGGCCTTGGTGCCGGGACCGATGTTCTCCCGCTCGGTGACGATCCGGTCGTCGGGGAACAGGATGTAGACCTCGGTGACCTTCCCGCCCTTGTTCTCGATGTCGAGCTGGACGTGCCCGGCGGCGAACTCCTTCTTCGACACCTCGCAGGAATCGTCCTTCGCGGTGACCTTGATGGCGCCGCCGTCACCGGCCTTGTCGTCGGCCTTCTCGGCGCAGCCCGTGACGGCGGCCAGAGCGGCCGCGACGGCGGTGGCGGTGGCGACGGAAAGACGGACTCGCATACGGACTCCATGCGGCAAGAGGCCCGGCGGAGGCGGGCTGAGGGTGGGTGAGGCTGACCTAACTTAACCGAGCCTTACCTCGGCGGTACCCGCCCGTGCAGTGATCTGGGACTCATGACGTACGTCCGGAAACGGACGGGTCACAGGCTGCCCATCGGGACCCCAGGACTCGGTCAAGCAGAGGTCAACCGGCCCGTTGCGGAAGCACCACGGGGACGCCCGAGCGAGGGTGCGGGAACACTTCGACGGGCTGCCGGTAGACCCGGCTCAGCAGCACGTCGTCGAAGACCTCGGCGGGCGGGCCCTCGGCCGCGAGCCGGCCCTCGTGCAGCACGGCGACCCGGTCCGCGTACGCCGCGGCGAGACCGAGATCGTGCAGCACGACGACCACGGCGTCACCGGCCGCGGCACGCTCACGGCAGATGCGCAGCACCAGTTCCTGGTGGCGCAGATCGAGGGCCGCCGTCGGTTCGTCGAGGAGCAGCAGCGGGGCCCGCTGGGCCAGGACGCGGGCGAGGGCGACCCGGGCGCGTTCACCGCCGGAGAGCGCGGAGAAGGGGCGGGCCGCGAAGCCGCCGACCTCCGTGACGGCCATCGCCTCGGCGACGGCCGCGTCGTCCTCCTCCTGGAGCGCGGTCCCGGCCCAGGGTGCGCGCCCCATCCGTACGACGTCCTCCACCAGGAAGGGGAAGGAGAGCGCGGCGGCCTGGGGCAGCACGGCGCGGCGCAGGGCGAGTTCGGGAGCGGTCCAGCCGCCGGCCGGCCGGCCCGCGATGCTCACCGAGCCGCCGTCGGCGGGCAGATCGGCGGCGAGAGCGCCGAACAGGGTCGACTTCCCGGCGCCGTTCGGCCCGACCAGCGCCAGTACCTCGCCGGCGTGTGCGGCGAGCTCCACCCCGGCGAGCACCTCACGGCCGCCGAGGCGGACATGGAGACCGCGGGCCTCGGCGACGACGGAACCGGGTTCGGGGCGCGCGGGCAGCTCCCGCCGGCGCACACCGAACAGACGGGTCACGGACCTCATGCCCAACCACCTTGCCTGCGACGGGTCCTGAGCAGCAGCCAGAAGAAGAACGGGCTGCCGAAGAGTGCGGTGAGCACGCCGAGGGGGAGTTCGGCGGGCTCGGCGACGGTGCGTGCCGCGAGGTCTCCCGCGACCAGCATCAGCGCGCCGCCGAGTGCGCTGCCGGGCACCAGGAAGCGATGGCCGGGCCCGTGCGCCATCCGCAGCAGATGCGGGACGAGCAGCCCGACGAAGGTGATGATCCCGGCGACGGCGACCGCGGCAGCGGTGAACAGGGCGACGACGAGGACGAGGACGATCCGCAGCCGCTCGACGTCGATGCCGAGATGCCGCGCCGGCCGCTCGCCGAGGGCGAGCAGGTCCAGCTTCCGTGCGTACAGGGGCGCGATGGCGAGACCGAGGAGCGCGCACGGCAGCACGGCGAGCACCTTGGGCCAGGTCGCCTGGGAGAGCGAACCCAGCTGCCAGAAGGTGATCTGGGTGATCTGGGCGTTGTCCGCGAAGAAGATGAACAGGCCGATGAGAGCGCCGGCGAAGGCGTTGACGGCGATGCCGGTCAGGATGAGGGTGACGACCTCGGTCCGCCCTCCCGAGCGGGACATCGCGTAGACGAGGAGCACGGTCACCAGGCCGGCGACGAACGCGCAGGCCGTGATGGTCCAGTTGCCGAGAAAGCTCAGCCCGAGCGCGATGGACGCGACGGCGCCGACGGCCGCGCCGGAGGAGATGCCGATGATGCCGGGCTCGGCGAGGGGGTTGCCGAAGACGCCCTGCATCAGGGCACCCGCACAGCCGAGGGACGCGCCGACGAGGAGCGCGAGGACGACACGGGGAAGGCGGACGTTCCACAACACGCTCTCGCCGACCCGGTCGAGCGCGTGCCCGCCGAGCCCGGCCCGGTGCTGCACCGAGGCGATGACATCGGTGACGGGAATGTCGTACGCGCCGTAGGCCGCGGACACCAGGGCCAGGACGATCACGCCCGTCAGGAGTCCGCCGGCGAGCAGTCCGGCCCCGGTGCGGGTGCGGGCCAGGGGGACGGCGTCGGTGGTGTCCTTCGGGGTGCCCGGGTCGGAAGTGCTTCGGGAGCCCTCAGGGGCCTCACGGCTCTCGCGGGCCTCGGAGCGCCCCGGGACCTCACGGCCCTCGGGGCCGCTCGGTCGGTCCCGGTCCCGCTCCCGGTCCTGGTGCTGGTCCCGGTCCGGTTCCGGGTCCCGGTCGCGCGGACGGGCGGGTGAGGGGGAGTGGTCAGCGTGCGTGGCCATCGTCACCGGCCGCCCGGGTAGAGCTGGTCAACCAGCGACCGGAGCACCCGGTCGGTGCGCGGTCCGTAGTTCAGCAGGACGCCGTCGTCCACGCTCACCACGCGGCGGTCCATCCCGGCCGGGGTCTGGGCCACGCCGGGAATCTTGACCAGACCGTCGATGCCGCCGACCGACGTCAGACCGTCCGTCATCACCAGCATGGCGTCCGGCGCGGCCTTCGCGAGGGCCTCGGCGGTGATCGGGGTGAAGTCCTTCGCCAGCCCCGACTCCTTGCCGGCGTCCACGGCGCCCGCCGCCTCCAGCAGCGAGGCGGCCCCGGACTCGGCGCCGCCGATGAGGTAGACCGACGCCGAGCCCCGCAGATAGAGGAAGGCGACGCGGGGCTGCTTGCCCTCGGCGGGCTTCGGGATGTCCTTCTGCACCGCCGCGATCCGCTGTGCGGTACGGGTGTTGAGCTGGTCCCCGGCCGCCTTGACCCCCAGCGCGCCGGCCACCGCGTCGATCCGCGTCCGGACGTCGGCGAGGCTCTTGGGCGCCTTGACGACGACGAGCGGGATGCCCGCGGCGCGTATCTGGGCGATGGCCTCGGCCGGGCCGGTCGTCGAGTCGGCGAGGACGAGCGTCGGCTTCAGCGACAGCACGCTCTCGGCGGAGACGTCGTGTCCCCGGGTCACCACCGGCAGCGCGCGGGCCTGTTCGAAGGTCGCGGTGATGTCGCGCGCCACCACCTGCTTGCCCAGGCCGAGCGTGAAGACGATCTCGCTGAGCCCACCGGACAACGGCACGATCCGGTCCGCGGCGGGGACGGTGACGCTCTTGCCGTCGGCCGAGCGCACGGTGACCGGGAGTTCGGGCTTCGGGGTCGCGGCGAGCGGCTCGATCCGGTCGGCGGCCACGGAGGCCTTCGGCTTGCCCGTGGCGGCGGGCGACTCGTCGCCTCCGCCGCAGCCGGTCGCCGTCAGGGCGAGGGCGAGGACCGAGAGGAGAGCACCTGCCAGGCGAGGTGTGCGCACCGGGACACCTTTCTCTTGTTCACTGTCTAAGACGGTTACCGCGGCAGTCTGCCATGGGTGGGCGGGGAGTTGGCCGATGTTTCGGGTGGGTGGGGTCTTCCGAACCGCACGGATCAGAGCTTAGGTTAGCCTTACCTCACTGACCAGTGCGTTGTGCCCCGGAGGATTCGTCATGCTGCCCTTCAGACCGGCCCGCGGGTCCGCCGTGGCGCTTCTCGCGGTCCTGCTCGGAGCCCTGCTCCCGGCCGGCACCGCACAGGCGGCGGACCGCACGGTGCAGGGCGGCAGACTGGACTGGGGCATCAAGTCCTCGTTCCAGCGGTATGTCACCGGCCCCATCGCGCACGGCAGTTGGCGGCTCACCGGCGGCGCGGCCACCGTCGGCGGCAGTCAGTTCCGCTTCCACTCCGCCACCGGTACCTACGACCCCGCCACCGGCTCCTTCACCTCCCGCTTCTCGGGCGGCGTGCATTTCCTGGGCCACCGCAAGGCCGACGGCAGCCATGAGCTCGACCTCGCGCTCAGCCGCCCCACGGTGAGAATCTCCGGCGGACAGGGCACGCTCTTCGCGGACATGGTCAGCAGGGCCCGGTCGACGGGCAGGGTCACCACGTCGAGCGAGGTCCCCTTCGCCTCGCTCAACCTCTCCGGCATCTCGATGAAGGGCGGCGCGGGGCCCATCGAACTGCGCACCGTCCCCGCCACACTGACCTCGCAGGGCGCCGCCGCCTTCGCCGGCTACTACACCTCCGGCACCCCGCTCGACCCGATCAGCCTCCGCGTCGACCTCGCGCCCGCCCGCACGAAGCCCTCCGCGCGACCGTCCGCGACCGCCACCCTGCCCGCCAAGGCCGGTTCGCTCCAGGACGCCGCCGTCGACTGGGGCGTACGCCGCACCTTCCGCGAATACGTCACCGGCCCGGTCGCGCAGGGCCGTTGGACCCTCACGGACGGCGCGCAGGACGGCGGGGCGCTCTTCCGCTTCCCGCGCGGCAAGGGCAGCTACGACGCCGGACGCGGAACCCTCGCGGCGTCGTTCGCCGGTTCCGTCCGGTTCACCGGCGACGGACTGGACCTCCGGCTGAGCAAGGTCAGGGCCACGGTGTCGGCCGGCCGCGGCACGCTGACCGCCGATGTGGCGCGCGGCGGCACGACGCTCGGAGCCGTACCCCTGGTGACCTTCGCCGCCCCGCGTCTCGTACCGAAGAAGGGCCTTGCCGCCGTCACCGAGGCACCGGCGACCCTCACCGCGCAAGGTGCCGAGGCCTTCGGCGGGATGTACGCCGCGGGCACGGTCATGGACCCGGTCTCGCTCGCCGTGACCGTGGACCGGGCCGCCCGCCTGCCCGCCCTGCCCGACCTGGGCAGCGAGGCCGCCCCGTCACCGCGACAGACCACGACCGCGCCAGCCACCGCCTCCGGGCCGGCGGCGGCCACCGCGTCGTCCGACACCTCGTCCCCCATCGGGACCTACCTCGCCGTGGGCGCCGGAGCCCTCGCCGCCGCGGCCATCGCCCTGTATGTCGTCCGGCGCCGCCGGACGGCCCAGCACTGAGGAGACCAACGACCATGGCAGCCACTCGCCGCCCCATCACCCTCGCCGCCGCGACAGCCGTCGTGGCCGCGCTCGGCGCCACCGCCTTCGCCCTCCCGGCGCTCGCGGCCGGCAGCGGTTCCGCCGCCCCCGGCGCCCCGAAACTGGAACTGAAGGACGGCACCCTGGACTGGGGCTTCAAGCAGTCCTTCCGCTCGTACGTCACGGGCATGGCCAAGGGCACGATCGTGGCGGCGGACGGCGCCACGCAGGCGCCGGACAACGGCCCCTTCACCTTCACCGGCGGTACGGGCAGCTACGACACGGGCACCCACGCCACCGACACCGCCTTCAAGGGCAATGTCCTGTTCTCCTCCACTGCCCACGGCTTCGCCATCAAGCTCGCCGATGTGAAGGTGCTGACCGCGGGCACCACCGGCAGCATCCAGGCCGACGTCACCCTCAACGGCACGACGCAGGACGACATCGCGGTGGCGAAGCTCGATCTGTCGAAGGTCGCCCCGGGGCAGGGCGAGGGCGGTGCGATGGTCTTCAAGGACATTCCGGCCGCGCTCACCGCCGAGGGCGCGAAAGCCTTCAACGGTATGTACAAGGAGGGCGACGCGCTGGACCCGGCGACCCTCTCGGTCAAGGCGGTGAAGCCGGCCCCGTCGGCCACGCCGAGCGTGACCCCGCCGGTGACGCCGACCCCGACGGCCACCGCGACCGCGACGGCGACCGCGACGACCGACCCCACCGCGACACCGTCCCCCACCGACACCGCGACCGGTGACCCCGAGAGCGGCGACGGCTCGGTCGTGGACGGCAATCTCGACTGGGGTGTCAAGAAGCGGTTCCGGGACTACGTCACGGGCCCGATAGCCCACGGCAAGGTCGAACTGTCCGGCGGCGCGGCGAAGTCGGGCGAGGGCTACCGCTTTCCCGAGGGCCGCGGCTCCTACGACGCCGGCACGAAGACCCTGGCGGCCTCCTTCGACGGCGGCGTCCGCTTCCTCGGCCACCTCACCGGCGGCCAGTACGTCCTCGATCTGAAGCTGAGCGGCGTCGAGGTCGAGGTGAACGGCACCCGGGGCACCCTGGTGGCCGACGTCAGCACCAAGGACCGGGAGACCGGCAAGGTCGCGACCTACCAGAACCTGGGCATCGCCTCGCTCACTGTTCCGGCCGGCGCGCTCACGGCACAGGCGGACGTGGTCAAGCTGACGGGCGTACCGGCGAAGCTCACGGCGGAGGGCACCAAGGCGTTCGGCGGCATGTACCCGGCCGGTGAGGAGCTGGACCCGGTCACGGTCGCGGTCTCCCTCGACGAGGACGCCGAACTGCCCGAGGGCACCGGCGGCACGAGCGGCTCCGGCGGTTCCGCGGGCGGTTCGACGGAGGGCGGCTCGGCCGGTACGACCACCGGGGGCGGCACCGTCGGCGGCACGGGCGGCGCCCTGGCCTCCACGGGTTCCGAGGTCCCGACGACCGCGCTGGCGGCCGCCTCGGCGGGCATCGCGGTGGCGGGCGCGGCCGTGGTCTTCGCGATCCGCCGCCGGGAGGCGACCCGCTCCTGACCCACGGGTCCCGCGTCACGGGCCGCACCGGCAGCAGTCGCCGCCGGTGCGGCCCTGTCGTACCGGGATGCTTGAATGCCGGGGTGAACGAACTCGACGTACTGGACGTGCTCCACGTCTTCTGCGGGGCCGACGGGGGCCATGGCAACGCCCTGGGAGTCGTACGCGACGCCCGGGCCGTTCCCGACCCGGCGTCCCGGCAGGCGCTCGCGGCCGAACTGGGCTTCAGCGAGACCGTGTTCGTCGACGACCCCGAGCGCGGGGTCGTGGACATCTACACCCCCGGCCTGAGGCTCCCGTTCGCCGGGCACCCGCTCGTCGGAGTGGCCTGGCTGCTCGACCTGGAGGCGGTGAACCCTCCCGCGGGCGAGGTGTGGGCGCGCAGCGACGGCGAGTTCACCTGGATCACCGCCCGCGCCGAATGGGCCCCGCCGCGCACGCTGCGGCAGTACGCCTCACCGGCCGAGGTGGACGCGCTGCCCGCGCCGCCGCCCGGTGAGGGCTGGCTCTACGCCTGGGCCTGGGAGGACGAGGCCGCGGGCCGGGTCCGGGCCCGCGCCTTCCCCCGGCGGGACGACGGCATCGTGGAGGACGAGGCGACCGGCGCGGCTGCCCTGCTGCTCACCGACAGCCTCGGCCGCGCGCTGAACATCACGCAGGGCCGCGGGTCGCAGATTCTGACGGCCCCCGGCCCCGACGGCACGATCGAGATCGGCGGGCGGGTGCGCCTCGCGACGCCCGTGCCGGCCGCCCGCCGGATCTCGCTCATGCGCTGAGCGGGAACTCCTCGCCCAGCTCGCGGAAGACTGCTCCGTTGAAGTCGAAGGCCCGCTTGCACTCCTCGACGATCCGCTTCTTCTCCAGCTCGTCGGCGTTCACCGCGTCCAGCAGTTCGCGGTAACCGCGCTTGAAGGCGGCCGGGTTGTCGATCTGCTCGAAGACGTAGAACCGGACCCCGTCGCCCTTGCGGGCGAAGCCCCAGGTCTTCTCGGCGCGGTCGCGGATGATCTGGCCGCCGGAGAGGTCACCGAGGTAACGGGTGTAGTGGTGCGCGATGTACCCGGCGGGCCAGGTGCGGGCGCACTCCTCGACCCGGGCGGCGTACGCCTCGGTCGCCGGCAGCGGAGCGGCGCCCGCGCGCCAGTCGGCGCCGCGCAGATGCGCGAGGTCGCGTTCGAGCGCGGCGGTACGCATCAGCTCCGGGCGGATGAAGGGCCCCGCCACCGGGTCGTCCTCCAGCGCGCCCGCGGCACCTTCCAGTGCCCGGTACACGAACCAGAGCTGCTCGGTGTAGCGGGCGTAGGCCTCGACGCCCAGCCGGCCGCCGAGCAGATCGCTCATGAAGGGCGAGGTCTCGGCCTCGGTGTGCTGCTCGTGCGAGGCAACACGGATGAGTGTCGAGAATGGCGTGTCCAAGGCGGACCTCCGGGGGACCGATGGGGACGGGAACCGGTTATGATCCTGCTACTTAGGCTTACCTAAGTCAACTGGTTCCCGACGACCTGTCGGTAAAACGCTACCCCCGAACGGCGTCAGGGCAACGTGAGAATCTCGGCGCCGCTCTCCGTGACCACCAGCGTGTGCTCGAACTGCGCGGTCCGCTTGCGGTCCTTGGTCACCACGGTCCAGCCGTCGTCCCACATGTCGTACTCGTACGTCCCCAGCGTGAGCATCGGCTCGATGGTGAACGTCATGCCCGGCTGCATCACGGTCGTCGCGTGCTGGGCGTCGTAGTGCGGAATGATCAGGCCGGAGTGGAACGAGGAATTGATCCCGTGGCCGGTGAAGTCACGGACCACGCCGTAGCCGAAGCGCTTGGCGTACGACTCGATGACCCGTCCGATGACATTGACCTGGCGGCCCGGCTTCACGGCCTTGATGGCCCGGTTGAGGGATTCCCGGGTCCGCTCCACGAGCAGCCGCGACTCCTCGTCGACGTCGCCGCAGAGGTAGGTGGCGTTGTTGTCGCCGTGCACACCGTTGATGTACGCCGTGACGTCGAGGTTCACGATGTCGCCGTCGCGCAGGACGGTGGAGTCGGGGATCCCGTGGCAGATCACCTCGTTGACCGAGGAGCACAGCGACTTGGGGAAGCCGCGGTAGCCGAGCGTGGACGGATAGGCGCCGTGGTCGCACATGAACTCGTGCGCGACGCGGTCCAGTTCGTCGGTCGTCACGCCGGGGGAGATGTGCTTGGCGGCCTCCTCCATCGCCTGCGCGGCGATACGGCCCGCGATGCGCATCCGCTCGACGGTGTCGGCGTCCTGCACCTCCGGCCCGGTGTACGGGGTCGGCGCGGGCTTTCCGACGTACTCGGGGCGCCGGATGGAGCCGGGGACGGAGCGGGTGGGGGAGAGCTCGCCTGGTACGAGCAGCGACTGGCCAGACATGCCGCGAGTCTAACCGGGGGCCCGGCACGCCTCCCGGGCGTAGGGGGACGTCCTTGGGGCAGCATGGCGTCAGAGGAAGGAGCCGACGATGGCCCTGTTCAAGAAGCGTACGGCCGGCAAACCGGGCGAGTGGTTCTACTGCCTGGAGCACAAGAAGGTCGAGGAGGGCCCGGAGTGCCCCGCGAAGGACCGCTTCGGCCCGTACGCGAGCCGTGAGGAGGCGACCCACGCGATGGAGACAGCGCGGGAGAAGAACCTCGAATGGGAGAACGATCCGCGCTGGCACGACGCGCCGAAGGGCGAGTAGTCCTCACGGCGGTGGGCCACGGGGTCGCGCCCGTTGTGCGCGCGCTCGTTCAGCCGGTCCCGGCGATCGAGGCGGGTGCGGGACGTGCGGGCCCTTCGCGGGGCTCTGCCCCGGGCCCCGCGCCTCAATCGCCGGCGGGGCTGGGTTTGCCGGGTGGTTGAAGGGCGCGCCCTCGCGGGGTGGGCGCGTACCCGTGGGTGCGGGCTGTTCGCGGGGCTCTGCCCCGGACCCCGCGCCTCAATCGCCGGCGGGGCTGAATACGGCCGCATGTGGTCCGCAGGTTCAGCCCCGTCCGGCGGGGCTGGACGTGGTCCTCCGCCTGCCCGGCGCGGCCCGTGCGCGAAGGCTCACGCCTTCGTCAGCGCCTCCTGCTGCGCGCGGCGGCGCAACGCGTCCTCGTCCGTCGAGGCGTCGTACGTGATCAGCTTCGGGAGTACCGCGGCCAGCAGGCCGACCGAGGCCACGCAGGCCACGCCGCCGGACCAGATCGACGCTCGTGTGCCCGTCCATCCCGCCATCGCGCCCGCGCGGACCTGGCCCAGCTGCGGGCCGACGCTGTACGACAGCACCTCTATCCCCGCGAGCCGTCCCCGCAGCTCCTCCGGGATCGTCTGGTTCCAGATCGTCGAGCGGCCGAGGCCGCTGAGCATGTCGCCCGCGCCCGCGAACGCCAGGCACAGCAGGACCAGCCACACGTTCGAGAACCATCCCGCCGCCGCGATCGCCAGGCCCCAGGCCGCCGCGCCGAACACCACGAACAGGCCGTGCCGCCGCACCCGCGACGTCCAGCCGCTCGTCATGCTCAGGGCCAGCGATCCGACCGAACCCGCCGCGTACATCAGGCCGAGTGACCACTCCGCGTCCAGGTCGTCCGCCAGGAACGGGAAGATCGTGTTCGGGAAGGCGAAGAACATCGCGGCCAGGTCGATCGCGTACGTCCCCAGCAGCACCGGGCGGGACCACGCATAGCGCGCGCCCTCCGCGATGCCCCGCAGCGAAGGCTTCTGGGCATCGTGTGCCGCCGGGGCCGGGGCCAGGCGCAGGCACAGGACGACGGACACCGCGAAACCGGCGACCGTGACGCCGTACGCCGTGGCGTGGCCCGCGTAGGCCACCACCAGACCCGCCAGCGCGGGTCCCGCGATCGCGCCCAGCTGGTAGCGCAGGGCGTTCAGCGCGGCCGCCGCCGTCAGCTGGTCGTGCGGGACGATACGGGCCATCAGCGAGTCGAGCGCCGGGCGTTGCAGACCCGCCAGGGCCGAGACGCCGGCCGCGACCAGGTACAGCGGCCACAGCATCGGATCGGGCAGCATCGCGTTCACCAGCAGGACGACCGCCAGCACGCCGAGCCCGGCCTCCGTGCCGAGGATCAGCTTCCGGCGGTCGGCCGAGTCCGCGAGCGCCCCGCCGTAGAGGCCGAACACCACCAGCGGCACCAGCTCCACCGCGCCCATCACGCCCACCGCGAGCGGCGATCCGGTCAGGTCCTTGATCTGGAGCGGCAGCGCGATCATCGCCATGAAACTGCCGAAGTACGTGACCACGCCCTGCACCCACAGGAGGCGGAAGTCGCGGGACGAGCGCCACGGAGAGAGGTCGGGCAGCAGCGCGGAGAGCTTGGAGGTCACAGGAGGCCATGTTCCGGGCGGCCGGTAGCCTGCGGCAACCGGATTTCCTGGGAGGCGACGGACTACCAGCGAGGCGGCGGCGGCGAGGTCAGCTGGTCGGCGAGGCGCGAGAGCCGGTCCCGCAGGCTCCGCCGGCCGCGTGCCACCGGCAGACTGTTCTCCCCGGCCGCCGCGCTCACCAGATGCTGCACGGTGTCCAGATCGACCTCGTCCGCGGCCGCGGTCACCGTCAGCGCCTCGTGCGCGAGCCCGTGCACCTCCGGATCCCCGCCGTCCAGCGCCAGCACCGTCGCACCGGCCCGCCGCGCGTCGTGCACCCGCTCCAGCAGCTCCGCCTCCGGCTGCCCCGGCGCGACCACCAGCAGCGTCTCGCCGCGGCGCGCCGCCTCCAGCCGGCCGAGTCCCACCGCGAGCTGCGGCGGGTCCCCGGGCCGGACCCGGTGGCGTACCAGCGTCGGCGTCAGTTCCGGCTGCCCCGACCACGCGGCCTCGTCCACCAGATGCGCCGCGAGATGCCAGGGCTCGTACGCCTCGGTCCCCACCAGCAGCAGCCCGCCGCCCTGCGGGACCACGGACGACCGCAGGACCCCGGCGAACCGCCGGGTCGCCGCCGGCCACTCGGTACCCGCGAGGACTTCGCGCAGCAGCGCGACGCGTACGGCATCCATGGCCCCGCATCCTGCCCGACACCCCGCGCCGGCGGGCGGGCTTCGGTGCGGCTCACCCGTTCGTGAGCCCGATACCAGCAAGTAAGGTCGGCTGCATGACTTCTACTGACAACGCAGGCACGGCGCCGAAGCCCGCGGCCAAGGACCCCTGGGACCTCCCGGACGTGTCCGGCCTGGTCGTCGGCGTGCTCGGCGGCACCGGGGACCAGGGACGCGGGCTCGCCTACCGCCTCGCCCGGGCCGGGCAGAAGGTGATCATCGGATCCCGCGCGGCGGAGCGCGCCGAGACCGCCGCCGCCGAACTGGGCCTCGGCGTCGAGGGGGCGGACAACGCGGAGTGCGCGCGCCGCAGTGACGTGGTGATCGTCGCGGTGCCGTGGGACGGGCACGCCAAGACGCTCGAGACCCTCCAGAAGGAGCTCGCGGGCAAGCTGGTCGTCGACTGCGTCAACCCGCTCGGCTTCGACAAGAAGGGCGCCTACGCGCTCAAGCCGGAGGAGGGCAGCGCCGCCGAGCAGGCCGCCGCCCTGCTGCCGGACTCCCGGGTGACCGCCGCCTTCCACCATCTGTCCGCGGTGCTGCTCCAGGACGAGTCGATCGAGGAGATCGACACCGATGTGATGGTGCTGGGCGAGTCGCGCGAGGACACCGACATCGTGCAGGCGATCGCGGCACGCATCCCGGGGATGCGCGGAGTGTTCGCGGGCCGGCTGCGCAACGCCCACCAGGTCGAGTCGCTGGTCGCCAATCTGATCTCGGTGAACCGGCGCTACAAGGCACACGCCGGGCTCCGCGTCACCGACGTGTAGTCGCGCGGGGGCATGGGGGACACTGGGCGGGACGAATCACCCCCCGACAGGAGCCGTACCCCATGCCCCGCCTCGCTCTCTACGCCCTCATCTTCTGCGTGCTCGCCGTCGTGGCGGCCGTGGTCTCGTTCGTGCAGGGCAGCTGGCTCGGGATCCTCTGGGTGCTGATCGCCGGCCTCACCTCGAACATGGCGTGGTACTACTTCCGCCGCGCTAAGGCGGAGCGCGCCGCCGGCTGACCCGCGCGCCCTTGCCGCCCCGGCCTCGCCCCCGTCACGCCGGGCAGGCCTCGGGCGTCCCCTGCCAGAAGCGGTAGTAGTCCAGCCCGCAGCCCGGGAACCCGGTCTCGACGCCGAGCCCGCGCAGGATCGCGTCGACCGCGTCGAAGAACAGCCCGTTCACCTCGGGGATCCACAGCAGACCGAACACCGCGATCAGTCCGAACGGTGCGAACGGCTCCACCTGCCGGCGGATCTTGTACGAGAGCCAGGGCTCGATCACGCCGTAGCCGTCGAGGCCCGGCACCGGCAGGAAGTTCAGGATCGCCGCGGAGACCTGGAGCAGCGCGAGGAACCCCAGCGCGTACTGGAACACCGGCGGCACGCCGTCCAGCGCGTCCAGCCAGAACGGGGCGGTACAGGCGACCGCGAACAGGACGTTCGTCAGCGGCCCGGCGGCCGAGATCAGACTGTGCTTCCAGCGGCCGTGGATGCGGTTCCGCTCGATGAAGACCGCGCCTCCCGGCAGACCGATACCGCCCATGATCACGAACAGCACCGGCAGCACGATGCTCAGCAGCGCATGTGTGTAGGCGAGGGGGTTGAGGGTGAGATACCCCTTCGTCCCGATGGAGATGTCGCCGCTGTGCAGCGCGGTCCGGGCGTGCGCGTACTCGTGGAGACAGAGCGAGACGACCCAGGCCGAGGTGACGAACAGGAACACCGCGAGGCCCGTGCTCGCGGAGAACTCCGTCCACACCGCCCAGCCGGTCACCGCCATCACGGCGACGATGCCGAGGAAGACGGGACTGATGCCCCGGCCGCTGTGGCGGGAGGTGGCGGTGGTCATGGGTGCGGCTCCTGGGGATGCGGGGACGTGCGGTCGACCGTACCGGTGACGGAAACAGAACGTTCCGGGACGGCCCGGGGGTTCCTGCCGCACGGGTCCGCGGGCGCGGCAGGGACAATGGGCGGGTGCGCTTCTCGCTACTCGGCACCACTCAGGCATGGCACGACGACGGAACCCCCGTCGCGCTCGGCGGTGCGCGGCTGCGGACGCTGCTGACCGTCCTGGCGCTGCGGCCCGGTCGTACGGTCCCCGTCACCACCCTCGTGGACGAGGTGTGGGACGGCGATCCGCCGGCGGACGCGGTCGGCGCGGTCCAGGCGCTCGTGGGCCGGCTGCGCCGGGTGCTGGGCCGCGAGGCGGTCGCCTCACCCGAGGGCGGCGGCTACCGGCTGTGCGCCGACGGGGACGACGTGGACCTGCACCGCTTCGACCGGCTGGCGGGGGAGGGGGCGCGGGCGCTGGAACGCGGCGACCCGGTCAAGGCCGCGGCCCTCCTCGACGACGCCCTCGCGCTGTGGCAGGACCCGGTGCTCGCGGACCTGCCCGCCCGCGCGGCCGAATCGGCCCGCTGGGAGGCCCGCCGTCTGGACGCCCGGCGTACCCGTCTCGCGACCGCGCTGGCCCTCGGCCGCGCCGAGGAGGCGCTGCCGGAGCTGGTGGCGCTCTGCGAGGACCATCCGATCGACGAGTCGCTCCAGGCGCTGCGGCTGCGCGCGCTGCGGGCCACGGGCCGCCCGGCGGAGGCACTGGCCGCGTACGACACGGTGCGCAGATCCCTCGCCAACCGTCTGGGCGCCGATCCGGGGCCCGAACTGCGCTCCCTGCACGCGGAGTTGCTGGCGGACCCGGCCGCCGACACCGCTCCCGCGCAGACGGCGGGCAACGGGCGGCCGGACGTGGACGGCACGGACACCGGTCCCGTGCGCGGCGCGGGCAACCTCCGCGCACGGCTCACCTCCTTCGTCGGCCGTGACGCCGACATCGACGCCATCCGCCAGGACCTCGGCGCCGCCCGGCTCGTCACCCTCCTCGGGCCCGGCGGGGCCGGGAAGACACGGCTGTCGCAGGAGGCCGCCGAGCACGCCGCGCCGCACATGGCGTGGCCCGACGGCGTCTGGATGGCTGAACTCGCCCCCGTGGACGACCCCGACAACGTGCCGGACGCCGTTCTCACCGCCCTCGGTGGGCGCGAGACCGTGCTGCGCGGTGCCGGTGCGGAGGAGCTGCGGGCCGCCGAGCGGCACGGCGACGACCCGCTCGTCCGCCTCGTCGAGCACTGCTCGCACCGCCGCATGCTGCTGCTGCTCGACAACTGTGAGCATGTGATCGAGGCCGCCGCCGTGCTCGCCGAGCGGCTGCTCCAGCACTGCCCCGGCCTCACCGTGCTCGCCACGAGCCGGGAACCCCTCGGTGTTCCGGGCGAGTTGGTGCGACCGGTGGACCCACTGCCCGATCCGATGGCGCTGCGGCTCCTCGCGGACCGCGGCACGGCCGCCCGCCCGGGCTTCCGGATCGAGGACGACAAGGAGGCGGCCGCGGAGATCTGCCACCGCCTCGACGGACTGCCGCTGGCCATCGAACTCGCCGCGGCCCGCCTGCGTATGCTCACCCCGCGGCAGATCGCCGACCGTCTCGACGATCGCTTCCGGCTGCTGACCGGCGGCAGCCGCACCGTCCTGCCGCGCCAGCAGACCCTGCGCGCCGTCGTCGACTGGTCCTGGGACCTGCTCGACGACGCCGAACGGACCGTCCTGCGGCGGCTGTCGGTCTTCGCCGGCGGCTGTGACCTCGCCGCCGCCGAGGCGGTGTGCGCCGACCCGGAGGACGCCGGCCCGGACGGCGCCCGGCCCGGTGCCCGTCCGTCCCACCCCGGTGACGTCGCCGACAGCCTCGGATCCCTCATCGACAAGTCGCTCGTCGTCGCCGCCCCCGCCCCGGACGGCCTGATGCGCTACCGGCTCCTGGAAACCGTGGGGGAGTACGCCGCCGAGCGTCTCGACGAGGCCGGCGAGCGGGCCGCCGTGGAGTGCCGCCACCTCGTCCACTACCGGGAGGTGGCCCGGACGACGGACCCGCTCCTGCGCGGCCCGGACCAGCGTGCCGCCATCGACCTCTTCGAGCGCGAGTACGAGAACCTGCGCACCGCCATGCGCCGGGCCGTCGCGGCCCGCGACGAGCAGGAGGCGCTGCACGTCGTCCTCTCGCTGGCCTGGTACTGGCAGATGCGGGACCTGCGGTCGGAGGCCCGGCACTGGGCCTCCGCCGCCGGTGCGCTCGGCCCGGATCCGTTCCTGCCGCCGGCCGAGGCCGCGCCCCCGGTCTTCGAACGGTTCACGGACGCCCCGCCGCCCATGGGGCCCGAGCTGCTGCAGGAGGCCCGGCGCTGCGTCGCGCTGATGCGCATGGTCTTCATGAACCACGACCTCGACGCGTGGACCACTCCCGAGGCCATGGACTGGCTGCGCAGCGTCACCCGGGTCTACGCCCCCGGCCTGCCGCAGACCTGCCGCTCGCCCGGCGCGCTGTGGTTCTTCGCCGTCCTGATGACCGGTGACATCAACAGCCTGAAGGCGCTGCTGGACGAGACCGTCAGCGCCTGCCGCGCCTACGGTTACGAGTGGGAGCTCGCCGCCGCACTCCAGAACCGCGCCAACGTCCTGGCCAACCGCACCCATTGGGCCGGCGACGCGACCCGCGACGCCGACGAGTCGCTGGAGATCTTCGTCCGGCTCGGTGACGCCTGGGGCGCGGCCGAGTCCCTCTCGGCGCGCGGTGAGGCCCAGGAGCGGCGCGGCGAGTACACGGGCGCCGCCGAGGACTTCCGCGCGGCCATCGGATACGCCGAACGGATCGGCGCGCAGGCGCAGGTGGCCGTCCTGCGGTGCCGGCTCGCGGGGATCATGATGGAGATCGGCGAGGGCGAGCAGGGCGAGCGGATCATCCGCGAGGTCCTCGCCGAGAACCGGGGTCTGGAGAACGAATCGAGAGCGGTCGCCCGGCTCTTCCTCGCCCTGCGGCTCGGCAGCACCGGCCGCGGCGAGGAAGCGCGGGTCGAGATCGCCCATCTGATGGAGCAGTTCCGCTCCAACACCCTGGCCATTTTCGAAGGCATGGTGATCGGGTTCGTCGCCTGGCTCGATCTCGTCGACGGCTTCTACCCCAAGGCGGTGGCAGGCGCGCGCACGGCGCTGGAGCGGGCACGCGACCCGCTGAGCATGATGGTCGCCCCTCAAATGCTCTCCATGCATCTGGTGACGGCCGCCCGGGCGGTCGCGCTGGACCGGCCGGAACGCTCGGCGGACGCGGCCCGGATGCTCGCGGTGGCCGACGCCCAGCTGCCGCCCCGTCACTTCGCGGCCCTGCACGAGCGGGAGAACCGCGCCGAGTGCGAGACGGTCCTGCGCGGACAACTCGGCGACGAGGGCTATGAGCGCGCCTACGCCGAGGGCGACGGCCTCACCGTGGACGAGGCCGCCGCCCTGATCTGATCCGCCGGCCCCACCGGGCCGCGGACTCAGGTCTTCTTGCGGAACTTGGCGACCGCGAGCGGCGCGGTCACCACCGTGATCGCGGCGGCCCAGGCGAGCGTCATCCACACCGAGTGGGCGACCGCACCGCCGTTGATCAGGGCCCGTGCCGCGTCCGCGAGGTTGGACAGCGGGTTGTAGTCGGTGAAGCTCTCCAGCCAGCCGGGCATCGTCGTCGGCGGGGCGAAGATCGACGACCCGAACTGGAGCGGCATCAGTACGAGCATGGCCACTCCCTGGACGGCCTGTGCCGTCTTCATGGTGAGACCGAGCAGAATGAAGATCCACATCAGCGAGGCGCCGAAGATCGTGGACAGACCGATCGCCGCGAACAGGTGCAGCACCGAGGTCTTGATCTCCAGGCCGAGCGCGAAGCCCATGCCGAGCAGGATCGTGGTGGCGACCAGCATGCGGCCGACCTCGACGACGATCTTGGCGATGAGCACCGAGGACCGTGCGATGGGCATGGACCGGAAGCGGTCCATCACGCCCTTCTTGAAGTCGTCGTTGACACCGGTGCCGACGGCCATGGCGATGTTCATGCCCATCATGGCCATCAGGCCGGGGATCACGTAGTTGACGTACGCGTCCTGGTTGCCCTTGCCGGAGATCGCGCCGCCGAAGACGTACACGAACAGCAGGGTGAAGATGATCGGCATGAGCACGGCGTCGAACATCGACTCCGGGTCCTGCTTGATCTGGAGCGCGTTGCGGCGCACCAGCGCGCCGATGTGGCGCAGATTGCCGCGCAGGCCGATCCGGCCCTCGCCGGCCGGCGCCTCCGGGCGTCGGGCGGGCGCCTCGGTGGGCGCGGGGGTGGCAGTTGCCGTGCTCACGCGGCGACCTCCTCTTCGATCGTGTCGGACACGGACGTCTTCTCGCCCGTGATGGCCAGGAACACCTCGTCGAGGCTGGGCAGATGGGTGCCGATGTGTGCGATGCCGAAGCCGTGCGAGCCCATCAGGCCGACGACTGCGGTCAGTTGGGCGTCGCTGAGGATCGGCACGTACAGCAGGCCCTCGTCGGGCACGACGGTGGCGCCGGAGACGCCGTCGAGTCCGGCCTCGGCGAGGACCCGCGCCATCGCGGGCAGCTGAGCGGGGTCGGACGGCCGGATCTGCAGGGTGCGTCCGCCGACCTTGGCCTTGAGCTCGTCCACCCGGCCGTTGGCGATGACCCGCCCGCGGTCGATGACCGTGAGCTCGTTCGCGAGCTGCTCGGCCTCTTCCATGTACTGGGTGGTGAGCAGGACGGTCGCCCCCTCCGCGACCATCCGCTGCACCTCGTCCCAGACCTCGTTGCGGGTCCGGGGGTCGAGTCCGGTCGTCGGCTCGTCCAGATAGAGCACGGCCGGCTGCCCGATCATCGAGGCGGCGAGGTCGAGACGCCGGCGCATACCGCCGGAGTACTGCATCGCGGGCCGCTTCGCCGCGTCGGTGAGCGAGAAGCGCTCCAGCATCTCGTCGGCGCGCTGCCGTGCCGCCCTGCGCGGCAGATCGAGCAGCCGCCCGATCATGTAGAGGTTCTCCCAGCCGGACAGCTTCTCGTCGACCGAGGCGTACTGACCGGTGAGTCCGATGGTGCGGCGCAGCTGCCGCGGCTGCTTCACCACGTCGTAGCCCGCCACGATCGCGGTGCCGGCGTCGGGGGTGACGAGGGTGGAGAGGCAGCGTACGAGTGTGGTCTTGCCGGCGCCGTTGGGGCCGAGCACACCGAGCACGGTGCCCTCGCGGACGTCCAGGTCCACCCCGTCCAGCGCCTTGGTCTCGCCGTAGTGCTTGACCAGCCCCCGCACCTCGACGGCGTTGTCCTTGCCGCCGTCAGGGTTCTTGTCGATTCGCGTCATGGCGTCAACAATGCAGGGTCCCACCGACAGCCCGCCGACAAGCCGCCGACACCTTGTCGACGGCCGGACGACGGCCGGTGTCCGACTGCTCGGGGAGGGGCCGCCCCCGCGCGTGCGATTTCTGACGTGAGCATGCCGACAGCCCGCCGACGGGGGAAGATCGGCGGGCTGTCGTCTGTGCCGGGAGTGGCTAGTGGAAGGTGTGCTCTTCCTGCGGGAACGCACCGCCGACGACATCGTCGGCGAAGGCCTTCGCGGCGTCGCCGAGCGTCCGGCGCAGATCGGCGTACTGCTTGGTGAAGCGCGGCACCTTGCCGCCCGTGAGGCCCGCCATGTCCGTCCAGACGAGGACCTGGGCGTCCGTGTCGGGCCCGGCGCCGATGCCGATCGTCGGGATGTGCAGGGACCGGGTGACCTCGGCGGCCAGCTCCGCGGGGACCAGTTCGAGGACGACCGCGAAGGCGCCGGCGTCCTGCGCGGCCTTGGCGTCGCGCACCAGCCGGTGGGCCGCCTCGTCGCCGCGGCCCTGTACCCGGTAGCCCATGGTGTTCACGGACTGCGGGGTCAGGCCCAGGTGGGACATCACGGGGATGCCGGACTGGACGATCAGCTCGGTCTGCGGCAGCGAGCGCTCGCCGCCCTCCAGCTTGACCGCGCCGACGCCCGCCTCCTTGACCAGCCGGGTGGCGTTGCGCAGGGCCTGGACGGGCCCCTCCTGGTACGAACCGAACGGGAGGTCGCCGACGATGAGGGCGCGGCTGGTGCCGCGGACGACCGCCGCGGCGAGCAGGGTCATCTCGTCCATGGTGACCGGCACGGTGGTGTCGTAGCCGAGGTGGGTGTTGCCCATCGAGTCGCCGACGAGCATCACCGGGATACCGGCCTCGTCGAAGACGGAGGCGGTCATCGCGTCGTAGGCGGTCAGCATGGGCCACTTCTCGCCGCGTTCCTTGGCGGCGGTGATGTCGTGGACCGTGATGCGGCGAGTGCCCTTGCCGCCGTACAGCGCCTTGCTGCTGTCGGTGGGCTTCTGGGCAGCCTGAAGCGTCATGGCTAACGGCTCCTTCGTCATCTCGAGGCACCCTGACGGCGTCCCCGGATCAGCTCCATGGTGGCACCTCGTGCCGTCCGGACGGAAGGGGAGGGGGCCGGCCGGGTGTCGGCCTGCCATACGAGACGATTTCGTATCGAAATGGGATATTCTGCGCCGATGGCCACACCGCCGGGTCGTGTCGCACCCTCTGTCCCCGAAATCGTCCACCGTCGACGCTGGGCGATCCTCACCGTCCTGACGTTCAGCATGCTCATCGTGGTGCTGGACAACTCGATCCTGAATGTGGCGGTCAAGACGATCGCCACCCCCGCACCCACGGGCATCGGCGCCACCCAGAGCGAGCTGGAGTGGGCCATCAACGCCTACACGCTCGTCTTCGCCGGCCTCCTGTTCACCGCCGGCCTGGTCGGCGACCGGTTCGGGCGCAAGAACGTGCTGCTCCTGGGCGTCCTGGTGTTCGGCACGGGCTCCGCGCTCGCCGCCTTCTCCGCCACCCCCTCGGAACTCATCGTCTACCGGGCGATCATGGGCCTCGGCGCCGCCTTTGTGATGCCTGCCACGCTCGCCGTCCTGATGAACGTCTTCGAGCGCGACGAGCAGGCCCGGGCCATGGGGATCTGGACGGGCAGCGTGGGCGTCGCCATCGCCATCGGCCCGTTCACCGGCGGAGTGCTCCTGGAGCACTTCTGGTGGGGCTCGATCTTCCTGATCAACGTGCCCGTCGTGATCGTCGCGCTGATCACGATGGCGATCCTGGTGCCCGACTCCAAGGACCCGAATCCCGGCCGTCTCGACCCCGTCGGTGTGCTGCTGTCCATCGTCGGCCTGGTGCTGCTGGTGTACGGCATCATCCGCGGCGGCGAACTCGCCGACTTCACCGCGGCGTCCGTGCTGCTCCCGCTGGTCGGCGGCCTCGTCGTGCTGGCCCTCTTCGTCCTGTACGAGAAGCACATCGACCATCCGGCGCTGGACCTCTCCTGCTTCGCCAAGCCGGCCTTCTCCGCGGCGATCGCCGCCATGGCGCTGGTCTTCTTCGCGGTGATGGGCGTGACGTTCTTCTCCGCCTTCTACCTCCAGAGCATCCGCGGCTACAGCCCGCTGCGCGCCGGCATGCTCGTCCTGCCGCTCGCCGTCGCCCAGGTGGTCTTCGCCCCGCGGGCCCGCCTCGTCGTCGACCGGTTCGGCGCCCGTCCCGTCTGCGCCGTCGGCATGGTGATGGTCGCGGCCGGACTCGCGGCCTTCGTCTTCTTCGACGCGTCCACGCCCCTGTGGGTCGTGGAGTTCATGCTGTTCGTCCAGGGCGTGGGAATGGCGCACATCATGCCGCCGGTCACGCTGTCCGTGATGCAGGCGCTGCCCCGCGAGAAGGCCGGGTCCGGCTCCGCGATCAACAACACCTTCCGCCAGGTCGGCGGAGCGCTCGGCGTCGCCGTCCTCGGCTCGCTGCTGTCCACGCGCTACCGCAGCGAGATCGAGGGGCACCTGCTGAGCGTTCCGGCGGACGCCCGGAGCGCGGCCGGGGAATCGATCGAGGCCACCCTCGGTGTGGCGGACACCATGGGTCCGGCGGGCAGGGCACTCGTCGGCCCGGCGCAGGACGCCTTTCTCGACGCCATGCATCTGACAGCCGCCTGTGCGGCGGCTGTGGCCGTCGCCGGAGCGGTCGTCGTGGCGCTCTTCCTGCCGGGCAGGGCCCCGGCCCCGCAGGCCCCCGAGCCCGACGCGCTGCCCGAGCGGGAGGGCGCCGGACGCTGACCCGCGGCCCGGCGGCGGACGGACGGCGGCGGCGCACCGGGCCGCGACGAACCGGGTACCGGCGGACGGTGACACAGTGAGAGGCGGTGCGGACATGCCCGTGCAGGACGGCCAGGCGCGCCCCGGCCGTGAGTCCCCCGGCCCCGCACGGGCCGCGCGTCCCGCCGAGTCCCGCACCGCCGGCGGATCCGCGCCGGTGGCCCGCCGCGGCCGGCCGCGCAGCGAGGCGGCCGAACGGTCGATCATCGAGGCCGTGGTGACCCTGCTGGAGGAGGGCCTGCCGCTCTGCGAACTCTCCGTCGACCGCATCGCCCGCACCGCCGGCGTCGGCAAGGCCACCGTCTACCGCCGCTGGGCGGGCAAGGAGGCGCTGTTCGTCGACGTCGTCCGCTCCATCGAACCGGTGGACCCGCCGCTGCCCGGCACCTCGGTCCGGGACGACCTGGTCGCGATGGTGGAGAGCGTGCGCCGGCGCGGACTCGACAAAGGGGCTTCGGCCCTGCTGCACAACGTCTTCGCCCAGATGCAGAGTTACCCCCGGCTCTGGGACATGTACCAGAGCACCTCGGTGGCACCCCGTCGCGGCCGGATGGACGAAGTGCTGCGCCGGGGCGTCGAGATGGGCGAGATCCGTGACGACGTCGACGTCGATCTGCTCGGCGACCTGTTCCTCGGCCCGATGCTCGTACGGACCGTGCTGCGGTCCGGGGCAACGCCGGGCGCGGGCAGCGCGGAACAGATGGTCGACGCGGTGCTCGCCGGGGTCCGCGGGCCCGTGTGACACGCCGGGCCGAGGTGTTGCCCGAAGTGTGCGTGTTCTGTCACAGCGCCCCAACCTGGCCCGATACCAGGAACCCCGTGCGCCACGCTGTCGTCTCCGAAACAGTACGGCCGCCCCGGGGCGGCAGGGAAAGTACCGTCATCGCCTAGTGTCGACGCCGAGGCTGGTGTGACGGCAAGGCAGTGAGGACAGCTCCATGGTGCAGGCGTACAAGACGGAGACCGGGAACGGCGGCCCGGGGGACCGGTTCACCTCATCCCGGGTCCGGCGCCTCCTGGAGCGCTGGCGGGGTGACAGCGGCATCTGGCGGCGCGGTCTCCTCCTCGCGTCGTGCGCCGTGGTGATCGCGCTGCTGATGATCCTGCACGCGCAGATGCCCAACAGGATCGGGAACCTCGGCAGTCTCGCGGAGACGTTTCTCCCGTGGCTGGGCGTCTTCATCCCGGTGATCCTCGTCGCCGCCGTGTGGCGGCGGTCCGCCACCGCGCTGATCGCCCTGCTGCTCCCGACGATCGTGTGGCTGAACCTCTTCGGCGGGCTGCTGACCGACAAGTCGGTCGCCGGCGGCGATCTGACGGTCGCCACGCACAACGTGAACGCGGGCAACCCGGACCCCGGGGGCACCGCCCAAGAGGTGGCCGCCTCCGGCGCGGACGTCGTGGCCCTCCAGGAACTGCCCCAGGGGCAGGTCTCCACCTACGAGGAAGCGCTCGCGGGGACGTACAAGTACCACTCGGTGCAGGGCACGGTCGGACTGTGGAGCAAGTACCCCCTGAGCGACACCGCGCCCGTCGACATCAACATGGGCTGGACGCGCGCGATGCGCTCCACCGTGCAGACCCCGCAGGGCGCGGTCGCGGTGTACGTGGCCCACATGCCCTCGGTGCGGGTGAAGCTGAACGCCGGCTTCACCGCCAACCAGCGGGACAACAGCGCCGACGCGCTCGGCGAGGCGATCGCCCGCGAGCCGGTCACCAGGGTCGTGCTGCTCGGCGACCTCAACGGGACGATGAACGACCGCTCGCTGAAGGCCATCACCTCGCAGATGCGCTCCACCCAGGGCGCGGCGGGGGACGGCTTCGGGTTCAGCTGGCCGGCGTCGTTCCCGATGGCGCGGATCGACCAGATCATGGTGCGGGGGATCGACCCGGTCTCGTCGTGGACGCTGCCGCAGACGGACAGCGACCATCTGCCGATCGCGGCGCGCGTCAGGTTCTGACCGCGGTCTGCGGTCCGCGTGGTCCTCAAGGTCCGCGAGGTCTCCGGCCGGGGACCCCGGACCGAAACCCGGCGTTCACCCCGGGGGACCCAGCTCGTGAGACCCTTTGTTCAGTAAAGGAACTTACGCGTTGTGAAAGGCCCACCCCCATGCCCCTGGCGCTGCTCGCGCTTGCCGTCTCCGCCTTCGGCATCGGCACCACAGAATTCGTGATGATGGGCCTGCTGCCCAACGTCGCCGACGACCTCGGCACCTCCGTCCCCACCGCGGGGTATCTCGTCTCCGCGTACGCGATCGGCGTCGTCCTCGGCGCGCCCCTGCTCACCGCCGTCGGCTCACGCATCCCGCGCAAGAAGATGCTGCTGCTCCTGATGGCGCTCTTCGTCGTCGGCAACCTCGCCTCCGCGCTCGCCCCCGGCTTCGGCTGGCTCGTCGCGGGCCGGGTGCTCGCCGGTCTTCCGCACGGGGCGTTCTTCGGCGTCGGCGCCGTCGTCGCAGCCCGGCTGGTCGCCGACGGGCGGCAGGCGCGGGCCGTGGCCACGATGTTCCTCGGCCTCACCGTCGCCAACATCGTCGGTGTTCCCGCCGCCACCCTCCTCGGCCAGCACCTCGGCTGGCGCGCCACCTTCCTCGTGGTCACCGTGATCGGACTGGTCGCCATGGCGGCGCTCGCCCGGCTCGTCCCGCGGATACCCGTCGACGACCACCAGAGCCTCGGCCGGGAGATGCGCGCGCTCGGCAACCGCCAGGTGCTCCTCGGCCTGCTCACCGCCGTCTTCGGCTTCGCGGGCGTCTTCGCCGTCTACTCGTACCTGGCCTCGATGACCACCGAGGTCATGGGCTTCGGCGAGTCCTCCGTGACCCTCGTCCTCGCGCTGTTCGGCATCGGCATGACGCTCGGCGCGCTGGCCGCGGGACCGCTCACCGACCGGGCGCTGCGCCCCACGCTCTACGGATCGCTCGCCGCCCTCGCGATCGTGCTGGTGGCCTTCCGCTTCACCGTGCACCACCAGGCGGCCGCCCTGGTCACCGTCGTCGTGCTCGGCGCGGTCGGTTTCATGACCACGACCCCGCTGCAGATGCTGGTGATGAACAAGGCCAAGGACGCCCCGACCCTGGCATCCGCCTCCAACCACTCCGCGTTCAACCTCGCCAACGCGGGCGGCGCCTGGCTCGGTGGCGCGGCCATCGCGGCGGGCTGGGGCTGGACGTCCCCGATGCTGGTCGGCGCCGTGCTCGCGGTGGCCGGACTGGGTATCGCCGCGGCCGCCGGACTGCTGGACCGTACGGCGAAGAGGACCTCCCGCGTCATCGCCGCGGGAAGCCCCCCTCCGTCCGGACAGCGCGAGGTCAGCCCGTCGTCTCGCGCCAGCGGTTCGTGATCGGCAGCCGCCGGTCCTTGCCGAAGCCCTTCGCCGAGATCTTGGTGCCCGGCGGGTACTGGCGTCGCTTGTACTCCGCCGTGTCCACCATCCGCAGTGTCTTCGCCACCAGCTCCTCGTCGAACCCGGCCTCGACGATCGCGTCCTTGCCCTGGTCCCGGTCCACGTACATCGCGAGGATCCGGTCCAGCACGTCGTAGTCCGGCAGCGAGTCGGTGTCGACCTGACCGGGGCGCAGCTCGGCGCTCGGCGGCTTGCTGATCGAGGCCTCCGGGATCGGCGGCACCTGACCGCGCTCCTCGGCGGCGCGGTTGCGCCACCGCGCGAGCCGGAACACGGTCGTCTTGTAGACGTCCTTGATCGGCCCGTACGCGCCGACCGAGTCGCCGTACAGCGTCGAGTACCCCACCGCCAGCTCGGACTTGTTGCCCGGCGCGAGCACGATGTGACCCTCCTGGTTGGACAGGGCCATCAGCATCGTGCCGCGCAGCCGTGACTGGAGGTTCTCCTCGGCGAGGCCGGTGAGGGAGAGCGAGCCCATGTACGCGTCGAACATCGGCTCGATCGACACCGTGCGGAAGTTGAGCCCCGTGCGGCGGGCCAGCTCGGCCGCGTCGCCCTTGGAGTGGTCCGAGGAGTACTTCGACGGCATGGAGACGCCGTACACGTTCTGCGCGCCGAGGGCGTCGCAGGCGATCGCGGCGACGAGCGCCGAGTCGATACCGCCCGACAGCCCGACCAGCACCGAACGGAAGCCGTTCTTGGCGGCGTACGCGCGCAGGCCCACGACCAGCGCGGAGTACACCTCCTCGTCGTCCTCCAGGCGCTCGGCGTACCCGCCCGGCACCTCCGCCTCGTACGCGGGCAGCGGGTCCTCGGAGATGACGACGTGGTCGATCCGCAGCCCGTCGTCCACCACCCCCGACGGCACCTCGCCCGCGGCGGGCAGCTCCAGGTCGAGGACGACACAGCCCTCCGCGAACTGCGGTGCACGCGCGACGACTTCACCCCGCGCGTCGACCACGATCGAGTCGCCGTCGAAGACCAGCTCATCCTGCCCGCCGATCATCGCCAGGTACGCGGTGGTGCAGCCGGCCTCCTGGGCGCGCTTGCGCACCAGTTCCAGCCGGGTGTCGTCCTTGTCCTGCTCGTACGGCGAGGCGTTGATGGAGACCAGCAGCCCGGCACCGGCGGAGCGGGCGGCCGGTACCCGCCCGCCGTCCTGCCAGAGGTCCTCGCAGATCGCGAGCGCGACATCGACGCCGTGCACCCGGATCACCGGCATCGTGTCGCCGGGCATGAAGTAGCGGAACTCGTCGAAGACGCCGTAGTTGGGCAGGTGGTGCTTGGCGAACGTCAGCACCACCTCGCCCCGGTGCAGCACGGCGGCCGCGTTCCGGGGCGCCCCCGCCGGCTGGCCGTACTTCGGCTGGGCGTGCTCGGCGCGGTCGAGAAACCCGAGGATCACGGGCAGTTCGCCGAAGCCCTCGTCGTCGAGCCGCACCGCGAGTGCTCGCACGGCGGCCCGGGACGCTTCCACGAAGGACGACCGCAGGGCCAGGTCCTCCACGGGGTAGCCGGTCAGCACCATCTCGGGGAAGGCGACGAGGTGCGCCCCCTGCTCGGCGGAGTGCCGGGTCCAGTGCACGATCGCCTCGGCGTTGCCGGTGAGGTCGCCGACGGTCGAGTCGATCTGATTCAGAGCGAGACGTAGTTGAGGCACGCGGCCCAGTGTAATCGTCTTTCTGACGCGATGTCCTGGGGGAGGCAGAGATGCCCAGTATCGCGGGGGTGAGGTGCCACCGCCTCGTGCCGTTGCGGAGCACCGGCCGCACCCGCTCGCCCGCGCGGAACGGGCGGCGCCGGCCGGGGTGCGGGGCCGGCCGGCCGCCGCTCGTGGCAGGCTGGCGGGAAACTCACGTGCCGTCGATCGGCAGGGGCGGGGAGAGGCGGGGCGCAGTGACGTTCGTACGGGTGGGCGGGGTGGCGCACCATGTGGTCGTCGAGGGCAGCGGCCCGGTCTGCGTCCTGAGCGCCGGCCTCGCCATGAGCTGGTTCGACTGGGACCCCGTCGTAGCCCTCCTCGCACCGCACCGCACGGTCGTCCGCTTCGACCGGCCGGGACACGGGCTCAGCGCCCCCGCCGCCGTGCCGCCCTCGGCCGCCGGCGAGGCCCACCGCATCGCGGGCCTGCTCGACGCGCTCGGGACCCACGGGCCGGTGACGGTGGTGGGCCATTCGATCGCCGGGTTCCACGCCGAGGCCTTCGCCCGGCTCCACCCCGCCCGTACCGCGGCCGTCGTCCTCGTCGACTCCAGCATCGAGGAGGGTGCGCGCAGACCGGCCGCGCCCGCCGTACGCACCGCGGTCACCGGCGCGGTCGGCAGGGCGCTGGGAGTCCTCGGGGCACCGGCCGTCCTCGGCCCGCCGACCCGGCGCGCGGCCGTACGGCTGTCCCGCACGGGCGGTGGCGACCCGGCACCCGCGGATCTCGTACGGCGCTGCTACGGCACCTCGCGCGTCCTGCGCGGCGCGCTGCTGGAGAACACCCACTACCGCGCGGTCGCCGCCGAACTCCTCGACCTGCGCGAGCGGTACGCCCTGCCGGAGGTACCGGTCACCGTGCTCGCCGCCGACGCGGCGGGGAGCCGGTGGACGGCCCGGCAGCGGGCGTTCGCGGAGCTGCTCGGCGCCCGGTTCCAGGAGGTCGCGGCCGGCCATCTGATGATGCTCGACCGGCCGGCCGTGGTGGCCGCGGCCGTACTCGACAGCCACCAGGAGGTCCCGGCATGGCACGGCTGACCCTGCGGATCTCGGGCCGCGAGCTGCCCGGCAGCGCGTGCGGCGACTACCGCGACATCCATGTGGGCACCCAGCGCGGCCGCGAGCCGGACCAGTTGGTGCGGGCCGACGCGGCCGAGGCGGTGTTCCACATCCCGGTCGAGACGGTCGAGGCCGCCGACGGATCGGCCGACTTCCGCGGCCCGTACGTCCAGGGGCGGCGCGGGGAGCGCTTCGTCTATCTGACGTGGGGCGAGCTTCCGGACAGCGGCGAGTTCGCGATGTTCCGCCGGGCGAAGATCTTCCTCGCCGATCTGCCGGAGGGGGCGGCGTCCGGCGGTACGGCGGAGACCGCGCTCGGCCTGACGGACAGCTGCGGAATGCCGCTGTGCGCGGCGGTCCGCCCGCCCCGGATCACCTGGCGGCTGACGGGGCCGGACGGACACTGAGGCGGGCGGGACCGCAGGCGGGGGAGCGGGCGCGGTCGGGGTCGCTGAGACGCGTGGGTACGGCGTCGGTGTGGGCCGGACGGACCCGCCGCGGCGGCCCGTCCCGAGCGACCCGTCCGGTACGGACCAGGCCGGCCCGTACCGGAGGCATCCGCGCGGCAGGCCCGTACCGGACCGGGCCAGGTCGTACCGAACCCACCCCCGCGGACCGGGTGTTCAGGACCGGGCGTCCGCGCCCCGCTTGTGCAGCAGGTCCACCATCAGGGCGACCTCCGACTCCTGCGCGGCGACCATGCCCGCCGCGAGGTCCCGCTCCGCACCGACCGTGCACAGCTCCACACAGCCCTTGGCCATGGAGATCCCGCCGTTGTGGTGGACGATCATCAGCTGGAGATACTCGATCTCCGCCTGCTTGCCCACGGCCTTGTCCAGCCGTTCCACATCCGCCTTGGTCGCCATGCCCGGCATCAGCGAGCCGTCCTCGGCCTGATGACCGGTCCCGCCGTGGCCGCCGTGGCCGCCCTTCGCGTCGCCCGCCATCCAGGCCATCGGCTCACGGTCCGCCGCGACCTTCGGCAGGCCCCACAGATCCAGCCAGCCCAGCATCATGCCGCGCTGGTTGGCCTGGGTGTTGGCGATGTCGTACGCCAGCCGGCGGACCTCCTCGTCCTGCGTACCGTCGCGCACGATGAACGACATCTCCACCGCCTGCTGGTGATGGACCGCCATGTCGCGCGCGAACCCGGCGTCCGCCGAATCCGCCGTCGGCGTCGCGGCCGTGGCGGAGTCACCACCACCACCCGCGGAGGCCACCGTGGCGGCCCCCGCGAACAGCAGCGCCAGGACGACCGCCACGACGGCCGCCCAGTGCGTACGGGTCATACGGATCACTTGCCACCCAGACCGTTGGTGCACGCGGCGCCCGGCTCGGGCGTCTGCGGGCCCTGCACGTACTTGGTGAAGAACTGGCTCACGCGCTTGTCGCTCGCGCTGTCCACGGTGACCTGCTTGCCCCACGCGGAGATCATGATGGCGCCCGCCTGGTCCTTGACCGGGCTCATCATCGTGTACGGCGTCTTCTTCACCTTGTCGGCGAGCTTGCTGACCTCACCGGCCGGGGCCTTGTCGTTGTACGTCACCCACACGGCGCCGTGCTCCAGCGAGTGCACCGCGTTCACGTCGGGGACGGGCTCCGTGTAGACGTCGCCGTTGCAGTTCATCCAGACCTGGTTGTGGTCACCGCCGACCGGCGGCTTCATGGGGTAGCTGACGGCCTTGGCGACATGGTTGCGCCCGAGCTTCTTGGCGTCCCAGGACTTCTCGCCGGTGACCGGCGCCTTCGCCTCGGCGACCTGCTGGTCCTTCTTCTCGGACTCCTTGTTGAGGACGAAGACGCCGAAGCCGACCAGACCGGCCACGACGACACCGCTGATGGCGATCGTGATGATGCGCCCGCGGCGCTCGCGCGCCTGCTCGGCGCGGCGCATCTCCTCTATCCGGGCCCGGCGGTCGTTGGTGCGGGAAGCCATGATGTGTCGTCCTTCGTCAATGAAGTGATCAGTGGGGGCGGGGGAGGTGCGGGACGACTCAGGTCCGCAGCACCTGAAGGACGTGCAGGCTCGGAGCGCGGGGCAGCGCGGTGGCATGGGGAGGCCGGGCCGTGCCGGCCGGGCGGTCCAGCCGCGGCAGCTGCTCCTCCGCGGCCTGCGGAGGGTCGAGCGGCGGAGCCGTGAGCACGGCGGGGCTGACCATGGGCAGCAGCCCGCAGGCACCGTCGTCGTACGGGCACGAGTACGCGGCCACCGTCGTGTCCGGCACCGCGGTGTGGTGGTCGGCCGACGCGCTCGGGCAGATGAAGAGCGCGCCGAGGAGCGTCGCCACGGCACTCAGCAGTGCCACGGGACGCATGGTGCGCGTGAGCCGAGGGCCCCCCATGGCCGCGATCGTAGCGAGCGGGGCGGCCCGCCGGAACGGGGGCTCCGTTCCCGGCCCTCGCGACCGGCCGCTTCCGGCCTTCGTGACCGGCCTCCGGAGCAGCCCTCCCACCCCGGTCGCGGCCCGCGGAACACGCCCGCCACAGGTGAGAGGGGACTCAGGGTCGTCTCCCGGTGTGCCCTGACCCACAATGGGCTCAGCCCGGGTTCGCAACCTGCCTGAAACCCATGGGTGGGATGCTCGCGGTAGCAGGCGGCTTGACCAGCAAGGATTGGGTTGACATGGATAAGCAGCAGGAATTCGTGCTCCGTACGCTCGAGGAGCGCGACATCCGCTTCGTGCGCCTGTGGTTCACCGACGTACTCGGCTTCCTGAAGTCGGTCGCGGTGGCCCCGGCCGAGCTGGAACAGGCCTTCGACGAAGGCATCGGCTTCGACGGCTCCGCCATCGAGGGCTTCGCGCGCGTCTACGAGTCCGACATGATCGCCAAGCCCGATCCGAGCACCTTCCAGATCCTGCCCTGGCGCGCAGAGGCCCCCGGGACCGCCCGGATGTTCTGCGACATCCTGATGCCCGACGGCTCCCCGTCCTTCGCGGACCCGCGCTTCGTCCTCAAGCGGATCCTCGCGCGCACCTCGGACCTGGGCTTCACGTTCTACACGCATCCCGAGATCGAGTTCTTCCTGCTGAAGGACAAGCCCCTCGACGGGACGCGCCCGGTGCCCGCGGACAACTCCGGCTACTTCGACCACACCCCCCAGAACGTCGGCATGGACTTCCGTCGGCAGGCGATCACCATGCTCGAATCCATGGGCATCTCGGTCGAGTTCAGCCACCACGAGGGCGCGCCGGGCCAGCAGGAGATCGACCTGCGGTACGCGGACGCGCTCTCCACGGCGGACAACATCATGACCTTCCGCCTGGTCATGAAGCAGGTCGCGCTGGAACAGGGCGTGCAGGCGACCTTCATGCCCAAGCCGTTCAGCGAATACCCGGGCTCGGGCATGCACACCCACCTCTCGCTCTTCGAGGGCGACCGGAACGCCTTCTACGAGTCGGGCGCCGAGTACCAGCTCTCCAAGGTCGGCCGGTCCTTCATCGCGGGCCTGCTCACGCACGCGGCCGAGATCTCGGCCGTCACCAACCAGTGGGTCAACTCCTACAAGCGCATCTGGGGCGGCTCGGCCCGCAGCGCGGGCGCGGGCGGCGAGGCCCCCTCGTACATCTGCTGGGGCCACAACAACCGCTCGGCCCTGATCCGGGTCCCGATGTACAAGCCGGGCAAGACGGGCTCGGCCCGCGTGGAGGTCCGCTCGATCGACTCCGGCGCGAACCCGTACCTGACGTACGCGGTGCTGCTGGCGGCGGGCCTGAAGGGCATCGAGGAGGGCTACGAACTCCCGGCCGGCGCGGACGACGACGTGTGGGCGCTCTCGGACGCGGAACGCCGCGCGATGGGCATCGAACCGCTGCCGCAGAACCTGGGCGAGGCGATCTCGCTGATGGAGCGCAGCGAACTGGTGGCGGAGACGCTGGGGGAGCATGTGTTCGACTTCTTCCTCCGCAACAAGAAGAGCGAGTGGGAGGAGTACCGCAGCGAGGTCACGGCCTTCGAGCTGCGGAAGAACCTGCCGGTGCTGTAGACGCGGGTCGGTTTCCCGTTCGTGAGTCGGCTCCGGGCCGGTGGCAGTACGCCACCGGCCCGGAGCCGTTCCGTGCCCCGCCCGGCCGGCGCCCACGGCCCTGTCGACCAGTGAGGAACATCCGTGCACACGACCATCAGCCCGTTCACGCTCGCGTACCGGAAGGAGAAGCCGCCCGCCGGGCGCAGGACGTCCTGCTGGCAGGGCACCTCGCCCGAGTTCGGCGAGATACGGGTCGTCCATCCGGCGGGCCCGGACCTGCCGAACGTGATCGTCACGGAGGCGCGCGGCGGTCTGATCCCCACGGCCGCCTTCGAGACGCGGGGCGTGCACACGGACGTCGTGGCGATGCCGACCCTGAACCGCGCGACGCTCCGGGTGGGCGACGGGCTCGTGCGGATGAGCCGGAACCGGTGGGCGCCGACGCACCGGGGGCGGTGCCTGCACATGAGGTATCTGGGTGACGCCTACCGGCTCACGGCGATCAACCGCCGGGCGTACACGCTGTCCCGGCGGGCCGACGCCGAGGACCCGGGTGTCGTCGTCACGGTGCGGCAGTCCGGCCTCGGGAACGGCAGGAAGGCCACCGTGCACGCGGCGGGCCGGGTGCTGCCCGCCGACGTCTCGCTCGCGGTGCTCTTCTGCGGAGTCGACCGGTCCGTCCTCACGCGGCGCGGTGCCGTACGGGCGGGGATCTCCAGGATCTTCCAGTTCTGGGCCGAGTCGCAGGCCTGAGCGGGCTCCGCCGGCAGCCCTTTCCTCCTCCCGGCGGGCGCTCCTCGGCGCACCGGATCCGGCGCCCGGGACCCCTCGCAGGCCGGCCTTCTCCGCCACCCGAATGGCCCCATCGCGCCGCCCCGTGAACACCCGTCGACGCTCCGTACCAGGAACGCCTGAACAGGGGCGACTTCAGCCCTCACCCGTACGGGCGACCCCTCGTGGGAGGCGCCGTGGCCCCATGGCGCCCTCCCCGCGGTGGAGTTGCAGCGGCGCTGGGCCCATGAGTCGGTAGGAGGCGTGTCCCAGCAGAGCTCACCCACCAGGAGGAGATATGGGCACTGTGCAGAACGGCCATTCGGCCGACAGGCTTTCCGTCGTCTTCGCCGTCCAGGTCACCGAGGGCTGCGAGGAAGGGTTTCTGGAGATGTACGACCAGATCCGGAAGTCCGTCGCCCGCACTCCCGGTCACATCATCGACCGTCTCGGAGAACCCGTGGAGGAGGGCTCCCGTCAGTGGGTCATCACCAGCGAGTGGGAGACCCCTGAGGCCTTCTTCGCCTGGCAGCAGAGCGACGAGCACCAGGAGATGGTGGCTCCGCTGCGCAAGTGGGTCGACTCGACCCAGTCGCTGCGCTTCCGCGTCGTCAAGGAGACCGCGGAGGTGAAGTCATGACGCCCACCCAAGGACCCGTCGCCGTGCTCGGACTCGGCACGATGGGCGCCGGCCTGGCCGGCCGCCTGCTCGACCAGGGCGTGCAGGTGCGGGTGTGGAACCGCACCCCCGAGCGCGCCGAACCGCTGACCAAGGCCGGTGCCGTCGCCGCGGCCCGGCCGATAGAAGCCGTCGAGGGCACGAGCGCGACCATATGCACCGTGGCCGACGGCGAGGCGCTCCGCGCGGTGCTGCGGGGACCCGACGGGGTCCTGGCCGGGGGGTCGTACCCCGGAGCCATCATCTGCGCGAGCACCGTCTCTCCGGACGAGGTCGTCCGCCTGGTGGGCGACGAGCCCTCCGTGCTGGACGTCGGCATGCTCGGCAACCGCGACCACGCCCGCAGCGGAGACCTGCGGCTGTTCGTCGGCGGTGAGGAGCGGGTCTTCACCGCCGGCCGGCCGCTGCTCGACATGCTGGGCAAGGAGGTCGTCCACCTCGGCGCGCTCGGCTCGGGCATGAGGATGAAGCTGCTCCTCAACCTGCTGATGGGCATCGAGGTCCAGGCGATGGCCGAGGCCGCCGAACTGGCCGCCGTCTGCGGACTCGACCGGAAGCAGGTCCTCGCGACCATCGCGGGCAGCGGTTTCGCCTCGCCGGTCATGGCCTTCAAGTCCAAGCGCCTGGCAGCCGGGCGTTACGACAAGCCGGACTTCCGGCTGCGTCTGATGGCCAAGGACCTCGTGCTCGCCACGGAGCAGGCCGCGGCTGCCGGGCTGCACCTGCCGCTCACCGCCGCTGCCGCGGAGACCCACCTCCGCGCCACCGAGCAGGGCCTCGGCGACGAGGACTGCGCCGCGGTGACCCGCGCGATCGTGCCCGACACGGGAGTGGGCGCATGATCATCGATATCCACGGGCACCTGTCCCCGCCCGAAGCGGCACAGCGCTTCCCGATGCCCCCCGCCCTGACCGACGTCGACGGCATGCTCGCCGCCCGCGCCGAGGCCGGGATCGACCTCACCATCATCGGCAGCCCCGTCGGGGCGGGCGCGATGGCACGGGTCCCGGGCGTCGACAACTACGCCCAGCCGCGGGACCGGCTGCGCAGCTTCCACGCCTGGATGTCGGGCCTGATCGCCTCGTTCCCGGACCAGCTGCGCGGCTACGTGTACGCCAATCCGTTCGGCGACGACGACCATCTGGAGGGCGTCAGGGAGACGTTGGCGGACCCCGCCTTCGTCGGTCTGATCACCACCTCCAGCGTCCACGGCGAGCTGCTCGGCTCGCCCCGGGCCGACTCCTTCTTCGCGCTGGCCGCGGAGGCGGGGGTGCCGGTCCTGGTGCACGCCCCGGCCGAACCCGTCGGCACGGAGCACGTCCAGAACATGGGCTTCGTCGAGCAGATCGGCCGCTTCGGCGACCTGACCGTGGGCATGGCGATGCTGGCGTTCGCCGGGTGGCTGGAGAAGTACCCGGATCTGCGGCTCATCGGTGCCACCGGCGGCGGTGCGATGGCGCTGCTGGCCGATCGTCTGCAGACGGCGGCGCGGCCCCGGCACTGGGGTCCGCCCGCCGGGGCCCCGGGCGGAAAGCCGGGAGCGGCCGGCGCACCGCCCATGGAGCCCGCCCTCGCGCCCGCCGCCGACCCGGGCGCGGCCCTCCAGCGGATGTACGTCGACACCAGTCCTCTCAGCGCGGCGCACCTGAGCCTCAACGCGGAGGTCCTGGGGCCCGAACGGATGTTGTTCGGCACCGACTCGCCGCCGATGGCGATGCCGCTGACGGAGTGGGTCCGCATGATCGAGAAGCTGCCGGTCGACAAAGCGGCCCAGCAGCGCATCCTCGGCGGCAACGCCGAGGCCCTCTTCGACCTCAGGAGTCGTCCGTGACCACCACGCAAGACCCCGCCGCCGCAGCCGAGCGGTGTACTCCCGAGTTCCGGCGGAACCCGCACCCCGTCTATGAACACCTGCGGGACAACCAGCCCGTCTGTCCGATGAAGCCGCCGCACGGCATCGACACGTACCTCATCACGCGGTACGAGGACGCACGGGCCGCTCTGTCGGACCCGCGGCTGAGCAAGGACATGTACGGCGCCATGGACGCGTACCGGAGAATCTTCGGCGACTCGTCGGTGGCGCTGGACGACCACATGCTCAACGCCGACGCGCCCAAGCACACCCGGCTGCGCAAGCTGGTCAACTCGGGGTTCACCCCCCGTCGTGTGGAGGCGCTGCGGCCGAAGATCCAGGGCATCACCGACATGCTGCTGGACGCGTGCCCGAAGCGGGAGGCGTTCGACCTGCTCCCCGCCTTCGCGTTCCCGCTGCCCATCACGGTGATCTGCGAACTTCTCGGTGTACCGGAGGACGAGCGGTCGGACGTCCAGACCTGGTCCACGACGGTGGCCCAGACCGGCTTCAGCGAGGAGTCCAAGCGCGCTCAGCAGCAGGCGGAGGAGAGCCTCCACCACTACTTCTCGGACCTCATCGCGCGCAAGCGCAGCCACCCGGAGGAGGACCTGCTCAGCGCGCTCACCGAGGCGCGGGACAAGGACGGCGGCCTCACCGAGAACGAGCTCGTCTCGACGGCTTTCCTGCTGATGTTCGCGGGTCACAAGACGACCGCGTACCTCATCGGCAACGCGGTCCAGCACCTTCTCTCGCACCCCGCACAGCTGCGCGCCGTGCAGGACAACCCGGAGCTGATGGGCCGGGCGGTGGAGGAAGTGCTGCGCTACGACGGCTCGGTGGAGAGCGCGACGTTCCGCTTCGCGACCGAGGACGTGGAGATGTCCGGGACGCGGATCCCGAAGGGGTCGCTCGTGCAGATCGCGATCACCTCGGCCAACCGCGATCCGCGGAAGTTCGACTCCCCGGACGAGTTCGACGTGTCCCGGCCCGACAACGCGCAGAACGCCCACATCGGGTTCGGCAACGGCAGTCACTACTGCCTCGGAGCGCCGCTGGCCCGGATGGAGACGCAGATCGCCCTCACGAGCCTGCTCGGCCGCTTCCCGCGGCTGGCCTTCGCCGACCCGGCGCAGGAGCCGGCCTGGCTCCAGGTCCCGTTTCCGGCGTTCCGCGGCCTCTCGGCACTGCCGGTCGTGCTGGAGCCGTAGCGGTCACCACGGCGCCGCCGTCCGCTGTCCCGGCCCACGGGCCGCTTCAGGACAGCGGACGGCGGCGTTCGCTGCGATCGGGTGACGCGTCGGGCCTTGCCGGTGCGCTCCACAGGAGCACACTGGCCGTATGGCCCTCCCCAGAACGCATCACTGTCAGGCATGCTCGGACACCGCTGCGCAGGAACCGGTCCTGCACGAGGACCTCGTCGTCGGCGCGCCGCTGTCGATGGAGGATCTCACCGACGAACAGCGCCTCGACCGCTTCGCACTCAAATACGCCCACGACGGCTGCCGCGTCACGGAAGTGCGCCGCGTCCCGCACGACAACCTGAGCGGCTACGCCTGGTCGGTGCGCTTCACGGCGGATTCCTGACCGACCCTGACCGGCCCTTTCTGTTCGTGAGCCGCGAGTTCGTGCCGGTCGCCGAGGAAGGCGCGGCCGCAGCCGGGCGGCAGCAGCCGCGCCACCAGCGCGACTGCTGCTTCCGCGGTGCCGGCCTCTCCGACGGTCTGCGACCGCGACGGACCGGCCACGAGGAAGCCGCCGCCCTTTCGCGGGGTGATGTAGGGGACGTCCCACGTCGGCGGATGCTCGGTGCAGCGGCTGAAGTGCAGCTCCCACATGCCGGTCCAGGGGAACAGCTGCCGGAGTCGGGGCTGCGCGTAGGCGGCCCGTACCAGCGCCGGGTCCACGTCGTCGCCGGCCAGCAGGTCCTGCCACGCCGCCTCGACGACGGGGCTGGGTCGGCGATCGTCGCTCACGCCGCTCCCGTCTTCGCCAGGATCTCCATGTAGTGGACGTTCGTCATCACACCCAGCACATTGCCGAACGGGTCCACGACCGTCGCCGTCACGAAACCCGGGCCGTGGACCCGCAGCGGCTGGTACTCCTTCGCACCGAGCGCGAGGAGCCGGTCGACCGTCGCCTCCAGGTCGTCGACCGCCCAGTGGGCGATGGCTCCGCCCGGGGTGGCCGCCGCTCCCGGCGGGGCGTAGGACGCGTCGACGATGCCCAGTTCGTGCTGGTAGTCGCCGATGCGGAATTCGATGTATCCGGGGCGCTCGAAGTACGGCTCGATGCCGAGCAGATCCGTGTACCAGGCCTTGGCCGCGGCCAGGTCGTCGGCCCAGAAGTTGATGGTGGCGAGTCCTCGGAGCATGGTCGTCGTCCCTTCGTCCCTGCGGTTTCCCTGACGGAACGATAGGCGCCCACTAGGCCAGATCCTGTCCTAGTGGGCGGCCCTGTCGGGATGCGAACCCGGCGGTGTGCGGTGACCCTGGAAGAGCGGGGGGCAACGCGGCGAAAGGGATGTCCCATGTCCGTGATGGACAAGCTCAAGCACATGCTCAAGGGCCACGAGGACCAGGCCGGCAAGGGTGTGGACAAGACCGGTGACATGGTCGATGGCAAGACCCAGGGCAAATACAGCGGTCACGTCGACACGGCGCAGGACCGGATGAAGGACCAGCTCCGCTCCGACCGCGACCAGGGCGGCCCGCCTCAGACCTGACCGCAGGCCGGTCTCTCTCCACGCCTCTCACGCCACTCACGGCCGGACGGCCCGGGCGCCCAGCGCCGGAGCCGTCCGGCCGTCGGCATGAAGAGCCGGCAAGGGACGAAAGGGGTCGGTAGGTCAGGGCGCGGGCGCGAAGGCCCGGTGCTCAGCGCTCCGAGAGCGGGGCCGGAGCCTCCTGGACCACCCAGCCGTTGCCGTCCGGGTCCTTGAAGAACATGAAGGCGTTCCATGTGTCCCCGCGGCCCTCCTCCCACGAGCCGCTCGCGCCGACGTGCTGCACGTTGCTCACCTCGACGCCCCGCTCGAGCAGTTCCGCGTGCGCCTGGTAGATGTCGGTGACGCACAGCTGGAGTCCCTGGACCGAGCCGGGCGCCATGTCGTGCTGGCCCGGGGCCGGCGGGAGGCCGCTGGAGAGGGCGATCGAGCAGCGGGAGCCGGGCGGGGTCAGCTGGACGATCCGCATGCCCGGGCCGATCTCGGTGTCGGTGTCGACCGCGAATCCGCAGGTGTCCTCGTAGAAGCCCCGTGACCGGTCCAGGTCCGCGACCGGGAGGATGACGACTTCGAGTGTCCATTCCATCGGGGTGCCGTTCCCTTCACTGGGTGAACTGCCACCGCGTCTGGCTGTAGGGGCTCTTGGCGAACCCGAAGGCCGTACGCGGCTCCACACGGAAGACCAGGGCTGTCCCGCCGTCGCCCACGAAGGCGCCGTCACGGACCTCGAAGGTCCAGTCCGCACCGTACTTCTCGACATACGCACCGGCGAGCGCACGCAGCCGCGCCTCGTCGCTCACGGTCGCCGCGGTGCCCTCCAGCACCAGGTCGTAGCCCTCGTTCAGGGCGTTCGCGCCGGTGGTGAGGACCACTTCCTGATTCTCCCGGAGGTTCTTGGCCTTGCGCTCGTCGGGACCGGTGCAGAAGTGCAGTCCGCCGTCGTGCCACACCGCGATCAGCGGGGTGACGTGCGGGCGGCCGTCCGGGCGTACGGTCGACAGCCAGAACACCTCCGCGGTCCTCAGGTGGTCGACGGCCTCCGACCAGTCCGAGGCGGTGGCCTTCTCCTCGCTGTAGCGGGCGTCGAGTTCGGTCACGGGGCTCTTCGCGGCCATGGCACGGTCCTCTCGGGTCGGATGCGCGTCGGGTCCTGGGGGCTCCCACAGTGATGACTGCGAGCCTCGCCCGTATTCATCGGTGGGGCGCGTCGGTGGGTGGACAGACCCTCGAGGGGTCCCCCGCGGCCCCCGGCGGCTACGCTCGAATCCGGACCTTGATCGGATGCTCGACAGCTCGTACGCACGACAGGAGACCGCGGGATGACGGTGCCGGGGCGCAGAAGCAGTACGTTCACCCGACTGCTGCGGCACGGCTTCACCGACCCGGGGGAGGCCGAGCGGTTCCTCGAACTCCCCGACATGGCATCCGTACGGACCGACCCGGTGCTCCTGGAAGCGCTCGGCGCCGTCGCCGACCCCGACCTGGCGCTGCGCAGCCTCGTACGGCTGGTGGAGGGACAGGAACCGTCCGACCGCAGCGTCCTGCTCGACACCCTGGTCAGCGCGAAGCCGCTGCGCGACCGGCTGCTCGGCGTTCTGGGTGCCTCCGAGGCGCTCGGCGACCACCTGGCCCGGCACCCGGGCGACTGGCGGGCGCTGGCCACGTACGAGTCGGCGGACCTGCACCCGGGTGTCGAGGAGTTCGAGCGGTGTCTCGCCGACGCGGCCGACCCGGTGACGCTGCGGATCGCCTACCGGCGCTGTCTGCTGTCCATCGCGGCCCGTGATGTGTGCGGGACGACCGATGTCGCGCAGACCGCCGCCGAACTGGCCGACCTCGCCACCGCCACCCTGCGCGCCGCGCTCGCCATCGCCCGCAGCGCCGCCCCCGCCGACGCGGCCCAGTGCCGCCTCGCCGTCATCGCGATGGGCAAGTGCGGGGGCCACGAGCTCAATTACGTCTCCGACGTGGACGTGATCTTCGTGGGGGAGCCTGCCGACGGCGCCGACGAGAGCAAGGCGATGCAGGCCGCGACCCGGCTGGCCTCCCACCTCATGCGGATCTGCTCCGAGACCAACGTCGAGGGCACGATCTGGCCGGTGGACGCCAATCTGCGGCCCGAGGGCCGCAACGGGCCGCTGGTGCGGACGCTGTCCAGCCATCTCGCGTACTACCAGCGCTGGGCCAAGACCTGGGAGTTCCAGGCGCTGCTCAAGGCCCGGCCCGTCGCCGGTGACCCGTCCCTCGGTGAGGACTACATCGAGGCCGTCTCGCCGCTGGTGTGGCAGGCCGCGGAGCGGGAGAACTTCGTCCCCGACGTGCAGAAGATGCGCCGCCGGGTGGTCGACAACATCCCGGTGGCCGAGGTGGAGCGCGAGCTCAAGCTCGGCCCCGGCGGACTGCGGGACGTCGAGTTCGCCGTGCAGTTGCTCCAGTTGGTGCACGGGCGCAGCGACGCCACCCTGCACAGCGGCAGCACCCTGGAGGCCCTTCAGGCGCTGGCGGCGGGCGGATACGTCGGCCGGGTGGACGCGGCACAGCTCGACGAGGCGTACCGCTTCCTGCGTGCCATGGAGCACCGGATCCAGCTGTACCGGCTGCGGCGTACGCACCTGGTGCCCGAGCAGGAGGCCGATCTGCGGCGCCTCGGACGCTCGCTGGGGATGCGTACCGACCCGGTCGCCGAGCTCAACAAGGAATGGCGGCGGCACGCGTCGGTCGTGCGCCGGCTGCACGAGAAGATCTTCTACCGGCCCCTGCTCGACGCCGTCGCCCAGCTCACCCCCGGCGAGACCCGGCTCAGCCCGAAGGCGGCGGGACAGCGGCTGGAGGCGCTCGGCTACGGGGACCCGGCCGCAGCGCTCCGCCATCTGGAGGCCCTCGCCTCCGGGGTCACCCGCAAGGCGGCGATCCAGCGGACCCTGCTGCCCGTCCTGCTGGGCTGGTTCGCCGACTCCGCCGACCCGGACGCGGGGCTGCTGGGCTTCCGCAAGGTGTCCGACGCGCTCGGAAAGACGCCCTGGTACCTGCGGCTGCTGCGGGACGAGGGGGCGGCGGCGGAGAATCTGGCGCGCGTGCTCTCCGCCGGGCGTCTCGCGCCCGACCTGCTGCTGCGGGCGCCGGAGGCGGTCGCCATCCTCGGTGACCCGGAGGGTCTGAAGCCGCGCGGCCGGGACCACCTGGAACAGGAGATCCTGGCGGCCGTCGGGCGCGCCGACACCGCGGAGGGCGCCGTCGCCGCGGCCCGCGGGGTGCGCCGGCGGGAGCTGTTCCGCACCACGTCCGCCGACCTCATCGGCTCGTACGGCACCGAGGAGAGCCCCGCCGAGACGGACACGGGCGCGCTGGTCGACCAGATCGGGGGCGCCGTCACCGACCTGAACGCGGCGACGATCGCGGGCGCGCTCCGGGCGGCCGTACGACAGCAGTGGGGCGACGAACTGCCGACCCGGTTCGCGGTCATCGGCATGGGGCGCTTCGGCGGGCACGAGATGAGTTACGGCTCGGACGCGGATGTGCTCCTCGTGCACGAACCGCGCGAGGGCGTGGACGAGCAGGAGGCCGCCCGGGCCGCGAACGCCGTGGTCCTGGAGATCCGGCGGCTGCTTCAACTTCCCACGTCGGACCCGCCGTTGCTCATCGACGCGGATCTGCGTCCGGAGGGCAAGAGCGGGCCGATGGTCCGCACGCTCCGCTCCTACGAGGCGTACTACCGCCGGTGGGCCCTCGTGTGGGAGAGCCAGGCGCTGCTGCGGGCCGAACCGATGGCGGGGGACCGGGAGCTCGGCGCCCGCTTCATCGAGCTGGTCGACCCGCTGCGCTATCCGGCGGAGGGCCTCGGGGACGACGCGGTCCGCGAGATCCGCAGGCTGAAGGCGCGGATGGAGTCCGAACGGCTGCCGAGGGGCGCGGACCCCACACTGCACACGAAACTCGGGCGCGGCGGTCTGAGCGATGTCGAATGGACGGTTCAGCTGTTGCAGATGCAGCACGGCTGGGCGGAACCGGGACTGCGGACGACCCGCACCCGCGAGGCACTGGCCGCGGCGCACGCGGCGGGCCTGATCGGCACGGAGGACGCGCAGATCCTCGACGAGGCCTGGGTCCTCGCGGCCCGCGTCCGCAACGCCGTGATGCTGGTCCGCGGCCGCGCCGGCGACACGTTCCCCTCGGAGAGCCGCGAGCTGGCGGCCGTCGGACGGTACCTGGGGTACGGACCGGGGCACGTGGGCGACATGCTCGACGACTACCGGAGGATCACTCGACGGGCGCGGGCGGTCGTGGAGGTGCTGTTCTACGGCGCGTGAGCGGTCCCGGCGGCCCCAGGTGCGGCTGCGTGCAGCCGAAGGCCCGCGTGCGTCTGCGGAGGGGGGCCCGCCGAGCCGGGAGCGGCCGGATCAGGCCCGGGCGGGGAGCAGGCGCTTCCTGCTCCCGCTCTCCGGCAGGCGGGGCAGCCGGTGCGGCGCAGCGCCGAACCAGACGTACGAGAGCGCGAAGCCGAAGGCCAGGCAGATCATGCCGCCGACCGCGTCCAGCCAGAAGTGGTTCGCCGTCGCGACGATGACGACCAGCGTCGCCGTCGGGTACAGCAGGCCCAGGATGCGTGCCCAGGGGGCGGTCGCCACCGCGCAGATGATGAGGCCGCACCACAGCGACCAGCCGATGTGCATCGACGGCATCGCCGCGTACTGGTTCGACATGTTCTTCAGGTTGCCCGAGGCCATCGAGCCCCAGGTGTGGTGGACGAGCACGGTGTCCACGAAGTCCTGGTTGCTCATCAGCCGAGGGGGTGCGAGCGGATACAGGTAGTAACCGACCAGGGCCACACCCGTCGTCGCGAACAGGGCGAGCCGGGCGGCCGCGTACCGTCCCGGATGCCACCGGTACAGCCACACCAGTACGCCGATCGTCACGATGAAGTGCAGCGTCGCGTAGTAGTAGTTCATCGAGACGATCAGCCATGTCACCGAGTTCACCGCATGGTTGACGGACTGCTCGACCGCTATGCCGAGTGTCTGCTCGACGCGCCAGATCCAGTCGGCGTTGTGCAGCGCCTGCGTCTTCTGCTCCGGCACGGCATTGCGGATCAGCGAGTACGTCCAGTAACTGACCGCGATCAGCAGGACTTCGAACCAGATCCGGGGCCGGCGCGGCGACCGGAGAGTCTGCAGTCGGGTACGCCGGACATGCGGCGTTTCGGCTACCTCGTCCGTCATGGGTGACGGAGTGGCCGTCCGGCCTTCCAAACTCTTCACGGTCGTTTCACCCATGGGACGAGAGTCTGCCAGATGCGCGCCCACCGACCGATCATCCCCCGGTCTGGTTCCCCTCGCACCCGGTCCGACTCAGGGAGGAGTCAGCCCCGGACAGCGGCTCCGGGGCCCGACGCCGTCGACCCGCGAACCACCAGCTCAGGCATGAAGATGAACTCGCTGTGCGGGGCGGGGGTGCCCCCGATCTCCTCCAGCAGGGTCCGGACGGCGGCCTGTCCCATGGCCTGCACGGGCTGCCGGATCGTGGTCAGCGGCGGATCCGTGAACGCTATGAGCGGGGAGTCGTCGAAACCCACCACCGAGACGTCGCGCGGCACCTCCAGGCCCAGCCCGCGGGCGGCCCTGATCGCGCCGAGCGCCATCATGTCGCTCGCGCACACCACGGCGGTGCACCCCTCCCCGATCAGGGCGCCGGCCGCCGCCTGACCGCCTTCGAGGGTGTAGAGGGAGTGCTGGATGAGCTCTTCCGATTCCTCGGGGGCGAGTCCGAGCTGGATTTCCATGGCCTGCTGGAAACCCTCGATCTTCCGCAGCACGGGAACGAACCGCTTCGGGCCGACCGCCAGGCCGATCCGGGTGTGGCCGAGCGAGGCGAGGTGGGTCACGGCCAGATGCATCGCCGCCCGGTCGTCGGGCGAGACGAAGGGCGCTTTCACCTTGGGGGAGAAGCCGCCCAGGAGGACATAGGGCACGCCCTGTCCGCGCAGCTGGTCGTAGCGCTGCATGTCCGCGGTGGTGTCCGCGTGCAGTCCCGAGACGAAGATGATGCCGGACACGCCCCGGTCCACCAGCATTTCGGTGAGTTCGTCCTCGGTGGAGCCGCCCGGTGTCTGGGTGGCCAGGACGGGGGTGTACCCCTGCCGGGTCAGTGCCTGGCCGATGACCTGGGCGAGAGCCGGGAAGATCGGGTTGTCGAGCTCCGGGGTTATCAGACCGACCAGTCCGGCGCTGCGGTGGCGCAGACGCACCGGGCGTTCGTATCCGAGCACGTCGAGCGCGGCGAGTACGGATTCGCGGGTGGCTGCGGCCACACCGGGCTTGCCGTTGAGCACGCGGCTGACTGTGGCTTCGCTGACCCCCGCCTGGGCTGCGATGTCGGCAAGCCGTGCGGTCACAGGATTGGACTGTACCGGGCGCACGTCAGATTGCCCACCACGCACAGGAATCAGCCGGAATACGGGCTGTGTCGCCCGGCTGGTCCATGGCATCGGAGGAGATCAGCAGCCGTCCCGGCGTGGGGAGTTCGACCGTCGACGCGGTGGTGTTGAGGGTGCAGACCAGGCCGTTTCGAGCCAGTACGAGCAGTCCGTCCGGCCCCGGCAGCCACCGCATCGGGCCGCCCGGCAGCTGACGGCGCAGGGCGAGGGCCGAGCGGTACAGCTCCAGCGTCGAGAGCGGGTCGCCGGTCTGGGCCGCCACCGAGAGTGCGCCCCATTCGGCGGGCTGCGGAAGCCAGCTGCCGCCCTCGCCGAAGCCGTACGACGGGCCCTTCGCGGTCCACGGGATCGGCACCCGGCAGCCGTCGCGGAAACCGTCCTGCCCGGCCGCCCGGAAGAACGCGGGGTCCTGGCGCACCTCGCTCGGCAGGTCGGTGACCTCGGGGAGTCCGAGCTCCTCGCCCTGGTAGATGTACGTCGAGCCGGGCAGCGCGAGCATCAGCAGCGCCGCCGCGCGGGCGCGGCGCAGTCCCTGTGCGCCGCCGCCGTAGCGGGTGGGGTGGCGGACCACGTCGTGGTTGGAGAGCACCCAGGTGGTGGGCGCTCCGACCGATGCGGTGGCGGCCAGCGACTCGTCGATCACGCTGCGCATCGCCGCCGGCTCCCACGGGCACCGCAGGAACTGGAAGTTGAAGGCCTGGTGCAGCTCGTCGGGCCGTACGTACAGCGCCAGCCGTTCCGCGCTGGGTGCCCAGGCCTCGGCGACCCCGATCCGCTCGCCCGGGTAGGAGTCGAGCAGTCTGCGCCAGCCGCGGTGGATCTCGTGGACCCCGTCCTGGTCGAAGAAGGGCAGTGTCTGGGAACCGATCAGGCTGGCCTGTTCCCCGTGGCCGATGTCCGGCATCCCGGCGGCCTTGACCATGCCGTGCGCGACGTCGATGCGGAAGCCGTCCACACCGAGGTCCAGCCAGAAGCGCAGGACGGAGTCGAACTCCTCGTGCACCTCCTGGTCGTCCCAGTTGAGGTCGGGCTGCTCGGGTGCGAAGAGGTGCAGGTACCAGGCGCCGTCGGGGGTGCGGGTCCAGGCGGGTCCGCCGAAGACGGATTCCCAGTCGTTCGGCGGCAGCTCGCCGTGCGCGCCCCTGCCGGGCCGGAAGTGGTAGCGCCGGCGGGCGCCCTCCGGGTCCGGGTCCGCGAGCGCGGCCAGGAACCACGGGTGCTGGTCCGATGTGTGGTTCGGGACGACGTCCACGATCACCCGCAGGCCCAGCTCGTGGGCGGTGCGCACCAGGTCGTCGGCGTCGGCGAGATCCCCGAAGAGCGGGTCGACGGCCCGGTAGTCGGCGACGTCGTAGCCGCCGTCGGCCTGGGGGGAGGCATAGAAGGGGGTGAGCCATACGGCGTCGACGCCCAGCTCGGCCAGGTGCGGCAGGCGCTGCGTGGCGCCGCGCAGATCGCCGATGCCGTCGCCGTCGCTGTCGGCGAAGGAGCGGACGTACACCTGGTAGATGACGGCATCGCGCCACCAGTCGCGGCCCTCGCTGGAAGAGCTTGCAAGGCTCTGTCCCTCGGCGGCCGTGGGCGCGGGGAGGCCGACGGCGGGAGCGAGTTCGTGGGTCATGAGTGGGTCCCTCTCGTACGGTCCGGAGGCGGGGGGACGTACAACCAACGAGGTCAACGTGGGTGCGGGCGCTTGGTGACGGTGCTCGGGAATCAAAATATCAGCTCTGCAAGATCTTGCGGAAGTGATTGCGGGGGCGCACGGAAGCGGTCGGAGGAGCCACCGTCAAGCGATACAACGGCAACTCTCCGGACACGTGGATGTAACGATCCTCCGCCCTTGCAGAAAATTGCCGCAAGGTCTTTCCGCTTCCTTTCATCCTTGTTACGTTCCTGCCGAACCCGGCGCCGCGAGGGAGCGGTCGGCGGGAGGCCCCCGGCCTCCGCCATCTCGGGCATCTCTGAAGGAGTTCACATGCGGCGTGGCATAGCGGCCACCGCGCTGGTAGCGGCACTGGCACTGGCAGCGACGGCGTGCGGCGGGGACGACAGCGGTGACGAGGCCGGCGGCCCGGTCACCCTGACCTGGTGGGACACGTCCAACGCGACGAACGAGGCGCCGACGTACAAGGCGATGATCGCCGAGTTCGAGAAGGCCAACAAGGACATCAAGGTCAAGTACGTCAACGTCCCGTTCGACCAGGCGCAGAACAAGTTCCAGACCGCGGCCGGCAGCAAGGGCGCGCCGGACATCGTCCGCGCCGAGGTCGGCTGGACCGCCGCCTGGGCCAAGTCGCAGTTCCTCGCCCCCCTCGACGGGACCGACGCCCTCAAGAACACCGAGGACATCACTCCCTCGCTCCTCAAGCAGGCCCAGTACGAGGGCAAGACCTACGGCGCCCCCTTCGTCACCGACTCCCTCGGCCTGATGTGGAACAAGGAGATCCTGAAGAAGGCCGGCTACGACAAGGCGCCCGCCACCTGGGACGAGGTCAAGGCCGTCGCCAAGGCGGTCAAGGAGAAGGCCAAGGTCGACGGCTTCACGCTGCGCGCCGACGCCTACTTCGAGCTGCCCTTCCTCTTCGGCGAGGGCACCGACATGGTCGACGCCGAGGCGAAGAAGATCACCGTCAACTCCCCCGAGGCCGTCAAGGCCGTGGACGCGAGCAAGGACCTCCTCAAGGCCCCGGGTGTCTCCAAGCTCGACGTGACCGCCGACTCGTACGCCCACATGATGGACGCGTTCAACACCGGCAAGGTCGCGATGATCCTCCAGGGTCCCTGGGAGCTCACGAACATCTACAAGGGCGCCGCGTTCAAGGACAAGGCGAACCTCGGCATCTCCGGCGTCCCGGCCGGCGCCACCGGCAAGGCCGGCGCCCCGACCGGCGGCCACAACCTCTCCGTGTACGCCGGCTCCGACAAGGCGCACCAGGCCGCGGCCCAGAAGTTCGTCGGCTTCATGACCTCGGGCGAGACCCAGGCCAAGATCGCGCTGAAGAACGGCACGCTGCCGACCCGTACCTCCGCCTACACCGCCGAGGTCAAGGCCACCCCGGGCATCACCGAGTTCCAGGCGATCCTCGCCGGCTCCGCCCGCCCGCGTCCCGAACTGCCCGAGTACAGCTCGCTCTTCGCCGACCTGGGCACCAACCTCACCGCGATCCTCCAGGGCAAGGTGAGCACGCAGAAGGGTCTCGACACCACCGCCGAGTCCTACAAGAAGCTGCTCAAGGACTTCTCCTAAGGCCGTCGGCCGTCCGGGACCGGCCCCGACAGGGGCGGGACCGGACGGCCGCCCGTCGTGGTGCGGCCCGGAACCGGGCCGTGCCACCACGCCGTACACCCTGCTGAGAATCTGTCGTAAAGGTGTCGAAGATGACCGTCGCCGTCGAGGGCGGAAGCGATAAGACCCGGCGTGGCGCTGGGCAGCGTCCCGGGCCGATGAGCCGTATCAGGCAGTCGTACAACCGGAACTGGTACGCCTGGGCCATGGTCGCCCCCGTGGTGGCGGTCATCGGCGTCCTGGTGCTCTACCCCCTGGCCCGCGGCATCTATCTGTCGCTGACCGACGCCAACAGCCAGAACGTCGGCCGGACCATCGGCGTCAACGAGATCCCCGACAGCTTCTCGTGGGTGGGCCTCGACAACTACACGGAGATCCTCTCCGGCGGCGACCACCAGTTCTGGCCCCACTTCACCTGGACGATCGTCTGGACCGTCGTCTGTGTGGCCCTGCACTACGGCATCGGCATGGGGCTCGCGCTGATGCTGAACCGCAAGCTCCGCGGCCGCACCTTCTACCGGATGGTCCTCATCCTGCCGTGGGCCGTGCCCACCTTCGTCACCGTCTTCGCCTGGCGGCTGATCCTCGCCGACGACGGCGGCGTCCTCAACATGGTGCTGGAATGGGCGCATCTGCCCACCCCGGCCTGGCTGAGCGAGCCGTTCTGGCAGAAGACCGCCGCCATCATGGTCAACACCTGGGTCGGCGTCCCCTTCATGATGGTCTCGCTGCTCGGCGGTCTTCAGTCGATCCCGCCCGAGCTCTACGAGGCCGCCGAGGTCGACGGAGCCACCCCCTGGCAGCGCTTCCGCTTCGTGACGCTCCCGGGTCTGCGCTCGGTCAGCAGCACGGTCGTCCTGCTCGGAGTGATCTGGACCTTCAACCAGTTCGTGGTCATCTTCCTGCTGTTCGGCAACAACTCGGGCACCGACGCCCAGATCCTCGTCACCTGGGCGTACCGCCTCGGCTTCGGGCAGGAGCCGCGCGACTACGCGGGCTCCGCCGCCTACGGCGTCATCATCCTGTCGATGCTCATCGTCTTCGCCTCCTTCTACCGGCGCTGGCTGGCCCGCAACGAGAAGGCCGTCTGACGGTCCGTACACGGCCAACGGGCCATCAGAAGCAGTCCTGACGAAAGAGAGGGGAGCGACCCCATGAGCACCACAGCAGATCTCCCGGCCGCGGGACCGGCCGCCGAATCCACCGCCGCCGTTCCGCCCCGCGGACGCGCCGCGGGCAAGCGCCCGCTGAAGCGCGGCGAGCGTCCCCGCTCGGTTTCCGTGCTGATCCACAGCGCGCTGATCCTCGCGAGCTTCATCGCCGCGTTCCCGATCGGCTGGATCGCCTGGATCTCCCTCGGTCCCGACAAGAGCGACTTCCTGCACCCCGGCGACATCGCCGGCAAGATCAGCTTCGAGAACTACACGACGGTCCTGAGCGACACGTCGTTCCTCCAGTGGTTCGTCAACTCGATGATCGTCGCGCTCGGTACGTGCCTGCTCGGCGTCTTCATCGCCGCCAGCTCCGGCTACGCCGTCTCCCGGATGCGCTTCCCCGGCCACCGGCAGCTGATGTGGACCTTCCTGGTCACGCAGATGTTCCCGGTCGCCATCCTGATGGTGCCGCTCTACAACATCCTGGCGAACCTCGGCCTGCTCGACACCTACTGGGCGCTGATCCTCGTCTACTGCACCACGGCGATCCCGTACTGTGCCTGGCTGCTCAAGGGGTACTTCGACACCATCCCCGCGGAGATCGACGAGGCCGGCCGCATCGACGGACTCACCCCGTTCGGCACCTTCTACCGGCTGATCCTGCCGCTGGCGCGGCCGGGCCTGGCGGTGGCGGCGTTCTACACCTTCCTCACCGCCTGGGCCGAGGTCGCCTATGCGTCGGTCTTCATGCTCAGCGACGACAAGTACACCCTCGCCATCGGCCTGACCACCTTCATCAGCGAGCACGACACCCAGTGGGACCTGATGGCCGCGACCTCCGTGCTCATCGCCATCCCGGCCTCGCTGTTCTTCTACCTGGTCCAGCGGCACCTGGTCACCGGTCTCACCGCCGGCGCCGCCAAGTCCTGACCCCCCCGAACCGGGGCGCCCGGCCGCCTGACCGGCCGGGTGCCCCTGCTGCCTGATGTTTCGCCCCCATCGCTGCACCGAGCCTCAGAGGGATCGAGAATGACCCAGTACCTGGCTGACGCCCATCACGCCGCCAAGACGACCGCGCCCGGCGCGGACTGGTGGAGAGACGCCGTCATCTACCAGGTGTACCCCCGCAGCTTCGCCGACGGGAACGGCGACGGCATGGGCGACCTTCCCGGCATCCGCAGCCGGCTGCCGTATCTGAGGGAACTCGGCGTCGATGCCGTGTGGCTGAGCCCCTTCTACGCGTCGCCGCAGGCCGACGCCGGTTACGACGTCGCCGACTACCGCGCCATCGACCCGATGTTCGGCACGCTCCTCGACGCCGACGCGCTGATCAGGGACGCGCACGAGCTCGGTCTGCGGATCATCGTCGACCTGGTGCCCAACCACTCCTCGGACGCCCACGAGTGGTTCAAGCGGGCGCTGAAGGAGGGCCCGGGGTCGGCCCTGCGCGAGCGCTACCACTTCCGCCCCGGCAAGGGCGAGGACGGCGAACTGCCGCCCAACGACTGGGAGTCCATCTTCGGCGGCCCCGCCTGGACCCGTACCGAGAACCCCGACGGGACCCCCGGCGACTGGTATCTGCACCTCTTCGCGCCCGAGCAGCCCGACTTCAACTGGGAACACCCCGCCGTCGCCGACGAGTTCCGCTCCATCCTGCGCTTCTGGCTCGACATGGGGGTCGACGGCTTCCGGATCGACGTCGCGCACGGCCTGGTCAAGGCCGAGGGCCTGCCCGACCTCGGCGGCAGCGACCAGCTGAAGCTGCTCGGAAACGATGTCATGCCCTTCTTCGACCAGGACGGCGTCCACGAGATCTACCGCAGCTGGCGCACGATCCTGGACGAGTACCCCGGCGACCGCATCGCTGTGGCCGAGGCCTGGACCCCCACCGTCGAGCGCACCGCCAACTACGTACGCCCCGACGAACTGCACCAGGCCTTCAACTTCCAGTACCTGGGCACCCATTGGGACGCCCCGGAGCTGCGCCGGGTCATCGACCAGTCGCTCGACGCCATGCGGCCCGTCGGCGCCCCGGCGACCTGGGTGCTCTCCAACCACGACGTGACCCGGCACGCCACCCGCTTCGCCGGTCCGCCCGCGGGCACCCAGATCCGCGAGGCCGGCGACCGTGAACTGGGGCTGCGGCGCGCCCGCGCCGCCACCCTGCTGATGCTGGCGCTGCCCGGCTCCGCCTACGTCTACCAGGGCGAGGAGCTCGGCCTCCCCGACGTCACCGACCTGCCCGACGAGGTCCGCCAGGACCCCGCCTTCGGCCGCACCGAGGGCCAGGACGGCTTCCGCGACGGCTGCCGGGTGCCGATCCCGTGGACCGCGAAGGGCCCGTCGTTCGGCTTCGGCGAAGGCGGCAGCTGGCTTCCGCAGCCGGACAGCTGGGCGGAGCTGAGCGTCGAGGCGCAGACCGGCGACCCCGACTCGACGCTGGAGCTGTACCGCAGCGCTCTCGCGGCGCGGCGCGAGCACCCGGCGCTGGGCGCGGGCGACACGGTCGAGTGGCTCGACGCCCCCGAGGGCGTGCTCGCCTTCCGCAGGGAGGGCGGCTTCGTCTGCACCGTCAACACGACGGGCACGGCCGTGCGCGTCCCGGCCGCCGGCCGTGTCCTGCTCGCCAACAGCGCCGTGCGGATCACCGACGGCGAGGCCGTACTGCCCGCGGACACCACCGTCTGGTGGGCGGTGTGACGATTCCTCCGTCGCGGGGCGGCGCCGTCCAGACCGGCGCCGCCGCCCCGCGGCTCGCGGACATCGCGGCTCAGGCGTCGGTCAGCGAGGCGACCGCCAGCCGGGTGATGAACGGCAAGCCGGGTGTGGCGAGCGGCACCCGGCAGCGGGTGCTCGCGGCGCTCGACGTGCTCGGATACGAGAGGCCCGTGCGGCTGCGGCAGCGCAGCGCGGGCCTCGTCGGGCTGCTCACGCCCGAACTCACCAACCCGATCTTCCCCGCCTTCGCCCAGGCCCTGGAGCAGGTGCTGGCCGGGCACGGCTACACCCCGGTGCTCTGCACGCAGTTGCCCGGCGGCGCCACCGAGGAGGAGCTCGTCGAGCAGCTCCAGGAGAGCGGTGTCAACGGCATCGTGTTCCTGTCCGGGCAGCACTCCGACACCTCGGCGGATCACTCGCGCTACGCCGAACTCGCGGCCCGGGGAGTCCCGTTCGTCCTCATCAACGGCCACAGCGAGCAGATCAGCGCGCCGTGCGTCTCCTGCGACGACCGGGCGGCGATGCGGACGGCCGTGAACCATCTGGCCGAGCTGGGGCACGAGCGGATCGGCCTCGCGATCGGCCCCGTCCGCTATGTGCCGGCGCAGCGCAAGACCGAGGGCTTTCTGGACGGGCTCGTCTCCCTCCTCGGCTACACCCGCGCGGCGGCCGAACAACTGGTGGAGCGCTCCCTGTTCAGCGTCGAGGGCGGCCACGCGGCGGCGGGTGCGCTGCTGGAGAAGGACTGCACCGCTGTCGTCTGCGGCAGCGACATGATGGCCCTCGGTGTGATCCGGGCGGCCCGGGAGCGCGGGCTCCATGTGCCGTACGACCTCTCGGTGGTCGGGTTCGACGACTCACGGCTGGTGGCGTTCACCGACCCGCCGCTCACGACGATCCGCCAGCCGGTGAAGGCGATGGCGGCGGCCGCGGTGGGCGCGCTGCTGGAGGAGCTCCAGGGAAGTCCGGTGCAGAGCACGGAGTATGTGTTCCAGCCCGAACTCGTGGTCCGGGGCAGCACCGCGCAGGCGCGCCGGTAGGCGTGCTCCGAGGGCCCGTTCGGCTCACCGCGCGGATGAGCGCGTGACCGGACCGGCCGGCCGGGCGCGTGGGGTCCGGACAGGCCGGCCCCCCGGCCGACCGGCCCGGAGTCATGGCTGAAAACTAACACCGCTGCAAGTCTTGCGAAAGAGCTTGCAGTTGGGAAACCGCAAGATTTCCACGGTGCAACACCAGTGTGTCCAAAGGGTTGACCGCGGACCGGCGGAATCGTACGGTCGCGACCGCAATAACTTTCTGCTGCCTTGCAGCAAGAACCCTCACAGGCCTTACGGGCACGGCGCGTTGCCGGACAAGGCTTCTCCGTCACCCGCACCTCCCCCCATGCAGGAGGAACAATGGCCGGCAGACCTCTGGCCGCGGCACTCGCCCTGGTGGCGTGTGCGGCGGTGAGTGTGGTTGCACCGGCGGGCACCGCGCAGGCGGCACCGCCGGGGGACAAGGACGTCACGGCTGTCCTTTTCGAGTGGAAGTACGCATCGGTCGCCACCGCGTGCAGCGGCACCCTGGGCCCCGCCGGCTACGGCTACGTCCAGGTCTCCCCGCCGCAGGAGCACATCCAGGGCGGCCAGTGGTGGACCTCGTACCAGCCCGTCAGCTACAAGATCGCCGGACGGCTCGGCGACCGCGCCTCCTTCGCCGCGATGGTGAACACGTGTCACGCCGCCGGCGTCAAGGTCGTCGTCGACGCGGTGATCAACCACATGGCGTCGGCGGACGGCACCGGCACCGGCGGCTCGTCGTACACGAAGTACACCTACCCCGGGATCTGGTCCGGCGCCGACATGGACGACTGCCGTGCCCACATCAGCAACTACCAGGACCGCGGCAATGTCCAGAACTGTGAGCTGGTGGGCCTCGCGGACCTCGACACCGGCGAGGACTACGTCCGCGGGCGCATCGCCGCCTATCTCAACGACCTGCTCTCGCTCGGCGTCGACGGCTTCCGCATCGACGCGGCCAAGCACATGCCGGCGGGGGACCTCGCGAACATCAAGTCCCGGCTCAGCAAGCCGTCCGTGTACTGGAAGCAGGAAGCCATCTTCGGCGCGGGCGAGGCCGTCTCGCCGAGCGAGTACCTCGGCAACGGCGACGTCCAGGAGTTCCGCTACGCCCGCGACCTCAAGCGGGTCTTCACAGCCGAGAACCTCGCCTATCTGAAGAACTACGGCGAGGGCTGGGGCTACATGGAGTCGGGGAAGTCGGCGGTCTTCGTCGACAACCACGACACCGAGCGCGGCGGCGACACCCTCACCTACAAGAACGGCGCCGACTACACGCTGGCGAACGTCTTCATGCTGGCCTGGCCCTACGGCTCCCCGGACGTGCACTCCGGCTACGAGTTCTCCGACCGCGACGCCGGCCCGCCGAACGGCGGGACGGTGAACGCGTGCTGGCAGGACGGCTGGAAGTGCCAGCACGCCTGGCCGGAGATCAGGTCGATGGTCGCCTTCCGCAACGTGGCCCGCGGGCAGGCCGTCAGCAACTGGTGGGACAACGGCGGTGACCAGATCGCCTTCGGGCGCGGTTCGAAGGCGTATGTGGCCATCAACCACGAGACGGGGTCGCTGACCCGGACGTTCCAGACGTCGCTGCCCGCGGGCGGTTACTGCGACGTCCAGTCGGGACGCGCGGTCACGGTGAACGGCTCCGGCCAGTTCACGACGACGCTCGGCCCCAACACCGCGGTGGCGCTGCACACGGGCGCCCGCAGCTGCGGCTGACAGACACACAGCCGCACCCGACGGGCATCCGAGCCGGATCCCTTTCGCCGCGCGTCGGCACAGCACGTCCCCACGGGCGGTCCCGCACATCCCGGGCCCGCCCGCCGGGCCGCACCGCGCGCGCAGGACTACCCAAGGAGAACAACCGTGTTCCGAACCGGACGACCGCGCAGAGCCGTCGTCGGCATCGTCGGGGCGCTGTGCGCCGCGCTCGTACCCGCCGCGCCGGTCGCGGCCGAGACCAAGGCCCCCGGCCCACCGTCCGACGCCCGGCTCGCCGCCGAACCGGCCCGGCACGACCTGACCCGCGAGCAGTTCTACTTCGTGCTGCCCGACCGGTTCGCCAACGGCGACCCCGCCAACGACCGCGGCGGCCTCCAGGGGGACCGGCTCGACACCGGGTACGACCCCGGCGACAAGGGGTTCTACCAGGGCGGTGACCTCAAGGGACTGACGAAGAAGCTCGACTACATCAAGGGCCTCGGCACCACCGGGATCTGGCTCGCGCCCATCTTCAAGAACCGGCCCGTCCAGGGCACCGGCAAGGACGCCTCCGCCGGCTACCACGGGTACTGGATCACCGACTTCACCCAGGTCGACCCGCACTTCGGGACCAACAAGGACCTGGAAACCCTCATCGACAAGGCCCATGCCAAAGGCATGAAGGTCTTCTTCGACGTCATCACCAACCACACCGCCGACACCGTCGACTACGCCGAGAAGAAGTACGGCTACCGCCCCAAGGGCGCGTATCCCTACCTCGACGCGTCCGGCCGTCCCTTCGACGACCGGGCCGGCGTCCCCGCGGTGGACGCGGACTCCTTCCCCTACACCCCGGTCACTCGCGACAACACCGCGGCCAAGGTGCCGAGTTGGCTGAACGACCCCACGATGTACCACAACCGCGGCGACTCCACCTTCGCGGGCGAGAGTTCCGAGTACGGGGACTTCTCCGGGCTCGACGACCTGTGGACCGAGCGGCCCGAGGTCGTCACCGGCATGGAGCGGATCTACCAGAAGTGGGTCCGCGACTTCGACATCGACGGCTTCCGCATCGACACCGTCAAACACGTCGACATGGACTTCTGGACCCGGTGGGCGACCGCGCTCGACGCGTACGCGGCGAAGCAGGGCCGGGACGACTTCTTCATGTTCGGCGAGGTCTTCTCCGCGGACACCGCCGTCACCTCGCCGTACGTCACCCGCGGCCGGCTCGACGCCACCCTCGACTTCCCCTTCCAGGACGCGGCCCGCGCCTACGCCTCCCAGGGCGCGCCCGCCGACCGGCTCGCGAAGGTGTTCGCCGACGACTACCGCTACACCACCGACAAGGCCAACGCCTATGAGCAGGTGACCTTCCTCGGCAACCACGACATGGGCCGCATCGGGACGTTCCTGAAGCAGGACAACCCGACGGCGGACGACGCCGAACTGCTCGGCCGGGCCCGGCTCTCCAACGAGCTGATGTTCCTCTCCCGGGGCAACCCGGTGATCTACTACGGCGACGAGCAGGGCTTCACCGGAGCCGGCGGCGACAAGGACGCCCGCCAGACGCTCTTCGCCTCCAGGACTCCCGACTACCTGGACGACGACCAGCTCGGCACGGACCGTACGCACGCCTCGGACGCCTACGACTCCGGGCACCCGCTCTACCGCTCGATCGCCGCGCTCTCCCGGCTGACCACGGCCCACCCGGCACTGCGGGACGGCGTCCAGCAGCAGCGCTATGCCGAGGGTTCCGTCTACGCCTTCTCCCGTACCGACACCCGGCGGAAGACGGAGTACCTGGTCGCGGTCAACAACGGCACGGCGCCCAAGACGGTCGAGGTGACCACCGGCTCGGCGGACACCGCCTTCCGCGGGATCTACGGCAGCACCGCCACCACCCGCAGCGACGCGGCCCGCAAGGTCACCGTCACCGTGCCCGCGCTGTCGTCCGTCGTGCTCCTGGCCGGGGCGCCGCAGCCCGCGCCCGCCGCGAAGCCCGTGATCAGCCTGAAGGCACCGGCCGCCGGGGCCACCGGCACCGTCGAGATCGCCGCCGACGCCGACGGCGGGCAGCTCGCCCGCGTCGTCTTCGCCGCGCAGGTCGGCAACGGCCCGTGGCGCACCCTCGGCACCGCCGACCACGCCCCCTACAAGGTCACCCAGCACATCGGCACCACCGTGCCCGCCGGAACGCCCCTGCGCTACAAGGCGGTTGTGGTGGACGCCGCGGGCCGCACCGCGAGCGCGCTCGCCTCGACGACCGCCGGCCAGGCGCCGCCGCCCGAGAAGCCCGGAGCGGTGGACCGTGACCACGTGGTCGTCCACTACCAGCGGCCCGACGGCGACTACGACGGCTGGCAGCTGAAGTCCGGCTCCACCACCGCCGCGTTCACCGGCCGCGACGCCTACGGAGCGTTCGCCTGGATCACGCTCGACGACGACACTTCGACGCTCCCGTACACCGTGGAGAAGAACGGCACGGCGGACGGCCCGCAGCGCACGGTCGACCTGGCCCGCACCGGCGAGGTGTGGATCGCCCAGGGCAAGGACGCCCAGACGGACCGCGCCCCCGACGGCGCGTACCCGCCGCAGGACAAGACGAAGGCCGTCCTGCACTACCACCGTCCGGACGGCGACTACGACGGCTGGGGTCTGCACACCTGGGCCGGTGCCGCGAACCCCACCGACTGGTCCAAGCCCCTCCAGCCCGTGCGCATGGACGCCTACGGAGCGACCTTCGAGGTGCCGCTCGCCGCCGGTGCCGGCTCACTCAGCTACATCCTCCACAAGGGCGACCAGAAGGACCTGCCCACCGACCAGTCGCTGGACCTGGCGACGTACGGCAACGAGGTCCGGCTGCTCGCCGGACAGCCGAAGTACCTCCTCCCGCAGACCGGCGGGGCGCCCTCGCTCGACCTCGGGACGTCCGAGGCGCAGTGGATCGACCGGAACACCGTCGTCTGGAAGGTGAAGGCGACCGAGGCGACCAGCCAGCAGCTCGTCTACGCCGAGAAGGGCGGCATCTCCGTCGTCGACGGCGCGCTGAGCGACGAGGGCCGCTGGCTGCGGCTCGGCACAGCCGCGCTCACCGATGCGCAGAAGGCCAAGTACCCCCACCTCAAGGACTATCCGGCCTTCACGGTCGACCCGCGCGACCGGGACCGTGTGCGCGGCGCCCTGCGCGGTCAGGTCATCGCGACCCAGCGGGCTGCCGGGGGAGCGCTGCTGGCCGCCACCGGTGTGCAGACCGCGGGAATCCTCGACGACCTGTACGCGCCCGCGGCCACCAAGGCCGCCCTCGGACCGGTCTTCCGCCACGGAACCCCCTCCCTGTCCCTCTGGGCGCCGACGGCGCGCTCCGTCTCCCTCGAACTCGACGGCACGAGCGTCCCGATGCGACGGGACGACTCCTCGGGCGTCTGGTCGGTCACCGGCAAGAAGTCCTGGACCGGCAAGCCCTACCGGTACGCCGTCACCGTCTGGGCGCCCAGCGTCCGGAAACTGGTGACCAACAAGGTCACCGACCCCTACTCCACCGCCCTGACCACCGACTCCGCCCGCAGCCTCCTCGTCGACCTCGCCGACCCGAAGCTCGCCCCGGCCGGCTGGCGCACCCTGAGGAAGCCCGCGGCGGTGCCGCTGCGCAATGCGCAGATCCAGGAGCTGCACATCCGTGACTTCTCGGTCGCGGACCGCACCTCGCGGCACCCGGGCGAGTACCTCGCCTTCACCGACCGCGCATCGGCCGGGATGAAGCACCTGTCGTCCCTCGCCGCGAGCGGTACGTCCTATGTCCACCTCCTGCCCGCCTTCGACATCGGCACGATCCCCGAGCGCAGGGCCGACCGGACGAAGCCCGGCTGCGACCTCTCGGTCTACGCCCCCGACTCGGAGGAGCAGCAGGCCTGCGTCGCCGCGGCGGCCGCCAAGGACGCCTACAACTGGGGCTACGACCCGCTGCACTACACCGTGCCGGAGGGCTCGTATGCCTCCGATCCCGAAGGCACCCGCCGCACGGTCGAGTTCCGGAAGATGGTCCAGGCCCTCAACGGGACCGGGCTGCGCACGGTCATGGACGTCGTCTACAACCACACCGTGGCGAGCGGCCAGGCCGACAAGTCCGTACTCGACAGGATCGTGCCCGGCTACTACCAGCGCCTGCTGGCGGACGGCACCGTGGCCACCTCCACCTGCTGCGCCAACACCGCGCCCGAGAACGCCATGATGGGCAAGCTCGTGGTGGACTCCGTCGTCACCTGGGCGAAGGAGTACAAGGTCGACGGCTTCCGCTTCGACCTGATGGGACACCACCCGAAGGCCAACATCCTGGCCGTCCGCAAGGCGCTCGACGCCCTCACCCCCGCACGGGACGGCGTGGACGGCAAGAAGATCGTCCTGTACGGCGAGGGCTGGAACTTCGGCGAGATCGCCGACGACGCCCGGTTCGTGCAGGCGACGCAGAAGAACATGGCCGGCACCGGCATCGCGACCTTCTCCGACCGGGCCCGTGACGCGGTCCGCGGCGGCGGACCGTTCGACGAGGACCCGGGTGTGCAGGGCTTCGCCTCCGGACTCTTCACCGACCCCAACTCCTCGCCCGCCAACGGCACCGAGGCCCAGCAGAAGGCCCGGCTGCTCCACTACCAGGACCTGATCAAGGTCGGGCTCACCGGCAACCTCGCCGAGTACACCTTCACCGACACCGCGGGCCGCAGCGTCAAGGGTTCCGAGGTCGACTACAACGGCGCCCCCGCCGGGTACGCGGCCGCCCCCGGCGACGCACTGGCCTACGCCGACGCCCACGACAACGAATCGCTGTACGACGCCCTCGCCTTCAAGCTCCCCGCCACCACCTCACCCGGTGACCGGGCGCGCATGCAGGTGCTGGCGATGGCCACGGCGGCACTCTCCCAGGGCCCCGCGCTCTCCCAGGCCGGCACGGACCTGCTGCGCTCCAAGTCGCTGGACCGCAACTCCTACGACAGCGGCGACTGGTTCAACGCCATCCACTGGGACTGCCGGGACGGCAACGGCTTCGGCCGCGGACTGCCGCCCGCGGCCGACAACCGGCCCAAGTGGCCCTACGCCAAACCGCTGCTGACCGCCCCCGCTCTCACGGTGGGCTGCCCGCAGATCACGGGAGCGTCGGCCGCCTACCGCGATCTGCTCACCATCCGCACCACCGAGAAGGCGTTCGGTCTCGGCACCGCCGAGCAGGTCCAGTCCGCGGTCTCCTTCCCGCTGTCCGGGAAGGACGAGACACCGGGTGTGATCACCATGCGGGCCGGTGACCTGGTCGTGGTCTTCAACTCCACCCCGCAGCGCAGGACCCAGCGGATCGAGGCCCTGACCGGCGCCCCGTACGCCCTGCACCCCGTCCAGACAACCGGCGCCGACGCCGTGACCAAGACCTCCTCCTACGAAAGGAGTTCGGGCACCTTCTCGGTACCCGGGCGAACAGTCGCCGTCTTCACCCGGAGCTGAGCTGATCGCGCTAGCGTAGTGGACCGACTACGGAGAGGCACCATCTCCCCGGTTCGACGGGAGCGCACGATGAACGAAGCGGACGGCACCACGGTCCTGGTCGTCGACGACCTCGAGGCCAACCGCTATGCCATGGGTGCCGTACTGCGCCGAGCGGGACACCTGGTCGTGCCGTCCGCGTGTGCCGGCGACGCCCTGATCGAGCTGGATGCCCGGCTCAGATCAGGTGCGTTGCCGGACGCGGCACTGGTCGATGTCGGGCTGCCGGACATGAGCGGGTTCGAGCTCTGCCGCCGTATCAAGGCCCATCCGGAGATCGCCGCCATTCCGGTGGTGCACTTCAGCGCCGCGGCCGTCACTCCGCGCGACCGCACCCGCGGTCTCGACTCCGGCGCCGAGGCCTATCTCACGATCCCCGTCGAGCCCGAGGAGATCGAGGCCGTCGTCCGCGCCGCCCTGCGCGGCGCCCGTTCCCTGCACGACGCCGAGGCCCAGGCGGACCGGCTGAACCGGCTGGCCGCCGTCACCACCGAACTGCACTGTGCGCACGGCCCGCAGGAGCTGGCCGACCTCGCCGCCGGCGCGGTCGGCTCGCTCACCGGCGGCCCCGCGGCGGCCTTCGTGTTCGGGGTCGACGAGACCCTGCACGCGGGCAGCCCCCTGCGGTACGGAAGCCTGCCCGGCGTCGAGGAACGCGCGGTGGTGGCCCGGCTGATGGAGCGGTGCACGGAGGGCCGCACCGGCGTACAGCCCCTCGTCCTACCGCCACCGCTGTGGCCCCCCGGCTTCTTCCGCCCCGAACCCCCCGGCGGCGCGGCCCTGCTGCTCGCCCGCAGCGGCCCCGACCAGCCGCCGGTCTGCCTGGCGTACCCGCTCGGCCCCCGACGCGACCCGCACACCACACTGCTGCTGCGACGGCTCGCGCACACCACCGCCCTCACGGCCCGTACGCTGCGCACCGCGGCCGAGGAACGCCATGTCGCCCTCACCCTCCAGCGCAGCTTCCTGCCCCAGCAGCCGCCCGCCCTGCCGGGCGCGGAGCTGGCCCTGCGCTATGTCCCCGCCTCGCGCAACGCCGAGATCGGCGGCGACTTCTACGTGGCCCTGGCCACCGCCGACGGCCTGCTCGTCGGTGTCGGCGACGTCGTCGGCCACTCCCTCGACGCGGCCACCGTGATGGTCGAACTGCGCCACGCGCTGCGGGCGTACGCCACCGACGAGACCGATCCGGCCGTCCTGCTCCACCGGCTCGACCGTATGCTCCAGCGCTACCACCCGGAGGCGACGGCGACGGTCTGCCTCGCCCTGATCGACCCGGCCACCGGACGCACCCGTATCGCCAACGGCGGTCACATCCGCCCGCTGATCGTCGACGGCACCGGAGGAGCCCGCTACGCGGAGGTGTCGGGCCCGCTCCTCGGCCTGGGGCTGGGGCGCCCTCGGCCGGCTGAGGTCCGGCTCGCCCGCAGCGAGCGGCTGTTGATGGTCACCGACGGTCTGATCGAGACCCGGGGAACCGATCTGGCGGTCTCGATGGACCGGCTGCGCCACGCGGCCCGCCAGGCGCCGCCGGGTGTCGAGGCGCTGTGCGACTCCCTGCTCGACCGCTTCGGCACCCGTGAGGACGATGTGGCGCTGCTGGCCCTGCGGATGACCGGGCTCTGACCACGGCCCCACGGCCCCCCCCGGACCAGGGCTGGGGGCCGTGGGCGTCCGGTGTCGTCCTACGGCCGGCGCTGGGACGGCACCGTGCCGACGAGCGCGGGCGCCAGTGTCATGAGCCGGCCGACCAGATCACCGAAGGGTCCCTCGGCGGGTTCGTCCGTCAGGACGCCGATCAGGATGCCGGCCATCTCCTCGTCGTAGGCCGCGCTCACCGCGCACAGCGCCGCGAAGTCGTGCACGAGCTGCAACTCCAGCTCCGTGCGCGGAATCCGGCGCCCGTCCAGCCAGATCAGCGCCGTCGACTCCGCGAGAGACACCCAGGAGCGGACGACCAACGCGAGCCGCGCGGGCGGGCGACGGACCCCGAGGTGCGCGAGGATCTGCTCGTACGCGGCCTGCCGCACCTCGTCGATCATCGCGTTGGTGGTGGTCGACCCGACGGCCGGACCACCGCGCATCAGCGCGGAGAAGCCCGGCCCGTGCTCCTCGACGAAGTCGAAGTACCGGCGCATCACCCGCAGCAGCCGCGCGCCGAGCGGCCCCTCGTGCGGTTCCACGAACCGGCCGGCCAACTCGTCGGCCGCGCGCCGCAGCGCGGCCTCGTACAGGCTCTGCTTGCCGGGGAAGTAGTGGTAGACGAGAGGCCGCGAGATACCCGCGGCCGCGGCTATCTCGTCGATCGACACCTCATCGGGGGAGCGGGCGCTGAAGAGCTCCAGCGCCACACCGATCAGCTGCTGCCTGCGCTCCTCGACGCCCATCCTGCGGCGTACCCCGGTCGTCATGCCGACAGCCTACCGACTGCACTCCGTGCGCCTGTTCTACAGGTCGAGCACCAGCCGTCCGCCGTGACAGCGCGAGACGCAGATGAGCATCGAGTCCTCCCGCTCGCCGTCGGTCAGCAGTTCGTCGCGGTGATCGATCTCGCCCGCCAGGACACGCTGTTGGCAGGTGCCGCAGAAGCCCTGCTCGCAGGAGTACGAGACGTCCCGCACCTCGGCGCGGACCGCCGCCAGCACCGACTGGCCCTCGGCTACCCGAACGGTCCGTCCTGTACGGCGGAGTTCGACCTCGAAGGGCCCGCCGCCCTCCTGCGCTCCCGGTGCGAACCTCTCCAGATGCGGCCTCCTGCCCTCCGGGAGCAGTCGGGTGACCGCGTCCATGAGGCCGTTGGGGCCGCAGCAGTACACCGCGGTCTCCTCCGGGGTGCCGGCGAGGAACGCGAGGTCCGGCAGCCCGGATTCGTCCTCGGCGACGACCGTGACCCGGCCGCCGTCCGCGCCCAGCTTCTCGATCTCGTCGAGGAACGGCATCGAGGCGCGGGAGCGGCCGCAGTACACCAGCCGCCAGTCGGCGCCCGCGGCCTCGGCGGCCCGCAGCATCGGCAGTACGGGCGTGATGCCGATACCGCCCGCCACGAAGAGATAGGCGGCGGAGCGGACCAGGGCGAACCGGTTGCGGGGCCCGCGGATCTCGATCTCAGTGCCCTCGTGGAGCTGCTCGTGCACCTCGCGCGAACCGCCCCGGCCGTCCTCGATCAGTCGCGCGGCCACCGTGTAGGTGCCGGACTCGGCCGGGTCGCCGCAGAGCGAGTACTGGCGCACCAGGCCGGACGGCAGCACCAGATCGAGGTGGGCGCCGGGCTCCCAGGGCGGCAGATCCGTGCCCTCCAGCCGCAGTCGGACCACACCCTCGGCGGGGGAGGTCCGTTCGGTGACCAGCGCGCGCCGGGTCGCCGTGGCGCCGCGTCCGCGTCCTGACACCGGCTCCTCCAGGGCGGGCAGCGGCCACAGCGGCGAGGTCCCGATCCGGCGGCGCAGGGCCCGCCGGGTGAGCAGCGCCGCGCCGGCGACGAGGGCGACGGTCCTGAGGCGGGGCGCCATCTCAGTGGCCCCCGTTCGCGGCCGGGGACGTGGCGAGATAGGCGACGGCCTGCGCCGTGCTGCCCTCCTGGGACGGGTGGTAGCCGCGGCTCAGATAGCGCGGAACGGAGCGCAGCATCGCGGACGTCGACGGCAGGACGCCCTGCCGTCCGGCGCGGACGAACTGCGGAAGGCTCGCCCGGCCGTCCTCGAGGGACGGGTCGTTCTCCATGAAGAAGCGCGCACCGCGCTGCCACAGGAACACCAGCGCGGAGAACGCCGTCGCCCAGGTGCGCACCCGGCGCCGGTAGCCGCCGTCGACATGCATGAACAGCTCGAAGGCCACCGAACGGTGCTCGACCTCCTCGGCGCCGTGCCAGCGCAGCAGATCCAGCATCGTGGCGTCGGCGCCGCGGCGGTCCAGCTCGTCCGCGTTGAGCACCCAGTTGCCGAGGAAGGCGGTGTAGTGCTCGATCGCCGCGATGATGGCGACCCGCTCCATCAGCCACCACTCACGCGGCCTGCCCGGCGGCAGGGTGCGGTCGCCGAGCAGCTTCTCGAAGAGCCAGTCCACCTGCGCGGTGTACGGCGTCGGATCGAGGCCGAGCTTCTTCAGATGCGGCAGCACGTCGTCGTGCGCCTGGGAGTGCATCGCCTCCTGCCCGATGAAGCCGATGACGTCCGCGCGCAGTTGCTCGTCCGTGATGTACGGCAGGACCTGCTGGTAGACGTGCACGAACCAGCGCTCGCCGGCCGGGAGGAGGAGGTGCAGCACATTGATGGTGTGGGTCGCGAACGGGTCACCGGGGACCCAGTGGAGCGGGGTCTCCTGCCAGTCGAAGGAGACCTTGCGGGCCTTGAGCGCCATCCGCTCCGAAGCCTCCGGCGCAGGCTGCGTATGAGACATGGCGTCAATATACTGACGGGTAAGCTCCCGCGACAGGGGTGTGCACCCGAATTCCGGCCCGCGGGACGTGCACCGCGTCCGCCCCGGGGAGAGCGTTCGTGACGCCCTTCCCGGGGCGCCCGTTCAGTGCAGCGCGCCCACCCGGTTCCCGTCCGACAGCACGCCGTTGAGCTCCGCCCGCGCGCCCGCCTTCGCGCGCACCGCCAGCAGCCGGCCCGTGGCACTGCCGTCCACACCGCCCGACGTGGCGAGCGAGGCGAACTGCCCGCTGCCCGCCGCCAGGACGTACCAACTGCCCGCACGCGACTTCCACAGCACCCCGGCCAGCACCTTCGGGTCCCGCACCCCGCAGGCCGGCGAGTCCTCGGCCCGCGCGGCGATCGCGCCCGGCGCGCCGGGTGACGTCCCCGGCGCGTGGAACTGGGCCATGACCCGGCTGCCCGGCCCCCGCCACGTCTCCGCCCGCGTACACAGCCAGGCCGCCGTGCCGTTCGCCTCCGGCAGCGACTGCTGGGCGTACTGCCACAGATTGACGCTGCGGACGCCGTGCGAGGCGACTCCCGGCAGCAGACAGGCCGTTCGTGCCCACGCGGCACGCTCCACCGCGCCGCCGAGGTCCTTCGGGGCCGACGGGGTGCCGTACGTGAGACGGGCCGGGGTCAGCTCGCCGAGGTCGGTCAGCAGCCGGTCGGCCGCCGAGTCACGGAGCTCCAGCACGTCCCAGGAGCGGCAGTCCCGCGCCTGTGCCGGACTCGGCAGCGGGTTCGTCAGGCCCTCCTTGTCCCGGCGCAGCGGCCGCGCCCCGCCCTCCGGGGTGAGGAGGTCACGCACGGACGTGGTCCGCACCCAGGGAGCTGTCAGATAGCGGACGTTGCCGTCGGTGCGGCCGGCCACCAGGGCGCTCGCCGACGCGGAGTCGGCGTCGTCCGTCCGCGCGAAGTCGAGCGCCACCCCGCCGGTGCCCTCCTTCGGCTCGGCGTACCGCACCACCCGCAGTCCGTCGTGCAGCAGCACCACGCGCGCCCGGTCCACCACTCCCGCGTACAGCAGTTGCGGCGGTCCCATCGGCGGCCCCGGCGGGGTCGCGGGGGTGGCCGATGTCTGAACGGCGCTGCCGGGCCTGGCCCAGACGGCGAGTGCCCGGCGCAGCAGGGCGTCGTCGCCGGTGAGCCCGCCCCGGGCCGGCCAGACCGAGAAGTCCCTGCGGGCGGAGTACTGCCACGCCGTGGGGGAGACCCGCACCAGCCGGCCCGGGTCGAGGGCCGCCTCGGCCGAGGGGTTACGGGCATACGCCGGCGCGGCGGCACCGTCCGGGCCCCAGCCCTCGCCCGGCAGCCCGAGCAGCGCCCCGCACACGGCGAGCGCCGCGGCCGCCACCAGCGCCGCCTTCGCGTGCTGGCGGCGGCGCATCAGATCGGTGGGACGCGCCTGGAGCGAACACGGGTCGAACTCGGCGGAGTCGAGCAGCGCCGGGTCGCTCCCGGCCATGCCGTCGGCCTCCGCGAGTGCCGCGTGCGGATCGTTCACCCCGGCGCCGGTGAGCACCTGGGTGACGTCGGCGTCCGGCAGGTCCTCCAGCGCCCGCAGGACGTACGCGGCCCGGCCTGGGCCGGACAGCGCCGACAGCCGCTGGTCCAGGGCGAGTTCGTCGGCGCCGCCGGAGCGCGGGAAGACCCGCAGGCCCCAGACGTGCGGCAGCAGCGGCGGCAACTGCGCCCGCTTCGGCCGGGCGAACCGCCGCAGCGGCAGCCCGGCGTCCAGCGCCTGGCGCAGCACCCGCCCCCGGACATAGAGATATCCGGGGTCGGCGGCGTTCTCCGGCCGTCCGGCCGCGCGGACGGCAGCGGTGTCACCGGTGTCAGCGGGGACGGCCCGGCCGCGCGGCAGCGAGCGCTGCGCGAGCGCGTGCGCGGTCAGCACACGGCGGTTGCGGCCGAGGGTGGGGGGCAGCACCAGATAGGCGATCCGGACGAGGCGCGGGTAGTGCTCGACCAGCGCCGCCTCGGCCTGGTCGAGCTCCACCCGGCCGGTCGGAGCGGGCGACGGTGGGGCAGGCGGGGTGACGACATCCTGTGGGCGCACGTTCAGCAGAACGAGCGAATGGTCGTATGGTCACCGCCCTGGCCGTCAGACGGCCTCAGCGGAGCGACCATCCGCTGAACCGCACCGTGCCGCGGGCCCCGCTGCCACCGTTTATGGCCGTCATGAACAGCCCCACGTCCTGCACAGCGGCGGCCCCGGGCACGGAGACCGTGGCGACGGTCCGCCATGTCGTCCCGCCGTCCGTCGAGCAGGCGCCCGTGAACGACGTCCCCGTGCCCCGGGTCAGCCGCAGCAGTACCGGGGCGCGGACACCCGTCACGCGCCGGTAGGTGTCCAGTGTCCCGTCGCCGTTGGTGTCGTAGGAGAGGGCGACGCCCTGGGACGGCGTGACGGCCAGGTTGAGGAAGCCGGTGTCGCCGGGGGTGGCCAGGCTGTTGCGGACGACGATGCCGGCGCGGGCCCATGACCCGGTGTTGTCCTGGGCGTCCACCCGGAGCACCACGCTCCTGCCGGGCGTCAGCGCCCCCTCCCGGTAGGCGGTGCCGAACTGGGCGGTGCCCCGCCACAGGTCGTTGCCCGCCCCGTTGACCGCGAACCGGTCGTCCAGCTGCCCGAAGACGGCCGCGTTGCTGGTGAAGGTGCGCCACTCGGGGCCCAGCGGGGCGGCGACGTGCAGGGCGCCCTTCTGCGTGACGGCGACCCGCTTCCCGCCACGCGGCCCGTACCGTGCGCGCAGCTCGTAGGGCAGGGCGCGCAGCGGCTCGGTGAGCGGTTCCGGTGGTGCCGTCACCCGCCAGCGGACCGAGCCGGTTCCGCCCGCCGGTACACGGGACAGCCAGGTGGCGCCCTGCGGTTCGGCGGTGAGGCCGGTCAGGTCGAGGTCGACGCGACCGGTGCCGCGCAGCCCGTTGAGGTTGCGGAAAGCGGCCGTGACCGTGCCCTCGCTGCCGGGCGTGAAGGCCGGCGGGTCCACCGAGACCTCGACGAAGCCCTGGTAGGGGGCGGTGGCCAGGGTGTCGTGGACGCGGCGGGCGGTGCGGTACGCGTCCGCGGTGGGCCGGACCGGATGGGGCCGGCGGTCCCGGGTCCAGGCTTCCTCGGCCGGGTACCAGTCGAACGGCGTGGGTGCGCGGCCCTCCGCCATCGCGGTGGCCACCTCGTCCAGATAGGCCTCCCACTGCGGGAGATGAACCTCGTTGATCAGCCCGTGCCAGTCGCGGTTGGCGTAGTTGCTGAGCTGGACGGCGGCCGGACGGTCGGCCCAGGTGGTGATCAGGGCGCGGGCGGTGCGTTCCAGCTCCACCGCCTCACCGGCACTGGTGGCCAGCCGTTTGGCGTCCTCCAGCCAGGGCCCGAGCAGGAAGGCGCGATGGCAGCCGGCCATGGTGTCGCTCAGCCGCATCAGCTTCAGCCAGAGCGAGGACAGCGCGCGGAAGGTGTCCACGTCCCCGTGCAGATACGCGGCACGCAGCGGGAGCTGGAGGGTGCGCGAGCGGTTGGCGAGCGCCTGCCGGGCGACATCCGTCAGATCGTGGCGGTAGGTGTCCGTGTCGCGCAGTTCGGGCCGCACGTCCAGCAGCGCGGTGAACGCCCGGTCGAAGGTGGCGGGGTCGAAGGCCGTGCCGATGGCCCCGGACAGCCCCGGCCGGCGGCAGAACAGCGAGTCGTGCGGCCGTCCGTCCGTGCTGGTGAGCTGGTACGCGGTCGTGGCGAGCGTGCCGAGAGCGGCCCGCGCGGCGGGGTCGTCGCCGCCGTAGCGGAAGCGGCTGTACTCCTCGAACCACTCGCGCCGGTCGATCCGTTCCTCCCGCCACGCCAGCTCACTGAACAGCTCCAGCGCCGCCGGGTCGCGCTCCGCTGCCTCCGGCATGTAGGCGGTGCCGACGAGCGCGCTGCCGGGCTTGTCGCGCCAGGCGGTGAACTTGGCCGTCCAGCGATCGGTGTTGGCGCCGATCGTCGTCCGGCCGCCGAAGTTGGGGATGGTGCCGAAGGCGTACGGTGCCCCGCCCCACTCCTTCTCCCGGTCCGTCACCGTGTCCAGGTCGGAGAGTCCGTCGACGATCAGCAGCCGGCCGGTGTCGACGGCGTCGAGCAGCGCGGGCCGCGGATTGGACTGCCAGCCGAGGATCACCCAGGTCGCGCCCGGATGCGCGGTCTGCAGCGACTTCTCCACGGCGCGGGCCGCGTCGGCCACCGGCACGTCGCCGGCGCTGCCGCCCTCGTGCAGCAGATCCATCTTGAAGTGGGCGGCGTCGCCGAACAGTTCGGCCTGGTGCCGGTAGAAGGCGGCGGCCACCTCGGCGAAGGTGGTGGTGCGGGGGTCGAGCCAGTCGGGGCGCCGCAGTCCGTTCCAGATGCCCTGAGGCACGACCCGGGCACCGGGATTGCGGGCGACGAAGCCGTCGGGGACGGTCCCGAACCAGCCGGGCAGCACCGGGTGCATGCCCAGCTCGCGCATCCGGTCCGCGATGCGGCGGCCGAGGTCCGTGCGGCGGTCGATGAGCGCCTGCGAGAGCGGGCCGCCGTACTCGCTCATGTTCTGCAGCAGCCACCACGGCTGGTGGGAGGGGGCGGGCAGCCAGGTGCGGGCCTCGGTGTCGGAGTAGCCGAAGTCCATCAGGAGCCGGTGGTGGACGGCCTCCTGCCCGGGGGTCACCAGCACCTCGTTGCAGCCGTGCAGGGCGAGGACGTCGAGGAGCCGCTCCCAGCGTGCCCAGTCGGCGTACGGAGCGGTGTAGCCGTCGTGGGTGTCGTTGTACGCGAACCGGTGCGGGACGGTCGCCGCCCGCTCCAGCGGCCGGCTCGGAGCGGGCAGCCGGTGCGGCAGCGCGGGGTTGCTCCCGGACCAGGAGATGTGCGCCCGGCAGACGTACTTGAGATACCAGTGCACGCCGGTCAGCAGGACGGCGGCGGAGGTGCCCGCGACCTCGACACGGCCGGCGGAGCCGGTCACCCGGAAACGCTCGGGGCCGTCGAGGAGCCGCAGCGAGAACTGGTCGGCGTGGCGGGGGAGCAGCCGCCGCAGCGCCGCGTACGCCGCGGCCGGGCCGGACGGCGACGCACTCATCGGCGGAGAGGCGGGCGGCGTGGCGGGCAGTGGTGCGGCGGTCGCCGGGACCTGCCCGGCGAGGGCGGCACCCGCACCGATCGCCCCCGCGGTGCCCAGCACGGTACGTCTCGACAGCTCGAACATCAGCAATCCTCCGTGTTGCCCACGTCACAAGCGGTGCGTGCGTGGCGCAGGTTACCCGCCGTTCGACTCCCCGGATCGGTGGTGAAGGGGCACGATGGCCGGATGCGGACGAGTACGAAGACAGGCGCGAGGCGTACAGCCCGCGCGGCACTGGCAGTTCTGGCCCTGACCCTGGCCACGGCATGCGGATCTTCCGGCGACGGTGACGGGCGTGGCGACGAGAAGGTCCCCAAGACGGCGACCGGCACGCTCGAACAGATCGCGGCGAAGGCCGAGTGCAAACCGAACATCCAGACGAACGCGAAAGAGCTGCGGCAGGCGAATTGCACCACGGGTGACGGCAAGTACGTGCTGGCCACCTTCGCCACCGATCGCGGCCAGCGCGAATGGCTGAACGAGGCCAACGACTACGGCGGCTCCTACCTCGTGGGCCGCAAGTGGATCGCCGTCGGCGACGCGAAGGTCGTCACCGCGCTGCGCGGCCGGCTCGGCGGCTCGGTGGAGACCGGTGCCCAGCACGGCTCCGGCGGAGGAAGCGGCGAACCCAGCAAGGGCCACTCGGGGCACACCGGGCACCACGGCGGCTGAGCCCGCGCGGCGCGCGGCAGCGGCAGGGGGGCCGGACACACGAAACGGCCCCCCTCGAGAGGGGGGCCGTTCCAGCCGGTCCGGGTGGGTCACCCGGACAGGGTCACTGGCACTGCTGGCCGTTGTTGATGCAGTCCACGAGCTCGTCCATCACGTTGTCATCGAAGACATTGATGAAGTCACCGTGGTCCGTGATCGGCTTGTGCAGCTGCTCGGGGAAGGAGTCGACCGCGAAGCCCGGGCCCGGAGGCACGTCGTACACGATCCGCTGCACCAGCTGGGGAATCGCCTGGAAGCCGTCACCGCACTCGCCGTCCTCGTTCGCAAACGCCACGTGGGTGCGGTGATTGGCACTGTCGATGTTCTGACCGTCCCAGCAGCTCTGGAACTTGAAGGAGCGCACCACCTGACTGCCCTCGGGGCAGATCGGGTACTTGTCCTTCAGCTGACGGTCCTCGAATCCCGTGCAGCTCCAGGAGGCATTGGCATTCGCGTCACCATTGGTGAACGCCTTGGCGTCACCGGTGATGATGCGCAGGAACCGCGGCATTGCGGTGACCTTGCTGACCGGGTTGCCGACGAAGTTCAGCGTGACCTGGGAAGGCTGCTGGATCTCACCGACGTTCTGGTCGTTGCCGCCGCCGTCCGCATTGGCGTCGTTCTCGTCCTGACCGTTCTGCAGACGCAGCACCGGCCAGTAATAGGTCGACTTGTCACCCTGGTTCTGGCAGGTGGTGTCGCCGTTGGCGAGATCGTCGTCGCTCGCGAAAGCGTCATTCGCCTGGTTGCCGACGTAGTCGTGCATATGGTGCGCGCCATTGGCGACACCCGGGGCGACGATGACGTTGTCCGGGTTGAACTTGCCGTTCTCGTTCACCCCGCAGTCGGTGGCGAAGGAGCCCGTGGAGGCGTCATTGCCCTCCTGCGGTTCATTGACGTTCGGCTGGATGGACTGGATGTCGACGAAGTCGTCGTCCTGGGGCCCGTTGCCGGCCTGTCCGCCGTTGTCCTGGCCGCCGTCCTGTCCGCCGTTGTCCTGACCCTGGTCCTGTCCGCCGTTGTCCTGACCCTGGTCGTTGCCCTGGTCCTGACCGCCGTCCTGGCCCTGGTCCTGGTTGCCGTCCTGGTTGTCTCCCTGGTTCTGGCCGTCGCCCTGGTCGTTGCCGTCATCACGCAGCGAACAGGGGGCGAGGTTGTTCATGCCCTGCGGCTTGTTGCCACCTCGGCCGATGGCATTCGCGATCCGGTCGATGCTCGCCTGACGCTTGTCCTTCAGAGGATTGAGAATCGCGTTGTCCGCCAACTGCGGATCACGCTGAATCTGTTCCTTCTGATCAGCGAACTTCTTGTACGCGTCCGTGATCTGGCTGTCGATCGCCGCCAGTTCACGGTCGACTTCTCCGCGTGCCTGCCTGGGCATTTCACGGGGAAGTTCGTTGGCGACCTCGGGGCAGTCAATGGTGGACACTTGTCCGGCATTCTCGGCCCGCTGCGTTCGCGGACCGGATGACCAGCCTTCACCCGCGGATGCGTAGAAGTTGACCGCCACTAGCCCACCCCCGCCCAGGATCAGAGCGGCCGAGGCGACGATCGCCCGGTTCGCCAGCGTTGAGCGTTTTCTCGTATTGCGTCCCATGGAACTCCTCTGCTTCGTTGCCGGGTGTGGGTTTGGGGGGTCCCGGCAGAGGGAGAAGCGCAACGTTCCATACGGGTGGGGCTCATGGGGTGTTCAAAGCAATCCGGGATTCGTAGAAATCTCCATCGCCAAATCCGGCATACCGAGCGGAAGGAGGGCGGGCCCCTCAGCCGTGGTCGAGGTAGGCCAGAACGGCGAGGACGCGGCGGTTGTCGTCGTCCGAGACCGGAAGTCCCAGCTTGGCGAAGATGTTGGAGGTGTGCTTGGCCACCGCCCGCTCCGTGACCACGAGTTGGGCGGCGATCGCCGCATTGGACCGGCCCTGCGCCATCAGCTCCATGACCTCACGCTCCCGCGGGGTCAGACCGCCCATCGGCTCGTCCCGGGCCCGGCGGCTGAGCAGCTGGGAGATCACCTGCGGGTCCATCGCGGTGCCGCCCGCCGCGACCCGCCGGACCGCGTCGATGAACTGCTCGGCGTCGAACACCCGGTCCTTCAGGAGGTAACCGACCCCGCCGTTGCCGTCGGCCAGCAGCTCCCGTGCGTACAACTGCTCCACATGCTGGGAGAGGACCAGCACCGGCAGGCCGGGCCTCGCCCGGCGCGCCGCCAGTGCGCACTGAAGCCCCTCGTCCGTGTGGGACGGCGGAAGCCGGACGTCGACGACGGCGACGTCCGGCTCCAGCTCCGCGAGTGCCTTGGACAGTTCGGGCCCGCTCTCCACCGCGGCCAGGATCTCGAAGCCGAACGCCTCGAGCATGCGCACCAGACCGTCACGCAGCAGGAACAGGTCTTCGGCTAGAACAACTCGCAAGGGATCTCCATGGTGACCATGGTCGGGCCGCCCGCGGGGCTGCTGACGGCGAGTACTCCGTCGAATGTACCGAGTCGCCGTTCGATGCCGCTCAGACCGGATCCGGCGCCGATCCGCGCCCCGCCGCCGCCGTTGTCGGTGACGGCGATCCGCAGGGAACCGTCCGCGTACGACACGTCGATCCACAGGCGGTCCGCCGCCGCGTGCTTGACCGCGTTCGTCAGGGCCTCGCTGACCGCGAAGTACGCGGCGGACTCCACCGGTGCGTCCGCGCGGCCCGGCAGCTCCACGTCCACCTCGGCCGGCACCGGCAGCCGCAGGGCGAGCGCCTTCACCGCGTCGCCGAGACCGCGTTCGGCGAGCACCGGCGGGTGGATGCCACGGACCAGGTCGCGCAGCTCGGTCAGCGCCTCCGCGGAGGACTCACGGGCCTTGGAGATGAGCTCCTTCGCCTGCGCGGGGTCCTTCTCGATGAGGGCCTCGATGGTGCCGAGATTCATGCCCATCGCGACCAGCCGGGCCTGTGCGCCGTCGTGCAGGTCGCGCTCGATGCGGCGCAGTTCGGCCGCCGAGGTGTCCAGGGCGTCGTGCCGGGTCTCGGTCAGCCGGTCGATGCGCTCCTCCAGCTCGTCCTCGCGGCCCGGGACCAGCACCGATCCGGCGATCCTGAAGTGGGTGCGCACGAGTACCGGGTTGACCCTGAGGGCGAGGTGCAGCCAGAACAGGCCGAGCAGGGCGGCGAGGCCCGCCGTGCCCCAGCCGGTGACGGGGATGAAGGCGTACCAGTACGTGCCCCCCGCGTCGACGACCGGGTTCCACAGACCGGCGGCGAGCAGCAGACCGAAGAGGCCCTCCAGGATCAGCCCCGGCGCGAGGAGCGCGACGATGGCCCCCGCCGTCATGTCGACCAGCATCCACTGGAGGTCCCGCCAGGTCGCGGGGTCCTTCAGCATCACGGTGCAGCGCTCGACCTGCCCGGTGATGCCGCCGCGCAGATCGCGCGGGAACGGGCGGTACCGGACGGGGATTCTCGTCCGTGACCACTGGGCGGCGAGGAGTCTGCGCTGGTTGGTGTGCGCCCGCACCGCCTGGAGTATCGGCGGGGTGGTGAACACCCCTACACCGATCGGGATCAGGGAGATGGAGACCACTGCCAGGACGAAGAGCGTGATCGATCCGATCAGTGCCATCAGGCTCAGCGCCAGCCCCTGGGCACCGGCGGTCACCGCTTCTCGTGCCTTCGTCGACTTCATCGGGATTCCCCTCGTTGATCGGTCTCAGGCACCAGTGTCGCCGTGGCCCATGTGCCGGGGCACTGGGTCCGGACCCCGAACGGGGGTGTACTCAGCACCACCCCCCTGAGCTCGCCCTACGGCTCCGAGGACGGGGGTCCTGACGGCTGGGGCGCGGGCCCGCCGGTTCCTAGCGTCGTACTCGTCTTGTTCGGCTTGTTCCGACGTGTTTTCGGCATGTCTCGCCGCCGGCCCGGCGCGTGACTCGATGGACCATGGGGGCGAAAACGTCATGAGGCGCAACCTCGCAGCACGTATGGGTGTGTGGAGTGCACACCACCGGAAAACGGCGATCATCGGCTGGCTTCTCTTCGTCGTCCTGGCCACCGTCGCCGGCGGGGCCTCCGGCATGGTCGAGATGTCCGAGTCCGAGCAGGGCACGGGCGATTCCGCACGGGCCCAGAAGATGCTCGACGACGCGGGCCTCGACCGGCCGGCCGGTGAACTGGTCCTGGTCAGCAGCCGGACCGCGGGCGGCTGGAAGGACACGGCACGCGATCTGGCCGCGGCGATCGGGAAGACGGGCGAGGCCACGAGGATCGAGGCGCCGCTGGCTTCCGGGAACGACCGCGAGGCCCTGATCCGCTTCGAGATCAAGGGCGACGCCACAACGGCCGCCGACCGGGTGCAGCCCGTGCTCGACGCCGTACGCGACACGGCAGCGGGCCGGGACGGCGTCGAGGTGCACCAGTTCGGGCAGGCGAGCGCCGAGAAGTGGCTCGGCGATCTGCTCTCCGAGGACTTCCAGAAAGCGGAGTTCACCGCCGTACCGCTGGCGCTCGGCATCCTGCTGGTCGCCTTCGGCGCGGTCGTCGCCGCCCTGCTGCCGGTCGCCCTCGCACTGACGGCGTGCATGGCGGCCTTCGGCCTTCTCTCCCTCGCCAGCCACCAGCTGCATCTGTTCCAGACGACGTACTCCGTGATGTTCCTGATGGGACTCGCCGTCGGAGTCGACTACTGCCTGTTCTACCTGCGCCGGGAGCGCGACGAGCGGGCCGCCGGCCACGACGCCGACACCGCTCTGCGGATCGCCGCCGCCACCAGCGGACGCGCCGTCCTCGTCTCCGGGGTGACCGTCATGATGGCGATGGCCGGGATGTTCCTGTCCGGGCTGATGCTCTTCAAGGGGTTCGCCCTCGCCACGATCCTCGTCGTCTTCATCGCCATGCTGGGCTCGGTGACCGTCCTACCCGCCCTGCTGGCCTGGCTGGGGGACCGGATCGACGCGGGCCGGCTGCCCTTCCTCAACCGTCGCAAGAAGAAGGGTGTGCACGAGAGCGGAGCGATCGCGGGCGCGGTGCTGAAGCCCGTCCTGAACAGGCCCAAGCTGTTCGCCCTCGGCGCGGTCGCCGTGCTGCTGGTGCTGGCCGCCCCGGCACTGGGCATGAAGACCGAACAGCTCGGCATGGAGAAGCAGTTCGGCTCCGACTCCGCCCTCTCGGTGGCGCACAAGAAGATCACCGAGGCGTTCCCGGTCGGTCCCGAGCCGGCGCTCGTGGTCGTCAAGGCCGACGACATCACCGCCGCGCCGGTACGCGAAGCGCTCGCCGGGTTCGACCATGTCACCGTGCACACGGCGAAGAACATCGCCGAGATCGAGGTCAGCCTTCCCGGCAACGGCAGCGACGACCGCTCCGAGGCCGCGCTCGCCGAACTGCGCGACACGACGGTCCCGGCCGCCTTCGCCGGCACCGGTGCACAGGTCCACGTCGGCGGTGAGCTGGCGGGGTCGGTCGACTTCAACGATCAGCTGAAGCGCGGCATCGTGCCGGTGTTCGTCTTCATCACGGCCGTCACCTTCCTCCTGATGCTGCTGTGCTTCCGCTCGTACGTCATCGCCGTGACGTCGATCCTGCTCAACCTGCTCTCGGTGGCGGCCGCGTACGGCGTGATGACCGCGGTCTTCCAGCACGGCTGGGGAGCCTCCGCGCTCGGTACCGAGGCCGTGGGCGCGATCGAGGGCTGGATGCCGCTGTTCGTCCTGGTGGTGCTGTTCGGACTGTCGATGGACTACCACGTGTTCGTGGTGTCCCGGATCCGCGAGGCGCGTGACCGTGGCGCGGACACCCGCGCCGCGATCAGCGAGGGCATCCGCCGTACGGCAGGCGCGGTGACGGGCGCTGCGGCGATCATGGTCGCGGTGTTCGCGGTCTTCGGCACGCTGTCCATGCAGGACATGCAGCAGATGGGTGTGGGCCTCGCGGTGGCGGTGCTGCTGGACGCGACGGTCGTCCGGATGGTGCTGCTGCCGTCGGTGATGGCGCTGCTCGGAGAGCGCAACTGGCGTACGCCGAAGGGGCTGCGGTGGCTGCCGACCATGGACCACGGCGAGGGACAGCCGGTGGCGGGTCAGGGCCGGCACGCGGCACCGGTGCCGGCGGGCCGCTGAGGGCGACGCGGTACCGGGGGTGCGGGGCTGGGGTGGGCGAGCCCTGGCCGCGCACGGTGGCCGGGCGTGACCGCGGGCGCCCGGTCCGGGGCCCGAACCCCGGTACCCCCGGCCCGGATCCGGGCCGACCTCGTACCCCGGCCGCCTGGTCGGGAACGAACTCCGGCGCCCGAGCCCCGTGCCATGGACGCCCGGCCCGATCCGGCCCCCCGCACCCCCAACCGCCGCCGGCGGGGCCGGAATCCCAGCCCCGCCGGCGCGTTCACGTGCCCAGCAGTTTCGCCTCCGCGGCTTCGGACAGGCCCACCACCGGCCGGTCGGGCCGCTGCGGTGCTTCGCCGCCGATCGACTGGAGCCACTCCCAGGTGTCCGCCACCGTCTCCCCGACCGGCCGGCAACGCAGGCCCGCCGCCAGCGCCTTGGCCACCCCGACGCCGTGCACCGCGTGGTGCAGCTCCGGCAACTGCTCCCGGGGCACCCAGATCGGCAGGTCGGTCCAGGGCTCCACGCCCGCCGCCAGAATCACCTCGGGATCCGTCCAGCGCAGCTCCGGGACCGCGCCCGTGGCCCGGACGCACGCCTCCAGCAGACCCTCGACGGTCGTGTGCCCCGCCTCGCTCACCAGGTTGTAGGGACCGCTCAGCCAGCCCGCCGCGGCCGAGAGCGTCCAGTCGGCGAGGTCGCGCACATCGATGTACTGGAGCGGGGTGTCCCGCGGGCCGGGCGCCGTCATAGGGCCCCCACGGGCGGTCCGCCGCAGCCACCACGGCAGCCGGCCGATGTTCTCCCAGGGGCCGATGATCAACCCGGCGCGCACCAGCAGCGAACGGTCCTCGCCGAACGCCTCCACGACGGCGAGTTCACCACCGCGTTTCGCCTCCGGGTACGCCACGTCGCCCGCGTCCGCCGAGCCGTCGACCACGGGGGCGGTCTCGTCGTACCCGGCCGGTTGGGGCGCGGCGTACACCGAGCAGCTCGACACATAGACGTAGCGCTCCACCCGGCCGGCGAGCAGCCGGGCCGAGTCCCGTACCACCGAGGGCGCGGCGGACCAGGTGTCGACGACCATGTCCCACCGGCCCTCGGCGAGTTCCGCGAGACCGTCCGGCGTCGTGCGGTCGCCGAGGAGCTCCGTGACCCCGGGCGGGGCGGGGTGCCGCCCGCGGTGGAAGACGGTCACATGCCAGTCCCGGGCAAGGGCCGATTCGACGATCGCGCGACCGACGAACTCCGTACCCCCGAGCATCAGAAGTCTCATGCACCCGACTCTGCCTCCACCCTGTCGGCGCTGACCAGGAGTTCTGCCGGTAGAAGAGAAATCCCGCGGATCGTGAGCCCCGATCGAGGCCGTTCACAGGTCGGCGGAGCCCGGAACGCCGGGGCCGGTGGGACCAATTCCGCCCGCGAGTGCCCATTTCCCGGTGCGGGATGGCAGCATGTGCGGACCATGACAGATGCCCGGTCGCCGATGCGCGCCCTGCGGGCCGCACTCTTCGCGGCTGTCTGCACCGCATTGGCCGCGATGGGGCATTCGTTCATGTCTGGGCAGGACATCCCGTTCGCCGTGCTGCTGCCCGCGTTCGCCGTGACGGCGGCGGTGGCCTGGCTCGCGGGCGCCCGCCGCAGGGGTGGCCTCGCCATCGGCGCCGGGGTGCTCACCGTGCAGGGCGCGCTGCATCTGCTCTTCAGCAGCGCCCAGCCGCACACCGGCGGCCCCGCCCACAGCCACGAGCACAGCACGTCCGCCGGCACCATGGTCGCCGACTCCACACCGCCGGGCTCCCTGTCCGCCGACACCATGGCCGTCGACACCACGGTCGACGGTCTCCTCGGACACTCCTCCGGCGGCATGCTCGCCGCCCACCTCCTGGCCGCCGTCCTCTGCGCCCTGTGGCTGGCCCGTGGCGAGACCGCCGTGTTCCGGGTCGCCGCCGCTGTCGGCACGCTGGCCTTCACACCGTTGCGGCTTCTGCTCGCCGTCCCCGCGCTGCCCGAACCGCCGCGGCCCCTCGCGCGCCGCCGGTCCGACGCCGTTCGCCGCCGCAGCGTCGTCCTCGGCCACACCCTGGTGCGCCGCGGGCCGCCCGCGTTCCTCGCACCCCGCGCCACGGCCCCCGGAGCAGCCGTCTGACCTGGGGCCGATTCCCCCATGTCGACATCAACTCCCCAGGATCATCATGGCCATTGACGCCCCCGTTCACGGCAGAACCGAAACCGAGCAGGAGCCGCCGACGGGCTCCACCTGGAGTGCCCTGCGGCCGCTCCTCCTGCGTATCCACTTCTACGCCGGTCTGCTCATCGCACCGCTGCTGCTCGCCGCGGCCGCCAGCGGACTGCTCTACGCCCTCTCGTTCCAGGCCGAGAAGGTCATCTACAGCCACGAGCTGGAGGTCCCCGTCGGCGACCGTGCCCTGCCGCTGAGCGCCCAGGTCGAGGCCGCCCGCGACGCCCGGCCCGACGGCACGGTGACCGGCGTCTGGCCGAGCTCCGAGGACGGCGCCACCACCCGCGTCCTGATGGACGCGCCCGGCGTCGAGGAGGGCAAGTCGCTCGCCGTCTTCGTCGACCCGTACACCGCCCAGGTCCGCGGCGAGCTGCCCTCCTACGGCAGTTCGGGTGCCCTCCCGCTGCGCAGCTGGATCGACAGCCTGCACCGGGACCTCCTCCTCGGAGACTTCGGCCGCCACTACAGCGAACTGGCCGCCAGCTGGCTGTGGGTGGTCGCACTGGGCGGTCTGCTCCTGTGGCTCGGCCGCCGGCGCAGCTCGAAGCGTGCCCTGTTCGTGCCCGAGCGCGGCACCAAGGGCCGCCGCAGGACGCTCTCCTGGCACGGCACCGTCGGTCTGTGGGCCGTGATCGGTCTTGTGCTGCTCTCCGCCACCGGTCTGACCTGGTCGCGATACGCGGGCGAGAACATCGGCGCGGTGCAGGACCAGCTCGGCGGGGCCACCCCCGCCGTCTCCGCGGCAGTCGAGCCCGGCGCCGCCGCCGGCGGCGAACACGCGGGGCACGGCGACGGCGCCGGAGCCGCCCACCAGGGTGCGGACGTCGGTGTGGACCAGGCCCTCCGGTCCGCACAGGCCGCGGGGATCGACGGCAGACTCGCGATCACGATGCCCGCCGAGGGCACCGGCTATGTGGTCAAGGAGACGGACACCGTGTTCCCCGTCCACCTCGACTCCGTCGCCGTCGACCCCGCGAACGGCGAGGTCATCGACGAACTCCGGTTCGCCGACTACCCGGTGCTCGCCAAGCTGACCCGCTTCGGCATCGACGCGCACATGGGCGTGTTCCTGGGCCTGGCCAACCAGCTGGCCCTGGCCGCCCTCGCCCTCGCGCTGATCCTGCTGATCCTGTGGGGCTACCGCATGTGGTGGCTGCGCCGGCCCACGAAGGGGCGCACGCTCGCCGGAGGCCGGCCGATACCGCGCGGAGCCTGGCGGAAGGCGCCCGTCACCGCCCTGCTGCCGCTCGCCGCGGCCACGGCGCTGGTCGGCTGGTTCGTGCCGCTGCTGGGCATCTCCCTGCTGGCGTTCGTGCTGGTCGACGCGGCGGTCGGCGCCGTACGGAAGGTCAGGGCGCGTACCTGAGGGATCTGACGCCGAGGGGCCCGGTCCGCCGCACGGCGGGCCGGGCCCCTCGCCTTCCCCCTGGGCGCCGGGTCAGGGCGCGTACTTGTAGCCGACCCGCCGCACGGTCTGGATCGTGCGACGGTGGTCGGCGCCCAGCTTGCGGCGCAGCCGGGCGACATGGACGTCGACGGTCCGGCCGTCGCCGACATGGCCGTAGCCCCACACCGTGGTCACCAGCTGGTCGCGGGTGTGCACCCGCTGCGGATGGGCCACCAGGTGCGCCAGCAGCTCGAATTCGAGATATGTGAGGTCGAGCGTCCGGCCGTCCACGTACGCGGTGCGCTCGGACGCGTCGATCCGTACGGGACCGGCGCCCTCGCCGGTGTCGAGGCGCGCGGGCTCCGGCAGCAGCGCGGCGGGGGCCTGCTGCTCGGCCGGGACGAGGACCAGGTAGCCGAGCATCGGCGGCCGGCCCGGCAGCCCGGCCACATTGTGCTGCGGGGCGGGCAGCCAGGTGGCGCCCGGCGGCAGGAAGTCCGTCACGTCCACCAGGCTGCCGAGCGGCACGACCTCGTCGCGGTCGATGGCACGCAGCCGGTGACGGCCGGGGTGCAGAGCGCCGGGGCCGGTGCCCTGCACGGTTTGGGCGGCGGTGGCCGCGGGGGAGTGGACGGCGGAGAAGGAACGGGAGTTCGCCATGAGAGGTCAGCTCTTTCGCGCGGAGGAGTCGTCGAGTCGTCTGAGACGGACGTACGTCGTGCGCGCTGGCCGAAGGCCGGAACGGCTTTAGAGGGCCTGCGCGTTCACCGCGCGGCAACACACCCGGTCGAAGTCGTGGTGCTGCCGGGAAGGCCAGAACGGCTCGAGGTCGGTGCGACCTGTCGCGGGGTTCTCAAGGCTGGCCATGGGCCCATTGAATCAGATGAACGGCGTGCGAAGGAGGGGCACTCTCACAGATCGAGACACAGATCTCGCGAGACGGCCCGGCCGCCCGGTGACGGGGACAGCGAGGGGCGCCCGCCGATGCCGGCGGGCGCCCCTGGTGCGGACGGGCGGGATCAGACCTGTCCGGCCTTCTCCAGAGCGGTGCAGCAGGTGTCCACCAGCAGACGGGTCACCACGTACGGGTCGACGTTGGCGTTCGGGCGGCGGTCCTCGATGTAGCCCTTGCCGTCCTGCTCGACCTGCCACGGGATGCGCACCGAGGCGCCGCGGTTCGAGACGCCGTAGCTGTACTCGTTCCACGGGGCGGTCTCGTGCAGACCGGTGAGCCGGTCGTCGATGCCGGCGCCGTAGTTCTTGACGTGGTCGAGCGGCTTGGAGCCCTCGCCCAGCGACTCGCAGGCGGTGATGATCGCTTCGTAGCCCTCGCGCATCGCCTTGGTCGAGAAGTTGGTGTGCGCACCGGCGCCGTTCCAGTCGCCCTTCACCGGCTTCGGGTCGAGCGTCGCGGAGACCTCGAAGTCCTCGGCGGTGCGGTAGAGCAGCCAGCGCGCGATCCACAGCTGGTCGGAGACCTCCAGCGGGGCGAGCGGTCCGACCTGGAACTCCCACTGGCCGGGCATGACCTCGGCATTGATGCCGGAGATCCCGAGACCCGCCGCGAGACAGTTCTCCAGGTGGGCCTCGACGACGTCACGGCCGAAGATCTCGTCCGCGCCGACACCGCAGTAGTAGCCGCCCTGCGCGGCCGGGAAGCCGCCCTCGGGGAAGCCGAGCGGGCGGCTGCCCTTGAAGAACGTGTACTCCTGCTCGATGCCGAAGATCGGCTCCTGCGCGGTGAACCCCGCCGCCACCTCGGCCAGCTGCGCCCGGGTGTTGGAGGGGTGCGGCGTCATGTCCGTGTTGAGGACCTCGCACAGCACCAGCAGGTCGTCGCCGCCGCGGATCGGGTCGGGGCAGGAGAAGACCGGCTTCAGCACACAGTCGGAGGCGTGCCCCTCGGCCTGGTTGGTGCTGGACCCGTCGAAGCCCCAGATCGGCAGCTCGCCGCCGGCCTCGGTGAGGATCTTCGTCTTGGAGCGAAGCTTGGCCGTCGGCTCGGTGCCGTCGATCCAGATGTACTCAGCCTTGAAGGTCACGGGCCTCATCCTTTTGCGGGTCCAGCGGTATGCCGCGCAGCTTGGCAAGTCGCGATTTCCCGGCCGTTGCCCTAGCGTGAACCCCGTGTTACGCCGGACCGGTGGCCCGGCCCGGCGGCGGGTGAGGCCCCCCTCAGTCGAATACGCCGAATACGCCGAAGACACGGTGCAGCTCCAGAATCCGGTCGCGGGTCTCCGCGCGGTCTCCCAGCAGCACTTTGTCGCTCCATTTCCAGAGCAGCTCACCGGTCTTATCGGCGATCATCTTGCGGAAGTACTGGCTCGTCGACACCTGGGTCGGGGCGAAATGGTGCCTGCCCTCCTGGTCGATCAGCAGAAGGTATTCCTGTTGCGCGTCGTTGGCCTGCGGCAGATCGGACAGGGATCCGATTTCCCGGCAAGCGAAGCGCTCCCGAAAGCCTTCGGTGACGGACTGTGCCAGCGGCAGGACATGCAGATGCGCATGGTCGATTCCACAGGAGGAACGCACCGTGGGGTCGCACATTCCGTGCTCGAATGCGACCACTTCCGACGCGTACCCCTCGCGGATGACCGAGGTGACGTGCCTGCGCAGCATTTCCAGCGTCGCGAGCGACGCGGCCGGCAGGGCGGACATCGACAGGGCGTGCTCATCCGGGACGATGAGCACATGCCCCCGGGTCAGCGGGGCGACGTCGGCGACGACCACGAAGCCGTCGGCCTCCGCCAGCAGCTCGCGCGGCAGCTCCGCACGCTCGAACAGGCCGCGGAACGGCGTGGTGTCGGCGTCGTGCAGCACATCGCACAACAGGCACGGCGGGGTGGTCTCCGCGTCCGGGGCACCGGTGATGCCGAGGGGCTGGATGGTCTCCACCGCCTGCGGGCCGCGTCCGGTGCCTGGGGTGAACTTCACGGCGGTGTGCATCATGATCCCGTTTTCTTCGAGCAATGAATCGAGCGCCTCGTTCTGACCGTCGTGTTCGGCGAGCGCAACAATGTGTCGGGCATTGATGCCTGCTGACCTCAGGGCGGTCATGCAATCGACCAGATGATGTCCACTCAGGGCCACATCGTGCAACAGGACAGCACGATCGCCATTCTCGTAAAAACCCTCGACGGGGTTGTCACGGTTCGGGCCGTAGGGACTTACGTAGACGGCTGGGAAGGGTAGCAAGTCGGCTGCCGCGCTCAAAATACCGGTGGCCGCCACCTTGGAAACGGCGAGCAGTGTCGGTCGCATGACCTTTCGGCTGACCAGTTCGGCCACATGGTAGGCCAGGTGGCCTGCCAGGACCCGCTGGTCGAGCGATTCCGGAGCGACGCGCGTCAGATCGAGATAGCCCGCCACCGGCGTTTTCACCGTATGCCCGACTCGCTCTTCGCGCCCGTACGAGAGGGCGTAGCGCCGCAGGATGTCGAGGACCTGCGGCTCGGGCAGTTTGGGGAAGGCCCGCGAGTCCAGCTGGTCGCACAGCACCCGTGCCTTGAGCCGTACCCGGTCCCGTGGTTTGGCCTGCGGGGCGAGGCGGGTGAGCAGACCGGCGATCCGCGCGCCGTTGCTGCTCACCGCGTCCAGGGTGCGCAGCCACGGCACGATCCGCGGCTCGATCTCCACCGATTCGTACACCGAGGGGTCCTGGTGCGCGTCCGGCGGGCCGAGCCGCAGATGGACGACTCCGCCGAGGTCGGAGGGCAGATCGGGATCCCCCACCGTCACGATCGCCACGCGCGCCTGCCCGAGCCGACCGGTGAACAGCCCGTACTCCAGCAGGACGTTGCTGGCGGGGGCGTAGCTCGTCGCCCCGCGCCGGGTGGTCCGGTCGTCCGGAGTGGCGATGATCAGCGCGCCGTCCGCCTCGTTCAGCAGCCGCAGCAGGGAATCGAGCAGGGTCATCCCGGGCGGAAAACACTGCTGGCTCCACCAGAGCAGCGGCTCCACCCCCTGCCGCGCCAGCACGGCCGCCACGGCCTGCGCGAACGGCCGGCCCTCCGTCGACGAAGCTATGAACACGCGCGTCATGCGGGCTGCTCCTGCCGCTCACCTGCCGCGGGCGCCGCCCGTGCGCGCCGCCCCCCGTGGAGCCCGGATTTTAGCTCCTGGCCACCCTCTCGACCCCGTGCTTGAGCAGGGACGAGAAGCCCGCGTCACGGATTCTGCGCACCAGATCGGCCTCGGTGGTGCCGAGTGACTGCGCCGTTCGGCCCAGATGCCAGTCGTGGTCGTGCAGCCGGTTCAGCAGGTGGCCGCGGCGGATCTGTGCCTCGGACAGACGAAAGGTCTTCAGATAGGCGACCCGGCCCTTGTGGTCCGTGATGACCTCGCCGATGTGCTGCTCCGCCTCGCCGCGGCTGAAGGAGGGCAGGAAGCGCCACAGCGCGAACGACTCCATCCGGTAACCCCGTTCGTAGAGGTACGACGGGTCGAGCAGCCGGTTCGCGAACAGGGTGGCGTGGGCCGCGGTCCAGCTGCGCTCCTGTGCCAGCGCGGCCGCCCGCAGATCGGCGAGCGTCGTGAGGTGGCGGCTGTCGCGGATCCTGGCCTCGAAGGCGGGCACCGCGGCGCCGAAGAAGGCGTACTGGTGCACCAGCTCGCCGTACAGATCCTCGATCAGCGACGGATGCAGGGCGCGGTAGTCCTCGGGGTGCGGCACGACGAAGGCCGCGGCGAGCGAGTCCGCCGCGTAGACCAGCACGCCGCACTGGTCCGGGTGGATCTCGAAGAGCCGCAGCGCTTCCGCGAGACCACGCACCTGCCATCCGGCCCAGGCCGCTTCCGCGCGCGGGGAGAGCCCCCGGCGCACGGCCTGCTGGGACCACTCGTCCCAGACGACGGACGGCCCGTTGAAGTGCAGTGCCAGATAGCCGTCCAGAGCGAGGTGGAGCGGCAGGAAGCGCAGCCGCCGCTCGCTGACGCCCTTCACCGAACGCCGCTTGGCGAGCCGGTGGTGACGGGCGGACGGGGATGGTCACCGGGCAGCCGTCGCCCAGCTGGGTGCCGTACGTGGCCGACCGGCTGCCGTCGCCCGACCAGTCGGCGACGAAGCCGTGCGGGACGTAGGAGAGGTAGGACGTCCGGGGCCCGGTCTCCACCGCGCCGTATCCGGGGCCGTAGACCTCGTGGCGCAGCCGCAGCCCGTCCACGGGCTTGTCGCGCAGCAGGGGCACCAGGCGGATGCCGCCCCACGTCTGGCCGGGCGCCGCGGTCAGGCCGGTCATGTCCAGCTTGGTCATCGTGCCCCCTCCTGATGCCGCTGAAGGAACTGGCCGCAGCGGCGGTCGAGATAGGCCTGGAGTTCGCCCAGCCGTGTGCGGCCCTCGGCGAACTGCGCGATCTCCACCAGCGCCGCCAGATCCTCCGCGTCGCGGATGCCCGCCGTCGGCACGCCCGGTGCGAGCCGGCGGACGTCGAACCCGTCCGCGTCGTATACAGGGTTCACGTGCACGACACTTGTGCGCCGGTCCGGATCGAGGCGGGTCCGCCAGACGCGCAGCACCTCGCCCGCCAGCCCGGGCGGCGCGTTGTCCCAGCCGTCCGAAACGATCACCAGACGGTCGGGGGAGTGCTCCAGTGCGTCGAGGACGCGGGTGCCGACCGGGCTCGGCCCCCACGGGCGCACCAGAAGCGGATCTCCGGCACCAGAGGTCCAGTGCGCGCGGTACGACCCGGCCAGCGCCTCCAGCAGGAAGTGCGATCCGAGCGCCACGGCGAGCGGCCGGCGGCGCTTCACCCCCGAGCCGTACGACGAGTAGCTGTCGTCCAGCACGGCGGCCACCCTGCCCCAGGTACCGGCGTGCGGACCCGCGGCCCGCAGCGCCGCCGCCCGCAGGGCACCCGTCAGCTCCGCCCGCCGGTCCACGCGCTCCTGCCGGGTGAGCGACAGGACGTAGAGGCACAGCCGGGTGAGCGGCATGACGCCGAGATCCGCCGTCGTGCCGGAGCTCTGCGTACGCAGCCGCTCCAGCCGTGTCATCCGCGGCGCGATCCGCTCCAGGAACACCCCGCGGGGGATCCCGTGCCGGGCGGCGAAGCCCTCGGCCACGGTGAACGGCAGCTCGTAGACCGCCTCCCGTTCGTAGTGGGCGCGCCGGTACGCGTCCAGGAAGGCGTCCTCGTACCGGATCCGCCGGCCGGGACGGAAGAGGAAATCGCCGTACTCCTCGTCCAGGGGGCCTGCCCCGAAGGAGAGATGCGTGTGCCGTGCGGCCGCTCTCAGCCCGCTGCGGTACTTCACCGCGTCATGGCCGAGATCGGGGCGGGCCCGCAGCCAGTCGCGCTGGATCGCCCGGGTGCGGCGGTTGTTGACCCTGGCGGTGCGCAGTGCGCGGAACAGCCGGTACACGCGCTGCGGCGGCAGCGAGGCCAGCCGCGCGGCGATCAGCCTGCCCTCGGCGAGCTTCTGGGGGCGGTCGGCGTCATCCGCCGTGCGCAGCAGTCGCTCGATGATCGAGGCCGCGTTGTGGTCGTTGATGTCCAGAGCGAGCGCCGCCGCGTACACGGTCCGGTAGTTGGTGCACACGTACTCGTGCAGAAAGGACAGGGAGAGCTGCTGCTCGCCGGCCGACGAGCGGAACTCCCGCTGTCCGGTCGCCGTGATCGCCGCGTTCACGAAGAGCAGTACGTCCTCGGCCGCGACCAGATCGGCGGATGTCTCGGCGGCGTCCGCCATGGTCTCCCCCCGGGTCCCGCCAGCACTGGAGCCGGCCGGGGAATGGGGATGCGAACGGCGAAATCACTGCGTCAGAAGCATGTCTCGGAAGTCGCACCGGAGTCCCGCGGCCGGCACCGGAAACGTAACACCGCTCCCACTCCGTTCCCCCGGAATTTCTCTCCGCCGGGCACACTGGGCCGCATGACGACCCCCGCGAAGCAGCTGCGTATCGGACTCTTCGGCGCCGGCCCGTGGGCCGAGCGCACCCAGGCGCCCGCCCTTGCCGCCCATCCCGGTGTCGAGTTCGCGGGGGTGTGGGCCAGGCGGCCCGAGGCCGCCGAGGTGATCGCCAGGGCGCACGGCACGGCCGCGTACACGGGGGAGGACGGCGCCGACGAGCTGCTCGCCTCCTGCGACATCGCGGCCTTCGCCCTGCCGCCGGACATCCAGGCGCCGCTCGCCGCGCGGGCCGCCGCGGCCGGCTGCCATCTGCTGCTGGACAAGCCGGTGGCGACGGATGTGGCCACAGCCCGGGCCACGGCGGACGCGGCCGAGCGGGCCGGGGTGGCGTCCGTGGTGTTCTGCACGCTGCGGTTCGCCGCCGAGACCGCGGCCTGGATCGAGGACCGGGCCGCGGCGAAGGGCTGGTACACGGCCCATGCGCGGTGGCTCGGTTCGCTGTTCGCGCACGACAGCGACAGCCCGTACGCCGCCTCGCCCTGGCGGCGCGAGAAGGGCGGGCTGTGGGACGTCGGCCCGCATGTGCTGTCCGTGCTGATCCCGGTGCTCGGCGACGTGACCCGGGTGACGGCGGCCCGAGGCCCCGAGGACACCGTGCACCTGGTGCTGCGGCACGCGTCGGGCGCTTCGAGCACGGCGACTCTGGGGCTGAGCGCGCCGGTGAGCGCGTCGGGCGTGACCATCGATCTCGTGGGCGAGCCGGGGACGGCCTCGCTGCCGGAGTGGGGGGACGCGGTCGGATCGTTCCGGGCCGCGCTGGACGCGCTGGTGGAGTCGGCGCGCACGGGACGGCCGCACAGCTGTGACCTGGCCTTCGGGCTGCGGCTGACCGAGATCCTCGCCGAGGCCGAGGCACAGCTGCCGGCCCGTGAGGGGGAACCGCGGCTCCCGTGAGGGGACCTGACGGGTGGGGAGCCGCGGCTCGTCGGGGGTGGCGAACCGCGGCTCGTCCGGTGGGCGCCTCGGGTCACCCCGCGCGCCGGCCCGGGCGGTGCCGCGTCCGCCTGTCCCGTTCCGCACGGGCGCTACTCCCGGAGGCGGGGGCGGGCAGCGCCCCACCGTATGAGTGCGGAACAGGTCTTCCGGTCACCCGGAGCGCGTGGACGCTTCGGGGGAGAGCTCCGGAGGACGGACGGGCACCGGCCCGGACTGCGCCGGGTCAGCCCACGCGCTCGATGCGCGCCTTGCGGATCAGGAACTTGCCCGGCTCCCGCACCTGCTCGAAGGCGGCGTTGTTCAGCAGCGCGCAACTGCCGGAGGGGGACGCGACCTTCACCGTCGTCGACTTGTTGTTGTCGAGGTTGGTCACCTTGAGCGTGGTGCCGATCGGGAACTGGTTGCTGGAGGCGGCGGGCTCGCCGGCCTCGCCGGACAGCGTCACGGTCGAACCGGCGCAGACGACCTCGCCCACGGCTCCGGCGTCACCGCCGCCGGCCTCCTCGCCGCCGCCTTCGGCGGGCGGCTGCTCCTCGGCCGGCGGGGCCTGCGCCGGCGGTTCGGCGGGCGGCTGCTCCTGCGCCGGGGGCTGCTGCGCGGGCGGCTGGGCCGCCTCGCCGCCCCCTGTGCCGACTTCACAACCCGAGGCGGCCTGCTTTCGTTTGATCTCCTCGATGACGGCCTGCCGGTTGGCGATACGCGCCTCGGACTGCGCGTCCGGAGTGGCGCGCTGGTCGGCGATGAACCGCTCGTTGTTCTGCAGGGCCGTGACGAGCCCGTCGCAGGCGACCGATGCCTGGCTGGTGCCGGTCATTGCGAAAGCCCCACCGCCGACGACGGTTGCTGCGCCGACGAGCAGAGCGATCTTCTTCTTACCGGTGAGGGTCTTCTTGCGGGACACGTGGGACTCCTGTCGGGTCGGTTCCGTGTGCCCCTACGTACGAGTAGGCGGGCGGTCCGACTCAAGGTCCTCACCCGCAACTTCCTTAACTTTTCTTAAGGTTGAGCCAGGTGGGAGGGGTGTTCCTGCCGCCGCACGTCACACCGGCGGCAGCGCGCGTCAGGCCGGCGGGAGCGCGCGGCACAGGGCGTCCAGGGCTTCCGTGTACAGATGCTCGGGCGGGGTGGCGTACCCGACGACCAGGCCGTCCCGGAGCCCGTCCGCCCCCTCACCCGGCCCGCCGGGCCGGCGGAAGTCGGCCAGCCCTTCGACGGCGAGCCCCTGCCAGGCCGCCGCCTTCACCACGGCCCGCTCCGTCCCCGGCGGCAGCTCCAGTACGGCGTGCAGCCCGGCCGCGATCCCCGTCACCCGTACCTGCGGCGCCCGTTCGGTCAGCAGCGCGACGAGCCGGTCGCGCCGGCGGCGGTACCGCAGCCGCATCCTGCGGACATGACGGTCGTACGCCCCGCACCGGACGAAGTCCGCGAGCGTGAGCTGTTCGGTGGCGCTGGAGTACTGCTCGCGCTCGCCCTTGGCCGCCAGGACATCGTCCAGCAGCTGCGGCGGCAGCACCATCCAGCCGATCCGCAGGGTGGGGGAGAGGCTCTTGCTCACGGACCCCATCAGCACCACCCGGTCCGGATCCAAGCCCTGCACGGCGCCCACGGGCCGGCGGTCGTAGCGGAACTCGCCGTCGTAGTCGTCCTCCAGGACCAGACCGCCCGACGACCGTGCCCAGTCCACGAGGGCCGAGCGCCGTTCGGCGTGCAGCGGGCCGCCGGTCGGGAACTGATGGGCCGGAGTGAGCAGGACGGCCCGTTCCCCGCCCAACAGGGCGATGTCCGCGCCGTGTTCGTCGACCGGCAGGGAGACGGTCCGCACACCGCTGTCGGTCAGCAGCGCGTGGTGGAAGGGCAGTCCGTACTCCTCGACGCCCCACCGCCCGCCCACCACCTGCGCGAGAAGCCGCAGCGCGTGCGCGGCACCCGAGCACACGACGATCCGGCTGGGGTCGGTCCGCACTCCGCGCACCCGGCCCAGATACTCCGCCAGCGCCTCGCGCAGCTCCGGCCGTCCCCGCGGATCACCGGGCCCGAACGTGTCGTGCGGTGCGGCGGTCAGCGCCCGGCGCGCGGATGCCAGCCAGGCGGCGCGGGGGAAGGCGGACGGATCGGGACGGCCCTGTATGAGGTCGTACACCGGCCGGTGTTCGGGTGTCGCGGTGCGCGGTCTGCGTACGGGCGTGGTCGGTTCCGTGCGATGCGCGACGCGGGTCCCCGAGCCCTGTCGCGCGGTGAGCCAGCCCTCCGCGACCAGCTCGGCGTAGGCGTCGGCCACGGTGTTGCGGGCGATACCGAGATCGGCTGCGAGCGAGCGGTACGGCGGCAGCCGGGTGCCCGGCGCGAGCCGCCCGGTCCGGATCGCGTCCCGCAGCGCACGCATCAGGGCCGCACGACGGCTGCCACCGCCGGTGAGCTCCAGATGCAGGTCGGCACCCAGGATCTCCGCCGGATTGACCCATGAATCTGCCATGAAAATGCACCCTGTCACCGGTCTTCTGTCTCACTAGATTCGTACACATGACGACGACAGAGATCAACCGCAGCGCCTCCCGCATCAACTTCGCCAAGCTGGCCCCGAAGGCGTTCCGCGCCGTGATCGGCCTCGACGCGGCGGCACGCGAGGGACTGGATCCGACGCTGGTGGAGCTGGTGCAGATCCGCTCCTCGCAGCTCAACCACTGCGCCTACTGCCTCCACATGCACACCGGTGACGCCCGCAAGGCCGGCGAGAGCGAGGAGCGCCTGCACATGACGGCCGTGTGGCGGGAGGCCGCGCACTTCTTCACGCCGAAGGAGCAGGCGGCGCTGGCGCTCACGGAGTCGGTCACGCTGGTCGCCGACGGCGGGGTCCCGGACGCGGTGTACGCCCGGGCGGCCGAGCACTTCGAGGAGCGGGAACTGGCTCAGCTGCTGGCGCTGATCTTCACCATCAACACATGGAACCGGATCGCGCTGGCGACGGGGAAGGTGGCGGGCACGGACGAACGCTGACCACGGAGGGGCCCTCAGGCGGTGCAGAGGGGCCTTCGGCGGTACGGAGGGGTGTTCCGTTGTGTGGAGGGTCCACGGCAGTACGCGGAGGGCGACTTCGGCCGTGCGGCGGGCCCGGGGGTGGAACGGGCGCCCTGGCCGCCCGGATCGGCCCCGCGGCCGTGCGGCGCGGGGCCCGTGCGCGACCGGCTCTCAGCCGTGGCGCCCCAGCGCGTCCCGTACCGCCTCGTCCGTCCGCGCGACGACGGCCGTCCCGTCGTCCGCCGTGATGATCGGCCGCTGGATCAGCTTCGGATGCCGCGCCAGCGCCTCGATCCACCGGTCGCGCGAACTCTCCTCCCGCGCCCACTCCTTGAGCCCGAGCTCCTTCGCCTCCGCCTCCTGCGTCCGGGTGATGTCCCACGGTTCGAGCCCGAGCCGGCCGAGGACCGCGCGGATCTCGTCCTCGCTGGGCACCTCGTCGAGGTAGCGGCGGACGGTGTACGAAGCGCCTTCCGCGTCGAGCAGATTCACCGCGCTGCGGCACTTGGAACAGGCGGGATTGATCCAGATCTCCATCCCGCCACGGTACCGCTCACCAGCCCCTCAAACACCGTCTGGCCAGGGGGGATTGTCAGTGGCGGCCAGTAGAATGAACAGTAGTTCGGGATGGTCCCGCCACCGTGCCAGGAGGTTGCCGATGGCTGTAGCCAGACTCATGAGGAAGCCCGCCGACACCGAGTTCCCGCAGGCGACGAGGAAGCCGCTGCCGGCCGGACAGCCGCGCGAGTGGTACGTGACGCACAACCGCCGCCTGAAGGCCATGCGGCTGACGATCGCCCTGCTGGACTCGGGCATCTACCACCCGGCGACCGCGGACAACACGAGGATACGAGCGACGGCGGAGCAGATCGGAGTACACCAGCCCTCGGACACGACGTGCCGGATGGTGCGTGCGCTGATCCGCTACGGACGCTGACCGCCACGGCTGTCACGTCCGTCACGACCACTGCCCACCCCCAAGGCCCCGCCGTCGTCGCTCCGGTGACGACGGCGGGGCTCTTTCCCGCCCCACAAGGGCGGTTTGTCCGGTTACCGCAACAAAGCGCGCAGCTGAGGGCACAGTTGGCGGCTCGCGGCGCATGCTGATGCCACTCGGTTCGAACCGTTCAGGGGGGCCGCCATGCCGCACCCGTCCCGCATCCTTCCCCGACTTCCCGGAATCCGAAGACTCTGCGTCCTGCCGACCGCCGGCGCACTCGTCGCCGGCACCGTCCTCGCCTTCGCCCCGTCCGCAGCCGCAGAACCGGCCACGCCCGCCGCCTATCCGGCGGGCGCGAGCGCGACGCGCTACTCCGGACTCGCCTTCGACACCTGCACCGCACCGCCGCTGTCGGCCATCCAGGCCTGGACGGCCTCCCCGTACCGCGCCGTCGGCGTCTACATCGGGGGCATCACCCGCACCTGCGCCCAACCGCAGCTCACCGCTCCATGGGTGGCCTCCGTGTCGGCGCTCCAATGGCGTCTGCTGCCCATCTACAAGGGACTTCAGCCGCCGTGCGGCGGCAAGCCCACCGACGCCAAGATCAGCCGTGCCGCGGCGACCGCCCGGGGCCAGGGCACCGCGGCGGCGGCCGACGCCGTCGCCAAGGCGAAGGCGCTCGGTATGGTCCCCGGCAGCGCCGTCTACAACGACATCGAGCACTACACCCAGACCGACGCCACCTGCCGGACCGGTGTGCTGGCCTTCGTGTCCGCCTGGACGAAGGAGCTGCACCGGCTCGGCTATGTCTCGGGCGTGTACATGAACCTCAACTTCGGGGCCAAGCAGCTCTCCGACGTCTACACGTCCACCTCGTACGCCCGTCCCGACGCGCTGTGGATCGCCCGCTACGACTCGGTCGACTCGCTCAAGGGCTGGACGAACATCCCCGATGTGCGGTGGCCGCTGCACCAGCGGGCCAAGCAGTTCAAGGGCGGCCACAACGAGACGTACGGCGGTGTCACGATCAACATCGACACCGACCGGCTCGACTCGCCCGTCGCCACCGTGGCGTACCCCTACTCCGTCACCAGCACCACCGCGCTGAACGCCCGGACCGGCCCGTCCACGACCTATCCGGCGGCGAAGTCCTACCCGCCGGGGACCACGGTGAGGGTGGTGTGCCAGACGCCCGGTCCGGCTGTCGGCGGCTCCCCGGTGTGGGACAAGCTCTCCGACGGCACCTACGTCACCGACCGCTATGTGAGCACCCCGTCGAACACCGGCTACAGCCGCCCGCTGCCGCTGTGCACGTACCCGTTCCAGACGACCACGGGTGTCGCCGAACGCACCGGCCCCGGCACGTCGTTCCCGGCCGGAGCGGTCCTCGCGAACGGGTCACTGGCCTGGGTGTACTGCCAGCGGGCAGGCTCGGCCGTCGGCACGACATCGGTGTGGAACCGTACGGAGAACGGCCGCTACGTCTCCGACTACTACGTGTCCAACGCCAGCAACACGACCTACAGCAAACCGGTGCCGCGCTGCTGACGCCGGTGGGAGCAGGGTGAGGTCAGGCAGCCGGGCCGGACGCCGTCGTCGTCGCCACCACGGTGTCGCCCAGGGCGAGCGTGCCGTGCCGTACGACCGCCGCCTTCATGCCGAAGCTCACCTTGTTGTCGTACGCGGGCTCACGCCGGTACCCGGCGAGCGTACGGATCGGTTCGGGACCGGCCCGCAGCCCGGTGAGCTGGTCCACCATCGGCACCGCGCACCGCACCGCCCGTACGGCGTAGGCGAGTCGGGCCGTTCCGATGTCCAGCTGCCGCATGTCGTCCTCGGCGTGCGGGGCGTCGCAGCCGGCGAGCACGATGTTCGGCCGGAAGCGGTCCATCGGAACGGCGGCGGCTCCGGCGGCCTCGATCCGTGCGTTGAGACCGTCCAGCGAAGCCTGCGAGGCGACGAGGACGGCATGCGCGTCGGCGAACCCCACCTTGCCGGGCGTCTCGCCCCACCCGTCCCGGTCGAACCCCGGCGGCACCCGCACCAGCCGCGACTTCGCCCCCAGCACCTCGGACAACCACTCGGCCACGGCGTCCCCCTGATCGGCGCCCTCCCCGATGTCCCGCCCGAACATGCTCACCGGCCGCCGCTCACCGTCGTGGTCGACGTCCAGCAGCAGACTCTCGACCCCGTCGGCCGACAGCCGCAGCACACCGCCGCCGTCGACGATCTCGGGCCGGACGGCGGCCATCGCCGGCAGCGTCCGCTGACTGCGGAAGGACCCGGCGACGGCGTCGACGGCCATGAACGTACGGTCGTGCTCCAGTCCCGTATCCCCGACCCGGGAGGACTCGACGTCCGTCCCGGCACAGCCCTTGACCGGGTAGTACGTCAGTTTCTGCACAGTGATCCCCATGCTGTCCGATCGTACGGGCGAGGCCCGGGGGAGCGGACCCGGAGGTGGCGATCGAGGTCGCGGTCCACGCGGCGCGCAGGCCCGCCCGGACGGAAGCGGCGCAGGCGTCAGAACCCCTCGCACGAGGCGGTCGCGAAGGGCCCGGACGCCGTCGCGGTTCTGGGTGTCCCGTCGTCCACGGTCACGGAACAGGTCGCACGCCCGCCGTCCGCGCCGAGTGTGACGCTGAGTGAGCCGCCCTTGATGAACCCCTCGGTCGTGACGACCTTCCGCCACGGCAGGTCGCGGGAACTCTCCTCGCTGGTCAGCATGTCCCCGTCGCGCCAGGTGGTGTACGAGATGGCGGCGTCCTTCGCGTCGCCGGTGACCTCGTAGGTGACGCGGACGGTCTTCGAGACCTCGTCGGAGACGCTGTTCACGAAGAGGCCGGCGAATGCGGCACAGCCGCCGCCCAGCAGCAGGACGATCACCAGGACCACCCACGGCCATCGGCGCCGTCTCCGGGGCGGAGCCGGCGGTGGTGCCGCGTGCTGAGGTCCGTCCCACTGCCGCCACGCGTTCGGCTCACTCATGGAATCAGCGTCAGCCCGTTCGGTCCGCCGCGCGACCGGGGGCACGGGGGCGTGAGCCGAGTCGAGGCCCCCGCCGGCGGCTCGCGGTCAGCCCGCCGCCGCGCCGAACCACCGCGGCAGCCGGTCCACCAGATCCCGCTGGTCCTCACCCACCCACGCCACATGGCCGTCCGGTCGCAGCAGGACCGCGGGCGCTTCCAGTTCCTCGCTGACGTCGACGACATGGTCGATCCGGTCCGACCAGCCCTCCACCGAGAGGCGGCCGGTCTGGTCGAGCAGCAGGCCGCGCCCCTCGTGCATCAGCCCGTAGAGGCGGCCGCGCTTCAGCTGTACGTCCCGCAGCCGGCTGCCGAGCAGGTCATGGCCCTCGCCGAAGTCGTAGCGGACCTCGACCGCGGTGACCATCCCGGTCACGTACCGGTTCACCTCCTCGAAGTCCATCAGCCTCCCGAGCAGTTCCCGCAGCGCGGTCGCACGCGGATCGCTCCCCAGCATCGTCATCTGCGCCCGGGTGTTGTCCAGCACGCGCGCGCCCACCGGGTGCCGTTCGGAGTGGTAGCTGTCCAGCAGACCCTCCGGTGCCCAGCCGTCGACCGCCGCGGCCAGCTTCCAGCCGAGGTTGAACGCGTCCTGCACACCCAGGTTGAGCCCCTGCCCCCCGGTCGGCGGGTGGATGTGCGCCGCGTCGCCGGCCAGCAGCACCCGGCCGACGCGATAGCGCTCGGCCTGCCGGGTGGCGTCGCCGAAGCGGGACAGCCAGCGCGGCGAGTGCACGCCGAAGTCGGTGCCCGCGAAGGCCCGCAGCTGCTTCTTGAACTCGTCGAGGGTCGGCGCGGACGCACGGTCCTCGGCCACCCCGTCGGCGGGCACGACGACACGGCACACCCCGTCCTTGTCCGGGGCGGCGACGCCGAACCGCAGGTGGGTCTTGCGGACTTCCTCGACGACGGCGGCGACCGTCGCCGGATCCTCGGTCACCTCCATCTCACCCAGCAGCGTCTCGACCGTCGCGGGCTCACCGGGGAAACCGACACCGAGCAGCTTGCGCACGGCGCTGCGCCCGCCGTCGCACCCGACGACATAGCGCGAGCGCAGGTGCGTGCCTCCCCCTTCGGCCGCACCCTCAGGGGCGGGAGCGCCCTCACGCGCCAGCTGGACACTCACCCCGTGCTCGTCCTGGCTCAGCCCGACGACCTCGCACCCGCGCCGGATGTCGGTGCCGAGTTCGACGGCGCGCTCCTCCAGCAGCCGCTCGGTGACCGGCTGCGGGGTGGCGACGCCGTACGGGTGCGCCGTGTCCAGCCGCTCCGGCCACGGCTTCACGATGCCGCCGAAGAGACCGCCGACCCGGAACTTCTCGCTGACCGCGAGGAACCGGTCCAGCAGGCCGCGCTGATCCATCACCTCGACACTGCGCGCGTGCAGACCTTGCCCGCGCGACTCCCCGGTGCGCTCGGTCAGCTTCTCCAGCACGACCACCTGCACGCCGTGCAGCCGCAACTCGCAGGCCAGCATCAAACCGGTCGGTCCGCCGCCGACCACGATCACGTCAATCATCGAAACGCCCATTCAACGAGACTGGATTCCGGCCGTCCGCGCGCCTCACGCGCATCTGCTGTTTCCGCAGGTCCTGGCTTCGGCGGATCATTCTGCGGGACGACCGGGGCCTTGCCGCAAGCCCCCCGGTGCGCTATATGTTGAGAGTGGCAAGGAGTCGGACTCTCCTTGCCCTTCGTCGTCTCCGGGCGTCCTTCGATCGATTCAGAGGCGGGCCGCGAGCCCCTTTCTCACCGCCGGCCACTCGTCGGCCAGGATCGAGAAGTAGACCGTGTCCCGCCAGGTGCCGTCCGGGCGCAGCCGGTGACGGCGCAGGACTCCCTCCCGCTGGGCCCCGAGGCGCGCGATCGCCTTCTGGGAGCGGAGGTTCATGTGGTCGGTCTTCAACTGGACGCGGCCCATGCCCAGTTCCTCGAAGGCGTGGGCCAGGAGCAGCAGCTTCGTCTCGGTGTTGACCGCCGTACGCCAGAAGGCGCGGCCGTACCAGGTCCAGCCGATCTCCAGACGCTCGTTCTCCACGTCGATGTCCATGTACGTGGTCCAGCCGACCGCCCGGCCGGTGGGGCGGTGGATGACCGCGAAGGGGATGTACGTGCCGCGCGCGGCGCTGTCGAGCAGAGCGCCGAGCTTCTCGCCCAGTGCGTCCTGGGTGTGCGGTGTCGGCCCGCCCTGCCAGCGCCAGACCTCGTCGTCACCGCCACCCGCGGCGAACAGATCAGGGAGGTGGGCCGTGGTGAGGGCTTCGAGGCGTACGTGGTGGCCGGTCAGCGTGACGGGCGCGGGCATCGTGGCAGGCATGCGCACCGACGCTAGCCGGATTTTGTACTAGCCGCAACATGCGATCGCACTAGTGCAAAATGCGGAAGGGTGTTCCGACGTGTCCCGATGATTCCCCGCCCCGATGGAAGTCTGTCTCTGCGACGGCACCCGGCGAACAGAAGGCGGAGCGATGACCAGCCTGCACGACATCCTGAAGGACCAGGTCGACAAGGGATCGGTGCCCGGAGTCGTGGCCCTGGTGGCCCGCGGTGACCGGGTCGAGGTGGAGACCGCCGGGTCCGTCGACGCCGAGGGCACCGCTCCGATGGCCCGGGACTCGATCTTCCGCATCGCCTCGATCACCAAGCCCGTCGTCGCGGCCGCGGCCATGATGCTCGTCGACGACGGCGTCGTCGCACTCGACGAGCCGGTCAGTACCTGGCTCCCGGAGCTGGCGTCACCGGTCGTCGTGCGTACCCCGGACGCCCCGGTCGACGACGTGGTCCCCGCCGCCCGGCCGATCACCCTCTTCGACCTGCTCACCTTCCGTGCCGGATACGGCTTCCCGTCCGACTTCTCCCTGCCCGCGGTCGCCCCGCTGTTCGGCGATCTCAAGCAGGGCCCGCCGCAGCCGCAGACCGTCGCCGGGCCCGACGCGTGGATGGCGGCCCTGTCCCGTATCCCGATGCTGCACCAGCCGGGCGACACCTGGCTGTACAACACCTGCTCCGACATCCTCGGTGTACTGATCGCCCGCGCCGCCGGACGGCCGCTGCCCGAGTTCCTCCAGGCGCGGCTGTTCGACCCGCTCGGCATGACCGACACCGCCTTCGCCGTCCCGGCCGGCGAACGCGGCCGCTTCACCTCCGCCTACCGGGAGGGGCAGTCGGGCGGCCTCGACCTGATCGACGCCCCCGACGGGCAGTGGAGCACCCCGCCAGCGTTCCCCTCCGGTGCGGGCGGACTGGTCTCGACCGCCGACGACTGGCTCGCCTTCGGCCGCATGCTCCTCGCCGGAGGGACCGCCGACGGCCGCAGGCTGCTGTCGGCCGCGTCCGTACGGCAGATGACCACCGACCATCTGACGGCGTCCCAGCGCGCGGACAGCCACCTGTTCCTGGAAGGCCAGGGCTGGGGGTTCGGTGGCTCGGTCGACGTCGCACCGGTCGATCCCTGGAACGTGCCGGGCCGCTACGGCTGGGTCGGCGGCACCGGGACGGCGGCGCACATCACGCCGTCCACCGGTACGGTCTCGATCCTGCTCACCCAGCGGGAGATGGGCGGGCCGACCCCGCCGGCCCTGATGCGCGAGTTCTGGCGGTACGCGGCCGACGCCTGAGCCGCGGCCGTACGAGGGCGGGGGCGCCCGGCACCGTACGTGCCGGGGCGCCGGGCCCCGCGCGTACGCCTGCGTCACGCGCCCCGGTGGGACCTCAGTGCGCGATCCCGTCGATCAGCTCTCGTGCACCCTGCCGCAGCAGCGCGACCGCCACCGACGTCCCGAGCGTCGCCGGGTCCAGCGGGCCCGCCCACTCGTGTGCGTTCAGCACCCGCTTGCCGTCGGGGGTGAAGACCCGCGCCCGCAGCGACAGGTCCCCGGAGCGCTCCGCCCGCGCATACCCCGCGATCGGCGAATTGCAGTGGCCCTGAAGGACATGGAGGAACATCCGCTCGGCCGTCGCCTCCCGGTACGCCGCCGGATCGCCGAGCCCGCTCACCGCGTCGATCGTCGCGGCGTCGTCCTCACGGCACTGGAGCGCCAGGATTCCCGCACCGATCGGCGGGCACATCGTCTCGACCGACAGGACCTCGCTGATCACGTCCGTACGCCCGATGCGCTCCAGACCGGACACCGCGAGCAGCAGCGCGTCCGCGTCCCCGGCCGCGAGCTTCTCCAGCCGCCGGTTGGCGTTGCCCCGCATCGGCACGCACTCCAGCTCCGGGTGCGAGGCGGCCAGTTGCGCGATCCTGCGCACCGAGGACGTACCGATCCGGGTCCCGGCCGGCAGCTCGTCCAGGGTGAGCCCCTCGGGATGGATCAGGGCGTCCCGGATGTCGTCCCGCTCCAGGAAGGCGGCGAAGGTCGTCCCGGCCGGCAGCGGCCGGTCCGCGGGCACGTCCTTGACGCAGTGCACCGCCAGATCCGCCTCCCCGGCGATCAGCGCCGCATCCACCTCCTTGGTGAACGCGCCCTTTCCGCCAAGCTTGGCCAGGTCCCCCATCCAGCGGTCCCCGGACGTGGTGACGGGCACGACCTCCGTACGGATTCCGGGGTGCAGCGCGGTCAGTTCGGCGCGGACGCGCTCGACCTGGGCCAGAGCCATGGGCGAGGAACGGGAGACGATACGGATGAGGTCAGGCGCAGACATGCGGACCACCATAGAGCGTCCCGCTCGACGATCGTTCCACTCCCGGCCGACTCCCGGCACGTTCACCGCCCGGCCACACCCCTCTGCGCAGTGTGACGAGTCACAGACAACCCGCCGGTGCTGTGGGAGCTTCAACTCTGCTGCTCTTCAGGTGAGTTGGGACCAAGGATGAGGGACTGATCGAATGAGCACCCTGGAAGCCCTGCCACTCGGCCATGTGGTCGACACCGCCCGCTACCCCCTGTCCGACCTCGAAGGCGCCGAAGGACAGGCCGTGGTGTCCCGCGCGCGTCGCGAACTCGCCACCACCGGCTGCACCGTCCTGACGGACTTCATCCGCGCCGACCTGCGCGACGTGCTACGGCAGGAGTCCGCGGACATCGCCCCCCGCGCCCACTTCGACGTCGAGACCGTCAACGTCTACAACATCGCCGTCGACTCCGACCTCCCGGAGGGGCATCCCGGCCGGACCACGTTCCGGCGGGGCAACGCCTTCGTCGCCCGCGACCGGGTCCCCGAAGCCTCCCTCATCAGCCGGCTGTACACCCATCCCGACGTCCAGTCCTTCGTCGCCCGCTGCTTCGGCCTCCCCGAACTGCACGAATTGGCGGACCCGCTGTCCGGTCTCGTGCTCAATGTCGTCGAGCCCGGTATGGAACACCCCTGGCACTTCGACACGAACGAGTTCACCGTGAGCATGCTGACCCAGCAGGCGGAGGCGGGCGGCGTCTTCGAGTACTGCCCCGGCATCAGGTCCGCCGAGGACGAACGCTTCGACGACGTACGGGACGTGCTTCAGGGGCGTGGTGAGCGGCTCGTCCGCCGGCTGCCGCTGCAGCCCGGCGACCTCCAGCTGTTCAAGGGGCGCTACTCGCTGCACCGCGTCAGCCCCGTGCGCGGCGACCTCGCCCGCCACTCGGCGATCTTCGCGTACAGCGAGCGGCCCGGCGTCATCGGGAGCGTGGCGAGGACCCGCCAGCTCTTCGGCCGGGTGCTGCCCGAGCACATCGAGGCGGAGGGGCGGGCGGTCCGCGGCGACCGGCTGCTCGACTGACGTACGGCCCGGATGCCGGCCGATCGGCCGATCGGCCGGCGTACGGCCCCCCCCGGCGGGCGGTGAACCGCCGCCGTTTCCCGGCGCATTTCCCCCTGGCGACCCATCGAGGAGTCATGCCTGTGCGTTTCGACGCGACCGGAAAAGTCACGCTCGACCACATCTACACACAGCCGGATCCGCGCGCCTACTTCAGCGTGCTGCGCCCGCTCGGCTACTGCGTTCCCCAGCAGGCCAAGCCCTATTTCGAGAAGCTGATCAAGGAGTACCGAGAAGCCCGCAACGTCGAGGTGCCCCAGGTCCTGGACATCGGCTGCTCGTACGGGATCAACGCCGCGCTGCTCAAGTACGACGCCACCATGGACGAGTTGTACGCCCGCTACTGCGGCGACGAGGAGCGGGACGCCGCCGAGGAGGACACGCGGTCGCGGGAGGAACTCGTGGCACGGGACCGCGGGCTGTCCCGGTCGCGGCGGCCCGCCAACGGCCTGCGCGTGGTCGGACTCGACACCTCGGCGCCCGCGCTCGACTACGCCCGGGAGTCCGGCTTCCTCGACGATGCCGTCCACGCCGACCTCGAACGGAACGAGCCGACCCCCCGCCAGCGCGCCCAGTTCGCCGGGACCGACCTGGTGATCTCGACCGGCTGCCTCGGCTACGTCACCGAGCGCACCCTGCTGCGTGTCGTCGAGGCGCAGGAGGGCGGCCGGCCGTGGATGGCCCACTTCGTGCTGCGGATGTTCCCCTTCGACTCCGTCGAACGCGCGCTGGACGGCCTCGGCTACCGGACGATCCTCGTCGACGAGGTCTTCAAACAGCGCCGTTTCGCCTCCCCGGAGGAGCAGGCTCTCGTCCTCGACGGCATGTCGGCCGCGGGGGTGGATGCGCGGGGCCTGGAGGCGGAAGGCTGGCTCCACGCACAGCTCTATCTCTCCCGGCCGCAGGACACACCACCCGTGCCCACCACGATCTGAATCGAGTACAGAAGTGAAGATCAGTCAGGAAGCAGCAGGCAATGCGACCTTCGCCCAGGAGGAGAGCCTGCCGCAGGTACCGCTGCCCGCCCTCGAGGCGAGCTGCGAGCGGTTCCTCACCTGGTGCGCGCCGCTGCTGTCCGCCGGCGAACTGGAGGCGACCCGGGCGGAGGTGGCCGAGTTCCTCCGCCCGGACGGCCCCGGCCGGGTCCTGCACGGCGCCCTGGAGGAGTACGACGCCGCCGAGGGCGTGCACAGCTGGCTCGACACCTTCTGGCCGTACCGCTACCTGGGCCGCCGGGACCGGATCGCCCTCAACGCCAACTTCTTCTTCCTCTTCCAGGACTCCGACAAGCCGCAGGTGGAACGCGCGGCCGGGCTCATCGCCGGGGCCCTCGACTACAAGAGGCAGCTCGACCAGGGGCTGATCGAGCCGGTGGTGCAGCGGGGTGTGCCCCAGTCGATGGTGCAGAACGCCTTCCTGTTCTCCACCACCCGCATTCCCGGGGCGCAGCTGGACTCCGTCCGCGCCCCGTACACCGACGCCTGGCCGGGGCCGTCCGCGGCCCGGCACATCGTCGTCTTCTTCCGCGGCGCGATGTTCCGGCTGGAGGTGCTCGGGCCGGACGGTGCGCCGCACAGCCTGGAGGACCTCGAGGCGGGCCTGTGTGCCGTCATGAAGGCCGGGGGCGAGCCCGACGCCGACACCTCGGCGGGTCACTTCACCACCATGGCCCGCGCGGAGTGGGCGGCCACCCGCGAATCCCTGATCGCCGGCCACCCCGTCAACGCGGCGGCCCTCGACGACATCGAGACCGCGCTGTTCTGCGTCGCTCTCGAGGACTTCGCCCCGGCGGACATCCAGGAGGCCTGTGACGAGCTGCTGTACGGCGACCGCGGCAACCGCTGGTTCGACAAGGCCGTGTCCCTGATCGTGTTCGCGGACGGCCGGGCCGGTATCAACGTGGAGCACTGCGAGCTCGACGGGACGACCATCCTCAGCTTCGTCGACGCGCTGCTGAACACCCCGGCGGAGGAACAGTCCCGGCGGTCCGGCGCCCGCCCGCAGGGCCTGCCGGCCCTGGAGCCCATCGTCTTCGAACTGGACGAGGCACAGCGCGACCGGGCCCGGGCGGCCGCCGAGGCGTTCGCCGCGTACGGGGCCGCAACGGCCACCAGGACCGTGTCCTTCGAGGACTTCGGCAGCAGCGCGGCGAAGGCTCTCGGGGTGTCGCCGGACGCCTTCGTCCAGGTCGCCTACCAGCTCGCCCACCGGCGCGCGAAGGGGCACCTGGGCGCCACGTACGAGTCGATCGCCACCCGGCAGTACCGGTACGGGCGCACCGAGGCGATGCGGGTCGTCACTCCCGAGATGGTCACGTTCACGGACACGATGGAGGACCCGTCGACGGACACGGAGACCCGTCGCGCCGCCTTCCACGCCGCGGCCCGCGCGCATGTGACCCGCGCGAAGGAGTCCCAGGCGGGCCAGGTCCCCGAGCAGCACCTGTGGGAGCTGGAACTGATCCAGCGCCGCCGGGGCGCGGAACTGGGCGTACTGGAACAGCCCGCGCTGTACCGCACCCCGGGCTGGCTGACGATGCGCGACGACTACCTGAGCACGAGCTCGGCACCCTCGGCCAACATCCAGTACTTCGGCTTCGGCTCGACAAGCAGCCGCTGCATCGGCATCGCGTACGTGCTGCTCCCGGAGCGCTTCAACCTCTACCTGAGCACACCCCTGGCGGTGGCGGACCAGATGGAGAGCTTCGCGGAGGAGCTGCGGGGGGTGGTGACGGAACTGAGGGGTCTGCTGGCGGACGGCACCCCCAGCCGGTAGGGGGCCGCGCCTCCATCGCCGGCGGGGCTGGAATGGCCCGGCTTGCCTCCTTGGCAAGGGGCCGCACATCAAGCCCGTCCGGCGATTGAGGACATGCCCGCAGGGCATGCGGGACGGTCCCGGCGGTGGGTCGGGTTCGAGGCGCGGCCCGGTTGCGGGGCTCCGCCCCGGTCCCCGCGCCTCAATCGCCGGCGGGGCTGGAATGGCCCGGCGAGGGGCCGCACATCAAGCCCGTCCGGCGATTGAGGACATGCCCGCAGGGCATGCGGGACGGTCCCGGCGGGGGGCCGGGTTCGAGGCGCGGCCCGGTTGCGGGGCTCCGCCCCGGTCCCCGCGCCTCAATCGCCGGCGGGGCTGGAATGGCCCGGCGAGGGGCCGCACATCAAGCCCGTCCGGCGATTGAGGACATGCCCGCAGGGCATGCGGGACGGTCCCGGCGGTGGGTCGGGTTCGAGGCGCGGCCCGGTTGCGGGGCTCCGCCCCGGTCCCCGCGCCTCAATCGCCGGCGGGGCTGGAATGGCCCGGCGAGGGGCCGCACATCAAGCCCGTCCGGCGATTGAGGACATGCCCGCAGGGCATGCGGGACAGTCCGGGCGGTGGGTCGGGTTCGAGGCGCGGCCCGGTTGCGGGGCTCCGCCCCGGTCCCCGCGCCTCAATCGCCGGCGGGGCTGGAATGGCCTGGTCCTTCGCCGTGAAGCCGAACGGGCCGGGCTGCAACCGCCTGGTCGCAAGCAAAAGGCCGCCGGCCGCGCCTCCCCGCAAGGGAAGCGCGGCCGACGGCCCACAGACCGCACAGGAGAGCAGAAGCCCGCTCTGACCTGCGGCGTTCTTAGATGTCGAAGTACAGCTCGAACTCGTGCGGGTGCGGCCGCAGCTGGATCGGGGCGATCTCGTTCGTCCGCTTGTAGTCGATCCACGTCTCGATCAGGTCGGACGTGAACACGCCACCCGCCTGGAGGTACTCGTTGTCCGCCTCCAGCGCGTCCAGCACCGCCGGGAGCGAGGTCGGGACCTGCGGGACGCCCGCGTGCTCCTCGGGGGCCAGCTCGTAGAGGTCCTTGTCGATCGGCTCCGCCGGCTCGATCTTGTTCTTGACGCCGTCCAGGCCCGCGAGCAGCAGCGCCGAGAACGCCAGGTACGGGTTCGACGACGGGTCCGGGGCGCGGAACTCGACGCGCTTGGCCTTCGGGTTCGAGCCCGTGATCGGGATACGCATCGCAGCCGAGCGGTTGCGCTGCGAGTACACCAGGTTGACCGGCGCCTCGAAGCCCGGGACCAGGCGGTGGTAGGAGTTCACCGTCGGGTTGGTGAAGGCCAGCAGCGACGGCGCGTGCTTGAGGATGCCGCCGATGTAGTACCGGGCGGTGTCGGACAGGCCCGCGTAGCCCTGCTCGTCGTAGAACAGCGGCACGCCGCCCTGCCACAGCGACTGGTGGACGTGCATGCCCGAGCCGTTGTCGCCGAAGATCGGCTTCGGCATGAAGGTCGCGGTCTTGCCGTTGCGCCAGGCGACGTTCTTCACGATGTACTTGAAGAGCATCAGGTCGTCGGCCGCGGCCAGCAGCGTGTTGAACTTGTAGTTGATCTCGGCCTGGCCGGCCGTGCCCACCTCGTGGTGCTGGCGCTCGACCTGGAGGCCGTTCTTGTCCAGCTCCAGGGAGATCTCGGCACGCAGGTCGGCGAAGTGGTCGACCGGCGGGGCCGGGAAGTAGCCGCCCTTGTAGCGGACCTTGTAGCCGCGGTTGTTCTCGAGCGCACCGGTGTTCCAGGCGCCGGCCTCGGAGTCGATGTGGTAGAAGCTCTCATTCGCCGACGTCTGGAAGCGGACGTTGTCGAAGACGTAGAACTCGGCCTCCGGGCCGAAGTACGCGGTGTCCGCGATGCCGGTCGACGCGAGGTAGGCCTCGGCCTTCTTGGCGATGTTGCGCGGGTCGCGGCTGTACTGCTCGCCCGTGATCGGGTCGTGGATGAAGAAGTTGATGTTGACGGTCTTGTCGCGGCGGAAGGGGTCGACCCGGGCGGTCGACAGGTCCGCGCGGAGCGCCATGTCGGACTCGTGGATGGCCTGGAAGCCGCGGATCGACGAGCCGTCGAATGCAAGCTCGTCGTCCGGGTCGAACGCCGCTGCGGGGATCGTGAAGTGCTGCATCACGCCCGGCAGGTCGCAGAACCGGACATCGATGAACTTGACATCTTCGTCAGCGATGAACTTCTTCGCGTCGTCGGCGTTCTGGAACATCCAACTCCTCCTACTCCCGACCCGGGAGGGGCGGGGTTGCAGCTCGGTTGTGCGGCCAGTGCGGTGGCACACGCTGGGACCCGACCTTAGGCAGACGGGATTTCTCCAGCATGACCCATTTGTTTCGCCCAAGTTAACCGGGCGGGGTGGATCGAGAGAGTGACATGCCCGCGAGGAACGGCCGGGGGCCCGGGCGGAAGGGCGCGAATGCGGGCGCAGTACCGTGGACGGGTGGACAACAGGCAAGCAATCGGATCGTGGCTGTCCGGCCCCCGCGCGGCGGCCGAGGACATGGGCGCCGAGTTCGGTCACCGGGGCCGGCGGCTCGGTCTGCCGGAGTCGGGGCCGGGTTCCATCGCCCCGCTCGGGCGGCGCTTCGGCGCCCTTTTCGTCGACTGGGGGCTCTGCCTCCTGATCGCATACGGGCTCTTCGCCCAGGGTGACCGGCAGGCGGCCGGCAACTGGGCTCTCGGCATCTTCCTCGCCCTGGGGCTGCTGACCGTGGGCACGGTCGGTTTCACCCCGGGCAAGCGGCTGCTCGGGCTGCGCGTCGTGTCCGAGGAGGGCGGCCGGCTGGGCTTCGTCCGGGTCGCCGTGCGGACCGTACTGCTCTGCCTCGCGATCCCGGCCCTCATCTGGGACCGGGACGGCCGCGGACTGCACGACCGCCTGGCCCGCGCCGTGCAGGTCCGCATCTAGAGAGCGCACACCGAGCACGGCACACCGAGCACGGCACACCGAGCACGCACGCCGAGCACGGCACACAGCAGAGCAGGCAAGAAGGGCGGCCGGGACACATGTCCCGGCCGCCCTTCTGCGTGTTCGTCGCGCGTGTGCGCGTCAGCGCATCTTGCCACCGCGCGGCATCCGCATGCCCTTCGGCATCGGCCCCTTCGGCAGCGGCATGTTGCTCATCAGGTCGCCCAGCGCCCGCAGCCGGTCGTTGGCAGCCGTGACCTGCGGTCCGGTGAGTACGCGGGGGAGCTTGAGCATCGTGGTGCGCAGCTTCTTCAGCGGCACCTGGCCCTCGCCTTCGCCCACCACGATGTCGTGCACCGGCACGTCCACCACGATCCGCGCCATGCGCTTCTTCTCGGCCGCGAGCAGCGACTTCAGCCGGTTCGGGTTGCCCTCGGCCACCAGGACGATGCCGGCCTTGCCGACGGCCCGGTGAACGACGTCCTGGCTGCGGTTCATCGCGACGGCGGGAGTCGTCGTCCAGCCGCGGCCCACGTTCTGCAGGACGGCGGCCGCCGCACCCGGCTGGCCCTCCATCTGTCCGAACGCCGCCCTCTCGGCCCGGCGCCCGAAGATGATCGCCATCGCGAGGAAGGCGAGCAGGAAGCCCAGGATTCCGAGATAGATGGGATGACCGATCAGGTAACCGATCGCGAGGAGGACACCGAAGGTGACGATTCCCACACCCGCGAGGATCAGACCGATCTTCGGGTCGGCCTTCCGGGTCATCTTGTACGTCAGGGCGATCTGCTTGAGCCGCCCGGGGTTCTCAGCGGACTCGCCGCTGTCAGAGTTTGCCTTCCTCGCCATACCGGGAAGTTTACGTGGCCTAGGAAGTGCGTCCGGCCACGGCCTCGAGTACGTGCTGGGCCTCGACGCGGTCCTTGGCCCGGCGGCGGTCCTCCAGGACCGATGTCCAGGCGTTGCGCCGGGCGGTGCGCTGCCCGCTGCCGAGGAGCAGTGACTCCATGGCGCGCAGGGCGTCGGTGACGGACGGGATGGCGGTTGCGCTTACGGGACGTACTGGCGCGGCCTGCATGGTGACGGTCCCCCTCGGGGTGGGTGACGACGGAGTGCGGGTGTGCTCGGCGCGGTGCGGTGGGCGACTCGCCCTGACCGGATGCGGGGAGCTGTCCGGGGAGCGCCGAGTGCGGTGCGTAAAGCCAGAGTCACTGATTGGTGTTACCAGCGCATGACTGACGGGTCAAACACCGATGAAACCTTTACGCCCCGCCCGCGGACACTGACGCGGCCCGTACACCCGTCCCGACCTGCGGGGGGCGTACGAGCCGCGTCGAACTCGCCGTTACTCGGCGGTAGTCACTTGTGCCCGATTTCACACGGTCCGGGCGTCGTCGGAGGCCGGTCCGTCAGCCCGTCTTTCCGGCGGCGACCGCGCTGCGGCGCTCCATGGCCTGCCCGAACAGCCGGCCCGCGCGGTACGACGAGCGCACCAGCGGACCCGACATGACACCGGAGAAGCCGATCTCCTCGGCCTCGTCCTTCAGCTCCACGAACTCGTGCGGCTTCACCCAGCGCTCGACCGGGTGGTGGCGCACGGAGGGGCGGAGGTACTGCGTGATGGTGATCAGCTCGCAGCCGGCCTCGTGCAGGTGCCGCAGTGCCTCGCTGACCTCCTCACGGGTCTCGCCCATGCCCAGGATGAGGTTCGACTTGGTGACCAGCCCCGCCTCGCGGGCGCGGGTGATCACTTCCAGGGAGCGCTCGTAACGGAAGCCGGGGCGGATCCGCTTGAAGATCCGCGGCACGGTCTCGACGTTGTGCGCGAGCACCTCGGGGCGCGAGGAGAAGACCTCGGCCAGCTGCTCGGGCACCGCGTTGAAGTCGGGGATGAGGAGCTCGACCTTGGTGTGGCCGCCCTCGCGCTCCGCGGTCATCGTGTGGATCTGGCGCACGGTCTCCGCGTACAGCCAGGCGCCGCCGTCGTCCAGGTCGTCGCGGGCGACGCCGGTGATGGTGGCGTAGTTCAGGTCCATCGTGACGACGGACTCGCCCACCCGGCGCGGCTCGTCACGGTCGAGGGCCTGCGGCTTGCCCGTGTCGATCTGGCAGAAGTCACAGCGCCGGGTGCACTGGTCGCCACCGATGAGGAAGGTCGCCTCGCGGTCCTCCCAGCATTCGTAGATGTTGGGACAGCCCGCCTCCTGGCACACGGTGTGCAGTCCCTCGCTCTTGACGAGTTTCTGCATCTGCGTGTACTCGGGGCCCATCTTCGCCCGGGTCTTGATCCACTCGGGCTTGCGCTCGATGGGGGTCTGGCTGTTCCGGACCTCCAGGCGCAGCATCTTGCGTCCGTCGGGTGCGACAGCGGACACGTCGGCGCCCCTTTCTGCGATCGCGCGGCATTCGATTCTGCGGCGCACACCAGGGTACGCCCGTCAATTGTTCGGCCCTACGTCCGGCCAACCCGCGGACCCAGGGGTGCATTCCCTATACGGCGGCTTCCACGGTCACATCCGGGGCGGCGTCCACGATCCTCGGCCGCAGCTCCGCGTTCTCCAGCACGGCCCGGAGGTGCTTCTCCACGACGGGGAGCACCTCCTCCATGGTCACATCCCGGCCGAGCTCATTGGCCAGGGAGGTGACTCCGGCGTCCCGGATGCCGCACGGCACGATCCGGTCGAACCAGGTGTTGTCCGGGTTCACGTTGAGCGCGAAACCGTGCATCGAGACGCCCTTGGCGATACGGATGCCGATGGCGGCGAGCTTGCGGTCCTCGCGGCGCTGGCCGGCGTTGGACGGGGCGTACTCGGGCCCGTTCAGCCGGGGATCGAACTCCTCGTCCTCGAGCCGCGGGTCGAAGTCGAGCGACAGACCGCCGAGCGAAGGGCGCTGCTCCACCGGGTCGCCGAGCACCCACACGCCGCTGCGGCCCTCGACGCGGCTGGTCTCCACCCCGAACTCCGCGCACGCGCGGATCAGCGCGTCCTCCAGCCGGCGCACATGCGCGACGACGTCGACGGGACGCGGCAGCTTCAGGATCGGGTAGCCCACCAGCTGGCCGGGTCCGTGCCAGGTGATCTTGCCGCCGCGGTCGACGTCGACCACGGGCGTGCCGTCCAGGGGGCGCTCACTGTCGGCCGTACGCCGTCCCGCCGTGTACACGGGCGGGTGCTCCAGCAGCAGACAGGTGTCCGGGATCTCGTCCTGGAACCGGGCGGCATGGACCTCGCGCTGCTTCTGCCATGCCTCCTGGTACTCGACGGCGTCCTCGCCGAACCCCAGCCGGACGAACCGCAGCTCACTCACGGCAGTGCCTCCCTAGAACCTTCACCGTGCACATATGTGCGCCCCAGCCACTGTACGGCGGCTCGCGGAAATGCCGCCCGGGGGTGCCTGCCGTCAGTGCTTGTCAGCATCGACGCCAATCCTCACACGATCGGATGAATGTGGGGCGAAGGTGGCGGTCCGGGCGCGATGGGCCGCTAAATTCACGCCGTTCCATGAGGGCTGGCGACCGGCCCGGAAGGCAGGAGACCGCACAGCTGATGACGGAACGACCATCGCAGCGCATCCCCAACCGCCAGCTCGCCGCGCTCATCGCAGAAGCCGGATTCTCCAACGCAGGACTTGCCCGCAGGGTGGACCAGCTGGGACTCGAGCACGGCCTGGACCTGCGCTACGACAAGACGTCCGTGACGCGCTGGCTCCGCGGTCAGCAGCCGCGCGGGACGACGCCCGCGCTCATCGCCGAGGTGTTCACCCGCCGCCTCGGGCGCCGGCTGTCCGCCCAGGACCTGGGCCTGGACGCCTGTGCGCCGGTGTACGCGGGTCTGGAGTTCGCCGCGACCCCCGAGGAGGCCGTGGACATCGTCGGCGGTCTGTGGCGCAAGGACTCCGGCAGCCACGCGGAACTGCGGAAGATCGCGTTCACGCCCGCGGGGCTGGTCGTGCCGAGCCGGGACTGGCTGATCGGGCGGGCCGACGAGCGTGTGGGGCGGGGCGACGGGACGGGCGCCAGGGTGCCCGCCCAGGGCGGCACGTCCGCCGTACCGCGGCAGCGCGGCACCGCCGACCGCGGGCCCGGCCAGCGGGTGTCCGGCGGCGACATCGCGGCGCTGCGCTCGGTGGGCGAGCTGTTCCGCACGCTCGACCACGCGTACGGCGGTGGGCACGCCCGGCAGGCGCTGGTGCGCTACCTGGAGCACGAGGCCGAGCCGATGCTGCGCGGCTCGTACGGCGAGACGACCGGGCGGCGCCTGTTCGCCGCGGTCGCCGATCTGACCCGGCTGGCCGGGTGGACCTCGTACGACATCGCGGCGCACGGACTGGCCCAGCGCTACTTCGTCCAGGCGCTGCGGCTCGCCCAGGCGGCGGGGGACCGGGCCTACGGCTCCTATGTGCTGGTCACCATGAGCCGCCAGGCGGTCTACCTCGGCCACGGGCGCGAGGCCGTGCAGCTCACCCGGGTCGCCCAGCAGGGCATGGGGTCGGCGGCGCCGCCGCTGGTGCAGGCGATGCTGCACTCGGTGGAGGCGCGGGGGCACGGGGTCCTGGGCGAGGTCCGCGCATGCACGGCGGCGCTGGTCCGGGCGGAGAGGGCGCTGGAGACGGCGCGGCCGGGGGACGAGGTGCCGCACTGGGCGCGGACCTTCGACGAGGCACAGCTGGCCGACGAGATGGGCCACTGCCACCGGGACCTCCAGCAGTACCGCCCGGCGATCCAGCACGCGGAACGCTCACTCCAGCTCCGCGCCCCGGGATTCGCGCGCAGCCGCCTGTTCTGCCGGGTGGTGCTGGCGTCGGCACGGCTGGGCCTGGGCGAACTGGACCAGGCGTGCGCGCTGGGCGCGGAGGCGGCGCTCCAGGCGTCGGAGATGCGGTCGGCGAGGGCGGTGGAGTACGTACGCGACTTCGAGCGCCGACTGGAGCCGTACCGGGACGCGGCGCCGGTGCGGGGGTACCGGGACCGGGTCTCGACACTGGGGTAGCGGCACGGCTGGGGTTGCCGCCTGCCCTTGTTTCGTCGGGTGTGCGGGCAAACTCAGCCTCGCCGGCGTTTGAGGCGCGGGGTTCGGGGCGGAGCCCCGCCACGGGGTCGCGCGTCGGTGTGTGCCCGCACGTCCTGTGGCCGTGTCCTCAATCGCCGGACGGGCTGGGTTGCCGTCCTTGTGAAGGCGCGGCATGTGGGGTGGGGCCCGGCACGGGGCTGCGCGTCGGTGTGTGCCCGCACGTCCTGCGGACGTGTCCTCAATCGCCGGACGGGCTTGTGGTCGGGCAGGTTCAGCCTCGCCGGCGTTTGAGGCACGGGGTTCGGGGCGGAGCCCCGGCGGCGGAGCGGGGGCGACGACTTCACCGGCTCCGGCCGCACCTCGGTCATTTTCTATCTTTTTGCGCCTTTTGCCACTCGTGAATCAGTAAATATGTATCTGAAAGTAAAGCGCCATGGCGAAATGGCGGCATATTCGAACTTCTGGGCGTTAATGGTTGCGCACGCCAGTGGCCGTCATTTAGAACAAAAGGACCTACCGGTCCTATACCGCGATTCGCGCACCAAGCACTCTCATTGCTGAGCAACAGGTGCATGGCGTGCCTTCTGTGTGTATGTCGCCGACGCGCGCTGGACGACCGATTCCGGCCGTCCCGATGACCAGCGGCCCTCTGTGGCCCCGGCCGGGCATTGCCCGGCAGCTCTACCTGCACGGCCCGGTTGGGGCCGACTCCACGGAAGCTGCACGCCATGAGCGTAGAAACGTTTCTCTCCTCTTCTTCGAAGCGGTCCGACCCTGCCGCCGCCGCGCAGACGCCGAACAGCTTCACCGTCAGTACGCAATTGATGGAAGATGCCGTGGTCGCCAGTGCGGTGAGCATGCGCGACGGCCGCAACCAGCAGGCGCTCTTCGCCAATCCCTTCAACAAAGGGAGTGAGGAAGCGCTCATCATCGACGACGAGGGCCACCTCACGTACCTCGCGCGCACGGCCGCCTCCGAAACCGGCTGGAAGCAGCAGCAGGTCGTGGTTGCCGACGAGCCGGCGCTGTGCGACGAAGTCGTGACCGTGGTCCACCCCGACGGAACCGTCTGGGCGGCGTGCGTACCTACATGGGCCGCCGACGACTGGCTCTTTCTGCGTCTCGTCCAGAAGGGCCGGACCGACAAGGGCGAGCCCATCTGCGCCTGGGTGCGTGAGGCCGGCGTGCTGAACGACCTGCCGCGCAGCGAACTCGGCCTGGCCGTGAGCTACTCACCCGATGCCGGACCCACGCTGATATCCGGTCACATCGAAACATCCGGCACGGACAGGCAGTTGGTCATCGGCATCGTCTCAGCCTCGTTCCTGACCCCGGGCTCCGACGGGATCAACGGCTGGACGGCGGTCACACGCACCGTGCCCAACGTGCCCCCCGACACCATCTCCATCGCCGGCGGAGGGTTCGTCAGCACCCGCTCGACAAAGGGCAAGCCCTTCCACGTCGTCTACCTGCGCGACATCCGCGGCTCGGCGGAACGCACCATCCGCGTGAGCTTCTCCGGCACGCAGGGGCAGCAGCCGGACACCTCGATCTACGGCAAGTTCTGCGGCACTTGGAACGCCCCGGCGCTCCCGCAGATGAACCAGCAAAGTGATGTGGGTGTGGCGTGGCTCGACCCCAACGGGTCGCTGCACTTCACCTACTGGACCCCCAACAGCCGCGTCGAAGCGGGCTCGCTCCCCGTCCAACTGGTACGCGCGCAGATCTGGCAGGACGCCGACAACTCCCTGCACGTCTTCGGCCTCGACAGTCGTAACACGCTGCAGGTGATCCATCAGCAGGCATATGTCCAGGACGGTGACGCGCTGCGTCTGCGGTGGACCGAGGCCCGCGCGACCTCCGGCGCTGCCACCACCGTCTCCGTGGGCCTGCATGCCAAGGTCGCGGCCTATCACCTGGACCCGTACCCGGACTACCGGCCCAACGAGCTCATCACCATGGAGGGAATGCTTCCGTCCGAGTCCTTCTGCATCTGTACGCAGGACCTGGTCAACGGTGAGTGGGCCATGGACCGGGTGCGGCTGACATCCACCGAACACCCGCACCTGGTCAGCCACTACGTCGCCGACGTCACGCTGGTCGACGGGACGGGGTTCGCCGTACCCAACCAGCCCGTCGACGTCTCCGCAGACACTCTCGTCGAGGTGCAGATCGACAGCCGTTCGTACCTCGTGGGGCCCGGACGCAGCGCCCGGTCCATGACCGGGCCCACGGGGAAGGCCTCCATCTCCGTCGCGGCTCGCGGACTCACGCCCGCCGTCATCGTGCTCAATGCCGAGGGTGTCGCGAACGACACCTCGATCGACTTCTCCGCCCCCGTCAGCGACTACCTGGCCGGCAAGGGCACCCTCCCCTCGCAACGCGGCCTATTGAACGCGGACGAGCTGCGCAACGCCCAGGTCACGAACGCCCGAGGGGAGCAACAGCCGCTCGTGGCCGACTGGAACAAGATCAAGGACAAGTACCAGCTCGAACCGCAGACCGTCGTCGAGCACTGCAAGGCTGTCTACGGCATGGCCACGGGAGACGAGAAGCTGCCCCGCATGTCCGTAGCGGGCTTCCGGGCACCGCAGGAGGTCAAGGGCTACGTCATTCAGTTCTGGGATCCCTCCAGGCCGGCGTTCCAGATCTTCCGCACCCAGGAGCAGATCGACGATTACCACGCCTACCGCGACAGCCACCCGTCCTACGGTGGCTGGTGGGACGACGTCACGAGCTGGGTGAGTGACGTGTGGGAGGGAATCAAGACCGGCGCCACGCAGATCGCCGAGATCTTCGTCGATGCCGTCGTGAAGCTCGCCATCTGGGTCGGCGACGCCATCGTCTCCCTCGGGGAATTCATCGTGGAGACGGTGGAGCAGGCCGCGCGCGCCGTGGAAGCGGTGTTCCAGGCGATCGCCGACGCGGTCCAGCGAGCCATCGACTGGCTGAAGTCCTTGTTCGCTCTGAAGGACATCTGGGACACCGCGCAAGCACTCGAGAAAGCGTTCAAGTCCCTCGGTCCGATCGCCGTCTCGACGATCGACCATCTCCGCCCGCAGGCGCGCGGATGGTTCGCGGACAAGGAGGCCCGGTTCGACGCCCTGCTCGATTCCCTGCTGGCGGAGTACAAGGGCGCCCGCATGGACGACTTCCAGAACAAGGTCCCACCAGCCACGGCGCCCACCGGCACACCTCTTGAGAAGGACAAACTGAGTACACCGCAGGCCACGTGGATGTACAACAAGACGTTCTCGTCCGCGAATCCGGGACTCAAGGCGCTCTGGGACCCGCCGATGCGGCCGCAGGACGAGGACACTCTCGCGGATATCAATGATCTGCTCAGCTCCCTCCTCGGTTCGCCGAGTCTGGAAAGCCTCATCGAGCAGGGCAAACTGCTCTACGACGCGATCGACAAATTCTGCGAAGTCGACTCCGGCAGTGGCGCCGGCAGGTCCGCCTTCGAGGAAGTCGTCGAAGCGGTTCGCTCACTGGTCAAAAAGGCCATCCACGCACTGTCGGACCTTGCCGACAAGTTCCTCGAGGTCTCGTCGAAACTCAGCGCGAAATTCTGGGACCTCCTCGACCTGCCCATCCCGACTGTCGTGGGTGCCCTGTTGAACACCCTGTACAAGTGGGTGGGCAAGATGGCGACCGGAACGGAGCCCACAGGCGACCTGACGCTCGGAAAGCTGGTCTGCCTCATCGCCGCGTTCTTCTACACGGTCGTCCACAAACTGATCCACGGCGTCGACAACCCGCCGTTCCCAGGCGGCGACTTCCCCGAGATCCCGCTGCCCCCCTGGGATCCGCGCTACGACGCCTCGAGTACCCCCGCGGAGGACGACTGGGAATTCAACGCCCAGATGGTCAGGCTTCAGGCCGGATTCGGGATCGTCTGCATGGTCGGGCAAGGGCTGACCGTAGGCGTGAGCGACTACTACATGCCTGTGTACGCGGCACCCGACAACCCTGTGCCACCGAAGTCGGTCATCTCCACCGTCGCGCTGATCAACGCCGCGACCGATGTGTTCACGCTGGCGTCACTCGTCTACACGATTCCTCCCATCATGGGCGACTACAAGTGGGAGAACAAGGAAGGGGCCGCCGCCTGGGGAGTCCAGACAGCCCGGCTCGTCGTGGACTTGGGTCTGACCGTGGTCGGTCATCTCATCGAGAAGATCGGGTACCGGTCGACGCTGCTCAAGAACCTCGGGACGGTGCTCAACAAGGCCCACCACATCTTCGAGGGCTCGATCGCTCACCTCCTGGTGGGTTCGGTCAGCCTCGGCTGCGGTGTTGCGGCCGTCCAGAAACATCCTCCCGCCAACGAGCAGCTGGCGCAGTGCGCGCTTGCCAGCGCGGTACTCCAGAACACACCGGACATCGTCCAGTTCTTCCGAGCCGTCGTCCGGTGGTTCTTCGGGGCCGAACCGCAGGTCAACTACGCCTACGGTGTGCTGGCCGTCGTGGACGGGGTCGCGGTGGCGGCGGCCAACGGACTGATCGGCATACCTGCCGCTATGGCGGAGGAGCATCCGCCCACTCTGGATACGACGAAGACGCCGCCTTCGCAACCCAAAGGCACGCCCTTCGCGTGGCAGCCCACCGGTTCCGGGGGGACCGAGGCGTACAACAAGCCGGCCGTCTGGGAATTCTCCGGCCTGCCGCCGTCGCTCGCCGGCGACGCGAAGACCGGCAAGATCACCGGCACGCTGCCCGATACGGCGCGTGACTACGACGTCACCGTCACGATCAAGGACAGCTTCTCTCCACCGCTGGGCGCGAGCCACACCTTCACGCTCAAGGTCACGTAGCCAGCGTCGCTTCCCGCGCCGAGATGGTCCCCATGCGCCGACCGGGGACCATCTCCCGTGTCTCGCGGCAGGTCCACGTCAGTGATCGTGGCACCCAGCAACACCGTGCGGGACAGCTGCTACGCCGCCGAGCGGAGCGGGGCCCGTTCCGGCGCGCGGACGCCCATGTCCCGCAGCACCGCCTCCGCCGCCCTCCGGCCCGAGTGCAGCGCCCCCTGCACCGTGCTCGTGTCCCGGTGGTCCCCGCACACGTACAGGCCCGCCAGCAGACGTACCGGGCGGCGGACGTCGTGCGGTGGCGGCATCGCCGGGACCGCTGCCGGGTCGTGGTGGACCGCCAGCAGCGACCAGTCCGCCGTCGGCGTCCCGTACAGCTTCGCCAGATGCGTGCGGACCTGCCGGTCCAGATACGGCGGCGGCGTGCCCAGCACCGTCGAGGAGATCAGCACCCGGCCCCGCGGCGCCCGTGTCGGGTCGACCTCGCTCATCACCGCGGTGTGCGAGACGGGACCTTCACGCTCCGCGTCGAGGACCAGCGCCGAGCCCGTGGGCGGTGCGCACGGCGCCGTGTGGTGCAGCACCGTCACCGGATGGAACGCCGGCACCCGCAGCCCCGGCAGCAGTTCGGCCGCCTCCCGCGCCCCCGTCGCCAGCACCAGCGCGCGGCAGGTCAGTTCGCCGTAGTCCTCGGTGCTGACCCTGTTGATCGACGCGTCCTTGACCCGCACGCCCGTGAGCACCGTGCCCTGCGGCAGTGCGGCGGCCAGTCGCTCCGGCAGCGTCGCCGCGCCGCCCTCCGGGACGCACATCCGCCCCCGGGCGAAGCCCCGCAGCGCCAGGTCGGCGCACCGGCTCGACGTCGTCAGCTCCGGGTCGCAGAGCAGCGCGGACAGCAGCGGGCGCAGGAAGCCCTGGACCGTACGGGCGGGGAGGCCGCGCGCGGCCAGCGACTGGGCCGTGGTCCGTTCCGGACGGGCCATCAGGCGTTCCACGGAGGTGCCCGCGAGCCGGGCCAGGGACGCGCCGAGCCGGGCCTCGTCCAGCGGCCTGGGGGCGCCGGCGAGGGCGCGCGCGACCGTGAACGCGCCCCCTATGCCCCGGAGGGCGTGCGGCGGCCCCCACGCCGTGCCCCGAGCCCCCTGAGCCGCCCCGCTCCGTACCGCCCGCAGCGACCCCCGTCCCGCACTCCCCGGCTCCGACGCCCGGTGGACCGTCTCGCCGGTCCGCTGAAGCCGCCCCCCGCTGTGCACGAGGACTCCCGGTGCGAACGGCCGCAGGACCACCTCTCCGAGGCCGGCCGTGCGATGCAGCTCGGGGTACGAGGTGTTGAGCAACTGGCCCGCGCGGTCGAGCCGGAAGCCGTCGATCTCCTCGGTGGCCATGCGGCCGCCCGGCCTGGCGGCGGCTTCCAGCACGGTGACGCTGAGGCCTGCCGCGATGAGCTGATGAGCCGCCGAGAGGCCGGCTGTACCGGCCCCGACAATGATGACGTCCGCATGGTGAGCGGTGCTGATGAGCACGTGCCCCTCCCCGAGGTCGGCGCGGCTGGTGGGAGGCTCATGCCCCCAACAGGCTCCCGGGATACCCGAGTTCGGTCGAGAGTAGGCAGCGGTGGCCGAACCGCGGCTCGCGCATGCGGCGGGGCACCGTAGCGCGGGGGGCGCGCGTCCGCGGAGGTCGCGCGCCGGGTCCCGCGCCCGGACGCCGGGGGGCGCGACGGGCCGTCACCGCGGCCCCGGGCTCGGACTCCGGGCGCGCCGCGGGCCGTTACCTCAGTGCCGCGCCGACCGCTTCGTCGATGCCGGGGAACGCGAACGTGAACCCCGAGTCCAGCAGCCGTCGCGGCAGCACCCGCTGACTGCCCAGCACGTCACCCGCCATGTCACCGAGCGCGATCTTCAGCGCGGCCGACGGCACCGTGAAGACCGTCGGCCGGTGCAGCGCCCGCCCCATCGCGGCGGTCACCTCCCGGTTGGTGACCGGCTGCGGGGACGTGAGGTTCACCGGACCCGACAGGGACTCCGTGTCCAGGATGTGCCGCAGCGCCGCGACCTCGTCATGCAGCGAGATGAAGCTCCAGTACTGCCGGCCGTCGCCGAGCCGGCCGCCGAGACCCGCCTTGAACAGCGGGAACAGCCGTCCCCACGCCCCGCCCTTGCGGGAGACCACCAGACCGGTCCGGGCGAAGGCGGTCCGTACGCCGGCCTCGGCCGCAGGGGCCGCCGCCTCCTCCCACTCCACGCACAGATTCGGCAGAAAACCGTCCCCCGGCGGGGCCTCCTCGTCCACCGCGCGGTCCCCGGTGTCGCCGTAGAAGCCGACCGCGCTGCCGCAGACGAGCACCCGCGGCGGGGTGTCCAGAGAGGCCAGTGCCTCCGCGACGGCCGCCGTGCCCAGCACCCGGCTGTCACGGATCTCCTTGCGGTACGCGTCCGTCCAGCGGCGCGCCCCGACCCCCGCTCCGGCGAGATGCACCACGGCCTCGCAGCCCACCAGGCCCGCCGCGTCGACGTACTGCCGGTGCGGGTCCCATTCGACCTCGTCCCCGCTCCGCGCGGGCCGCCGCACGAGGCGCACCACCTCGTGCCCGTCGGAGCGCAGTGAGCGCACAAGTGCCGTACCGATGAGTCCGGTGGAGCCGGTGACCGCGATCCGCATGGCCTCATCCTGCCCCGGCCGACCCCCGTGACACAGTTGCCTCCATGCCCGAGTCGCACATACGCCCCGCGCTGCGTACCGACGAGGAGGCTCTCGGCCGGCTCGACCGGGACACCTGGTCGACGCTCCACGCCGTCACGCCGCGACCGATGCCTCCGTACGCACCGTTCTTCGACGCCCAGCACCGGCCCGGCGACTTCCTCGTCGCCGAGGACGCCGACGGCACGCTCATCGGCTTCATCCGCCTCGTCCCTCCCACGCCGCTCGCCTGCAACCAGCACGTGCGCCAGATACAGGGCCTCGCTGTCGCTGCCCGGGCCCGCGGCCGGGGGACCGGGCGGGCCCTGGTGCGTGCGGCGTGCGAGCTGGCACGCCGGCAGGGCGCCGTACGCATCACGCTGCGGGTGCTCGGGCACAACAAGCCGGCCCGGGCCCTGTACGAGGCCGAGGGGTTCGCGGTCGAGGGTGTGCTGCCGGGGGAGTTCTGGCTGGACGGCCGCTATGCCGACGACGTCATGATGGGCCGCTCCCTCCGCTGAGACCGGCCGGAGAGCGCTGCCCGCGGCTGGTTCTCACAGGTCGCCGAAGCGGTCCCAGAGTTTGGGGAAGCGCCCGGCCAGCGCGGAGTCGTCGTCGAAGTCGAAGGGGGTGCCCGCGGGCTCCGCGGTCTGCGGCGCGATCCCCAGGTCCGGTGCGACGACTCCGGTGAGCTGCTCGTACGCCTCGTCCGCCGCGTATCCGAGCTCCTCACCGTCCCCGTCGATGTCCTCGTCGAACTCCTCCAGCAGCTCGGCGAGCGAGTCCGGATCGTGCACCGCCGCTTCGAAGATCTCCCGGCCCTGGCCGATGAGCCAGCAGCGGAAGTAGTCGAACGCGTCGTCGCTGGCGCCGCCGAGGAGCACGGCAGCCGCGCCCCACAGGTCCCAGGTGTAGGCGCGGTTGTAGCGGGCCTCGAAGTGCCGGGCGAAATCCAGCACGGAGTCCGGGTCGAGCTGCAGCAGCCGCTCGACCAGCAGATCGGCATGGTCCTCGGGGTCACCCTCGGCGCGTTCGCGGGTGCTGTCGACGATCTCCCAGAACTCCGTCTCGTCCATCACGGGTCCAGCATCGTGGTTGGCGGGGGGCTGCGCACGCGGAGCCACGAAATGCCGACTCTTTTGAATGGCGGACAGAAGGTGTCGGGTATTCGTGCGACGGTCGCATCATGACGACGCAGAAGACACTTGCCGGGAAGATCGCCCTGGTCGCGGGGGCCACACGGGGCGCGGGCCGGGCCATCGCCGAACAGCTCGGCGCCGCCGGGGCGACCGTGTACGTGACCGGCCGCACCACGCGTACGCAGGTCAGTGAGGTGGGCCGGGCCGGCGAGACCATCGAGCAGACGGCGGACCTGGTGTCCGCCGCGGGCGGTACCGGCATCGCGGTGCCGACCGACCACCTCGAGGCGGATCAGGTACGGGCGCTGACCGAACGCATCGACCGCGACCACGGGCGCCTCGACATCCTGGTGAACGACGTCTGGGGCGGGAACTTCCTGCTCGACTTCAACACCAGGATGTGGGACGTCGACCTGGACCGCGGTCTGCGGATGCTGGACCTCGGCACCCGCAGTCACATCATCACCAGCAGCATCGCGCTGCCCCTGCTGGTGCGCGAGCCCGGCGGCCTGGTCGTCGAGGTGACCGACGGCACCGCCGAGACCAACAAGGGTTTCCGCGAGAACTTCTTCTACGACCTGGCCAAGAACACGCCGATCCGGATGGCCTTCATCCTGGGCGAGGAGCTGAAGAGCGTCGGGTGCTCGGCCGTGGCGGTCACGCCCGGCTTCCTCCGTTCCGAGGAGATGCTCGACATCTTCGGCCTCACCGAGGAGACCTGGCGGGACGGGATCGACAAGCAGGAGCACTGGGCGCTGTCGGAGTCGCCGCTGTACCTCGGCCGCGGGGTGGCGGCGCTGGCCGCGGACCCGGAGAGGGCCCGCTGGAACGGGATGTCGCTCGACAGCGGGAAGCTGGCGAGGGAGTACGGGTTCACGGACGCGGACGGGAGCCGGCCGGACGTGTGGGGCTACATGCTGGCGGAGCAGGCGGGCGGAAAGCCGTCGATCGACGACTACCGGTAGACGACCACCGGCAGGAGTCCTGAGGGCGGTGGCGGTCCGCCCGTCGGCCGGGGCGGTCTACCGGTACAGCCGGGCCGTCCGCTCCGCCGTCTCCGCGAACTGTTCCCGCAGCTCCGGCGGCTCCAGGATCTCCACCTCCGGGCCCAGTGCGAACAGCTGGCCGAATGCGACCTGATGGCTCTCCACCGGCAGCGTGAGGGTCAGCCGGCCCTCCGCGTCCGGGGGACCGGCCGACTCCAGCGCCTCACCGGCCGCCGCCCGGTCGGTGAGGTACGGCAAGCGCGCGGCGCCGCGTTCCGTCACCCGGAGCACCACCTCCGCCCGCAGGATGGAGCGCGCGAACTGCGCCGCGCGCTTCTCCCAGAACCCCGGCAGATCGAAGTCCTCGTCGCGTTCGAAGAACGAGCCGTCCGCCTCCACCGAGGAGAACCGGTCGATCCGGTACACCCGGAACGTGCCGTCCGCGCGAGCGCAGAGGTACCAGACACCCGCCTTCAGCACGAGGCCGTACGGCTCCAACTCCCGCTCCACCTCGGCGTCCTGACGGCGGTACGCCGCCCGGACGCGGCGGTCCTCCCAGACCGCCTCCGCGATCGCCGGGAGCAGCTGCGGTGTGCGGGGCTCCTGGTACCAGCCGGGGGCGTCGAGATGGAAGCGCTGCGCCGCGCTCTCGGAGGCGTTGCTCACCGAGGGCAGCAGCGCCGCGGACACCTTCAGCCGGGCCGCGGACGCCGCGTCCTCCAGACCCATGTCCCTGAGCGCGCCCGGCAGCCCGGAGAGGAACAGGGCCTCGGCCTCGCTGCGGCCGAGGCCCGTCAGCCGGGTGCGGTAGCCGCCGATCAGCCGGTACCCGCCGGCCCGCCCGCGGTCCGCGTAGACCGGGACCCCGGCCTCCGAGAGCGCGAGTGCGTCACGGGTGATGGTGCGCTCCGAGACCTCCAGTTCCTCGGCCAGCTCGGCGCCGGTCATGGAGGGCCTGGCCTGGAGGAGCAGCACCATCTTGATCAGCCGGGCAGCACGCATGCCCCCATCATGGCCCAGCTCAGGCGAGCGGCTCCTGGAGTTCCGTCACCCACCCGTCGAAGTCGCCGGGCGGGCATTCCAGGGACACTTCGCGGGCGTAGCCGGCCGAGATGTGGCCCCCCGACTCGATCCAGCGGGCCAGTGTCTGCGCGGTCGGCAGGACGCCCTGCATCGAGCCGCGGTGCACGATGGTCGCCGCCCGTTCGACGGCCGGCAGCTCCACGATCGCGAAGTCCAGGTCCGGCCGGTGGGCCTCGGAGACGGTGACACCCGCGTGCACGACCACGGCGCCGTTCCCCTCCGGAGCGTCCTCGTAGTAGGCGATACCGGGTCCGGTCGGCGTCACACCGGACGCCTCCACGCGGCGGAACAGTTCCTCGTACAGGGGAGAGATGACGGGCCCGATGTCCTCGGGTCCGTAGCTCGCGGCGGTGGCGGTCAGCTCGGCCACCCGCACGGCGGGGATGCTCTTCACGATGACGTCGTCGGTGGGCATGAAACCCTCGCTCTCGATCGACCGGAGCCTCGCCTCGACCTGCGCCAGCCGTGCGGCCGCCGCGGCCATCGCCTCCTCCAGCTCCGCCCGTCGCAGCACGAGCATCCCGCGCAGTTCCTCCGTGCCCACCTTGTCCTCCAGGATCTCCTGCACCTGTTGCAGGGTGAAGCCGAGATCCTTGAGGGCGATGACACGGTTGAGGCGGGCGAGCTGGGCGGCCGTGTAGTAGCGGTAGCCGCTGTACAGGTCGGTGTGGGCGGGACGCAGCAGCCCGATCGCGTCGTAGTGACGCAGCATGCGGGCCGACACACGGCCGTGCCTGGCGAAGTCTCCGATGGTGAACATGACGCCTCCCACTGCACGCCTTCACACGGTGTCAGGGTCAAGCATCGCCCGTGCGGACGGACGAGGACCCCGGCGGGGGTGGCTCCGCCGGGGTCCTCGCACGCACACGCCTCAGGGAGCTACAGGCCGTAGCGCTCCCGCGCCTCCTTCACGGCGGAGGCCGGTACCTCGCCGCGCTTGGCGAGCTGGGCCAGAGCCGCGACGGTGATCGACTGCGCGTCCACGCCGAAGTGCCGGCGGGCCGCCTCGCGGGTGTCCGAGAGGCCGAAGCCGTCCGTGCCGAGCGAGGACCAGTCCTGCTCGACCCACTGGCTGATCTGGTCCGGGACCTGGCGCATCCAGTCGCTGACCGCGAGGACCGGGCCCGGAGCGCCCTCCAGCGCCTGGGCGACGTACGGGGTGCGCTGTTCGCCGCGGAGCAGGGCCTCGTCGGCCTCCAGCGCGTCCCGGCGCAGCTCGCCCCACGAGGTCGCGGACCATACATCGGCCGTGACGCCCCAGTCGGCGGCCAGCAGTTCCTGCGCCTCCAGGGCCCAGTGGATCGCCGTGCCGGAGGCCAGCAGCTGGAGCCGCGGCGCGTCCGCGGAGGCCGGCACGCCTTCCTTGAAGCGGTACAGACCGCGCAGGATGCCTTCCTCGACGCCCTCGGGCATCGCGGGCTGCACCTTGGGCTCGTTGTAGACCGTCAGGTAGTAGAAGACGTTCTCGTTCTCGTCGGCATCCCGCCCGTACATCCGGCGCAGACCGTCCTTGACGATCACCGAGATCTCGTACGCGAACGCCGGGTCGTAGTTGAGCGACGCCGGGTTGGTGGACGCGATCAGATGCGAGTGGCCGTCCGCGTGCTGGAGGCCCTCACCGGTCAGCGTCGTACGTCCGGCGGTGGCGCCCACGATGAAGCCCTTGCCGAGCTGGTCGGCGAGCTGCCACATCTGGTCGGCCGTGCGCTGCCAGCCGAACATCGAGTAGAAGATGTAGAACGGGATCATCGGCTCGCCGTGCGTCGCGTACGACGTGGAGGCGGCGATGAAGTCGGCCATGGACCCGGCCTCGGTGATCCCCTCGTTGAGGATCTGGCCGTCCTTGGCCTCCTTGTAGTACATCAGCTGGTCGCGGTCGACCGGCTCGTACGTCTGCCCCATCGGCGAGTAGATGCCGGCCGACGGGAAGAGCGACTCCATACCGAAGGTGCGGGCCTCGTCGGGGACGATCGGGACCCAGCGCCTGCCGGTCTCCTTGTCCCGCATGAGGTCCTTCACCAGCCGGACGAAGGCCATGGTGGTGGCCATCTCCTGCTTGCCGGAACCCTTTTCGAGCGCCTTGAAGCCGCGCTCCTCGGGGGCGGGCAGTGCCACGGCCCGCACCCGGCGGGCCGGGGCGGGGCCGCCGAGGGCCGCGCGGCGCTCCTGGAGGTAGCGGACCTCGGGGGAGTCGGCGCCGGGGTGGCCGTAGGGCACCAGACCGTCGGCGAACGCGCTGTCCGGGATGGGGAGACCGAGCAGGTCCCGCATGCCCTTGAACTCGTCCGTCGTCAGCTTCTTCATCTGGTGGTTGGCGTTCTTGGACTCGAAGCCCTTGCCGAGCGTGTAGCCCTTGACCGTCTGCGCCAGGATCACGGTCGGCGCGCCCTTGTGCTCGACGGCCGCGCGGTACGCCGCGTACACCTTGCGGGCCTCGTGGCCGCCGCGGGAGGTGAAGAAGAGTTCGGCGATCTTGTCGTCGGTGATCAGCTTCGAAAGCTCGACGAGCGCGGGCTCGGCGCCGAAGAAGTGCTCGCGGATGTAGGCCGCGTCCCGGGTGGCGTACGTCTGGAACTGGGCGTCCGGCACCTCGCGCAGACGGCGCACGAGCGCACCCGTGGTGTCGAGGGCGAACAGCTCGTCCCAGGCGGAGCCCCACAGCGACTTGATGACGTTCCAGCCGGCGCCGCGGAACTGGGCCTCCAGCTCCTGCACGATCTTGAAGTTGGCGCGGACCGGTCCGTCGAGGCGCTGCAGATTGCAGTTGATGACGAAGGTCAGGTTGTCGAGCTGCTCACGGGACGCGAGCGCGAGGGCCGCGGTCGACTCGGGCTCGTCCATCTCGCCGTCGCCGAGGAACGCCCACACGTGCGAGTTCGCCGTGTCCTTGATCCCGCGGTTGTGCAGATAGCGGTTGAAGCGCGCCTGGTAGATCGCGGAGAGCGGGCCGAGGCCCATGGAGACGGTGGGGAACTCCCACAGCCACGGCAGGCGGCGGGGGTGCGGGTACGACGGCAGACCGTTGCCGCCGGACTCCTGGCGGAAGAGGTCGAGCTGCTGCTCGGACAGCCGGCCGTCGAGGAAGGCGCGGGCGTAGATGCCGGGGGAGGCGTGGCCCTGGATGTAGAGCTGGTCGCCGCTGCCGTCACCCTCCTTGCCGCGGAAGAAGTGGTTGAAGCCGGTCTCGTAGAGCCAGGCCGCGGAGGCGAAGGTGGCGATGTGGCCGCCGACGCCGTGGCGGGAGCCCCGGGTCACCATGGCGGCCGCGTTCCAGCGGTTCCAGGCGGTGATCCGGGATTCCAGCTCCTCGTCGCCGTCGAAGGCGGGCTCGGCGGAGGTGGGGATGGTGTTGACGTAGTCCGTCTCCAGCAGCCGCGGCACGGGAACCCCGGCCGTCTCGGCGTGCTGGAGGGTGCGGCGCATCAGGTACGCGGCCCGGTGGGGGCCGGCGTGCTCGGTGACGGCGTCGAGGGAGGCCGCCCACTCGGCGGTCTCCTCGGCGTCGCGGTCCGGGAGCTGGTCGAGCTCGCTCGGAAGCTTGCCTACGGGGTCGGACATGATCGCCGCCTTCCGGACAGGAGGGGGGTGGAGAAAGGGGCCTTGTCTGGCAGGACGGGGCCTGGGGTCCCCCGACGAAGTCAGGGGGAGGGTCGGTGGACCCGAGGTGAACTGTAAGTCGCTGATCGATGATCGATCAAAGCTTCGGGCCAAATTGGCATCCGGTGCCGCAAAAGTGGGCACGCTGTGCCGCTCAGGAAGGTGATATTTCAGACACTTCGACCGCGTTCGGCTGGGTCAAGGGCTGTCCCGCAGTCCCCGGCGGGCGCACGACGACAGCGACGGCACTCCCTCAAGCTCTTCGAGCAGGGGGACCGCCGCGCTGGCGGATCGCCCGGATACGACCGGTACGAGGACGACCCCTCCACGACCCCGTCGCGTTGCGATGCACCCGCATCCGACGCCACGCGCTGATCAAACGGCGATGACGGGACAGCCCTCAGGCGCGCGGTGCGCAGCCCAGCACATGGGCCTTCACGAGCGTCCCGATCTGTGGATCGCGGCGCTTGAAGGCCGCCACGAGCGCCTCGTGCTCCTCGGCGTAGGACTTCTGGACCGTCCCCAGCCAGCGGATCGACAGCGCCGTGAACACCTCGATGCCGAGCCCTTCCCAGGTGTGCAGCAGGACACCGTTGCCCGCCGCCCGCACCAGCTCCCGGTGGAAGGCGACCGTGTGCCGCACCTGCGCGGCCGAGTCGGCGGCCAGGTCGGCAGCGTACAGCCCGGCCACATGCGGTTCCAGGCACGAGCAGTCGTCGGCCAGCCGCTCGGCCGCGAGCTCGGCCGCGATCTGCTCCAGGCCCGCCCGCACGGGGTAGCTCTCCTCCAGGTCCGCGGCGGTGAGATTGCGGACCCGTACGCCCTTGTTCGGCGCGGACTCGATCAGCCGCAGGCTCTCCAGCTCCCGCAGTGCCTCACGGACCGGCGTCTGGGAGACCTCCAGCTCGGTCGCGATCCGCCGCTCGACGATGCGCTCGCCCGGCTTCCAGCGCCCGCTGACGATCCCCTCCACGATGTGCTCGCGGATCTGTTCGCGCAGCGAGTGGACGACGGGCGGGGTCATGGAAACTCCTCATGGGTGGCCGGGGCCGAGGTTACCGGAGCGGAACCTCATGGCTTCCCGTACGGACGCATTGTCAGGGAACGCACGCGCACAGTGACGGCTCATGGCTAGCCTTTCCGGCATGACGCAGGCCAAGGATGTGGACCCGTACGTCTCACCAAGGAGCTTCTACGGAGCGGAACTTCGCCGCTTGCGCGAGGAGAACCGGTTGTCGCAGGAGCAGTTGGGGGAGCGGGTCTTCTGCTCGGGCGCGTACATCGGCCAGTTCGAGGCCGCGAAGCGTCGACCGCAGCAGGACATGTCGCGACTGCTGGACGGGGTGCTGGGGTCGGGGGAGCACCTTCAGCGGCTGTGCCGGCTGGCGCAGGAGTCGAAGCACCCCGAGTACTTCGCCGATGCCGCGGAGCTGGAGAAGGAGGCCCTGACGATCAGTGAGTACGCTCCGCTGCTGATCCCGGGTCTGCTCCAGACCGAGGCGTACGCCCGCGGCATCACCCGCGCCACGCAGCCCTTCGCCGCAGACGACGTGGTGGAGCGGCACGTCACCGTACGGCTGGAACGGGCGCGCCGCCTGGACGATCCGTCGGGTCCGGAGCTCTGGGCCATCGTCCACGAGGCCGCTCTGCATGTGGTGGTGGACGAGCCGTCCGTGATGCGTGAACAGCTGGAGCAGCTCGCCGAACAGGCCCGTGACCATCACCGGGTGATGGTGCAGGTGCTGCCCTTCGCGGCCGGCCCGCCCCCGCTGACGCACGGCACGGCCATCGTGATGACCTTCGCCGACTCTCCGGCCGTCGTCTACACCGAGAGTGCGCACAGCGGCCAACTCATCGACGAACCGGCGCTGGTGACCAAGTTCCAGAAGTCATACGATCTCGTCCGGGCCGCCGCGCTGTCGCCGAAGGCGTCCCTCTCCCTGATCGCTTCGGCGGCGAAGGACTACACGACACCATGAGCCCCGATCTGAGCACAGCCATATGGCGGACGTCGTCCTACAGCAACGGGGAGGGCGGGGCATGTGTCGAGGTCGCCGACGGCTTCACCCACGTCACCCCCGTCCGCGACAGCAAGAACCCCGACGGCCCCGCCCTCGTCTTCGCGCACGCCCGCTGGGCGTCCTTCGTGAGCGCCGTCAAGCGCGGCGCCCTCTGACCGCGCCCCCGGACGACGCGACGGCGCCTTCGGACGACGCGACGGCGCCTTCGGACGACGCGACCGCGCCTTCGGACAACGCGACGGCGCCCCGCCCGGATCTCTCCGGGCGGGGCGCCGTTCGTCACTGCTGACCTGCGCCGACCTGTGGCGGCCTGCGCGGGCTCGCGTCAGAGACCGAGCTCGACCTCGAACTCGCCGGCCTCCAGGATCGCCTTGACCGTCGTCAGGTAGCGGGCGGCGTCCGCGCCGTCCACCAGACGGTGGTCGTAGGAGAGCGCGACGTAGGTCATGTCGCGGATCGCGATCGTCTCGCCGAGGTCCGGGTGGTTGATGACCACCGGGCGCTTGACGGTGGCGCCGATGCCCAGGATGGCGACCTGGTTCGGCGGCACGATGATCGTGTCGAACAGCGCACCGCGCGAGCCGGTGTTGCTGATGGTGAACGTCGCACCGGCCAGGTCGTCCGGGGTGATCTTGCTGGCGCGCACGGCGCCCGCGAGCTCCGCGGTCCGCTTGGCGATACCGGCGAGGTTCAGGTCTCCCGCACTCTTGATGACCGGGGTCATCAGGCCCTTCTCGGAGTCCACGGCGATGCCGATGTTCTCCGAGTCGAAGTACGTGATGGTGCCTTCGTCCTCGTTGATCCGGGCGTTGACGACCGGGTGGGCCTTCAGCGCCTGGGCCGCGGCCTTGACGAAGAACGGCATCGGGGACAGCTTGACGCCCTCGCGGGCGGCGAAGGAGTCCTTGGCCAGGGCGCGCAGCTTCATCAGCTTGGTGATGTCGACCTCGACGACCGAGGTCAGCTGGGCCTGGCCGTGCAGCGCCTTCATCATGTTGTCGCCGATGACCTTGCGCATGCGGGTCATCTTGACGGTCTGACCACGCAGCGGGGACGTCTCCAGCTTCGGCGCCCGGGAGGCGGCCGGAGCGGCGGTGGCCGGCGCCGGGGCGGCGGCCTTGGCGGCCTCCGCGGCGGCGATGACGTCCTGCTTGCGGATACGGCCACCGACGCCGGTGCCCTTGACCGAGGACAGGTCGACGCCGTTCTCGGCGGCGAGCTTACGGACCAGCGGGGTCACGTAGGCGTCGCTCGCGGCACCGGCGGCGGGGGCGGCCGGAGCAGCCGGAGCCGGGGTGACGGGAGCCGGAGCCGCCTGGGCGGGCGCGGCCTGGGCCGGAGCCGGCTGAGCGGGCGCGGCGGGAGCCGGGGCGGGCTGCGCCGGAGCGGCGGGGGCCGCCGGTGCGGGCGCGGCCTCCTGCTTCGGGGCTTCCTGCTTGGGAGCCTCCTGCTTCGGAGCCTCCTGCTTCGGAGCCTCCTGGGCCGGGGCGGGCTGCGCCGGGGCGGCGGCCTGCGGGGCGGCACCGGGAGCACCGATGACGGCGAGCTTGGCACCGACCTCGGCGGTCTCGTCCTCGGCGACGGTGATCTCCAGCAGTACGCCGGAGGCCGGGGCGGGGATCTCGGTGTCGACCTTGTCCGTGGAGACCTCGAGCAGCGGCTCGTCGGCCTCGACGGAATCGCCGACCTCCTTGAGCCAGCGGGTGACGGTGCCCTCGGTGACGCTCTCGCCGAGCGCCGGGAGGACCACGTCGGTGCCCTCGGCCGAGCCACCGCCGGACGAGGCCTCGGCGGTCGGCGCCGGGGCGGGGGCGGAGGTCTCGGTGGACGGGGCGGCCTGCGCGGGCTGCTCCGGCTCGGGAGCCGGGGCCTCGGCCTGCTTCTCCTCGGCCGCGGGGGCCTCGGCGGCGGCGGGGGCGCCGGAGCCGTCGTCGATGACGGCGAGCTCGGCGCCGACCTCGACGGTCTCGTCCTCGGCGACCTTGATGGAGGCCAGGACGCCGGACGCGGGGGCGGGGATCTCGGTGTCGACCTTGTCGGTCGACACCTCGAGCAGCGGCTCGTCGGCCTCGACGCGCTCGCCCTCGGCCTTCAGCCAGCGGGTGACGGTGCCCTCGGTGACGCTCTCACCGAGCGCCGGAAGGGTTACGGAAACCGACATGGTTTCAGTTGCTCCTAACGATGGGGTATCCCCGGCCCGCGCGGAGCGCCGAGCGAGGGGACGTGCGGAAGTGGTCGTCGCGCCCGGTGTCCGCGGACTGCGCGGACGGCTCAGGCAGCACGGACAGCTCAGTCATGCGAGTGCAGCGGCTTGCCCGCGAGCGCCAGGTGCGCCTCGCCCATCGCCTCGTTCTGCGTCGGGTGGGCGTGGATGAGCTGAGCGACCTCCGCCGGCAGAGCCTCCCAGTTGTAGATCAGCTGCGCCTCGCCGACCTGCTCGCCCATACGGTCACCGACCATGTGGACGCCGACCACGGCACCGTCCTTGACCTGGACGAGCTTGATCTCGCCCGCGGTCTTGAGGATCTTGCTCTTGCCGTTGCCCGCGAGGTTGTACTTCAGAGCGACAACCTTGTCCGCACCGTAGATCTCCTTGGCCTTGGCCTCGGTGATGCCGACGGACGCGACCTCGGGGTGGCAGTACGTCACCCGGGGTACACCGTCGTAGTCGACCGGAACGGTCTTCAGACCGGCCAGACGCTCCGCTACCAGGATGCCCTCGGCGAAGCCGACGTGCGCGAGCTGGAGGGTCGGGACCAGGTCACCGACCGCGGAGATCGTCGGGACGTTCGTCTGCATGTACTCGTCGACGAGGACGAAGCCGCGGTCCATCGCGACGCCCTGCTCCTCGTACCCGAGACCGGCGGAGACCGGGCCGCGGCCGACCGCGACCAGCAGCACCTCGGCGTCGAACGTCTTGCCGTCCGCGAGTGTCACGCGGACGCCGTCCTGGGTGTACTCGGCCTTCTCGAAGAAGGTGCCCAGGTTGAACTTGATGCCGCGCTTGCGGAACGCGCGCTCAAGAAGCTTGGAGCTGTTCTCGTCCTCGACCGGAACGAGGTGCTTGAGGCCCTCGATGACGGTGACGTCGGAGCCGAAGGACTTCCACGCGGAGGCGAACTCCACGCCGATGACGCCGCCGCCGAGCACGATCGCGGACTGGGGGACCCGGTCCAGGACCAGCGCGTGGTCGGAGGAGATGATGCGGTTGCCGTCGATCTCCAGACCCGGCAGCGACTTCGGCACGGAGCCGGTCGCGAGGAGGATGTGGCGGCCCTGGACACGCTGGCCGTTGACGTCGACGGAGGTGGGGGAGGACAGCTTGCCCTCACCCTCGATGTAGGTGACCTTGCGGGAGGCGATGAGCCCCTGCAGACCCTTGTAGAGTCCGCTGACCACGTCGTCCTTGTACTTGTGCACAGCCGGGACGTCGATGCCCTCGAAGGTGGCCTTGACGCCGAACTGCTCGCTCTCGCGAGCCTGGTCGGCGATCTCACCGGCGTGCAGCAGAGCCTTGGTGGGGATGCAGCCACGGTGCAGGCAGGTGCCGCCGAGCTTGTCCTTCTCGATCAGGGCGACGTCCAGGCCCAGCTGAGCCCCACGCAGGGCCGCGGCGTAACCGCCACTGCCACCGCCGAGGATCACTAGGTCGAAAACGGTGCTGGCGTCGTTCGCCACGTCACGTCCTCCATGCATGTGTGCCGGTCGCCGGGTCTCCCCTTCCCGGGGACGACCGGCCGGTCGGCTGGTGTGCGGCCGCTTGATTCTTCGGCCCTGTGGTGGGGGCCCTGTCCTGCCGAGAACCCATCTTCGCACTTGTTGCCGCAAGGCGGGACCCGGGGCCGTGTTACGGGGGGCACACCGGCGGGCCCTCGCCGGGCACACAGCCGCGGACGCCGGTGGAGCTCCGGGGAGCCCCGCCGGCGTCCGTCGTGTCAGGTCACGTCAGCCGAGGTCACCGGCGGCGACCCGCTCCGCCAGCTTCACCAGGGTGCGGACCGAGGAGCCCGTGCCGCCCTTCGGGGTGTAGCCGAACGGCGCGCCCTCGTGGAAGGCGGGGCCCGCGATGTCGAGGTGGGCCCAGGTGATGCCCTCGCCGACGAACTCCTTCAGGAACAGACCGGCGACCAGGCCGCCGCCCATCCGCTCGCCCATGTTGGCGATGTCGGCGGTCGGGGAGTCCATGCCCTTGCGCAGCTCGGCGGGCATCGGCATCGGCCAGGACTGCTCGCCGACCTCCTCCGCGATCTCGTGGATCGAGGTACGGAAGGCGTCGTCGTTGGACATGATCCCGAAGGTGCGGTTGCCGAGGGCGAGCACCATCGCGCCGGTCAGCGTCGCGACGTCCACGATGGCGTCCGGCTTCTCCTCAGAGGCCTTCCACAGCGCGTCGGCGAGCACCAGACGGCCCTCGGCGTCGGTGTTGAGCACCTCGACCGTCTTGCCGCTGTACATGCGCAGCACGTCACCGGGACGGGTGGCCGAGCCCGACGGCATGTTCTCCGCGAGGGCGAGGTAGGCCGTGACGTTGACGGCGAGCTTCAGACGGGCGGCCGTGACGACGGCGGCGAACACCGCGGCGGCGCCGCTCATGTCGCACTTCATCGTCTCGTTGTGGCCGGCCGGCTTGAGCGAGATGCCGCCCGAGTCGTAGGTGATGCCCTTGCCGACCAGGGCGAGCGTCTTGGCCGCCTTGGAGTGGGTGTAGGAGAGCTTCACCAGGCGGGGCGGGTTCTGCGAACCCTGGCCGACGCCGAGGATGCCGCCGAAGCCGCCCTTGACGAGCGCCTTCTCGTCGAGGACCTGGACCTTGACGCCGTTCTCCTTGCCGGCCGCCGTGGCGACGGCGGCGAAGGCCTCGGGGGTGAGGTCGTTCGGCGGGGTGTTGACCAGGTCGCGGGCGCGGTTGATCTCCTCGGTGAGCGCGATGGCACGCTCGGCCGCGGCCTTGAACGCCTTGTCGCGCGGCTTGGCGCCGAGCAGGGCGATCTCGGCGAGCGGCTGCTTCACGCCGCTCCTGCCGTCCTTGGCGTCGCTGTCGCCACCCTGGTAGGCGGTGAAGGCGTAGGCGCCGAGCAGGGCGCCCTCGGCGACGGCCTCGGCGTCCTCCGACGCCTCGACGGGCAGGGCGAAGGCGGCCTTCTTCGAGCCGGACAGGGCGCGGGCGGCGGTACCCGCCGCGCGGCGCAGCGACTCGGCGGAGAACGACCCGTCCTTCTCCGGGACGGAGCCGAGCCCGACCGCGAGGACGACCGGCGTCTTGAGGCCGGACGGCGCGGGGAGCTTGGTCACCTCGCCCTCGGCACCGGTGGCGCCGAGGGTCTCCAGGACGGCGGCGAGCTTTCCGTCGAACGCCTTGTCCACGGCCTCGGCGCCCGGCGCGACGACCGGGCCCTTGGCGCCCTTCGCGACACCGACGACGAGCGCGTCGGCGCGCAGCGTCGCAGCGCCGGCAGTGCTGAGAGTGAGAGCAGTCACGGTGGTGATTTCTCGCTTCCGTTGAGATCCAGAGCCGTAGCGGCCGTAGAGAGGGACGGGTCGACATCCCAGCCCGACAAGAGCCTACGCGCGGTCACATGTATCGCTCACGGCGGCAGTAGTTCACTCATCCGTGGCGTCTGTTTCACGTTTGGGCCCGAGGCTTCGAGACCTCAGTCACACTCGCTGCATTCAGGCAAGGGAGCGCGGGGTTCCTTTGCATCATCTCCACAGGTTCTCCGCATATTTCGGATGGGCGGACGACCGTGCGAGGGGGGAGAAACATGGCCACTACTGGACTGCGCGCAAGCAGAGCCGCCGCGGCGCTGCTCACGGCCGGCCTGCTGGTGACGGCACTTCCGGCGGCGGGGGCCGTCGCCGCACCGGTGCCGCGGATCGATCTGACGGTGCTCGTCGTGGACGACGGGGGCGGCGCGGTCGAGGCCATCGTCTCGGAGCTCGAGGAGACCGGCGTGCCCTACCGCACGCTGCGCCTGGACGACCCGAACCGGCCCACCGTCAACGCCGCGTTCCTCAGTGACACCGTCAGTGGCAGGCCGCGCGCCAAGTTCCAGGGCGTCGTCGTCCCCGACGAGGACCCGTTCGGGGCCACCACCACCGCCGGAGCCGCCGAGAACGCCGCGCTCTTCGCGTACGAGACGGCCTTCGGCATCCGCCAGATCGACGCCTACACCTGGTCACACCCGGGGGTGGGTCTGGAGTACACCGACAACGGCGGGTGGGTCGGCGTCCTGGACGGCGTGCAGACCTCGGTGACCGCGGCCGGACGCTCCACCGGACCGTTCGGCTACCTCGACGGACCGCTCACGTTCGAGGACAACTCCCCGCTCGTGCCGGAGAGTTACGGCGCGGCCGGCAAGCCGCGGGCGGGCTACACCAGCTATCTCGACACCGCTGTCGGCGACGGCGGCGCACGCGGCAGCCTGCTCGGCGAGTACGCCCACGACGGCCGGCGCGAACTGGTGGTGACCTTCGCCTACAACCGCTACCAGAAGCAGTACCGCGCTCTCGCCCGCGGCATGGTCGACTGGCTCACCCAGGGCATCCACCTCGGACAGAGCCGCAGTTACTTCTCCGTCCACGTCGACGACGTCTTCGCGCCCGACGCGCGCTGGGACTCCGCGCGCAACTGCACCCCCGGCGACATCGACTGCACCGGCGCGGGCGAGCAGACCCCGGACATCCGGATGACCGCCGCCGACGCGCAGTACGCCGCCCAGTGGCAGCGCTCCAGCGGCTTCACCCTCGACATGGTCTACAACGCCGGCGCGGGCGAGGAGTGGAAGGCGGAGAACGGCGGCACCGACGCGCTCACCGCCCAACTGCTCGCCGACCGGGCCCAGTACCGCTGGATCAACCACACCTACACGCACCCCTTCCTCGGCTGCGTGCAGGACGTCTCGGTGGTGCCCTGGCAGTGCTCCAAGGACGCCGCCGGCACGATCCGCTGGACGAGCCGCGCCGAGATCTCCGCGCAGATCCGCGACAACAACACCTGGGCCACCCGCAAGGGCATCTCCTACGACCGCACCGAGCTGGTCACGGGCGAGCACTCCGGGCTGAAGACCCTGCCGCAGCAGGCTCAGGACAACCCCAACCTCGCCGGGGCGCTCGCCGACAACGGCGTCAAGTGGATCGCGAGCGACAACTCCCGTGAGCCGTCACAGCGTTCGGTCGGATCCGCACTCACCGTGCCGCGCCACCCGATGAACGTGTACTACAACGTCGGCACGGCCGCCGAGATGGCCGACGAGTACAACTGGATCTACGCATCACAGGCCGACGGCGGCAGCGGGGTCTGCGAGACCAACCCCGCGTCCACCTGCCTGGCCGAGCCGCTCGACACGGCCACCGGCTACGCGGACTACATCGTGCCGCAGGAGGCACGCATCGCACTCGGCCATGTCGTCGCCGGCGATCCGCGGCCGCACTACGTGCACCAGTCGAACCTGGCCGAGGAGCGCCTGCTCTACCCGGTCATCGACAAGATCCTCGCCGACTACCGCGCCCTGTACGCGGACAACGCCCCGCTGGTGAACCCGCGTCAGCGTGACGTCGGCGTCGAGCTCCAGCGCCGGGCCGCCTGGGACAAGGCGGTCGCCGACGGCAAGGTCACCGCGTACCGCATCGGCGACACCGTCACCGTCAAGGCGCCGTCCGGAGTGACCGCGCCGATCACCGCGCCCGAGGGCACGCGCAAGCAACTCGTGCTGGGGACAGGAGTGTTCGGCGCCGCCTACGCGGGGACGCGCTCCGCCTGGACCGCGCCCGAGCTGCTCCAGTCGGCCGTCACCCTGAAGCTGCCGACCGCCTGATCCGCGAGCCATCACCCACGGGCGGCCGCCCGGACCGACCGGCGGCCGCCCGACGCAGGACCACGGCCACATCCGAACGACCGCAGTACTGGGGGGACACACGCATGCCGAGCCGCGGCCGACATGTCACCATGCTCACCGAAGGCACCTATCCGCACGTTCACGGGGGTGTGTCCACCTGGTGCGACCAGCTCGTGCGCGGCATGCCCGAGGTGGACTTCCGGGTCGTCGCCCTCACCGGCACCGGCCGTGAGCCGGTCACCTGGGAACTGCCGCCCAATGTCTACCGGCACGCGGCCTTCCCGCTGTGGGGGCCGCTGCCCGGCGGACGGCGGCTCATCGGCCGCGACCGCCGCCGCTTCACCGACGTCCACGAACGCTTTCTGCTCTCGGTGCTCGACCCCTCCGCGGGCTGCGACTTCGGCGAGAGTCTCGACGAGCTGACCGCGTACGCCCGGGCGGGCCGGCTCTCGGCCGCACTGCGTTCGGAGTCCGCCCTGCGCTCGCTGATGTGGATCTGGACCATGCCGCATCTGGAGATATCCGCCTCGCGGCCGAGCGTGCACGACGCGCTGACCGCCACCGACCTGCTGGAACACGCGCTGCGGCCGCTGTCGGTCCGGATACCCGGCGACTCGGTCGCCCACGCGGTCAGCGCGGGGCTGGCCACCCTGCCGGCCCTGGCCGCCCAGCTGTACGACGGGGTGCCCTTCCTGCTCACCGAGCACGGCATCTATCTGCGCGAGCGCTACCTCGGCTACCGGGTCCAGGCCCAGCACGCCCCCGTGAAGGCCCTGATGCTCGGCTTCTACCGGGAGCTCAACACCCTCGGGTACCGGCGGGCGGACCTGATCACCCCGTGCAACCAGTACAACCGGCGGTGGGAGGAGCGGGGCGGAGCGCCCGCGGACCGCATCCGCACCGTCTACAACGGCGTCGACCCGCACGCCTTTCCCCAGGGCGGCCCCGAGCCCGATGTGCCCACCATCTCCTGGGCCGGGCGGATCGACCCCATCAAGGACCTGGAGACGCTCATCCGGGCCTACGCCATGGTGCGCGCCGAACTCCCGGACGTGCGGCTGCGGTTGTTCGGCGGAGTGCCCGCGGGCGGTGAGGCGTACCGCACCCGGCTGGAGAAGCTCGCCGCCGAACTGGGCGTCGTGGACGGCATCTCCTGGGAGGGCCGGGTCACCGATGTGGCACGCGCGTACGCGGCCGGCAGCGTCGTCCTGCTCTCCAGCATCAGCGAAGGGTTCCCCTTCTCGCTCATCGAGGCGATGTCGTGCGGGCGCGCCACGGTGTCGACGGATGTCGGCGGGGTGCGGGAGGCCGTCGGGGACACCGGGATCGTCGTACCGCCGCGCGAGCCCGCGGTGATGGCGAACGCGACGCTCGGGCTGCTGCGCGACGCGGAACGGCGCGCCGAGCTGGGACGGCAGGCACGGCAGCGGGTCGTCGACCGGTTCACCCTGCGCCGCTCGGTGGACGGCTTCCGACGCATCTACCGCGAACTGGCCGGAGCGGCCGAACAGCCCGGCACCCGCGACCTGGTCGGCGCCCGGCGGGCCCTCGGATGAGCGGGCCGCTGTGGCAGGGGCCCGGACAGCACACCGACACGCTTCCGCTCCTGCTGCCCCGCAGGAACGGTTCGCACGCGGCGGACCCGCTCGACGACCTGGCCGAACGGTTCGAGGAGGTCATCGCCGGGGCGGTGCACCCCGACGAGATCGCCGCCGTCCTCGAGTCCGACGGCATGACGGACGACCACATCCGCCTCACCTACGGCCGTCCGGACTCCTTCGCGATCGCCGAGGAGCTCTACGACCGGGTGCCGCGCAGCTTCCCCGAACCACCTCGGGAAGCGGCCGGCGTGTGGCACGCGGGCCTGCTCGGCTGTCTGCTGCGCGGACTGGTCTTCGCGCTGCCGGGCCTCGCGTACGTCCTGGGCGCACCGCTGCTGCGGGGAGCGAGCCTGGCGCCGCTGCTGGCCGGTGCGCTGACCGGCTGGGTGTGGAACCAGGCGCTCTCGCACCGGGCCTATTCCTGGCTCGGTCTCGGGGACCGGGGCGCGGCCGCACGGTCCCTGATGCTCGGTGCCCCGGCAGGCGCGCTGCTGGGCGCGGCGGTGGCGACGGCGTCGCCGGGCCAGTGGCAGGCGGCCGCCTTCGCCGCCGCCCAGGCGCTGTATCTGTCGGCGGCGACGGTGCTGCTGGTCCTCGGCCGTGAACGGGCCCTGCTGTGCGCGCTGTTGCCGATGACGGCGGGCGCGGTCTGGGCGATGCGTTCCGATCTGCCGGTCGCGCTGCGCACGGCGCTGCTGCTGTGCTCGCTGGCCGCGGCGGTCGCTCTGGCGGCCGTCGCCCTGGCCCGCACACCGCGGACACCGGTTCCTGGTGGGAGCGGCCCGCGCGTGTGGGCCGCCCTGCTGCGGCCGCGACGCCCGCGACCGGAGTCCCGCCGTGGCGACGGGGTGCCCTGGTGGCGGCCGCCGTTCGCCCGCACCGGCGCGCGTCCGGCCGGGCCGGTGGCCGGGAACACCGGACCCGGTGCCGACGTCCTCGTGATGCCCGGCGCCGGTGCCGCCCTGCCGGCGCCCGTGCGACGGCCCGTGGAGCGGCCCGCGCGTCCCGTCGGACCGCGCCTCGGCGCGTCCGTACCGTACGGACTCTTCGGGCTCGGTACCGGCGTGCTCGTCCTCTACACCGCGCTCGGGGACGTCCTCGCCGAGGGCCCCGGCGCCGTCGTCGCCGCACCCTCAGCCGTCGCGCTGACCCTCAGCATGGGGCCCGCCGAATGGCTTCTGCACCGCTTCCGCGGACGGGCCGTCGCCGGACTGCGCGCCAGCACCACGGCGCACGCCTTCCGGCGCCGCGCCGCGGCCGTCCTCGCCGAGTGCCTCGCCGCGTTCCTGGCCGTGCTGTTCGTCCTCGCGCTCGTGGTGACCCTGCTGTGGCCCGACGCGCCGGCGCTGTCCGGAGCCCGCCTCAGCACCCTGCTGCTCATCGGCACCGTGCTGTGGACGGGGCTGCTGATGCAGTCCTTCGGGGCCGTCGTCGCGGCGGCCGCGGTGTGCTGCGCGGCCGCGGCTGCCCAGACGGTCGCGCTCCTCGCCGGCCTCGGCAGCCCGCAGGTCGTGGGCCTCGCCGTCGCGGGTGGCACGGCGGCGCTCCTCGCCGGGCTCGTCTGTGTTCTGCTGGGGCGGGCCACCGCCCATCGCGTATGAGGGACGAGGTGTCGTGAAAACGCTGCTGGTGCCGTACTACGAGCATCCCGCCGAACAGCCCGGCGCCTGGGACGCGTTGGTCGCGGCAGCACCGCGGCTGCACGGCGTGGTGCTCAACCCGGCGTCCGGGCCCGGCGAGGCGCCCGACGCGGCGTTCGCCGCCGCCGCGCTGCGGCTGCGGGAGGCCGGCGTGCGGGTCCTCGGCTACGCCGACACCGACTACGCCCGACGCCCGCACGCCGAGGTCGTCCGGGACCTGTTGCGCCACCGCGACTGGTACGGCACCGACGGCGCGTTCCTCGACCAGGTGTCCGCGGACCCGGGGGCGCTGCCCCACTACCGGCGCCTGGCCGTCGCCGCCCGCGCGGCCGGCTCGGCCTCCCTCGTCCTCAACCACGGCGTGCACCCCGACCCGGGCTACGCCGATCTCGCCGATCTCCTCGTCACCTTCGAGGGCCCGTGGGATTCCTACCGCGCCCTCGACGTCCCGGCCTGGACGGAGGGCCATCCGCCCGATCGCTTCTGCCATCTGGTGTACGGCGCGCCGCCCGGCGCCCGCGCGAGCGCGGCGGTGCACTGCGTCGTCCCCGGCACGGGCGCCCACCCCTGGGGCACCCTCCCGTACGCGCTGGAGCCGGCCCGGTGAGACGTACCGCCCTGCTTCTGGTGATGCTGCTGCTCGTCCTGGCCGGCTGCACCAGCACCCCGGACGCCCCGGAGAACCCGGACGGCCGGCCCTCCGGCGGGCACTGGCGGCCTGAGCCGGGCCTTGCCTGGCAGTGGCAGCTCAGTGGACGGCTCGACCCGGCCGTGGACGTGCCGGTGTACGACATCGACGGCTTCGACCACCCCGCCTCCGCGGTCGCCGACCTGCACCGGCGCGGCCGTAAGGTCATCTGCTACCTCTCGACCGGCGCCTGGGAGGACTTCCGTCCCGACGCGGGCAGATTCCCGAAGTCCGTACTCGGCCGCGGCAACGGCTGGGAGGGCGAGCGCTGGCTCGACATCCGCCGTACGGACGTCCTCGGACCCCTGATGGCCGAACGCATGGACATGTGCCGGAAAAAGGGCTTCGACGCGGTCGAGCCCGACAACATGGACGCCTACGCCAACGCCACCGGCTTTCCCCTCACCGCCGCCGACCAGCTGCGCTACAACCGTCTGATCGCCCGTCTCGCCCACGACCGCGGACTCGCCGTCGGCCTGAAGAACGACCTCGACCAGATTCCCGAGCTGGTGGGGGACTTCGACTTCGCGGTCAACGAGCAGTGCGCGGAGCACGACGAGTGCGACCTGCTGACACCGTTCGTACGGGCGGGCAAGGCGGTCTTCCACGTGGAGTACGAACTGCCGACCCGTGACTTCTGCCCGGACGCCCGCCGGCTGAGGCTCAGCTCGATGCTGAAGAAGTACGAACTGGGTGTCTGGCGCCGCGCCTGCTGAGGCCGTGGTGCCCGGCCCCCGCCTGCTGAGGCTGCTGTGCCGGCTGCCCGGCTGCGTCAGCCGAGCACCAGCACGACCAGCGACACCGTCGCCGCCGTCTCCGCGAGCGCCCCGAACACATCACCCGTCACCCCGCCGAACCGGCGCACGCAGTGACGCAGCAGCAGCTCGGCGCCCGCGAGGCCGGCCAGGACCCCGAGCGCGTGGTGCAGTACTCCCGTCACACCGAACACCGCACCCGCCGCCGCGCACACCGCGGTGACCGCGGCCGCCAGGGCCAGGGCGCCGCGTACGGGCACCACCCCGGCGACCGCCGCGCCCAGGCCCTCGGGGCGGGCCGCCGGGACGCCGGTGCGCGCGGCGAGGGTGAGGGCGAGACGGGCGGTGACGGCGGACACGGCAGCGCCGAGCGCGCCGTACGCCCAGCCCTCGCCGTACAGCGCGGACACGGCGGCGACCTGCGCGAGCAGGACGAGCAGCAGGGTGATGACCCCGAACGGCCCGATGTCGGACTGCTTCATGATGCGCAGCGCGTCGTCGGCGGGCTTGCCGCTGCCGAGGCCGTCGGCGGTGTCGGCCAGCCCGTCCAGATGCAGTCCGCGGGTGAGGACCGCGGGGACGGCGACCGTGGCCACCGCCGCGAGCAGCGGCCCGGAGCCGAGCAGGGACAGCAGTCCGCCGGCCGCGGCGGCGAGCAGGCCCACGGCGAGGCCCGCCCCCGGGGCCCAGAGCATCCCGGCGCGGGCGGCCTCCCGGTCCCAGCGCGTGACGCGCACCGGGAACACGGTCAGGGTGCCGAGGGCGAAGCGCGGGCCGGCCAGATCGTTCACCGGCGAAGGGTAGCCCGGCCCGACAGACGGTAAATTGCGCATATCTCACAAATCGGGAGCGGGTGGCATGGGTCACTGGTTTTACCGCAACATCGTCGAGCCGGGGAAGCTGCCCATGTTCCTCGCCCTGGCCTCCTTCATCCTGACCTTTCTGATCACCCGGGTGATCACGCGGATGATCCGGGCGGGGAAGGGGCCGTTCCGCAACGTCCGGCCGGGCGGCATGCACATCCACCATGTGGTGCCCGGCGTCATCCTCATGGTGATCGGCGGCTTCGGCGCCGTCGGCAGCAGTCGGTACGGCGCGGGCGCCTACATCTGGGCCGTCGTCTTCGGCATGGGCGCGGGGCTGGTGCTCGACGAGTTCGCGCTGATCCTCCATCTCGACGACGTCTACTGGAGCGAGCAGGGACGCCAGAGCGTGGAGGTGGTCGTCCTCGTCGCGTCCCTGGCCGTGCTGATCCTCAGCGGCTTCTCACCGCTCGGCGTCAACGACATGAGCGCCGACGAACGCCAGGACCGCCTGTCGTTGATCACCACCCTGGTGATCAACTTCCTGCTGGTCCTCATCACGCTGTTCAAGGGCAAGGCGCGGATGGCCGTCCTCAGCGTCCTGGTGCCGTTCGTGGCCATCTTCGGCGCGATCCGCCTGGCGAGACCCAACTCGCCGTGGGCCCGCCGCTTCTACCGGAAGCGGCCCAAGGCGCGGGCGAAGGCCACACTGCGCTCCTACCGCCACGACCGCCGCTGGGACCGGCCCCGCCGGAAGATGCAGGACCTCATCGGGGGCGCTCCCGACCGGCCCGCCATCACCGAGCGCTGACGGGCCCGGCGCCGGCGCAGCGCAGAGACGGCGCACAGCACCAGGACGGCGGCGATCGCGGCCAGATGCTCCTTGCCCGCGAGATTGTTCTTGACCAGCACCTCGGCGATCATCGCGAGCACCACCAGGGCGGCCGTGAACCAGGCCTGGAAGCGCACGCAGACGACGACCGCGAGACCGACGACGGCGGCCGAGGGGCCGGTGTCGACGACCTGGGCGTCGGAGGCGGGCAGCCCGATGGCGCCGCCGAGGTGGTCGGGACCGAGTGCGATGCCGATGCGCGCGTATGTCGTACCGGCCAGCGTGGAGACGTACGCGACGACCAGCGTCCGCCACCGGCCCAGACAGATCTCCGCGACCCCGAAGACCAGCAGGATCTGGCCGAGCGCACCCCACACCGGAAGGTCCAGCGCGGGCACGAACAGCGACAGGGGGGTGCGCAGCAGCGCCACCCACACAGGGTCCTCCGCCCGGACGAAACCGATCGTGCGGACCGGGCCGTAGCCCCAAGACTGCTGCTGCACCAGCTGGAGGACCGCCGTGAGGCACACCGCCCCGAGGGTCAGGGGAACCGCCCGCCACTTACGGGTGACGAGCGCCTCCCGGACCGTCGCGTACAGCAACCCCCACTCCCGGCGGGCGAACGCCCGGACCGTCATCGGCGCCCGGTTCCGAGATGGCTGCGGTGCATCCACCGGGGCAGTCCGGGTGCCTCCAGGAAGCCCTCGGCGCGAGCCGCGGCGATGCCGATGCGCAGGAGGTCGGCGCTCTTCTCGAAGAGCAGGAAGCGCGGTTCCCAGATGGGCCGGTACTTGGCGTTCGCCCGGTACAGGGACTCGATCTGCCACCAGCGGGAGAAGAAGCTCAGCAGCGAGCGCCACAGCCGCAGTACGGGTCCCGCGCCGAGCTTCGCGCCGCGCTCGAAGACGGACCGGAACATCGCGAAGTTCAGCGAGACCTGGGCGATCCCGATGTCACCGGCGCTCCGGAGGAGTTCGATGACCATGAACTCCATCAGGCCGTTCTCGCAGTCCCGGTCGCGCCGCATCAGATCGAGGGAGAGCCCCTTCGGGCCCCACGGCACAAAGCTGAGGACCGCGCGCAACTCGCCCTGGCCGTCGGTGCATTCGAGCATCACGCACCGGCCGTCGCCCGGGTCGCCGAGCCGTCCGAGCGCCATCGAGAAGCCGCGTTCGGTGGCGCCGTCGCGCCAGTCGTCGGCGCGGGCGAGCAGGGTGTCCATCTCCTCGGCGGGGATCTCCTCGTGGCGGCGGATGCGCACGGAGTACCCGGCGCGCCCGACCCGGTGGTACGCCTGGCGCACCGTCCGCATCGCGCGGCCGTCGAGGGTGAAGTCGGAAGTCTCCACGATCGCCTCGTCGCCGAGCTCCAGGGCGTCCAGGCCGTGCCGGGCATAGATGGTCCCCGCCTCCTCGCTCGCGCCCATCACGGCCGGGATCCAGCCGTGTTCGCGTGCCTCGGCGAGCCAGGGGGCGATCGCGCCCGGCCAGGCCTCCGGATCCCCGATCGGGTCGCCGGACGCGAGGGAGACCCCGCCGACGACCCGGTAGGCGACGGCGGCCTTCCCGGTGGGGGACCAGACCACGCTCTTCTCGCGGCGCAGGGAGAAATAGCCCAGTGAGTCCCGGTCGCCCTGGCGCTCCAGCAGCGCGCGCAGCCGTTCCTCGTCCTCGCCGGTCAGCGGGTCGACGGCCCGGCGGGAGCGGAACGCCGCGTACAGCACGGCGAGGAGCAGCAGCGTGGACAGCACGTTGACGGTGACATCGACCCAGCCGGGCGTGGCGATCTCCGGGAAACGCGCGTCGTCGGCGGCCAGGGAGACGAGCCGCATGGTGCCGTAGCGCCAGCGCTCCAGGAAGGTGGATCCGCCGCCCGCCGTATTGGTGACGGTGACGAGGGCGGCGGCCAGCAGTGAGGTGACGAGGAGCCCGCCGGCCGCGACGGCCGCGGCGAGACGGGGGTTGGTGCGGTCGCCCTTCGCGTAGAACTCCCCGCGGCCGAGCAGCAGCGCGAGGACGAAGCCGGCGGTGAGAGCGAGCGAGACCCAGTTCTGCGCATGCTCCCGGATACCCGCGTCGACGGCGACGGCCAGGGCGAGGAGCAGCAGGAAGGAGCCCGCCAGGGCGAGGTTGAGAATCCACGCGGCCCGCTTGCGGCGCCGCATGGTGACCGCCAGGAACAGCGCGAACGCGCCGGACGCGAAGCCCGCGGTCAGCAGATAGGGCGTGAAGTAGTCGTCGACGTTGTGCCGGCGGACGTCCTGCCCGAGCGAGACCCAGACCGCGCTCAGCACATTGACGAAGGTCACCGCCCTCAGGTACCAGACCGCGAACGCCGCGCTCCGCCGGGAGCGGTCGGCGCCCCGGCTCGTGCCGCGGTTCGCCTCTTCGCTGGACAAACGGACCTCTCCCATGAAACGCGATGATATGGGGCATCGCGGGTCATGGTGGGCGAGGTACGGCCGCCCGGTCGGGGACGGCCGTACCGACGCATCAGTCCGTGTCGCTCCCCACCGGCTCCGTACGCTCCGGCAGTTCGGCCGCGAGGGCGGCAGCGGCCCGGACGAGGGGGAGTGCGAGCAGTGCCCCGGTTCCTTCCCCCACAGTGACGCCCTGGTCGAGCAGCGGGTTGAGAGCCATCCGGTCCAGCGCCTTGCTCTGCGCCGGCTCGCCGCTCACCTGGCCGGCGAGCCACCAGTCCGGCGCGCGGAACGCCGCACGCTGGCCCACCAGCGCACAGGCCGCCGACACCACACCGTCCAGGATCACCGGCATCCGGCGCACCGCGCTCTGCAGCAGGAACCCGGTGGTCGCGGCCAGATCCGCACCGCCCACCGCCGCCAGCAGCTCCAACTGGTCGCCGAGCACCGGCCGGGCGCGCCGCAGCGCGTCACGGACCGCCGCACACTTGCGCATCCAGGCCAGATCGTCGATCCCCGCACCGCCCCGGCCGGTGACCACGGAGGCGTCCGTGCCGCACAGCGCGGCGATCAGCGTCGCGGCGGGCGTGGTGCCGCCGACGCTCAGATCGCCCAGCACCACCAGATCGGTGCCGGAGTCGGCCTCCTCGTCGGCGATCGCCATGCCCAGCCGGACGGCCTGCTCGGCCTCCTCGGCCGTCAGCGCGTCCTCGACGTCGATCCGCCCGCTGCCGCGCCGCACCCGGTGGCGTACGACGTCCTCGGGCAGCAGCTCCGGGTCGCAGTCCAGGCCCGCGTCCACGATCCGCACCGGGACCCCGGCCCCGCGTGCCAGCACCGCGACCGGGCTCGCGCCGTCCAGCACGGCACGCACCAGCCGGTGCGCGGACCCGGACTCCCGCCCGGAGACGCCCAGTTCGGCGACCCCGTGATCACCCGCGAACAGCACCACGCGCGGCTGCGCCACGGCCTTGACCGGGACGGAGCCCTGCGCGGCGGAGAGCCACTCACCCAGCTCGTCGAGCCGGCCCAGAGCGCCGGGCGGGACGATCAGCCGCTCCCTGCGTTCCTCGGCCTCGCGCCGCATGCCGCTGTCGGGTCGCTCGATCAGGTCGGAGAAGTCATCGAGATTCAGCCTGCTCATTCGCCGAACAGTACAGACACCCGCCGCCGCGTCGGCGGCGGGCCGGGGCCCCCGCCGGTTCCGGTCCGGCGGGTCTCCCGCTCGTGGGTGTCAGCTGCGGAGCACCAGGGCCTGGCCTGCGACGACGAGCAGCAGATGCTCGCACTCGGCGGCGAAGGCGGCGTTGAGTCGGCCCAGTTCGTCGCGGAACCGGCGGCCGGCCGGGGTGGCGGGGACGACACCGGAGCCCACCTCGTTCGTCACCGCGACGACGGTACGGGGCGTTTCCCGTACGGCGGCGACGAGTTCGGTGACCCGTTCGCGCAGCGCCCGCTCGCCGCTCTCCCGCCAGGTCTCGTCGTCCCACGCGCCGACCCGGTCCATCGCATCGGTCAGCCAGAGCGACAGACAGTCGATCAGCAGCGGCGGACCCTCCTCCCTCAGCAGGGGCGCCAGATCGCAGGTCTCCGCCGTACGCCAGGCTCCCGGGCGGCGGTCCCGGTGCTGGGCGACCCTCGACGCCCACTCGGTGTCCCCCTCGCGGGTCCCGCCGGTGGCCACGTACACCACGTCGGGGAACGTCTCCAGCCTGCGCTCGGCCTCGACCGACTTCCCCGAGCGCGCACCGCCGGTCACCAGCGTGCGGCGGGGCAGGTCCGGCACGGCGTGGTACTCGCCGACGATCAGCGTCGTCCCGTCGGGCACGGTCCGGGCGCCGGCGGCGGCGAGCCGGCGGTCCAGCTCGGGACCACCGGGCACGTCGTGGTCGATGTGGACCGCGATGACGTCGGTCGTCGCGCCGATCGCCCCGGAGGCGCGCAGCCGGGCGATCGCGTCGGGGCGTCCGATGACATCCGCGACGACCATCTCGTACGCGGCGAGCCCCTCGGCGAGTCCGGCGGGACCGCCGGACGGCGGCAGATACAGCAGGCGTTCGCCCTCCGGCGAGGTCACCTCGTACCCGGTGCCGGGGTGGTCCATCGGCACGGCGCGCACCCGGTGCCCGCTGATCAGCGTCAGCTCCCGGCCGTCGGGCACCCGCCCGGCCGTGGGCAGCCCGGCGGGCAGATCGACCGCGGGCCCGTCATGGGGGTGCGTGAGCAGCACCTGCCGTACGCCGACGAGCGAATGCCCCGCACGTGCGGCGGCGAGCGCGGCGCCCGGGGTGAGGTCGAGCAGCAGGGCCCCGTCCACGAGCAGCGCGGTCGCGGCCCGCGCGCGAGCCCCGCGCGCGGTGGCGCACACGGCGCACGGGCAGTCGGGCCGGGGGAGTCCGGCGGGCGCGCCGGTGCCGAGCAGAGTCAGTTCCACGCCTCTGATCCTCCCGTGTCACCGCGGGGCGTGCGCGCCCGGCTACGCTGCGGGCAGGATAGAGATCACTGATGGGCCCTGGGAGGCGGACATGGCGTGGACGTGGCGGTTCGAGAAGTCCGACGGAACGGAGGTCCAGCCGGCGGTGCAGCCGGAGGAGTTCACGACGCAGGGGGACGCGGAGTCGTGGATCGGTGAGTACTGGAAGGAACTCCGGGAGGGCGGCGCGGACCAGGTGGTGCTCTCGGAGGACACCACCAAGATCTACGGGCCGATGAGCCTCCACGCGAACGACTGACCGCCGGCGGCCCTCCGGCCGCCGAGGGCGCCTCCCGCACTCCGGGGGGCGCCCGTGCGGGGCCCCGGGCCGTGTCGCTAGACCTCCCCCAGCGTGACCTGTGCCGTGCGGGAGTCACCGTCCCGCAGGTACCCCACCACCACCTTGTCGCCCGGGTTCATCGAGGCCAGCGCCTCCGCCAGGGACGTCACCGTCGTGATCTCGGTCGAACCCACCTTGGTGATGATGTCCCCGACGCGCAGGCCCGCCTGCTCCGCCGGGCCCCCCTTCACGACCTCCACCACCGCCGCCCCCGAGGGCTCGTAGTTGTCGTCGAGCACCGTCCGGGCCGTGATGCCCAGCGCCGCGCGGCCGGAGTCGGTCACCTTGCCGTTCGCGATGATCTGGTCGGCGACCGTCTTCACCATGGAGGCGGGGATCGCGAATCCGATGCCCGGGGCCGCACCCTCGCCCTGCTGCGGGTCCACGGCCGCCAGCGTCGGGATCCCGATCACCTCGCTGTCCAGGTTCACCAGCGCGCCCCCGCTGTTGCCCGGATTGATCGCCGCCGACGTCTGCACCATGTTGGCGAGCGTCGCGCCGGTGGTCCCGCCCGTACCGCTCTCGCTGACCGTGCGGCCGACCGCCGAGACGATGCCCTGGGTGACACTGCTCGACAGACCGAGCGGCGAGCCCATCGCCAGCACGATGTGCCCGACCTCCACCTTCGACGAGTCGCCGAACGTGGCCGGCTTCAGGCCCTCCGGCACCGGATCCAGCTTGATCACGGCCAGGTCCTGCTGCGGATAGGACGAGACGAGCTTCGCCGTCAGCGTCTGCTCACCCGTCGCGATGGTGACGCGGAGCGACTTCGCGTCGCCCACCACATGGGCGTTGGTGACCACATGGCCCTTGGTGTCGTAGACGACGCCGGACCCCAGGCTGTCGCCCGCCTGGATCTGCACGACCGACGGCAGTGAATCCCTGATCACCGACTGGTAGTCGCTCTGCAGGTCCTCCCCGTCGCGTTGGGCCATCGCGCGCGTGGTGCTCTCCGGCTGCGAGGAGGACATGGCCATGCAGCCGCCGGCCGCCGCCGCACACACGACGACGGTCAGCAGGAGCATCAGCCGGCGCGCGGGGCCGGGGCGGCGAGGGGAGGCATCCATGTCCGGAGTATCCCTTTTGCCGCTGCGGGGCAGCTCGCTGTGCGCCGCCGATCAGGGGGCCCCCGGGGCCGACGCCAGGAACTGCGTCGCCGCCAGTTCGCCGTAGAGCGGATCGCCCGCCACGAGCTCCGCGTGCGTGCCCACCGCCCGCACCCTGCCCGCGTCCATCACCACGATCCGGTCCGCCAGCGTCACGGTGGACAGCCGGTGGGCCACCACCAGCACCGTGACCTCGCGGGACACCTCGGTGACCACGTCCCGCAGCGCCATCTCGTTGACCGCGTCCAGCTGCGAGGTCGCCTCGTCGAGCAGAAGCAGCCGCGGCCGGCGCAGCAGCGCACGCGCGATCGCCACCCGCTGCCGCTCGCCGCCCGACAGCTTGGAGCCGCGATGGCCGACGAGTGTCTCCAGCCCGTCGGGCAGCCGCCGTACGAGGGCGTCCAGCCTGGCCCGTACGAGCACGTCCTGAATCTGCTCCTCGGTCGCGTCGGGCGCGGCGAAGACCAGGTTCTCCCGCAGCGTTCCGGCCAGCACCGGGGCGTCCTGCTCGACATAGCCGATCGCGGCGCGCAGCTGGGTCAGCGGCCAGTCCCGGACATCCCGTCCGTCGAGGAACACGCGGCCGCCGGTCGGCTCGTAGAAGCGCTCGATCAGGCCGAAGACGGTCGTCTTGCCGGCGCCCGACGGGCCGACGAACGCGGTCATGCCCGCGCCCGGCACGGCGAAGGAGACACCGTGATGGACGTAGGGGAGCTCGTCGCGGTACCGGAAGGTCACGTCCTCGAAGACCACGGACGCCGGGCCGGTGGTGGCCACGGCCGCGGCCGTCGGCGCCTTCCCCAGCTCCTCCGTCTCCAGCTCCTCCGTCTCCAGCCGCTCCGCCTCCACGATCCGCGCGATGGCCGCCGATCCCACCTGGTACTGGGAGGCCGCCTCCACCAGCCGGGACACCGGGTCGATCAGATAGAAGAGGAACAGCAGGAACGCCACCAGCGTCGACACCGAGATCGCGCCCGAGGCGACCCGCGCCCCGCCGATGCCGAGCACCGCGAGGAACGACACCTGCACCGCGAGACCCACCGACGACCACGCCACCGACTGCCACTTCGCGGACCGGATGCCGTGCCGCCACGCCTCCCGCGCCGCCTTCGCCACGATCTCCGTCTCGCGCTCCTCGGCGCCGGAGGCCTTCAGTGTGCGAAAGGCCCCGAAGGCCCGCTCCAGGACGGTCGAGATCTCTCCGACCGCCTCCTGCGAACGCCGTGTCGCCTGCGCGATCTTCGGCATCACCAGGGCCACGCAGCCGCCGATCAGCACGATGACCCCGAGGGTGACGCCGAGCAGCACCGGGTCCATCACGCCCATCATCACGATGGTGGCGACGAAGGCGAGTCCGCCGGTCGCCGCCGAGACGATCGACTGGGTGGTCACGGCGCGCAGCAGGGTGGTGTCCGAGGTGACCCGGGACATCAGATCGCCTGGCTGGGTGCGCTCCACCTCCGGGAGCCGCAGCCGCAGCAGCCGCCCGATCAGGGTGCGGCGGGCGGCCAGCACCACGGACTCGGCGGTGCGTTCCAGGATGTACGCGCCGACGGCCTCGATCGCGGTGCCGACGACCACCAGGCCGGTGAGCAGCAGCAGGATCGCGGTGATCGACTCGTCCTCGCCGAGCCGGTCGACCAGTGTCTTGGCCGCGAGCGGCTGGGCCAGCCCGCCGACCGTACCGACGAGCGTGAACGACGCCCCGAGCGCGACGGTCCAGCGGTGCGGGCGGAAGTGGGTGTACAGCGCCCGCCAGGTCTGGCGGGCGGGAAGCTTCACGGGGGGCTTGTCGTCGGACGTTCCGGTCGAACTCCGGGCGGGCTTACCGGTCATGGGGCCGGTGGTCTCTGCGGTGGTCACAGAAGGGGGGACGCGAAAACGGCCCCCGGACCTGACCTGCGTGCCGCTCCTGACGCGGGCTGACGCGCGGCACGGTCACCCGACCCCACCGCGCCGGCTCTCAGCCGCTCAGCCGCGTACGCCGCACAGGTGCAGCAGCGCCGCGACCCGCTTGTACGGTTCGGTCCGCCCGGCCCGGTCCTCGGCGGCCAGCAGCCGGTCCAGGTCCTCGGGGGCCGGCAGGTCCGCGTCGTTGTCCGCCCCGTCGGTGAAGACCCGCACGCCGTACCAGGCGTGCAGCGGCGCCGCGATCCCGGCCAGCGTCGCGGTCAGCGCGCCGAGCCGGTCGGCCCGTCCGGGCAGCCCCAGCCGGTTGGTGTAGGAGTCCGAGCCGAAGGCGGCCAGCGCGGCGGGAAAGTCTCCGGCCAGCCCCGGGCGCATGGCCAGGGCGTCGGCGTTGCGCACCAGCAGGGAGAGCAGTCCGCCGGGTGCCAGCACCCGGGCGAGCCCGGCAAGCATGGCGTCGGGCTCCTGCACGTACATCAGCACCCCGTGGCAGAGCACCACGTCGAACGCGCCGGGCAGGAAGTGCGCCCCCGTCTCGCGGCCGTCGCCCTCGATCAGGCGGAACCGCTCACGGATGCCCTCGGGCTCGGTCGCGAGCGTCTGCCGCGCCATGGCGACCATCTCGGCGTCGGACTCCAGACCGGTCACCGAGTGTCCGGCCCGTGCGAGGCGCAGGGCCTGCGTGCCCTGGCCCATCCCGACGTCGAGGATCCGCAGCCGCTGTCCCACCGGGAAGCGGCCGGCTATCTGCTCGTCCAGCTGCCGTGCGACCAGTTCCTGCCGCACGATGTTCCGCAGACCGCTGAGGCCGTTCAGCCAGGCGGTCGCCCCTCCCTCGAAACCGACCGTGCTCAGGGCCGCTCTCCGCGCTTGACCTGAGGCTTGGGCAGGCGCAGGCGGCGCATCTGGAGCGTGCGCATCAGGCCGTACGCGACGGCGCCGCGCTTGGGCTCGTCCGGGAAGCGCTCGGCGAGCTGCTTGCGGAGCCGGAAGACCAGGCCGATCGAGTCGATGATGATCATCACGATCACGCCGAGCCAGAGCAGCAGCGAGATGTTCTGGAGCTGGCCCACGCGGACCATGCTCAGCACGAGGATGACCACCGCGAGCGGCAGGAAGAACTCGGCGATGCAGAAGCGGGAGTCGACGAAGTCGCGGACGAAGCGGCGCACGGGCCCCTTGTCGCGGACGGGCAGATACCGCTCGTCACCACTCGCGAGGGCCTCGCGCTGCTTGGCCAGGTCGGCGCGGCGGGCTTCCCGCTGGCGCTTCATGGCCTCCTTGCGGTCGGCCGGCGCCGTGGAGGCACGGCGGCGCTGGGACTGGGCCTCACTGCGCTTGGGCGTGGGGCGGCCCTTCGGGGCCTCGGGGCTGCGGGGCTGCTTGGAGAGGTCCGCCGTCACCTTGTCGGTGGGGGCCTTCTCTTCCTTGGCACGGCTACGGAACACAAAGCCCAAGGGTACGGGGTGCGGAGCAGGGACCCAACGCCGGTGGGGAACGATCCCGCAACGCCGCGCGTCTGTAGGGGACAGAAGCCGGTGACAAGCCGGACAGAGCGGACGTTGCCCGAGGTTTCCCTGATGGCCACCTACTCCTTGCGCCGGATCGGACCGGGAAGCAGTCGTCCTTGGGGATGAGCGCATCCGCGCCTGAACAGTGCGGTAATGGATGCAGGGCCCGTACTGTGGGTTCTGTTGGAGTGCTGGAGCTTTAGTCCGTCAGAAGGGGGCGCGCGAAGCCCATGAGCGGTGTCATGAAGCGTATGGGGATGATCTTCCGCGCGAAGGCAAACAAGGCCCTCGACAGGGCCGAGGATCCGCGCGAGACCCTCGATTACTCCTACCAGAAGCAGCTGGAGCTGCTGCAGAAGGTGCGTCGCGGAGTCGCCGATGTGGCGACCTCCCGCAAGCGCCTGGAACTGCAGCTGAACCAGCTCCAGGGGCAGTCCACCAAGCTGGAGGACCAGGGCCGCAAGGCGCTGGCGCTCGGCCGGGAGGACCTGGCCCGCGAGGCGCTCTCCCGCCGTGCCGCGCTCCAGCAGCAGGTCACGGACCTGGAGACGCAGCACCAGACGCTGCAGGGCGAGGAGGAGAAGCTCACCCTCGCGGCCCAGCGTCTGCAGGCCAAGGTCGACGCCTTCCGTACGAAGAAGGAGACCATCAAGGCCACGTACACGGCCGCCCAGGCACAGACCCGGATCGGCGAGGCCTTCTCCGGCATCTCCGAGGAGATGGGCGACGTCGGCCAGGCGATCCAGCGGGCCGAGGACAAGACCGCGCAGCTCCAGGCCCGCGCCGGTGCGATCGACGAGCTCCTCGCCTCCGGCGCGCTCGACGATCCGACCGGTATGGCGAAGGACGACATCGCCGCCGAGCTGGACCGCATCTCCGGTGGTACGGATGTGGAGCTGGAGCTGCAGCGGATGAAGGCCGAGCTCGCCGGCGGCTCCTCCTCGCAGCAGGCCATCGAGGGCGGCGACGGCCGGCAGGACGCCGCTCCGCAGCAGAACACCCCGAAGTTCGACAAGCAGTAGGGACTCGTCATGATCGTACGGATCATGGGGGAGGGCCAGGTGAGCGTGGCGGACAGCCACCTCGCCGAGCTCAACAGGCTGGACGACGAACTGCTCGCCGAGATGCAGAGCGGGGACGGCCCCGGCTTCCGGCGCACGCTCCACGCGCTCCTGGAGAGAATCCGCGAGCTCGGCGAGCCTCTGCCGGACGACTCCCTGGAGCCGTCCGAGCTGATTCTCCCGGCGCCCGACGCGACGCTCGAGGACGTACGGAAGCTGCTCCGCGACGACGGTCTGATCCCCGGCTGACGGACGGTCCGGCCTCCGGCCGTCCTGCGCACTCCGACAGCGGCACTGCCCCCCGGTCTCCGGGGGGCAGTGCCGTCTGCGCGTCCCGCGGCGGGGGTGCGGCAGGCCGGCCTCCCGCGGCGCCGCGGGAGGCCGGACCGCCGCGGCGCCACGGGGGGCCGGACCGCCGCGGCACCGCGTCCGCGACCCTCCTCGGCCCTCCGCCCCACCGGGGCGTACACCGCCCGCGCAAGGGGCCGTAACGTTGCCCGACGTGACCTCACTCGCCACCGGGTTCGCCCGCACCCAGCGCTGGCTCCGCGAGCACCCTCTGGCGTTCGACGGAGCGCTGGCCGCCGCGGTGCTGGTGTGCATGGTCGTCGGCTCGTTCGCGGACCCGAACGGGGAGCACGGCCCGAAGTTCGGCGGCCGCACCCCCGAGGTGCGCAGCGTGGTGCTGATGGTGCTGGTCTCCGCCGCGCTGGTCTTCCGCCGCCGCAACTCCATGGGCGTCCTGATCTTCACCGCCGCGGTGTCCGTCGTCGAGCTCGTCCTCGGGGACCCCGCGGCCCCCGTCGCGATGAGCGCCGTGATCGCCCTCTACACCGTCGCGTCCCGCACCGACCGCCCCACGACCTGGCGGGTCGGCCTGCTCACCATGGGGGTGCTCACCGGTTCGGCCATGCTGTTCGGCTCGACGCCCTGGTACACGCAGGAGAACGTCGGCATCTTCGCCTGGACCGGCATGGCGGCCGCCGCCGGCGACGCCGTGCGCAGCCGCCGGGCCTTCGTCGACGCCATACGGGAACGGGCCGAGCGCGCCGAGCGGACCCGCGAGGAGGAGGCCCGGCGCCGGGTCGCCGAGGAGCGGCTGCGGATCGCCCGCGACCTCCACGACGTGGTCGCGCACCACATCGCCCTGGTCAATGTGCAGGCCGGCGTTGCCGCGCATGTCATGGACAAGCGCCCCGACCAGGCCAAGGAAGCGCTCGCGCATGTGCGCGAGGCCAGCCGCTCGGCCCTCAACGAACTGCGGGCCACCGTCGGCCTGCTGCGCCAGTCCGGCGACCCGGAGGCGCCCACCGAACCCGCGCCGGGGCTCGATGTGCTCGATGAGCTGGTCACCACCTTCCGGCAGGCGGGCCTCCCCGTCGAGGTCGCCCGTGCCGACGACGGCGACCGGGCCCCCGCGGCCGTCGACCTCGCCGCGTACCGGATCATCCAGGAGGCGCTGACCAATGTGCAGAAGCACGCGGGCCCGGACGCCAAGGCCGAGGTGAGCGTGATCCGTGTCGGCCCGACCCTGGAGGTCACGGTGCTGGACAACGGCAACGAGCCCGACGGCCGGACGGACGGCGGCGGTCACGGTCTGCTCGGCATGCGCGAGCGGGTCACCGCACTCGGCGGCGCGCTCAGCGCGGGCCCTCGCTACGGCGGCGGATTCCGTGTCCAGGCGATACTGCCCTTCAAGGCCCGCACGGGGGAGGACACATGACGATCAGGGTGCTGCTGGCCGACGACCAGACCCTGCTGCGCAGCGCGTTCCGGGTCCTCGTGGACTCCGAGCCCGACATGCTGGTCGTCGGGGAGGCCGCCGACGGCGCCGAGGCGGTCACGCTCGCCCGGTCGGAGAAGGCCGATGTCGTCCTGATGGACATCCGGATGCCCGGCACCGACGGTCTCGCGGCGACCCGCATGATCAGCGCGGACCCCGGACTGTCGCATGTACGGGTCGTCATGCTGACCACCTTCGAGGTGGACGAGTACGTCGTGCAGTCGCTGCGGGCCGGCGCCTCCGGCTTCCTCGGCAAGGGCGCCGAACCGGACGAACTGCTCAATGCCATCCGCATCGCTGCGGCCGGTGAGGCGCTGCTCTCGCCCGTCGCGACCAAGGGCCTGATCGCCAAGTTCCTCGCGCAGGGCGGCCCTTCGGACGACGGCCCGGATTCCGAGGCGTACTCGGAACGGCTCGCGGCCCTCACTGTGCGGGAGCGCGAGGTCCTCGTCCTGGTCGGCGGAGGCCACTCCAACGACGAGATCGCCACCCGCCTCGCCGTCAGCCCGCTGACGGTGAAAACGCACGTGAACCGGGCCATGGCCAAGCTCGGCGCCCGCGACCGGGCCCAGCTCGTCGTCATCGCCTACGAATCGGGTCTGGTCCGTCCAAGGGTGGAGTGAAGCGGATCGTCGGGACCTGGGGCCTACGGGTGTGCCCTCCCGGATGGCTGAAGGACGCGAAGGACGCGAAGGACGCGAAGGACGCCAAGAACGCCAAGAACTCCGACGAGCCGGCTCCGGCGAACGCGTAACACCTCACCACGGCCACCCCGGCCCGGCCCCCGCGAGGGACCGGGCCGGGTGGCTCGTTTTCCGGGCCCGGGTCAGGGACTGATGCCGGCCGCGGGCGGGCCGGCCGTCACGCGCGCAGCGTCTTGTGCAGCACGACGCACGGCCGGCCGTGCGCGAGGTCCGGCCGGCGGTCGCACTCCTGCCAGCCGCGGGACTCCCAGAACCGCAGCGCCGGCTCGTTGGACTCCAGCACGGCCAGCCGCAGGCCCTCGCGGCCGTCGTCGGCGAACCGCTGCTCCGCCATGTCGGCGAGCGCGCCGCCGACGCCCCGGCGGTGCAGGTCCCCGTGGATCATCAGCAGGCCGATCCACGGCAGACCGTCCACCGGATGGCGGCCGAGCAGGCAGAGCATCCCGCTGAGCCGGCCCTGCGGGTCGCGGGCGAGCAGGATCTCGGCGCCCTCGGCAGTGGCCTCCGCCCGCAGATCGGTCTCGACCCGATCGGCGGGGATGTTCCCGGCGTCGTACTCGCCGGCCTCCCGCCAGTACTCCGGGTTGCTCGCGTAGAGATCCACCACCTCGGAGATCTCCCGCGGCGAGAACCGCATGGGGGAAAGGAAGAGCGTGGACATGCGGGTCAGGGTATACAGACGCCACGATGGTCCTGCCGGCCTGCTGTCAGGCGCTGCGGACACGATCTAGGAGCTCCGCATGACGACGTATGTGCTCATCCCCGGTGCCGACGGCCGCGCCTGGTACTGGCACCGGGTCGTGCCGATGCTGCGCGAGCGGGGGCACGACGCCGTCGCCGTCGATCTGCCGAGCGGCCTCGACGCCGGTCTCGCCGAGCATGTCACGGCCGTCGTGAACGCGATCGGCGACCGCGACACCGGCGACGACGGGCCGGTCCTGGTCGCCCAGTCCCTCGCGGCCGTCATCGCCCCCCTGGTGTGCGAGCGCATCCCCGTCCAGCAGCTCATCCTGGTCAATCCGATGATCCCGACCCCCGGTGAGACCGCGGGGGAGTGGTGGGACAACACCGGCCGGGACGCGGCCGCACGCGCCTTCGCGGCGGAAGAGGGGCGCGACCCGGACGCGGGATTCGACCTGATCGTCGACTTCTTCCACGACGTGCCCCAGGACGCCACCGATGAGGCGATGTCCGGCGAGGCGTCCGGCCCCTCGGAGGCGCTGTTCGCCGAACCCTGGCCGCTGCGGGCCTGGCCGGACGTCCCCACCCGCATCCTCCAGGGCCGCGACGACCGGTTCTTCCCGCTCGGGTTCCAGCTGCGGATCGCCGCGGAGCGCCTGCCGGGAGTGCCCGTCGAGGACCTGCCGGGCGGCCACCTCGTGGCGCTGAGCCGCCCGGTGGAGCTCACCGAGCTGATCTGCAACGGCACGGAGGCGCCCCGGTCGCGGTGACCGGGGCGCCTCCTTCCCCCTCGGTGGCCGTCCTGCGGCGATCGCGGTGCAGGCCCACGCCTACGGCAGGGCGAGCATCCGCTCCAGCGCCAGCTTCGCGAAGCTCTCCGTCTCCTTGTCGACCTGGATCCGGTTGACCAGATTGCCCTCGGCCAGCGACTCCAGCGTCCACACCAGGTGCGGAAGGTCGATGCGGTTCATCGTCGAGCAGAAGCAGACCGTCTTGTCGAGGAAGACGATCTCCTTGTCGGGGTGCGCGTTCGCGACCCGGCGGACCAGATTGAGCTCGGTGCCGATGGCCCACTTGGAACCGGCCGGGGCCGCCTCCAGCGTCTTGATGATGTACTCCGTCGAGCCGACGTAGTCCGCGGCCGCGACGACCTCGTGCTTGCACTCGGGGTGCACCAGCACGTTGACGCCGGGAATCCGCGCGCGGACGTCCTCGACGGAGTCCAGCGAGAAGCGGCCGTGCACGGAGCAGTGCCCGCGCCACAGGATCATCTTGGCGTCCCGCAGCTGCTCTGCGGTCAGCCCGCCGTTCGGCTTGTGCGGGTTGTAGAGGACGCAGTCCTCCAGCGACATCCCCATGTCCCGTACGGCGGTGTTGCGCCCGAGGTGCTGGTCGGGGAGGAACAGCACCTTCTCCCCCTGCTCGAACGCCCAGTCCAGCGCCCGCTTGGCGTTGGACGAGGTGCAGATCGTGCCGCCGTGCTTGCCGGTGAAGGCCTTGATGTCCGCGGAGGAGTTCATGTACGAGACGGGCACGACCTGCTCGGCTATGCCGGCCTCGGTCAGTACGTCCCAGCACTCCGCGACCTGCTCGGCCGTCGCCATGTCGGCCATCGAGCAGCCGGCGGCCAGGTCGGGCAGGACGACCATCTGGTCGTCGGTGGTGAGGATGTCCGCGGACTCGGCCATGAAGTGCACACCGCAGAAGACGATGTACTCGGCCTCCGGCCGCGCCGCCGCGTCCTTGGCCAGCTTGAAGGAGTCGCCGGTGACGTCGGCGAACTGGATGACCTCGTCACGCTGGTAGTGGTGGCCGAGGACGAAGACCTTCTCGCCGAGCTTCTCCTTGGCCGCGCGGGCGCGTTCCACCAGGTCCGGGTCGGACGGGGAGGGCAGGTCACCGGGGCACTCCACACCGCGTTCGCTCCGGGGGTCGGCCTCTCGGCCGAGCAGCAGCAGGGCGAGCGGCGTCGGCTGGACGTCGAGTTCCGTACGGGCTTGGGCGGTGGTCACGACACGCACCCTTTCTTCTTGGGCGTTGAGCGCGGCGATGGCCGCTCCAGTGGAGCCTGGGCTGCCACCGGAAGACCTTCTCGTCTGTTTGACGCTATCTATCATAACTGCTTCACGTCACTTTGACGATGCCGATAGCGTCGATGTGACGCACCCCCTCACCCCGGACCCGTGCCCGCCCGTGCGTCGGTGTGCGAGCATGAAAGGGCAAAACACGTCCATCGGTCCGGAATGAATCCGCGGCCGCGCCGGTTGCAATCGTCGGCAAGCAGTCTCCGTACCCCTGCCTCCGGCGGGGAGACCCCATCCCGGGAGTGATGAAGCAGATGTCCGTATCGGACGAGACCACCACCGTGAGCGACGGCATCCTCCTTTCCGACGCCGCCGCGGCCAAGGTCAAGGCCCTGCTGGACCAGGAAGGCCGGGAGGACCTGGCGCTGCGCGTCGCGGTTCAGCCCGGTGGCTGCTCCGGCCTGCGGTACCAGCTGTTCTTCGACGAGCGTGCGCTCGACGGCGATGTCGTCAAGGACTTCGGCGGCGTCAAGGTCGTTACCGACCGCATGAGCGCCCCGTACCTGGGCGGCGCCTCGATCGACTTCGTCGACACCATCGAGAAGCAGGGCTTCACGATCGACAACCCGAACGCGACCGGCTCCTGCGCCTGCGGCGACTCCTTCAGCTAGGACCGACGCGTCCCTGGGCGTGAGCCCCGGGAGCCCGGCCTGCTGAGCCATGCGAAAGGCGGCGACCCCACCAGGGTCGCCGCCTTCGTCATGTCCGCCGTGCCACGCTCACCACGTCCGCGAGGGCGTGTGTCCGCGCGGGGCGGTCACCGCCCCTGGAGCGGCACCGCCTTGCCCGTGTCCGCGTCCAGGACCTTCCGGTCGCCGAGCGGCTTGTCCAGCGTGACCTTCTCCGTGAGCTCCTTGGCGATCGCGATGCAGACCCGGTCCGGGTTCGGCTTGGACTCGGTGATCCGTACCGTGACCTCGCCGCCCTTCTCGGTCGCCGTCGCCGCGTAGTCGCTGCACACCCCGCCCCAGAAGGTGACCGTCAGTGTCCGCCCGTCCACGGCGTACGACTGGACCCGGCGCTCGGACTGCGGAGCCGTTGTCTTCGGCGGCGCGGTCGGCTCGATGTCCTGCTGCGGCGGCTTGGCCGACGACGGCGGCTCGGCCGGCTTCAGATACTTCGGTGCCACCGCCGGCTGGGCGATCGTGAACGTCCTTGTGCCGCCGGCCGGTTCCACTGCGAACAGCCACGACGGGACCAGCGCCTGCTGACCGTCCACGTACTGCGCGGCCAGTCCGAACACCGCCTTGCCGATCGCCAGTTGCTGCGGCGTGGCAGGCTTCGCGCTCTTCGGCTCGCACGGGGCCGCCGGCTTCTGCTCACCCTCCACCGGTGCCGGTGTCGCGCAACCCCCGATACCGACCGTGCCGTCGCCGCGGGCGTCCTTGTTCAGCTGCTTCAGGGCGTCGTCGGCGGAGAGCACCGGGTACGAGGCGCTCTTCGCGGGCTTCTTCAACTGCCCGCCACCGCCCACGACCTGGCCGTCCGCACCGATCTGCACACCCGTCGTCCAGCCGTAGGTGGGCAGTCCGCCGACCTTCGGATCGGCGTTCACCACGCGGACCGCACCCATCAACTGGCGTGCGTCCAGGGCGGCATCGCTCTGACCGAGCGCCGCGAGTACCGGCGCGGCGGCCTTCTTCGCGGCCGCCTCGCTCACCGGCTTGCCGGCGGGGGTGGTCCGTCCGGTGTCGGCATCGCCGCCGGACGGACAGGCCTTGCCCTTCAGGCAGTTGTCGCCGCTCGGCGCGGTGCCGAAGGCGGAGAAGGTCCAGGTGCCCGGCGCCTGCTTGTTCACCTCCAGCATCCGGCCGGAGCCGTCCTTGTCCGCGCCGATCTTCCAGGCGGGCCCGACGAGCCGGGGTGTGCCCGGGATGCCGAGCGCCTTCGCCAGGCGCGTCACCTCGTCCGCGGTGACCGCACCCCGCGCCCGGTGCACGGCCGCTTCCTCCGGGCCGTCCGGGAGCTTGCCCTCGGCCCGGTAGACGGTGCCGCCGCCCGGGTCGGGCTCACCCGGGGCGATCCCGGGGCCCGAGTCCCGGGGAGTGTCCAGCGAGAGCAACGGCGGTTTCGCGTCATTGCCGGACGCACCGCTTCTGGCGTCCGCACCGTCGTCGCCGCTGCCGAAGCCGGCCGTCGCGAAGTACGCACTGCCGCCACCCGCGATCAGTACTGCCGCCGCCACCGAGGCGACAGCGAGCGGGGAACGCCGGCGGCGTGAGCTGTCGTGAGTGTTCTCCGTGCTGCTCACCGCATCGCTCCTTGTCGTGTGTCCCCGGGATACGGGGGCACCGATGAGACGGAGCGGGGGCGCGCACGGTTCCCCGGAGCGCCCGGAGTTGACTCTTGCGCCCTCGACGGGCCGTGCGGTGAGTGCTCCGGACTCAGTCGCCGTATTCAGACATGGCGTCCAGGAGCCGTGCCGATGAGGCGGGTACGACGACACCATGGATACGGGACGGCGACACCGGAGCGGCCGCCTTGGCGGCCGGCACCACCCAGTGGGGAGCCATCCGTGCGCAGTCGCCGCGCAGCTGGGCCAGGGAGATCTCGGACTCGAGCGGCGCGGGGGAGGCGATGGACTTTGTCATATCCGCACCGTACGCATCGGGAGGTCCGCGAAAAAAGCCCTACTATCGGGTAGTTTCTGCCCTTCAGCCCCGGCCTGACAACCGGTAGCGTGAAGCGTCATCCGCCCCCGCCCCTGGAGCGCATCGCCGTGCGAATCGCAGTCACCGGTTCCATCGCCACCGATCACCTCATGACCTTCCCCGGCCGTTTCGCGGACCAACTCGTCGCGGACCAGCTGCACACGGTCTCCCTCTCCTTCCTGGTCGACAACCTCGATGTGCGCAGGGGCGGTGTCGGCGCGAACATCTGCTTCGGCATGGGCCAGCTGGGCACCAGGCCGATCCTGGTCGGAGCGGCCGGATCGGACTTCGACGAGTACCGCGCCTGGCTCGACCGCCACGGCGTGGACACCGGGTCCGTCAGGATCTCCGAGGTCCTTCACACCGCACGCTTCGTCTGCACCACCGACGCCGACCACAACCAGATCGGCTCCTTCTACACCGGCGCCATGAGCGAGGCCCGCCAGATCGAGCTGAAGTCGGTCGCGGACCGGGTCGGCGGCCTGGACCTGGTGCTGATCGGCGCGGACGACCCGGAGGCGATGCTGCGGCACACCGAGGAGTGCCGTTCGCGGCAGATCCCCTTCGCGGCCGACTTCTCGCAGCAGATCGCCCGGATGAACGGTGACGAGATCCGGATACTGCTCGACGGCGCCACCTACCTCTTCTCCAACGAGTACGAGAAGGGACTCATCGAGTCCAAGACCGGCTGGACCGACGAGGAGATCCTGGGCCGCGTCGGCCACCGGGTCACCACCCTCGGCGCGAACGGCGTGCGCATCGAGCGCGCCGGCCACGAGCCGATCGAGGTCGGCTGCGCCGAGGAGGAGGCCAAGGTCGACCCGACGGGCGTGGGCGACGCCTTCCGCGCGGGCTTCCTCTCGGGCCTGACCTGGGACGTGGGCCTGGAGCGCGCGGCACAGGTCGGCTGCATGCTCGCGACACTGGTGATCGAGACGCTGGGCACGCAGGAGTACACACTGCGGCGGGCGCACTTCATGGACCGCTTCACCAAGGCGTACGGCCACGAGGCGGCGGCCGAGGTCCGCGGCCACCTGGGCTGAACCGTCCCCTGTTACGTCAGTACGTCGAGCTCCCCCCGGACGGCGGTCCGGGGGGAGCGCCGTTTCTCCGGAACACCGGTTTCCCGAGCGCCCGCCGAAACAGCACCGCCCCGGCCCGGTCCGCTCGCCCGGCCCCCACGCCGCCCCGCCGGTCCGCTCGCCCGTCGGAATCCGCGCCGCCGCGCCCGAACGGCGAAGCCCGGCCGGGGCTCCGGGTCCCGCCAGGCCGCCGGCGCCGACCGCCGCCGAAGCGCCGCTACACCAGTCGCCGCACCACGTACGCCGTCCCGCGCTCCGCCGTCTCCTCGCCCACGTACTCCTGGTCCCGCATCACGCACCACGCCGGGATGTCCAGCCGCGCCGCCTCGTCGTCCGACAGCACCGTCACCGTGCCGCCCAGCGGTACGTCGCCGATCACCTTCGCCAGCTCGATCACCGGGATCGGGCACCGCTTCCCGAGCGCGTCCACCACGAGGGACGGCTCCTGCCCGGTGCTCTCCGTGGCGGTCGGCGCGCCGAGCCGTTCCCGTACCGCGGACACCACCGACGGCAGCACCTCCAGGAACCGGTCCACGTCCTCCCCGGTCGTGCCGAGCGGCAGCGACACGCGCACATTGCCCTCGCTCAGCACCCCCATCGCCCGCAGCACATGGCTCGGCGTCAGGGTGCTCGACGTGCACGAGGACCCCGAGGAGACCGAGAAGCCCTCCCGGTCCAGTTCGTGCAGCAGAGTCTCTCCATCGACATAGAGACAGGAGAAGGTGACGAGATGGGGCAGCCGGTGCACCGGATCGCCCACCACCTCGACGTCCGGGACCAGTTCCGGCACCCGGGCGCGGATACGGTCCACCAGGGCCCGCAGCCGTACCGCCTCCTCCGCGGCCTCGGCGCGTACCGCCCGCAGCGAGGCGGCCGCCGCGACGATCGCGGGGAGGTTCTCGAAGCCCGCGGACCGGCCCGACTCCCGCTCGTCGGCGGGCTCCTGGGGAGCGAACCGGACGCCCTTGCGCACGACGAGCAGCCCGGCCCCCGCGGGACCGCCCCACTTGTGCGCGCTGGCGGCGAGCAGCGACCAGTCCCCGCCGACCGGCCCCCACGCGAGCGACTGGGCGGCGTCCACCAGCAGGGGCACCCCGGCGGCACGGCAGACCTCGGCGACCCGGTCCACCGGCTGTTCCGTGCCGACCTCGTGGTTGGCGGACTGCAGACAGGCCAGCGCGGTGTCCTCGCGCAGCGCGGCCGCGTACGCCGCGGGGTCCACCCGGCCCGCCCGGTCCACCGGCACCTCGGTCGCGGTGTCGCCGGCCGCGTGCAGAACGGAGGAGTGCTCCACCGACGAGACCACCACATGCCGTCCGACACGCCGACGGCCCGCGAGCGCCCCGGAAACCCCGAGGTGAACCGCGCGCGTCCCCGAAGGAGTGAACACGAGCTCGTCCGGGCGGCACCCCACGGCCTCCGCCGCCGCCGCCCGCGCCGCGTCCAGCAGCAGTCTGGCCCGCCGCCCTTCGCGGTACAGCCGCGAGGGATCGGCCCACCCCTCGTCCAGGGAGGCCTGCAGGGCCTGGCGGGCAACCGGGTGCAGGGGAGCGGAGGACGCGGTATCGAAGTAGGGCACGTCGCCACGCTAACCCCAGGGCCCGGAAGGAGCGTCAGATGCCCGCCGGAGGCAGGCATTCCGGACGCTTTCCATCCCTTCGGGGTGTCGGACGGCGCGTTGGGCACCCTCCCCGCGCGACCCCAAATAGCGTCCAGTAGGGTTTGGTCCGCATAAACATCCAAACCCCTGCCCGCGTCAGGGCCGGCGACCGACCAGCGAGACGGCCGCGGCATGCCGCGCGGGCCGAGACTCTCGGGAAGGCGCTACGTGAGTCCCAACGGCTCCGACCTCCCCCACGCCCTGGGGGGCGCGGGCGGTACCCCCATGTCGCGGCGCCCGATGCGGCGGAAGCTGACGCAGCTGCTGACTGCGGGCCTGATCCTGGCAACCGCCACAGGTTGCACCTACAAGGATTTCCCCCGCCTTGGTATGCCCACCCCGGTCACGGAGGAGGCGCCGCGGATCCTGTCCCTCTGGCAGGGCTCGTGGGCGGCAGCGCTCGCCACGGGCGTCCTGGTGTGGGGCCTGATCGTGTGGAGTGTCATCTTCCACCGGCGCAGCCGCACCAAGGTGGAGGTTCCTCCGCAGACCCGGTACAACATGCCCATCGAGGCCCTGTACACGGTCGTTCCGCTCATCATCGTCTCGGTGCTCTTCTACTTCACCGCGCGTGACGAGTCCAAGCTTCTCTCCCTGGCCGACAAGCCCGCCCACACGATCAACGTGGTCGGGTACCAGTGGAGCTGGGGCTTCAACTACATCGAGAACGTCCCGGGCTCCGAAGGCAACGCGAAGACGTCCGCGGACCTGCAGGCCATCCCCGACAGGTTCCGCGACGACTTCCCGGCCAACGCCGGCGGTGTCTACGACGCCGGTATCCCCGGTACGCGGAACCCGCAGAACGGCAACCCGGGTCCGACGCTGTGGCTGCCCATGGGTGAGAAGGTCCGGTTCGTCCTGACCTCTCGTGACGTGATCCACTCCTTCTGGGTGGTTCCCTTCCTGATGAAGCAGGACGTCATCCCCGGCCACACCAACTCCTTCGAGGTGACTCCGACCCAGGAGGGCACCTTCATGGGCAAGTGCGCCGAGCTCTGCGGCGTCGACCACTCCCGGATGCTCTTCAACGTCAAGGTGGTCTCTCCGGAGCGCTACCAGCAGCACCTGAAGGAGCTGGCGGAGAAGGGGCAGACCGGCTACATCCCGTCGGGCATTGAGCAGACGGACCCGGCCAGGAATGCGGAGAAGAACCAACTGTGAGCATCCTCAACGAACCCCAGGGTGCCGCCGCAGCAGCTGACGACTCGTACGAGAACGAGCTGCCGGTACGGCGCAAGCAGCCCGGCAATGTGGTGGTGAAGTGGCTGACCACCACCGACCACAAGACCATCGGCACGCTCTACCTGGTCACGTCGTTCGTCTTCTTCTGCATCGGCGGAGTGATGGCGCTCTTCATGCGCGCCGAGCTGGCCCGGCCGGGCACGCAGATCATGTCGAACGAGCAGTTCAACCAGGCGTTCACGATGCACGGCACGATCATGCTGCTGATGTTCGCGACGCCGCTGTTCGCCGGCTTCGCGAACTGGATCATGCCGCTGCAGATCGGCGCGCCCGACGTGGCGTTCCCGCGGCTGAACATGTTCGCGTACTGGCTGTACCTCTTCGGCTCGATCATCGCCGTCGCGGGCTTCATCACGCCGAACGGTGCGGCCGACTTCGGCTGGTTCGCCTACTCCCCGCTGTCGGACGCCGTCCGCTCGCCGGGTATCGGCGCCGACATGTGGATCATGGGTCTGGCCTTCTCCGGCTTCGGCACGATCCTCGGCTCGGTCAACTTCATCACCACGATCATCTGCATGCGCGCACCCGGCATGACGATGTTCCGGATGCCGATCTTCACCTGGAACGTGCTGCTGACCGGTGTGCTGGTCCTGCTCGCCTTCCCGGTTCTCGCCGCCGCGCTCTTCGCGCTGGAGGCGGATCGCAAGTTCGGCGCCCATGTCTTCGACGCGGCCAACGGCGGAGCACTGCTGTGGCAACACCTCTTCTGGTTCTTCGGCCATCCAGAGGTGTACATCATCGCCTTGCCGTTCTTCGGGATCGTCTCCGAAGTGATCCCGGTCTTCAGCCGTAAGCCGATGTTCGGTTACATCGGTCTGATCGGTGCGACGATCGCGATCGCGGGTCTGTCGGTGACGGTCTGGGCGCACCACATGTATGTGACGGGCGGGGTACTCCTACCGTTCTTCTCATTCATGACGTTCTTGATCGCGGTGCCGACCGGTGTGAAGTTCTTCAACTGGATCGGCACGATGTGGAAGGGCTCACTGTCCTTCGAGACACCGATGCTGTGGACGATCGGCTTCCTGGTCACCTTCACCTTCGGTGGTCTGACGGGCGTCATCCTGGCCTCGCCGCCGATGGACTTCCACGTCTCCGACTCGTACTTCGTGGTCGCGCACTTCCACTACGTCGTGTTCGGCACCGTGGTGTTCGCGATGTTCGCCGGCTTCCACTTCTGGTGGCCGAAGTTCACCGGCAAGATGCTGGACGAGCGGCTCGGCAAGATGACCTTCTGGACGCTGTTCATCGGCTTCCACGGCACCTTCCTGGTCCAGCACTGGCTGGGCGCCGAGGGCATGCCGCGGCGGTACGCGGACTACCTCGCCGCCGACGGCTTCACCGCGCTGAACACCATCTCCACGATCAGCTCGTTCGTCCTGGGCCTCTCGGTCCTGCCGTTCTTCTACAACGTGTGGAAGACCGCGAAGTACGGCAAGAAGGTCGAGGTCGACGACCCGTGGGGCTACGGCCGTTCACTCGAATGGGCCACGTCCTGCCCGCCGCCCCGGCACAACTTCATCACCCTGCCGCGGATCCGTTCCGAATCCCCGGCCTTCGACCTCCACCACCCTGAGGTCGCGGCTCTCGAGACCCTCGAGAACGCCGGCCAGAAGGACACCAAGATGTTCGGCGGCAAGGAGGTCGGGAAGTGAAGATCCAGGGCAAGATGTTCCTGTGGCTGAGCTTCTTCATCCTCGCCGTCGCCATCCTGTACGGCGTGTGGTCGAAGGATCCGGCCGGTACGACCGCGCTCTTCCTGGCCTTCGGCCTGAGCATCATGATCGGCTTCTACCTGGCCTTCACGGCCCGGCGGGTCGACGCGATGGCGCAGGACAACAAGGAGGCCGACGTCGCGGACGAGGCCGGCGAGGTGGGGTTCTTCTCCCCGCACAGCTGGCAGCCGCTCTCGCTGGCCGTCGGTGGTGCGCTCGCCTTCCTCGCCGTCGCGATGGGCTGGTGGCTGCTGTACTTCTCGGCGCCGCTGATCCTCGTCGGACTCTTCGGCTGGGTGTTCGAGTACTACCGCGGTGAGAGCCAGAACCAGTAACACCGCGTCAGCAACGCACGGGCGGACCCGGATCCCCTTCACTCGCGAGGGGGACCCGGGTCCGCCCATTTGCAGCCTCTCGGCGCGCCGCTACCGACTGATCTTCATAACGTGTGCTTATGAGTCAGACGCCTCGGTTTCGCACCATTCTGAGCTGCACCTTGCTGGTCGTGTCCCTCGGGGCGGTAGCGACCGCGTGCGGCGAACCCGACACCCATCCGCTCTCCGCCGCACCGTTCGACGCGGCGGAGCAGATATCCTTCAACACGCCCCACTCCAGTGGGAAGAAGGTCGACCCCGACAAGCCACTCGAAGTCACCACCAAGGGTGACAGCGGCCGCATCACCGATGTGACCGTCATCGACAGCTCGGGGCACTTCCTCGCCGGCGAACTCTCCGCGGACGGCAGCCGCTGGCGCTCCACCGCCCCGCTCTCGGCCGGTGCGAAGTACACCGTCAAGGTCTCCACGGAGGACTCCGACGGCTCACCCGGCAGCCGCACCCTCACCTTCGAGACCGCCCCGGCCAAGCGGCTCCTGACGGTCGCCTTCGGCCCGAAGGCGGGCACGTACGGCGTCGGTCAGCCCATCACGGCCGACCTCAGCCTCCCCGTCAAGGACAAGGCCGCCCGGCAAGTCGTCGAACGTGCGCTCAAGGTCGACTCCCAGCCCTCGGTGGAGGGCGCCTGGCACTGGGTCGACGACAAGAAGCTGCACTTCCGCCCGAAGGAGTACTGGCCCTCCGGAGCGACCGTGAGCGCCTCCAGCAACCTCCAGGGCGTCAAGGTCTCCAACAAGCTCTACGGAGGCTCCTCGAAGGGCCTGAAGCTCACCATCGGCGACCGGATCGAAGCCATCACCGACGCGGCCTCGCACCAGATGACGGTCCTGCGCAACGGAGAAGTGATCAACACCATTCCGGTGACCACCGGCAAGCCCGGCTTCTCCACCCGCAACGGCATCAAGGTCGTGCTCGCCAAGGAGTACTTCGTCCGGATGCGCGGCACCAGCATCGGCATCGCCGAGGGCAGTTCGGAGTCGTACGACCTGCCTGTGTACTACGCCACACGCGTCACCTGGAGCGGTGAGTACGTGCACGCCGCCCCGTGGTCCGTCGGATCGCAGGGCGCCGCGAACGTCAGCCACGGCTGCACGGGCATGTCGACCAGCAATGCCCAGTGGTTCTTCAATACCGTCCGCGAGGGCGACGTGGTGAAGGTCGTCAACAGTGCCGGAAACGAGATGGACCCGTTCGGCAACGGTTTCGGCGACTGGAACCTGGACTGGGACAAGTGGCGCACGGGCAGCGCCCTGGTGGCCGGTGGTGGCACCGGTGCCGTCACGAACCCCGTCGACACGGCACGGCTGCGTCCCCAGGTCTGACCGGCACGCGGCAGGCTCGTCAGGCCTCCACGGCCAGCCTGCCGCGCAGCAGGGCCGCCAGTGCGTCCGCGAACTCCACCGGGTCCACCGGAAGGGTCACAGCGGCCTCCGCGCGGCTCCAGGTGGCCAGCCAGGCGTCCTGCGGGCGGCCGATCAGCAGCAGCACGGGCGGGCAGTCGAAGATCTCGTCCTTGATCTGCCGGCACACGCCCATACCGCCCGCGGGAACCGTCTCGCCGTCCAGCACGCAGACATCGACGCCGCCCTGGTCCAGCTGCTTCAGTACGGCGGGCAGCGTGGCGCACTCGATGAACTCGACCGGCGGAACGTCGGTCGCGGGCCTGCGTCCGGTCGCCAGCCGCACCTGCTCGCGGGTGTTGGCGTCGTCGCTGTAGACCAGCACGGTGGCGGTCGGCTGCATTCTTCCTCCGATTCGACGGCGGCTCGGCTCAGGAACCGATGGGCCGGATGCTACTCGGTCCCACAGCCGGTCAACAGCCGTTCGGACACCGCTTCGATGGGCCGTTCGGGCTGGACGGGAGCCACTGACACACCGAACGGCACCCCCCGGAGTGAGGGCGGGATAAGCGACCGACATAATGTCGGTCGTGGCGACAGCAACGACAGTAGAAACCGGGCACGCGCACCCGTCGGTCAATCGACCGAACCTCACCAGCGTCGGAACCATCATCTGGCTGAGTTCCGAGCTGATGTTCTTCGCGGCCCTCTTCGCGATGTACTTCACCCTGCGATCGGTGACGGGGGCCGAGTTCTGGTCGGAGAAGGCTTCGACCCTGAACTTCCCGTTCTCGGCGACCAACACCACGATCCTGGTGCTCTCCTCCCTCACCTGCCAGCTCGGCGTCTTTGCCGCCGAGCGCGGTGACGTGAAGAAGCTCCGCTCATGGTTCGTGATCACGTTCGTGATGGGTGCGATCTTCATCGGCGGCCAGGTGTTCGAGTACACCGAGCTGGTCAAGCACGAGGGCCTCTCGCTCTCGTCGGACCCGTACGGCTCGGTGTTCTACCTGACCACCGGCTTCCATGGTCTGCACGTGACGGGCGGACTCATTGCCTTCCTGCTGGTTCTCGGCAGAACGTACGCAGCCAGGAGGTTCACCCACGAGCAGGCAACCGCCGCCATCGTCGTGTCCTACTACTGGCACTTCGTCGATGTCGTCTGGATCGGCCTCTTCGCCACGATCTACATGATCAAGTAAACGGCGCAGGCACACGCTGCCTGAAGCAGACACAGTCCAGAAGCATCGACGCAGAAGATCCTGACACCGGGGTAATCCGTGAAAAAGCTCTCCGCACGACGACGCCATCCGCTGGCGGCGGTCGTCGTCCTACTCCTCGCGCTGGCGGCAACTGGGGGGCTGTACGCCGCGTTCGCACCCGCGGACAAGGCGCAGGCCGATGAAACCGCCCAGTCCCTCGCCATCGAGGAGGGCAAGAAGCTCTACACCGTCGGCTGCGCCAGCTGCCACGGTACCGGCGGTCAGGGCACCTCTGACGGCCCGAGCCTGGTCGGCGTGGGCTCCGCAGCCGTCGACTTCCAGGTCGGCACCGGCCGTATGCCGGCCCAGCAGCCGGGCGCCCAGGTGCCGAAGAAGAAGGTCATCTACTCGCAGGCCGAGATCGACCAGCTGGCGGCGTACATCGCCTCGCTCGGCGCCGGTCCGATCACGCCGACCGAGAAGCAGTACAACCCCGCGGGTGCCGACATCGCCAAGGGTGGCGACCTGTTCCGCACCAACTGCGCCCAGTGCCACAACTTCACGGGTGAGGGCGGTGCGCTGACCAACGGCAAGTACGCCCCGAGCCTGGAAGGCGTGAGCCCGAAGCACATCTACGAGGCCATGCAGACCGGCCCGCAGAACATGCCCTCCTTCCCCGACACGACGATGCCGGAGCAGGAGAAGCGGGACATCATCGCTTACATCAAGAATGTGAACGGCGAGGAGTCCGAGAGCCCCGGCGGCCTCAACCTGGGTGGCCTCGGCCCCGTCAGTGAGGGACTGTTCGGCTGGATCTTCGGTCTGGGTGCGCTGATCGCAGTCGCCATCTGGGTCGCGGCCCACACCGCTAAGGCCAAGAAGTCATGAGTAGCCAAGAGAATCCAGAAGAGAACCTGCCCGCAGAGCAGGCCGCCGCGCACGGCGCGGGACACGAGGGCACCACCGTCGTCAAGCACGACGCCGATCCCTTCGCCGACCCGGGACTGCCGGCCCACAAGCCGCGTATCCAGGACATCGACGAGAGGGCCGCCAAGCGCTCCGAGCGCACGGTTGCCTTCCTGTTCCTGCTGTCGATGCTGGCAACGGTCGCGTTCATCGCGTCGTTCGTCATCTTCCCGGTCAACAAGATCGTCTACATCTGGCCGCTCGGCCACATCAGCGCGCTGAACTTCGCGCTGGGTATGACGCTCGGTGTCGCCCTCTTCTGCATCGGCGCGGGCGCGGTCCACTGGGCCCGCACCCTGATGTCGGACGTGGAGATGGTCGACGAGCGGCACCCCGTCGCCGCACGGCCCGAGGTCCGCGCCAAGGTCATGGCCGACTTCGCGGCGGGCGCCAAGGAGTCCGCGATCGGCCGGCGCAAGCTCATCCGCAACACGATGTTCGGTGCGCTGACGCTGCTGCCGCTCTCCGGTGTGGTGCTGCTGCGCGACCTCGGTCCGCTGCCCGAGAAGAAGCTGCGCTCGACGCTGTGGGCCAAGGGCAAGCAGCTCATCAACATGAACACGAATGAGCCGCTGCGTCCCGAGGACGTCGCCGTCGGTTCGCTGACCTTCGCCATGCCCGAGGGCCTGGAGGAGGACAGCCACGATTTCCAGAAGGAGATCGCGAAGGCGGCCCTGATGATCGTCCGTATCCAGCCGGAGGACATCAAGGACAAGCGCGAGCTCGAGTGGTCGCACGAGGGCATCGTGGCCTTCTCGAAGATCTGCACGCACGTCGGCTGCCCGATCAGCCTCTACGAGCAGCAGACGCACCACGTGCTGTGCCCGTGCCACCAGTCCACCTTCGACCTCGCCGACGGCGCCCGTGTCATCTTCGGTCCCGCCGGTCACGCCCTTCCGCAGCTGCGGATCGGTGTGAACGCCGAGGGCCACCTCGAGGCGCTCGGCGACTTCGACGAGCCTGTCGGTCCTGCCTTCTGGGAGCGCGGATGAGTACCAAAGCAGAGTCCAAGCGCAAGGCACCGGCCGGCGAGAAGGTTGCCGACTGGGCGGACGGCCGGCTGGGGATCTACTCCCTGGCCAAGGCCAACATGCGCAAGATCTTCCCGGACCACTGGTCCTTCATGCTCGGTGAGATCTGCCTCTACAGCTTCATCATCATCATCCTCACGGGTGTGTATCTGACGCTGTTCTTCCACCCGTCGATGAACGAGGTGGAGTACCACGGCAGCTACATCCCGATGCAGGGTGTGCGGATGTCGGAGGCGTACGCCTCGACGCTGGACATCAGCTTCGACGTCCGCGGCGGTCTGCTGATCCGGCAGATCCACCACTGGGCCGCGCTGGTGTTCCTCGCCGGCATGCTGGTGCACATGATGCGCGTCTTCTTCACGGGCGCGTTCCGCAAGCCGCGCGAAGTCAACTGGATGTTCGGCTTCCTGCTGTTCGTCCTCGGCATGTTCACCGGCTTCACCGGTTACTCGCTGCCGGACGACTTGTTGTCGGGCACCGGTGTGCGGTTCATGCAGGGTGCGATCCTGTCCGTGCCGGTCGTCGGCACGTACCTGTCGATGTTCCTGTTCGGCGGGGAGTTCCCCGGCGGCGACTTCGTGGCCAGGTTCTACTCGGTCCACATCCTGCTGTTGCCGGGCATCATGCTCGGTCTGCTGGTGGGCCATCTGATCCTGGTCTTCTACCACAAGCACACGCAGTTCGCGGGCCCCGGCCGGACGAACAACAACGTCGTGGGCATGCCGCTGCTGCCGGTCTACATGGCCAAGGCCGGAGGCTTCTTCTTCCTGGTCTTCGGTGTCATCTCGGTTATGGCCGCGGTCGCCTCGATCAACCCGATCTGGGCACTCGGTCCCTACCGGCCGGACCAGGTCTCCACCGGCGCACAGCCCGACTGGTACATGGGATTCTCCGAGGGTCTGATCCGTGTGATGCCAGGCTGGGAGATCAACGCCTGGGGCCACACGCTCGTCCTGGGTGTGTTCATCCCGCTGGTGATCTTCCCGCTGGTGCTGGTCGCGATCGCCGTCTACCCGTTCATCGAGTCCTGGGTCACCGGCGACAAGCGCGAGCACCACATCCTGGACCGCCCGCGCAACGCCCCGACCCGAACGGCCTTCGGTGTGGCGTGGCTGACCGTCTACTTCGTGCTGCTGATCGGTGGCGGCAACGACCTCTGGGCGACCCACTTCCATCTGTCGATCAACGCGATCACCTGGTTCGTCCGGATCTTCTTCTTCGCCGGACCGGTCATCGCCTTCATCGTCACGAAGCGGATCTGTCTGGGTCTTCAGCGTCGCGACCGGGACAAGGTGCTGCACGGACGCGAGTCCGGCATCATCAAGCGCCTGCCGCACGGTGAGTTCGTCGAGGTCCACGAGCCGCTCAGCCAGGGCGACCTGCACGCGCTCACCGCGCACGAGCAGTACAAGCCCGAAGAGCTTGGTCCGGAGACGGACGAGAACGGGGTCCGCCGCAAGGTCACCCCGGCCCAGCGGATGCGGGTCAAGCTCAGCAAGTCGTACTACGGCGAGGAAAGCCAGATTCCCAAGCCGACGCCCGAGGAGTTCAGGGAGATCAGCAGCGGCCACGGCCACCACTGACCGCCTGAAGCGAGTGCATCGCCGCCACAGCGCCAAAGGCACCTCCCGGCAGTAGCAGGTGAAGGGCCCCGTCCAATCGTCGGACGGGGCCCTTCACCGTCTCCGGGGCTGGATAGGGTGGACGCATCCCCTTATCGGCTGTGGACCCAGGAGTGGACCATGAACGTTGTGACCCCGGTCGGCGGCGACAGCGTGGCGGCTCACTCCTGGCCGAGTGTGCTGAACGCGCTGCTCGACAACCGCGACCAGAGCGCCGACGCCACCGCCTGGGCGATGGACCGCATCCTCAGCGGTGAGGCGACGAACGCCCAGATCGCCGGGTTCGCGGTGGCGCTGCGGGCGAAGGGCGAGACGGTCGAGGAGATCTCCGGCCTCGTACGCACCATGTACGAGCACGCGAACCTGATCCAGGTGCCCGGCCGCAGCGTCGACATCGTCGGCACGGGCGGCGACGGGGCCAAGACGGTGAACATCTCCACGATGTCGGCCATCGTCGTGGCGGGCACCGGGGCCAAGGTCGTCAAGCACGGAAACCGCGCGGCCTCGTCCGCGAGCGGCGCGTCCGACGTGCTGGAGAAGCTCGGCGTCAACCTCCAGCTCACCCCGCAGCGGGTGGCCGAGGTCGCGGAGGAGGCGGGCATCACCTTCTGCTTCGCGGTGAAGTTCCACCCCGCCCTGCGGCATGTGGCCGCGGCGCGCAAGGAACTGGGCATCCGCACCACCTTCAACTTCCTCGGCCCGCTGACCAATCCGGCGCAGGTCAGGGCGCAGGCCACCGGGGTCGCGGACGCGCGGATGGCGCCCATCATGGCCGGGGTGCTCGCCGAGCGCGGCTCGTCGGCACTGGTCTTCCGCGGCGACGACGGCCTGGACGAACTGACGACGACCGCCACCTCACGGGTGTGGGTCGTACGGGACGGCGCGGTGCGCGAGGAGGCGTTCGACCCGCGGGACATCGGCATCGACCTGGTCCCGGTGGAGGCGCTGCGCGGTGCCGACGCCTCGTACAACGCCGATGTGGCGAGACGGCTGCTCGGCGGGGAGACCGGGCCGGTGCGGGACGCCGTCCTGCTGAACTCGGCGGCCGCCCTGGTCGCGCTGGATCCGACGGACGGCACGCTGAACGAACAACTGGCGGCCGGGGTCGCCCAGGCCGCCCGGGCCATCGACTCGGGGGCGGCGAACGACGCGCTCCAGCGCTGGGTGGCCGCCACCAACGACGTGGGCTGATCCGGCGGGGCCGGCAGTACCGGTTATGCGTCGCGCGAGGGCGCGGTCCGGATGGTGGACCGCGCCCTTGCGGTGTCCGCGTCGTATGGCAGGATGCTCTCCAAGGTCATGAGTGACAGCGATTACGGCCCCGGCCCGCTGTCCGGCAACCCTCCGTCCGTGGCGGGGTGCCCCGGGTGAAGACCAGGCCGCAGGCAGCGAGGTCTGTGGCAAGCGCGGACCCCTGCACACCCTGGGGTCCTGGTCCTCAAGGGAGCAGTCTCGTGAGCAAGCGAATGCGATAGGGCGTACAGCCCCTTCTTCAGCACACCCTCCGCACGGCGTCCGCCGTGTGTCGAGGTCCCCGCACCGCCGGGTTCTTGAAGCCGATTTCGCCTTTCCTGCCGGGAGATACCGCCATGTCCGCACGCCTGAACACCGCCACCGCTCCTGCCGCCACCGCCCTCTCCCCGGACGTGGCCGTCGCCGCTGCCGGGTCCGACCCCTGCTGTGCCGAGCCGCTGCCGGTCCTCGGCCGTGACGTGACCGTGCCGCTCGTGACCGGCGGTGAGGTCACCTACGCGGCCCTCGACTACGCGGCCAGCGCACCGGCCCTTCAGCGCGTGTGGGACGACGTGGCCGCGTACGCCCCCTACTACGGCAGCGTCCACCGCGGCGCCGGGTACCTCTCGCAGCTGTCCACCGACCTCTTCGAGAACAGCCGCGTCACGGTCGCCGACTTCCTCGACTGCCGCGAGGGCGACCAGGTCGTCTTCACTCGGTCCACCACCGACTCGCTGAACCTGCTGGCGTCCGCGCTGCCGGCGGACTGCCGCGTCTTCGTCTTCGAGACCGAGCACCACGCCTCGCTGCTGCCCTGGGGCGATGCCCGGGTGACGTATCTGAACGCGCCGCGCACCCACGCCGAGGCGGTGCGGACGCTGGAGGAGGCGCTCGCCGGCCGCGACCCCATCGGCCCGGCGCTGGTCTGTGTGACCGGAGCGTCCAATGTGACGGGTGAGCTGTGGCCGGTGAAGGAGCTCACGGAAGTGGCGCACGCCCACGGGGCGCGGATCGTCCTGGACGCGGCGCAGCTCGCCCCGCACCACGCCGTCTCGGTGCGGGACCTGGACGTCGACTGGGTGGCGTTCTCCGGACACAAGCTGTACGCGCCGTTCGGCTCGGGTGTGCTCGCGGGCCGGGCGGACTGGCTGCAGGAGGCGGAGCCGTACCTCGCGGGCGGCGGTGCGTCGCGCAAGGTGGCACGGCGTGCCGACGGCGGTGTGGACGTCGAGTGGCACACGACGCCCGCGCGCCACGAGGCCGGCTCGCCCAACGTCATCGGCGTCTACTCCATCGCCTCGGCCTGCAAGGCGCTCACCGAGGCCGGCTTCGAGAACCTCGTCGCCCGTGAGCAGCACCTGGTCGACAGGGTCCTGGAGGGCCTGGCCACGGTGCCGGAGGTCAAGGTGCTGTCGCTGTTCGGTGATGAGTCCCCCTCGCGTTCCGCAGGGGAGGCCCCCACGCGGGTGGGTGTCATCTCCTTCGTGGTGGAGGGCTGGAACAGCTCCCACTTCGCGGCTGCCCTGTCGGCGGAGTACGGCATCGGCGTACGCGACGGACTGTTCTGCGCCCACCCGCTGGTGCGCACCCTGCTGGGCAGCGCCCCGCAGGACCCGGGCGAGTGCGGCGCCCCCGAGGCCCAGCCGGGTGAGGCGTCCTTGAACGCGATCCGGGTGAGCTTCGGCGCCGGGACGCCCGACGAGCACGTGGAGCGCTTCGTCGGTGCGGTGAAGGAACTGGTGCGCGAGGGCGCGAAGTGGCAGTACCGCACCGAGGACGGCCGCTGCGTGCCCGCCGTCTGAGCGACCGACCATGCAAGAAGCCCGCGCCGGACGGCGCGGGCTTCTTCGTGTGCCGGGGCCCGTCCCCGGGCGCCTGGACCGATGGCCTCTAGGAGTCCAGACCGATCGCGAACGCCGCCTCCAGGTCGTGCTGCGAGTACGTACGGAACGCGACGTGCGTGTCCGTGCCCTCGACACCCTGGATCTTGCTGATGCGGCCGGGGATCACGTCCGCCAGGTCGTCGTGCTTCGCCACGCGGACCATGGCGATCAGGTCGTAGGTGCCCGTGACGGAGAAGACCTCGCTGACGCTGTCCAGCGCCGCGATGGACTCGGCGATCTCGGGAATGCGGTCCACGCTGGTCTTGATGAGCACGATCGCAGTGATCACGGCTGGCTTTCTCCCTCGGTGGCCGCTGCTGGGGCCTTCACTCTAGCCGGACGCCGGAACCGCCCCCAGGCATAGAGGAACCCGGTACCGAAGCCCACCACGTGCGCGAGGTAGGCGACGCCGGGCCCGCCCTCGCCGGCCCCCGACGCGGCCAGCCACTGGAGGACGAACCAGAAGATCAGCACGATCCAGGCGGGGAAACGCAGCGGCAGGAAGAAGAGGAAAGGGAAGAGACTGGTGACCCGGGCCTTCGGGAAGAGGAGAAGGAAGGCGCCGAGCACCCCCGAGATCGCCCCGGACGCTCCCACCAGGGTCTGCTCGGACTCGGCGTTGGCCGCCGCGTAGGCGAGCAGGGCGAGGGCGCCGGTGCCCAGGTAGAACAGGGCGAACTCCAGCGGCCCCATGCGCTCCTCCACCATCGCGCCGAAGACGTAGAGGAAGAGCATGTTGCCGAGCAGGTGCAGCCAGTTCCCGTGCACGAAGAGCGCGGTGAACGGGGTGAGCAGCGTGTCCGGGGAGCCGGTCATCAGCCGGCCCGGGATCACGCCCCACCGCTCGAAGTACACGCTCTGCGCCGCGAGCCACGCGTCACCCGTGCCGTACGACGGGTTCAGCCCCGAGACCGGGCTGATGAGGAAGACCACGCAGCAGACGGCGATCAGGCCGTACGTCACCGAGGGCCTGGTCACCGCGCCCCGCACCCTCCGCCAACCGATCATGGACAGATCATGGCGTAGCGGGCCGGAACGGTACAGAGTGCCTCGCCGTGCCGCGGGGTACCCGCGAGGCCGTAGGGTTACAGGGAGTACATCCGCAGTTCGACGGCGCACCGCGGCACCCGCATCCGCACGACGAAACGAGGACGGAACGATGACGACGGTTCCCTCGCCGACGGACCAGACCCGCTGGCGCTGCACGCTCTGCGGGAACCTCACCCGCTTCGACGTCACGCGCTCGTCGAAGGTCGTGGAGTACGTCCATCTGGACCTGGCCGGAGAGCCGACCGTCGAAGAGCGTGACGTGGTCAGTGAGACCATCGAGTCGGTGCGCTGCCGCTGGTGCAACGCGGTGGACAAGATCGAGCTGGTGGACAGGCCGGGCGCCGCCTCCTGAGGGAGTGGCCCGAACGGGTAGTGGGGTGACGGATCGTGGAGCAGCCTGACAGCGGCGCCGAGCCGGCCGGTGCGGCCGGTGACGCCGCAGAGGCGCTCGACCGGCCGTTGCCGGAAGGTGTGCGGCGCCGGGTCGTGGCGCTGGTCTCGGACGCCTTCGGCGGGCTCACCGTCGCGGAACTGCCCACCCAGTTGCGGCAGTACGCCCGTTTCACCCCCTCCCGCCGCGCCAAGTTCGCTGGCAACGCGATGGCCGCGGCCCTGGAGGGCGACCCCGTCTTCCGGCAGCGCATCGCGGAACGGCTCACCCAGGCGCAGCCCGAACTGTGCGGGGCGTTGACGGCGGGATCGCCGCCCGCGGCGGCCGATCCACTCGACGTGGCGGCCGCCGCCTACGTTCTGCGGCCCACCGGATGGGTGAAACTTGTCGCCGCCGCCGGCGAGGAGGCGCAGCGCGCCGACGCCGAGCGTGCGGACGAGGCCGGCCGGCGCGAACTGGAGCGGCTGCGTGAGGAACTCGTCGAGGCGCGCGGTCTGACCAAGAGCGAGACCGAACGGCTGCGCACCGAGCTGGAGACGGCCCGCAAGGAAGCCGAATCGCTTCGCCGCAAGCTGCGCAGCGCCCAGAGCGACGTCAAGCGCGGCGAGGCCGCGCTGCGCCGGGTGAACGCCGAGATCGACACCATCAGGTCCGAGGCCGCGGCCCAGGTCTCGGCCGCCGAGAGCGAGAGCAGACGTCTCAAGGCCCGTCTCGGCGAGGCGGAGGCCGCGGTCGAGGCCGGACGCCGTGCCGCCCGTGAGGGGCGCTCCGTCGAGGACATGCGCCTGCGGCTGCTGCTGGACACCGTGTTGGAGTCCGCGCAGGGGCTGCGCCGCGAACTCGCCCTGCCGCCCGCGTCCGTGCATCCCGCGGACACGGTCGACGCGGTCGAGCCCGGACGGATGTCGCCCAAGGACATCGCGGCCCGGGCCCTGTCTGAGACCGACCCCGCGCTGCTCGACCAACTGCTCGCACTGCCGCAGGCGCATCTCGTCGTCGACGGCTACAACGTCACCAAGACCGGCTATCCGACGATGCCGCTGGAGAAGCAGCGACTGCGGCTGCTCGGCGGGCTCTCCATGCTCGCGGCGCAGACCGGGGCCGAGATCACCTGTGTCTTCGACGGGGCCGAGCTGGCCGCCCCGGTGCTGCTGGCACCGCCGCGAGGTGTGCGCGTGCTGTTCTCCAAGCCGGGTGTGACGGCCGACGAGCTGATCCGCCAGCTGGTGCGCGCGGAGCCGCCCGGCCGGCCCGTCGTGGTGGTCTCCACCGACCGCGAGGTCGCCGACGGTGTGGCGAAGGCGGGGGCCCGGCCGGTCGCGTCCGTTTTGTTGCTGAAGCGGCTTTCGCGCGTCTGAGCAACTTGCGTACCCCTTGCGCCGATTCGCTCCACTCTCGGCGGAACGTTGCGTCAAGTGGCAATCACAACGCGTGTGATGTGAGTAAAGAATGCCCTCCGCGCCAAACATTTTTCCCGACAGGATTTGAAGTGATCACAAGAAGGTCACTAAGGTCAGGCCTCGAACCTTCGCGCGGTTGATCACCCATCCGGGGTGACAGCGAAGGAACCGCCACTTCTGTGCACGTCAGCTTTTTCCCGGGGGAGCTGTGTGCGCGGAGCCGGGGTTCACCCCCCACTGCCCGGTAGGCGGCTGAGGAAGAAGGAGCTCGCCCGCGTGGCGTCCCACCGTCGTCCCAAGCAGCCGAGCCGCACCCGCGTGACCGTGCTCACCGCGACCGCGGCAGCGGCCGTCGCCCTCACTTCCCAGGCCGCCCAGGCTGATCCGAAGCCGAGCAAGAGCGACGTCAAGGAAAAGGTCGACAAGCTCTACGAAGAGGCCGAGAAGGCCACCGAGAAGTACAACGGCGCCAAGGAGCAGCAGGACAAGCTCCAGAAGCAGGTCGACGCCATCCAGGACAAGGTCGCCCGCGGTCAGGACGAGCTCAACACCCTGCGGGACGGCCTCGGTTCGGTGGCCAGCGCCCAGTACCGCTCCGGCGGCATCGACCCGGCCGTACAGCTCTTCCTCTCCTCCGACCCGGACAGCTACCTCGACAAGGCCTCCGCGCTGGACCAGCTCGGCGCCAAGCAGACCGAGGCGCTCACCGAGATCCAGACGAAGCAGCGCACCCTCGCGCAGCAGCGCAAGGAAGCCCAGAGTAAGCTCGGCGACCTGGCCGACACGCGCAAGCAGCTCGGCACGAAGAAGAAGGAAGTCCAGTCCAAGCTCGCGTCCGCGCAGAAGCTGCTGAACTCCCTGAGCGCGCAGGAGCGTGCCTCCCTCGCCGCCGACGAGACCCGCGCCGACCGCGCGAGCGAGCGTGTGAACCTCGGTGCTGCGGTGCCCGCCTCGCAGCGCGCGTCCGCCGCGTTCGCCGCCGCCCAGAGCAAGATCGGTACGCCGTACGTCTACGGCGCCTCCGGCCCCAACTCCTTCGACTGCTCCGGCCTCACCTCCTGGGCGTTCGCCCAGGCCGGTGTCGGCATACCGCGCACCTCGCAGTCGCAGGCCAACGCCGGCACCCGGATCTACTCCCAGAGCGCCCTCAAGCAGGGCGACCTGGTGATCTTCTACGGCGACCTGCACCACGTCGGCTTCTACGCGGGCAACGGCCAGGTGCTGCACGCGCCGCGGAGCGGAGCCAACGTGCGCTACGAGTCCATCAACAACATGCCCTTCCAGTTCGGCGTGCGCATCTGACGCCCAATCGGGCGATTTCCCGCACCTCCTGCTGACGCTGCGCCCCGCCGGTGACCTGTGGTCTCCGGTGGGGCGTCACTGTCTGTGCACGATACGGTCGTTGGCCGCTGCGTGATCGCCCGGCTACTGTCTGCCGCGCACCATCCCTCGTGCACCTCGTCCAGCGGAAGGGAGCGCGGTTCGTGGCGTCCCATCGACGGTCCTCACAGCCCGGTCTCACTCACAGCGCCCGGGTCACCGTACTGTCCGCCGCGGCGGCAACGGCCGCTGCGGCGCTCGGGGCCGCACCGGCGGCCGTCGCCGATCCCGGCGACGGGCCGGACTCCTCGCGCGCCACGGTCGACCGGCTCTTCGAGGAGGCCGAGAAGGCCACCGAGCAGTTCAACAAGGCCGGTGAGAAGGCCGACCGGCTGCGCGAAGACGTGAGCCACGCGCAGGACAGCGTCGCCCGGGGCCAGGAGCGCATCAACCGGATGCGTGGCGCGCTCGGTTCGGTCGCGGGGGCGCAGTACCGCTCCGGCGGCATGGACCCGGCGCTCGAACTGCTCCTCTCCGGGAACCCCGACACCTATCTGGAGAAGGCCGCGACGCTGGACCGCATCAGCGAGCGTCAGGCCACCGCCCTGCGGGATCTCCAGCAGGCCCAGCGAAGACTCGGCCAGGAGCGTGCGGAAGCCGCTCGCGACCTCGTCGAACTGGAGCGCAGCCAGGCGGCCGTCGCTCGTCACAAGCGCACCGTCGAACGCAAGCTGGGAGAGGCCCGGCGCCTGCTCAACTCGCTGTCCTCCGAGGACCGCGCCGACTTCGACCGCGCCTCCCGCTCGGGACGCGGCACACTGCCCGAGCTCTCCGGCCTCGCCCCCTCCTCGGCCCGGGCCGCCGCCGCGGTGATGGCCGCCCGCAACGCGGTGGGCCGCCCCTACGTCTGGGGTGCCAACGGGCCCTCGGGATTCGACTGTTCGGGGCTCACCCAGTGGTCGTACGCCCAGGCCGGCGTCGGACTGCCGCGCACCTCGCAGGCGCAGCGCTACGCCGGCCGCCAGGTCTCCCTCTCCGAGGCCCGCCCCGGTGACCTGGTGGCGTACCGCAGCGACGCCAGCCACATCGCGATGTACATGGGCAACGGGCAGGTGGTGCACGCGCCCTATCCCGGCGCCCCGGTGCGCTACGACCCGGTCGGCATGATGCCCGTCTCGTCGGTCACCCGCGTCTGAGCCCGGTCCCGCTCCGGGCCCCGGCCGGCCGTCCGGGCCCGGTCCGGCGTCCGGGGCGGCCGCGTCCGCGGCGACTTCGCGGGTGGGCCGGCTCCTCGCCGGGGCGCGGACCGCGTCCTGGCCCGTCCGCTTCCGCTCCGCGTTCCGTACGATCGACAGGGTGGCAGGTCACGGGCGCGTCGGGCGCCGGGCGATACGGATGGCGGCGGGGCTCGGCCTCGCCGTCGCTCTGCTGACCTCCGGCTGCGCCGGTCCCGGGGCGTCCGACAGCACCGTCCGGGAGATCCAGCGCACCCTCGACGGCCGCGCCGCCGCCGTCCTCGGGCACGACGAGAACGCCTATCTCGGTGCGCTGGACACCGAGGCGAGCGCCCTGCGGGCCGACGAGCTCAGACAGTTCCGCAACATGGCGGACATCCCCTTCGGCTCCTGGGAGTACCGGCTCGGGGACGTTCGCCGCGACGGCTCCACCGCGGTCGCCGACGCCGAACTCCGCTACCGCATCGCCGGATACGACACCGCGCCCGTCACCGCCGCCCGCACTGTCGAATTCACCCGGCGCGACGGCCGCTGGTATCTGAAGGCCGACCGCCCTGCCGGGAAGAGTGCCCAGCAGCTCTGGCAGCAGGGCGACGTGCATGTCGTACGCGGCAGCCGCAGCCTGGTGCTCGCGGTCGACAAGGACACCGTCCGGCAGAAGGCGCTCGCGGCGACCGCCGACCGTGCGGTGCCCGCCGTCACGGGCACCTGGCCGTCCCCGTGGGCCCGGCGCGTCGTCGTCCTCGTGCCGTCCTCGCTGGAGGCCATGGGTGACCTGCTGGGCGCGCCCGCGGCCGGCTACCGCGGCATCGCGGCCGTCACCACGGGCGAGACCGGGGTGTCCGGCAAGGCCCCCGCGGACCGGGTGATCGTCAACCCCGAGGCGTACGGGGTGCTCGGTGACTTCGGGCAGACCGTCGTGCTCACGCACGAGACGACGCACGTGGCGACCCGTGCGTACACCTCGAAGGCCACTCCCATGTGGCTCTCCGAGGGCTTCGCGGACTGGGTCGCCTACCGCGGCACCTCCCGCACGGACGGACAGACCGCGCCCGAACTCCAGCGCGCGGTCCGCGGTGGCGAGACCCCGGCCGCCCTGCCGGACGACAAGGACTTCGCCTTCGGCGGGGACGCGGATGTGCTGGCGCGGGCGTACGAGAGCGGCTGGATGGCGTGCGAGCTGATCGCCGAGAGATGGGGCGAGGGGAAGCTGACCGCCTTCTACCGTGCGGTGGGGGAGAAGGAGCACCGGGCGAGCGCGGTCGAGAAGGCGATGCAGGACGTGCTGGGGACCTCGCCGGAGGAGTTCACGGTGACATGGCGGGGCTATCTGCGGGAGCGCCTGGGCTGACGGCGGCTCCCTCCGGGGCGCCTCAGGAGGAGAGCAGCTCCTTGTCGGGCGCGGGCCGCAGCGGCGGGCTCCCGTGGCTGCCGGGCTCGTGGACCGTGTGCCGCCACAGCCGTACGCAGGCGGTCACCGTCGCCGCGACCAGCAGACCGTTGCGCACCGCCAGCAGCAGCACGCCCAGCGGGTCGCTCTCCACCACCAGCGCGAAGTAGACGGGGAACTCCAGCACCGTCATCGCGCACGCGGCCAGCACCAGCCAGGCGGGCAGGGTCATGCGGCAGGCCCGGAAGGTGAGGCAGACCGCGGCCAGTCCGACCAGCCAGATCATGTACTGCGGGCTGATCACCCGGCTGGTGGTGGTGAACAGCAGCACGGCCGTGAACGCCGCGTCGCACACGGTGGAGGGGCCGAACTCCCGCGCCCGCAGCCGCCACAGCACCAGCCAGCCGAGCGCTCCCGCACCGAGGACCATCGCGAGCGTGGAGACGAGCGGGACGTAGGGGCCGAGGAACTCCACGGACCCGTAGTTCAGCGCCACCCGGCCGTCCCAGCCGACGTGCCGCGCCCCGTGGAAGACGAGCGCCCCCAGCGACTCGATCTCGGTGCCCCGGTCGCGCTGGGAGGTGAGAAAGGCCAGGGCGCCGGGCATCGCCGCGACGAAGAGCAGGGTGAGGCCGGCCGCCGTGGCCGCCGCGGCGGCCCAGGAAAGGCGGGTCGCACGTCCGCGCGGCAGCCCCAGCAGCAGCAGGACCGGCCAGACCTTGAGCATGGCGCCCAGGCCCGCGAGCACCCCGAGCATGCGGGGCCGGCGGGCTCCCGCGACGAGCGCGGCCACGGCGACGGCGGTGACCATCAGGTCGTAGCGCGCGTACGCGGTCGGTCCGATGAGTGCCACCCCGCCGACCCACATCCAGGCACCTCGCCGGGTCGCGCCCGGCCGTCCGCCGGCGTGGAGCAGCAGTGCGAGCACGACGGCGTCGCAGAGGGCGGCGAGGACGAAGAAGGCGGAGGCGTAGCCGAGGAGGGGCACCACGGCGGGGGAGAGGATCGTGAGCGCGGCGGCGGGCGGGTACTGCCAGGTGACGTCGTCCAGCGGGAAGGTGCCGCTGGTGAGCGTCTCGTACCAGCCCTGGTAGATCACCGAGACGTCGGTGGTGACGTCGGGGCCGGGGAACGTGACCACTTTGAAGACGCACAGCAGCAGCGCCGTCCTGGTGAGGATCCACACCGCGAGGGGGAGCCGGGTGCCGGCCGCGTCCGCCATGAGCATCTCGTCCCTGTTCGTAAGGAAATGAGGGATGTTCATGATGCCGGGCGGGACCGTGCCGGAGCGACGAGGCAGGGCCGTTCGGTACTGTCGGCGGACGATGCACAAGACCTTGATCGTGACCAACGACTTCCCGCCCCGGCCCGGCGGTATCCAGGCCTTCCTGCACAACATGGCGCTGCGGCTGGACCCCGAACGGCTCGTCGTCTACGCCTCCACCTGGAAGCGCGGGCAGGAGGGCGCGGAGGCGACCGCGGCCTTCGACGCGGAGCAGCCCTTCACCGTCGTGCGGGACCGTACGACCATGCTGCTGCCGACCCCGCGGGTCACCCGGCGTGCGGTCGGACTCCTGCGGGAACACGGCTGCGAGTCCGTGTGGTTCGGGGCGGCGGCGCCGCTCGGGCTGATGGGTCCCGCCCTGCGCAGGGCGGGTGCGAAGCGGCTGGTGGCCACGACGCACGGGCACGAGGCCGGCTGGGCCCAGCTCCCCGCGTCCCGGCAACTGCTGCGGCGGATCGGTGAGGGCACCGACACCATCACGTATCTGGGCGAGTACACGCGCTCGCGCATCGCCGCCGCGCTCACGCCCGAGGCGGCGGGCCGCATGGTCCAACTGCCGCCGGGCGTCGACGAGAAGACCTTCCACCCGGGCTCCGGCGGCGAAGCGGTCCGCGAACGGCTCGGGCTCACCGACCGGCCCGTGGTCGTCTGTGTCTCCCGGTTGGTGCCCCGCAAGGGCCAGGACACCCTGATCCTCGCGATGCCCGCGATCCTGGCGAAGGTGCCGGACGCGGTGCTGCTGATCGTGGGAGGCGGCCCGTACGAGAAGGACCTGCGCAAGCTCGCGCAGGACACCGGAGTCGCGGGATCGGTCCGCTTCACCGGCGCGGTGCCCTGGGCCGAACTGCCCGCCCACTACGGCGCCGGCGACGTCTTCGCGATGCCGTGCCGCACGCGCAGGGGCGGCCTGGACGTCGAGGGTCTCGGCATCGTGTACCTGGAGGCGTCGGCGACGGGCCTGCCGGTGGTGGCGGGCGACTCCGGCGGCGCCCCGGACGCGGTGCTCGACGGCGAAACGGGCTGGGTGGTACGCGGCGGCTCGGCCGAGGACGCGGCCGACCGGATCGTGACGCTGCTGGAGGACCCGGAACTGCGGACGCGGATGGGGGAGCGGGGCAGGCAGTGGGTCGAGGAGAAATGGCGCTGGGACCTGCTGGCGGAGAAGCTCAGAACGCTGCTGTAGCGGGGATGATGTTTCGCCCTTCCGCAGGGTGCGTGCGCGCTGATGTGCCTTGTCGCAGGGTTCTTCCGCGGTGACGCCCGGTCGCTGCGAGAGGCGTCCGCGGGGGTGTGAGGTCGTGGCCCGCCGCGGTCGGCGGTGACGGGACGGACCGGTTGGGTCTGTCCCGGGTGACGTCCGGTCGCTGCGAGAGGCGTGCGCGGGGGTGTGAGGTCGTGGCTGCCGCTGTCGGAGGTGACGTCGCCCGCCAGGCGCGATGGCCCCGGATCGCCGCCGCGCGCGGGGACGTTCGCCCCTTGCCCAGAGTGCGTGTGCGCCGATCGCGACGCCTCCGCAGAACCCGCCCGCAGTGTTGTCAGGCGCCGAGTTCGCCCGGGGTGACCCGACCGGTGGCGGCCGCGCCGACCGGCGCACTGCCGTCCCCGCAGACGCGACGTCCCCGCAGGCCACGGCCTGCGGGGACGGAAGTTCGGCTGCCCGGGCTGCCGGACCGCCGGGGCCGGGGGCTGCCGCCCCCGTACAGCCTCAGCCGCGGTAGATCGCCTCGATCTCGTCCGCGAAGTCCTTCGCCACCACATTCCGCTTCAGCTTCAGCGACGGCGTGATGTGTCCCGCCTCTTCCGTGAACTGGGCGTTCAGGATGCGGAACTTGCGCACCGACTCCGCCTTGGAGACGGCCGCGTTGCCCTCGTCCACCGCCTGCTGGATCTCTGCCAGCAGCTCGGCGTCGTCGCGCAGCGAGGCAGCCGTCGAATCCGCCGGCTTGCCGTGGTCCGAGGCCCAGCGGCCCAGGAATTCCTCGTCGATCGTGACCAGCGCGCCCACGAAGGGACGTCCGTCGCCGACCACCATGCACTCCGCGACCAGCGCGTGCGCGCGGATGCGGTCCTCGATGACCGCGGGAGCGACGTTCTTGCCGCCCGCGGTGACCAGGATCTCCTTCTTGCGGCCGGTGATCGCGAGGTAGCCGTCCTCGTCGAGCGTGCCGATGTCGCCCGTGTGGAACCAGCCGTCGGCCAGCGCCTCCGCGGTCGCCGACTCGTTCTGCCAGTAGCCCTGGAAGAGATGCTCTCCGTGCAGCAGCACCTCGCCGTCGTCCGCGATCCGCACCACCGAGCCCGGCAGCGGCTGTCCGACCGTGCCGATCTTCTGCCGGTCCCACGGGTTGAACGCCGTCGCCGCGCACGACTCGGTCAGGCCGTAGCCCTCCAGCACGGTGAAGCCGATACCGCGGAAGAAGTGTCCGAGCCGCTCGCCGAGGGGCGCGCCGCCGGAGACCGCGTATTCGCCGCGGCCGCCGAGCACCGCCCGCAGCTTGCTGAAGACGAGCCGGTCGAAGACCTTGTGCTTGAACTTCAGCCCGATCGAGGGGCCTTCGGAGGTGCCGAGCGCACGGCTGTAGGAGATCGCCGTCTGCGCCGCCTTGTCGAAGATCTTGCCCTTGCCGTCGGCCTGGGCCTTCGCACGGGCGGAGTTGTAGACCTTCTCGAAGACCCGCGGCACACCGAGGATGAGCGTCGGCCGGAAGGAGGCCAGCTCGTCGGTGAGGTTCTTGATGTCCGGGACACAGCCGAGCTTGATCGGAGCCATCACGGCCGCGACCTCGACCATGCGCCCGAAGACGTGCGCGGCCGGGAGGAACAGCAGGACGGAGCTCTCGCCCGTACGGAACAGGGGCTTGAGGCGCTCCACGAGGTTGCCGCACTCCGCGAAGAAGCTGCGGTGGGTGAGCACACAGCCCTTGGGGCGGCCGGTGGTGCCCGAGGTGTAGACGATCGTCGCGGGGTCGTCCGCCTTGGCGTGCGCGCTGCTCGCGTCGACGGCCTCGTCGGAGATCCCGGCACCCGCGGCGATCAGCGCGTCGACCGCGCCGGCCTCGATCTGCCAGACGTCACGCAGGCCCGGCAGCCGGTCCCGTACGGACTCGACGGCGGCCGCGTGGGCCTCGCTCTCCACGATCACCGCGACCGCGCCCGAGTCGCCGAGGATCCACTGGACCTGCTCGGCCGAACTCGTCTCGTACACCGGCACGGTGACCGCGCCCGCGCTCCAGATGGCGAAGTCCATCTGCACCCACTCGTAGCGGGTGCGGGACATCAGGGCGACCCGGTCGCCGGGCCGGACACCGGCGGCGATCAGGCCCTTGGCGGCGGCGCGCACCTCGTGGAGGAACTGGCGGGCGGTGACGTCCGCCCAGGCTCCCGCCACCTTTCTGCCCATCACCGCGACATCCGGATGCTGAGAGGCATTGCGGCGGATCAGATCCGTCAGGTTGCCGTCCGAAGGGACCTCGTACAGGGCCGGAAGGCTGAACTCGCGCAAGACTGCTGCTCCTCATCGGGCGCCGGCGCCACGGCTCTGTGTGATGCACCGGCTGCGGTCCAAGATCGGGCAGGTGCTCATTGGGGGGTGAGCACGACTGGACTGCCCGGACGTTACCCACCAGTACTCGGTTCCGGATAGGGGGTCCCGGCCAGATGTTCCCTGCGTCACACGTGTATGGCAGTGCTTCGCGCAGAGTAGTCCACCCCCGAGCGCGGTCGGAAGAACGGCTGGTCCCGCCCCCTCTACCCAGTCACGGCGGCGGCGTCCTAGGGTGATCGGCATGCGAGGTATGCGAGTCAATGTGGTCAGTGACGTGCACGGCAACGCCGCTGATCTCGCCACCGCGGGCGACGGCGCCGATGCCCTGATCTGCCTCGGTGACCTCGTCCTCTTCCTCGACTACGCCGACCACTCGCGCGGCATCTTCCCGGACCTGTTCGGCGCCGAGAACGCCCACCGGCTCGTCGAACTGCGCACGGCCCGGCGCTTCGACGAGGCCCGTGACCTGGGGCGGAGTCTGTGGGCCGAGCTCGCCACCGATCGCGAGAGCGCCATCGAGTCGGCCGTACGGCGCCAGTACGCCGAACTGTTCGCCGTCTTCCCCACCCCGACGTACGCCACCTACGGCAATGTCGATATGCCGACCCTCTGGCCGGAGTACGCGCACCCGGGTGTCTCCGTCCTCGACGGCGAACGCGTCGAGATCGGCGGCCTCGTCTTCGGTTTCGTCGGCGGCGGACTGCGCACCCCCATGCGCACGCCCTACGAGATCTCCGACGAGGAGTACGCGGCGAAGGTCGAGGCGCTCGGCGAGGTCGACGTCCTGTGCTCGCACATTCCGCCGGAGGTCCCCGAGCTGACCTACGACACGGTCGCCCGCCGTTTCGAGCGCGGCAGCCGGGCCCTGCTGGACGCGATCCACCGCACCCGGCCGCGCTACTCCCTGTTCGGTCATGTGCACCAGCCGCTCGTCCGGCGGATGCGCGTCGGCGCGACCGAGTGCGTGAACGTCGGGCACTTCGCCTCGACCGGCCGTCCCTGGACGCTGGAATGGTGAGCACGGGCCCTGGGATTCCGACCTGCTGAGGCGCGATAGCCTGCACACCACACCACCCCCGGTCCGTACCCGCACTTCGAGGAGCCGCAGCGATGGCGGAACACACCAGCTCGAGCATCACGATCGAGGCGGCGCCGGCCGATGTGATGGGGGTGATCTCGGACTTCGCCCGCTACCCCGAGTGGACCGGCGAGGTGAAGGAGGCGGAAGTCCTCGCCACCGACGGCAAGGGCCGCGCCGAGCAGGTTCGGCTGGTGCTGGACGCCGGTGCGATCAAGGACGACCACACGCTCGCGTACACCTGGAACGGCGACAACCAGGTCAGCTGGACGCTGGTGAAGTCCCAGATGCTGCGCGCCATCGACGGCTCGTACACGCTCGCCCCCGTCGGCGGCGGCGACCGCACCGAGGTCACCTACCAGCTGACCGTCGACGTCAAGATCCCCATGCTCGGCATGATCAAGCGCAAGGCCGAGAAGGTCATCATCGACCGCGCCCTGGCCGGTCTGAAGAAGCGCGTCGAGAGCGGACCCACCGCCTGATGCGTACGGTCCTCGTCACCGGCCTCGGCGGCGCGGGCCGTACGACCGTCGCCGCGGCGACCGCCCACGCGGCGGCGAAGCGCGACGAGCGCGTGCTCTTCCTCTCCACCGGCCCCGGCGAGGTGCTCGGCACCCCGGTCACCGGCCGCCCCGATGCGCCCGAGGAGATCACGGACGGCCTCTGGGCCGGCCGCGTCGACACCGGCGCCGACTTCCGGGCGGAATTCCTCTCGCTCCAGGAGCGCAGCGCGGCCGCGCTCGACCTGCTCGGCGCCGCACGGCTCGAAGAGGCGGAGCTCACCGAACTCCCCGGCAGCGAACAGTTCGCCCTCCTGCGGGCGCTGACCGTCGCCGCCTCCGGTGACTGGGACACGGTCGTCGTCGACCTGCCGCCGCTGCGCGAGACGATCGCCCTGCTGGTCCTGCCCGAGCAGCTGCGCCGCTATCTGCGCCGGCTGCTGCCGCAGGAACGCCAGGCCGCCCGCGCCCTGCGCCCGGTCCTCGCCCAGCTCGCGGGTGTCCCGATGCCCGCCCAGTGGCTGTACGCGACCGCCGCGCGCTGGGACGCCGAACTGGCCCTCGTCCAGAGCGTGATCGAGTCCGGCGACACCGCCCTGCGTGTGGTCGCCGAACCGGGACCGGCGGCCGCCGCCGCCCTGCGGACCGCCCGCAGCGGACTCGCCCTGCACGGCCTGCGGGTCGAGGCCCTGCTGGCCAACCGGGTCCTGCCGCGGCACTCCGCCGACACCTGGCTCGCCTCCCTCGCGGCCCAGCAGGAGAAGTGCCTGCACGAGTGGTCGCAGGAGTGGCCGCCCGGCACCGCGCTCCTCGAAGTTCCCCACGCGGGCCGCGACCCCCGCGGCCTCGCCGACCTCGCCCTGCTGGGCGACCTCTCACTGCCGGACAGCGGCGGATCGCAGGACGGTGCCGACGCGGGCGCGGACCGCGGCAGCCCCGGGCAGCGCATCGAGGACCGCCGTACCGACGACGGAATCCTCGTCTGGACGCTGGACCTGCCGGGCGCTGTCAAGGGAGACGTCGGCCTGGTCCGCCGGGGGGATGAACTGCTGCTGACCGTCGGACCGTTCCGCAGGATCCTGCCGCTGCCGTCCGTACTGCGCCGCTGCACCGTGGCGGGCGCGGCCCTCGCGGACGGTGTGCTGAGGGTCCGCTTCGCGCCGGACCCGCAGCTGTGGCCGCGCGGGCACTGAACGGGCACCCGCCGTTCGGGTAACGTCGAGCGTACGAGAGCCCGCATCCGGTCAGCCGGTTCATGCCTGTGCAGGAGTACGCCATGAGTGATGCCACCGAGCGTCCCGCAGTCGATGCCGACGCCGACGCCTGGGCCGACGCGTGCGCGGAGGACCTCGAGGCGGAGAAGGCCCGACGCCGCGCCCACTACGGTCAGCCCACCGGGTCCGCCTCCGAGGAACTGCGCCGCCTCCTGGACGCCGTCGCCGACAAGGTGTCCGGGTTCCAGAGCTCGCTGCCCGGCATGGCCGCCCAGAGCGCCGTGCAGCAGCTGGTCGACCAGGCGAAGGCCGCGGTCGAGCCGGTGATCGAGCGCAACCCCCAGATCTTCGACCACCTCGCCGCCGCGGGCGGTGAGCTGCTGGCCGCCTACCGCTCCGCGGTCGAGGGTCACGAGCGCCGCTGGACCCAGGAGCCGCGCACGGCCAAGGACGCCGAGGACCCGCGTGACGACGGGCCCGGACCGAGTGAGCACATCGACCTGGACTGACCGGTCGGGCGCCCGCCCTCGGGTACGGTTGCCGTAGCGGGGCTCGACCGAAAACTGAGGGACACATGGGACTCACCATCGGCGTCGACATCGGCGGCACCAAGATCGCGGCGGGCGTGGTCGACGAAGAGGGCACCATTCTCGAGACGCACAAGGTGCCCACCCCGTCGACCCCCGAAGGCATCGTCGACGCGATCTCCTCCGCCGTCGCCGGAGCCGGCAAGGGGCACGACATCGAGGCCGTCGGCATCGGGGCGGCCGGTTACGTCGACGACAAGCGAGCCACCGTCCTCTTCGCGCCCAACATCCACTGGCGGCACGAGCCGCTGAAGGACAAGGTCGAGCAGCGCGTCGGCATGCCGGTGGTCGTCGAGAACGACGCGAACGCCGCGGCCTGGGGCGAGTACCGCTTCGGCGCCGGCCAGGGCCACGAGGACGTCATCTGCATCACCCTCGGCACCGGTCTCGGCGGCGGCATCATCATCGGTAACAAGCTGCGCCGCGGGCGCTTCGGTGTCGCCGCGGAATTCGGGCACATCAGGGTGGTGCCGGACGGTCTGCTGTGCGGCTGCGGCAGCCAGGGCTGCTGGGAGCAGTACGCCTCCGGCCGCGCGCTCGTGCGGTACGCCAAGCAGCGCGCCAACGCCACACCGGAGAACGCGGAGATCCTCCTCGGCCTCGGCGACGGCACCATCGAGGGCATCGAGGGCAAGCACATCAGCGCCGCCGCACGGCAGGGCGACGCGGTCGCGGTCGACTCCTTCCGCGAACTGGCCCGTTGGGCGGGCGCCGGTCTGGCCGACCTGGCCTCGCTGTTCGACCCCTCGGCGTTCATCGTCGGCGGTGGCGTCTCGGACGAGGGCGAGTTGGTCCTCGACCCGATCCGCAAGTCGTTCCGCCGCTGGCTCATCGGCGGCCAGTGGCGTCCGCACGCCCAGGTCCTCGCCGCCCAACTGGGCGGAAAGGCCGGCCTGGTGGGCGCGGCGGACCTGGCCCGACAGGGCTAGAACCGCCTCTTTCGCACCGCTGCTGATCGCGGGACGGGCCGGAGTGGCCGGCCGGTCCCGCGACAGCCGCGCACAGCTCGCGGCGGTGCCCGGGAACACCCCCCGCACCGTCGTATCGTGCTGGCATGGCGATCACCGCACTGCCCAACTCCCGCACCGAACCCGACGGTTCGGCCGTGATCCGGGTGCTCAGCTACAACATCCGCTCGCTGCGGGACGACGAGGAAGCGCTCGCCCGGGTGATCCGGGCCTGCGAACCCGACCTCGTGTTCGTCCAGGAGGCGCCGCGCTTCTTCCGCTGGCGCAAGCACGCCGCGCGGCTCGCGGCCAGGACCGATCTCGTGGTGCTCAGCGGTGGCGCGACCGCCGCGGGCCCGCTGCTGATGTGCTCACTGCGCGCGACCGTGGAGCGCACGGAGGACGTGCTGCTGCCGCTGACACCCGGACTGCACCGGCGGGGTTTCGCCACCGCGGTCGTACGGTTCGGCGGTGCCCGGGTCGGTCTGCTCAGCTGCCATCTGAGCCTGCAGACGGACGAGCGGCTGGCCCAGACCGGGATGCTGCTGGAGCGGCTCGCCGCCATGGACGTGCCGTACACGATCACGGCCGGTGACATCAACGAGCGGCCCACCGGGCGGAGCTTCACCCGGCTCGCCCGCGAGCTCCAGGACGCCTGGGCGGTCGCACCCTGGGGCGGTGAGTACACCTCGACGCCGGACCGTCCGCACCAGCGGATCGACGCGATCTTCGCCAGTGCGGGGATCGAGGTGCTCGGCTGCGGTGTGCCGCTGGACCTGCCCGGAGTCACCGCGGCGGACCTGAGCGCGGCCACCGATCATCTGCCGGTGCTGGCCGCGCTCAGAATCCCGGCGGCGGGTCCCGCCTGACGGACGGGACCGGCCTGACGATCGCGTCCGTCAGGCGGGACGACGACCTCGGACCGCGGATGCGAGGACCCGCACCGCTCAGACCACCGCTCCGCGGCCCGGGTCGTCCTCGTCCTCGTCGTCGCCGTGCGCCATGCGGGCCACCAGGGTGGCGAAGCCGCCCAGGAAACCGCCCACGCAGATCGTCGTCAGCCACCAGGTCATGTCCCACTGGAGCAGCACCGCGACCAGCATCAGCAGCGGGCCGCCGACCACCGCGAGCCAGGCGAACTTGGCGGTGACGTCCGCCTCGGGCAGCGGCGGCGGCTCCGGCGGCACGAAGTGACCCTCGTCGCTCTCGTCGAGGTCGTCCTCCTTGGCCTCCGCGAGACCGTAGTCCCGGGGACCGCCGACGCCGGGCGCGAAGGTGACCGAGCTGCCCAGCGCGGGCTGGTCCGCGTCCGCGTCCGGGTCGGGATCGGGCTCCCGCTCGGCCTTGGCGGCCTTCGGCGTCTCGTTCACCTCGCTCTCCAGCAGAGCGAGGTCGTCGACCGACTTGAACGGCTTGGCGCCCGGCGGGTCCACCGGCTCGTCGCCGTACCCCGCCACGATGGCGGCCCACGCCGCTTCCTCGTCGATCGGCTGCGGCTCGCGGTCCGCGTCGTGCTGCTCAGCCACCGGTGGTGCTCCCTTTCTTCCCGACACTCGGAGCGAGCCGGCCGATGAACGCGTAACTCTCCTCGAAAATCCGCTCCGCATCGTGGTCCAACGTCGCCACGTGGTAGCTCTGTTCCAGCAGGATCTCCTGAACATCGGTCGAGGAGACCCGGCTGAGGATCCTGGCCGAGTCCATCGGCGGCACGACATGGTCCTGCGGGCTGTGCAGCAGCACCATCGGCTGCGTCACCTGCGGCAGCTCACCGTCGACCAGCCGGAAGAACCGGCGCAGGGAGTGCGCGGCGTGCAGCGGCACCCGGTCGTACCCGACCTCGTCCATGCCTTCCTTGGCGATGTCGTTCGTCAGGCCCTTCGTCGTGCGCACCAGGTGGCGGGCGACCGGCAGGGCGTAGGCGGAGAGGCCATGCACCTTGTTCGCCGGGTTCACCACGACGACACCGCTGATCGCGTCACCGTGCTTGGCGGCGAGCCGCAGGGTGAGCGCGCCGCCCATGGAGAGCCCCATGACGAAGACATGGCTGCACCGGCCGGCGAGCTCACGCAGCTCGCGGTCCACCTCGGCGTACCAGTCCTGCCAGCCGGTGAGCTGCATGTCCTGCCAGCGGGTGCCGTGTCCGGGGAGCAGCGGCAGCGACACGGTCAGCCCGCGCTCCGCCAGGAACTCGGCCCAGGGGCGCAGCGACTGGGGGGAGCCGGTGAATCCGTGACAGAGAAGAACGCCGACCTCTCCGCCCTCGTGGCGGTACGGCTCGGCTCCGGGAAGCACCGGCACCGGGGTCTCCTGTTCTGTGCATGAAGCTCGAAGGGTGTACCTCACCGTACGCGACCGGACCGACACCGACCAGGCCCGTAAGCCCGCCGACGCGGGGATCCGAGGCCTGCGTCGGGTTAAGGTCTGTTCGACAGCAACAGGAGGAATTCGAGTTGATCTACGGCGCCATGAAGTTCTCCATCGGAGGGTCGCTGAAGCTTGCCTTCCGGCCCTGGGTGGAGGGCCTCGAGAACATTCCCGTCGACGGCCCGGCGATCCTCGCGAGCAACCATCTGTCCTTCTCGGACTCCTTCTTCCTGCCGACGATGCTCGACCGCAAGGTCACCTTCATCGCCAAGGCCGAGTACTTCACCTCGCCCGGGGTCAAGGGCAAGCTGACCGCCGCCTTCTTCAAGGGTGTCGGCCAGCTCCCGGTCGACCGCTCGGGCGCGCGGGGCGCCGGCGAGGCGGCGATCAAGGCCGGTCTCGACGTCCTGGAGGCCGGTGGCCTGTTCGGCATCTACCCGGAGGGCACCCGCTCCCCGGACGGCAGGCTCTACCGCGGCAAGCCGGGCGGTCTCGCCCGGGTGGCGCTCGCCAGCGGTGCGCCGGTCATCCCGGTGGCCATGATCGACACCGAGAAGATCCAGCCGCCCGGCAAAGTGGTCCCCAAGCTGATGCGCCCGGGGATCAGGATCGGCGAACCGCTCGACTTCAGCCGCTACCGCGGCATGGAGAGCGACCGCTTCATCCTGCGCTCCCTGACCGACGAGGTCATGTACGAGATCATGAAGCTGTCCGGCCAGGAGTACGTCGACATCTACGCCACCGCCGCCAAGCGGCAGATCGCGGACGCGGAGAAGGCGGCGAAGGCGGCGGCGAAGGCGAAGGCCGATCAGCAGGCGGAGACGACGGACCGGTCGGCGGCCTAGTGCCGTTCCCGGCAAGCTTTGCCCTGTCGCGCAAACATTGCCGGTCGAGGCACTGACGAGCATCGTCCGGACCGGACAGGGGTGGGGGGACATGGTCAAGCGCGAACGCGTCGTGCGGATGTCGGTGGAGCTGCCGCTGTGGCGTGCGCTCGCCGGCTATCGCGTACTGACGATGATCTACGCGGTGCTGCTGCTCGTCTTCATACCCGACAAGTTCGAGCGCCCGTGGGTGGCGATCGTGTTCCTGACGGTGATGGGCGTCTGGACGCTGGCCACGCTGCCCCAGGTCTCCAGCGCCGCCCGCTGCACCAAGCCCTTCCTCGTCGCCGACCTCACTGTCGCGCTCACCGGCATCCTGCTGACACCGCTCGCCGACACCCATGCGCAGCAGATCGACGGACCCACGCTGCCGTCGATATGGACCGCCGGTTCCGTCCTCGCCTTCGCCATCAAGGGCGGCTGGCGATGGGCCGCCGTCGCGTCCTCCTTCGTCGCCGTCGCCAACATCATCGAGCGGGGCGAGCCGAGCCGGGACACCTTCCACAACGTCCTCCTGGTCTGGATCGCCTCCATCGCCATCGGATACGTCGTCGAGGTCGCCCGGGCCTCGGAACGCACCCTCGCCCGCGCGCTGGAGATCGAGGCAGCGACGCGGGAACGCGAACGTCTCGCCCGCGACATCCACGACAGCGTGCTCCAGGTGCTGGCCATGGTGCAGCGGCGCGGCGCCGCCATCGGCGGTGAGGCCGCGGACCTCGGACGGATGGCGGGGGAGCAGGAAGTCGCCCTGCGGACGCTGGTCTCCAGCGGTCTGGTGCCGGCGACCCGCGCCTCCGAGGACGCCTCTCTCGGCGCCGTCGTGCGCACCGTCGAGGACGACGAACCGGACAGCCAGCCCGACGAGTACGATCTGCGGTCGCTGCTCGCCCGGCACGCCGGATCGCGGGTCACGCTCTCCGAGCCGGGCGCTCCGGTGCTGCTGCCGGCGGCCTCCGCCACCGAACTCGCCGCCGCTGTCGGTGCCGCCCTGGACAATGTCCGGCAGCACGCCGGTCAGGACGCCCGGACCTGGATCCTCGTCGAGGACTGGCCGGACGAGGTCGTCGTGACGGTCCGGGACGACGGCCCGGGCATTCCCGAGGGCCGTCTCGCCCAGGCGGAGGGCGAGGGCCGGCTCGGTGTCGCCCTCTCCATCCGCGGGCGGCTGCGGGACCTGGGCGGCACGGCCGAGCTGATCTCGGTCCCGGGCCAGGGCACAGAAGTCGAACTGAAGATTCCACGGGGGAAGGCACACCCATGACGGACCAGCAGACGGACCAGCAGACGATCAAGGTGATGGTCGTCGACGACCACCCGATGTGGCGGGACGCGGTCGCCCGCGATCTGACCGCCGCCGGATTCGATGTGGTGGCGACGGCGGGCGACGGCCCGCAGGCGGTCCGCCGCGCCCACGCGGCCGGCCCCGACGTCCTGGTCCTTGACCTCAACCTTCCCGGTATGCCGGGTGTCCAGGTGTGCAAGGAGCTAGTCGGCGCCCGCCCCGGGCTGCGGGTCCTGGTGCTGTCGGCGAGCGGGGAGCACGCGGACGTCCTGGAGGCGGTGAAGTCCGGCGCGACCGGCTATCTCCTCAAGTCGGCCAGTACCGAGGAGCTCACCGACGCGGTGCGGCGCACGGCCGTCGGCGACCCGGTCTTCACGCCGGGACTCGCGGGCCTCGTGCTCGGCGAGTACCGCAGGCTCGCCTCCGAACCCGTTCCCGCTTCCGGCGGCGACGAGCCGAAGGCTCCTCAACTGACCGACCGCGAGACCGAGGTGCTGCGCCTGGTCGCCAAGGGGCTGTCGTACAAGCAGATCGCCGAGCGGCTCGTCATCTCCCACCGCACCGTGCAGAACCATGTGCAGAACACGCTCGGCAAGCTTCAGCTGCACAACCGCGTCGAGTTGGTGCGCTACGCGATCGAGCGAGGGCTCGACGACGCCTGACGCGGACGTACCGCCGCCGGGGCGACCCTCGTACGAGTGAAACCGGACGAGGGGCGCGGCTCAAACACCGCATCCCGTACAGGAATTGACCTTCCCTCCCATCCCGCAGTGACCTGGATCACCATTAGCGTGACGGTCATAGGGCTCATCAGGCGAAGGGAAGTTTTCCATGCGCGTCGGAGTACTGACCGGGGGCGGCGACTGCCCCGGCCTCAATGCGGTCATCCGTGGCATCGTCCGCAAGGGCGTTCAGGAGTACGCGTACGAGTTCGTGGGCTACCGCGACGGATGGCGCGGGCCGCTGGAAGGTGACACGGTCCCGCTCGCCATCCCGGCCGTGCGCGGCATCCTGCCCCGCGGCGGCACCATCCTCGGCTCTTCGCGCACCAACCCCCTCAAGGCGGAGAACGGCATCCGCCGTATCAAGGAGAACCTCGCCAAGGCGGAGGTCGACGCACTGATCGCGATCGGCGGCGAGGACACCCTCGGCGTCGCCGCCCGGCTGCACGACGAGTACGGCATCAAGTGCGTCGGCGTACCCAAGACCATCGACAACGACCTGTCCGCCACCGACTACACCTTCGGTTTCGACACCGCCGTCGGCATCGCCACCGAGGCGATCGACCGGCTCCACACCACCGCCGAGTCGCACATGCGGGTCCTGGTCGTCGAGGTGATGGGCCGGCACGCCGGCTGGATCGCCCTGCACTCGGGCCTGGCGGGCGGGGCCAACGTCATTCTCATCCCGGAACAGCGCTTCGACGTCGACCAGGTCTGCACCTGGGTGACCTCGCGTTTCAAGGCCAGTTACGCCCCCATCGTGGTGGTCGCCGAAGGCGCCATGCCCAAGGACGGCGACGCGGTGCTCAAGGACGGTTCGCTCGACTCCTTCGGGCACGTCCGGCTCTCCGGCGTCGGCGAATGGCTGGCCAAGGAGATCGAGAGGCGCACCGGCAAGGAGGCTCGCACCACGGTCCTCGGCCATGTCCAGCGCGGTGGCACCCCGAGCGCCTTCGACCGCTGGCTGGCCACCCGCTTCGGACTGCACGCCATCGAGGCCGTGCGGGACGGTGACTTCGGCAAGATGGTCGCGCTCCAGGGCACGGACATCGTGCGGGTGCCGATCGCGGAGGCCACCGCCAAGCTGAAGACGGTCGACCCCAAGCTCTACGAGGAGGTCGGCGTCTTCTTCGGCTGACGGTCCGGCCCGTACCTCGATCACCCGCGCAGACCGGCACGGCTGGGCTGTGGGCCGTATATTCGCCATATCCGGCCCATAGCTCCTATGTCACGCGTTCCGGGAGAGTCCGTGGAGATCCTTGCCTTCGGTGTGCAGGCCGACGAGAAGCCACTCCTGGAGAAGGCCTTCGCGGGACACCACGACATCCACTGTCTCGATGTCTTCCTCACCGAGGACACCGCGCCCATCGCGGCCGGCCACGAGGCGATCTCCACCAGCGTCAACGCGATTCTCGACGCACGCGTGCTCCGACTGCTGGCCGCCGGCGGCACCTCGATGATCGCCCAGCGCTCCACCGGCTTCAACAACATCGACCTCGATGTGGCCGAGGAGCTCGGCCTCACCGTGGCCCGGGTCTCCTCCTACTCGCCGTACTCCGTCGCGGAGTTCGCCTGGACGCTGGCCATGGCCGTCAACCGGCGCATCGTGCGCGCCTCGGGCCGTACCCGCGAATTCGACTTCCGTCTCGACGGGTTGATGGGCCGCGATCTGCGCGGCCGTACGGCAGGAGTGCTCGGCACCGGCAAGATCGGTGAGGCGTTCACCAGGATCGCCCACGGCTTCGGCATGAACCTCCTCGGCTGGGACATCGCCGAGAACCCCGCCTGCGTCGAGCTCGGCATGCGGTACGTCGACAAGGACGAACTGCTGGCCGCGTCCGACCTGATCAGCCTCCATCTGCCGCTGCTGCCCGCGACCCAGCACCTCATCGGCCGGGACGCGCTGCGGGCGATGAAGGACGACGCGATCCTGGTCAACACCAGCCGCGGCGGACTCGTCGACACGGACGCACTCGTCACGGAGCTGCGCAAGGGCCGGTTCACGGGCGTGGGACTCGACGTGTACGAGGCGGAGGCCGGGCTCTTCTTCCTCGACAAGTCCCTGGAGCCGCTCCAGGACGACACCCTGGCGCGGCTGGTCACCTTCCCGCATGTGCTGGTCACCTCGCACCAGGCGTACTACACCGAGGACGCCGTCGGCCAGATCGTCGAGGCGACGGTGCGGAACGTCGACGACTACGCGGCGGGGCGGCGCAACGAGAACGTCCTGGTCCCCGCCGCGCCGCCCGGTACGACCTGAGGGCTGTCCCGCGATCCCCGGCGGGCGCCCGACGACAGCCACGGCCCTCCTCCGTAGCCCTTCGGGCACGGGAGGTGCCCCCACGCTGCGTTGTCGGATCGCCCGCATACGACCGGTACGAGGACGACCTCCCCCAGCCTCCGGCGGGGGTGCCCCCACCGCCTGGCGATGCACCGCATCTGACGCCGCGCGCTGGTCCACCGGGGATGACGGGACAGCCCTTAGCCCGGCTGCTCCACCTGGTCAGGTGCGCCGAAGACCAGATGCGTGGGTTCGAGTGCTCGCAGGAAGGCCGCCGCGTCGAAGAGTTCCCCCGCGGCGGCCACCCCGGTCCGGTCGACCCGGCCGTCCATGATCCGCGTCGCGGCCTCGACGACCAGGGGGGCACTCACCGCGTAGATGTCCCGGCCGGACGCCGTCGCTCGGCGGGCGGCGCCGCCCCGGCGTGCCACCACGTCGACGACGAAGGTCTGTGCCGAGCGCCCGTCGGAGTCCACGGCCGTGGGCGGGGGCGTCGCCGGGTCGCTCAGATCGCGCAGGGGCGCCTCGTTGATGCAGACCCGGATCTCCGGCACGCGCAGATGGCGGGAGATGGTGACCTGGTCGGCCGTGGAGAGCTCGACGACCTGCTGGACGCCCAGGGGCTCCGGGAACCGCCAGGAGTACGAGCGGGGCGGGTCCTCGGGCGCGGTGAGGCGGCCACCGGTGAAGGCCAGCTTCCGCCCGGCGTTGCTCCGTGCGGTCCTGCGTGTCCCCTCCGTCGGCCACCAGCTGTCGAGGGCGATCGCGACCGTGATCTCGTCGGCGTCCGGCCAGTCGCCGATCGCCGCACCGGCCAGCAGGTCGCCCAGCCCGCCGTAGAACGCCATCGCCGGGAGGACCACCACCCCCGCCTCGCGGGCCCGCCGGTCCCGCAGCCGGAACGCCTCCAGGATCGCGGCCTGTTCCGCGGCCACGTCCAGGTACGGGATGCCCGCGCGCAGGGCCGCGTCGATGACGGGGAGCATGGTGACGGCGAACGGGCCCGCGCAGTTGATGACCGCATCCGCGCCCGTCAGCGCGCGGTCCAGCGACGACGGGTCGTCGAGGGACACGACCCGGGTCACGGTCCCCGGACGGCCCTTGGCGGCGGCGGCCAGCCTGGCGGCGTCCCGGCCGACGAGGAGAGGGGTGACGCCGCGTCGGCTCAGTTCCGCTACGACGAAGGCGGCGGTGTGTCCGTAGGCCCCGACGACCGCGACCGTCCGGTGATGTGTGGTCATGCGGCCATGGTCACGGGCCCGGACGCCGACCACGAGTGGCCGAAACGACGAGATGCGTACACTTTCGGACATGAGATCCGTGGCGCTGGCGCTCTACGACGGAGCCATGCTGTTCGAGGCCGCCGCTGCCTGCGAGGTGTTCGGCGTCGACCGCGAACTCACCGACGCCTGGTACGACTTCCGCGTCTGCGGGCCCACGGAGGCGTCGCTGGGCAGCTGGCTGAAGCTCGACACACCGTACGACTACGACGCCCTCGCGGATGCGGACACCGTCATCGTGCCCGCGTGCGGCGACGTCGAGGCCGACCCGCCGGCCGACCTCGTGGACGCCGTGCGCGCCGCCCATGAGCGGGGTGCCCGGCTGGTGTCCCTGTGCACCGGGGCGTTCGTGCTGGCCGCAGCCGGCGTACTGGACGGCCGCCGCGCCACCACGCACTGGGAGCACACCGCCGCGCTCGCGGCCCGCTATCCCCGTATCGAGGTCGACCCGGACGTCCTCTACATCGACGACCGGACCGTGCTGACCTCGGCCGGCAAGGCCGCCGGCATGGATCTGTGCCTGCACATCGTCACCGCCGACCACGGCGCCGCCGTCGCCAACGCGCTGGCACGCCGGCTGGTGGTCCCGGCCCGCCGGGCCGGCGGTCAGGCGCAGTTCGTGGCGGTGCCGGCGGTCGCCGACACCGGCCACGCGTTCGCGGACCTGCTGCACTGGGTGAGCGGGCGGCTGGACGAGCCGTTGACCGTGCCCGACCTGGCCCGTCAGGCGAACATGAGCACCCGGAACCTGACCCGCCGCTTCACCGCCGCCACCGGCACCACTCCCTTGCGCTGGCTGCACACCCAGCGCATCCACCGGGCCCAGGAACTCCTGGAGACGACCGACGACAGCATCGAACTCATCGCCGCTCGCACCGGGATGGGCACCGCGGCCACCTTGCGCCGGCACTTCCATCGCGCCCTCGGGGTGCCGCCGGACATCTACCGGCGCACCTTCCGCACCCACCGCACGGCCACCCCGGCGACCTGACTCCCGTCCTCCCCCGGACGGGACTAGCCCACCAGCACGCCCGCGATCATCGTCGCCGTCAGCGCCGCGCCGTCCATCGTGAGCACCGACTCCGGGTGGAACTGGAGGCCCGCGAAGCCCGGCCCGCGCATCGCGTGCACATCGCCGCTCACCTCGTCCCGGCTCAGCTCGACGCGGTGCATCGCCAGCTCGGCCGCGGTCCGCTCGTCGCACCGTGCGGTGAAGCTGTTGTAGAAGCCCACAGTCTCCTCCCGCCCGAAGAAGTCGATCCGCTCCTGCGCCCCCTGGTGCGGCGCGTCCTTCCTGACGATCTCCAGCCCCAGTTCCGCCGCCATCAGCTCATGGCCCAGGCACACGCCCAGCAGGCCGTGGCGGTGATCGCGCAGCAGATCGGCTGTGAGCGACCGCAGGAAGCGCATCTTCGGATCGGTGGCGTCCGACGGATCGCCGGGACCGGGGCCGAGCACCACCGGGCCCGGGTAACGCAGTGCCGTCTCCCGGAGGCCGGGCTCGTCGTACCGGCGCACCGTCACGGTGAGACCCGTCGAGCGCAGCAGATGCGCCAGCATCGCGGTGAAGGTGTCCTCCGCGTCGATCACCAGCGCGTGGCCGGTCAGATCGGCGCTGCGCTCCTGCATCCGCAGCCAGAACGGCGCGAGGTCGGCCCGGCGGGCGTCCAGCGCGGCGCGCACCCGGGGGTCGTCGGCGAGCCGGGGCCGCTCGGTGTCCTCCGGGGGCCGGCCCGGTCGTACCCCCAGCGCGGCCAGCACACCGGCTGCCTTCGCATGGGTCTCGGCGACCTCGCCCTCCGGGTCGGAGTGCCGCACCAGGGTCGCCCCCACCGGCACCCGCAGCGCTCCCCGGGAGTCGATGTCGGCCGTGCGGATCAGGATGGGGGAGTCGAGCGTCTGCGCACCGCCCGCGTCCGTACCGATCAGGGCCAGCGCGCCCGCGTAGTAGCCGCGGCCGCCCACCTCGTGCCGCTCGATGACCCGGCACGCGTTCTGTACGGGGGACCCGGTGACGGTCGCCGCGAACATCGTCTCCCGCAGCACCTCCCGCACATCGAGCGAGGACCGACCGCGCAACTCGTACTCCGTGTGCGCGAGATGGGCCATCTCCTTGAGCCGCGGCCCGACGACCACACCGCCCATGTCCCCGACCGTGCACATCATCTTCAGCTCCTCGTCCACGACCATGGAGAGCTCCTCGCGCTCCTTGCGGTCGTCCAGGAACCGGAGCAGGCCCTCGGGGGTCGGACCCTCGGGGGGATAGCGGAAGGTGCCGCTGATCGGATTCATCACGACCGTCCCGCCGCTCATCCGCACATGCACCTCGGGGCTGGCGCCGACCAGGGTGCGCTCGCCGGTGTGCACCACGAAGGTCCAGTACGCCCCGCGCTCGCCGGCCAGCAGCCGCCGGAACAGCGCCAGCGCGTCGGCCCGGCCGAAGCCCGGGATGCTGCCGGTGTAGGTGCGGCGGATGACGAAGTTCGCTCCCTCACCGCTGCCGATCTCCTCCTCGACGACCCGCCGGACGATGTCCGCGTACGCCGTGTCGTCCACGTCGAAGGAACCCCCCTCCACCCGGACCGGGTGCGCGGGAAGTCTCTCCAGCGCCTCGGAGAGCGGCATCTCCGTGTACTCGTCGGCGACCAGCACACTCAGCGGCGTGCCGTCGTCGCGCACGTCGAAGCCGCGCTCCCGGATCTGCCGGAACGGCACGAGAGCGAGCGAGGGGCGGTCGGTGACGGGGATGTCGGCGAGCGCCTGCGCCTCATGCACCGAGCCGGTCAGTACCTCGACGGTGTCGTGGTCGCGGCCGGGGGTGCGCCTGCGGAGCAGGGCGAAGGGAGGGCAGTCGTCGTCCAGCAGTCGGGCGAGGGGCATCCGGTGTTCCTTCCGAGTGGGAGGAACGGCCGATTCCCGGAAACACCGAAGGCCGCCCCTCGGGCGGCCTTCGCGATTCCTACTCGCACGCGATCAGTCAGTGGGCCGCCGGATGTGCGGTCCACCACCAGTTCTGGATCGAGTGCGTCAGCATGTCCGGAACCCTACCGCATGAGAAATGCTGGACTTCTCGTCTCATTTGCTGGGCGGACGGAAACGGCCCGGCGGCAACCCCGTACTGTGGGCGGTGTGACCGTGAACGCTAAAACCACCCCCGCCGGTGGCCACACCTGGCGAGACCTGCCCGCGGCGCAGCAGCCCGAGTACCCCGATGCCGAGGCTCTGCGCGATGTGATCGCGGACCTCGAGTCGTATCCGCCGCTCGTCTTCGCGGGCGAGTGCGACCAGCTGCGCGCCCGGATGGGAGCCGTCGCCAAGGGCGAGGCGTTCCTGCTCCAGGGCGGCGACTGCGCCGAGGCCTTCGACGCCGTGTCCGCCGACCACATCCGTAACAAGCTGAAGACGCTCCTCCAGATGGGAGCGGTGCTCACCTACGCGGCCTCCGTGCCGGTGGTGAAGGTCGGCCGTATCGCCGGCCAGTACTCCAAGCCGCGTTCCAAGCCGACCGAGACCCGCGACGGCGTGACGCTCCCCACCTACCGGGGCGACTCCGTCAACGGCTTCGAGTTCACCGAAGCGGCCCGTATCCCGGACCCCGAGCGCCTGAAGCGGATGTACAACGCGTCCGCGGCGACGCTGAACCTGGTGCGCGCCTTCACCACCGGTGGTTACGCGGATCTGCGCCAGGTGCACGCCTGGAACCAGGACTTCGTGAAGTCGTCCCCGTCGGGTCAGCGTTACGAGCAGCTCGCGCGGGAGATCGACAACGCGCTGAACTTCATGGAGGCCTGTGGCACCGACCCGGCGGAGTTCCGCACGGTCGAGTTCTACTCCTCCCACGAGGCGCTGCTGCTCGACTACGAGGGCGCGCTGACCCGCACCGACTCGCGGACCGGCCGGCTCTACAACACCTCCGGGCACATGGTCTGGATCGGTGAGCGCACCCGGCAGCTGGACGGCGCGCACGTCGAGTTCGCCTCGCGCATCCGCAACCCCATGGGTGTGAAGCTCGGCCCGACGACCACGGTCGACGACGCCCTGCAGTACATCGACAAGCTCGACCCGGAGCGCGAGCCCGGCCGGCTGACCTTCGTCGTCCGCATGGGCGCCGACAAGGTCCGCGACAAGCTCCCCGAGCTGGTCGAGAAGGTCACCGCGTCCGGTGCCACGGTTGCCTGGGTGACCGATCCGATGCACGGCAACACCTTCGAGGCGGCGTCCGGCCACAAGACCCGGCGCTTCGACGACGTGCTCGACGAGGTCAAGGGCTTCTTCGAGGTCCACAAGGCCCTGGGCACGCACCCGGGCGGCATCCACGTCGAGCTCACCGGTGACGACGTCACCGAGTGCGTGGGCGGCGGCGACGAGATCTTCGTCGACGATCTGCACCAGCGCTACGAGACGGCCTGCGACCCGCGACTCAACCGCAGCCAGTCCCTGGACCTGGCGTTCCTGGTCGCGGAGATGTACCGCGACCAGTGATCTTGTGCGTACGACTGTGGGGCGCGGATCCATGTGATCCGCGCCCCACAGCGCTTTTCCAGGCTGGCCACGGCGGGTAAGGTTAGGTTAGCCTCACCGAGCAATCGGAGGCAGACGACCGACCGGCCTGGAGGTGAACCGCGTGTACGTATGCTCATGCTTCGGCGTCACCGAGAAGCAGGTCAAGGAGCACGCGGACGCGGGTGCCTGCACCCCTCGTCAGATCGCCTCCGCCTCCAAGGCGGGCACCGACTGCGGCTCGTGCGTGCGGACGATCCAGTCGATCCTCGGCCGCGGCACGTGCCCGCGGCGTGAGCTGCTGGAGCAGGGCAAGCCCGCTCTCACGGCCGGCCTCGCGGAGCTGGACGAAGCCGCCTAGCCTTGCCGCCTTTCCGGGGCGCGCGGAGCCCGCGAGGGCCCTGGACCGCGGCCCTCGGCGTACGTCAGCTGTCGGGCTGCTCGATCAGCTGTGCGATGTAGAGCGGCTCACCGAGCTTCTCGATCAGATCCAGCTGCGTGTCGAGATAGTCGATGTGGTGCTCCTCGTCCTCGAGGATCGACTCGAAGATGTTCGCGGACGTGACATCACCCTTGGCGCGCATGATGTCGATACCGCGCCGCAGACGGTCGATCGCCTCCACCTCGACCTGCCGGTCCGCCTGGAACATCTCGGTGACCGTCTGGCCGATGCGCACGTGGAACAGGCGCTGGTAGTTCGGAAGTCCGTCGAGGAAGAGAATCCGGTCGGTGAGCACTTCCGCGTGCTTCATCTCGTCGAACGACTCCGACCGGGTGTACTTGGCAAGCTTCGTCCAGCCGAAGTTCTCCTGCATCTTCGCGTGCAGGAAGTACTGGTTGATCGCGGTCAATTCGGCGGTCAGCTGCTCATTGAGGAACTCGATGACCTCGGGGTCGCCCTGCATCGCAGAGGCTCCTTCCGCGCTTGGTACCGGGGCAAGTGGCCGCATCCTTCCATCGCGTCCGTGAGCCCGTCCAGTAAGTGCCTCCTTAGTAGGAGTTGCCCGAATCGGGCCAGACCTGGTCATGACCACCCCATGCGGTCTGTCACCATTGAAGACATGGGTCAGCCGGAAAGCCGGGAATACCGCGCATCAGAGGAGTCCGAGCTTCCGCCGGGTCAGCGACTGCAGCGAGGCTGGCCGGTCACCCACTACGGGCCCGTACCCAAGTTCAAGCCGGACCGCTGGGAGTTCAGGGTTTTCGGCGCCACGGCCGACGGCGACAAACACTGCTGGAACCACGAGGAGTTCTCGGCGCTGCCCTTCTCGTCGGTCGTCGCCGATCTGCACTGCGTGACGAAGTTCAGCATGCTGGGGGCCGAATGGGGTGGTGTTCCCGCCCGCGAACTGGTCGCCCTCGCGCCGCCGGCCGAGAACGTCACCCATGTCATGGTCTGGGCCGAGTACGGCTACAGCGCCAATGTGCGGCTCTCCGACTTCACCTCGGAGCGCACGATCTTCGCCACCCACAAGGACGGTGAACTGCTCACCGCCGAGCACGGCTTCCCCCTGCGCTTGGTCGTGCCGCATCTCTACGCCTGGAAAGGGCCCAAGTGGGTCCGCGGCGTGGAGTACATGACCGACGACCGGCGTGGCTTCTGGGAGGAGCGGGGTTATCACAACCTCGGCGACCCCTGGCGGGAGCAGCGCTACTCCTACCAGGAGGAGCCGGGGGACGGCCCCGAACTCTAGGGGTCGTGTCCCCAGGGCCTGTCGTCGTTCAGGGCGCCGGAACGCCAGGGACGGTCAGTCGCGGAGTGCTTTGAGCCGGGCCACGTCCGCCGCGTGGCCCTCCTTGCCGCCCGGGGTCTCGATGATCAGCGGTACGCCCTCGGTCGCCGGGTGGCGCATGAGCTCCCGGAACGGCTCCTCGCCGATGTGACCCGCGCCGATGTTCTCGTGACGGTCCTTGTGGGCGCCCGCGACATCCTTCGAGTCGTTGGCGTGGATCAGCTTGAGGCGCCCTTCGCCGACCGTCTCCACCAGCAGGTCCAGTGCCTGCGCCATACCGCCCGGTGCCGCCAGGTCGTGTCCTGCCGCGAACAGATGGCAGGTGTCCAGACAGACTCCCAGCTTGGGATGGGCGTCCAGAGCCGCGAAGTACGGCCCGAAGTCCCAGGTCCGCGAGCAGAGCGAGAACCCCTGCCCGGCCGTCGACTCCAGCAGCAGGAACGGGTCGTCGTCGTGCGTCAGCTCGTCCAGCAGCGGCAGCATCCGCTTACGCACCTGCGCCAGCGCCACCTCCCGCGGCCGCCCGCCCGTCGCCGACCCGGTGTGCACGACGACGCCCAGGGCGCCTATCTCGCGGGCGCGGCGCAGCGAGTGGCGCAACGAGTCCACGGACCGCTCGACGGTCGCCTCGGTGTGGGAACCGAAGTTGATCAGATACGGAGCATGGACGTACGCCGGCATGTCCGCGGCGGCGCACTCCGAGCGGAACAGCTCGTTCTGCGCGGGATTGCCCGGCGGTGTCGCCCAGCCCCGCGGATTGGCGACGAAGACCTGGACGGTCTCCGCCCGCAGTTCCGTCGCGTATCCGAGACCGACCTTGGCGAGTCCGCCGGCCACGGGGACGTGGCCGCCGACGGGGTTGCGCATCTGTGGCTAGATTCCCTTGGTCTTGATGGTGATCGTGCTGCCCTCGGGCGCCTTGCCGTCCGCGGCCGGGGACTGGCTCTCGACGGTGTCGCCCAGGAAGGGAAAGGCTTTCTCGACGTCCACCTCGAAGCCCGCGTCCTCCAGCTCGGCGGTGGCTTCGTCGACGCTCATCCCGACGACATCGGGGACGTCGATCGAGCGCGGTCCCTTGGAGACGGTCAGCGTGATCGTGTCGCCTGAGGCCAGCTTGGCCCCCTCGGCCGCCGACTGGCGGGCGACGGTGCCCGCCTCCTCCGGGGAGTTGACCTGCGCGGGGGCGACCTTGACCGTGAAGCCGGCATCCTCCAGCTCGCCGGTCGCGTCCTCGACGGAGTCGCCGATCACGCCCGGGACCTCGACGGGGGAGCCCTTGCTGACGACGATCGCGACCGCGGAGTCCGGGCTGCGCCGGGCACCGGCCGCCGGCTCGGTGCTGACGACACGGCCCTGGGGCACGTCCTCGCTGAACTCCTTGGTGACCACCCCGGGTGCGAGCCCTGCCTTCTTGAGCTTGCTCTCGGCCGTGGCGAGGGGGTCGCCGCCGACGTCGGGGACCCTGACGATCTTCGGGCCGCGCGAGACGATCAGCGTCACCGAGCCGTTGCCGCGGATGCGTTCGTTGGTGCCGGGGTCGCTGTTGATGACCGAGCCGCGGTCGACCGTCTCGCTGAAGTCGCGTTTGACGGTCTTCACATCGAGACCGGCGTCCTTGAGCTCCTGCCGGGCGTCCTTCTCGGACTTGCCGATCAGGGCCGGGACGCGGGTGAACTGCCCGGAATTGATGTACCAGACGCCGGCCCCGGCGCCGAGCACCAGGAAGACGGCGACAAGGATCGCGACCACACCGCGCCGCGGCACACGGGAGCGGCCGGTGCGGTCCGGGCGGTGCTGCGGAGGGGAGGGCGGCATCGCCATCCGGGCCGTGTGATTGACCTGCGGCTCTTCGCCGGGCAGCACGCGCGGGATGACGTCCGTACGCTCATCGGGGCCCGCGTCCGCGCCGGTCGCGTGCGTCTGCGGCTCCTGCTGGAGCGCCTGCGGAGGCACCAGGTCCAGCTGGTCGTCGCCGAGTGCGGCACGGGCCTCACGGACCAGGGCGAGCAGCGCCACCGCGTCGTACGGGCGGATCTCGGGATTGCGGGCGGTGGCACTCGCGACCAGCTCGTCGAGCTCGACGGCGAGGCCGGGGACGAGCGCGGAGGGCGCCGGAATGTCCTCGTTCAGATGCTGAAAGAGCACCTGGGCCGGGGTGTCGCCGGAGTGCGGCTTGCCGCCGGTCAGCATCTCGTACAGGACGACACCGCAGGCGTACACATCGGCGCGGGTGTCGGCCGTGCCGTACTCGATCTGCTCCGGGGCGAGGTAGGAGACGGTGCCGAGGACGGTGCCGGTGGTGCTGGTGACGGAGCCGACCGCACGCACCAGGCCGAAGTCGGCGACCTTGACCCGGCCGTCGTCCCCTATCAGCACGTTCTCCGGCTTCATGTCCCGGTGGACGAACCCGGCCCGGTGGGCAGCGCCGAGCGCGGCGAGCACGGGCTCCAGGATGTCCAGCGCGGCCCGCGGCTGGAGCGCTCCGCGCTCGCGCAGGACGTCGCGCAGGGTGCAGCCCGCCACGTACTCCATGGCCAGATAGACGTACGCACCTTCGGCGCCCTGGTCGAAGACCCCCACCACATTGGGGTGGGAGAGCCGGGCGACGGACTTGGCCTCACGGATGAACCGCTCCACGAAGGAGGCGTCCGTCGCGAGGGCGGGGTGCATCACCTTGAGGGCGAGTTCCCGGTCGAGTCTGGTGTCGACCGCCCGGTAGACCGTGGCCATACCGCCGACGGCGATACGCGCGTCGACGCGGTAGCGGCCGTCGAGCAGCTGCCCGACGAGGGGGTCCTTGAGGGTCGTGTCCACGCGGGAGATTCTACGAGTCACCTCGGACACCCCTGACGTCCCGGGGCGGGACCGGGGCCGTACTGCAGCCGAGCTGTGACAGCAGACGCGCTTGTGCGGGCCCGCTCCGGTGCGACCGGCTTTCGACGCGGGACGGCGGGCCGGACGGGCGGAGGGGGACGGGGGCGGGGCGCGGTGGGGGTGCGGTGTTCGGGGGGTCGCGCCTCAATCGCGGGCGCGGCGGGAAATCGTCCCTGCGCCTCGATTGGCGGCGGGGCCGGAGGTCGTCCCTGTGCCTCGATCACCGGCGGGGCCTGAGCTTGGCCCTGCGTGGGGAGGGCGATGTCGGACCGGCCGGCGTTCGAGGACGACGCCTGCGCCGCATGGGGCCGGGCTGGGTGGGTGCGGCTCCTTGCGGGGGCGCTGCCCCCGGGCCCCCGCGCCTCAATCGCCGGCGGGGCTGGATGGTGTCCCCGTGCCTCGACCGTTGGCCGGGTTTGGTGTGGCCCCCGCCCGCCTCGACCGTCGGCCGGATTCGGTGCGGCCCCCGGGCCTGGTGCGCCCCCCGCCTCGATCCCGGCGGGGCCTCATGCGGCCCCGCCGACAGACCCTCCCGTACGCGTCAGAACGCCGGGCGTTCCGGGTCCAGGTGGGCTCGGCCCTCCTGGGGCGATGATGCCTCGGCGAAGTGGCGGCGGGGGATGCGGCCCGCGCGGTGGGCCAGGCGGCCCGCCTCCACCGCGTGGCGCATCGCCTCCGCCATCAGGACCGGCTCCTGCGCCCGGGTGACCGCCGACGCCAGCATCACCGCCGTGCAGCCCAGCTCCATCGCCAGCGCCGCGTCGGACGCCGTGCCCGCGCCCGCGTCCAGGATCACCGGCACGCGCGCGTGCTCGACGATCAGCTGGAAGTTGTGCGGGTTGCGGATGCCGAGGCCGGAGCCGATGGGGGAGCCCAGCGGCATGATCGCCGCGCAGCCCACGTCCTCCAGCTTCCGCGCGAGCACCGGGTCGTCGTTGGTGTACGGCAGGACCGTGAATCCGTCGTCGACCAGGGTTTCCGCCGCGTCGAGCAGCTCGATCGGATCGGGCAGCAGCGTGCGCTCGTCCGCGACGACCTCGAGCTTCACCCAGTCCGTCCCGAGCGCCTCGCGCGCGAGCCGGGCGGTCAGGACGGCCTCGCCCGCGGTGAAGCAGCCGGCCGTGTTGGGCAGGACGCGGATGCCGAGCCGGTCCAGGACGGAGAGCACGGAGCCCTGGACCGTCGCGTCCAGCCGGCGCATCGCGACGGTGGTCAGTTCGGTGCCGCTCGCGATCAGGGAGCGTTCCAGGACGTCGAGGCTGGGCGCACCGCCGGTACCCATGATCAGCCGGGAGTTGAAGGTGGTGTCACCGATGGTGAGACGGTCGTCGGCCATGGCTGATCAGCCTCCCTGGACTGCGGTGAGGACCTCGACACGGTCGCCGTCGTCGAGCAGGGTGCCCGCCCATGCGCTGCGCGGGACCACCGCCTCGTTGACGGCGGCGGCGACGCCGGACCGGGCGGGGGTCAGCTCCGTGACCAGGGTGTCGAGTGTGGTTCCGGTGGCGAGCACCCTGGCCTCGCCGTTGACGGAGACGTTCATGCGGGCTGCTCCTGGGAGACGGCGGAGAAGCGGCGAGGGGTGAAGGGGCGGGCCTCGTCGGGGAGTGAGCCGGAGACCAGGACCGCGGCCATCACATCGCCGGTGACGGGCGTCAGGAGAACCCCGTTGCGGTGGTGACCGGTGGCCAGATGCAGGCCGGGCAGCGCGGTCGGTCCGAGCAGCGGCGCGTTGTCGGGGGAGGCGGGGCGCAGCCCGGCGCGGGTCTCGGTGAGCGGCAGCTCCGTGATGCCGGGCACCAGCTCATGGGCGTCGCGCAGCAGCTCGTACACACCGCCCGCGGTGACCGTGGTGTCCCAGCCCAGCTCCTCGCTCGTCGCGCCGACGACCAGCTCGCCGTTCTCACGCGGCACCAGATAGACGTCGCTGCCGCGGACCACCGCACGGACGGTCCTGGACAGGAAGGGCGCGTACGCGGGCGGCACGGTCAGCCGCAGGACCTGGCCCTTCACCGGACGGACGGGAGGCAGCACATCCGCCGGGACCCCGTTCAGCCTGCCGCTCAGGCTGCCGCCGGCGAGCACCACCTGGTCGGCGGTGAGCTCCTCCCCGTCGGCGAGGACGACACCGGCCGCCCGGTCGCCCGTGACCGACAGCCGTTCCGCCCAGCCGTGGCGGAAGACCACCCCCGCCCGCTCGCACGCCGTGACCAGCGCGGACGCGAGGCGGCGCGGGTCGACCTGGTGGTCACCGTCCACCCGCAGACCGCCGCGGACACCGGGAGCGAGCATCGGCTCCAGGCGCCGGCACTCACGGCCGGTCAGCCATTCCGAGGCGAGTCCGGAACGCCGTTGCAGGGCGTGCAGTTCCCGCAGATGGGCGCGGTCGTCGGCGTCGAGCGCGACGGCGAGGGTCCCGCAGGCGCGGTATCCGACGCCCTGCCCGCTCGCCTCCTCCAGCTCGGCGACGAACGCCGGATAGCGCTGTGCGGACGCGACGTTGAGCGCGAGCAGCGTCTGCTCGCCGTAGTGCAGTTCGGTGACGGCCGCGAGCATGCCCGCGGCGACCTGCGCCGCGCCGCCGCCCGGCTCCGGATCGGCGACGGTGACGGCCAGTCCGCGCTGGGCCGCGCGCCAGGCCGTGACAAGTCCGATGATTCCGCCCCCGACGACGAGAACGTCTGAGGCGCGCGTTCCTGGGATACGCGACATGGGCGTCCAGCCCCTCCCTTCGCCGGCATGACCCGGATCAGGTTCGTACGGTCGGAGGCCGTCCAGCCTCCCTCTCAGCCCGGTGCGTCCGGACTCCCGCGAGTGTCTTACGGTGTCCACCCTAACCCCGGGCCCGGTGTCGGGTTAAGGGAGCGACGGCTTCCCAAGGCCTGCGGTACAGGAGGTGTGTTCGATGGCGGGATCGCTCGACGGAGTCGTTCTGGTGCCGGTCGCGGACCAGGCTCCGGGTCAGGTCGGCACCCGTACCCGCTTCACGTACCACGAGCGGGACGGGCACATCTGGGCCGAGTACGCGGGCGGCGACGTGATCCGCGGGCATCTGGTGGGCACCCGTCAGGGGGACCGGATCGACTTCCGCTATGTGCAGTTGAAGACGGACGGCCGTACCGCGTCCGGGCACTGTGTCTCGACGGTCGCCGAGCTGCCGGACGGCAGACTGCGCCTGGAGGAGAGCTGGGAGTGGGAGTCGCAGGAGGGCAGCGGGACGAGCGTCGTGGAGCAGCCGCTGTCCTGACGAGCTGTCAGATGGGGTCGCCGGATGCGTAAGGTTGACGGGTGAGCGAGCAGCAGACACAGCAGGCGCGGCGCGTGGTGATCGTCGGAGCCGGGATGGCGGGCGTGCAGACCGCCGTCGCCCTGCGCGAACAGGGCTTCACCGGTCCGGTCACCCTCATCGGCGCCGAACCCCATCAGCCGTACGACCGTCCCCCGCTGTCCAAGGCCGTCCTCCTCGGCAAGTCGGAAGGATCGGCCTTCGACGTCGACTTCGAGGCCCTCGGCATCGGGCTGCGGCTCGGCTGCGAGGTGATGGGCGTCCGTCCGCAGGAGCACGAACTGGACACCGAGGCCGGGCCCGTCCCGTACGACGTCCTGGTCGTCGCCAGCGGCGCCGAGCCCGTCCACCTGCCGGGGGCCGCTTCGGTGCCCGGCGTCCATCTGCTGCGCACCCTCGACGACGCCGCCCGGCTGCGCCCCGTGCTCGCCCGGCAGCACGACATCGTGGTCGTCGGCGCGGGCTGGATCGGCGCGGAGTTCGCGACGGCGGCCCGAGAGGCCGGCTGTGCGGTCACCGTCGTCGAGGCCGCGGACCGCCCGCTCGCCGGCGCACTGCCCGCCGAGGTCGCCGCCGCGATGACCGACTGGTACGCGGAGTACGGCATCGAACTGCTCACGGGCTCCCGGGTGGAGGAGATCGAGCCCGGCACGGTGATTCTCTCGGACGGCAGACGGCTCGCCGCCGGGGCCGTCGTCGTCGGCATCGGCGCACGGCCCGCCACCCGGTGGCTCACCGGCTCCGGCATCGCGCTCGGTCCGGACGGCGCGATCACCGCCGACGAGTATCTGCGCACCTCGCTGCCCGATGTGTACGCCGTAGGCGACTGCGCCTCCTTCCCGTCCGCCCGCTACGGGCAGCGGCTGCTCGTGCACCACTGGGACAACGCCCTCCAGGGACCGCGCACGGTCGCCGCCAACGTCATCGCGGAGGACCTCGGCGAACCCGCGCAGATCTACGACCCCGTCCCGTACTTCTGGTCCGAGCAGTTCGGCCGGTTCGTGCAGTACGTGGGCCACCACGCCGTCGCCGACACGTTGGTGTGGCGCGGCGACCCGGCGGGCGTCTCCTGGTCGGTGCTGTGGCTGCGGGACGGTGCGCTCGTCGCCCTGCTCGCGGTGGGCAGGCCGCGCGATCTGGCACAGGGCCGCAAACTCGTCATGACGGGCACACGGCTGGATCCGACGGCGGCCGCGGACCCCTCGGTCCCTCTGAAGGCCGCTTCGCTGTGAGCAGGCTCTCTCCCGACAGTTCCTCGCTGACCTGCGCATTCTCCCCGATTCCGGGCTGATCGGGGCGTTCGTGTGCGGGGCAGCGCTACCCACTGTCAGTCCCAGATGGCAGGCTTGTCCTGTGACCGAGATTGACGCAAAGATCGATGCTCTCGTCCCCGCCTGGCTCACCCTCCCCGACATCGCGGAAATGCTCGATGTCGAGGTGACGCGCGTCCGGCAGCTGGTCAAGGAGGGCCAGCTGATCGCGGTGCGCCGAGGTGAGAACCGGGTGCTCCAGGTTCCCGCCGCCTTCATCAGCGGCGAGAAGGTCGTCAAGGGCCTCTCCGGCACCCTGACGCTCCTGAGGGACGACGGCTTCTCCGACGAAGAGATGCTGGAGTGGCTCTTCACCCCCGACCCGACCCTGCCCGGCACCCCCGCGCAGGCGCTCAGCGAGAATCGCGGCACGGAGGTGAAGCGCCGGGCCCAGGCGCTCGCCGTCTGACGCCCTGAAGACACCATCAAGCGGTGTGCGGGCAGGGCCGAAGGGTCCTGCCAGCACACCGCCGACCCGCCCCGGGGGGAAATCGCCATGTCCACGGCTCGCGCTCTGCTGTCCGACGCCCGGCTCTATCTGTGCACGGACGCCCGCAAGAAGCAGGGCGACCTCGCCGCTTTCCTGGACATGGTGCTCGCCTCCGGGGTCGACATCGTGCAGCTGCGCGACAAGGGCATGGAAGCGGCCGAGGAGCTGGAACACCTCCAGGTCTTCGCCGACGCCTGCCGCCGGCACGGCAAGCTGCTCGCCGTGAACGACCGCGCGGACGTCGCGCATGCCATCGGCGCCGCGGTCCTGCATCTGGGACAGGGCGACCTGCCGGTCCCGGCCGCCCGCGCCATCCTCGGCGACGACGTCCTCATCGGCCGTTCCACACACGCCGCCTCCGAGGCCGCCGCGGCGGCGGTCGAGCCCGGTGTGGACTACTTCTGCACCGGTCCCTGCTGGCCGACGCCCACCAAGCCCGGCCGGCACGCCCCCGGCCTGGACCTCGTGCGCTCCACCGCCGCACTGGGCACCGACCGGCCCTGGTTCGCGATCGGCGGCATCGACGCGGGCAATCTGGACGAGGTGCTCGACGCGGGCGCCCGCCGGGTCGTCGTCGTCCGGGCGATCACCGAGGCGGCCGATCCCGGGGCCGCCGCCGCCCATCTCGCCAAGCGGATACGCGAGCGCGGAGAGTAGGCCAAGGGCGAACAATCGGTGTCCGATGGGTGGACTCCGGTTGGGTCACCCCCTGGGCGTGGATAACCTGCGAGTATGGCCCTCGGAACAGCTTCCACCAGGACGGACCACGCACGGACGGTGCGTGAGCTGCTCGCGACCGGCAGGACGTCCTACTCCTTCGAGTTCTGGGCGCCGAAAACGGAAAAGGGCGAGCGCAACCTCTGGAACGCTCTGCGCCGGGTCGAGGCGGTCGCCCCCAGCTTCGTCTCCGTGACCTACGGCGCCGGCGGCTCCACCCGCGCCGGCACCGTCAAGGCCACCGAGCAGATCGCCGCGGACACGACGCTCACCCCCGTCGCGCACCTCACGGCGGTCAACCACTCGATCGCCGAGCTGCGGAACATGATCGGCCAGTACGCCGACGCCGGCATCCGCAACATCCTCGCCGTCCGGGGCGACCCGCCCGGCGACCCGATGGGCGACTGGGTCAAGCACCCCGACGGCGTGCGGTACGCGGCCGAACTGGTGCGCCTGATCAAGGAGTCGGGCGATTTCTGTGTCGGCGTGGCGGCCTTCCCGGAGATGCATCCCCGGTCCGCCGACTGGGAGACCGACACCCGGCACTTCGTCGACAAGTGCCGCGCCGGCGCCGACTACGCGATCACCCAGATGTTCTTCAGGGCCGAGGACTATCTGCGGCTGCGTGACCGGGTCGCGGCCGCGGACTGCGCCACCCCGATCATCCCCGAGATCATGCCCGTCACCAGCGTCAAACAGCTCGAGCGGTTTGCCCAGCTCAGCAACGCATCGATCCCTGAGGACCTGAAAGAGAGGATCCTCACGGTCAAGGACGATCCGGCGGCTGTACGCTCCATGGGGATCGAGTTCGCAACGGAGTTCTGCGCGGAGCTGCTCTCCGAGGGTGTCCCCGGACTGCACTTCATTACGCTCAACAACTCCACGGCGACGCTCGAAATCTACGAGAATCTCGGACTGCACGAGCAGTTGTGATCGGTCGTAGCCGACCCGACCGGGGGCGGCGGCCGAAGGAGAGGGGCGGGCATGGGCTGGACGGTCCTCTACGTCGCGTTCGGAATCGTCGCGCTGTGGCTGCTCGGCGAGGTGCTGCTGCAGTACAAGGCGCGGCTGCGCTGGCGGCTGCTGGCCTTCGGCGGATTCCTCTGTGTCGTCTTCGGTGTGCTGCTGCCGTCCGTGGTCGTGATCGCGCTCGGTGCCATCGCCTTCGCCGTCGGACAGACCTATGTGACGCTCTCCTTCCGCCGCGGCTTCTCCACCGGGTGGGCCCTCGGCGGCAGTCCCGGCGCGAGCCGCCGCCGCAAGTCCGGTGGCCGGCAGGGCGAAGCCGCCACGCGTGAGCCCACGCTGGAGGTGTCGGACCTCGCCTACGAGGCTCCCGCCGCCCCCGACCTGGACCCCGAGCCGGTCTACGAGCCGCAGCCGCTGCCCGACGACACCGGGCAGTACGGCGTCTACAGCGACGCGGCCTACGCGGCGATGCAGCAGGACCAGAACGCCCAGAACGCAGACAACTACGGGCAGCCCGCGGGCCGGACCGACGGCCAGTACGACCCGTACTACGGCTACGACCAGCAGCCCACGGGCCAGGACGCCTTCACCGGGCAGTACGACTACGGCACCGGCCAGCAGCAGTACGCCGCGTACTCCGACCCCTACGTGGGCGGCCAGCAGTACAGCACCTACGAGAACTACGACAGCTTCGGCAGCCCGCAGCAGCAGTACACCGATCCGTACTACGCGCAGCCGTCGTACAGCGACACTCCGCCCGGCGGGGTGTGGGTGCCGCAGCAGCGGGACACCGACCAGCAGGTGCCCGGGGAACAGCAGTCGCCGTACGGCTACGACAACGAGTACAACGAGCAGCAGTACCGCTACTGAGGCAGTCGGACCTTCCGAGCCGGCGCCGCCTGCCGTACGCCGGCGCCTCCTGCCTACCCGGCGTCCGCGGCGCCTTACCGCGAGCCGCGGAAGTCCGCGCCCTCCACGATGAGTCCGGCCACGAGTGCCCCCGACATGCCGGCGTGTGCCAGTCCGCCGCCCGGGTGCGAGCGTCCGCCGACCAGATGGAGCCCGGGCAGCCGGGTGCTGTTCGCGGGATGCAGATACCGGCCGCCCAGCCCGGCCAGCGACGGCGCCGGGAGCCCGCCCGTCTCGGCGGGCGTCAGGATCTCGTGCCACAGCGCCCGCGCGCGCAGGTCCTCGACGGCTGTGCCCGCGGCGTCGATCAGCGCTTCCGCGCAGCGCTCGCGCAGGGCCTTGTCCCTCCAGTCGATTGCGCCGCCGTGGCCGGTCACCGTCGCGGTGACGGTGACCGCCTCGTGCGCGTCGTCCGGGCGGGTGCGCGGGTCGTCGGGCCGCAGCACGGTGACCGTGGGCCTCTCGGCGAGACGGCCGCCGAAGACGGCCGCCGCCTCCGCGCCGGTGTCGGGGGAGTGGACCACGCTCCGGTGGACGGCCGCGGCGGGCCGTGCCCCGCGCAGCCCCAGCAGAACGGTGAACCTGCCCGGCAACTGCCCTGCGCCGGGCCCCGCTTGCGGGCGCACGTCGCCGTCCTCCCACAGCTCCTGCCCGGCCGGAAGCGGGATGTCCGCGCCTGCCACCACCTGGTCGGCCTCGGCGACCGCGGCCCCGGCGAGCTCGACACCGGCCGCGCGACCGTCCCGGACGAGGACCGACGTCACCTCCGACCCGAAGACGAACTCCACCTTCCGGGCCAGACAGCGCTCGTACACCGCACGGGCCAACTCCCGCATGCCGCCCGCGACATACCAGCTGCCGAACGTCTGCTCCATGTACGGCAGCAGCGCCGCGCTCGCCGGGGCGTGCCGGGGGTCCAGGCCGTACGCCAGGGCGCAGCCCTCGAAGAGCGCGGCCAGCCTCGGGTCGGCCAGCTCCAGGGCGCCGACCTCGGAGACGGTGGTGGCCTGCCGGGTGCGCAGCATCCTGCGCTGCCGCAGGGCCGGGTAGGGATCGCGGCCCAGCACCTGCCAGTCGTCCCACAGGGGCTCCTCCAGCAGCGGCCGGCGGGAGCGGTCCCAGGCGTCCCGCGCCCGTCCGAGGAAGTCGCCCCACCGCTCACCCGCCCCGGCGCCCAGCGCCGACTCCAGCGCGGAGACGATGCCGGCCCGCGAGGCATTCGGAAGGGTCACCGCGGAGCCGTCGGCGAAGAGGTGCCGGCTCGCTGGATCGACCTCGGTCAGGCCGACGCACCGCTCCAGCGGCTCCTTGCCGGTCTTCAGGAACAAGTCCCGCCAGACGGCGGGCAGATGCAGCAGACCCGGTCCGGTGTCGAAGACGAACCCGTCGCGCTCGAAGGCGCCCAGCGCGCCGCCGTAGGTCGCCGAGCGCTCGTACACCGTCACCCGGTGGCCTGCCACGGCCAGCCGGGCGGCAGCCGCCATGGCGCCCATCCCGGCGCCGATCACCGCAATCCGTGCCATGTCAGGGACTGTATCGGCCGCCTGTGACACTCAGCCCGGTGGGTGGCCGGCCACCGTGGCGGCCAGTCGTTTCTCCTCGCGCCGCTGTGCTCTGCGGCGCAGGAACCTGCGGATCCTGGAAGCCAGGAACACCACGACGACGATGCCGAGGACCAGCAGCGTGGCGGCGATGATCGCCGCGGCCACCGGGTTGAAGACGGCAAAGGTGATGATCCCGGCGACACCCAGATCCTCGGCGACGCTCATCGCGACATTGCTGAACGGCTCGGGCGAGGTGTTGATCGCCATCCGGGTGCCGGACTTGACGAGATGACTCATCAAGGCGGTCGAGCCGCCGATGGCGCCTGCCGCGATCTCCGGCAGCGACCCGCTCTCCCCGGCCAGCAGCGCGGCCACGACCGCACCCGCCACGGGGCGGATCACGGTGTGCACCGAGTCCCATATCGAGTCGACATAGGGGATCTTGTCCGCCACCGCCTCGCACAGGAAGAGCACACCGGCGACGATCAGGACGTCGGTGCGCTGGAGCGACTCGGGCACCTCGTCGGAGACCCCGGTGGCGCCGAAGATGCCGAACAGGAGGATCACCGCATAGGCGTTGATCCCGCTGGCCCAGCCGCTGGTGAAGACGAGAGGGAGTACGGACACGGACGCGATCGTAACCAGAGGCGGGCCGCCGCGGGTGGGGATGAGCGCGGACGACTGAGTACCCGTACCTAGTGGGAGAGATGAGTAGGCGGGCGGATGGGGCGCCACCTGCGCAGAGGGAAGAGTGGAGACCACGGAAGGGGCGCAGCGCCGGCACCGCCGACACGGGGCGGCGGAACGGCGCGGCTCCCCTGACGGAACGGGGGGTGCAGGACGGAGAACCCGTCGACCACGGGTTGTCCGGCACCACGGGGGGACGCAGGGGTACGGGGGCCTCGGGGGAACGGGGACACGGGGGAACCGGGGGAACACGGGGGACGCACGGGGGACAAGGACGCCGGTCCGGCACGGCTCGGGAGACCGAACCGCGCCGGACCGGCGTCTTTTCCCTGCACCCGTCGACCGGCCGGTCGCATCACGCCTGCCCCCCGACAGGCGTGATTCCGTCCGGTCTCCGGTCGCATCGGGCTCCCGGCGAGCCCCGCAGGGCCCCGGGAGGTCTCAGCGGCCGCTCACCCGGCCGTGCAGCAGCCGTGAGAGCGCCGCGTGCACATCGTCGATCGACCGCTCCCGCTGGAAGGACTGCCAGTCCAGCGCGGCCACCAGCACCATCCCGACCAGCGCTGCCGCGGTCAGCGAGATGTCGATCTCCTCGCTCAGTTCGCCGTTCTCGACGGCCTCCCGCAGCACCGTCTCGACCACCGCCACCGCCTGCTGCCGGACGACCAGGAGCGTCGACTGCCAGGCGCGGTTGGTGCGCCACAGCTCGGCCACGTACAGCTGTGTGAAGGCCGGATAGCGGTCGATGAAGACCAGGCCCGCCCGGATCATGGCGTCCAGCGCCTCGACCTTGGTGCCGCCGCGCTCCGCCGTCTCGTCGGCCGCGGACTGGAGCGATGCCGTGAGGAGGCCGACGCCGTAACGCAGCAGCTCCTCGAAGAGCTCGGTCTTGCTCTTGAAGTTGTAATAGACCGTGCCCTTGGCCACGCCGGCGCGCTCGGCGATCTCGTCCACCGTGGTGGCCGAGAACCCCTGCTCGGCTATGAGCGTCACCGCGGCTTCGTAGAGCTTCGCCCGGGTCGCCCGGCGTCTGGTGCTACTGCTGTCCATGACATCGATTCTCACAGGTCCGCCGCCCCTTCAGAGGCTCAGCTCGGGGTGCAGGCGGTCGAGCGTCCACACCTGCTTACGGCGTGCGGAGATCGCGGTGAGCGCGAGCGCACCCGCAGTGAAGGCGATCATGACGGCGCTCGCCTCCCACACCGGGCCCAGCCCGCCGCCCGTGATGAGCCGGCGCAGTGCGTCGACGACGTAACTCATCGGGAGGAAGGGGTGGATCGCGTTGAAGAACGCCGGGCTGGTCTGGACGGGGTAGGTGCCGCCCGCCGAGGTCAGCTGGAGCATCAGCAGCGCCAGGACGAGGATCCGGCCGGCCGCCCCGAACCGGGCGTTCAGCCACTGGATGATCGCGGCGAAGCAGAGGATGACGAGCGCCAGGAAGCCGACCGTGCCGGCCGCGTGGACCATCTGCAGACCGACCGTCCAGTGCAGCACCGACATCAGCGCCACGACCTGCACCAGGCCGAGGGCCACCACCGGCAGCCAGCCCGCCACCGCGATCCGCCAGGCGGAGGCGCCCGCGGCGAGCGCCCGCCGGTTCAGCGGCGAGATGATCATGTACGCCACCATCGAGCCCACCCACAGGGAGAGCGGGATGAAGTACGGGGCGAAGCCGGTGCCGTAGTTGGGCGCCTTGTGCAGGGACTGGCTCGCCAGCTTCACGGGGTCCGCCATCACCTCGGTACGGCGGTCCCGGTCCTTCTTGTTGTAGTCGGGGATCTTGTCGACGCCGTCGTTCAGCCCGCCCGCGAGCTCGTCCGAACCGTCGGCCAGCTTGAACAGACCGCCGTCCAGCGTCCCGGCACCCTTCTTGAGCCTGCCCACGCCCGTGTCCAGCTCGGTGGAACCCGACCGTGCGGTGCTCAGGCCCGAGTGCAGCTTGTCCGCGCCCTGAGCGACCTTCCTGGCACCGGAGTTGAGCTCGTTGACCTTCTTGACGGCCGACTCCAGGTCGTCGTCGAGCCGCGGCGAGCGCCGGGCGATCTCGTCGGCCTTCTTCTGGAGATCGGCGAGCCGGCTGTCGAGCTTCTTGAGGTCACCCTGGTGGTCCTTCACCACGGCGTCGACGTCGTCGGCTACCTTCGCCACGTCCTTCGCAGCGTCCCTGGCACGCTCCAGAGCCGAGCAGGCACCGGCGTCCGGCAGCAGGGCGTCCTCGCAGCGCGAGCGGTGGAGCGCTTCCAGCTCGTCGGCGGACTTGTGCGCGCGGGCGGCCGCGGCCGGGGCGCTCTTCACCAGATGGTCGAGGGTGTGGCGGACGGTCCGGGAGGAGTCGGAGACCAGACGGGCCGCGTCACCGATCGACTTGCCGTCGTCCCGTACGTACGGGCGGATGCCGGCGGCCACCGCGTTGACCTTGTCGGCGAGTTGCTGGGTGCCGCCCGCGACCTTGCGGGAACCGGTCTCGAGCTCGCTCGCGCCCTTGGAGAGCTTCGACAGACCGCCGACGAGCTTGCCGCTGCCGTCCTTCGCGTCCTCGAGGCCGTCGGCGAGCTCCTTGGAGCCCTTCTTGGCCTTGCCGATACCGCCCTTGAGCTGGTCGGCGCCCTTGGCCGCCTTCTCCGTCGCGTCATGGATGCTCGAGAAGGAGATGAAGATGCGGTCCAGGAACGAGCGGGACGCGTCGGTCGACGCGGCCGTGCGCACCTCGGCGAAGACCGTCCGCGAAATCTGGCCGACGATGTAGTTGTTGGCGTCGTTCGTGCGGACCTGAAGGGCGCCGGTCTCGGGGGAGTTGCCCGAACTCGACGCGATGCGCTCACTGAAGTCCCGGGGCATGGTGAGCGAGAGGTAGTACGCGCCGTCCTCGACACCCTCGCGGGCCTCGGCCGCGCTCACCTCGTGCCACTCGAAGACGTCGCTCTCGCGCAGCCCCTTGGTGATCTCGTCGCCCGCCGAGATCTTCCTGCCCTCGGCCTGGGCGCCCTTGTCGTCGTTGACGAGCGCGACGGGGATCCGGTCCAGCCGGCCGTACGGGTCCCAGAAGGACCACAGGTACAGCGCGCCGTACAGCAACGGCAGCAGCACCACGGCGACCAGTGCGGCACGCGGCAGTTTCCCCCTGCCGAACCGCTTGAGCTCAAGCGCGGCCAGTTTCGGCGAGCGCATCGGCCGTCCCCTCCTCGGTGGTGTTCACGACGGTGGTCTCGTCGTGGGTGCCGGCATGGTCGGTGCCGGTGTCGTCGTGGGTGCCGGCCGTGGCCCCGCCGTCGGTGGGCCGGGTGTCCGCGCTGCCGTCGGTGGTGTCGTCGGCGGGCCCCTCGTGGGTGCTGCCGTCGTCCTGGATGCCGTCGTCCTGCCTGTCGCCCGGAGCATCGTCGTCCGGAGCGTCGTCGTCCGGACTGTCCGTGCCTCGGCCGGTGCCGACGACGACGGTGGCGCCCTCGGGCGCCTCGCTGCACACGGCCAGCACGGTCGTGCCCGACTCCGCGACCGAGCGCAGCAGCCGCCACGCCTCGGCCCGGTCGGCGTCGGAGAGCTTCAGGTCGGCGTCGTCGACGGCGAGCAGCCGCGGCCGGCCGATCAGCGCCAGGGCCACGGACAGCCGCAGCGCCTCCAGCCGCTCCAGATCGCGTACGGAGGTGCGTTCCCGCTTGGGGAGCGTGGCCGTGTCCAGCCCGGCGGCCTCCAGCGCTTCGTCGACACGGTCGCGTGCCTCCTTCGCCCGCTCGGCGCGCGGCCTCAGCAGGGCGCGCAGCGAGGCGTCGAAACGGCGCTGCAACAGGGCGCGTTCCCGCAGATGCTCGCCGACGGTCAGCGCCGGGTCGAGCTCGCTGACGCCCTGTACGGGGCCGAGCGCGCTGATCCTGCGTACCGCGGCCATCTTCCGGGGCAGCGGCAGTCCGGCGACCTCGGCGCTGCCCTCGGTGGGACGCATACGGCCGGTGAGCGCGAGCAGAAGACTCGTACGGCCCGAACCGGACGGGCCCACGACGGCGATGAGCGAGCCGGGCTCCGCGTCGACGGTGACCGACCGGAAGGCCCAGCCACGCGGACCCTCGAGCCCGAAGTCCTCGGCAGTGACGGCTGCCCCGTGCGGGCTGTCCACGTGCCCTCCCTCAACTTTTGAACTGACCAGTCAGTGCAAAAACTACTACCGAACCTACGATCGAAGCAAAGGAGCAGGTCAGGGCCGATTGTCAGTGGGGGCCTCCACGATGGACACATACGGCCACAGTGCCGTCACACGACGACAGGAGGTTCGTCATGGCCAACTCCTACGCAGCAGCCGCACCCCGGCGCCGCGCCACCGGCCCTGCACCCTCACTGACCGGACCGGCGAGCGACGTGCACCCCGTCCTGCGGCGGGCCACCGCGCCCCCCGCCGCCCTCGACCTCCTCGCCCAGGCCCGTACCGGACTGGACGAGGCAGCCACCCTCGAAACGCCCAACGAGCGCTACGCCACGGCCCACCTGGCGGCCCTGCGCACCGCCGCCGCGGTGCTCGCCGCGCGGGGCCGCCCGGAGACGAGCGAGCGACGACGCCGGCGGATCAGGAGCGCCTGGGAAGTGCTCCCCGAGATAGCGCCCGAACTGGCGGAGTGGAGCATCCTGTTCGCCTCGGGCGCCACCCGCAGGGCACGCGCCGAGGCGGGCATACAGGGGGCGGCGAGCACCCGCGACGCCGACGACCTGCTGCGTGACGCGGCCATGTTCCTGCGCCTGGTGGAACGGATGCTGGTGCTCCAGCCGGCCCTGCCGCAGCCCCGGACGGAGCCGCCGGGGAGGGGTGACGCCGCGGGGTGAGACGGCCACGGAGCGGCAGGCGGAAAGGGCCGGCGCCGCGGGGTGAGACGCAGCGCTGGGACGTCCGGCCGAGGCAATAGGGTGGGAGATGTCGTGCGTTCATCGACGTCGGTCATCGCTCACCGCCCGCCCCGCCCGCGTTCCAGCAGCCCGGGGCGGCACCGCCCGAGGAGTCAACTGCCGTGCCGGACCCGTCCCCCGGTGGGAAGACCCCACCGCGTCAGCCCCGCTCCGCCCTGCGCACCTCGGTCGTCTGGGAGGTCCTCAAGGACGCTCTGGACCGCCGGGCCAAGGTGACCGGGACGGACAGCCTGGACGTCCTGGACACCGGCGGCGGCAGCGGTTCCTTCGCGGTGCCCGTCGCCCGGCTGGGCCACCGCGTCACCGTGGTCGACCCCAGCCCGAACGCCCTCTTCGCGCTGGAGCGCAGGGCCGCGGAGGCCGGAGTCGCCGACCGGATCAAGGGCGTCCAGGGGGATGTGCACGGCCTCTTCGACGTCGTCGAGCGCGACGGTTACGACGCGGTCCTCTGCCACGGCGTCCTGGAGTACGTGGACGACCCGGCGGAAGGCGTGCGGAACACGGTCGCCGCCCTGCGGGCCGACGGCATCATCAGCCTGCTGGCCGCAGGCCTCGGCGGTGCCGTCCTGGCCCGGGCGCTCGCGGGGCACTTCACCGAGGCCCGGCAGGCGCTGACGGACCCCGCGGGCCGCTGGGGCGACGGGGACCCGATGCCCCGCCGCTTCACCGCGGAGCAGCTCACCACGCTGGCCTCCGACGCCGGTGTGGAGGTCGGCGCGGTGCACGGCGTGCGCGTCTTCGCGGACCTCGTTCCGGGCGTCCTGGTGGACACCGAGCCGCGCGCTCTGGAGGCTCTGCTCAAGCTGGAGGCGGCCGCGGCCGAGCTGCCCGCCTTCCACTCGGTCGCCACCCAGCTGCACGTACTGGGCGAGAAGCGCGGCTGATCAGCGGCGCAGCCGCACATGGAGTACGCCACAGACCCCCCGATCGTGGGCTCGGCCCCGTATGATCGGGGGACACCATCCGGCATGACGGATCGGCGGTTGGGGAATCTACGCCTCAGCAGCCAAGCCGCCATGGCGGCCCGGGCGGTGAACAGGCATAGAGGGCGGGTTTCACGGGGGCGATTCCCTGCCTATCCTGAAAGGGCCGCATACCGGTCGCCCCCCGCGGCCGACGACTAGGAGGACTCCGTGCCGCTCTCGGAGCACGAGCAGCGAATGCTCGAGCAGATGGAGCGAGCGCTGTACGCCGAAGATCCCAAGTTCGCTACAGCGCTTGAGGGAAGCGGGCTGCGTACGTACACCCGGCGACGGGTCTACCAAGCGGTCGCCGGCTTCCTGGTGGGTATCGCGCTCCTCATGGCCGGAATGGTCGCGCAGCAGATCTGGATCAGCGTGGTGGGTTTTCTCGTCATGCTCGGCTGTGCGGTCCTGGCGGTCACCGGATGGCGCAAGGCGCCGAAACCGGGTGAGCAACAGACCCTGGGAGACGCGCCCGCAACCGCGCGTCGCCAGTCCCGTCAGCGCAAGTCGATGATGGACCGGATCGAGCAGCGGTGGCAGCGCCGCCGCGACGAGCAGGGCCACTGAACCACCGCGGACCTCGCGGAGGGCGTCACCGAGCGGGTGAACTGTTCGCGTGAGCGGCCATGGTGGGACGGCAAGGCCCGGGGCTTGGCGTGTGGATCAGGCCCCCGCCCGTGCGCCGGACAGATGCGCCCCGGATGCGGGTGCTTCCGGCCTTCGCGTGCCTCGGGTCCGTGCGGCCCGAATTCCGTCGTCCCCGAGTCCCCGTCTCCGAATCGCCGTCTCCGAATCCCCGTTTGCTGAGTCCCGGCTGCGTCTCCCGGATGGACGAGTCCCGGATCGCCATGCGGACGCCCTGTGCGCCGGAGGCTCGGTGCCGGAATTCCCCGGCCGATCCCGTCCCCGCAGGGCCGGATTTTTGAGTGCTCAGCCCCCTGAATATGACCCCGGCGCATGCGTCGGGGTCGAGAACGGGTGAGGGGCCGACGCCCGAAGCGTCGGCCCCTCACCCGTTCTCGCTGTCCCTCGGCCCGGGCGTCCTCAGCCCCGCTGCCGCGACGGACGGCGCAGCATCCCCGCCCACCGCTCAGGGGCCCAGCGGCTGCCGCGCCAGGTGCTGGTGAGCGAGGACCAGCGGCCCGAGAGGTCCCAGACCACTCGTACGGTCGAGCGGGGCAGCAGCAGTGCCCGCAGCCGGGTCCCACGGCTCGCTCCGGACCGCAGGCCCTCCCGGATCCGGGTCACGTCGTCGCTCAGACCCGTGCCCGGCTTGGGCACCGGGGCATAGAGCACCTGCTCGACAGCGCCCGCGATCCGGTGCACCCCGTCCGCCGCCTCGCCCTCCAGACCGCCGAGCCGCACGATGCGGGCCGCGGTCTTGCGTGCTGTCTGGGACTCGTCCGGCAGGATGCCGAAGTCCCAGGCCGTGTCCGTGACCTCCAGCCAGGCCGCGAGGGTCCGCGCCCCGGCGTCGGCCGGTGTGCGTCCGCCGGAGCCCAGCCGGCGTGCGGTGACTCTCAGCCGCCACAGCATCGGCAGCAGCGGCACACCCACTCCGAGCAGCACGGCCAGACCCACCAGCAGGGTGGTCTTCAACGGGAAGCCCGAATCGCCGGGCGGGGTCAGATCCTGCGGCGCCGCCGCACCGCACTCACCGAGCTGCCGGGCCTGGGCCGGGCAGCGATCGGAGGCGGACGGGGCGACGCTGGGTGCCGTGGAGGCGGTCGCCTCGGGCTGCGTCGGGCTGCTCGGCCCGCCGGACGGCGACTCCGAACGGGTGTACTCGGGTGCGGTGCCCCGGCTCGGGGTCGGCTCGAACCGCGTCCAGCCCACGCCCTCGAAGAACAGCTCCGGCCAGGCGTGTGCTTCCTTCAGACCCACCGACATGCTGCCGTCGGCCAGCGGACTGCCCGGCGTGAAGCCGACCGCGACCCGTGCCGGAATGCCGAGCGTCCGCGCCATGGCGGCCATGGAGAACGAGAAGTGGACGCAGAATCCCTGCTTCTGCTGGAGGAAGCGGGAAATCGCGGAGACGCCCGTACCGGACTGGACTTCGGTGTCGTAGGTGAAGCCGCCGTCGACGGCGAACCAGTCCTGGAGCTTCACCGCCCGCTCGTAGTCGTTCGCGGCGCCCTCGGTGACCTTCTTCGCGGTGTCCTCGACCACGTCCGGCAGGACGTCGGGCACCTTGGTGTACTCGCGCACCAGCGAGGCCGGGGCCGGCGGAGCGCTCGCGAGCTGCTCGGCCGTCGGCTTCACCATCAGGCTGCTGACGGAGTACTTCGCGCCCCGGGTCGACTGGCCGCTGTCGCCGACCACCGTCCGGCCGACGGGCTCGAAGCGCCAGCGGCCCTTGATGTCCACGTCGGTCGCCGGGTAGGGGAGCGGCAGCCAGCTCTGCCGGTAGGAACCGGCGGCCGTGATGTTCGTCCTGATCTCGGTGGCGCCGACCGACGGGCTGAGACCGTCCGGCTGCGGAAGGCGGCGCGGGATATCGGTGATGTCGCGCTGCGAGGTCTTCCACGCCGTGCCGTCGAACTGGTCCAGCGCCACGATCCGCAGATAGAGGTCCTGGGTGTCCGGTGCGTTGGTCCGGTAGCGGATGACCTCGCGGTTGTCGGGCTGCCGCAGGCTGTCCTGGAGGGAGACCAGCGGGTTCACCGCATTGATCGTGCCGCCGCCCCCGCCGCCCGTGCCGTTGCCCGTGGAGGCCAGCAGCCCGCCGTCCAGGGCCGGCAGCGCCGCCGGGACCACGAGCGCCACGCCCAGTGCGAGAGCGCCGATCCGCCGCCCGGTGCGCACCGGGGCGAGCGGATTGCCGCCGGCCGGGTCGAAACCCTGGGCGCTGCGCCCCTGTGCGGGCACGGCTCCGCCGAAGACCCGACCCCACTGCGAGAGCCGGTCCCGGCCCTCGGCCAGCAGGAGCACCAGATAGCCGCAGGCGGCCAGCAGGAACCACAGCCAGCTCGCGCCGCCGCCCGCCAGGCCGGCCGCGACCGAGTAGAGCGCGAGGAGCGGCAGACCGGCGGGTGCGGCGCTGCGGAAGGTCACCGCGAGGGCGTCCACCGTCAGGCCGATCACCATGACCCCGCCGATCACCATCAGGCGGATGCCGTCGGTCGCGGGCGCCGGGATCGCGTACCGCCCGACGTCCTCGCCGCCGGCGGAGAGCAGGGTGCCGAAGTGCTGGAAGGCCTCCGGGCCCGGCAGCACGCCGAGGAGCGCGTGGTCCCGGGCGAAGACCACCGTGAGCAGCAGCAGTCCGACGAGCGCCTGCACGAGGACCGTGAGCGGCCTGGCCAGCGGTACCCGCCGGGTCAGGGCGCCCGCGCCGCTCTGGACGGCCAGCAGGAACGCCGCCTGCACCATCCAGCCGGCCGTGTCGATCAGCGGCAGGATCGCGCCCGATGCCATCACTGTGGCAGCGAACGCGCACAGCGCCAGCCGTCCGCGACCGCTCATGTCCAACCCCCAGAATTGCCGTTCGTGCTGCTGGACTCGGTGCGCTGATGGCCCGCCTGCTGCCACAGATCGGCGAGCGGGGCCCCCGGCGCCACGGCGAGCGCGGTCCAGCCGGACTCCCGCAGCAGCCGCAGCCGCTCGTCGATCGCGCCGGCCACGGCACCGCTCGTCACCCAGGTGCCGCTGTCGAGGACGAAGGCGACGGCGGCGCCGCTGCGATGGCGCATCCGCGCGGCGAGCGTCGCCTGCTCCTCGTCGAGGTCGCCGAAGAACGCGACCAGGAGTCCTTCGTTCCCGCCGCGCAGCACGTCGTACGCCCGGGAGAGCCCGCCGCCGTCGGAGTGGTCGACGACCGCGAGGGTGTCCATCATCAGACCCGCGGAGTCCGCGGACTCCTGGGTCGAGCCTGCGAACCCGTCCGCGCCCTCGCCCGGCACCGAACTGCCGGTGTCGGTCAACAGCCGCACCGCGAAGCCCCGTTCGAGCATATGGACCAGCGCGGACGCGGCGCCCGAGACGGCCCATTCGAAGGCCGAGTCGGGACCGGCCCCCTGGTAGGCGCCGCGCCGGGTGTCGAGCAGCACGGTGCAGCGCGACCGCTGGGGCTGCTCCTCACGGCGCACCATCAGTTCGCCGTAGCGCGCGGTGGAACGCCAGTGCACCCGGCGCAGGTCGTCGCCGTGCCGGTAGGTGCGCGGGATGACGTCGTCGTCGCCGGCCAGCGCCAGGGAGCGCTGGCGCCCGTCGCCGTACCCCGAGGCCTCGCCCGCCAGTCGCACCGGCGGCAGCGACTCCGTCCGCGGGATCACCGTGAGGGTGTCGAACGCGCTGAAGGAGCGGGTCAGTTCGCACATGCCGAACGGATCGCTCAGCCGCAGCTGGAGCGGCCCGAGCGGATAGCGCCCGCGCAGGTCCGACCGCACCCGGTAGGACACCTCGCGGCGTCCGCCGGCCTCCACGCGGTCGAGCACGAACCGGGGCCGCGGGCCGAGGACGTAGGGCACGTGGTCCTGGAGCATCAGCAGTCCGGTGGGCAGCCGCGAGACGTTGTCCATCCGCAGATGCACCCGGGCCTCGGAACCGGCCGGCACCCGCGACGGCGAGAGCCGCCTGCTGCCCGCGACCCGGTAGCGGGTGCGGTAGAGCACCGCCACACAGACCAGGGGCAGCACGGCGAGCAGCAGGCCGACCCGCAGCAGATCGCTCTGCCCGAGGACGTACGCGCAGATCGCCGCGGCGATGCCGGCCGCGAGGAACGAGCGGCCGCGTGTGGTCAGCCCGCCCAGGGCCGCACGCACCCCGCCCGAGGCATTGCCCTCGGTGGCACCGGGGCCCTCGGCCGGCATCACAGCCGCCGGGCGCCGGGCTGCTGGCCGTAGAGCGGCGGCTGGACCGGACGGCCCGCGATGTAGGACGTCTCCGTGCCCTCGGCCGTGGGCACGGGAGTGCGCTGAAGGATCTCCAGCACGACCTGCTCCGCGGTGCGCCGGTTCAACTGGGCCTGGGCGGTGGGCAGCAGACGGTGCGCGAGGACCTGCACCACGAGCGACTGGACGTCGTCCGGCAGTGCGTACTCCCGGCCGTTGAGCGCGGCCGTGGCCTTGGCGGCACGCAGCAGATGCAGCGTGGCACGCGGCGATGCACCGAGTCTGAGGTCCGGGTGGTTACGGGTGGCCGCGACCAGCTCCACCGCGTACCGCCGGACGGAGTCGGCGACATGCACGGTGCGCACGGCGTCGATCAGCTTCACGATGTCGTGCGCGTGCGCCACCGGCTGAAGGTCGTCCAGCGGGGAGACACCGCCGTGCACGTCGAGCATCTGCAGCTCGGCCTCCGCGCTCGGATAGCCGATGGAGACCCGCGCCATGAAACGGTCGCGCTGTGCCTCCGGCAGCGGGTAGGTGCCCTCCATCTCGACCGGGTTCTGCGTGGCCACCACCATGAACGGACTGGGCAGTTCATAGGTGTTGCCGTCCATCGTGACCTGGCGCTCCTCCATCGACTCCAGCAGCGCCGACTGCGTCTTCGGCGACGCACGGTTGATCTCGTCGCCGATCACGATCTGGGCGAAGATCGCGCCCGGTTTGAACTCGAAGTCGCGCTGCTGCTGGTCAAAGATCGACACACCGGTGATGTCCGACGGCAGCAGGTCCGGCGTGAACTGGATACGCCGCACGGAACAGTCGATGGATCGCGCCAGCGCCTTGGCCAGCATCGTCTTGCCCACGCCCGGGACATCTTCGATGAGCAGATGCCCTTCGGCGAGCAGCACGGTCAGCGAAAGCCGTACGACCTCTGGCTTGCCCTCGATCACACCCTCGACCGACCTGCGGACACGATCCGCGGTGGTGGTCAGATCTGTGAGGCTCGCTCGATCGTCATAGGTCGTCACCCGGCCCTCCTCGGCCCGTTCTACGGGCCGGTGCGTATGGAACGGCCCGGCCCACCAAAAACACGAACACCGGTCTCCGGAAGTTCCGGAAGGGTGTCACAGACGCATTCTTGTTGGCGTTACCGCTTCGTGTCACTCGCCTGTGGACAACTGGGAGGGATTTGCCGGATCTGCTGTGTTATCTCCGGGTGTTCGTCCGGTCACACCGCGGGGTCGATCTCCCGCAACAGTCCCTGCTTCACGTCGAAGACAAAGCCGCGGACGTCGTCGGTGTGCACCAGGAAGGGGGAGGTCCGCACCCGCTGCATCGACTGGCGCACGTCCTGGTCGACGTCGCGGAACGCCTCCACCGCCCACGGCGGACGCTGCCCCACCTCTTCCTCCAGCTCGTGCCGGAAGTCCTCGGTCAGCGACTCGAGGCCGCAGCCCGTGTGGTGGATGAGTATGACGCTGCGAGTGCCGAGGGCCCGCTGGCTGATGGTGAGCGAGCGGATGACGTCGTCCGTCACCGCGCCGCCGGCGTTCCGGATCGTGTGGCAGTCGCCCAGTTCCAGTCCGAGCGCGTCGTGCAGATCGAGCCGCGCGTCCATGCACGCGACGACGGCCACCTGGAGCACGGGGCGGGCGTCCATGCCCGGGTCCTGGAAACGGGCTGCGTATCGCTGGTTCGCTTCGACGAGACGATCGGTGACCGTCCCACCCGTACGCGCAGCGTCGGCGGAGTGGTGAGCAGAAGTCGTCATGACAATGACGGTAATGGGCACAGGCCTTCGAGGCCTGCTGTGAGAGGGGACAAAGAACATCAACAGGGCTTGTTGTGAGCTAACCCACAGGGGGGACACGGAAGGGCCCGTTCGGGTGAAGTGCGGTCATGCGCGACGGGTGCGTCACCCCTGCGCGACGCGCCAGCCGGTTGATTGACCGAAGGGGCCGGTGGACTAAAGTGACGCGCAGTTCACCGACACATCCTGCACGTTCACACCCTGCACATTTCCAAGAGTCTCCCCGCGTGTGCGGCATTCACGTACGGCTCGGCCTCCCTCCGCTCGCCGGTCGGTCGAGGCCCGCGGCGGACCTGAGAGGGCGCTTTGAGCAATACCCGACACGTCCCGGTGATGCTCCAGCGGTGCCTGGACCTGTTGGCCCCGGCCCTGGAGCGACCGGGTTCGGTCGTCGTCGACTGCACCCTCGGCCTCGGCGGACACAGCGAGGCACTGCTCACCCGGTTCCCCGAGGCGCGCCTCGTCGCCCTCGACCGGGACAAGGAGGCCCTGCGGCTCTCCGGTGAACGGCTCGCCCCCTTCGGGGACCGGGCCACGCTCGTCCACGCCGTCTACGACGAACTCCCCGATGTGCTGGGCCGCCTCGGCATCCCGCGCGTCGAGGGCGTCCTCTTCGACCTCGGTGTCTCCTCCATGCAGCTCGACGAGGCCGACCGCGGCTTCGCCTACGCCCAGGACGCACCGCTCGACATGCGGATGGACCAGACGACCGGCATGAGCGCCGCCGAGGTGCTCAACACCTACCCGGCCGGCGAGCTGGTGCGGATCCTGCGGGCGTACGGCGAGGAGAAGCAGGCCAAGCGGATCGTCTCCGCGGTCGTGCGGGAGCGTGAGAAGGAGCCCTTCAGCAACAGCGCCCGTCTGGTCGAGCTGATCCGTGACGCGCTGCCGCAGGCCGCCAAGCGCACCGGCGGCAACCCGGCCAAGCGCACCTTCCAGGCCCTGCGCATCGAGGTGAACGGCGAGCTCAGCGTGCTGGAGCGGGCGATCCCGGCGGCCGTCGGGGCGTTGTCGGTCGGCGGCCGGATCGCCGTGCTGTCGTACCACTCGCTCGAGGACCGGCTGGTCAAGCAGGTCTTCGCGGCCGGCGCGGCCAATACGGCCCCGGCCGGTCTGCCCGTCGTCCCCGAGGAGTACCAGCCGCGGCTGAAGCTGCTGACCAGGGGCGCGGAACTGCCGACGGAGGACGAGATCGCCGAGAACCGCCGCGCCGCGCCCGCGCGTCTGAGGGGTGCGCAGCGCATCCGGGAGGACGTGCGGTGAGGCAGGCGCACGGGACTGCCCGGCCGGCCACGGCCGCTGGGGCGTGCTCGCGAAATCCCGCCTGTCCCGCGCCGCCCGGCACGCACCCGCGCGATGCCGACACGCACTCGCGCGATGCCGGCACGCACTCGCGCGATGCCGGCACGCACTCGCGCGATGCTGTCGGAGTCGCCCGAGTACATCTCGTACGAGGGTGCTCCTCCGCCCGGCGATGGCACGCACCGGACGCCGCGGGGCCCGCCCTACGGGCGGACGGCGTTCCTTCTCAAACACGCCCCGGGCCCGTGCCGAGGGGACGGACAGGTCGAGAGGCGATCGGGAGGATGCGGTGAGCGAAGCGGCCAAGCAGCTGAAGGGACGCGCCGCCCGGCTGGCCCGGCTGATGCCGGCAGGACCGAGCACCGCGGCACGTACCCCCTTCGTCCTGCTGGTCGTCGTGCTCCTCGGCGGTGGGCTCATCACACTGCTGCTGCTGAACTCCTCCCTCAACGAAGGCTCGTTCGAGCTGAGCGAGCTCAAGCGGGAGACCACCGAGCTCACCGACGAGCAGCAGGCGCTCCAGCGGGACGTGGACAGTTACTCCGCCCCGGACGCGCTGGAGCGGCGGGCCCGCGAGCTGGGCATGGTGCCGGGCGGCAACCCCGCCTTCATCGATCCGGACGGCACGGTCCGCGGCGTGCCCGGCAAGGCGACGGCCCGGCCTTCGCCCGCCCCCTCACCCCTGGAGATCGCCGAGACCCCGCTGCCGGCGACCGAGCCCACGCCGTCCCCCGTCGCCGTCCCAGCGGCCCCGTCTACCGCGACGGCCTCCTCCGCCCCCGTGTCCGGGGCGCAGCCGCCCGGAGCCGTACCCCGCACGGCGCCCGACGCCCCCGACCCCGCGGCACTCACGCCGTCGAACCCGCCCGCGAAGCCGACCCCCACGCCCCCCGGCAGGTGACGCAGTGCCTCCTCAGCAACCACCGCGCCGCCGGGTGCCAGGGCCCTCCAGGCGGCCGTCCGCACGCCCCCGGCCGCGCACGCCCAAGCCCGGCCCGAGCGCCATCCGGCTCGGCAGTCCGCGCCCCCGGCTGAGGCTGGTCAGCCTCGGACTGACCCTGGTGATGCTGGCCTTCGTCGTACGCCTTCTCCAGGTGCAGGCGGTCGACGCGAGCGCGTATGCGGCCAAGGCGGAGAAGAACCGCTACCTGAGCCATGTGCTCGCCGCCGAGCGCGGAGAGATCACCGACCGGGCCGGAGTCGCGCTCGCCACGAGCGTCGACGCGTACGACATCACGGCCGACCCGAAGATGTTCACGCCCGAGGACAGCAAGTCGCCCAACGCGCCCGAACAGGCCGCCGGACTGCTCGCGCCGATCCTCGGCAAGGACGCCAACGAGCTCGCCAAGAAGCTCAGGACACCCAAGTCCCGCTACACGGTGCTGGCCCGCCGCCAGACCCCTCAGGTCTGGAACCAGATCAAGGATCTCAAGGGCGTCTTCGCCGAGAAGGCCAGGGCCGACAAGGCCAAGGGCGGACCCGGGGGCAATGTGCTCGGCGGCGTGTTCCAGGAGCCGAGCAGCCGACGCGTCTACCCCAACGGTGATCTCGCCGCCGGGATACTGGGTTATGTCAACGCCAACGGCCACGGCGGCGGCGGTATCGAGTCCATGCTCGACAAGCCCCTCGCCGGCGAGGACGGAAAGATCACCTACGCCCAGTCCGGCGGCCGGCGCGTGCCCACCGCCGGCGGCACCCACGAGACCCCGGCCGTGCCCGGCTCGGACATCGAGCTGACCATCGACCGGGACATCCAGTGGGCGGCCCAGCGCGCGATCAGCGAGCAGGTCAAAAAGTCCGCGGCGGACCGCGGCTACGTGATAGTGCAGGACACCCAGACCGGCGAGGTCCTTGCCATGGCGAACGCGCCGGGCTTCGACCCCAACGATCTCTCCGAGGCCAATTCGGCCGCCATGGGCAACGCGGCCCTCCAGGACGCGTACGAGCCCGGCTCCACCGCGAAGGTCATGTCCATGGCCGCCGTGCTGGAGGAGGAGGCGGCCGTCCCCGGCACGCATGTCGTCGTGCCCAACCGGCTGCACCGCGGGGACCGGCTCTTCAAGGACGACATCGACCACCCGACCTGGTACCTCACGCTCAACGGCGTGCTCGCCAAGTCCAGCAACATCGGCACCATCCTGGCGACCGGCCAGCTCGGCAAGACGCAGGCGCAGGCCAACCGCGTACTCCACTCCTACCTGCGGAGGTTCGGACTGGGCAGCCCCAGCGGACTGAACTACCCGGGGGAGACGCCCGGCATCCTCGCGCCTCCCGCCAAGTGGTCGACCTCGCAGCAGTACACGATCCCCTTCGGCCAGGGACTCTCGATCAATGCCATGCAGGCCGCGTCCGTCTACTCGACCATCGCCAACGGCGGCGTCCGTGTGGAGCCGACGATGGTCCGCGGCACCAAGGGCCCCGACGGGCGCTTCACACCGGCTCCGGCACCCAAGAAGACCCGGGTCGTCAGCGAGAAGACCGCGAAGACGCTCGCGACCATGCTGGAGTCGGTCGTCGGCAACGAGGAGGGCACCGGCACCAAGGCCCGTATCCCCGGCTACCGGGTCGCGGGCAAGACGGGCACCGCCAACCGCGTCGACCCGGAGACCGGTCGCTACCGCGGCTACACCGCCTCCTTCGCCGGCTTCGCCCCCGCCGACAAGCCCCGAATCACGGTCTACTGCGCCATCCAGAACCCCACGAAGGGCAGCTACTTCGGCGGCCAGATCTGCGGCCCGATCTACCAGCAGGTCATGGAGTTCGCGCTGAAGACGCTGCAGGTGGCGCCGACCGGCAACGAACCCGCCCGGCTGCCCGTCTCCTTCCAGCCCGGCGAATGACCGGAGGAACCACCCGTGACAACGCCCTCATCGCACCGTGCTGCCAGCGGCACCCCCTCATTTAGCCCCGGACAGGGTGCGCCCGGTACGCTCACCGCCGTGCCACACGCTGATCAGTCCCGAAACACCCCGCAGGACGCCACCGCGAAACAGCCGGGAGCGCCCCGTCCGGAACGGCTCCACCCGACACCCCTCGGGGAGCTGGCTTCCCGGCTGGGGGTGAAGAGCCCCGAAGGGCATCCGGCGGACGTCACGGGCATCACGCACGACTCGCGTGCCGTACGCCCCGGTGACGTGTACGCCGCCCTGCCCGGCGCCCGCTTCCACGGCGCCGACTTCGCGGCCCAGGCCGCCGATCTGGGCGCCGCCGCGATCCTCACGGACCCGGCCGGCGCCGAGCGCGCGGAGCAGACCGGACTGCCGGTCCTCGTCACCGACGACCCCCGGGCCCGGATGGGCGAGCTCGCCACCGAGATCTACGGGCACCCCGGCAACGACCTGCTCCAGATCGGCATCACGGGCACGTCCGGCAAGACGACCTCGGCCTACCTCGTCGAGGGCGGCCTGCGGGCGGCCGGCCGCAGCACGGGCCTGATCGGCACCGTCGAGATGCGCATCGGCGACGAGCGCATCAAGTCCGAACGCACCACCCCCGAGGCCACCGACCTCCAGGCGCTGTTCGCGGTCATGCGCGAGCGCGGTGTCGAGGCGGTCGCCATGGAGGTCTCCAGCCACGCCCTCGTGCTCGGCCGGGTCGACGGCTGCGTCTTCGACGTCGCCGTCTTCAACAACCTGAGCCCCGAGCACATGGAATTCCACTCCGACATGGAGGACTACTTCCAGGCGAAGGCGCAGCTCTTCACGCCCCTGCGCAGCAGGACGGGCGTCGTGAACTTCGACGACGAGTACGGCCGCAGGCTGATCAAGGAGGCGTCCGTACCGGTCACCACCTTCTCCGCCGAGGGCCACCCCGACGCCGACTGGCATGCCGAGGATGTCGAGATCAGCTCCGTCGGTTCGGTCTTCACGGTGGTGGGCCCCGGCGGCGAGCGGATCCGCGCCGAGGCCCCGCTGCCGGGACCGTTCAACGTGGCCAACACCCTGGCCGCCGTCGTCACCCTCGCCGTCGCCGGCATCGACACGCAGACCGCCGCGGACGGCATCGCCGCCGTGCCCGGTGTGCCGGGCCGTCTGGAGCGCGTGGACGAGGGCCAGCCGTATCTCGCCGTCGTCGACTACGCCCACAAGACCGATGCGGTCGAGTCCGTGCTGCGCTCCCTGCGCAAGGTCACCGAGGGCAATGTGCACATCGTGCTCGGCTGCGGCGGAGACCGGGACAAGACCAAGCGCGGCCCGATGGGCGCCGCGGCGGCCCGTCTCGCCGACACCACCGTGCTGACGTCCGACAACCCGCGCTCCGAGGACCCTCTGGCGATCCTCGCCGCCATGCTGGCCGGCGCCGCCGAGGTGCCGATCCACGAGCGCGGCGACGTCCTGATCGAGGCCGACCGGGCCGCGGCCATCGCGGTGGCCGTCAGCCGCGCCGAGCCCGGCGACACCGTGCTGATCGCGGGCAAGGGCCACGAGCAGGGCCAGGACATCGCCGGAGTCGTCCGCGCCTTCGACGACCGCGAGGTCCTGCGCGCAGCCATCCGCGCCACCCTTCCCGCGGGCTCGCCCCGCGAGGGCGGGGCGGAACGAGAGCACCCGGGGATGACCAAGTGATCGCTCTCTCCCTCGCCGAGATCGCCGAAATCGTCGGCGGGCAGCCGCACGACATACCGGATCCGGCGGTGCGGATCACCGGTCCCGTCGTCATCGACTCCCGCCAGGTGGGGCCCGGCGCACTGTTCGCCGCCTTCGCCGGTGAGCGGGTCGACGGCCACGACTACGCCGAGCGGGCCGTCGGCGCAGGTGCCGCGGCCGTCCTGGCCACCCGCCCCGTCGGCGTAGCCGCGATCGTCGTGCCCGACGTCACCGCCGCCCTGGGCGCGCTCGCGCGCCACGTCGTCGAACGCCTCGGGACCACGACCGTCGCGCTCACCGGCTCCGCCGGCAAGACGAGCACCAAGGACCTGATCGCCCAACTCCTGGAGCGCAAGGGCCCGACCGTCTACCCCGCGGGCAATCTCAACAACGAGATCGGCCTGCCCCTGACCGCCCTGCGGGCCGACGAGGGCACCCAGCACCTCGTCCTCGAAATGGGCGCCCGCTACATCGGCGACATCCGCTACCTCACCGGCCTGGTGCCGCCGAAATTCGGGCTCGTACTGAACGTGGGCTCGGCCCACATCGGCGAGTTCGGGGGCCGCGAGCAGATCGCCCAGGCCAAGGGCGAGATCATCGAGAACCTTCCGTCCGCCGACGAGGGCGGCGTGGCCGTGCTCAACGCCGACGATCCGCTGGTGCGGGCCATGGCCCCGAGGACGAAGGCCCGGGTGGTCTTCTTCGGAGAGGCCGAGAGCGCCGACATCCGTGCCGAGAATGTCCGGCTCACCCACCAAGGTCAGCCCGCTTTCACGCTCCAAACCCCCACCGGGTGCAGTGACGTGACCATGCGGCTGTACGGTGAGCACCACGTGTCGAACGCGCTCGCCGCGGCCGCCGTCGCCCATGAGCTGGGCATGCCCGTCGACGAGATCGCACTCGCGCTCTCCGAGGCCGGCACCCTCTCCCGCTGGCGCATGGAGGTCACTGAGCGACCGGACGGCGTGACGATCGTCAACGACGCCTACAACGCGAACCCCGAGTCCATGAAGGCCGCGCTGCGCGCGCTGGCCGCCATGGGCGGAGCAGCACAGGCACAGGGGGGAAGGACGTGGGCGGTGCTCGGTCAGATGGCCGAGCTCGGAGACGAAGCGCTCGCCGAGCACGACGCCGTCGGACGGCTCGCCGTCCGGCTCAACGTCAGCAAGCTTGTCGCAGTCGGGGGCAGGGAAGCGTCCTGGCTTCAGCTGGGCGCATATAACGAGGGTTCGTGGGGTGAGGAGTCGGTGCACGTGTCCGACGCGCAGGCGGCGATCGATCTGTTGCGCAGTGAACTGCGTCCGGGAGACGTCGTGCTGGTGAAGGCTTCCAGGTCGGTCGGTCTCGAACTGGTCGCCCAGGCACTGCTGGAGAACGCGGCAGGATCCTCGGATGGGCAGGGTGCCGTCCGATGAGGCAGATCCTCTTCGCGGGAGCCATCGGGCTCTTTCTGACGCTCATCGGTACACCCCTGCTGATCAAACTGCTGGCCCGCAAGGGATACGGGCAGTTCATCCGGGACGACGGTCCGCGCAGCCACGGCAGCAAGAAGGGCACGCCCACCATGGGCGGCATCTCCTTCATCCTGGCCACGCTGATCGCGTACGCCCTGGCCAAGGTGATCACCGGCGAGGACCCGACGTTCTCGGGTGTGCTGGTGCTCTTCCTGATGGCGGGCATGGGTCTCGTCGGCTTCCTGGACGACTACATCAAGATCGTCAAGCAGCGTTCGCTCGGTCTGCGCGCCAAGGCGAAGATGGCCGGCCAGCTGATCGTCGGCATCGCGTTCGCCGTGCTCTCGCTCCAGTTCGCGGACACCCGCAACAACACCCCCGCCTCCACGAAGCTGTCGTTCATCACGGACTTCGGCTGGTCGATCGGGCCCGTGCTGTTCGTGGTCTGGGCGCTGTTCATGATTCTCGCGATGTCGAACGGCGTGAACCTGACGGACGGTCTGGACGGCCTGGCCACCGGCGCGTCCGTGATGGTCTTCGGCGCGTACACCTTCATCGGCCTCTGGCAGTTCCAGGAGTCCTGCGCCAACGCGGTGACGCTGACCAACCCCAGTGCCTGCTTCGAGGTACGCGATCCACTCGACCTCGCCGTGGTCGCCTCCGCCCTGATGGGCGCCTGCTTCGGCTTCCTGTGGTGGAACACCTCGCCCGCCAAGATCTTCATGGGTGACACCGGCTCGCTGGCGCTCGGCGGCGCCCTCGCGGGTCTGGCGATCTGCTCCCGCACGGAGCTCCTGCTCGCCCTCCTCGGCGGACTGTTCGTCCTGATCACCATGTCCGTGGTCATCCAGGTCGGCTCGTTCCGCATGACCGGCAAGCGCGTCTTCCGGATGGCTCCGCTTCAGCACCACTTCGAACTCAAGGGGTGGTCCGAGGTCCTTGTCGTGGTGCGCTTCTGGATCATCCAGGGCATGTGCGTCATCGTCGGCCTCGGTCTCTTCTACGCGGGCTGGGCGGCCGACAAGTGAGCACGCCCGACTGGCAGGGCAAGCGCGTCACCGTCGCCGGTCTGGGGGTCTCCGGGATCCCCGCGGCGAAGGTGCTGCACGGTCTCGGGGCCGTGGTGACGGTCGTCAACGACGGGGACGACGAGCGTTCCCGTACGCAGGCGGCCGAGCTGGAGGCCCAGGGCATCACCGTGCGCCTCGGCGACGGGGCGACCCTGCCCGAGGGCACCGAACTGATCGTCACCGCGCCCGGCTGGCAGCCCGACAAGCCGCTCTTCCTGGCGGCCGCCGCGGCCGGCGTGGAGATCTGGGGCGACGTCGAACTGGCCTGGCGTCTGCGCGGCCCGGACGCGGCTCCCTGGCTCGCGGTCACCGGCACCAACGGCAAGACCACGACCGTGCGGATGCTCGCCTCGATCCTGGAGGCCGCCGGGCTGAGGACCGCCGCCGTCGGCAACATCGGTGTCTCGCTCCTCGACGCGGTCGCGGGTGACGAGACGTACGACGTCCTCGCCGTCGAACTCTCCAGCTACCAGCTGCACTGGGCGCCTTCGCTGCGCGCGCACTCCGCCGTCGTGCTCAATCTGGCGCCGGACCACATCGACTGGCACGGCTCCATGGAGGCGTACGCCGCCGACAAGGGCCGCGTCTACGAGGGCAACACCGTGGCCTGCGTCTACAACGTCGCCGACAAGGCGACCGAGGACCTGGTCCGCGAGGCGGACGTCGAGGAGGGCTGCCGGGCGATCGGCTTCACCCTCGGGACGCCCGGACCCTCCCAACTCGGCGTCGTGGAGGGCCTGCTGGTTGACCGGGCCTTCGTCGACAACCGGCAGCAGCAGGCCCAGGAGCTCGCCGAGGTCGCCGATGTGAACCCGCCGGCGCCGCACAACATCGCCAACGCCCTTGCGGCCGCGGCACTGGCCCGTGCGTACGGCGTCCCCGCGGCCGCGGTACGTGACGGACTGCGCGCCTTCCGGCCCGACCCGCACCGCATCGAGAAGGTCGCCGACGTCGACTCGGTCGCCTGGATCGACGACTCCAAGGCGACCAACACCCATGCCGCGGAAGCGTCCCTGGCCTCCTACGACCCGATCGTCTGGATCGCCGGCGGGCTGGCGAAGGGCGCCACCTTCGACGAGCTCGTCGAGAAGTCGGCCAAGCGGCTGCGCGGAGTCGTGCTTGTCGGAGCGGACCGTGCGCTCATCCGGGAAGCCCTCGCGCGACACGCCCCCGAGGTCCCGGTCGTCGACCTCGACCGGACAGACACTGGGGCGATGTCGGCGGCGGTCCGGGAGGCGGCGCAGCTCGCCCGGCCGGGGGACACGGTTCTCCTGGCCCCGGCCTGTGCCTCGATGGACATGTTCGCCAACTACAACAAGCGAGGCGAGGCGTTCGCGGACGCGGTCCGCGCACTCGCCGCCGAGCGCGCCTGACCGGCCCGACCCCCGCGCCGTGCCGTGCCTCCCGGGACACCTTCCGGGAGGCTCGCAGCGCGTCAGGCACGACTGGAGGGGACAGCGACCATGCCGGCCGACGACACCGCCCCCGCCGCGCGGAGCGCGGCCCGCAGCAGGGCCGGCGTCGCCCTGCGCGGCGGGACCGCCAAGGCACGCCGCCCTGTCGCCGCCAGAGCCCCCGGGCCGGGCATTCCCCGGCCCCCGGGCGGCAACGGCGTCCGGCGGCTGTACGAACAGGCACGCAAGGCCTGGGACCGGCCGCTGACCGCGTACTACCTGATCCTCGGCAGCGCCCTGCTGATCACCGTGCTCGGCCTGGTGATGGTCTACTCCGCGTCGATGATCAAGGCGCTGGAGCTCTCGCTGCCGGCCTCGTACTTCTTCCGCAAGCAGTTCCTCGCCGCCGTCATCGGCACCGGGCTGCTGCTGCTCGCCTCCCGGATGCCGTCCAAGCTGCACCGGGCGCTGGCCTACCCGTTGCTGATGGGCACCGTCTTCCTGATGGTGCTGGTCCAGATCCCCGGGATAGGGCATGCGGTCAACGGCAACCAGAACTGGATCTACCTCGGCGGCCCCTTCCAGCTCCAGCCCAGTGAGTTCGGCAAGCTGGCGCTGATCCTGTGGGGGGCCGACCTGCTCGCCCGCAAGCAGGACAAGCGGCTGCTGACCCAGTGGAAGCACATGCTCGTACCGCTCGTCCCGGTCGCCTTCATACTGCTCGGGCTGATCATGCTCGGCGGCGACATGGGCACGGCGATCATCCTCACCGCGATCCTCTTCGGTCTGCTGTGGCTGGCCGGGGCGCCCACGCGGCTGTTCGCCGGAGTGCTCGGCGTCGCCGGATTCGTCGGCCTCATGCTGATCCGCACCAATGAGAACCGCATGTCACGGCTCTCCTGCATCGGGGCGATCGACCTCGGACCCCAGGGCGAGTGCTGGCAGGCCGTGCACGGGATCTATGCTCTTGCCTCCGGCGGATGGTTCGGATCCGGTCTCGGTGCAAGTGTGGAGAAATGGGGCCAACTCCCCGAACCTCACACCGACTTCATCTTCGCCATCGCCGGGGAGGAACTGGGCCTGGCGGGGACGCTGTCGGTGCTCGCTCTGTTCGCGGCTCTAGGCTATGCGGGTATCCGCGTTGCCGGACGCACGGAGGAACCCTTCGTGAGGTACGCGGCGGGAGGTGTGACCACCTGGATCACGGCGCAGGCCGTGGTCAACATCGGTGCGGTGCTCGGTCTGCTGCCGATCGCCGGTGTCCCGCTCCCGCTGTTCTCCTACGGAGGGTCGGCTCTGCTGCCGTCCATGTTCGCTGTCGGGCTGCTGATCGCCTTCGCGCGAGAGGATCCCGCCGCGAAGGCGGCTCTGGCCGTGCGGAGGCCAGGGGTGAGATGGAAGACGATGAGACGGCGCGTCACGAGGCGTCCGTCCGGAGAGCGGTGAATTTCGGTGCATGTCGTACTCGCCGGTGGGGGGACCGCCGGCCACATCGAGCCGGCGCTCGCCCTCGCGGATGCCCTGCGCAGGCAGGACCCGACCATGGGGATCACGGCCCTCGGCACGGAGCGCGGACTCGAGACCAGGCTGGTGCCCGAACGGGGCTATGAGCTGGCGCTCATCCCCGCCGTGCCGCTGCCGCGCAGGCCCACGGCGGAGCTGATCACCGTCCCCGGGCGTCTGCGCGGCACCATCAAGGCCGCCGAGCAGGTCCTGGAGCGCACCAAGGCGGACTGCGTGGTCGGCTTCGGCGGCTATGTGGCCCTGCCCGCGTATCTGGCCGCCAAGCGGCTCGGTGTCCCGATCGTGGTCCACGAGGCCAACGCCCGGCCCGGCCTGGCCAACAAGATCGGCTCCCGGTACGCCGCGGGCGTCGCCGTCGCCACGCCCGACAGCAAGCTGCGCGGCGCCCGCTACATCGGCATCCCGCTGCGCTACTCCATCGCGACCCTCGACCGCGCCCGGGTACGCCCCGAGGCGCGCGCCGCGTTCGGTCTCGACCCCAATCTGCCGACCCTGCTGGTCTCCGGCGGCTCGCAGGGCGCCCGCCGCCTCAACGAGGTCGTCCAGCAGATCGCCCCCGTCCTCCAGCGCTCCGGCATCCAGATCCTCCACGCGGTCGGCCCGAAGAACGAACTGCCGCGCGTGGACAACATGCCCGGAATGCCGCCCTACATCCCGGTACCGTACGTGGACCGGATGGACCTCGCGTACGCCGCGGCCGACATGATGCTCTGCCGCGCGGGCGCGATGACCGTCGCCGAACTCTCCGCCGTCGGGCTCCCTGCCGCGTACGTACCGCTGCCGATCGGCAACGGCGAACAGCGGCTCAACGCCCAGCCCGTGGTGAAGGCCGGCGGCGGGCTGCTGGTCGACGACGCGGAACTGACCCCCGAGTGGGTCCAGGGCAATGTCCTTCCGGTGCTGGCCGATCCGCACCGGCTGTACGAGATGTCCCGTGCAGCCGCCGAGTTCGGCCGCAGGGACGCCGACGACCTCCTCGTCGGCATGGTGTACGAGGCGATGGCGGCACGCCGGCAGGCGTGAGCCTGCGCCGGTCCCGGGTCAACCCCCGGGCCCCAGCCGGAAGGAGACCGGGAGCGTGGCCGGACCGACCACCGCCGAGCGCGGTGCACGCAAGCCCTGGAAGTCCAAGGGCGAGACGTCCGGCCCGCCCCCGGGCCGCCGCCGCAGGCGCCGGCTGCGCCTGAGCGGCCGGGCCCTGCTGCTCGCCCTCGCCGCCGTCCTGTTCGCCGGCGGCGGGGTCTGGGCGCTCTACGGGTCCGATCTGCTGCGCGTGGAGCAGGTGAAGGCGTCGGGCACGGACGTTCTTTCGCCGGACGAGGTGATCGCCGTGGCGGACGTCCCGATGGGCTCGCCGCTGATTTCCGTCGACACGGGCAGCATTGAAGCCAGGCTGCTGAAGCGACTTCCCCGGATCGACTCGGTCGAGGTGTCCCGCTCGTGGCCCGACGGCGTCGCGGTGAAGGTGACCGAACGAAAGCCCGTCCTGCTCATGGCGAAGGGCGATCAGTTCGTCGAAGTGGACGCGAAGGGCGTTCGGTTCGCCACGGTCGACAAGGCTCCCAAAGCCGTTCCCATGCTGCAATTGTCGCCCGAGCGGTCGCCGAGTCTGCGCCGGTTCGGGACCGCCCGGCTTGTCGCTGAGGCAGTACGCGTCAGAAGCGAAGTCCCCGGAAAAGTCGCCACGGACACCCGGACCGTTGTAGTGCGCTCATACGACTACATCTCCCTGGAGTTGAGTCGCGACCGCACCGTGGTGTGGGGGAGCTCCGCGGACGGCCAGGCGAAGGCGCGCGCGCTCACCGCGCTGATGAAAGCCGCGCCGTCGGCCCGGCACTTCGACGTGAGCGCGCCCACCGCCCCTGCGGCGTCAGGGAGTTGACGCACATTTGCGCTGGCCAGCACCCTGGTTGGTCATCGCAACGGCTGATCACATAGGGTGAAAAGAAAAACGGGAGGTTCGGCGTGTTCATTGAACGTGCGCCACTTGTCGACTTAGTGTCCTGTTCGGAAGAGTCCAGCGAACGGACACACTGGTAACCCTAAACTTCAACGTTAGGGTTTGGGTCGGCGTTTCGGACCGTCCCATCGGCATCCGTCGTCGCGGCACGAGAACCGCGCCGTGACGACACGTAACTCGAGGCGAGAGGCCTTCGACGTGGCAGCACCGCAGAACTACCTCGCAGTCATCAAGGTCATCGGTGTCGGCGGCGGTGGTGTCAATGCCATCAACCGAATGATCGAGGTCGGTCTCAAGGGCGTCGAGTTCATCGCGATCAACACAGACGCACAGGCTCTGTTGATGAGCGACGCCGACGTCAAGCTCGACGTCGGCCGTGAACTCACCCGCGGCCTCGGCGCCGGGGCCAATCCGGCAGTCGGTCGCAAGGCGGCAGAGGACCACCGTGAGGAGATCGAGGAGGTCCTCAAGGGGGCCGACATGGTCTTCGTCACCGCAGGCGAAGGCGGCGGTACCGGCACCGGCGGCGCACCCGTCGTCGCAAACATCGCACGCTCGCTCGGCGCCCTCACGATCGGTGTGGTCACCCGCCCGTTCACCTTCGAGGGACGCCGCCGCGCGAACCAGGCGGAGGACGGCATCGCCGAGCTCCGCGAAGAGGTCGACACCCTCATCGTCATCCCCAACGACCGGCTGCTGTCCATCTCGGACCGCCAGGTCAGCGTGCTGGACGCGTTCAAGTCCGCGGACCAGGTGCTGCTTTCGGGTGTCCAGGGCATCACCGACCTCATCACCACCCCGGGTCTGATCAACCTCGACTTCGCCGACGTCAAGTCGGTGATGTCCGAGGCCGGCTCGGCGCTCATGGGCATCGGCTCGGCGCGCGGCGACGACCGCGCGGTGGCCGCCGCCGAAATGGCGATCTCCTCGCCGCTGCTCGAGGCGTCCATCGACGGCGCCCGCGGCGTGCTGCTCTCCATCTCCGGCGGCTCGGACCTCGGTCTCTTCGAGATCAACGAGGCCGCGCAGCTGGTGAGCGAGGCCGCCCACCCGGAGGCCAACATCATCTTCGGTGCGGTGATCGACGACGCGCTCGGCGACGAGGTACGGGTCACGGTCATCGCGGCGGGCTTCGACGGCGGTCAGCCGCCGACCAAGCGCGACAACGTTCTCGGGTCGGCCTCGAACAAGCGTGAGGAGCCGCCGGCCACCCCGGCCCGCGGTACCGACTCGCCCCGGTCCTCCGGACTGGGCAGTGTTCCGGTCCGTGAGGAGTCCGAGCCGCTCCCGGTCGCGAACGACCTGTCGTCGTCGTCCTCCCCGCAGGTCCCGCCGGCCCGTCCGTACCCGGACACCCAGGCCGAAGAGCTGGATGTACCGGACTTCTTGAAGTGACCGTGCGGCACGACGCGATACACGCGAGCGGCGCCCATTTCGCCTTCACCGACAGGTGGGGCGGGGTGAGCGCCGTTCCGTACGAGGAGCTCAACCTCGGCGGCGCGGTCGGTGACGACCCCGCCGCCGTTCGGGCGAACCGGGCGGCCGCCGCCGAGGAGCTGGGGCTCGACCCGGACGTGGTCGTCTGGATGAACCAGGTCCACGGCAAGGACGTCGCCGTGGTCGACGGGCCGTGGGGTGACGCTCCGGTCCCGCAGGTCGACGGCGTGGTCACCGCCCGTCGCGGCCTCGCCCTCGCCGTCCTGACCGCGGACTGCACTCCCGTCCTGCTCGCCGACCCGGTCGCGGGTGTGGTGGGAGCCGCGCACGCCGGCCGCCCCGGGATGGTCGCGGGGATCGTGCCCGCCACCGTGGCGGCGATGACATCGCTGGGCGCGGAACCGGAGCGGATCGTGGCCCGTACGGGTCCGGCGGTCTGCGGACGGTGCTACGAGGTACCCGAGCAGATGCGCGCCGAGGTGGCGGCGGCCGAACCGGCCGCCTGGTCGGAGACGAGCTGGGGGACCCCGGCCGTCGATGTGACCGCCGGAGTGCATGCCCAGCTCGAAGCCCTCGGTGTCGCCGACCGGCAGGCGTCCGGATTCTGCACACTGGAGTCGCGGGACCACTTCTCGTACCGCCGGGACCGCACCACCGGGCGGCTCGCCGGATATGTCTGGCTGGCTGGAGTGACAGACGCATGACCGACCGCAGGAACGAACTCGCGACGAACCTGGCAGCAGTGGAGGAACGTATCTCCTCTGCCTGCGCGGCCGCCGGCCGCAAGCGGGAGGAGGTGACGCTCATCGTCGTCACCAAGACCTACCCCGCCAGTGATGTGCGCCTGCTCCACGAACTCGGAGTCCGGCATGTGGCCGAAAACCGTGACCAGGACGCGGCCCCCAAGGCCGAGGCCTGCTCGGATCTGGACCTCATGTGGCACTTCGTCGGTCAGTTGCAGACGAACAAGGTCCGTTCTGTTGCGAGTTATGCCGATGTGGTGCAGTCGGTCGACCGGCTGAAGCTGGTCGGCGCACTCTCGTCGGCCGCCGTGAAGGCGGGGCGCGAGCTCGGCTGTCTGATCCAGGTCGCGCTGGACGCCGACGCGGGGACCCGGGGTGACCGGGGCGGCGTCGCGCCCGACGGGATCGAGGAGTTGGCGGCCGCGGTCGCCGAGGCGCCAGGGTTGCGGCTCGACGGGCTCATGACCGTCGCGCCGCTGGCCGGACCGTTCGCGGGACGGCAACGGGCGGCATTCGAGCGGATGATGGAATTCTCATCCAGCCTGCGCGCCGGGCATCCGGCTGCGAACATGGTGTCAGCAGGGATGAGTGCGGATCTCGAAGAGGCGGTGGCGGCCGGAGCGACACATGTACGCGTCGGCACCGCGGTACTCGGAGTCCGACCCCGGCTCGGGTAACGTCGCGAAGCAAGTCGGACCACAGCAGAAAATATGGTCATTCCCGCCACATGGCGGGCAGGCCGAGTGGATCGCGGGCACTTGGTGACGAGGCCGATCCACCACAGAGCGGAGGACTCAGAGAATGGCCGGCGCGATGCGCAAGATGGCGGTCTACCTCGGCCTCGTGGAGGACGATGGGTACGACGGCCGGGGTTTCGATCCCGACGACGACTTCGAACCCGAGCCGGAACCCGAGCGGGAGCACCGGCGGCACCAACCCCCGCACCAGGTGGAGCGGGAGGAGCCGGTGCGGGCAGTTCAGCCCCCGGCGCAGCGCGAGCCGGTTCCGCTTCCCGCTGAAAGTGGACGTCCGGCACGAATTGCCCCCGTGGCATCCATCACACCTGAACGTCCGAGCCTGGAGAAGAACGCACCGGTGATCATGCCCAAGGTCGTGTCCGAGCGGGAGCCCTACCGCATCACCACTCTTCACCCGCGGACCTACAACGAGGCCCGTACCATCGGGGAACACTTCCGCGAGGGCACCCCGGTGATCATGAATCTCACGGAGATGGACGACACCGATGCGAAGCGACTTGTCGACTTTGCCGCGGGACTCGTCTTCGGTCTGCATGGCAGCATTGAGCGAGTGACGCAGAAGGTGTTCCTGTTGTCGCCTGCTAACGTCGATGTCACGGCGGAGGACAAGGCCCGCATCGCAGAGGGCGGGTTCTTCAACCAGAGCTGAGACACGACACGGGAACGACCCGGCCGCGAGGCCGGACCGAGAGAGCCAGGGGAGAGGGAAGCGCGGGATGGGCGTCGCACTACAAGTGATCTACATCGTGCTGATGTGCTTCCTCATCGTGCTGATTTTCCGGCTGGTCATGGACTACGTCTTCCAGTTCGCCCGCTCATGGCAACCCGGCAAGGCGATGGTGGTCGTTCTTGAGGCCACCTACACTGTCACCGATCCACCGCTCAAGCTTCTGCGGCGGTTCATCCCGCCGCTGCGTCTCGGGGGCGTGGCACTCGACCTGTCCTTCTTCGTTCTGATGATCATCGTCTACATCCTGATCTCCATCGTGAACAGCGTGGGGAATTGATGTGAGCGATACGGTCTTGCCGACTGCCGACGACTACGTAGAGGTGAAGAAGAGATGCCGCTGACCCCCGAGGACGTGCGGAACAAGCAGTTCACGACCGTCCGCCTTCGAGAAGGCTATGACGAGGACGAGGTCGATGCCTTCCTCGACGAGGTCGAGTCCGAGCTGACCCGCCTGCTCCGCGAGAACGAGGACCTGCGCGCCAAGCTGGCCGCGGCGACCCGTGCGGCGGCGCAGAACCAGCAGCAGCAGGGCATGCGCAAGCCGCCGGAGCAGCAGGAGGGCCGAGGCCCGGGTGCCCCGGTGCCCGCCGCCATATCCGGACCGCCGGTCCAGCAGCAGCCGCCGCAGATGGGCCCGCCCCAGCTGCCCGGTGGTGCTCCGCAGCTTCCGGCCGGTCCCAGCCACGGCGGCCCGCAGGGCCAGCACGGCCCCGGCCCGATGCAGGGTGGTCCCATGCAGGGCGGCCCCATGGGCGGTCCGATGCAGGGTGGCCCCATGGGCGGCCCGATGGGTCACGGCCCGCAGATGGGTCAGCCCGGTCAGGGCCCCGGCGGCGACAGCGCCGCCCGTGTCCTCTCGCTGGCCCAGCAGACCGCCGACCAGGCGATCGCGGAGGCCCGTTCCGAGGCCAACAAGATCGTCGGCGAGGCACGTTCGCGCGCCGAGGGCCTGGAGCGGGACGCCCGCGCCAAGGCGGACGCGCTCGAGCGGGACGCACAGGAGAAGCACCGCGTCGCGATGGGCTCGCTGGAGTCGGCCCGCGCCACGCTGGAGCGCAAGGTCGAGGACCTGCGAGGCTTCGAGCGTGAGTACCGTACGCGTCTGAAGTCCTACCTGGAGTCGCAGCTGCGTCAGCTGGAGACCCAGGCCGACGACTCGCTGGCTCCGCCGCGGACCCCGGCGGCCGCGTCGCTGCCGCCGTCCCCGTCGATGGCTTCGGCCGGCGCGGGTTCGATGGGTCACACCATGGGTGGCAACCCGTCCATGGGCCAGTCGATGGGTGGCAACCCGTCGATGGGCGGTCCGCCCTCGTACGGTGGCCAGCAGCAGATGTCCCCGGCGATGACCCAGCCGATGGCACCGGTACGGCCGCAGGCGCCGCAGCCGATGCAGCAGGCGCCGTCGCCGATGCGGGGCTTCCTGATCGACGAGGACGACAACTGACGGGCGGTCGCGCGGAGCGCGCGTAGCCGTCGGCAGGCTGAGGGCCGGGCCCGGGACCATGTCCCGGGCCCGGCCCTTGTCTTGTGCGGGGTCAGTCGCGACCGGGGTGCCTGCCGTTGGTCCTCGTTGCGCCTCAGTCGCCGGCGGGGCTCGGGTTGGCTGGGCCGGTGGTTGTGCCGGGGGTGGTTGGTCTGAGCCCGGCTGCGTGCCGCGGGTGTCTCGTTGCGCCTCAGTTGCCGGCGGGGCTGGAGAGTCGGTCCGTGCGGCGGGCCCGGGTCCGTTGCGCCTCAATCGCCGGCGGGGCTTGACGTGGTGCGGTCGGCGGTCCTGCTCGGGTTGGTACCGCCTGACCGGGGTTGCGGGGCCGCGCCTCGCGCCTGACCCGGCCTGATGTGGGCCGGCGAGCCGGCCCAGTCGGGCTGGTGCGGGCGTGCCCCTGGGCCCGTTGCGTCTCGATCGCTCGCCGGGCTTGATGTGGCCGACGAGCCGGCACGCTCGGGCCGGTGGGCGCCGGGCCTCGCGGTTGGCCGGGGGCTGCGCATCCCCCAGCGGGTCGCCCCGACAGCACGAAGGGGCCCGGGGCCGAAGCCCCGGGCCCCTCCCTGTAGGGCCGTTACTGCTTGCGCAGGTGGAACGTCAGGGACAGGCCCTCGTCCGTGAAGGGCGGGCCGAAGTCCGCGGGCGGGGGCGACGCGGTGAACGACGTCGCCAGTACCTCGTCCGCGATCAGCGGGGCGTGTTCCGTGAGCGCCTCCGTCGTCGACGGGTCCGTCGAGGACCAGACGACCGCGATCCGGTCCGCCACATCGAGGCCGCTGTTCTTGCGCGCCTCCTGGATCAGGCGGATCGCGTCACGTGCGAGTCCCGCGAGACGCAGCTCGGGGGTGATCTCCAGGTCGAGCGCGACCGTCGCGCCCGCGTCGGACGCCACCGACCAGCCCTCGCGCGGGGTCTCCGTGATGATCACCTCGTCCGGGGAGAGGGTGATCGTCTCGCCGTCGACCGTCACCGTGGCCGTGCCGTTGCGCAGCGCGAGCGACAGGGCCGCCGCGTCCGCCTCGGCGACCGCCTTGGCCACGGCCTGCACGCCCTTGCCGAACCGCTTGCCCAGCGCCCGGAAGTTGGCCTTCGCCGTCGTGTCGACGAGCGAGCCGCCGACCTCGGCGAGGGTGGCGAGCGAGGAGACGTTCAGCTCCTCGGTGATCTGCGCGCGCAGCTCGGGGGAGAGCGACTCGAAGCCCGTCGCCGCCACCAGCGCACGCGACAGCGGCTGGCGGGTCTTGACGCCCGACTCGGCCCGCGTCGCGCGTCCCAGCTCGACCAGCCGCCGTACCAGCGCCATCTGCTGGGACAGCACCGGGTCGATCGCGTCCAGGTCCGCCGCCGGCCAGGTGGACAGGTGCACCGACTCGGGCGCGTCCACCGTCACCGGGACCACCAGGTCCTGCCAGACCCGCTCCGTGATGAACGGGGTCAGCGGCGCCATGAGCCGCGTCACCGTCTCCACCACGTCGTGGAGCGTGCGCAGGGCCGCCTTGTCGCCCTGCCAGAAGCGGCGGCGCGAGCGGCGCACGTACCAGTTCGACAGGTCGTCGACGAACGAGGACAGCAGCTTGCCGGCGCGCTGGGTGTCGTACGACTCCATCGCCTGCGTCGTCTGGTCCACGAGCGCGTTGAGCTCGCTCAGCAGCCACCGGTCCAGCACCGTGCGCTCGGCCGGGGCCGGATCGGCCGCGGACGGCGCCCAGTTGGACGTGCGGGCGTACAGGGCCTGGAAGGCCACCGTGTTCCAGTAGGTGAGGAGCGTCTTGCGGACGACCTCCTGGATGGTGCCGTGACCGACCCGGCGGGCGGCCCACGGGGAGCCGCCGGCGGCCATGAACCAGCGCACCGCGTCCGCGCCGTGCTGGTCCATGAGCGGGATCGGCTGGAGGATGTTCCCCAGGTGCTTGGACATCTTGCGGCCGTCCTCGGCGAGGATGTGGCCGAGGCACACGACGTTCTCGTAGGAGGACTTGTCGAAGACCAGCGTGCCGACCGCCATCAGGGTGTAGAACCACCCGCGGGTCTGGTCGATCGCCTCCGAGATGAACTGCGCCGGGTAGCGCTTCTCGAAGATCTCCTTGTTCCGGTACGGGTATCCCCACTGAGCGAACGGCATCGAACCCGAGTCGTACCAGGCGTCGATGACCTCGGGCACCCGCGTCGCGGTGGCGGAGCACTGCGGGCAGTCGAAGGTGACCGCGTCGATGAACGGGCGGTGCGGGTCCAGCGCCGACTGGTCGGTGCCCGTCAGCTCGGTCAGCTCGGCACGCGAGCCGACGACCGTGAGGTGGTCCTCCTCGCAGCGCCAGATCGGCAGCGGCGTGCCCCAGTAGCGGTTGCGGGAGAGCGCCCAGTCGATGTTGTTGTTGAGCCAGTCGCCGAACCGGCCCTGCTTGACCGAGTCGGGGAACCAGTTGGTGTTCTCGTTCTCCTCGAGCAGCCGGTCCTTGATGGCGGTGGTGCGGATGTACCAGGACGGCTGCGCGTAGTAGAGCAGCGCCGTGTGGCAGCGCCAGCAGTGCGGGTAGCTGTGCTCGTACGGGACGTGCCGGAAGAGCAGGCCGCGCGTCTGGAGGTCCTCGGTCAGCGCCTCGTCGGCCTTCTTGAAGAAGACGCCGCCGACCAGCGGGACGTCCTCCTCGAAGGTGCCGTCCGGGCGGACCGGGTTCACCACGGGCAGGCCGTACGCGCGGCAGACCTTGAGGTCGTCCTCACCGAAGGCGGGGGACTGGTGGACCAGACCCGTACCGTCCTCGGTCGTGACGTACTCGGCGTTCACGACGTAGTGGGCGGGTGCCGGGAACTCGACCAGCTCGAAGGGGCGCTGATACGTCCAGCGCTCCATCTCGGCGCCGGTGAACGACGCCCCGGTGGTCTCCCAGCCTTCGCCGAGCGCCTTCTCCAGCAGCGGCTCGGCGACGACCAGCTTCTCGTTGCCGTCGGTGGCCACCACATAGGTGACCTCGGGGTGCGCGGCGACCGCCGTGTTGGACACCAGCGTCCAGGGGGTCGTCGTCCACACCAGCAGCGACGCCTCGCCGGCGAGGGGGCCCGAGGTGAGCGGGAAGCGGACAAAGACCGAGGGGTCCACGACCGTCTCGTAGCCCTGCGCCAGCTCGTGGTCGGACAGGCCGGTGCCGCAGCGGGGGCACCAGGGCGCGACGCGGTGGTCCTGGACCAGCAGGCCCTTGTTGAAGATCTCCTTCAGCGACCACCAGACGGACTCGATGTACGAGGGGTCCATCGTGCGGTACGCGTCGTCGAGGTCGACCCAGTAGCCCATGCGGTTCGTCAGTTCCGCGAAGGCGTCGGTGTGCCGGGTCACCGACTCGCGGCACTTCTCGTTGAACTCGGCGATGCCGTACGCCTCGATGTCCTTCTTGCCGGAGAAGCCGAGCTCCTTCTCGACCGCGAGCTCGACCGGCAGCCCGTGGCAGTCCCAGCCGGCCTTGCGGCCGACGTGGTAGCCGCGCATGGTGCGGAAGCGCGGGAAGACGTCCTTGAAGACGCGGGCCTCGATGTGGTGGGCGCCGGGCATGCCGTTGGCGGTCGGCGGGCCCTCGTAGAACACCCATTCGGGGCGGCCCTCGGACTGATCGAGGCTCTTGGCGAAGATCTTGCTCTCGCGCCAGAAGTCGAGCACGGCGTGCTCGAGCGCGGGCAGGTCGACCTGGGCGGGTACCTGGCGGTACTGCGGGGGTGCCATCTACGAACTCCTCCGGCGGACAGTTGCTCTTCCGTCGGAGGGACGAGAGCTGGGCTCCCGCGGTACCACCCTCCTTGGCGGCGCGGAACGCACCGCCCCCTCATTGGGGTCGCGACGCCGGGTCTACTCGCCTCACGGCTTTCTTCCGGCAGCTCCGGGGTGATCCTTCACATCGCGCTCGCCCCCGGGCTCTCACCGTCCCCGGGTCGCTCATGGCTGCGTACGGCGCTACTCGTCCCCATCCAAGCCTTTCGCTCCGCCCAGTGTACGGGCCGCCGCGAGGCACGTCCGACCGGTTTTCGAGGGCACCGTCGCGGCGCCCCGCGCGTGACCCGAATGGCCACTCCCGCCCGACCGGCTCCCGGCGGCCCGATGTCGGCGGATTACCCGGCGGGGAGCTGGGCACAACCGATGCAGGTTCGTCTCACCGCAGGCCGGGGCGGGCCCGCGCGGCGGTCTGCCCCGTTTGCTGCGGAGCTGGGGTCGATTTATCGTCCCAGCACGATTCGCGTGCAAGATCACAATATGTGAAGGGGCCGCGGCCATGGTGGCGAAGAAGACTGCCGAGAGGAAACCGGCGTCCAGCAGATCCACCGCCGCTGAGGCGGCGGCCAAGGGCGGGAGCGGGAAGAAGAGCACCGTCATGAACCAGGCTGCGGCACCCGAGGACAAGGCCACGGCGAAGAGGACGACCGCGAAGAAGGCGACCGGGAAGAAGACGGCGAACGCGAACAGGACGGCCGTGAAGACGGCGAACGCGAAGAAGGCGGCGGCCGGGAAATCGGCCGGGGCGGACAAGAGCGCCCCCGCCAAGAAGGCTTCCGCCACGAAGAGGGCGGCTGCCGCTGAGGCAGCGGCCGGGAAGACGTCCGCCACGAAGACGGCGGGCGGCAGGACCGCGGCGAGGAAGACCGCCGCGGACAAGGCGAAGGCCGTGAAGGAGACGGCCGCCGCACCGGCGGCGAAGGCGCCGGTGAAGAAGGCACCTGCGAAGAAGGCCATGGCCGCGAAGGCCGCGAAGAAGGCCGCACCGGCGGCCAAGGGGGCGGCCGAGGCCGCACAGCAGACAGGAGCCAGGACGGTGCGAGCGAAGAAGACCGCGGCGGGAGCCGGCAACAGTGCCACGGCGGTGCCCGGGGCACCCGTGACGGCCGCGCCCGGAGAGCTGGCCGTACGGGCCGGCGAGGACCCGTGGACGCCGGATGAGGTCGCCGAGGCGCGGGCCGAGCTGGAGGGCGAGGTGGTCCGGCTGAACGCCGAGCTGACCACGTCCGAGGCGGCGCTGGCGGGTCTCATGCGGGACTCCGGGGACGGCGCCGGTGACGACGACGCCGACACCGGGAGCAAGAACATCACGCGCGAGCACGAGCTGGCGCTCGCCGCCAACGCCCGGGAGATGCTGGAACAGACCGAGCGCGCGCTCCAGCGGCTCGACGCCGGCACCTACGGTCTCTGCGAGAACTGCGGCAACCCCATCGGCAAGGCCCGCATGCAGGCGTTCCCGCGCGCGACCCTGTGCGTGGAGTGCAAGCAGAAGCAGGAACGGCGGGTCTGAGCGCGGCAGGTCGGTGCCGTACCCTCGTGCTCAGTCAGGCACCTAGGTTGAGGGACTCACGTGGCAGAGGCGGAGCGCATCATCGGTACGCCGGATTCAGCAGGAGCCGACGAAGCTGCGGCGCCCGCCGAGCCGCCCCGGCGCGGGCGGAAGATCGCCGTGCTCTTCGGTGTGGCCGTGGTGGCGTATCTGCTCGACCTCGTCACCAAGATGATCGTGGTGGCGAAGCTCGAGCACCACGAGCCGATCGAGGTCATCGGTGATCTGCTGAAGTTCGAGGCGGTACGGAACGCGGGCGCGGCCTTCGGTATCGGCGAGGCCTTCACCGTGATCTTCACCGTCATCGCGGCCGCGGTGATCATCGTGATCGCCCGGCTGGCGCGCAAGCTCTACAGCATGCCCTGGGCCATCGCCCTCGGCCTGCTGCTCGGTGGTGCGCTCGGCAATCTCACCGACCGGATCTTCCGCTCTCCCGGCGTCTTCAAGGGTGCGGTCGTGGACTTCATCGCGCCCGCACACTTCGCCGTCTTCAACCTCGCCGACTCCGCGATCGTCTGCGGCGGCATCCTCATCGTGATCCTCTCCTTCCGGGGGCTGGACCCCGACGGGACCGTCCACAAGGACTGACAAGGCATACTCGACGGGTGAGTACGCTTCCCGAGATCCGCACCCTGCCCGTACCCGATGGCCTCGAGGGCGAGCGCGTCGACGCCGCCATCTCCCGGATGTTCGGGTTTTCCCGCACCAAGGCGGCCGAGCTCGCCGCTGCCGGAAAGGTGCAGGTCGACGGCTCGGTGGTGGGCAAGTCCGAGCGGGTGCACGGCGGGGCGTGGCTCGAGGTGGAGATGCCGCAGGCGCCCGCGCCCGTGCAGATCGTGGCCGAACCGGTCGAGGGCATGGAGATCGTCCACGACGACGACGACATCGTCGTGATCATGAAGCCCGTGGGTGTCGCCGCCCACCCGAGCCCCGGCTGGACCGGGACGACCGTGATCGGCGGTCTCGCGGCCGCCGGCTACCGGATCTCGACCTCCGGCGCCGCCGAGCGCCAGGGCATCGTGCACCGGCTGGACGTCGGCACCTCCGGACTGATGGTCGTCGCCAAGTCGGAGCGCGCGTACACCCTGCTCAAGCAGCAGTTCCGGGAGCGGACCGTGGACAAGCGCTACCACGCGCTGGTGCAGGGACACCCGGACCCGATGAGCGGGACCATCGACGCTCCCATCGGGCGCCACCCGAACCACGACTACAAGTGGGCGGTGACGGCGGAGGGCAAGCCGTCGGTGACGCACTATGACCTGATGGAGGCCTTCCGGGCCGCCTCCCTGCTCGACATCAAGCTGGAGACCGGGCGTACGCACCAGATCCGGGTGCACATGGCCGCCCACCGGCACCCGTGCGTGGGCGACCTGACCTACGGCGCCGACCCCACGATGGCCAAGCGCCTCGGGCTGACCCGGCAGTGGCTGCATGCCGTCCGCCTCGGCTTCGAGCACCCCGCCGACGGGCAGTGGGTGGAGTTCGAGAGCACCTACCCCGACGACCTCCAGCAGGCCCTCGACAAGATCGCGGCGGAGAGCGCATGACGACCGGGTTCCAGGTGCGGGTCGCCGACGGGCCCGCCGACCGTGAGGCCTGCTTCGCGGTCCGCAAGGACGTGTTCGTCGTCGAGCAGCGGGTCCCCGCCGACATCGAGTACGACAGCTTCGACGAGATCGGCACCGGCACCGTGCATGTGCTGGCCACGGCCGACGACGGGACCCCGCTCGGCACCGGCCGGCTGCTGCACGGGCCGGCCGCCGCGGACAGGACCGGCGGCGACACGTCGGTCGGCTCGCTGGGCCGGCTCGCGGTGAAACCCGCGGCCCGGGGCCTGGGCGTCGGGGTGGCGCTGGTACACGCCATCGAGGACGCGGCGCGAGAGCTCGGCCTCGTGGCGGTGGACCTGCATTCCCAGACGCACGCGCTCGGTTTCTACGAGCGGCTGGGGTATGTGGCGTACGGCGAGGAGTTCTGGGACGCGGGGATAGGCCACCGGGCGATGCGCCGCCCGCTGTAGGCCGCCCCGGATTTCCCGTCCTCGAACAGGAGGCTCTCGCACCGTGGACCAACTGGCGCTGGTACTCGCGCTGTTGCTCGGGGCCGTGGTGACCGTACCGCTGGGGGACAAGTTCGATCTTCCGGCGCCCGTGCTGATGACGCTGGCGGGCATCGCGCTGGCCTTCATCCCGTTCGTGCCCAACGTCGAGATCCCGCCCGACTTCATCCTGCCGCTGGTGCTGCCGCCGCTCCTCTACGCGACGGTGCAGCGCACCTCCTGGCGTCAGTTCGCTGCCAACGTCCGGCCGATCATGCTGCTCGCCGTGGCCCTGGTGTTCGTGACGATGGCCGCCGTCGCGGCCGTAGCGACCACACTCGTCCCCGGGCTGCCCCTCGCCGCGGCCGTGGCGCTCGGCGCGCTGGTCGCCCCGCCCGATCCGGTCGCCGCGACCGCGGTCGCCGGCCGGCTGGGGCTGCCCCGCCGTCTGGTGTCCATCCTGGAGGGCGAGGGACTGTTCAACGACGTCACCGCGATCGTGCTCTACCACGTGGCGATCGCCGCCGCGGTCACCGGAACGTTCTCCTGGCCCGAGGCCGCCGGGGAGCTCGTCCTGTCCGCCGTCGTCGCGGTCGCGGTCGGGCTCGCGCTCGGCTGGCTCTCCAACAAGCTGATGAGCTACCTCGGCGACGCCACGCTCCAGATCGGTCTGTCGCTGCTGGTGCCCTTCGCGAGTTACGTACTCGCCGAGGAACTGCACGGCTCCGGCGTCCTCGCGGTCCTCACGACGGCGCTGTTCCTCGCCGAGCACACGGCGGACGCCGACGACGTGACCGGCCGGCTGGCCGGCAACACCTTCTGGGACATCGTCGACACCCTGGTGACCGGCGTCGCCTTCGGTCTGATCGGCCTGGAGCTGCACAACGTCTTCGGCACGGCCGAGGGGCAGCTGTGGGAGATGCTCGGCTGGGGCGTCGCGATCAGCGCGGTCGTCGTGGGCGTACGCCTGTTCTATCTGCTGCCGGCGACCTGGCTGGCCAAGCGCCTCCACGACAAACGCGACCTCGACGAGGAGATCCCCGTCGGCTGGCGCGAGACCGTCGTCATGTGGTGGGCCGGGATGCGGGGAGTGGCGACCGTCGCGCTGGCGCTCGCCATCCCGCTCACCACGGACAGCGGCGAGGCCTTCCCCGGTCGGGACCAGATCATCTTCATCGCGTTCTCGGTGATCATCTCCACCCTCGTGTTCCAGGGGCTCACCCTGCCCTGGCTGGTCAAGCGCCTCGGGGTGCAGTCCGACTCGGACGCCGAGCGGGAACTGGAGCACGGGCTCGCCCTGCGCGCCGCCAAGGCGGCCAAGCACCGGCTGCGCGAGATCGAGGACAGCGAGGAGCTGCCGGAGGAGATCAGCGAGCGGCTGCTGCGCAGGGCCTACGAGATCGGGGCACGGATCAGCCCCGACATCGTCGAGGACGAGCGGCGCGAGTGGTACACCAAGCGGCTCGACCGGCTGAAGATGGTCCAGCGCATCCAGCGGGAGATGATGTCGGCGGCCCGCCACGAAGTGCTGTCGGCGCGCAACGAACCGGGAGCCGATCCCGAGATCGTCGACCGGGTGCTGCGCCACCTGGATGTACGCAGCCTCCGCTGAGCGCCGCGGGCTCGTAGGATCCCCAGCATGGCGCGCACCGTGGTGATCAGTGGCGGCGGGACGGGAATCGGATTCGCGGCGGCGGAGGCTTTCGCCGCCGACGGGGAGCAGGTGGTGCTGCTCGGGCGGCGCGAAGAGGTCCTCGCGCGGGCGGCCGAGCAGATCCCCGGCGCCCGCTACTGCGCGGTCGACCTCAGCGAACCGCGCGGCGCCCGGGAGGCCGCGGAGTTCACGGAGCGCGAGTACGGCACCGTCGACGTCCTCGTGCACAGCGCGGGCGGCAACGGACGTCTGGAGCAGCGTTCCGCGTACGACGACGACCCGCTGGAGGCCGTCGCCCGCGACTGGACGGTGAACTTCCGGCTCAACACCCTCACGGCCGCCCTGCTCACCGAGGCCACCCGCGGCCATCTGGCCACCCCCGGGGGCCGGGTGCTGTTCCTCAGCTCGATCGCGGCGTACCGGGGGTCCGGCCTCGCTCCGTACGCGGCGGCCAAGGCCGCGCTGCATCCGTACGCCTTCAAGCTCGCCCGCGAACTGGGACCGCGCGGGATCACGGTCAACGTCGTCGCACCGGGGTTCGTCGAGGAGACCGAGTTCTTCGGTGGCGGCGACTTCCCCGAGGAGCGCCGAAGCGCCCTGGTCGCGGAGACCGCGACCGGGCGCATCGGTCACCCCGGCGATGTGGCGCAGACCCTGCGCTGGCTCGCCTCGTCGGCGGCCGGCCACATCACGGCCCAGGTCATCCAGGTCAACGGTGGCGCCGAGCGCGGGCACTGAGGGCCGGGACGCCCGGCGCAGGGTGCTCGGATGTCAGCCGGGGTTCTCGTGCCCGGACACCCCGTGGGTCAGCCGCGGCCGGTCCGCGGAGTGCCCTCCTCCGGCGCGATCTGGTCCTGGGTGAGCTCGGCCGGCTTCTCCTCCCGCTCCACGGCGTGGGCGGTGGCGATCCGCGGCAGCGCGTACGGATGCTGGTCGGACAGCCAGGCGATCAGCTGCTCGCGCACCGCGCACCGCACGGTCCAGATGTCGTCCGCGTCCTTCGCGGTCATCACCGCGCGTACCTGGATCGTCGAGGGCGTGGTGTCCGTGACGGCGAGCGACCAGTCGCGGCCGTCCCAGGCCGGGCACTCGCGCAGGACGTCACGGAGCTTGTCGCGCATCTCCGGCACCGGTGTGGAGTGGTCGAGATGGAAGAAGACGGTGCCGGTCATCTGCACACCGCCGCGGGACCAGTTCTCGAACGGCTTGCTGGTGAAGTACGACACAGGCATGGTGATCCGGCGCTCGTCCCAGGTCCGTACGGCGAGGAAGGTGAGCGTGATCTCCTCGACCGTTCCCCACTCGCCGTCCACCACCACGGTGTCGCCGATGCGCACCATGTCGCCGAACGCGATCTGGAGTCCCGCGAAGAGGTTGCCCAGCGTCGACTGGGCGGCCACACCGGCGACGATGCCGAGGACACCGGCGGACGCCAGCATCGAGGTCCCCACGGCACGCATGGCGGGGAAGGTCAGCAGCATCGCCGCGAAGGCCACCACGCCGACGACGGCGATGACGACCCGCTGGATGAGGGTCACCTGGGTGCGCACCCTGCGCACCCGGGCCGGGTCGCGGGTGGCCGCGGCGTAACGGGTGTAGGTGGACTCGACGATGGCCGTCGCGATCCGCACGACGAGCCAGGCGGAGGCGCCGATCAGCACCAGGGTCAGCACCTGGCCGATGCCCCGGTGGTGTTCGCGGATGCTCTCGATCTGCGCCTGGCGGTAGGTGGCTCTCAGCATCGCCGTGCACAGGACGACCTGCAGCGGCAGGCGGCACCGGCGCAGCAGACCCCACAGCGGGGTCTCGGTGTGGCGGGTGTCCTCTCGGCGCAGCAGCAGGTCGACCAGCCATCCCACGAACAGCGTGAGGACGACCGAGCCACCGATGACGATCAACGGGCGCAGCACGTTCTCCATGCCCACGAACGTAACCTGACGGCATGGACATCATGCTTTTCCATTCGACGTATGGCCTTCGTCACGGTGTGCGCCAGGCCGCCGAGCGCCTGGAAGCCGCAGGTCACACGGTCTGGACCCCGGATCTCTTCGAGGGCAGGACCTTCGGGAGCACCGAGGAGGGCATGGCCTTCCAGGACGGGATCGGAAAGGACGAACTTCTCAAAAGGGCTGTTCTCGCCGCGGCGCCCCGCTCGGACCGTGGCCTCGTCTACGCCGGCTTCTCGCTCGGCGCCTCCGTCGCGCAGACGCTGGCGCTCGGCGACGAGAAGGCCCGCGGGCTGCTGATGATGCACGGCACCTCCGACATCGCGGAGAACGCGGCGGTCGACGACCTGCCGGTACAGCTGCACGTCGCCGACCCCGATCCCTTCGAGCCGCACGACTGGCTGACCGCCTGGTATCTCGGGATGGGGAGGGCCGGAGCCGACGTCGAGGTCTACCGCTATGCCGGCGCCGGGCATCTCTACACCGACCCGGACCTGCCCGACTACGACGAGGAGGCCGCCGAGCAGACCTGGCGGATCGCTCTCGCCTTCCTCGAATCGCTGGACGGCACGCCGTAGGGCGGATGTTGGGGCCCGGCCGCTCGCGGGGGCGGATTCAGGGCCGGGTGCAGCGGCCCGAGGCTCCGGCCGCCGTGGGGCGGCACTGGAGGCCGTAGTCGGCCGAACTCGTGCTCAGATAGCGCCCGATGCAGGTGTTCGGCGACGTCCTGCCGCGTTCGGCGCAGAACGCCAGCGCCGCCCGGCCGTCCGCGAAGGGGCCGGGTGCGTAGATGACCCAGAATCCCGGGCGCAGCGAGGCGTAGTCGTCGCTGCGGACGAAGACGGCCTCGGGCACGGTGGCGCGGACCTTCGCGAGGCGTACGTCACGTGCGGCGGTGCCGGAGCCGAGGGGCTCGGAGTAGAGCTGGGCGATCCAGCCGCCGGTGGCCGGCGGACGGGGCGGGTCCGAGGACTCGTCGGGGCTGCTCGGTGTCGGTGTGGGTGTGGGCGTCGGCGTGGACGACGGTGACCGGGTGGGGCTGGAGCTCGGCGTGGGCCGTGGATCGCTCGTCGTCGCTGCCGGCGTCGAGACGGCGGACCCGGTCGGGCCGCCCCGGCCGCCTGCCTCGTCCTTGCCCTGGTCCCGCAGGACGAGCACCAGAGCGGTCGCCGCGGTGATCGCCACCGCCACCGCGATCACGGCGGCGACAACGGCCCCGCGTGACTTGCCGCTTCGCCGGTCCGGCAACGGCGGGGGCTGTGGCACCGTCGGCCTGGGACTGTCCAGCTGGGTGGGGACGGGGGGCACCGGGCCCGGCATCACCGGGGGAGGCGCGGTCGCCGTCATGGTCGGGCCGGCCCAGTGCGGCAGCATGCCGGACTCCACCTGCGCCAGCATCGCGTCCAGTTGCCGCGCGTCGGGGCGGCCCGCCGGGTCGCGAACGAGCAGTGCCCCCAGCACCGGTGCGAGCGGACCGGAACGCACCGGCGGCGGTACGTCCTCGTCCAGCACGGCGGCCAGCGTGGCCAGGGTCGTTCCCCGGCGCAGCGGGCTCAGCCCCTCGACGGACACATAGAGCACGAGCCCCAGCGACCACAGGTCGGAGGCCGGGTCGTCGTCCCGGCCGCGGATGCGCTCGGGGGCGATGTACTCGGGGGAGCCGATGAGTTCACCGGTGGCCGTGAGCGATGCCGAGCCCTGGAGGGCGGCGATACCGAAGTCGGTGAGCACGGCCCCGCCCCCGGGACCGTCCCGCAGCAGCACATTGGCGGGCTTCACATCGCGGTGCTGAATGCCGGCCGCGTGGGCGGCGCGCAGCGCCGAGAGCACCTGACGGCCGATGCCCGCCGCCTCCACGGGTGCGAGGGGTCCACGGCCGAGCCGGTCCTGGAGCGTGGTGCCCCGCACCAGCTCCATCACGATCCACGGATGCGGTTCGCCGTCCACGATGTGATGGATCGTCACCACGTGGGGGTGGCTGAGCCGGGCAAGTGCCCGGGCCTCGCGGAGCACCCGCTCCCGCACGGCGCCGGACGTCCCGGCCTCCGACCGCACCGCCTTCAGGGCGACTTCGCGGTGGAGCACGGTGTCGCGAGCCCGCCACACCGTGCCCATACCGCCACTGCCCAGCGGTTCGATCAGCTCGAACCGCCCGTCGATCACGTCCCCCGGCGCATGCATGGCGTCAGGTTAGAGCAGCTCTGCGTCATCACACCCGTACAGGGTTCGTTCTTCACCCGTAGGTTCCCGGGCCGCGGGTACCGGCGGGCCGAGTTCCTCACCGCACCGGCTGGTTCACCCGCTCGACCTTCTGCGTGCCGTTCAGCGTCCGGTACGACCGGGCCCATGTGGCGGTCGCCTCGCGCTTCTTCTTGTCGGACAGCACGTAGTAGTCCATCTGTGAACGCTCGGCCGTCACGTCGAGGACGCCGTAGCCGTGGCTGTCCATGTCCAGCCACTTCACATGGCGGTTGGCGGCCCTGACCGCCGCCTGCGCGACGACGGAGACCGTCCCCGGTGCGACATGGAGGATGTCGTCCAGGTTGTCCGAGGTCACCGACGTCACGACGAACTCGGTCGCGGCGGACTGGGACAGCGGGTATGTCGCGGCCTTGACCGGAACGTCGTTGGCCCAAGCCATGTGGATGTCACCGGTGAGGAAGACGGTGTTCTTGATCCCGCGCTGCGTGAGGTGCGCCAGCAGCTCCCGGCGGTCGTCGGTGTAGCCGTCCCACTGGTCGGCGTTGACCGCCAGGCCGCCCTTGGGCAGACCGAGCAACTCCGCGATGGGCTCCAGCAGATGGGCCGGCAGCGCTCCGAAGGCGACCGGCGAGATCATCACCGAGGTGCCGACCAGCTTCCACGCGGCGTCGGAGCCGGCCAGTCCGGCCTTGAGCCAGTCCAGCTGGGCACGGCCGGTGATGGTGCGGTCCGGGTCGTCCACACCGCCGTTGCCGATCGACGACTGCTGCGAGCGGAAGGACCGCAGATCCAGCAGATGCAGATCCGCCAGCTTGCCGAAGCGGAGCCTGCGGTAGACCGTGCCCTCGGTGGAGGCGCGCACGGGCATCCACTCGAAGTACGCCCGCCGGGCGGCGGCCGCACGGGCCGCGTAGTCCCCCTCGGTACCCGGGGTGTGGTTCTCGGCGCCGCCGGACCAGGCGTCGTTGGCGATCTCGTGGTCGTCCCAGATCGCGACCACGGGGTGCGCGGCGTGCAGCGCCTGGAGGTCCGGGTCCGTCTTGTAGGTGGCGTGGCGCAGCCGGTAGTCGGCGAGCGTGAGGATCTCGTGCCGGGGGGAGTGCTGCCGTACGCCGTACTCCGCGTCCGGGTAACCGCCCGCCGCGTACTCGTAGATGTAGTCGCCGAGATGGAGAATCGCGTCCAGGTCGGCGCGGGCGGCCAGGTGCCGGTAGGCGGAGAAGTAGCCGGCCTCCCAGTTGGCGCAGGAGACCACGCCGAAGCGCACCCCGGACGTGGCGGCCTCGGTTGCCGGAGCGGTACGGGTGCGGCCCACGGCGGACACGGTGGTGCCGGCGGTGAAACGGAACCAGTAGGCGGTCGCCGGGCGCAGGCCCCTGACGTCCGCCCTGACGGTGTGGTCCGTCTCGGCCGTCGATGTGGTGGTGCCACGGGCGACGACCTTGGTGAAGGCGCTGTCCTCCGCGACCTCCCAACCGACCGCGGTGTCGGGGCCCTTGCCCGAGCCCGGGAGGGACTCCGGCGTGGGGGTGATACGTGTCCACAGCAGTACGCCGTCGGGCAGGGGGTCACCGGAGGCGAGGCCGTGCAGGAAGGCCGGCGCAAGCGCGGCGGTGGCCGCGGAGGCGGAGGCGGAGGCGGCGACCGCTATGGCGGGCGCAGCGACGACAGCAGTGGCGGCAGCGGCCTTGACGACCGTGCGGCGGCTGGGAGTTGACGGGGTTCGACTGGTCACGGCCGATCAGACTACTGACCGGTAAGGCGAATGGGCGAGCGAACTGTCAAAGTGCGCCCGCCCATCCGGAGCGGTCCACCGGCGCGTTCCCCAACGGCCGCCCGGCCGCCCGGGACACTTCGGTCACCGGGCCCGCGGGGCGGGCCGTGAAGCCGCGCGGATCAGCCCTTCAGCACCTTGTCGAGCGAGGTCCGGTACTGCTCCACGGTCATCGGCGGGTTGTCGGTGCCCTCCGCCGTGATCTTCTTGCCGTCCATCTTCAGCGTCGGCGTACCGCCGACACCGCTCTTGTCGAACGTCGCGGACATCTTCATCGCCCACGCGTCGAACGTCCCGTCCTCGACGTTCTTCTTGAACTCGGCGTTGGACTTGAGCGCCGGGACGGAGTCGGCGATCTCCAGGAGGTAGGAGTCCTTGGCGAACTTGTCCTGGCTCTCCTCGGGGTGGAACTTCGCCGAGTACAGAGCGGCCTTGTACGCCGTGAAGGCGTCGGGGCTGACATCGAGCGCGGCGCCGAGCGCGCTCAGCGCGTTCTTGGAACCCTCGCCCTGGTCGGCGTTGTCGATGAAGGTGGCGCCGACGTACTTGAGCTTGTACGTGCCGTCGGCGACGTCCTTGGCGACCGTCTCGCCGACCGCCTGCTCGAAGCTCGCGCAGACCGGGCAGCGGGAGTCCTCGTACAGCTCCAGCGTCTTCTTCGCGGCCGGCTTGCCGATGACGACGGTCGTGCCGTTCGTGCCCTCGGTGTTCTTGGGCGCGGTGACGGTCTTCTCGTCCTTCACCGACTCCCAGTGATCCGGCTTGTTGGCCTGCATCACGGCGTATCCGGCGCCGCCCGCGATCGCGAGGACCACGATCGTCGAGCCGATGACGATGAGCTGGCGGCGGGTCTTGTCCTTCTTGGCCTGGCGCTCGCGCTCCTGGCGCAGCCGCTCGCGGGCCGCCGCCTTGTTGGCCTGGCTGTTACGTGCACTCATGGTTCTTCACTCCGTGGGATGTCGTATCCGCGGATACGGGGAAACGCCGGGGACACGGAAACCGGGACATACCGGGAAACGGGAAGTCCGGGAGACCGGAAGGGGGACTGTGGGCTCAGGCGAGAACCGCGGCCGAGTCCGGTGGTCCCCTTCGTCCGACGGAATGCACCAGCAGCCGCGCGCGGGCCCGTGCGGCCCGGACGGGTGCGCGCCGGGCGCCGGTGCCCCCGGAGCGCTCCGTCGCCCCCACCGCGGCGACGGCCAGCAGCAGCGGCCGGAACGCGAGGGCGCCGACCGCCCGGACGAGGCCGGCCAGCGCGGACTCGCCGCGCCGCAGCCAGGCCGCGGCGAGCAGGCCGACCGAGACATGGGCGGCGAGCAGCAGCCAGGGCACGGCGGGGTCGGCGGAGTGCAGCAGATTCGCCGCGCCCGGGTCGGCCGAGGCCACCCCCGGCAGCCCGCTGCCCACACTGCCGCCGCAGAGCACGTCGAAGCCGACCGTGCGCAGCGAACCGGCGACCGGTCCGCCGCCCGGGCCGTAACAGACGTCCTGGCCGGCGGTGAAGACGGTGTCCGCGGCCAGCTCCAGGGGGACGAGCAGGCCCGCTATCCGCCAGAAGCCGCGCTCCTGCCCGGACAGCAGATAGGCGACGCCGAAGACGAGCGCCGACATCCCGGCGAGGGTCGTCCACGGGAGCGGGGAGCGGGAGAGCAGCACATGGGAGGCGGCGGACAGCGTCACGACCAGTGCCGTGAAGATCGCTGCCCGCAGCCCCCTGAGCTGCACACCCGACAGATTCATCACCGGGGAGTCTCCCATGGCTCCCTGAGAGGGTTCTTAACGGATCCGGTCGCGGGGCGGAGCGCCCTACAGACCGGGGATCCGGCCGTTGCGGAACAGGTCCACGAAGATCTGGTGGTCCTTGCGCGCCCGGGAGCCGTAGCCGTGCGCGAAGTCGACCAGCAGATCGGCGAAACCGTCCTCGTCCGCAGCGATCGCCGCGTCGATGGCCCGCTCCGTGGAGAACGGCACCAGCGAATGACCGCTCTCGTCGTCGGCGGCACCGTGCATCGTGGCGGTGGCCCGGCCGAGGTCCGCGACGACCGCCGCGATCTCCTCCGGGTCGTCGATGTCCGACCAGTCCAGGTCCACCGCGTACGGCGAGACCTCGGCGACCAACTGGCCGGCGCCGTCGAGCTCGGTCCAGCCCAGCCACGGATCGGCGTGGTCCTGGAGAGCGCGCTGCGAGATCACCGTGCGGTGACCCTCGTGCTGGAAGTACTCCCGCACCGACGGGTCGTCGATGTGCCGGGAGACCGCCGGGGTCTGCGCCTGCTTCATGTAGATCACGACGTCGTTCTCGAGGGCGTCGCTGTTGCCCTCCAGCAGGATGTTGTACGAGGGGAGACCGGCGGAACCGATGCCGATGCCGCGCCGGCCGACCACGTCCTTGACCCGGTAGGAGTCGGGGCGGGTCAGGCTGGACTCGGGCAGCGTCTCCAGATAGCCGTCGAAGGCCGCCAGCACCTTGTACCGGGTCGCCGCGTCCAGCTCGATCGTGCCCCCGCCGGAGGCGAAGCGGCGCTCGAAGTCCCGGATCTCCGTCATCGAGTCGAGCAGACCGAAGCGGGTCAGCGAGCGGGCCACGCGCAGCGCGTCCAGCAGCGGGCCCTCGGCGGTGTCCAGCGTGAAGGGCGGCACCTCGTCGTTCTTGGCGCCGGCGGCCAGGGCGTGGATGCGCTCGCGGTAGGCGGCGGCGTAGATCCGCACCAGCTCGGTGATCTGCTCGTCGCTGAGGGCCTTGGTGTAGCCGATCAGGGCCAGGGACGCGGCCAGCCGCTTCAGGTCCCAGGTGAAGGGGCCGACATAGGCCTCGTCGAAGTCGTTGACGTTGAAGATCAGCCGGCCGTTGGCGTCCATGTACGTGCCGAAGTTCTCGGCGTGCAGATCACCGTGGATCCACACCCTGCCGGTGCACTCGTCCAGGTACGGACCGCCGTGCTGCTCCCGCTCGAGGTCGTGGTAGAAGAGGCAGGCGGTGCCGCGGTAGAAGGCGAACGCGGAGGCCGCCATCTTCCGGAACTTGACCCGGAAGGCGGCCGGATCGGCGGCCAGGAGCTCGCCGAAGGCGGTCCCGAATACGGCGAGGATCTGCTCACCGCGCTGTTCGGCCGTGACCTCGGCGGTGTGCGGTACCGACATCGCTGGGTGCCTCCTGGTGCATGACAAATGGGACAGTGCTTCCGCCCCTCCAACGCTCGAAGGTACTCGGGAGTGCCCCGCGATTGTCAGTGGAGAGTCGTAGACTTCCACGCTGTCCCCCCAGACCGTCCGTTACCCGCCACTCGCCGTTCCCCGGAGGCCCCCGCCGTGACCAAGCCGCCGTTCACGCACCTGCATGTGCACACCCAGTACTCGCTGCTGGACGGTGCCGCGCGGCTGAAGGACATGTTCAACGCGTGCAACGAAATGGGCATGTCGCACATCGCGATGACGGACCACGGCAACCTCCACGGGGCGTACGACTTCTTCCACTCGGCGAAGAAGGCCGAGGTCACTCCGATCATCGGGATCGAGGCCTATGTGGCCCCGGAGTCCCGGCGGAACAAGCGCAAGATCCAGTGGGGCCAGCCGCACCAGAAGCGCGACGACGTGTCCGGTTCCGGTGGTTACACGCACAAGACGATCTGGGCGGCGAACAAGACCGGACTGCACAACCTCTTCCGCCTCTCCTCCGACGCGTACGCCGAGGGCTGGCTCCAGAAGTGGCCGCGGATGGACAAGGAGACCATCGCCCAGTGGTCGGAGGGGCTGATCGCCTCCACCGGCTGCCCGTCCGGCGAGCTCCAGACGCGGCTGCGCCTCGGCCAGTTCGACGAGGCGCTGAAGTCGGCCGCGGAGTACCAGGACATCTTCGGCAAGGACCGGTACTTCCTGGAGCTGATGGACCACGGCATCGAGATCGAGCGCCGGGTCCGTGACGGCCTGCTGGAGATCGGCAAGAAGCTCGGCATCCCGCCGCTGGTCACCAACGACTCGCACTACACCTACTCCCACGAGGCGACGGCGCACGACGCGCTGCTGTGCATCCAGACCGGCAAGAACCTCTCGGACCCGGACCGCTTCCGCTTCGACGGCACCGGCTACTACCTCAAGTCCACCGACGAGATGTACGCGGTGGACTCCTCGGACGCCTGGCAGGAAGGGTGCGCCAACACCCTCCTGGTCGCCCAGCAGATCGACACGACCGGCATGTTCGAGGCCAAGAACCTCATGCCGAAGTTCGAGATCCCCGACGGCTTCACCGAGGTCACCTGGTTCCAGGAGGAGGTGCGGCGCGGCATGGAGCGCCGCTATCCCTCCGGCGTCCCCGCCGACCGCCAGAAGCAGGCGGAGTACGAGATGGACGTCATCATCCAGATGGGGTTCCCCGGGTACTTCCTCGTGGTCGCCGACTTCATCATGTGGGCCAAGAACAACGGCATCGCGGTCGGCCCCGGCCGAGGCTCCGCGGCCGGCTCCATCGTGGCGTACGCCATGGGCATCACCGACCTCGACCCGATCGAGCACGGATTGATCTTCGAGCGGTTCCTCAACCCCGAGCGCGTCTCCATGCCCGATGTCGACATCGACTTCGACGAGCGCAGGCGCGTCGAGGTGATCCGGTACGTGACCGAGAAGTACGGCGCCGACAAGGTCGCCATGATCGGCACCTACGGCAAGATCAAGGCGAAGAACGCCATCAAGGACTCCGCCCGGGTCCTCGGCTATCCGTACGCGATGGGCGACCGGCTCACCAAGGCGATGCCCGCGGACGTCCTCGGCAAGGGCATCGACCTGTCCGGCATCACCGACACCTCGCACCCCCGCTACAGCGAGGCCGGCGAGATCCGCGGGATGTACGAGAATGAGCCGGACGTGAAGAAGGTCATCGACACCGCCAAGGGCGTCGAGGGCCTGGTCCGGCAGATGGGTGTGCACGCCGCCGGCGTCATCATGTCCAGCGAGCCCATCGTGGACCACGCCCCGATCTGGGTGCGGCACACCGACGGTGTGACCATCACGCAGTGGGACTACCCGCAGTGCGAGTCGCTCGGTCTGCTGAAGATGGACTTCCTCGGCCTCCGCAACCTCACGATCATGGACGACGCCATCAAGATGGTGAAGGCCAACAAGGGCATCGATCTGGAGATGCTCGCCCTCCCGCTGGACGACCCCACGACGTACGAACTGCTGTGCCGCGGTGACACGCTGGGTGTCTTCCAGTTCGACGGCGGCCCGATGCGCTCGCTGCTGCGGCTGATGAAGCCCGACAACTTCGAGGACATCTCCGCCGTCTCGGCCCTGTACCGCCCGGGCCCGATGGGCATGAACTCCCACACGAACTACGCGCTCCGCAAGAACGCGCAGCAGGAGATCACGCCGATCCACCCGGAGTTGGAGGAGCCTCTCAAGGAGGTCCTCGGCGTCACCTACGGCCTGATCGTCTATCAGGAGCAGGTCCAGAAGGCCGCCCAGATCATCGCCGGATACTCCCTCGGCGAGGCCGACATCCTCCGCCGTGTGATGGGCAAGAAGAAGCCCGAGGAACTGGCGAAGAACTTCGTCCTGTTCCAGGAGGGCGCCCGCAAGAACAAGTACTCCGACGAGGCGATCCAGGCACTGTGGGACGTCCTGGTCCCCTTCGCCGGATACGCGTTCAACAAGGCGCACTCCTCGGCATACGGCCTGGTCACCTACTGGACCGCGTACCTCAAGGCGAACTACCCCGCCGAGTACATGGCCGCGCTGCTCACCTCGGTCAAGGACGACAAGGACAAGTCCGCGGTCTATCTCAACGAGTGCCGCCGCATGGGCATCAAGGTGCTGCCGCCCAATGTGAACGAGTCCCAGTCGAACTTCGCCGCGCAGGGCGACGACGTGATCCTCTTCGGCCTCTCCGCCGTCCGCAACGTCGGTACGAACGTGGTCGAGTCGATCATCCGTTCCCGCAAGGCCAAGGGGAAGTACACGACCTTCCCCGACTTCCTCGACAAGGTCGAGGCGGTCGTCTGCAACAAGCGGACCGTGGAGTCCCTCATCAAGGCCGGCGCCTTCGACGAGATGGGCCACACCCGCAAGGGCCTCGTCGCCCACCACGAGCCGATGATCGACAACGTGGTGGCGGTCAAGCGCAAGGAGGCCGAGGGGCAGTTCGACCTCTTCGGCGGCATGGGCGACGCGGAGGACAGTTCCGAGCCCGGCTTCGGTCTCGACGTGGAGTTCTCCGACATCGAGTGGGACAAGTCCTATCTGCTCGCCCAGGAGCGCGAGATGCTCGGGCTGTACGTCTCGGACCACCCGCTCTTCGGTATCGAGCACGTCCTCAGCGACAAGACGGACGCGGCGATCTCCCAGCTCACCGGCGGCGAGCACGCGGACGGCGCGGTCGTCACCATCGGCGGCATCATCTCGGGCCTCCAGCGCAAGATGACCAAGCAGGGCAACGCCTGGGCCATCGCGACCGTCGAGGACCTGGCCGGTTCGATCGAGTGCATGTTCTTCCCCGCGACCTACCAGCTGGTGTCCACCCAGCTCGTCGAGGACACGGTCGTCTTCGTCAAGGGACGGCTCGACAAGCGTGAGGACATTCCGCGGCTCGTCGCCATGGAACTGATGGTTCCCGACCTGTCGTCCGCGGGCACCAACGCCCCGGTCGTCGTCACCATCCCCACCGTGAAGGTGACCCCGCCGATGGTGAGCAGGCTCGGCGAGATCCTCAGCCATCACAAGGGCAACACCGAGGTACGGATCAAGCTTCAGGGGCCGCGCAAGACGACGGTGCTGCGGCTCGACCGGCACCGTGTGCAGCCGGACCCGGCCCTGTTCGGCGACCTCAAGGTGCTGCTCGGTCCGTCCTGCCTGGCGGGCTGACACCGCATCCGGGGCCTCGTGCCCGAACACCCGGAAGGGGCGCGCCCGTCGTCACGGGCGCGCCCCTTCCGCTGGATGCGGGCCGATCAGTTGTGACCGAAGCGCCGCTGATGTTTACGGGCAACGTCCGCCGGGCTGCCCTGGCCTTGCGACTGCGGGCGGGCCTGGGACTCGTAGGCGGTGGTCTTCGCCTGCTCGTTGCCACGCTCCGCCGGGGACGCCGCGCGCTCCTGTTGGCCGCCCTTGCGATTCTTGTTCTTGGCCATGGTGTGCCTCCACTGGGATCTAGGGGCCAGGGCCGCGATCAGACTCACATACAGGACGATACGCCGCATTTTGGATCATAGCGGTGGGTAAAGACCCCATGTCACAGGCCTTGACACGGGATCCGCCACGCCGATGATCGAGTTCCGGCCGTTAAGCCTCATGTGGTCGGGCAGACTCGAAGGAAACCCGCGAGAATCCCCGGTCCGGAACCTTTTTCCGGTCCGGAGTCTTCTTGCATTCCGACGTTCCCGAATTTCCCGAAGTTCCCGAAAGAAGGTGGAACGCGTGGACCGCTGCGTTGTCCTGGTTGACGCCGGATATCTGCTGGGCGCCGCCGCGAGCCTGCTTGCCGGGGAACCGGCGCGTTCCCGGATCACTGTCGACCATTCCGCACTTATTCAAGGCCTTCGCGAACTCGCCGAGGCCGATACCGAGCGCCCCCTGTTGCGTATCTACTGGTTCGACGGAGCCCCCGACCGTGTGCCGCAGCCCGAACACCGCAGGCTGCGGGTGATGCCCCGGGTGACGGTCCGGCTCGGCGCACTGACCCGCAGCGACGGACGCTGGGCGCAGAAGGGCGTGGATGCGGCCATGCACGCCGAGCTCACCGAACTGGCCAGAAATCGCGCATGCTCCGACGTGGTCCTGGTGACCGGCGACGGGGATCTGCTGCCCGGCCTGATGTCCGCCAAGGAGCACGGCGTGGCCGTGCACCTGTGGGCGGTGCAGGCCGCCGACGGCGACTACAACCAGTCCGAGGACCTCGTCGCCGAAGCCGATGAGCGGCGGGTGCTCGACCGCGCCTGGATCACCGGGGCCGTACGGGCCAAGGAACTCACCGGCGTCTGCGCGCCGCCCCCCGTCCCGCGGCCGGAGATCGCGGCGATCCTCTCCGCACCCCTGCCCGAGTCGGCGCTCGCCGCCTCCCAGGAGCGGGCCGCCGAGGCCGCGCGCAACGGCGCGCCGCCCGAGCCCACCGACAACGGCGCCGCGGCCCCTCCCGCCCCCGCCGCCTCCTCCAAGGGCGTGCCCACGCCCAAGGACCTGGCGAGTCTGCGGGCCCCCGGGCCGCACCCCCCGCACCACCCCGCGAACGCCACCCTGCGCTGGTCCTCCGACAAGGGCTGGGTCGAGCGGGCCGGCGGTGCGCTGGGCGAGCCGCCGGAGACGGCCTCGCTGCCGACGCTGGCTCAGCTCACCAGCGCCGAGCAGCGCTGGGCCGATCGCGAGGAGGACATCACGACGGTCGGCGGCGACCCCTTCGAGGTCGGTCAGGTGTTCGCCCGGCGCTGGATGGCGCGACTGCCGGAGGCCGGCCATGTGCAGAAGCTGTCGACGATGTACCCGCGGATCCCGCACCGCATCGACGGAGAACTGCTGCGCTACGCAGCACGTTTCGGTCTGCTGGCGCACAAGGACGACCAGATCGACGAACACGACCGCTATGCGATCCGGGCCGGATTCTGGCGGGAGATCGACGTCCGGGCGGCGGCGGAACACGCCCCGGCCGGGGAGTAGCCCCGGCGACCCCGTAGTCTCGTACCTCGTGAGTACGGTGTGCGTGGTGCGGCGACTGGTCAAGACGTACCCCGCCGTGCGCGCCCGGCGGGGGGTTCCCGCGACGCCCGAGGTGAGGGCGACGGACGGGATCAGCCTGGAGGTCCGGGGCGGTGAGATCTTCGGTCTCCTCGGCCCGAACGGCGCCGGCAAGTCCACCCTCGTGCGCCAGCTGACCGGTCTGATGCGGCCCGACTCGGGCAGCGTCGAGGTGCTCGGCCACGATCTCGTACGCCACCCCGAGAGGGCCGCGCGGCTCATCGGCTACCTCGGGCAGGAGTCCACCGCGCTGGACGAGCTGACCGTCGCGCTGGCCGCCGAGACGACCGGGCGGCTGCGCGGACTGACCACCCGGGACGCCCGGGCCGAGCGGGACTCCGTCCTGGAGGAGCTCGGGCTGACCGCGCTCGCCGGACGCCCGCTGAAGAAGCTGTCCGGCGGGCAGCGCCGGCTGGCCTGCTTCGCCGCCACGCTGGTCGGTGAGCGCCCGCTGCTCGTCCTGGACGAGCCGACGACCGGTATGGACCCCGTCGCGCGCCGCGCGGTGTGGGCGGCCGTCGACCGGCGCCGGGCCGTGAACGGAACGACGGTCGTGCTCGTAACTCATAACGTGATCGAGGCGGAGACCGTCCTCGACCGCGTCGCCGTCCTGGAGCGCGGCCGGGTGATCGCCTGCGACACCCCGGGCGGGCTGAAGGAACGGGTGGCGGGCGAGGTGCGGGTCGAGCTGGTGTGGCGGGACCGGGCGCCGCTGGACGTGCCCGAGGTCGCCGCGCTGCGCGGCTCCGCGCAGCAGTCGGGGCGCCGCTGGGTGCTGCGACTGGCGCCCGACGAGGCGCGGGCCGCGGTCGCCGCGGTGACGGGGGGAGCGGCGTTCGCCGCACTCGACGACTTCACGCTGACGACGCCCAGCCTGGAGGACGTGTACTTGGCGCTCGGGGGGAACGCGACGAAGGGGCTGGTCAAAGCGTGAGCATCGTTCCCGCGGAGGCGGTGTCCGGGAAAACCGGACAGATCAGGGTCCACAGCGCGGCGGCCGAACCCGCCGCGCCTCTCGCACCGCGGGCCCGGCTGCTGCCGGCTCTCGGTGCCGTGTACCGCGCGCAGCTGTCGCGGGCACGGGTGGCCAGGATCCCGCTCCTCTTCGTGGCGACGTTCCAGTCCGTCGGGATCATGGTCCTGATGCGCGGGGTCGTGGACGGCGGTGCCGAGGCGCGTGCCGTCGTCGCCGGCTCCTCGGTCCTCGTCGTCGCGTTCGTCGCGCTGAATCTGCTCGCCCAGTACTTCGGGCAGCTGCGCGCCACCGGTGGTCTGGACCACTATGCGACCCTGCCGGTGCCGCCCGCGGCCGTGGTGCTCGGGGCGGCCGGAGCGTACGCCTCCTTCACCGTGCCCGGCACGATCGTCACCGCCGTCACCGGCAGCGTGCTGTTCCAGCTGCCCATGACGCATCTGTGGGTGCTCGTGGCGGTGATCCCGCTGAGCGGGGCCGCGCTCGCCGGTCTCGGTGCGGCGCTCGGCCTGCTCGCACCGCGCCAGGAATTCGCCACACTGCTCGGGCAGTTGGGCATGTCGGCCGCGCTGCTGCTGGGAGTGCTGCCGGCGGACCGGTTGCCGGGGCCGATCTCGTACGCGCGTGATCTGCTGCCGTCGACGTACGGCGTCGAGGCCCTTGCCAGGACCTTCGAGGCGAGCCCTGACTGGGCCGTCGTGGCGCTCGACCTCGCGGTCTGCGCGTTCGTGGGCGTCGTCTCGCTCACGGTCGCGACGTGGGCCTATCGGCGGGCGGCGGTCCGGTGAGGCGCCGGACGAACACGTTTGGCACGATGGCGGTGTGACTGCACCGCTGACACCGCCGCATCAGCCCTCCCCGAACGATCCGTGGCAGACGCCGCCGACCGGTCCCGTACCCGCGTACCCGCACCACGGGGCCGAGGGTCACGAGGGGGCGCACCCCGACGACCCGGACCTGAGGACGGATCTGCGGGACAGCGCCGTGGTGCTGGTCGCGGTGGCGGTCGCGGGTGTGGCACTGGGCCTGCTGTGGCTGTGGCTGGCGCCCAGGGTGCCGCTGATCTCCGACGGCAAGGCGGTGTTCCTGCGGGACACCGAGGGCGAAGAGGCGATGGGAGCAGACGGAACGTTTGCCCTGCTCGCGCTCGCCTTCGGCGCGGTGAGCGCGGCGGTGCTCTTCCTGCTGCGCAGGCGTGGCGGAATCGCGCTGGTGGTGGCGCTCGCCGTCGGCGGTCTGCTCAGCTCACTGCTCGCCTGGGGCATCGGTACATGGCTCGGCCCCACGGACGACGTGGTCGCCCACGCCCGCGAGGTCGGCAAGGGGGTCGTCTTCGACGCACCGCTGGAGCTGAACGCGCACGGGGCGCTGCTGGCGTGGCCGGTGGCGGCGATGGTGGTCCACCTGGCGCTGACGGCACTGTTCGGCCCGCGGGACGTGGAGCCGGAGTGGGACGCGTAAGGCCCTGAGGGCGGCGCGCAGCACGCACCGCAGTCCGGTCCGCGGCACGGCGCCTGACCGGGGCCTGATGCGTGGCCGGTTATCCGGCCTCGCCGGGCGGGCCCGACCCGGGGCCGTGGACCCGGCCGGAGCCCACGGTGCCTGATCCCGGGGTCTGATCCGCCGTCGGTCACACGGAAGCCGCAGCGCACCCGCGCCGCGAGCGGGCGGCCGTGAGGGCCACCCTCCGCGGCACGGGCGCGACCGTCACGCCGGGCGGTGGCCGTGGTTGGACTTACGGGTGCGCCACTTGCGCTTGCGGGTGCGTTTGGACATGAGGATGTACCTCCACATCGGACTTCCGCGTACGGATGGTCCGAGGCCCTGTCCGGGCGATCTTGTCGGGCCTGTGACGACAGCTACGGCACCTCGCTGTGTTGTCGGAGTCGCCCGAGTACGCCCAGTACGAGGACGATCCTCCGCCGTGCGATGCACCGCATCTGACGCCACAGGCTGATCCTCGAAGATCGCCCGGACAGGACCTGGTCGAGGAGGCCCCTGCCGTCGAGCCCCTACGCGCGGCCGATCGGTGCCAGCACCGCGGAGGTGAGGGCCGCCAGGTCCGACGGGGAGAGTTCGACCTCCAGGCCGCGGCGGCCCGCCGAGACACAGATCGTGGGGTGGCCGGCCGCCGAGTCGTCCAGCACGGTGGGCAGGCGCTTGCGCTGGCCCAGCGGCGAGATCCCGCCACGGACGTACCCCGTCGTGCGTTCCGCAGCCGCCGGGTCCGCCATCGTCGCGCGTTTGCCGCCGACCGCCGTGGCCAGGGCCTTGAGATCCAGTTTGCCCGCCACCGGCACCACCGCGACCGTCAGTTCGCCGTCGACGTCCGCGACAAGCGTCTTGAAGACCCGGTCGGGGGAGACACCGAGCGCCTCGGCCGCCTCCTCGCCGTACGACGCGGACGCCGGGTCGTGGGCGTACTCGTGCACGGTGAACTCCGTGCCCGCCGCGGTCAGCGCGACCGTCGCGGGCGTGCCGCCCGGTTTCCTGGGCTTCTTCGCCACGTCGAGGGGCTCCTGTTCAGTTGGGGCTCGTCGGCGCCCGCGTCAGATCGACCGCGGGCAGCGACGGAAGATGCCGGATCACCGCGGTCTCCGCGCGCAGCAGCGTCAGTTCCTCGCGCAGCCGCGCCGCGGTGTCCTTCGCCTCCAGGAGCCGCTGCTTCGCGGGGGTGTCCAGCACGGCCGCCGCCGCGACCAGATAGGACACCACCGACGGCTCGTCGGGCAGGTCCGCTCCCGTGGACAGCGAGCGCTCGCGGGCCCCCGCCAGCCGCTTCTGGTAGCTGCGGAAGGCCCGCAGCACACCCTCGGCGAGCGCTCCCGCGCCGTCCCCGGTCTCTTCCGGGAGCTCCTCCACCTCGGCCGTCAGAAAAGGGCCGCTCGCGTCGACCGAGAGCAGCCGGATCCGGGTCGTACCGGTGGCGAGCACCTCGAAGCTGCCGTCGTCGCGCTCACGGATGGTGGCGGCGTCGGCGATGCAGCCCACGGGGTGGAAGGCCTGGACGGGATCGTCGCCGAAGCCCGCCGTGGGGCCGCGCTCGGGCACAGCGGTCTGGTCCGGCATCCCGGGCAGCGTCGGCGCGACCTCCCGGCCGTCGCGGATGGCGACCACGGCGAAGCGGCGCGGCTCGGACTCGTCCGTCTTCAGCAGTTCGCGCATGAGGGCGCGATAGCGCTCCTCGAACACGTTCAGGGGCAGGACGAGACCCGGGAACAGCACCGAGTTGAGCGGGAAGAGAGGGAGACGTGCGGTGGTCACAACGGTCAAGCCTAATGGTCCGCGGACCCGCTTCGTCCGGCCCTTGCCCGCAGAGGTCTCGAGGAGGCGATCTGCAGCCGTACCGCGTCCCGTGCGTCGAGGAACCGGCCGAGCGGATCGTCCGAGAGGTGGTTCCACGGGAAGGATGTGGCATACGGCCCGATGAGCCGGAACTGTTCCAGCGCGGGTTCCCAGCGCCGCCGCCCCGCCAGCACGTACGCCGTCAGGTTGCGGACCTCCGCGGGCCATGGGTCGCCGGGCTCGTAGTCCGCCGAGAGGGCGACCGCGAGATCGGCCGCCGCGTCGATCCGGTCGTCCTGGACGGAATTGGTGTCACCGCTCAGCAGTTGCGCGAAGGCCGCCCGCACCGGCAGGGCCTGCACCAGGGACCCGGGCAGTGCGTCGGCCGCGGCCTGCTCGGCGAAGTCGAAGCACTCGCGGTGCGAGCCGTACCACTGGGCGGACAGGTACTGCAGGGCCGCGACGTGGCATCCGTAGTGGTGCGAGGAGCGGCGGACGGCCTGCTCCCACAGCGACTCGAAGGCCGTGTGCGTGGCATGGGTCCCCCGCGCGTGGTCCAGGGCGATCCGCCACGGCACCGGGTCGTCCGGGTCCGCCTCCGCCGCCGCGTCCAGCAGCGGGCCGACCTCGCGCAGCCGCTCGGCGCGCGCCGGTGACTCCCAGGCCCTGCGGACGGCCAGCTCCGCCTTGAGGACCAGCGCGTCCGGGTCGCGGGGCGCGACGGCGAGCCAGGAAGTGAGCCATTCGTCCCGGTTCAGGGCGAAGGCGGCGAGCCGCAGAACGTAGCGGTCCCGGTCCTCCCAATCGGCTGATTCCCGTGTGGTCGCGAGCAGTTTGGCGGCCGGTTCCCACTCCCCGAACGCTGCCGCCACGAGGGCAGGGCTGAGCCGTTCGTCGGGCGCGTCGAGCAGAACCGCCTGGTCGGGCGGCAGACCGTGGGCGATCCGCGGGGCGGTGCGGACCCTCCGTGCGGTGCGCATCAGGACTCGAAGCAATGACATGGTGCGGACCATTGAAAACCGCAGGTGGGGGCGGCGCCAGAGGATTGCTGTGAAGCTTTGGTGGCGGCCGGATGGTTGTCCTGACGGAAGCCAAGAGAGCGTAAAGAAAGTGACTCAGCCGCGCCGCAGAAGACGGGACGCGCCGGCCGCGACCGTCGTGGCGAGAATCCACCCCAACAGCACCAGCGCGGCGGCGGCCCACTGCCAGCGGCTGTCAAGCAGCCAGTAGCCGTCCTGGCCGAGATTGATCACCGGCACCAGCAGATCCAGCGCGTACAGCGGGGCGTTCCATTCGGGATGCTCCCCGGACTTGATCGGTGCCGGTTCCACCTGGGAGAAGGCGATCGTGCCGGCCGCCCACAGCACCGCCATCCACAGCGCGGCCCGGCCGGGACGGTAGCCGTACGCCACCGTCCAGTCCTGGAGCAGGCCCCACAGCTTCCCGGCCAGCGGCAGCGTCTCGCGGCGCCGGCGCTGCTTGGCGAGCAGCACTTCCCGGGCGTCCTCGTCCTCGCCGCTGTTGCGCAGCACGGTCGCGAGGCGTTCGTACGGCTCGGGGGAGTACTCGGGGGTCGCCGAGGCCACCCATTCCAGCCGTCTGCTCAGCGGAAACTCCTCGTACGGGACGAGGTTCTCGTAGACGAACCCGCCCATCGCGAGTCCTCCCGGGCCCGGCCAGCTGACCGCCATGTCGATCAGGGTGACGACCTTCGCGCCGTTCAGCACGACCCGGCCCTCCTCGGGCCGCTCGGCGCTGAACCGCAGCTCGGGTGTCACGATCCGGCGCAGTGACAGCTCCTCGCGCGCGTTCAGCACGAACCGCGCACGGTTCAGATCGATCGCGTCACCGAAGCGGCCGTCATCAAGACGCACCCCGCCCCGGCACTCGAACGGCTGAAGTCTCGTCCCGCGCCCCGCGGTGCTGCCCCGAGGGGTGCCGAACGGGGGAGTGGCGCCCTGGTTGCCGGTGGCCTCGCTGACCCACGCGCCCGTCATGTAGAGCGTCCGCTCCACGCTGAGCTGGGGTGCGTTCAGCGCCCGGCGCTCGCCCGCGGCCCGCAGTCTGCTGCCGCGCAGGCTGAGCGAGACGCCGACCTTCGCGCCGCGCAGGCTGAACTCGCCGTAGGTCTCTATCAGTTCCGCCTGTAAGTCCTGCGCGACCGACATGCCGTCCGCGGTGATCGCCCGGCCCCTGCGGTCGGGCCGTACATGGATCTGGTTGATCAGCAGGTCGGTGCCGATCTGGGCGTCCGTGAGCCGGATGCCGTGCTCGACGCGGCAGCGCGGCAGATGCAGATCGCCCTCGGTGCGCAGCCGGGCCGCCTCGATCCGCGGGATGGCGCAGCCGACCATGCGCACGGTGGTGAAGTGCGCCTCGGGCATGAGCAGTTCATTCTCGAAGCGGCAGCCGTTCAGCTCGACGTACGGGGCGATGCTGCCGCCGGCGAGCTTGAGGGTGCCGGTGATCTGGATCCCGCGCAGCTTCAGCGCGGCGACCCGTCCGGGGCGGGCGGTCGGTCCGCTCAGCAGCAGCCGGGCGACGATGGACGCGCGGACGCTGCGGTCGGGACCCCAGGGGCGTGGCGAGAAGGGGTCGTTCAACAGGGGATTGGGATCGCTCAGGTCGTATGTGCTTCCGTTCCGGAAGGCGTTCCACATGCGTTCCTCGGGCGGGCTCAGCCCGTCGGGAGGACCGTCGTCCAGCGGCTCGGTCACTGCCGCTCCTCCGCTTCCTTGGCTCGTACAGCTGTTCTTCCCGCTGAGTAACCAACTGAACGCATGTGGTCATGGTCAAAAAGAGTGGCGTGTATCAGCCATTGATACGGACGATCGGAGGCCGGACCCGGTCTGAGAGAATTGTCTGCGTGATCTCTCGAATCGATCTGCGCGGCGACGCCCTCCCCGAGGGCGCTGCTCTGCGTGACCTGTTGCCCCGTGCCGAGTTCGACGTGGAAGCCGCCCTGGAGAAGGTGCGGCCCATCTGCGAGGACGTGCATCATCGGGGCACGGCGGCGCTGATCGATTACGCGGAGAAGTTCGACGGCGTCACGCTGACGCAGGTGCGGGTGCCCCGCGCCGCGCTCACCGAGGCGCTGGAGCAGCTCGACCCCGAGGTCAGGGCCGCGCTGGAGGAGTCGATCCGGCGCGCCCGGATCGTGCACCGGGCGCAGCGCCGCGCCGAGCACATCACCCAGGTCGTCCCCGGCGGCACGGTCACCGAGAAGTGGGTGCCCGTCGAGCGCGTCGGGCTCTATGCCCCGGGCGGCCGTTCCGTCTATCCCTCCTCCGTGATCATGAACGTCGTGCCGGCGCAGGAAGCGGGCGTCGAGTCGATCGCGCTCGCCTCCCCTCCGCAGAGGCCCCGCTTCGACGGTGACCCGGCCGGCGGCCGTCCGCACCCGACGATCCTGGCCGCGTGCGCGCTGCTCGGCATCGACGAGGTGTACGCGGCCGGCGGCGCCCAGGCCGTCGCGATGTTCGCGTACGGAACCTCCGGACCCGACGGGTGCGCCCCCGCCAACATGGTCACCGGCCCGGGCAACATCTGGGTCGCCGCCGCCAAGCGCTACTTCACCGGACGCATCGGCATCGACACCGAGGCCGGCCCGACCGAGATCGCGGTCCTCGCCGACGACACCGCCGACCCGGTGCACGTCGCCGCCGACCTGATCAGCCAGGCCGAGCACGACCCGATGGCCGCCGCGGTGCTGGTCACCGACTCCCCGGAGCTGGCCGACGCGGTCGAGAAGGAGCTGGAGCCGCAGGTCGCGGCCACCAAGCACGTGGTCGACCGGATCCTGCCGGCCCTGGGGGGCAAGCAGTCCGCGATCGTCCTGGTCGACGACATCGAGGCGGGTCTGCGGGTCGTCAACGCCTACGGGGCCGAGCACCTGGAGGTCCAGACCACTGGCGCCGCCGCGGTCGCCGCCCGCGTCCGCAACGCCGGAGCGATCTTCGTCGGCCCCTGGGCCCCCGTATCCCTCGGTGACTACTGCGCGGGCTCCAACCACGTGCTGCCGACCGGCGGCTGCGCCTGCCACTCCTCGGGACTGTCCGTCCAGTCGTTCCTGCGCGGCATCCACATCGTGGACTACAGCCGCGACGCCCTCGCCGAGGTCACCCATCACGTGGTCACCCTGGCCGAGGCCGAGGACCTGCCGGCGCACGGCGCCGCCATGAAGGCGCGTTTCGGCTGGAAGGTGCCGCAGAAGTGACCGGCATCGACGATCTCCCCATCAGGGACGAGCTGCGCGGCAAGTCCCCGTACGGCGCGCCCCAGCTGGACGTGCCCGTCCGGCTGAACACCAACGAGAACCCCTACCCGCTGCCCGAGGCGCTGGTCGACCGGATCACCGAGCGGGTCCGCGAGGCCGCCCGCGGCCTCAACCGCTACCCCGACCGGGACGCCGTCGAGCTGCGCACCGAGCTCGCCCGTTATCTCACCCGCACCACCGGGCACGAGGTGGGCGCCGCGGGCGTCTGGGCGGCCAACGGCTCCAACGAGGTCATCCAGCAACTGCTCCAGACCTTCGCCGGGCCGGGCCGTGTCGCCATCGGCTTCGAGCCCTCGTACTCGATGCACGGTCTGATCTCCCGGGGCACCGGCACCGCCTGGATCTCCGGCCCGCGCCACGCCGACTTCACCATCGACGTGGCGGCGGCCCGGGAGGCCGTCGCCGAGCACCGGCCGGACGTCGTCTTCATCACCTCGCCCAACAACCCCACGGGCACCGCGGTCGATGCCGAGACCGTCGTCGCCCTGTACGACGCGGCGCAGGCGGCCAAGCCGTCCCTGGTCGTGGTCGACGAGGCGTACGTGGAGTTCAGCCACCGCCCCTCGCTGCTGCCGCTGATCGAGGGCCGGCCGAATCTCGTGGTGTCGCGCACCATGTCCAAGGCCTTCGGCGCCGCCGGACTGCGCCTGGGCTATCTCGCCGCCGATCCCGCCGTGGTCGACGCCGTCCAGCTGGTCCGCCTGCCGTACCACCTGTCGGCCGTCACCCAGGCCACCGCGCTCGCCGCCCTCGAACACACCGATACCCTGCTCGGGTACGTCGAGCAGTTGAAGACCGAGCGCGACCGCCTGGTCGCAGAGCTGCTCGCCATCGGGTACGAGGTCACCGAGTCCGATGCCAACTTCGTGCAGTTCGGACGGTTCCCCGACGCGCACGAGGCCTGGCGGCAGATCCTCGACCACGGCGTCCTGGTCCGTGACAACGGCGTACCCGGATGGCTGCGGGTCACCGCCGGCACCCCCGAAGAGAACGACGCGTTCCTCGATGCGGTTCGCGCTTTGATGAAGGAACGCAGCAAGAAGGAGCAGAGCGCATGAGCCGCGTAGGACGGGTCGAACGCACCACCAAGGAGACGTCCGTCGTCGTCGAGATCGACCTCGACGGCACCGGGAAGGTCGATGTCGCGACCGGGGTCGGCTTCTACGACCACATGCTCGACCAGCTGGGCCGGCACGGGCTGTTCGACCTCACCGTGAAGACCGAGGGCGACCTCCACATCGACTCGCACCACACCATCGAGGACACCGCACTCGCGCTCGGCAACGCCTTCAAGCAGGCGCTCGGCGACAAGGTCGGCATCTACCGCTTCGGCAACTGCACCGTGCCGCTGGACGAGTCCCTCGCCCAGGTCACCGTGGACCTGTCGGGGCGTCCGTACCTCGTGCACACCGAGCCCGAGAACATGGCGCCGATGATCGGCGAGTACGACACGACGATGACCCGGCACATCCTGGAGTCGTTCGTCGCGCAGGCCCAGATCGCGCTGCACGTGCACGTGCCGTACGGCCGCAACGCGCACCACATCGTGGAGTGCCAGTTCAAGGCGCTGGCCCGCGCCCTGCGTTACGCGTCCGAGCGCGACCCGCGCGCGGCCGGCATCCTCCCGTCCACGAAGGGCGCCCTGTGACCGGCCTCTCCACCGTTCTCATCGTCGTCGGGCTCTTCCTCGCCGGCGGTGTGTACTCCTTCATCAAGCAGGACATGCCCCGGGGCCTCGTCGTGCTCCTCGGTATCGGGTCCGCGATGTGCCTGGTCGCCGGTGTCCTGCGGATCCAGGGGATCTGGGAATGAGCACTCCGAAGAAGGTCGTCGTCTTCGACTACGGATTCGGCAACATCCGCTCCGCCGAGCGGGCGCTGGCCCGGGTCGGCGCGGACGTCGAGATCACCCGTGACTTCGACACGGCGATGAACGCCGACGGACTCCTCGTCCCGGGCGTCGGCGCGTTCTCCGCCTGCATGGACGGCCTCAAGCGCGCCCGCGGCGACTGGATCATCGGCCGCCGGCTCTCCGGCGGCCGCCCCGTCATGGGCATCTGCGTGGGCATGCAGATCCTGTTCGGCCGCGGCATCGAGCACGGTGTGGAGACCGAGGGCCTCGACGAGTGGCCCGGCACGGTCGGCCCGCTCAAGGCGCCCGTCGTCCCGCACATGGGCTGGAACACCGTCGAGGCACCGGCCGGCAGCAAGCTGTTCGCCGGCACCGACGACGACACCCGGTTCTACTTCGTGCACTCCTATGCCGTGCACGAGTGGGAGCTGGAGGTCACCAACGCCGCCATCCGCGCCCCCCAGATCACCTGGGCCACCCATGGCGAGCGCTTCGTGGCCGCCGTGGAGAACAACGCGCTGTGGGCGACCCAGTTCCACCCCGAGAAGTCCGGCGACGCCGGCGCCCAGCTGCTGACCAACTGGATCGAGACGCTGTAATGCCGAAGCTTGAACTCCTTCCCGCAGTCGACGTCCGCGACGGACAGGCCGTCCGGCTGGTGCACGGCGAGTCCGGCACCGAGACGTCCTACGGCTCCCCCCTGGAGGCCGCCCTGGCCTGGCAGCGCTCGGGCGCGGAATGGCTGCATCTCGTCGACCTGGACGCCGCGTTCGGCACCGGCGACAACCGCGAGCTGATCGCGGAGGTCGCGCGCGCCATGGACATCAAGGTGGAGCTGTCCGGCGGCATCCGCGACGACGCCTCGCTCGCCGCGGCCCTCGCCACCGGCTGCACCCGGGTCAACCTGGGCACGGCCGCCCTGGAGACCCCGGAGTGGGTCGCCAAGGTCATCGCCGAGCACGGCGACAAGATCGCGGTCGGCCTGGACGTCCGGGGCACGACCCTGCGCGGCCGCGGCTGGACGCGCGACGGCGGCGACCTCTACGAGACGCTGGCCCGCCTCGACTCCGAGGGCTGCGCGCGGTACGTCGTCACCGACATCGCCAAGGACGGCACTCTCCAGGGCCCCAACCTGGAGCTCCTGAAGAACGTCTGCGCCGCGACCGACAAGCCGGTCGTCGCCTCCGGCGGCGTCTCCTCGCTCGACGATCTGCGGGCCCTCTCCTCGCTGGTCCCCGCCGGTGTCGAGGGCGCGATCGTCGGAAAGGCGCTGTACGCCAAGGCGTTCACGCTGGAAGAGGCGCTCGCGGCGGTGTCGGCATGACCGATTCCGTACGCCGTCTCGCCTCGGAGAACCCGTGGGAGGAGTCCTTCGGCTACTCCCGCGCCGTCGAGCTGCCGACCGGCCTGGTCCTCGTCTCCGGCTGTACGTCGACCGTCGGCGGCCAGATCTCCGCGGGCGGCCCCTACGAGCAGGCGGTCACCGCGTTCGGTGTCGCCATCGACGCGCTGAAGGAACTCGGCCTCGGCCGGGAGCACGTGGTGCGGACGCGGATGTACCTCACGCACGCGCGTGACGTGGAGGACGTCGGCCGCGCGCACAAGGAGCTGTTCGGCGAGGTCCGCCCCGCCGCGTCCATGCTCATCGTCTCCGGCTTCGTCGACCCGAGCCTGGTCGTCGAGGTGGAGGTCGAGGCGTACCGGGGAGGTGCCGGATGAGCCTCGCGGTCCGTGTCATCCCCTGTCTGGACGTGGACAACGGACGGGTCGTCAAGGGGATCAACTTCCAGAACCTGCGCGATGCCGGCGACCCCGTCGAGATGGCGAAGCTGTACGACGCCGAGGGCGCCGACGAGCTCACCTTCCTCGACATCACCGCCTCCTCGGGCAACCGGGAGACGACGTACGACGTGGTGCGGCGCACCGCCGAGCAGGTCTTCATCCCGCTCACCGTCGGCGGCGGTGTCCGCTCGGCGGAGGACGTCGACAAGCTGCTGCGGGCGGGCGCCGACAAGGTGGGCGTCAACACGGCGGCGATCGCCCGGCCCGAGCTGATCCGTGAGATCGCCGAGCGCTTCGGCCGGCAGGTGCTGGTGCTGTCGGTGGACGCCCGGCGTACCGCGTCCGGTTCGTTCGAGGTCACCACGCACGGCGGCCGTGAGGGGACCGGTATCGACGCCGTCGAATGGGCGCACCGGGCCGCCGAGTTGGGGGCGGGCGAGATCCTGCTGAACTCGATGGACGCCGACGGCACCAAGGACGGCTACGACACCGAGATGATCGCGGCGGTGCGCAGGCATGTCACCGTGCCTGTGATCGCGAGCGGCGGCGCGGGCCGGCTGGCGGACTTCGCCCCGGCGGTCGACTCCGGCGCGGACGCCGTCCTCGCGGCCTCCGTCTTCCACTTCGGCGATCTGCGGATCTCCGAGGTGAAGGAGGCCCTGCGCGGATCCGGTCACCCCGTGCGCTGACGCCGGGCGACGGTCCGGGACCGTGGTCTGGGCCGTCGGGCGAACTGTCCGAGACGCAGGACAAACTGTCCGAAAACTGGCGTCCGTCCCTCCTGTGGGCCGGGTTAGCGTGCCGTTGGACCCATGATGAACAGGGGGAACAGCATGGTGACCCGGCCCATCGCCGATCTCGCGGAAATCAGTCCGCACTTCGTCAGCGACCCGTATCCCGTCTACGCCAGGCTCCGCGCGGAGGGGCCCGTCCATCACGTGCGCGCTCCCGACGGCGAGGAGCTGTGGCTCGTCGTCGGGTACGAGGCGTGCCGTACCGCCTTCACCGATCCCCGGCTGAGCCGGGACTGGATGAAGTCCGGTGACATCACCCAGATCGTGAACACGGACCAGGACCAGCCGGCGCTCGCGCACATGCTGATGTCCGACCCGCCGGACCACACCCGCCTGCGGCGGCTGGTGGCACGGGAGTTCACTCCGCGCCGCATCGAGGCGCTCGCCCCGCGCGTCCAGCAGATCACCGACGAACTGCTGGACTCCATGACGGCGACGGAGGAGCGGCGGGCCGACCTGGTGGCCTCGTTCGCCTTTCCGCTGCCCATGACCGTCATCTGTGAGCTGCTGGGCGTGCCCGGGATGGACCGCGACGCCTTCCGCGGCTGGTCCAACGAGATGGTGGCGCGCACCAGTCCGGAGGCGGAGGCGCAGGCCTACCAGGAGACGACGGCCTACCTCCGGGAGCTGATCGCGGCCAAGCGCCGGGACCCGGGTGAGGATCTGCTCAGTGCGATGATCCACGCCGTCGACGAGGGCGGCGACCGGCTCTCGCCGGACGAACTCATCGGGATGTCCGTCCTGTTGCTCATCGCGGGGCACGAGACGACGGTCAACCTCATCGGCAACGGTATGCGCGCGCTCTTCGCGCATCCGGACCAACTCGCCGCGCTGCGTGCGGACTTCTCGCTGCTCGACGGGGCGATCGAGGAGATGCTCCGCTACGACGGCCCGGTGGAGGCCTGCACGGACCGACTGGCCCTCGCGGACGTGGAGATGGAGGGCGTCACGATCCCGGCGGGCTCCACCGTGCTGATCGCGATGGCGGACGCCGACCGTGATCCGGCGCGCTTCAAGGACCCGGACCGGTTCGACATTCGCCGCGACGCTCGCGGCCACATCGCCTTCGGGCACGGTCTGCACTACTGCCTCGGCGCGCCGCTGGCCCGGCTCGAAGGGCGCATCGCGATCCGCGGACTGCTGGAGCGCTTCCCCGGACTGGCGCTCGACGCGGACGTGGCGGACCTCCCCTGGATGCCGGGGATGCTGATCAGGGGCGTACGGAAGCTGCCGGTGCGCTGGTGACACCGGCCCCCTGACCCATCAGGGCCTGCGATACGAAAGAGAAGTTGCGCAAATCTTATTGCGCAACTTCTCTTTCGTATCTACGGTCGGGTCATGGCCGACCACGAGACCCAGCGCATCACCGACGTCGAGGCCCTCAAGGTCTTCACACACCCGCTGCGCATCAAGCTCTACCGCGCCCTCTACACGGCCCGCACGGCCACTGCCTCCCACCTCGCCGACCAGGTCGACGAGGCCGTCTCGCTGGTCAGTTACCACCTGCGCAAGATGGCCGAGCACGGGTTCATCGAAGAGGCGCCGGACGCGGGCAAGGACGGCCGCGAGCGCTGGTGGCGTCTCTCCACCGAGCGGGGATTCACCTTCCGCACCTCGGACTTCGACGGCCCCGAGGGTGCGGCGGTCGCCGGCACCGTCATCCGCCGGCTCGTCGACACCCGCACCGAGCGGTACGCCGCCTACCTCGACCAGCTGGCCGCCTGGCCCGACGAGTGGACCGACGCCGCCTTCAGCTCTGAATACGTGCCCCGCCTCACCTCCGCGGAACTCCAGGAGATGGCCGACGAGATCGGCGAGCTGATGCGCCGTTGGACCGACCGGGGGCGCGCCGCCGAGGAGAGCGGTGACACGGCCGGGCGTGAACACGTCGCGGTCCACATGTACGGATTCCCCTTCCGCCCCTGACGCCCCGTGTCGACACCGGCGTCCGCCTGCCCGAAGGAGCCCGAGTGACCGCGACCGTGACCGAGACGTCCAGCCCCGGCATACCGGCCCCCGCCGCCCACCGCGACGGCAACGTCCTGCGCTGGCTCGCCGCCTACGCCGCCTCCCTCGTCGGCGACAGCATCTACTTCCTCGCACTCGGCTGGGCCGCCGCCCAGATCGCCGGGCCTGCCCAGGTCGGCATGGTGATGGCCGCCGGAGCCGTGCCCAGAGCGCTCCTCATGCTCGGCGGGGGAGTGATCGCCGACCGTTTCGGCCCGCGCCGGGTCGTCATCACCTCCGACGCCGTCCGCTGCGCCGTGATCCTCGCCGTCGCCGGCGCGCTTACCCTTGCCACGCCCGGCCTGTGGCTGCTGATCGCCGCGGCCCTCGTCTTCGGCGCGGTCGACGCCCTGTTCATGCCCGCGGTCGGCGCTCTGCCGCCCCGCATCACCGATGCCGGGCAGCTCGTACGCGTCCAGGGACTGCGCGCCCTTGTCCAGCGCGTCGGCACCACCACCGGCCCGCCCCTCGCCGGATTCGCGATGGGCACCGGGGGGCCCGGGGCCGCCTTCGGTGTCGCCGGCGGCCTGTTCGCACTCTCGCTGGTCCTGCTCGTCGCGGTGCGGATCGCACCGCTGCCCGGGGGCATCGGCGAGGACCGCGGCGAAACCCCCTGGCAGCAGTTGCGGGGCGGACTGCGCCACATCCGCCGCCATCCTCTGATCGGCCCGCTCGTTCTCTCCGGAGCCCTCAGCGAACTCGGAGCCATCCCGCCGCTGAACGTCGGTCTCGTCCTCCTCGCCGACGAGCGCGGCTGGGGTCCCTCGGGCGTCGGCTGGATCGTCGGCGCCTTCGGGGTGGGCGCCGGAGCGAGCGCCCTGCTGCTCACCGTCGCCCGCCGGCTGCCGCGCGCCGGGGCGGTCCAGATCGCGGCCCTCGTCGTCGGCAGCGCCGCCCTCGGCTCACTGGCGCTGGCGCCCGGACTCGTCACGGCCGTCGCCCTCGCGGGAGCCACGGGCCTGTTCGCGGGCGTCTGCGGGGGACTGGCGGTCGCGCTGATCCAGAGCGCGACCGACCCGGCCTACCTCGGCCGGGTCAGCTCGGTCATGGCGCTCAGCAGCGTGGGCATCGCCCCGCTCGCGTACCCACTCTTCGGGTTCGCGACCGACAGCTTCGGCACCGTGCCCGTCTTCCTCGCCTTCGGCGCCGTCAGCATGACGGGTGCGGCCGTCGGGCTCCTCACCCCGGCCGTCCGCCGCGCCGAACTCGTGCGCTGATACCGCTACACCCCGAGAACCCCGAGGACCGCGAGAACCCCGCTACATCCCGAGCTGGCCCATGTCCCGCAGCCGGGTCACCGCGTCCTTGTCGCCCTCCAGCTCCACCTGCGCCGCGTCCTGCCGGCCGAAGGCGAAGACTGTCAGCTCACCCGGCTCACCGGTGACCGTGACCACCGGCGCGCCGCGATGACCGACCGCGGTCTGACCGTCCGGCCGCCGCAGCACCAGGCCCACCGGGGCCTTGCGGCCCAGCAGCCGGGCCACCTTCTCCAGCCGCGACCACAGCGCGTCCTCGAAGACCCGGTCCAGCGTGCGCGGGGTCCAGTCGGGCTGCGCCCGGCGCACATCCTCGGCGTGCACGAAGAACTCGACGGTGTTCGCGGCCTCGTCCACCTGTTTGATCCCGTACGGCGACATCCGCGGCGGTCCCGTACGGATCAGCCGGATCAGCTCGTCGTACGGCCTGGCCGTGAACTCGGCCATCACCCGGTCGAGCCGGCTCCTGAGCAGCGGGATCATGATCCCGCCGGCCGCGTCGGCCCGCCGCTCACGCACCACCACGTGGGCCGCGAGATCCCGGGTCGTCCAGCCGTCGCACAGAGTGGGGGCATCGGGGCCCGCCGCCTCCAACAGATCGGCGAGCAGAAGTCGTTCACGCTTCGCATGGGTCGACATGTCCGCCAGCCTACGGCGGCGGCACACGGTCCGCCCAGTGGACATACCGTCCAGCGCGCGCCCGCAACACGGCACAATGGGCGTATGACCAGCAGTGTCCCCGCCAGCTCCCTCGATCCCGCCGTCGCCGAACGCCTCAAGCGCGACGCCGGCGGGCTCCTCCCGGCCATCGCCCAGCAGTACGACACCGGTGAGGTGCTGATGCTCGGCTGGATGGACGACGAAGCCCTCCACCGCACGCTGACCACCGGCCGGTGCACCTACTGGTCGCGCAGCCGCCAGGAGTACTGGGTCAAGGGCGACACGTCGGGCCACGTCCAGCACGTCAAGTCCGTCGCCCTGGACTGCGACGCCGACGCCATCCTCGTCAAGGTCGACCAGATCGGGGCCGCCTGCCACACCGGCGACCGCACCTGCTTCGACGCCGACGTGCTCCCGCTCGGCAAGTAGGCTCAGCCGCCATGGATCTCGACACCTTCCGGAAGCTGGCCGCCGACCGCCGCGTCATCCCCGTCAGCCGCAGGCTCCTGGTCGACGGCGACACCCCGGTCGGGCTCTACCGCAAGCTGGCCGCCGAACGCCCCGGCACCTTCCTGCTGGAGTCCGCCGAGAACGGCCGGTCCTGGTCCCGCTACTCCTTCGTCGGGGTCCGCAGCGCCGCCACCCTCACCGAGCGGGACGGCCGCACGCACTGGCTCGGCACCCCGCCCGTCGGCGTCCCCACGGACGGCGACCCGCTCGCCGCCCTGCGCGCCACCGTCGAGACCCTGCACACTCCCCCTACGCCTGGCGGCGTGGGAGGGACCCCCACCCCTACGCCTGGCGGCGTGGGAGGGACCCCCACCCCTACGCCTGGCGGCGTGGGAGGGACCCCCACCCCTACGCCTGGCGGCGTAGCAGGGACCCACACGAGTGACCCGGCGTCCGCCATGCCGCCCTTCACCGGCGGCATGGTCGGCTACCTCGGTTACGACATCGTCCGCAGGCTGGAGAAGATCGGTCCGGGCGAGCGCGACGACCTGAAGCTCCCCGAGCTGACGATGCTCCTCACCTCGGACCTCGCCGTGCTCGACCACTGGGACGGCACCGTCGTGCTGATCGCCAACGCGATCAACCACAATGACCTCGACACCGGTGTCGACGAGGCGTACACGGACGCCGTCGCCCGGCTCGACGCCATGGAGGCCGACCTCGCGCGGCCGCTGGCCTCCGCCCCCGCCGTACTGCCGCCCTCCGAGCTCCCCGACTTCACCGTCCCGTGGGGCGGGCCCGACTACCAGGCCGCCGTCGAGGACATCAAGGAGCGGATCCGGGCCGGCGAGGCGTTCCAGGTCGTCCCCTCGCAGCGGTTCGAGACCCCCTGTGCGGCCAGTGCCCTCGACGTCTACCGGGTGCTGCGGGCCACCAACCCGAGCCCGTACATGTACCTCTTCCGCTTCGACGGCTTCGACGTCGTCGGATCCAGCCCCGAGGCCCTGGTCAAGGTCGAGGACGGGCACGCCATGGTCCACCCCATCGCGGGCACCCGGCCGCGCGGCGCGACCCCGCAGGAGGACCAGGCGCTCGGCGACGAACTGCTCGCCGACCCCAAGGAGCGCGCCGAGCACCTGATGCTCGTCGACCTCGGCCGCAACGACCTCGGCCGCGTCTGCGAGCCGGGCAGCGTCGAGGTCGTCGACTTCATGTCGATCGAGCGGTACTCCCACGTCATGCACATCGTCTCGACCGTGACCGGCCGGGTCGCCGCGGGCAGTACCGCCTTCGACGTGCTCACCGCCTGCTTCCCCGCCGGCACCCTCTCCGGAGCGCCGAAGCCCCGCGCGATGCAGATCATCGACGAGCTCGAACCCTCCCGGCGCGGGCTCTACGGCGGATGTGTCGGTTATCTCGACTTCGCCGGCGACTCGGACACCGCGATCGCCATCCGTACCGCCGTGCTGCGCGACGGAACCGCATTCGTGCAGGCCGGAGCGGGTGTCGTGGCCGACTCCGATCCGGTCGCCGAGGACACCGAGTGCCGCAACAAGGCGGCCGCGGTGCTTCGCGCCGTCCATACGGCCAACCGGCTGAACGGCCACACCGGGCGGTAAGGGATAGTAGGGGTCGTGAGTGCTGTACCTGTACCCCAGCCCCGCGCCGAATCGGCATCCGCCGCGTCCGCCGACAGCAGCCGCCGCAGCCTCGGCGCAGCACTTGTTCTCGGCGCCGCCGGCGCCACCGTCGTCCTGCTCGCCTCCGGCCAGATCTGGGCCGAGGGCACGGCGGCCGTCGGTGGCGGCAGTGTGCCGCTCGACGCCGACGGCAGCGACGTCACCGGAGTGCCCACCGCCCTCGCCATCGTCGGTCTGGCCGCGCTGGTCGCGGTCTTCGCCGTCCGCAGGGCCGGCCGGTTCCTGGTGGCAGCGCTGCTCGCCCTCAGCGGCGCCGGTGCGGCCGTCACCGCCTTCCTGGGCGCGTCCGACAGCGCGGCCCTGGACGAGAAGGCGGCGAAGACCACCGGCGACACCGCCGCCACGGTCGGCGCACTCACCCATACCGCCTGGCCCTATGTGACCGCGGCCGGCGGTCTGCTGATCCTGCTCGCCGGACTGCTCGCGCTCCGTTACGGCAGGCAGTGGCCCGCCATGTCGGGCCGCTACGAGCGGGACGGCACCCCGAGGCCCCGCAAGGCGCCGGTCGTCGACCCCGACCGCCCCGAGGACCTCTGGAAGGCACTGGACCGCGGCGAGGACCCGACCCGCGGGACATGACCTCCCGGGGCCGAGACGTGACCGCCACCCCTGGCACAGGGCACGACACGGCGTACGGGACAATGGCGGGTGAGCTACCGGCTCACCATCGAGCAACAGCTCACCACAGAGCAACGGCAACGAGGAGCAACTCATGGCGGGCAGCGCCCACGGACACACCCCGGCCGCCTGGACCGGTGTCATCATCGCTTTCATCGGCTTCTGCATCGCCGGAGTCTTCATGGTCGCGGCCAACCCGCTCGGCTTCTGGGCCGGCATGGGCGTCGTCGTCGCCGGCGGTCTGGTCGGCCTCGCGATGAGGGCCGCCGGTCTCGGTATGCCGAAGGCCGAGAAGGCCGCCGCGGAGCGGGCCCGTGCGCAGGCGGCCACCGCCCCCGCGCAGCCCGCCTCGGCGCAGACCTCCGCCTGACACCGCCAGGACCTCACGACACAAGGGCGCAGACCGGCCGGGGCCGGGCTGCGCCCTTGCGTTCCGACGGAGACAATCACGGGGTGGACGCCATGCCTTCTCCCGCGACACCCGCTCGCGCTCCCGGGCCAGCCCCGCTCGCGCGACGTCTCGCCGCCCCCGTGGCCTCCCTCGCGGGAGTCGCCGCCGCCTTCGCCTACGTCGGCGCGGTCGACCCCAACGAACCAGGTCACTACCCGGTCTGTCCGCTCCTGCGGCTCACCGGGATCCTCTGTCCGGGCTGCGGTGGTCTGCGCAGCGCCCACGCCTTCGCCCACGGCGATCTGGCGGCGGCCTTCGGGGCCAACGCCGTGGCCGTCGTCGGCTACGGCGTCTTCGCCGTGGTGATGGCCCTGTGGCTGATTCGCGCCGTCCGCGGTGTGCCGATGCGGATCGCCGTCGCCCCCGTGTGGTGGTGGTCGCTGGGCGCCGTACTGCTGGTCTTCAGCGTGGTGCGGAACCTGCCGTTCGGCTCTGCGCTGGCCCCGTGAGGGGCCGCCCGGCCGGTGCCGGGGAGCCGCCGAAGTCCCAGGTAGTGGGACAGGCGTCAACCGGATGCGAGGCCGGGGGCCTCCTGCGGATACCATCGACATGGCTGATCCTGAACCATCACCGTCCCGGAAGGGGGCCGCTCGCGTGAGTGTGCTCGACGAGATCATCGAAGGCGTACGCGCCGACCTCGCAGAGCGGCAGGCGCGCGTCAGCCTCGACGAGCTCAAGGAGCGCGCCGCCAAGGCTCCCGCCGCCAAGGACGGGGTCGCCGCACTGCGCGGCGAGGGCGTCCAGGTGATCTGCGAGGTGAAGCGCTCCAGCCCCTCCAAGGGCGCGCTGGCCGCGATCGCCGACCCCGCCGCGCTCGCCGCGGACTACGAGGCCGGGGGCGCCGCCCTCATCTCCGTCCTGACCGAGGAGCGCCGCTTCGGCGGCTCGCTCGCCGATCTGGAGGCCGTCCGTGCCCGGGTCGACGTACCTCTGCTGCGCAAGGACTTCATCGTCACGGCGTACCAGCTGTGGGAGGCCCGCGCCTACGGCGCCGACGTCATCCTGCTGATCGTCGCCGCTCTGGAGCAGGAGGCCCTGGTCTCCCTCATCGAGCGCGCCGAGTCGATCGGGCTCACGCCGCTGGTCGAGGTGCACGACGAGGACGAGGTCGAGCGCGCGGTGGACGCCGGTGCGAAGATCATCGGGGTCAACGCCCGCGATCTGAAGACGCTCAAGGTCGACCGGGGCACCTTCGAACGGCTCGCCCCCGAGATTCCGTCCCACATCGTCAAGGTCGCCGAGTCCGGTGTGCGCGGTCCGCACGACCTGATCGCCTACGCCAACGCGGGTGCCGACGCCGTACTGGTCGGAGAGTCCCTGGTCACCGGCCGGGACCCGAAGGCGGCCGTCGCCGACCTCGTCGCCGCGGGCGCCCACCCGGCGCTGCGGCACGGCAGGAACTGACACCCGCCATGACCACCGCCCGCACCACCGCCGCGCCGCACCGGACGCCCACGCGTCCCGGGACGTCGACGGCGGCCGTGCGCGCGGCACGGGCGGCGCTCGCCGCGGCCCGTGACCCGTACGCCCGTCTGGCCCGGGGCTGCAAGCCCCGCGGCTGCCGCGCCCCCGCACGCCGGGTGCACGGCCGGCGCGTGCGGTACGTCATCGGTTCGGAGCCGGGCCAGGTCAACGGGATGCGATGGCGCGGGGACGGCGCGCGCGACTGACGTCCGACGGTGCCGGTTTCCCGGGGTGAAGCCCCCGGTCCCGGCTCTCGCGGTGTCCTCGATCGCCGGACGGGCCCCTGCGTCCTGACCTCGCACCGCCGGTTGCGGCGCGTCGGTCCGGTGCGGAACCCGGTCACAGCGGCGCGCGCGCATAACGTGTCCCCTTGCACACCCAGACTTCAGGGGCGTCAGCCCCTTCTGAGGAGTACGTCGGATGTCTTCTGACTTCTTCATCCCGGACCCCGAGGGTCAGGTCCCCAGCGCCCAGGGCTACTTCGGCGCCTTCGGCGGCAAGTTCATCCCCGAGGCCCTCGTCGCCGCCGTCGACGAGGTCGCCGTCGAGTACGACAAGGCCAAGACGGACCCGGCGTTCGCGGCCGAGCTCAACGACCTGATGGTCAACTACACGGGCCGCCCCAGCGCGCTGACCGAGGTGCCCCGGTTCGCCGAGCACGCCGGCGGTGCGCGGATCTTCCTCAAGCGGGAGGACCTGAACCACACCGGTTCCCACAAGATCAACAACGTGCTGGGCCAGGCGCTGCTCACCAAGCGCATGGGCAAGACGCGCGTCATCGCCGAGACCGGGGCCGGCCAGCACGGCGTCGCCACCGCGACCGCGTGCGCCCTGTTCGGCCTCGAATGCACCGTCTACATGGGCGAGATCGACACCGAGCGCCAGGCGCTCAACGTCGCCCGGATGCGGATGCTGGGCGCCGAGGTCATCCCGGTGAAGTCCGGCAGCAGGACCCTGAAGGACGCCATCAACGAGGCGTTCCGCGACTGGGTCGCCAATGTCGACCGCACCCACTACCTCTTCGGCACGGTCGCGGGCCCCCATCCCTTCCCGGCCATGGTGCGCGACTTCCACCGGGTCATCGGCGTGGAGGCCAGGCGCCAGATCCTGGAGCGCGCCGGCCGTCTGCCGGACGCGGCCGTCGCCTGCGTCGGCGGCGGTTCCAACGCGATCGGGCTGTTCCACGCCTTCATCCCGGACGCCGGTGTGCGCCTCGTGGGCTGTGAGCCCGCCGGGCACGGCATCGAGTCCGGCGAGCACGCGGCCACCCTGACCGCGGGCGAGCCCGGCATCCTGCACGGCTCGCGCAGCTACGTCCTCCAGGACGAGGAGGGCCAGATCACCGAGCCGTACTCGATCTCGGCCGGACTGGACTACCCGGGCATCGGTCCCGAGCACGCGTACCTCAAGGACAGCGGGCGCGGGGAGTACCGCGCGGTCACCGACGACGCCGCGATGCAGTCGCTGCGGCTGCTGTCCCGCACCGAGGGCATCATTCCGGCGATCGAGTCGGCGCACGCGCTGGCCGGTGCGCTGGACCTCGGCCGGGAGCTCGGCAAGGACGGCCTGATCGTCGTCAATCTGTCCGGACGCGGCGACAAGGACATGGACACCGCCGCCCGCTACTTCGGGCTCTACGACCGTGAGGCGGACGCCGTGGTCGAGGCGGACACAGCCGCCGAGAACGGCGAGGGCGAGATCAAGGGGGACGCGAAGTGAGCGGCAACATCCAGCTGTTGAGCGACACCCTGGCGCGGGCCAAGGACGAGGGGCGTGCCGCGCTCATCGCCTACCTCCCGGCCGGCTTCCCGACCGTCGACGGCGGTATCGAGGCCGTGAAGGCCGTCCTGGACGGCGGCGCGGACGTCGTCGAGGTGGGGCTGCCGCACAGCGATCCCGTCCTCGACGGACCGGTCATCCAGACCGCCGACGACATCGCCCTGCGCGGCGGCGTCAAGATCGCCGATGTGATGCGCACGGTCCGCGAGGCGCACGCGGCGACCGGCAAGCCGGTCCTGGTGATGACGTACTGGAACCCGATCGACCGCTACGGCGTCGAGCGCTTCACCGCCGAGCTCGCCGAGGCCGGCGGCGCGGGCTGCATCCTGCCCGACCTGCCGGTCGAGGAGTCCGGCCTGTGGCGCGAACACGCCGAGAAGCACTCTCTCGCCACCGTCTTCGTCGTCGCTCCGAGCAGCAAGGACGCCCGGATCGCGCGGATCACCGAAGCTGGGTCCGGCTTTGTGTACGCGGCCTCGCTGATGGGGGTCACGGGCACCCGCGCGTCGGTCGGCGCACAGGCCCAGGACCTGGTGAGCCGCACCCGGGCCACCACCGAACTGCCGGTCTGCGTGGGCCTCGGGGTCTCCGACGCACAGCAGGCCGCCGAGGTCGCCGCGTTCGCCGACGGGGTGATCGTCGGGTCCGCGTTCGTGAAGCGGATCCTCGACGCCCCCGACACCGCCGCCGGCCTCGCGTCCGTCCGTGAGCTGGCAGCGGAGCTGGCCAGGGGCGTGCGCAGGGACGGGCAGGCCGGGTAGCCGGGGTCATCCCTCTCGTACGGCTCGCTCGTACGAGTGGATCTGGACCGGGGAGGCGCTCACGTGCCTCCCCGGTTCGTTTGCGGGATGTGAGTGAGAAGAACCAGGACCGGAAGAGGACCGCGCGCGAGCGGCTCCAGCAGGAACGTGAGCAGCACAAGGCACGTGAGAAGCGCCGCCGGGTGCTGATCGTGTCGGCGGCGGTGGTGGCCGTGCTGGGACTCGCGGCCGTCGTCGGAGTGATCGCTGCCAACTCCGGCACGAAGAAGGACAGCGGCTCCCAGGCCGGCCCGCTCCTCGCGCCCGCCGGCGTGCAGGGCAAGGACCGGCTGGCGATCCCGGTGGGAGCGGACGACGCGCCCTCCACGCTCACGATCTGGGAGGACTTCCGCTGCCCGGTCTGCGCGCAGTTCGAGAACCTCTTCCGTGACACGATCCACGAGCTCGTCGCGGCCGGTCAGATCAAGGTCGAGTACCACCTCGCCACCATCATCGACGGCAACATGGGCGGCAGCGGATCCCTGCGTGCGGCCAATGCCGCGGCCTGCGCCCAGGATGTCGGCGACTTCGCCCCGTACCACGACGTGCTCTTCCAGAACCAGCCGCCGGAGCCGGACGACGCCTTCGGCAACAACGACCGGCTGATCGAGCTCGCGGGCAAGGTCGAAGGGCTGGACACCCCCGGGTTCCGCAGCTGTGTCGAGGACGGCAAGCACGACAGCTGGGTCGCCAAGTCCAACACGGCCTTCCAGAACGGCGGCTTCCGCGGGACGCCCACCGTCCTGCTCAACGGCGAGTCGGTCTTCCCGGCCAAGGGCAGCGAGCAGATCTCCCCGGCCAACCTGAAGAAGTGGGTCACCGAGGCGAACAAGGGCAAGAAGCCGGGCACCCAGCAGTCCGCGCCGGCGCCCAGCCCGTCGTCCTGACCGCCCGGCGGGGCCGCGCCGCGGCACGCCGCTCGTTATCAGGACGTTGCCGGGTGGGTTGCCGTGTCTCCCACCCGGCAGGGTAGCGTCGGGTCTGCCATGGAACTTGCCTACATTCCCAGTCCGTCGACCGGAGTGATCCATCTCGGACCGCTCCCGCTGCGCGGCTACGCCTTCTGCATCATCATCGGTGTCTTCGTGGCCGTCTGGTACGGCAACAAGCGCTGGATCGCCCGAGGCGGCAAAGCCGGCACCGTGGCCGACATCGCTGTCTGGGCGGTGCCCTTCGGCCTGGTCGGCGGCCGGCTCTACCATGTGATCACCGACTACCAGCTGTACTTCAGCGACGGTGAGAACTGGGTCGACGCCTTCAAGATCTGGGAGGGCGGCCTCGGTATCTGGGGCGCGATCGCGCTGGGCGCGGTCGGCGCCTGGATCGGCTGCCGCCGTCGCGGGATCCCGCTGCCGGCCTGGGCGGACGCCCTCGCGCCGGCCATCGCCATCGCGCAGGCGATCGGCCGCTGGGGCAACTGGTTCAACCAGGAGCTGTACGGCAAGCCGACCGATCTGCCCTGGGCCCTCAAGATCACGGAGGGTGCGAACCGCGAGGCGGGTCTGTACCACCCGACGTTCCTGTACGAGTCCCTGTGGTGCATCGGTGTCGCGCTGCTGGTCATCTGGGCCGACCGGCGCTTCAAGCTCGGCCACGGGCGGGCGTTCGCGCTCTACGTCGCCGCGTACTGCGCGGGCCGCGCCTGGATCGAGTACATGCGCGTCGACGAGGCGCACCACGTCCTGGGCCTGCGGCTGAACGTGTGGACCGCGATCATCGTCTTCGCGCTGGCGGTGGCGTACATCGTGATCTCGGCGCGGGTGCGGCCGGGACGCGAGGAGATCGTCGAGCCGGACCGCTCGAAGCCGGGCACGGACGGCGCGGACGCGGCCGACGAGAAGGCCGTCGAGAACAAGGAGCCGGGCGACGAGTCGACCCCGGAGGACTCGGCGGACGCCGGGGACACCGTCAGGGACGCCGACGCGGATGCGGGGTCGGCCAAGAAGGGCTGACCGCAGCGACATACGACGAGGCCGCCGGGACCGATCGGGTCCCGGCGGCCTCGTCGTATGCCGGAAGGTTGTCGCCGGTGTCGGGGCGTCAGAGGGTCAGGGCGTCAGAACGTCTCCCGGCGGGCGATGGACAGCGTGCGCTCGGCGGCCGCCACGATCGCGGCGTCCACGAAACGGCCGTCCGGCAGGGCCAGCGCCCCCGCGTCCCCGGCGGCCGCCTTGACGACCTCCTCCGCCGCCTCGATCTCCTCGGGGGTGGGCAGGAAGGCCCGCTCGATGACGGGGAGCTGGCGGGGATGGATGGCCGCCCGGCCGAGGAAGCCGAGCGCACGGCCGTGTGTGCAGGAGGCGTAGAGCGCGTCCAGGTCCCGGATGTCCGGGAAGACGGACTGCGACGGGGGCGGGAGACCGGCAGCGCGGGCGGCGACCACGATGCGCGAGCGGGGCCAGTCGAGCGAGGCGCCGTCCCGTACGCCGAGGTCGGCGCGGAGGTCCGCCTCCCCGAGCGAGATGCCTCGGACGGCCGGATGGGCGGCGGCGATGTCGTAGGCGTGCTCGATCGCGACGGCGGATTCCAGCAGCGGGTGGAGGGGGACACCGGGTGCGCGGTCCGCGATCCGGCGGATGTCAGTGCCGTGTGCGACCTTGGGAACACGCAGAGCACAGAGGCCGGGGAGACCGGTCAGGGTCTCGATGTCCTGGGGGGAGTTGATGCGGACATGGACCGGCAGGGGCTGGGGGAGAGCCAGGAGTTCGGCCGTGGCGGCCAGGGCGTAGTTCTTGCGGTCGGAGGGAACCGCGTCCTCGAGGTCGATGATCACGACGTCGGCGCCGGAGCCGAGAGCTTTCAGTACGACGTCGGGGTGGTCCCCGGGTGCGTAGAGATAGGTGAGCGGGGTCATAGGGCGCCCTGGGTGCGGAGTGCGCTGATATCGGCCCCGGTCAGGCCGAGTTCGGTGAGGACCGCGTCCGTGTCGGCGCCGTGCGGGCGGCCGGCCCAGCGGATGGAGCCGGGTGTCTCCGAGAGGCGGAAGAGGACGTTCTGCATCCGGAGCGGACCGAGTTCCGGGTCGGGGACCTCGGTGATGGTGTCCAGCGCCTGGTACTGCGGATCCTCCATGACATCGCGGATGTCGTAGATCGGCGCGATGGCGGCCTCGGCCTTCTCGAAGGCTTCCATGGTCTCGGTCCGGCTGCGCTCGGCGATCCAGCCGCCGACCGCGTCGTCGAGGATGTCGGCGTGCTCGGCGCGGCCGCTTCCGGTGGTGAACCACGGCTCGTCGATCAGATCGGGGCGGCCGACCAGGGTCATGACGCGCTCGGCGATGGACTGGGCCGAGGTGGAGACGGCCACCCAGTGGCCGTCGGCGGTGCGATAGGTGTTGCGGGGCGCGTTGTTGCCGGAGCGGTTGCCGGTCCGCGTCTGGACGTAGCCGACCTGGTCGTACCAGAGCGGCTGGGGGCCGAGGACGGTCAGGATCGGCTCGATGATCGCCATGTCGACGACCTGGCCGCGGCCCGTGGTCTGACGGGCGGTGAGCGCGGTCATCACGGCAAAGGAGGTGGCCAGAGCGGCGATGGAATCGGCGAGACCGAACGGAGGGAGCGTGGGCGGGCCGTCGGCCTCACCGGTGATGGAGGCGAAACCGCTCATCGCTTCGGCGAGGGTGCCGAACCCGGGCCGGTGGGAGTAGGGGCCGAACTGGCCGAAGCCGGTGACGCGGGTGAGGACGAGACGGGGATTGACCGCGCTGAGTTCCTCCCAGCCGAGCTGCCACTTCTCCAGGGTGCCGGGGCGGAAGTTCTCGACGATCACATCCGCGGTGGCGGCGAGGCGCAGCAGGGTCTCGCGGCCGCCGGAGGTGGACAGGTCCAGGGTGATGGTGCGCTTGTTGCGGCCGAGCAGTTTCCACCACAGGCCCACGCCGTTTCTGGCGGCGCCGTGGCCGCGGGACGGGTCGGGCCGGGTGGGGTGCTCGACCTTGATCACCTCCGCGCCGAAGTCACCGAGCATGGTGGCGGCGAGCGGGCCGGCGAAGAGGGTGGCCAGATCGAGAACGCGCAGCCCCTGAAGGGGCATCGGGGAGGGTGCGGGCGATGGTGTCATGAGGCCTCGTCGATCTCGGAGCGGTACGGCATGGAGGTCGAGGCGCCCGCGCGCTGGACGCACAGCGCCGCGGCGGCGGACGCCCAGGTGAGGGCCTGCTCGACGGGCTTTCCCTCGCCGAGGGCGACGGCGAGGGCGCCGACGAAGGTGTCGCCGGCCGCCGTGGTGTCCAGGGCGGTGACCACGGGGGCGGGGACGACGAGCGGGGGCGAGTGGCGGCTTGCGTGGAGGCAGCCGGCCGAGCCGAGCGTGATCACCACCTCGGGGACCTGGCGCAGGAGCGCTTCTGCCACGGCGCGCGGGTCGGCGACGCCGGTGAGGGTGGCCGCCTCGTGCTCGTTCGGTACCAGCAGGTCGGTCGCGGCGAGGAGTTCGGGAGGCAGCGGCTGGGCGGGGGCGGGGGTGAGCACGGTGCGCACCCCGTGCCGGCGTGCGGCCTCGGCCCCCTCCAGCACGGCGCTGAGCGGGAGTTCGAGCTGGAGGAGCAGGGCGTCGGCGGTGGCGATGAGGGCTTCGTCGCCGGGGGCGAGGGCGGTGAGCGTGCCGTTGGCGCCGGGGATGACGACGATGGCGTTGCCGCCTTCGTCGTCGACGACGATATGGGCGGTGCCCGACGGGCCTTCGGAGGTGCGCAGCAGATCGACGTCGACGCCGGAGGCGACGAGCGTCTGCCGCAAGGCCGCGCCGAAGTCGTCCGAGCCGACCGCACCGATCATCGCGACGTCGCCACCGGCACGGGCGGCCGCGACGGCCTGGTTGGCGCCCTTGCCGCCGGGGACCGTCCGGAACTCCCGTCCGGTGACGGTCTCTCCGCGCTTCGGTGCGTGGGCGACATAGGCGACGAGGTCCATGTTGGTGCTGCCGAGCACCACGATGCCGGTCATGGGCGGAGTGCCTCCTGGTGCGTGAGGTGGGCGAGGGCGTCGAAGCCCGTCCCGTCGAAGCCGGCGACGGAGGTGGAGAGCCGGTTCTTGAGCGGGGCGGTCCACCGGTCGGGCAGTTCACCGGGCCGGCCGGCGAGGAGACCGGCGATCGAACCGGCGGTGGCTCCGTTGGAGTCCGTGTCCCAACCTCCGGAGACAGCACGGCAGATGGAGCCGCCGAAGTCGCCGTCCGCATGGGTCAGCGCGGCGGCGAGCAGGGCGGCGTTGGGCAGCACATGGACCCAGTGGTACTGGCCGTAGGCGGTGTGGAGCCGGTCCACGACCGAAGCGAAGTCGGGTTCGGCGCGGGCGGTGTCGATACCGAGGCGGACGGCGTGGGCCAGCCGGGAGGCGGGCGGTACGACGGTCAGCCCGGCGGCGAGCGCACGGTGCACATCACCGGCGCCGTCGGCGGCGGTCGCGACGGCCGCCGCGACGAACATCGCGCCGTGGACGCCGCTCGCGGTGTGGGTGAGCGTGGCGTCGCGATGTGCCTGTTCGGCGGCGGCCCCGGGATCGCCGGGGTGTGTCCAGCCGTGCACATCGGCACGGATGGCGGCGCCGATCCACTCCCGGAAGGGGTTGTGGTGGCAGGCGGTGAGCGGAGGTTCGAGTCCGGAGAGGAGGTTGCGGTAGGCGATGCGTTCCGCGGTGAAGGTGCGGCCCGCGGGGAGTTCGTCGAGCCAGAGCCGGCCGACGTCCGCGGTGGTGAAGCGGCGGCCGTACCGCTGGAGCAGGAGCAGATTCAGCAGGGGGTAGTTGAGGTCGTCGTCCTCGGGCATGCCGTCGATGTTCTCGGCCAGTGAGGTGGTGGCGGAACGGCGGTTCCAGGGGTGGGCACGGGCGAGTTCGGCCGGCAGGCCCTTGGCGGTGAACCAGGTGCGGAGAGGCCAGTTGCCGGTGGCGCGGGCGATGGCACGGATCGCGTGGAGGGGGAGCTTCTCGACCGGCTTGCCCAGCAGACAGCCGGCCGCGCGGCCGAGCCAGGCCGCGTGGAGACGGTCCGGGAGCCGCGGGTCGTGCACAGCGGCGGGGGTGTCGGGCAGCGAGGCGGCAGCGTCGTCCGGTGCGGCAGGCCGGGAGCCGGGCCCTGTCGTGGCTGTCGTACCTGTCGTACCTGTCGTACCTGTCGTACCCGTCGTGAGGGAGGCGCGCGGCTCACGCGCCATGGTGGGCAGCGGGTCCCCGGGGCCCGTCGGCCAGTTGGGGCACGCCGCCTTGATGGCCGCGAGGCCGGTCGGCTCCTGTGCGGCCAGCGGGCTGGGGACCGCGGACAGCTCGTCCAGCAGCCGGAGTGCCAGGGTGCGCAGCTCGGGGGAGGCCGGGACGGCGGAGGCACCGGCCGCGGGCGGCGCGGGGGAGCCGCCCGCCGCGAGCCAGGCGGCGGTGACCTCTCCCGCGTCACGGCCGTCCTCGGCCGCCTGGCGCAGCTCGTGGCCGAGCAGATCCTCCGGCTGCACCCAGGTCAGTCGGAGGGCGTCGCTCATCGGGCGTCCGTCAGGGCGGCGAACGCCGACTCGTGTGCCCGGCGGCGCCGCGTGTCGCGGGCGAAGACCTCCCGGGTGACCGCGGTCAGCTCCCGGGCGGGCGCGTGCAGATCGAGGCGGCTGGCCTCGGCCACCGTCTTGGCCCAGTCATGGGGTACCGCCGCGGTGCCGCCGAGAGCGCCCGCGATCGCGCCGGACATCGTGGCGATCGAGTCGCAGTCGCGGCCGTAGTTCACCGAGCCCAGCACCGTACGGCGGTAGTCGCCCTCGCCGACCAGCAGCATGCCCAGGGCGACGGGGAGTTCCTCGATGGAGTGCAGCCGGGAGGGACGTCGTGCGGCGAGGGACGGCGCCCGGTAGTCCGGACCGACCGTGTCGAAGGGAGCGACCGCCGTACGCAGCGGCGCCAGCGCCGACTCGAAGTCCGTGTGCCGCGCGGCGACTTCGGCCACCGCCTCGATGGCCGAGCGGGTGCCGTCCTTCGCCAGTGCCAGGGCCGCGTCGACGACGGACGTGGGGGTCGCCCCGGGAAGACACGCGGCGGCGACCGCCGCCGCGAAGACGCCCGCCGCCTCCCGTCCGTACGAGGACTGGTGCGCTCCCGCGATGTCGAGCGCCTCGGCGTAGGCCGCGGCGGGGTTGGCCGCGTTGACCAGTCCCACCGGTGCCATGTACATCGCCGCACCGCAGTTGACGATGTTGCCGCTGCCAGCCTCGCGGGGGTCGTGGTGCCCGTAGTGGATGCGGGCCACGAGCCACTTCTCGGCGAGGAAGATCCGTTGGAGGGGGAGCGCCTCCGCCTCCAGCTCGGGGATCCAGCGGGGAGTGGAGAGCAGGTCCGGCACCAGGTGGTCGGCCACGGCGTAGGCGTCGAGATGGTCGCGGACCGTGCCGTAGACCCGGATCAGGGCGTGCGTCATGAGGGTGTCGTCGGTGACGTGGCCGTCGCCCTTGTGGTACGGCGCGATCGGACGGGCGGTGCGCCAGTCGTCGCCGTTCCAGGGGCCGACGATGCCGTGGACACGGCCGCCGTGCCGTTCGGTGATCTGCTCGGGCGTGTACCCCTCGACCGGGCCGCCGAGCGCGTCGCCCACGGCCGCGCCGATCAGGCTGCCGGTGATCCGGTCATCGAGTGTGAGCGTCGCGAGTGTCGTCGTCATGTCGGAATTGTCCACCCGGGGCCGTCAGTTCCGTGTCTGCGAGCAGCCCGGCGAGTTCCACCAGATCGGTGCCCGCGAGACGGGGGAGGGCGCAGCCCGCGAGGGTCCGGCAGGCGTCCCGCCAGCTGGCCGGCACGGCGTCGCCCCCGCCGAGCGCACCGGTCAGCGCGCCGGCCAGCGCGGGGGCGGAGTCGGCCACCCGCGACAGGCAGGCCGCGGCGGGTACCGCCTCGGCGACCCGGCCGCGGGCCGCCGTCGCGACGGCGAGAGCGACGGGCACGGTCTCGGCCGCGGCGACGCCGTAGCTGTAGACGTGGTCCACGATCTGGTGCTCCAGCAGCGGTACGAGGTCGAAGGCGGCGTCCGCGTCGCGGGCGAGCTTGACCGCGTGGCGCGCGTTGCGGCCGATCTCGGTGGACTCGGGGAGTTCCGCGAGCGCGGCGTCCACACAGTTGTCGACCCCGCCGCCGCCGAGTGCGACGGCGATGGCCGCCGCCATGGCACGGGCGCCGTGCACCCCGTCGCCGTCCTGGGTGTAGCGGGCGTCGAACTCGGCGAGCTCGGCGGCCGCCGCCGGATCGCCCGGGTGGACCACCGCGAGGACGGCGGCGCGTACACACGCGGCGTCGTCGAAGTAGTGCGGGTTGTCGTGACCGGTGGCGGGCGGGCGCAGCCCGGTGGCGAGGTTGCCGAGTCCCGCGCGTACGGAGATCCGGGCACGCAGGGGCAGCACGGCGGACTCCACCTCGGGTGCGCGGTCGGCGGCGGCCGCCACCTCGCCGGCGAGGGAGTTCCAGGCGAGGTCGACGGCCGCGCGCATCCGGCGTCCGGGAGCCAGCCCGGCGAAGAGGTGCCCCGAGCCGATGAGCACGGTCTCGGCGGCGAAGGCGGCCCACTCGGCGTCGTCGGACGGACCGAGACGAAGGGGCTCGGGGGGCTGGTTGAGGGCGATGGGCACGGGGAGCGTGGTGGTCGAGTTCTGCTCGGCGAAGGTGTCGAGCTCGCGGGTGAGCCGCCTGGTCCACTCGGGCATCCGCGCCGCCCGGTGCCGCGCCGCGGGCCAACCGGCCGCGTCACCCGCGGCGAGCCCGAGGAGGAGCCCTTCGACCGGCCGGACGGCGACGCGGCGTGTCCGGTGCGGTGCGGGCGCTCGCTCGCTGTCCCCGCCGGGCGGACCGGGGTCGCGGCCGCCCGGCGTGGGGGTGCCGGTGTCGCCCGTCGTGGTGGCGCCGCTCCACAGGCCCTGCGGAGGACGCGCGTCGGCCGGGCGGTCGAGTACGGCGGTGCCGCCGGACGACGCGGGTGCGGCCGGTACCGGCGCGTCCGCGAGGGCGAGCAGATACGGATCGGTGGCCGTGCCGGTGTCCGGCGCGGCCGGATGTTCGAGCACGGCCATACCGAAGGTCGTGGCCGCCGCCTCCGGTGCCGCGGCCTGTGCGTGCCGGGACCCGTGCCCACCGGCCGGATGGGCCGGCAGCACCGTCCCGCCCACCGGGGGCAGAGCCGGCGGGGTCGCGGGCGCAGGGGCCGGATCGGGGTCGGGGATCGACGCGTCGTTCGTCGGTGGAGTCAGTGTCATCACGCCGCCTGCGGGTCGTCGGGGGTGAGGAGGTCCGCGATCTCCAGTACGTGGTGGCCCTTCATCGACGGGAGACAGCTGCCCCGTACCGGGCCGATGGCCGAGGCCCAGGCGGTGGGGATGGCCGCCGCGCCCGAGACCGCTCCCGCCAGTGCCCCCGCCACCGCCGCGGTCGTGTCGGCGTCGCGGCCCATGTTGACCGCCGTCAGCACCGAGGCGCGGAAGTCCCCGCGGGCCGCCGCGAACGCGCCGAAGGCCAGGCCCACCGCCTCCGGGGCCAGGTCCGTCCACGGGTAGCCGCCGATCACCACCGCCGAGCGCACCGCGCGTTCCGTGGCCAGGGGGTCACCCTGGCTGCGCTGGGCCGTCACCACCGCGCGGCGCAGGGATCGTGCCGTCCAGGAATCCATCGGGATCACCGAGAGCGCGGCGCCGATCACCCCGGCGGGGCCCGCGCCGGTCATCGCCGCCGCGACCCCCGCGGCCACGGCCTGCCCGCCGTAGATGCCCTCGCCGTCGTGGCTGACCGAGCCGTCGATCGCCACGAGCCGGGCCGCTTCGGCCGGCAGCCCCGCGGCGAAGACCCCGAAGGGAGCCGCCCGCATCGCGAGACCGTCGCTCCAGGCGTGCCGGTGCTGGGCGGAGATCGGGGCGGCGAGCCCGCGCCGCAGGTTCTCCAGGGTGCCGCGCTCGCTGAACCCCGCTCCCCGGAACGGACCCTCGTCCAGATCGGCGATCCAGTGGTGCCACGCGGTCTCGACGTGGGTGACGGTCAGGGCCGAGCCGTGCCGCGCCAGCAGCAGCCCGGAGAAGATCGCGTACTCGGTGTCGTCCGTGCCCGCGGGGTCGTCGTTCACAAAGCCTTCGATACGGCCCCACCGGGCGCGGATCTCCGAGGGCCGCATGTTCTCCGCGGGCGCGCCCAGCGCGTCGCCCACCGCCAGACCGAGCAGTGCGCCGCGGGCCCGCTCCCGCAGCACGGAGGCGGGGACGGCCGGCGCGGCGGGAGCCGTACCGGGCGCGCGCTCGGAGGGATCAGCGGGATCGCATGCAACCAACTCCACGGGGCGGGCCCCTTTCGCGTGCACCGGCGGTTCCTGCATCTGTGCCACACGCGGCCCGGGACGAGTCTGAGAAACGCCTCTGTCACCCGAACCGCCATCCCGCACCCCCAGGTAAGTACGGCCTGCCTTGCTGGCGCGCCCCTTACATGATGCGTATGTTCGACAGTGTCGAAGGGGGAGCGGACCCGCTGTTTCCGCTGCTGAGAAGGTTGAAGGGGAGAGTTGTGTCCATCATCGAAAACGCCGCGACACTGCACGAGGCGCATCGCGACAACCACACCCACCGTGATGTCAACGGCGGCTGGCTGCGCCCCGCGGTCTTCGGCGCGATGGACGGACTGGTCTCGAACCTCGCGCTGATGACCGGTGTCGCGGGTGGTGCCGTCTCGCAGCAGACCATCGTCATCACCGGGCTCGCCGGGCTGGCGGCGGGAGCGTTCTCGATGGCCGCGGGGGAGTACACCTCCGTCGCCTCCCAGCGCGAGCTCGTCCAGGCCGAGCTGGACGTCGAGCGGCGCGAACTGCGTAAGCACCCGGTGGACGAGATGGAGGAGCTGGCGGCGCTCTATGTCGCCCGTGGCGTCCAGCCCGCACTCGCCCGTGAGGTCGCGATGCAGCTGTCGAAGGACCCGGAGCAGGCGCTGGAGATCCACGCCCGCGAGGAACTCGGCATCGACCCGGACGATCTGCCGTCGCCGACGGTCGCCGCCGTCTCGTCCTTCGGATCGTTCGCGCTGGGTGCCCTGCTGCCGGTGCTGCCCTATCTGCTCGGCGCGACGGCGCTGTGGCCGGCGGTCCTGCTGGCGCTGGTGGGCCTCTTCGCCTGCGGCGCGGTCGTCTCCCGCGTGACGGCACGCGGCTGGTGGTTCAGCGGCCTGCGGCAGCTGGCGCTCGGCGGGGCCGCGGCGGCGCTCACCTACGGCCTGGGCTCGCTGTTCGGTGCCGCGGTCTAGCCCGTCTCCGGCGGGGTGGTGCCCGGCCTCGGCCCGTCTCCGGCGGGGTGGTGCCCGCCCCGCGCCCCGGGCCCGCCCTGCCCTGCGCGAGGGCTGTTCTCGCTCTCCCGCCCCGCCGGGCCCTCCCGGCTCTGCCTCGGCTCTCCCGCCCGCGACCGCCCCGCCGCCCCGAATGACCCGCCGTGACCGATTTGTATCCTGTCGATCCGGGTCGGGACGTGTCAGGCTGGGTATCCCACACCACCGGGAAGACATCTCGCTGTGACGCACATCCCCACCGCGGATTCCGCTTCCGGTGAGACACTATGCAAGGCGCTACATAAGTAGCCGTAACTCGGCGGTTTCGAGTCCTTAACCACCGGGCATGAGCCGAAAGCGCTGCGGGCAACGAAGCCTGCTCTGCGATGGTCCTGCGGATACCGATCTGTCCGACGGCGACCCACCTCGACCGCTACGCGCGGTGTCCGCATGCTGGAATGCGCTATCCACTTTTCGAGAACCATTCCATCATGTAACCTGCACGAAATTTCGCGGAGGGCCAACGTCGTCCCTCGGTACTTGCATATGCCACGACGACGACGGGAGAGCCGATGCGTTCCGACGCCTGGTCGCCCATGGACGGTCGCCCCGCCCCCCAGGGGATGTACGACCCCCGTAACGAACACGACGCGTGCGGCGTCGGGTTCGTGGCCACCCTCACCGGTGTGGCCAGCCATGAGCTGGTGGAGCAGGCGCTGACCGTACTGCGCAACCTCGAGCACCGTGGTGCCACCGGCTCCGAGCCCGACTCGGGTGACGGTGCGGGCATCCTGCTCCAGGTTCCCGATGCCTTCCTGCGTGAGGTCAGCGGATTCGAACTCCCCGAAGCGGGTTCGTACGCCGTCGGTATCGCCTTCCTCCCGGCCGATGATGACGCCCAGGCCGTCTCACGTATCGAGACGATCGCCGCCGAAGAGGGTCTGAAGGTCCTCGGCTGGCGTGACGTCCCGGTCACCCCGGATCTGCTCGGCAACGGCGCCCGCGCCACCATGCCCGCCTTCCGGCAGCTCTTCGTCGCCGACGCGGCCGAGGGCGAGGGTGCCTGCACGGGCATCGCGCTGGACCGCAAGGCCTTCGTCCTGCGCAAGCGCGCCGAGCGCGAGGCCGGCGTCTACTTCCCGTCGCTCTCCGCGCGCACGATCGTCTACAAGGGCATGCTGACCACAGGCCAGCTGGAACCTTTCTTCCCGGACCTGTCCGACCGGCGCCTCGCCACGGCCGTCGCGCTCGTCCACTCGCGGTTCTCCACGAACACCTTCCCGAGCTGGCCGCTCGCCCACCCGTACCGCTTCGTCGCGCACAACGGCGAGATCAACACGGTCAAGGGCAACCGCAACTGGATGCGTGCCCGTGAGTCCCAGCTCGCGAGCGACCTCTTCGGCGCCGAGCAGCTGGACCGGATCTTCCCCGTCTGCACCCCGGACGCCTCCGACTCCGCGTCCTTCGACGAGGTGCTGGAGCTGCTCCACCTCGGCGGCCGGTCGCTGCCGCACTCCGTGCTGATGATGGTCCCCGAGGCGTGGGAGAACCACGACTCCATGGACCCCGCCCGGCGCGCGTTCTACCAGTACCACTCCACGATGATGGAGCCCTGGGACGGACCCGCCTGCGTCACCTTCACCGACGGCACCCAGGTCGGCGCCGTGCTCGACCGCAACGGTCTGCGCCCCGGCCGCTACTGGGTGACGGACGACGGACTCGTCGTCCTCTCCTCCGAGGTCGGCGTCCTCGACATCGACCCGGCGAAGGTCGTCCGCAAGGGCCGCCTCCAGCCCGGCCGGATGTTCCTCGTCGACACCGCCGAGCACCGCATCATCGAGGACGACGAGATCAAGGCCGGTCTCGCCGCCGAGCTGCCGTACCAGGAGTGGCTGGAGGCCGGTGAGATCGAGCTCGAGGACCTCCCCGAGCGCGAGCACATCGTCCACACCCACGCCTCGGTCACCCGCCGCCAGCAGACCTTCGGCTACACCGAGGAAGAGCTGCGCATCATCCTCGCGCCCATGGCCAGGACGGGCGGCGAGCCGCTCGGCTCCATGGGTACGGACTCGCCGATCGCGGCCCTGTCCGAGCGCCCCCGGCTGCTCTTCGACTACTTCACCCAGCTGTTCGCGCAGGTCACCAACCCGCCGCTGGACGCCATCCGCGAGGAGCTCGTCACCTCGCTGCGCTCCTCGCTGGGCCCGGCCGGCAACCTGCTGGAGCCGACCGCCGCGTCCTGTCGCAGCGTCACGCTGCCCTTCCCGGTGATCGACAACGACGAGCTGGCCAAGCTCATCCACATCAACGCCGACGGCGACATGCCCGGCATGAAGGCGGCCACCCTCTCCGGCCTCTACCGCGTCAGCGGCGGCGGCGACGCCCTCGCGGCCCGGATCGAGGACATCTGCGCCGAGACCGACGCCGCCATCGAGGACGGCGCCCGTCTGATCGTCCTGTCCGACCGGCACTCGGACGCCGAGCACGCGCCCATCCCGTCGCTGCTGCTCACCTCCGCCGTGCACCACCACCTCATCCGCACCAAGCAGCGCACCCAGGTGGGTCTGCTGGTCGAGGCCGGTGACGTGCGCGAGGTGCACCACATCGCGCTGCTGATCGGCTACGGCGCGGCAGCCGTCAACCCCTACCTGGCGATGGAGTCGGTCGAGGACATCGTCCGGGCCGGCACCTTCATCGAGGGCCTGGAGCCCGAGCAGGCCATCCGCAACCTCATCTACGCCCTCGGCAAGGGCGTGCTCAAGGTGATGTCCAAGATGGGCATCTCGACCGTCGCCTCCTACCGCGGTGCCCAGGTCTTCGAGGCCGTCGGCCTGGACGAGGCGTTCGTCGAGAAGTACTTCAACGGCACCGCCACCAAGATCGGCGGAGCGGGTCTCGACATCGTCGCCAAGGAGGTCGCCGCCCGGCACGCCAAGGCGTACCCGGCCTCCGGCATCTCCGCCTCGCACCGTGCGCTGGACATAGGCGGTGAGTACCAGTGGCGCCGTGAGGGCGAGCCGCACCTCTTCGACCCGGAGACGGTGTTCCGGCTCCAGCACTCCACGCGCAACCGCCGCTACGACATCTTCAAGAAGTACACGGACCGGGTGAACGAGCAGTCCGAGCGGCTCATGACGCTGCGCGGCCTGTTCGGCTTCAAGTCCGACCGGCCGTCGATCTCCATCGACGAGGTCGAGCCGGTCAGCGAGATCGTGAAGCGGTTCTCCACCGGCGCGATGTCCTACGGCTCCATCTCGCGCGAGGCGCACGAGACCCTCGCCATCGCCATGAACCAGCTCGGCGGCAAGTCCAACACCGGTGAGGGCGGCGAGGACGCCGACCGGCTGTACGACCCCACCCGCCGGTCCGCCATCAAGCAGGTCGCCTCCGGCCGCTTCGGTGTCACCAGCGAGTACCTGGTCAACGCCGACGACATCCAGATCAAGATGGCGCAGGGCGCCAAGCCCGGCGAGGGCGGCCAGCTGCCCGGCCACAAGGTCTACCCCTGGGTCGCCAAGACCCGGCACTCGACCCCGGGCGTCGGTCTGATCTCCCCGCCGCCGCACCACGACATCTACTCGATCGAGGACCTGGCCCAGCTGATCCACGACCTGAAGAACGCGAACCCGCAGGCGCGGATTCACGTGAAGCTGGTCTCCGAGGTCGGTGTCGGCACGGTCGCCGCGGGTGTCTCCAAGGCCCACGCGGACGTCGTGCTCATCTCCGGCCACGACGGCGGCACCGGCGCCTCCCCGCTGACCTCGCTCAAGCACGCGGGCGGCCCCTGGGAGCTCGGTCTCGCCGAGACCCAGCAGACGCTGCTGCTCAACGGGCTGCGCGACCGTATCGTCGTGCAGACCGACGGCCAGCTGAAGACCGGCCGTGACGTCGTCATCGCCGCGCTGCTGGGCGCCGAGGAGTTCGGTTTCGCGACCGCGCCGCTCGTCGTCTCCGGCTGCATCATGATGCGGGTCTGCCACCTCGACACCTGCCCGGTCGGTATCGCCACCCAGAACCCGGTGCTGCGGGAGCGCTTCTCCGGCAAGGCCGAGTACGTCGTCAACTACTTCCAGTTCATCGCCGAAGAGGTGCGCGAGATCCTCGCGGAGATGGGCTTCCGCTCCGTCGAGGAGGCCGTCGGCCACGCCGAACTCCTCGACACCGAGCGCGCCGTGAACCACTGGAAGGCACAGGGCCTGGACCTCGCACCCCTGTTCCACGTGCCCGAGCTGCCGGACGGCGCGGTGCGCCACGCGCTGATCACCCAGGACCACGGTCTGGAGAAGGCGCTCGACAACGAGCTGATCAAGCTCGCCGCCGACGCGCTGAACGCCGATTCGGCAGAGGCCGCCCAGCCGGTCCGCGCACAGGTCGCCATCCGCAACATCAACCGGACCGTGGGCACGATGCTCGGCCACGAGGTGACGCGGAAGTTCGGCGGCGCGGGCCTGCCCGACGACACCATCGACATCACCTTCACCGGCTCGGCCGGCCAGTCCTTCGGCGCGTTCGTCCCGCGCGGCGTCACGCTGCGGCTGGAGGGCGACGCCAACGACTACGTGGGCAAGGGCCTCTCCGGCGGCCGCGTCGTCGTCCGCCCGGACCGGGGCGCCGACCACCTGGCCGAGTACTCGACCATCGCGGGCAACACCATCGCCTACGGCGCGACCGGCGGCGAGCTGTTCCTGCGCGGCCGCACCGGCGAGCGGTTCTGCGTCCGCAACTCCGGCGCCACGGTCGTCTCGGAGGGCGTGGGCGACCACGGCTGCGAGTACATGACCGGTGGCCACGCGGTGGTGCTCGGCGAGACCGGGCGCAACTTCGCGGCCGGCATGTCGGGCGGTATCGCGTACGTGATCGACCTCGACCCGGACAACGTCAACTCCGGGAACCTCGAGGCGGTCGAGCCGCTGTCGGACACGGACAAGGAGTGGCTGCACGACGTCGTGCGCCGCCACCAGGAGGAGACGGCCTCCACCGTCGCCGAGAAGCTTCTCGCCGACTGGTCCGCGAACGTGGACCGGTTCAGCAAGATCATCCCGACCACCTACAAGGCAGTGCTCGCCGCCAAGGACGCCGCTGAGCTCGCCGGTCTCTCCGAGCAGGAGACCACCGAGAAGATGATGGAGGCGGCGATCAATGGCTGACCCCAAGGGCTTCCTGACCACCGGGCGCGAGGTCGCCGAGACCCGCCCCGTGGCCGAGCGCGTCAAGGACTGGAACGAGGTCTACGTCCCCGGCTCCCTGCTGCCGATCATCAGCAAGCAGGCCGGCCGCTGCATGGACTGCGGCATCCCGTTCTGCCACAACGGCTGTCCGCTCGGGAACCTCATCCCCGAGTGGAACGACTACGCGTACCGCGAGGACTGGTCGGCCGCCTCCGAGCGGCTGCACGCGACCAACAACTTCCCGGAGTTCACCGGACGGCTGTGCCCGGCGCCCTGCGAGTCCGCCTGCGTGCTCGGTATCAACCAGCCCGCCGTCACCATCAAGAACGTCGAAGTCTCGATCATCGACAAGGCCTGGGACTCCGGCGACGTCACCCCGCAGCCGCCGGAGCGTCTGTCCGGCAAGACCGTCGCGGTCATCGGCTCAGGCCCGGCGGGCCTCGCCGCCGCCCAGCAGCTGACCCGCGCCGGCCACACGGTCGCCGTCTACGAGCGCGCGGACCGCATCGGGGGACTCCTCCGGTACGGCATCCCCGAGTTCAAGATGGAGAAGGTGCACATCAACCGCCGTATCGAGCAGATGCGCGCGGAGGGCACCAAGTTCCGCACCGAGATCGAGATCGGCCGGGACATCGACGCGGCGAAGCTGCGCCGGCGGTACGACGCCGTGGTCATCGCGGCCGGTGCCACCGTCTCCCGCGACCTGCCCGTGCCGGGCCGTGAGCTGAACGGCATCCACTTCGCCATGGAGTACCTGCCGCTCGCCAACAAGGTGCAGGAGGGCGACTTCGTCGCCCCGCCGATCACCGCCGAGGGCAAGCATGTCGTCGTCATCGGCGGCGGCGACACCGGTGCCGACTGCGTGGGCACCGCCCACCGCCAGGGCGCGGCCTCGGTCACCCAGCTGGAGATCATGCCCCGCCCGGGCGAGGAGCGCAGCGCCGGCCAGCCCTGGCCGACGTTCCCGATGCTCTACAAGGTCACCTCCGCGCACGAGGAGGGCGGCGAGCGGGTCTACTCCGTCTCCACCACCCACTTCGAGGGCGACGAGGACGGCAACGTCCAGTTCCTCCACCTCGCCGAGGTGGAGTTCAAGGACGGCAAGCTGGAGCAGAAGCCCGGCACCGAGCGGAAGATCCCGGCGCAGCTGGTCACCCTGGCCATGGGCTTCACCGGCACCGACCAGGAGAACGGTCTGGTCCAGCAGTTCGGGCTCGAACTGGACGAGCGCGGCAACGTCGCGCGCGACGCCGACTTCGCCACCAACGTCAACGGCGTGTACGTCGCCGGTGACGCGGGCCGCGGCCAGTCCCTGATCGTCTGGGCGATCGCCGAAGGCCGCTCGGCGGCCCGCGGTGTGGACCGCTTCCTCGGCGGGGCGAGCGACCTGCACGCCCCGATCAAGCCGACGGACCGCTCGCTGATGGTCTGACCCACCGGCCGAAAGACGTCCCGTACAACGGCGTACGGAAACGAACACGGCGCCTGCTCTGTCCCCGACCGGACATGGAGCAGGCGCCGTGCTGCGTGCCCGGCCGTCAACGCCACAGCCAATGACGGGGGTTGGGGCCGCACAGGGCCGAGATCGCGAGCGATCAGGTCCCCGGGGCCGCCGGGGATCCGGGCGATATCCTCGGCGGACGACCCTCATCCGACGAACGGAGCCGTCCATGGCCACCGCCAGCATCCCCGGACCGGCCATCAGTCTCCGCAAGGTCGAGGAGAAGGCGCCCGCGCTCGTCAGCCTCTACAAGTCCGCCGGGGTCTCGCTGCGCAAGCACGGCCTGGACGGGCAGCGCGCCGCCGTCTATCTGGTGCTCGACTACTCCGGCTCCATGAAGGACTACTACAAGGACGGCAGCGTGCAGGCGCTGGCCGACCGGGTGCTGGGCCTGTCGGCGAACCTCGACGACGACGGCCGTGTCCCGGTCGTCTTCTTCTCCACCGACATCGACGCCGTCACCGACATAGCGCTGGAGAACCACCACGGCCGGGTCGACGCGATCGTCGCGGGCCTCGGGCACATGGGCAAGACCAGCTACCACCTGGCCATGGACGCCGTCATCGACCACTACATCGACAGCGGCTCGACGGCCCCGGCGCTCGTCGTCTTCCAGACCGACGGCGGTCCGATCAGCAAGCACGCGGCCGAGCGCTATCTGTGCAAGGCGGCGAAGCTGCCGCTGTTCTGGCAGTTCATCGGCTTCGGCAACAAGCGCAGCTCGCAGTTCGACTTCCTGCACAAGCTCGACGAACTCGCCGTGCCCGCCAAGCGGGCCGTGGACAACGCCGGCTTCTTCCACGCCGGCCTCGACCCGCGCACGGTCCCGGACTCCGAGCTGTACGACCGGCTGGTCGGCGAGTTCCCGCTGTGGCTGGCCGCCGCCCGCGCCCAGGGCATCGTGCGGTGACGCCGCGGGTGCTGCGGGCCGACGGCCGCCGGGCCGTGCCGTGGAAGAACGGCGGTGGAACCACCCGTGAGGTCGCGATCGCGCCCGACGGCGCCGGGACGGACGACTTCGACTGGCGGATCTCGCTCGCCGATGTCGGCGTGGACGGCCCGTTCTCCGCGTTCCCCGGTGTGGAGCGCATCCTGACCGTGGCCGACGGTGCGGGGATGGAACTCACGGTGGGCGGAGAACGCACGGTCGCCGACCGGCGCTACCGGCCCTACGCCTTCCCCGGCGACGTGCCGACCGACGGCCGGCTGCTGGGCGGCCCGGTCGTCAACTTCAATGTGATGTACCGGCGGGACCGCATCGCATGCCGGACCTCGGTCGTACGGGGAGAGGCCGCGCCGGAGGTGCCGCCGGGCTCCACGGTGGTGGTGGTCGCGCTGGACGGCACCACGGCCGTAGGCGACGCGGGCCCGACGCTCGAACGGTACGACGCCGTACTGCTCGACGGACCGCCAGGACCGCTGCGCACGGAGGGACACGCGGCGGTCGTCGTCCTGCGGAGCCTGTGAGGCGTTCCGTCGCCCACGGAGGTATCGCCGGGAATCCCGACAGCAGATGTCCGGTTTCTGCGGTTCGATGGACGCATGACCTCATCCACGTGGGCCGGCTTCCATGAGGCCGAGCCCGAGTTCGCCGCCACCGTGCGGAGCCGTTTCGAGCGCTACAAGCACCATGTCCTCGCCACCCTGCGCAAGGACGGGGCGCCGCGCGTGACCGGGCTGGAAGTGACCTTCCGCAGCGGGGAGTTGTGGCTCGGCATGATGCCGGACTCCCGCAAGGCGCAGGATCTGAAGCGCGATCCGCGCTTCGCCGTGCACGCCAACCCGGGACCCGACGACTCCATGGACGGTGGCGACGTACGGATCTCCGGACGGGCGCTGGAGGTGACCGACCCCGCGCAGATCGCCGCGTTCGTGGCCGAGGTCGGGCCGCCGGAGCCGTTCCATCTCTTCCGCGCCGAGCTCGGCGAGGTGGTCCGGACCTCCGTCGAGGGACAGGAGCTGGTCGTGCAGTCCTGGAACCCGGGCGGCTCGCTGCGGACCGTCCGGCGCCGCTGAACGTCACGTACGGCCGGCCAGCACCTCCGCCCGGCAGCGGGCGGGGGCGCCCCACGCGTCCCGCAGCGGCCGGGCCTTGCGCAGCCACAGCGCGAGGTCCAGCTCGTCCGTGTACCCGACGGCGCCGTGCAGTTGCAGCGCCGTGCCGGCCGCCGCGTACGCTGCCTCGCCCGCGGTGACCTTCGCGGCGCAGATGTCCGCCGGAGCCAGGGTGAGCGCGGCTCCCTGGAGCAGCGGCCTCGCGAACTCCAGCCCGATCAGCGTGTCCGCGAGCCGGTGCTTGACCGCCTGGAACGAACCGACGGCGACGCCGAACTGGGTGCGCTGCTTGACGTGGGCCACGGTCTGGTCGAGGAGGGCGAGCCCCACGCCGAGTGCCTGCGCGGCGGTGAGCAGCCTCGCCAGCGCGGCCGCGCGATCGGCGGCGGCGGCCACATGCGGACCGCTCGCGAGAATCTCTCCGCCGGCCAGCGGGGCGGCGAGACGCCGGACCGGGTCGGCGGAGACCCGCAGGGGCCCGTGCCCGGGCGCACACCGCAGCCGGGCCGCGCCGCCGTCCGCCGCCTCGGGTTCGACCACCAGCAGCACGTCCGCCGCGTCGGCGTCCAGGGCGTACGTGCCGTGGCCCGCCACGGTCAGCGTCGCCGTCTCGTCCCCCGCCACCAGCCCCGGCAGCAGGCGCTTCGCCGGTGCCGCGTCGCCCAGTTCGGCCAGCTGCGTCAGCAGGACCGCCGCGCCGGCCGTCTCCACGAGCGGTCCCGGCACGGCCGCGCGGCCCAGCTCCGTGAAGGCGAGAGCCAGCTCGACCGGGAGCGGGCCCACGCCGTCGTACAACTCCGGTGCCGCGAGCGCGAAGAGGCCCGCCTCCGCGAGCCGGGACCACACCGCCCGGCCCGGCGCACGATCGCCCGCGGCCCAGGCGCGGGCCGCCGACGGGACGTCCGCCGCGGTCAGCATCGCGTCCAGCGAGCGGACGAAACCGAGCTGTTCGGAGGTCGGCGTCAGATCCATCAGCGGCGGCCCTTCGGAAGGCCGAGCAGCCGCTCGGCGATGATGTCGCGCTGGATCTCGTTGGTCCCCGCGTAGATCGGTCCCGCCAGCGAGAAGAGGTGGCCCTCCGCCCAGGCCGTGTCGGACAGTTCACCGTCCTCGCCCAGCAGGTCGAGCGCCGTCTCGTGCAGGGCGATGTCGTACTGCGACCAGAACACCTTGTTGAGACTGGACTCCGCGCCGATGCTGCCGCCCTGCGCGAAGCGCGAAGCGCCCGCCCACGTGAACAACTCGTAGGCCCGCGCGCCGATCACCGCGTCCGCGACCCGGTCCCGTACGCCCCGGTCCTCGCCCCCCTCCCGCCACTGCCGTACGAGACGGTCGGCCGCGGCCAGGAAGCGGCCGGGGGAGCGCAGTGTGAGGCCCCGTTCGTTGCCCGTCGTGGACATCGCGATCCGCCACCCCCGGCCCGGCTCGCCGATCACGTCCTCGTCCGGCACGAAGACGTCGTCGAGGAAGAGTTCGGCGAAGGCGGGCTTCCCGTCGAGCCGGCCGACCGGCCGGACGGTCACCCCGGGCGCCGACAGGTCGAACATCAGATACGTCAGCCCCTGGTGGGGCCGGTCCGCCCGGGGATCACTGCGGAAGATGCCGAACGCGCGGTCCGCGAACGCCGCCCGGGACGACCAGGTCTTCTGGCCGTTCAGCAGCCAGCCCCCCTCCGTCGGGACGGCCCGCGAACGCAGCGACGCGAGATCGGAACCGGCCTCGGGTTCGGACCATGCCTGGGCCCAGACGACCTCGCCGCTCGCCATCGGGGGCAGCACCCGGGCCCGCTGCTCCTCGGTGCCGTGGTCGAAGAGGGTGGGCGCGAGGAGGTTGATGCCGTTCTGCGAGACCCGCCCGGGTGCGCCGGCGGCGTAGTACTCCTGCTCGAAGAGCAGCCAGGCGAACAGGCCGGCGCCCCGGCCGCCGTACTCCCTCGGCCACGAGACGACCGACCAGCGGTCCGCGTGGAGCCGCGCCTCCCAGGCGCGGTGGGCCGCGAACCCTTCGCGTGTCTCCAGGGACGGCAGCGGGCGCTCCGGCACATGCGCGGCGAGCCAGTCGCGGGCCTCGGCCCGCAGGGCCTCGTCCTCGGGGGAGTGCTGCAGGTCCATACGCGTATCCTTCCCTAACAAGTGTTTGGTAGGTTAACGTGCCGGTGTGACGGACAACAGGGCTCAGTACGTACCGGGCCACGGCCTGCTGAAAGGCCGTACCGCCGTGCTCACCGCCGCGGCCGGCGCCGGGATCGGCGGAGCGACCGCCCGCAGGTTCCTGGAGGAGGGCGCGCGGATCCTGATCAGCGACGCCCACGCGCGCCGCCTGAAGGAGACGGAGGCCGCGCTCGCCGCGGAGTTCGGCGCCTCCGCCGTCTCCTCCCTGCCGTGCGACGTCACCGACGAGGCCCAGGTGCAGGCGCTGTTCGACCGCGCGGCCGAGGAGCACGGCGGACTCGACATCGTCGTCAACAACGCCGGCCTCGGCGGTACGGCCGAACTCGTCGACATGACCGACGAGCAGTGGGACAGCGTCCTCGGTGTCACCCTCACCGGCACGTTCCGCTGTACCCGCGCCGCCCTGCGTGCCTTCCGGGCGGGCGGGAACGGCGGAGCGATCGTCAACAACGCGTCCGTGGTGGGCTGGCGGGCCCAGGCCGGCCAGGCGCACTACGCCGCCGCCAAGGCCGGGGTCATGGCGCTCACCCGCTGCGCCGCCGTCGAGGCCGCCGCCTACGGCGTACGCGTCAACGCGGTCGCCCCCAGCCTCGCCATGCACCCCCATCTGGTGAAGGTCACCTCCGCCGAGGTGCTGGCCGACCTGACCGCCAAGGAGGCGTTCGGCCGGCCCGCCGAGCCGTGGGAGATCGCCAACGCCATCGTCTTCCTGGCCAGCGGCTACGCCTCGTATCTCACCGGCGAGGTCGTCTCCGTCAGCAGCCGCCATCCGTAGCCCGCCGAGAGCCCCCGACAATGACCGTGTGCCGAACAAGAAGAAGAACCAGGTGACCCCCTCGCCCGAGCGCCGGCGTGAACTCCTCGCCCTCGCCGCCGAGGTGTTCGCCGCGCAGGGGTACAACGCCACCACCGTCCGCAGGATCGCGGACGAGGCCGGGATGCTCGCCGGCAGCCTCTACTACCACTTCGATTCCAAGGAATCGATGGTCGACGAGATCCTCTCCACGTTCCTGGACGAGCTGTGGCAGGGCTACGACAGCGTCCTCGCGGCCGGCCTCGGCCCGAGGGAGACCATCGAGGCCCTCGTCACCGAGTCGTTCCGGGAGATCGACCGGCACCGGGCCGCCGTCGCGATCTACCAGAAGGAGTCCCGGCACCTGGCCGCGCAGCCCCGCTTCCACTACCTCACCGACTCGCAGCAGAAGTTCGAGAAGGCCTGGCTCGGGACGCTGGAACGCGGCGTCGCCGACGGGGTCTTCCGCGCCGACCTGGACGTCCGGCTGACCTACCGGTTCGTGCGCGACACCGTGTGGGTCGCGGCGTCCTGGTACCGGCCCGGTGGACAGCACGGTCCCGAGGAGATCGCCCGCCAGTATCTGTCGATGGTGCTGGACGGAATCGCCGTACGTCAGTAACCGACCGAGGAGTTGTCATGGGCGAGGCCTACATCGTCGAAGCGGTACGGACCCCGGTGGGCCGGCGCAGGGGAGGCCTCGCGGGTGTCCACCCCGCCGACCTGGGCGCGCATGTGCTCACCGCCCTGATGGCCCGGTCCGGCGTCGATCCGTCGGCCGTCGAGGACGTCGTCTTCGGCTGTCTGGACACCGTGGGTCCGCAGGCCGGCGACATCGCCCGGACCGCGTGGCTCGCGGCGGGGCTGCCCGAGGAGGTGCCGGGCGTGACCGTCGACCGGCAGTGCGGCTCGTCCCAGCAGGCCGTGCACTTCGCGGCCCAGGCGGTGCTATCCGGCACCCAGGACCTGGTGGTGGCGGGCGGCACCCAGAACATGTCGATGATCCCCATCGCGTTCGCCTCCCGTCAGGCGGCCGGTCCACTCGGACTGACCGAGGGCCCCTTCGCGGGCAGCGAGGGCTGGCGGGCGCGGTACGGCGATCAGCCGGTCAACCAGTTCCACGGCGCCGAGCTGATCGCCGCGAAGTGGGGCATCACCCGCCGCGACCAGGAGGAGTACGCCCTTCGCTCCCACCGGCGCGCGGTCCGGGCGATCGACGAGGGGCGCTTCGCGCGCGAGACCGTGGCGTACGGCGACGTGAGGGTGGACGAGGGCCCCCGCCGTGACACCACGGTGGAGAAGATGGCCGGCCTGGAACCCGTGATGCCGGACGGCACCATCACCGCGGCATGCTCCTCGCAGGTCTCGGACGGCGCCGCGGCGATGCTGGTGGCGAGCGAGCGGGCCGTCCGCGAGCACGGTCTGACGCCGCGGGCCCGCATCCACCATCTGTCGGTGCGCGGCGAGGACCCCATCCGTATGCTCTCCGCCCCGATCCCGGCGACGGCCCACGCGCTCAAGAAGACCGGCATGTCGATCGACGAGATGGACCTGGTCGAGATCAACGAGGCCTTCGCCCCCGTCGTCCTGGCGTGGCTGAAGGAGACGGGAGCGGACCCGGGCCGGGTGAACGTCAACGGCGGCGCGATCGCGCTCGGCCATCCGCTCGGCGCGACGGGGGTGCGGCTGATGACGACGCTGCTCCACGAACTGGAACGCACGGGCGGCCGCTACGGCCTCCAGACGATGTGCGAGGGCGGCGGCCAGGCGAACGTGACCATCGTCGAACGGCTCTAGTGCCGCTCCCGGCAAGCTTTGCCCTGTCGCGGCACCAGGTCCTGGCCGGGGCCCCGTCCGCGCTCCCGCCGTCGCCGGGGCGGGCTGCGCCCGGACGACCGATGAGTTCCGCCTCGCCGCGCCGTCTCCATGGTGTGAGCTTCCCCTTCCGCGCCTGCGGGAGGCCCGGGACGAGACGACGAGGAGCGTGGACACCGTGCCCGAGGAGAACGTGAGCGCCACCCTGACCGTCGCCGTGCCCCCCGCCAGGGTGTACGCGGTGCTGGCGGACCCGACGACCCACGCTTCGATCGACGGCACCGGCTGGGTCCAGGCAGCCGTCGACCCGGTGTCACTGACCGACGTGGGGCAGATCTTCCGGATGGACATGTACCACCCCGGACATCCGGACGGTGACTACCAGGTGTTCAACGAGGTCCAGGTGGCCGACCCGCCGCGCGCCATCGGCTGGCGGACGGGGTACGACCCGAAGGGCGACGGCCATCTGGAGTTCGGCGGCTGGTTCTGGCGGTACGACCTGACGCCGCTGGGCCCGTCCGGGACCGAGGTGACGCTCACCTACGACTGGTCCGCCGTGCCGCAGTCCGTCCGGGAGTACCTCCGCTTCCCGCCCTTCGGCCCCGATCACCTCGGCAACTCGCTGCGGCATCTGGCCGAGATCACCGGGCCGACGCCCCTCCCATGATTCCGCCGCGTGATCAAGAAACGGCCGTGCCTGCGAGCCATTCAGGAAGGGGCATGCTACGGTTACTGTGTTGCAGTTTTGGTACCCATGAACTTTGTGTGCGCCTGACGGGATGCTTCCGCAGGCGCATATTTTGTTTGCCGGTCTTTTCCGGATGGGGGTCAATGCGGCGATGGGAAATCCACGAGGTGTGGATTTCCGGCTTGCCCCTCGTTTTAGGAGTAATGACATGGCTACTGGAACCGTGAAGTGGTTCAACGCGGAAAAGGGCTTCGGCTTCATCGAGCAGGACGGCGGCGGCGCCGACGTCTTCGCCCACTACTCGAACATCGCCACCCAGGGCTTCCGTGAGCTCCAGGAGGGCCAGAAGGTTTCCTTCGACGTCACGCAGGGCCAGAAGGGCCCGCAGGCGGAGAACATCGTCCCGGCCTGAACCGTCGGCGCGTGACTCCTAGCCGGGGCCCGCACCCTCAAGGGTGCGGGCCCCGGCTTGTGCGTGCTGTCCCGAGGCCCAGGAAGGCAATACCGCATGACTCGCTCCGATCGACCGGCCGGCCAGGACCGTCCGGCACGTCAGGACCGCCCGGCGCGCCCGGCCCGTAAGCGCACGGCTGATTCCCGTGGCTCCGGCTCCGGCAGGCCCGCGGCAAAGACAGCGGGCAACGGCTCGCGAAAGAACCCCGGCAAGGGCCCCGCCCGCAAGGCGGCTCCCCCGCAGGAATTCGCGCTGCCGGAAACCGTAACCCCGGCGCTGCCCGCCGTTCACGCATTCGACGAGCTGGACATGCCGGCCGCATTGCTGAAGACCCTCGTGGCCCAGGGACTGACCGAGCCTTTCCCCATCCAGGCGGCGACCCTGCCGAACTCGCTCGCAGGCCGTGACATCCTCGGCCGCGGACGCACCGGTTCGGGCAAGACGCTGGCCTTCGGGCTCGCGCTGCTCGCCCGTACCGCCGGCCGCCGTGCCGAACCCCGGGCGCCCCTCGCGCTCGTCCTGGTGCCGACCCGCGAACTCGCGCAGCAGGTCACCGACGCGCTGACCCCGTATGCGACCTCGGTGCAGCTGCGGCTCACCACCGTCGTCGGCGGGCTGTCGATCTCCAAGCAGGCGGGCTCGCTGCGCCGCGGCGCCGAGGTGCTCGTGGCCACGCCCGGCCGGCTCAAGGACCTGATCGAGCGCGGCGACTGCTCCCTGGACCGGGTGTCCATCACCGTCCTCGACGAGGCCGACCAGATGGCCGACATGGGCTTCATGCCCCAGGTCACGGCGCTGCTCAAGCAGGTCGAGCCGGACGGTCAGCGGATGCTCTTCTCGGCGACGCTGGACAAGAACATAGACCGGCTCGTCCGCATGTTCCTGACCGATCCCGTCGTGCACTCGGTCGACGCCTCCGTGGGAGCCGTCACCACCATGGAGCACCATGTGCTGCATGTCGCGGACGAGACCGACAAGAAGGCCGTGGCCACCCGTATCGCGGCCCGCGACGGCCGGGTGATCCTCTTCGTCGACACCAAGCGTGCCGCGGACCGCTTCGCGAAGCGGCTGCTGGCCAGCGGCGTCCGGGCGGCGGCACTGCACGGCGGCCGTTCACAGCCGCAGCGCAACCGCACCCTGGACCAGTTCAAGAACGGGCAGGTCACCGCGCTGGTCGCGACCAATGTGGCGGCCCGTGGCATCCATGTCGACGATCTCGAACTCGTGGTGAACGTCGACCCGCCCGTCGACCACAAGGACTATCTGCACCGCGGCGGCCGTACCGCCCGCGCGGGGGAGTCCGGCAGCGTGGTCACGCTGGTGCTGCCCGAGCAGCGGCGTGAGATGACGCGGCTGATGGCGGACGCCGGCATCAGCCCGCAGACCGCCCGGATCAAGTCGAGCGACGAGGAACTGAGCCGGATCACCGGCGCTCGCGAGCCCTCGGGTGTCGCCGTCACCATCGAGGTGCCGGAGCAGGCTGCCCAGCAGCAGCGGCCCCGTCAGACGCAGGGCCGGGCGCGCAGTGCCGGCGGAGGCCGCCGGGGCGGGCAGGCCCGTGAGGGCGGCCGGACCGGTCAGGGAGGTCAGGCCCGCCAGAGCGGTCAGTCCCGGCAGGGCGCATCGGCCCGTCAGGGCGGCCAGGCACGCCAGGGTCAGGCAGGCGGCCAGGCCGCAGGCCGCCAGCGCACGGCGCAGAGCAGCCGTCGCAGGGCAGCCTGAGCGCGATTCTCAGGGACGACCGGGGCCCGGCAGTGCATCGAGCACCTGCCGGGCCTCGGCCATGACCCGGTCGACGAGCTCCGCACACGTGGGCAGATCGTCGATGACCCCCGCGACCTGACCCGACGCCATCACCCCCAGGTCGGTGCGGCCCTCCACCATGGAGGCCCGCAGCAGCATGGGTGTGTTGGCGGCGAGCAGCACCTGGCTCCACGACAGTTCCCGGCCGTGCTTCATGGCCAGGCCGTCGCGGAGCATCCGTGACCAGCTCAGACCGGACAGTTTCCGGAAGCCCGCCGCGTGGCGGACCGCCCGGGCCAGGGTGCGCGTACGGCCGTGCCGCTCCAGCGAGTCGACCAGGTCCGTCCGCAGCATCCGGTGCGGCAGTCCGTCAACGGCCGTCGTCACCGTCACGTCCTTCACGGACGCCGCGAGATACTTCGCCTTCACCGCGTCCGGAACCGTCGACTCGGCGGTGAGCAGGAACCGTGTGCCCATCGCGATGCCCGCCGCACCGTACGCGAGCGCCGCCACCAGACCCCGTCCGTCGCGGAACCCGCCGGCCGCGATCACCGGGATGCCGACCGCGTCCACGACCTGCGGCAGCAGCACGGTGGTGGCGACATCGCCGGTGTGGCCGCCGCCCTCGCCGCCCTGCACGATCACCGCGTCCGCGCCCCAGGCGGCCACCTTTTCCGCGTGCCGTCGCGCCCCGACCGACGGGATCACGACCACCCCCGCGTCTTTGAGCTCGGCGATCAGCTCCCGCGAGGGCGCGAGCGCGAAGGAGGCGACCCGTACACCCTCCTCGACGATGATCCGCACCCGCTCGCGCGCATCTCCCGCGTCGGCGCGGAGGTTGACCCCGAACGGCGCGTCCGTGCGGGCGGAGACCTCGCGCACCGCATGGCGCAGCTCGTCGGTGGTCATCGTCGCCGAGGCGAGGATGCCGAGTGCTCCCGCCTCCGCGGCCGCGGACACCAGCCGCGGGCCCGCCACCCAGCCCATCCCGGTCTGCACGATCGGATGGCGTACACCCGTGAGCTCGGTGAGCGCCGTCCGGACACGGCCCGTCATCAGGCCGGGACCTCGCGGTCCCGCAGTCCTTCCGGGTCGATCACCTCGCGGATCAGCCGCAGTTCGTCCTCGGTCGGCTCGCGTGTGTACGGGACGTCGTCCGGGACCGTCAGCGCGAAGCCGGTGGCCTCCCCCACCCGGTCGAGCGTGACACCGGGGTGCAGGGAGGCGAGCCGCATCGAGCGGTCGGGGGTGGCGAAGTCGAAGACGCCCAGGTCGGAGACCACGCGCGGGATGCGGTGGAACCGGGTGGCACTGGGGCCGGCGGCGGCAGCGTTGTCGTGACCCACCCCGCACACCACGTCGACCTTCGGCACGAAGACCCGGGCCGAGTGCTTGGGCACCCAGTAACTCACCGGGTTGTTCAGGGTGTTGACGGGCGCTCCGCGGACGCCCAGGAGCTGGCGCGTGGGCTGCCGCCAGTCCCCGATGCAGGAGATGTTCTGGTTGCCGAAGCGGTCGATCTGGCTCGCGCCCATCATGACGTGCCGTCGGCCGCCGGTGACCATGGCGAGGTGCTGACGGTAGGGCAGCCAGCCCTCCACCGTGCCGTCCGGGCCGACGAGCATCGCCTCGCCGTCGGTGAGCAGGAGGCCGGGCGAGAAGGTGCGCCGGGCCAGCCGGGCCCCGACCGAGGGGATCAGCCCCATCGGACTGGCCAGGATCTCGCCGTCGCCGCGCCATGCCTCGGCGCAGGCGACGACGCAGTACTCGGCCCGGGAGACGGTCCGTGTGGGGGTCACTGCTGCTCCTTGTGCCAGGCCTGTACGGCGCGTTGGTAGTCGCTTTCGCCGGCCCCGGCCAGGAAGCGTCCCGCGAACTCGTCCCAGGGCGTGCCGGCGTACATCCGCTGGAAGGCCTCGTCGCGCCCGTGGTCGGGGGCGCAGGAGGTGAAGTGCGCGCCGTTCGGGGCCTCCACCACTCCGGTGACCGCGTGCCGGGCGACCAGCAGGGTCTGCGGGGCCGCGTCCTTGGTGAGCTCGGCCGTCTCCACCAGCTGGTCGCAGGAGACATACGCGGCGTCGGCGGACTGGCAGAACAGATCGTCGAAGTAGGGGTCGGGGCCCAGGTACTGGCCGTTGCCCTGGCGGTCGGCCCGGTTCAGATGGACGAGCGCGGCATCCATGCGCAGCGCCGGCACGGCGACGAACTCCTCGCCGTCCTCGTAGGGCGAAGTGACGGTACGCAGCTCGGGGTTGACCCGCATGACGTCCGATCCGAGGCCCGCCCGCACCGGAAGGAAGGGCAGCCGGTTGGCGGCCGCGTGCAGGCCCCACATGAACATCGCCTCGTCGATCTCGGTGAGGGCGAAGTCGCCCCGCTGGCGGGCGGCGCGGTAGTGCGGTTCGAGCGGGATCGAGTCGAGGGTGACGAAGGGTGTGACCAGCCGGCCGATCCGGCGGGCGGCGGCGAGCATGCCGACGTCGGGGCCGCCGTAGGAGATGACGGTCAGATCGGTGATCTCGGAGCGGAGCAGTGCGCGCACCAGCGCCATCGGCTTGCGGCGCGAGCCCCAGCCGCCGATCCCGATGGTCATGCCGCTGCGCAGGCGCCCCACCACGTCCTCGGGCGTCATGGTCTTGTCGGTCACGGCTGCGGTTCCTTCCCGAAGGTGTCGCGGACGCGGTCGGCGACACCGCTGAGACCCGCCTCGAAGGTGAAGCCCTGCTCGAAGCGGTAGCTGCGGCGTACGTCGACGGGATCGATGCCGTTGATCGCCGCCTTGGCCAGCCGGATGAGGGTGCCGTCCTTTTGGGCGATCTCCCGGGCCAACTCCACCGCCGTGTCCTGGAGTTCGCCGCGCGGCACGACCTTCCAGACGGAGCCGTGGTGGTGCAGTTCGGCGGCCGTCGCGGTGCGCGAGGTGTAGTACAGGGCGCGCATCAGATGCTGCGGAACCAGGCGGGCGAGATGGGTGGCGGCGCCGAGCGCGCCGCGGTCGAGCTCCGGCAGCCCGAACGTGGCGTCGTCCGAGGCGACGATCGCGTCCGCGTTGCCCACCAGTCCGATGCCGCCGCCGAGGCAGTGACCGTGCACCGCGGCGACGACGGGGACCTCGCACTCGTACACGGCGGCGAAGGCCTCGTAGCAGCCGCGGTTGGCGCCGATCAGGGTGTCGTGCCCGGGGTCGCGCTGCATCTCCTTGATGTCGACGCCGGCGTTGAACCCGCGGCCGGTGGCGGTCAGCACCACACAGCGGGTCGCGGGGTCCCGGCCCGCGGCGCGGACGGCGTCCGCGAGGTCGTACCAGCCCTGCACGGGAAGGGCGTTGACGGGTGGGAAGTCGGCCGTGACGCGTGAGATGCCCTTCTCGGGGCTTGTGGTGGAGACACCCATGAGAGGATCAGCTACCTTTCCACCAAACATTTGTTAGGTGAGGAAGGTAGCAGCCGATGGAGCTGGACGGGAGGGTCGCCGTCGTCACCGGCGGCACGCGGGGCGTCGGCGCGGGCATCGCGCGGGCCTTCCTGCGGGCCGGCGCCCGGGTAGTGGTCTGCGCGCGCAGACCGCCCGAAGTCCCGCTCGACGGAGCCGAGTTCGTGCCCGTGGACCTGCGCGAGGCCGAGGAGGTGGCCGGCTTCTTCGACGATGTGGCCGCCCGGTACGGCCGCCTCGACACCCTCGTCAACAACGCCGGAGGCACCCCCCACCGGCTGCTCGCGGACGGCGCCGCCGCACGTCACGCACGGGTCGTCGAGCTCAACCTCGTCACCCCGCTGACCGCGTCCCTCGCCGCCCACGACCACCTCAGGGCCGCCCGGGGCTCGATCGTCATGATCGGCAGCGTCAGCGGCGGCCGGCCCTCGCCGGGCTCCGCCGCGTACGGAGCGGCCAAGGCCGGGCTGGAGAGCCTGGCCCGCTCGATGGCCGTGGAGTGGGCGCCGGACGTGCGGGTGAACACGCTCGTCCTCGGCATGGTCCGCACGGAACTGTCCGGGCTGCACTACGGGGACGAGGAGGGGATCGCCGCGGTGGGCCGTACGGTCCCGCTCGGCCGTCTCGCGGAGCCGTCGGACGTCGGCGACGCGGCCGTCTTCCTCGCCTCGGGGCGCGCCGCCTACATCAGCGGTGCCTCGCTGCTTCTGCACGGAGGCGGGGAGCGCCCCGCCTTCCTCGATGCCGCGACGGTCAACAGGGAAACGGTCCACGACGGTCGACAAGGAGACGTGAGATGACGGGAATCTGTGCGGAGCGCGTGGTCGTCGTCACCGGCGCCGGACGGGGGCTGGGGCGGGCGCACGCCCTCGCCTTCGCCGCCGAGGGCGCCCGGGTCGTCGTCAACGACCTGGGGGCGGGCCTCGACGGCGCAGGCGCATCGGCGGGTCCGGCGCAGCAGGTCGTCGACGAGATCAGGGCGGCCGGCGGCGAGGCGGTGGCGCACAGCGGGGACATCGCGACCGGCGAGGGCGCCGCCTCCCTCGTCGCCGCGGCTCTGGAGACCTGGGGCCGGCTCGATACCCTGGTCAACAACGCGGGCTTCCTGCGCGACCGCATGCTCGTCAACCTCGACGAGGACGACTGGGACGCCGTGATGCGGGTGCACGGCCGGGGGCACTTCCTGCCGCTCAAGCACGCCGCCGCGCACTGGCGCGCCGAGGCCAAGGCCGGACGGCCGGTGGCGGCGCGCATCGTCAACACCACGTCCGGCGCGGGGCTGTCGGGCAGCGTCGGACAGGGCAACTACGCGGCGGCCAAGGCCGCGATCATCGCTCTGACGCTGGTCGCGGCGGCCGAGCTGGGCCGGTACGGGGTCCAGGTCAACGCCATCGCCCCGGCGGCCCGCACCAGGATGACCGAGGAGACGTTCGCCGGCCTCACCGCGCTGCCCGAGGACGTGTCACCCCTCGTCGTCTGGCTGGGTTCGGCCGCCGCCGAGGGGGTCACCGGCCGGGTCTTCGAGGCGGAAGCCGGAAGGATCACCGTGATGGAGGGCTGGCGGCCGGGTCCGACGGCCGACAAGGGGGGCCGCTGGCAGCCGTCGGAGGCGGGCGACGCGGTACGGAAACTGCTGGCGGACGCCGAGATTCCGCAGCCCGTCCACGGCGCCCGATGACCGGTTCGCAGACCCTCCCCACACCTTCGTGTCCACGAATCCACCCAGGTTAATTCGCAGAAAACACCGAGGAGTTCGCCTTGACGCGTGCATGTCTACGCGCGTCATGATGGCCGACATGCGAATCCCCCCACGAATCGCCACGCTCGGCGCAGCCGCCGCTCTCGCCTCGACCCTCCTCATCGGCGGGCAGGCCACGGCCACCACCTACACCCCCACCCTCACGGCTGCCCCCACAGCAGCCGCCGCGGTCGGTGACATCTGCTACTCCGACCTTCCGCCCCAGGCCCACGACACGCTCGAACTCATCGACGCGGGCGGGCCGTTCCCCTACCCGCAGGACGGCACGGTCTTCCAGAACCGGGAAGGCATCCTGCCGTCGCACTCGACCGGCTACTACCACGAGTACACCGTCAAGACGCCGGGCTCCTCCGACCGCGGCGCACGCCGCATCGTCACGGGCGAGGCGTCGCAGGAGGACTACTACACCGCTGACCACTACGCCTCGTTCGACCTCGTCGACCACGGCTGCTGACCGGCTATCCTCCGCCCCGTGACCAAGACCTATGTGATCGACGGGGCGGAGGTCACCGGCCTGGACAGCTTCTGGCGGGTGATCGGCGAGGCCGTGAACGGGCCGGACGGGTACTTCGGCCGCAACCTCGACGCCTTCGCCGACTGCCTCAGCGGCGGGATGGGCACGCCCGACGACGGCGACTACCGCATCGAATGGCGCGACCACGAGAGTTCCCGCCGGGCCCTCGGGTACCCGGAGACGGTACGTCAGCTGGAGCTGCGGCTCGCCCGGTGCCATCCGTCGAACAAGGCGGCCGTCGCGCAGGAACTGGAGCGCTCCCGAGCAGGCGAGGGGCCGACCGTCTTCGACGAACTGGTCGGCATCATCGAGGAGCGCGCGCCCGGAGTGCTACGGCTGCTGTGACGTCGTGCGTCAGCGCACGCGGGACCGTCCGTGGGACTCCCGTCCGGCGCTCGGCCTTCTGCGTCAGGGGTCGTCTCTCCCATGCCGGCTGCTGTGACCTCGTGCGTCAGCGCACGCGCGGGACCGTGCCCTCCAGTCGGCGCCTGACCGTCTCGTCCTGGATCAGCTGCACCGCCTCCGCCGCGGCTTCGTGCGCATAGCCGTCCGGGTCCCCGTCCGCCAGTATCCGTGCCAGTACCGGGACCGCCCGCGGGTCCTGACGCCTCGCCAGCCCCTGTGCGGCCTCCGCCGCGGTGTCCGGGTCGGGGTCCTCCAGCCGGGCCGCCAGCGTCTCGCGGATCTCGGCCGTGTCGCCGCCGAGGTGCGCCAGCGCGGTGGTCGCCCAGTCCCTGACCCGGTCGTCCGTGTCACGGCTGAGGGCGATCAGCGCCTCGGTGCCCTCCCGGTGACCGTCCGGCACCAGGCCGAACAGCGAGAGCGCCACGTCGTGGCGCACGGCCGCGTCCGGGTGTCCCGCGTGGCGCAGGATCTCCGGCAGGGCGGCCGGATCCCCGTGGTGGCCGAGCCCGAGGACGGCGGCCCGGATCAGCTCCTCGTCCCGTGCCTCGCGGGCCAGTTCGCGCAACAGCGGCAGGGCGCGTGCGGCGAAGGGACGGTGCGCCGCGGTGCCGGCCGTCCCCGCGGCAGCGCCCGCGCCCGCATCCGTATGCCCACCCGCACCCGCACGTGTATGCGCACCCGCGTCCGGCTCCGGGCCCGCCGGGCCCAGCTGTGCCAGCACCTCCGCGGCGAACGCCTGCCGCATCGGGTCGTCGCTCGCGCACCACGCGGCCGCCGCCTGGAAGGTCTCCTCGTCGCCGCGCCTCCACAGCGCCAGCACCGCCTCCACCCAGTCGTCCTGGTCCCGGTCCCCGCAGCGCAGCGCGCGCTCGGCCAGCGTCGCGTACGGCGTCTGGATGCCCAGGTCCTCCTCCAGGAGGGTCGCGATCGCCGCATGTCCGGTCTGCTGCTCGTTGCCCGCGACCGGCTTCCCCTCGCGCAGCACCTCGACCACGACCGTCACGCCGCCGTCCTCCTCGACGCGGCGCGCGACCGTCTGCGCCCCGTCGCCGTACGCCTCCAGCAGCCCGGCGCGCAGCTCCTTCTCGACATCACGCGCCAGCCAGGCGCGGGCCTCGTCGAGTGCCGCCTGCCGTGCGCCGGCACCGTGCCGCAGCAGCGCCCTGACGGTACGGGGCGAGCCCCGGCGCGCGGCCAGGACCAGCGGGGGTTCGCCCCCCGGCGACGGCAGATCGGGGTCGGCGCCGTGGTCGAGCAGCGCCTCGACCGTCGCCGCGTGCCCCAGCTGCACGGCCCAGGTCATGGCGGTGAAGCCGAAGGCCTCCGCGGTGTCCGGCCGGGCTCCGGCGGCGATCAGTGCCAGCACCACGTCCGTGTGACCGCCGACCGCGGCTCCGCACAGCGGCAGGTCCCCGCCCTCGTGTCCGCTCAGCCGCTCGGGTTCGGCGCCGGCCGCCAGCAGCAGCCGTACGATGCCCAACTCGTCGCTCACGGCCGCCCGGTACAGCGGTGTCTGTCCGTCCTCGTCGGTCGCGTCGGCGGGAACTCCCGCCCGCAGCAGCCGTACGACGGCGTCCTCCGCGCCCTCCCACACGGCGTCGAAGAGCTGCTGGACGGATGCTTCCGGCTCGTACGTCATCCCTCGAGCCTACGGAGAACCGTTCAGGTGTCGCATTCCAGAATCGTCCGGCACAGACCGCACCGGGCGCGCACCCGGCCGCGCACGGCGATCCGGATGCGCTGGTGGCAGGTGGGACACGAGAACGAGACACGCAGGCCCTCGGGGCCCTGCTCGAAGGCGTACCCCGTCGCGCCGGACTCCGGGTGCGGAGTCGCTCCGGCGTGCTCACGCGCATACCGCCGGTCCTTGGCATAGCGGTGGCGGCCCGTCCATCCGGCGGTGGTCAGCGGCGGCTGCTGCGCGTCGCGCAGCGCCTGCGCCTTCCCCTTGGTATATGCCGTATAGCCCTGCGGGCTGGTGAACCACGGTGAGGGGTCCTCGTCGAAGACGAGTGACCGCTTGGCGAGGACATAGCCGAACTCCTCGGGTGTGAGGTACCCGAGTTTCTGACTGGAAACGCTGTCCTCGCGGAACGCGTCGAGCAGCAGCCAGCCCGCACCGAGATAGGTGGTGGCGGTGTCGGTGAGGATCTCGTTGTCACGAGTGCCGGGGAAGGAGAGACCGAGCCGGTGGAGCAGGACATGCATGATCTCGTGGGCGAGGGCCGCGCCGATGTCCCGGCGGTGCGTACGGAACCGGTCGTTGAGCTCGATGAAGTATTCGGGTCCGGCCGTCAGTTCGACGCTCGCGGCGTGGGTCATCTCGCGGAAGCTGACGATCATCCGCGCGTCCGGCAGCCGGAAGTGATGCACCAGGGCCCGGGCGACACGCTGGGCGCCCAGATGGAGGTCGTCCTGATCGGCGAAGGCCACGTCGGCCGGCAGGACGCTCGGGGCGTAGGAGAGCACGCCCTCGGACGAGAGCCGTCGGTGCAGGGCGGTGATCGCCGCCCGCACGGTGTCCAGGTGCGGATAGCCGTGTACGACCTCGCTGTCCTTCGCCACCACGTCCCGTACCCCCCATGCACGATGGTCGGCCGGGATCAACTCTACGGGGAACGGGCGGTGAATCCGCGCTGGTGGCGTGGCTGAAAACTGCTCCTTGTGGCGCACCTGACACACTCCCCATAATCCGGATCACGTCTTGTCGGGCCCATGTCAGTTGCGTGCCGCGGCTGCCTGGATCCGGTGCCGGCGTAAGTCTGAACCCCCCACGAAAGGCAGTCCGTTGAAGCAGCTTCTCCGCATGGTCAAGAGATGCGCCGCCGCCGGCGCTGTCGTGCTGGCCGCTGTCAGCCTGCAGCCCTCCTCGGCCTCGGCCGCGCAGCCGCCCGTCGTCGGCGGTACCCGCGCCGCCCAGGGCGAGTTCCCCTTCATGGTCCGGCTCTCCATGGGCTGTGGCGGCGCTCTGTACACCCAGCAGATCGTCCTCACGGCCGCGCACTGTGTCTCCGGCTCCGGCAACAACACCAGCATCACCGCCACCGCCGGCGTCGTGGATCTGCAGAGCGCCAGCGCCATCAAGGTCAAGTCCACCAAGGTCCTCCAGGCCCCCGGCTACAACGGCACGGGCAAGGACTGGGCGCTGATCAAGCTGGCCAAGCCGATCAATCTCCCCACACTGAAGATCGCCGACACGACGGCGTACAACAACGGCACCTTCACGGTCGCCGGCTGGGGTGCGGCCCGTGAGGGCGGCGCCCAGCAGCGCTACCTGCTCAAGGCGCAGGTGCCGTTCGTCTCGGACGCCTCCTGCAAGCAGTCCTACCCGAGCCTCGTCGCCGGTGAGGAGATCTGCGCCGGACTCCCGCAGGGCGGCGTCGACACCTGCCAGGGCGACTCCGGTGGCCCGATGTTCCGCAAGGACAACAACAACGCCTGGATCCAGGTCGGCATCGTGAGCTGGGGCGAGGGCTGCGCACGGCCCAACTACCCCGGTGTCTACACCGAGGTGTCCACCTTCGCTGCCGCCATCAAGTCCGCGGCCGCCACGCTGTAGCAACCGAGCAGGTCCGGCCGGGTCCGCCACGGGCCCGGCCGGCCACTGAAGTCCCGTGAAGCAGGGGCAGGTGCCGGACGCTTTAGTCCAACACCTGCCCCTGCTTTGTCCATGGGCGCGTTCCTCCCTCCCGGCGCAGATTGACGTGCACGCAGCACCCGTCACGAGGAGGAACGAGCGTGGACGCACAAGACCGCGGGCCCAGCCGCAGAACCGTCGTGGCCGCCACCGCCCTGGCCGGCGTCGGTGCGGCCGTCGCGGGCCCGGGAACCGCGCTCGCCGCAGCCGACGGGTCCGCCGCCCCCGAGACCGTCCTGCGCTCGCGCGACCTCGACGTCCTCGTCGACCGCGGCTTCCCGCGGATCGTGTCGTACACCGACCGCGGCACCGGCGCCAAGCTGTACGGGCAGCAGCGGAGCGTCACCTCGGTGCTGATCGACTCCGTGGCCCGTACGCCGCAGGTCACCGCACAGGTCCGCCGCGACCGGATCGCGTACACCCTCGCCTTCGGCCCCACCGGCGGCGACCGGTCCACCGAGAAGCGCGCGGTCACCGAGATCGACGTCGAGATCCGGGTCGACGGACGCACGGTCGACTGGCGGGTCACCCGCATCGCCGACACCGAGGCGCTGCGCGTCGGCACCCTGGAGATCCCCGGACTCGCGCTCCTCGCCGTACGCAGCGACCAGCCCGGCGCGACGCTGTACGCCGCCCGTATCGCGCTGGACAAGGCCGGCAGCGGCGACACGCTCGTCACCCTCACCCCGCAGACGCCCGCCGAGGCGAGCCCGACGGGCTGCGCCTACGCCGTCGTCGCGCACGACAGGCTCGGCGGCGCCGTGGAGACCAACACCGTCTACGACAACCCCGCCGCCACTCCCGGCGCCACCTGGGACAACGGCCGGCTCTGGCGGCAGACGACCGTCACCGACGGGCTGGTCACCGCGCACCTCGTCCCCGGGCAGTGGACCCACCGCGCGGCCACCGCACCCCTCGACGCGGTGGAACCCCTCCCGTACGCCACCGTCGTGATCACCGGCGACCGCAACGGGGACGGCGTCGTCGACTGGCAGGACGCCGCCATCGCCTTCCGCGACATCATGATCGACCCGCTCGGCGCCGACGAGCAGCATCTGCGGGTCGTCCCGCACATCCCCTTCAACTTCGCCTCGCAGGCGACCAATCCGTTTCTGGCCACTCTCGACCACGTCAAGCGCATCTCGCTGGCGACGGACGGACTGCGCCAGTACACGCTGCTGAAGGGCTACCAGTCGGAGGGCCACGACTCGGCCCACCCCGACTACGCCGGCAACCACAACCGGCGCGCCGGCGGACTCGCCGACCTCAACACCCTGGTGCGTCAGGGCAGGAAGTGGAACAGCGACTTCGGCGTGCACGTCAACGCCACCGAGTCCTACCCCGTCGCGAACGCCTTCTCCGAGACCCTGGTCGACAAGACGAACGAACAGTGGGACTGGCTCGACCAGTCGTACCGCATCGACCAGCGGCGGGATCTGGTCTCCGGCGACATTGTCCGCCGCTTCGCCGATCTGCGGGCCGAGACCGACCCCGCCCTCACCACGCTCTACATCGACGTCTTCCGCGAGTCCGGCTGGACCTCCGACCGGCTTCAGCGTGCGCTGCGCGCACAGGGCTGGCTCGTCACCACCGAATGGGGCCACGGCCTGGAGCGCTCGGCGCTCTGGTCGCACTGGGCGACCGAGACCGACTACGGCCCCGACACCTCGCGCGGCGTCAACTCACGGCTCATCCGCTTCATCCGCAACCACCAGAAGGACGTCTTCGCCGACAAGTGGCCCACCCTGCTGGGCATTCCGCGCACCGGCAACTTCGAGGGCTGGGTGGGCAAGACGGACTGGAACGTCTTCTACGAGCTGATCTGGACCGAGTCCCTGCCCGCCAAGTATCTCCAGGCCCACCCGATCAAGCGCTGGACCGACCACGAGATCACCTTCTTCGGGCCGAGCACCGTCTCCGACGAGGGCGGCACGCGCCGCATCGTCACCGACGGCCGCGTGGTCTACGACGGCGGCACCTATCTGCTGCCCTGGGAGCCGCGCCGGGCCACCGATCCCGCGAAGCTCTACCACTACAACCCCCAAGGTGGCACCACCAGTTGGCGGCTGCCGCGCGGCTGGTCCGGCGCCGCGCGGGTCCAGCTCTACCGGCTCACCGACCAAGGCCGGGTGCACGCCGCCGAACTGCCCGTACGCTCCGGCCGCATCACCCTCGACGCCGAGGCCGGGCAGCCGTACGTCGTCCACCGCACACGGGTGAGGGCCGGCGGCGACCCGGGCTGGGGCGAGGCGACACCCGTGCACGACCCCGGCTTCCACGCCGGCACCCTCGACGGCTGGACGGTGGAGGGCCCCGCCTCCGTCGTCCTCAGCCCGCTCGGCGACCACGAACTGGTCATCGGCGCGGGTGCGGCCGCCTGCGCCGGGCAGCGGCTCGCACGGCTCGCGCCCGGGACGTACGCCGCCTCCGTGCAGGTCGAGGTGGGCGAGCGGGCGGGGGAGCGGCGCAGGGCGAGCCTGGAGGTCCGCACCGCCGACGGCGTCACCGCCGCCAACTGGACGGACATCTCGACCGCCGGCAACCATGTCGCCGCCGACCGCAAGCACGGCACCCGCTTCCAGCGGATGTTCACCCACTTCACCGTCCCCCAGGGCGGCGGGCCGGTCATCCTCACACTGCGAGCCGATGCGGGCGCACCGCGGGTCCGCTTCGACAACGTCCGCGTCGTCGCCGCGCGCCGGACGGCGAAGCCCGACACCGTCGCGTACGAGGACTTCCAGGACGTGCCGCAGGGGTGGGGCGTGTTCGTGAAGGGCGACGCGGGCGGTGCGACCGACCCGCGGACCCATATCGCCCAGCGGCACGCGCCGTTCACCCAGCGCGGCTGGAACGGCAAGGCGATCGACGACGTGGTGGACGGGACGGAGTCGCTCAAGTCCCGCGGCGAGAACGGCGGTCTCGTCTACCGGACCGTGCAGCACACCGTCCGGTTCCGGCCGGGGACCCGCTACCGTGTCTCGTTCCGCTACGAGAACGAGAAGGCGGGCCAGTACGCCTGGGTCACGGGCGCCGACGACCGCGAACTCACGCGCGTGCCGCTGCAGGTGGCGACGGACCCGGTGTCCTTCGCGTACGAGTTCACCGCTCCCGACGACGCGGGCGAGACCTGGGTGGGCCTGCGGAAGGTCGGTGACGACGGCACGGCGGAATTCGTCCTCGACACCTTCGAGGTACGGGAGGCGGGACCCGGGGCGCCGTGAATCCCGTTGGTGGGGCGGTGACTGCCGCGCCTACGATCCGACCATGACGACTCCGGCGGACGAAGCGCCCCGGCAGGCCCCGAGCCGGGGCGAGAGCGAGGCGGCCCGCCACACCGACCCACTGGTGTGCGCGCCGTCCGACCTCGCCCGGCTCATCGGGCACCCCGACCCGCACACCAGCCACCTGGGCCTGGTGCTGTTGCGGGAGCGGGTGACCTCGGCCCGGTGGGACGAGGGGGCGGAGGGAGCCGAACTCGCGGGGCTGCTGCCGCCTGACGTGGCGGCCCCACCGGAAGCGGCGCTCGTACAGGCGGAACTGTACGGACGACTCGCACAGCATGGCCCCGCGCGGAGGTGGCCCGCCTGGCGGACGGCGGAACTGCCGATGCCGGTGCGGATCGCCTGGCTGCGGGCCGAACTGCTGCACCGTCCGGAGGCCGTACGCACGCAGCCGCGGGACGAGCTGCTGTACCAGGCCCTGCGGGAGACACGTGCCCTCGACGCCCCGGGGCCCGAGCGGCTGGTCACCGAACTGGCGGACACCGACGACCCCGTGGTGCAGGGGGAGGCGCTGCGTCTGCTCCGTGAAGGGCTGCACGCCGGACTGCTCAGGCCGTCGCTGGTGCGCGCCCGCCTGTCCGCCCTGCTCGGCGCCGCCGGCGACGGCGTCGTGGCCGGAGCGCTGAGCGAACTCGCCGAGCCGTGGGCGGCGCTCGAACCGTTCCCGCTGCCGCGCCTGACGCCGTTCCTCACCCCCCTTTCGTCCGCGGCCCGGCCCGAGGCTGCCGCCGCGGCGCTCGCCGCAGCGGCCCGCCACGGGCACGCGGACCTGCTGCGACAGGTCGCCGAGGACACAGGGCTGCCGCCCGCGCTGCGGCAACGGAGTGTGGAACTCCTCGGAGACCTGGCGGAACGCGACGACATCGGCGCGCTGACGGCCCTCGCCGGGACGGACCCGCTGCTTCTCGGGAGGCCGGTCCTGACCTGTCTGAGCGGACTGCACCGGCGCGGACACTTCGCGCAGGACGAGGACGTCCCCGCCGTCGTCGCTCTCGCGCTCACCGACCACTCGATTCCGGCGGACGAGGTCGCGACGGTCCTCTTCACCTGCCGGCGGGCGGTGCTCCGGGAACTGACGGAGACCGCGCCCGACGACCGGAGCCCGCGGCGGCTCGATCTGCTGGTCGCGCTGGCCGCCCAGGGGGCGGGGGACCTGCCGGTCGGTGAGGCCGTCACCCGCCTGCTGCCGCTCGCCGCGAGGCCGGAGCCGTTCCTCGGCGCGATCCGCGCACTGCGGTACACGGACGCGGAGGAGACGGTGCTTCGGCTCCTGCCCTCCGCGCCCGCGGCCGCCCTGCGCACGCTGGAGGCCATCGGCGGCCGGCGGACGGTTGAGGTACTCGCTCAGGGAATCGGTCTGGGGAAGGAGGAGTTGGCGTCGGCGTCGGGCTCGGCGAACCCGGCGGCGAACCCGGCGGCGGGCTCCCAGGGTGACGGGGACGCGGCTGCCGTCGTGCCTCATCTCCGCGCCGTACGGCACCACGCCCTGGAGGTGCTGTGGCTGCTCAACGAGGACCCGGAGCTGCGGACCCGGATCCTCGGCCGGCTCGATCCCACCGATCTGCCCGCCCGCGTCGCGGCCGACCTCGGCGGCCCCGACGACCGCGAACTGGCGCTCCTCAGCTCGCATCTCGACCCCGCGCGGCCGGTGACGGCGCTGTGCCGGCTGGCGGCCAACGGCAACGCCGCGACCCTGCCCGTCCTCGCGGACCTGCTGCTGCGCATCGTCGCCGAGGTGGCGGACACGCGGGACCCGGACGGCCGGGACCCGGACGGCCGAGAGCCCGCCTCCCCCCAGCCGACCGCCGACGCCCGGCACGACGTCCCCCCGCCTGCCGAACCCCGGTCCGCCGAACCCCGGTACGACGGCACCCGGCACGACGGCCGGCCGGGCGGCGAACCCGCCGTCCCCCAGGAGGCCTTGGACTCCCTGCACGCCCTGGGCGGCCGGCTGCACAGCCGGGGCAGGATCCGCCCGGTGTGCCTGCTCGACGCGGCCGGTCCCCGGGAGGCCGGTGACGCGCTCGTCGCGACCCTGGCCCTGGAACTGCTGGAGCGGCCGGGCCTGTCCGACATTGAGCGGACCGTCCTGCTCGACGTCCTCCTCCGGACGCCTCACGCCCACACCCGCCCCCAGGTGCACCGCCTGCTGCGCCACCGCGACCGGCACATACGCAAGCACGTGATCGCCCTGCTCGCCCGCGACACCTCCGGCACCGACGCCCGCGCCCTGTCGGCGACGCTGATCCCGCTGACCGCCGCCGAGGACATCCAGACCGTACGGCAGGCACTGCTGGCCCTCGGACAGGCCGGGGCACGCTGGGCGGCGGGTGCGATCGCCGCCTGTCTCGACCGTCCCACCATGAACATCAAGAAGACGGCCGCCGAGGTCCTGGTCCGTGCCGGCGGCCCCGAGGCGGTGCCGAAGCTGCTCCTGTGGCTGGGCCGTCACGACAACCCCGGCCTGCGCGCGTCCCTGACCGAGGCGCTGCGCGCCGTCCTCGGCGACGCGTACGCGGCGACGCTGATCGCCGCGGCGGAACGCGAGGACGACGGCCGCACCCGCGAACTGCTGCTGGCCGGCCTCGAAGGCGTCCTGCCCGCTCGCTCGCTCCTCGCCCTGGACACCCAGCGCTCACCGGCGGCCCCGGTGCTGCTCGCCCTGGCCGTGACCGGCCGCGTCCGCCTCGCCTCCGGGACGCTCGCCGAGATCGCGGGAGCGGCCGCCCGTCACGGTGTCGTCGCCCCCGGCCGCCGGCCCGGACTTGAGGAGGCGACGGACACCGAGATCGCCTCCCTGCTGACCGGGGGCTGGGACCCCGCGATCGCCCTGCGGATCGCCGAACGCCAGGAAATGCCGCCCCTCGACCGGTTGCGCGAGCTGCGGCCCCTGCTCGGCGACTGGCTGCGGCTGGCCGCGTCCATGCCCCGCCCGGCGGTCCGCGGCCGGATCCTGCGACTCACCCTGAGCCTGTGCCCCGCGCCGTGGACGCCCGTCGAACTGGCGGCCTTCGCCCGGTCCGCCGACGTCGTCCTGGACCAGCTCACCCATGCGTCCGATGCCGACCGGGCCGGCCTTCTCGCCGTACTCGACGCCGTCGCGCCCGAACTGCCCGCGGTCAAGCGGCCGGTGGTGGCCGCCGCCGTACGCGCCCTGCCCCCGGCACCCGGCGCCGGCCGCGTCACCCTCGCGTTGCTGCGCCGCTGCGGAGCGGTACTCGTGCGCGGTGACCTCGACTCGGCGCTGGCCGCGGCCCGGCTCGGCGGCGACCCCTGGGAAGCCGAAACCGCCGTACTGCGCGAGGCGTTCGCCGTCCCGGCGCCCACCGAGCAGGCCGCGAACCCGGCCTGGCCGGCCGCACTGGACGCCGCCGTGCAGACGTCGGACGCCCTGGAGGAGTTCCGCCGCTCCCCGCACGCCCCCTGCTCGCGGGAGCTGCTGGCCGCGTTGATCGGTGCCCACGCCGGCGCCGTACCCGAGGTCCGGGCCGCACTCGTCGACCGGATGACCGAACTCCAGCCCCTCGGCGCCCCGCCGTGGACCATCGCCGAATCGGCCGCGGCACCCGCGCCCGACGCGCGGACCGTGCACGGCGACGATCTCGACCAGCCGCGTTCGGCGGCCCTGCGGCGGCGCCTGCTGGCCCTGCTGGACGCGCCCGAGGCCGACCGCCGGGACGCCGCCGCCCGGGCACTGGTGGACTGGCCGGAGCCCGGCGTCCGGCTCGACGTCCTGCGTGCGTACCTCCGGGGCCGGGTGACCATGCCGCCCGGCCCCGGCTCCCTGCGGGCCCTCGACGCGGCCGAGTTGAGCGCGGAGGGCATCCTGCCCGACCGGGCGGTGGCCATGGCGCTGCTGCTCGACCCGGACGATCCGACGGCCCTGCTGCCCCTGCTCCTCGGGTGGTGGGAGCACGGCCCGGCCGCGATCCGTCCCCAGGCGGCACGGGCCCTGCGCAGGGTCCCCGCCGACGTCCTCGCCGGCCACCTCGACGACCGGCTCGCCGCCGGCGCCTGGGGATACCTGGACCTGCTCGCGGGGCGGCCCCTGCTCCGCACCCCCGCACTGACCCGCCTCGACGCCCGGCTGCGCTCGGAAGGGCGTGCCGATCTCGCCGATGAACTCCGCCTGGTGGACGGCCCGCTGCGCGGCCCGGACGCCCCACACGACGACGCCGCAGCGCTCGCGGCGCTTCGCGAACGCCCCGCGACGACGCGGCCCCGGCGGCCCGCCGCCCGCACCGAACTGCCCGCCCTCGCGCATACCGGTTCCCCGGACGAGATACGCCGGGCCCTCCTGCGGCTGATCGAGGAACACGAAGGCCCGGCCTCCGCGGAACACACCGGCCGAGCCGCCGAGGAGGACCGCGGACTGCGGGAGGCGATCGGCGCACTGCTGGAGCACCCGCGGACCAAGGTCCGTCTCCAGGCCTACCGGACCTCGCGGGCGGTCTTCGACCGCGAGACCCATCTCGGCCATGCGTCGGTGCTGCTGCACGACCCGCAGCCGGACGTACGGCGCATGGCGGTCCGAGCGGTGTGCCATGCGCGCTGGACGCCAGCGATCCCGGTGGTGACCGGACTGCTCGAACACCCGCACCCCGTCGTCCGCACGGCGGCCGCCGACGGGCTCGCCCTGTGGGGCACACCCGCCGCCTCCGCCCTGCGGCACGCTCTGGACCACGCACGCCCCGACAAGCGCTCCGTCTACCGGGACGTTCTCGACCGCATCACCGACGGGGGCGTCACACCGGGCTGAACACCCCGGCCGGCGCTCCCGCCCCCTCCAGCTCCAGCACCCACACCTCGTTCGTCCCCGCCCGCAGCACCGGGCCGGGGACGAAGAGCGAGCGCTGCGGTCCCACGGCCCAGTAGCGGCCGAGGCAGAAGCCGTTCACCCAGACGAACCCCCGTGTCCAGCCGGGGAGTTCCAGGCGTGCGTCACCGGCGTGCTCGACGACGGCCGAACCGCGGTACAGACCCGCGGCACCCGCATCGGCCGCCCGGAACGGCACCTTCGCGACCGCCGCGGCACCGAACGCGTCCAGTCGCAGCGCACCGGCCCGCACCCCGTGCAGATACTGGCGCTCGTGCAGCACCCCGCCGGTGATCCCCTTCGGCTCGCCCGTCCGCGGCCCGTAGTTGACCCGCCCCAGCGACTCCACCCACAGCTCCACGTCCGCGGGCCCCGCCACCGGCTCCGCCAGCGCCTCGTTCTCCCCGCCGAGCACCCCCGCCCGGGCCCCGTCGACGTACACGACGGCCCGGTCGCGCAGCCCGTACACACGCAGCGGATACGGCCGGCGGGGCCCCGGAATCCGTACCCGGTAGCGGACCAGGCCGCGGTCCACGCCCAGTTCCTCGAAGGTGGGCGGCACCGGGCCCTCGGTCTCCTCGTCGCCGAGCACCTCCAGGACGTCACCGAGCGGCGCCCAGCCGTCGAACTCCACCCCCACCGGGGCGCCCAGCACGACGGACTCCGCCGGCAGATCGGGCAACGGCCCGTCCCCGTACGGCTCCAGGACCTCGCGGAAGCGCCAGAACTTCTCCGTGGGACGGCCCGTCTCGTCGATCGGTGCGTCGTAGTCGTAGGAGGTCACGGTCGGTTCGAGCTCCTGGTCCTGGAGCTCGCCCGAGCGGTTCGCCCCCGCCCAGCCGGCGAAGCTCGTACCGCCGTGCGCCATGTACACATTGACCGAAGCACCCGCGTCCAGGATCTCCCGCAGCGCCCCGGCCGCATCCGCCGGATCGCGTACCGAGTGGTCCTTGCCCCAGTGGTCGAACCAGCCGCACCAGAACTCCATGCACATCAGCGGGCCGCCGGGACGGTGACGGCGCAGTGTCGCGAAGGCCTCACGGGCCCCCGACCCGAAGTTCACCGTCGCGAGCACGCCCGGCACCGAGCCGCCGGTGAGCATGTGATCCTCGGGCCCGTCCGACGTGAACAGCGGCACGGTCACCCCGCAGCCCCCGAGCAGATCCACGAGATGGCGCAGATAGCTGCCGTCGGTGCCGTAACTGCCGTACTCGTTCTCGGCCTGCACCATGATCACCGGTCCGCCGCGGTCCGCCTGCCGCGCCACGACCTGCGGGAGCAGCCGGGTGAACCAGCGCTCCACATGCCCCAGATACTCGGCGTCGTCGGTGCGCACCCGCCGGCCGAGGCGGCCCGTCAGCCAGTGCGGCAGCCCGCCGTTCTCCCACTCGGCGCAGATGTACGGCCCCGGCCGCACGATCGCCCACAGCCCCGCCCGGCGCGCCGCGTCCAGGAACCGCCCCAGCGCCTCCGGGTCGGCGTAGTGGCCCGGCGCCGGCTCGTGGAGATTCCACGGGACGTACGTCTCCACACAGTTGAGGCCCATCGCCCGCAGCATCGCCAGCCGGTGGTCCCAGTGCCCCTCGTGCACCCGGAAGTAGTGCAGCGCACCCGACAGCAGCCGCACCGGCCGCCCGTCCAGCAGAAAATCCTCGTCACCGACCGTGAACTCCGTCACGTCCCACCCCTCGCCCGTGTCCCCCGCCTCGCTCACCATCGCCCCCTGGCGGCGGAGGAATCCATGGACAAAGATCGGCGCTGTTTGGACGCACGCGCAGGCTGATCGCGGCCGGGGAGAGGGACGAAAGCGGATGTACCACACCTGGATGCGCTATTTCACCCCCGGTCCCGTGCACCAGCGGCTCGGCCTGGTCTGCCTCGGCGTCGGACTCCAGCACGGCCTGCTGCCCACCGTCGGGCCCCGCACCCTGGACCACCATGTCGCCGTCGTGATCAGCGCGGGCAGCGGCTGGTTCCGCGAACCGGACGGACAGCGCACCGCCGTCACCGCGCCCGCCCTGCTCTGGCTCACACCCGGAGTGCCCCACCACTACGGCCCCGACCCGGCGGGCGGCTGGGACGAGAGCTTCGTCGACTTCTCCGGACCCGCCACCGACACCTACACCGAACTCGGCTACATCGAGCCCCACCGGCCGGTCGTCCCACTCTCCGACACCGCGGCCCCGCGCGCCGCCGTGGGGCGCATCGCCCGGGCCGCCCGCCGCGGCAATCCGCTCCTGGAGGTCGAGACCGGCGCCGCCGTGCACGAACTCCTCGTCGCCCTGCGCCGCGCCCGCGCCGACACCAACGCCGAGGGCGACCCCGTACTCGGCGCGCTCGCCCGCGACGCCTTCCAGCCGCTGTCGGTCGCCGAGCACGCGGCCCGCCACGGCATGACCCCCGCGGAACTGCGCGCCGCCGTGCGCCGGGGCGCCGGATGCAGCCCCAAGGACTACCTCCTCGGCATCCGGCTCGGCCGGGCCAAGGAACTGCTCGTGGCGACCGAACTCCCCGTCGCCGCCGTCGCCCGCCGCGTCGGCTACGAGGACCCGGCCTACTTCTCCCGGCTCTTCACCCGCCGTGTCGGAACCGCGCCCGTCCGCTTCCGCGCCCAGCAGGGACGCGCCGTTCCCGGCGGCTGGAGCAACCGCATCCCGGACCCCGAACACCCCCCGACGATCTCCACGTGATCGTCGTAAGCTCGCTGACCATGACCACCAGGGACATCGACGAGAACGTGCGGGCCGAGCTGAACCGCCTGCGCGAGAGCATCGACAACATCGACGCGGCCGTCGTCCACATGCTCGCCGAACGCTTCAAGTGCACCCAGCAGGTGGGCCGGCTCAAGGCCCAGCACCATCTGCCGCCCGCCGACCCGGACCGCGAGGCCCGCCAGATCGAGCGGCTGCGCCAGCTCGCGGAGAGCGCCAGACTGGACCCCGCGTTCGCCGAGAAGCTGCTGAACTTCATCATCGCCGAGGTGATCCGCCACCACGAGACGATCGCCGCCGATCCGGACGTCGCGCCGCGCAGATGATCTGAGGCGGGCGGCGCCGCCCCCGGCGTCGCGCCGGCGAGTACGACCCGAGGCGGGCGCCGCTGCCCCCGACGCCGTGCCGCGGAGACGACCCGCGGCGGGCGCACCGCGCGGGGCGTGCGCTCTCAGCGCAACCGATACCCCGTGTGCGGGAGCGGGACCATCAGGCAGCATGGCCCTCATGTCCGTCCTGACGCGCGACGAAGCGCAGACCCGTGCCCAGTTCCTCGACGTCCACCGGTACACGATCGACCTCGATCTGACCACCGGGGAGGAGACCTTCGACTCCCGTACCGTCATCCACTTCACCGCGCGGGCGGACGGGGACACCTTCGTCGAGGTCAAGCCGGACGTCCTGCGCTCCGTCACCCTGGACGGACAGCCGATCGATCCCGAGACGCTCACCGGGAACCGGCTGGCGCTGCGCGGCCTGAGCGCCGGCGAGCACGAGCTGCACCTCGACGCGAGCATGCGGTACTCCCGCACCGGTGAGGGCATGCACCGCTTCACCGACCCCACCGACGGCGAGACCTACGTCTACACCCAGCTGTTCATGGAGGACGTCCAGCGCGTCTTCCCCGCCTTCGACCAGCCCGACCTCAAGGCCGTCTTCGAGGTCACTGTCACCGCGCCCGCCGGCTGGAAGGTCCTCGGCAACTCCATCGCCACCGACCTCGGCGACGGACGCTGGACCTGCGCCCCCACCCCGCCGCTCGCCACCTACTTCGTGGCCGTCGCCGCGGGCCCCTGGCACTCGGTCCTGACCGAGCACGCGGGACTGCCCTTCGGCATACACTGCCGGCGTTCGCTCGCCCCCCACCTGGACGCGGACGCCGACGAGATCTTCGAGATCACCCGCCAGTGCTACGACCGGTACCACGAGAAGTTCGAGGAGCCGTACCCCTTCGACTCCTACGACCAGGCCTTCGTGCCCGAGTTCAACGCCGGGGCGATGGAGAACCCGGGACTCGTCACCTTCCGCGACGAGTTCGTCTACCGCTCCGCCGTCACCGACACCGAGCGGCAGACCCGCGCCATGGTCATCGCCCACGAGATGGCGCACATGTGGTTCGGCGACCTGGTCACCCTGCGCTGGTGGGACGACATCTGGCTGAACGAGTCCTTCGCCGAGTACATGGGCTACCAGACCCTCACCGAGGCCACCCGCTTCACCGACACCTGGGTCGACTTCGGCATCGGCCGCAAGTCCTGGGGCTACGACGCCGACCAGCGGCCCTCCACCCACCCCGTCGCACCCGACCCGGACGCCGTCCCCGACACCGCGTCCGCGATGCTCAACTTCGACGGCATCTCCTACGCCAAGGGCGCGTCCGCGCTGCGGCAACTGGTGACCTGGATGGGCGAGAAGGACTTTCTCGCCGGCATCAACACCCACTTCACCCGCCACAAATTCGGCAACGCCACCCTCGCCGACTTCATCGACTCCCTCGCCCAGGCCACCGACCGCGACGTGCACGGCTGGGCGGAGTCCTGGCTGCGGACGACCGGCGTCGACACCCTCACCTCGACCGTGACCGAGTCGAACGGCACCTGGTCGCTCACCGTCGCCCAGGACGGCAGCCGCCCGCACCGCATCGCCGTCGGCGCCTACGACGCCGACCCCGTGGACGCCTCCGCCCTCGTCCTGCGCGACCGCTTCGAACTGGACGTCCCCCACGGCGAGAACGGCCCCCGGCCCGGCCGGCGCCCGGCCCTCGTCGTCCTCAACGACGGCGACTCCAGCTACGCCAAGGTGCGCCTCGACCCGGCCTCCTGGGACACCGCCGTCCGCTCGCTGTCCGCCGTCCCGGACCCGCTGACCCGCACCGTCGTGTGGAACGCGGCCCGCGACATGGTCCGCGACGGCGACCTCGCCCCGGCCGCCTATCTGGAGGCCGCCCGCGCCCATCTGCCGCGCGAGTCCGACCTCGCCGTGGTGCAGGGCGTGCTCGCCTTCGCCGCCGGCCAGATCGCCGACCGCTTCTCTCCCGCGGACCAGCGCCCGGCGGCGCTCAGCGCCATCAGGAACATCTGCCGCGACCTGCTGCGCCGCACCGAGGACGGCAGCGACGCCGGACTGCGCCTGACAGCGGTACGCCACGCCATCGACGCCGCCGCCCAGCCCGAGACGATCCAGGAATGGCTCGCCGACGGCAGCGTGCCCGGCGGACCGGAGCTCGACCCCGAGCTGCGCTGGCGCATCCTCTACCGCCTCGCCGTCCTCGGCGAGACCGACGAGAACGCGATCGCGGCCGAACTGGACCGCGACCCGAGCGCGACGGGCCAGGAGGGCGCGGCCCGCTGCCGCGCCGCGCTGCCCACACCGGAGGCGAAGGAGGCCGCGTGGGAGCGGCTGTTCACCTCCGACACGCTCTCCAACTACCTGTTCACCGCCACCGCACAGGGCTTCTGGCAGCCCGAACAGGCCGAACTGGTCCGGGAGTACGTGTCCCGCTACTTCGACGACGCCGTGGCGCTCGCAGGCCGCCGCGGCCCGGCCATAGCGGAGGCGGCGGGCCGGTACGCGTTCCCGCTGCACGCCGTCGACACGCAGACGCTGGAACTGGGCGAACGGTGTCTGCGCGACGCGGACATGATCCCGGCCCTGCGCCGCAAACTGGCGGACCAACTGGACGACCTGCGCCGGGCGTTGTCGGTGCAGGAGGGATAGGGACGCAGGCGGGGGCGCACTGCGGGCGCCCCCGCGACCCGGCCGCGGGTCGATACGCGGGGGCGCTGCCCGGTGAACTCTCGCGCGTTGGCCGCCCGGGTGCGCGGTACGTGCTGTGGGTGACGTTCGATGCCCGGGGCCGCGTGGGTTGTCGCGTGAGGGGGCTGCCTGGTGGACCTGCGGGTGTCGGCCGCGGGGTGACGGGCCGGACCGCTGCGGGTGAACTGTCGCGCGTTGGCCGCCCGGGTGCGCGGTAGGTGCTGTGGGTGACGTTCGATGCCCGGGGCTGCGTGGGTTGTCGCGTGAGGGGGCTGCCCGGTGGACCTGCGGGTGTCGGCCGCGGGGTGACGGGCCGGACCCGCTGCCGGTGAACCCCCGTGCTCCGAGGGCGGGTTGACACGGGCATCGCTGGTCGGTGAATGCCCCCGCGACCTGGTCGCCGGTCGATACGTCCGGCTGCTGAACGCGTTGCTGTGGTGTTGCTGCCGCGGCGAAGCCGGCGGTTCGACCGCCGTCTCCCGCGTGGCGTCGCCACCTGCGAGCGCGTACCTCCGCCGGGGGCGGCGGTTGTTGCGTGGGGCGCCTGCGGTGAAGTCGTCGTGCTCGTGCGCGAGTTGATGCGCCAAGCCGCTACCGCGGCGAACCCGGCGGTTGGACGCCGTCTCCTGCGTGGCGTCGCCGCCGGCGAGCGCGCACCTGGGGCGCCATTTGTCGAGTGGGGCCTTCCGTGAAGTCGCTGTGCTCGTGGCGAGTTGGCGGCGGCGTTGCTGCCGGGGCGACCCCGGCGGATCGACCGCCGTCTCCCGCGTGGCGTCGCCACCCGCGAGCGCCACCTCCGCCGGGGGCGCCGGTTGACGCGTGGGGCCTTCCGTGAAGTCGCCGTGCGTGTGGCGAGTTGATGCGCGGAGCCGCTGCCGGGCGCCGCCCCCGCGCGCTGCCCGCAAGTGGACGCACGCGTGCCGCCCACGCTGCCCCGTAAGCCTCCAGCGCCCGCAGGCGAACGCCACGATTCCCGTCCCTCGGATGCCGGTTGTCACGCGCCACCGCACCCTGCAGCCTTCCGCGTCCGGGCGGCCGATGAGCGCTGACGCACGGGGGCACGCCCTGCTGCCCCGGGAGTCCCCGGCCCCCGGGGGGCCTGTCTCGCGCAGGCGCACACCACGATCCCGTCCCTCGGATGCCGGCTGTCACGCGCCACCGCACCCTGCAACCCTCCGCGTCCGGGCGGCCGATGAGCGCTGACGCACGGGAGCACGCCCCGTTGCCCCGGAAGTCCCGGGCCCCGGGTCGCCTGTCTCGCACGGGGGCGCACGCCACGAACCCCCGTGCCCCGACCGCCGGTTGACCCCCCCCGCTCCCGCACCCCGGCGCGCGAGTCAGCCCGTCGAACACCACCGGCGGCCCGGCGCGGACTCCGCACACCCCTCGCCCCCCGCTCCCGCACCCCGGCGCGCGAGTCAGCCCGCCGAACACCACCGGCGCCCCGCCGCGGACCCCGCACACACCTCGCCCCCCCCGCCCACCTTCCCCGCGCGCCAATACCCCTTGCCCGTCCCTGTCGTTGAGCATCGTGCGCACCCTCATCACCCCGGGGTGACCAGCCCGGCGACACCCGAAGGAACCTCCATGAGTACGCCGCCTCTCGCGGGAGGAACCACAGGCCCCGACGCCCTGCGGCCCCTGCTCGACGTCGTGCTCGACGCCCTGCGCGACGGCGCGGCCGGCCGCGGTGGGCCCCTGCCTCCCGGGGGGCCCGGGCCCGTCGCCGTGCGGCTGCTCGAGGCGGCCGGGGTCGTTCTCCCCGAGCAGGGGACCGGTGCCGAGGAGGCGCTGCGCAGCCTCGTACGCGCCCTCACGCACGGCGCCGCCGACCCCGCGGACCCCCTGTGCGCGGCGCATCTGCACACACCGCCCCTCGCCCTCGCCGTCGCCGCCGATCTCGCCGCCTCCGCGCTCAACCCCTCCATGGACTCCTGGGACCAGGCACCCGCCGCCTCGGAGCTGGAGACCGCCGTCGCCCGAGCCCTCGCCCACGAGGTCTATCCCGCGGCGCCCGCGCCCGACGCCCTGTTCACCACCGGCGGTACGGAGTCCAACAGGCTCGGGCTGCTCCTCGCCCGCGAGCGGCACGGCGCGGTCCAGGTGATCTGCGGCGCCGCCACCCACCACTCCGTGCACCGGGCCGCCTGGCTGCTCGGACTGCCCGAGCCGGTGGCCGTCCCCGCCGGATCCGGTGTGCTCGACCCCGCCGGTCTCGACGAGGCGCTCACGGACCTCCCGGGACCCTGCCTCGTTGTCGCCACCGCGGGCACCACCGACACCGGGCGAATCGATCCTCTGCCCGAGATCGCCGACCTCTGCGCGCGCCACGGCGCCGAACTCCACGTCGATGCCGCCTACGGCGGCCCGCTGCTCTTCAGCGACCGGCACCGCGGCCTGCTGACCGGGCTGGAGCGCGCCCACTCCGTCACCCTCGACCTGCACAAACTCGGCTGGCAGCCCGTCGCCGCCGGAGTGTTCGCGGTGCCCGACCGGTCCCGTCTCGACCCGCTCGGCGTCCGGACCGAGTACCTCAACGCCGACGACGACACCGAAGCCGGACTGCCCGACCTGCTCGGCCGTTCGCTCAGCACGACACGGCGGCCCGACGTCCTCAAGGTCGCCGTCACGCTCCGAGCCCTCGGCCGCGCCGGACTCGGCGAGCTCGTCGACCGCGTCTGCGCCGCCGCCGGTCAGCTCGCGGACCTCGTCGACCGGCACCCCGGGCTGGAGCTCCACGACCGCCCCGCCCTCTCGACGGTGCTGTTCCGGCCCGTCGCGGCCGACGACGAGCAGACCGCGCGGATCCGCCGTGTCCTGCTCACCGAAGGCCGTGCCGTGCTCGGCCGCGCCCACGCCGACGGCCGCCTCTGGCTCAAAGCCACGCTCCTGAACCCGCACGCCACAACCGGCGACCTGGAAAAACTGCTCGAACTCGTGGAAGGCAGCACCCACCGATGACCGGTACGCCCGCACCCGAACCGTCCCACGCCCCCGAGGGAACCTGGGGGGACACCCAGCCCCTCGACCTCGTCGGCATCGGCATCGGCCCGTTCAACCTGTCCCTCGCGGCCCTCGCCGACGGCGTCCACGGCGGGCTCACCACCGCCTTCTACGAACAGCGGCCGGCCTTCAGCTGGCACCCCGGACTGCTGATCGAGGGCGCCACCCTCCAGGTCCCCTTCCTCGCCGACCTGGTGACCCTCGCCGACCCGGCGAGCCCCTGGAGCTTCCTGAACCATCTGCGCGCCCGCGAGCGGCTGTTCCCCTTCTACTTCGCCGAGAAGTTCCACATCCAGCGTGCCGAATACGACGCCTACTGCCGCTGGGTCAGCGACAATCTCCCCGGTCTGCACTTCGGCCACCAGATCGACGCCGTCCGCTGGAACCCCGAACGCGCCCTGTTCGAGGTCGACTTCACCCAGCTCGACGCCGACGGCGAGGCGGAGGCACTCGGCCGCAGCTACGCCCGCAGCATCGTCCTCGGCGTCGGCACCGAACCGTACGTCCCCGAACCGCTGCGCCCGCTCGCCGAGGCCCCCGCCGTCCCCGTGATCCACTCCGCCGACTACCTCGACCACCGGGAACGGCTGCTGGAGGCCGAGCACATCACGGTCATCGGCTCCGGACAGTCGGGCGCCGAGGTCTTCCTCGACCTGCTGCGGGCCCGCCCCGCCGGCGCGGAGAAGCTGCACTGGCTCGCCAGGACCGAGGCGTTCGCCCCCATGGAGTACTCCAAACTCGGCCTGGAGCACTTCACCCCCGACTACACCCGCTACTTCCACGCCCTGCCCGAGCAGACCCGCGACCGGCTCGTCCCGCAGCAGTGGCAGCTCCACAAGGGCATCGCCGGCGACACCGTCGCGGCCATCCACGAGGAGCTCTACCGCCGGACCCTGCACGGCGGCTGGCCCGACGCTGTTCTCACACCCGGAGTCGGCGTCCGCACCGCGGGCCGGGTCGCCACCACCAAGATCGAACTCCATCTGGAACACCTGCAGCAGGGCACCCGCTCCCGCCTCACCACCGACGCCGTCATCCTGGCCACGGGCTACCGCGAGCGCCCCGTCGACCGGATGCTCGCCGGACTGGACCCGTACATCCGCCATGACGCCTCCGGCCGGCCACGCGTCGACGGAGAGTTCAAGCTCGTCCTCGACGAATCGGTGACCGGCTCGGTGTATGTGCAGAACGCGGAGAAGCACAGCCACGGCGTCGGCGCGCCCGATCTCGGCCTCGCCGCCTGGCGCAGCGCCGCCATCCTCAACTCCCTGACCGGCAAGGAGCCCTACCCCATGCCCCGGCGTACGGCCTTCACCAGCTTCGGCCTGGAACGCCGGGAGGCGCCCAGGGTCCCCGGGCAGGCGATGGAACTCACGCCCCTCGCCCAGGGAAACTGAACGCCTCCCGACACGCGGACGGTCAGAAGACCGGCGTGCCCTCACGCGTCAGCTTCCAGCCCACCGACGCGAACTGCGCCGGGTCCACCGTGCCCTTCGCCGTCACCCAGGAGATGATCGTGTTGCGGATCTCCTCCGAGTTCGCCCACAGCTGCTGGGAGCCCGCCACATGCGGGAAGTTGCCGCCGCCGCTCGCCCGGTAGTTGTTCACGGCGAGCACGAACTGCGCCGCCGGGTCGATCGGCTCGCCGTCGAAGGACAGCGCGGCGATCCGCGAGCCCGCCGGCTTCGCGATGTCGATCTCGTACGTCAGACCCGAGATCGCGTCGTAGTTGTAGTCCGGCGTGTTGTCGGCGTTCGTCAGCTTGGCCGTGTCCACCGGGCCACCCGCCGGCGTCTGCACGTAGTACCGCGCCGAGAACTCCAGATAGTCCTTCAGCTGCGCGCCCGTGAGCAGCCGCGCCTCCAGCGTGTTCTCGAACGGATACAGCCCCGCGGCGTCCTTGATGGTCACGTTGCCGGCCGGGATCGCCGCGGTCCGCGAGAAGCAGGACGCCTGCGAGAGCACCGGCAGCGCCGCCCACTGGCCGCCGGCCAGCGCCGCCTTCACCGTCTCCTGCTGGACGTGGTTGATCAGATCGATGATCGGCTCGTCCTTCCACGGCGCATCGGCCGTGGTCATCGCGGTGACGGAGGTGCCGATGACCTGGTTGACGTACGCGACGACCTTCTTGTGCTCGTCGCCGAGCAGCCGGGTGATCTTCGGGTCCTCCTCGACGGTGTTCGAGTTCAGCACCTGGGCGCCGACCTTCTCCACCGTCCAGCGGCCCTTGCTCCACACCAGGTCGAAGTCGAACAGGGTGAGCCGCTGGCCCCACTTCAGCGGTTCGGAGAGCACGACCTTCGCGCCGGTCTCCTTGTTGGTCACGAAGTACTCGGCGATCTCGGTGTGCGCGTGACCGACGAGGATCGCGTCGATACCGGGCACCTGCTCGGCGACCAGACCGGCCGCGTTCTCGATGTGCGGCAGCTGGTCACCGTAGGACGAGGTACCGCTGGAACCAGAGTGGGCGGAGACGATGACGACGTCGGCGCCCATGGAACGCAGCTTCGGCACCCACTTGGCGGCCTGCTCCTCGAGACCCGGGAAGACCATCTTGCCCTGCACATTGGCCTTGTCCCAGATGGCGATACCCGGGTTGGTGAGCCCGAGGACCGCGACCTTCACATCCCGGCCGCACGGCGTGGACATGCGATGCATGCTGTACGGCGCGAACGCCGGGCGCAGCGTCTTGGCATCCAGCGCGTTGGCGCCGAGCAGCGGGAAGCGGCACTGCTCCTCGAACTTGCGCAGCACCGGGATGCCGTAGTTGAACTCGTGGTTGCCGAGCGCCGCGGCGTCGTAGTCGATCGCGTTCATGGCCTGGGCCATGGGGTGCACCGGACCGCGCTTGGCCGTGATCGGGTCGACCTTCGCGTAGTAGTACGACAGCTGGGTGCCCTGGATGGTGTCGCCGGCGTCGATGAGCAGCGTGTTGCGCCGGCCCTTCTCCTCGCGGATCCGGTTCACCAGCGTGGAGATCTTCGCCAGGCCCACATCGTTGTGCGCCTTGTCGTCGAACTCCTTGTCGGTGAAGTAGTCCCAGTTGAAGACATTGCCGTGCAGATCGGTGGTGCCCATGACGGTGAACGAGTACCGCTTCGGCGGACGACCGGAGGCACGCTCGTCGGCCGCGGCGGGCACGGCGGCGCTGCCGGCGATGGCCACCCCGGCCCCGGCGGCGGCGGATCGCTCCAGGAACGTCCTACGGTTCAGCGGCATTTCGTATCCCTCGTTCTCTCGGTTCACAGGCACAACGCGCGTAGATTCTGGCCCAGGGGCGGTGCCGTGCGACACCCCCCGCGGGTTTCGATCTGGTGTCTGCCGGTCGCACACCCGGGATGCGAGAGTGGCGGACACGACCGCCGGCACGACCACGCCGTACGAGGGAGTCACCGTGACCACCGACGCACCGCCCACCGCCGCGCCGTACGGCACCCCCGAGACCCCGCGGGTCGCCGTCCGCGGCGAAGCCCGCCTGGAGTTCGACCCCGAGATCGCACGGATCGGCGTCGCCGTCAGCGCACGCGGCACCGACCGGCGCACCGCACTCGAAGACCTCACCCACCGCAACACGGCGGTCCTCGACCTCATCAAGTCCTACGGCGACGCCGTGGAGAAACTGGAGACCGGCGCCTTCTCCATCACCCCCGAACTCACCCGGCACGGCCGTGCCGAACGCATCCGCGCCTACCACGGCCGGGTGCACATCACCGCCGAACTCTCCGACTTCACCGCCCTCGGCGAACTCACCACCCGCCTCGCCGACCTCGACCTCACCCGGGTCGACGGCCCCTGGTGGGCGCTGCGCCCCGACTCACCCGCCCACGGCGAAGCCCGCCGGCAGGCGGTGCTCGAAGCCGTCCAGCGCGCCCGGGAGTACGCGGAGGCCCTCGGCGCACGCCTCGCCGCGCTGGTGGAACTCGCCGATCTCGGAGCCGAGAACGCCGTCGGTTACGGAGTGCCACCGGCCCCCGGCGGAATGCGCATGGCCGCCTACGGAGCGGCCGACAGCGCCGAGATGGCCCCCGCACTCGACCTCGAACCACAGCGGCAGACGGTCTATGCGCAGGTCAACGCCCGCTTCACCATGACGCCCCCGGCACTGTGACGGCCGGGTGCCCCGATCGGCGCAATTGCTCATCGGAGCGCCCCCGCGCACAATTCAACACTTGTCAATAAGCCTTCACGTAAAGGTTGTTGAGTAGTCATGCCCGGCCAATTCTCTACCCGTCGGTAAGCTCTAGGCTCGAACCATGCGCCGAGCAAAAATCGTTTGTACTCTGGGGCCCGCCACCGACTCGTACGACCAGATCAAGGCACTGGTCGAGGCCGGAATGGACGTTGCCCGATTCAACCTCAGCCACGGCACCTACGCCGAGCACGAGGAGCGCTATCAGCGCGTACGCAAAGCGTCCGACGAAACGGGCCGCAGCGTCGGTGTCCTCGCCGACCTTCAAGGTCCGAAGATTCGCCTCGGACGCTTTCGTGAAGGTCCCGTACTGCTTGAACGCGGCGACGAATTCGTCATCACCGTCGAGCCGATGGAGGGCGACCGCCACATCTGCGGCACCACCTACGACGGACTCGCCGCCGATGTCACCACGGGTGAGCGCATCCTCGTCGACGACGGCAAGGTCGCCCTCGAAGTGACGGCGGTCGACGGCCCCCGGGTCACGACCACCGTGATCGAGGGCGGCATGGTCTCCGACCACAAGGGCCTCAACCTCCCCGGTGTCGCCGTCTCCGTCCCCGCCCTGTCCGAGAAGGACATCGACGACCTCCGCTGGGCCCTGCGGATCGGCGCGGACATCATCGCCCTCTCCTTCGTCCGCAGCGGCAAGGACATCGAGGACGTCCACCGCATCATGAAGGAGGAGGGGCGCCGGCTCCCCGTCATCGCGAAGGTCGAGAAGCCGCAGGCCGTCGACAACATCGACGACATCGTGGCCGCGTTCGACGGCATCATGGTCGCCCGCGGCGACCTGGGCGTCGAGATGCCGCTGGAGCAGGTCCCGATCGTCCAGAAGCGCGCGATCAAACTCGCCAAGCGCAACGCGAAGCCGGTCATCGTGGCCACGCAGATGCTGGACTCGATGATCGAGAACTCCCGCCCCACCCGCGCCGAGGCCTCCGACGTGGCCAACGCCGTCATCGACGGCACCGACGCCGTGATGCTCTCGGGCGAGACGAGCGTCGGCAAGTACGCGGTCGAGACGGTCCGCACCATGAGCCGCATCGTCGAGGCGGCCGAGGAGGACGTACTCGCCAAGGGCCTTCCGCCGCTGAACGACCGCAACAAGCCCCGCACCCAGGGCGGCGCGGTGGCCCGCGCGGCCGCCGAGATGGGCGACTTCCTGGGCGCCAAGTTCCTGGTCGCGTTCACCCAGTCCGGCGACACGGTCAGGCGGCTCTCCCGCTACCGCTCCCCGATTCCCCTGCTGGCCTTCACCCCCGACCCGGCCACCCGCTCCCAGCTCAACCTCACCTGGGGAGTGGAGACCTTCCTCGGCCCGCAGGTCGGCTCCACCGACGCGATGGTGGCCCAGGTCGACGAGGAGCTGCTGAAGATCGGCCGCTGCCGGAAGGGCGACATCGTGGTGATCACGGCGGGCTCGCCGCCGGGTGTCGCGGGCTCGACGAATCTGGTGCGGGTGCACCACATCGGCGAGGACGACAGCCCGAAGTAGGTGGCACGGGCCGGAGTGCGGACGCGTGCTCAGTACTTCGGCCCGATGTGCTGGTCCATGAGGGCGACGGAAGCCCGGCGGGCGACGGAGATGTTCTGCGCGTCGCGCGACTGGTTCGCGGACTTCCACTCGACGCCGACCCTGTTCAGGGCGTCGGTGAAGAGTCCGACGATGTCGGTCGATGCGTTGGTGAAGAAGTAGCGAGGGTATTCGTAGCGTTTGCGCTCGCCGTCGACGAGCCGGGTCGTCCAGTTGATGATCCGGCATCCGTCTGAGTGGATGAGTCCGCGGAGGAAGTCCCAGGCGCGGGCGTCCACGATCTCCTGCTGCCAGGGTTCGAGGACAATGGCGCGCTCGTGCTTTTTGCCGGGGCCGTGCTGGGGGAACAGACAGGGCCAGTGTTTGCTGTAGGCCGTCACGTACTGACAGCCCTCGCTCCGCACACGCATCACCTTGTTGCCGGGGCGGATTGCCCTCATGCTCTCGGCGCAGAGATCGATGAGGCCGGGCCAGGCATCGGCACAGGCGATGCGGAGGGAGTGCACGCCGGCGCGCAGAGAACTGATGCAGCCGTCACCGAGGTAGAGCCCCAGGAGATAGGAGTAGGCGGCAACGTCCGCGGGCGGTCCGGGCATGTCGGTACAGCGCGGGCAGGGCGTACTCCCGCTGGAAGGGTCGGGGCACAGAAGCCACGATCGTACGGTCGAGCGGGAAACGCCGGTTTCCTTGCTCACGGAGTTCAGACTTCGGCCCTGCGCAACGAGCGTCAGCGCTCGCCTGCGGTATTCGATGTCGTACATACGGCCGAGCCTGGCCGGAGTGTGGCGTCCTGGTGACCGATCCGGGAACGGTCACACATTCGTGCGGAGAATCGCGATTCCCGCGTGACCTTGGAAGTGAAGGAAAAGTGCCCCGGGTCGGACTCGAACCGACACTGTATGGGTTTTGAATCCATTGCCTGCTGCCAATTGGGCTACCGGGGCTGGCGCAATCAAAGGTTACCCTCGACCACTGAGCCCCCACCCTACCGCAGCTCGGTAGGCTCTTGGGGAGCTGTATCTGTGCCGCACCAAGGAGCCCACGTGACCGCCCCCGACTCGCCCCAGCCCCCCACCGACGACGACGCGTCGCACGTTCCCCCGCTCACCACCCGCGTCGTCATCGCGGAGGACGAGGCCCTCATCCGTCTCGACCTCAAAGAGATGCTGGAGGAAGAGGGCTACGCGGTCGTCGGCGAGGCCGGCGACGGACAGCGCGCGGTCGAGCTCGCCCGGGAGCACCGGCCCGACCTGGTCATCCTCGATGTGAAGATGCCGGTCCTGGACGGCATCTCGGCGGCGGAGAAGATCGCCGAGGAGTCCATCGCGCCGGTGCTGATGCTGACCGCGTTCTCGCAGCGCGACCTCGTGGAGCGGGCCAGGGACGCGGGCGCGATGGCGTACCTGGTGAAGCCGTTCAGCAAGAGCGACGTGGTCCCCGCGATCGAGATGGCGGTGTCCCGCTTCACGGAGCTGAAGGCGCTGGAGAAGGAGGTCGCGGACCTCTCGCAGCGGCTGGAGACGCGCAAGCTGGTGGACCGTGCGAAGAGCATTCTGCAGACGCAGTACGGCCTGACGGAGCCGGCCGCGTTCCGCTGGATCCAGAAGACCTCGATGGACCGCAGGCTGTCGATGCAGCAGGTGGCGGAGGCGGTCATCGAGGACGCGGAGGAGAAGAAGGCGGCGAAGGAGCAGTAGGTTCCGGCCTCTTGCCTGTCGTACGCCTCGTACGCCCCGCGCAGCACGTACGAGAAGGGCCCGCACCCCCTGATCCCGGGGTGCGGGCCCTTCTCTGTGCGGGTGCGGGTCGGTCAGTCCTCGCCGAGGTACGTCTTGCGGACGTTCTCGTCGTGCAGCAGGCTCTCGCCCGTGCCGGTGAGCTTGATCTCGCCGACCTCCATCACATGGCCGTAGTCGGCCAGCGAGAGAGCCGCCTGGGCGTTCTGCTCCACCAGAAGGATGGTGGTGCCCCGGGACTTCAGCTCGGAGATCGTCTCCATGATCTTCTGCATCATGATCGGGGAGAGACCCATGGAGGGCTCGTCCAGCATCAGCAGCTTCGGCTGCGACATCAGCGCGCGGCCCATCGCCAGCATCTGCTGCTCACCGCCCGAGAGGGTTCCGGCGGCCTGCTTCCTGCGCTCTCCCAGGATCGGGAACAGGTCGTAGGCGCGCTGGATGTCCTTCTCGATGCCCGCCTTGTCGGTGCGCAGGAACGCGCCGAGCTGGAGGTTCTCGGTGATCGACAGACGCGGGAAGATGTGCCGGCCCTCGGGGGAGTGGGCCAGGCCCAGCGACACGATCTTGTGTGCCGGAACTCCCGTGAGCGGCTTGCCGTCGAAGACGATCCGTCCTCCGGCGGGCTTCAGCAGTCCGGACAGCGTCCGCAGCGTCGTGGTCTTGCCGGCGCCGTTGGTGCCGATGAGGGTCACGACCTGACCGGCCTCGACGCTGAAGGAGATGCCCTTGACGGCCTCGATCTTGCCGTAGGCGACCCTGAGGTCCTCGACCTCCAGAAGTGCGGTCACTTGGCGTCCCCTTCCGGGCTGGTGGTGCTGGTGGTGCTGGTGGTGCTCTGCGTCTCGGCGGCCTCGACCTCGGCCGCCTCCGCCGCACCGGGCTCACCCTCGAAGGGCGTTCCCAGGTAGGCGGCCACGACGCGCTCGTCACCCTGGACGACCTGGGGCGTGCCCTCGACGAGCTTCTCGCCCTGGACGAGACAGGCGACGCGGTCGCACAGGTTGAAGATGAAGCGCATGTCGTGCTCGATGACGAGTACGGCGATGCCCTGGTCCCGGATGGCGAAGATGAGCTCTTCGGCCGCCCGGGTCTCCTGCGGGTTCATGCCGGCCGTCGGCTCGTCGAGGAGCAGCAGGCCGGGGTCGCTCGCGAGTGCCCGGGCGATCTCCAGCTTGCGCTGTTCGCCGTAGGGCAGGTTGCGGGCGAGGTGGTCGGCCTTGTGGTCGAGCCCGATGAACTCCAGGAGTTCCATGGCCCGTGCGTGCGACGCGGCTTCGGCCTTCTTGAAGCCGGGGCCGCGCAGCAGCGCCGACCAGAGGCCTTCCTTGGTCCGGGTGTGCCGTCCGACGAGGACGTTCTCCAGGACCGTCATGTTGGCGAAGAGCCTGATGTTCTGGAACGTCCGGGCCACACCGGCCTTGGTGACGAGGTGCGGCTTGGGCGGCAGGACCGAGCCCTTGTAGCTGACCTTGCCCTCGGTGGGGATGTACAGACCGGTGAGGCAGTTGAAGAAGGTGGTCTTTCCCGCACCGTTCGGGCCGATGAGGCCGACGATCTCGCCGGCCCGCACCGTGAGGTCGACCGAGCGCACGGCGGTCAGACCGCCGAAGCGCATGGTGACTCCGGTCGCTTCCAGCACGGCCTCGGCCGTGGTGGTCGTGGTGGTGGTCGTCATGTCGTTCACGCCCCAGCCTTGGCGATGCCGACGCCGGAGTCGGGCAGACCCTTTTCCGGTACGTCGAGTTGATCGTTCTCGTGGTACTCGAGCTGGGCGCGGCGGTTGGCGATGAGGCCCTCCGGGCGGAACCGCATCAGCAGGATCAGCGCGATACCGAAGCCGAGGAGCTGGTAGTCCTGGAGGAACTGCAGCTTCGCCGGGATCATGTAGAGCAGTGTGGCGCCGAGGAGCGGTCCGCTGATGGTGCCCATACCGCCGAGGATGACGGCCGCCAGCAGGAAGGCGGAGTTGGGCGGGACCGGGCCGGCGAACTGGTACATCTCCGGGACGACGGTGTGCTGGACGTGTGCCTGCACGGTGCCGGCGAGGCCGGCGAGGGTCGCGCCGAGTGCGAACGCGATGAGCTTGACCCGGAAGCCGTTGATGCCCATGGCCGTCGCGGCGGTCTCGTCCTCGCGGATGGCCACCCAGGCGCGGCCGATGCGGGAGCTGCCCGCCCGGCTGAAGACCAGGACGACCAGGACCATCGCGAGCAGCATCAGCAGATAGTAGTTGGCGTAGCTGCCGAGCTCGATGCCCGCGATGGTGTGCGACTCCCCGAAGTTGTACCCGAAGAAGTTGAGGTCCGGGATGTTCGGGATGCCGTTCGGGCCGTTGGTGATCTGGGGGCCCGAGACACCGTCGAGGTTGCCCATCGCGATGCGGAAGATCTCACCGAAGCCGAGGGTCACGATGGCGAGGTAGTCGCCGCGCAGCCGCAGGGTCGGTGCGCCGATGACGACACCGAAGATCAGTGAGACGGCCGCACCGGTGAGGACGGCGGCCCAGAACGGGAAGTGCACGTCGAACGCGGATGCCGTCGAACCGGAGACGAGGGCGGCGGTGTACGCGCCGACGCCGAGGAAGGCGACGTAACCGAGGTCGAGCAGGCCCGCGAGGCCGACGACGATGTTCAGGCCCAGGGCGACGGTCGCGAAGATCAGGATGTTGACCGCGATGAGCGTGTACGTGTCGGTGTTCTGCGTGAAGGGGAACGCGGCCGCCGCGACGAACGCGGCGATGAGGGTCACCTGGCGGTACTTCGCGGTGAGCCCCGAGAGCCGCGCGACGAGCCCGGCCTTGAAGAGCGCCGCCACGGCGAAGCCGACGGTGATGAGGTAGCCGGTGAACAGCTCGGCGTACTCGGTGTCGATGCCGTAGGTGATCACGTACATGCCGACGGCGAACGCGGCGACCACGATGAGGATCTCGGCCCAGGAGGGGAGTTCCTTGGGGCGCTGCGCCTTGCGGGTGTCGTCGGGGAGCATGAAGGCGGCGGCGACGGGGATGGCCGAGGTCACGGCCGCGACATAGCCGCCCGGCTCGAGGTTGATCACGCCGCCGAGTTCGACGGCGATGGCGATGACCGTGAACCAGGTGGTGCCGAAGGCGCCCAGTGCCAGCAGCTGCAAGGCCTTGGTGGTGCCTGTGGGGGCGAGCCAGCCGAGGCCCTTGATGCCCAGCGAGGCGAGTGCGAACAGGACGATGACCAGGCCCGCCACGAGGGTGAGGACCTGAAGCCCGCCCGGGTATCCGTAGACCGTGAGGTCACCGGGGAACTCGGAGGTGTACGTCCAGGACATGAAGGTGCTGGCGATGGTGGCGATTCCGCCGACCGCGGCGAGCCAGCGCAGCGCGGTGACGCGCGAGGCGTTGTCCGACGCGGGGACGTCGGTCGTCTTGGTGATGTCGGTGGTCATCGTTCTCACGCCCGATCCGCGACGCGCTCACCCAACAAGCCCTGCGGCCTGACGAGAAGCACGACGATGAGAAGTACGAATGCCCAGACGTTGGACCAGGCGCCACCGCCGAGCTGCTGCATTCCGGGGATCTCTTCGATGTACGCGATCGACAGGGATTCCGCGAGACCCAGGACGACGCCGCCGACCATGGCTCCGTAGATGTTGCCGATGCCTCCGAGGACCGCGGCGGTGAACGCCTTGAGTCCGAGGATGAAGCCCATCTCGAAGTTGATCTGGCCCTTGTCGAGTCCGTACGCGACCGCGGCGACCGCGGCGAACGCGGCACCGATGGCGAACGCCATCACGATGATGCGGTCGGTGTTGATACCCATCAGCTTCGCGGTGTCCGGGTCCTGGGCGGTGGCCTGCATGGCCCGGCCGCTGCGGCTCTTCGAGACGAAGATGCCGAGGCCGAGCATGCACAGCGGTGCGAGGACCAGGACGAAGGCGTCGGCGCGCTGGATGCTGAGGTTGTCCAGGATCTTGAAGGACTCGCCGGTGAACTCCGGGAAGCTCCGGGCCGCCTTGGCGTCGGGGTAGAAGCCCCAGATGAGTTGCTGGAGTGCGATGGACAGGCCGATCGCGGTGATCAGGGGCGCCAGCCTGGGGGCGCCTCGCAGCGGCCGGTAGGCAAAGCGTTCCGCGGCGGTGGCAACGGCGACGGAGGCTATGGCGCCGCCGATGATCATGAGGGGTATCGACACCAGAAGTGATGTTCCGCTGGGGAGCATCAAGTAGGTGGTGAGGGCGCCGAAGCCCCCGATCATGAAGATCTCGCCGTGGGCGAAGTTGATGAGCTGGACGATGCCGTAGACCATGGTGTACCCGATGGCGATGAGGCCATAAAGGGCACCGAGGGCAAGGCCGTTGGCCAGCTGTTGCGGCAGTTCGTTCACCGCAGGGCCTCCGATGAGCGTGTCGGATATGACACCGCGCGAGGGCGCTGTTTGCGCCCTCGCGCGGCCTGGTTCATGTGATGCAGGGGGGTAATGCGGTGGATCAGTCCTCGAACGTGGCGCTCTTGACGTCCTTCCAGTCAGCGCCCGTGACCTTGTAGACGGTCAGCTGCTTGTTCGTGGTGTCACCGAACTCGTCGAAGGCGACCTTGCCGGAGACGCCGTCGAACGACACCTTGGACATGGCCTCGACGACCTTGGCGCGGGCGTCGTCCGGCACCTTGCCGTCGTTGGCGGCGACGACCGCCTTGACCGCCTGGATGATGGCCCAGCCGGCGTCGTAGGAGTAGCCGCCGTACGCCGCGTACGGGTCCTTGTAGCCGCCGGCCTGGTAGTCGGCGATGAACTTCTTGGCGGTCGGGAGCTTCTCGACCGGGTAGCCGACCGAGGTCGCCAGGTCACCGTCGTTCGCGACACCGGAGGCCTTGATGAAGGCGGGGTCGTAGATGCCGTCGCCACCCATGGTGGGGATCTTGGCTCCGGCCTTCTTGACCTGGTCCGAGAGCAGACCGCCCTCGGGGTACTGGCCACCGAAGTAGACCGAGTCCGCGCCGGACGCCTTGACCTTGTCGGCGGTGGAGGAGAAGTCGGTCTCCTTCACCGTGACGTGGTCGGTGCCGGCGATGGTGCCGCCGAGGCGCTTGAACTCCGCGGAGAAGATCGCGGCGAGGCCGGCGCCGTAGGTCTGCTTGTCGTCGACGACGTAGACCTTCTTCTTCTTGGCGTCGTTGTACAGGTACTGGGCGGCGAACTTGCCCTGGATGACGTCCGTGGTGGCGGTACGGAAGTACGTCTTGAACGGACGCTTCTTCTCGCCCTTGCCCCAGTTGTCGCCCTGGGAGAGGGACGGGTTGGTGTTCGCGGGCGAGACCTGCGTGAGGTTCGCCGTGTTGAACACACCCTGCATCGACTGGGAAACGCCGGAGTTCAGCGGGCCGACGACACCGAGAACATCCTTATTGCCTACGAGTTTGGTGGCGTTTGCCTGACCCGAGGCAGGAATTGCCTGGTCGTCATAGGATTCGACCTTGAATTCAACGCCGGGGACCTCGTTGTTCTTGTTCGCGGTCTTGGCCGCGAGGTCCACGGAGTTCTTGATTCCCTGGCCCAGGGCGGACAGCGAGCCCGTCAGCGGGGCGTCCACACCGATGACCACGGTGGTCTTGCCCCCGCTGTCGTTGCCCTTGTCGTCGTCGCGCGAGCCGCAGGCGGTGAGAGTGAGTGCTCCCGTGGTGACCACGGTGGTGAGAATGAGCAAGGAACGGTTGCGCACGATAAGTCCTTTCCCTGGCGCGGCCCCTCCCCTGAGGTGCCGTTTGGTCGCCGGGCCGTACTGGGGGGTACACGGCCGTGCTTGTGATGCGCCCGGCGGCGCGGTGACTGGCCGTGACTCTAAGCGGAGCCGACGGGGTCGGGGAGCCGGGAAGTCAGGATGTGACGCTCTTGTTATGCCAAGGCCAAGACTTGGTGGGGGAGTGTGGACAGATCGGGCGCACATTTCACCGGCGTTTCAGCCCACATGGTGAGAACGCGCAGTTCCGCTAAGGGGCTTGGGGCGATCTTGGTACTGACATCGGCAAGATCGAGAAAAGGCCGCACGGAAGCCCATTCGTGACGAGCTGGTGAACCGCCCGGTTGGATTTCCCGCTCGCGCATCCATTACGGAGCGTGATGACCGCAGCGGCCGCGGCGGCGCCGCGGCGCGCCGTCGTTCTTCTCCCGCGACGGCGCGGTGGTCAAGATCCATGCCCGAAGCGGGCTCCGTCGGCGACCGTCGCCGGTGGCGGACCGGAGGCTCCCGGACGCGATGGCGGATCGTCCGGCGAGCGCACGATAATCGGTGTTCCGTGTACGACTGTCGTGGTCAGGGGCCGCCTGAATGGCCGTACTCCGCTGCCTGGTTGACGCCGGGGCCGCCCGTTCGGTCCCTGTACGTCTCCGGTGTCTCCGGGGCTCCGGCGCATCGCCGGTGGACGCCCCGGAACCATTGAACCGCGGGGAGGGCGCGAGGTGTGTCGCGGCCCCCACGAGTACAGCGCGTCGCCAACGCGCCGGGATGCGGCGGCTCTTGGTGCCTGGCCTCGCCGCGGCAGCTCTGTGTAACCGTCGCGGCGGGAGGTGCTGCGACGCCGTGCCGGCGTGTCATCGCGGTGGGCGCCAGTTCTCCGAGCTGCCGGTCGCGCCGTTCCGGGCGGCGCAGCGTTCGCGAGCCTGTCTGTCGATCAACGCGAGTGCCTTTTCGCGGCCTTGGCGCCGTTCCTCGGAGCGGCCCGCGGCGACGATCTCCTCGTGGATCGCGTACTGCTCGTTGGACAGCCCCTTCTGCTCCCAGTCGATTCCGGCCGCCTTGCTGCCCTTGAGGGTCTCTTTGGCCCAGTAGGACACGAGACTTGTGCAGATGTCCGCCGCCGAGGACGCGCGGGGAGCGGTGGTTGGGGCGCCGGACCCGCCGGAGGTGCCGTCCGCGGAGCAGCCCGCCGTCGCGCAGGCGAGCGCCAGCGCGCACGCGGCCAGGGAGGCGGCGGGGTGCCGGGCAGTCCTCATACGCCGACGCTAGAACGTCACGATGGGTAACTCAACAGAGCTGCGTGTAGCAGGGCGGCGGGCATCGATCTGCCCGGGGGGCGGCAGCCGCGGAGTTCCCGTGCTGTCGCTCCCCGGGGCGGGGCTGCGGTCAAGAAGCGGAGCTCGGCGCTCCGCCCGCGTCCCGCAGCAGACACGTCAGCCGCGCCGTGCACACCCTCTTGCCCTGCTCGTCCGTGATCACGATCTCGTACGTCGCCGTCGAGCGGCCCCGGTGCACCGGCGTCGCCACGCCGGTCACCGTGCCCGAGCGCACGCCCCGGTGGTGCGTGCAGTTGAGGTCCACCCCGACCGCGATCTTGCCGGTGCCGCCGTGCAGCATCGAGCCCACGGAGCCGAGCGTCTCCGCGAGGACGGCCGAGGCGCCGCCGTGCAGCAGTCCGTACGGCTGGGTGTTGCCCTCGACGGGCATCGTGCCGACCACCCGCTCCGCCGAGGCGTCGGTGATCTCCACGCCCATACGGTCGCCCAGGGTCCCCGCCGAGAAGAGCGCGGGCAGGTCGACCCCGAGCTCCGCGTACTCGTCGATGACCTCTTGCGGGAAGTTGACGGTCTTCTGCTCGCCCATGGGGCCCGGCTCCGTTCTGCTGCCTTGCGTGCTGTGTGCACCGTCTTACCAGATGCCTGAGCGAACGCTTAGCCCGGGCGGGATCATTCCCGCCCCGCCGTCATCCGGCCTGCTCGAACCGCACCACCACGGACTTGCTCGCCGGTGTGTTGCTGGTGTCCGCGGTCGAGTCCAGCGGCACCAGCACATTGGTCTCCGGGTAGTACGCCGCGGCGCAGCCCCGGGCGGTCGGGTAGTGGACCACCCGGAAACCGGCGGCCCGCCGCTCCACGCCGTCCTTCCACTCGCTGACCAGATCGGTGTACGAACCGTCGCCGAGGCCCAGCTCGGCCGCGTCGTCCGGGTTCACCAGGACCACCCGGCGGCCGCCCTTGATCCCGCGGTAGCGGTCGTCGAGACCGTAGATCGTGGTGTTGTACTGATCGTGCGAACGCAGGGTCTGGAGCAGCAGCCGGCCCGCGGGCACCTTCGGGTATTCGATCGGCGCGGCCGTGAAGTTGGCCTTGCCGGTGGCCGTCGGGAAGCGCCGTTCGTCGCGCGGGGCGTGCGGCAGCGTGAAGCCGCCGGGCCGGGCAATCTTCGTGTTGAAGTCCTCGAAGCCCGGCACCACGCGCGCGATGCGGTCCCGGATCGTTCCGTAGTCCTTCTCGAACTCCTCCCACGGCGTCAGCGACTCCGGCCCGAGGACCGCCCGCGCCAGCCGGGCGACGATCGCCGGCTCGGAGAGCAGATGAGGGCTCGCCGGGGCGAGGTTGCCGCGCGAGGCGTGCACCATGCCCATGGAGTCCTCGACGGTCACCACCTGGCGTCCGCCGGCCTGGACGTCCTTGTCGGTGCGCCCCAGTGTGGGGAGGATCAGGGCCCGCGCACCCGTGACGGCGTGCGAGCGGTTCAGCTTGGTCGAGACATGGACCGTGAGCCGGGCCCGGCGCACGGCCGCCTCGGTGACCTCGGTGTCGGGTGTGGCGCCCACGAAGTTGCCGCCCATGGCGAAGAAGACCTTCGCCTCGCCGTCCCGGAGCGCCCGGATCGACCGTACGACGTCGAATCCGTGGTGGCGCGGCGGCGCGAAGCCGAACTCCCGCTCCAGGGCGTCCAGGAACGCCGGGGCGGGCCGCTCGAAGATGCCCATGGTGCGGTCGCCCTGGACGTTGGAGTGCCCGCGCACCGGACAGACACCGGCGCCCGGGCGGCCGATGTTGCCGCGCAGCAGCAGGAAGTTGACGACCTCTCGGATCGTCGCCACGGAGTGCTTGTGCTGGGTCAGGCCCATCGCCCAGCACACGACGGTCCGCTTCGACTCCAGCACCATCGCCAGCGCCCGCTCGATGGCGGCTCGGTCCAGGCCCGTGGCGGCCAGCGTCTCGTCCCAGTCGGCGGCCCGGGCCGCGGCGGCGAACTCCTCGTACCCGTGGGTGTGTTCGCGGACGAACTCCTCGTCGACGGCCCCCTGCGTCTGAAGGACCAGCTTGTTCAGCAGCCGGAACAGGGCCTGGTCGCCGCCGATGCGGATCTGGAGGAACAGATCGTTGAGCGCGACGCCCTTGATCATGCCGAGCGGGGTCTGCGGATTCTTGAACCGCTCCATGCCCGCCTCGGGCAGCGGGTTCACCGACATGATCCGCGCGCCCGCCGCCTTCGCCTTCTCCAGCGCGGAGAGCATCCGGGGGTGGTTGGTGCCGGGGTTCTGGCCGGCCACGATGATCAGGTCCGCCTGGTGGAGATCCTCCAGCGAGACACTGCCCTTGCCGATGCCGATCGTCTCGGTCAGCGCCGAGCCCGAGGACTCGTGGCACATGTTCGAGCAGTCGGGCAGGTTGTTGGTGCCGAACTCGCGGGCGAAGAGCTGGAGCAGGAACGCCGCTTCGTTGCTCGTGCGGCCCGACGTGTAGAAGAGAGCCTCGTCGGGGGAGGAGAGCGCGGTCAGCTCCTCGGCGATGATCTCGAAGGCCCGGTCCCAGCCGACCGCTTCGTACCGGTCTGCGCCCTCGGGCAGATACATGGGCTGGGTGATCCGGCCCTGCTGACCGAGCCAGTACCCACTGCGCGAGGCCAGGTCCGCGAGTGAGTGCCGGGCGAAGAAGTCGGGGGTGACCCGCCGCAGCGTCGCCTCCTCGGCGACGGCCTTCGCGCCGTTCTCGCAGAACTCCGCCGTGTGCCGGTGATCACCCTCCGGCCAGGCGCACCCGGGGCAGTCGAAGCCGTCCTTCTGGTTGACCTTGAGGAGGGTCTGCGCGGTCCGCCGCACGCCCATCTGCTGCCGGGCGATCTTGAGTGTGTACCCGACGGCGGGCAGGCCGGCCGCCGCGCGCTGCGGTTCGGCGACCTGCGGAGCGTTCTGGACCGGATCACCTGCGGGCGGCTTGCTGGCCATCGTGCTCCCCCTCGGGCGCGTTCCTGTGTCGTATGCATCCAATCCTGTCACGGGCGCCGCCGATCCCGTCACCCGTCGCTCCGGAGTGCTCGGCGGCGGGCGGTGTGAGCGGCAATGTCAGTGGTCCGTGGCAGGATCGTGTCCGTGGCTGAGACAGCATCGAAGAAGACCCCAGACGACAACCGTCCGCGCCTGCTCCTCATGGACGGGCACTCCCTGGCGTACCGGGCGTTCTTCGCGCTGCCCGCGGAGAACTTCACGACCGCGAGCGGCCAGACGACCAATGCCATCTACGGCTTCGCGTCGATGCTGGCGAACACGCTGCGCGACGAGGCGCCCACGCATTTCGCCGTGGCCTTCGACGTGTCCCGCAAGACCTGGCGCTCCCAGGACTTCCCCGAGTACAAGGCGAACCGCTCCAAGACGCCCGACGAGTTCAAGGGCCAGGTCGAGCTGATCGGCGAGCTGCTGGACACGATGAACGCCGTGCGGTTCGCCGTGGACGGCTTCGAGGCGGACGACGTCATCGCCACGCTCGCCACCCAGGCCGAGGCCGCGGGCTTCGACGTGCTGATCGTCACCGGCGACCGCGACTCCTTCCAGCTCGTGAGCGATCACACCACCGTGCTGTACCCCACCAAGGGCGTTTCGGAGCTGACCCGCTTCACCCCGGCCAAGGTCCAGGAGAAGTACGGACTGAGCCCGCAGCAGTACCCCGACTTCGCGGCCCTGCGCGGTGACCCGTCGGACAACCTGCCGGGCATCCCGGGCGTCGGCGAGAAGACGGCCACCAAGTGGATCGCCCAGTACGGCTCGTTCGCCGAGCTGGTCGAGCGCGCCGACGAGGTCAAGGGCAAGGTCGGCCAGGCCCTGCGCGACCACCTGGAGTCGGTCAAGCTCAACCGCCATCTCACCGAGCTGGTGCGGGACGTCGAGCTGTCGAAGGGCGTCACCGAGCTGGAGCGCGCGCCGTACGACCGGACCGCGCTGAAGGGCTTCCTGGAAGTCCTCGAGATCCGCAATCCGAGCCTGCGCGAGCGGCTGCTCGCCGTGGACCCGGGCGCCGAGGAGGACGAGGCCCCCGCCCCGGACGCCGGTGTCGAGCTGGACGGCAGTGTCCTGGGCGCCGGCGAGCTGGCCCCCTGGCTGGCGGAGCACGGCACCCAGCTGCTCGGCGTCGCCACCGTCACCGCCTGGGGACTCGGCGTCGGCAGCGTCAGCGAGGTCGCGCTGGCCGCGGCCGGTGGAGCGGCCGCCTGGTTCGACACCACACAGCTGGACGAGGCCGACGAGCGCGCCTTCGCCGCCTGGATCGCCGACCCTGCCAGGCCCAAGGTCATGCACAGCGCCAAGGAAGCGCTGCGGGTCTTCCCGGAGCACGGCTGGGACATCGCCGGCGTCACCATGGACACCGCCCTTGCCGCCTATCTGGTCAAGCCCGGGCGCCGTTCCTTCGCGCTGGACGCACTGTCCGTCGAGTACCTCCACCGCGAGCTCGCCCCGGCCACCGCCGACGGCCAGCTGGCGTTCGGCACCGACGAGAGCGCCGAGGCCGACGCCCTGATGGCACAGGCCCGGGCGGTCCTCGACCTCGGGGAGGCGTTCGGCGAGAAGCTGAAGGAGGTCGGCGCCGCCGAGCTGCTGCACGACGTGGAGCTGCCCACCTCCCTGCTGCTCGCCCGGATGGAGCGGCACGGCATCGCGGCCGACCGCGCCCATCTGGAGGCGATGGAGGTGCAGTTCGCGGGCGCCGTGCAGCAGGCGGTGAAGGAGGCGCACGCCGCGGTGGGCCACGAGTTCAACCTCGGTTCGCCCAAGCAGCTCCAGGAAGTCTTCTTCGGCGAGCTGAATCTCCCCAAGACCAAGAAGACCAAGACCGGTTACACCACGGACGCGGACGCGCTGGCCTGGCTGGCGGCCCAGACCGAGCACGAACTGCCGGTCATCATGCTGCGTCACCGTGAGCAGGCCCGCCTGCGGTCCACGGTCGAGGGGCTGATCAAGACGATCGCGGCCGACGGCCGGGTCCACACCACCTTCAGCCAGACCGTCGCGGCCACCGGCCGGCTGTCCTCCACCGACCCGAACCTGCAGAACGTGCCGGTGCGCACCGACGAGGGGCGCGCCATCCGCCGCGGCTTCGTCGTCGGCGAGGGCTTCGAGTCGCTGATGACCGCCGACTACAGCCAGATCGAGCTGCGGGTCATGGCCCATCTCTCCGAGGACGAGGGGCTGCTGGAGGCCTTCGCCTCCGGTGAGGACCTGCACAACACCGTCGCCTCCCAGGTGTTCGAGGTCGCGCCGTCCGCGGTCGACGCGGAGATGCGCCGGAAGATCAAGGCCATGTCGTACGGCCTGGCGTACGGGCTCTCGGCGTTCGGCCTCTCCCAGCAGCTGAACATCGAGGCGGGCGAGGCGCGCGCGCTGATGGACACCTACTTCGAGCGGTTCGGCGGGGTGCGTGACTATCTGCGCCGTGTCGTGGACGAGGCGCGGGCGACGGGATACACCGCGACGATGCTCGGCCGTCGCCGCTATCTCCCCGACCTCAACAGCGACAACCGCCAGCGCCGTGAGGCGGCCGAGCGGATGGCGCTGAACGCCCCGATCCAGGGCACCGCCGCTGACATCGTCAAGGTCGCCATGCTCCGGGTGGACCGGGCCCTGCGCGAGGAGGAGCTCACCTCGCGGCTGCTGCTCCAGGTCCATGACGAAATCGTGCTGGAGATCGCCCCGGGCGAGCGCGAGCAGGTGGAGACGATCGTCCGCCGGGAGATGTCGGCGGCCACGTCGCTGCGCGCGCCGCTGGACGTCTCGGTGGGTGTGGGCACGGACTGGGAGTCCGCGGCGCACTGAGCCTGCCGTCCGTCAGGAAGAGCGTCCCGCTCCGGCCCCTGTCCGCCGGGGCGGCCCCGCTCGGGCCTCTGTCCGTCCCCCGCCCGGAAGCGGTGGGGGAGGGGCGGGGGCTCAGACGCGTTCAACCGCCCGTGCGCGCAGGCGCATTCCCGCCCCGTACACCACCATGCCCACCGCGAGCCCCGCACCCGCCCCGAAGCAGGCCGTCGGGATGATGTCCAGGGGCGAGCTGATGTGCCCGTAGTACGCGTACCAGCGAGCACACCGCTGGACGACGCCGAGCAGGACGCAACCTCCCAGCAGGGCCACGGCGAGCCGCCGCCCCCGGCTGTCGAGCACCGGCACGGACGCCGGCGGCGCGGCCGCGGGCTGCCGCCGCAGCGCGGACATCAGGAACCAGCCGAGCACCACCAGCGCGAGCGCCGAACTGCCGTACTGCGCGTACTGGAAGAGCCCGAGACCGGCCACCGTCTCGTTGAGCACCGGCAGCACCCGGGTACCCCAGCGGTCGTGATGGGTGAAGGCGTCCCACACCACATGCGTGAGCGCGCCGAGCACGGCCGAGACATAGAAGCGGAACCCGAAGGCCAGGTCCCGCCGGCCGCTCCCGCCCTCGCCCCGGACGCAGGCGTGGACGCGCCCCTGCCAGCGGGTGGGCAGCAGGGCCAGCAGCGGGTCACGCACCATCAGCCACACCGCCACCAGCGCGGCCGCGACGGCCACATCGACGGTCAGCACACCGGCCGGCGCATGCGTGAACTCCCCGAACTCCATGGCCCCGGGCACCGCCGTCGCCGCGAAGTACGTCATGTCCGGCGCGAGCGAACCCGTCACGAGCGCCGAGGCGAGCAGCGGTCCGCGCGCCCGTCCGTCCCGGCGGATGCCGGGCAGCACCGCGGCGGCGTGGCTCAGCGTGAACGGCATACGTGAAGTCCCCCTGGAACCGATCCGGATCTTTGACGGTCAGTATGCGTGATGGACCGGTGCCGGAATCCGGTGGATCCGGAGATGGCGAAGTGGTGAAAACCGGTCAGGTAACGGTGTCCTGAGGCACATAGGTGCCGTAGGGTCGCCTGAGTCATCGCGCTGGGGAGCGCGCGGCACCTCGGGAGGGAACAGACGTATGGCAGCGCAATTCGGCCGCCGGCTGCGCAGGGGAGCGACCACGACCGCAGTGGCCGCGGCTGCTGTGGCCGCACTCTCCGCCTCACAGGCGCCCGGTATCACGCATGCCACCACGGGTGACAGCCAGGGGGCGTCCGACGCCACGCCGCCGCCGGGCACCCCGGTCACCGGCAACTCCCCCTACTACACCGACCTGCCGCCGCTCAACACCCCCGACAAGCCCGGCACCTCGGTCGACCTGCCGGCGACCGGAACGGCGGAAGCGGGCATACCCGCGACCGTCCTCGCCGCCTACAAGCAGGCCCAGCAGACCATCGCGGCCTCGGACCCCGGCTGCCATGTGCCGTGGCAACTGCTCGCCGCCATCGGCAAGGTGGAGTCCGGCCAGGCGCGCGGCGGCAAGGTCGACGCCGACGGCACCACCTTCTCGCCGATCCTCGGCCCCGTGCTCAACGGCGTCGGCTTCGCGAACATATCGGACACCGACAACGGTGCCTTCGACGGCGACTCGACGCACGACCGCGCGGTCGGCCCGATGCAGTTCATCCCCTCCACCTGGGCGACGTGGGGCCAGGACGCCAACGGCGACGGCCGCAAGGACCCGAACAACATCTACGACGCGGCGCTGGCCGCGGGCCGTTACCTCTGCGCGGGCGACCGGGACCTCGGGGTCAAGTCGCACCTCGACCGCGCGATCCTCGGCTACAACCACTCCCAGGAGTACCTGCGGACGGTGCTGTCCTGGTTCGACTACTACAAGCGCGGTACGCACGAGGTCCCGGACGGCACCGGCGTCCTGCCCGACACGAGCGGGCCCGACTCCTTCCCCGCCGGCGCCGAGACGCTGCCCTCGCCCTCCCCGACGCCGCCCAGCACTCCGGGGACGACGCCCAGGCCGACGCCGCCGGCCAAGCCCGGTGGCGGCACCAAGCCGCCGACCACGCCCCCGCCGACCACGACGCCGCCGTCGCCGATCACCCGCATCGAGCGGGCCGGCGCGGCAGAGCTGACCGCCATGGCGGGGCGCGACTTCGCCGAGAAGGCCACCGTCCGCGTGAAGAACGCCGCGGGCCGCACGGTCGCCAAGCAGCCTGTCCGCTTCGAGATCGTCGGGGACACCGACGCCCGCTTCGCCGGCGGCAAGGCGAGCACCGTCGCCGCCACCGGCGCCGACGGCACCGTGGCCGCGCCCGTCATCAAGGCCGGTGAGAAGACCGGCACGTTCACCGTGCGGGCCTCGGTCGTGGGACGCACGCTTCCTCCCGTCAGCTTCACCGGCACCGTCGTACCGCGTGCCGCGGACGCGATCCGCCGGACCAGCCACGAGGTGCTGACGGCCGCGCCCGGCGCGGAGTTCGCGCAGGCGGTCGAGCTCAAGGCCACGTACCAGGGCTCCGCGGCCGAAGGCGTCGCGGTCACCGCCACGCTCATCAAGAGCGCGGAGGACCCGACGGCGAACGACAAGGGTCCGTACTTCAAGGGCCCCGAGGACAAGCCGGTCCGCACGCTCACGGACCTCAAGACCCGCGCCGACGGCCTGCTGACCCTCCCGAAGATCTTCGCGGACGGCGAGACCGGCACCTTCCTCCTGCGGCTCACCACCGCCGGCGGCGGCACGGTGACCATCGAGCTCAAGGTGGTCGCACCGGACACCCCGACGACCCCGCCCGCGACGCCGCCCGCCACACCGAGCGCTCCGGCGTCCCCGGCCGCCTGACCCGCGGCACGACCCAGACGGCACCGCCCCTTTGCCACCGCTCGGCAGAGGGGCGGTGCTACGTGTTCTCATCTCGCGGCCGGATTGCTACGGTGCCCCCGTTCTGACGCAGTATCAGATTCTGAGTGGGTCCCGACGCTCCGGGAGGCCGAGCATGCGCGCACTCGTCGCCGCCGCCATCGGGCTGGCCGCCGCCCTCGCCCTCGTCCTCACGGTCACGGCGATGGGGTCACCCCCGGGCGAGACCTCCCCGAAGCCGCTGCTGACCACCGTCCCCGGCCCCAAGAAGTAGGGAGGGCCGGCCCATGCGCCGCCGCGCCAGTCTCGTACTCCTCGCCTTCGCCGTCTTCTTCGCCGCGCTCTCACCGCTGCTGCGCTGGTACGCCTTTCCGCGGCTCGCCAAGGTTCCGCCGGGCCAGTACCAGGAGATGGTGCTGGAGGCGAAGCCCGCGACCCTCCTCGACTACGGCACCCTCCAGGCGAAGGAGGTCGAGAAGGTCACCATCGTGCAGACCCTCAAGGGCAATGTGGAGGAGTCGGAGCGGATCGAGCGCAGCGCCGGACGCGATGTCGTCGTCTGGGACTCGCTCTCCTACGTCCAGGGCCCCGACGGGGCGATGGTCTCCGCGATCCCCGAGCGGTACATCTTCGACGCCCACAGCCAGGCACCCGTCCACGCCACCGGCGAGGCGGTCGACGGTCAGGCGGTGCGGCGCGAGGGCATCGAGTTCAAGTGGCCCTTCCTCACCGAGAAGCGGGACTACGAGTACTTCGACGCGCAGACGAGGACGTCCGCGCCCATCCACTACCGGGGGACCAGGACCTTCCGGGGCCTGGACGTCTACTACTTCGAGCAGACGATCCCGTGGACGAAGGTGCCCTACCCGAAGAAGATGCCCATCCCCGGCGTCGACGCGAGCACCCTGGAGAAGCAGACCGGAACCTCGCGCTGGTACACCACCAAACGCATGTTCTGGGTCGACCCGGTCACCGGCGCGCCCGTCAACGGCGAGGAGATCCACCAGGAGGAGCTGCGCGGCGGCACCTTGCTGGGCGGCCGGGACAAGGTGACCGCCTTCTCCGGTCATGTGAAGATGCGCCCCGACTACCTCGACCACACGGTCGCCCTCGTCACGTCCCAGCGGCGGCTGGTGCTCCTCATGACCTCGTATCTGCCGTGGGGCTTCCTCGTCCTGGGCGGCGGACTCCTCGCCCTCGCCTTGGTGCTCGAGGCCCGCAGCCGCCGGCCGCGGGAGCCCTCGGCGGACCGCGAGCCGGAGCCCGTCGGGGCCTGAGACCCGTCAGCCCCGGCTCTGCCGGTCCTGACGCGCCTTCGTGTGCCGGGTCGGCTCCGCGGCCGAAGGGTCCTGCGGCCAGGGGTGCTTGGGGTAGCGGCCGCGCAGTTCGGCCCGTACGGCCGCGTATCCGTCCTTCCAGAACGACGCCAGGTCGGCGGTGACGGCCGCGGGGCGGCCCGCGGGGGAGAGCAGATGGACCAGGACGGGTACGCCCGCCACGCGCGGTGTCTCGCGCAGCCCGAACAGTTCCTGGAGCTTCACCGCGAGGACGGGCTGCGCACCCCCGTACGCGACACGGATCCGCGAGCCGCTCGGCACCTCGATACGCTCCGGCGCGAGCTCGTCGAGCCGGGAGGCCTCACCGCCCGCCCAGGGCAGCAGCCGCTGCAACGCCTGCCCCGCCGGGACACGCCCGAGATCGGATCGCCGACGGGCCCGTGACAGCTCGGGTTCCAGCCACTCGCCGGCGCGGTCCAGCAGCGCCGTGTCCGACACGTCCGGCCAGGGCTCGCCGAGCTCCCGGTGCAGAAAGGCGAGGCGTTCGCGCAGCCCTTCCGCGTCCCGCGTCCAGTGCAGCAGGCCGAGCCCCTCACGGTGCAGCCCGTCGAGCAGGGCGGCACGGACGAGAGCGGGGTCCGGGTTCCTGAGGGCGCGGGCGGACAGCTCGATCGCCCCGAGCCGCCGGACGTCCCGGGCGACGACGTCCCCGTTCTCCCAGTGGACCTCCTCGCCGGCGGCGAGGAGATGGGCCGCGGCTCTGCGGGCGGTGTCCTCGTCGACGACGGCGGCGAGACGTACGCGGGCCGAGGCGGCGGCGGACGGGCGGTCGGCCACCGCGACCGCCAGCCAGCCGGACGTCCGCAGGCGGGATCCCTCCGCGAGCTCCGCCCCGGTTCCGGAAGCCATCAGAAAGGCGCCCTCGCCGCGGGCCCGGGCGATGCGTTCGGGAAACGCGAGCGCCGTCACGAGCCCCGCGACGGCGTCCTCGCCCTGACCGGCCCCGCCCTGGCTCCCCTCACCCGGGTCATGGCCGCCTGCTCCCGCCAGTGACGACTGCAGTCGGCGGGCCTCCGAGGTCCACCGGCCCGCATACGCGTCGCCGCCGCGCCGCGCCGTGCGCCAGGCCGCCGCCAGATCGTCCCCGTACTCCCGTGGCGGCTCCTCGCTCAGCAACGCCACCACCTCCGCCGCGCGGCGCGCGCCCACCTCCGGCGCACCGTCCAGGAGAGCCCGCGCCAGCCGGGGGTGGACACCGATGCGGGAGAGCGTGGTGCCCCGCTGCGTCGCCCGGCCCTCCACGTCCACCGCACCGATCGCGGACAGCACCGATCGCGCCGACGACATCGCACCGGCCGGCGGCTGGTCCAGCAGGGCGAGCCCGGTGGCGGACGGGTCGCCCCAGCATGCGGTCTGCAACGCGAAGGCCGTCAGATCGGCGACCTTGATCTCGGGGGAGGGGAAGCGGACCAGCCGGCCGTCCTCCGCCTCGGACCAGCAGCGGTACACCGTGCCCGGGGCCTCCCGGCCGGCGCGGCCCGCCCGCTGGCGGGCCGCCGCCTGCGAGACGCGGACCGTGGTGAGCGCGCTCAGCCCTCGGGCGTGGTCCATGCGGGGCTCGCGCGCCAGCCCCGCGTCCACGACGGTCCGCACACCCGGCACCGTCAGGCTCGATTCGGCCACCGAGGTCGCCAGCACCACCCGCCGGACACCCGCCGAGCCCGCCAGCACCGCGTCCTGCACCGCAGCCGGAGCGCGCCCGTGGACCTGGAGCACTTCCGCGTCCACACCGCCCAGCTGTCCGGCGACCCTGCCGATCTCCCCGACTCCGGGCAGAAAGCACAGGACATCCCCGCTCTGTTCGGCCAGCGCCCGCCGGATCACCGAGGCCACATGCGTCAGCAGCGCGGGATCCACCCGCATGCCGTGCGGCGGCCGCACCGGCCGCGCGGGCGAGGCCCACACCACCTGAACCGGATGAGTGGTGCCCTGCGCCTCGACCACCGGGGCATCGCCGAGCAGTCGCGCCCAGCCCTCGGCATCGGTGGTCGCCGACGCCGCCACCAGCTTCAGTTCCGGCCGCAGCGCGGCCCGTACGTCCAGGAGGAACGCGGCCACCGTGTCCGCGTCGAGATGCCGCTCGTGGCACTCGTCGAGGATCACCGCATCGATTCCGGCCAGCTCCTGGTCACGCTGGAGCCGCTGGAGCAGCACGCCGGTGGTGACCACCTCGACGACTGTGTCGGCCGAGACCACTCGTTCACCGCGGACCGTGAAGCCGACTCTCCGCCCCACCCGCTCGCCGAGCAGCCAGGCCATGCGTCGCGCCGCCGCCCGGGCCGCGATCCGGCGCGGCTCGGCGACCACGACCCGCGCGCCACGCCCGGCGAGCACGAGCGGTACGAGCGTTGTCTTGCCCGTCCCGGGAGGAGCGCAGAGCACCGCGCAGCCGTGCGTGTCCAGCGCCTGCTCCAGCGCCGGCAGCGCCGAACGCACCGGCAGCCGCTCCGCCTCCCCCGTCCGTATACCGAGCCCGTCCTCCCCGCTCACGCCCGCTCGCAGACGAAGATGGCCGTCCCCGGGATCAGGTTCCCGCGCAGCGGGGACCAGCCGCCCCACTCCTGGCCGTTCCAGGCCGGCCACTCCGGCTCGACCAGGTCCACCAGCCGGAAGCCGCCCGCGACCACGTCCCGCACCCGGTCGCCGAGCGTCCGGTGGTGCTCGACGTAGACCGCGCGGCCCGTGTCGTCCTGCTCGACGTACGGGGTGCGGTCGAAGTACGACGCCGCCACGCTCAGGCCCTCGGGGCCCGGCTCGTCCGGGAACGCCCAGCGCACGGGGTGCGTGACGGAGAAGACCCAGCGCCCGCCGGGCCGCAGCACCCGGTGGACCTCGGTGAACACCTGCACCGGATCGGCCACGAACGGCACCGCCCCATAGGCGGAACAGGCCAGGTCGAAGGAGCCGTCGGCGAAGGGCAGCGCCGTCGCGTCCGCCTCCACCAGGGGAATGCCGCCGCCGATCCGCAGCGCGTGCTGGAGCTGGCGGTGCGAGAGGTCGAGCGCCACGGGGCGCGCGCCCTGCGCCTTCAGCCAGCGCGAGCACTGCGCCGCGCCCGCGCCGATCTCGAGAATGTCCAGGCCCTCCAGCGAGGAGACGGGGCCGAGCAGTCCGGCCTCCGCCTCGTCGAGCCCTTCCGGTCCCCAGACGAAATGGTCGTCACCGAGGAAGGCGCCGTGCTCGCTCTGGTACTCGTCGGCGTGGCGGTCCCACCACCCGCGACTGGCCCGGCTGCTCTCCGTGTTCCCGGCGTCACGCCGGGTGGCTTCCGGTTCTGGACCCTGGAGGTCGCTCAGGTCTTGGATCATTTCCACCGTCGTTGTAGTTTGCGTTCAGCGCGCCACAGGGCGGCCGTTGTGGCCTCTGCAAACATTAGTTGTGCCGGGATTGGGGCGATCCGCCCCGGGTGTGCGCCTTCGCGCATTGACCGCCTCCGGCTGCCCCCGTATGCTACAAGTTGCGCTGCGGGCCTGCGCGCCTCAGACGGAGCAGGTCGCGCTCGCATCTGTATGTATGTCCCCTCGGTTCACGAGGCGCCCCCGAGGCGTGTTCTCCGGAACAGCCACCCGGGTCGGCGCTTCCAAGGCTGTCCGGCTTCTGCAGCTGCGATACGGGTTCTCGGCGTAGCAGTACCTACGACTTCAATGTCCGCACCGGAGCCTTTTCCCACATGACGAGCAGCACCGAGACCACCGCAACCACCCCGCAGGTAGCGGTCAACGACATCGGTAACGAGGAAGCCTTCCTCGCCGCGATCGACGAAACGATCAAGTACTTCAACGACGGCGACATCGTCGACGGCGTCATCGTGAAGGTCGACCGGGACGAGGTCCTGCTCGACATCGGTTACAAGACCGAAGGTGTCATCCCGAGCCGCGAGCTCTCGATCAAGCACGACGTCGACCCCAACGAGGTCGTCAAGGTCGGCGACGAGATCGAGGCCCTTGTTCTCCAGAAGGAGGACAAGGAAGGCCGCCTGATCCTCTCGAAGAAGCGCGCCCAGTACGAGCGGGCGTGGGGCACCATCGAGAAGATCAAGGAAGAGGACGGCATCGTCACCGGTACCGTCATCGAGGTCGTCAAGGGTGGTCTCATCCTCGACATCGGCCTCCGCGGCTTCCTCCCGGCCTCCCTGGTCGAGATGCGCCGTGTTCGCGACCTCCAGCCCTACGTGGGCAAGGAGCTCGAGGCCAAGATCATCGAGCTGGACAAGAACCGCAACAACGTGGTCCTGTCCCGCCGTGCCTGGCTGGAGCAGACTCAGTCCGAGGTTCGCCAGACCTTCCTCACGACCCTCCAGAAGGGTCAGGTTCGTTCCGGCGTCGTCTCCTCGATCGTCAACTTCGGTGCCTTCGTGGACCTGGGTGGCGTCGACGGTCTGGTTCACGTCTCCGAGCTCTCCTGGAAGCACATCGACCACCCCTCCGAGGTTGTCGAGGTCGGCCAGGAAGTCACCGTCGAGGTTCTCGACGTCGACATGGACCGCGAGCGCGTCTCCCTGTCGCTCAAGGCGACGCAGGAAGACCCGTGGCAGCAGTTCGCCCGTACGCACCAGATCGGGCAGGTTGTTCCCGGTAAGGTCACCAAGCTCGTTCCCTTCGGTGCGTTCGTGCGCGTCGACGAGGGCATCGAGGGTCTGGTCCACATCTCCGAGCTGGCCGAGCGCCACGTGGAGATCCCGGAGCAGGTCGTCCAGGTCAACGACGAGATCTTCGTCAAGGTCATCGACATCGACCTCGAGCGCCGCCGCATCAGCCTCTCGCTGAAGCAGGCCAACGAGTCCTTCGGTGCCGACCCGGCCTCGGTCGAGTTCGACCCGACCCTGTACGGCATGGCCGCGTCCTACGACGACCAGGGCAACTACATCTACCCCGAGGGCTTCGACCCCGAGACCAACGACTGGCTCGAGGGCTTCGAGACCCAGCGCGAGGCGTGGGAGGGCCAGTACGCCGAGGCGCAGCAGCGCTTCGAGCAGCACCAGGCCCAGGTCATCAAGTCCCGCGAGGCCGACGAGGCCGCCGCTGCCGAGGGTGGCACCGCCGCTCCGGCCGCTGCGCCCGCCGGTGGCAGTGGCGGTTCGTACTCCTCGGAGTCGGACGACAACTCCGGCGCCCTGGCGTCGGACGAGGCGCTCGCCGCCCTCCGCGAGAAGCTGGCCGGCGGCCAGAGCTGACGCTCTGCCGGCTGACTGACAGCTGACAGCAAGGCCCGCTCCCTTCGGGGGGCGGGCCTTGCTCGTTGTGTGGGGGGCCGGCTGTCTCAGGGGGTCGGGAGCCGGCCGTACCAGGGGGCGGGAGGCGGCCGTCTCAGGGGGTGACGGGGATGTTCGTCAGCCCCTTTCCCCCGGTGACGGTGTTGTCCGCGTACACCGTGGTCCGGCAGTCGGCGGTGTCCTTGGTGACGTTGACGGCGAGCTGCTTGTCGCCGGTGGCCTCGCGCAGATCGGACCGGTTGCCGCGAAAGACGGTGCCACAGCCCCGGCCGGTCTGCTGGGTGTGGGTCTCGAAGCCGTTGTTGGTCGTGTTCTTGCCGGTGTTGTTCTGGACGAGGACCCGATTGCGCTCGGTGACGGTCGGGAGGGGGCGGGGGCATGTCAAGGTCCGGACCTGGAGCGATCATGAGATGGCCCGAACTGGTGCCCGCTCCGGCGGTGTTCGTTCCGTGCCCGGGGAATGCCCGAGAGTCACACCGTGTTCTTGAAGGAGAACACGAGGAGGAGCGGTAATCGTGGTTGATCCGCAGGGTTTGTACGAATGGGAGCCGAAGGGCCTCGCGGTCGTCGACATGGCGCTCGCGCAGGAGTCCGCAGGCCTGGTCATGCTGTACCACTTCGACGGATACATCGACGCGGGTGAGACCGGCGACCAGATCGTCGAGACGCTGCTCGAAACGCTGCCCCACCAGGTGGTGGCGCGGTTCGACCACGACAGGCTGGTGGACTACCGGGCCCGGCGCCCGCTGCTGACGTTCAAGCGCGACCGCTGGTCCGGCTACGAGACGCCCAGCATCGAGGTGCGCCTCGTCCAGGACGCCACCGGCGCACCCTTCCTCCTGCTGTCGGGCCCCGAGCCCGACGTCGAATGGGAACGCTTCGCCGCGGCCGTCGAGCAGATCGTCGAGCGCCTCGGCGTGCGTCTCGCGGTCAACTTCCACGGCATCCCGATGGGTGTCCCGCACACCCGTCCCGTGGGGCTGACCCCGCACGGCAACCGCACGGACCTCATGCCGGGCCATCGCAGCCCCTTCGACGAGGCGCAGGTCCCGGGCAGCGCGGAGGCGCTGGTCGAGTACCGACTGATGGAAGCAGGCCACGACGTCCTCGGCGTCGCCGCACACGTCCCGCACTACGTGGCGCGCTCGTCCTATCCGGATGCCGCGCTCACCGCGCTGGAAGCGATCACGGCCGCCACCGGTCTGGTGCTGCCCGGCATCGCGCACACGCTGCGCACCGAGGCCCACCGCACGCAGAACGAGATCGAGCGCCAGATCGGCGAGGGCGACGAGGAACTGGTCACCCTGGTCCAGGGGCTTGAGCACCAGTTCGACGCGATGGCGGGCGCGGAGACGCGGGGCAGCCTGGTCGCGGAGGCGGTGGATCTGCCGTCCGCGGACGAGATCGGCCTCGAATTCGAGCGCTTCCTCGCCGAGCGGGAGGGCGACGCCTAGAGGGGCGTGGGGAGTCGCACGGGCGCCCGGGCGGCGCGGACGAGGCGCAGCCCGAGGGGCCGACGTGGTGCGCAGGAGGCGGGGTCTAAGCTGCGGCTCATGCTGAAGGTGGGCCTGACCGGCGGAATCGGCGCCGGCAAGAGCGAAGTCTCCCGTCTCCTCGCCTCGTACGGCGCGGTCCTCATCGACGCCGACAAGATCGCCCGCGAGGTCGTCGAACCCGGCACGCCCGGGCTGGCAGCCGTCGTGGAGGCGTTCGGCCCCGGGATCCTGACCGCCGACGGAACACTGGACCGGCCCGCGCTCGGGTCCATCGTCTTCGCCGACCCCGAGCGGCTGGCGACGCTCAACGCGATCGTGCACCCCCTGGTCGGAGCGCGCTCCCAGGAGCTCGAGAAGGCGGCTGGAGCCGACGCGGTGGTCATCCACGACGTACCGCTGCTCACCGAGAACGAACTCGCCCCGCTCTACGACCTGGTGATCGTCGTGGACGCGGCACCCGAGACGCAGCTGGACCGGCTGGTCAGGCTGCGCGGGATGGCCGAGTCCGAGGCGCGGGCGCGGATGTCGGCTCAGGCGACCCGCGAGCAGCGGCGCGCCATCGCGGATCTGGTCGTCGACAACGACGGGCCGCTGGAGGATCTGGAACCGCAGGTCCGAGACGTCTGGACGGAACTGACCCGCCGGGCCGCGGCGGAGGCTCCCTAGTCGCCGGCAGCCGGGGAGTCCTTCACCCGCTGCGCTCCGCCAGGGCGGCCCTGACGGGCCCGCGCGCCCGCACCCGTCAGGCATGCGTCAAGGCCGCACCGGATGTGCGGCGCCCCCAGTAGTATCGAGGCGGTGCACATCGTTTTCGCCACGGTCACCGTGCTGGGCGGGCTGGTTGCCGCCCTCGCCGGGGGACACGGCCTGCGGCAGACCCGCCGGATCACCGCCGACGGCCGCCTCGTCATGGCGCTGGTGAAGCAGCCGCCCCAGGGTGCGGAACGGCCCCTCCTGGAGTTCGAGACCCAGGACGGCGAGGTGATGGAGATCGTCTCGCCCGTGGCCGAACTGACCGTGGGGACATCCGTCGGAGTCTCCTACGACGCCCGTGATCCGCGCGACGTGGTGGTCGACGGACATCGGCGGACAGGTGTCGACAGAGGTTTTGTGATCGCGGGCCTGTTGCTCGTGGTGATCGGGCTGGTGCTCGCGGTCTCCGGTCTCTGACGGCTGCGGTCATCGCGGCCGTCGCAGCCGGCAGCGCGCCGCCTCCCGGGCATCCGATCGGAATACCGCTGCCGGGTCCCGTGTTGGAACCGTGCAGCGAGGGGAAGGATGCCACCGTGCCCGAAAGCAACCCGGAGACGCACGTCATCGACTACCGGGCGGCCGAGCAGTTGCTCGCCGCCAGGGATCCGCGCGGAGCCCTGAAGCTGCTGGACTCGGTGATCGCAGCCCACCCCGAGAACACATCGGCCCGCCTGCTGCGTGCCCGAGCCTTCTTCGCCTCCGCCCAACTGCGCCCTGCCGAGCTCGAGTTCGAGCTGGTCCTGGAGCGCGAGCCGGACAACGCCTTCGCCCACTTCGCCCTGGCCCGCACCTTCGAGCGGGCCGGCCGGCCCGAGCAGGCCATGCGCCACTTCCGCCTGGCCGCGGCGCTGGACCCGAAGCCGGAGTATCTGAGGGCGGCCCGCTTCGACGCGGACGCGTGACCGTCAGCCCGTCGACTCCGCGGCGGTCAGCCGCGGTCCGGTTCGTACGGGGGGACGTCCCGGCCCGGCTGGTAGTGGGGACCCTGACGGATGTGGCGGACGACCAGGACCAGATCCACCAGCACGATCACCAGCAGTGCTCCGCACGCCGCCGCCCAGCCGGGGCGGGAGGCGAGAGCGAAGGCGACCGTCCCGCCGGCCGTCCAGAGCAGGCCCCACACACTCAGCCAGAACCGCATCCGCAGGGGACTGCGCGCAGTCCTCGGTTCACTCCCGGTACGCATGGCCATCCCCTCTCCCCTTCCAGCATGCACCCACGGCGATCTGCCGGATGCGCCGGCGAGGGCCGTCCGGCTGCCCGCATCCTGGGATGTACGGACCTTCTGAGAGGCACCTGCGGGAGAGACGCGGACGTCCTGAGACGTACAGACATTCCGAGACGTACGGAGGTCCCGAGACGTACGGATCCGGGGTCGCCCGGGCCCGTGCGCACGACCGACCCGAGGGGGAGGAGTCGCCGGTGACAGGCGTCCTGGTGGAACTGCCGGCGGCGGAGGAGCTGGCGGGCGAACTGCTGGACCTGGCCGTCCCGCACGAGGACATCAACGAACTCCTCGCCCTGCGCGGCCGTATGACGAGCGACCCCGGTCTGCGGCGGATGCTGGAGGCGGGTGTCCGGGACATGGTCGACGGCATGGGGAGGGTCGACGGTGGCGGGGAACTGCCACGGCCCGAGGATTCCGGCCCGCTCGGCCGCTGCTTCCCCGTCTATGTGTTCGTCGCGACCCTGCCGTACACCCGGGCCTACCACCGCGCTCGCTCCGTCCCGGAGGCCGTCTCCCGTCGCACCCTCGCCGACCTCGGCCGCCAGATGGCCATCCACCGCAGGAGGCACGGCATCGGGGGGCTGCCGATACCGGGCTGGCTCGGGCTGCACTTCCGCGGTGAGCTCTACCAGTTGGGGCGGCTGCAGTTCGAACGCAGCCGGCTCGGCCGGCGTACCGGTGAGGCGGTGCGTGCGGCCGGACTGCCCCTCGGACCCGGCGACCCGGTTCTCGGCCTGCACATCCCCGACTTCCTCGGGCCGCTCACGCCCGCGGCCTGCGACCGCTCGCTCGCTCTCGCCGGGGACTTCTTCCCGCGGCACTTCCCCGAGGAGACGTACCGGGTCGCCGACTGTCACTCATGGCTGCTCGATCCGCAGCTCGCCGACTGTCTGCCGCAGGACTCGCACATCCGGCGCTTCCAGGGCCGCTTCCGGACGGCGTACGAGGAGAAGGAGGCCGACGACAGCGGACCGGTCGGCTTCGTGTTCGGCGATCCCGACCTGCCGGCCGCCGGTCTGCCCCGGCGCACCACTCTGGAGCGCGCGATCGGCGATCATCTGCGGGCGGGCCGCCACTGGTACGGCGGGCACGGCTGGTTCGAGCTGTGAGCAAGGGGCGCGTTCCGGCGGCGAGTTGAAGAAATCCGAACAGATCTGGAAAGAGGGGCCCGCGAGCGATGAGTTCGCGGGGCCTGCCCGGTCTACCTCCCGAAAGCACCGCAGAGCCTGTACCGGAGGAGACCATCATGTCCGCGACGACCGCCGCCACCACCACGAACACCGCCGCCACCACCGGGAACGGAACGCGACTGAGCCGTCGCGCGAACATCGCCACGCTCACGCTCCAGATCGTCCTCGCCCTCTTCATGGCCGTCCCGAGCGCGGGCCCCAAGCTCGTCGGTCACTCCTCCGCCGCGGAGTCCTTCGACAAGATCGGGTTCGGCGACTGGTTCATGTACGTCACGGGCGGCCTGGAACTGGCCGGCGCGATCGCCCTGGTCATCCCCATCCTGTCCGGGGTGTCCGCCATGGCGTTCATGGGCCTGATGATCGGCGCGTTCATCACCCAGGTGACCGTGTTCGACGGTCAGTACGCGATCACGCCCGTGATCCTGTTCTTCGTCTTCGCCGGTATCGCCTGGGCGCGCCGCCACAACACGGCGGAGCTGGTCGCGCTGATCCGCAAGCGCATCTGACGGCGCCGGGCGTTCGCGCTCCGTCGGCCGAGATCTCCACCGCAGTCAGGAAAGGCCGTACCCGCCGAGGGTGCGGTCTTCCTGCGTTCCGGGGCGTGCGTCGGCGCGCGGCCGTGCCGGGGCGTGTGCCGGTGCGCGGCCGTGCCGGGGCGTGTGCCGGTGCGCGGCGGAGGAGGTGCCCGACGCTCGACCGGCGGAGCATTTCGGGCATACCGTGGTAGGTGGACATCCGGCCCGGACGGTAGGGGGTGCCCTGATGGTCGAGGAGCTGGTGATTGCGGGCGTGTCGGTCGCGTCGGCAGCCGTGGTGTACACGCTGGCCGCTGCCCGGGTGGTCAAGCAGTACGAGCGGGGTGTGGTCTTCCGCCTCGGCCGCCTTCGTGGAACCGAGCGCGGTCCGGGATTCACCATGATCATTCCGGGCGTGGACCGGCTCCGTAAGGTCAATATGCAGATCGTGACCATGCCGGTGCCCTCGCAGGACGGCATCACCCGGGACAACGTGACGGTCCGGGTCGACGCGGTGATCTACTTCAAGGTGATCGATCCTTCCGACGCGGTGGTGCAGGTCGAGGACTACCGGTTCGCGGTCTCGCAGATGGCGCAGACATCGCTGCGTTCGATCATCGGCAAGAGCGATCTCGACGACCTTCTGTCGAACCGGGAGAAGCTGAATCAGGGGCTGGAGCTGATGATCGACAGCCCGGCGATGGGCTGGGGTGTGCAGATCGACCGGGTGGAGATCAAGGACGTGTCGCTGCCCGAGGCGATGAAGCGGTCGATGGCACGCCAGGCGGAGGCCGACCGTGAGCGCCGGGCCCGGGTGATCAACGCGGACGCGGAGCTCCAGGCGTCGAAGAAGCTGGCCGAGGCGGCGGGCGAGATGTCGAAGCAGCCGGCGGCGCTGCAACTGCGGCTGCTCCAGACCGTGGTCGCGGTCGCCGCGGAGAAGAACTCCACCCTGGTGCTGCCCTTCCCGGTGGAACTCCTTCGCTTCCTGGAACGCGCCCAGCAGCCGGCGCCGGTGGCCCAGACGGGCGCTGCCGCACAGCCCGAACCGGGTCAACAGGCGGTGGCTCCACCAGCGCCGGGACCGGCGGTGGAGAGTCCGGCAGCGGCAGCGGAGACCATGTCCGAGCCGGGGACGGTGGACGAGCCGGTGCAGGAGCCGAAGCCGGTGCAGGAGCCGAAGCCGGAATCCCCTGCCGCTCCGGAGGCCGGACCCCAGGCGGTACGGGAGCCCGGGCCGAGGGACTCGTCCGCCGAGCCGATCGCCGGGGACGCGGCCGGCCGCGAGCCGGACGGCGTCACGCAGAACGCCGAGGGCCCGCCATCCGTACGTCCGCTGCCGCCGGCTGCATGATCGCCGCGGCCGGACCTGTCCGGCAACCGCGGACCGGCGCCGCCGTCGGCAGTCATTGTCAGACCCCGCCCGTAAGGTCGTAGATCCAGTGCTCCACCGCACGACCGACGGGTGGGAGGTGACCCGATGACGTCCGAGACGACGCCTGCGCTGCACGGCTGTGCCGCCGTGTTCCTTCCGGCAGCGCTCCCGCGCGAGGGCCGGGTCGCCTTCTGGGACCCGGACGGCGACCGGCTGCGTGACGCGACCGCCGAGATCACCGTCGTCGGACCCGGACCCGGACCCGGACCCGGACCCGGACCTGACGGGCCGGACCTTCCGGACGGGAGCGTGGCGGTGCGTACCGTGCCCGCCGTGCTGCTGTCCGTCGCCGAGGCCGTACCGCTGCTGGCGAATGCACGCCATCGTCCCGGTGCGCACCCCGCCACCGCCTGCTGGGGCGCGGCCGCGCTGCACGCCCTGCATCTGGTGGCGCGCGGCCGGCTGCTGCCGGGGCTGACCCCGACCGATCACGACGCCTGGCGCGCGGGCCCGCTGGACGCGGACGACATCGCCCAGCTGCGTGCCATCGCCGCCGCCATGCCGTACGAGGCACACGCCGTCCCCGTGCCCGGCCCGCAGCCCCTGGATCTGCCCGAACCGGAGACCCTGGTGCGGGCCTTCTTCGACGCGGTCGCCGACGCCCTTCCCCGTACCCCGGCCGCGGCCTTCGCGGCCGGCGCACCGTTCGCGGCCGAGGAGCCCCAGCATCTGCCGGGGGCGCGGGAATGGGCCGCGGAGGCCGCGGCGGGCATGGACGCCGGGGTCCGGGTGTCCCTGCGGCTGGACCTGTCGGCCTTCGAACTCTTCGACATCGCGGACGCGGAGGAGGACGCCGAGCGCAGTGCGGGCGCGGCTCTCGTGCAGGTGCACAGCCTTGCCGACCCGACACTCGTCATCGACGCGGCCCGGCTGTGGGCGGGCGACGGCGACCAGCACTTCGGCCCCCGTGCCCGGATCGACGCGGTGCTCGCGCTGCGCCGTGCCGCCCGCGTCTGGCCGCCGCTCGCCGGACTGCTGGAGCGGGACGTCCCGGACGTGCTGCCGCTCACCGAGAGCGAGTTGTACGACCTGCTGGGGCCGGGGGCGGCACGGCTCGCCGCCGCGGGTGTCGCCGTCCACTGGCCGCGGGACCTCGTGCGCTCCCTGTCGGCCGCCGCCGTCGTACGGCCCGCGCCGGGTTCGGCGACGGACGGCACCCCCTTCTTCGACAGTGCGGAACTGCTCGCGTTCAACTGGCAGTTGGCCCTCGACGGCGATCCGCTGACCGAGAAGGAGATGGACGCGCTGGCGGAGTCGCACCGCCCGGTCGTGCGGCTGCGGGACCAGTTCGTCGTGGTCGACCCGGACCTGGTGCGCAAGGCGCGGAAGCGGGAACTGGGGCTGCTCCAGCCCGTCGATGCGCTGGCCGTGGCGCTGACCGGCACCGCGGAGGTCGACGGCGAGACGGTGGAGGCGGTGCCCACCGGCGCCCTGGCGGCCCTGCGTGACCGGCTCACGGCCGGCGCAGCACCGGTCCCGCCCCCCGAGGGGCTCACCGCCACCCTGCGCGACTACCAACTGCGCGGTCTGGCCTGGCTGGACCTGATGACCTCGCTCGGTCTCGGCGGCTGCCTCGCCGACGACATGGGCCTCGGCAAGACAGTCACGGTGATTGCGCTCCATCTGCGGCGCGAACGTTCCGCCCCGACGCTCGTGGTCTGCCCTGCGTCGCTCCTCGGCAACTGGCAGCGGGAGATCGCTCGGTTCGCGCCCGGTGTGCCGGTCCGCCGCTTCCACGGCGCCGACCGGACCCTCCCGGAATCCGGAGGCGGCTTCGTCCTCACGACGTACGGCACGATGCGCACCAGCGCGGAACAGCTGGCCGGACACACCTGGGGCATGGTGGTCGCCGACGAGGCACAGCACGTCAAGAACCCCTTCTCCGCCACGGCGAAGGCCCTGCGCACCATCCGGACACCCGCCAGGGTCGCGCTGACCGGCACCCCGGTGGAGAACAACCTCTCCGAGCTGTGGGCGCTGCTGGACTGGACGACGCCCGGACTCCTCGGCCCGCTCAAGGCGTTCCGCTCCCGGCACGCGCGCATCGTCGAGCACGGCGAGGACGAGGAGGCCGTCGAGCGGCTCTCCCGGCTGGTGCGGCCCTTCCTGCTGCGGCGCAAGAAGTCCGATCCCGGCATCGTGCCCGAACTGCCGCCCAAGACCGAGTCCGACCATCCCGTGGCGCTCACCCGCGAGCAGGCGTCGCTGTACGAAGCGGTCGTCCGGGAGACGATGGCCGCGATCGAGGGCGCCGAGGGCATCGCGCGCCGCGGCCTGGTGATGAAGCTCCTCACCGACCTCAAGCAGATCTGCAACCACCCGGCGCAGTTCCTCAAGGAACGCGCGCCCACGGAGCAGCGCGGCACCCCGGGGGGCCACACGCGGCGCGGCGGTGCGCCGGGCACGGGCGCCGTGCGGCTGGCCGGCCGCTCCGGCAAACTCGCCCTGCTGGACGAGCTGTTGGAGACGATCCTGTCCGAGGACGGATCGGTTCTGGTCTTCACGCAGTACGTCGCGATGGCCCGGCTGCTCGCCGACCATCTCGCCGCGCGGGCGATCCCGGCCCAGCTCCTCCATGGAGGGACGCCGGTCGCGGAGCGCGAGCGCATGGTGGACCGCTTCCAGTCCGGCGGCGCACCCGTGTTCATCCTGTCGCTCAAGGCGGCCGGCACCGGACTGAACCTGACGCGCGCCGGCCATGTCATCCACTACGACCGCTGGTGGAATCCGGCGGTCGAGGAGCAGGCGACCGACCGCGCCTACCGCATCGGCCAGACCCAGCCGGTCCAGGTCCACCGGCTGATCGCGGAAGGCACCGTGGAGGACAGGATCGCCGACATGCTCGCCGCCAAACGGGCCCTGGCGGACGCGGTCCTCGGCTCGGGCGAGGCCGCCCTGACCGAGCTGACCGACCGGGAGCTCGCCGACCTCGTCTCCCTGCGGAGGCCCTCATGAGCCCGCGCAGCCGCTCCACGGGACCCGCCCGCCACGACGACCGCCGGCGCACGTTCCCCGCGCTCCAGCCCCTGACGGGTGAGGACTTCGCCGCAAGCTGGTGGGGGAACGCCTGGGTGGACGCGCTGGAGGACACCGCCCTGGACCGGGCCAGGCTGGTCAGGGGGCGGGCGTACGCGAGCCGCGGCCACGTCGACGCGATCACGGTGACCCCCGGCCGTGTCATGGCGTACGTCCACGGCAGCAGACCCCGCCCGTACCGCACGGAGATCCGTCTGCGGACGCTCACCGACGACGACTGGGACGATTTCCTCGCGGCGGCGGCCTCCCGGCCGGACCACATCGCGGCCCTGCTCGACAAGGATGTGCCGCACGCCCTGGCGGAGGTGGCGGACCTGCTGCCGACCCCGGGCGATCTGATCCCCGACTGCTCCTGCCCGGACGACGGTTACCCCTGCAAGCACGCCGCCGCGCTCTGCTACCAGACGGCACGGCTGCTCGACGAGGACCCCTTCGTCCTGTTCCTCATGCGCGGCTTGGGCGAGAGGGAGATCCTCGCCGCCCTCGCGCACCGCAACGCGACCCGGTCCGCCGCCGAGCGGAGCACCGCCGCGACGGCAGCACCCGTGCCGACGGTCCCGGCCCGCGAGGCCGTCGCGGCTCGCGGGCTCCCGGTCCTGCCGCCACCGTTCCCCGTCCCCCTCCATCCGGGGCGCCCGCCGGCGTACCCCGAAGGACCCGGTGCGGGCGGCCGCGGGCTCGACTCGCTCGCCCTCGATCTGCTCGCCACCGAGGCCGCCGCCCGGGCGCACACCGTCCTCGCCACCGGCTCCGACCCCATCGCCGGACTCACCGTCTGGCAGGACGCGATCCGGCTGGCCGCCGCTCACCCGGGCTCGGGGCTGACCGCGTCCACCCGCGCGCTGTACCGGGACCTCGCCGCCGCCACCGGTCGTACGCCCACCGATCTGGCGCGAGCGGTGGCCGCCTGGAGACAGGGCGGCCGGGCGGCCCTCGATGTGCTGGAGGAACCGTGGGACCCGCCCGCCGGTCCCTTCGACCGCGCCCGGCCCGCGCTCGCCGCCGCCGACTTCCCGCACTTCCGTCCCTGGCGCAACCACCTCTCGACCAGCTCGCTCCAGCTGCGCTTCGGCCGCGACGGCCTCTGGTACGGCTACGAGTCCGACACGGACCGTGAGGACTGGTGGCCCCGCGGCACACCCGACGCCGACCCGGTGGGCGCGCTCACCGCCCTGCTGGGCAGATGACCGGCCCCGGTGCCGCAGGGGGACCGGTGGACGGACCCGCCCGGCCGGACCGGCTCGCTGACCGGCCCGGCGCGGCCCGGCGCGCACGGCATGGGGGAGGGAGTCCGGGCGGACCCGTGTCAGGAGCTCGTGAGGACCACGAGCTGCTGCGTCGCCCGGGTCATCGCGACATAGCGGTCGACCGCCCCCTCGATGCCCTGGCCGAACGCCTCCGGGTCGACGAGGACGACCAGGTCGAACTCGAGGCCCTTCGACAGCTCCGGGGTCAGTGACCGGACGCGGGACGTTGCCCGGAACGTGGGATCGCCGATGACGCAGGCGGTTCCGTCGTCATGGGCGGCGAGCCAGGTGTCGAGGACCGCGCTCAGATCCGCAGCCGATCCGTGCAGGACGGGGACACCGCCGCTGCGGATGGAGGTCGGCACATTGGCGTCCGGCAGAGCGGCCCGGATGACCGGCTCGGCCTCCGTCATGATCTCTTCCGGCGTCCGGTAGTTGATGCTCAGGGAGGCCTGAGTGATCCGGTCGAGCCCGATCCGTTCCAGCCGTTCCCGCCACGACTCGGTGAACCCGTGCCGGGCCTGGGCGCGGTCGCCGACGATGGTGAAGCTCCGGGACGGGCACCGGAGCAGGAGCATCTGCCACTCCGCGTCGGTGAGTTCCTGGGCCTCGTCCACGACGACGTGCGCGAACGGCCCGGCGAGCAGGTCGGGTTCGGCGCCGGGAAGTCCGCTCTCGTCGATCAGGGTGTCCTGGAGATCCTTCCCGTGCAGCATCCCCATCGCGCCCTGGCTCTCGTCGATCTCGGTGTCCCGCAGCAGGATGTCGATGACGTCGGCCCGGCGCTCCCGTTCGGCGGCGACGGCGACCTCGTGCCGGCGTCTGCGCCGTGCCGTCTCCGGGTCGCCGAGCCGCTGCCGGGCCGCGTCCAGGAGCGGCAGGTCGGACACCGTCCAGGCCTGGGCTTCCTCACGCTGGAGCGTGCGCACCTCGTCGCGGTCGAGCCAGGGAGCGCACATCCGCAGATAGGCGGGCACCGACCACAGGTCCCCGACGAGGTCGGCCGCTTCGAGCAGCGGCCACGCGCGGTTGAAGGCCGTCAGCAGTTCCCGGTTCTGCCGCAGCGACTTGCGGAGCAGATCCTCCGGTGCGTCACCGTCGTGGTTGTCCACCAGGATCGTGACCAGCTCCTCCCAGACCTGGTCGCGCGCCTCGTTGTGCGGAGTACCGGGCGCCGACTCGAACGCCGAGGCCCAGTCGTCGGCGCGCAGCCGGATGTCGGACCAGGGGGTGGTGACCGTCATCCCCTTCGTCGGCGGCTCCTCGTAGAACCCGACGGCCGACTCGATCGCTTTCACCAGCCGCGCGGACGACTTGAGACGGGCCACCTCCGGATCGGTCTCGGTCGCCGCCGTGGCTCCCTCGGTGACGAGGTCCCGCAGCGTGCAGGTCTGCACGCCCTCCTCGCCGAGGCTGGGGAGCACGTCGGCGACGTACCCCAGATAGGGCTGGTGCGGACCGACGAACAGGACGCCGCCCCGGCGGTGACCGAGGCGAGGATCGGAGTAGAGGAGGTAGGCGGAGCGGTGGAGCGCGACGACGGTCTTTCCCGTACCCGGACCGCCGTCGACGACGAGAGCGCCGCGGGAGCCCGCACGGATGATCGCGTCCTGGTCGGCCTGGATGGTGCCGAGCACGTCCCGCATGCGCGTCGACCGGTTGCTGCCCAGGCTCGCGATGAAGGCGGACTGGTCGTCCAGGGCGGCGTGCCCGACGAACCCTTCCGAGGTGAACACCTCGTCCCAGTAGTCGTTGATCCGGCCACGGGCCCAGCGGTACCGGCGGCGGCTCGCCAGACCCATCGGGTTCGCGTGCGTGGCGCCGAAGAAGGGCTCGGCGGCGGGGGAGCGCCAGTCGAGCAGCAGCCGGCGGCCCTCGCTGTCGGTCAGGCCGAGCCGTCCGACGTACAGGGGCTCGGCGCTGTCCTCGGTGACCATGTGCCCGAGGCACAGGTCCAGGCCGAAGCGGCGCAGCGCGCGCAGGCGCGCGGTCAGCCGGTGGACCTCGATGTCCCGGTCCATGGCCTGCCGGCCGATGCCGCCGGGTGTCCGGCGCTCGGCGTCGAGGCGGCCGGACAGCTCGGCGATCGACTCGTCGAGGCATTGCGCGATGGCCGCGAAGTGCTGCTCGTCGCCGGCGATCAGCGTCGGGTCGTCCTTGGAGGAGAGACGGTCGGGAAGGTCGAACGCACTACGCATTCAGTGGCACTCATTTCCGCAGGATCTGGCATCGGCGGACGATTCTGCGGTACGACGGGGGCCTTGCCGCAAGCCCCCCGGTGCGCTATAAGTTAAGAGTGGCAAGGAGTGGGTGTACTCCTTGCCCTTCGTCGTCTTCGGCGACGGACGCTTCGACGGACGGCTCATGACCGTCCGAGCGGCGGCCCGAGCGGCGGGGCCCTACGGTGCACGCCGAACCGTGCCGACGGTACGTCTCACGACTCGTCCCGGGACCGTACGTCTCACAGCTCCGCCCGGGTACGTCCTGCCCAACACCCGGCCCAGGTACGGCCCCGCACCCCCGACGATCCGTCAGAACGCCTTGTCCAGGCTGGCGTCATGACCATGGACGATCCGGCGAGCGAGCTGCTGACCGACCCCTACGCCGTCTACGCCCGCCTGCGGGAGACCGCCCCCGTCCAACGGATCACCGGGCCCGACGGCTCGCCCGCCTGGATCGTCACGCGCTACGAGGACGTACGGCAGGCGCTCGCCGATCCCCGGCTCTCCCTCGACAAGCGGCATGCGCTGCCCGGCAGTTACCGGGGCTTCGCCCTGCCGCCCGCCCTGGACGCCAACCTGCTCAACATGGATCCGCCGGACCACACACGCATCCGGCGCTTCGTCACCCAGGCGTTCACCGCGCGCCGGATCGAGGAACTGCGCACACCGGTCCGGCGCATCGCCGACGACCTGCTCGACGCCGTCGCCCCGCACGGCCGGGCGGACCTGGTCGCCGCCTACGCCGCTCCGCTGCCGATCGCCGTCATCTGCGAACTCCTCGGAGTACCGCCGCACTCACGCCGCGACTTCCGCGACTGGACCGACGCCCTCGTCGCCCCCGACCCCGCACAGCCCGGCCGGGCCAAGCAGGCCATCGGCAGCATGCTCGGCTTCTTCCACGAGCTGCTCGCCCACAAGCGTGCCGAACCGGCGGATGATCTGCTCTCCGCGCTGATCGCGCTACGGGAGGAGGGTGAAGGCCGGCTCAGTGAGGACGAGTTGACGTCGCTCGCCTTTCTCATCCTCTTCGCCGGCTACGAGAACACCGTCCAGCTGATCGGCAACGCGACACTCGCCCTGCTCCGGCACCCCGACGAACTCGCCGCACTGCGGGCCGATCCGACGCGGATCGGCTCCGCCGTCGAGGAGCTGGCCCGGTTCGACGGCCCGGCCCTGCTGGCCATCCGCCGCTTCCCGGTCGAGGACGTGACCATCGGCGGAGTGACCGTTCCGGCGGGCGAGACGGTTTTGCTGTCCCTGGCGTCCGCCGACCGCGACCCCGCCCGCTTTCCGGAGCCGGACCGGCTCGACCTGAGCCGTGACACCGCGGGGCATCTCGCGCTGGGCCACGGCATCCACTACTGCCTCGGAGCACCGCTCGCCCGCCTCGAAACCGGCGTCGCACTCGGCGCGCTGCTGGAGCGTTTCCCCCGGCTGGCGCTCGACACCGCCGAGAGCGAGCTGCGCCGGCGGCCGTCCGCCCGTGCCCGGGGGCTCATCGCGCTGCCCGTCCGCTTCTGAGGGTCCTCAGGGTTCTGGCGGGGCTTGAGAAAGAGGCCTTCCGAGGGCGGGTTCAGAAGTCGGCGAGGGTCGGCTCGTCGAGGCGGGCCACCGACTCCTGCCCGTACGCCGCCCGGTACGCCTCGCGGATCCGCTCGATCAACGGCCCGCGGGCACGGGCCTGCGACGCCGGGTACAGCAGCGTCAGCTCGTACGAACGCTCCTTCTCGATGGTGCCGTTGGCGTCCCGCCACTGCCCGCGGCCGTCCTGGACCGTCAGCCCGTCCGGGAAGCCCGGGGTGACCCTGCGGTCGACGAAGGCCATGAACTGCTCGTCGGTGACATCGGGCCCGCCGTCGGGACGCTCCGTACCGAAGAAGAGCCGGGTCTCGACGTAGGCGCTTCCGGCCGCCGCGGTCGCCCCGACCGCCCCGGTCGGCACCTCCGTCACCGCGGCCGGTACTGCCGTCGCTGCGGCCGCCTTCGGCTCCGGGCCGTCGAGTGCCGAGGTGGCGGAGGGCGCCGCCAGGGTCAGCACGGCGGCAACGGCACCGGCGGCGGCCAGCAGTGAGCGCTGCTTCGAGGTGGGCACGGGTGGATCCTTCCGTCCGGCGTCAGCACGGCGGTCTGCCGGGCGCGCCCTCACTGTGGCAAGGTCCGTGCCGGTGTACCCGGCAGGCCGCGCAGGTCGGCCGGACACCACCCGCACGGGGACGCCGGCCGTTCGGAAGGCGACTCCCGGGCACAGAGGTCAGCGGCCGGGAGGCCGGAAGCCGGAGGGAGAACCGGATGGTTGATCTTGTCATCGACGGGTGCACCGCCCTGGTGCACGACGACAGCGGGCAGATCCAGTTCGTGCAGGACGCCGCCGTCGTGGTGCGCGGGGGAGTGATCGACGCCGTCACGTCCACGCGCGAGGCAGCCTCGATCGAGGCCGTGGAGCGGATCGACGGACGCGGGCAGCTGGCGATGCCGGGTCTGATCAACTGCCACACCCACTCGCCCATGGTCGCCCTGCGGGGGATCGCCGAGGACATGCCCGTCGAGGAGTGGTTCAACGACTGGATCTGGCCGATCGAGTCCAATCTCACCGACCGCGTCGTCGAACTCGGCGCGAGGCTGGCGTGCGCCGAGATGATCCGCGGCGGGGTGACCACCTTCGCCGATCACTACTTCTCGATGGACCGGGTCGCGGCCGCGGTGGCCGACAGCGGACTGCGGGCCAATCTCGGCTGGGCCTTCTTCTCCAGCCAGGGGGCCGAAGGACGCGAGCGCTCCCTGGATTTCGCGCTGCGGATGCGGGGCGCGGCGGACGGCCGGATCACCACCTCGCTCGCGCCGCACGCGCCGTACACCGTGGACGACGACGATCTTGCGGCCACCGCCGCCCTCGCGCGCCGGCACGGGCTGCTCGTCCACCTCCACGCCGCCGAGAACCGGGCACAGACCGACAACAGCCTGGAGCGGTACGGCCGTACGCCCATCGGTGTGCTCCAGCGCACGGGGCTGCTCGACGTAGACGTTCTCATCGCTCACGGGACCGGGATCACCCCGAAGGACCTGGACGTCCTGCGGGAGGGCACAGGACGCATCGGGGTCGCCAGCGCGCCGAAGGGGTACCTCAAGTTCGCATGGGACACCACGCCCGTCCGCGGTCTGGTGGCCGCCGGAGTCGCCGTCGGACTCGCGACGGACGGGGCCGCGTCGAACAACACCCTGGACGTGTGGGAGAGCATGGCGCTGACCGCCCTCGTGCAGAAGTCGGAGGAGAACGACCCCGCCTGGCTCACCTCCCGGCAGGCACTCGGCCACGCCACCTTGCAGAGCGCCCGGGCCGTCGGACTCGGAGACGAGATCGGGTCGCTGGCACCCGGTCGCCGGGCCGATGTGATCCTCGTGGACCTCAGCGGGCCGCACACCCAGCCGTTGCACGATGTGGCCGCGGCCCTGGTGCATTCCGCGCGCTCGGCCGACGTCACCACCACGGTCGTCGACGGCCGGATCCTCATGCGGGACCGCCGGCTGCTCACCCTCGACGTGCCGGAGATCGTCGCCGAACTGAACGCGGAACTCCCCGCGTTGACCGAGCGGCGGAAGGGCAAGCGGATCCAGGACTACGACGGCTGAAACCTGTCCGGCACGGTGGAGACGGCGATACCGCTTACCCCGCCCAGTTCGAAATGCTGCCCACTCGATGGAGTGAAAGGCGTGGGCCACGTAACCCGGATGGCGTCAGGGCGTCGTTGTTCCCGGTGCGGGCGAGTGCCCGCGAACTTCTCCGGAAGGCAGGGAACATGAGGCAGCTTCACCGAAAGGGTCTGGCCACCGTGATGCTCACGGGTGGCGCGCTCGCGCTGACGGGACACGCGTACGCCGACGCCGGGGCGGAAGGCGCCGCGGCCGGTTCACCCGGTGTGCTCGCCGGCAACACGGTGCAGCTTCCGGTACACGTCCCGGTCAATGTGTGCGGCAACACGATCAACGTCGTCGGGCTGCTCAATCCGGCCGCCGGCAATTCCTGCGAGAACACCTCGCAGGACGACGGCCGGCGTGCCGGACACGGCTCGAAGGGAGCCACCGCCGAGGGTGGCAGAAAGGATTCCCCGGGCGTCCTGTCCGGCAACGGCATCCAGCTTCCGGTCGATGTGCCGGTCAACGTCACGGGGAACTCAGTGAACGTGGTCGGTATCGGCAACGCCTCCGTGGGCAACTCCTCCTCCAACAACCCCGGGCAGCCGCCCGCCCAGCCGCGCCCCGTCACCCCGCCCAGGCCCGCCCCGCCCAAGCCGGTCGAACGCGCCGACGCACCGCTGCCCGAGACGGACGTCGAGCTCGCCCACACCGGCTCCGGACCGATGGGCTACGCGGTTCCCACGAGCGCCGCACTGCTGCTCGGCGGAGCGATGCTCTACCGGCGGGCACGCCGCGGCGGGGCCTGAGAACACCCCGCTCCGACGCCTACCGGCCAGGCGGCTGCCGCCACGACGCCGGCACCGTCTCGATCGCGGCGGACACCCGTGTCCGTGCCTGCTTGCGGGCGGTTCCGGCGGTCGGCAACGCGTCGTACCCGGTGTCGAGATGCCGTACGGCGGCCCGTACCGCGGCTGTCACCGCTCCTGTCTCCAGGGACTGGCCCGCGGCGGTGCGGGCCACCCGGCCGCTGCCGCGCGTCGCGGAGTGCGCGGCGATGTCCTGTGCGCGGGCGGGCGGACAGCGGGGGAACAACCGCGGGATCTCGGCGGCCAGGCGGCCCGTACCGCGGCTGTCACCGCTTCTGTCTCCAGGGATCGGCCCGCGGCGGTGCGGGCCACCCGGCCGCTGCCGCGCGCCGCGGCGTGCGCGGCAATGTCCTGCGCGCGGGCGGGCGGACAGCGGAGGAACAACCGCGGGATCTCGGCGGCCAGTCCGGCCGTGAAGCGTACGTCCTCGCCCGCACACCGGGCCGCGTCCCGTTCCCGGCGGCATGCCCGGGCCTCCGCGTCCGCGAGGCAGGCCGACTCGGCACGGGCCGGAGCGGCTTCCTCGACGAGCAGGCCCTGCCGCTCGTACCGCCGGCGGCGGCGGTTGAAGCGGACCACGACCGCGGCGCGTCCGGGTCACCGCGTCGCGCCCGGCCGCCGCGCCAAGGGCCCGGGTGCGACCGCCGAGAGCGAACTCACCTCGCGGGCGCGGCGGGTGAGTGCCGCGGACCCCGCGGCAGGTGGACCAGGTGCGCGAGATCCGCGCAGACCGGGCAGAGCGGCGCGTTGAACTCCCGGATGTGCATCGCCAGCGGCCCCTGACGGCACTCCGCGCAGTACCGTCCCTTCCGTGGTTCGATCACCACCACGTCCATGTCCGCACGTACCCACCGGGTACGCTCCGCTCCCATGACGCTGCACTGTGCCGTGCTCGACGACTACCAGGCGGTCGCGCTCTCCCTGGCCGACTGGTCGGCCGTCGCGGGCGACGTCGAAGTCCGTTCCCACGCCCGCCATCTGGCCTCCGAGGACGAGGTCGCCGACGCCGTCGGCGACTGCGAGATCCTCGTCGCGATGCGCGAACGCACCCCTTTCACCGCCTCGTTGTTCGCCCGCCTGCCCCGTCTTCGGCTGCTGATCACCTCCGGCATGCGCAATGCGTCCATCGACCTGGAGGCCGCCGCCCGGCACGGCGTCACCGTCTGCGGCACCGCCAGCAGCTCGGAGCCTCCCGCCGAACTGACCTGGGCGCTGATCCTCGGTCTCGCCCGCCATGTCGTCGAGGAGAACGTGGCCCTGCGCGGCAACGGGCCCTGGCAGTCGACCGTCGGCGCCGACCTGTACGGCCGCCGGCTCGCCCTCCTCGGGCTGGGAAAGATCGGCGTCAAGGTCGCCCGCGTGGGACAGGCCTTCGGTATGGACGTCATGGCCTGGAGCGAGAACCTCACCGACGAACGGGCCGCGGAGCACGGCGTCGTCCGCGCGGCCTCGCTCGACGAACTCCTCGAAGCAGGCGACTTCGTCTCCGTCCATCTCCAGCTCGGTGACCGCACCCGCGGGCTGATCGGGGAGAACGAGCTGCGGCGCATGCGGTCCACGGCCTATCTCGTCAACACCTCTCGCGCGGCGATCGTCGACCAGTCCGCGCTGGTGCGGGCGCTGCGCGAGGGATGGATCGCCGGAGCGGGATCGGACGTGTTCGCTGCCGAGCCGCTGCCGGCCGATGATCCGCTGCGTGACGCACCGAACTTCCTCGGCCTGCCGCACCTCGGCTATGTCACGCGGCGCAACTACGAGGGCTACTTCACCCAGGCGGTCGAGGACATCGCGGCGTATCTCGCGGGCAGCCCGGTCCGCCGGCTCACCTGACACCCGGCGCCAGCGCGCCGAGCAACTCCGAGAGCGTTTCAGGTGCCTGCTCGGAGCGATCCGCCCGGTCGGCCTCGTCCGGTGCCCCGCGCATGCGGTCGGGCACCGCGCAGGCCGACGCGGCCAGGGCCGGCGCCGGCGGGTGGTCACACGTCAACTGGACGCGGACCAACGCCTGATGGTCGTCACACATCAACTGGACGTGGACCAGAGCCTGATGGTCGCCGGAACGCAGCCGGCAGTCGTCGATGCGGGCCGCTCCGGCGCCGGCCGTCCGGAGTCTGCTGCGCACGGTGCCACCGGTCGTTCCGGCCGCGTCCCGGTGCTCCGAATAAGGGTTCGAGCGCGTCGGAAGGTCTTGGTAACGTGATCGACGTGGCGAAACTCAATCAGATCATCGCAGTGGAGAAAGGCGTCAAGTCCAAGACGCACCAGGGCCTGACGGCCGCTCACCACGGGCTCCAGAAGCCCGCGTTGCTCGCCGGCATCTCGCGTACGTACCAGCCCAAGGACGAGGAGGGCGAGCAGCTTCCTCCCGAGTCCACGCGGGTCCAGGTCAAGGCCGAGGACGTGCTGCGCGACACGGCGAAGACGCTGACGCGGCTGTTCGACGTGACCGCCACCAAGGACTGGGCGAACTGCACCGCGCGCGCCGATGTGACGGTGGACGGGCGGGTGCTCGTGAGTGATGTACCGGTGGCGTACCTCCTGTTCCTGGAGAAGCAGCTGACGGACATCAACACCTTCGTGCGCAAGCTGCCCGTGCTGGACGCGTCGGAGTCGTGGACGCAGGACCCGTCGACGGACGCGTGGAAGACCGAGGCGGTCCGTACGCTGCGGACCAAGAAGGTGCCCCGCAACCATGTGAAGGCCGAGGCGACCGAGAAGCACCCGGCCCAGGTCGAGGTCTACTACGAGGACATCCCGGTCGGTTACTGGACGACGGTGAAGTTCTCCGGCGCGCTGCCGGCCCGGCGGGTGAACGAACTGCTGGAGCGGGTGGAGAAGTTGCAGCAGGCCGTGAAGTTCGCGCGCGAGGAGGCCAACGGCGCGGAGGTCACCGACGAGCGCGTGGGTGACGCGGTGTTCGGCTACCTGTTCGGGTAGCCTTCAAGACTCCCCGTCCGCTGCTGTGCGGGCGGGGTGCGCGAGGAGCGCAAGCTGAAGCTGAAGCTTGTCGTGAACGAGGCGGTTCCAGTGGAGGTTCGAATCCTCCCCGCGGCATGTCACGCGCCGCGGTAGCCCAAGCCTGGCAGAGGCAGCCGCCGTCAATCTCAGACTATTGCTCCAGATTCAGTATTCGCCGCCGATCGCCGGATCGACCGGGCCCGGGCCCAGTACGCCGAGATGCCGGTTCAAGTCCGGCCCGCACAGCTCGATGTGCGGTGGTCCAAAGGCAGGACGCGACGACATCATGACTGACCGGGGTCCTCAAGTGTGCCGGCGTGCCACATGGGCGGCATCACAGGGCTCGGGGGCCGGCTACGCCTCCGGGCCCGCTCCTTTTCGGCCCCACCCGCGTTCGTCGGGCACCGCCGCCGCACTCCCGTCGGACACCGATACCGGCCTCGGCCGGGCAGCACCACCACCCCCTCCTTCGGGCATCGCCACCGCGTCCGCCGCATCATGGGACCCGTGCGACTCGAAGCGATCACCTGGGAGCGGCTGACCGAGGCCGTGGCGGACACGGTCACGGCGGTCGAGGCCGAGGACGGCAGCCCGTGGCTGCGCGTCGCCGTGGACGGCGCCGGCGGGGCGCCCGGATGGGAGTTCGCCCGGCGCGTCGAGGAGGCGCTGCGGCTGCGCGGCCGGAGCGCTCTCGTCGTCGGGACCGAAGGCTTCCTGCGACCCGCGTCGCTGCGCCTGGAGTACGGGCGCGAGGACCCCGACTCGTACTACAGCGGCTGGTTCGACACGGGCGCCCTGTGGCGGGAGGTCTTCGGGCCGCTGGAGGCCGGGGGCAGCGGGCTCGTCCTGCCCGATCTGTGGGATCCGGCGACCGACCGGGCGACCCGCAGCCCGCGCGTCCGGCTCCCGCCCGGGGGAGTGCTGTTGCTGCACGGTCCCTTTCTGCTCGGCCATTGGTTCCCGTTCGACCTGACCGTCCACCTCCAGCTCTCGCCCGGTGCGCTGCGAAGGCGGACACCGGAGAGCGAACAGTGGACCCTGCCCGCGTTCCAGCGGTACGAGGACGAGGTGGGGCCCGCCGGGGCCGCCGATGTGCTGGTCCGTGTCGACGACCCGCGTCATCCCGCGTGGGGCGGGACGGGCTGAGCCGGCCGGCCGCCGATCAGCGTCACCGCCTCCGCGCCGGCCCGGCAGCCCTCTGCCGCCGCACTCGCAGGGTCCGCCCCGGCGAGCCGCGCCGCCAGGAACGCCCCCGTGAAGGCGTCGCCCGCGCCCGTCGAGTCGACCGCACTGGCCCGCGGCGCCGGAACGCGGGCCGTGATCTCACCGGACTCGGCCACCAGCGCGCCCCCGGCGCCCAGAGTGACGACGGTCAGCGGAACCCGGCGGCTGAGCCGTGCCGCCGCGTCCGCCGGATCGGTCAGACCCGTGAGGAGGCACGCCTCGTCCGCGTTGGGGACGAGGACGTCCACGTCGTCGAGTTCCGCCAGCACCTTCGGTGCGCCGGCACCACGGATGAAGCCCGCCGAGGCCGGGTCCAGGCCCACCGGGACGCCCCGGGCGCGCGCCGAGGCCATGGCGAGGCGCGCGAGCTCTCGGCTGGACTCGGCGAAGAGCAGATAGCCGGAGATGTGCAGATGCCCGACGCCGTCCAGCAGCGACGGCGACCAGTCGGCGGGTGAGATGCGCAGGACCGCGCCGCTGTCGGTGAGGAACGTGCGCTCCGCGCTGGCGTCGACCAGCGCGATGACCGTGGCGGTCGGCGCCCCGTCGTCGGGGACGAGCAGCGGGCGAACCCCGGCGGACCGCAGCCGCTCCTCGTGCCAGCCGGCCTCCGCGCGGCCGACCCGGCCGAGGAGACGTAGGTCGGCGCAGCCCCGGCGCGCTGCCCAGCAGGCCACGTTGGCACCCGCGCCGCCCGGCAGGATGAGGATCTCGGCCGCTGTGTCCGTGCCGTGGCTGAGCGGTGCCGCATGACGTGCGACGACGTCGGTGACGACGTCCCCGATGACGAGCAGCGCGCCCGCGGGCACGGCTCCCCCTTCGAACGGAGCGGGAAGCTCCGCCCTCACAGGGCCGCCGCGATCCGCGCGGCCAGCCGCACATTCCCGCGCACCGCCGCGATGTTGGCCTCCAGCGACGCGCCCTCCGTCCGCTGCATCAGGAACTCCAGCAGGAAGGGCGTCACCGCCTGACCCACGATGCCCCGCTCCGTGCACTCGTCCAGCGCCTCGCGGAGCACGCGGTCGTGCAGCGCCGGATCCAGCTGGTCCGACTCCGCTACCGGATTGGCGACGATCAGTGAGGACTCCGGCCCGCCGAGCGCTTCCCGGGCGCGGATCACCTCGGCGACCTCACCGGGGGAGTGGACCGTCCAGTCGACCGGCTCCCCGGAGGAGGTGAGATAGAAGCCGGGGAAACGATCCGTCCCGTAGCCGAGGATCCCGACGCCCAACGTCTCCAGCCGTTGCAGCGTCGCGGGAACGTCCAGCACCGACTTCACCCCCGCGCACACCACCGCGATCGGTGTCTGCGCCAGCACCCGAAGATCCGCGGACTCGTCCTGGGAGTGTGTCCACTCGCGGTGCACCCCGCCGAGCCCGCCCGTCGCGAAGACCCGGATACCGGCCCGCGAGGCGAGAAAGGCCGTCGCCGACACCGTCGTCGCCCCCGAGGCTCCCGAGGCCAGCGCCGGTGCGAGGTCCCGGTGCCCGAGCTTGCGTACGTCGTCGTCCCCGGCGACGCGGTCCAACTGCCGCTTGTCCAGGCCGATGTGGATCCGTCCGTCCAGGACGGCGATCGTGGCGGGGACGGCCCCCTCGGACCGTACGAGCCCTTCCAGCTCCTCGGCGACGGCCAGATTGCGCGGACGCGGCAGCCCGTGCGCGATGATCGTCGACTCCAGGGCCACGACGGGCCGGTGGGCGGCGAGTGCTTCCCGTACTTCCTCGGTCATCTCGGTGAGCTGCATGTCCCATCCCTGGCACAGCGGCGGGCCGCCCAAACCCCGGAGAACGCGTCCCGGACCTGGAGCCACTGACGGGACACCCGACCCGAAGTCCCGGGCCCGTGTACGTCAGCGGATCGACCTGCGGATCGTCAGGGCCGCCATCGGGAGCAGCAGACAGGCTCCGACCAGGTTCAGCCAGCCGTAGCCCGCCTGGGCGACGATCAGGCCCGCGGCCGCGCCGCCGAGCCCGGCGGTGGCGCTCATGGCCAGGTCGGAGAGGCCCTGGGCGGCGGCCCGGGCAGGCTGCGGCACCGAGTCGGTCAGCAGCGCCGAACCGGAGACCACGCCCGCCGACCAGCCGAGTCCCAGCAGGAAGAGCCCCACGGCGGTCTGGACGTGGCTCGCACCCGCCGTGCCGGCGAGCAGCGCGGCCACCGACAGCAGACCGACGGCGAGTCCGATCACCGCGAGCCGGCCGACCCGGTCCGCCAGCCAGCCCATCACCGGCGAGAACGCGTACATGCCCGCGATATGGCCGCTGATGACGAGCCCGATCAGTTCTATGCCGGCGCCGTGGTGGCTGAGAGCCACAGGTGTCATCGACATGATCGACACCATGGATGTGTGCGAGAGGGCGACGGTCACCAGCGCGAGCCGGGCCATGGGGGACTCGCGCACGGCCTGCACCCCGGCCCGCAGGGAGCGGCCCTCGGGGGACCGGTCGGCGGGCGACAGCGCACGGGCGGTCAGCAGCGGGTCGGGCCGCAGCAGCACCAGGACCATGACCGCCGCGATGAGGAACACTCCGGCGGCCCAGACGAACGGACCGGCTGTGGCCGGTATGCCGGCACCGGCGATGCTACGGCCCGCGGGCGCCGCGATGTTGGGGCCGAGGACCGCACCGATCGTGGTCGCCCACACCACGTTCGAGATGGCACGGCCACGCCGCTCGGGCACGGCCAGATCCGCGGCGGCGAACCTCGCCTGGAGATTGGCCGACGAGGAGGCGCCGAACGCGGCCATGCCCACCAGCAGCACCACGAAGTTGTCCATGACGGCGCCGAGCACGACGACGCCCGCACCGAGAGCGCCGATCAGATACGCGAGGACCAGCCCCGGCCGCCGTCCCCTGGCCGTCATCAGTGCGGCCAGCGGCACGGACATCAGCGCCGTCCCCGCGACGGTCGCGGTCGGCGCGAGGCCGGCCAGCGCCTCGGTGCCGCTCACCTGCTGCGCCAGCACGACGGCGAGCGCGATGCCGGTGGCGACTCCGAGCCCGCCGAGGATCTGACTGGCGACGAGCACGGCGGTGATGCGCCGCCGCACGGCCGCCAGTTCGGTCTCGGGCATCGGGGCGACGGCCGGAGCCTTGTCGAGCGAGGTCACGACGCGGGCGCCGTTCCACCGCCGGGACAGAGGGAGGGTGCGTCAGCGCGGAGAGTCACTGACGCAGTCTGGCAGCTCGCACGGCCGTGCGAAACCACGAGCCCCGGGGCGCACGGCCGGATCCGCCCGCCTCAGAACAGCGGCTCCGGCAGAACCCCCTCCAGGGCCAGCAGCTTCCGCTTCGTCTCCAGACCGCCTCCGAAGCCCCCCAGCTTGCCGTCGGTCTCCACCACGCGGTGGCAGGGCACCACCACCGGCAGCGGATTGGACCCCATGGCCGCCCCCACGGCCTGGGCGGCACCCGGCTGGCCCACCCGGGACGCCAGGTCGCCGTAGCCGACGACCGTGCCGAAGGGGACGCCGGCGGCGAGCTCGCGCAGCACCTCACGGTTGAAGCCGCCCGACAGCGACCAGTCGAGCGGCAGCGTGAACTCCCGCAGGCCGCCCGCGAAGTACTCCGTCAGCTGGCGCACCGGCTCCTTCAGCCTGCCGGTCGCGTCCTCGACCGGCTCGGCGCCCAGGCGCCCGGCCAGCTGCCCGAGCGCCCGGTCGCGTATGCCCGCGTCCGCGTGGAAGACGACGCTCACCAGGCCCTGCTCGGTCGCGGCGACCAGCAGGGGCCCGATGTCCGTGCTCACGACGGTCCACTCGAAGCTCTTCATGCGGACCACCGTACGACCGGGCACTGACAGTGCCCTCCGGCTGCGGCTCGGAGCGCCTCAGCCCACCGCGTCCGCCACCACGTCGGGCTTGTTGGTGATGATGCCGTCGACGCCGTACCCGGCGACCCGTTCGGCGTTCGCCGCGTCGTCCACGGTCCAGGTGTTCACCTGGAGCCGCTTGCCGTGCGCCCCCTTGAGCCGGTGGACCGCGGTCACGTAGTCGGCGGTGAGGGTGCTGTGCGTCGGGTTGATCTGGTCGGTGTACGCCGCGTAAGACGGCAGATCGGCCACCGCGGGCGTGCCCAGGAATCCGGTGGTGACGTCGGGGCGCTGACGGTGCACCTCCCGCACACTGGCCGCCCCGAAGCTCTGGATCACGAGGCGGCAGCGGACGTGCCCGCGGTCGAGCCAACCCTCCTGGCGCAGCACGCGCAGGGTGTCCTTCTCGATGCCGGGGTAGAGCTCGGGCTTCTTGATCTCGAGCAGCAGCTTCTGGCCGTTGTCCTCGACGCGGTTCAGGTACTGCTTCAGGGTCGGCACCCGGGCGCCCGACCACTTGGGGCCGAACCAGCTGCCCGCGTCCAGCGTCGCGATCTCGGCGGCCGTGAAGTCCTTGACCTTCCAGGGCGACCGTGCGGGGAACCGCTGCTCGACGTCCGTGGTGCGGGCCAGCGAGTCGTCGTGGACGACGACGAGTTCGCCGTCCTTGGTGCGCTGGACGTCGTTCTCGACCCAGGCGAAGCCCATGTCGGAGGCGAGGTCCACGGCCGCGAGGGTGTTCTCCGGGGCGTACGCGGAAGCACCCCGGTGGGCGAAGACGATCGGTTCGCCGTGCCGGCCCGCGGTCTCGGCGGGGCTCGGGCCGGCGGCGGCCGCCGGAGGGGACAGCAGGGCCGCTCCGACTCCCAGGACGGCGGCGGCAGTTGCGGCGACGGGACGTGCGTACACCTTGACTCCTCACGGTGTCGGTCACGGACGGGCCGAGAGTGACACCCGCCGGTCAACGCGGAACAGGCGAAGTATGGCCAGAACGTGAACGGATCCACCCAGAACACATCGCGTGTCCGCTCTCGTGTCGACAAATCTCCGCACACCTGTTTGCCAACCGTGGCCGGAGTCATACCCTCGGCCCCTGACCGGACGTTCCCTCAGGATCGTGGGGGATCCAGGATTGCGGGAATCGCAGAACCGCAGAACCGCAGAACCGCGGAATCGCGCCGGGAGCGAAGGGCGTCAGAGGTATGCAGGGAACAGTCGACGGCTTCAGCTACGGACTCGTCACGCCCGTGGCCGCGTTTGTGATGGCGTGGCTGGGCGGTGCCCTCGGGCTCCGCTGCACGGCACGGTCCGTCCGCAACAGGGGGTCGTTCAAGGCCGGCTGGCTGGCGCTCGGCGCGACCGCGATCGGCTCCGGCATCTGGAGCATGCACTTCATCGCGATGCTGGGCTTCAGCGTGGACGAGGCGCCGATCGCCTACGACCGGCCGGTCGTCTTCGCCGGGCTCGGCGTTGCCGTCCTCATGACCGGCATCGGGATCTTCCTCGTCGGCTACCGCGGGGCCACGCCGATGGCCCTGGTCACCGGCGGCACGATCACCGGCCTCGGCATCGCCTCCATGCACTACCTCGGCATGGCGGGGATGCGGCTCCAGGGGGCTCTGGCGTACGACACCGTGACCGTCGCCGCGTCCGTGGTGATCGCCGTCGCCGCGGCCACGATCGCCCTGTGGGCGGCGGTCTCCGTCCACGGCCTCCTGGCCGGCCTCGGCGCCGGCCTGGTCATGGGCGTGGCCGTGAGCGGCATGCACTACACCGGCATGGCGGCCGTCAGCGTCCATCTGCACGGAGTCGCGGGCGCCGCGGGCACGGGCGACGACCCCGCCGCACTGCTCCTCCCCATGCTGATCGGCCCCGTGATCTTCCTCGTGCTGGCGGGGGTGGTGGTGATGTTCGACCCGCTCCTGATGCTGGGAGAGCCGGACCGGCGGGCGCCCGGGAGCATGGATCTGCGCCCCGGGGTGCCGGCCCAGCGCACGGGGAGCCCGTCCGGGTACCGGGCGCCCGGCTGGGCGGTCGAGAGGGGCGAGCGGCACCGGTCCGACAGCTGGTGACCACGGCGGCCGCCCGGCGGGGGCGATTCCCGGGGGCGCAGGCCCGATCCGGCCCGATCCGGCCTGATCCACAGGACGGACCCGAGCCCGGTTGTCAGTGGGGGGTCGTACCGTTGGATCCATGCGGCCCGTTTCCAAGATCGAACGTACGGTGGCGCCCTTCGAGGTCGTCAGTCCCTTCCAGCCCAGTGGCGACCAGCCCGCGGCCATCGCCGACCTGGAGCGCCGTATCCGCGCGGGTGAGGACGATGTCGTGCTGCTCGGCGCGACCGGCACCGGCAAGTCGGCGACGACCGCCTGGATGATCGAGAAGCTCCAGCGCCCCACCCTGGTGATGGCGCCGAACAAGACGCTGGCCGCCCAGCTGGCGAACGAGTTCCGCGAGCTCCTGCCGAACAACGCCGTCGAGTACTTCGTCTCGTACTACGACTACTACCAGCCCGAGGCCTACGTCCCGCAGTCGGACACCTACATCGAGAAGGACTCCTCGATCAACGAAGAGGTCGAGCGGCTGCGCCACTCCGCGACCAATTCGCTGCTCACCCGGCGTGACGTGATCGTCGTCGCCTCCGTCTCGTGCATCTACGGCCTCGGCACCCCGCAGGAATACGTCGACCGCATGGTGCAGCTCAAGGTCGGCGAGGAGATCGACCGCGACCAGCTGCTGCGCCGTTTCGTCGACATCCAGTACACGCGCAACGACGCGGCGTTCCAGCGCGGCACCTTCCGGGTCCGCGGCGACACCATCGAGATCTTCCCGGTCTACGAGGAGCTCGCGGTCCGCATCGAGATGTTCGGCGACGAGATCGAGGCGCTCTCCACCCTCCACCCGCTCACCGGCGAGATCATCAGCGAGGACCAGTCGCTCTACGTGTTCCCGGCGACCCACTACGTCGCGGGCCCCGAGCGCATGGAGAAGGCGGTCAACGGCATCGAGGCGGAGCTGGAGCAGCGGCTGGCCGAGCTGGACAAGCAGGGCAAGCTCCTGGAGTCGCAGCGGCTGCGGATGCGCACCACCTACGACCTCGAGATGATGCGCCAGATCGGCTCCTGCTCGGGCATCGAGAACTACTCGATGCACTTCGACGACCGCGGACCCGGCTCGCCGCCCAACACCCTTCTCGACTACTTCCCCGAGGACTTCCTCCTCGTGATCGACGAGTCGCACGTCACCGTTCCGCAGATCGGCGCGATGTACGAGGGCGACGCGTCCCGTAAGCGGACCCTGGTCGACCACGGCTTCCGGCTGCCCTCCGCGCTCGACAACCGCCCGCTGAAGTGGGAGGAGTTCAAGGAGCGGACCGGCCAGACCGTGTATCTGTCGGCCACCCCCGGTGCGTACGAACTCTCCCGCGGCGACGGATTCGTGGAGCAGATCATCCGCCCCACCGGACTCGTCGACCCGGAGGTCGTCGTCAAGCCGACCGAGGGCCAGATCGACGACCTGGTGCACGAGATCCGGCTGCGCACCGAGAAGAACGAACGGGTCCTCGTCACCACCCTCACCAAGAAGATGGCCGAGGACCTCACCGACTACTTCCTCGAACTGGGCATCCAGGTCCGCTATCTGCACAGCGACGTCGACACCCTGCGCCGCGTCGAGCTGCTGCGCGAGCTGCGCGCCGGCGAGTACGACGTGCTGGTCGGCATCAACCTCCTGCGGGAGGGCCTCGACCTCCCCGAGGTGTCCCTGGTGGCGATCCTCGACGCCGACAAGGAGGGCTTCCTGCGCTCCGGCACCTCGCTGATCCAGACCATCGGCCGCGCGGCGCGCAACGTCTCCGGCCAGGTCCATATGTACGCGGACAAGGTCACCCCGGCGATGGAGAAGGCCATCGAGGAGACCAACCGCCGCCGGGAGAAGCAGATCGCCTACAACACCGAGCGGGGCATCGACCCCCAGCCGCTGCGCAAGAAGATCAACGACATCGTCGCCACCATCGCGCGCGAGGAGGTCGACACCGAGCAGCTGCTCGGCACCGGCTACCGGCAGGCGAAGGCGGAGAAGCCGGGCAAGGGCGCCAAGGCCCCCGTCCCCGCGCTCGGCGGCAAGGCGGGCAGGAAGGGCGAGGTGCTGAGCGACCGGCCCGCCGCCGAACTGGCCGGAATCATCGAGGAGATGACCGACCGGATGCGAGCGGCCGCCGCGGATCTGCAGTTCGAGGTGGCGGCCCGGCTGCGCGACGAGGTCGGCGAGTTGAAGAAGGAGCTCCGTCAGATGAAGGAGGCGGGTGTGGCCTGAGCCCGTCCCACGGGCGGGCCACCACCCCGCTCACCAGGTGTGCGGCAGCCCTCGCACACCTGGTGATTCGTCTGGTGTGTTGCAAGACCGACACAAAATCGAGCCATTTGTGCTGCACCGTTGACGCAACTGCGTAGGGTGCTGGGAAGCCGCGCGTTGGGCGGCGGAATTCAGGGAGAAGGGGACAGCGCGTGACGGTCAACATGACCAAGGGTCAGGCCATCAGCCTGCAGAAGAGCGACGGGGGCACCCTCACGGCTGTACGGATGGGGCTCGGCTGGCAGGCGGCGCCCCGGCGCGGTCTGTTCGGCTCGCGCACCAGGGAGATCGATCTGGATGCCTCGGCGGTGCTGTTCGCCGACAAGCAGCCGGTGGACGTGGTCTTCTTCCGTCACCTGGTCAGCGACGACGGTTCGGTGAAGCACACCGGTGACAACCTGGTCGGCGGGGCGGGTTCGGGCGGCGACGACGAGGCGATCCTCGTCGATCTTCAGCGAGTGCCCGTGCACATCGACCAGATCGTCTTCACGGTGAACTCCTTCACCGGCCAGACGTTCCAGGAAGTGCAGAACGCCTTCTGCCGCATCGTCGACGAGACGAACGGCCAGGAGCTCGCCCGCTACACGCTCGACGGCGGTGGCCAGTACACCGCCCAGATCATGGCGAAGGTGCACCGCGCGGGCTCGGGCTGGCAGATGACGGCCCTCGGCAACCCCGCCAATGGCCGCACCTTCCAGGACCTGATGCCGTCGATCCTGCCGCACCTGTAAGCACGGCTCGCACGGACGACGCAGCTCCCGGAGGCATGAGGCCGCCGGGAGCTGCACCGATTGGCACCACCGCGCAGCACCGACCACAGCACGAGGGGACAAGGCGATGACGGCCGAGCTGGTCCGGGGGCAGAACCATCCACTGCCCGACGCCCGCCTGGAGATACGGGTGTCGGCCGGACACCCGGTCGTGGCCTGCGCGACCTGCGCCGACGAGCGGGGCGCCGTCCGGGACGACTGGATCGCCCACCCCGGATCGCCCACCGTCCACGGCGTCGAGGTACCCCGCCAGGCCACCGAGGCGCCCCGCTTCGCCGTCGACCTGCCGGCGGTACCCGCGGCCGTCCACCGGCTCAACATCCTGCTCGCGCTCCCCGAAGGCACCGGCGGCCCGTCCCAGTTCGGCGCCACGGCCGCCCCGTTCCTCGCCGTCGTCGCCGAGGACGGCAGCGAGGTGGCCAGCTTCACCATCACCGGTCTGGACACCGAGACGGCGCTCGTCGCCGTCGAGGTCTACCGCCGCCAGGGCGCCTGGAAGGTGCGCGCCATGGGCCAGGGGTACGCGGGCGGGCTCGCCCAGCTCCTCGGCGACCAGGGACTGGCCACGGCCCGTGAGAAGGCCGCCGAGATCCAGGCCGTCGCCGCCCCGCGCAGTCCGCGGACCGCGCCCGCGCCGCTGAACACCCGCGGCGCCGACGGCGCCTACACCCGCCCGGCCTCCGGCCAGACCACCGCGGTGGACCCGACGGTCGCGGACGGCCTCGGGGCCGGCGGCGGTCAGGCCCCGGCACCTGCCGAACCCCAGCAGGCCACCACACCCGACGCCCCGCCGGGATCCGGCGGCCCCATCGACTACGCGCACCCGCGCCGCCGCTCGGCCCCGCCCCCGCCGCCTCCTCCCGCGCCGGCCGCCGAGCCCGGACAGCCCGCCCGGCCCGTCGCGGGCGACGCCACCGGCTGGTCCATGGAGGAGCGGCTCTACAACCAGATCTGGGGGATGTTCGAGGACCTGGCCCGTGCGGTAGCCGCCTACCGCAGCGCGGTCGAGTTCGCCGAGAACCGCCTCGACCAGGAACTGGACCGGGCCCTGTCCGACCCGCGCAGCCGTATCGGCGGCGCCGGGGACACCGCCCGTGCGGCGGCCCGCGCCAAGTGCGAGGAGCTGACGACCCAGGCGCGCCAGGCGCTCGACCGGGACCTGGCCCAGCTGTCGGCCGAGTCCGACGTCGTCGAGCCGGCCCTGCCGCCGGCCTTCGCGCGCTGGGACAACCCGGTCTGGCACGCCTACCGCGTGCCCATGGAGATCCCGATGGCCCTGCGCCTCGGTGATCTCCAGCTGCCCGAGACGCCGGAGCTGCGCATCCCGTTCCTGATCAGGCTGCCGTTGGAGCGCGGTCTGTGGGTGGACAGCGGACGCACCGGCTCCGAGGCCGCGATGATGCTGGACGAGGGCCAGTTGCGAAAGCTCGCCGTGGACTGCGCGGTCTCGCACGCGGCCCGGCTGCTCGGTGTCTACCCGCCCGGCGAGTTCACCGTCCATGTCATCGACCCCGCCCGTACCGCAGCGGCATCGCTCGCCCCGCTGGTCGAGTCGGGCGCTCTCGCGGGCCCGCCCGCGACCGGCGCGCAGGGTGTGAGCGACACGCTCGCCAAGCTCACCCAGCGGGTGGACCTGGTGACGATGGCGGTGCGCGGAGGCGCGGCCGACGCCCTTCCGCCCGACCTGGACACCGGCGAGCAGCTGCTGATCGTCAACGACTTCCCGCACGGCTTCGACGACCGGGCCGTCACCCAGTTGCGCTACCTCGCCGACGAGGGTCCGGCGGTCGGTGTGCACCTGATGATGGTCGCGGATCGCGAGGACGCGAGCGCCTACGGACCGGTGCTGGACCCGCTGTGGCGGTCCCTCCTGCGGATCACGCCCGTGCCGGACGACCATCTCGCCGATCCCTGGGTCCGGCACGCCTGGACGTACCAGCCTCTGACGGTCCCGCCGGGTAGCGCGGTGCTGCGGCAGGTGCTGGACGCGGTGACCGCCGCCCGCCGTAACTGGGGCCGCTGACCTGCGGATTTGAACCGTCCTTTACCCCGCGCTTTACCTTTCCTTGGGGATACCTGTACTCTCCTTTTGAACGGAGGGGAGTACTCCCGACTGCGGCGTGCCCGTCAATACGGACCGATTCACAGGTCCCGGGGCGCCGGCCGGAGCGGCAAGGACCGCTCGGGTGGAGGAGACCTCCGGCAGCGACGACGCTGATCAGTAGCCGTACGAAGCCGGAGGCGCAGTGGACGTTTCATTGAACATCTGGTTGCTGACCATTCTTGGTCTGTCAGCCCTCATCGCCGTGGACTTCTTCATCGGGCGCAAGCCCCATGACGTGTCCATCAAGGAAGCCGGAATCTGGACGATCGTCTGGATCGTCCTCGCCGCGCTGTTCGGCCTCGGCCTGCTGATGGCGGGCGAGAGCCAGGCGTCCGGCGAGTTCTTCGCGGGCTTCATCACCGAGAAATCGCTCAGCGTCGACAACCTCTTCGTCTTCGTCCTGATCATGGCGAAGTTCTCGGTGCCCTCACACCTCCAGCAGCGGGTGCTGCTCATCGGTGTGCTGATCGCCCTGGTGCTGCGAGCGATCTTCATCGCCGCCGGTGCCGCGATCATCGCCAGCTTCTCCTGGGTCTTCTACATCTTCGGTGCGTTCCTGATCTACACCGCCTGGAAGCTCATCCAGGAGGCGCGGGCCGACGACGAGGACGAGGAGTTCGAGGAGAACCGTCTCCTGAAGTCCATCGAGAAGAAGTTCGGCGTCGCCGACAAGTACCACGGCACGAAGCTCTTCATCCGCAACAACGGCAAGCGCGTCCTGACCCCGCTGATGGTGGTCATGCTGGCCATCGGCACCACGGATGTGCTGTTCGCGCTGGACTCGATCCCGGCGATCTTCGGCCTCACCCAGGACCCGTACATCGTCTTCGCCGCCAACGCCTTCGCCCTGATGGGTCTGCGGCAGCTGTACTTCCTGATCGGCGGACTGCTGAGGAAGCTGGTCCACCTCAGCTACGGCCTGTCGGTGATCCTCGGCTTCATCGGCGTGAAACTGGTGTTGCACGCACTGCACGAGAGCGGGGTGCATGTCCCCGAGATCTCGATCCCGGTCTCGCTGGCGGTCATCTGCGGCGTGCTGATCATCACCACGATCACCAGCCTGATCGCCTCCAAGAGGCAGTCCGAGCGCGAGGCGGCCCAGACGCCGGAGTCGCCGGAGAAGGACAGCATCGAGGCCTGACGGACCTCATGAGCGGTGGGCGGGGACAGCGGCTGCTGTCCCCGCCCACCGGCGTTCCCGCGTCCACCGCGTTTCCCACGTCCACCGGCGTTCCCGCGCCCCCGGCCTTCGGCCAGTCAATACGTCACCGTGATGCGCCGGGCCGGCCCGTCCACCCGCACAAGCCCGCCGTAGGGAACGATCAACTGCGGATCGGTGTGCCCGAGGTCGACGTCGAAGACGGCCATCAGGTCCGGCGCGTACGCCGCCAGGGCTCGCAGCACCGCCTCGCGCTGGTCGCGCGCGTACCGTGCCCGTTCCGCGTGGTCGCCGGGCCGCTCGAAGGACCAGGTCTTGGCCCGGCCCATCAGCAGCGCGTCGAACCGCTCCAGGAGCCCCCGCTCGCCCATGGCGCGCAGGATGCGGAACACCTCCTCGGCCGACGGCAGTTCCTCTGAGGTCTCCAAGAGCAGCACTCCGCCGTCGTACGCCGAGAGGTCGGAGCTGATCTCGCGGTCCGCCATCAGCAGCCCGGCCAGCACTTCGAGATTTCCGCCCCACGAACGCCCCTCGACGACGCGCTCGGGCCCGTGCCACAGCCAGCCGCCGCCCGGATCCGTCTCCGGCTCGGCCTCGAACGTCGCCGGGTCCGCCCAGTCTCGGTCGACGACCCGGAACCGGTCGGCTGCGCGCAGTTCGTACGGACCCGAGGTGAACAGGGCGGCCCGCATCGAGTCGGCGGTCAGCGGGGCCATGGCCCCCGGGCGGCCGAGCTCGACCATCACGCTGCCGCCGTGGTAGCTGACGATGCCGGTGTTCCAGAGGTAGCAGTGCAGGGCCGTGTTGTCGCTGTATCCGAAGAAGGGCTTCGGGTTGGCCCGGATCAACTCCCGGTCCAGATAAGGCAGCACGGTGATCTGGTCGTCCCCGCCGATGCTCGCGACGACGGCCGTGATACCGGGATCCGCGAAGGCCGCGTGGATGTCGCGGGCCCGCTCCCGTGGCGACGAGCCCATCCGGCGGGTCGTCGGGTACTCGACCGGGACGAGCCCGAAGTCGTCACGGAGCCGGGCGAGACCGAGCTCGAACGGCAGCGGCAGCAGTCCCGGAAGTGCGCTGGAGGGCGAGAGGACCGCGATCCGGTCGCCGGGACGGGGCTTGGGAGGGTGGACGGGCTGCGTCATGCCCGGAGGCTAACCGTGCGCAGGCGCCGGACGACAACGGTTTCTCTCCGGCCGCGGACCCACAGACCGGACGCGGGCCCACGCGGACAGTCGCCCGGAACGCGGACCCACGAGCACAGCCGCCCGGACGCGGACCGACCGGCACAGCCGTCAGGACGCGCACCCACGCGCACAGCCGCTCGGACGCGGACCCGTCTCCCACGCCGCCCGGGTGCCGGAACCCCCGTACGGCCGCGCGGTCACCAGCCGCGCCGGCGCCACTCCGCCAGGTGCGGCCGCTCGTCGCCGAGCGTCGTGTCCTTGCCGTGGCCCGGGTACACCCACGTCTCGTCCGGCAACGGCCCGAAGAGCTTCTCCTCGACACCGTCGATCAGGCTCCGGAACGCCACCGGGTCCTTGCGGGTGTTGCCCACCCCGCCGGGGAAGAGGCAGTCTCCGGTGAAGATGTGCGGGTGGCCGTGCGGGTCGTCGTAGACCAGGACGATCGACCCCGGGGTGTGGCCCACCAGATGCCGGGCGGTCAGCTCGACCCGGCCGACGCGGATGACGTCGCCGTCCTCGACCTGCACGTCCGTGGCGACGGGAATGCCCTCGGCGTCGAAGCGCCCCGCGTACGTGCGCGCACCCGTCGCCCCGACCACATCGGCGAGTGCCTGCCAGTGGTCGCCGTGGCGGTGTGTGGTGACCACCGAGGCGATGGAGTCGTCGCCGATCAGCCGGAGCAGCGTCTCCGGCTCGTTCGCCGCGTCGATCAGCAACTGCTCGTCCGTGGCGCGGCAGCGCAGCAGAAAGGCGTTGTTGTCCATCGGACCGACGGCGACCTTGGAGATCATCAGGTCCGTCAGTTCGTGAACGTCCGCAGCGCCGCCGACCTTCACCACTCCGCTGTACGTCATGGAGATCAGCCTATAGCGGGGGCAGCGCGGGCAGCAGGGCTCCCGCGGTGTCCAGGGAGGCCCCGTCCCGGCGGCCGGCGAGCCAGCCCACGAGCGCGGCCGAAGGGCCGGAGACGGTGACAGGGGCGCCGTCGGTACCGCCGGTGTGCCACTCGCCGCCGGAGCCGTCCGTCGCGGCGATCCGGGTCGGGGGCACGTCCGGCCGGCCGGAGAAGCGCTGCGCGAGGAAGTCGATCTCCCGGGCGGTGAACTCCTGCGGCAGATCCTCCAGCTCGTAGCCCACGTCGAGATCCACATGATGCAGCTCGACCTCGACGAGCCGGCGGAAGGGGACCCGGGCGGCGGCATCGGTGACGCCGTTGCGGAGCTGGACCGTGCGCCGCCAGTCGGCGGGGAGCGCGCCCACGGCCTCCAGGCGGGCCGCGCTGTCGCGCAGGTCGGCGAGCTGTACGTCCAGCGGACGCGGCGCGTCACGCTCGATGTCGGCCTCGCGCGCCTCGGCGCTCGCGTACATCGGCCGGCCCTCGAGAATATTTACGATCGCGTCGGCGTTACGGGATACATGAGCAAGGACATGTCCGCGGCTCCAGCCCGGTAGCCGTGACGGACCGGCGAGGACGGCGTTGTCCATGGAGTCGACTGCGCTGAGCAGCCGCTCCGTCGCTTCACGTACAGATGCCAGGTCGCGCAGGGGATCGATCATGAGGCCGACGATAGCCGCGCCACACGTTCGGGTGAAGGTGGCAGAGCGCGGTCTGTAATCGAATGCACGTGCTATAGCCTGGTCCGAGGCATCCTTGCTTGTCTGGCATTCATCGATCTGGCGCCCTCCGTAGGCTGGAACAGTCTGGGACGGGGGCCGGTGCCCCCGCTTCTCTGAAGAAAGGTGCGGACCCGGCGTGGCCGACCGTCTCATCGTTCGTGGCGCTCGCGAGCACAATCTCAAGAACGTTTCGCTCGACCTCCCCCGTGACTCCCTCATCGTCTTCACGGGGCTCTCCGGGTCGGGCAAGTCCTCGCTCGCCTTCGACACGATCTTCGCCGAGGGCCAGCGCCGGTACGTGGAATCCCTGTCGTCGTACGCCCGCCAGTTCCTCGGGCAGATGGACAAGCCGGACGTCGACTTCATCGAGGGTCTCTCCCCGGCCGTCTCCATCGACCAGAAGTCGACCTCGCGCAACCCGCGCTCGACGGTCGGCACCATCACCGAGGTCTACGACTACCTCCGTCTGCTGTTCGCGCGGATCGGCAAGCCGCACTGTCCCGAGTGCGGCCGGCCCATCACGCGCCAGTCGCCGCAGGCCATCGTCGACAGGGTGCTCGAGCTTCCCGAGGGCAGCCGCTTCCAGGTGCTCTCGCCGCTGGTGCGCGAGCGCAAGGGCGAGTTCGTCGACCTCTTCTCCGATCTCCAGACCAAGGGATACAGCCGGGCCCGGGTCGACGGCCAGACGATCCAGCTTGCCGAGCCGCCGACGCTGAAGAAGCAGGAGAAGCACACCATCGAGGTGGTCATCGACCGCCTCACGGTCAAGGACAGCGCCAAGCGCCGGCTGACCGACTCCGTGGAGACCGCGCTCGGCCTCTCCGGCGGCATGGTCGTGCTCGACTTCGTCGACCTCCCGGAGGACGACCCCGAGCGCGAGCGGATGTACTCGGAGCATCTGTACTGCCCGTACGACGACCTGTCCTTCGAGGAGCTCGAGCCCCGCTCGTTCTCCTTCAACTCCCCCTTCGGCGCCTGCCCCGACTGCACCGGCATCGGCACGCGCATGGAGGTCGACCCCGAGCTGATCGTCCCGGACGAGGAGAAGTCCCTCGACGAGGGTGCGATCCACCCCTGGTCGCACGGCCACACCAAGGAGTACTTCGGCCGGCTGATCGGCGGGCTCGCCCAGGCGCTCGGGTTCACCACCGACATGCCCTGGGGCGGACTGCCGCAGCGGGCCAAGAAGGCCCTGCTGTACGGCCACAAGACCCAGGTCGAGGTCCGCTACCGCAACAGGTACGGCAGGGAGCGCGCGTACACCACGCCCGCCTTCGAAGGCGCGGTGCAGTTCGTCAAGCGGCGGCACCAGGAGGCCGAGAGCGACTCCAGCAGGGAGCGCTTCGAGGGCTACATGCGCGAAGTCCCCTGTCCCACCTGCCAGGGCACCCGGCTGAAGCCGATCGTCCTCGCGGTGACGGTGATGGAGAAGTCCATCGCCGATGTCTCCGCGATGTCGATCAGCGAGTGCGCCGAGTTCCTCGGCCGTCTGACGCTGAACGCCCGGGACAAGAAGATCGCCGAGCGGGTGCTCAAGGAGGTCAACGAGCGGCTGCGGTTCCTGGTCGACGTCGGCCTGGACTACCTCTCGCTGAACCGCGCGGCCGGCACCCTCTCCGGCGGCGAGGCCCAGCGCATCCGGCTCGCCACCCAGATCGGCTCCGGACTCGTCGGCGTGCTGTACGTCCTGGACGAGCCGTCCATCGGTCTGCACCAGCGCGACAACCACCGGCTCATCGAGACCCTCGTCCGGCTCCGTGACATGGGCAACACCCTCATCGTCGTCGAGCACGACGAGGACACCATCAAGGTGGCCGACTGGGTCGTCGACATCGGTCCGGGCGCCGGCGAGCACGGCGGCAAGGTCGTGCACTCGGGCTCGCTCAAGGATCTGCTCGCCAACAAGGCGTCGATCACCGGTCAGTACCTCGCCGGGAAGCGGTCCATCCCGACCCCCGACATCCGCCGGCCCATGGACCCGGGACGGCAGCTCACCGTCCACGGCGCCCGTGAGAACAACCTGCGGGACATCGACGTCTCCTTCCCGCTCGGTGTCCTCACCGCCGTCACCGGTGTCTCCGGCTCCGGCAAGTCGACCCTGGTCAACGACATCCTCTACACGCACCTGGCGCGTGAGCTGAACGGCGCCAAGTCGGTGCCCGGACGGCACACCCGCGTCGACGGTGACGACCTCGTCGACAAGGTCGTGCATGTCGACCAGTCGCCGATCGGCCGCACCCCGCGGTCCAACCCGGCGACGTACACCGGTGTCTTCGACCATGTCCGCAGGCTCTTCGCCGAGACGATGGAGGCCAAGGTCCGGGGCTATCTCCCCGGCCGGTTCTCCTTCAACGTCAAGGGCGGCCGCTGCGAGAACTGCTCGGGCGACGGCACCATCAAGATCGAGATGAACTTCCTTCCGGACGTGTACGTCCCGTGCGAGGTCTGCCACGGTGCGCGCTACAACCGGGAGACCCTGGAGGTCCACTACAAGGGCAAGTCCATCGCCGAGGTGCTGGACATGCCGATCGAGGAGGCCCTGGACTTCTTCGAGGCCGTCCCGACGATCTCCCGTCATCTGCGCACGCTCAACGAGGTCGGTCTCGGTTACGTCCGCCTCGGCCAGTCCGCGCCGACGCTCTCCGGAGGTGAGGCCCAGCGGGTGAAGCTGGCGTCCGAGCTCCAGAAGCGCTCGACCGGCAGCACGGTGTACGTGCTCGACGAGCCGACGACCGGTCTGCATTTCGAGGACATCAGCAAGCTGATCAACGTGCTGTCCGGGCTGGTCGACAAGGGGAACACGGTCATCGTCATCGAGCACAACCTCGATGTGATCAAGACCGCGGACTGGGTCGTCGACATGGGACCGGAGGGCGGCAGCGGCGGCGGACTCGTCATCGCGGAAGGCACTCCGGAGCAGATCGCCGGAGTCCCGACCAGCCACACCGGCAAGTTCCTGCGGGACATCCTGGACACGGAGCGGATCAGCGACGCGGTGGTGCCGCAGGCGCGCTCGGGCACCAGGAAGGCCGCGGCTAAGAAGCCCGCGACCACGGCCGCCGCGAACTCGGTCCCCACCGTGAAGGCACCCGTCACCAAGAACACCGCGAAGAAGGCGGTGGCCAAGAAGACGGCGGCGAAGAAGACGGCGGCTCGCGCCCGCAAGGCATGAGCACCGTAGCCCGCAAGGCCTGATCACCGTAGTCGGCAGCGTCATCGGTCTCTCCCCGAGCTCATCGGGGGGAGACCGATGTCGTTCGGCCGGTTTTCGAACCCGGACGGCTCGGCCGACAGCCCGCCGGACGGCTCGTCAGTCCTGGCGCAGTTCCCAGGCGTAGGGCGGTTCCGCCCCGGTACGGGAGCAGGTCACCGCCGCCGCTCGTGCCGCGAAGTCCAGCACCGCACGCCAGCCCTCCGCACCCAGCCGGGCCATGCCGTCCGCCGACAGGGCGTCCCGGGCCGCGAGGCCGTGCAACAGGGCCGCGTTCACCGTGTCGCCCGCGCCGATGGTGTCGGCGACGCGCACCTGTGTCGCGGGCACGGAGACCTCCGTCCCGGTCCGCGTCCGCACGCGCATGCCCTCGTCGCCCCGCGTCAGGACCACCGCCGCCGGGCCCTCGGGCACACCGCCCAGCCAGCGGGCGTCGTCCTCCGAGAGCTTCAGCAGGGACACCGACGGCAGCCAGCCCGCGAACCGTGCTCGGTAGGCGTCCGCGTCCGGGATCAGCCCCGGTCTGATGTTCGGGTCGAGCAGCGTGAACAGCCCGCGCTCCGCCTCCCGCCGCAACAGCGCCTCGTACGCGCTCGCGCCCGGCTCCAGCACCAGCGAGCACGTGCCGAAGGCCACCGCCCGTGCCGCGTCCGGCAGTCGGGGCGGCAGCTCGAACAGCCGGTCTGCGCTGCCCTCGGCGTAGAAGCCGTAGCCGGCGGAGCCGTCCGCGCCGAGGGACGCGACCGCCAGCGTTGTCGGCTCCGGGCCGCGCGCCACCAGCCCGGTGTCGACGCCCGCGTCCCGCAGGCCGGCCAGCAGCGCCTCCCCGAAGCCGTCCGTGGACATCCGGGAGCAGAAGGCGGCGCGCGCGCCGAGCCGCCCCAGCGCCACGGCGGTGTTGTACGGTCCGCCGCCGAGGCGCGGCAGCAGCGTCGGCAGGGGCTCGCCGTCCCCGTGCGGGACCAGGTCGATCAGGGATTCACCGGCGACGACGATCACGGGCCAGAACGTAACTCATTACCGCGGCCCGGGGGAGGTATCCCGCCCTCGGGGCCGCGGGTACGCGCCGGTATTGTCGGGTCTGTCGCAGGCCCTGCGACCGATGCTCTGACCTGTGGAGTCTGCATGTCCGGCCACCCCTCAGCCGCCCGCCGCACCGTGCTGAAAGGCGCCGCCCTCGCCGGGGCCGCCGGCCTCGGGGTCGCCGCCTGCTCCACCGAGTCCAAGCTCGGCCACGCGGAGAACCCCACACCGACCGCGCCCGTCGACCTCGGCGCGGCCGACGCCGTTCCGGTCGGTGGTGCCAAGCTCTACCGCGAGCAGCGCCTGATCGTGAGCTGCCCGGCCGCGGGCCAGTACCGGGCGTTCAGCGCCCAGTGCACCCACGCCGGCTGTGTCCTCGACAAGGTCGAAGGCACCGAGGGCAACTGCCCGTGCCACGGCAGCCGCTTCGACGTGACCACCGGCAAGGCGCTCCAGGGCCCGGCGACCGTGCCGCTGCCCGAGGTGCCGGTGACCGCCAAGGGCGGAAAGCTCGTCGCGGGGCCGAGCGCGTAAGACGTCCGGCACACCGGTCACCGGTCACCGGCCGGCGAAGTCGGCCGGTCCGGGCTCACTCCCAGTCCCAGTCGATCCCGAGAATCCCGGGGCGCACACCCTGCTCGACCAGATGCACCGTGCGGTGCCTGCCGCTGAGCGTCAGAGCCGTCCGGGCGCCCCGCGGAGCACCCGTGGTGGCCTGGGCGAACCGGCGGCACCGGGCCGGCAGGGCCCCCTCGTCGAACCGCACCTGAAGGACGTACTGCCCGCCCGCGAAGGTGAAGCCGCGGACGTACTCATTGCTCGGGCCGCCGGTGCCGTCCTCGAAGCCGTAGCCGAAGAGATAGGTCTCGCCCGCCCGCAGCCGGGCGTCGAAGAGCAGTTCCGCGACGGTGATCCCGGTCTCGCGGTGCCGGCGGATCCGGCCCGTACGGCAGTTCTCCAGCGCGCTCACCCGGACCAGGGCCGGGTCGCAGCCAGGGTCCCCGTGGTGGATGGCGAGATAGCGGTCGACACCGTCTCGGTGGGCCCGGACGACATGCTGGGAATCGCGGCCCACCAGTTCCCGCCCGGCGCCGATGCGCACGCGCTCGTGGTGTCCCACGGTGTGCAGTCCGGTGTCCTTCGGCGTCTCCATGTCGGCGAGCAGCCGCTCCACGACACCGGACACCTCGGCCAGGGAGCGGTACGAGCGTCCGGCGGGACGTTCGACGTCGAGGCCCGCCCCGCGCTCGCCGACCCCGAGCAGCCGGGTGAGTGAGTTGCCGGGCAGCTCCAGCACCTCCTCCAGCGCGCGTACCGCCCGCAGCGACTCCGGACGCTGCGGGCGGCGGGCGCCCTGCTGCCAGTAACTGAGACTGGTCACCCCGACCTTGATGCCGCGGTGGGCGAGATGGTGCTGCACCCGCTGGAGCGGCAGTCCGCGCACCGCGAGGGCGGCCCGCAGCGCCAGATGGAACGGCCCGGTGTGCAGCACCTGTGCCAGATCGGCGGTGTCAAGGTCGGGGCGACCCATGGAACCTCCAGCGGCTTCGGGGTACGGCTGCGCGGCCTGCGACGGCCCGGATGAACGGTCAGGACGGGAACGGCCCCTGTCAGCGCGCGTCCCGGCCGTCCGGCCGGGGCGGGGAGGTGTTCACATCCCGGTCGCGCGTTCACAGTCCCGTGTCCACCGCATTGAAGCGGGTTGACCTATCCGCGACAAGGATTCGGGCACAACCGCAGCGTCCCCGGACGCGCTCCGTCCCCCTTGCGCACGCGCCGTGCCGGCAGCCTCTCGCACGGTGAGCGGAGCCCGTCCCGGGGCGAGCCGCGCCGGACGCCGTAGCGGCACCTGAGAGCGGCTGGAGCCTCCGGTCCGGTGCACGCCCGCGCGCCCCGCGGTGTCACCCCCCGCCAGTAGGGTGGTCGGCATGGCAGACCCCTCCAGCTACCGTCCCAAGCCGGGAGAGATCCCCGACTCGCCGGGGGTCTACCGGTTCCGCGACGATCACCGCCGGGTGATCTACGTCGGGAAGGCGAAAAGCCTCCGCCAGCGCCTCGCCAGCTACTTCCAGGACCTGGCCAATCTGCACCCGCGCACGGCGACGATGGTCACCACAGCGGCCTCCGTCGAGTGGACCGTCGTCTCCACCGAGGTCGAGGCGCTCCAGCTGGAGTACTCCTGGATCAAGGAGTACGACCCGCGGTTCAACGTCAAGTACCGGGACGACAAGAGCTATCCCTACCTCGCCGTCACCCTGAACGAGGAGTTCCCGCGCGTCCAGGTGATGCGCGGCGCCAAGCGCAAGGGAGTGCGGTACTTCGGTCCGTACGGCCACGCCTGGGCGATCCGCGAGACCGTCGACCTGATGCTGCGCGTCTTCCCGGTGCGCACCTGCTCCGCCGGAGTCTTCAGGAACCACCAGCAGAAGGGCCGGCCCTGTCTGCTCGGCTACATCGGCAAGTGCTCCGCTCCCTGCGTCGGGCGGGTGACACCCGAGGAGCACCGCGAACTGGCCGACGAGTTCTGCGACTTCATGGCCGGCCGCACCGGCACGTACATCCGCCGCCTGGAGCGGCAGATGACCGACGCGGCCGAGGAGATGGAGTACGAGCGGGCGGCCCGGCTGCGGGACGACATAGGGGCTCTCCGGCGCGCCCTGGAGAAGAACGCCGTCGTGCTCGCCGACGCCACCGACGCCGATGTGATCGCGGTCGCCGAGGACGAGCTGGAAGCGGCCGTGCAGATCTTCCACGTCCGCGGCGGCCGGGTGCGCGGACAGCGCGGCTGGGTCACCGACAAGGTCGAGGCCGTCGACACCGCCGGGCTCGTCGAGCACGCGCTCCAGCAGCTGTACGGCGAGGAGAGCGGCGACGCGGTGCCCAAGGAGGTCCTCGTCCCCGCCCTCCCCGACGACTCGGACGCGGTCAGCCAGTGGCTCGGCCAGCGCCGGGGTTCGAACGTCTCCCTGCGCATCCCCCAGCGCGGGGACAAGAAGGACCTGATGGCGACGGTCCAGCGCAATGCGCTCCAGGCGCTGGGCCTGCACAAGACCAAGCGCGCCAGCGACCTCACGACGCGCTCACGCGCGCTGGAGGAGATCGCGGAGGCCCTCGGGCTGGACTCGGCGCCGCTGCGGATCGAGTGCTTCGACATCTCCCACCTCCAGGGCGAGGACGTCGTGGCCTCCATGGTGGTCTTCGAGGACGGCCTGGCACGCAAGAGCGAGTACCGCCGCTTCCAGATCAAGACCTTCGAGGGCCAGGACGACGTCCGGTCCATGCACGAGGTGATCAGCCGGCGCTTCCGCCGCTATCTCGCCGAGAAGGACAGGACCGGCGAGTGGATCGGTGAGGACGCGCCCGCCGAGGACGACGGGAAGCCCAAGCGGTTCGCGTACCCGCCGCAGCTCGTCGTCGTCGACGGCGGAAAGCCGCAGGTGGCCGCGGCCCAGCGCGCGCTCGACGAGCTGGGCATCGACGACGTCGCGGTCTGCGGACTGGCCAAGCGGCTGGAAGAGGTCTGGCTGCCGCGTGAGGACGACCCGGTGATCCTGCCGCGCTCCAGCGAGGGCCTGTACCTCCTCCAGCGCGTCCGGGACACCGCCCACGACTTCGCCATCCGCTACCAGCGCTCCAAGCGGACCAAGCGCATCAGGACCAGCCCGCTGGACGCGGTGCCCGGTCTGGGCGAGACCCGCAAACAGGCGCTGATCAAGCATTTCGGGTCGGTCAAGCGGCTGCGGCAGGCGACAATCGAGCAGATCTGCGAGGTTCCCGGCATGGGCCGCAAGACGGCGGAATCCGTGGTCGTTGCCCTTGCCCAGGCGGCTCCGGCCGTCCCTGCCGTGAATACGGCAACAGGAGAGATCATGGAAGAGAACGACGGGGGCAGTACGACATGACCGAGCACGACGGAGACGGAGCAGACGTGAGTACGGGCACGACGATCGAGCCCGGCGGTGCCGCGGACGCGGCCATCCCCGAGCTGGTGATCATCTCCGGTATGTCCGGCGCCGGGCGCAGCACGGCGGCCAAGTGTCTGGAGGACCTCGGCTGGTTCGTCGTCGACAACCTCCCACCCGCCCTGATCCCCACCATGGTGGAGCTCGGGGCCCGCTCGCAGGGCAATGTGGCCCGGATCGCGGTCGTCGTCGACGTCCGCGGCCGGCGGTTCTTCGACAACCTCCGGGAATCCCTCGCCGACCTCGACTCCAAGCAGGTCACGCGCCGGATCGTGTTCCTGGAGTCCTCCGACGACGCCCTGGTCCGCCGCTTCGAGTCGGTCCGCAGGCCGCACCCCCTCCAGGGCGACGGCAGGATCGTCGACGGCATCGCGGCCGAGCGCGATCTGCTGCGTGAGCTGCGCGGTGACGCCGACCTGGTGATCGACACCTCCAGCCTGAACGTGCACGAGCTGCGGGCCAAGATGGACGCCCAGTTCGCCGGCGACGAAGAGCCCGAGCTGCGGGCCACGGTCATGTCGTTCGGCTTCAAGTACGGGCTGCCCGTGGACGCGGACCTCGTGGTCGACATGCGGTTCCTGCCGAACCCGCACTGGGTCCCGGAGCTCCGCCCCTTCACCGGCCTGAACGAAGAGGTGTCGAACTACGTCTTCAACCAGCCCGGCGCCAAGGAGTTCCTCGACCGCTACACCGAGCTGCTCCAGCTGATCGCCGCCGGCTACCGCCGTGAGGGCAAGCGGTACGTGACCATCGCCGTCGGCTGCACGGGCGGCAAGCACCGCTCCGTCGCCACGTCCGAGAAGCTCGCCGCCCGGCTCTCCTCCGCGGGCGTCGAGACGGTCGTCGTCCACCGTGACATGGGGCGCGAGTGAGCGGACAGGCCATCCGTCTGCGTCGGCTGCGCAGGACCGCGCACACGCTCGCGGGGCGGAACCGCGGCGCCCAGCCCAAGGTCGTCGCCCTCGGCGGCGGCATGGGCCTCTCCGCGTCGCTCACGGCACTGCGCCGTATCACCGGCGACCTCACCGCGGTCGTCACCGTCGCCGACGACGGCGGCTCCAGCGGCCGGCTCCGGGAGGAGCTGGGCGTCCTGCCGCCCGGAGATCTGCGCAAGGCGCTGGCGGCCCTGTGCGGCGACGACGAATGGGGCCAGACCTGGGCCCGGGTGATCCAGCACCGCTTCCAGTCCAAGGGCGATCTGCACGAGCACGCCGTCGGCAATCTGCTGATGGTGGCGCTGTGGGAACAGCTGGGCGACCACGTCCAGGCACTCGACCTCATCGGCAGGCTGCTCGGCGCGCACGGCCGGGTGCTGCCCATGTCCGCCGTGCCGCTGGAGCTCCAGGCACTGGTCAGGGGCCACGACCCGGCGCGCCCGGACGACGTGGAGACGGTCCGGGGCCAGGCGACCGTGGCGCTGACCCCGGGAGAGGTGCAGTCCGTGCACCTCGTGCCGCACGACCCGCCGGCCGTCCCGGAGGCCGTCGCCGCCGTACGGGACGCCGACTGGGTGGTTCTCGGGCCCGGATCCTGGTTCTCGTCGGTGATTCCGCACCTTCTGGTGCCCGAACTGCTGGACGCGCTGGTCGAGACGAAGGCCCGCCGGGTCCTGTCGTTGAACCTCGCGCCCCAACCCGGCGAAACAGAAGGCTTCTCACCGCAGCGTCATTTGGAGGTTTTGGGACGACACGCGCCTAAACTCGCCCTCGACGTGGTGCTGGCCGACGAGGCCGCCGTGCCCGACCGAGAGTCCCTCGCCGATGCCGCAAAGAGCCTCGGCGCCGCGGTCGAGCTGGCCCCCGTGGCCTCGCCCGACGGCGTTCCGAAGCATGATCCGGAGCTGTTGGCCGCCGCGTACGACCGTATTTTTCGGATGCATGGAAGGATCGGCCCATGGCGATGACGGCAGCGGTGAAGGACGAAATCTCCCGGCTTCCCGTCACCCGGACCTGCTGCAGAAAGGCGGAGGTCTCGGCGATCCTGCGGTTCGCGGGCGGGCTGCACCTGGTGAGCGGCCGCATCGTGATCGAGGCGGAGCTGGACACCGGCATCGCCGCGCGCCGGCTGAAGCGGGACATCCTGGAGATCTTCGGACACAGTTCCGAGCTGATGGTGATGGCGCCCGGGGGACTGCGCCGCGGCTCGCGCTATGTCGTACGCGTGGTGGCGGGCGGCGACCAGCTCGCCCGCCAGACAGGGCTGGTCGACGGCCGGGGGAGGCCGATCCGGGGCCTGCCGCCGCAGGTCGTCTCCGGTGCCACCTGTGACGCGGAGGCCGCCTGGCGCGGGGCGTTCCTGGCCCATGGCTCGCTGACCGAGCCCGGCCGCTCCTCGTCGCTGGAGGTCACCTGCCCCGGCCCCGAGGCGGCGCTCGCGCTGGTCGGCGCGGCCCGCCGGCTCTCCATCGCCGCGAAGGCGCGGGAGGTACGCGGTGTGGACCGCGTCGTCGTCCGTGACGGTGATGCGATCGGCGCGCTGTTGACGCGTCTGGGCGCGCACGAGTCGGTGCTCGCCTGGGAGGAGCGCCGGATGCGGCGCGAGGTCCGCGCCACCGCCAACCGCCTCGCCAACTTCGACGACGCCAACCTCCGCCGCTCGGCACGGGCCGCGGTCGCCGCGGGTGCCCGGGTCCAGCGCGCGCTGGAGATCCTGGGCGAGGAGGTGCCCGAGCACCTCGCCGCCGCCGGCCGGCTGCGCATGGAGCACAAGCAGGCCTCCCTGGAGGAGCTGGGCGCGCTCGCCGACCCGCCGCTGACGAAGGACGCGGTCGCGGGCCGGATCCGCCGGCTGCTGGCGATGGCCGACAAGCGTGCACAGGACCTCGGCATCCCCGGCACCGAGTCCACCCTCTCCGAGGAACTGGCCGACGGTCTCGTCGGCTGACACACCGCTTCCCGCCTCACCCGACGCTGCCGGTGCCCCCAGGGCACCGGCAGCGTCTGTCGTTCACTCGTGTGCCCGGCCCGGCCTTCTTGACATGGCCATGGGGTGTGATGAGTCTGGCGTCTGTTCACTTTCCTGGCAGACACCAGCAAGGGGGGCTTATGAGACGCAGAGCGAGATCGATCCTCGCCGCGGCTTCACTGCTGACCGCAACACTTGCGGCGGCTCCGATCGCCCACGCCGAACCCGGCGGAGGGAACGGCGACGGGCTGTCCGTATGGCACGCGAAAGTCACCAAGGCCCAGGTTCCGCTGATCCTCGCGGCGGGCGCCGACGGGCACGAACTGACGGAGCAGGTGCCCGACAAGGGCACGGCGACCGTCGAGCTCTACCTCACGAAACGTCAGGCCGGTGAACTGCGCGAGCAGGGCGTCGGCATCACCGAGCACACCGTCTCCCCGGCGGCGAGGAACCGGGTCGCCGCCGCCGGCGACGGCGTCTTCCGTCCGTACAGCGGCGAGAAGGGCCTCCAGCGCGAGATCCTCGCCACCGCGCAGGCCAACCCCGGCCTCACCAAGGTCATCAGCATCGGCAAGACGGTCAAGGGCCAGGACATCCTCGCGCTCAAGCTCAGCAAGGGCGCGGCGAAGTCGGCGGACGGCTCCAAGCCCGCGACGCTGTACATGTCCAACCAGCACGCGCGTGAGTGGATCACTCCGGAGATGACCCGGCGGCTGATGCACTACTACCTCGCCAACTACGGCAAGGACCCCCGCGTCACCAAGATCGTGAACAGCAGCGAGCTGTGGTTCGTGCTGTCCGCCAATCCCGACGGCTACGACTACTCCTTCACCGGCACCCAGCAGCGGCAGTGGCGCAAGAACCTCCGCGACAACAACGGTGACGGCGCGGTCAACACGGGCGACGGCGTCGACCTCAACCGGAACTTCACCTACAAGTGGGGCTACGACAACGAGGGTTCGTCCCCCGACCCGTTCGACGAGACCTTCCGGGGCACCGGCCCGGCCTCCGAGCCGGAGACCAAGGCCATCGACCGCTTCCAGAAGCGCATCGGCTTCTCCTACGGCATCAACTACCACTCCGCGGCCGAACTGCTGCTGTACGGAGTGGGCTGGCAGGTCGCCACACCGACGCCGGACGACGTCCTCTACCGGTCGCTCGCCGGCACCCCCGAGAACTCGGCGATCCCCGGCTACCGTCCGCAGGTCTCCTCCGAGCTCTACACCACCAACGGTGAGGCCGACGGGCACGCGGCCAACGTCAACGGGATGATGATGTACACCCCGGAGATGTCGACCTGCGCCACCGTCTCCAGGATCGATCCCCAGGACCCCTGGAACGCGGCCGACTGCGCCTCCGTCTTCACCTTCCCCGACGACGAGAAGCTGATCCAGCAGGAGTTCGCCAAGAACGTCCCGTTCGCGCTCTCCGTCGCCGAGACGTCCCTGCACCCGGACCAGCCGTCCTCCTCGCTGGGGCTGAAGGCCGCGGACTTCACCCCCGACCCCTTCACCGTCTCCTACGCGCGCGGCGGCGACCAGGAGGTTTCCGTCGTGGCCCGCAAGTCGGTGCGCGACAAGGAGCTCCGCTACCGCGTCAACGGCGGCCGGGTCCACGACCAGGCGCTGAAGCCCTGGAAGGGCGGCGAGACCTACGGCGGTGAGGACAACATCCTCTTCGACGAGTACCGCGCCAAGGTCAAGGACGGCGACGTCGGCGACACGGTCGAGGTCTGGTTCACCGGTGAGACCCGGGCCGGAAAGCCCACCGCGAGCGAGCACTTCACGTACACGATCGCCGGGCGGCCGCGCGGCGACACGCTCGTGATCGCCGAGGAGGGCGGCACCAGCGCCGCGAAGAACACGGCCGCGTACACCAAGGCACTCGCCGACAACGGCGAGCGCAGCGCGGTCTGGGACGTCGCCACCCAGGGCGTGCCGCACCGGCTCGGCGTGCTCGGCCACTTCGACACGGCCCTCTGGTACACCGGATCCGCCGCACCCTCCTGGCCCACCACCCAGGCCGTACGCGACTTCGTCAACGAGGGCGGCAAGCTCATCACCACCGGTGAACGGGCCGGCGGCAACGCCGACCTCGGCGGGGCGCTCAGCGACGACTTCGCGCAGTACTACCTCGGTGCGTCGGGACGCGCCTCGCTGGCCGGGGCTGCGGACTTCCTCGGCACCGGACGCCTCTCCGGCGCCGCGGGCGCGCTCGGCGACGCACCCGTCAACCCGCTGGACGCGGCGGGTGCGTACACGATCACCTCGGACAGCCTGCCGCCCGCGCAGTTCCCGCAGTTCCGCAGCGCGGCCGCGGGCGACTACCCGGGCGTGAAGATGCCGTTCTCGCCGTACGACGGACAGTGGTACGCGGCGGCGAGCCACCGCAACTCCTCCTGGATGCGGCTGTCACAGGCGGTCGATCTGACCGGCACGACCGCCGCCGACCGGCCGGCGCTGAACCTGCGGATCAGCTTCAACACCGAACCCGGTTACGACAACGCCGTCGTCGAGGTCCACACCGTCGGCCAGGACGACTGGACCACCCTGCCGGACAGCAACGGCGGTACACGGACGACCGTGCCGACCCAGTGCGACCAGGGGTTCTACGTCAACCAGCACCCGTTCCTGCGGCATTACCTCACGGTGGGATCCGGCGGCTGCACGGCGACCGGCACCAGCGGCGCCTGGCACTCGTTCACCGGTGCCTCCGACGGCTGGAAGGCCGCCTCGTTCGATCTGAGCGCCTACGCGGGCAAGCGGATCGAGGTCTCCGTCTCGTACATCACCGACCCCAGTGACGGCGGCCGCGGCATCTTCGTGGACGACACCAGGCTGGTCACCGCCGCCGGACAGGGCGCCGAGGGATTCGAGACCTCGCTCGGGCCGTGGACGACGGGTCCGGCGCCCGACGGCAGCCCGGCGCTGCGCGGGACCTGGGAACGCAGCCAGGACCTGTTCCCGTCGGCGGCCGCGGTCACCACGCGGGACACCGTGCTGATCGGATTCGGCCTGGAGCACGTCCCCGGCGCGACCGACCGCAAGAAGATCGTCGGCCGTGCTCTCGGCGCACTCGGGCGCTGACCCCGGGTGACGGAGACCGCGGCTCCGACCGCGGTTCCGGCGGCCCGTGCACCCTACTGAGGGGTACGGGCCGCCACCGCCACACAGGGGCCGTTCCGATGTCACTCCGTGGCTTCCGGAGAGGTAGGGTCGGAGGCGGTCGGGGACATCCCATACAACTCGCCGGCGTCGAAAACCGGCGTACCTAACGAGGAGATCGGTTCGTGACGATCCGCGTAGGCATCAACGGCTTTGGCCGCATCGGTCGTAACTACTTCCGCGCGCTGCTGGAGCAGGGTGCAGACATCGAGATCGTGGCTGTCAACGACCTGGGTGACACTGCGACCACGGCCCACTTGCTGAAGTACGACACGATCCTGGGCCGCCTCAAGGCCGAGGTGACCCACACCGCCGACACCATCACGGTCGACGGCCACACGATCAAGGTGCTCTCCGAGCGCAACCCCGCCGACATCCCGTGGGGCGAGCTGGGCGTCGACATCGTCGTCGAGTCGACCGGCATCTTCACGAAGAAGGCGGACGCCGCGAAGCACATCGCGGGCGGCGCCAAGAAGGTCCTCATCTCGGCTCCGGCCAAGGACGAGGACATCACCATCGTGATGGGCGTCAACCAGGACAAGTACGACGCGGACAAGCACCACGTCATCTCCAACGCCTCCTGCACCACCAACTGTGTGGCGCCGATGGCCAAGGTTCTCGACGAGAACTTCGGCATCGTCAAGGGCCTGATGACCACGGTCCACGCGTACACCAACGACCAGCGCATCCTGGACTTCCCGCACTCGGACCTGCGTCGCGCCCGCGCCGCGGCCGAGAACATCATTCCGACCACGACGGGTGCCGCGAAGGCCACCGCTCTGGTCCTCCCGCAGCTCAAGGGCAAGCTCGACGGCATCGCGATGCGCGTCCCGGTCCCGACCGGTTCGGCCACCGACCTGGTCGTGACGCTGCAGCGCGAGGTCACCAAGGACGAGGTCAACGCCGCGTTCAAGAAGGCGTCCGACGACGGCGACCTCAAGGGCTTCCTGACCTACACCGAGGACCCGATCGTCTCCTCGGACATCGTCGGCGACCCGGCCTCCTGCACCTTCGACTCCTCCCTGACCATGGTCCAGGAGGGCAACACGGTGAAGATCCTCGGCTGGTACGACAACGAGTGGGGCTACTCCAACCGCCTCGTGGACCTCACGGTCTTCGTCGGCGGCCGGCTCTGACAGCTCCGACCGGCACCGAGAGCACCCCGATGTGAGCGACAGGGCTCGGGCACGCGCAGTGTGGCGCGGTTCGAGCCCTGTCGCACGTCCCGCCGTCCCAGGAGTTCTGACCATGAAGACGATCGACCAGCTTCTTGCAGAAGGGGTCGCGGGTCAGCGCGTTTTCGTCCGCGCCGACCTGAACGTGCCGCTCGACGGCACCACCATCACCGACGACGGCCGTATCCGGGCCGTCCAGCCGACCGTCGCCAAGCTCGCCGAGGCCGGCGCCCGCGTCGTCGTCGCCTCCCACCTCGGCCGCCCCAAGGGCGCCCCGGACCCGGCCTTCTCGCTGGCCCCCGCGGCCGCCCGGCTCGGTGAACTGCTCGGCACCGACGTCGCCTTCGCGACCGACACCGTCGGCGAGTCGGCCCGCTCCGTCGTCGCCGGCCTGGCGGACGGCCAGGTCGCGGTGATCGAGAACCTCCGCTTCAACCCCGGTGAGACGAGCAAGGACGACGCCGAGCGCGGCGCCTTCGCCGACGAGCTCGCCGCCCTGGCCGATGTGTACGTCGGCGACGGCTTCGGCGCCGTGCACCGCAAGCACGCCTCCGTGTACGACCTGCCGGCCCGCCTGCCGCACGCGGCCGGCCAGCTGATCGCCACCGAGGTCGGCGTCCTCAAGAAGCTCACGGAGGACGTGGCACGCCCGTACGTCGTCGTGCTCGGCGGAGCCAAGGTCTCCGACAAGCTCGGTGTGATCGACCATCTGCTGGAGAAGGCCGACCGCATCCTGATCGGCGGCGGCATGGCGTACACCTTCCTCAAGGCCCAGGGCCACGAGGTCGGCATCTCGCTGCTCCAGGAGGACCAGATCCCGGCGGTCAAGGAGTACCTGACGCGCGCCGAGGCGAAGGGCGTGGAGTTCGTGCTCCCCGTCGACGTCCTGGTCGCCCCGGAATTCCCGGACCTCAAGACCAAGGCCCCGGCCCATCCCACCGTCGTCGCCGCGGACGCGATCCCGGCCGACGAGGAGGGTCTGGACATCGGTCCCGAGACCCGCAAGCTGTACGCATCGAAGCTCGCCGACGCGGCCACCGTTTTCTGGAACGGGCCGATGGGCGTCTTCGAGCACCCCGACTACGCCGAGGGCACCAAGGCCGTCGCCCAGGCGCTCGTCGAGTCCCCGGCCTTCAGCGTGGTCGGCGGCGGGGACTCCGCCGCGGCCGTGCGGATCCTGGGCTTCGACGAGAAGGCATTCGGCCACATCTCGACCGGTGGCGGCGCAAGCCTCGAGTACCTCGAGGGCAAGACGCTTCCCGGCCTCGCCGCACTGGAGGACTGACTCACTCATGACCACCCGTACCCCGCTGATGGCGGGCAACTGGAAGATGAACCTCAACCACCTCGAGGCCATCGCCCACGTCCAGAAGCTCGCCTTCGCGCTGTCCGACAAGGACTACGACGCCGTGGAGGTGTCGGTCCTGCCGCCCTTCACCGACCTGCGGTCCGTCCAGACCTTGGTCGACGGCGACAAGCTGAAGATCAAGTACGGCGCCCAGGACCTCTCGGCGCACGACTCCGGCGCGTACACCGGCGAGATCTCGGGCCTGATGCTGGCCAAGCTGAAGTGCACCTATGTCGCGGTGGGCCACTCCGAGCGCCGGCAGTACCACGCCGAGACGGACGAGATCTGCAACGCCAAGGTGAAGGCCGCGTTCCGGCACGGTCTGACCCCGATCCTCTGCATCGGCGAGGGCCTGGACGTCCGCAAGGCCGGCCAGCAGGTCCAGTACACGCTGAACCAGCTCGAAGGCGGTCTGAAGGACGTCCCGGCCGAGCAGGCCGAGTCCATCGTGATCGCGTACGAGCCCGTGTGGGCCATCGGCACCGGTGAGGTCGCCACCCCGGAGGACGCCCAGGAGGTCTGCGGGGCGATCCGCGGGCGGCTGGCCGAGCTGTACTCGCAGGAGCTCGCCGACAAGGTGCGCATCCAGTACGGCGGCTCCGTGAAGTCCGGAAACGTCGCCGCGATCATGGCGCAGCCCGATGTGGACGGCGCTCTGGTCGGTGGCGCGGCACTGGACGCCGACGAGTTCGTCAAGATCGTCCGGTTCCGCGACCAGTGAGTATGCGGTAGCGCGGATCCGTCGTACCCTTGCGGGGGCCTGAGGCTGTGGAGCCCGGGCCCCCGCTCGTCCGTAGATGTCCCGAGAGAATTGCCAGGAAGTAGGGTCCAGCCGTGGTTATGGGGTTCTCGATCGCCCTGATCGCTTTCAGCCTGCTGCTGATGCTGCTCGTGCTGATGCACAAGGGGAAGGGCGGCGGCCTCTCCGACATGTTCGGCGGTGGCATGCAGTCGTCCGTGGGCGGCTCCTCGGTCGCCGAGCGCAACCTCGACCGCATCACCGTGGTGGTCGGTCTGCTGTGGTTCGCGTGCATTGTCGTACTTGGTCTGCTGATGAAGCTGGACAGCTGACCCGCGCCTTCCGCGTCCCGGGCTGGGGTGTAACTCCCACCACTGGACGAGCGTTGGGCCTTACGTAGACTGGGGCACCGCGGCGCAGCCGCTGTGAGAGGCTGTGCAGCACCATCACGCAGGGAGTTACGACCGTGGCAAGTGGCAACGCGATCCGGGGAAGCCGGGTCGGAGCGGGGCCGATGGGCGAGGCCGAGCGTGGCGAGTCCGCGCCACGCCTGCGCATCTCCTTCTGGTGCTCGAACGGGCACGAGACGCAGCCGAGCTTCGCCAGCGACGCACAGGTCCCTGACACTTGGGACTGCCCGCGCTGCGGGTTCCCGGCCGGTCAGGACCGGGACAACCCGCCGGACCCGCCGCGGACCGAGCCGTACAAGACGCACCTCGCGTATGTACGCGAGCGGCGCAGCGACGCGGACGGCGAGGCGATCCTCGCCGAAGCGCTTGCCAAACTGCGGGGCGAGATCTAGAACTTGCGTCCGGCCGGACACCTCACGGTGCCCGGCCGGTCTGCTTTTCCCGCCCCCTCTCGCCGGCCGGGCCGATTGTCAGTGGCACCCCGTAGCGTCCCGGATCATGGGACGGGAAGGGGACGTTGTGACGACGGCCGGGACGGTGGAGGCGCGGAGCGTCTCCTGGCGCGGGGGATTCGGACGGCTGTGGGCGGCAGCCGTCGTCTCCAAGTTCGGCGACGCACTGCGACTTGCCGCCATGCCGCTGCTCGCCGCCTCGCTCACCGACGATCCGCTGCTGATCGCCTCGGTGACCGCCTGCGGATATCTGCCCTGGCTGCTCTTCGGGCTGCTGGGCGGCGCGGTCGCCGACCGCGTGGACCAGCGGCGGGCCATGTGGGCCGTGGACCTGCTGCGCGGCCTGCTGATGGCGGCCTTCGCCCTGGCGGTCTGGCAGGGACTCGGATCGGTCGCCTTGCTGCTGGCGCTCGCCTTCGCCCTCACCACCCTCCAGACGCTCTTCGACAACGCCGCGACCGCGCTGCTGCCCGCCCTGGTCCCCGAGGGCGCGCTCGCCGGGGCCAACGCCCGGCTGATGACCGCACAGCAGATCGTCGGGGCCTTTCTGGCCGCGCCCGTCGTGCCGGTGCTCCTCCTCGCCGGCGCGGCCGTGCCGTACGCGGCGGATGCCGTCACCTATCTCGTGGCCGCGGCCCTGATCGCCTCCCTGCGCCTGCGGGCGCCGGAGCGGGCGCCGAGGCCCGCCGGAAGCACCCTGCGGGCGGAGATCGGGGAAGGGCTGCGCCGGTTGTGGAGCGATCCCGCGCTGCGCCGCCTGTGCGTGGCCACCACCCTCTGCAACATCGGCATGGGCGCGCTCATCGCCACCCTCGTCGTCCATGTCACCGGCTGGCTGGACGCGGGCAGCGGGGCGTACGCGGCGGTGCTGACCGCCGTGGGAGCCGGAAGCGTGACGGGCGGGCTGGTGGCCCGCCGGCTCGCGGAGCGCGTCGGGCGCATCCGCAGCGTGTTCGTCGCCGGGACCGTGCAGGCCGGCTGTCTGCTGATCACCGGGACGGTCCGCGCGTTGTGGGTGACGGTCGCCGCGATGGCGGTCTTCGGCGTCATGAGCATGGTGTGGAACGTCAACCAGGCGACGCTGGTGCAGGAACGCAGCCCGGCGGACATGCTCGGCCGGATCAGCTCGGCGTTCCGCACCCTCGGCGTCGCCGGCGCTCCGCTCGGCGCCCTCGCCGGCGGCGCGGCGGCGGCCGCCTGGGGAGGCAACGCTCCGGCACTGCTCGCGGCGGCGCTGTTCGTGCCTGCTGTCGCCTCGCTGGCCGGTCTGATCAACTAGGTTGGAAAGGCAGCGGGGCATGCAGGCAGGTACAAGAGAAGTGGGCTGATGTCCAGAATGAACGCAGACGGCCGTACCAGGCTCAACAAGACGCCCGAATGGGCTGCTCTCGGCAAGCACCGCGAGCAACTCGGAGGGACGCAGCTGCGGGAGCTGTTCGCGGCCGACGCGCAGCGCGGCAGCAGGTACACCCTCCAGGTCGGCAACCTCCACCTCGACTACTCCAAGCACCTGGTGACGGACGAGACGCTGACGCTGCTGCGTGAGCTGGCGGCGGCGACCGACGTCACCGGGCTGCGGGACGCGATGTTCCGTGGCGAGAAGATCAACACCACCGAGAACCGCGCCGTCCTGCACACGGCCCTGCGGGCCCCGCGGGACGCCGTCGTCGAGGTCGACGGCGAGAACGTGGTGCCGGCCGTGCACGCGGTGCTCGACACGATGGCCGCGTTCGCGGACCGGATCCGTTCGGGCGAGTGGACCGGTCACACCGGCAAGCGCATCAAGAACGTCGTGAACATCGGCATCGGCGGATCCGACCTCGGCCCCGCCATGGCGTACGAGGCGCTGCGCGCCTACACCGCCCGCGATCTGACGTTCCATTTCGTCTCCAACGTCGACGGTGCCGATCTGCACGAGGCCGTCCGTGAGCTGGACGCGTCCGAGACGCTGTTCATCATCGCGTCCAAGACCTTCACCACGATCGAGACCATCACCAACGCAACCTCCGCGCGCGACTGGCTGCTCACCGAGCTGAAGGCCGGTCAGGAGGCCGTGGCCAAGCACTTCGTGGCCCTGTCGACCAACGCCGAGAAGGTCTCCGACTTCGGCATCGACACGGCCAACATGTTCGAGTTCTGGGACTGGGTCGGCGGGCGCTACTCGTTCGACTCCGCCATCGGCCTCTCGCTGATGATCGCGATCGGCCCGGACCGCTTCCGCGAGATGCTCGACGGGTTCCACCTCGTCGACGAGCACTTCCGGACCGCCCCCGCCGAGTCCAACGCGCCGATGCTGCTCGGCCTGCTCGGGGTCTGGTACGGCGACTTCTTCGACGCCCAGTCGCACGCGGTACTGCCGTACTCCCACTATCTGAGCAAGTTCACCGCCTACCTCCAGCAGCTGGACATGGAGTCCAACGGCAAGTCGGTGGACCGCGAGGGCAACCGGGTGGAGTGGCAGACCGGTCCGGTGGTGTGGGGCACGCCCGGCACCAACGGACAGCACGCGTACTACCAGTTGATCCACCAGGGGACGAAGCTCATCCCGGCGGACTTCATCGGCTTCGCCAATCCGGTCGACGACCTGCTGCCCGGCCTCGTCGCCCAGCACGACCTGCTGATGGCCAACTTCTTCGCGCAGACGCAGGCGCTCGCCTTCGGCAAGACGCCCGACGAGGTACGGGCGGAGGGCGTGCCCGAGGAACTGGTGCCGCACAAGACCTTCCCCGGCAACCGCCCCACGACCACGATCCTCGCCGACGAGCTCACCCCCTCGGTCCTCGGCCAGCTGATCGCGCTGTACGAGCACAAGGTGTTCGTCCAGGGAGCGATCTGGAACATCGACTCCTTCGACCAGTGGGGCGTCGAGCTGGGCAAGGTCCTCGCGAAGAGGATCGAGCCGGTGCTCACGGAGGGCACGGGCGGCGCGGATCTGGACGGCTCGACCGCCGCACTGGTGGCCACCTACCGCTCACTGCGCGGTCGTTGAGCCGATGGCCGCCGGGGAGGGGACGGTTCGGCTGAGGCCGCCGAACAACACGCTCAATGACCGGGTCGTCGGCTGGTGGCGGGTGCAGTGGCTGCTGCTGACGGGCGTCCCGGTCGTGGTGCTGGCCGTGCTGGGGGCCCTGATCGGGCCCGCCCGGACCTGGCTGCTGGCCGTCGCCGCAGGACTGGCGGTGCTCGGACTGCTGTGCACCGCCTTCTTCCCGTCCTGGTGGTTCCGGGTCCACCGGTGGGAGGTCACGGACGAGGCGGTCTACGTCCGCAGCGGCGCCTTCTGGCAGGAGTGGCGGATCGCGCCGATGTCCCGGATCCAGACCGTGGACACCCTGCGCGGGCCCCTCGAACGCGCCTTCCGGCTGGCGACGGTCATCGTCACCACGGCCTCCTCCAAGGGCGCGATCAAGATCGAGGGGCTTGACCACGAGGTCGCGGCCGAACTCGCCGAGCAGCTCACGCACATCACCCAGGCGACACCCGGGGACGCGACGTGAGCACCGCGGAGGAGCCGGCCGCGGGGGAGGCCGCTCTGCCGGGCGCGGCGTACGGCGACGGCGAACGGACGGTGGGCCGACCGGCGTCCGGCGAGAGCACCGCGGAAGGGCAGGCTCCTGACGAGGACTGGCGCCGGCTCGACAAACGGGCCCTGGTTGTGAGGGCCGCCGTGATGTCCGGCGTCGCGGGAGGCATCTGCCTGCCCGTCCTGCTGGGGCTCTCCGGCGGGGACTGGCTCCGCGGAGAGGCCCGCAGCGGCACCGGCATCGCCCTGCTGCTGCTCGGCGGGGTCCTGCTGGTGCTCGCCGGGGCGGGTGCGGAGTATCTGCGCTGGCGCAAGACCCGCTACCGAATAGGCACCGAGCGCGCCGAACTGCGCACCGGAGTACTGCTGGTCAAACGGCGCTCGCTGGCCCGGGAACGGATCCGCAGCGTCGACCTGACGGCCAACCCCCTGCTGCGGATCCTCGACCTGGTGAAGGTGCGCATCGGCACCGGCGAGCACACCGGCGGTGAGTCGACGCTGGAGCTCAACCCCGTCACCAAGGCGGAGGGCGAGCGGCTGCGCCGGGAACTCCTCGGCCGCACCGCCACCGCCGCACCCGGCGAACACCGCGAAGGGCAGCTCGCGTCCGTCGACCTGGCCTGGATCCGCTACGCGCCGGTCTCCTTCGTCGCCCCGCTGCTCGGCGGCGCGGCGGCCGGCGGTGTGATGCAGGTCAGTGAGTGGTTCGGGGCGCAGGGCGAGGTCATCGACTGGGTGGGCGAGCGTTTCTCGCACACCTCCGTCCTGATGATGATCGTGGTGCTGCTTCTGGCGGCCGTCGCCGCCGGCGTCGTCGGCTCGCTCGGTCTGTGGATCGAGATGTGGTGGAACTACCGGCTGGAGCGCGAGCCCGGCGGCACCCTGCGGGTGCGGCGCGGACTGTTCACCGCGCGCTCGATCTCCATGGAGGAGCGCCGGCTGCGCGGGGTCGAGCTGGTCGAACCTCTGGGCGTACGCCTGTTCGGTGCGGCCCGGGTGGACGCGGTCGCCACCGGCATCGCCCACGACGAGCAGGACAAGCACGCCGACCTCAAGGTGCTGCTGCCGCCGGTGCCCCGGGCGGTGGCGGACGACGTGGCCGGTCAGGTCCTGCGTGAGGCGCGGACGCCGACGGACGCCCCGCTCACCGCCCACCCGCGGGCGGCACGAACCCGCAGACTGCGCTGGGCACTCGCGACCGCGGTCCTGCCGCTCGCCCTGCTCTCCGCGCTGGGCCTGTGGCTCACCGATCTCCTGCTGTACATCGCGGCGGGCTGCGCGGTCCTCGCGCTGCCGGCCGCGGTGCTCCTCGCCCTCGACGCCTACCGCAGCCTGGGCCACGGCATCAGCGGCGGCTATCTCGTCGCCCGCTCGGGCACGGTCCGGCGGGCGACGGTCGCGCTGCAGCGCGGGGGAGTCATCGGCTGGGTGGTGAAACAGTCCGTGTTCCAGCGGCGGGCCGGGGTGCTGACCCTCACCGCGACGACGGCCGCGGGAGCGGGCGCCTACGCGGTCCTCGACGCCGACGCGAGCGAGGGTCTCGGCTTCGCGGCGGACGCCGTCCCGGGGTTGTTGGAACCGTTCCTGCTGCGGGACGGGGACGCGCGGGGAGGCGACGGCCCGGACGGCGGCGCGACCGGCCCCGTATGACGGCCCCGCCGCCGGTACGCCGTACACCGTGAGCCCCGCGCCCGCGCCCGTACGCCGACCGCCGCCGGCCCGGAGGAACGGGGCCGGCGGCGGTCGGAACAGGACTCCGCGGAGTCCGTCACCTCAGGGGCGATGTCAGGGCGACGCCGGCGGGTACAGATCGCGCGGCAGTTCCGAGGCCGCAGCCCCGTCCAGCAGCCACAGCGTCCTGCTGCGTCCGTACGCACCGGCCGCGGGCGCCTGCACCTCACCCGCACCCGACAGGGCGATCTGCACCGCCTTCGCCTTGTCCTCACCGGCCGCCAGCAGCCACACCTCACGCGCCGCCCGGATCGCCGGGAGTGTGAGCGTGATGCGGGTCGGCGGCGGCTTCGGCGAACCGTGCACGCCCACCACCGTGCGTTCGGTCTCCCGCACCGCCGGATGCTCCGGGAAGAGCGAGGCGACATGGGTGTCGGGACCGACGCCCAGCATCAGGACATCGAACCGGGGGACCGGACCGTGGTCCTCCGGACCCGCCGCGGCGGCGAGAGCGGTGGCGTACGCGGCGGCCGCGGCCTCCACGTCGCTGCCGTACGCGCCGTCCGAAGGAGCCATCGCATGCACACGGGCCGGATCCACGGGAACCCTGTCCAGCAGGGCCGCGTGGGCCTGCGTGACATTGCGCTCCGGGTCGCCGTCGGGGAGGAACCGCTCGTCCCCCCACCACAGGTCCAGCCGCCCCCAGTCGATCGCGTCGCGGGCCGGCGAGGTCCCGAGGGCGGTCAGCAGCGCATTGCCGTTGCGACCGCCCGTCAGGACCACCGACGCCGAACCGCGCGCGGCCTGGGCGTCCACGATCTTCGTGATCAGCCGGGCCGCCGCGGCCTGCGCCATCAGCTCCTTGTCGCGGTGGACGACGAGCTGCGGCGCACTCACTTCGCTGCCGCCTTCTTTGCGGGAGCCTTCTTCGCCGGGGTGGCCTCGGACTTCTCGGCCGCCGTGTCCCCGCCGTCCGAGAGCCGGTGCACCCCGAACCGCAGCGCCGACGCGTAGATCTCGTCGGGGTCCAGCCGACGGAGCTCCTCCGCGATCAGCTCGGCCGTCTCGCGCCGCTTCAGGGCCACCGCGCGATCCGGCTGACCCTTGATGGACAGGGTGGCCAGTGAGCCGTCGGCCCGGTCCAGCACGATCGGACCGCACGAGGTCTCCATGCGCACGGCCGTGAGCCCGGGGCCCGCCGATCCGGAGCGCTTGACCGGTACCTTCAGCCGGTCCGCCAGCCACACGGCGAGCAGCTCGCAGCTCGGGTTGAACTCCTCGCCCTCCACCTCGACCGCGGTGACGTCGCAGGCCACCTGGTCCAGAGCGGCGGCCAGCATCGAGCGCCAGGGGGTGATCCTGGCCCAGGACAGGTCGGTGTCGCCGGGGGTGTAGGCGGCGGCGCGCGCCACGAGTTCCTTCACGGGCTCCTCGGCCGCGTAGGAGTCCGTGACCCGTCGCTGCGCCAGGGCGCCGAGCGGCTCCTTGGCCGGGTCGAGCGGCGCATTCACCGGCCACCAGACGACGACCGGGGCGTCGGGCAGCAGGAGCGGCAGCACCACGGACTGGGCGTGGTCGATGACCTCGCCGTACAGCCGCAGGACCACCGTCTCGCCGGTGCCGGCGTCGGTGCCCACCCGCACCTCGGCGTCCAGGCGTGCCTTCGCCCGGTCGCGCGGGGAGCGCGAGACCCGCTTGATGACGACGAGCTTGCGCGAGGGGTGCTCGCGCGATGCCTCGCTGGCCGCCTTCAGCGCGTCGTAGGCGTTCTCCTCGTCGGTGACGATGACGAGGGTGAGGACCATGCCGACGGCCGGTGTGCCGATCGCCCGGCGTGCCTGCACCAGTGCTTTGTTGATCTTGCTGGACGTGGTGTCCGTGAGGTCGATCTTCATGGCCGACGCCAGCTCCGTCCGTCTCGTGCGAGCATTTCGTCCGCCTCGTCCGGCCCCCAGGTCCCGGCCGGGTACTGGGCGGGCTTGCCGTGCTTGGCCCAGTACTCCGTGACGGGGTCGAGGATCATCCAGGAGCGCTCGACCTCCTCGACCCGCGGGAAGAGGTTGGAGTCGCCGAGCAGCACGTCGAGGAGGAGGCGTTCGTACGCCTCGGGGCTGGACTCGGTGAAGGACTCGCCGTAGGCGAAGTCCATCGAGACGTCCCGTACCTCCATCGAGGTGCCCGGCACCTTCGAGCCGAACCGCAGGGTCACGCCCTCGTCCGGCTGGACGCGGATGACCAGGGCGTTCTGGCCCAGCTCCTCCGTCGCCGTGTGGTCGAAGGGAGAGTGCGGGGCGCGCTGGAAGACGACGGCGATCTCGGTGACGCGGCGGCCGAGCCGCTTGCCCGTCCGCAGATAGAACGGCACACCCGCCCAGCGGCGGTTGTCGATCTCGAGCTTGACCGCGGCGTAGGTGTCGGTCTTCGACTTGGAGTCGATCCCGTCCTCCTGGAGGTAGCCGACGACCTTCTCGCCGCCCTGCCAGCCCTCCGCGTACTGCCCGCGGACCGTACCGGTACCGAGGTCCTTGGGCAGCTTCACCGCGCCCAGCACCTTGGTCTTCTCCGCGGCCAGGGCGTCCGCCTCGAAGGAGGCGGGCTCCTCCATCGCGGTCAGCGCGAGGAGTTGGAGGAGGTGGTTCTGGATGACGTCACGGGCGGCGCCGATGCCGTCGTAGTAGCCGGCGCGGCCGCCGATGCCGATGTCCTCGGCCATGGTGATCTGCACATGGTCGACGTACGACCGGTTCCAGATCGGCTCGAAGAGCGTGTTGGCGAAGCGCAGGGCCAGGATGTTCTGGACCGTCTCCTTGCCGAGGTAGTGGTCGATCCGGAAGACCTCGTTGGCCGGGAAGACCTCGTGCACCACCTGGTTGAGCTCCTTGGCGGAGACCAGGTCGTGGCCGAACGGCTTCTCGATGACCGCGCGGCGCCAGGAGCCCTCCTTCTGGTCGGCGAGCCCGTGCTTCTTGAGCTGCTGGACGACCTTGGGGAAGAACTTCGGCGGGACGGACAGATAGAAGGCGAAGTTGCCGCCGGTGCCCTGCTTCTTGTCCAGGTCCTCTATGGTCGCCTTCAGTTGCTCGAAGGCGTCGTCGTCGTCGAAGTCGCCCTGGACGAAGCGCATCCCCTGGATGAGCTGCTGCCAGACCTCCTCACGGAAGGGGGTGCGGGCGTGCGCCTTGACGGCGTCGTGGACCTCCTGGGCGAAGTCCTCGTCGTGCCACTCGCGCCGGGCGAACCCGACGAGGGAGAAGCCCGGCGGGAGCAGTCCCCGGTTGGCCAGGTCGTAGACGGCGGGCATCAGCTTTTTACGGGACAAATCGCCCGTGACACCGAAAATGACCAGGCCCGACGGCCCCGCGATACGCGGGAGCCGTCGGTCTGCGGGGTCACGAAGCGGATTGGCTTCGTACGTACCGGACAAGGTGGTCAGCCCTCCGAAGGGGCGAGGCGCTTGAGTTCGGCCTCGGTCGACTTGAGCAGGTCGTTCCAGGACGCCTCGAACTTCTCGACGCCCTCGTCCTCGAGCAGCTGCACGACGTCGTCGTACTTGATGCCGAGCTTTTCGACAGCCTCGATGGCGGCGCGCGCGTCGTCGTACGTGCCGCGAACCGTGTCACCGGTGATCTGGCCGTGGTCGGCCACGGCCTCCATGGTCGACTCCGGCATGGTGTTCACCGTGCCCGGCGCGACCAGCTCGTCGACGTACAGCGTGTCCTTGTACGCCTTGTCCTTGACGCCGGTCGAGGCCCACAGCGGACGCTGCTTGTTGGCCTGCGCCTTGTCGAGCGCGGCCCAGCGGTCGGTGGAGAAGACCTCCTCGAACGCCTCGTAGGCGAGCCGGGCGTTGGCCAGAGCCGCCTTGCCGCGCGCCTCCTTGGCCTCCGGGGTGCCCAGCGCGTCCAGCCGCTTGTCGATCTCGGTGTCCACCCGGGACACGAAGAACGACGCCACCGAATGGATCTTCGAGAGGTCGAGTCCGCGCTCCTTGGCCTGCTCCAGGCCGGAGATGTACGCGTCCATGACCTCGCGGTAGCGCTCCAGCGAGAAGATCAGCGTCACGTTGACGCTGATGCCGCGGCCGATGGTCTCGGTGATCGCCGGCAGGCCCGCCTTGGTGGCCGGGATCTTGATGAGCGTGTTGGGCCGGTCCACCAGCCAGGCGAGCTGCCGGGCCTCGGCGACCGTGGCCCGGGTGTTGTGCGCCAGGCGCGGGTCCACCTCGATGGAGACCCGGCCGTCCTGGCCCTGCGTCGCGTCGTAGACCGGACGCAGGATGTCGGCGGCGTCACGGACGTCCGCCGTCGTGATCATGCGCAGGGCTTCCTCGACGGTCACCCTGCGGGCCGCGAGGTCGGTGAGCTGCTGGTCGTAGCCGTCGCCCTGCGAGATCGCCTTCTGGAAGATCGACGGGTTGGTGGTGACGCCCACCACGTGCTGCTGGTCGATCAGTTCGGCGAGATTGCCGGACGTGATCCGCTTGCGTGACAGGTCGTCGAGCCAGATCGCGACGCCTTCGTCGGAGAGGCGCTTGAGTGCGTCTGTCATGAGAGTTGCATCTCCTACTTGTCGTGTACCGGCGTCAGCGTGCGGCGGCTTCGAGAGATTCCCGCGCGGCCTTGGCGACCTCGTCGGCAGTGAAGCCGAACTCGCGGAAGAGAACCTTGCCGTCCGCCGAAGCGCCGAAGTGCTCCAGCGAAACGATGCGGCCGGCATCGCCGACGAAGCGGTGCCAGGTGAGTCCGATACCGGCCTCGACCGCCACCCGTGCCCGCACGGCCGGCGGCAGCACCGAGTCCCGGTACGCCTGGTCCTGCTCCTCGAACCACTCGACCGACGGCATCGAGACCACCCGGGTCGGGATGCCCGCGGCCTGGAGCTGCTCGCGCGCCTCGACGGCCAGCTGGACCTCGGAGCCGGTGCCGATCAGGACGACCTGGGGCTCGCCGCCCTCGGCGTCGAACAGGATGTAACCGCCGCGGGCGGCATCCTCGTTGCGCTCGTAGGTCGGCACACCCTGCCGGGTCAGTGCCAGACCGTGCGGGGCGCCCTTGCCGAACTCCTTGGTCCAGCGGCGCATGATCTCGCGCCACGCGATCGCGGTCTCGTTGGCGTCCGCCGGACGGACGACGTTCAGACCGGGGATGGCGCGCAGCGAGGCCAGGTGTTCGACCGGCTGGTGCGTCGGGCCGTCCTCGCCGAGACCGATCGAGTCGTGCGTCCACACGTAGGTGACCGGCAGGTGCATCAGGGCCGACAGCCGCACCGCGTTGCGCATGTAGTCGGAGAACACCAGGAAGGTGCCGCCGTACACACGGGTGTTGCCGTGCAGCGTGATGCCGTTCATGACGGCGGCCATCGCGTGCTCACGGATACCGAAGTGGATCGTGCGGCCGTAGGGGTCGGCGCCCGGCAGCGGGTTGCCCACGGGCAGGAACGACGACGTCTTGTCGATCGTCGTGTTGTTCGAGCCCGCCAGGTCCGCGGAGCCGCCCCACAGCTCGGGGACGACCGCGCCCAGCGCCTGAAGGATCTTGCCGGAGGCCGCGCGGGTGGCGACACCCTTGCCGGTCTCGAAGTCGGGGAGCTTCTCCTCCCAGCCGGCGGGCAGCTCGGTCGAGCGGATCCGGTCGAACTCCGCGGCGCGCTCCGGATTCGCGGTGCGCCATGCGGCGAAGGTCTTCTCCCACTCGCCACGGGCCTCACGGCCGCGGTCGAGCGCCCCGCGGGTGTGGGCGATGACCTCGTCGGAGACCTCGAAGCTCTTCTCCGGGTCGAAGCCGAGGACCCGCTTGGTGGCCGCGACCTCCTCGTCGCCGAGCGCCGAGCCGTGGGCGGCCTCGGTGTTCTGCGCGTGCGGGGCAGGCCAGGCGATGATCGAGCGCGCCGCGATGAAGGAGGGACGCTCGGTCTCGGCCTTGGCGGCCTGGAGGGCCCGGTAGAGGCCCGCCGGGTCGAGGTCGCCGCTCGGCAGCTGCTCGACGCGCTGGACGTGCCAGCCGTACGCCTCGTAGCGCTTGAGGGTGTCCTCGGAGACGGCCGTCTCCGTGTCGCCCTCGATGGAGATGTGGTTGTCGTCCCACAGCAGCACCAGGTTGCCCAGCTTCTGGTGCCCGGCCAGCGAGGACGCCTCCGAGGAGATGCCCTCCTGGAGGCAGCCGTCACCGGCGATGGCCCAGATGGTGTGGTCGAACGGGGAGGTGCCGGGGGCTGCGTCCGGGTCGAACAGACCGCGCTCGTAGCGGGCGGCCATGGCCATGCCCACCGCGTTGGCGACACCCTGGCCGAGCGGGCCGGTCGTCGTCTCGACACCGGGGGTGTGTCCGTACTCCGGGTGTCCGGGGGTCCTCGAACCCCAGGTCCTGAAGGCCTTGAGGTCGTCGAGCTCCAGGCCGTAACCGGCCAGGTAGAGCTGGATGTAGAGGGTCAGCGACGAGTGACCGGCGGACAGGACGAACCGGTCACGGCCGGTCCAGTCGGGGTCGGCCGGGTCGTGCTGCATCAGCTTCTGGAACAGGACGTACGCGGCGGGCGCGAGGCTCATGGCCGTACCGGGGTGGCCGTTGCCGACCTTCTGTACGGAATCCATGGCCAGGACGCGGACGGTATCGACGGCCCGCTGGTCCAGATCGGTCCACTCGAGGTCTGTGGTGGTCGGCTTGGTGCTCACCCTGAGTCAGGGCTCCTCTCCACATGTCGTATCCCGGTGACGACGGAAGCACCGGGCGTTGTCGAGCCTACCCCCGGAACAACGCGCACCTTTTCGAGTGCATGCCTTTCGAAATATCGGACACAGCCAGGGTGCAGTCCCGGGGACGACTTCGCCTCCCGGCGGCGTGCTCGAGGAGCTTCGACGACCTATACGCACAGGCCGGGGTCGCTGCTCAACACGACGCCACCCCCGTGCGGGACGACGTATGGGCAACGTCTAGAGTGGCGTGGTACGCGCAAGTCTTTACCGGGCCCTTTCTCCTTGCCCGGGCTTGCAAGGAGTCTCTGTCAGGGGTGTGCGTGACGGCCGTCGAATCCCGTCCAGCGGGTGGTGGCACCGCCCATGCCGTCGAGGCCGCGGGGGAGTTCCGCAGGAACCGCGGTCACCGACCGTTCGGGGCCCGGGTCAAGGCCTTCGTGGCGTTGACCAAGCCGCGGATCATCGAGCTGCTGCTGATCACCACGGTGCCGGTGATGTTCCTGGCCGCTCAGGACGTGCCCGACCTGTGGCTGGTGCTCACCACCTGTGTCGGCGGTTATCTCTCCGCGGGTGGCGCGAACGCGCTCAACATGTACATCGACCGCGACATCGACGCCCTCATGGACCGGACGTCGCAGCGGCCCCTGGTGACCGGCATGGTGTCGCCGCGCGAGGGCCTGGTCTTCGGCCTCACCCTCACGGTGGTCTCCACCCTCTGGTTCGGACTGCTCGTCAACTGGCTGTCGGCGGCGCTCTCGCTCGGCGCGCTCCTCTTCTACGTCGTCGTCTACACGATGATCCTGAAGCGGCGCACCGCGCAGAACATCGTGTGGGGCGGCATCGCCGGCTGTATGCCGGTCCTGATCGGCTGGTCCGCCGTCACCAACTCGGTGTCCTGGGCCGCGCTCATCCTCTTCCTCGTCATCTTCTTCTGGACGCCGCCGCACTACTGGCCGCTGTCGATGAAGGTGAAGGAGGACTACGCGCGCGTCGGTGTGCCGATGCTCCCGGTCGTCGCCTCCAACAAGGTGGTGGCCCGCCAGATCGTCCTCTACAGCTGGGTGATGGTCGCGGTCTCCCTGCTGCTCACCCCGCTCGGCTACACCGGCTGGTTCTACACGGTGGTGGCGCTGGCGGCGGGCGGCTGGTGGCTGTGGGAGGCGCACGCGCTCCAGGCACGGGCCAAGGCCGAGGTGATGGGCGGCAAGCTCAAGGAGATGCGGCTCTTCCACTGGTCCATCACCTATGTCTCGCTGCTGTTCGTGGCGGTCGCGGTGGACCCCTTCCTGCGCTAGACCCTTCCTGCGCCGGACGCCTTCCGGCGCAGGACGTTCCTTCCTGTGTTCAGCCCCCGGCCGTGGCCCATGCCACGTGCACCCGCCGTGGCCGGTGCCCACTACCCGCGAGTAGCATCGCCCCATGGCAGACACGCAGCAGGCAGACAGCCAGGTGGAGCGCAAGGCGGCCCGGATCGCCAAGCAGATCGGCGCCTTCGCCAAGGCGCACGGCGGCGCCGACGGGACCATCGAGTACCTCGGCCAGGCGGGCACCCGGATCGTGCTCATCGGCGAGGACGGCGAGTGGGGCGACCTCGTCGCGCCGAACCACGCGATCGCGGCCGCGGCCGCCGAGAAGGCAGGCCTCACCCTCCACGACTCCTTCGACGGCGACCTGGCCGCCAAGGTCCGCACAGGGCCGTACGAGTGGAGCCGTATGGCGGGCATCCAGGTCGGCGGTCCTTCCAACGGCTGAGCAACACCTCGCCGGGGTGTCACCCGTTAGGACTGTGGAAACACGGTCCACGACTGGGAGCCCGGATGATCGACACCCCGACCCTCGTGGACCAGTACTGTCACGGGGTGCTCCGCACCGAGCTCGGTCTCGGCACCTTCGAGGCGCATCTGGGCCGCACCGCGGGACCGCCCGCGCCGGGCACGACCTTCTTCGACACCCAGACGGGGTTCGCCGTCCGGCGCTGGTGCCCGCCCCTGCTGGGGCTCGAACCGCACTGCCCGCCTGCCCGCTACCTCGCCCGGCGCCGTGAGCTCGGGGTGCTGGAGGCGGGCAGACGGCTGCTGAGAGGCAGCGGCATCTCCACCTATCTGGTGGACACCGGGCTGCCGGGGGACCTCACCGGACCGCCGGAGATCGCCGCCGCCGGCGCGGCCGAGGCCCGCGAGATCGTACGGCTCGAACTCCTCGCCGAACAGGTCGCCGACACCTCGGGCACCGTCGAGGGCTTCCTCGCCAACCTCGCCGAAGCCGTCCACGGCGCCGCCGCGTCCGCCGTGGCCTTCACCTCCGTCGCCGCCGTGTGCCACGGGCTCGCCCTCGCGCCCGAGCCCCCGGGCCCGGGCGAGGTGCGCGGGGCGGTCGGGCGCTGGCTGGCCGCGCGCCAGGTCGGCGGCACACTCACCGACCCCGTCCTCGTGCGGCACGTGCTGTGGGTCGCCGTCGCCTCCGGGCTGCCGCTCCAGCTCCATGTGGGGGTGGAGGACCCGATGCTGCTGACGAGTTTCGCCGCGGCGACCGCGGGGCTCGGAACCGACCTCGTGCTGCTGCACGGTTATCCGTACCACCGCCACGCGGCCCATCTGGCGAGTGTCTTCCCGCATGTGTACGCGGACCTCGGGCCGGCGCTCGTGCACACGGGCGCCCGGGCGGCCGCCGTACTGGCGGAGATCCTGGAGCTCGCGCCGTTCGGCAAGCTGCTGTTCTCCAGCGGCGCGCGCGGGCTGCCCGAGCTGCATGTGGTGGGCGCCAGGATCTTCCGGGAGTCGCTGGCGCGGGTGCTCGGCGACTGGGTCGGCGACGGTGCGTGGTCCCGGACCGATGCCCAGCGGGTGGCGACGATGATCTCTTCGGCCAACGCCCGCCGCGTCTACGGGCTGCGGGACGCGGTCTGATCAGCAGGCTCTGACCGCGGCACCAGGCGGTGAATCCGTGCTCAGGCGGGGGACAGTGCCACGTCGCTCTGCGCCGGGATCTCCGCCGTCGGCTGCGGACGCTCCCGCAGGCTGAGCGCGAGGCGCAGCACCGCGATCCACATCAGTGCGGACCCGAGCATGTGGGCGGCGACCAGGGCCTCGGGGACCTGGGTGAAGTACTGGACATAGCCGATGACGCCCTGTGCCAGGAGTACCAGCAGCAGGTCTCGGGCGCGGGCCCGGGTGTCGTCGGGGGCGTCCACGACCCGCAGCACCAGCCACATGGCGAGCGCCAGCGCGCAGACCACCCAGGCCGCGATCGCGTGGATGTGTGCGGCGTCCACCCAGTCCCACGGCATGCGCGGTACGTCGCTGCTGTCACCGGCGTGCTTGCCGGAACCGGTCACCGAGGTGCCCAGCGTGATCAGCAGCGCGGAGGTGACGACGATGGCCCAGGACAGCCTGCGGACCGGGCGCGGGACCCGCGGACGCGGTGCGGTGTCGCCCTCGCCGGCCCGGTGCCAGGTGATCACCGCGACGGTGAGCAGTGCGTTGGCGGCCAGGAAATGCCCCGCCACGGTCCACGGGTTGAGGCCCGCCCACACCGTGATGCCCCCCAGCACCGCGTTGCTCGCCACGATCCAGAACTGCGCCCAGGCGAGCCGGGTCAGCCCGCGGCGCCGCGGCTCGGTGGAGCGCGCCGCGATGATGGCCCAGCCGACCGCGGCCGACAGGACGTAGGTCAGCATCCGGTTGCCGAACTCGATCGCGCCGTGGAGGCCCTGCTCGGGTGTGGCGAAGAGGCTGTCGTCCGTGCACTTGGGCCAGGTGTCGCAGCCGAGACCGGAACCGGTCAGCCGGACCGCGCCACCCGTGACGATGATGACCACGCTCATGACGACGGCCGAGAGCGCGGCGCGCCGGAGAGTCCTGGGGGTGGGCGTCCAGCGTCGGGCGATGAGGGCGAGGGGGGTTTGCACGGGCACCATGGTAGGCGGGGCCTTGTGCATGCATTCACGAGGGTCGGCTTCGCGTGCCGGAACGGCCGGATACGGGCGTAAAGGTGCGGAGAGGGCTGGCGGTTCGCGTGCGCCGCACGACAGGCGCGCCGGGTCGCGGGGGCGTCGGGTGTCAGGACGCCCGCAGCGGGTCCGGGGCTGTCAGGGCGCGTCCGCAGGAGGTCCGGCGCCCGCCTCGGGCCGGGCCGCCTCCAGGTCCGGGGCGCCCCGCGATCCCGCCCCCGGGGCCGGCTCCCGGTCCGGTTCCGGGCCGTACGTCCGGCGGAAGCGCGATCCGTCGAGGTGGTCCTCTTCCTCCCACCACACGGCGAGCCGCCACGATGCCGACGGGCCCGGACGCGCGGGGGAGTGCAGGAACGCATCGGTCAGCTCCTGGCCCACGGCCGCCGCGCTGCGGTCGGTCACCGCGTCCATGCCGCGCCACGGGTACTCCATCGGGACCCAGGGCCCGCCCTCCGCGCCGCGGACGTCGAACCGCCACACCGCTCGCCACGAACGGGCCCGCAGCATCCGGCGTACCTCGGCGGGGTCCAGGTCCAGCCCCTCGGCGATGGTGTCCGGTTCGGCTCCCTCGATACGGGCCGCCACCACCGCCAGCGGGAGCAGCCGGCCGGGCAGCAGGTCCTCGGACCGCAGCCGCGTCAGGCCGCCCTTGAACGGACAGCGCCGCAACCGCCGCTCCAGCTGGTCCCCCAGATGCTCCAGCGTGGCCGCCTGCAGACTCTCCCGCACCTGTGCACCCGACCACAGCTCGTGGTACTCCCGCTCCGCCCGCACGGCCCAGGCCGCGGCCTCCACCGGATCGCCGAGCTCCTCCAGCCGGTCGCCGAGGAAGGCATGGGCTTGGGCCAGGCCCTCCCGGTTCTGCGGGTCCGACGGATCGAGGCTCTCCCAGACCTTGATCGCGCGGTGGACGGCCGCGAGAGCGGCGATGCCGTCCGCGCGGGCCTCGGCCGGAGGCCGGTCGCCCACCTGCTGGAAGGCGTAGCGCGGCAGCCCCAGTTCGTCGCTGAGGGGTTCGGCGAGATAGACGGCCTGGCTGATCAGCGCCCTGGCGTACCAGCGGGCGTGCTCCGGGTCGTGCACGGCCGGCTCGGCACACGTCCGTACGGCCTCGTGCACGGCGATCAGCGCGTCCGCCCGGCGGCCGGTGTCGAAGTGGTGCCGGGCCAGATCTCCGTAGCGCAGACTCAGCCGGGCGGTGAGCGGGAGATCGTGTGCGGCGTGCGGGGTGAGGGCGGCGATCAGCTCGATCAGCATCCGCTCACGTTCGTCCGGCGACACCCCGGCTCTGCCGGATCTGACCTTCGTCCACTCCGCGTCGAGTCGGAGTGCGGCAGTCCGTTCCATCGAGGCCTCCCACGCGCTGATCTTCGCAGCCATACTGGCGCGTGGGTCAGTACCTACGGAAGACGCCGGTCACTCCCGGCACAGAGGAAAGCGGGTGCGTCACTTCCGGCCCGGTGGAAAGCGGCGGCGCGTCACTCCCACTGGAACCAGCGGGCCGCCGCGCCGAGCCCGAGCACCGACCAGCCGGCGAGGATGCCCAGGTCGCCCCACGGCAGCGACGCGCCGTGCTGGAGCACATCGCGCAGCCCGTCGGAGAGAGCCGAGATCGGCAGCAGGGCGAGCACCGACTCGACGCCGTCGGGGAACCGGTCCAGCGGCACGATCACCCCGCCGCCCACCAGCAGCAGCAGGAAGACCAGATTCGCGGCGGCGAGGGTCGCCTCGGCCCGCAGGGTTCCGGCCATCAGCAGACCGAGGCCGGAGAAGGCGACGGTGCCGAGGACGAGCAGCAGCAGGACGGAGAGAGGATCTCCCTGCGGGGACCAGCCGAGTGTGAAGGCGATCACCGTCAGCAGGGCGATCTGGAGCACCTCGGTGGCGAGGACGGAGAGCGTCTTGGCGCTCAGCAGGCCCCAGCGGGGCAGCGGCGAGGCGCCGAGCCGCTTGAGCACTCCGTAGCGCCGCTCGAAGCCGGTGGCGATGGCCTGGCCGGTGAAGGCGGTGGACATCACGGCGAGGGCGAGTACACCGGGGGCGAGGAAGTCGACGGGCTCACCCGTGCCGGTGTCGATGATGCCGACGGTCGAGAACAGCACCAGCACGAGTGAGGGGATGACGACGGTGAGCAGCAGCTGTTCGCCGTTGCGCAGCAGCATCTTCGTCTCGAACACGGCCTGCGCCCCGATCATCCGGGCCATCGGCGCGGCACCCGGCCGCGGTGCGTATGTACCGGCGCTCATCGGCGCAGCTCCTTGCCGGTCAGTTCCAGGAAGACGTCCTCGAGGGTGTGGCGCTCGACGGAGATGCCGTCCGGCATCACCCCGTGCTGGGCGCACCAGGACGTGACGGTCGCCAGCAGCTGCGGGTCGACCTGGCCGGTTATCCGGTACGCGCCGGGCGTCAGCTCGACCGCCTCGGTGCCGTCGGGCAGCGCCTTGAGCAGCGAGCCGACGTCGAGGCCGGGCCGGCCGGTGAAGCGCAGGGTGTTCTCGGCCCCGCCCCGGCACAGCTGTTCGGGGCTGCCCTGGGCGATGATCCGGCCCGCGTCGACGATGGCGACATCGTCGGCGAGGGCTTCGGCCTCGTCCATGAAATGGGTGGTCAGCACGGTGGAGACGCCGTCGGCGCGCAGTTCGCGCACCAGGTCCCAGGTGGAGCGCCGGGCCTGCGGGTCCAGGCCCGCGGTCGGCTCGTCGAGGAAGAGCAGCTCGGGGCGGCCGACGACGGCCATCGCCAGCGCGAGACGCTGCTGCTGTCCGCCCGAGAGGCGCCGGTAGGACGTACGGCCGCAGCTGCCGAGGCCGAGCCGTTCGATCAGGGCGTCCACGTCGAGCGGGTGGGCGTGCAGCTTCGCCATGTGGCGCAGCATCTCCTCGGCGCGTGCGCCGGAGTAGACCCCGCCCGACTGGAGCATCACGCCGATCCGGGGGCGCAGGTCCGCGGCGTCGGCGACCGGGTCGAGCCCGAGGACCCGGACCGTGCCGCCGTCGGGGCGGCGGTAACCCTCGCACGTCTCGATGGTGGTGGTCTTGCCGGCACCGTTGGGGCCGAGGACAGCGGTCACCAAGCCCTGGGGGACCTCGAGATCGAGGCCGTCCACGGCCGTCCTGGATCCGTACCGCTTGACCAGGCCCCGGATCTGGACGACGGACTCGCTTCGCATGCGGGGAAGTCTAGGCGGGCCATGTGGTGGTTCGGGGAGCGGGTCACAAGACGTACCGGATCGAGGCCGGCAACGCCGGGCCCGGCACCCTGCGTCTGCGTTTCCTGACCAATTCCGGCGTAACTTTCGTCGAATACGATCACGGTCGACCATCGCTTTCCGAGGCGCCGAATCCCGGAGAACGAGCAGCTCAGAGCGGGTTTCGACGCTCCCGGTCGGGTGATTTCGTTAGGTAACCCTTAGTGACGCAGTGCACCGGTCCGACGGCCGGACGGCGGTTGTCACCTCCGGAGGAATTACGCAACAATGGTGTTGTGAAAAACGTCGGCGAGGCTCCGCAGGAGGAACTCGCGACCGGTGTGCGCTCGGATCACTCGACGCGCAACAGGGTCGCGCGGTCCGTGCTGGACCACGGCCCGTCCACCGTGGCCGACCTCGCCTCACGCCTCGGACTCACCCAGGCAGCCGTACGCCGTCACCTCGACACGCTCGTCGCCGACAATGTCGTCGAGCCCCGGGAACAGCGCATCTACGGCGCGCGCACCCGCGGCAGGCCCGCCAAGGTGTTCGCCCTCACCGACTGCGGCCGGGACGCCTTCGACCAGTCGTACGACGCACTGGCCGTGGACGCCCTCCGCTGGATCGAACGGTCCGCGGGCGGCGGAGCGGCGGGAGAGGCGGCCGTCGCCGCTTTCGCCCGGGACCGTATCGAGGCCCAGGCGGAGACCTATCGCAAGGCCATCGAGGCGGTCGAGCCCGACCGGCGCACGGAAGCGCTGGCCAAGGCCCTGAGCGCCGACGGGTACGCTGCTGCGGCGCGCAGCGCCCCCAATGCCCAGGCAGGGGAGCAGCTCTGCCAGCACCACTGCCCGGTCGCCCACGCCGCCGAGCGGTACCCGCAGCTGTGCGAGGCGGAAACGGAGTTCTTCTCCCGCCTGCTCGGCACACATGTGCAGCGTCTGGCCACCATCGCCCACGGCGACGGAGTGTGCACGACGTTCATTCCCAAGACCACACCATCGTCAGCATCTGCAAGCACGGCCGGGAGGAACCCCGCATGACTCTCCCCACGGAGACTGCCCACCCCGAACTCGAGGGCCTGGGTACGTACGAATTCGGCTGGGCCGACTCCGACGCGGCAGGCGCCGCGGCCAAGCGCGGCCTCTCCGAGGCGGTCGTCCGCGACATCTCGGAGAAGAAGAACGAGCCGGAGTGGATGCTGAAGCTGCGGCTCAAGGGTCTGCGCCTGTTCGACAAGAAGCCGATGCCGAGCTGGGGCTCCGACCTGTCGGGTATCGACTTCGACAACATCAAGTACTTCGTGCGCTCCACGGAGAAGCAGGCGGCGTCCTGGGAAGAGCTGCCCGAGGACATCAAGAACACGTACGACAAGCTCGGCATCCCGGAGGCGGAGAAGCAGCGCCTCGTCGCCGGTGTCGCGGCCCAGTACGAGTCCGAGGTCGTCTACCACCAGATCCGTGAGGACCTGGAGGAGCAGGGCGTCATCTTCCTCGACACGGACACCGCGCTGAAGGAGCACCCCGAGCTCTTCCAGGAGTACTTCGGCACGGTCATCCCGGTCGGCGACAACAAGTTCGCGTCGCTGAACTCCGCCGTCTGGTCCGGCGGCTCGTTCATCTACGTGCCCAAGGGTGTCCACGTCGACATCCCGCTCCAGGCCTACTTCCGTATCAACACGGAGAACATGGGCCAGTTCGAGCGGACGCTGATCATCGTCGACGAGGACGCCTACGTCCACTACGTCGAGGGCTGCACCGCTCCGATCTACTCCTCGGACTCGCTGCACAGCGCCGTGGTCGAGATCATCGTCAAGAAGGGCGGCCGCTGCCGCTACACGACGATCCAGAACTGGTCGAACAACGTCTACAACCTGGTCACCAAGCGGGCCGTGGCCTACGAGGGCGCGACCATGGAGTGGGTCGACGGCAACATCGGCTCCAAGGTGACCATGAAGTACCCGGCGGTCTACCTGATGGGCGAGCACGCCAAGGGCGAGACCCTGTCCATCGCCTTCGCGGGCGAGGGCCAGCACCAGGACGCCGGCGCCAAGATGGTCCACATGGCTCCGAACACCTCCTCCAACATCGTCTCCAAGTCGGTGGCGCGAGGCGGCGGCCGTACCTCCTACCGCGGTCTGATCGAGATCGGCGAGGGCGCGCCGGGCGCGAAGTCCAACGTGCTCTGTGACGCGCTGCTGGTCGACACGATCTCCCGCTCGGACACCTACCCCTACGTGGACGTCCGCGAGGACGACGTGTCCATGGGCCACGAGGCGACCGTCTCCAAGGTCTCCGAGGACCAGCTCTTCTACCTGATGAGCCGTGGCATGACGGAGTTCGAGGCGATGGCGATGATCGTGCGCGGCTTCGTCGAGCCGATCGCCAAGGAGCTCCCCATGGAGTACGCCCTGGAGCTCAACCGGCTGATCGAGCTGCAGATGGAGGGCTCGGTCGGTTAGTCCCGGCCCGCCCTTCCCGCAGCGACTGATTTCTTACGCAGAGGCAGAGAGAGAGCACCCCGACAGCCATGGCTGAGGCTCAGAACATTCCGGTGGGATCCACCACCGCCGGTTCGATCGCGGTGGCCGCCGAGTCCACCGTCGCCACTCGTATGAGTGCGCCCCCCTCGTTCGACGTGGCGGACTTCCCGGTCCCGCACGGTCGTGAGGAGGAGTGGCGCTTCACTCCACTGGAGCGGCTGGCCGGTCTGCACGACGGCACCGCCGTCGCGACGGGCGGTGCCGTCACCGTCGAGATCGACGCGCCCGACGGCGTCGTCGTCGAGACCGTCGGCCGTGACGACGCGCGGCTCGGCAGGGCCGGCACCCCGGTGGACCGGGTCGCCGCCCAGGCGTACTCCTCCTTCGAGAAGGCCTCGGTCGTCACGGTCCCCAAGGACACGGTGCTCACCGAGCCCGTCCGGATCGCCGTGCGCGGCGAGGGCGGCACCACCTTCGCCCACCAGGTCGTCGAGCTCGGCGCGTTCGCCGAGGCCGTCGTGGTCATCGACCACACCGGTGACGCGGTCATCGCGGCCAACGTCGACTTCGTGGTGGGCGACGGCGCCAAGCTCACCGTCGTCTCCGTGCAGGACTGGGACGACAAGGCCGTCCACGTCGCCCAGCACAATGCGCTGGTCGGCCGCGACGCCTCGTTCAAGTCCGTCGTGGTCACCTTCGGCGGCGACGTCGTCCGGCTCCACCCGCGGGTCTCCTACGCGGGCACCGGTGGCGAGGCCGAGCTCTTCGGCCTGTACTTCACCGACAAGGGCCAGCACCAGGAGCACCGTCTCCTGGTCGACCACAACACCCCGCACTGCAAGTCCAACGCCGTGTACAAGGGCGCGCTCCAGGGCGACGACGCACACGCGGTGTGGATCGGTGACGTGCTCATCCAGGCCGCGGCCGAGGGCACCGACACCTACGAGATGAACCGCAACCTCGTCCTCACGGACGGCGCGCGGGTCGACTCGGTGCCGAACCTGGAGATCGAGACCGGCGAGATCGTCGGAGCCGGCCACGCCTCCGCCACCGGCCGCTTCGACGACGAGCAGCTCTTCTACCTCCAGGCCCGCGGCATCCCCGCCGAGGAGGCCCGCCGACTGGTGGTCCGCGGCTTCTTCGCCGAGCTGGTCCAGCAGATCGGTCTCCCGGACGTCGAGGAGCGGCTGCTCGCCAAGATCGACGCGGAGCTGGAGGCATCGGTCTGATGTCCTTCGTCAAGGCCTGTGCGCTGAGCGAGCTGGAGGAGGACACCCCCAAGAGGGTGGAACTCGACGGCACGCCCGTCTCACTCGTCCACACCGAGGGCGAGGTGTTCGCGATCAACGACATCTGCTCGCACGCGAACGTCTCCCTGTCCGAGGGCGAGGTGGAGGACTGTCAGATCGAGTGCTGGCTGCACGGCTCGAGCTTCGACCTCCGCACCGGCAAGCCGTCCGGACTGCCCGCGACGCGCCCCGTCCCCGTATACCCCGTCAAGATCGAAGGGGACGATGTGCTCGTCTCCGTCACCCAGGAGTCCTGAGTCACCCATGGCAACGCTTGAAATCCGCGACCTGCACGTTTCCGTCGAGGCCGAGAACGGCCCCCGGGAGATCCTCAAGGGCGTCGACCTGACCGTGAAGCAGGGCGAGACGCACGCCATCATGGGCCCCAACGGCTCCGGCAAGTCGACCCTCGCCTACTCCATCGCGGGCCACCCCAAGTACACGATCACCGGTGGCACCGTGACCCTGGACGGCGAAGACGTCCTGGAGATGTCTGTCGACGAGCGCGCCCGCGCCGGCATGTTCCTCGCCATGCAGTACCCGGTCGAGGTCCCCGGCGTCTCGGTCTCCAACTTCCTGCGCACCTCCGCCACCGCGATCCGCGGCGAGGCTCCCAAGCTTCGTACCTGGGTGAAGGAGGTCAAGACCGCCATGGAGCAGCTGCACATGGACCCGGCGTTCGCCGAGCGCAACGTCAACGAGGGCTTCTCCGGCGGTGAGAAGAAGCGCCACGAGATCCTTCAGCTGGAGCTCCTCAAGCCGAAGATCGCGATCCTCGACGAGACGGACTCCGGTCTGGACGTCGACGCGCTGCGCACCGTCTCCGAGGGCGTCAACCGCGTCCGCGAGACCGGTGAGGTCGGCACCCTGCTGATCACCCACTACACGCGCATCCTGCGTTACATCAAGCCCGACTTCGTCCACGTCTTCGCGAACGGGCGCATCGCCGAGTCCGGCGGTGCCGAGCTCGCCGACAAGCTCGAGTCCGAGGGCTACGAGGCGTACACGAAGGGTGGCGTATCCGCGTGACACAGCTGCCGGGCCTCCTCGACACCGAGGCGATCCGCAAGGACTTCGCGATCCTCGACCGGGTGCTCCACGACGACAAGAAGCTCGTGTACCTGGACAACGCGGCGACCTCGCAGACGCCGCGCCAGGTGCTGGACGCCGTCACCGAGTACTACGAGCGTCACAACGCCAACGTCCACCGCGGTGTGCACGTCCTCGCCGAGGAGGCCACGGCGCTGTACGAGGGCGCGCGTGACAAGGTCGCGTCCTTCATCAACGCTCCGAGCCGCGACGAGGTGATCTTCACCAAGAACGCCTCGGAGTCGCTCAACCTCGTGGCCAACATGCTCGGCTGGGCCGACGAGCCCTACCGCGTCGACCACGAGACCGAGATCGTCATCACGGAGATGGAGCACCACTCCAACATCGTTCCGTGGCAGCTGCTCTCGCAGCGCACCGGCGCGAAGCTGAAGTGGTTCGGCCTCACCGACGACGGCCGTCTCGACCTGTCCAACATCGACGAGCTCATCAACGAGAAGACGAAGATCGTCTCCTTCGTGCTGGTCTCCAACATCATGGGCACGGTCAACCCGGTCGACGCGATCGTCCGCCGTGCGCAGGAGGTCGGCGCGCTGGTGCTGATCGACGCCTCGCAGGCCGTGCCGCACATGCCGGTCGACGTCCAGGCGCTGGGCGCGGACTTCGTGGCCTTCACCGGCCACAAGATGTGCGGCCCGACCGGTATCGGCGTGCTGTGGGGCCGGCAGGAGCTGCTCGAGGACCTGCCGCCGTTCCTCGGCGGCGGCGAGATGATCGAGACGGTGTCGATGCACTCCTCGACGTACGCTCCCGCGCCGCACAAGTTCGAGGCCGGTACGCCTCCGATCGCCCAGGCCGTCGGCCTCGGCGCGGCGGTGGACTACCTGAACGCCATCGGCATGGAGAACGTCGCCGCCCACGAGCACGCGATCACCGAGTACGCGGTGAAGCGGCTCCAGGAGGTGCCCGGTCTGCGGATCATCGGCCCGGTGACGGCCGAGGACCGCGGTGCCGCGATCTCCTTCACGCTCGGTGACATCCACCCGCACGACGTCGGCCAGGTCCTGGACGAGCTGGGCATCGCCGTCCGTGTCGGCCACCACTGCGCCCGCCCGGTCTGCCTGCGGTACGGAATTCCTGCGACCACGCGAGCGTCGTTCTATCTGTACTCCACGCCCGCCGAGGTCGACGCACTCGTCGACGGGCTGGAGCACGTCCGTAACTTCTTCGGATGAGGGATTGACGCGTGAAGCTGGATTCGATGTACCAGGAAGTCATCCTGGACCACTACAAGCACCCGCACGGGCGTGGTCTGCGGGACGGCGACGCCGAGGTGCACCACGTCAACCCGACGTGCGGTGACGAGATCACGCTGCGCGTGAAGTACGACGGCGACCGCATCGAGGACGTGAGCTACGAGGGCCAGGGCTGTTCCATCAGCCAGGCCAGTGCCTCCGTGCTCAACGACCTGCTGGTCGGCAAGGACCTCGCGGACGCGCAGAAGATCCAGGCGACCTTCCTGGAGCTGATGCAGTCCAAGGGCCAGATCGAGCCCGACGACGCGATGGAGGAGGTGCTGGAGGACGCGGTCGCGTTCGCCGGTGTCTCCAAGTACCCGGCCCGGGTGAAGTGCGCACTGCTGAGCTGGATGGCTTGGAAGGACGCGACCGCACAGGCGCTGGGTGAGAGCCCCGAGAGGAAGACGGCATGACGGAGAACGCAGGGGCGGCGCTGAAGCCGGCCTCCGAGGAAGAAGTCCGCGAGGCGCTGTACGACGTCGTCGACCCCGAGCTGGGCATCGACGTGGTCAACCTCGGTCTGATCTACGGCATCCACATCGACGACTCCAACATCGCGACGCTGGACATGACGCTGACGTCGGCGGCCTGCCCGCTGACCGATGTGATCGAGGACCAGGCGAAGTCGGCGACGGACGGTCTCGTCAACGAGCTGAAGATCAACTGGGTCTGGATGCCGCCGTGGGGCCCGGACAAGATCACGGACGACGGGCGCGAGCAGCTGCGCGCGCTGGGGTTCAACGTCTGATCCGTCTTCCCGTACGACACAAGCGGCCGTGACCGCCGGGCCATCCGGTGGGCACGGCCGCTTCGTCGTGTGTGCAGCGCGCGTTGTGTACGGTCGTACGCAACGTTGTGTACGCTTGTACGCATGGGATACGGACTGCTCGCCGCGGCCATCGTCGCGGAGGTGGCCGGCACCACGGCCATGAAGTACAGCGACGGCTTCACCAAGCTGTGGCCCTCGGTGCTGACCGTCCTCGGCTATGTGATCGCCTTCTCTCTGCTCGCCCAGACCCTCAAGACCATGTCCGTGGGCACCGCCTACGCGATCTGGGCGGGCATCGGCACCGCGGCGGTGGCCGCCATCGGCATGATCTTCCTGGGGGAGTCGACCAGCCTGGTGAAGATCGGCGGCATCCTGCTGGTGATCGCCGGAGTGGTGGTGCTGAATCTGGGCGGGGCGCACTGATGCCTCGCCGTTACGACCCCGAGCGCCGCCAGCGCATCATCGACGCCGCGATCCGGGTGGTCGGGCGCCGCGGGATCGCCGGGCTCAGCCATCGAACGGTGGCGGCCGAGGCCGATGTGCCGCTCGGCTCGACGACGTACCACTTCGCCTCGCTGGACGAGCTGCTGGTCGCCGCGCTGCGGCAGGCCAACGAGGGCTTCGGAGCGGCGGTGCGCGACAGCCGCGCACTCGCCGACCCGGACGCCGATCTCGCCACCGAACTCGCCCGGCTGATGGGGGAGTGGCTCTCGGGGGAGCGCACCGGGGTGGAGCTGGAGTACGAGCTCTATCTGGCAGCCCTGCGCAGGCCCGCGCTTCGGCCGGTGGCCGCGGAGTGGACCGACTCGGTCGCCGGGATCCTGGCCCGCAGGACCGATCCCGTCACGGCCCGCGCCCTGATGGCGCTGATGGACGGTGTCTGTCTCCAGGTGCTCCTCACCGACGCGCCGTACGACGCGGACTACGCGCGCGACGTGCTGGCCCGCGTCATCGGCTGAACATCGGCTGAACAGCCGTCGTCCGAACGCCTTCCGGACCACCTCCGAACACCGCCACGGACAAAGCCCGTTGACCTTGCTCCCGCCCGTTGAGATAGTCAGTTCCCGATAGAGACTCACTCGGGGGGCGATGTGACCATGCTGCGGAACGTGCCACGGACCGTGCGGATGCTCGCCTTCGGGGCGTTCTTCAACTCCGCCGTCAGCTTCACCTTCGTCTATCTCTTCCTCTATCTGACCGGCCCTCGCGGTCTCACCGTCGCCGAGGCGGGCCTCGTCAGCGGTATCGGGGGCGCCGGGCTCGTCGCCGGCAACTTCACCGGTGGATGGTTCGGCGACCGGCACGGTCATCGCCGGGCCCTCCTCGCCGGCGCGACGGTCGCCGGCGTGGTGCTCGTCGCCCTGCCGGTGCTCCCGATCCCCGTGCTCTGTGCCGCCCTGCCGCTCGCCGAGTACGCCACCGGCGTCGTCCGGGCCGCGAGCGCCGCACTCGTCGCCGTCTCCGTCCCTGAGGGCTCGCGCCGCCAGGGCTTCGCCGTGATGCGCTTCGCGGGCAACGCCGGCTTCACCCTCGGGCCGCCGCTCGGCGCACTGCTCGCCACCACCGTCTCCTACGACTGGCTCTTCGTCGCCGACGGCCTCGGGACGCTCGCCTTCGCCGGCTACGCCTCGCGCGTACTCCCGGCCCGGGCGGCCGTGCACGCCAAGCCCGTACGCGACCCCGACGCCCCCGGCGTCCTGCGCGAACTGCGCGCGCGGCCCGCCGTGCTGGTGCTGCTCCTCGCGATCGGCTGCGTCGATCTCGTCTACCGGCAGCAGTACTCGACGCTGCCGCTCTCGCTGGCCGACCACGGACTGGACACCCAGGTCTACGGCTGGCTCCTCGCCGTCAACGGCGGCGTCATTCTGTGCCTCGAACTCCCCGTCGCCCACGCCCTGCGCAGACGTGCCCCGCTCCCCGTCATCGGCACCGGACTGCTGCTCGTCGGGCTCGGCTACGCCTTCCTGATACCCGGCGCGGGACTCCTCTTCGCGATCACCATGATGCTGTCGCTGACCGCCGGGGAGATCCTTTACAAGACCACCGCCACCGCCTATGTGGCCGACGAGGCCCCCGCCCACGCGCAGGGCAGGTTCCAGAGTCTGTACGCCGGCGCCTCCATCAGCGGGCAGGTGCTGGCCCCGCCGATCGGCGGTCTGCTCTACTCCGCCGCACCCGGTCTGCTGTGGCCGGCGTGCGCGGTGCTCGCCGGAGCCGCGGGGCTCGCGGTGCTCGCGACCGGGACGTGAGACCGGTTCGCCCGGCGGGCGCCGCGCCGGTTAGGTTTTCCCCATGACCGACACCACTGCTCCTCGCACCACCGGCGCCGTCGCCGCCGGGCTCGCCACCATCGCGGCCGACGGCACCGTCCTCGACACCTGGTTCCCCGCCCCCGCGCTCACCGCAGAGCCGGGTCCCGCCGGCACCGAGCGGCTCACCGCCGAGCGGGCCGCCGAACTGCTCGGCGAAGGAGCCGCGAAGGCCGTCGGACCCGACGCCCGCCGCGGTGTCGAGGTCGTCGCCGTCCGCACGGTCATCTCTTCGCTCGACGAGAAGCCGCTCGACGCGCACGACGCCTACCTCCGCCTCCACCTGCTGAGCCACCGGCTGGTCAAGCCGCACGGCCAGAGCCTGGACGGACTCTTCGGCCTGCTCGCCAACGTCGCCTGGACCTCGCTCGGTCCGGTCGCCGTCGACGCGCTGGAGACGGTACGGCTCAACGCCCGTGCCGAAGGACTGCATCTCCAGGTGACCAGCGTCGACAAGTTCCCGCGGATGACGGACTACGTCGCCCCGAAGGGCGTCCGTATCGCCGACGCCGACCGGGTCCGCCTCGGTGCGCACCTCGCCGAGGGCACCACGGTGATGCACGAGGGCTTCGTCAACTTCAACGCCGGCACGCTGGGCACCTCCATGGTCGAGGGCCGGATCTCCGCGGGTGTCGTCGTGGGCAACGGCTCCGACATCGGCGGCGGCGCCTCCACGATGGGCACGCTCTCGGGCGGCGGCAATGTCATCATCTCCGTCGGCGAGCGCTGCCTCGTCGGCGCCGAGGCCGGTGTGGGCATCGCGCTCGGCGACGAGTGCGTCGTCGAGGCCGGTCTGTACGTCACGGCGGGTACCCGGATCACCATGCCCGACGGCCAGATCGTCAAGGCCCGTGAACTCTCCGGCGCCTCCAACATCCTCTTCCGCCGCAACTCGGTCACCGGCGCCGTCGAGGCCCGGCCGAACAACGCGGTCTGGGGCGGCCTCAACGAGGTCCTGCACAGCCACAACTAGGGTCCCCTGTCAGGAGCTCAGGAGCTCAGGAGCTCAGGAGCTCAAGAGCTCAAGGGCTTGGGGCCTCACGCATCTCCGAGGGCGGCGAGCAGTTCGCCGTACGCCCTGCGCAGCCCGTCGGTCGCCTCGCGGCCGGCGGGCTGCAGCGGTTCCCGGACCGGGCCCGCGTCCAGCAGCGCCTTCGCCGTCACCGTGCCCGGCAGTCCGGAGGCCATCATCAACTCCGTGAGCGGCAGCAGGAGTTGGTTCAGACGGGCGGCCCAGGCGGTGTCACCCCGGTCGAAGGCGTCGAGCACCTCGCGCAGCGGCCCCGGGACGATGTTGGCGACCGTGCTGACGAAGCCCGCCCCGCCGACGGCGTACAGCGGCAGATTCAGCTCCTCGCACCCGGAGTAGTACGCGAGCGAGGTCCGCGCGATCACCTTGGTGGAACCCAGCAGGTCGTACGCGCAGTCCTTCACCGCCACGATCCGCGGATGGTCCGCGAGCCGCAGCATCGTCTCGACCTCGATCCGGGTGCCCGTGCGGCCCGGGATGTCGTAGAGCATCACCGGGACGCCGACGGCGTCCGCGACCCGGCGGAAGTGCGCCTCCAGGGCCGCCTGCGGCGGGCGGCTGTAGTACGGGGTCACCACCAGGACCCCGTCGGCGCCCGCCGCTTCGGCGGCCCGCGCCTGTTCCACCGTGTGCCGGGTGTCCGCCGTGCCGGTGCCCGCCACGACCGGCACCCCGTCGCCCACCGCCGCGCGCACCGCCCGGACCAGTGCCGTCTTCTCGGCGTCCGTCGTGGTGGGGGACTCGCCGGTGGTCCCGCTGAGCACCAGCCCGTCGCAGCCCTCGGCCACCAGGTGGGCGGCATGACGTGCGGCGGCGTCCAGATCCGGTCCGCCGGCGTCGGTGAACGGAGTGATCATCGCGCAGAGCGCCCGGCCGAAGGGGTGCGGTGTGGTCATCCCAGCAGTCTCGGCCTGCGAGACCATGTAGGTCTACTTAGATCTTCTTGGGGTGAGGGGCAAGCAAAGCTGAACGGTTGATCGATGTACGTCTGGCATGATCGCCACCAGGGACATGTCACAGGGGAGGGGGCCCGGCATGGCAGGCGGGACAGGCGGGACAGGCAGGGCACGACGGAACGGTGCGGTGCGGGCAGCGGTGCTCACGGCGGTGGCCGCGCTCGTCCTCGCAGGATGCGCGGAGGCGTCGGGCGGTGTGGGCGGGAGCGGTGCGAGCACGTCGCCCGACTCGCGGTGGAAGGTGCACGCCGACAAGCTCACCGGGACGCCCGCTCCGTACACCGGTCCGCCCTCGATCGCGCCGGGGCCGCGCACCCCGGACGACGGGGAGCAGCTCCCGGAGGCCACGCCAACCGCCTGTCCCGACACGGGAGTTGCCGTCGTCACCGGTGTCGTGGACGCCGCGATGGGGCGGCGGGCCACCACGATCCGGTTGACGAACTGCGGAAAGAAGCCGTACCGCGTCGAGGGCTATCCGCAGATCGGCGCCCTCGACAAGGACCGTGACCCGCTGAAGCTGAAGGTCACGCACGGCGCGTATACGGACTCCAGCAGGGACCAGGGACCTCGGCCCCTCACGCTGGCGCCCGGCAAGAGCGCCGTGTCGGTCCTGAACTGGAACAACAGGGTGACCTCGTTCGACGCCGTCCGGCCGGGGGCGTACCTGGTGGTCGCGCCCGTCCGCGGGGAGAAGGAGCAGACCGTGCCGTTCTTCCTCGACATCGGTACCTCGGCCGAACTGGACGTCACTGCCTGGGCGTTCCCGCGGGAAGAGCCGGGCAGTTGACCTCGACCAAGGTTGATGTTCCAGGCTGGTGATCAGCGGCGCACCGCAGGGGTGCGCCGAGCCGAGGGGACATCGCCATGACCGTGATCGTGCAGCCCGACGCCAGGCCCGACCTCGCCCGCCCGAGTGTCGGCGTCGTCAAGGCCTCGACCTGGGACGTCGGCACCCCCGAGCGGCAACGGGCCACCGTCGACGCCATCGCCACGGCCTGGCGGAACAGGGACTGGCCGGACGCCGGACTGCTCTCGTACACCGTCCACCGGGGCGAGGACGGGCGCACACTGCTGCACTACTCGCAGTGGACCGGCGAGGACGCCTACCAGGAGTTCGTCCGGACCTTCCGGGACGACCGGAACGCGGAGATCGACGCGGCGGTGCCCGGCATCGAGCGGCTCGGGCTGCACTCCTACGAGCTCTACCGCAGCGCCTCGCTCGGCGGGGACGACCGGCGGGTGCCGGGCTGCGTGGTGATCGTGGACGTCGCGTTCGACGGCCCCGACGCGGAACGCGCGCGGGACTGGGTGGACACCGTCTTCGTCGCGCTGGAGAGCGAACCGCACCCGCACCCCGGCGGGATCGCCGGTCACTTCCACATCGGTACGGACGGTACGCGGGTGCTGAACTACGCCGAGTGGGAGAGCGCCGACGCGCACCGCGAGGCACTGGGCGCGCCGGGCGCCGGCATCGGCTCGCCCACCGGGCCGTGGGAGAAGGTCCGCACCTACCCCGGCGTGACCGGCGGCGGCGTGAACCGCTACGTGCCCGCGCTGAGTCTCGGCGCGGGCACGTAGCGGCAGTGGTGCCGGTTTCTCACGGGACCCGTGGACCCGTGGACCCGTGGACCCGCGGACCGCGGGTCCACGGGGTCGCATGACTACGGCGTCACGGTCGGAAGCGCAGCACCTGCGGGTCGTGGTCGCTGTTCTGGTCCGCGAACTCCGCGTTGATGTGCACGCTGTCGTACTCGAAGTCGTCGATCGAGGGGCTGGTCAGGATCTGGTCGAGCACCTGGCTGTTGCCCTGGTAGACGTAGGAGTAACGCTCCGGCCTGGGCAGGGACTTGATCGCCGGGTAGAGCGCGCCGCCGTCGGTGAGCGCCTTCGTCGTCGCCGAGAACTCGAAGTCGTTGATGTCGCCGAGCACCAGGACGTCGGCGCGGCGGTCGGCCTTCAGGATCTGCTTGACGAAGGTGTTCACGGCCTGCGCCTGCTGGAGCCGCTTGACCTCGGAGGAACGGTTCGGCGGCTGCCGGTGGGCGGTGAGGGCCTCGTCGCCGCCCTTCGAGCCGAAGTGGTTGGCGATCACGAAGACCGTACGGCCGCGGAAGGTGAACTCACCGGCCAGCGGCTTGCGGCTGGCCTCCCAGGCGGCGTTCGCGGGGTCGACGCGGCCGGGGGACAACGTGAGCGCCGCCCGTCCGCGCTCCTTGACGACTCCGGTCGCGGTGGTGGCGTCGCCGCCGGCGCGGTCGGTGAACGAGACCCGCTCGGGGTTGAAGAGGAAGACCTGACGGATGTTGCCGCCGGGCTCGCCGCCGTCCTTGTTGTTCTCCGGGTCCACACTGCGCCACTCGTACGCCGGACCGCCGGCCGCGGCGATCGCGTCCGTGAACTTCTTGACCGTCTGGCCGGCGGCGACCGTGCCGTCGTTCTTCGCGCCGTTGTCGTCCTGGATCTCCTCCAGGGCGAGAATGTCGGGCGAGGACAGGTTCTCCACGACGGCCTTCGCCAGCGCGTCGAACTTCTCCTGCGGGTCGGACGGGTCGAGGTTCTCCACGTTGTACGTGGCGACGGCGAGCTCGCCCCGGCGCTGCGGGCGGGTCTCCTCGGCCTCCAGACCACGGTCCACGACCGTGCCCAGCGTGCGCGCGGTCAGGGTGTAGCCGCCGAACTGATTGAAGTCCAGGGGTCCTTCGGTCCGTCCGGCGAGCACGTCGCCGACGTTCGCCTTGGGGAAGGGCTGCTCGGCGGTGGGCGTCAGCGACTGGATCTGGAGCCGGCCGGTGTTCTGCGAGGTGTACGAGCCGTAGCGGGCACCGCCGGACGTGGTGGGGTTCTCGAACGGCTTGACCGTCACCCACAGCTCGGCGAACGCGTCGGTCGCACCGACGACGCGGGAGGTGCCGACGCGGACGTTGGTGCCCTCGAGGGACTCGTAGTAGTCCAGGGCGTAGGTGCGAGGCTTCAGCGGCAGGGCGTTGATGCTGCCGCCGTTGGCTGTGTCACCGGCCGGGGTGTACGCCGTGGGCACGGAACGGCCGGAGATGGTGACCGGAGCCGGCAGCGGGTTGTCGGCGGAGACGACCGTGATCGTCGGCCGGGAGATCTGCGTCAGCGACTGGTTGCCGGAGGAGGTGCCGCCCGGGATGAACTCGCCCACGGTGCCGGAGACCAGCACCGAGTCGCCGGCCTTGACGGTCGGGGTGGCGCCGGTGAAGACGAAGATGCCCTCGCTCGTAGCGGGGTTCTTGTCGGCCTGCGGGTCCTGGAACCAGAAGCCGCGCGACGAGCCGTAGGTCCGCACGCCCGTGACGATGCCGGCGACATCGGTGACCTGCTGCCCGACGAGCGGGGATATCCGGGTGGAGCCCTGAATGTCATGGATCCGGGTCTCGGCCCCGGCGGCTGCCGAGGCGGAGGATCCGGCCAGCAGACCGGCGGCCAGTGCGGAGGCGACGACGGCCGCGACGGCGGCCGTTCTCGGTACGACTGAGGAAGGCATCGAGGAACTCCGGAATCGAGGGTGAGGGGTGATTCGTTGCTGCACTTCTGTTCTACGCGCGTCAATCTCTTTGCTGAGCAGTCCACTTGTCAAGAGTCGACGGGTGTACGGCTACCGACGGACGGATGAACGCCCTCATGGGAGCGTTCCCGCGGTCCCCGGCCGTCCCGTGCGCGGTTCCGGAGCGCGGCGAAACCCGGTGAAATACGTCTACGCTGGGGGCGGCCCCGGGCCCTCGCCCCTGCCTCTTCGGGCATGCGGCGGTCACCCCAGCCCGGACCCGTACGCCCCGAGGAGAAACAGCAGATGCCCGAAGACCGCCCCACCCTGCCGCCGGTACGGCTGCACTCGGAAGCGGAGCTGGCGCGGGACGCGCTGGCCACCCCGCTGCTGACCAGGGCCGTGAAGCTCGCCCGTTGGGCGGGGCCCGACACCCGGGTGGGTGCGGGCGGCGAGCTGGCCGAGGAGCAACTGGCCGCGGCGGCTGCGGAACTGGGCCTGGACGCCGAGGACGATGGGCCCGCGTATGCGAGCGAGGCCTGGCGTACCGCCGTCGACACCGGTCTGGTGGACGTCGAGGACCCGGAGGACGACGAGGCCGAGTACGGCACCGCCACGGCCGGGGAGAACCTGGCGCTGATCACCTCCGGCGGACCGCAGGACATCCTCGCGATCTGGCTCGACGCCCTGGAGGCCGTGCACGCCGACGCGATCGCCCCGCTGCTGGACGACCTGGCCGACGCGATCGGCGACGACGGCGAGATCGACTACGAGGCACTGGACTGGGACCCGGACGCGGAGGCCGAGTTCCTCGACGGGGTGCTCGGCAACCTCTATCTGCTGACCGTCACCGATGGCGGTGCGGGCGAGGAGCCCGTGCCGCTGCCGGCGCTCGCCGCGTCGATGATCGTGCCGGACGACATGGGCGAGCCGACCGACGACGTGCTGGAGCAGGTCTCGGTGGCGATGATGCGGCTGGACGACCAGTTCCGGCTGCTGGAGCCGGTCGGTCTGGTCGAGTACCGGCCGGTGGACGAGGCGCTCATGGCCGAGGTCCCGGACGACGCCGAGGCTCCGTCCACGGTCGACGAGTCGGACGTCTCGCGGTACGGCCTGGTCAAGCTGACCCCCCTCGGTCTCTACGGCATCCGCACGCGGATGCTGGAGGGCGGTGTCGACGCGCCGGCCGTGGGAGACCTCGCGGACAAGGGCGCCGACGTCCTGCTCGACGGCCTCGCGCACTACCCCGAGCGGGCCGCCCGCGCGGAGACCGAGCAGTGGCTGGCCCGCCGCGAGCCCGCGGTCGCCGCGCACGAACTGCTCGGCGCGGCCCGGGGCGTCGACAAGGGCGCGCCGCTGCGCCGGCTGCACTGCCAGCAGGCGCTCACCCTGGTCGGCGCACAGGCCGAGTCCGAGGTGCGCGCGGTCCTCGACGACGCCGAACTGGGCGGCCTGGCGCGGGTCTGGCTGGCCGAGCGCGCCGCCTCCGACGTGCCCGCACCGCCCGAGTCGATGATCTTCTGGCTCGCCATCGACACGATCGCGGCGCAGCTCGACGCGGACGGCGAACTGGAGGAGCTGCAGGGCCTGGTGGAGGGTCTCGCCGGTCAGCACAGCGGCTTCTTCGACGCGGCCTGGCGGGTGGACCACCCGGCGACGGCGGACGTCCTGGAGGCGATGGGCCGTCTGCACCCGGACAAGAAGGTGGCCAAGGACGCGCGCAAGGCGGCGTTCAAGGCCCGTTCCAAGCCGGGCGCCTGAGGGCGAGGACCCGGGAAGGCGGCGGGGGCGCGCACGGCAGCGGTGGGGCACCGGCAGCGGCTGGGACTCGCACGCGGCACCCGCGCCGGCCGCTCGTGCCGCGGTTGCGCATCGCGCCGCCCGCACGCCCGCGCCGCGGTTGCGCACTGGCCTCGGCTGCCCGCGCCGCGGCTGAGCACCCGTCCGCGCCGCGGCTGGCACCCGCCCCGGCCGCACGCCCGCCCGTGCCGCGGCTGCGCACCCGCACGCCCGCCCGCCCGCGCCGCGGCTGGCACCCGCCCCCACCCGCCCGCGCCCGGGTCCGCGCCGTGTCAGGTCCGCAGATGCGACGCCCCGTTGAGGTCGAGCACCGCGCCCGACGACCACTCCGCCGCCGGGGACGCCAGCCACAGCACCGCCGCGGCGATCTCCTCGGCCGACGCCACCCGGCCGAACGGACTCTGCGCGCGGATCGCCTCGCCCTCCGCGCCGCTCAGCCGGCCCGCCACCCGCTCGGTCTCGAAGAAGCCGGGCGCCACCGACACGACGGCGATGCCATAGGGGGCGAGGGACACCGCGAGCGACTGGCCGAGCGCGTGGACGGCCGCCTTGGTCGCCCCGTACGCGGGATGGTCCGGCTCGCCGCGGAACGCCCCGCGCGAGCCGATGTTGACGATCCGTCCGCCGGTACCCGCCTCGATCATGCCGCGGGCCGCCAGATGGCTCAGGTTCGCCGTCGCCAGGAGGTTGACGGACACATGCTGCTGCCAGAGGGCCGTCCAGCGCTCGTAGGGCGTCGAGGGGAGCGGATGCGCCTCGTTGACGGCCGCGTTGTTGACGAGCACATCGATGCCGCCGAGCTCCTCCGCGGCCCGTACGGCGACCGACCGCGCGCCCTCCGGGTCCGACAGATCGCCGCCGAGCAGCACATGCCCGGTGCCGGGCAGGGAGTCGAGCGTGAGGCGCGCCTCCTGCTCGCGTGAGCCGTAGTGCACGGCGACCCGGTCACCGTTCGTGGCGAAAGCCTGCGCGACGGCGCGACCGAGGCCCCGGGAGGCACCGCTGACGAGGACGCGCCTGCCGGTTGCGGGGAAAGTCATGGAATTCAGCGGCCTTTCGGAGTCGGGACGTCTACCGGTGCCCTGTCTACGCCATCTCGAGCGCGGCCCGGTGACCGGCCCCGCCGCATGCCTTCCCTCATCGGCAGGGCATGCGAAAAACCCTTCGCGCGGCCGTATGCCCGCCTTCTAGAGTGATGCCTGTCCAGGTGCGAAGGCAGGACCTACTTCCACTGTTAATGGGGCGGTCGCGGGTTCGAGTCCCGCCATCGGCTTTCCCGCCGATGTAGCTCAGACGGCAGAGCACCTTGTCGGTTCCGCCGGCCTCGACCTCTGGACACATGCTTCATGCACCTCCCGGTGCGCAGGCTGCGGCTACTTCCTCATCCGAAATCACGCCGCCGCCACCTTTGATCTCGGGAGGCCGGCATGCGGGGGTCGTCAAAAGGCGCGGAGTGTGCTTTCCGCATTCCCCGGTGCCGCCCTTCCCCGTCGAATTCGGGGGAATTCACATGGCACGTTTCAATGTGCGCGGCGCGAAGGCGCGGGCCACCTCGCCCGTCCGCTCGACCGGCCGTACGCTCCGTACGCATCAGGGCGGCAAGGGCGTCGGGCGCGACGCGCGTTCCGAGCTCTTCCTGCTCGCCGTGGCCAACTTCGTGTCCCAGCAGACCTTCTACGAGTCGGGCGAGGACCGCGACAGCCGTTTCGCGCAGCTCGTGCGCACACTCGCCGTCGAGGACCCGGAGTGGACCGCGGGTCTGCTCGGCTGGCTGCGCGGCGAGGGCAATCTGCGTACCGCCTCGATCGTCGGCGCCGCCGAGTACGTCAAGGCGCGGCTCGACGCGTCCGCGACCGCCGGCCCGTCGAACCGTCAGGTCGTCGCCTCCGTCCTGCGCCGTCCCGACGAGCCGGGCGAGCTGCTCGGCTACTGGACCTCGCGGTACGGCCGGAACGTGCCGAAGCCCGTCAAGCGCGGCATCGCCGACGCGGTCGCCCGCCTGTGGAACGGCAAGGCCCTGCTGAAGTACGACACCGCCGGCAAGGGCTACCGCTTCGGCGACGTCCTCAACCTCGTGCACGCGTCGCCCGATCCGGCGAAGCCGTGGCAGGGCGAGCTGTTCCGCTACGCGCTCGACCGCCGGCACAACCCGGACACCGCCGAGCCGCCCGCCTCGAACCGCACGCTCGTCGCGCACCGGGCGCTGATGGCCGTCCCCGTCGCCGAGCGGCGCGCGGTCGTCACCGCGCCCGACGGCGCCGCCCGCCTCGCCGAGGCGGGCATGACGTGGGAGGCGCTCGCGGGCTGGCTCCAGGGTCCGATGGACGCGGCGGCCTGGGAGGCCGTCATTCCGTCGATGGGACCGATGGCGCTGATCCGGAATCTGCGCAACTTCGACGAGGCGGGTGTCCGCGACGAGGTCGCCGAGCGGGTCGCCGCCGAGATCTCGGACCCGGAAGTGGTCGCGCGGTCACGGCAGTTCCCCTTCCGCTACCTCGCGGCGTACCAGCACGCCCCGTCGCTGCGCTGGTCCTACGCGCTGGAGAAGGCGCTCGGCCACTCGCTGGCGAACGTGCCGTCGCTGCCGGGCCGGACGCTCGTGCTGGTCGACCGCTCCGGCTCCATGTGGGCGCGTCTGTCGGAGCGTTCCGAGCTGAACCGGGCGGACGCCGCAGCGGTGTTCGGCGCTGCCGTGGCCATGCGGGCGGCCCACGCCGACCTGGTGGAGTTCGGCACGACCAGCTCCCGGGTGAGGTACCGCCGGGGCGAGTCGGTGCTGAAGGTGCTCGGCCGCTTCGGCGACCTGGGTGGCACGGACACGACACGGGCCGTACGGGCGCACTACCAGGGCCACGACCGGGTGCTGATCGTCACCGACGAGCAGGCCGCGTACAGCCACTACGGCGACCCGGCCGAGCAGGTCCCGGCGCAGGTGCCCGTCTACACCTGGAACCTGGCGGGGTACCGCGCGGGCCACGCGCCCTCGGGCGGTCCCGGCCGGCACACCTTCGGCGGACTGACCGACGCGGCGTTCCGGATGGTGCCGCTGCTGGAGCGCGGTCACAGCGCCGACTGGCCGTGGGTCCCGACCCCCTGAAGGCCGGGGCCGTTGTGCTCCCATACGACTGACATCTAACATGTCAGTTCATGGGAGCACTGCGGCCCGTCGGGCGGACCTTGCTGCGGGACACCGCCTACGCGGCCATCCGTGACGCCATCGTGTGCGGCGAACTGCCGCCGGGGGAGCCGGTGCGCGACGCCGACCTGGCGGGCCGCCTCGGCCTGTCCCGCGCACCGGTCCGTGACGCCCTCGCCCGGCTCGCCGAGGAAGGACTCGTCGAGACCAAGCCGCAGAGCTACACGCGCGTGACCCGGCTCGACCCGCGGGCCGTGCGCGAGGCCGCCGTGGTGGTGCGGGCGATGCACGAACTCGCCGCGCGGACCGGAGTACCCCTGCTCGGGGCGGACGACGTCTCGGCCATGCGTGAGGCCAACGACCGCTTCCTACGGGCCACCCGTAGCGGCGAGGTCGGCGAGGCGCTGCGGGCCGACGACGACCTGCACGACGTACTCGTCCGGGCCTGCGGCAACCGCGCGGTCGCGGCGACGATCGCCCGCTTCACGCCGCTGCTGCGGCGGCTGGAGTGGCGCCGGTTCGCCGAGGCGGGCGCGCTGGAGTCGGCGGCCCGGCACGAGCGGCTGATCGACGCCTGCGCCGCGGGGGACGCGGACGAGGCGGCCGGGATCACCGCGACGATCTGGCACTCGCTCGAAGCCCTCGCCGACGACCCGGGAAGCGCTCCGGTTCCTGGAGAACAGGCCGACACCGCGCCTGTCCCTGGAGAGCGGGCCGGCGGCGGACAGGACGACGTCCCCTGACCCGAAGGAGCTCAGCATGTCGATCTCGTCGTACGAACGCCATCCGCCGCTGTTCGGCCCCTCCCCGGTGCACCGCCTCGAACGGCTCACCCGCCATCTCGGCGGAGCCGAGCTGTGGGCCAAGCGCGAGGACTGCAATTCACCCCTCGCCCACGGCGGCAACAAGACCCGCAAGCTGGAGTACCTCGTCGCCGACGCGCTCGCCCGGGGATGCGACACGCTCGTGTCGATCGGCGGCGTCCAGTCGAACCACACCCGCCAGGTCGCGGCCGTCGCCGCCCGCACCGGTCTCGCCTGTGTGCTGGTGCAGGAGAGCTGGGTGGAGTGGCCGGACCCGGTCTACGACAAGGTCGGGAACATCCTCATCAGCCGGCTCGCGGGCGCGGACGTCCGTCTGGTGCGCGCCGGGTTCGGGATCGGCGTCAAGGAGAGCTTCGAGCAGGCGCTCCGCGAGGTCGAGGAGGCCGGCGGCCGTCCCTACGCCATCCCCGCAGGCGCCTCCGACCACCCGCTCGGCGGACTCGGCTTCGCGAACTGGGCGTACGAGGTCGCCGAACAGGAGAGGGAGCTGGACGTCTTCTTCGACACGATCGTGGTCTGCTCGGTCACCGGCAGCACCCAGGCCGGCATGATCGCCGGATTCGCCGCGCTGGAAGAGGCGGGCGGGCGTCCGCGCCGGGTCCTCGGGATCGACGCCTCGGCGGCCCCCGACCGCACCCGCGAACAGATCGGCCGTATCGCCCGGAACACCGCCTCACTCATCGGGGTGGAGCGGGAGTTGCGCGACGAGGAGATCGAACTCGACGAGCGCTATCACGCGGGCACCTACGGCATCCCCGACGAGGCGACGCTGGCAGCCATGCGACTCGCGGCCCGTACGGAAGGAATGGTGACGGACCCGGTGTACGAGGGTAAATCGATGGCAGGACTCATCGACCTGGTCGAACGGGGAGAAATCGGGTCCAGGGCTGTCGTGCTTTATGCCCATCTGGGCGGGCAGCCGGCGCTCAATGCCTACAGTGCGTTGTTCTGATGCGGCCCGAGGGGCCATACTCACGGTAATGACCAAGTCAGCCGGATCCCGGCGCCATCTGCCCTCCAGTCCCTTCAACAGAACGGCCCCGGCAGCCCCGCCGATCGAGCAGTACGAAGTGGGTGACCGGGTCTCGCACGACCAGTTCGGCCTCGGCAGAGTCATCGCAGTCGAGGGTGACAACGCTGCTGTGCTCGTCGATTTCTCCGGTCGCAAGGGAAGAATTCCGAGCCCTTACTCCAAGCTGGCCAAGCTCTGAGCCCCACCGCCGCCGGGCCCGACGTCGATGCGAACGACGGAGGGCCCGGCGGCTGCGGTTACAGGGCCTGAGCGGCGGGCTTCACCATGCCGCGCACAGTCCGGGACTTCACGAAGTCCCCGATGGCGGTCATCTCCCACTCGCCGGAGAACTGCTTGATCAGCTTCGCCATCATCACGCCGGTCTGCGGCTCCGCGCCGGTGAGGTCGAAGCGCACCAGCTCCTCGCCCGACGCCGCGTCGATCAGCCGGCAGTAGGCCTTGGCGACCTCGGTGAACTTCTGGCCCGAGAAGGAGTTCACCGTGAAGACCAGGCCGGTGGCGTCCGCCGGGAGCCTGCCGAGGTCCACGACGATCACCTCGTCGTCGCCCGCGCCCTCGCCCGTCAGATTGTCGCCGGAGTGCTTGATCGCGCCGTTCAGGATGGTCAGCTTGCCGAAGTAGCAGCTGTCCAGGTGGTTGCGGTTGGGGCCGTACGCGATGACGGAGGCGTCGAGGTCGATGTCCTTGCCGCGGTAGGCGGGCTCCCAGCCGAGGCCCATCTTGACCTGGGACAGCAGCGGACGGCCGCCCTTGACCAGGGACACCGTCTGGTTCTTCTGGAGACTGACGCGGCCCTTGTCGAGGTTGATCTTCCCGGCGCCGGGGGCGGGAGCCGCCGGGGGAGCGGCGGGGGCCGGAGGGGCCTGGGCGATCCGCGGGTCGGGCGCGGCGGGTGCGACCGGGGCGGGCTGCGCCGCGGGAGCCGCGGGTGCGGGGGCCGCCGCGGGCTCCTCGTCGACCGAGACGCCGAAGTCGGTGGCGATGCCCGCCAGTCCGTTGGCGTACCCCTGGCCGACCGCACGGGCCTTCCAGGCGCCGTTGCGCAGATAGATCTCCACGATGACGAGCGCGGTCTCGGAGCCGAGCTGCGGCGGGGTGAAGGTGGCGAGCGCGCTGCCGTCGTCGGCGTTGCGGATGGTGGCGGTCGGCTCGATGCCCTGGAAGGTCTGGCCGGCGGCGTCGGGGCTCGCCGTCACGACGATCTTCTCGATGCCGGGCGGGACGGCGGCCGTGTCCACGATGATCGCGTCCGGGGCGGTACCGCCGCCGGAGCGGTGACTCACACCGGGGCCCGCAGGCTGGTTGTAGAAGATGAAATCGTCATCGGAGCGCACCTTGCCGTCGCCGGTGAGCAGCAGGCCCGAAACGTCGAGCCGCACCGGGGCGGCGACGTCCACCGCCACGCGAGCGGCGGAGAGAGGGATGTTCGAGCCGGGGGTCATAGCTGTCATGCCAGGGGTAACGAGCGAGGGCGCTTTACCGTTCCCTTACTGTTCTCACCGGTTGCGGGGGTGATTTCTGGCCGCTCGCTCGTTCCCGAACTTGTACGCGCCGGTCCAGCGCGCCATCACCAGCTGCGCGTCACCGGCCTCCACCTCCGCCAGGAACTTCTCGGCGCGCGGACCGCGCAGGGTGCCCGCCGACCGGCCGCGGTGGGTGATGACGACGCTGCCGTCGCCGCGCTGTTCGTACGTGAATCCGAAAGGTCTCGCCATGGCGGACATCCTGGCGGGTGAGCGGCGCCGGTGGCACGCGAATATCGGCCGGCCGGGGGCCTGCCGGGGCCGGTCGGTAGAGGGCCGGTCAGTACGGCCACTGCGGCGGGTCGGTGACGAAGTGGCCCCCCAGATACGCGTGGTCCGGGTTGTCCGGGTCCAGTTCGCCCTGTTCGGCGACGAGCTTCTCCGCGTACTGCTCCGAGTCGTCCTGCGGGTCGTACCCGAGCGCGCGGGCCGTCGAGAGGTCCCACCACAGGCGGGTGTTGGCGGACGAGCCGTAGACGACGGCGTGGCCGACCTCCTCGGCGGTCAGGGCGGCGTGGAAGAGACGTGCGCCGTCGCCGGGGCTCATCCACACCGAGAGCATCCGTACCGACGTGGGCTCCATGAAGCAGGAGCCGATGCGGATCGAGACGCTCTCCACGCCGTGCTGGTCCCAGTAGAGCTGGGCCAGGTCCTCGCCGAAGCACTTGGACAGGCCGTAGTACGTGTCCGGCCGGCGGGGTGTGTCGATCGGGATGAGCGCGGACGGCGCGATCGGGGCGTCGCCCCGCGGGCGGGGGGTGAAGCCGACGGCGTGGTTGCTGGAGGCGAAGACCACGCGCCGGACGCCCTCTTCCCGGGCCGCTTCGTAGAGGTTGTACGTGCCCTCGATGTTGGCGCGCAGGATCTTCTCGAAGGGGGCTTCCAGCGAGATGCCCGCCAGATGGATGATCGCGTCGACACCGCGGACCGCCTCCCGCAACGCCTCCTTGTCGGCCAGGTCTGCGGTGATGGCCTCCGGCTCCCCCTCGATCGGGGTGGCGTCGAAGAGCCTGAGTTCGTAGCCGTACGCGGGAAGCAGTCCCCGCATCAGCGTGCCGAGGCCGCCTGCTGCGCCGGTGAGCAGGACGATGCGGGGTGCGGGCATGGATGGTTCTCCTTGAAATGCTCAGGTCCGTAGACAGCATTCACATGCATGGACACGCTAGGGAGTGGCCGGGGCACCGTCAAGTGTGGCCCGGACGGTCCGGCTCCGCCTCTGAGTTGCGGTTTTCCGTCTTGACCTGCCCGGCCCGGCTGCCCTAGCGTGACGGCGTTCAGAGATATGGACGTCGATCAGAATTGTGCACGAGTCGCGGAGGCTCGGTGCACGGCCCAGGGAGCGCCCGTGACCACAGCCCCGCTCGCCGCCCGGCTCACCCGGGTCCAAGGACCGCTGTTCTTCCCCGTCACCCCGTACGGGCCCGACGGCTCCGTCGATCTCGACACCCTCCGGGCCCATGTGCGCGCGGGCGTCGACGCCGGGGCGGCCGCGGTGTTCGCCTGCTGCGGGACGGGCGAGTTCCACGCCCTCACCCTCGAGGAGTTCGGACAATGCGTCGCCGCGGCGGTGGACGAGACCGCCGGCGCGGTGCCCGTCGTCGCCGGAGCGGGCTACGGAACCGCCCTCGCCGTCCAGTACGCGCGGACCGCCGAAGAGGCGGGCGCCGACGGACTGCTCGCGATGCCGCCCTACCTCGTCGTCGCCGACCAGGCCGGACTGCTGCGCCACTACACGGAGCTGGCCGCGGCGACCTCCCTCGACGTCATCGTCTACCAGCGCGACAACGCCCTCTTCACCCCCGAGACCGTCGTGCAACTCGCCGCGACCGACGGGATCATCGGCCTCAAGGACGGCTACGGCGACCTCGATCTGATGCAGCGGATCGTCAGCGCCGTCCGCCGGGACGCCCCCGAGCGGGACTTCCTCTACTTCAACGGGCTGCCCACCGCGGAACTCACCGGCCTCGCCTACCGCGGCATCGGCATCTCCCTCTACTCCTCCGCCGTGTTCGCCTTCGCCCCCGACATCGCCATCGCGTTCCACCGCGCACTGGCGTCCGGCGACGACAAGACCGTGAACCGGCTGCTCGACGGCTTCTATGTGCCCCTGGTCGAACTGCGCAACCTGGGCCGCGGCTACGCCGTCTCGCTCGTGAAGGCCGGTGTGCGCCTCGAAGGGCTGGATGTCGGCGAGGTGCGTCCGCCGCTCAGCGAGCCGGCCGAGGTCCATGTCAAGGCGCTGGCCGGTCTCATCGAACGCGGCCGGGCCCTGCTGGAGGAGCACGCGTGAAGACCTCCGTCTTCCTCTACCCCTGGGACGTCGTCGGGGACCCGGACGCCGCGGCCCGTATCGCCGGCCTCGGCGTCCAGCAGGTCACCCTCGCCGCCGCCTACCACTCCACCCGCGCGCTGACCCCCCGCCACCCGCGGCACCGCATCGTCACCGCCGAACATGCGTCTGTGCTCTACGAGATGGACGAGAAACGGTGGGCGGGGCGTGAGCTGCGGCCGTACGCCCCCGGAGCCTGGGCGTCCGGCGACGCGTACGGGGAGGCGGCGGCCGCCCTCGCCGACGCCGGCCTGGAGGTGCACACCTGGGTGGTCCTCGCCCACAACTCCCGGCTGGGCGCCGAGCATCCGGACACCTCCGTCCTCAACGCGTACGGCGACCGGTATCCCTGGGCGCCCTGCATCGCGCGGCCCGCGGTCCGGGAACTGGTCGTGCATCTCGCGGCCGAGGCGGCGGCGCGGCCCGGCGCGCGCGGCACCGAGCTGGAGTCCTGCGGCTGGTACGGCCTCGCCCATCTGCACGGCCACGACAAGATCGCCGGCGTGGGCCTCGGCGACGCGGCCCAGTACCTGATGTCCCTGTGCTTCTGCTCCGCCTGCGGCGAGGGATACCGGCAACTCGGCCTGGAACCCTCCGTGCTGGCGACCGCCGTACGGGCGGCGCTGGAGCCGGTCTGGGCGGGGGAGGCGCCGGGCGACGCGAGCATCGACAAGCTGCTGGGCGCCGAACTCGCCGTAGCGACACTCGACTTCAGGACCCGCACCGCACGGACGCTCCAGGAGGACACGGTCGCCGCGGTGCGGGCCGCGGCCCCCGACGGCTTCCAGGTGCTGCTGCACGCCGACCCGGTGCCGTACCACTGCGGGGCCAACGCGGGAGTCGACCCGGCGCACATCCTGTCCGTCGCGGACGGTGTGGTGGTGCCGTGCACCGGTGGCGCGCAGCTGCTGAAGCCGTTCGCGGACCGCCGCGGGCACGCGGACGTACTGGCCGCCAACCTCACCGTGGTCGGCGGGATGGGCGGCAGCCCGGGCACGCTGGCCGAGGACGCCGCGCGGGCCGCGGAGCTCGGAGCGACACAACTGCGGCTGTACCACGCGGGGTTGGCGTCGGACGCGGACCTGGAGCTGGTGGCGGAGGCGGTGTCACGGGTGGGCTGAGCCTCCCGCGGGTCCTCGGGCCGCGGAGGGGACAGGCGCGCCCCGCCGCCCTCGCAGGGCCGCTGCCAGTACCAGTCCCGCCGCGCCCGTCACCGGCAGCAGCACCCTCACGTCGACCACCGCGACCAGCCCCGCACCCACCGCGAGCGCCACCGCGTTCGGGGCGAAGACCAGGGTGTTCGCGGTGGCGGCCGTGCGGCCGAGGAGCGCGTCCGGCGTCTCCCGCTGCACCGCCGTGAGCGCCGCGACCAGGACGCACGGCAGCCCCAGCCCGATCGCCGCGCTGCACGCCAGAGCCGCCGCGTCGAACGGCAGGGAGCGCAGCGCCACCGCCGCGGCGAACAGCGCGGTGCCGGCGGCGGCGTACGTCCGCTCCGGCATCCTGCGCAGCAGCGGGCCTGCGAGAAGTCCGCTGATCACCGATCCGATGCCCTGCACCGCGTACAGCACACCGACATACGCGGGGGAGCGGCCGAGCACCTCGTCGCTCACGGCGAAGATCAGCGCGCCGTTCAGGCCCGCCAGCAGCATGACCGTGCCGCCGCCCAGCACCAGAGGGCGCAGCACCGGCGAGTGCCACAGAAACCTCACCCCCTCGGCGGTCTCCGAGCGCCAGGCGCCCGCGGCCGGGCGGACCGGCCGCTCCTCCGGTACCCGCAGGGTCATGAAGATGCCGGCGGCCAGCGCGAACGAGAGTGCGTCCAGCAGCGCCACCGAGGCGCCGCCGAACCGGGCGAAGAGGCCCGCCCCGGCGAGCGGCGCGATCAGTTTCATGCCCTCGTTCGCCGTCATCCGCAGCCCGTTGAAGTCGCCGAGCAGTCTGCTGTCCACCACCGTCGCGACCAGTCCCGCCTCCGCCGCGTCGTGCACGACGGTGCTCATCCCGTAGACCACGAGGACGGCGAACAGGATCCACACCCGCGCCGCCGAGTCCACCGCCAACAGGGGCAGCAGGAGCAGGGACATCGCGAGGTTGGTACGGATCAGCAGCGGCCGGCGGCGTACCCGGTCCGCGACCGTTCCCAGCAGCGGGCCGGCCGGCACCGGAGCCCACATCGCGAACGTCGTCAGCGCCGCCAGACTGTCCGACCCGGTCAGCGACTTGACCCAGATTCCGGACACCAGCCACATCGCGGACGAGCCGAAGCCCGACACGACCACCCCGGCCAGATACAGCCCCGCATTGCGGTCCCGCAGCACCGCACCCGTCCGCCGGCCCACAGCCCACCCGCCTCTCCCGATCCCGTCGTGAGGGTCAGCGTGACGACTGAGGAGGCCGCGGCGGATCGGGCAGGTGACCTACAGCCGGCGTGCGGCCGGACCCTGTCGGCCGTCGTCGCGGGTCTTGACGCGGGACGCCGTAGACGGACAAGCTCACAGCGTCGTACGTCGTATCTCATATATGACCCAGCAGAACGCGAGCCGTCGATGTCCTTTGCTCCGGCCTCCATCCCCTCCCGCACCCAGTACGTGCTCGACACCGTCAAGCACGCGATCCTCACCGGCGGGCTGCGGCCCGGGCAGGCGCTCGTCGAGAGTGAACTGGCCGCGCAGTTCGGGGTGTCGAAGACACCGGTGCGCGAGGCGCTCAAGACGCTCGCCGGCACCGGCCTGGTGGTGATGAGCCAGTACAAGGGCGTCACCGTGCGCACGGTGGACACCGCCATGGCGCACGAGGTGTACGACGTGCGGCTGCTGCTCGAACCGGAGGCGGTGCGCCGGTCGGTCCGCCGCTCGGCCCCTCCGGACGCCGCGGGCGAGGCGCTGGCGAAGGCCGATGCCGCCGCCGACCGCGCGGAACGCTCCTTGGCCAACCGGGAGTTCCACCGCGCCCTGTACCTCCCGTGCGGCAATCCGATGCTGGTCAGGATGCTCGACGACGTACGCGACCAGGCGGCGCTCGTCTCGGCCGTCGCCTGGGCCGCCGACCCGTCGTGGGAGCGGGAGGCGGCCGAGCACCGGGAGATCCTGCGGCTCGCGGCGGCCGGTGACGCGAAGGGGGCGGCCCACGCCCTGTACGACCACATCGCCGCCTTCCTCCGCCGCGCCTTTCCCCAGCAGGGCTCCGCCGAGCCGCGCTCCCCCGAGGAGGACCACCGATGACCGAGGAACGTCACACCGCCCTGCGCGCCGCGCTCGCCGATGCCGTGGCCATCCCCGTGACCCCGTTCGCCGAGGACGGCACGGTCGACGAGAAGGCCCAACGCGCCCTGCTGCGCAGGATGATCGACGCCGGGGTCACCACGCTCACGCCCAACGGCAACACCGGAGAGTTCTACGCACTGACCCCCGACGAGCGCCGCCGGGCCGTCGAGGTGACCGTCGAGGAGGCGGACGGGGCGGCCACGGTCGTCGCCGGCGTCGGGCACGAGGTGCCGACCGCCGTCGCGGCCGCCCGGCACGCGGCGGAGGTCGGGGCCCGGCTGGTGATGGTGCACCAGCCGGTCCACCCGTACGTCTCGCAGGACGGCTGGATCGACTACCACCGCGCGATCGCCGACGCCGTACCGGAGCTCGGGGTCGTCCCGTACATCCGCAACGCGCACCTCACCGGTGGCACGCTGGCCGAGCTCGGGCGGCTGTGCCCCAATGTCCTCGGCGTGAAGTACGCGGTCCATGACGCGGCCGCCTTCGCCGCCTTCGCCCGTGACGCCGGCCTCGACCGGTTCGTCTGGGTCGCCGGACTCGCCGAGCTCTACGCGCCCTCCTACTGGGCCGGCGGCGCCACCGGCTTCACCTCCGGGCTCGTCAACGTCGCCCCGGAGATCTCCCTCGCCCTGCGGGACGCCCTGCGCGAGGGCCGGTACGCGGACGCCATGGACATCTGGGAGCGGATCAGGCCCTTCGAGGAACTGCGCGCCGCCCACCAGTCGGCGGACAACGTCAGTGTCGTCAAGGAGGCGCTCGCCGCACTCGGACTGTGCCGCCGTGACGTGCGTCCGCCCAGCCGCGTCCTGGCCGGGGAGCGGCGTGCCGTGGTCGCGGATCTCGTCCGGGGCCGGTTCGTATGACCGACCGCAGTCCCGAACAGCTGCGCAGCCACCAGTGGTACGGCACGGAGGGGCTGCGCTCGTTCAGCCACCGCGCCCGTACCCGCCAGCTCGGCTACCTCCCCGAGGAACACCTCGGCAAGCCGGTCATCGCGGTCCTCAACACCTGGTCCGACATCAACCCCTGCCACGTCCATCTGCGCGACCGCGCCCAGGCCGTCAAGCGCGGGGTCTGGCAGGCCGGCGGCTTCCCGCTCGAATTCCCGGTCTCCACACTCTCCGAGACCTTCCAGAAGCCCACCCCCATGCTCTACCGCAACCTGCTGGCGATGGAGACGGAGGAGCTGCTGCGCTCCTATCCCGTCGACGGCGCGGTGCTGATGGGCGGCTGCGACAAGTCCACACCCGCCCTGCTGATGGGCGCGGCCAGCGCCGATCTGCCCGCCGTCTTCGTCCCCGCCGGGCCCATGCTCCCGGGCCACTGGCGCAACGAAGTGCTCGGCTCCGGCACGGACATGTGGAAGTACTGGGACGACAGGCGCGCCGGGCTGATCGGTGACGCCGAACTGGCCGAGCTGGAGAACGGTCTGGCCCGTTCGCCCGGCACCTGTATGACCATGGGCACCGCCTCCACGCTGACCGCCGCCGCCGAGGCTCTCGGCGTGACCGTCCCCGGTGCCTCGTCCGTCCCGGCCGTCGACTCCGGGCACGAGCGGATGGCCGCCGCGTCCGGCCGCCGGATCGTCGACCTCGTACGCCAGGACCTCAAGCTGTCGCGCATCCTGACCCGCGAGGCCTACGAGGACGCCGTCGCCACCGTGCTCGCGCTCGGCGGCTCCACCAACGCCGTCATCCATCTGATCGCGATGGCCGGCCGCTCCGGTGTCGCGCTCACCCTCGACGACTTCGACCGCATCGCCCGCACGGTCCCGGTGCTGGCGAACGTCCGTCCCGGCGGCCGGTATCTGATGGAGGACTTCCACTTCGCGGGAGGACTCCCCGCCTTCCTCACCCGGCTCACCGACGTCCTGCATCTGGACCGGCCCACCGTCGCCCACGCCACCCTGCGCGAACAGCTCGCCGGGGCGCTCGTCCACAACCCCGACGTCATCCGCCCCCGGGACAAGCCGCTGGCCGACGAGGGCGGGGTCGCGGTGCTGCGCGGCAACCTCTGCCCCGACGGCGCCGTCATCAAGCACATCGCCGCCGATCCCCGGCTGCTGAAGCACACCGGCCCCGCCGTCGTCTTCCCCGACTACCGGACCATGCAGCGCACCATCGACGATCCGGCGCTCGGCATCACCGCCGACCATGTGCTGGTGCTCCAGGGCGCGGGCCCCCGAGGCGGCCCCGGCATGCCCGAGTACGGCATGCTGCCGCTGCCCGGCCATCTGCTCCGGCAGGGCGTACGCGACATGGTCCGGATCTCCGACGCCCGGATGAGCGGCACGAGTTACGGCACCTGCGTCCTTCATATCGCCCCCGAATCGCACATCGGGGGCCCGCTGGCACTGGTCCGCAGCGGCGACCCGATCACCCTGGACGTCGCGGCCCGGACACTGCGGCTGGAGGTGCCGGACGCGGAGCTCGCCGAGCGGCGGGCGGCCTGGACACCACCGCCCGAGCGGTACGAACGGGGGTACGGCGCGCTCTACGGCGAGCAGATCACGCAGGCCGACACCGGCTGCGACTTCGCCTTCCTCGCCCGGCCGGGCAGGAACCCGGACCCGTACGCGGGTTGAGCCGCGGGCCCGGCGGGCGTCCGTCGTACGATGCGGCCTGCCCGCCGTCGTACTCAAGGGGTACCGCCGTTGCGTTCCACGAGGCTCGCCGCACTGCTGGGCGCCGTACTGACCCTGGTCACGATGCAGTTCACCGGGGAGGCGAGCGCGCGGGCCGACTCCGAAGACATCCGCGGGCAGCTGGAGCGCATCCCCGGCATGACGGTCGTCGCGGTGGGCGAGAAGCAGGGTCACCCGCACTACGCGCTCACCTACGCCCAGCCCGTCGACCACCGCCGGCCCGGGCGGGGCAGCTTCACCCAGCGGCTCACCCTCTGGCACAAGGCGACCGACCGGCCCACGGTGCTGCACACCGGCGGCTACACCCTGGCCTCCGGCACCGCCCAGGTCACCACGGTGCTCGACGCCAATCAGGTGTCCGTGGAACACCGCTACTTCGGCCCCTCCCGGCCCGCGGGCGCGGCCGGGGACGACTGGTCCAAGCTCACCGTCTGGCAGGAGGCGAGCGACGAGCACCGGGTGACGCAGGCGCTGCGCGTCATCGAACGCGGCCGGTGGCTGGGTACCGGAGCGAGCAAAGGCGGTATGACGGCGACCTATCACGAGCGGTACTACCCCGGCGATCTCGACGCCGTCGTCGCCTTCGTCGCACCGAACGACGCCGACAACGCGGACGACAGTGCCTACGACCGCTTCTTCGCGACCGTCGGCACGGCCGAGTGCCGCCACGCACTCGACGCCGTGCAGCGCGAGTTGCTGGTCCGGCGCGAGCGGCTGCTGCCGATGTTCGAGGCGGACGCCCGGAAGAACGGCGACACCTTCGAGGAGACCCTCGGCACCACGGACCGCGCCTACGAGTTCGCCGTGCTCGACCAGGTCTGGAACTTCTGGCAGGGCGGCAGCGCCGCGGACTGCCCGGACGTCCCCGACGCGCGGACCGCCGACGACGACGAGCTCTACGACTGGTCGACGAAGCACGGCCTGCACGTCTACAAGGACGAGAACCTCGGCACCAACGGCTCGGGCCCCTACTACCGGCAGGCCGCCACCCAACTCGGCTGGGCGGACCTGGCGTTCCCGCATCTGCGCGGGGTCCGCCGCCACCCCGGGCTCTACCGGCCCGACTCGGTGCTCCCGGCCGCGATGCGCGGCGCGTACGACAACGGGCCCATGGCGGACGTGGACCGGTGGGTGCGGACCAGCGGCCGGCGGATGATGTTCGTCTACGGGGAGAACGACCCCTGGAGCGCCGAGCAGTTCACGCCGAGCCGCCACGACTCGTACCGCTTCGTGGCTCCCGGCACCAACCACGCGGCACAGCTCACGGATCTGCCCGCGGACCAGGAAGCGGCCGCGGTCGCGACGCTCAAGCGGTGGGCGGACGTTACACACCGTTGACCTGAAAACGCTCGCCCGAGGGGCACAATCCCAGCTGTCTTCACCGGCCGGACCGTCCCCGAGGAGAGCCATGTCCGCACAGGTCGACCAGTACTTCCGCATCAGCGCACGGGGCTCGACCTATGCGCGGGAGATCCGTGGCGGCTTCGCCACCTTCTTCACGATGGCCTACATCCTCGTGCTCAACCCGATCATCCTCGGCAGCGCCGAGGACAAGTTCGGCCACCAGCTCTCCGCGGCCGAACTGGCCACCTCCACCGCGCTGGTGGCGGCCGTGATGACCGCGATCATGGGCCTCGGCGGGAATCTCCCGCTCGCCGTGGCCGCCGGACTCGGGCTCAACGCCGTCGTCGCCTTCCAGATAGCCCCGCTGATGAGCTGGCCCGACGCGATGGGTCTGGTGGTGCTCGAAGGCATCCTCATCTGCGTCCTGGTCGTCACCGGACTTCGCGAGGCGATCATGCACGCCATCCCCTCGTCGCTGAAGCAGGCGATCAGCGTGGGCATCGGGCTCTTCATCGCCTTCATCGGGTTCGTCGACGCCGGGTTCGTCACCCGCATCCCCGGCGACGAGAGCACCGTGCCGGTGCAGCTCGGCGGCAGCGGTCAGCTCTCCGGCTGGCCCGTGCTGGTCTTCTGCGTCGGGGTGCTGCTCACCGTCGCGCTGATGGCGCGCAAGGTGAAGGGCGCGATCCTCATCTCCATCGTCGTGACGACCGTCCTCGCGATCGTCATCAACGAACTCGCCACCGTCGACCGGCTCGCCTGGGGCCTGACCGTGCCGGCCGTGCCCGACGACGTCGTGGCCGCGCCCGACTTCGGGCTCGTCGGCGCCTTCAGCCTCTTCGGCGCGTTCGAGCAGATCGGCGTCATCACGCTGGTGCTGCTGGTCTTCACCCTGATCCTCAGCGACTTCTTCGACACCATGGGCACCGTCGTCGGCATCTCCAGCGAGGCGGGCCTGCTGGACGAGGACGGCAAGGTCCCGAACCTCGGCCGGGTCCTGCTGATCGACGGCGCCGCGGCGGCGGCAGGCGGGGCCGCCTCCGCCTCCTCCAACACCTCGTACATCGAATCGGCCGCCGGTGTGGGCGAGGGCGCCCGTACCGGGCTCGCCTCCGTGGTCACCGGTGCCCTCTTCGGACTGGCGCTCTTCCTCACCCCGCTGCTGACCGTCGTCCCCGCCCAGGCGGCCGCCCCGGCGCTGGTCGCCGTCGGCTTCCTGCTGATGGCCCAGGTGCGGCACATCGACTGGGAGCGGTACGAGATCGCCATCCCCGCGTTCCTGACGATCGCGGTCATGCCGTTCACGTACTCCATCACCAACGGCATCGGCGCGGGCTTCATCGCCTACGTCGTCATCAAGGCGGTGCTCGGCAAGGCACGCGAGGTGCACTGGCTGCTGTGGGGCACGGCGGTGCTGTTCGCGGTGTACTTCGCCATCGACCCGATCGAGCAACTCCTCGGAGTTTCCTGAGCTTTGCCGGGGTGGGCGCGCTCGGGAAAGAATGCGCCCACCCCGACGGAACGTTTCGCGCGGACGGCTCCTCTGGAGGGTGACGGATTCCCGAGTCGCCGCAGGAGGACCCATGTCGTACCGGCTCAGCACCACCGTTCCGCCCGCCCGCGCAGCCGTGCTCGTCGTCTCGGTGCTCACCGCGGACGCCCTGCTCCACCTGTACTGGGCGACGGGCGCGACCTGGCCGGCGGCCGACGAAGGGAGCCTGTCCCGAGCGGTTCTCGGCAGGGACGTGCCGTTCACACCGCCGGTCCTGCTCCCTCTCGCCGCCCTCCTCCTCGCCGCGGCCGCCCTGGTCGGCGCCCACTCCCGCCGCCCCGGCCACCCGGTCCTCCGTCTTTGCACCCTGGCCGTGGCCGCGGGCCTCTCGCTGCGCGCCCTCGCGGGGATCTACTGGCTGTTCGCCGAGGAGACCGGCACCGCCTTCCACCGGCTCAACCTCGTGCTCTACACCCCCCTGTGCGCCCTCCTGGCGTGCGCCGCCCTGCGCGTGGCGTGGTGGAAGGACGCGGCCCGTGCCCGTTGAGCGACCGGACGATCCGACAGCCCGGCTCGTGCGAGCCGCCCAGCGCGGAGACACGCTCGCCATGGCCGAACTCCTGGACCTCCTCGCGCCGTACGTGGGCCGCGTCTGCGCGCCCATCGCCCTGGACCAGGGAGCGGACGCGGCGCAGGAGGCCCTGGTGGCGGTCTTCCGGTCGCTGCGCACCCTGAAGGACCCGGCCGCCCTGCACAGGTGGGTCCGGACGATCGCCGTGCGCGAGGCGGTCCGCACCGCCCACCGCTCGGCCCGCGCCGTACCGGCCGATCTCAGCGCGCTCCCGGCCCGCGGCGACCCCCAACTCTCCGCCGACATCAGGGACGTACTGGACCGGCTCTCCCCGGAACACCGCGCGGTGCTGATGCTGCGTGACGTGGAGGGCCTGGACGAGCGCACCGCCGCGGCCCTGCTCGGTGTGCGCACGGGCACCGTCAAATCGCGGCTGCACCGGGCCCGCGACACCTTCCGGAAGGCGTGGACGTCATGAACGAACGCTGGCCGACCACCGACCTCGACCCCGTACGCCGCCTGCATGCCCTGGCCGCCGGCATCCGCGGCGCCGCGGTGACCGAGGCGTACGTCGACGCACCCTTCGAGCGGGTCTGGTCCCTGCTGGGCGACCTGGAGGGCGGATTCGGGCAGGTCGTGACGGACATGGAGCGGCTGCGCGTCGTGAGCCGACAGGGGGAACACGTCGAGGCGCAGGTCCGCAGCAGGTACGGCATGCGGGCCCGGCTGCGCGGCGTGCAGCGACCGGGCTGGTGCTGGCTGCAGAGCCGCTTCCTGCTGATCGGCGTCGCGGCGACCCCCGAAGGCGGGGGCACCCGGGTGGCGTTCACCGGGGGCGTACGGCTGCCGTCCCGCGCCGCGTTGATCCCCGTGGGGGTACGCCGGGAGGGCAACCGCAGCGTGGAGAACCTGAGGGCACTGCTGTGAGCCGGACAGCGTCCCTCGCGAAGGACGGCATCGGCCGGCCGGATGTCAGGACGGCACGTCCTCGCCGGGCCCGGGCCGTCGCGCACCGCGTGATCATGGCGCTGTGTGCCGTCTCCTGACGCGCAGTTATCATTGATCTTGACCACTGCCGTGTCCCGGGGGGACACGGCTGTCTCTTGGGGGGAAACATGACGGCAAGATTCACATCGAAGAAGGCGGTCAGACGCACGACAGCGGTGGCCGCCGCAACCCTGGCGCTGATCGGCGGCAGCCTCGTGACCGGGCAGCCGGCGTCCGCGGTCACCTTCAGCGGACGGCTCATGAACGCCGCCACCCGGCTCTGCATGGACGGCAGCGGTGCCGCGGGGCCCGGTGCCGCGGTGATCCAGTGGGAGTGCAACGGAGGCGCGAACCAGCGCTGGTACACGAGCACCGACTCCCGGGGGCGACAGACGATTGTCAACTCCGCGAACGGTCTGTGCCTGGACCGGCACGACGACACCCGCCCGGGCGCCAAGCTGATCCTGTGGCACTGCAACAGCAAATGGAACCAGGTCTTCAGCGGAGGCACGGGCGCCAACCCCATTGTGAACGACCCCTCCGGCCACGTGATCGACGTTCCGGGAGGCACCGGCGTCTGGGGCACGCAGCTCATCATGTGGGAGCGCAACGGGGGCTCCAACCAGGGCTGGTGGCTCGTCTAGTGCGGCTCGCGGCACGCTTTGCCCTGTCGAGGCACTAGTGCCGCTCGCGGCATGGAGGTCCGGCCGATCACGCAGCTGATCAACGGGGCCGCCGGCGATGTCCGGCGGCCCCGTGCCGACACCGCTACCTCAGCGCCGCCTTCATCATCTTCTGTGCGATCGGCGCCGCCAGGCCGTTGCCGCTGACCTCCGAGCGGGCCGCGCCCGAGTCCTCGATGAGGACCGCCACCGCGACCTCCTTCCCGCTGTCGGAGCTCTTGGCGTACGAGGTGAACCACGCGTACGGCGTCTTGCTGTTGTTCTCGCCGTGCTGCGCCGTGCCCGTCTTGCCGCCGACCTCGGCGCCGTCGATCCGCGCGTTGGTGCCGGTGCCCTCGTCCACGACCGTCACCATCGCGCTGCGCAGCTCCTCGGCGACCGACTCCGAGACGATCCGGTCCGACGAGCCGTCCTCGTACGAGTCCAGGGTGTTGCCGTCGCCGTCCACGGTCTTCGAGACCATGTGCGGGGACTCCATGACCCCGCCGTTGGCGATCGCGGCCGAGACCATGGCCATCTGCAGCGGGGTCGCCGTCACGTCGAACTGGCCGATGCCCGACAGCGCCGTCTGCGCCTTGTCCATACCGCTCGGGTAGACGCTCGGGTAGGCCCGCACCGGGACGTCCCTCTGCTTGTCGTTGAAGCCGAACTTCTCCGCCGTCTCCCGGACCTTGTCCTCGCCCAGGTCCGCGGCCAGCTTGGCGAAGACGTTGTTGCAGGAGTACTGGAGCGCCGTGCGGAGGGTGGCGTTCTCGCAGGGTGCGGAGGCGTTCTCGTTCTTCAGGACCGTCGTCGTACCGGGGAGGGTGTACGGGTCGGGGCTCTCGGTCTTCTCGTCCACCGAGCCGTACAGACCGTCCTCCAGCGCGGCAGCGGCGACGACCAGCTTGAACGTCGAGCCGGGCGGCAGCGGCTGCCGGAGCGCCCGGTTGACCAGGGGCTTGTCCGGGTCGTCGAGCAGCTTCTTCCAGGCGGCCGAGTCCGACGTCCCGGAGATCGACGAGGGGTCGTACGAGGGCGTGCTCACCATCCCGAGGATGGCGCCCGTCTTCGGGTCGATCGCGACCGCCGCGCCCTTGGTGTCGCCGAGCGCCTTGGAGGCCGCCTTCTGCACCGCCGGATCGATCGTGGTCAGTACGTCGCCCGGCTTCTGCTGCTTGCCGGTGAGCGCGTCCACGGGGTTCTTCAGCCGGGTGTCGGTGCCGTCGAGGATCGTGCTGTGGATGCCCTCGAGCTGGGTGGCTCCGTATGCCTGCGAGCTGTAGCCGGTGACGGCCGAGTACAGCGAGCCGTCGGTGTAGGTGCGTTTGTACGCCAGATCACTGCCGGCGGTCCGCTGGGAACCGGTGACCGGTGATCCGGCCACGATGATGTCGCCGAGCGGCTGCGCGTACTGCGCGATGATCTTCCGTCGGTTGTGGTCGTTGTCCGCGAGTGCCTTGGCCTCGTACGCCTGCACCCAGGTGACCCGCACCAGCAGGGCGAGCACCAGCAGCAGACTGAAGGCGGCGGCGTTCCTGATCGTCTTGTTCATCCCATGCAAGGGACGAGCGGAACGGGGCGGCGCGTTCCCCTGTGGCCCCTTTTCTCAGGATTTACTCATCTCCCCGGCGGGGCGTCGGGGCTCAGCGGGGCCTCCCGGACGCGAGCTCCCGGTGCGGACCCTCAGCGCGGCGAGACGAACCCCGACTCGTACGCCGCGATCACCGCCTGGGTGCGGTCCCGCGTCCCCGTCTTCGCCAGCACGGAGGCCACATGCGTCTTCGTCGTCGCCGGTCCCACGCCCATCCGCCCGGCGATCTCCGCGTTCGTCAGCCCCGTCGCCATCAGCCGAAGGACCTCGGCCTCCCGATCGGTGAGCCGCTGCGCCCACGGCGGGGGAGCGGCGGCCCTCTGCCGGGCGTACTCGGCCGCGAGCGAGCGCACCGCGGCCGGGAAGAGGAGCGAGTCGCTGCGGGCGACCAGCCGCACCGCATGCACCAGCTCCTCCGCCCTGGCCCGCTTGAGCAGAAAGCCCGCGGCGCCGGCGCGCAGCGCGTCGTACACATAGGAGTCGTTCTCGAACGTCGTCACCACGACGATCCGCGGCGGGTCCGCGAGGGTGGCGAGGATCTGCTCGGTCGCCCGGATGCCGTCGATCTCCGGCATCCGCACATCCATCAGCACCACGTCGGGCCGCAGCTCACGCACCACCGACACCGCCTCGGCGCCGGTCGCCGCCTCGCCGACCACCTCCAGACCGGGCTCGGCGTCCAGGATGACCCGCAGCGCGGTGCGGACCATGCGTTCGTCGTCCGCGAGGACGATCCGCACCGCGCTCACCGGGCACCGCCCAGCGGCAGCCGGGCGTGCAGCCGCCACACGTCGCCGTGCGGTCCGGCGTGGGCGTCCCCGCCCAGCAGCGCCGCACGCTCGGCGATGCCGCGCACACCACGGCCGCCTCCCGGGCGCACCGTCGCGGCCCTGGCGGGCAGCGGGTTCTCCATCACGATCTCCAACTCCTCGCCGCGTACGGCGATCCACAGCGAAACCGGGCGCGCCCCGGCATGGCGCAGGGCGTTGCTGAGCCCTTCCTGGACGATCCGGTACGCCTCGCGCGAGACGGGCGGGGGCACGGCAGCCCGGTCGCCCTCCGCGGTCAGCGACACGGGCACGCCGCTGCGGGACATCAGCCCGTCCAGAGCGTCGAGTCCGGGACCGGTGGCCACGGGGCCCTCGGCGGCCTCGTCTGCCTGGTCCATCTCCCCCCGGCGCAACAGGCCGAGGACGGAGTCGAGTTCGCCGACCGTACGCCGGGTGGTCTCCTCGATCGCGGCCAGCGCCTCGCGGACGAACTCCACATCGGTGTCCAGGACCTTGCGCGCCGCGCCTGCCTGCAGGGTCACCGCGCTGAGCGCATGGCCCACGGAGTCGTGCAGTTCGCGGGCGAGACGGTTGCGCTCGGCCAGTTCGGTGGCCCGGCGCTCGGCGGCGGCGAGCCGGTCGGCGGGGGTGGGGCCGAGGAGCAGGGGTGCCTGGCGTGCCAGCAGCGCGCCGGCCGCCGCGACGCAGGCCGCGAGCGCCACGAGCATCGCGATCCCGGCGAACGGGAACAGGGCGAGCTGCCAGGCGGGGTAGTCCGGCGCCCGGAACCACTCCCGCACCGCGCCGGAGAGCGGCAGCAGCATCAGCGTCACCGCGAACGGCGGCAGCGCCAGCGAGGCACCGCTGATCAGGCCCCCGAGCCCGATGTGGAGCGTGAACCAGGCCGAGGTCCGTCCCCGGGCCGCCCGCGAGTGCGCCGGTCCGTCCGCGAGCAGCTGCCCCGGCACCCCGCACAGCGCCCGCGCCGCCGCCACCGACAGCGGCCTGGCGGGCGGGAACAGCGCGGTCAGCGCGGCGAGCGGCAGCGCGACCGCGTACGCCCCGAACTGGTGGGTGAGCGAACCGCCGAAGGCATTGTCGGAGCCGACGATCGGGCCGATCACCACGGTGCCGACGAGCCAGTACGGCATCAACAGCGCGCCGCCCAGGACGAGATGCAGCCAGCGCAGCCTGGCCCGGGACCCGAACAGCGCCCCGGTCCAGGCCCGGAGCAGGCCGCTCGCACGCTCGGTCACGCGCCGCGCCGCCGCAGTTGGGAGACGACGGCGCCGATGAGGAGGACGCCCGCGATCATCTCGACAGCGTAGGTCAGAGGGAGCAGACCCGTGGAGCGGTTGAACCGGTCGTCCTGCGGCATCAGCGAGGCGAACAGCAGCCAGCCGCCCCAGGCGGCGAGAGCGCCGGAGCCGACCCAGGCCGCCCCGAGCGGAATCTTCACCGGCAGCGAGGAGGCGCGATGACGGCCGGAGGTGAGGAGAAGAGCCCCGGCCACGGCGGCCAGGACGAAGGCGAGGCGCACTCCCTCCAGGACGTGGAAATCGGCGGCGCGCTCGTCGATCCGGCGGGCGGAGAGGCCGAGCGTCGCACCGCACATCCACAGCAGATGCATGACGGCCGGCAGCAGCGCGGCGAGCGCACCCGCGGCGGCCGCCACCCTGGCGGAAGGCGCGGCCGGCAGGTCACGCAGCCGGGCCTGCCACAGGTCGGCCCAGCGATTGCGCGCGTAGCGGACGAAGAGTGCGCCGAGGGCGAGGCCCTGGAGGATGAAGCCGCCGTAGACGACGCCGAAGACCCAGTCGTCGAGGAACGGTTCGGTGGCGGTGTCGGCGGACGTCGTCCCGCCGAAGGCGGAGACGAGCAGCTGGAGCGGGAAGCCGGCCATGATCGGTGCGAGCAGCCCGGTGGCGACCCAGAAGGGGAAGGCGAGCAGCCAGGTCCGCACCCGCAGTCCCCACGGCCGGGTGAGCAGCAGCGCGAGGACCACGACGGCCGAGTCCATCAGGACGGTGACGCCGTTGGCGAGCCCCAGCGTCGCGCGGTTCCCCAGCAGGACGCTCCCGTCGGGGATGCCGATGGTGCTGCCCGCCATCCACGCGGTCTTCAGGGTGACGTACGGGACGCAGGCGACGATCGCCACGGCGCGCAGGACGGCGGCGGCGCGTGACGGCCGTATCGCGGCGGGAGGCGCGGGGGCGAGGGGTGTCCGGGTCATGGCTCCACGCTCCCGTGCCGTGACCGTGCGCACGTCGTGCGTGGTGAGGAACCGCCTCCGCCGCGCGGCGGAGGCGGGCGCCGGCGTCGGGGCGTGAGGCGGGCCGTCGGCGTTCGTGCGTCGGGAGCGTCAGCCGGACCGTCCCGGCCGCGTGCCGGGAGCGGGCCGTCGGCGTTCGTGCGTCGGGGTCGTGAGCCGGGTCGTCAGAGCCTGCGCGTCGCGAGCGTGAGGCGGTCGCGCGCGTCGAACAGCGCATCCTTGATCATCTGCTCGTGCGCCGGGGTGAGCCGGGCCACCGGGACCGAGCAGCTGATCGCGTCACGGGCCGGTGTGCGGTAGGGGATCGCGATGCCGAAGCAGCGCAACCCGAGGGTGTTCTCCTCGCGGTCCACGGCGTAGCCCTGCTCGCGGATGAGGTGCAGTTCCTCGATGAGCTTCTCGCGGTCGGTGAGGGTGTGCTCGGTCAGGGACGACAGGGTCTCCGGGAGCATCTTGCGCACCTGCTCGTCGCTGTGGGTGGCGAGCAGAGCCTTGCCCAGCGAGGTGGAGTGGGCCGGCAGCCTGCGGCCGACGCGGGTGAAGGGGCGCAGATAGTGCTGCGACTGCCGGGTGGCGAGGTAGACGACGTTCGTCCCGTCGAGGCGGGCGAGGTGGATGGTCTCGGTGGTGTCGTCGGAGAGCCGGTCCAGCGTCGGCCGGGCGGCTGCCACGACCTCGTCGCCGTCGATGTAGGAGGTGCCGACCAGCAGGGCGCGGACGCCGATGCCGTAGCGCGTGCCGGTGGCGTCCGTCTCCACCCAGCCGAGCTCGACCAGGGTGCGCAGCAGCATGTAGAGGCTGGACTTGGGGTAGCCGACGGCCTCCTGGACCGCGGCCAGGGAGTGCATGCCGGGGCGCCCGGCGAAGTACTCGAGCAGTTCCACCGTCCGCACCGCGGACTTGACCTGTGCCCCACCAGAATCCGCCGTCGACATTGCCCTCGCTCCTTCTTGACCGCGCAGAACGCCCGGAAATAGAGTCCCCACATATTCACCATCGGGAACGCTGTTCAGAATACCGAACAACTCCTGGTGGGTGGCAAGAAGACCGGGAAGGAAGCCGCGGTGGCAGCAGCACCAGTCTGGAGTGTCGACCCCCGAACCGGGAACCCGCGGGAGCAGGTTGCGGTGGAGTCGACGGCCGAGGAGATCGACCGCGTGGTCCGTTCCGCCCACGCCGCCCGCCCCGCCCTCGCCGACCGGAGTGTACGCGCGCGTCTGCTCCGCACCGCCGCCGACCTGCTCGACGAGGCCCGCGAGCACGTCATCGAGGCGGCCGACGCCGAGACCGCGCTCGGCCCCACCCGCCTCACCGGTGAACTCGCGCGCACCACGGCGCAGTTGCGGGCCTTCGCCGATGTCGTCGACGAGGGCGCGTACCTCGACGTCCACATCGACCACGCGGACGCGGACCGCACCCCGCCGTGGCCCGACCTGCGCCGCTACAAGATCCCCCTCGGTGTCGTCGCCGTCTATTCCGCCAGCAACTTCCCGCTCGCCTTCTCCGTGCCCGGCGGCGACACCGCCAGCGCGCTCGCCGCGGGCTGCCCGGTCGTCGTCAAGGCCCACCCCGACCACCCCGCGACCGCCGAGCTGTGCGCGTCCGTACTGCGCAGGGCCGCGAAGCAGGTCGGTCTGCCCGAGGACGTGCTGAGCCTCGTGCACGGCTTCGAGGCCGGCGTCGAACTCGTGCGGCACCCGCTGGTCGCCGCGGCCGGCTTCACCGGTTCCGTACGCGGCGGACGTGCCCTCTTCGACGCCGCGGCCGCCCGCCCCACCCCCATCCCCTTCCACGGTGAACTCGGTTCTCTCAACCCGGTGGTGGTCACCGAGGAGGCCGCCGCCGAGCGCGCCGAGCAGATCGGCTCCGGACTCGCGGGGTCGATGACCCTCGGCGAAGGGCAGTTCTGCACCAAGCCCGGCTTCGTCCTGGCCCCGGCCGGCGACGCGGGCGACCGGATGCTCAAGTCGCTCACGGACGCGGTCAGCGAGACCGAGCCCGGCGTGATGCTCGACCACCGGATGCGTGGCGCCTTCGTCGAGGGCGTACGGGAACGGGCGGACCTGCCGTTCGTCGAGGCCCCGATCACTCCCGGGGCCGGCGGGGATCACACCGTGAGCGCCGGCTTCCTGTCCCTGCCGGCGCGGCTGCTCACCGCCGACGGGCCGCACGATCTGCTCCTGGAGGAGTGCTTCGGCCCGGTCACCGTGGTCGCGCGGTACGAGTCGGACGACGAGATCACCGCCGTGCTCGGACGCCTGCCCGGCAATCTCACCGCCACCGTGCACCTCTCGGCCGCCGAGGCCGCAGGGGAGGGCCGCGGCGCGGAGCTGCTCGCCGAACTCACCCCGCTCGCGGGCCGGGTGCTGGTGGACGGCTGGCCGACCGGTGTCGCCGTCGCCCCCGCCCAGCACCACGGCGGCCCCTACCCGGCGACCACGTCCACCTCCACCTCGGTCGGCGCCACCGCGATCGAGCGCTGGCTGCGGCCGGTCACCTATCAGACGACCCCGGAGGCGCTCCTTCCGCCGGAGTTGCGGGACGACAACCCGCTCGGTCTGCCGCGTCGGGTGGACGGACGCCGCGAGACTCCCGCAAGCTGAGCGGGTGACCGACTCCATCGAGCTGCCTGAACTCCCCTTCCCTCTGCGCCCCTACGGCCCCGACGCCAACTGGTCGTACGAGAAAGGGGTGCTGACCGGCTGGGCGGGGGCCCGGCAGGATCGTTTCGTGCCCCCGGCGGGCGACTCGCTGGACCCCGCCTCCGACGCGCCGCGCCTGCTCGGCTCGCCGGAGGGGGACTTCCAGCTGATCGCCCGCGTCACGGTCGGATTCGCCGCCGCCTTCGACGCCGGTGTGCTCTATCTGCACGTCGGTGAGCGGGAGTGGGCCAAGCTCTGTCTGGAACTCTCCCCGGACAGGCCCACCATCTGCACGGTGGTGACCCGCGGCTACTCCGACGACGCCAACTCCTTCGAGGTGGACGGCGACAGCGTCTGGCTGCGGATCAGCCGTACGGGCAAGGCCTTCGCCTTCCACGCGTCGACGGACGGCAAGCGGTGGACCTTCGTCCGGATCTTCGCGCTCGGCACCGAGGAACAGGCCGGTGCCGCGCTCGTCGGCTTCCTCGCCCAGTCGCCGGTCGGCGAGGGGTGTGTGGTGACCTACGACGAGATCGAGTTCCGCGAGGGCTGGCCGGACGGGCTGCGCGACGGTTCCTGACCACGCCCGCAACCGCACGGCCTGCCGCGTGCGTCCCCCGTACCATGATCAGACCAGCCGTTCCCGAGGACCTCGACGCCGTCACCGCCCTGCACGCCGAGGCCCGTGCCACCTATTACCGCGGGCACATACCGGACGAGGCCTTCGACAGCCCCGCCGAGCACGCCCGCACCCGCGCGGGCTGGGCGGCGGCCATCGAGCGCGGTGCGGTGCTCTGCGCGGAACGGGACGGGGCCCTCGCCGGCGTGGCGGCCTCCCGCACGGTCGACGGCGTCATGACGCTCACCCAACTCCATGTCCACCCCGCGCTCTGGCGCGCCGGTATCGGCACCGCGCTGCACCGGGCGTGCGTGGAGGGCTGGCGCAGCGCGGGCGTGACCACCGCCCGGCTGGAGGTCTTCGAGCACAACCGGCGCGCCCAGGACTTCTACACCGCACACGGCTGGACACCCGACCCGGACGAGCCGCTCTCGGGCAATCACCTGGTGATGCGGCTCACCGTGCCGCGCGCCGTGGAATGAGGCGGGTGCCGCGGGTGTTGAGGTCGGAGCGGAGGTGGCCTCCGTACCGTTCGGACCCTGGAGAGAATCAGCATGCGCGTCGAGATCTGGAGCGACATCGCCTGCCCGTGGTGCTACATCGGCAAGGCGCGCTTCGAGAAGGGGCTCGCGGACTTCGCCCACCGTGACCAGGTCGAGGTCGTGCACCGGTCCTTCGAGCTCGACCCGGGCCGCGCCAAGGGTGACACCGCGCCCGTCGTCGACATGCTGGCCCTGAAGTACGGGCGCAGCCGCGAGGAGGCGCAGGCCATGGAGGAGCACGTCGCCTCCAACGCCCGCTCCGAGGGCCTCGGCTACCGCACCGAGGGCCGCGGCCACGGCAGCACCTTCGACATCCACCGTCTGCTGCACCTCGCCAAGGCCCGCGGCCGCCAGGACGAACTGCTCGACCTCGCCTACCGCGCCAACTTCGCCGAGGAGCGCTCGGTCTTCGACGCCGAGGTGCTGGTGGAGCTCGCGGTCGAGGCGGGACTGGACGCGGACGAGGCCCGCGCGGTGCTCACCGACGAGGACGCGTACGCCGACGACGTACGGACCGACGAGCGCGAGGCCGCGGAGCTGGGCGCGAACGGCGTGCCCTTCTTCGTCCTCGACCGGCGCTACGGCATCTCCGGCGGTCAGCCGGCCGAGCTGTTCACCCAGGCGCTGGAGCAGGCCTGGCAGGGCCGGACCCTCACACCCGTCGCCGTGGACGGCGGGGACGCGCCCGTGTGCGACACCGACGGCTCGTGCGAGGTCCCGCGGCACTGATCGTGCGGGCTGGGTCCGGCGCGCCCGACGATGAAGCACCGCTGACGGGTACCCCTCAACGATTCGCGGTTGACCTGCGGTTGGCCGCACCGCAGGGTGATCTCATGGAGACCCTGGGCGGTGCCGCGTTCGCGCCGGACAAGACGTATCTGAACACCTGTAGCGCCGGGCTGCTGCCCCGCAGCGCGGCCGATGCCGTCACGGCGCTGGTCGAGGAGCTCGCGGCCGGCCGGCCCGGCGGGGCGGGCGACTGGCCGAGAGTGGGTGCCGTCCGGCGGTCCTTCGCCCGGCTGACCGGTACGGACGAGGCGCGGGTGGCCGTCGGCGGTTCGGTGGCGGTGCACGTCGGGCTCGTCGCGCAGTCCTTCCCGCCCGGCTCGGAGATCCTCTTCCCGGAGGGGGACTACTCCTCGGTGATCACCCCGTTCGCGGTGCGCGGTGACCTCAAGCTCCGCTTCGTGCCGCTGGAAGGCCTGGCGGAGGCGGTGCGCCCCGGGACGGCGCTGGTCGCCCTCTCCTCGGTGCAGTCGTCGGACGGCCGGATCGCCGATCTGGCGGCGGTCCGGGCCGCGGCGGCGGCGCACGGCGCCCGCACCCTCCTTGACGCCAGCCAGTCGGCGGGCTGGCTGCCGCTGGACGCGGACGCGTGGGACTTCACCGTCACCGGCGCCTTCAAGTTCCTGATGTGCCCCCGCGGGGTCTCGTTCCTGACCGTGGGCGAGGAGGCGCAGCGGTCGGTGGTGCCGATCCACGCGGGGCCGTTCGCCGCCGAGGACGAGAACGGGTCGATCTACGGCCCGGTCGATGAACTGGCCCGCTCGGCCCGGCGCTTCGACGAGCCGCCGGCCTTCCCCTCGTACCACGCGGCCGAGCAGTCGCTCGCGCTGCTGGAGGAGATCGGCATCGACGCCGTGCACGCCCATGACACCGCGCTGGCCCGGCGGTTCCGCGACGGGGTGGCGCGGCTGGGGTACGAGGCCGTGCCGGGCGAGTCGGCCGTCGTCGCCGTGCCGGGGCTCGACGACCGGGTGGCCGACCTCGCCCGCGCGGGTGTCGTGGTGTCGGCCCGGTCGGGGAACCTCCGGGCCGCGTTCCACCTCTACAACTCGGCCGCCGACGTGGACCGGGCGCTGGACGTGCTCGCGGGCTGAGCGGCGGGCGCCTACTGAGCGACGGGGGTCGGCTGAGCGACGGGGGACTGCTCGGCCGTGCCCTCGGTCCGGGCGGGGGATTCCGCGGCCGTGCCCTCGCTCCGGTCGGCGGACGCCTCAGCCCCACGCTCCGTCCGGTCGGGGCAGTCCCCGGCCTGCACGCAGAGATTCTTCTCGACCTTCGCCAGCAGCCGGACCAGTTCGGTGCGTTCGTCGGTGCTCAGCCCGTGGAGTGTGTGCTCCTCCAGGTTCGTCCAGGCCTCTTCCACCGCGGAGTGCAGCGCGCAGCTGTCGGCGGTGGCCTCGATCAGGACGGCGCGCCGGTCGGCGGGGTCGGGGTAGCGGCGCACGTGCCCGGCCTGCTCCAGCCGCTGGAGCATCTTGGTGACGGTGGACGGATCGAGCTCCACGGCCTTGATCAGCTCGGACTGCCGAACCGGCCCGGCGTCCCACAGGTGCATCATCACGAACTCCTGCCCCGGGTAGAGGCCGGCGCCCTTGAGGAGCTTGCCCGCGGCCATGCGGTGCAGCCGGGCGACCCGGGAGACGGCATGGCTGACGGGACCGCCGAGCGCGGAGCCCGGCAGCGGGACCGTACAGGCGGGGTCGGCCGCGGTCTCGGACATCATCGGCCCTCCTTCTCGGGCGAGGCGCTGTCGTCGGGGACAGTCTTGCGGACAACTTTACCTTGGTCGGCCAATTAATGAGTTACAGTGGCTCCCGGCACCGATACTTGGCCGACCACATAACTCTCCGGGAGCCCCCATGACCACCGTCTTCGACCCGATCGACCTGTCCGGCACCCAGCTCGGCAACCGCATCGCCATGGCGCCGATGACCCGCAGCAGGGCGTTCGGCGACGGCCTCACCGTCACCGACTCCACGGTGGAGTACTACAGCCAGCGCGCCGGCGCGGGGCTGATCATCACCGAGGGCATCCAGCCGTCCGTGACGGGACAGGGCTACCCCGACACCCCCGGGCTGCACAGCGACGAGCAGGTCGCCGCCTGGCGCAGGGTCACCGATGCCGTGCACGCCGAGGGCGGCACGATCTTCGCCCAGATCATGCACGCCGGACGCATCGGTCACCCGGTGCTCTTCCCCGACGGCCGGGCCAGCGTGGCCCCGTCCGCCGTGGCGGCTGCCGGCCAGCTCTTCACGCACGAGGGCCCGAAGGACTTCCTCGCCCCGCGCGAGCTGACCGCCGAGGAGATCCGCTCGGTCGTGGACGACTTCGCCGCCGCGGCGCGCAACGCGATCGCGGCCGGCTTCGACGGCGTCGAACTGCACGGCGCCAACGGCTACCTCATCCACCAGTTCCTCGCGCCCAACACCAACCTGCGCACCGACGAGTGGGGCGGCCCGGTGGAGAACCGCATCCGTTTCGCGGTGGAGGTGACCAAGGCCGTCGCCGCGGCCATCGGCGCCGAGCGCACCGGACTGCGGCTCTCGCCCGGCAACGTGTACAACGACATCGCGGAGACCGACACCGAAGCCCTCTACCCGGCGCTGGTCGAGCAGTTGGAGCCGCTGGGCCTCGGCTATCTGCACATCACCGAGACCAACACGGGCGCCCGGGACGTGACGCTCGCCCTGCGCAAGCAGTTCAGCGGCACGTTCATCCTGAACCCGGTGACGGAGGGTCCCACCGACCACCGCGTCCTGCCGCTGGTCGAGGACGGGATCGCCGACATCCTCGCCTTCGGCGCGCTGTTCCTCGCCAACCCGGACCTGCCCGCCCGGCTGCGGACCGAAGGCCCCTACAACACGCCGGACACCGCGTCGTTCTTCGGCGGCGGCGACCAGGGGTACACCGACTACCCGACCCTGTCAGTACGCGGCTGAGTACTCGGCGCGGTACGGCAGTTGGACGGCCCAGGGCCCGGCCACCCCTCACGAGGAGGGGCGGCCGGGCCCTGGGCCGCAGAAGCGTGTCAGCGCACGACGTGTCAGCGCACGGGGGTGAAGTCCCGTGCCCCGATGAACTCCGGACGCGGTACCGGAGCGGCGAACGGCTCCTCCGCGGCATTGTCCACGCTGTTGAACACGATGAAGACGTTGCTGCGGGCGTACGGCGTGATGTTGTCACCGGAGCCGTGCATGCAGTTGCAGTCGAACCAGGTCGCCGAGCCGGCCCGGCCGGTGAACAGCCGGATGCCGTGCCGGTCCGCGAACCGGGTCAGCGCGGCGTCCGACGGTGTGCCGGCGTCCTGCATCTGCAGCGACTTCTTGTAGTTGTCCTTCGGCGTCTCGCCCGCGCAGCCCAGGAACGACTTGTGCGAACCGGGCATGATCATCAGCCCGCCGTTGGTGTCACGGTTCTCGGTCAGCGCGATCGAGACCGAGACGGTGCGCATGTTCGGCAGTCCGTCCTCGGCGTGCCAGGTCTCGAAGTCCGAGTGCCAGTAGAAGCCCGAGGCGCCGAAGCCCGGCTTCACATTGATCCGCGACTGGTGGACGTACACGTCCGAGCCGAGGATCTGGCGGGCCCGGCCCACCACCCGCTCGTCGCGCACCAGCGAAGCGAAGATCTCGCTCAGCTTGTGGACCTCGAAGACCGAGCGCACGTCCTGCGACGTCGGCTCGATGATCGAGCGCTCGTCGGCGCGGACGGCCGGGTCGGCGATCAGCCGGTCCAGCTCCGCACGGTAGAGCTCGACCTCGTCGTCGGAGATCAGATCCTCGACCGTGAGGAAGCCGTCGCGCTCGAAGCCCGTCAGATCGTTCTGGCCGATCGGCCCCGGAGCGCCCGGCGGCGACCAGACGACCGGGTCCTGGCGGGGGGTCACCACCTCGCCAACGCCTCGGGTCGGGTAGAGATCGGTGCGTACAGCGGCGGTGGTCATTCTTCAGCCCTCCTCGGTGAGCAGCGGGTAGACGCCGTTCTCGTCGTGGTCCTCCCGTCCGGTGACGGGAGGGTTGAAGACGCAGACACAGCGGAAATCGGTTTTCGGACGGAGTGTGTGGCGCTCGTGCCCGTCCAGCAGGTACATCGTGCCGGGCTCGATCCAGTGGGTCTCGCCGGTCTCGTCGTCGGTGAGTTCGGCCTCACCCTCCACACAGAGCACGGCCTCGATGTGGTTCGCGTACCACATCGACGTCTCCGTACCCGCGTACAGCACGGTCTCGTGGAGCGAGAACCCGACCTTCTCCTTGGCGAGCACGATGCGCTTGCTCTCCCAGGTGCCGGATGCGGACCGCACATGGCGATCGGTGTTCTCGATGTCCTTGAACGATCGGACTAGCACGGTGAGTTGATGCCTTTCCTTCAGGTACGGGTGTCAGGCGGTCTCGCGGACCGCGCGGGCCAGGATGCGCAGGCCCTCGTCGAGCTCGTCGGGCGTGATGGTGAGCGCGGGAAGCAGCTTCACCACCTCGCTCTCCGGGCCGGAGGTCTCCAGCAGCAGCCCCAGCTCGAACGCGCGGGCGCAGACGGCCGATGCGCGCGGCTTGTCGGTGAACTCCAGGCCCCAGACCAGTCCGCGTCCGCGGAAGCTGAGCCCGGTGTCGCCGCTCTCGGCGACGATGGCCAGCAGCGCCTGCTCGACCTGCTCGCCACGGGCGAGGGTCTGCTTCTCCATCTGGCCGTCGGCCCAGTAGGTGTCGAGCGCGGCGGCGGCGGTGACGAACGCGGGGTTGTTGCCGCGGAAGGTGCCGTTGTGCTCGCCGGGCTCCCAGACGTCCAGCTCCGGCTTGAACAGGCAGAGCGACATGGGCAGTCCGTAGCCGCTGATCGACTTCGACAGCGTCACGATGTCCGGCGTGATGCCGGCCTCCTCGAAGGAGAAGAAGCCGCCGGTGCGGCCGCAGCCCATCTGGATGTCGTCGACGATCAGCAGCATGTCCTGGCGGTGGCACAGGTCCTGGAGCGCACGCAGCCACTCGGCGCGGGCGACGTTGATGCCGCCCTCGCCCTGCACGGTCTCGACGATCACGGCGGCCGGCTTGTTGAGACCGGAGCCCTGGTCCTCCAGCAGTCGCTCGAACCACAGGAAGTCGGGGACCTGGCCGTCGAAGTAGTTGTCGAACGGCATGGGCGTGCCGTGCACCAGCGGTATGCCGGCGCCGGCCCGCTTGAAGGCGTTGCCGGTGACGGCCAGGGAGCCGAGCGACATGCCGTGGAAGGCGTTGGTGAACGAGACGACCGACTCGCGGCCCTTGACCTTGCGGGCCAGCTTCAGGGCCGCCTCGACCGCGTTGGTGCCGGTCGGGCCGGGGAACATGACCTTGTACGGCAGATCGCGCGGCCGCAGGATCACGTTCTGGAACGACTCCAGGAACGCTCGTTTGGCCACCGTCGCCATGTCCAGGCCGTGGGTGATGCCGTCACGCTCGATGTAGTCGATCAGCGCGCGTTTCAGCACCGGGTTGTTGTGTCCGTAGTTGAGCGAGCCTGCTCCGGCGAAGAAGTCCAGGTAGGTGTGGCCGTCCTCGTCGTGGAGGTAGCTGCCCTGCGCACGGTCGAACACTGCGGGCCAACCGCGGCAGTAGCTGCGCACCTCCGACTCCAGGGTCTCGAAGACACTCAGGGCGGGCGGGGTGATGGTCACAGCAGTCTCCAGAAGTGTGGGGGGATCAGGCGGAGATGGGGCCGATGCGGTACAGAACTTCCGGCAGATGGGTTCCCTCGGGGAACAGATCGCCGTCGAAGAGGACTTCGCGTTCGAGCTGTGCGCCGTGGCGCTTGGCGTACGAGGTGAACAACCGGTCGGACGCCGTGTTGTCCGGCGTGATGGTCGTCTCCATCTGCGTCACGCCGCGATCGCCGGTGACCTTGACGGTCAGCGCGTCCAGCAGCACACCGGCGAGTCCCTGCCCCTGGTGCTCCCGGTCGACGGCAACCTGCCAGACGACCAGGGTCTCGGGGCGGTCGGGGCGTGCGTAGCCGGTGACGAAGGCGATCGGCTCGCCGCCCGCGTCACGCGCCACCAGGGATGTGGCCGCGAAGTCGCGACACCACAGCAGGTAGCTGTACGAGGAGTTGAGGTCCAGGACCTCGGAGTCGCGGGCAATGCGCCAGATCGCGGCTCCGTCCTCCACTCGTGGGGTGTCGATCTCCGTGAATTCGCTCGGGGAAGTGGCTCGTACAAGGTCTTCTTGTGCGGCGGTCATGTCGATGCAATTTACCGAGCAAATTCAAAAAATGCATTGCGGGGAGGGGTTGGCTGGAGCGTCCTCGTGTGTTATCGCGCGTGCGTGAGTCTTAAGGTCCCGAGGAGGCGCTATGGTCGGGTTTGCCCCGAAAATAAGCGGCCAATCGGGCGCCCTGTGGGGTCGGTCACACGTCCGTAACGACTCCGAGATCTGCTCGAATCACCCGTCGGATTCTTGATGGATCTCTGACGTTTAGGGTCGCGGAACGGGGGCAGAAGAAGCCGGGAAGCTGCTACCGGTAAAACAATTCATGGAATTGGTTTAATAGCGCGGACTTCGACGCAGCGAGAAATGCCGTTCACTCTCCGGAAGAATTCCCGGAAACGCAGGCCCGGCCCCCGGGACGAGATCCCGGCGCCGGGCCCCGATGCCTCAGCGCCAGGCCTCGGTGACCGCGCGGCGAGCGGCCTCCAGGTCCACCCGCACGCCCGTCTCCGCGAGCGCGGCACCCAGCGCCGCGAGGGAGGACTGCACAGCGCCGCGCGTGGCGTCCACGCCGTAGTGGTTCACCCGGATCATCTCCTTGGACAGCGCACCGCCACCGGCGATGAGCGGCAGGGAGGGGTCGGCGGCCAGCGCCCGGGCCACCAGCTCCGATGCGTCCACGCCGGGCGGGGTGCGCAGCGTCGTCGCCACCGGGGCGGCGTCCCTCGCCTCGTGCACATACGGTTCGAGGCCGCCGCCGAGAGCGGTGACACCCGCGCGCGTGGCCGCAGCGGCCGAGGCGTGGCGGGCTGTCACCGCGTCGAGACCCTCCGTCTCGATGCGCTCCACACAGGCCTCCAGTGCCAGCATCTCCAGTTGCGCGGGAGCGTGCAGCAGTGCGGTGCGGCCGCCGTCGATCCACCGCTCCTTCCAGTCCAGCAGCGAGAGGTACGAGCGCCTCGGCGCCGCGGGATTGGCCGAAATCCGCTCCCAGGCGCGCTCGCTCACCGACACCGCCGAGACCCCGGCGGGGCCGCCCATGGCCTTCTGGGCGCCGATCACGCACAGATCCACGCCCCAGGCGTCCGGCAGCAGCGGCTCGGCCGCCACCGACGCCACCGCGTCGAGCATGAAGAGCGCACCGTGAGCGCGGACGACCTCACCGATCGGGGCGACGGGGTTGGTGTTGCCCGTGGCCGCCTCCGCGTGCACCAGCGAGACGAAGTCGATCTCCGGGTGCGCGGCCAGCGCCTGCTCTACCTGATCCGCGGTGACCGCCGTGTGGAAGGGGATCTCGAGGTCGACAACGTTCGCGCCGCAGTCCCGGAGCCAGTTCCCGAAGGTCTGTCCGTACGGCCCGGTCACCACGTTCAGTGCGGTGGAACCCGGCCGTGCGGCGCCGCGGATGCACCCCTCCAGCGGGAGCAGGGCCTCGCCCTGCATGATCACCACATCCTGCTCGGTGCCGAGCAGCGCGGCGACCCTCCGTTCGATGCCGGCGAACTGCGCGGCGGTGAGCGGGGCCAGGTCCAGCAGCGGGTGTGTCACGGTGGTGCCTTCTTCGTCGCGGTGTTCTGGGTCCTCCCGGCCGAGCCTACTCACGCCCTCGTACAGTGCTGGGCATGAGGGATCACGTGACGCTGCATGTGAAGGGGCGGGTGCTCGTCGGCCCGGAGGACGTCCGCGACGAGCTGTGGGTCGTCGATGGACGCGTCAGCTACGACCGGCCGTCCGGGGAGACGACGACGGTCGAGGGATGGGTGCTCCCGGGCCTCGTCGACGCGCACTGCCACGTCGGGCTGGATCACCACGGCGCGGTGGACGAGGCGACCAGCGAGAAGCAGGCGCTCACCGACCGCGAGGCCGGCACGCTGCTCATCCGGGACGCCGGATCCCCCTCCGACACCCGCTGGATCGACGACCGCGACGATCTGCCGAAGATCATCCGGGCGGGCCGGCACATCGCCCGTACCCGCCGCTACATCCGCAACTTCGCCCATGAGATCGAGCCCGAGGACCTCGTGGCGTACGTCGGCGCGGAGGCCCGGCGCAGCGACGGCTGGGTCAAGCTCGTCGGCGACTGGATCGACCGGGAGGCGGGCGATCTGACCGCCTGCTGGCCGCGCGGCGCCGTCGAGGCCGCCATCGCCGAAGCGCACCGGCTGGGCGCGCGGGTCACCGCGCACTGCTTCGCCGAGGACGCGCTGCGTGACCTGGTCGAGGCAGGCATCGACTGCATCGAGCACGCGACCGGACTCACCGAGGACACCATCCCGCTGTTCGCGGAGCGCGGGGTCGCCATCGTGCCGACCCTCGTCAACATCGCCACCTTCCCGGCGCTCGCTGACGGCGGCGAGTCCAAGTTCCCCGTCTGGTCGGCCCATATGCGGCGGCTGTACGAGCGCCGTTACGACACCGTGCGCGCGGCCTACGACGCGGGCGTCCCGGTCTTCGTCGGTACGGACGCGGGCGGTTCGCTGGCCCATGGTCTGGTGGCGGCGGAGGTGGCCGAGCTCGTACGGGCCGGTATCCCGCCCGTGGAGGCCCTGTCGGCGACCGCGTGGGGTGCACGCGAGTGGCTGGGCCGGCCGGCCCTTCAGGAGGGCGCTCCGGCGGACCTCGTCGTGTACGACACGGATCCGCGGGCGGACGTGCGGGCGCTGGCGGCACCGCGGCGGGTGGTCCTGAACGGTCAGGTCGTCGGCTGACGGCACCCCGCGTCACGTGCCGGCCGTGGCCTCGTCGCCGGCCGACCGCGCCCGCGTCACCGTGTTGACCGAGCGTGACCCGGCGCTCCGTCCGTTCGTTGAAGCACTTCCGTGCGCGACCCCCGGTGAGACCGGCGCACCTCCCTCACCGCTGTGTCTGCCGGGTTTCGGGGAACGTGCGTGCATCAAGAATCGAATGCAGTCGCGGAAACCCCCCTTTGGGGTGAACTGACGCCAGGTGTCTGTCAGTTCACTCTCCGTGCGTAAAGATTCCGGTGTCTCGGTCGCCGCCGCCCACGTGTCCCCGTGGGCGGCGGACGACGCCGTGTCTCCTGTGGGGGTTCCACCACCGTGAACAGCAACGCCTTCCGCATGCCCGCACGCCGCTGCGCAGCCGCCACGGCCGCGGTCGCCCTGATGGCGGTGCCGGTCGCCCTGGCCGGTCCGGCGCACGCCACCGGCGGCGGCGGGGGACGGGCGAGTGCGGTCGTGCTCCGTACCGGGCTCGACGTGTCCCTGCTCAACAAGACCGTCAACGTCCCGCTCCGCGCCTCGCTCAACGAGGTGCAGGCCCCGGCCGGTGCCGACAAGACCGCGCTCACCGTCGAGTTGGACGGGGTCGACGGCGGCAGGCCCTTCCAGGTGCTGCGCGCGGACGTCGCCACCGCGAAGGCCACCGCCGACCGTAAGAAGGCCGAGGGGTACGCCTCCCTCGCGCGTGCCAAGGTGCATGTCCCCGGCCTGCCGCTGCTGTCCCTCATCGAGATCCAGCAGGTCACCTCGAAGGCGGTGTGCGAAGCGGGCCGCAAGCCGGTGGCCGAGTCGAACCTTCTCGGGCATGTGCGGGTGCTCGGCAAGAAGGTGACCCTCACGACGGGCGGTCCGACGCGCATCGAGGTGCCAGGGGTCGGCGAGGTGACGCTCGAGCTCTCCTCGACCCGCATCACGTCCCGTACGGCGGCGGCCACCGCGCTCGAACTCGAGGTCGCGGTGAACCCTCTCAAGCTGAACGTCGCGGAGGTGAACGGTTCCGTCACCCTTGCCGAGGCGACCTGCGAAACGCCCACCGCCCGCGAGCCGGAGAAGCAGGAGCCGCCGAAGGCGCCGACGGAGGAACCGACCACCGGCGTCCAGGCGCAGTCCGGCGGTGAGCCCACGCAGGCCCCGAAGGAGAACCTCGCCGAGACCGGCGGCAGCGCCACCACGATCTACCTCGCGGGAGGTTCGGCGGTCCTGCTGGCGCTCGGCGGCGCCGCGGTCGTCGTCGCCCGCAGCCGCGCGCGCGGCTGACCGGAGCGGCCCGCGCCGGCAAGCCGGGGGGGCGGGCGAGGGGCGGGCGAGGGGGGAGCGCGGGCCCGGGGATGGCGCGTGCGGGCCCGGGGGTGGGGAGCAGGGGTTCGGGGCCCGGGGGGACCCCGGGCCCCTGCCCGGCCGCCGCCCCTACCCGACCATCGTCAACGCCTGGTCCAGCGCCTGGAGAAAACGGTTGGTCGTCGTCCGGTCCCGCACCGCGAGCCGCAGCCAGCCCGGCCCGAGCCCGGGGAACGTGTCGCCCCGCCGGGCCGCGAAGCCCAGCCTGCGCAGCTGCTCGCGGACCTCGGCGCCGCGACGCACATGGACGAGGACGAAGGGGGCCTCGGCCGCCTCCACCACCCGTACCTCGTCGAACTCCGCCAAGCCCGCCAGCAGATGGGCACGCTCCACGGCGATCAGCGCGGCCGCCCGCGTGGCCTCCTTCAGCGCCGCCGCGTCCATGCAGGCCTCCGCCGCGGCCAGGGCCGGTGTCGACACCGGCCACAGCGGCTGTGCCCGCTCCAGCGCCGCGATCGTCTCCGGCTCGGCCAGCACATAGCCGATCCGCAGGCCCGCCAGCCCCCAGGTCTTGGTGAGGCTGCGCAGCACGACCAGCCCGGGGACGTCCGTACGGTCCGCCAGGCTCTCGGCCTCGTCCGGCACGGCGTCCATGAACGCCTCGTCCACCACCAGCAGCCGGCCCGGACGTGCCAGCCGCTCGACGGCGGCGGCCGGGTGGAGGACGGACGTGGGATTGGTCGGATTGCCGACCATCACCAGATCCGCCGCGTCCGGCACCGCGGCGGGATCGAGCCGGAAGCCGTCCTCCTCGCGCAGCAGCAGCCGCGCCACCCGGTGGCCCGCGTCCCGCAGAGCCGCCTCCGGCTCGGTGAACTGCGGGTGCACCACCAGTGGATGACGCAGCGTCAGGGCACGGGCCAGCAGCACGAACGCCTCGGCCGCGCCCGCCGTCAGCAGCACCCGCTCCACCGGGAGACCGTGCCGGGCGGCCACGGCGGCGCGGGCCGCGCGGCCGTCCGGATAGGCCGCGAGGCCCGTCAGCGAGCCGGCTATGCGCTCGCGCAGCCACGGCGGCGGAGTGCCCGTCCGCACATTGACCGCGAGATCGGTCAGACCCGACGCCGCGTCCCGCACCTCCGCGTCACCGTGATGACGCAGATCGTGTCCGTCAGTGTGCGTGTGCATGGCTGCTGTGGTGATGGCCGTGGTGATGTCCGTCGTCGTCCGGATGGAAGTGCGGCTGCTGCGGCATCCCCACCTTGTCCTCGAACCCCGGCAGCGCGATGCGGTACACGCAGGTGTCGCAGTTCATCCGGATGTCGCCGGCGACCGCCTCGCGGTAGCGCTCCATCACCAGGTCGAGCAACTCCTCGGTGGGGCCCACGACATCGGCCGAGAACACCTCCACCTCCGGGTGCGCCTCCGCCCAGCCCTGCGTCTGCGCGCGCACCCGCTCCGGCAGGATGCCGGTGAACAGGAAGTACGGCAGCACGACGATGCGGCGCGCGCCCAGCAGGACACAGCGGTCGAGCCCGCTCGGCACGTCGGGCGCGGCGAGCGAGACGAAGGCCGTCTCCACGCCGGCGTAGCCGCGGCCCTCCCACAGCAGTCGCGCCGCCTTCAGCACCTCGGCGTTGGCGTCCGGGTCGGTCGAACCCCGGCCCACCAGCAGGACGGTGACATCGGCGCGGTCGCCCGGGGTGCGGGAGGCCCCGCCGAGCGCCTCGTCGAGCCGCCGCTCCAGCACCCGCAGCAGCGAGGGGTGCGGGCCGAGCGGGCGGCCGTAGGTGTACGAGATGCCGGGGTGCCGCTCCTTCTCGCGGGACAGTGCGGCCGGGATGTCGCCCTTGGCGTGCCCGGCCGACACCAGCATGAGCGGCACCGCCGCGAAGCGTTTCACGCCCCGCTCCACCAGTTCGGTGACGGCTTCGCCGAGCGGCGGCGGGGACAGCTCGATGAAGCCGCCGGCGACGGGGAGTTCGGGGTGCCGGCGGCCCAGCTCCCGTACGAAGTCCCGGAATGCCTCGGCCCCCGCTTCGTCACGGGTGCCGTGGCCGGCGATCAGCAGTGCGGGCGGGGTGGTCACGCGTTCTCCTCGGTGTGGGGGTGGTACAGCAGGGCGTTCAGCGCCGCCGCGGCGACGGCGCTGCCGCCTTTCTCGGACACATTGCTCACGGCCGGCAGCCCGCTCTCGCGCAGCGCGGCCTTGGATTCGACGGCCCCGACGAAGCCGACGGGCAGACCGATGACGAGCGCCGGCTCGGCGTCGAGCACCAGCAGCTCTTCCAGTGCGGTGGGAGCGCACCCGACGACCCAGACGGCGCCCGGGCCGACCTGCTCGTACGCGAGACGTACGGCGTGGGCGGATCGGGTGAGCCCGGGACCGGCGGTGGCGTCCCTCAGCCGGCAGACGGTCTCGCGGCGGGTGATCCCGGCGGCGACCATCTCCACATCGGTGACGACGGGGGCGCCCGCGTGCAGGGCGGCGTGCGCCGCCGTCAACGAGGCCTCGTCGCAGACGAGATCGGCCGCGTAGTCCAGATCGGCGGCCGAGTGCACGACACGCTCCACGACGGCACGGGTCAGCGGCGGGAAGACACTCGTGTCCAGACGCGCCCGCAGCCGCCGGAACGACTCCTGCTCGATGGGGTGAACGACGCGGTTCACAGGGCGGCTCCGGGATGCGGCGTGGGACGTGGGGAAGGGGTGGTGCGCCGGGTCATGACTGCCACCGGTAGCCACGGGGGGTCACCATGCGGCCCGCGATGTCCCGGGTGGCCGTGTTGCCGACCGTCACGACCGTCATCATGTCCACCGTCGCCGGATCCACTCCGGCGAGGGTCGTCATGCGGCTGGATTCGTCCGGCCGGGACGCGTTGCGCACGACGCCGACCGGGGTGTCCGGCGCCCGGTGCTCGGCGAGGATGGCCAGTGCCTTCGGCAACTGCCAGTCCCGGCCGCGGCTGCGCGGGTTGTAGAAGGTCACGATGATGTCCGCCTCGGCGGCCGCGCGCACACGCCGCTCGATGACCTCCCACGGGGTGTGCAGGTCCGAGAGGCTGATCGACACATGGTCGTGGCCCAGCGGCGCGCCCAGGATGGAGGCCGCGGCCAGCGCCGCCGTCACACCGGGCACCCCGACGACGTCGATGTCGTCCGACGCCTCGGCGAGCGCGGGGGAGGCCATCGCGTACACCCCCGCGTCGCCGCTGCCGATCAGCGCGACCGCATGACCGGCGCACGCCTCGGCGACGGCGGTGCGCGCCCGTTCCTCCTCCGCGCCCAGCCCCGATGCGAGGATGCGGGTGCCGGGCCGGAGCAGGTCGCGGATCTGGTCGACGTACTGGTCGAGACCGACGAGCACGGAGGCGCGCCGCAGTTCGGCGGCCGCCCGCGGGGTGAGCAGATCGCGGGCGCCGGGGCCGAGCCCGACGACGGCGAGGCGGCCGCGCGGCCGCCTGCGGACCACCGCGCAGGTCGCCATCGCGGCCCGCTCCTTCGGGCTCGACTTCCGCTTGGGCACCAGGAGTTGGCCGCCGCCCGCGAGCGCCGAGGCCTCCGCCACCGACGGCGTGCCCACCGCGGCGAGCGGCGCCTCGGAAGGGTTCGGCACGTCGATGTCGGCGAGGCGTTCGGCCGCGTGGGTCACCAGTGGTACGCCGAAGTGCCCGGCGGCCGCCACGATGCCCGGCTCCGACGCCTTCGCGTCCACCGTCGCCAGTTCGCCGATGCTCAGCGCGGACAGGCCGACATCGCGCAGCGTCTCCTCGATCAAACCGATGATCTCCTCCGCGGGCGCCCCGGAGGACGCGCCGACCCCGACGGTCAGCGACGGCGGCCGCAGGACCGCGTCGCCGGCGCCGATGCCGATGACCCGGTCCGTGACATGCAGTACCGCGCTGCCGCCGGCCGCGGGCCCCACATGCGCGGGCAGCGGCGGCAGCGGCCACACCACGTCCGCCCGCAGCTCCACCGGGTCGCCGTCCAGCACCGCGCGGGTCACGGACGCCACCGCGCCCTCGACGGGCCAGCCGAGCGTGTCGAGGCCCGGCACCCCCGTCGCGTCCGTCGCGGTCGTCACCACCGGCTCGCAGCCGAGGACGTCCGCCACCTGCTCCGCAAGGAGGTTGGCGCCGCCGCCGTGCCCGCCCAGCAGCGACACCGCGTACCGCTGCCCCTCGTCGACGCACACCACACCCGGGTCCGCCGCCTTGCCCGCGAGCAGCGGGGCGACCAGCCGGACCACCGCGCCCGTCGCGAGGAAGCACACCAGCTGCCCGCACTCCGCGAACGCGCGCTCCACGGCGTCGCGCACCGGGCCTTCGTACACCCGGGTGCGGCCGGGCCAGGCGGCGGCGAGCCGGTCGCGGGCGACGGCGCCCGCCGCCGTCGCGGAGATCAGGCCGATCACTGAACTGCTCCTTCGGTAGGCGCTTGTACGGGGCGGTCGCCCCACAGCAGGAAGACCGGATTCGCGGCCGCCAGCCGCGTCACGTCACCCGGCAGCGGCGCCAGCCGTGCCGAGTTCAGCAGAACGCCGTCCGCGGTGAAACCCGCCGCGGTCAGGGCGCCGCGCACCGCGGGCACCCGGTCCAGCGCCGCCAGCGCGACCACCACGGTGCGCCGGGCCCGCCGGGCCGAGGCCGCGACGACGGCGGGCAGGTCGGCGCCGCCACCGCCGATGAACACCGCGTCCGGGTCAGGCAGTTGGGAGAGCACGGTGGGCGCCGACCCGTGCACCGCGCGGACGTCCACGCCGTGCGAGAACGCGTTGGCCCGGATCCGTCCGACCCCGTCCGCGGTCTTCTCCACCGCCACCACCGCCGCGCCGAACCGGGCGCACTCCACGGCCACCGAGCCCGAGCCGGCGCCGATGTCCCAGACGAGATCGCCGATACGCGGCCCGAGCCGGGCCAGCGCGAGGGCCCGCACCTCGAACTTGGTGATCATCGAGTCGCGGTGTGCGAACGCGCTCTCGTCCAGCGCCCATCGGGACGGCCCGAGGTGCCGCCCGGCGATCGTCCGCTGACCGGCGGCGACCGACCGGGACTCGTCCAGGCACAGCACCACGCTCACCGCGTCCCACTCGCGCTCCGCGGCCTGCGCCGGAGTGAGCCGCTCGACACGCTCGTGCTCCGGGTCGCCGAGCGCCGACGCCACCACGAGCACACGGTCGGCGGACCGGTACGCCAACTCGGCGCCCAGCTCCGCCGGCCCGGCTCCCGGCCCGGTCAGCACCGCCGTCTTGGGGTGCGCACGGCACACGTTGACCGCGGTCCGCAGATCACGGCCGTGCGCGCTGACGACGACCGCGTCGTCCCACGGCAGCCCGGCCCGGGCGAACGCGACCGCCACCGACGCGGCCCCGGGCCGCACGTCCAGGGCGTCCGCGCCGAAGCGTTCGGCCAGCACCCGGACGATCCCGAAGAACCCCGGATCGCCGGAGGCGAGCACCACGACGCGCGCCGCACCGTCCGCCCGGGCCTTCTCGATCGCGTCGAGCGCCGGCCCGAGCGGCCCCATCGCCACCTGCTCGGCGGCGGCCGGCACTCGGGCCGCCGTCAGATGCCGCCGTGCGCCGACCACCAGGGTCGCCGCGTCGAGCGCCTCGGCGTCCCGGACGGAGGGCGGCGCGCCGGTCCCGGTGCCGATGACCGTGATCACGGGGTGGCGCCCTGTGCGCGCAGCGCCTTGCGGGCGGCGGGGTCGGCCTTGCGGAATCCGTGGAAGTGGCCCGGGTGGTACAGATGCGAGCGGGTCCCCGAGGCGGAGAGCGCCGGGCCGACCAGGAACAGCGTGTGCTTCCAGAGCTTGTGCTCCTTGACCGTCTCCTCCAGCGTGCCGAGGGTGCAGCGCAGGATCAGCTCCTCGGGCCAGGTCGCCTGGTACGCGATCACCACCGGCGTACTCGTCGGGTAGCCGCCTTCGAGGAGCTCCTGCGTCAACTGGCCCGAGCGGGCCGCGGACAGGAACAGCGCCATTGTCGTGCCGTGCCGGGCGAACTCCCGTACCTCCTCGCCCTCCGGCATCGGCGTCTTCCCGCCCCCGAGCCGCGTCAGGATCACCGACTGCGCGACCTCCGGGATCGTCAGCTCGCGCTGCGCGATCGCGGCGACCGCCGAGAACGAGGAGACGCCCGGCACGATCTCCACCTCGATGCCCAGCTCCACACAGCGGTCGAGCTGCTCCTGGGTGCCGCCCCACAGGGCGGGGTCGCCGGAGTGGATACGGGCGACCTTCAGGTCCTCGTCGTGCGCCCGCCGGTAGACCGCCACGACGTCCTCCAGGGACAGCGCAGCGGAGTCGAGGATCTCGGCGCCCTCGCGTGCGTGGTCGAGCACTTCGGCCTGCACGAGGCTCGCCGCCCAGATCACGATGTCGGCGTCGGCGATGGCACGCGCGGCGCGGAACGTCAGCAGATCGGCGGCACCGGGGCCGGCGCCGACGAAGGTCACCTTGCCGTGGAGGGCGGCATCGGCCATGAGCGGGGGTCCTCTCGGGTCAATCGGGTGATTGCGACGGATCGCAATCCGGGATGTGCGAAGAAGGCGGTCAATCCGCTAGCAAGGGCGCATGGCGGTGTTCGTCGCGCTCGGCGCGTTCCTGATGACGCTGTTCGGCGGCTGGACGGCGCAACGCGTCACCGACCGCCGCCACCTCGTGCTGGGCCTCGCCGGAGGGCTGATGCTCGGCGTGGTCGGCCTTGACCTGCTGCCGGAGGCCCTGGAGGCGGCGGGGCACGAGGTGTTCGGCGTACCGCAGGCGCTGCTGCTGTTCGTCGGCGGCTTCCTCACGGCCCACCTGGTGGAGCGTCTGCTGGCGAGCCGGCAGGCGGCGCACGGGGCGGACGAGCGGGAGAAGGTGCCGCAGGTGGGGCTGACGGCCGCGGCGGCGCTGGTGGGCCACAGTCTGCTCGACGGTGTCGCGATCGGCGCGGCGTTCCAGGTCGGCGGGGCGATGGGCACCACGGTGGCGCTCGCCGTCATCGCCCACGACTTCGCGGACGGCTTCAACACGTACACGATCACCAGCCTGTACGGGAACACCCGGGCCAAGGCGGTGGCGATGCTCTTCGCCGGAGCGCTCGCGCCCGTCGTCGGCGCGGCGTCGACCCTGCTGTTCACCCTTCCGGTGGAACTTCTCGGCAGCTATCTCGGGTTCTTCGGCGGCGCCCTGCTCTACCTCGCCGCCGCCGAGATCCTCCCCGAGGCACACCACACCCACCCGGCCAGGTCGACCCTGCTGTGCACGGCCGCGGGGGTCGGCTTCATCTGGCTGGTGGTCGGCATCGCCGAGTGAACAGGTGCGCGTACGCGTCGGATGCGGGGTCACAACTTGCCGCCCCGGGCGCCGTCCCGCGGTGCGGGAGCGATGAGCGTCGACAGATACGGCAGCGGCCCCTCCGTCAGCTCGGACGCCTGCCGGATCGACTCCTCCGGCAGCCCGAGCGCCGACCCCCACACCGCTCCCTCGGTCCGGCCCGTCTCCCGCAGGGCGGTCGCCACCTCTGCGGCGAGCCGCCCGAACTTGTACGCCACGACCGTCCCCGGCCCGTCCAGCGCGTCCTTGAGCACGGCGGCGCCCGCGGTGACCGGCACCAGGGTCAGCGGCTCCGTGCCCTCGGTCAGCACCGCTCCGCTGCGGGCCGCCAGATCCTGCATCGCCGTGATGCCGGGCACGGTCTCCACGGCCGTACCGGGGACGAGTTCGCCGATGGTGTGCGCGAGATAGGTGAACGTCGAGTACACGTTGGGGTCACCGATGGTCGCGAACGCCACGCTGCCGCCGTCCCGCAGCAGTTCGGCGACGTGCGCGCCGGCCGCGTCCCACGCGGCCTCGCGCCGGGCCCGGTCGGTGCGCTCGTTGAGCGCGAAGACGATACGTACGACCTTGGCGGCGTCGACGTAGTGCAGCACGGTCGCCTCGGCCCGTCCCCGCTCGCCCGTCTCCATGACGGGCACGACGACGACATCGGCCTCCCGCAGGACGCGCACGCCCTTGACGGTCACCAACTCCGGGTCACCGGGCCCGACTCCGACCCCGATCAGCCTGCTCATCGTGTACACCTCTCGACAAATCGACGGGCGATCCCGGGCTCGGCGGCCCAGTGCGTGTGCAGATAGCTCGCGTGCACGCCCTGCTGGACGAATCCTTCGAGCCGCCGCTCCGGCCGGTGCATCCCCCAGGCGGCGACGGGCCCGGCGCCCGGTTCGACGACGGTGCGGTGGAACTCGTGCCCGCGCAGCCGTGTCCCGGCGACGGCCAGAGCGCTGTCGCTCACGGCGACGGCGTCGCGGTACCCGAGGGTCAGCGCCGCGCCCATCCGCGCTTCCGCGTCCAGGACACCGCACATCTTCTGCCCGTCGAGGGAGCGCGCGAGATACAGCAGCCCCGCGCATTCGGCGGCGACGGGCGCACCGGAGCGCGCCAGTTCGCCGACGGCCTGACGCAGCGGCTCGTTGGCGCTGAGCTCGGGCGCGTACACCTCGGGGAACCCGCCGCCGATGACGAGCCCGTCGGTCCCGTGGGGGAGCCGTGTGTCCCGCAGCGGGTCGAAGACGACGACGTCGGCGCCGGCGGCGGTGAGGAGTTCGGCGTGCTCGGTGTACGAGAAGGTGAAGGCCGGGCCGCCCGCGACGGCGACGACGGGTCGCCTGCGCCGGGGCTGTTCCCCGTCCCGCCCCTTTCCTTCGCCGTGGGCTCCGCTCCCGGACCCCCGCGCCTCGATCGTCCGCGGGCCCGGTGCATCCAGCCCGTCCGGCGATGGAGGAGACGGCCGGAGGCCGGACGCGGTCCACGGCTCACCCCCGAGGTCCGACGCACCGCGTGCCAGCGCGAGCAGCGCGGCCAGGTCGCAGCCGCGCCGTACCAGCTCACCCATCGCGGCCACCGCGGCGACCGCGTCCCCCCGCCGTTCGGCCACCGGCACCAGCCCCAGATGCCGGGACGGCGTCTCCACGGGAGCCGCCCGCCGCAGCACGCCGAGCACCGGCACCCCGACCTCCTCGACGGCCTCCCGCAGCAGCGCCTCGTGCCGGTCCGAGCCGACCTTGTTGAGGATCACGCCCCCGATCCGCACCTCCGGGTCCCAGCTCACGAACCCGTGCACCAGCGCGGCCACCGACCGCGACTGCGAGGAGGCGTCGACCACGAGCACCACCGGCGCCCGCAGCAGCTTGGCGATCTGCGCGGTCGACGCCAGTTCGCCGGCGCCGGCGGCTCCGTCGTACAGGCCCATCACACCCTCGACGACGGCGACGTCCGCCCCTGCCGCGCCGTGCGCGAACAGCGGTGCCATCAGCTCCGGCCCGCACAGATAGGCATCCAGATTGCGGCCCGGGCGGCCCGTCGCGAGCGCGTGATAGCCCGGGTCGATGTAGTCGGGGCCCACCTTGTGTCCGGACACCGTGAGGCCCGTCGCCGCGAGGGCCGCCATCAGGCCCGTCGCGACGGTGGTCTTGCCGCTGCCCGACGAGGGGGCCGCGACGACGAGACGTGCTACCACTCGATGCCCCGCTGCCCCTTCTGGCCGGCGTCCATCGGGTGCTTCACCTTCGACATGTCGGTCACCAGGTCGGCGAAGTCCATCAGTTCCGCAGGGGCGTTGCGACCGGTGATCACCACGTGCTGACCACCGGGTCGGTCCCGCAGCACCGAGATCACCTCGTCGGTGTCCACCCAGCCCCAGTGCATCGGGTAGGCGAACTCGTCGAGGACGTACAGCCGGTACGTCTCGGCCGCCAGGTCGCGCTTGACCTGCTCCCAGCCCTCGCGCGCCGCCTCCTCGTTGTTGAGCTGTTTGTCGCGCTGCACCCACGACCAGCCCTCGCCCATCTTGTGCCAGTCCACGCTGCCGCCCTCGCCGGACGCCCCCAGCACCTTCAGCGCGTTCTCCTCGCCGACCTTCCACTTCGCCGACTTGACGAACTGGAACACCCCGATGGGCCACCCCTGGTTCCAGGCACGCAGCGCGAGCCCGAACGCGGCCGTCGACTTGCCCTTGCCGATGCCCGTGTGGACGACGACGAGGGGACGGTTGCGGCGCTGGCGGGTGGTGAGCCCGTCGTCCGGTACGACGGACGGCTGTCCCTGCGGCATTACGCGGCCCTCCTGGCGGTCTGGACGTCCTTCACGAGCCCGGCGATGGCGTCGGCCCGCAGCTCGTCGAGCGTGACGGCGGTGCCGCCGAGGTCCCCGGCGAGCGAGCGTGCGAGCCCGAGCCGCACGGGACCCGACTCGCAGTCGACGACGATCGACGCCGTCCCCTCGGCCGCGTGCAGCCGCGCGGCCCGCGAGGCGAGCGCCACCGGCTCGACCCCGCCCGTGGCCCGGCCGTCGGTCACCACGACCAGCAGCGGCCGGCGCGAGGGATCGCGCAGCCGCTCCACCCGCAGCACGTGCTGCGCCTTGAGCAGTCCGGCCGCCAGCGGCGTCCGGCCGCCCGTCGGCAGCAGATCGAGCCGGGCTGCGGCCGCGTCCACCGACGAGGTCGGCGGCAGGGCCACCTCCGCGTCCTTGCCGCGGAAGGTGACCAGACCGACCTTGTCCCGCCGCTGGTAGGCGTCCAGCAGCAGCGACAGCACCGCGCCCTTGACCGCGGTCATCCGCTGCCGCGCCGCCATCGACCCCGAAGCGTCGACCACGAACAGGACGAGGTTGCCCTCGCGTCCCTCCCGGGTCGCCTGCCGCAGATCGTCGCGGCGGACCACCAGACCGCGACCGCTGCGCCCCCGTGCCCGCTGGTGCGGGGCCGCGGCCTGCACCGTCGCCGCCAGATGCAGCTTGGTGAGGGCGCCACGGGGCCGCCGGGCGCCGGTCGTCCGGCCGTGCTCGGTCCGGGCGCGCGACCTGCGGCCCGCCGCGCCCTCGCCGATCCCGGGCACGCTCAACGCCTTGGTACGGAACGGCTCCCCGGCGTGGACCGGCTGCTGCTCGCCGCCGCCCGACGACCGGGGCCGGCCCTCCTCGGCCTGCTCCTCGCGCGCGGGTGAGTCCTCCGACGATGCGTCCCCCGGCGACGGCGCGTCGTCGGGCCCGTCCTGCGGAGGCCGGCCACCGCCCCCTCCGTCCGGGTCGGGATCGGGGTCGTCGTCCTCGCCCCGCTCGGCCTCGCTCCGGTCGTCGCCGCCGAACTCCTGGAGCGTGTCGTCGAGTTTGTCCTCGTCGAGACCGGGCGCGTCGAACGGATTGCGCCGCCGCCGGTGGGGGAGTGCCAGCAGAGCGGCCTGCCGTACGTCCTCCGCCAGGACGTCGGTGCGCCCGGCCCAGGCGGCCAGCGCGGTCGCCGTGCGGGCCATCACGATGTCGGCGCGCATACCGTCCACCTCGAACGCCGCGCAGGTGGCCGCGATCTGCCGCAGCGCCGCGTCTCCGAGACGGACCGAGGGCAGGAGCGCCCGCGCGGCCACGATCCGGGCACGCAGCGAGGTCTCCTCGTCGGCCCACCGTGCCGCGAAGCCGGCCGGATCGTCGTCGTACGCCAGGCGCCGACGCACCACCTCGACACGCTGGTCCGGCTCGCGCGACGCGGCGACCTCGACGGTGAGCCCGAAGCGGTCCAGCAACTGCGGCCGCAGCTCGCCCTCTTCGGGGTTCATGGTCCCGACGAGCAGGAAGCGCGCGGCGTGCCGCACCGAGACGCCCTCGCGCTCGACGTACGAGGCACCCATCGCCGCCGCGTCCAGCAGCAGATCGACCAAGTGGTCGTGCAGCAGGTTGACTTCGTCGACGTAGAGAATGCCGCGATGCGCGTCCGCGAGGAGGCCGGGCTCGAAGGCCTTCACGCCCTCGGCAAGCGCCCGCTCGATGTCGAGCGCGCCGACGAGCCGGTCCTCGGACGCCCCGACGGGCAGTTCGACCATCCTGGCCGGCCGGGATCCGGCGCCGCCCGCCTCGTGCGGCCCGTCCGGGCACGCCGGGTCGGGGGCCGCAGGATCGCAGGAGAACCGGCACCCGGAGACGACGTCCACCTCGGGCATCAGGGCGGACAGGGCGCGTACCGCGGTGGACTTGGCGGTGCCCTTCTCGCCCCGCACCAGCACGCCGCCGACCTGCGGGGACACCGCGTTGAGCAGCAGCGCCAGACGCAGGTCGTCCTGCCCGACCACGGCGGTGAAGGGGAACGGGGTACTCATACAAGCTCCTCGGTGGTCTTCGGCCTCGACGGAGGTGCGGTGTCAGGGGCGGTGGCGCAGCCGTTCACTCGTCGCCCTCCAACTGGCCCTCGAGCTCCAGGTACGTCGCGCGCAGCCGCTCCAGCGTCTCCGCGTCCGGCTCCGCCCACAGCCCGCGCTCGGCCGCCTCCAGCAGCCGCTCCGAGATCCCGCGCAGCGCCCAGGGGTTGGACTTCTGCATGAACTCGCGGTTCTCCGGGTCGAAGACGTACTCCGCCGACAACTTCTCGTACATCCAGTCGTCGACGACCCCGGCCGTGGCGTCGTACCCGAACAGGTAGTCCACCGTCGCGGCCATCTCGAAGGCGCCCTTGTAGCCATGGCGCCGCATCGCCGCCATCCAGCGCGGGTTGACCACCCGCGCCCGGAACACGCGGTGCGTCTCCTCGCCCAGCGTCCGGGTCTTCACCTGGTCCGGGGTGGCCGAGTCGCCGACGTACGCCTCGGGCGAGGTGCCCGTCAGATGGCGCACCATCGCCACCATGCCGCCGTGGTACTGGAAGTAGTCGTCCGCGTCGACGAGGTCGTGCTCGCGGGTGTCGACGTTCTTCGCGGCGACCGCGATCCGGCGGAACGCGGTCTCCATGTCACCGCGCGCCGCACGGCCGTCGAGCTCGCGCCCGTAGGCGTAGCCGCCCCACACCGCGTACACCTCGGCCAGGTCGGCGTCGCTGCGCCAGTTGCGCGCGTCGATCAGGGGCAGCAGACCCGCGCCGTACGCGCCCGGCTTCGAGCCGAAGATACGAGCGGTCGCGCGCCGCCGGTCGCCGTGCGCGGCCGTGTCCTCGTCGGCGTGCGCCCGTACGAAGTTGGCCTCGGCCGGCTCGTCGAGCTCGGCCACCGTCCGCACCGCGTCGTCGATGAGCCCCACCACGTGCGGGAACGCGTCCCGGAAGAAGCCGGAGATGCGCACGGTCACATCGATGCGCGGCCGGCCCAGCTCTTCGAGCGGCACGACGTCGAAGCCGGTCACTCGGCGGGAGGCGTCGTCCCACACCGGGCGGCAGCCCAGCAGCGCGAGGATCTCGGCGATGTCGTCGCCCTGGGTGCGCATCGCGGACGTGCCCCAGACCGTCAGGCCGACGGACCGCGGGTAGTCGCCGGTGTCCGCCAGATAGCGGGCCACCAGCGAGTCGGCGAGCGACTGGCCGACCTCCCAGGACAGCCGCGAGGGGATGGCCTTGGGGTCGACCGAGTAGAAGTTCCGCCCCGTCGGCAGCACATTGACCAGGCCGCGCGTCGGGGAGCCGGACGGGCCCGCCGGGACATAGCCGCCGTTCAGCGCCCGCAGGATGTTGCCGATCTCGTCCGTCGTCCGGGCGAGCCGCGGCACGACCTCCGTACAGGCGAACCCCAGTACGGCCACCGCCTCGGGCAGTTCGGTGCCCAGCACCTCGCGCACCAGCCCGGCGGCGTCCGCGATCTCCCAGCCGCGCGCCTCCATGCCCTCCGCGAGCCGCCGGCACAGCTGCTCCAGCAGGTCGATCGCGTCCGCGCCCGTCCTGGCCGGTCCCTCGACCAGCTCGGTGAGCTCGACGGGCACCTTCACGGGCGCGCCGGGCTCGCCCAGCAGTTCCTTCTCCACCAGCCCGAAGTGCTCGGCGATGGCGGCCCGCAGCCCTGGCAGGGCGTTGGCGTTGCCGCCCCACACCTGGGAGGCGCGCAGCACGGCCAGGACGAGGTTGACCCGCGCCTCCGCCTCGGGGCCGCCGCCCAGGATGTGCAGGCCGTCGCGGATCTGGACGTCCTTGATCTCGCACAGATAGCCGTCGATGTGCATGACGAACGAGTCGAAGTCGTCGTCGCCGGGCTGCTCGTCGACATGCAGGTCGTGGTGCAGCTCGGCGGCCTTCACCAGCGTCCAGATCTGCGCCCGTACCGCCGGGGCCTTCGTCGGGTCGAGATCGCTGACGAGCGCGTACTCGTCGAGCAGCTGCTCCAGTTTGGCCAGGTCGCCGTAGGTGTCGGCGCGCGCCATCGGCGGCACCAGATGGTCCACGACGGTCGCGTGACCGCGGCGCTTGGCCTGGGTGCCCTCGCCGGGGTCGTTGACGATGAAGGGGTAGACGAGCGGCAGTTCACCGAGCACCGCGTCGGGGCCGCAGCCCGCGGAGAGCCCCAGCCCCTTGCCCGGCAGCCACTCCATGGTGCCGTGCTTGCCCATGTGCACGACCGCGTCGGCGCCGAACGACTCCTCCAGCCACCGGTAGGCCGCCATGTAGTGGTGCGAGGGCGGCATGTCCGGGTCGTGGTAGATCGCGATCGGGTTCTCGCCGAAGCCGCGCGGCGGCTGGATCATCACGACGACGTTCCCGAACTGCAGGGACGCCAGCACGATGTCGTCGCCGTCCACGTACAGCGAGCCGGGCGGCTCGCCCCAGTGCTCCAGCATGCTCTCGCGCAGCGAGGGCTCCAGTTTGTCGAACCAGCTGCGGTAGTCCGCGAGCGGCACCCGCGCCGGGGCGGCGGCCAGCTGCTCCTCGGTCAGCCACTCCACGTCGTGGCCACCGGCGTTGATGAGCCGGTGGATCAGCTCGTCCCCGTTGTCGGGGTGGCCGTCGACCCGGTAGCCGGCGTCCTTGAGGGCGTCCAGGACCCGCACCGCGGAGGCGGGCGTGTCGAGGCCGACGGCGTTGCCGACCCGGGAGTGCTTCGTCGGATAGGCGGTGAAGACGACCGCGAGCTTCTTCTCGGCGTTCGGCTTGTGCTTCAACCGCGCGTGGCGCACGGCGATTCCGGCGACCCGCGCGGCCCGCTCGGGGTCGGCGACGTACACCGGTACGTCGTCGGGCCCCTGCTCCTTGAAGGAGAACGGCACGGTGATGAGCCGGCCGTCGAACTCGGGGATCGCCACCTGCATCGCGGCGTCCATCGGGGACAGGGCCGCGTCCGACTCCTCCCAGGCGGCGCGGGACGAGGTCAGGCACAGTCCCTGGAGCACGGGAACGTCGAGGTCGGCGAGCGCCCCGATGTCCCAGGCCTCGTCGTCCCCGCCCGCACTGGCGTCACTGGCGCGCGTGCCGCCGGCCGCGAGCACGGTCGCGACCAGGGCGTCCGCGCGGCCGAGCAGTTCGTACAGCTCCGCGTCCGCCCCCCGCAGTGAACCGCAGTACACGGGCAGCGCGTTGGCGCCGCGCGCCTCGATCCGGTCGCAGAGCGTGTCGACGAAACCGGTGTTCCCGGACAGTTCGTGGGCGCGGTAGAAGAGCACGCCGACCGTCGGCCTGCCCTCGACGAGAGCGCGGTCGCCGTGCAGACCCCACTCGGGCATCTTCCGCGGCTCGGCGCTGTGCCTGCCCGATGTGTCCGTGGCGCGGCCCTGACCGGCCGGCAGCACGTCCTCCGTCAGGAAACGGGCCAGCTGGACGAGGTTCGCGGGACCGCCCTCGACGAGATACCGCAGAGCCTCCGCGACCGTCCCCGCGTGCACGGTCGACTCGGCCATCAACTCCGCGTCGGGCACGCTCTCGCCGCCCAGCAGCACGGTCGGCAGGCCGGACGCCTTGAGCGCCGCGAGCCCGTCCTCCCAGGCACGCCGGCCGCCCAGCAGCCGTACGACGACGACGGAGACGCCCTCCAGCAGGGCGGGCAGCTCCTCGGCCACGTCGATACGGGTCGGGTTCCCGATCCGGTACGGCGCGCCGGATGCCCGGGCCGCCAGCAGGTCCGTGTCGGCGGTGGACAGCAACAGCACGGTGGTCTCGGTGCTCATGGCGCTCCAGGTGCGATGAAGGGAAGTCCTGCCGGTGCGCCCGACTCGATGAGGTGGAGCAGCGCACCCGTGTCCGTGTGTTCCTCGATCAGATCGCCGAGGCGGTCGAGCTGTTCCTCGCGCAGCGCGGCGAAGCAGGTGTCCGGTGCGGGGACGAAGCGGCGCCCCGCCTCCCGGGCCACTTCGCGCAGGAAGGCACGGCGGAAGCCGTCGCTCTCCAGCGAGCCGTGCCAGTGGGTGCCCCGGACCGCGCCGACCCGGCAGCCGTCCAGGAAGGCGTCGCCGCCGAGTACGTCGGCGACGCCGTGGTGGATCTCGTAGCCCTCGACCGGCTCGCCCAGTGCCTCGCCGACCGGGCGGGCGAGGGTCTTCTCGGCCGCGAACCGCACCCGGACGGGCAGCAGTCCGAGCCCGTCGACGGCTCCGGCACGCGACTCGACCTCGTCGTCGATGTGCTCGGCGAGCATCTGGAAGCCGCCGCAGATGCCCAGCACCGGCCGGCCCTCGGCGGCCCGCCGTACGAGGGCGTCCGCGAGCCCCCGTTGTCTGAGCCAGTCCAGCGCCCTGACCGTGCCCCGGGTGCCCGGCACGATCACCAGGTCGGCGTCGACGAGTTCCTCCGCGCGGTCCACGAACCGCACGACGACGCCCGGTTCGGCCGCCAGCGCGTCGACGTCGGTGAAGTTGGACATCAGCGGTACGGCGCAGACCGCGACGCGCAGCACGTCCTCGCCGACGGGCGGGGCGAGCACCGACTCCCGCACCGTGCCGCGCATCGAGACCCGCAGCCCGTCCTCCTCGTCGATGCCGAGCCCGTGCGCGTAGGGCAGAACGCCGTACGTCCGCCGTCCGGTGAGGCCGTGCAGCATGTCGAGACCGGGCTCCAGCAGGGACACGTCCCCGCGGAACTTGTTGACCAGATAGCCCGCGATCAGCTCCTGGTCGGCCGCGCTCAGCAGTGCCGTCGTACCGAAGAAGGAGGCGAACACCCCACCGCGGTCGATGTCCCCGACCACCAGCACCGGAAGCCGTGCGGCCCGGGCGATGCCCATGTTCACGATGTCCGTACGCCGCAGATTGATCTCGGCCGGACTGCCCGCCCCCTCGCAGATCACGGCTTCATACGTGCCCCGCAGCTCCTCCAGGCACTCCACGACGGTGCCGAGGAGGGCCTCCTGCCGGCCCCCGTGGTAGCCGCGGGCGCTGAGCTCGCCGACCGGCTTGCCCATCAGCACGACCTGGCTGGAGCGGTCGCTGCCCGGCTTGAGCAGGACCGGGTTCATCAGGGCGCTCGGCTCCACCCGCGCGGCCTGCGCCTGCATGGCCTGCGCGCGGCCGATCTCGGCGCCCTCACGGGTCACGAACGAGTTGAGGGACATGTTCTGCCCCTTGAAGGGGGCGACCTTCACGCCCTGTCGTACGAGCCACCGGCAGATCCCGGCCGTGACGACGCTCTTGCCCGCGTCGGACGTGGTGCCCGCGACCAGCAGCCCGCCGCCCTTGCGCCGGCTCATCCCCGCCTCCTTCGTGCGCGCCGGGCGCGCAGTGCGTGACCCGTGACGCGGCCCGCGGCGCAGACCGCCAGCGTCAGAAAGCCGATGCGGCGGGAGAGCCGCACGGCGCGTTCGATGTCGCCGAACTCCACGGCACGCCCTTCGGCGTTGAGGACCGGCCGGTGCTCGACCCGCCCGCCGTACGAGAGCGTTCCGCCGAGCCGGACACCGAGCGCCCCCGCGAACGAGGCCTCCACGGGCCCGGCGTTGGGACTGGGGTGCCGGCCCGCGTCGGCCCGCCAGGCGCGGACGGCCCCCCGGCCGTCCGCGCCCGCGAGCGCCGCGAGTCCGGCCGTGAGCCGGGCCCCGGGCCAGCCGGCCACATCGTCCAGCCGTGCCGAGGCCCAGCCGAACTTCCGGTACCGGGGCGAGAGATGCCCGACCATCGCGTCCAGGGTGTTGACCGCCCGGAAGCCCACCAGACCGGGCACGCCCGCCACGGCACCCCACACCAGGGCGCCGACCACGGCGTCGGAGGTGTTCTCGGCGACGGACTCGACGACGGCCCGCGCGATCTGCTGCTCGTCCAGGCTCTGCGGATCGCGGCCGCACAGATGCGGCAGCCGCTCCCGGGCGAGCTCCGCATCACCGGCGGCGAGCGCCCCGCCGATGGCCCGGGCCTCGCGCCCCAGCGATGTGCCCCCGACGACCGACCAGGTGGCGGCCGCGGTCAGGGCGACGGACGCGGCGGAACTGCCCCGCGCGCCGCGCGCGACGAGGGCCGCGGCGGCGGCCGCACCCCCGGCGCACAGCAGGGAGTGCAGCGCACCCCAGCCGCGGTGGTCACGCCACAACACACGCTCGACGGCCCCGGCGGCCCGCCCGAACGCGGCGACCGGATGTCCCCGGCGGGGATCACCGAGAAGCAGGTCGCAGGTCAGGCCGGCGATGGAGCCGTACACGAACACTCGGTCGGCACGCATGGGTTCAGGCCGGGATCTCGCCTCGGTGCAACCGTGAACTCAGGGCCGTACTCACAGCAGGAACGGAACCGCAGCCGGGCATGGCGATATGTCCTCACTCAGGGTGTCCGCGCCCTGGTTCGACGTGAACGGCGGTGAGAGTTCCTGGCTTCCGGGGACTGCTCCCCGGTGACAGTGGCGGGACCGCGCCGGATTTGCACCGGCTTCCTCTGCTGCCGCCGTAGATGGCCCCGGCAGTCCACCATGCCGCCCGAACGGCGTCAACTTGCCTTTGACCTGCGACGGGACAGTGTGCTGAGCCCCACACCCGAAAGCCGGGCCGGTCACCCCAAAGGGTGCCCGGCCCGGCTCTCGATGCGCGTGTTGACGCTGTGGCGTCAGCTGACGATGAGGTAGATCCCGTACGTCACCGCTGCCGCGCAGAGCGCGAAGCACACATAGGCGCCGGTGCGTGCCAGGACCGCCGAGCCTCCCTGCGCGGACGCCGATTCCTGCTTGCTCAGTCCCACCACGCCCAGGGTGAACAGACCCACCAGGGCCACGGTGGCGACGAGGCTCACGCCGAAGACGGAGCCGAGAGCTGCCCAGTCGATGCTCATGCTGTTTCTGTCCTTACACCGCGGCCGTGCGGGCCGGCTCGGATTCGGGGGCCGGAGCCGGGATGGTCGTCTGGATGTCCTGGGCCGGGGCCGGGGTGCCGGCCGGCGGCGGGGTGACGGCCGCGATGGCGGCGGTCACGACACCCGCGGGCTCGCCGTCCACGCTCGTGTCGTTGACGTTGGTGTGGTCGACCACCTGACGGCGGGAGACCAGCCAGATCGCGGCGCAGGAGCCGATCAGGAAGACCACGACGGCTGCCACGCCCCAGTCGCCCTGACGTGTGACGAGCTCCGAGCCCGCCGCCACCAGTGCGGCCGCCGGCAGGGTCAGACCCCAGGCGACGAACATCCGGGTGGCGGTGGACCAGCGGACCACGCCGCCCTTGCGGCCGAGGCCCGCGCCCATCACCGCGCCGGAGCAGGAGTGCGTGGTCGACAGCGAGAAGCCGAGGTTGGAGGAGGCGAGGATGACGCTGGCCGCGCTGGTCTGGGCGGCGAAGCCCTGCTGCGGCTGGAGGTCGGTGAGGCCCTTGCCCATGGTGCGGATGATGCGCCAGCCGCCCAGGTAGGTGCCGAGCGCGATCGCGATACCGGCGGAGAGGATGACCCACATCGGGGGGTTGGACCCGGGGGAGAGGACGCCACCGGCGACCAGGGCCAGCGTGATGATGCCCATCGTCTTCTGGGCGTCGTTGGTGCCGTGGGCCAGCGAGACGAGGCCCGCCGAGGCGATCTGACCGGCGCGGTAGCCCTTGGCGGTGGTCTTCTCGTCGGTGTTCCGGTTGATCCTGTAGGTCAGCCGGGAGGCGAGGTAGGCGGCGATGCCCGCGACCAGGGGCGCCGCGATCGCGGGGATCAGCACCTTGGTGACGACGGTGCCGCCGTTGACGCCGCTGACGCCGACCGAGGCGATCGTGGCGCCGACCAGTCCGCCCATCAGGGCGTGCGAGGAGCTGGAGGGCAGGCCGATCAGCCAGGTGAGCAGATTCCAGAGGATGGCGCCGACGAGCGCCGCGAAGATGACTTCTGGGGTGATGCCTGACTCGGTGACGATGCCGCTGGAGATCGTCTTGGCGACCTCCACGGACAGGAACGCGCCGACGAGGTTGAGCACGGCGGACATGGCCACCGCGGTCTTGGGCTTCAGGGCTCCGGTCGAGATGGTCGTCGCCATCGCATTGGCGGTGTCGTGGAAACCGTTCGTGAAATCGAACACGAGAGCCGTCACGATCACGATCGCGAGCAGCAGCGTGATGTGTTCCATTTACCCAGGCAATCTATGGACGTCAGTGGCCAGTGGAACCTAGGAAACCTGAGTGAACGGAAGATGAACTGGGACGGGCTTTGTGGTGTCTCCAAGTGAGGGTCTGTGACTCCGCTTTCGGTCGGTGCCGCAAACAGGCCTCTCCGCGGCTCCGATCTTCGATTCCGTGATCTGCGTCACGCCCGGCCTCTCTGCCCCCGCGGCGGCCTGGCAGGATCGCCGCATGACCGATGCGGAGCGGCAGGAGACCATCGACCGGGCATGGCGCGACCTCGTGGCCACGGCCCGCAGGACGGCGGCGGAAGGCCTGGTCGTCGGCACATCGGGCAATGTCTCGGTACGGGCCGGCGACCTCGTCCTGGTCACCCCGAGCGGAGTGCCCTACGACCGGCTCACCCCCGAGGACACCGTCGCCGTCGACCTCGACGGCCACCAGGTGCTCGGCGACCTCAAGCCCACCAGCGAGCTGCCGCTGCATCTGGAGGTCTACCGAGGCACCCCGGCGAGGGCCGTGGTGCACACCCACGCCGTGCACGCCACGGCCGTCTCCACCCTCGTCCCCACGCTGCCGCCGATCCACTACATGACGGCGGCGCTGGGCGGACCCGTACGCGTCGCCCCCTACGCCCTCTACGGCTCGGACGAGCTGGCCGCGGCCATGCGGGCGGCCCTGGAGGACCGCACGGCCTGCCTGCTCCAGAACCACGGCACCGTCGCCTACGGCGACACCCTCGACCAGGCGTACGACCGCACCGCCCAGCTGGAGTGGATGTGCCGGCTCTGGCTGACCGCGTCCTCGGTGCCCGGCCGCACTCCCACCCTGCTCTCCGGCGCCCAGCTGGCCGAGGTCGGGGAGAAACTCCGGGGCTACGGCCAGGGCCGCTGACACCGGTGGCGTCCGTCCACTGGCAGGGCGGCCCGCCGGTACCGACACTGGAGCAGTGCGCCCGGCTACAGCGACGGCAGCGGCCGTCACCACTCTGATAGGTGCCGGCGCGGCCGCGTTCGCGGCCGGCCGCTACGCCAGCGACGCCGCGCTCAAGGCGCCGCCCGGCCGCCCGCTGCCCGGAGAGCCGAAGCTCACCGTGCACGCCGTGGCCGCCGGCCGGGTCACGCTCACGCGCAGCCTGGCCTCGCGGCGCCCCGGCAGATACGGGCTCGTCGGCCCCGGCATCCACGCCATCGTCGGCCCGGTGCTGGACGACGTGCCGCATGCGGCCGACACGCTCGTGCGCCGTCTGGAGCGCGTCGTCCTCGGCACCCTCGGTCCGGGCACCCGGGTCCGGATGACGCCGCAGCTGTACCACGGCAGTCCGCGGGAGGCGCTCGACATCGACTGCTCCGAGGTCAGCATCCCCGGCGAACTCGGCCCGCTGCCCGCCTGGTTCGTGCCGGGCATCCGCGGCACCTGGGTGATCGCCGTGCACGGTCTCGGCACCACCCGCGAACACCCCCTGAATCTGCTGCCGTTCCTCCGGAGCCAGCGCTGCCCGGTGCTCGGGCTCGGCTACCGCGGTGACCCCGACGCGCCCAGGTCCCCCGACGGCCTCAACCACCTCGGCGACTCGGAATGGCGCGACCTCGACGCCGCCATCCGCTTCGCCGTACGCCACGGCGCCGACCAGATCGTCGTCCACGGCTGGTCCACCGGTGCCTCCATGGCCCTGTACGCAGCCGCCAACTCCGGTCTGCGCGACCGGATCAGCGGCCTCGTCCTCGACTCACCGGTCCTCGACTGGGAAGCCACCCTGCGCGGTCTGGCCTCCGCCCGCCGCACCCCCGCCGTCCTGCTGCCCCTGGCCGTCCGGGCCGCGCAGGGCAGGACGGGCCTGTACGGCGACCGGCTGCGGGACGTCGCCGACCCCGGCGCCCTGACGGCGCCCACCCTGATCTTCCACGGCCCCGACGACACGCTCGCGCCCTGGCAGCGCTCCCGCGACCTCGCGGCCGCCCGCCCCGATCTGGTCAGCCTCCAGACGGTCCGCGAGGCCCCTCACGCGGCCATGTGGAACGCCGGCCCGGCCCACTACGAAGAGGCGCTGCGCCGCTTCCTCACCCCCCTTCTGTAGGCGGCCCACCAGGTTCCGTTTGGGCTTTCGGGCATACAGCGGGAACACTGCTCCCTGTGACGTCCCGAAAGCCTGATGAGCAATTGGCGCGCAACTCCAGACTCCGTCTTGTCCGCCCGCGGTCACTGGCCGCCGCACGACGGGCCGTGACGACCCGGCGCACCCGGCCGGCACCGAGGCCCCCCGAGGGCACACCCCCGCCCGCGGAGCTCGCCCGTCAGGCGCGGGCGGTCCTCGCGGACGCCGTCCGCATCGCCCGCTGGGCGGCCGTCGAAAGGGACCCCAGCACCGCTCCGCTCGCCGACCGGGCGCAGGAACGGGCCGCCGCCGCACTGGAGTTGACACCGCTCCAGGTCCGCACCGGCTGGGACCGGGCCCGTCTCGCCGGTCTGGTCGAACTGCACGGCGACACCGCACGCCCCGGCTGGCGTCTGCGCGCCTGGGACCGCGACGACATGGCCGTACTGCGGGGCTGGGTCGCCCTCTTCGACGCCTGGTCGCTGATCCACCCGGCCCCCGCCGACGTCGCCCCCACCGCGGTGGCCGAGGTCGTCGAGGCCGTGCCCCAACTGCTCTCGCTCCTCCAGCTCTCCGCCGGCCCGGTCCTGGTGCCCGCGCTGCTCGACCTGCTGGAGCAGCGCGTCGCCGAACTGCGCGAGGAGCGCTGCGAGGTGCCGTACGGCCTTCAGGAGCAGCCCGTCCCCGCCGCCTCGGACGCCCCGCTGCCTCCGCTGCTCGACTGGGCCCTGGAGGGTCTGTCCGCCGTCGGCGCCCTGACGCTCGACGCGGGCAGCTCCGCGACGCTCACCCCGCTCGGCAACTGGGCGGTGTGGGTCAAGCTCGAACAGATCTGTGTCGCCGCCCAGAGCCCCGCCGGCAACATCGAGCAGTCGGCCGAGGACATGCTCCGCGGCTGCGCCCGTCTCACCCCGGGTCCGGCCCGCGCCGAGTACCGCGCCTGGCTGGCCGCCCGTACGGTCTCCAGCGCCGTCGCCGAACTGCTCGGCGTCGCCCGCGGCGAGGACGCCCTGCTGCGCGGACTCGCCTTCGAGGCGCTGCGCGTCGTCGGCGCCCCCGCCGAGGGCGAGGTCCGTGCCGCCGCGCACGAGCCCTCCCTGCGCCCCTACGCGCTGCTGTGGCTCGCGGAGTACGACGGGGCCGACCCCGAGGACGCCGCCGAGGTCCTCACCCGGGAGGAAGCCACCTGGCTCTGGGTGGACACCGCGGCGGCCGTCGCCGACCACGGTGAGCCCCAACTCCTGCTGCGCCACCTCGACTCGGCGGTCCAGGGCACCGTCCCTGCGCTCCTGGACGAGGTCCGGGCCGGCGGCCACCCCCGCACGGTCCAGGTCCTGGTCGCACTCGCGGCCGCGCATCCGGACCCGGCACTCGCCAAGGCCGTGCGCAGGGCCGCGTTCCAGGTGCACACCGGCGGCGCCTGAGGGCTGTCCCGTCATCCCCGGAGGGGCCGGACCCGGCTCCTCCGGTTATGCCGTCCCCGGTGCGTATGTGCCGAAGCTCCACACATTGCCCTCGATGTCGCGCGCCATGTAGTCCCGCGCCCCGTAGTCCTGATCGGTCGGCGGCATCACCACGTCCACCCCGTGCTCCACGGCCTTGCCGTGGTGCGCGTCGACATCGTCGACATGGACGAAGACACCCGCGGGCCCGGCGTCCGTCATCAGCTTGGCGAACTCGCCGCCGGTGCCCTTGCTGCCCAGCATCACCATGCCGTTGCCGTACATCAGCTCGGCATGGACCACCCGGCCGTCCTCGTCCTCGTACACCGCGTGCTCGGTGAAGCCGAAGGCCTCGGTGAGCTGCTTGATCGCGGCCTTGGCGTCCGCATAGACCAGGGTCGGACTGATGCTCGGTGACTGTGCCATTCCGATCACTCCTTCATGCTCGACGGTGGGGATGTGATCTGGGTCTCAGTCTGGCACCGGCCACCGACAACGCCCGGAGCCCCGCCAGGGCCGTCAGGCGAAGGTGTTGCAGCGCGCCATGTCGCCGGTCCGGTAGCCCGTGTAGAACCACTGCTGGCGCTGCGCCGCCGAGCCGTGCGTCCAGGACTCGGGGGTGACGCGGCCCTGGAACCTCTCCTGGATCCGGTCGTCGCCGACCGCGGCCGCCGCGTCCAGGCCGTCCCTGATGTCGGCGTCCGTCAGCGTCGTCAGCAGCGGCCTGCCGGTCCGCTCGTCGGGAGTGGTCGTGGCGTGGTGCGCCCAGACGCCCGCGTAGCAGTCGGCCTGGAGCTCCACCCGCACCGCGTTGCTGTTCGCGCCCTGCCGGCTGTCCTGGGCGCGCTGGAGGGTGCCCATCAGGTTCTGCACATGGTGGCCGTACTCATGGGCGACCACATAGGCCTGGGCGAACGGTCCGCCGGTCGACCCGAACTTCGTCCGCAGATCGTCGAAGAAGCCGAGATCCAGATAGACCTGCCGGTCGGCGGGGCAGTAGAAGGGCCCCACCGCCGCGGTCGCGGCCCCGCAGGCGGTGCCCACCTGCCCGGCGAACATCACGGTGCGGGCGTCGCTGTAGCGCCCCTGCCGTCGCGGGAACTCCGCACGCCAGTAGTCCTGCACGCTGTTGACCACAGCGACGATCCGGCAGTCCTCGCGGGTGTTGGCGTCCGACCCCCGCCGGCACGCCTGATCGACCTCGGCCTGGGTGGAGGCCGTCGGGGCCGGGGCGGTGTCGCCCGAGGAGAGGCCGAGCTGTTCGGGTCCGACGCCGAAGAACAGTCCGAGGATCAGCGCGATGAGTCCCGCGATGCCGCCGCCGATGGTCGCCCTGCCGCCGGGGACACGGCTGCCCCGCACGTCCCGGACCTCGGACGTGTCCAGATCGGCGTCGTCGTCGAACTGCATGAGCCACCACCCTCGGCTGCGCGGGCGTGGCGCCGGCCCGCCGCCGGCGCCACCTGGCGCCGAGTATTGATCATTCCGTGGCGACTCGCCCCTTTTGCCGCGATCGCGTCCGCGTGGGCCCGGCCGGGCCTCCCCGGGGGCCGTCGCCCCGCCCCAGCAGCGGCAAAACCACTTGCACCGCCCGGTTAGACTGGCCTCCATGGCCATTCTCCTTGCGCATTAGACGGCGTCGAAGCTTCCGCGACCGTCCCTTCCGCCGTCCACCCGCCCTGGAGTCTGTCCGTGATCACCGCTTCCGGCATCGAGTTGCGCGCCGGCGCGCGCGTACTCATCGAGTCCGCTTCCTTCCGTATCGCCAAGGGCGACCGCATCGGCCTGGTCGGCCGCAACGGCGCCGGCAAGACCACGCTCACCAAGTGCCTCGCGGGTGAGGGCATCCCCGCGGCCGGCACCATCACCCGCTCCGGCGAGGTCGGATACCTCCCGCAGGACCCGCGCACCGGCGACCTCGACACTCTCGCCCGCGACCGGATCCTCTCCGCCCGCGACCTCGACTCCGTGCTGAAGAAGATGCGCGAGAACGAGGACCGGATGGCGAACGGCCAGGGAGCCACCCGCGAGAAGGCGATGAAGAAGTACGAGCGCCTGGAGACGGAGTTCCTCACCAAGGGCGGATACGCCGCCGAGGCCGAGGCCTCCACCATCGCCGCCGCGCTCGGGCTCCCCGACCGGGTGCTCGGCCAGCCGCTGCATACGCTCTCCGGTGGTCAGCGCCGCCGGGTCGAGCTCGCCCGCATCCTGTTCTCGGACGCGGACACCCTGCTCCTGGACGAGCCGACGAACCACCTCGACGCCGACTCCATCGTCTGGCTGCGCGACTACCTGAAGACCTACCGCGGCGGCTTCATCGTCATCTCCCACGACGTCGACCTGGTCGAGACGGTCGTGAACAAGGTCTTCTACCTGGACGCCAACCGCTCGAACATCGACGTCTACAACATGGGCTGGAAGCTGTACCAGCAGCAGCGCGAGGCGGACGAGAAGCGCCGCAAGCGCGAACGCCAGAACGCCGAGAAGAAGGCCGCCGCGCTCAACTCCCAGGCCGACAAGATGCGCGCCAAGGCCACCAAGACCGTCGCCGCGCAGAACATGGCCCGGCGCGCCGAGCGCCTGCTCTCGGGTCTGGAAGACGTCCGCATGGCCGACAAGGTCGCCAAGCTGCGCTTCCCCGACCCCGCCCCCTGCGGCAGGACCCCGCTCACCGCCGAGGGTCTGTCGAAGTCGTACGGATCGCTGGAGATCTTCACCGATGTCGACCTGGCGATCGACAAGGGCTCCCGGGTCGTCATCCTCGGTCTGAACGGTGCGGGCAAGACCACGCTGCTGCGGCTGCTGGCCGGGGTGGAGAAGCCCGACACCGGCGAGGTCACCCCGGGCCACGGCCTCAAGCTCGGCTACTACGCCCAGGAGCACGAGACCCTCGACCCCGACCGCACGGTCCTGGAGAACATGCGCTCCTCCGCGCCCGACCTCGATCTGGTCCAGGTGCGCAAGACGCTCGGTTCCTTCCTGTTCTCCGGGGACGACGTGGACAAGCCCGCCGGGGTCCTCTCCGGCGGCGAGAAGACCCGTCTCGCGCTGGCCACCCTCGTCGTCTCGTCGGCCAACGTCCTGCTCCTCGACGAGCCCACCAACAACCTCGACCCGGCCAGCCGCGAGGAGATCCTCGGCGCGCTGCGCACCTACAAGGGCGCGGTCATCCTCGTCACGCACGACGAGGGAGCGGTCGAGGCGCTGGAGCCGGAGCGGATCATCCTGCTGCCGGACGGCGTCGAGGACCTGTGGGGCAAGGACTACGCGGACCTGGTCGCCCTCGCCTGACCGCCGCCGGGGGCCGCGCGGCCCCCGGTCCGGGGGTCTGCGGCGCACTGATCCACTCCGTATGGATCATTCGGCCGACACGTGATCCATCATCTGAGTGAGTGCGTCTCGTACTGCGGCGTGGCGCCGAGCGGATTGCCGCCGTCCGTGTCCCTGCCTGCGCCGGCTCCTGCCCACCCGTTCTGACCTGGCCGTTCTTCGGAAAGATCGGCCTGACGTGCGACTACGGACACTCGGAATCATGGGCTCCGGTCGTGGCGACGGCCCCGCGCACCGCAAAGCTCGTCGTACGGACCTTGCCGAATGGGTGGCCAGGAAGCCCTCAAGGGGTGATCATGAGAAGTCCAGAGCGCACTTCCCATGAGGAGGCACGGGTGGCCGAGACTCTGAAGAAGGGCAGCCGGGTTACCGGCGCCGCGCGCGACAAGCTCGCGGCAGACCTGAAGAAGAAGTACGACTCCGGTGCGAGCATCCGGGCGCTGGCCGAAGAGACCGGCCGTTCCTATGGATTCGTCCACCGGATGCTCAGCGAGTCCGGAGTCACGCTGCGGGGACGCGGCGGAGCAACACGAGGCAAGAAGGCTTCGGCCTGACGACCTGGCTCCTTCGGTCCACCGGTTCCAGGCGGTGGCCACCCGGTCGGTCGGTTGTCCGACCGGGTGGTTACTGTGCAGTCGCTTAGCTAATCTGCACCTGACTGCACCTGAACCGGAGGCGCCCCCATGACTTCGCTCGACTCTGTGCTCGACAAGGACGGCGTACGGCTCACCGTCGAGGACGCTGTTGCCACGGTGACCCTGACCAACCCGGACAAGCGCAACGCCCAATCTCCCGCTCTGTGGCGGGCGTTGGCGCAGGCGGGTCGGTCACTGCCGGGCACTGCACGGATCGTGGTGCTGCGCGGTGAGGGCAAGTCCTTCTCCGCCGGTCTCGACCGGCAGGCGTTCACGCCCGAGGGTTTCGAGGGTGAGCCGTCCTTCCTCGATCTGGCACGGGGCTCCGACGCGGAGCTCGACGCTGTCATCGCCGAGTACCAGGAGGCATTCACCTGGTGGCGTCGTAGTGATGTCATCACGATCGCGGCCGTTCAGGGCCATGCGATCGGAGCGGGCTTCCAGCTCGCCCTTGCCTGCGATCTGCGGGTCGTGGCGCAGGACGTGCAGTTCGCCATGCGCGAGACCAGCCTCGGACTCGTCCCCGACCTCACCGGCACGCACCCCCTGGTGTCGCTCGTCGGCTATGCCCGCGCGCTCGAGATCTGCGCGACGGGCCGCTTCGTGCACGCCGAGGAGGCCGAGCGCACCGGGCTGGCCAACCTTGTCGTCCCTGGCGACGAACTCGACGGCGCCGTGCGCGACCTGGCCTCCGCACTGCTCGCCGCCCCGCGCGACGCCGTGATCGAGACGAAGGCGCTGCTCCAGGGCGTCCACGGCCGTTCCTACGAGGAGCAGCGCACCGCCGAGCGCGCGGCGCAGGCGCGCCGGCTGCGGGATCTCGCGGGTATCGGGGACTGACACCGGGCGGCCGGCCGTCCCCCGGGTGGGCGAGTCGGCCGCCGTGTGATTCCCGTACGACGCCGGCCTCGCCCTCTCCCCGGCCCGCCCGGCAATCCTGGCCTGTGCGGCCCCACCTCGACCGTGACGCGTCGGCGCTGGTTGCTGTCGTGACCTGGCGCATCTCCGGAGCGAAAGCGGGCATCCCGTCCTAATGTGGACACGAAGCCCGTAATCGCCCGGAAAGGACACACGGCGATGACTGAAACCGCGCCGAGGAACCGGCCCGACCCTCCCGGCAGAGATCTGTCCGGCTCGGGCGAAGAGCCGAGGAAGCCGTCGACGACCAAGCGTGGTTCCGGGGACCCCGCGTCCCGTGGACGCACCACCATCGCCGACGGTGTCGTCGAGAAGATCGCCGGACTCGCGGCCCGCGATGTCATCGGCGTGCACGCGATGGGCAGCGGGGCGTCCCGTACCTTCGGCGCCGTCCGCGACCGCGTACCGGGCAGCGGCCGCTCCAGCGCCAGCCGCGGCGTCAAGGCCGAGGTCGGCGAGGTGCAGACCGCGCTCGACCTGGACATCGTCGTGGACTACGGCGTCTCCATCGCCGACGTGGCCCGCGCGGTCCGCGAGAACGTGATCTCCGCCGTCGAGCGGATGACAGGTCTTGAGGTCGTCGAGGTCAACATCGCGGTAGGCGACGTCAAGCTGCCCGATGAAGAGGACGACGAGCCCGAGCCACGTATCCAGTAGAGGAGCTCACGATGAGCATGGCTGTGGTCGGCCTGATCGCCGGCATGGCGCTCGCCTTCGCCGGATACTTCGGCGGTTTCGGCGCGTTCCTGCTGGTCGCTGCCTTGGGGGCGGTCGGCTTTGTGGTGGGCCGGTTCCTCGAGGGTGACCTCGAACCCGGAGAGTTCTTCCGCAGTCGCGAGCGCGGCGACCGGCCCCGGTGACCGCCGTGGCCGCCGGTCCCGCCCCCGAAGGCGGGGGAAGCGTCGCAGCCGGCGAGCGCGGGGCGACCGTCATCGCCGACCGGGTCGTGGCGAAGATCGCCGCGCGCGCGGCACGCGAGGCGCTCCACGCCGTCCCGGAAGGCGGCAGTCCGCCGCATGCCTCGGTCACGGTGCACCGTGACATCGCGCGCGTGCGGGTGACCCTGGAGCTCGACTACCCCTCCGACATCGGAGCGCAGTGCGGAGCCGTGCGTCGCCGGGTCGCGGAGCGGGTAAAGGCGTTGGCGGGGATGGACGTGCCCGAGGTCGCCGTGCTCGTCGAACGGCTGCACTCGGTGCACTCACGCTCGGCCGGGCAGGGGAGGATCAGATGAGTGAGCCGGTACCGCCCGGGGCACCCGTGCTCGACCTCGACCAGTCCTCCTCGGCGGCGGCCTACGACCGCGCCGGTGCACCGGCGGAGGGCGACGGCGGCAGGGCAGGGCGCTTCTGGTCGGTGCGCAGGGTGCCGGCCGCACTGCTGGCGCTCGTCGTGCTCGGCGGGGCGGGCGTCCTGCTGTACGACGTCGCCGCCGTCCGTGCGGGCCGGCCGGGCATGCAGTGGCGCCGCGTCACGGCGGAGCGCCTCGCCACCTGGCAGGCCGACAACACCTGGGTGATGGTGGCCGCGTCCGTCGCGGTGCTCCTCGGCCTCGTGCTCCTGGTCCTCGCCCTGAGCCCGGGACTGCGGTGGCTGCTGCCGATGCGGCGCGAGGCCCCCTCCGTCCGTGCGGGCCTCGACCGGGAGGCGGCGGCCCTGGTGCTGCGCGACCGGGCGATGGAGGTGTCCGGGGTGCAGTCCGTACGGGTGCGGATGCGGCGCGGCAAGGTGTCCGTGCGAGCCCGCTCCCACTTCCGCGAACTCGACGACGTACGCCGGGACCTGGACGCCGCGGTGGGCTTCGGCATCACCGAACTCGGGCTCGCCAAGCCGCCGTCCCTGGCCGTGCACGTCGGCCGGCCGCCCGCGAAGAAGGGGTGAGGCACCGTGCTCCGGATCGTCAACCGGGTCCTGATCGGCCTCGCCGGCCTGGTGCTCGTGTGCCTGGGCGGAGGCGTGCTCGCGGCCGCGGCGGGCCTCGCGGTGCCGTCCTGGTGGCCCTGGGACGGACCGCACGACGTACTGCTCAGCGACGCCGACCGGGAGCGGTGGCGCGACGAGGGCTGGTGGTGGCCGGTGGTCATCGCCGTTCTCGCGCTGCTGGTGCTCCTGGCGCTGTGGCACTTCATCGCCCAACTGCGCCGCAAGCGCCTGGCGGAGGTCCTGGTCGAGAGCGGCGACGGCGAGGGCGCGCTGCTGCGGGGCCGGGCGCTGGAGGGCGTCCTGGAGCGCGAGGCGGAGTCCCTGGACGGGGTGGCCCGCGCCCACATCATGCTCAGGGGCAGCCGTACGGCCCCGGCGACGCGGGTGGGCCTCCTGCTGGAGCCCCATGCGTCCCCCCGTGAGACGCTGGCGCGCCTCACGGACGAGGCGGTCACCCACGCGCGCGAGTCGGCGGGACTGGAGTCGCTGCCGACGGAGGCCCACCTGCGCGCGGCGAAGCACACCCCGCGCAGGGTGTCCTGACGGCGGATCGGTCGGCCCGGGCGGTCAGAAGCCGTGGCGTGCGCCGCCGTCCACCGGGAGCATGATGCCGGTGAGATACGAGGCGGCGGGGGAGAGCAGGAACGCCGCCGTGCGGCCGAACTCCTCCGGGGTGCCGTAGCGCCGCAGCGGAATACGGGACTCGTTCGACGCGCGGGCCGCGTCCGCGTCCCCCGAGAGCGCGTCCAGCTCCCGCACCCGGTCCGTGTCGATCCGCGCGGGGAGCAGGCCCACCACACGGATGCCCTGCGGACCGAGCTCGTCGGCGAGGGACTTCGCGAAGCCCGCGAGCCCCGGGCGCAGCCCGTTCGAGATGGTCAGGCCGGGGATCGGCTCGTGGACCGAGCCCGACAGCACGAAGCCGATGACGCCGCCCTCGCCGAGCGCCGCCGCGGCGGTGCGCGCCATCCGCACCGCTCCGAGGAACACCGACTCGAACGCCGACTGCCACTGCTCGTCGGAATTGTCCGCGGCGAACCCGGGCGGCGGCCCGCCCACGCTGATCAGCACCCCGTCGAAGCGCCCGAAGTGCGCCCGCGCGGCGGCGATCAGGCGCTCCGCGCCCGACGGCTCGGCGTTGTCCACCGAGACCCCGACGGCGTTCGCGCCGAGCTCGGCCGCGGCGTCCGCGACGGTCTTCTCGTCGCGCCCGGTGATGACGACCTTCGCCCCGTCGGCGACCAGCGCACGCGCGGACGCGTTCCCCAGCCCTCGCGAGGCACCCGTGACGATGTAGACGCGGTCCTTCAGTCCAAGATCCATGGGCCTATCCTGCATCCTCGTCCGCGCTCAGCGCGAGAGCCGTGTGCACCAGAGCGATATGGCTGAACGCCTGCGGGAAGTTCCCCAGCTGCCGTTCCGAGACCGGGTCGTACTCCTCGGCCAGCAGCCCCACGTCGTTGCGCAGCGAGAGGAGCCGCTCGAACAGCTCCCGCGCCTCCTTCCCCCGCCCCGTCATCCGCAGCGCGTTCGCCAGCCAGAACGAGCACGCCAGGAACGCCCCCTCGTCGCCCGGCAGCCCGTCGACGGTGCGGCCCTCCGTGCTGTAGCGCCGGACCAGGCCGCCCTGCGTGCCGAGTTCGGCGCGGACCGCGTCCACCGTCCCGATCACCCGCGGGTCCTCGGGCGGCAGGAACCCCACCTGGGGGATGAGCAGCGTCGCGGCGTCGAGCTCCTTGGACCCGTAGTACTGCGTGAACGTGTTCCGCTTCGGGTCGTACCCCTTCTCGCACACCTCCCGGTGCACCTCGTCCCGCATGGCCCGCCAGCGCGACACGTCACCGCGCAGCGCCGGGTCCTGCTCCAGGGTCCGCACCGCGCGGTCCGCCGCCACCCACGCCATCACCTTGGAGTGCACGAAGTGACGGCGCGGACCCCGTACTTCCCACAGGCCCTCGTCCGGCTCACGCCACTTCGACTCCAGGAAGCCGAGCAGGCTCAGCTGGAGGTACCACGCGTGCTTCTCCGGCGCGAGGCCCGCCTCCCGCGCCAGATACAGGGAGTCGATGACCTCGCCGTAGACATCGAGCTGGAGCTGGTCCACGGCGGCGTTGCCGATGCGCACCGGACGGGAGCCCGCGTACCCGGCCAGCCACGGCAGCTCCGTCTCGGGCAGCCGCCGCTCCCCGGACAGGCCGTACATGATCTGCAGGTCGGCCGGGTCACCCGCGACCGCCCGCAGCAGCCAGTCCCGCCAGGCCTCGGCTTCGTCCTGGTAGCCGGCCGCGATCATCGCGCCCAGGGTCAGGGTCGAGTCACGCAGCCAGCAGAAGCGGTAGTCCCAGTTGCGTACGCCGCCCAGCTCCTCCGGCAGTGAGGTGGTCGGGGCGGCGGCGATCCCCCCGGTCGGCGCGTACGTCAGCCCCTTCAGGGTGATGATGGAGCGGATGACGGCCTCGCGGTAGGGCCCCTTCATGTCGCACCGGTGGGCCCACTCCTCCCAGTCCGACACACAGGACTCCAGTGCCTCGTAGGGGTCGACGAGGTCGGGCCGCGGCTCGTGCGAGGGATGCCAGGTGAGCACGAAGGCCACCTTCTCGCCCTCGCGGACCGTGAAGGAGGAGACCGTGCTGTACTGCTGGCCCCACGTCTTGACCTCGGGTTCGCTCCGCAGCCACACCGAGTCCGGCCCCGCGACCGCGACCCGGTGGCCGTCCTCCCGGCGCATCCACGGCACGATCGAGCCGTAGTCGAAGCGCAGCCGCAGCGTCGAGGTCACCTCGACCCGGCCGCTGACACACTCCACGATGCGCATCACATCGGGAGTGGCGTCCCGCTGGGGCATGAAATCGATGACCTTGACCGTGCCGGTGCGCGTCTCCCACAGCGTCTCCAGGACGAGCGAGTCCCCGACGTAGCCGCGCCGGGTGCAGGTGCCCGCGCCCTCGGGAGCGATCCGCCAGTGGCCGTTGTCCTTGTCACCGAGGATGGCGGCGAAGCATGCCGCCGAGTCGAAGCGGGGCAGACAGAGCCAGTCGATGGATCCGTCCGTGCCGACCAGGGCCGCGGTCTGCAGATCGCCGATGAGCGCGTAGTCCTCGATGCGTAGGGTCACGCAGTGGCGTGTTCCCTCAGCGCGCGGCCGTTAAGCAGGCGGTATGCCCTTCCCCCGAGGGGCCGTCAGACGTTCGCGGGCGCCGGCTCCGGCGTGCTCCGTGCCGCCGCGGTCCGCCGGTCCCGCATTTCCCTGCGGACGAGAATCACCCAGCCGACGGGTACCCCGGCGGTGAACAGCCACCACTGGACGGCGTACGCCATGTGCGCGCCGATCGACTGGTGGTCGGGTTCGGCGATCAATTCGGGGCTGCTCCCGGCCGGCTCGGGCGCCGACTGCTCCAGATAGCCGCCGAGCACCGGCCGGCCCAGCGCCTTCGCCTGCTGCGCGCTGTTGATCAGCATGATCTGGCGCGGCGGCAGACCGGCGAGGTCCTTGATGCCGCTGTCCTTCGTCGTCTCGTCCGCCTTGAGCCGGCCGGTGATCGTCACCGTGCCCCTGGCGGCCGGCGGGACGGTCGGGAAGGCCTGCTGGTCGGCCGCGGTGGGGATCCAGCCGCGGTTGACGAGGACGGCCCGGCCGTCGGCGAGCACCAGAGGGGTCAGGACGTGGAAGCCGACCCGCTCGTCGGCATTGGTGCGGCGGCGGACGACGACCTCGTGCGCGGTGTCGTACGTGCCGGTGGCGGTGACGCGGCGCCAGTAGTCCGCGCGGGGAACGGTGTGCCCGAGGGAGGTGAGCTCGGTCACCGGGACCGGCTTCGCCTCCAGGTTCCGGGCGATCAGCGCGTTCTGCTCGACCCGCCGTTCATGGCGGTGCAACTGCCAGAAACCCAGCTCGACCATCGTGGGGATGAGAACGAGACCGATGAGGGTGAGGATCACCCACTGCCGGGACAACAGGAAGCGGTACACGGCTTCGACCGTACCCGCTGCGGCGCGGCGCCCGGACGGTGGGTCCCGTCCGGGCCGGCTCCGCCGGACCTCACACCTTGTCGACGATGCCCACCTGCCCCTCCGCCCGGGCGCAGTGCCCGCCGCAGTACCAGTGACCCCCGACCTCGACGCCCTGGCCGATGATCTGGACCCGGCAGTGCTCACAGATGGGCGCCATGCGGTGAATGGCGCAGGAGAAGCAGTCGAAGACGTGCACCGCGCCCTGCGCGTGCACCTCGAAGGACATGCCGTAGTCGTTTCCGCAAACCTCGCAACGTGCCATGCGCCACAGGGTGCGGGGCCCGGTCGCCGAAGCGTGGGCGGCACGCCCGGTCATCACCCGTCTGCCGGGTCCACATCCCGCAGCAACTGGGTGAACGCCGCCTCGTCGATCACCGGGGTGCCGTACGACTTCGCCTTGACGGTCTTGGAGGTGGCCGAGTCCGGGTCGTTGCTCACCAGCAGACTGGTGAGCCGGGAGACGCTGGTGGCGATGTGGAGTCCCGCCTCGATCGCCCGGTCCTCCAGCAGTTCGCGCTCCACCGAGGTGTCGCCCGAGAACGCCACCCGCATGCCCTGCTTGAGGGGCTTGTCCGCTTCGTACCGTCCGGGGTTGGGGTAGGGGCAGGCCGGGCGGCGGCGCGCGGGACGCCAGGTGCCCCGCCCGTAGGGCGACTGTCCGTACGACGGCTGATGGCCGATGCGCGGGGTGACGGGGGAGTCCGACCACTCGGTCAGCGGACGGCATTCGAGCAGCGGCAGCCGCACCCCGTCCCGGGCCGCGGTGTGCAGACTCGGCCGGAAGGCCTCGGCCAGCACCCGCGCGTCGTCGAGCGCGTGGTGCGCCCGCTGCTGCACGACCCCGAAGTGCGCGGCGAGCGACGCCAGTTTGTGGTTGGGCAGCGGCAGCCGGAGCTCCTTGGCCAGGGCGATGGTGCACAGCCGCTGACGGGTGGGCGCCGTCTCCCGCGCGCGGGCGTACTCCCGCGCGATCATCGACCAGTCGAAGATGGCGTTGTGCGCGACGAGCACCCGGCCGTCGAGGCGTTCGGAGAAGTCGGCGGCGATGTCCCCGAACAGCGGGGCGCCTTCGAGTACATCGCTCGTCAGCCCGTGGATCCACACCGGTCCCGGGTCACGCTCGGGGTTGACCAGGGTGTACCAGTGGTCCTCGACTTCACCCCGGGCATCGAGGCGGTACACGGCAGCGGAGATTATCCGGTCGTCGCGGGCGAGTCCGGTGGTCTCCACGTCGACGACCGCGTATCCCCGGGGATACGCGGCCGGCCACGGTGCCGCTGTCGAGATGTCGTCGAGCATGGTCACAGAGAATACGGGCCGGGACTGACAACACCTGCCCGGGCGTCACCTGACCGTGTACCAGAACGCATGGCACCGGCGGGTGCGGGCCGCCCGGACGAGAGGCTCTAGGCCGGGTCCGCCGCGCGGGTCCGCGCCGGTGGCGCCGGTGGCTCAAGGAGTGCGCTCACCAACGCCCGTACCGATGTCTCGAACAGCTTCTCCGGGTCCGCCGGCCGCGAGAGCGCCCTCGCCAGCGCCGGGTCGTGCTCCGCGGTACGGGTGTCCCACAGCTCCCCCCGGGCGGGGGACTGGACGGGCGCGCGGTCGCGGTTGCGTTCGACGAGGACGAAGCCGACGACCTGGTACTGCACGGAGCGCACCACCTCCGCGGCGCGGGCGCCGCGCAGCCCGGCCGCGTGCACCTCGTGGACGAGGGCCTGCTGTGCGGGCAGGAACATCCGGTCCGTGAGGCCGCGTTCGTGCACCATCGCGATCAGATGGGGCCGCTCGCGCAGCTCGCGGTGGAGGCGGCGGGCGACCGAGACGATGCGCTGCGCGGGGGTGCGGCCGGCGGGCCGGATCGCTCCCATCTCGTGGACCGTGCGCTCCACCAGCGCGTCCAGAAGGGACTCGCGGTTGCCCACGTGCCAGTAGATCGAGGTGACGGCCGTGCCGAGTTCGGCGGCGAGCTTGCGCATGGTGAGGGCCTGCGGGCCGAGCTGCCGGACGAGGGCGGCCGCCGCGTCGAGAACATCGTCACGGGTCAGCGCGGTACGGGTCATGATGCCCTCAATTCTCGTGCCTGCACGGCTCTTTACCCTTCATCGGCTCCGGTGTAACTGTGTTACAGCCCGCTGTGCGGCGGACCCCCCGGAAAGGCACTCCCAGGAAGGGCGGTACGACATGACACGCGTACGGTACGGCGCGCGCTCGGCGGCGGAGATCTCCGCCGCCCGCGCGGCAGGAACGAAGCTCCCCGACATCTGGTCGACGGGCGTCGTCGCGGTGTGGGAGAGCGATCCGGACGCGGTGGCCGCCGTACTGCCGCCACCGCTGGTGCCGGCCGAACGGCCGCTCGTACGGGCCGCCGTCAGCCGGGTGCAACTGCCCGGCTATCCGCTCGGCGCCGGTTCGGTCGCGGTATCGGCCCGGCACGACGGGCGCGAGGGCTGGTACCCGCTGGTCATGCCGATGACCCATGAACGCGCGCTGATCGGCGGCCGCGAGGTGTTCGGGGAGCCGAAGAAGCTGGGCGACGTCACCCTGGAACGGGACGGACTCGTCGTCCGTGCCGCGCTCGCACGGCACGGCATCGCCTTCGTGGAAGTGCGCGGCGCCGTCGCCGGACCGCTCCCGTTGCCGGAGCCGGCCGAGAAGCTCGACTTCTACTTCAAGTTCCTGCCCGCCGTGGACGGTTCGGGGTTCGACGCCGACCCCGTCCTCGTGCACTGCGTCCGCCACGAGAAGGTCCGCAGACTGGAACGCCTCACCGGCGACGTGGTGCTCCGCGAGTCCATGTACGACCCCGTCGCCGACCTCCCCGTACACCGCGTCGTCGAGCTGACCATCGGCGAGAAGACCAGCGACCAGAAGGGCATGGTCGCCGGGCGGGTGAGCGCGCGGGAGTTCCTGCCCTACCTCCACCAGCGCTACGACGACCCGCAGCAGATCCTGGACGGCCCTCCCGCCGGGAGCGTCCGATGAGACTGACCGAAGGACAGGTCGCCGTGGTCACCGGCGCCGCCAGTGGCATCGGACGCGCGATGGCACGGCGGTTCGCCGCCGAGGGTCTCGCGGTGGTCCTCGCCGACGTCGAGGAGAGCGCCCTGCGCGAGGCCGCCGGTGAACTCGCCGGCGACGGCGCGAAGGTGCTCGCCCGGGTGGTCGACGTCTCCGACCGCGAGGCGGTGTTCGCGCTGGCCGACGCCGCCTACGAAGCCTTCGGCGCCGTCCATGTGCTCTGCAACAACGCGGGCGTCGGATCGGGCGCCGAGGGACGGATGTGGGAGCACGAGCCCAACGACTGGAAGTGGGCCTTCGCCGTCAACGTCTGGGGTGTCTTCCACGGCATCCAGGCCTTCGTGCCGCGGATGATCGCGAGCGGCGAGCCCGGCCACGTCGTCAACACCTCCTCCGGCGACGGGGGCATCGCCCCGCTGCCGACCGCTTCCGTCTACGCCGTCACCAAGGCGGCCGTCGTCACCATGACCGAGTCGCTGTACGCCCATCTGAAGGCGGAGAACGCCCGCGTCGGCGCCTCCGTCCTCTTCCCCGGCCCCCACATGCTCCGTACCGGACTGTGGGAGTCGCACCGCAACAGGCCCGCGCGCTATGCGAAGGAGCGGCCCCGCAGGACCCCGTACCGCACCCTCGGCCAGTGGGAAGCGGCGATGAAGGAGGCCGGGCAGGACGTGGCCTTCACCCCGGTCGAGGACGTCGCCGCTTTCGTCGTCGAGGGCATCCGCGCCGGCCGTTTCTGGATGCTGCCGCCGGGCGAGCACAGCGACCGGCAGATCCGCGCCCGGTCGGCGTCGATGCTCGACCGGACCGACCCCTCCTACCTCGAGCGCTTCATCCTGGATTGAGGACGTGTCATGACGGACCGGAACGACCCGTACCTGATCATCTCCTCCGACTGCCACGCCGGACTGCCGACGGAACGGTACCGGCCCTATCTGGACGCCCGGTTCCACCGCGCGTTCGACGAGTTCCTCGCCGGCCGGGACGCCCGGCGTGAGGACATGACACGCCTCGGCGTGCGCAACGAGGACTTCGCCGCCCGGTGGTTCAGCGACAACGAGGAGGGCCTGAAGGGAGGTTGGGACTCGGATCAGCGCATCAAGGAACTCGACGGTGACGGAATCGCCGCCGAAGTGGTCTTCCCCGACGCGGACGCCGTCGACAGCGGCACGGCCGCGCCCTTCGGTGTCGGGCTCGGTCTCCGCGGCGACCAGGACCCGGACCTCGGGATGGCCGGGGCCCAGGCCCACAACCGGTGGCTCGCCGAGTTCGTCGGCGAACACCCCGAACGGCACTGCGGGGTGGCGCTGTTGCCCGTCACGGGCGAGGTCGGGCGCGTCGTCGCCGAGATCCACCGGGCCAGGGAGTCGGGCCTCGGCGCCCTGATGATCCCCTCGATGTGGATGGACAAGGCCCCGTACCACGACCGGCGGTACGACCCGGTCTGGGCGGCCGCCGAGGAGACGGGCATGCCCCTCGTCACCCACTCCGGCGCGGCACCGCGCCACGAGTACGGCGACCATCTGGGCATCTATGTCTCCGAGGTCACCTGGTGGCCGGCCCGCCCGCTGTGGTTCCTGCTCTGGTCCGGAGTCTTCGAACGCCACCCGGGCCTGCGGTTCGGCGTGGCCGAGTCCGGCTGCTGGTGGCTGCCGAACCTGCTCTGGTTCATGGACCGGCTCTACCTCGGGGCGCACGGCGGCAAGAAGCTCTCTCCGTTCGCCGAACTGCGCCGCCCACCCAGCGAGTACCTCGACCGGCAGGTCTTCGTCTGCGCCACCAACACCAAGCGCCGCGAACTCGCCCAGCGGTACGAGATCGGCGTCGACAACATCCTGTGGGGCAGCGACTTCCCGCATCCCGAGGGCACCTGGCCGAAGACACGCGAGTGGCTGCGGAACACCTTCCACGACATCCCCGTCGCGGAGACCCGCCGGATGCTCGGACTGGCCGCCGCCGAGGTCTTCGGCTTCGACACCGCGAAACTGGAGCCCGTTGCCCGGCGTATCGGCCCCACACCGGCAGAGCTCGGCCAGTCCGCCGACCAGCAGGCCGTGGAAGCCTCCTGGGCGGCGTCGCGCGACGTGGGCCGGCACTGGCTGACCGACCACGACTTCCCGGTCCTGGGGGTCTCCTGATGCCCGCCGACCGTTACACCGTCATCTCCGCCGACTGCCACGCCGGAGCCGATCTCCTCGACTACAAGCCGTACTTGGAGAAACGCCACCACGACGACTTCGACGCCTGGGCCGCCACCTACGTCAATCCGTACGAGGACCTGCTCGCCGACACGGCCGACCGCAACTGGAACTCGGCGCGCAGGCTCGCGGAACTGGAGGCGGACGGCATCGTCGCCGAGGTCGTCTATCCGAACACCATCCCGCCGTTCTTCCCCAGCGCCTCGCTGATGGCCCCGGCGCCCACCCGCGAGGAGTACGAGCGGCGCTGGGCAGGACTGCGCGCCCACAACCGATGGCTCGCCGACTTCTGCGCCGAGGCCCCGGGACGCCGGGCCGGGGTCGCGCAGATCCTGCTGAACGACCCCGACGAGGCGGTGCGGGAGATCCGCCGCACCCGGCAGGCCGGTCTCACCGGCGGGATCCTGCTGCCCGGCACCCCGCCGGGCTCCGGACTGCCGGAGCTGTACTCGCAGACGTACGACCCGATCTGGGCGGTCTGCGACGAGCTCGGCGTGCCCGTCAACCATCACGGCGGGTCGGCGTCCCCGCCGCTGGGCGAGGAACCGGCGGCCCGGGCGGTCTTCATGGTGGAGACGACCTGGTTCTCGCACCGGGCGCTGTGGCATCTGATCTTCGGCGGTGCCTTCCGCCGCCACCCCGGCCTCACCCTGGTGCTGACCGAGCAGGGTTCCGGCTGGATCCCGGGCGTGCTCGACATGCTCGACTACTACCACGGGAGGCTGGTCGCGGCGGCGGCGCGGACGGCGACGGCCGAGTCCAAGTTCGGTGCCGGGCTCGCCGCCGCGATGGGCCGGGGGCCGAGCGAGGTCTGGCGGGACAACTGTTTCGTCGGGGCCAGCTTCATGCGGCCCCACGAGGTGCCGCTGCGTGACCGGATCGGTCTCGACAAGATCATGTGGGGCTGCGACTACCCGCACGACGAAGGCACCACCCCCTACTCCCGCGAAGGCCTCCGCATCGCCTACGCGGGTCTGCCGCCCGACGAGATCGCGGCGATGGCCGGGGGCAACGCCGCCCGGGTCTACGGCTTCGACCTCGGCCTGCTCGACCCGATCGCGGCGCGTGTCGGTCCGACGGCGCAGGAGATCGCCCGGCCGCTGGACGACGTCCCGCAGGGCGCGACCAGTCCCGCGTTCGCCCGGGGCGGGTCGGTGCGTGCGTGGTGACATCCGCGGTGGGAACCTCCCCGCATGAGTGGACCGACTCCCCGAACGCCGCATGACGAGCCCCACGGCCGAGCACTCGGCTCGCGGCTGAACTGGCTGCGGGCCGCGGTGCTCGGCGCCAACGACGGCATCGTCTCCACCGCCGGTCTCGTGGTGGGCGTCGCCGGTGCCACCTCCGACCGCGACGCCCTGCTGACCGCCGGCCTCGCCGGCCTGCTCGCCGGTTCGATGTCCATGGCCACCGGCGAGTACGTCTCCGTGTCCACCCAGCGGGACTCGGAGAAGGCGGCACTGACCCTGGAGAAGCGTGAGCTGCGCGAGCAGCCGGACGCCGAACTCGACGAACTGACCGGCCTGTTGACGGCTCGGGGGCTGTCACGGGAGGTGGCCAGGGAGGCGGCCGTCCAGCTCACCGAGCGCGACGCGCTGCGCGCCCACGCGAGCGTGGAGCTCGGTATCGACCCGGACGACCTGGCCGACCCCTGGCGCGCGGCCTTCGCCAGCCTGCTCGCCTTCACGACCGGGGCGCTGCTGCCCCTGCTGGCGATCGTGCTGCCGCCGGATCAGCTCCGGCTGCCGGTGACCGTCGTCTCGGTCCTGGTGGCTCTCACCCTCACCGGCTGGTGGAGCGCGCGGCTCGGAGACGCCCCCGCCGGCCGGGCGGTGCTGCGGAACGTCGGCGGGGGAGCGGTGGCGATGGCGGTGACGTACGGAGCGGGATCGCTGCTGGGCGCGGTGGGGGTCTGACGGGCGGTCCGCCGAGCGGCCGCAGGTCGGGACGCCCCCGGGGATGCACGACGGTCTGCTGACATCCCGTCTCGCATACTTGTCGGTAACACCATCTAGCCGTGCCCCTCACCCTGCCTCTACCGTGCACGCATGCCGCACCTGCCCGATGTCGTGCTGTGGTCGATACCCGCCTTCGTGCTGCTCACCGTCCTGGAGATGGTCAGCTACCGCCTCCACCCCGACGACGACGCCGCCGGATACGAGTCAAAGGACGCCGCCACCAGTCTGGGGATGGGGCTCGGGAGCCTCGCCTTCGACTTCTTCTGGAAGATCCCGATCCTGGCGATCTACACGGTGGTGTACGAACTCACCCCGGCCCGCGTGCCCGTCCTGTGGTGGACCGTGCCGCTGATGCTGCTCGCCCAGGACTTCTTCTACTACTTCAACCACCGCGGGCACCACGTGGTCCGCATCCTGTGGGCCTGCCATGTGGTCCACCACTCCAGCCGGAAGTTCAACCTCAGCACGGCCCTGCGCCAGCCCTGGACGAGCCTGACCGTCTGGCCGTTCTATCTGCCGCTCGTCGCCTGCGGAGTGCACCCGGCCGCGCTCGCGTTCTGCTCGTCCGTCAGCCTGGTCTACCAGTTCTGGATCCACACGGAGCGGATCGACAAGCTGCCGCGGCCCTTCGAGTACGTCCTGAACACGCCCTCGCACCACCGGGTGCACCACGCCTCGCAGGGCGGCTACCTGGACCGCAACTTCGGCGGCATCCTCATCGTGTGGGACCGGATCTTCGGCTCCTTCGCGCCGGAGACCGAGCGGCCCGTCTTCGGGCTCACCAAGAACATCCAGACCTACAACCCGCTGCGGGTGGCCACCCATGAGTACGCGGCCATCGCCCGCGACGTACGGGCGGCGGCCACCTGGCGGGAGCGGGCCGGGCGCGTGTTCCGCGGCCCCGGCTGGCAGCCGGCCGGCAGGGGGACCGCCGCGGCGGCACCGGCCCCGGCCCCGGCCCCGGAGAAGGTCGCCTGACGCGCACACCCCGGCCGGCGTCTCGGGGCCGTTCCCGCGGGCGTACCGTGAAGTCGGACAGTTGTCCGATCCGACTGATCAGCAAGGACCCGCAGCATGCGCGCCACCGTCATCCACGCCCCGCACGACATCCGCGTGGAGGAGGTGCCCGATCCCACGGTCCAGCAGCCCACCGATGTGGTCCTGCGGGTGCTGCGGGCCTGTATCTGCGGCAGCGACCTGTGGGCGTACCGCGGTGACAGCGCCCGGCAGCCGGGGCAGCGCATCGGCCACGAGTTCCTGGGCGTCGTCGAGGAAGCGGGCGCCGAGGTCACCGGATTCCGCCCCGGCGATCTGGTCGTCGCGCCCTTCGTCTGGTCCGACGGCACCTGCGAGTACTGCGCCGCCGGTCTCCAGACCTCCTGCCCCCGCGGCGGCTTCTGGGGCTCCGTCGGCTCCGACGGTGGCCAGGGCGAGGCGGTCCGGGTGCCGTTCGCCGACGGCACCCTCGTGAAGCTGCCCGCCGAGGCCGCGTCCGACGACCGCCTGCTCACGGCGCTGCTCGCGCTCTCCGACGTCCTCGGTACCGGCCACCACGCCGCTGTCGGCGCCGGCGTGACCCGGGGCACCACGGTCGCCGTCGTCGGTGACGGCGCCGTCGGGCTCTGCGGTGTGCTGGCCGCCAAGCGGCTCGGTGCCGAGCGGATCATCGCGCTGGGCCGTCACGAAGCCCGCACCGACATCGCCCGTACCTTCGGCGCCACCGATGTCGTCGCCGAGCGCGGTGACGCGGCCGTCGAGGCCGTCCGCGAGCTGACCGGCGGCGGCGCCCACGCCGTGATCGAGGCCGTCGGCACCGAGCAGTCGATGCGTACGGCCGTCGGGATCACCCGCGACGGCGGCGCGATCGGCTATGTCGGCGTGCCGCACGGCAGCGGCACCGGCCTGGACCTGAGCGTGATGTTCGACCGCAACATCTCGCTGCGCGGCGGGGTCGCACCCGTGCGCGCCTACATTCCCGAGTTGCTGCCGGACGTCCTGGACGGCTCCGTCGACCCGTCGCCGGTCTTCGACCTGTCGGTCGGGCTCGACGGCGTTCCGGCCGGCTACCGCGCGATGGACGAGCGCACGGCGCTGAAGGTCCTCGTCAAGCCCTGACCCACGGCCTGAGGAACGACGAGACATACGGAGGGGCCGGACGCGGTGATCGCGTCCGGCCCCTCCTGCGCTGCGACTACCGGCGAACCGCGTCCAGGGCGTCGGCGACGCCCGTTCCGTAGAAGCCGTTGTCCCGCTTGCCGCCGACGCAGACCGCGTCGACGGTTCCGTTGCCGTCGATGTCGTACGGGTTCGTGCAGGCCGTGTCGTCGGCCTGCCCGTACAGCATCGCCTTCACGGCGGCCGCCGAAGCGTTCAGGTGCTTCGACTTGATGAGCGCGACGACGCCCGCGACGTGCGGCGAGGCCATCGACGTACCGGCCTTGTAGCCGTAGCCGCCGTTCGGCAGCGTCGACAGGATGCGGCCGTCGACGGCCGGAGCCTCGGGCTTCTGGTAGATCGTCGAGTCGCCGCCGGGGGCGGAGATGTCGATCACGCCGTTGCCGTAGTTGGAGTACGAGGACTTCAGGTTCTTCGCACCGAGCGCGGAGACCGTGACGACACCCGGGATCTGGGTGGGAATGTCCAGGCACTCACTCGGGTCGATGACGCGCGTGCCCGGCGTGGTGTCGTTCGGGCTCGTGGTGTCCGTGAGCTCGTCCGCCGCCAGGTCCATCCGCGAGTTGCCGGCCGCGGCGACGTTCACCGCGCCCTTGCGCTCCGCGTACTTGATTGCGCGCGCGTGGGCGTCGATCAGCGCCTTCTGGTCGGCGTCGTTCTTGCAGTTGAACAGCCACGGGTCGGTGTAGTAGCTGTTGTTGGTCACGTCGACGCCGTGCTCGGCCGCCCACACGAAGCCGCAGACGACGGCCTCCGTGTAGAAGAAGCCCTCGGTGGTCGACACCTTGATGCCGGAGACCTTGACGCCCGGTGCGACACCGGTGACGCCGACGCCGTTCTTGGCCGCGGCTATCGTGCCCGCGACGTGCGTGCCGTGGTCGCTCTCGTTCGCGGCGGGCCGCCACGAACCGGGAGTGGTGTCGGGCTTGCCGGTGACACAGTTCGCCGAGGCGCGCGTGTCGAAGTTGGGCGCGAGGTCGGGGTGGGTGTCGTCCACGCCCGTGTCGATGACCGCGACCGTGACCTTCTTGCTGCCGAGCGACTTCTTGTGGGCCTGGTCCGCCTTGATGGCGGGCAGGTCCCACTGGAGCGGCTCGAGCGGGTCCTGGTCCGCGCCGGCCTTCGTGGCGGCGGCCTTGGCCTCGGCGGCGGTGAGCGGACGCTCCGACTCGATGGCCGTGTCGGTCGCGGCGGCGAGCGGCGCGGTACGCGTGGCACCGGCCGAGTCGACACCCCTGACCTTACGGATGGTCTTGGCGAAGTCCGGGTTCTGCGAGTGGACGACGATGACGCCTATCTGGTCGTAGGCGATCACCACCGAACCGCCGGCCTTGGCTATGGCCTTCTTCACCGACTTGGCAGTGCTGTGACCGCTCTTGACGTTCACCACGTACGACAGCTTCGGACCGTCGGTCGCCACCACCGCGGGCGTCTCGTCCGCCGGGGCTGCCGAGGCGGCTCCCGCGGGAAGGAAGCCGAGCGAGGCCGTGAGCGCCAGACCTGCGGGCAGGGCAATAACGCGCCGCCGTCTGGATCCCAGATGAGCCATGGGTTCTCCACATCATCCGTGACAACCGCCCAGACACCCGGTGCGCATGGGCGGGTACATGACCAGCGAAGCTATCGCCGATCTTGACCCTCATCAATGTGTTCGAGAAGAAAACCAAGAAGAAAAAGGCTGATGTTGAACCGGCCCGGCGTGCTCTCCGTGCCGTTGTCAGGGAGTGGAGCAACATCAAACCGTTCCCCGACAGCACGTTCTTTCTTGTCCATCCCCACCGCACCCGCGTCGCGAGGAGATTTCCGTGGCATCCGATGCACCGCCGCCGAAGGGCGGTCCGGACGGCAGTCCCGCCCAGCCCACGACAGAGCAGTTCGTCGAGGTGCAGGAGAGTCCGGAATTCGGCGAACTGCGCCGCACCTACCGCTCCTTCGCCTTCCCCCTGACCATCGCCTTCATCAGCTGGTACCTGCTGTACGTGCTGCTCTCGAACTACGCGGGCGGCTTCATGGGCACCAAGCTCTTCGGCAACATCAACGTGGCCTTCGTCTTCGGCCTCGCCCAGTTCGCCACGACGTTCCTCATCGCCTGGCTCTACTCGCGTTTTGCCGCGGCGAAGCTCGACCCGAAGGGTGAGGCGATCAAGTCCCGGATGGAGGCAGAGCTGTGAGCAACACCCTCCAGCTGGCGGCGGACAGCGCGACCACCGAGCACCGGCCGCTGATCATCACTTTGTTCGCGCTCTTCGTGGTGGCGACCCTGGGTATCACCGTCTGGGCCGGCCGGCAGACCAAGAGCGCCTCCGACTTCTACGCGGGCGGCCGTCAGTTCACCGGTTTCCAGAACGGTCTGGCCATTTCCGGCGACTACATGTCGGCGGCCTCGTTCCTCGGTATCGCGGGTGCCATCGCCCTCTTCGGCTACGACGGCTTCCTGTACTCCATCGGCTTCCTGGTGGCCTGGCTGGTCGCGCTGCTGCTGGTCGCCGAACCACTGCGCAACTCCGGCCGTTACACGATGGGCGACGTCCTCGCCTACCGGATGCGCCAGCGCCCGGTCCGTACCGCGGCGGGCACCTCCACCATCGTCGTCTCGATCTTCTATCTGCTCGCGCAGATGGCCGGCGCCGGTGTGCTCGTCTCCCTGCTGCTCGGCATCACCAGCGACGGCGGCAAGGTCGCGATCGTCGCCCTCGTCGGTCTGCTGATGATCGTGTACGTCACCATCGGCGGTATGAAGGGCACCACATGGGTGCAGATGGTCAAGGCCGTCCTGCTCATCGCGGGCACCCTGCTCATCACCTTCCTGGTGCTGCTGAAGTTCAACTTCAACATCTCCGACCTGCTCGGCACCGCGGCCGAGAAGAGCGGCAAGGGCTCGGCGTTCCTGGAGCCCGGACTCAAGTACGGCGTGACCGAGACCTCGAAGCTGGACTTCATCTCCCTCGGGATCGCCCTCGTCCTCGGCACCGCCGGACTGCCGCACATCCTCATCCGCTTCTACACCGTCCCGACGGCCAAGGCCGCCCGTAAGTCGGTCATCTGGGCCATCGGCATCATCGGCGGCTTCTACCTGATGACCATCGCGCTCGGCTTCGGAGCGGCGGCACTCGTCGGGCCGGAAGAAATCACCGCGTCCAACAAGGCGGGCAACACGGCGGCGCCACTGCTGGCGCTGCACATCGGCGGCGTCGATTCCGCCGGCGGCGCCATCCTGCTCGCGGTCATCTCCGCGGTCGCCTTCGCCACCATCCTCGCCGTGGTCGCGGGACTGACGCTCGCCTCGTCCTCGTCCTTCGCGCACGACATCTACGCCAACGTCATCCGCAAGGGACAGGCCACCGAGAAGGAAGAGGTCCGCGCGGCCCGCTGGGCGACGGTCGCCATCGGCGTCGTCTCCATCGGCCTCGGTGCGCTCGCCCGCGACCTCAACGTCGCCGGACTCGTCGCCCTCGCCTTCGCGGTCGCCGCGTCCGCGAACCTGCCCACGATCCTCTACAGCCTGTTCTGGAAGAGGTTCACCACTCAGGGCGCCCTGTGGTCCATCTACGGCGGTCTGACCGCCTCCGTGGTCCTGGTGCTCTTCTCGCCTGTCGTCTCCGGCAAGCCCACGTCGATGTTCAAGAACCTCGACTTCTACTGGTTCCCGCTGGAGAACCCCGGCCTCGTGTCCATCCCGCTGGGCTTCCTGCTCGGCTGGGTCGGCTCGCTGCTCTCCAAGGAGGAGCCCGACAAGGGCAAGTACGCGGAGCTGGAGGTCAAGTCCCTCACCGGCACCGGAGCCCACTGATCCGGTTCCCGTACGGACGGTTGTACGGGTCCACAGCGCGGCCGCGTCGTAGAGTCCTACGACGCGGCCGCGTCGTACCTCGTGACAATCGGGCCCCTACCGATGTCACAGCCCTGACGTAGGCTCGACAACAGAGAGATCCGCACAACAGATCCAGACAGATCCGTTCCGTTCCGGGGAGGGGGCCCACAGTGCTCATCGACACCTTTGACCGTGTGGCTACGGACCTGCGCGTTTCCCTGACCGACCGGTGCAATCTGCGCTGCACCTACTGCATGCCCGAAGAGGGACTGCAGTGGCTGGCCAAGCCCGATCTGCTCAGCGACGACGAGATCGTCCGCCTCATCCGTATCGCCGTGACCACCCTCGGTATCACCGAGGTCCGGTTCACCGGCGGCGAGCCGCTGCTGCGGCCCGGCCTGGTGGGGATCGTGGAGCGCTGCGCGGCCCTGGAGCCCCGCCCCCGGATGTCGCTGACCACCAACGGCATCGGACTCAAGCGCACGGCGGCCGCGCTCAAGGCCGCGGGCCTGGACCGCGTCAACGTCTCGCTGGACACCCTGCGACCCGACGTCTTCAAGACGCTGACCCGCCGCGACCGGCACCGCGACGTCCTCGACGGCCTGGAGGCCGCCCGGGACGCGGGCCTGACCCCGGTCAAGGTGAACACCGTGCTGATGCCGGGCCTCAACGACGACGAGGCGCCCGACCTCCTCGCCTGGGCCGTGGAGCACGACTACGAACTGCGCTTCATCGAGCAGATGCCGCTGGACGCCCAGCACGGCTGGAAGCGCGACGGCATGATCACCGCCGGTGACATCCTGGAGTCCCTGCGCACCCGCTTCACGCTCACCGCCGAGGACGACGGCGAGCGCGGCTCGGCGCCCGCGGAGCGCTGGCTGGTGGACGGCGGACCGCATCGCGTCGGCGTCATCGCCTCCGTCACCCGCCCGTTCTGCCGCGCCTGCGACCGCACCCGGCTCACCGCCGACGGCCAGGTCCGCACCTGTCTGTTCGCCCGCGAGGAGACGGACCTGCGTGCCGCGCTGCGCTCGGACGCGCCCGACGAGGAGGTCGCCCGGCTGTGGCGGCTGGCCATGTGGGGCAAGAAGGCCGGCTCGGGTCTCGACGACCCCTCGTTCCTCCAGCCCGACCGCCCCATGTCGGCGATCGGCGGCTGAGCCTCAGAGGTCACCCGACAGGCTCTCAGCGCTCGCCGGACGCTCCGGCGTTCCGTTCCCACTCCTCGAGCGTCACGACGTCCTTGAGGAAGCCGCGCAGGTCTAGGAAGTGGGACAGATGCTCACGGTGTTCGTCGCACGCGAGCCAGGTCTTGCGGCGGTCCGGCGTGTGCAGCTTCGGGTTGTTCCACGCCAGCACCCACACCGCTGCCGTACGGCAGCCCTTGGCGGAACAGATCGGGGTCTCGTCACTCACCGGATCATTGTCCCCCACCGTGCCCTCACAAAGGCGACGCCGAGCAGCCACGGGGGGAGCTGCCCGGCGTCGGTCCGTCGCTCCGACGGGGGATGCGGAGCGCGTACGAAGTATGTCACGGGTAACGGGGTGCGAGGCACCGGAACTTCATGATTGATCTGAGCTTTTCCTGAGCTTGGCAAGCCCGGGGAATTCAGCCCCGTTCGCGCTCCGGAGTCTCTTTCGCAAAGGGCCCCGCACCGGCCTCGGATTCCGCCGAGGCGCTCGCCGAAGAGGTCGCCGAGGAGGTCGTCGCGGGAGGCGGGAGCATCGGCCGCGACGGTGCGGGCACGTACGTCGACGGCATCGAAGGGGCGTTCTCACGGCCCGCGTTGGCGATCACGACGGCCACATAGGGCAGGAGGATGCCGAGCACGAGGGCCACGATCGCCACATGACGTTCCACATTCCACAAGGTGGCGGCGAGAATCACGGAAATGGTCCGTACCGACATCGAGATCACATAACGCCGCTGCCGTCCGCGGACATCGTCGGCAAGACCCTGCCGGGCCCCGGTGATCCGGAAGACCTCTGCGTTCGTCTGCTTCCGCATCACGATCACCACCCGATTTCCCTGCCGGACGCTCCCTGGTCCTGACCCCGTCCACGGTACGCCGCCGTTCCGTCGGCTACGAGAGGGGGTCGGGTGGACGCGCGCAGGGCGATGCCGGGTGCCGTGCACGGATGGCGTCGCCCGACATGCGCGGTATGCGCGATGGGCCGAGACTGGCGGCGTACCTGCTCGCAGAGCCTGACAAGGAGGCAGCCATGGGCTGGTTGTGGGCCATCATCGTCGGATTCGTGCTGGGCCTGATCGCCAAGGCGATCATCCCGGGCAAGCAGCACAGCCCGCTCTGGCTGACCACCATTTTCGGCATCATCGGCGCCCTGATCGGCAACGCCCTGGCGCGTGCCTTCGGCATCGCGGCCACCCCGGGCATCGACTGGGGCCGGCACGCGCTCCAGCTGGGAGCGGCGATCGTGATCGTCTTCCTCGGTGACATGGCGTACACCTCGGTACGCGGCAGCAAGAAGGAACGCGCCTGACCCGGAACGGGTCCCCTCGGCACCGCGGTCGCCGGCCGGGCTGACAGACAGCCCGGCCGGCGGCCGTGTCAGGCCGTGGCCACCTCGACGGCGGCGAGGTTCTTCTTGCCGCGGCGCAGGACGAGCCAGCGGCCGTGCAGCAGATCCTCCTGGCCGGGGACCGCGTCCTCGGCCGTGACCTTGGTGTTGTTCACGTAGGCCCCGCCCTCCTTCACGGTGCGGCGGGCGGCCGACTTGCTGGGTACGAGACCGACCTCGGCGAACAGATCGACGACCGGCGCCAGCTCGGCGACCCGGGCGTGCGGCAGCTCCGAGAGAGCGGCACGCAGCGTCGGCTCGTCGAGCTCGGACAGATCGCCCTGACCGAACAGCGCCTTGGAGGCGTTGACGACGGCGGCACACTCGTCGGCTCCGTGCACCAGCGTGGTCAGCTCCTCCGCGAGCGCGCGCTGGGCGGCGCGCGCCTGCGGACGCTCCTCCGTCAGCTTCTCCAGCTCCTCGATCTCCTCGCGGGACCGGAAGCTGAAGATCCGCAGGAACTTGGAGACGTCACGGTCGTCCGCGTTCAGCCAGAACTGGTAGAAGGCGTACGGCGTGGTCCGCTCCGCGTCCAGCCAGACCGTGCCGGACTCCGTCTTGCCGAACTTGGTGCCGTCCGCCTTGGTGATCAGCGGGGTGGCCAGCGCGTGCACCACGGCCTCCGGCTCGACCCGGTGGATCAGGTCCGTCCCCGCGGTGAGGTTGCCCCACTGGTCGCTGCCGCCGGTCTGCAGCGTGCAGCCGTACCGCCGGTTCAGCTCCAGGAAGTCCATGCCCTGAAGGATCTGGTAGCTGAACTCGGTGTAGCTGATGCCCGCGTCCGAGTTCAGCCGCCGGGCGACCGCCTCCTTCGCGATCATCTTGTTGACCCGGAAGTACTTGCCGACGTCCCGCAGGAAGTCGATTGCCGACAGACCCGACGTCCAGTCCAGGTTGTTGACCATGGTCGCGGCGTGCGGGCCGTCGAAGTCGAGGAAGCGCTCGATCTGCGCCCGCAGCCGGTCCACCCAGCCCGCGACGACCTCCGGCGCGTTCAGCGTGCGCTCGGAGTTCGGCTTGGGGTCGCCGATCAGACCCGTCGCCCCGCCGACCAGACCCAGCGGGCGGTTCCCCGCCAGCTGGATCCGGCGCATCGTGAGGATCTGGACCAGATTGCCCAGATGCAGGCTGGGTGCGGTCGGGTCGAAGCCGCAATAGAACGTGACGGGACCGTCCGCGAACGCCTTGCGCAATGCGTCCTCGTCAGTGGACAGGGCGATCAGCCCGCGCCACTGCAGCTCGTCGACGATGTCCGTCACTTCTCTCGCGTCTCCTTCGGTGAATGCGTCTGTCCCTACAGACGCCTCCGAGGTTATACGCCCTGGCTGACCGAACTCATATTGAAATCGGGGACCCGGAGCGCGGGCATCGCGGCCCGGGTGAACCAGTCGCCCCACTCGCGCGGCAGCGTCTTCTCCGTCCGGCCCGCCTCCGTCGTGCGCGAGAGCAGATCGACCGGTGACTCGTTGAAACGGAAGTTGTTCACCTCGCCGACCACCTCGCCGTTCTCGACGAGATAGACGCCGTCCCTGGTCAGACCCGTGAGCAGCAGCGTCGCCGGGTCGACCTCACGGATGTACCACAGACAGGTCAGCAGCAGCCCGCGGGCGGTCGCCGCGACCATCTCGTCCAGCGACCGCTCGCCGCCGCCGTCCAGGATCAGGTTCCCGGCGCCGGGCGCCACCGGCAGGCCCGTCAGGGCGGCACTGTGCCGCGTGGTCACGAGATGCTCCAGCTTGCCGTCGCGCACCCACTGCGTCGCCGGCAGCGGCAGACCGTTGTCGAAGACCGAGGCGTCGTCCCCCGAGGCGTGCGCGATCACGAACGGCGCCGACTCCAGGCCCGCCGCGTTCGGGTCGCTGCGCAGCGTCAGCGGCAGGGGGGAGAGCGTCTCGCCGACGCGGGTCCCGCCGCCGGGCTTGGAGAAGACCGTACGGCCCTCGGCCGCGTCCCGGGCCGTCGACGACCACAGCTGGTAGATCAGCAGGTCGGCCACCGCGGTGGGCGGCAGCAGGGTCTCGTAGCGTCCTGCCGGCAGCTCGATCCGGCGCTCGGCCCAGCCGAGGCGCTGTGCCAGCTCCTCGTCCATGGCCGCCGGGTCCACGTCTTTGAAGTCGCGCGTGGAACGGCCGGCCCACGCGGACCGCGAGCGGTCCGGGGACTTGGCGTTCACCTCCAGCGTGCCGTTCGGCTGGTCGTGCCGCAGCCGCAGGCCGCTGGAGGTGCCGAGATAGGTGCTGGTCAGCTCGTGATTCGCGAAGCCGTACAGCTCCCGCCCGCCGGCCCGGGCGCGGGCGAACGCTTCGCCCAGCGCCGGCGCGAAGTCCCCGAAGACGGCCGACGAGGTCTCCACGGGAGCGTCGGTGAAGTCGGGCGACGCCTCGACCCCGGAGACCAGCGGCTGGGCGTCCTCGGCCGGACCGGACGTACGGGCGGCCTCCTCGGCGGCCCGGACGAGTGGTTCGAGGTCCGCGGCGGTGACGGCGGAGCGGGAGACGACACCGGAGGCGGTGCCCTCCTTGCCGTCGACGGTGGCGATCACCGTGAGGGTGCGGCCGCGGGTGACGCCGTTGGTGGTGAGGGCGTTGCCGGCCCACCGCAGATTGGCGGAGGACTGCTCGTCGGCGATGACGACGCAGCCGTCGGCGGTGGACAGCTCGAGCGCGCGCTCGACGATCTCGTGGGGCTTGGTGTGGCGATTCGTCGACATCAGCGTCCGGCCTCCTGCGTGGTGTTGAGACTGTGCGTGCCCGGGGTACGCCCCCCGGGGCCCCGGCGGATCGTGCCGCGCCCGCTCATCGCCCGGCCTCCTGCGTCGTGTTCAGACTGTGCGTGCCCGGGGGACGACCCCCGGACCCCCGGCGGATCGTGCCGCGCCCGCTCATCGCCCGGCCTCCTGCGTCGTGTTCAGGATGTTCACACCGCGGAACAGGGCGGAGGGGCAGCCGTGGGAGACCGCGGCGACCTGGCCCGGCTGGGCCTTGCCGCAGTTGAAGGCGCCGCCCAGCACATATGTCTGCGGGCCGCCGACCTGCTCCATCGAACCCCAGAACTCCGTCGTCGTCGCCTGGTAGGCGACATCGCGCAGCTGACCGGCCAGCCGGCCGTTCTCGATACGGAAGAACCGCTGACCCGTGAACTGGAAGTTGTAGCGCTGCATGTCGATCGACCACGAGCGGTCGCCCACGACGTAGATCCCGCGCTCCACCCCGCCGATCAGATCCTCCGTCGACAGCCCGCCGGCCGCCGGCTGGAGCGAGACGTTCGCCATCCGCTGGACCGGCACATGAGCGGGGGAGTCCGCGTACGCACAGCCGTTGGAACGGCCGAGGTCCGTCAACTTCGCGATCCGGCGGTCCAGTTGGTAGCCCACCAGGGTGCCGTCCTTGACCAGGTCCCACGACTGCGCCTGCACGCCCTCGTCGTCGTACCCGATGGTGGCGAGTCCGTGCTCGGCGGTGCGGTCGCCGGTCACGTTCATCACCGAGGAGCCGTACGCCAGCTTGCCCAGCTTGTCGAAGGTGGCGAACGAGGTGCCCGCGTACGCCGCCTCGTAGCCGAGCGCCCGGTCCAGCTCGGTGGCGTGGCCGATCGACTCGTGGATGGTGAGCCAGAGGTTCGAGGGGTCCACCACGAGGTCGTAGCGGCCGCCCTGCACGCTGGGGGCGCGCATCTTCTCCGCGAGCAGTTCCGGGATCTGCTCCAGCTCGGAGTCCCAGTCCCAGCCCGTGCCGGTCAGATACTCCCAGCCGCGCCCCACCGGCGGCGCGATGGTCCGCATCGAGTCGAACTCGCCGGTCGTCTCGTCCACGGCGACCGCGGTGAGCTGCGGATGCAGCCGCACCCGCTGCTGCGTGGTGACCGTGCCCGCGGTGTCGGCGTAGAACTTGTTCTCGTGCACGGTGAGCAGCGAGGCGTCCACATGCGCCACCCCGTCCGCCCGCAGCAGGCGCCCGCTCCACTCGGCGAGCAGCGCGGTCTTCTCCTCGTCCGCTACCTCGAAGGGGTTGATCTCGTACGCCGAGATCCACGTCTTCTCCGCGTGCACCGGCTCGTCCGCAAGTTCCACACGCTCGTCGGAGCCGGCCGCAGCGATCACCTGCGCCGACAGCTTCGCCATCGCGACCGCCTGGCCCGCGACCCGGGCGGCCCCGTCCATGGTCATGTCGACCCCCGAGGCGAAGCCCCAGGCGCCGCCGTGCACCACCCGCACCGCGTACCCGAGGTCCGTGGTGTCCGATGAGCCGGCCGGCTTGGCGTCGCGCAGCCGCCACGCCGCGCTGCGTACGCGCTCGAAGCGGAAGTCGGCGTGGTCGGCGCCGAGCGCCCGCGCCCTGGCGAGCGCCGCGTCGGCGAGCGCCCGCAGCGGCAGTGCCGTGAAGGCTTCGTCGATGGTATGAGGCACGAAATGTCTCCTGTCGTCGAGACGGGTCGCCCCGATCATGTCGCGCCGGGGTGGCCGTTGCCCAGCGTCTTTCTGTAGGGACCCGACAGTGACTCGAACGAGGCGCTGTCAGGGCCCGATTCTCCGCGAAGGGGATGGGACCGATAGGTTTTCGCATACCAGACCGCTATCGAAAGGGTGATCCGTTGAGCCGCTCGGTTCTCGTCACCGGAGGAAACCGGGGCATCGGCCTCGCCATCGCCCGCGCGTTCGCCGATGCCGGCGACAAGGTCGCGATCACGTACCGCTCCGGCGATCCCGCCGCCCTGCAGAAGGACGGCTTCTTGGCCGTCAAGTGCGACATCACCGACGCCGAGCAGGTGGAGCAGGCCTACAAGGAGATCGAGGAGAAGCACGGTCCGGTGGAGGTGCTGGTGGCCAACGCCGGTGTCACCAGGGACCAGTTGCTGATGCGCATGTCCGAGGACGACTTCACGGCCGTCCTCGACACCAACCTCACCGGCACCTTCCGCGTCGTCAAGCGCGCCAACCGGGCCATGCTGCGCGCCAGGAAGGGCCGCGTCGTCCTGATCTCGTCGGTGGTCGGCCTGCTCGGCTCCGCGGGACAGGCCAACTACGCCGCCTCCAAGGCCGGCCTGGTCGGCTTCGCCCGGTCCCTGGCCCGCGAGCTCGGCTCGCGCAACATCACGTTCAACGTCGTCGCGCCCGGCTTCGTCGACACCGACATGACGCAGGCGCTCACGGACGACCAGCGCGCCGGCATCGTCTCGCAGGTGCCGCTCGGCCGTTACGCGAAGCCGGAAGAGGTCGCCGCCACGGTGCGCTTCCTCGCCTCCGACGACGCCTCGTACATCACTGGAGCCGTCATCCCCGTTGACGGCGGATTGGGCATGGGTCACTGATCACATGAGTGGAATCCTCGCCGGCAAGCGCATTCTCGTCACGGGCGTCCTCACGGACGGTTCCATCGCCTTCCACGCGGCCAAGGTGGCCCAGGAGGAGGGCGCGGAGGTCATCCTCACCGGATTCGGCCGCCTCACCCTCGTCGAGCGCATCGCGAAGCGGCTGCCCAAGCCCGCCCCGGTCATCGAGCTGGACGTCACCAACCAGGAGCACCTGGACGGTCTCGCCGACAAGATCCGTGAGCACTCCAGCGACGAGTCGGGCCTCGACGGCATCGTGCACTCGATCGCCTTCGGCCCGCAGGGCGCGTTCAACTTCCTCGAGGCGAGCTGGGACGACGTCTCGACCGCCGTCCAGGTCTCGGCGTACTCGTACAAGTCGCTGGCCATGGCCTGCCTGCCGCTGATGCAGCGTGGCGGCTCGATCGTCGGCCTCACCTTCGACGCGACGATCGCATGGCCGAAGTACGACTGGATGGGCGTGGCGAAGGCGGCGCTGGAGTCCACGAACCGCTACCTGGCCCGTGACCTCGGTGCGCAGAACATCCGCTGCAACCTGGTCTCGGCGGGTCCGATCAAGTCGATGGCGGCGAAGTCGATCCCGGGCTTCGAGGAGCTCGCGGACGTCTGGAACCACCGCGCCCCGATCGGCTGGGACCTCTCGGACCCGGACCCGGCGGGCCGCGGTGTGGTGGGCCTGCTGTCGGACTTCTTCCCGCGGACGACGGGCGAGGTGGTGCACGTGGACGGCGGCGTCCACATGATGGGCGCGTAGGACGCCTTCGGCGTCGGCGTGCGGGGCGGCTTGTCCCTCGGGCCGGTCGCTGTGAACGCCGGGCAGCCCGCGGGTGCGGGCTGCCCGGCGTTCGTTGTACGCGGACGCGGCGGTGCGCCGGGCTCTGCTCCGGACTGCCGGTAGCCGCAGAACTGTCCCCTCGCCCAGGGCGGGAGGGGGCGCCGGCTGCGCCCCAGGGGCCGATGGGCTCGGCCCCGGCTCGGCTCGCCGTGGACCGCTGTCGACGGGGCCGGGGGACAGCGTGCGGGCCCTGCTTTGGCCCGGCCGGTCGGCGCCGGTGCTGGTCCCTGGCTCTCGCCCGAACCCCCGCTGCCTGCCGAGTGCCGCTGCGACGGCTGGCGGTTGCAGTGCTCTGCTGTCCTGGCCCTGCGCCGTCCCCGGCCGTGTCGCTTCGGCCCGGCCGGTCGGCGCCCGGAGGCTGGTCCCTGGCTCTCGCCGCCGCCCGTTGCCCGCCGTGGACCGCTGTCGACGGGACCGGGTGACGTCGTGCGGGCCGTGCTGCTTCGGCCCGGCCGGTCGGCCCCCGCTGCCTGCCGATGGTCGCCGCGACGGCTGGCGGTTGCCGTGCCCTGTTGCTGCCGTGGCCCTGCGCCGTCCCGGCCTTGCCGCCTCGGCTCGGCCACCGGCCCGCGCTCCTGCCGGCCCGAGTCCGGCTGCCCGCCGTCCACGCCCGGCGGGTGCGCCGCTGCTTCGGCTGCGGGCCACTCGCCGTCGCCATGACCGGCTGCCCGCCGTACCGATGGCACACCCGGGCCCGCTTGGCTTCCGCGGGTCGCTGCCCGTCATTCCCGGCTTGCGGCGTCCGGGTGACGCTGTTCCGGCACCGGTCACCGTGTCAGGCCGCCTGTTGCCCCGGGCTACGACCCCGCCGAAGCCGCTGCCGCCCCGGCGCCCGCCTCGCGCCAGGCCCTCCGTTCGCCCGACCCGCACGACCGCAGCCCGTAAGCCACGAGCAGCGCACACCCCCGTTCGGACCCCGACGCCGCGCGGTTTCGCCGGATCACAGGGACTCTGGAGAAGCAATCCCCCTTGTGGTGCAGCCGCGGCGATTGCGCCGCCGTACGGCCGAGGAGGTCCTGCTCATGCGTACGAACTGGCGCTCGGCGCCCGTGCTTGCAGCGGTGACACTCCTCCTGTGGGTGACTCCGGACGCGTTCTCCCAGCCTCACCGGCCCATGTCCAAGCCCGCTCCCGCGCCCCCTGTGCCCGTCTACGCGGCCGACTGCCGCACCGTCGTCGAGGGCTCGCAGGCCACCGCCTTCTGCCACAATCCGTACCCCGCCGTCGACCGGGTCCGGTTGCACATCGAGTGCGAGCGCTGGTGGGACATCGACGTCGACGGTTCTCCCGCCGACATCGCCCCCGCTGGGTACGTCGAGATCACCGACCGGTGCTGGAAGGAAGTCCGTTCCGCCTGGGTCAGCCACCAGCCGCAGGCCGCCCCCTGAGGCACAGGAACGGATAGCCCGCCGCCTCCGCGGCCGCCGTGTCGCCGTCGCCCGCGCGGATCGCCTCGACGAGGCGGGCGTGGTCCATGTGGTTCTCCGGGCGCAGCTCGGCGCCCACGTCGTCGCGCAGCCAGTCCCTGAGCAGATCGCCGAGGTCGGCGTACAGCTCGCTGAGCACGTCGTTGTGCGAGGCGGCCACCACGGCCAGGTGGAATGTCGCGTCGACCGCGACGAACCGCTCCGCCTCGCCGGTCGCCCACGCCTCCTCCCGCCGGGCCAGCAGCGCGTCCAGCTGCTTCAGATCGCGTTCCGTACGGCGTTCCGCGGCCATCCGCGCCGCAGAGGACTCCAGCGTGGAGCGCACTTCCGCGATGTGCCGCGGACTGGCGTCGGCGAAGCGCCGGTGCATCACGCCCGCCAGTTCGCTCGTCGCGAGCACATAGGTGCCCGACCCCTGCCGGATGTCCAGCAGACCGTTGTGGGCGAGTGCGCGGACCGCCTCGCGGACGGTGTTGCGGGCAACGCCGAGCTGCTCGACGAGCGCGGGCTCCGTCGGAATCCGTGAACCGACCGGCCACTCGCCCGAGGTGATCTGATTCCGCAGCTGCGCGATCACCTGGTCGGTGAGCCCTGAGCGCCGGGGAGAGGTCAGCGACATCGTGCTCCTTGCTCGGAACCGGTTGTCCGGGATTGGACAACCAATCATCCCATGATTCTATGATGGCCTCATGCCGGACGAGACACAGACCCAGACCCCGAGCGAGTCGCAGGCCCAGCCCCTGCCTTCGAGGCCCGCCGCCACGGACCGTACCGCCGCGGCACCCGGAACCCGGCTGGGAACCGTCTGGATCACCCGGCTCGTCATGGCCGCCATCGTCCTCGCGGCACTCAACCTCCGTCCCGCCATCACCAGCCTCGGCGCCCTCCTGGAGGAGACGCGGGACGGTCTGCAGATGAGCGGCAGCGTCGCCGGCGTCCTCACCTCCGTACCGCCGCTCTGCTTCGCCGTCTTCGGGATCGCGGCCCCCCGTCTCGCCCGCCGTTTCGGACCCGGCGCCGTCGTCTGCGCCGGCATGGTCGCCATCGCCGCCGGGCTGCTGATCCGCCCGTTCGCCGGCGGTACGCCCGGCTTCCTGGCCGCCAGCGCACTCGCCCTGATGGGCATCGCCGTCAGCAACGTCCTGATGCCGGTGATCGTCAAGCGGTACTTCCCCGACCGCGTCGGCTCCATGACCGGCCTCTACTCCATGGCCCTGGCGCTGGGCACCGCTCTGGCGGCGGCCGCGACCGTGCCCATGACCGAGGCGCTCGGCGGCAGTTGGCGTACCGGCCTCGCCGTCTGGGCCCTGGTGGCCGTCCTCGCCGTACTGCCCTGGGTCGCCCTGATCCGCGACCGCAGCCCCGCCGCCGAGCGCGAGCGGGCCGACGCCGCGGCCGGCTCCCGTCAGGCGCCCGCTCCGAAGATCACCCGCAGCCCCACGGCCTGGGCGCTCGCCTGCTTCTTCGGGCTCCAGGCCACCGGCGCGTACATCACGATGGGCTGGATGCCGCAGATCTTCCGCGACGCGGGGGTCTCGGCCTCGACCGCCGGAGTGCTGCTCGCCGTGACCATGGTCATGGGTGTGCCGCTGGCGTTCGTCATCCCGCGGCTCGCCACCCGGATGAAGAACCAGGGTCCGATCGTGATCGCCCTGGGCCTGTGCGGACTGACCGGCTACGCGGGGCTGTTCTTCGCCCCGGCCGCCGGAGCCTGGGCCTGGGCGCTGCTGCTCGGGATATCCAACTGCGCCTTCCCGCTCGCCCTCACCATGATCGGCATGCGGTCCCGGACCGGCGCCGGCGTGGTACGGCTCTCCGCCTTCGCCCAGTCGACCGGTTATCTGATCTCGATTCCCGGGCCCCTGCTCGTCGGGGTGCTCTACCAGCACAGCGGTGGCTGGGGGCTGCCGATCGCGCTGATGGCGGGGCTGCTCGTGCCACAGATCGCGGTCGGTGTGCTGGCCGGCCGGGACCGGACGATCGAGGACGAAGCGGTCGTGCGAAACTGAACCCATGCCTGTGCTCGATCCGAACCCCCCGAACGGTCAGAAGAAGCTTCTCCTCGTCTTCGGCGCGATGCTCGCCGTGACCGTGGTGATCGGCGTCATCGCCTCCATCGCCTCTCCCTGACACGGTCGTTGGCCTGCCGCGCTTCGATGGTGGTGCTAGCACCACCGTCCCCTAGGGGGCCAGGGTCAGGGTGAAGTGGGTGGGTCACCGGATGGGCCGCCGGACGCATGATCCGTAGGTTTGAGGTCATCAGCCACAGACCCCACGGAGGCGGCCATGCCGGCCCACACGCAGTCCCCGTCACGGACCAAGGGCAGCGTCGACATCCGGCTTCCGTGGTGGGCCGTGGCGCTCCCGATGCTCGCCTTCGTCGTCCTGCTCGTCGTGATCGCCGATCCGGCGCAGGCACACGCCGCGAACGGCGACCCCGCGATGGGACGCATCCTCGAGCACATCCGGCACACACTCGCACGCTGACGGAATCACTCGTGGTGGGGCAGCCGGTCAACACCCTGCGCCCGTTGGCGCATTTCATGCGAAGCTGGAGTGCATGAGCGTCGCCACGTCGTCCGGTGGCACACCCCCCGGACCCCCCGAATCCCGCAGGATCGTGCTCCTCCGGCATGCGAAGGCCGACTGGCCGGAAGTATCCGACCATGAGCGCCCGCTCGCCGACCGCGGCCGCATGGATGCCCCGGTGGCAGGCCGCAGGCTCGGCGAAACCGGAATCGCCTTCGACCTGGCGCTGTGCTCGACGGCGGCCAGAACCCGTGAGACGTGGAAGCTGGCGGTGCACGAGCTGCCGCACCGCCCGAAGACGGTGTACGAGGAGCGTCTGTACGACGCCTCGCTCGGTGACCTGATCGCGCTGCTGAACGAGACCGACGACTCGATCAACGACCTGCTCGTCATCGGTCACAACCCCGGTATGCACGCGCTGGCCGACGCCCTCGCCGGCAAGGCGGAAGGGGATGCGCTCGCCCGTATGACCCAGAGCGGTTTTCCGACGTCGTCGTTCGCCGTCGTCGGCTTCACCGGCTCCTGGAAGTCCCTGGAGCACGGGGTCGGCACCCTGCTCGAGTACTGGGCGCCGCACGACTGAGCCGCGCTGGACCGCCGGCTGTCCGTGTCGACACCCGGCCGGAATCGACGGAGGCCGGACGACGGCCCCGCGGCCCATCGGGCTGTGCCGGGGCCGTAGTTCGGTCCTTCGGCTGCGGACGCGCCGCCGAGGAACCGTGCACCACCTGCCGAGGTGGCCGGTTATCGTTCCGGCATTCTCGGTGACGTGTTGCCGGTGACCCAAGGGGAGGGCTCCATGAGCAGCGGCGAAAGCAGCAGCAGAACACACGAGGGATTCCCGGCCGACGAACGGGCCGCGATGAAGGATCATGCCCAGGAGCTGAAGAAGGCGGCCCGCCGCAGTTCGCGCGCGGACAAGGCGGCGGAGGCGGTACGGGACGTGATCGCGAAGATCGCGAAGATCGCGGAGATGCGGGACTCGGACCGGGTCATGGCCGAGCGGGTCCATGCCGTCATCACCGGCAGTGTCCCGGCCCTCGCGCCGAAGCTCTGGTACGGGATGCCCGCCTACGCGCTGGACGGCAAGATCGTCTGCTTCTTCCAGAGCGCGGAGAAGTTCACGGCGCGCTACGCGACGCTCGGGTTCAGCGACCAGGCGAAGCTGGACGAGGGCACGATGTGGGCGGCCGGATTCGCCCTGACCGAGGTGACACCCGAGGTGGAGACGCGGATCGCAGCGCTGGTGAAGCAGGCGGTGGGCTGAGCCCCGGTCGGTACGCGGGCGGTTTGCCGTCTCGCGTGCCCGCCCCGCTCGGCGCCCGGCGGAGTGGACCGCAGCGCCCCAGCAGCAGACGAGAGGCCCCGGCACACCGTGCCGGGGCCTCGGCCGTCTCCGGCCCGCCCGCTCACCTGCGCCGCAGCGTGTGCCGCCGACGCCCGCAGCTCAGGACCCAGGGCCCAGTGCTCAGTGCTCGGCGTTCGGCTCGTCCGCCGCCTCGACCTCTTCCCTGGTGATCCCCAGCAGATACAGGACCGTGTCCAGGAACGGCACATTGACCGCGGTGTGTGCGGCCTCGCGGACCACCGGCTTGGCGTTGAACGCGACCCCGAGCCCGGCCGCGTTGAGCATGTCCAGATCGTTGGCACCGTCGCCGATCGCTACCGTCTGCGCCAGCGGTACGCCGGCCTCCGCCGCGAACCTCCGCAGCAGCCGCGCCTTGCCCGCCCGGTCCACGATCTCGCCGATCACCTTGCCGGTGAGCTTCCCGTCGACGATCTCCAGCGTGTTGGCCGACGCGAAGTCCAGCCCCAGCCGCTCCTTGAGGTCGTCCGTGACCTGGGTGAACCCGCCGGAGACCACGCCCACTTGGAAGCCGAGCCGCTTGAGCGTACGGATCAGGGTGCGTGCGCCCGGCGTCAGCCGTACCTCCGCGCGCACCTTGTCCACGACCGAGGCGTCGAGCCCGGCCAGCAGCGCCACCCTCGCGTGCAGCGACTGCTCGAAGTCCAGCTCGCCCCGCATCGCCGCGGCGGTGACCTCGGTGACCTTGTCCTCGCAGCCCGCGTGGGCCGCGAACAGCTCGATGACCTCGTCCTGGATGAGCGTGGAGTCGACATCCATCACGACGAGGCGCTGGGCGCGGCGGTGCAGACCCGCCGACACCACCGCGACATCGATGCCGATACCGGCGGCCTCGGTCGCCAGGACCGTACGCAGGGCCTCGGTCTCCACACCGGAGACGGCGAACTCCACGGCGGTGACCGGGTACTTCGCGAGCCGGAAGATACGGTCGATGTTTCCACCGGTGGACGCGATCCTGGCCGTTATGGCCGCGGTCGACTCGGCGGTCAGCGGGTGCCCGAGCACGGTGACATGGGAACGGCCGCTGCCGCGCGGCCGGTTGTCACCGGTGCCCGAGATGATCTCGGCCTGAAGTTTCAGCGACTCGGCCCAGCTGTGGACGGTGGACCGCAGCTCGCCCTCCGAGGTGCCGCCCGCGGTCGGGGCGGTCACCAGCGCGCACAGCACGAGGCGGCCACGGGAGACGACCTGCTCGATGTCGACGACGTCGACGGAGAAGGCGGCGAGGGTGTCGAAGAGACCGGCCGTGATCCCGGGACGGTCCTTCCCGAAGATCTTGACGAGAAGGGTGCGTACGTCGGAAGTCTGCGATGCGCTCATGGTGGTTCCACCGTATCGGGCCCGGACGACGGCGAGACGTCGCGTCCCGAGGAGCGGACAGGCGTCCGACCCGGTGACCGGCTATCTGCCGGACTTCGGCGGCCTGGGCGGCGGCGGGCCGTCCTCCTGCTCGGGCGGGGGCCGGCGGCGCGGCGGCAGGGGAGGCATGGGTCCCGCGACCGTCGGCGCGCCGTGGATCTCCGGAGGGCCACCACGGTCCCTCTCGCCGGCAGCCCCTGCCGGGCGAGCGCCGGGATCCTTCCCCGGAGAAGAGCCCGGGCCGGGCGGAGGGGCGTCGCCGCCCCGCGAAGGTGCCCCTCGGCCCTCCGAATCCCGGCCCCACGCATCCCGGCCCTCCGCATCCCGCCCCCACGAAGCCCGGTCCCGCGCGGCCCCGCCCTCCACAGGCGCGTCGCGGACCTCGGGCGGCAGGCGCAGATATGGGTTGGTGTCGGGGTTCGGCGGCCGGTACGGGGACGCCGGCCGGTACGGGGACGCCGGCCGGTACGGCCCCGGCCCCTCGCTCACCCCGGCCGCCACGGCACCTTCCTCCCGCCGGCCGCCCCGGGTGACGTACACCAGCAGCGCCCCCGCCCCGCCCGCGGCGGCTCCCCATGCCGCGCCCAGCACCAGCGCCATGTCCGCCCGGCCGTGCAGCTCGATGCCCGCACCGAACGCGTCGAAGCCGAGGACCGACAGGGACGCGTCGGCGGACACGTCCGTCAGCCACACCAGCAGCGGCAGCGTCAGGGCGCCCACCACGGCGAGCCGCACCGTGCAGCGGCCCGCGAAACCCGCCGCTCCCCGGCGGCCGACCGGTGTCCGGGACGCCGCCAACACCCCGGCGTACAGCATCATCACGGCCGTCGCCACCGCGAGCAGCCACACCCGCCCGTCCAGTTCGGCGAGCCTGCCCACGGTCGCCGGCTCGTCCGCCGAGATCCGCAGGAACTCGTCCAGGGGGTCCGGCAGCACCTTCGCCAGTTCACCCGTGGCCTCGCCGTCCCACGGCACGAACAGCCCCAGCGGGACGCCGAGCCACACCCCGTTGGGGGCGCCGAGCAGTGCCGCACCCGCGATCCGTTTCGGGTGGTCGTCCCCCACGGCCGCGTAGGCCGCCGCCGCGTACCCCGCGAGCACGGCGACCAGCATCACCGCGACCATCGCCGAGGCCGCGGGACGGATGTGCCGCCGTACCGCCTCCCACAGCGCGCCGCTCGGCAGCGGGGCTCGCCGGCCGGCGAGCAGTGCGACGACCAGCACGCCGATCACCCACAGCAGCGCGCCCGCCAGCGAGTCCGCGGTGTTCACGCTGAACCCGACGGCCGCCTCCGCGTCCACCAGGTCCCCGATGCGGTCCGGCAGCAGCCCTCCGATGTCACCGATGTTGCCGAGTCCCGGCACCTCGATTCCGCTGTCCCCGCCGGTTCCCGGGATCGCGCCGTCGAGCCCCAGCTCCGCGCCGTCGATGGTGATGACGTCATGGCCCGCCCACGCGAGCCCGCCGACGGTCGCGACGAACAGGAGGACCACACCGCCCGCGCGAGCGCCGAGTTCACCTCCCGAGATGTGCGGACCGGCCCGCCGCAGAGAGCGTAGAAAGACGTACGCAAGGAGCAGGGCACCGAACAGACCCACCCCAAGTGGCGTGAAGTCGACGGCCGTTTCGGCCGTCGCGCCGTCGAGTCCGAACGCGGACACATCACCGCTCGGCGACACCGAACCGTTCACGGCGAGCACCACGACGGCCGCCGTCATCGGGCCCAGCGAGGCCGATGCGTCGGCGCCGAGCAGATGCAGGCCGAGCGCCGCCGCCCCCGCCATGCCCACCAGTGCCCAGCTCACCGCGGCGATCGACGACAGCACCACATCGACCCAGGGCACCTTGTCGTCGCTGCCGGTCGCGCTCATCCCGGACCCCCCGATCCCTGCTGGGTTTGACCCAGTTGTCCCCAGTCCAGCATGATCCGTGCCGACTGATGGGTGCTTACCACTCTCCGGGGGTGTTTCTCCCCCGTCAACGGGCAACCGGGACGGGGTCTTCACATGGCCCGACTTTCGGATACGGGACCGCGCCTGAAATAGTTCCCCACGATGTTCGCCATCCCTAGACTCCCTGTGATGGGGGTAACTCGGGGGACAACTAGTGGGGCATGGAGTGCCGGAACTCGTACTGGAATTGAATGGAAGGACCTGGACGCTCGATCCGTCCAGGTCGTACACCCTCGGACGTGATCCGCAGGGTGATCTGGTGATCGACGACGCCAGGGTCTCGTGGCGGCACGCCAGCATCAGCTGGGGCGGCCGCAGTTGGGTCATCGAAGACCACGGCAGCACCAACGGCACGTATGTCCAGGGCCAGCGGATCCATCAGATGGAGATCGGTCCCGGCTCGGCCGTGCACCTGGGCAACGCCACCGACGGACCGCGACTGAATCTGTCCGGTGCGGCGGCGGGTGCCTACAGCGCACAGGGGGCGGCGTCCCAGCAGGCGGCAGCTCAGCAGGCTCCGGCCCAACAGCAGCCGCCGCAGCAGCAGTGGCAGCAGGCTCCGGCGCAGAATTGGCCCGAGCCGCAGCAGGCACAGGTCCCGCACCAGCCCGGTCCGGGCGGATCCGGCGGCGCGGCGGGGGCGCCACCGGTCTACGGCGACCGCAGCCCGACCACGTTCCACCAGCTCTCGCTCGGCCGCGTGATGCGTATCGGCCGTGCGCTGGAGAACGAACTGGTGGTCTCCGACCTCCAGGTCTCGCGCCACCACGCCGAGTTCAGCTCGCACCCGGACGGCCGCTTCGAGATCCGTGACCTCGGGTCCCACAACGGTACGTACGTCAACGGTCAGCCGATCGCCAAGTCCGGTACGGCCCTCATCGGCCCGAACGACATCGTCGGCGTCGGTCACTCGACGTTCCGTATCGTCGGCGGCCAGCTCGAGGAGTTCGTCGACACCGGCGAGGTCTCCTTCTCCGCCCGCCACCTCACGGTGACGGTCGACGGCGGCAAGCAGATCCTGCGCGACGTGTCCTTCGGCGTGCCGGAGAAGTCGCTGATCGGCGTCATCGGCCCCTCGGGCTCGGGCAAGTCCACCCTGCTGAAGGCGCTCACCGGCTACCGGCCCGCCAACCAGGGCGACGTGCTCTACGACAACCGGAGCCTCTACAAGCAGTTCGCCGAGCTGCGCCAGCGCATCGGTCTGGTCCCGCAGGACGACATCCTGCACAAGGAGCTCACGGTCCGTAAGGCGCTCAGGTACGCGGCCAAGCTCCGCTTCCCGGGCGACACCGCGAACGCGGAGCGCGAAGCCCGTATCGACGAGGTGCTGCGCGAGCTCAAGCTCGACATCCACAAGGACAAGAAGATCACCTCGCTCTCCGGCGGCCAGCGCAAGCGCGTCTCGGTCGCCCTGGAGCTGCTGACGAAGCCGTCGCTGATCTTCCTGGACGAGCCGACCTCCGGTCTCGACCCGGGCATGGACCGCGATGTGATGCAGCTGCTGCGCGGCCTCGCCGACGACGGCCGCACCGTCCTCGTGGTCACCCACTCCGTGGCCGAGCTCCAGCTGTGCGACAAGCTGCTTGTCATGGCTCCGGGCGGCTCCGTCGCGTACTTCGGTCCGCCGGAGGAAGCGCTCAACTTCTTCGGCTACAGCACCTGGGCCGATGTCTTCTCGGCGTTCGAGAACTACCGCGACTACGACTGGGCGGGCCGCTGGCGCGGGTCGCAGCACTACCAGATGTACGCGGCCGACATCGACGCCGTGGCCGCGCAGCCGGTGAACCTGGTGACGCAGCAGAGCAAGCCGCCGAAGCCGCAGAGCTGGGGCTCCCAGCTGATCACGCTGGTCCGCCGCTATGTGTCGGTGATCGCGTCCGACAAGGGCTTCATGGCGCTGATGCTGATCCTGCCGGCGGTGCTCGGCGCGGTCAGCCTGCTCATCGACCCGGACAAGGGTCTGCTGCCGAACGTGAACGCGCAGACCGGCCGGATCATCCCGAACGGCACGGCGACCACGGTCCTGCTGATCCTCGCGGTCGGCGCGTGCTTCGCGGGCGCCGCCAACTCGGTCCGTGAGCTGATCAAGGAGCGGGTGATCTACGAGCGCGAGCGCGCGACGGGTCTGTCACGCTCCGCGTATCTGATGTCCAAGGTGATCGTCCTGGGCATGATCACGGTGCTCCAGGGTGCCCTGGTCGGCGCGATCGGCTTCTCCACCCGTGAGCTGCCCTCCGAGGGTCTGGTCATGGGCGGCGCGGTGATGCTCGAACTGTCCGTGCCGATCATGGCGCTGGGCTTCACCTCGATGATGTTCGGCCTGATCATCTCGGCGCTCGTGAAGACCGCCGAGAAGACCATGCCGCTGCTGGTCATGTTCGCGATCATCCAGGTCGTGTTCACCGGGTGTCTGTTCATCCTGCACGGCACCATCGGCGTCAACGAGTTCTCGTATCTGATGCCGTCGCGGTGGGCGGTCGCCGCCGCCGGGGCCACGCTGGACTTCAACAAGATCAGCCCGAACCCCGACGACCCGACCAGCACCGACCCGCTGTGGGACCACGAGGCAGCGGCCTGGGGCATGGACATGGCCGCCCTGCTCGCCCTCGGAGCCTTCTGCGGCTTCCTCGTCGCGCGCTTCCTGCGCCGCCACGAGCCCGAGGTCATGCGCAAGTAGACGGAACCGGAACGCGCCCGAGGGCGGCACCCCGCATGGGGTGCCGCCCTCCGGCGTGTGGGTCGTCAGCCTCAGTAGGCGCTGTTGACGTTGTCGATCGAGCCGTAGCGGTCGGCGGCGTAGTTGGCCGCGGCGACGATGTTGGCGACCGGGTCGTACTGGCTGTGCTTGGTGCCGGCGACGTGGTACGCGTCGAAGGTCGGCTTGATGACCTGGAGCAGGCCGATCGAGGGGACGCCGTTGATCGCGTTGATGTCCCAGTTGTTGATGGCGTTCGGGTTACCGCTGGACTCGCGGATGATGTTCTTGTGCAGACCCTGGTAGCTGCCCGGGATCTTGTGCTTCTTCATGATGTCGAGCGACTCGCGGATCCAGCCGTCCAGGTTGTTGGCGTAGACGGGCTTGCGAGCGGCGGCACGGCTGGCGGCCTGGTCGGCCGCCCGCTTCTTCGCGGCAGCCTCGGCGGCGGCCTTCTTCTTCGCGGCAGCGTCGGCAGCTGCCTTCTTCGTGGCGGCGGCCTCGGCGGCCGCCTTCTTCGCCGCGGCGTCGGCCGCGGCCTTCACCTTGGCCGCGGACGCCGACTGGTCGGCGTCGAGCGACAGCGTCTTCGGCGCGTCGAGGGTCATCGCCACCGGGGCGATCTTCTGCGCGGCCTGGGGCTCGGCGACGGCGACGGCGGCGTCGCTCTCGCCGGCCGGGGCGAGGGAAAGGGTCAGAGCGGCGACACCGGCGGCGGCGATACCGGCGATCGAGACCTTGCGGGTCTTGGTCATACGGGTGCTGAACGCAGACATATCGTCGTACCTCTTCGAGTAGCGGAAGTCGCATCAGGCCGGAGCGGCGCTGCGCTCTACGGCGGGCGACGGCTGCAATTCTTAGCGCCAGCAAAAAGCCCTGGCAAAGGTGTGACGTACGATCCGCGATAGTGGATCAGGGGTCGGGCAAATCGCCCGTATGCCCATTCATCCCCTGATCAAGTGCCCTTTTTGTATCCACTAGTCTGCTTCGTAAGTGATCTGCGTCCTATGCGCGGGCTCACATGGGAGGGCAAACCGTTTCACCATCCGTTGCTTCAGCAATGCAAAGAGTGAGTGCTTTCCGCGGGCAGGAGGAGATGGATGTCGCCGAACTCGTGCCATAGATAGCGGCGTTCGAGCGCCTCGCCGTACGCCCGCCCCAGAGCCTCACGCCCGGCGATCGCCCCCAGCATCAGCAGATGCGAGGCCTCGGGCTCGTGCAGCCCCGTCAGCAGCCCGTCGACGGCACGCACCCCCCGCTCGGGCGTGACCACGAGATCGGTCCAGCCCGACGTCGCCCCCACCACCCCGTCGGGGCCCGTCGCCGACTCCAGGGCCCGTACGGCGGTCGTGCCGACCGCGAGGATCCGCCCCCCGCCCGCCCGTGCCGCGTTCACCAGCCACGCCGTCGCCGCGGGCACCTCGAAGCGCTCCGGGTACGGCGGCTCGTGGGCCTCGGCGGAGGCCACCCCCGTGTGCAGGGTGAGGGGAGCGAACTGCACCCCCCGGCTCACCAGCTCCGCCACCAGCCGAGGTGTGAAGGGCCGGGCGGCGCTCGGCATCTCCGCCGAGCCGGTGCCGTCGGGGGAGGGGAGCGCGAACACGGTCCGGTACGCGGACAACGGCTGGTCCCCGGCCGTGTACCCGTAGCGGATCGGCCTCCCGTGGCGGCGCAGCAGCCCCGGCACGGCCACGGACACCGACGCCCACCACAGCCGCAAGCCTCCGGGAGCCAGCGGCTCCTCCAGCACCAGATGCTCGCCGCCGGGCAGCTTCACGCGCGCGCCCGCGGGCCCGCCCGCGCGCGGAAGAGTGCTGCCCCCGCCGTCGGGGGCCCGAAGCTCCACCCCCCACCGGCCGTCGTCCCCACGCGTCGAGAAGTGGACGACGACCGCTTCGCCGCCGAGGCGGCCGTTGACGGCGGCCGGCAGCGTGGCGGAGGTGTTGACCACCAGTACGTCACCGGCCCGCAGCAGGCCGGGCAGATCCCGGAATGCGTGATGGGTCACCCGCGTCCCCCGCGAGACCATCAGCCGTACATCGTCCCGACCCGAGCCGCGCACCTCGGCCGGCACCCTCGCCGAGAGCTCCTCCGGCACCCGCAGCGTGTCCAGCACGGCGACCCCTTCCCCCTCCGCGGCCCCACGGCCGCCCCTCATACGGACCCCAGCAGCGCCGGCGCCCCGTACCGGCCGCTGACCGGACGCTCGTCCAGCAGCCGCAGGAACCCCGGGACCACCGAGACCGGATCCGGGCGCGGGCCGTCGTCTTCCGGCACCGCCGCCGCGTACAGATCCGTCCGCATGTCACCCGGGTCCACGGCCCAGACCCGCAACCCCGGCTCCTCGACCCCAAGAACCGCGGTGAGGTGATCCAGCGCCGCCTTCGACGCCCCGTAGCCGCCCCACGTCTCGTAGGCCTCGCAGGCCGCGTCCGAACTCACCGCGATCACCGTCCCCACGTCGGACGCCCGCAGCAGCGGCAACGCTTCCCGGACGAGCCCCAGCGCGGCCACCACATTGGTCTCCAGCGCCGCCCGCAGCCCCTCCAGCGGCAGGGCCTCCAGGCGCACCAGCGGCTCCGCCCCCAGCGCACTGGCATTGCTCACCAGCAGATCGAGCCCGCCGAGCCCGCGGGCCGCGGCCACCAGCTCCACGCGGTGCGCAGGATCGGTCACATCACCGGCCACCGCCACGACCCGCGTCCCGTGAGCGGCCACCCGCCGCGCGCTCTCCCTCAGTACGTCCTCGGTCCTCGCCCCCAGCACGAGGTCCCAGCCCCGCTCCGCGAGAGCCGCCGCCAGGGCGTGCCCCAGCCCTTTCGAAGCACCCGTGATCACTGCTACCGGCATGACGTCCATCCCCTTGTCCGCGTCGATGCCCTCACCGTAGGAACGCGACCTGCCCCGTCACCTCGTGCGCGGGACCCCTCCCTGCTCGGTTCTTCGACCTAGGGCCTCTCGTTGCGTTTCCACGCGAACGGCCGGCGAGGACCTAGGCCTCCCGGCCCGGTCGACTGCGTCCGCGGGCCGATACGGACCGTCACACCCCGCGGGTACGGTGAGCTCATGAGCCACCGACCACGCTCCGGCCTCGCGGCCGTGAGCACCGCGCTCCTCGCCATGAGCAGGCATCTTGAGGTCCGCGACGTGCTGAAGACGATCGTCGCCTCGGCGCGGGAGCTCCTGGACGCGGAGTACGCGGCACTGGGCGTCCCGGACGACCACGGCGGCTTCGCACAGTTCGTGGTCGACGGGGTCAGTGACGAACAGTGGAAGGCGATCGGACCGCTGCCCCGGCAGCACGGCATCCTCGCCGCCATGCTCCGCGACGCCAAGACCGAGCGGCTCGGCGATGTGCGCAAGGACCCCCGCTTCGAGGGCTGGCCCTCCGCCCACCCGGACATGTCCGACTTCCTCGGTCTGCCCGTGAAGGACGGCGACGAGACCATCGGCGCGCTCTTCCTCGCCAACAAGCGCTGCCCGAAGCCGGACGGCGGCTGCGGATTCACCGAGGAGGACGAGGAACTGCTGGCGATCCTGGCCCAGCACGCGGCCATCGCCCTGACCAACGCCCGGCTCTACGAGCGGAGCCGCGAACTCACCATCGCCGAGGAGCGCTCGCGCCTCGCCCACGAACTGCACGACGCCGTCAGCCAGAAGCTCTTCTCCCTGCGGCTCACGGCCCAGGCCGCCGCCGCCCTGGTCGACCGCGATCCGGCACGCGCCAAGGGGGAGCTCCACCAGGTCGCCTCGCTGGCCGCCGAGGCCGCGGACGAACTGCGCGCGGCCGTCGTGGAGTTGCGCCCCGCGGCGCTGGACGAGGACGGGCTCGTCAACACGCTCCGTACGCAGATACAGGTCCTCGACCGGGCCCACAGCGCCCGGGTCACGTTCGACACCTGCGGGGTCCGGGCCCTGCCCGCGGCCCAGGAGGAGGCCCTGCTGCGGGTCACCCAGGAGGCCCTGCACAACGCACTGCGGCACTCCGGCGGCGACCGGGTCGACGTGGTCCTGGCCCGACGCGGCCAGGGCGCGGTCCTCAGCGTCACCGACAACGGAGCGGGCTTCGAGCCCCGCACGGTCCGCCGGGCCGGCCGCCACCTGGGCCTCGTCTCGATGCGTGACAGGGCGGGCGGGGTCGGGGGAACGCTCACCGTGCAGTCCGCGCCCGGCAAGGGCACGACGATCGAGATGGAGGTCCCCGGTGGCTGACAGGACTATTCGCGTGCTGCTGGTCGACGACCACCAGGTGGTCCGCCGTGGGCTGCGCACCTTCCTCGAGGTCCAGGACGACATCGAGGTGGTCGGTGAGGCGGGCGACGGGGACGAGGGCGTGGCCCGCGCGGAGGAACTGAAACCGGACGTCGTCCTGATGGACGTGAAGATGCCCGGCACCGACGGCATCGAGGCCCTGCGCAAGCTGCGTGACCTCTCCAACCCGGCGCGCGTGCTGATCGTCACCAGCTTCACCGAGCAGCGCACCGTGGTCCCCGCCCTGCGGGCCGGCGCTTCGGGCTATGTCTACAAGGACGTCGACCCGGAGGCACTCGCCCGCGCCATCCGCTCCGTCCACGCGGGCCATGTACTGCTCCAGCCCGAGGTCGCGGGCGCGCTGCTGTCCCAGGACGAGCCGGGCAACGGCATGGGCCGCGGGGGTTCGCTCACGGAGCGCGAGAAGGAGGTGCTCGGCCTGATCGCGGACGGCCGGTCCAACCGCGAGATCGCCCGCGCGCTCGTCCTGTCCGAGAAGACCGTCAAGACGCACGTCTCGAACATCCTGATGAAGCTGGACCTCGCGGACCGCACACAGGCGGCGCTGTGGGCCGTACGGCACGGATTGACCAATTGATCGGATCGTCGCGCTCCGGTCCGAGATTCATACTGTCGGGTGTATGTCACCCGGACGGCGCATCCTGATCGTCCGTGGGGCGTTCTCCATGGCGTGCTGCGGCGGCCGGCCGCAGCGAATGTCCAGGAGGATTTTCGAAGTGATGAACCTGAAGAAGGCCGCTGTCCTGACCATCGTCGCCGGTGGCATCGTCGCCGCGGGCGCGGGGGCCGCGTCGGCGTCCGACGGCGGCGCGTACGCCGACGGCAAGGCCGTGGGCTCCCCGGGCGTCGCCTCGGGCAACCTGATCCAGGCCCCGATCCACATCCCGGTGAACGCGGTCGGCAACAGCGTCAACGTGATCGGCGTCCTGAACCCGGCCTTCGGCAACCTGGGCCTGAACGGCTGACACCCCTTCGCCAACGCCGGCGGGCTCGAATGCCCGCCGGCGTCGGCGCGCTCGGATACGAGGCCCGGGGCGGAGCCCCGCGTACGGGCCGGGCCGCACCACTGCCGTACCTGAGGCGGCTCCTTCATCGTCGGCGTGCTGGGGTACCGCCATTCAGCCCCGCCGACTACCTGAGGTGCCTCTGCATCTCGGCGTGCTGGGGCACCAAAACTCAGCCTCGCCGGCGTTTGAGGCGCGGGGTCCGGGGCGGAGCCCCGCGTACGGGCTGCACCACTGCCCTACCCGAGGCGCCCCTTTCATCGTCGGCGTGCTGGGGCACCGATACTCAGCCTCGCCGGCGTTTGAGGCGCGGGGTCCGGGGCGGAGCCCCGCGAAGAAGCCGGGCCGCACCACCCGCCCCACCCCAAGCCCCCGCACACCCAGGTGCCCGGGGCACACGCCCCGCAGACAGGGGCACGGGGCACGTCCCGCACCCAGGGCCCCGGGGCACACGCCCCGGCACAACCCCTACCGCTCCCGCTCCTCCACATACGCGTTGTACGCCGCCACCTGCGCCCGCCGCGCCACCCTCTCCACCGGCCGCAGCGCCTCCCCCCGCGCCGCCATCTCGGACGCGCTCACCGCACCCCCGTGCCCCTTCTCGTACGCCACCGAGACCAGCAGCGCGATCCGCTGAGCCAGCTCCAACACCCGCGCCGCCCGTGGCGGATACCCGGGCGCGAGCGTCTCCCGGCCCCGGTCCGCCCGGGCCCGGTACGCGTCGATCGCCGCCTCGGCCACCGGTCCGGACGCCGCCACATCGAGCCGCGACAGCACCTCCGTCGCCTCGCGCAGCGCCTCCGCCAGCTCCCGCTCCGCCTCGCCGAGCGACGGCACGTCCGCGGGCGGTGCCTCTCGTACCTCCAGGCAGTGCCAGACGACCTCGACGTGCACATCGCCGGCCGGCCCCGCCTCGGACACCTCCGGCACGAGCCCGTACGCCGCGCCGTACCCGACGACGGCCTCCTCCGCGTCGAGCGCCCGCGCGTTGAAGGCGGGCGGTCCGCTGAGCCCCAGCGGATGCCCCGGCGCGGGCAGCGCGACCCGGAAGCCGGTCACCCCGAGCCCGCGCAGCCGCCCGAGCGCCAGCGTGAGCCCGACGGGCCCGGCCTCGCCCGGAAGCCCCTCCACCCGGTGCAGCGCGTCCTCGCCGACGATCGCGAGAGCCGCGTCGTCCGGTGATACATGTCCGGCCAACAGGGCGTTTCCCCATGCCGCCAGTCGTCCTGAGCGTGGTTCCGAAAGCATGGACCCAGCCTAGGGACCGGGCCGGGGGGCGGGGGTACCCGGCCGGTGGCGTAGGTTTTCCCTGGGAGCTGTGCCCACAGGTGCATAAAAGCCCCCTATGACCTCAAGACGATTGCATGGGGAGACAACGCGCTCATGAGCGATGTACTGGAGCTGGTGGACGTATCCGTGGTCCGCGACGGACGCGCTCTGGTGGACGACGTCTCCTGGTCGGTCAAGGAGGGGGAGCGCTGGGTCATCCTCGGCCCCAACGGCGCCGGCAAGACGACCCTCCTGAACATCGCGTCCAGCTACCTCTTCCCGACCACCGGCTCGGTCAGGATCCTCGACGAGCGCCTCGGCGGCGTGGACGTCTTCGAGCTCCGCCCCCGTATCGGCATGGCCGGCATCGCCATGGCCGAGAAGCTGCCCAAGCGGCAGACCGTGCTCGAGACGGTCCTCACGGCCGCGTACGGCATGACAGCCACCTGGCACGAGAACTACGACGCCGTCGACGAGGAGCGCGCCCGCGCCTTCCTCGACCGGCTCGGGATGACCGACTACCTGGAGCGCAAGTTCGGCACGCTCTCCGAGGGCGAGCGCAAGCGCACCATGATCGCCCGCGCGATGATGACCGACCCCGAGATGCTGCTCCTGGACGAGCCCGCGGCGGGACTGGACCTCGGCGGCCGTGAGGACCTGGTGCGCCGTCTCGGCCGCCTCGCCCGTGACCCGTACGCCCCCTCGATGATCATGGTCACGCACCATGTCGAGGAGATCGCCCCGGGCTTCACCCATGTCCTGATGATCCGTCAGGGCAAGGTGCTGGCTGCCGGTCCGATGGAGACCGAGCTCACCTCCCGCAATCTCTCCCTCTGCTTCGGTCTCCCGCTGCTCGTCGAGCGCAACGGCGAACGCTGGACGGCGCAGGGCCTTCCGCTCGGCTGACGGCTGACGGCTGACGGCTTACGGCGCCGCGGCCGCCCTGTTCCGCGCGGCCCCGGTCCGACGCCACTCCCCGACGGCACCACCCCGCTGCCCACGCTCCACCGCGGCCCCTCCAACACCGCAGCGGCGCCCGCCCGTTCGCTGCCGACCTGCCTCGCCCCCTGTCCCGAGCACGACCTGCCGATCTACCATGACCATGTGGAAATCGACGCGTGGGTGTGGTGGCTGATCGGTGCGGTCGGACTGGGCATTCCGCTGGTTCTGACGGCGATGCCCGAGTTCGGGATGCTGTCCGCCGGAGCGGTCGCCGCAGCCGTCGCCGCGGCACTCGGCGGCGGCACGGTTGCCCAAGTCCTCGTATTCGCCGTGGTGTCGGTGGCCCTCATCGCGGTCGTCCGGCCGATCGCGAGCCGCCATCGGGCTCAACGCCCCCAGTTCGCCAGCGGAGTCGACGCACTGAAAGGCCGTCAGGCGGTTGTCCTGGAGCGAGTTGACGGCAATGGTGGCCGCATCAAGCTCGCGGGCGAGGTCTGGTCGGCGCGTGCCCTCGACGCCGATATGAGTTTCGAGGCCGGCCAGCAGGTCGACGTCGTCGAGATCGACGGCGCGACCGCGGTCGTGATGTGACGGAACGAAGCCGAACGCCCAACACCCCAGGCCCAGTTCTGGGAAACTCGATCATCTGCACCATCCGGCAGCGAAGGGCACAGGGAACACGATGCAACCGATCATCATCGTCCTGATCATTCTGGTGGTGCTGGTCTTCATCGCCCTGATCAAGACGATCCAGGTCATCCCGCAGGCCAGCGCAGCCATCGTCGAACGCTTCGGGCGCTACACCCGCACCCTGAACGCGGGTCTCAACATCGTCGTCCCGTTCATCGACTCCATCCGCAACCGCATCGACCTCCGTGAACAGGTCGTGCCGTTCCCGCCCCAGCCGGTGATCACCCAGGACAACCTGGTGGTCAACATCGACACGGTCATCTATTACCAGGTCACCGACGCCCGGGCCGCGACCTATGAAGTCGCCAGCTACATCCAGGCCATCGAGCAGCTCACCGTCACCACCCTGCGCAACATCATCGGTGGCATGGACCTGGAGCGGACCCTCACCTCCCGCGAGGAGATCAACGCGGCCCTGCGCGGTGTGCTCGACGAGGCCACCGGCAAGTGGGGCATCCGCGTCAACCGCGTCGAGCTCAAGGCCATCGAGCCGCCCACCTCCATCCAGGACTCGATGGAGAAGCAGATGCGCGCCGACCGTGACAAGCGCGCCGCCATCCTCACCGCGGAAGGCATCCGGCAGTCGCAGATCCTCACCGCGGAAGGTGAGAAGCAGTCCGCGATCCTGCGCGCCGAGGGTGAGGCCAAGGCCGCCGCCCTGCGCGCCGAGGGCGAGGCCCAGGCCGTCCGTACGGTCTTCGAGGCGATCCACGCCGGCGACCCGGACCAGAAGCTGCTCTCGTACCAGTACCTCCAGATGCTCCCGAAGATCGCCGAGGGCGATGCCAACAAGCTCTGGATCGTGCCCAGCGAGATCGGCGACGCCCTCAAGGGCCTGTCCGGAGCCTTCGGGAACCTGGGCAGCGGCGGAGGCCCCGGCTTCAACACCGGCAAGGAGCGGCGCGAAGAGCCCCCCGTGAGCTGACGCGCACCCCCGGTCGGACACGGGCGGGGCATCGGGCATGATCGGTGCAGCAGGCACCGATCAGCGAAGGGCACAGCGTGACCATCTGGGAGATGCTCGCCGTCTTCGCCGCGGGCATCGGCGCCGGCACCATCAACACCATCGTCGGCTCGGGCACGCTGATCACCTTCCCGGTGCTCCTCGCCACCGGCCTGCCCCCGGTCACCGCGACCGTCTCCAACGCCCTCGGCCTGATCCCCGGCTCCGTGAGCGGGGCCATCGGCTATCGCGCCGAACTCACCGGCCAGCGCAAGCGCGTCCTGAGGCTGAGCGCCGTGGCCGCGATCGGCGGTGTCAGCGGAGCCGTACTCCTGCTGACGCTGCCGTCCACGGCGTTCGAGACGATCGTGCCGGTCCTCGTGGGGATCGCCCTCGTCCTGGTCGTTCTCCAGCCCTGGATCGCCAAGGCCGTCCAGCGTCACCGCGAGCGCCACGGCACCCTCGCCCGCCCCGACGGCGGCCCGCTCCTGCTCACCGGACTGCTGCTCGCCAGCGTCTACGGCGGCTACTTCACCGCGGCCCAGGGGATCATCTACCTCTCCCTGATGGGCATGCTGCTGGACGACAGTCTCCAGCGCCTCAACGCCGTCAAGAACATCCTGGCCGCCGTCGTCAACAGCGTCGCGGCGATCTTCTTTCTCTTCGTCGCCCACTTCGACTGGCAGGCCGTGCTGCTGATCGCCGTCGGCTCCGCCATCGGCGGCCAGGTCGGCGCCAAGATCGGCCGACGGCTGCCCCCGGCCGCCGTCCGCGCGCTCATCGTCGTCGTCGGCAGCGCCGCCATCGTCCAGCTGGTGCTGCGCTGACACACCGGAGCCCGCCCCGGTCGTCCGGGACGGGCTCCCACATCCTTCCGCCGCCTACGCGGCAGGCTGAGCCGCCAGCCACTGCGGCAGCTCGGCGCGCTCACCGGCTCTCATGCCCAGCAGCATCGCGTCGGCCGGCGACGGAACGAACGGCTGGTGCAGCAGCGGCATCCCCGCCTGCTCCGGCGTACGGTCCGCCTTGCGGTGGTTGTCCTCGGAGCACGACGCCACCGTGTTCAGCCAGCTGTCCGCGCCACCGTGCGACCTCGGCACCACGTGGTCCACGGTCGTCGCCCGTCTCCCGCAGTACGCGCACCGGTGCTGGTCCCGTATCAGCACACCCCGTCTCGACCACGGTGCCTGTCTTCGGAAGGGCACCCGTACGTATCTGCAGAGCCTGATCACCCGGGGCACGGGGAGATCGACCGCCGCCGCGCGCACACGGAGTCCGGGGTGGGCCTGCTCGACGACGGCCTTGTCCTGGAGCACCAGCACGACCGCACGGTTGAGTGTCACCGTCGACAGCGGCTCGAAGCTCGCATTCAGTACCAGCGTGTCCCGCATCCCGCCCACCTCCCGTTCACCGGCCCGGCCCTGTTCGGCGGGCTCTGGGCTTGGATCAACTCTGGCCGGGCGCGCCGAGATGGACAACGCAATAAAAGATGCCCTGCCCTGATCTCTCCAAGACCAGGGCAGGGCAAACAACAAGCGAACGGTCAGTGCTCCGCGGGAGCCTCGTACTCACCGATCAGCTGTGCACGGGCAATCGTGTGGAACCGCAGATTGAATCCCACGACCGCGGGCGAGACATCCGCGTCCGGACCGAGCTTCTCGCTGTCCACGGCGTACACGGTGAACACATAGCGGTGGTTCTCACCGGCCGGCGGAGCCGCGCCGCCGAAGTCCCGCGACCCGTAGTCGTTGCGGACCTGAACGGCACCGTCGGGCAGCCCCTCGAACTTCCCGCTGCCCGCACCCGCCGGCAGTTCCGTGACCGACGCCGGAATGTCGAAGACCACCCAGTGCCAGAAACCACTGCCCGTGGGCGCGTCCGGATCGAAGCACGTCACGGCGAAGCTCTTGGTCTCCGCCGGGAAGCCCTCCCACCGCAGCTGCGGCGAGGTGTTGCCCGCCGCCTGGACCTGGGCATCCTTCAGCACCGACCCCGGCTCGATGTCGTCGCTCACGACCGTGAACGACGGCACCTCGGGATGAAAATCGTGCGGAAGGGGTGCCCTCTTGAGCTCGGTCACGTCTGAACCTCCGATGCGGCTGTCCTGTTGAAGCTCTGCCGATCCGACCCTAGGGCCAGTCGTCCGGATCAGCCCGGACGGCAGCACCTAGAGCCAGTTGCGCCGACCGCCGACATCGGCGAGCCACTGGTTGAGGTACGCACTCCAGTCGGTCGACTGGAAGTCGTGGTGCCCCACCTTGAACGCCTTGTACGAGTCGCTGCTCTCGCTGAACAGGCCCGGCTTCTTGTCCATCTCCAGGATGACGTCCATCTCACGGTCGTCGGCGACGAAGGTGAGCTCGACCTGGTTCAGCCCCCGGTACTGCTGCGGCGGGAAGAACTCGATCTCCTGGTAGAACGGCAGACGCTGACGCGTGCCCCGGATGTGCCCGCGCTCCATGTCCGCGCTCTTGAAGCGGAAGCCGAGCTGGATGAACGCGTCCAGGATCGCCTGCTGCGCCGGCAGCGGGTGCACATTGATCGGGTCCAGGTCGCCCGAGTCCACGGCGCGCGCGATCTCCAGCTCCGTGGTCACACCGATGTTCATCCCGCGCAGCTGCTGACCGGCGACGCTCGTCACCGGCGTCTCCCACGGAATCTCCAGCCCGAACGGCACCACGTGCACCGCGCCGGCCTTCACCTCGAAGGCGCCACCGAGACGCTGCTTGGTGAACTCGATGTCCTGCTTGACCTCCTGGTCACCGCCCTCGACCTCGACGCGCGCCTGGAGTCCGACGGACAGCCCCTCGATCTGCTGGTCCACCGAACCGCCCTGGATACGCACCTCGCCCTGGACGACCCCGCCCGGCACGACGTTCTCCTCGGTGAGCACTGTCTCGACGGAGGCGCCGCCGGCGCCCATGCTCGCGAGCAGCTTCTTGAAGCCCATGTCCACTCCTTCTAGGTCCTGACCCCTACATACGCGCCCACGACCGTAGCCGGTTCCCCGGGTACCCTCGGACGCCATGATCGAGAGTCCCGACCGTACGCCGTTGTCGCGGGAGTTCTTCGACCGCCCTGTACTGGAGGTCGCACCCGAACTCCTCGGCTGCACCCTCGCACGCCACCACGACGACGGTTCCATCGAACTGCGCATCACCGAGGTGGAGGCGTACGCGGGGGAGCTCGACCCCGGTTCCCACGCCTTCCGCGGCCGCACCGCCCGCAACGACGTCATGTTCGGACCGCCCGGTCACGCGTACGTCTACTTCACCTACGGCATGTGGCACTGCCTCAACGTGGTGTGCGGCCCGGTCGGCCGCGCCGGCGGTGTCCTGCTGCGAGCCGGTGAGGTACTGGTAGGCGCGGAGCACACCCGCAAACGTCGAATCTCGGCCCGTCATGACAGAGAACTGGCCAAGGGGCCGGCCCGTCTGGCCACGGCACTCGACGTCGACCGCACCCTCAACGGTGCGGACTTCTGCGCCGACGGTCACTCACCCCTGACCCTGCTCCCCGGCAACGCCCCTGCCCCTGACCAGGTCCGCAACGGTCCGCGCACGGGCGTCGGCGGCGACGGAGCCCACCACCCATGGCGCTTCTGGATCGACGGAGACCCCACGGTGAGCCCGTACCGGGCACACACGCCGCGCCGCAGGGCAACTTGACTCGGCCTCCCGAGACGCCTAACGTAGCCCGAGCCGCTTGAGACAGGCCCTGCTGTTCAGCAACCTGAAGCGGCCACCCACTACAGACGACCAGCCCAGAACGGGTTCGATTTCGGCATGCCGAAATCCTGCCCCGGTGACTCGATTATGAGCAGCCAAGGGAATCGGTTAACGTAGTGAATGTGCCGAAAGGCAAAAGGCCTTCCAACGGCCACTGGATCGAATTCCACACCGGAAACGGAACGGAAAGAGTCTGGTAAGGTTGGAAACGAAGGGAAGCGCCCGGAGGGCCCGGAAACGGGAACAAAGGAAGCGTCCGTTCCTTGAGAACTCAACAGCGTGCCAAAAGTCAACGCCAGATATGTTGATACCCCGTCCATCTTCGGATGGCGAGGTTCCTTTGAAAGTCCTGCCGGCCCTTGTGGTTGGTAGGCAATGACACAGCGAGGACGCTGTGAACAGTCGGTCTTATTCCGATCGGCTGTTCCGCTCTTGTGGTGTTCATCCCGATTACGGGAAAACATTCATGGAGAGTTTGATCCTGGCTCAGGACGAACGCTGGCGGCGTGCTTAACACATGCAAGTCGAACGATGAAGCCCTTCGGGGTGGATTAGTGGCGAACGGGTGAGTAACACGTGGGCAATCTGCCCTTCACTCTGGGACAAGCCCTGGAAACGGGGTCTAATACCGGATAACACTCCTTCCTGCATGGGAAGGGGTTGAAAGCTCCGGCGGTGAAGGATGAGCCCGCGGCCTATCAGCTTGTTGGTGGGGTGATGGCCTACCAAGGCGACGACGGGTAGCCGGCCTGAGAGGGCGACCGGCCACACTGGGACTGAGACACGGCCCAGACTCCTACGGGAGGCAGCAGTGGGGAATATTGCACAATGGGCGAAAGCCTGATGCAGCGACGCCGCGTGAGGGATGACGGCCTTCGGGTTGTAAACCTCTTTCAGCAGGGAAGAAGCGAAAGTGACGGTACCTGCAGAAGAAGCGCCGGCTAACTACGTGCCAGCAGCCGCGGTAATACGTAGGGCGCAAGCGTTGTCCGGAATTATTGGGCGTAAAGAGCTCGTAGGCGGCTTGTCACGTCGGATGTGAAAGCCCGGGGCTTAACCCCGGGTCTGCATTCGATACGGGCTAGCTAGAGTGTGGTAGGGGAGATCGGAATTCCTGGTGTAGCGGTGAAATGCGCAGATATCAGGAGGAACACCGGTGGCGAAGGCGGATCTCTGGGCCATTACTGACGCTGAGGAGCGAAAGCGTGGGGAGCGAACAGGATTAGATACCCTGGTAGTCCACGCCGTAAACGTTGGGAACTAGGTGTTGGCGACATTCCACGTCGTCGGTGCCGCAGCTAACGCATTAAGTTCCCCGCCTGGGGAGTACGGCCGCAAGGCTAAAACTCAAAGGAATTGACGGGGGCCCGCACAAGCAGCGGAGCATGTGGCTTAATTCGACGCAACGCGAAGAACCTTACCAAGGCTTGACATCGCCCGGAAAGCATCAGAGATGGTGCCCCCCTTGTGGTCGGGTGACAGGTGGTGCATGGCTGTCGTCAGCTCGTGTCGTGAGATGTTGGGTTAAGTCCCGCAACGAGCGCAACCCTTGTTCTGTGTTGCCAGCATGCCCTTCGGGGTGATGGGGACTCACAGGAGACTGCCGGGGTCAACTCGGAGGAAGGTGGGGACGACGTCAAGTCATCATGCCCCTTATGTCTTGGGCTGCACACGTGCTACAATGGCCGGTACAATGAGCTGCGATGCCGCGAGGCGGAGCGAATCTCAAAAAGCCGGTCTCAGTTCGGATTGGGGTCTGCAACTCGACCCCATGAAGTCGGAGTTGCTAGTAATCGCAGATCAGCATTGCTGCGGTGAATACGTTCCCGGGCCTTGTACACACCGCCCGTCACGTCACGAAAGTCGGTAACACCCGAAGCCGGTGGCCCAACCCCTTGTGGGAGGGAGCTGTCGAAGGTGGGACTGGCGATTGGGACGAAGTCGTAACAAGGTAGCCGTACCGGAAGGTGCGGCTGGATCACCTCCTTTCTAAGGAGCATCTAGATCTCGCAAGAGATCCAGAGCCACTACGTCGGCAAATGTTCGACGGTGGTCAGCTCATGGGTGGAACGTTGACTATTCGGCACGGTTTTCTGGTTGTCACTAGTACTGCTTCGGCGTGGAACGTGAGGACGAGGGAATTGTGCCGGGCGCGCTGTTGGGTATCTGAGGGTGCGAGCGTGAGCTCGTCCTTCGCGATGCCGGCCCCAGTGAACTCGCTGTTTTCAGCGGGGTGGTGGGTGGCTGGTCGTTGCTTGAGAACTGCACAGTGGACGCGAGCATCTGTGGCCAAGTTTTTAAGGGCGCACGGTGGATGCCTTGGCACCAGGAACCGATGAAGGACGTGGGAGGCCACGATAGTCCCCGGGGAGTCGTCAACCAGGCTTTGATCCGGGGGTTTCCGAATGGGGAAACCCGGCAGTCGTCATGGGCTGTCACCCGCTGCTGAACACATAGGCAGTGTGGAGGGAACGAGGGGAAGTGAAACATCTCAGTACCCTCAGGAAGAGAAAACAACCGTGATTCCGGGAGTAGTGGCGAGCGAAACCGGATGAGGCCAAACCGTATGCGTGTGATACCCGGCAGGGGTTGCGCATGCGGGGTTGTGGGATCTCTTTATCATCGTCTGCCGGCGGTGAGACGAGTCAGAAACCGTATGGATAGGCGAAGGACATGCGAAAGGTCCGGCGTAGAGGGTAAGACCCCCGTAGCTGAAATTCATGCGGCTCGTTTAAGAGACACCCAAGTAGCACGGGGCCCGAGAAATCCCGTGTGAATCTGGCGGGACCACCCGTTAAGCCTAAATATTCCCTGGTGACCGATAGCGGATAGTACCGTGAGGGAATGGTGAAAAGTACCGCGGGAGCGGAGTGAAATAGTACCTGAAACCGTGTGCCTACAAGCCGTGGGAGCGTCGCGCAAGGAACTTGTTCCTTGCGTCGTGACTGCGTGCCTTTTGAAGAATGAGCCTGCGAGTTTGCGGTGTGTTGCGAGGTTAACCCGTGTGGGGAAGCCGTAGCGAAAGCGAGTCCGAATAGGGCGACATAGTAGCGCGCTCAAGACCCGAAGCGGAGTGATCTAGCCATGGGCAGGTTGAAGCGGCTGTAAGAGGTCGTGGAGGACCGAACCCACCAGGGTTGAAAACCTGGGGGATGACCTGTGGTTAGGGGTGAAAGGCCAATCAAACTCCGTGATAGCTGGTTCTCCCCGAAATGCATTTAGGTGCAGCGTCGTGTGTTTCTTGCCGGAGGTAGAGCACTGGATAGGCGATGGGCCCTACCGGGTTACTGACCTTAGCCAAACTCCGAATGCCGGTAAGTGAGAGCACGGCAGTGAGACTGTGGGGGATAAGCTCCATGGTCGAGAGGGAAACAGCCCAGAGCATCGACTAAGGCCCCTAAGCGTACGCTAAGTGGGAAAGGATGTGGAGTCGCAGAGACAACCAGGAGGTTGGCTTAGAAGCAGCCACCCTTGAAAGAGTGCGTAATAGCTCACTGGTCAAGTGATTCCGCGCCGACAATGTAGCGGGGCTCAAGCGTACCGCCGAAGTCGTGTCATTCGTACACATATCCCCAACGGGAGTACGGATGGGTAGGGGAGCGTCGTGTGCCGGGTGAAGCCGCGCCGGAAGGCAGTGGTGGACGGTTCACGAGTGAGAATGCAGGCATGAGTAGCGATACACACGTGAGAAACGTGTGCGCCGATTGACTAAGGGTTCCTGGGTCAAGCTGATCTGCCCAGGGTAAGTCGGGACCTAAGGCGAGGCCGACAGGCGTAGTCGATGGACAACCGGTTGATATTCCGGTACCCGCTTTGAAACGCCCAATATCGAGCCCATTAATGCTAAGCCCGTGAAGCCGTTCCGGACCCTTCGGGGAAAGGAAAGTGGTGGAGTCGGCGATCCAAGGTGGTAGTAGGTAAGCGATGGGGTGACGCAGGAAGGTAGTCCAGCCCGGGCGGTGGTAGTCCCGGGGTAAGGGTGTAGGGCGCTGTCCAGGCAAATCCGGACAGCACATAGCCTGAGACCTGATGCCGAGCCGATTGTGGTGAAGTGGATGATCCTATGCTGTCGAGAAAAGCCTCTAGCGAGTTTCATGGCGGCCCGTACCCTAAACCGACTCAGGTGGTCAGGTAGAGAATACCGAGGCGTTCGGGTGAACTATGGTTAAGGAACTCGGCAAAATGCCCCCGTAACTTCGGGAGAAGGGGGGCCATCACTGGTGAGAGGACTTGCTCCTCGAGCTGGGGGTGGCCGCAGAGACCAGCGAGAAGCGACTGTTTACTAAAAACACAGGTCCGTGCGAAGCCGTAAGGCGATGTATACGGACTGACGCCTGCCCGGTGCTGGAACGTTAAGGGGACCGGTTAGTACGCTTTCGGGCGTGCGAAGCTGAGAACTTAAGCGCCAGTAAACGGCGGTGGTAACTATAACCATCCTAAGGTAGCGAAATTCCTTGTCGGGTAAGTTCCGACCTGCACGAATGGCGTAACGACTTCTCGACTGTCTCAACCATAGGCCCGGTGAAATTGCACTACGAGTAAAGATGCTCGTTTCGCGCAGCAGGACGGAAAGACCCCGGGACCTTTACTACAGTTTGATATTGGTGTTCGGTTCGGCTTGTGTAGGATAGGTGGGAGACTGTGAAGCGGCCACGCCAGTGGTTGTGGAGTCATCGTTGAAATACCACTCTGGTCGTGCTGGATGTCTAACCTGGGTCCGTGATCCGGATCAGGGACAGTGTCTGATGGGTAGTTTAACTGGGGCGGTTGCCTCCCAAAGGGTAACGGAGGCGCCCAAAGGTTCCCTCAGCCTGGTTGGCAATCAGGTGTTGAGTGTAAGTGCACAAGGGAGCTTGACTGTGAGACCGACGGGTCGAGCAGGGACGAAAGTCGGGACTAGTGATCCGGCGGTGGCTTGTGGAAGCGCCGTCGCTCAACGGATAAAAGGTACCCCGGGGATAACAGGCTGATCTTCCCCAAGAGTCCATATCGACGGGATGGTTTGGCACCTCGATGTCGGCTCGTCGCATCCTGGGGCTGGAGTCGGTCCCAAGGGTTGGGCTGTTCGCCCATTAAAGCGGTACGCGAGCTGGGTTTAGAACGTCGTGAGACAGTTCGGTCCCTATCCGCTGTGCGCGTAGGAATATTGAGAAGGGCTGTCCCTAGTACGAGAGGACCGGGACGGACGAACCTCTGGTGTGCCAGTTGTCCTGCCAAGGGCATGGCTGGTTGGCTACGTTCGGGAGGGATAACCGCTGAAAGCATCTAAGCGGGAAGCCTGCTTCGAGATGAGTATTCCCACCTCCTTGAGAGGGTAAGGCTCCCAGTAGACGACTGGGTTGATAGGCCGGATATGGAAGCCCAGTAATGGGTGGAGTTGACCGGTACTAATAGGCCGAGGGCTTGTCCTCAGTTGCTCGCGTCCACTGTGTGGTTCCCGGGTTGCGAACAGTCGCACCGGTTGAACCAAGTTTCACTACTTAATTGAAAAGTGTGCTTGTTCGCTAGAACCCGATAGGGTTTCGGTGGTCATAGCGTTAGGGAAACGCCCGGTTCCATTCCGAACCCGGAAGCTAAGCCTTTCAGCGCCGATGGTACTGCAGGGGGGACCCTGTGGGAGAGTAGGACGCCGCCGAACAATCTTTAAGGACCCGTGGTCCAGCGTTCACGCTGGACCACGGGTCCTTTTTGTTTTGCCTATTTTTTCGAAGCGCGTCCGATGGCCGGCTGCGCGAGAATGACTGCAGTACCCGAAGACAGGAGTCACGCCGATGTCCACCAACTCTCCAGACGATCGTCCGGAGCGCGAGCCGCGTCGCAGGGACGGTGGTGACCGAGGCGGTTTCCGCGGCGGCCGTGACGACCGGGACCGTGGGCCGCGACGTGACGATGACCGCGGTGGAAACCGCGGACCTCGCCGTGATGACGACCGCGGCGGCCGTCCCAACTCCGGTGGTGGCGGCGGCTTCCGCCGTGACGACGACCGTGGTGGCCGCCCCAGCGGTGGTGGCTACGGGCGCCGTGACGACCGGCCGAGCGGTCCGCGCCGTGATGACGACCGCGGTGGTCGTCCCAGCTCTGGTGGCGGTGGCGGTTTCCGCCGCGACGACCGTTCCGGTGGCGGCTACGGTTCTCGTCCCAGCAGCAGCAGCGGTGGTGGCTTCCGTCGCGATGACCGTCGTGACGACCGTTCCGGCGGTGGCAGCGGCGGCGGTTACGGGCGTCGCGACGACGACCGTGGTGGTCGTCCCAGCTCCGGTGACCGCGGTGGTTTCCGTCGTGACGATCGTCGCGACGACCGCCGTGACGACCGGCCGAGCGGACCGCGTCGCGACGACGACCGCGGTGGGTACCGCGGACCTCGTGACGACCGTGGGTCCCGGCCGGCCGGCGGTGGTGGCTACGGTCCCCGTCGTGACGACCGTGGCGGGCGTCCGAGCAGCGCTGGTGGTGGCGGTGGTTTCCGTCGCGATGACCGTCGCGACGACCGGCCGAGCGGGCCGCGCCGTGACGACGACCGCGGTGGCTTCCGCGGGCAGCGTGACGACCGTGGGTCGCGGCCGACCGGTGGCGGCTACGGGCGTCGTGACGACGACCGTGGTGGTCGTCCCAGCTCCGGTGACCGTGGTGGTTTCCGTCGCGATGACCGTCGTGACGACCGTCCCAGCGGTGGTGGCTACGGCCGGCGTGATGACCGCCCGAGCGGTCCGCGTCGTGACGACGACCGTGGGTCGTCCCGCCCCAGTGGTGGTGGCGGCTACGGGCGTCGTGACGACGACCGTGGTGGTCGTCCCAGCTCCGGTGACCGTGGTGGTTTCCGTCGCGATGACCGTCCCAGCGGTGGTGGCTACGGCCGGCGTGATGACCGCCCGAGCGGTCCGCGCCGTGACGACGACCGTGGGTCGTCCCGCCCCAGCCATGGCGGCGGTGGCGGTGGCTACGGACGCCGTGACGACCGTCCCAGCGGTCCCCCGCGTCGTGACGACCGCGACCGTGGTGGATACCGCGGGCAGCGTGACGACCGGCGTGACGACCGGGGTGGGTACCGCGGCTCCCGTGACGACCGTCCCAGCGGTGGTGGCTACGGCCGTCGCGACGACCGCGACCGGGACCGTGGCGACCGCGAGCCGATCAAGCGGCTCCCGATTCCCGACGACGTCACGGGCGACGAGATCGACAAGGACGTGCGCCAAGAGCTCCAGAGCCTGCCGAAGGGCCTGGCCGAGGACGTGGCGAGGAACCTCGTCATGGTCGCCAACCTGATCGACGAGGACCCCGAGCAGGCGTACGCCTACTCCAAGATCGCCCTGCGGCTCGCTTCCCGTGTCGCCGCCGTGCGCGAGGCCGCCGGCTTCGCCGCGTACGCGACGCAGAAGTACTCGGAGGCGCTTGCCGAGTTCCGTGCCGCCCGGCGGATGACCGGCAGTGTCGAGCTGTGGCCCGTCATGGCGGACTGCGAGCGCGGTCTCGGCCGGCCCGAGCGGGCCATGGCCATGGCCGGCGAGCCCGAGGTGCAGAAGCTCGACAAGGCCGGACAGGTCGAGATGCGGCTGGTCGCGGCCGGGGCGCGGCGGGACATGGGGCAGATCGATGCCGCCATCGTGACGCTGCAGAGCCCTGAGCTCGCCTCCAACTCCGTACAGCCCTGGACCGCGCGGCTTCGTTACGCCTATGCGGACGCGCTGCTGGCGGCCGGACGTGAGGGCGAGGCGCGTGAGTGGTTCGCCAAGGCGCTCGAGGCGGACAAGGACGGCGCCACCGACGCGTCCGACCGGCTCGCCGAGCTGGACGGCGTGGAGTTCGTCGACGCGGATGACGAGCACGACGAGCACGACGCGCAGGACACCGATCACGGCGACCTGAGCGGCGCGACCGCAGTGCGTGACGACGAGGCCGACGAGCAGGACGACCTGAGCGACGATGTCGTCGACGCGAAGGCGGACGAGGCCGACCATGTCGACACGGACGCGGACACGGACATCAGCACCGACACCGACACCGACACCGGCACCGAGGGTGACAAGTCCTCGTAGTCGTCAGCGATGACAAAAGGGCGGCACCCCTCGTGGGTGCCGCCCTTTTTGCTGTCGTCTCCGTGTGACGTCACGCCTATACGCGCGTCACTCCAGGGTCAGGCTCCGCAGCACCAGGCCCGTCGCCGGCTTCGGGCCGAACGATGTGGACTTCCGGGGCATCGTGACGCCCTCGCGGGCCAGGTCCCGTACGACCTCCTCGCGTACCGGATGCATCAACACGGCAGTGCTGTCGTGGCGTTCGGCCTGCACCACGGCCGCTGCGGTGTCGTGGATGTACGCGATGTGCTCCGGCGCGTCCGGGATGCTCCAGAGGTGGTCCAGCAGCGTGGAGTGCAGAACCGCCGCGTCCAGGGTGCGCCACGCCTCCGGGCGGTCCGTGCGGACCGTACGGGACAGCAGCTCGGGATCGGGGCGGTCGACGAGATGGAACGAACCGTCGCCGGCGAGGAGGAAGGCGTTGCCCTCGGCCGCCGCCTCGGCCAGGGCCGCCGTCGCCTCGGCGAGCGGGACCTCCAGGCGCCGGACCCGGAAGGCGCCGTTCAGGGACGCGAGAGCCTTGCGGACCGGGAGCCGGTGCAGCAGCCGGTGGATGGCGCGTACACGCAGGGGGTAGCGGGCCGTGTCCACCAGCAGGACGAGGCCGTAGCTCCACGGGCTGGGAGCGTCGTGCTCGGAGTTCAGTTGCAGATAGGTCGCCCAGCGGTGGTGGCCGTCGGCGATCAGGGCCTGGCGGTCGCCCAGGTCGTTCCGGATCTCCGCGAGGTCGCCGGGGTCCGTCACGGACCACAGGCGGTGGCTGAAGCCGTCCTCGGTGGTCGTCGACAGCAGGGGGGAGCCCAGGACGGTCCGCTCGATGACGGCCGTCGCGCCCGTCGCGTCGCCCATGCTCCGATAGGTGAGGAGCAGCGGCTCCAGATTGGCGTCCGTGGTGCGCATCAGGTCCGTACGGTCCGCCACGATGTCCGGCATGACGTCCTCATGGGGCAGGACGACCCCTTCGGACGGCTCGGACAGGGCGAGCGCGCCGATGATGCCGCGCTGGAGGATGTCGTCCTGGCGCTGCTCGTACACGTACAGCGCGGGCTCGGGGTCCGGGGCCAGGACGCCCTCGTCCAGCCAGCGGGACAGGGTCTGGGCGGCCAGCCGGTGGCGGGCACCCGCGCTGTCCGCCTGCGGCAGGATGAGCCGGACGATGTTGTACGGGTCCGCGGACTCCAGATGGTGCAGTCCGTCGGGCCTGACGACCACGTCGTAGGGCGGCGAGGTCACGGCGGCCAGACTGCCGACCCGCTCGGGGACGTATCGCAGTCCACGGAAGGGGATCAGGCACAGACCGTCGTTGGCCGCGGGACCTTCGCTGTTCATTCGAGCATCGTATGTGCGTTGCCCGATGCGCGATGATCGGGGGAGTGACACGGACGAAGGAGCGGAAGCGAATGAGCCAGCCCAGCAGGACCCGGCCGAGCGGAAGCGCGACGGCGCTGAGCGAGGCGTACGACACCGCTCTGCTGGACCTGGACGGTGTCGTGTACGCGGGGGGCGCGGCCATCGCGCACGCCGTGGAATCGCTGCTGACCGCGCGGGACGGGGGCATGCATCTGGCGTATGTGACGAACAACGCGCTGCGCCCGCCGGAGGTGGTGGCCGAGCACATCACCGAGCTGGGAGTGCCGGCGGCGGCCGACGATGTCATCAACTCCGCCCAGGCCGTCGCCCGGCTGATCTCCGAGCAGGTGCCGGCCGGGTCGCGGGTGCTGGTCGTCGGTGGTGAGGGGCTGCGGGTGGCGCTGCGCGAGCGCGGTCTGGAGCCGGTGGAGTCGGCGGACGACGACCCGGCGGCGGTCGTGCAGGGCTACGGCGGCCCGGACCTGGCCTGGGGCCGGTTCGCGGAGGCCTGCTACGCCATCGCGCGGGGTGTGCCGTGGTTCGCGTCCAACACCGACCTGACGATTCCGAGCGGACGGGGGATCGCGCCCGGCAACGGCGCGGCGGTCGAGGTCGTCCGGATTGCGACGGGTGCCGAGCCTCAGGTGGCGGGCAAGCCTCTGCCGCCGATGCACAAGGAGACGATCCTGCGGACGGGCGCGACGAAGCCTCTGGTGGTGGGCGACCGGCTGGACACGGACATCGAGGGTGCCCACAACGGCGGTGTGGACTCGCTGCTCGTGCTGACCGGGGTGACCGACGGTGCGCAGCTGCTGGCCGCGCCGCCGCAGCACCGGCCGACGTACGTGGACGCCGACCTGCGCGGGATGCTGACGGGGCAGCCCGAAGTCTCCGCGGACGGGGACGGGTTCACCTGCGGCGGCTTCACCGCGTACGTACGGGACGAGGAGCTGGCGCTCGACGGTGAGGGTGAGCCGCTGGACGGGCTGCGTGCCCTGTGTGCGGCGGCGTGGACCCGAGCCGGGGACGGCACCTGCACCCTCGACGCGGGCAAGGCGCTGTCCCGGCTGGGTCTGTAGAGGCTCTGGGGCCGTAGGGCCGTCGCCGTTCGGACTCCCCGCCGCGCGTGGGCGGGGGAGTCCGCTCAGCCGCTGAGCTTCTTCGACGAGGTGATGGCGGCGGCCAGTTGCTCCAGGACCGGCGCGTAGCCGAGGTAGCTGTAGCGCTCCTCCATGGCCCAGGGCACGGTCTGGCCCGCCTTGACGGCGGGAAGCCGTGCCCAGGTGGGCTTCTTGGCGAGTTCCTTGGCGGGCAGGGCGCTGGAGCGGTTGTCGATCATGATGAGGTCGGCGTGGTACCTGCCGGCGTTCTCCCAGCTGAGGAACTCCCAGAAGCCCCACTCGTCACTCTTCTTGCCCTCGACGAACTCGATGCCGAGATCCTTGAAGTAGTTGAGGTCGCAGTAGGAGTCGGGCACGGCGACGTACATCTGCTCGGCATCGCCCGTCATGGCGAGGACCTTGAGGCCGCGCTTGGCCTCCGCGGCCTTCCGCAGGGTCGCCTCGGCCTTGTCGAAGCGCGCCCGGGCGGCGGTGACCTGCTGGGCCTTCAGGTCGGCGCCGAGTGCCGCGGCGAGGTCGGTGACCCGCTTCAGCGGCTCGCGCAGGGAGCGGTGGGCGCCGGCGATACCGACGGTCGGCGCCAGGGCCTCGATCTTCTTGCTGCTCTCCTCCGGCACGAACCACAGGGCGGGCGGCGGGAACATGTTGCTGATCAGCAGGTCGGGCTGGAGCGCCGCGTACTTCTCCACGTTGAACTCGCCCCAGGCCTCGCCGAGGCTGGTCAGCTTCGCGACATCGAGGTTGCCGGCCTGCGGGTTGGGCTTGCCGTTCACCGGCTTGCTGGGTCCGAAGACGCCGGTGCACTCGATGCCGTAGTCGTGGAGCGCGGCGGCGGTGCTGACAAAGGCGACAAGGTTCTTCGGCGTCTTGTCGGTCCTGACGACCTTTCCGCGGTCGTCCTTGAAGCTCCAGGGCCCGCTGTCCGCGGTTCCGCTTGCGACGGGCTTCTTCTCGCTGCCGCCGCAGCCGGCGAGCAGGGCACCGAGGCCGAGGGCGCCGGTGGCGGTGAGCAGCCCGCGTCGGCTGAGGCCGCCGCGGGGCGCGGGTGTCGCGGACTCGTACGGCTGGGCGGGTACGGAGCGGTTCGGCACAGGGAGTTCCCTCGTCTCAGAGCGAATGCGAGGGTAGGCTAACCTAACCACGTGTTGGTCGACAGTCCCCCCAAACAGAGCGCGGAGCCGCAATCCGCACCTGCGTCCCGGAAGCGCCATCTCCTGCGCGCCACGGGGCTGCTGGTGGCCGTCGGTGTCCTGCTGCTGGTCTGTGTCGCGAGCATCGTCGTCGGTGCCAAGTCGATTCCGCTTGCCGATGTCTGGCACGGCCTCTTCGACAACCAGGGCTCGGGCAACGATGTGATCGTGGCCGATGTGCGCGTACCGCGGACCCTGCTCGGTCTGATCGCGGGCGCCGCCCTCGGTCTCGCCGGCGCGGTGATGCAGGCACTCACCCGCAACCCGCTGGCGGAACCGGGACTGCTGGGGGTGAACGCGGGTGCCTCCGCCGCCGTCGTCTCCGCCATCAGCTTCCTCGGCGTCACCTCCCTCACCGGATATGTCTGGTTCGCGTTCCTCGGCGCCGGTGTGGTCTCCGTTCTCGTGTACATCCTGGGCGGCAGCCGCAGCGCAACTCCCGTACGGCTCGCGCTCGCCGGAACCGCCGCCACCGCCGCGCTCTACGGATACATCAATGCCGTACAGCTGCTGGACTCGGCCGCGCTCGAACGGCTGCGGTTCTGGACCGTGGGCTCGCTGGCCTCCGCCGACATGGAGACCATCGGCAAGGTCGCGCCGTTCATCGGTGCCGGTGTGCTGCTCGCCCTGCTGCTCGCCCGGCCGCTCAACGCCATGGAGATGGGCGACGACACCGCCCGCTCGCTCGGCGCGCACCTCAACCGCACACGCGCGCTGTCGATGCTGGCCGTGACCCTGCTGTGCGGGGCGGCGACCGCCGCCTGCGGCCCGATCATCTTCATCGGGCTGATGATTCCGCACCTCGTGCGCTCCATCACCGGCCCCGACATGCGGTGGATCCTGCCGTACGCGACCGTCCTCGCCCCTGTGCTGCTGCTCGGCGCCGATGTCGTCGGCCGGGTCGTCACCCGCCCCGCCGAACTCCAGGTGGGCATCGTCACCGCCCTGATCGGCGGACCGGTCTTCATCCACCTCGTACGCCGCAAGAGGATGGCCCAGCTGTGAAAGCGATACGCACCCCGGGCGGGCTCTCCGTCCGGACCGACCCGAGGGCCGTCGCGGTCGTCCTCGTTCTCACCGTGGTCACCCTCGGCGCGGGAATCGTCCTCATCGGCAGCGGAGACTTCCCGATCGCGCCCGGTGATGTCGTCGCCACGCTGCTCGGGAACGGCACGGCCGCGCAGGAGTTCATCGTCCAGGACCTGCGGCTGCCCCGCGCGCTCGTCGGACTCCTCGTCGGTGCCTCCCTCGCGCTGAGCGGCGCGATCTTCCAGACGATCTCCCGCAATCCGCTCGGCAGTCCGGACGTCATCGGCTTCGGGCAGGGCGCGACCGTCGGGGCGCTCACCGTGATCGTCATGTTCCACGGCAACCCCCTCGCCGTGGCGGGAGGCGCGATCGTCGGCGGACTGGTGACGGGAGTCGCCGTCTACGTGCTGGCGTGGAGGCGCGGCGTCCACGGCTACCGTCTCGTCCTCATCGGCATCGGTGTGGCCGCCATCCTCACGGCCGTCAACCACTACCTCGTCACCAAGGCCAGTCTCATCGACGCCACCCGGGCCACGCTGTGGATGACCGGGTCGCTCGACGGCCGTGACTGGGCCCAGTTCTGGCCGCTGCTCGCGGTCTTCGCGGTCCTCGTGCCCCTGGTGTTCGTGTACGGCCGGCCGCTTCGCCTGCTGGAGATGGGCGACGACGCCGCATTCGCGCTGGGCGCCCCCGTCGAGCGCACACGCGTCGTCCTGATGGGAGCCGGCGTGCTGCTGATGGCGGTCGCCACGGCCGCCGCCGGCCCGATCGCCTTCGTCGCGCTGAGCGCGCCTCAGCTCGCCCGTCGGCTCACCCGCTCGCCCGGGCCCAACCTCGCCGCCGCCGCCGTGATGGGCGCCGCGCTGATGCTCCTCGCCGACTGGACGGCGTCCACGGCGTTCGGCGACCGGCAACTGCCGGTCGGAGTGGTGACGGGTGTGCTCGGCGGCTGCTATCTGCTGTGGCTGCTCGTCACCGAACGCAAGGCGGGACGCATATGAAGGACCGTTCGCCCGCGAGCACGCCCACGCGAGCCGGGTCGGGTACGAAACCCGTGACGCCCGTGAACCCCCGATCCAGGAGTACGACCACCATGCAGCGTCTCACCGCGAAATCGGTCACCCTCGGCTACGACCAGCGTGTCATCGCCGAAGACCTGTCGGTCGAGATCCCCGACAACTCCTTCACGGTCATCGTCGGACCGAACGCCTGCGGCAAGTCGACATTGCTGCGTGCCCTGTCGCGCATGCTGAAGCCCTCGCAGGGGCGGGTCCTGCTCGACGGACAGGTCATCCACTCCCTGCCGGCGAAGAAGGTGGCCAGGACCCTCGGACTGCTGCCGCAGTCCTCCATCGCGCCCGACGGGATCACGGTCGCCGACCTCGTCGCACGCGGCCGCTACCCGCACCAGGGCCTGCTGCGCCAGTGGTCGTCCGAGGACGAGCGCATCGTCCAGGAGTCGATGGACGCCACCGGTGTCGGTGAATTGGCAGAGCGCTATGTCGACGAACTGTCCGGCGGACAGCGCCAGCGCGTGTGGATCGCCATGGCACTCGCGCAGCAGACCCCGCTGCTGCTCCTCGACGAGCCGACGACGTTCCTCGACATCCAGCACCAGCTGGAGGTGCTCGACCTCTGTGCCGAGCTGCACGAGGAGCAGGGGCGCACGCTGGTCGCCGTCCTGCACGACCTCAACCAGGCCGCCCGCTACGCCACCCACCTGATCGCCCTGCGCGAGGGACGGGTCGTCGCCGAAGGAGCGCCCGGCGACATCGTCACGGCCGAGCTGGTCGAGCAGGTCTTCGGGGTGAAGAGCCAGGTCATCGCCGACCCGGAGTCAGGGACACCGCTGGTGGTGCCTGCGGCCCGCAGGCGTGGCGCGGTTGCAGGCGCGGTTACAGCAGTGTCCTGAGGCGGATCAGATCGCGGAAGCCGGCCTCCAGCCTGACCCGGCCGGAGGCCCACGCCTTCGCGAAGTTCAGCTCGCCGTTCACCATCGCCACCAGGTCGTCCCCGGTCATCGCGAGACGGATCTGCGCCTTCTGGGGCGGGGGTCCGTCGACCGTGTCCACGACCTCGATCCGGCCGCCCTCCAGGCGGCCGGTGAACGTCACGTCCAGATCCCTGATGTGGCAGCTCAGGGAACGGTCGAGCGCGGCCGCGCTGCGCACATCACCATTCGCCTGCGCCAGGTTGTCCGAGAGCTTCTTGAGTGCGCTGCGGCACTCCTCCGTCGTCGCCATCGTGATCGACGGTACCGCAGCGCTTCGCGGTAGCGTCTGGGCATGAGCGACTCGATGCCGGGCCCGCACGCCCGGATGATCCAGGAGCAGGGGAACGACGGCGCCCCACCGGCCCCGGGAGCCGCGGAGCAGGCCCCGGACATCTCCCCGGAGCAGGTGCCGGAGCAGGAACCGGCGGTGACGGCCGGGCACGAGCGGGACATGCCGGCCGGGCACGAGCAGGAGCACGAGTCCGAGCGGGAGCACGAGTCCGAGCGGGAGCACGAGTCCGAGCGGGACGCCGCGACCTCCGCGACCTCCGCGTACGAACCCGCCGCGCCCTCCCCCCTCGGTGTCCAGCGCGTGCCCACCGGCAACGCCGAGGTCGACGCCGGGCTCGAGCGGCTCGGTGATGCCGACCACCTCCCGGCGGACGGACACCTCGCGGTGTACGAGGATGTACACCGAGGGCTGCGCGACGCGCTGACCGCGCTCGACGCACGCCCGGCGCCCGCACCTCAGGCGCCCCCGCCGTCACCCCCGTACAACTACAGGAGCTGAACCGAACGTGGCAGGAGTGGCCCGCCGCCGTCTCGACGCCGAGCTGGTACGCCGCAGCCTGGCGCGCTCTCGCGAGCACGCCAGCCAGCTGATCGCCGCGGGGCGGGTGACCGTCGGAGGCAATGTCGCGACGAAGCCCGCCACCCAGGTCGAGACGAGCGCCGCCGTCGTCGTGTCGGCGGACGACAACGACCCCGAATACGTTTCACGCGGTGGACACAAACTCGCCGGGGCGCTGGCGGCCTTCGTACCGCTGGGTCTGCGGATCGAGGGACGGCGGGCCCTGGACGCGGGAGCGTCGACCGGGGGATTCACCGACGTCCTGCTGCGTGCGGGCGCCCGCGAGGTGGTCGCGGTGGACGTCGGATACGGACAACTCGCCTGGTCTCTGCAAAGTGATGAACGCGTGAAGGTCAAAGACCGTACGAATGTGCGCGAGCTGACGCTCGGCACGATCGACGGTGAGGCGGTGGACCTGGTGGTGGGAGATCTCTCCTTCATTCCGCTGGGCCTCGTCCTGCCCGCGCTCGTCCGGTGCACGGCCCCGGACGCCGATCTGGTGCTGATGGTCAAGCCGCAGTTCGAAGTCGGCAAGGAGCGCCTCGGCAGCGGAGGGGTCGTACGCAGCCCCGAACTGCGCAAGGAGGCTGTGAGGACCGTGGCCGGCAAGGCCGCGGGACTCGGTCTGGGCGTACTGGGTGTCACCGCCAGCCCGCTGCCCGGACCCTCCGGGAACGTCGAATACTTTCTGTGGCTCAGGGCCGGTGCGCCCGAGCTCGATCCGGCGGACGTCGATCGTGCAGTTGCGGAGGGACCTCGTTGACCACACCAGCAGCGACTTCAGGACGCACCGTCTTCCTGCTCGCCCACACCGGCAGGCCTGCGGCGATCCGCAGCGCCGAACTCGTCGTGCAGGGGCTGATGCGCAACGGTCTCGGTGTGCGCGTGCTGCAGGCCGAGGCGGCCGATCTGCCGCTGCCGCCGTCCGTCCAGACCGTCCCCGAAGCGACACCGGGCGTGCTCGACGGCTGTGAGCTGCTGATCGTGCTCGGCGGCGACGGGACGCTGCTGCGCGGCGCCGAGTTCGCCCGGGCCTCCGGCGTGCCGATGCTGGGCGTCAACCTGGGGCGCGTCGGATTCCTGGCCGAGGCCGAGCGCGACGACCTGGACAAGGTCGTCGACCGCGTCGTCACCCGCGCGTACGAGGTCGAGGAGCGGATGACGATCGATGTGGTCGTGCACCGCAACGGCGACATCCTCCACGAGGACTGGGCGCTGAACGAGGCGGTCGTGCAGAAGGTCTCGCCCGACCGCATCCTGGAGGTCGTCCTGGAGATCGACGGCCGGCCGGTGACCGGGTTCGGCTGCGACGGCGTCGTCTGCGCCACCCCGACCGGCTCCACGGCATACGCCTTCTCCGCCGGCGGCCCCGTGGTGTGGCCCGAGGTGGAGGCGCTGCTGATGGTGCCCATCAGCGCGCACGCCCTGTTCGCCAAGCCGCTGGTGACCTCGCCGACCTCCGTCCTCGCGGTGGAGGTGCAGGCGCACACCCCGCACGGCGTGCTGTGGTGCGACGGGCGACGGACCGTGGAACTGCCACCGGGGGCCCGGGTCGAAGTACGCCGCGGAGCCGTTCCGGTCCGGCTGGCCCGGCTGCACCACGCGTCGTTCACGGACCGTCTGGTCGCCAAGTTCGCGCTGCCGGTGTCCGGTTGGCGTGGCGCGCCCCATTGACGCCTCCGTGACGAGGACCCCGGAACCGCCGCTCGCGGCCCGGGAGAGTGAATCCGACACCGGGGTCCGTCGCACGGGCGGCCCCGGACCTCGTAAGGTCGTGTCCGTGTTGGAGGAGATGCGGATACGGTCGCTCGGCGTCATCGACGACGCGGTCGTCGAGCTGTCACCCGGTTTCACCGCGGTGACCGGTGAGACGGGCGCGGGCAAGACCATGGTCGTCACCAGCCTGGGGCTGCTGCTCGGCGGGCGCGCCGACCCCGCCCTGGTGCGGATCGGCGCGAAGTCGGCGGTGGTGGAGGGGCGCATCGGTGTACCCGCCGGAGCCCCCGCCGCCGTACGGGCCGAGGAGGCCGGGGCGGAACTCGAGGACGGCACGCTGCTCATCAGCAGAACCGTCTCGGCGGAGGGACGCTCCCGCGCGCACATCGGCGGCAGGTCCGTGCCGGTGGGTGTGCTGTCCGAGCTCGCCGACGAGCTGGTGGCCGTCCACGGGCAGACCGACCAGCAGGGGCTGCTGCGCCCGGCGCGGCAGCGCGAGGCGCTCGACCGGTACGCGGGCGGGGCCGTGTCCGGACCCCTCACCAAGTACGCGGCCGCCTACCGCAGGCTGCGGTCCGTCGCCACGGAACTCGACGAGCTGACCACACGCGCCCGCGAGCGTGCCCAGGAAGCCGATCTGCTGCGCTTCGGGCTGAACGAGATCGCCGGTGTGGAGCCGCGCGCCGGCGAGGACGTGGAACTCGCCGCGGAGGCGGAGCGACTGGGCCACGCGGAGGCGCTGGCGTCAGCCGCGTCGGTCGCGCACACCGCGCTCGCCGGCAACCCCGAGGACCCCGAGGGCGTCGACGCCACGACCCTCGTCGCGGGCGCCAACCGTGCGCTGGACGCCGTGCGCGCCCACGACCCGGCACTCGCCTCGCTCGCCGACCGGATGGGCGAGATCTCCATCCTGCTCGGCGATGTGGCCGGTGAGCTCGCCGGATACGCGGACAACCTGGACGCCGATCCGCTGCGGCTGGCCGCGGTGGAGGAGCGCCGGGCCGCGCTGACCGGGCTGACGCGCAAGTACGGCGAGACCGGTGAAGGCATCGCCGCCGTGCTCGCCTGGTCCGAGGAGAGCGCGAGCCGGCTCACCGAGCTGGAGGGCGACGACGACCGGATCGGCGAGCTGACGGTCGAGCGGGACGCGCTGCGCGGAGAACTGTCGGGTCTGGCACAGGCCTTGACGGACGCCCGTACGGAGGCGGCGGCCCGGTTCGCCGAGGCCGTCACCGAGGAGCTGGCGTCCCTCGCCATGCCGCACGCACGCGTGTCCTTCGCGATCGGGCAGACCGAGGACCCGGAGGGCGTCGAGGTCGGCGGCCGGACGGTGGCCTACGGCCCGCACGGCGCCGACGAGGTGGAGCTGCTGCTGGCCCCGCATCCGGGCGCCCCGCCGCGGCCGATCGCCAAGGGCGCGTCCGGGGGTGAGCTCTCCCGGGTGATGCTTGCGGTCGAGGTGGTCTTCGCGGGCACGGACCCCGTGCCGACCTATCTCTTCGACGAGGTCGACGCGGGCGTGGGCGGCAAGGCGGCCGTCGAGATCGGCCGGCGTCTCGCGAAGCTCGCGAGGACGGCGCAGGTGGTCGTGGTGACGCACCTGCCGCAGGTGGCGGCGTTCGCGGACCGGCAGCTGCTGGTGGAGAAGACGAACGACGGCTCGGTGACCCGCAGCGGTGTCACCGTCCTGGAGGGCGAGGACCGGGTCCGGGAGCTGTCGCGGATGCTGGCGGGCCAGGAGGACTCGGAGACGGCTCGGGCCCACGCGGAGGAGCTGCTGGCGACGGCGCGGGCGGACGGCTGACGTCCGGGTCACGGACATCGGCTGCCCGGCGATCGGGGACCCGGCCGCGGGCCGTACGGCGGTGCACCGAGGAGCGGGAGCTCGTCACCCGCCTGGGTGAAGACCATCACGGGCTGCCGTGGTGCGACACGGGAACGACACCCGGACGGTGCCGGAACGTGCGTACGGGCTGGCATCCTTGGCGGGTGACACAGCTGCGTACGGTCCAGGTCCTGGGCGGCGGCAGCGCGGGCAGCAGCGCGCACGTCCGGTCGCTGGCCTCGGGGCTGGTGGCGCGGGGCGTACGGGTGACGGTGTGCGCGCCCGCCGGACTGGAGCACCTCTACGACTTCCCGGGCGCCGGGGCCCACTTCACACCGGTGCCGCGCCGCAGTGACCCCGCCGCCGTCGGGGCTCTGCGCGCCGCGTGCGCGCGGGCCGATGTGGTGCACGCGCACGGGCTGCACGCGGCCGTACGTGCCTCGGTGGCCCTCAGCGGTCTGCGGGTGCCCCTCGTCGTCACCTGGCACAGCCGTCCGGACGCCGACGGACCGCGCGGTCCGTTGCTGCGTCTGCTGGAGCGAAGGGCCGCCCGCGCGGCGGCGGTTGTGCTCGGCACCTGTTCCGAACTGGTCGACCGGGCCCGTTGGCACGGAGCCCGGGACGCCCGCCTCGCGCCGGTCGCGGTGCCCGCGCCGCGTCGCGCCGAGAGCTCGGAGGGCAAGGCCCGGGCCGAACTGGGCGCGGTCGACCGGCCGTTGGTGATGGCCGTCGGCTCCCTCGCTCCGCAGCGCGGATACGGCACGCTCCTCGACGCGGCCGCGCGGTGGCGCACCGTCGATCCGCTGCCGCTGGTGGTGATCGCGGGGGAGGGGCGCGAGCGGGCCGCGCTCCATCGGCGTATCGAGGCGGAGGGCCTGCCGGTGCGGCTGGTGGGCCGCCGTGACGACATCGGCGATCTGATCTCCGCGGCGGACGTGGCGGTGCTCCCCAGCCGCTGGGAGGCACGTGCCCTGCTGGCCCAGGAAGCCCTGCGCGCGGGCGTGCCCCTGGTCGCGACAGCAGTCGGCGGCGTCCCGGAACTCGTCGGTGACGCGGCGGAACTGGTGCCCTACGGCGACGGGGACGCGCTCGCGGAGGCGGTGACCCGGCTCCTGCGGGATCCCGTGCGGCGGGACGAGCTGGTGGCCGCGGGCCGCGCGCAGGCGGCGACCTGGCCGACCGAGGACGAGACGATCGCACAGGTGCTGAGCGTGTACGACGAACTGACGGCGGACCGGGCGGGCTGAGTCCCGAACGGGCCGGACTGAACCGAGAAGTGGTCGGGCTGAGCCCCGAACGGGCCGGGCTGAGCCCCCCCGCGGGAGCCGGGCTGAGCCCCGAAACGGGCCGGGCTGAACCGAGAAGTGGTCGGGCTGAGCCCCGAACGGGCCGGGCTGAACCGAGAAGAGGCCGGGCTGACCCCCGAACGGCCCGGGAGTGCGGCCCGCCCCGCCACCGCGTCACCTCACGGCAGATGCCGTCTCGCCCCCAGCGCCAGGCTCAGCGCCAGTACCGTCTGCGGGTCGTCCAGGTCCGTGCCCAGCAGCTCGGAGATGCGGGCCAGCCGGTTGTACAGCGTCTGGCGGTTCAGATGCAGTTCACGCGCCGTCTCCGCCTTCCGGCCCGCGTGCGCCAGAAAGGTCTCCAGCGTCGGCAGCAGCGGCGGGCGCGAGGTGGCGTCATGGTCGCGCAGTGGGCCGATGGCGCGCTCCACGAACGCGGCCAGGTCCGGATGGTCCCGCAGCCGCCACAGCAGCAGGTCGGTGTCCAGTCGGCGTGCGTCGTACCAGGGCCGGTCGCTCAGTCCCTGGGCGGCCGTCGCCGTCTCGGCCGCATGGCGCAGACCCGCCGACGCCGCGGCCCAGCCGCCCGCGACGCCCACGACCACGACCGGCGGGTGGCCGCCCGCGCGTTCGAGCCCGGCGCGTTCCACACCGGCCCGCAACGCCACCGCTACCCGGTCCGCGACCGCCGTGCGTTCGGACTCGGTGCGCAGTCCCAGCAGCAGCGGCACCCGGCCCTCGACCGGCCGTACGCCCAGCAGGACGGGCACGCCCACCACGGACAGTTCTTCCAGCACGGCGCGGGCGAGCAGCGCCCAGTTGCCCGACGGCGACAGTTCGGGCGCCAGGCGCATCACGACCGGCAGCAGCGGTCCGTCGCCGGGCTTGAAGCCGAGCACCCGTGCCTGGGCCGGTGCGTCCTCCGCGGTGATGCGGCCCTCGGCGAGGTCGGTGAGGAAGTCGCCCCGGCCGCGCGCCGCGAGCTCCTCCTCCTGCCGGGCCTGCATCAGAACCACGGCCAGCAGCCCGGCGGCCCGTTCCGCCGCCATGCGGTGGACCGTCAGCAGGGGGGAGCCGACCGCCGGCACCACCAGCCGGGCCCGTACCGAGGCCGCGCCCTGACCTCCGCCGGGCACATCCACCAGGACCGTCCCCGCCGGCGGGCTCTCGCGCGCGGCGGGCTGTCCGCGCAGTCCTTCCCACACCTGGAGGGGCTCGGCGCCCGCCTGACCGGACCCGGAGCCCGCCGCGTACAGCAGCTGGCCGTCGGCCGTCTCCAGGAAGACCGGGTTGGCGGTGAAGTCCGCGAGGATGCGCAGCACCTGGGGCACCCCGCCGCCGCCGAGCAGCACCTCGGTGCACCGCCGGTGCACGTCCTCGGCCCGCCGCAGCAGCGCGTAGTGCCCGTTGACGATCTCGGTGTGGACCTCCTCCGTCACCGAGACGAAGGGGACCTCCCGGTGCAGCTGCACCAGGGGGAGCCCGGCCGCGCGGGCGGTGTCCACGATCGCGGCGGGCAGCCGGCTGAAGCGGGGGCCGAGCTCCACCACGAGGGCGGCGATGCCGCGGTCCGCCAGCTGCCGTACGAACGCGCGCTGCTCGGCGGGCCGGGTGCCCAGCCCGAGGCCCGTGGTGAGCAGCAGCTCGCCGCCCTTCAGCAGGGAGGCGATGTTCGGCACCTCGCCCGCGTGCACCCAGCGGACCGTCCGCTGCAGCCGTTCGGCCCCGGCGACGACCTCCGGAAGGCCGGAGCGCAGCCCCGGCAGCTCCAGTGCCCGGCGGACGGTGATGCCGCCCTGGGGCTCGCCTTGCGTCTCCACTGACGGTCGCCTCGCGCTTCACTCGGCAGTACGGGAGCTTCGGACGCTACCTGGCCGGGGGATCGCCGCACATCACCCGGGTCCCGCAGTCCCGCAGTCCAGCAAGGGGCGCGGTCACACCGCGGGCTGCAGCGGCTTGATGTTGTGGTTGAGCCGGAACACGTTGTCGGGGTCGTACTCCGTCTTCACCGCCGCCAGCCGCCGGTAGTTCTCCTCGCCGAAGGCGGCGAGGACCCTGTCCTCGCCCTCCAGCCCGATGAAGTTGAGGTAGACGGTGCCGATCGACCAGGGCCGCATGCCGGAGCGGACGTCACGGACCCACTCGACGGCCCGTTCGTCGTCGGCCGGACTCTCCCAGATCCCGAAGGGGTGCACCGCCCACGGTGCCGTGCGCCAGGGCAGGGGATGGTCGCCGGGGCCGGCGGCCACGGCACCGCCCATCGGGAACAGGATGTGCTGCGAACTGGAGGGGACGGGCATCGTCCCGGCCCGGGCGGTGAAGGCGTCGACGGCCGCGTCCGGGAAATCGGCCAGATACTCGGCCGACCAGTAGTTCCGCTGTCCGGGCGGATCGTCCAGCATGCACTGGAGCTCCGCGTACGGGAGTTCGGCGATGAGCTCGGCCTCGCGGGGGAGCGCCAGCAGCGGCTCGGCCACGTTGCGTGCTTCCATCTCGGGTCCCGCGTAGGTGATCAGCAGGATGCAGGTCAGCTTGCCGACGAGATGGTCGGGCACGAACGGCTCGGGCGGGCCGGTGAGATAGAACAGGCCGCCGCCCAGCTCGTCGGGCGCCGAACCCAGGAAGTCGCGGTAGGCGCGGGCGACTTGGAGTCCGTCCTCCGGCCGGAACAGCAGCATCATCATCGACATCGCCGGCAGGGGGTGCAGCTTCAGCGTGATGGCGGTCGCCACCCCGAAATTCCCCCCGCCGCCGTGCAGGGCCCAGAACAGCTCCGGGTTCTCGTCCGCACTGGCGTGGACCGTGCTGCCGTCCGCCGTCACCAGCTCGACGGCGACGAGATTGTCGCAGGCGAGCCCGAACTTCCGCTCCAGCCAGCCCGATCCGCCGCCGAGTGTGAAGCCGCCGACGCCGGTGGTGGAGGCCCGGCCGCCGGTGGTCGCCAGATCGTAGGGCTGGCAGGCCCGGTCGAGGTGGCTCATCGTGGCTCCGCCGCCGATACGCGCCGTACGCTCCACCGGGTTGACGATCACGGTGTGCATCCGGCGCAGGTCCACGACGATCCCGTCGTCGTTGAGCGCCATGCCGGCGACGCTGTGCCCGCCGCCGCGTACCGCGATCTCGAGGTCGTTCTCGCGGCCGAAGCGGATGGCCCGGGCGACATCGGCCCCTGTCTCGCACTGCGCGACGACCGCCGGGTGCCGGTCGATCATTCCGTTGAACACGGCGCGGGCCTCGTCGTACCCGGGATCACCGGGGGCGATGGCATCGCCGGTCAATTGCTGACGGAGGCCGCCCAGTGCCGCCTCCGCGATGGCGTGGGGCGCCATGGCAGGCCCCCTTCCGAGGGCTGATCAGGACCATTTCATCGTAGTCCCGTTCGGCGGAGCCCGATCGGTGAACGGGCTCCGCCGGTCCTGCCGGGGGCGGGTCAGCCGCCGTACGCGCCGGAGGCCGTCAGCCGCAGCGCGGTGTCGATGAGCGGCACATGGCTGAAGGCCTGCGGGAAGTTGCCCACCTGCCGCTGGAGCTTGGGGTCCCACTCCTCCGCCAGCAGTCCCAGGTCGTTGCGCAGCGCGAGCAGCTTCTCGAAGAGCTTGCGCGCCTCGTCGACCCGCCCGATCATCGCGAGGTCGTCGGCGAGCCAGAACGAGCACGCGAGGAACGCACCCTCGTCGCCCGCGAGACCGTCGACGCCCTCCTCCTCGCCCGCGGTCGGATAGCGCAGGACGAACCCGTCCTCCGTCGACAGCTCGCGCTGGATCGCCTCGATCGTGCCGATGACCCGCTTGTCGTCCGGCGGCAGGAAGCCCATCTGCGGAATCAGCAGTAGCGAGGCGTCGAGCTCCTTGGAGCCGTACGACTGCGTGAAGGTGTTCCGCTCCTGGTCGTAGCCCTTCTCGCAGACGTCGCGGTGGATGTCGTCCCGCAGGTCGCGCCACCGGTCCAGCGGGCCGTCGGCGTCGCCGGACTCGATCAGCTTGATGGTGCGGTCGACCGCGACCCAGGCCATCACCTTGGAGTGGACGAAGTGGCGGCGCGGTCCGCGCACCTCCCAGATGCCCTCGTCCGGCTGGTCCCAGTGCTTCTCCAGATAGCGGATCAGCTTGAGCTGGAGCAGCGACGCGTAGTCGTTGCGCGCCAGGCCCGTCATATGGGCCAGGTGCAGCGCCTCGGTGACCTCGCCGTACACATCGAGCTGGAGCTGATGGGCCGCGCCGTTGCCGACCCGGACCGGCTGGGAGTTCTCGTAGCCGGGCAGCCAGTCCAGTTCGGCCTCGCCCAGCTCACGTTCGCCGGCGATGCCGTACATGATCTGGAGGTTCTCCGGGTCGCCCGCGACGGCACGCAGCAGCCACTCGCGCCAGGCGCGGGCCTCCTCGCGGTAGCCGGTGCGCAGCAGCGACGACAGGGTGATCGCAGCGTCGCGCAGCCAGGTGTAGCGGTAGTCCCAGTTCCGTACGCCGCCGATCTCCTCGGGCAGGGAGGTCGTCGGGGCGGCGACGATCCCGCCGGTCGGCGCGTAGGTCAGCGCCTTCAGCGTGATCAGCGAGCGGACGACGGCCTCGCGGTACGGCCCGTGGTAGGTGCAGTGCTCGACCCACTCGCGCCAGAAGTCCTCCGTCGCCTCCAGCGACCCCTCCGGGTCCGGCATCGCCGGCGGGGTGCGGTGCGAGGGCTGCCAGCTGATGGTGAACGCGATGCGCTCGCCCGGGGCGACCGTGAAGTCGGAGTACGTGGTGAGGTTCTTGCCGTACGTCTCGGTCGGGGAGTCGAGCCACACCGAGTCGGGTCCGGCGACCGCGACCGTGCGCCCGTCGACCTTGTGGACCCAGGGCACCACGCGTCCGTAGCTGAAACGCATCCGCAGCGCGGAGCGCATCGGCACCCGTCCGCTGACACCCTCGACGATCCGGATCAGCTGCGGGGCGCCGTCACGCGGCGGCATGAAATCCGTCACACGGACCGTGCCGCGTGGGGTGTCCCACTCCGATTCGAGGATCAGCGAGTCGCCCCGGTAGCGCCGGCGGTCGGCGGGCGGGGGGTCGGCATGTGCGGCGTGAGCCGGTCCCAGTCTCCAGAACCCGTGCTCCTCGGTCCCGAGCAGGCCGGCAAAAATGGCATGCGAGTCGAAGCGGGGGAGGCACAACCAGTCGGCGGTGCCGTCCCTGCAGACCAGTGCAGCGGTCTGCATGTCTCCGATGAGTGCGTAATCCTCGATGCGCCCGGCCACGTGTTTCTCCAGTCGAACGGCCACTTCGCCCCGGGGGGCGCTTACTGCGGTCAAGGGTCGTTGACGAGCAAGGTGTCCCGGGAATGGGGGTACCTCCCGGGCGCAGCTTTGGGGAAGGGCGGTAATCCTGTCGTTACCACGGCCACCCGCCGCCCACCACCACCCTGCTCGATGCGCTTCGCGCGTTCCCTCTGCATCGCTCGGCAGAGCGAGTGTCCGAGCAGGATACGACGCACCTCAATGATCCGCGCGACGGTCTCGGCAACGCGGGTCCGCCGAACGGGTGAGCCAAGGGTGAGTCGCTGGTGAGCGGGGTACGCGTGTGACGGCGCGTGGCCGGAAGCAGCCTCCCCTGGTCGCTGATACCCTGGTACCCCGTGGACCGGTGGCCGTCCTGTGCAGAACGAAGGCCCCGAAACCGCAGCTGCCGGCACCCCTGACCACCTGGAAGGGATGCCGGACACGCATATCACCTCGCGACCACGGGAGCCCCCTCTTGTCGATGCCGGCACGAGCCACGTCATCCTCGACGACCAAGCACATCTTCGTCACCGGGGGTGTCGCCTCCTCCCTCGGCAAGGGCCTGACGGCCTCCAGCCTGGGTGCGCTGCTCAAGGCGCGGGGCCTGCGGGTCACGATGCAGAAGCTCGACCCGTACCTGAACGTCGACCCCGGCACGATGAACCCGTTCCAGCACGGTGAGGTGTTCGTCACCAACGACGGCGCCGAGACCGACCTGGATGTGGGCCACTACGAGCGCTTCCTCGACGTCGACCTCGACGGCTCGGCCAACGTCACCACCGGCCAGGTCTACTCGCAGGTCATCGCCAGGGAGCGGCGCGGCGAGTACCTCGGTGACACCGTGCAGGTCATCCCGCACATCACCAACGAGATCAAGCACCGCATCCGCCGCATGGCGACCGACGACGTCGACGTCGTCATCACCGAGGTCGGCGGCACGGTCGGCGACATCGAGTCGCTGCCCTTCCTGGAGACCGTCCGCCAGGTCCGCCACGAGGTCGGCCGGGACAACGTCTTCGTCGTACACATCTCGCTGCTGCCCTACATCGGCCCGTCCGGCGAGCTGAAGACCAAGCCGACCCAGCACTCCGTCGCCGCGCTGCGGAGCATCGGTATTCAGCCGGATGCGATCGTGCTCCGCGCCGACCGTGAGGTGCCGACCGCCATCAAGCGCAAGATCTCGCTGATGTGCGACGTCGACGAGGCCGCCGTGGTGGCAGCGATCGACGCCAAGTCGATCTACGACATCCCCAAGGTGCTGCACACCGAGGGACTGGACGCCTATGTCGTACGCAAGCTGGACCTGCCGTTCCGCGACGTCGACTGGACCACGTGGGACGACCTGCTGGACCGGGTGCACAACCCCGACCACGAGGTCACCATCGCGCTCGTCGGCAAGTACATCGACCTGCCCGACGCCTATCTCTCGGTGACCGAGGCGCTGCGCGCCGGCGGTTTCGCCAACAGGGCCCGCGTCAAGGTCAAGTGGGTCGCCTCCGACGACTGCAAGACTCCGGCGGACGCCGCGCGGCAGCTCGGCGACGTCGACGGCATCCTGATCCCCGGCGGCTTCGGCGACCGCGGTGTGAACGGCAAGGTCGGCGCGATCACCTATGCCCGGGAGAACAAGATCCCGCTGCTCGGCATCTGCCTCGGCCTCCAGTGCATCGTGATCGAGGCCGCGCGCCATCTCGCGGAGATCCCCGAGGCCAACTCCACCGAGTTCGACGCCGCCACCGCCCACCCGGTGATCTCCACCATGGAGGAGCAGCTGGCGTACGTGGAGGGTGCGGGCGACCTCGGTGGCACGATGCGCCTCGGTCTGTACCCGGCCAAGCTCGCCGAGGGCTCGATCGTGCGCGAGGTCTACGGCGACGAGCCCTACGTCGAGGAGCGTCACCGTCACCGCTACGAGGTGAACAACGCCTACCGCGCGGAGCTGGAGAAGAAGGCGGGCATCCTGTTCTCGGGCACGTCCCCGGACAACAAGCTCGTGGAGTACGTCGAGTACCCGCGCGACGTGCACCCCTACCTGGTGGCCACCCAGGCGCACCCGGAGCTCCGCTCGCGCCCGACTCGCCCGCACCCGCTGTTCGCGGGACTGGTCAAGGCCGCGGTGGAGCGCACGCAGGGCGCGTAGTCGCAGGCGATACGGTGGACCGGGGTACGCATTCCTCACGGGGATCCGTACCCCGGTTCCATCGGGGTACGTGGCCGCTCGCGGCCCGGCCCGGCGCGAGTACAGCGGGAGGACGGCGGCATGACGATCAAGGACACCCCCGAGGAGTGGCAGGTCGTCGCGACCGCGACCCCCTTCGAGGGCAAGAAGACCAGTGTCCGCGCGGACGACGTGGTCATGCCGGACGGCGCGGTGGCGCGCCGCGACTACCAGGTGCATCCGGGCTCCGTCGCGGTCCTCGCGCTCGACCCCGACGACCGCGTTCTCGTACTGCGCCAGTACCGGCACCCCGTGCGCCAGCGCCTCTGGGAGATCCCGGCCGGCCTGCTGGACGTGCCCGGTGAGAACCCGCTGCACGCCGCCCAGCGCGAGCTGTACGAAGAGGCGCACGTCAAGGCCGAGGACTGGCGGGTGCTGGTCGACGTCTACACCACGCCCGGCGGCTGCGACGAGGCCGTCCGCATCTTCCTGGCCCGTGACCTCTCGGCCGCCGAGGGCGAGCGCTTCGAGGTCGAGGCCGAAGAGGCCGACATGGAGCTGGCCCGGGTGCCGGTGCAGGAACTCGTCCGCGACGTGCTCGCCGGCGATCTGCACAACAACTGCCTCGTGGTGGGCGTCCTTTCGCTGGTCGCCGCCCGCGACGGCGACGGCCTCGACTCGCTGCGTCCGGCCGAGGCTCCGTGGCCGGCCCGCCCCTTCGACGCCTGATCGTCAGTCAGTCCCACTATCCGACTGTCCAATTGATCCGATCGGGCGACCGGTCGGGCATGCTCCACCCGGTTCGTCGCAGAGCGTGAACTAGGCTCGGAACGCCCGTGCGGAGCCCCTGCGGGCTCGGCTTGTGCGCGGACTGGACGGGAGCGTGGCCCGTGACGGATCAGGCGGTGGACTCGAGCGGACGGGCCGGCGCGGCCAGGGGCCAATTCTTCGGCAGGCAAAGGGAGTTGAAGGCCCTCAGGGCCGACATCGAACGCGCCGGACTGGACACCATCGCCGGTCGCAAATCTCCCCGCGCACGGGTTCTGCTGATCGCCGGCCGGCCCGGCTCCGGACGGACCGCGCTTGCCGAGGAGCTCATCGGCCGGCTGACCGCGGCCTACCCGGACGGTGTGCTCCGCGCGCGGCTGACCGAACCCGGCGGACGGCGGGTCCCCACCGAGGAGACGGCCCGCGATCTGCTCGACACGCTCGGCGTCCCCTCGCCGCCCGGAGCCGACGAGGACGAACTGTCCGGCATGGTCCGCGACACGCTCGCGGGCCGCCGGGTCGTGCTGCTGCTCGACGACGCCGCCGACGCCGAGCAGGTCGACCCGCTGCTGCCCGACAACCCCGACTGCCTGGCCGTGGCCGTCGCCGCGGGCCCGCTGACCGGCATTCCCGACGTACGGCCCTGCACCCTCGGCGGAATGGACGCCAAGGCGGCGATCGAGCTGCTCGGCTCCTTCACCGGATCGGTGCGGATCACCGTGGATCCGCAGGCTGCCGAGACGGTGGCGGAGGAGTGCGGGGGCCTTCCCGCGGCGCTCCTCCTGGTCGGAGGCTGGCTCGCCGCCCGGCCCAAGGCGTCGGTCGCCGACGCGACGAAGCAACTGCGGGCCGTGCCCGACGACGACGAACAGCCCCAGGGCGCCCGGCCGCTCTCCCGGGCCTTCCGGCTGGCGTACGGATCGCTGAATCCGACGAACGCCCGGATGCTGCGCCTGCTCGCCCTCGCCCCTGCCGGGGTCGCCGACGCGCACACCGCGTCCGCACTGAGCGGGTGCGCGGTGGAGGACGCGCAGCGGGCGCTGGACGAGTTCGTGCTGCTGGGCCTGCTCCGCCCGGAGGGCAGCCGCTACCGGGTGCCCGGCTCGCTCGCGCCGTTGCTGCGGTCCCTGATGGAGTCGCAGGACAAGCCCGCCGAGGTGCAGCTGGCGCGGGCGCGGATGCTGGAGCGGACCGTCCGGCAGCTTCAGGCGTGCCGAGCCGTCACCGAGCCCGAGGGCTCCCCGGCACGCAAGATGCTGGCCGGGCTGCCGCGGGCGATGCGCTTCGCGAACACGTCGGCCGCCGAGAAGTGGCTGCGGTCCCGGCAGCCCGTGCTCCTGGCCTCCGCCCGGCTCGCGGTGGAGGACGGCGGACTGGACACGCTGGCGCGCAGACTGGTCGCCGCACTCGTCCGGGCGCTGGCGGCACATCGCGGCACCGAGGCCGCCGCCCCGGAGCTCTACGGCCTGCACCAGCTGGTGCTCGGGGTCGCGGAGCGGCGCGGACTGCACCGGGAGCAGGCCGCCGCCCTGCTGAATCTGGGCGATCTGGACGCGCAGACCGGGCGTACGGCGGACGCGCTGGCCCGGTACCGGGCCGCCCTGGACGCCGGACGGGCCGCGAACGACATGTACGCGACCGGCCGCGCGATGGAATCCGTCGGCGGTGCCTACCAGGAACTGGGGGACTGGCACCGGGCCGCCGACTGGTTCGGCCGGGCGCTCGCCCAGTGCCAGGGCCGCGGGGAGCGCGCGGACGAGGCGCGGCTGTACGGCCGCCTCGGTGCGGTGCACTCCTACGCCGGCCTCTACGGCGAGGCGCTGCGCAACTGGCGCGCCTCGGTCGCGGGCTACCGCAAGGTGGGCGACCTCGCCTCCCAGGCGCGTTCGCTGAGCGAGGCGGCCCGTGTCCAGGAGTACGCGGGCCGGCCGGAGGAATCCCTGCACACCTGCCGGCAGGCGGTCGAGTGGGCCCGCCGCGCCGGGGACGACCGGCTCCAGGCAGCGCTGCAGCTCAGACTGGCCGACACTCTCGACCGGCTGGGCGACCCGGCGGCGGCCCGTGTGCACCGCTCCACTGCCGAAATGTTGCTCAACGACGAGGGTTCTGCCTACGAAATCCGTAGTGCTTCGGCTCAAGATTAATGCTTTGTAAGGCTAGACAGGGAGAAGTCCTTCATTAGACTGGCTCCGCCGCGGTCGTTCTCGTGGTGTCTCTGGATGCCCCCGTGTGTCCGGGTAAGTATGGAAGTAAGCCCCTGTATCCCCTGAGCCAAGGACCGTGATCGACGTGAAGGTCGGCATCCCCCGCGAGGTCAAGAACAACGAGTTCCGGGTGGCCATCACCCCCGCCGGCGTGCATGAGCTGGTGCGCCATGGCCACGAGGTCGTCATCGAGCAGAACGCCGGTGCCGGCTCCTCGATCACGGACGTCGAGTTCGTCGCCGCCGGTGCGCAGATCCTGCCCACCGCCGACGAGGTCTGGGCCACCGCCGACCTGCTGCTGAAGGTCAAGGAGCCCATCGCGGAGGAGTACCACCGCCTGCGCAAGGACCAGACGCTCTTCACGTACCTGCACCTCGCCGCCTCCCGCGACTGCACGGACGCGCTGCTGGAGTCCGGCACCACCGCCATCGCGTACGAGACGGTCGAGACGGCGAACCGCTCGCTGCCGCTGCTCGCGCCGATGTCCGAGGTCGCGGGCCGGATCGCTCCCCAGGTCGGCGCCTACCACCTGATGCGTCAGGTCGGCGGCCGCGGTGTGCTGCCCGGCGGTGTCCCGGGTGTCGCCGCCGGCAAGGCCGTCGTCATCGGCGGCGGTGTCTCCGGCTGGAGCGCCACCCAGATCGCGGTCGGCATGGGCTTCCACGTCACCCTGCTCGACAAGGACATCAACAAGCTCCGCGAGGCCGACAAGATCTTCGGCACCAAGGTGCAGACGATCGTCTCCAACGCCTACGAGCTGGAGAAGGCGGTCGTCGAGGCCGACCTCGTCATCGGTGCCGTTCTCATCCCCGGCGCCAAGGCGCCGAAGCTGGTCACCAACGAGCTCGTCGCCAAGATGAAGCCCGGAAGTGTCCTTGTCGACATTGCGATCGACCAGGGCGGCTGCTTCGAGGACTCCCACCCGACCACGCACGCCGAGCCGACCTTCCAGGTGCACAACTCGGTCTTCTACTGCGTCGCCAACATGCCGGGCGCCGTCCCGAACACCTCGACGTACGCCCTCACCAACGCCACGCTGCCCTACATCGTGGAGCTCGCGAACCGCGGCTGGGCCGAGGCGCTGCGCCGGGACCCGGCGCTCGCGCTGGGCCTCAACACCCATGATGGCCAGGTCGTTTACGGTCCGGTCGCCGAGGCCCACGGCCTCCAGAGCGTCGAGCTGAGCGCCCTTCTCGGCTGAGAGTCAACGCACACCGTCAACATCACGCCCCCGGCCGGATCTTGCAGAGCGAGGTCCGGCCGGATGCGTGTCCGAGGCCTTTGCGGCACTCGCTCAACTCGCGTCGAACATAACCCTTTAACCGATTCGCGCACCCTCGAAACCAGAGCGCCGGGTTGCGGCGGAAGGTCTGAGCACCCTTGACAGAAGGGTGTTCCGTTGCCGACACATCGGGCCGGGTCCGGTTGATTGTGTTGCTGCGGAGCGGTGACACGCCATAGAGTCGCCAACCGTCGGCATGGTGCCACGCTGACCTATCGATAAGTTTCCTGGTCACGTCCAAGGAGGTAAGACGACTTGTGAATGAGTCGACATTTACTCCCGGGGGTGGTCAAGCAGGAACGCATCCCCTACGCCCCGCGGGCGTGGGGGTGCCACCAGTGCCGGGCCAGGGCCCGTCTTCCGGGCTCGAAGCTGTCGGCTCCGTCGCTGTCCGCACTTCCGCGACACACCAGGACTCCACGCACATGACGACAGCCCACACGATGAAGACGATGGACGGCCAACACGTGAACGCCATGGCCGGCAACGAGAGTGGCCGAGAGTCCACCCACTTCGCCGCCTACGAGGAAGTCCCTGAAGGGCACTTCTACGACCCCGACGCCGAGTACGAGCCCGATCCCGAGTACGCGGCCACCCTCGCCCCTGACGCCGCGCGTCAGCGCCGCGAGCGGATCGGCCCCACCGGGCGGCCGCTGCCGTACTTCCCGATCCCGGGCCCGCTGACCGATCACGGACCCGCGAAGATCATCGCGATGTGCAACCAGAAGGGCGGCGTCGGCAAGACCACGTCGACCATCAACCTGGGTGCCGCGCTCGCGGAGTACGGACGGCGCGTTCTGCTCGTCGACTTCGACCCGCAGGGAGCCCTGTCGGTCGGCCTCGGCGTCAACCCGATGGAGCTGGACCTCACCGTCTACAACCTGCTCATGGAGCGGGGCATGGCGGCGGACGAGGTGCTGCTGAAGACCGCGGTTCCCAACATGGACCTGCTGCCGAGCAACATCGATCTCTCGGCCGCGGAAGTGCAGTTGGTCAGCGAGGTCGCGCGCGAGTCGACGCTCCAGCGGGCGCTGAAGCCCCTGATGGCCGACTACGACTACATCGTGATCGACTGTCAGCCCTCGCTCGGTCTGCTCACCGTCAACGCGCTGACCGCCGCGCACAAGGTGATCGTGCCGCTCGAGTGCGAGTTCTTCGCGCTGCGCGGTGTGGCACTGCTGACCGAGACGATCGAGAAGGTCCAGGAGCGGCTCAACCCCGACCTGGAGCTCGACGGCATCCTCGCCACGATGTACGACTCCCGCACGGTGCACAGCCGTGAGGTGCTGGCGCGCGTGGTCGAGGCGTTCGACGACCACGTCTACCACACGGTCATCGGGCGCACCGTGCGCTTCCCGGAGACCACGGTCGCCGGCGAGCCGATCACCACGTACGCCTCCAACTCGGTCGGTGCGGCCGCCTATCGCCAGCTCGCCAGGGAGGTGCTCGCCCGGTGTCACGCCGAGTGAGTCTGCCCGGGGCCGACGAGCTGTTCCGTACGACCGGGGGCATGGCGCTGAACTCGTCCTCCCCGCGCAGGCAGGCGAACGGCGAACCGCGGGTGCCCGCACCGGCGGGGGAGAGCGACCCGGTGGAGACGGCGGACGCGTCCGCCTCACCGGCGTCGGCCTCACCGTCGTCGTCGGAGGAGCACTCGGCCGCCGAGTCCGACGCGGGCGACGAAGGACGGGCCCGGAGTACCGACGACGCCGAGGCCAAGCGCCGGCCCCAGGAGGCCGCGGCCGGTGCGCAGCCCCGCCGCTCCAGGGGAGGCCGCGGTGCGAACCGCCGCCCGAGCGGGCGCGAACGGCACGACGAGAAGATCACGGTCTATGTCTCGGCCGAGGAACTGATGGACCTCGAGCACGCGCGGCTGGTGCTGCGCGGCGAGCACGGACTGGCCGTCGACCGCGGGCGGATCGTCCGCGAGGCGGTCGCGGTGGTGCTGGCGGATCTCGAGCAGCGGGGCGACGCGAGCATCCTCGTGCGCCGGCTGCGCGGCCGCTGACGGTAGCCTCGCGCTGCCCCTGCCTGCTCCTTCCGCCCCTGGACCACGATGCCGCCGCCCGCTGACCCCGCCCGCTCGTCCCGCCGCGCTCTCGGCCGGGGCCCGGGGTCGACGCGTCCGCCGGGCGATGCGGGGGCGGGGTCCTGGGGGCCGGCCGGCCCGCTGCCCGGCGATCCGGAGGCGGCGCCCGAAGCGGCTGCGGAGCCCGACACCGAGACGTACGCGCCCGAGCCGGTTGCCGAGGCTCTCATCACCCCCGAGCGCGTGCCTGATGCCGGGGCGCCCGTCGCCCCCGAGCGCGTGTCTGATGTCGAGGCGCCCGTCGCCCCCGAGCGGGCACCCGTCACCCCCGAGTCCGTGCCCGGCCCGGTGGCCGGGTCCGTGCCGGTCACGGAGCCCCTTGCCGAGGCTCCCGAGCCCGATGACACGCCCGTCGCCCTGGACGCCTCCCTCGCGCCCCCGGCGCACGGGCCCGGGCACGCGGCCACGGAAGTGCTCCCGACCCCGCACAGCGCGCCCGGCGGCCTCTTCGGGGACGTCCTGGACGAGACGGCCGCCCCGCCCGGAGCCGCGCCCGCGGTCCCGGCGCCCGTCGGGCCCCCGTCCGGCGGTCAGGAACCGGATCAGCCGGACCAGCCGGACCAGCCGGCAGAGCCCGAGCCCGACGACGGCCGGTTCAAGGTCCGGCTCGCGAACTTCGAGGGCCCCTTCGACCTGCTGCTCCAGCTGATCGCCAAGCACAAGCTCGATGTGACCGAGGTCGCCCTGTCCAAGGTCACCGACGAGTTCATGACGTACATCCGCGCCATGGGCAACGACTGGGACCTGGACCAGACCACCGAGTTCCTCGTGGTCGCCGCGACCCTGCTCGATCTCAAGGCCGCCCGTCTGCTGCCGTCCGCCGAGGTCGAGGACGAGGCCGATCTCGCGCTGCTCGAAGCGCGGGACCTGCTCTTCGCCCGGCTGCTCCAGTACCGCGCGTACAAGCAGATCGCCGAGATCTTCAGCGTCCGGCTGGACGCCGAGGCCCGCCGCTACCCGCGGACCGTGGGGCTGGAGGCACACCACGCCGAGCTGCTGCCCGACGTGGTCATCAGCATCGGCCCCGAGGGCTTCGCCAGGCTGGCCGTGAAGGCCATGCAGCCCAAGCCCCGGCCGCAGGTCTACGTCGACCACATCCACGCCCCGCTGGTCAGCGTCCGCGAGCAGGGTGAGATCGTCGTCGCCCTGCTCAAGGAGCGTGGGCAGATCAGCTTCCGGGAGCTCGCGGACGACGCCGCGGACACCCTCACCGTCGTCGCCCGCTTCCTGGCCCTCCTGGAGCTCTACCGGGACAAGGCCGTCGTCCTCGACCAGGAGGACGCCCTCGGGGAGCTCCTGGTCACCTGGACGGGCGGCGACGCGGAGGCGACCGTCACCGACGAGTTCGACCGAGCACCCGAGATTCCTGAGGAGAAGGCGTGAGCGACCTCAAGCCCGCCCTCGAGGCCGTTCTGATGGTGGTGGACGAGCCCGCCACCGAGGAGCACCTCGCCAAGGTCCTGGAGCAGCCGCGCAGGGCGGTGGCGGACGCTCTGCGGGAGCTGGCCGACGAGTACACCGTCCAGGGCCGCGGCTTCGAGCTGAGGCTCGTGGCGGGCGGCTGGCGCTTCTACTCGCGCGCGGAGCACGCCGACGCCGTGGAACGCTTCGTCCTGGACGGGCAGCACGCACGCCTCACGCAGGCGGCGCTGGAGACCCTCGCGGTCGTCGCGTACCGTCAGCCGGTCAGCCGTTCGCGGGTCTCCGCGGTGCGCGGAGTGAACTGCGACGGCGTCATGCGCACCCTCCTTCAGCGCGGTCTGGTCGAGGAGGCGGGCGCGGAACCCGAAACAGGTGCGATCCTGTACAGGACGACGAACTACTTTCTGGAGCGGATGGGCCTGCGCGGCCTGGACGAGCTCCCGGAGCTCGCGCCCTTCCTCCCCGAGGCCGAGGCGATCGAGGCCGAGACGCTGGAAGGGGTGCCGTCGTTCGATCCGGATGCTCCGGACACCGACGAAGACGACAAGACGACGGAACTTTGATGCGAAGCAGCGGCAACAACAGCAGCGGGCGCGGCAACTACCGGGGTGCCGGCAACAACCGCGACGACCAGCAGAAGCGCTCGGGCAAGCCCCGGCCCGAGGAGCGCCGCTACGACGTCGGTGGTTCCTCCGAGGCGCCGAAGAAGGGGCGGGGAGAGGGAGCCCGCGGCGGTGCCAAGGGCGGTCCGAAGCAGTCCCCCCAGCGAGGCCGCGGGCGGACCGCCCCCTCGCGTTCGCGTGAGTACGACGCCCGGACCGAGGAGCGCAACCGCGAGCGCTACGCGAACAAGCCCGAGGTGAAGACGCCCAAGACCTTCCCCGGCGCCGAGCAGGAGGGCGAGCGGCTGCAGAAGGTGCTGGCCAGGGCCGGTATGGGCTCGCGCCGTTCCTGCGAGGAGCTGATCGACTCCGGCCGGGTCGAGGTCAACGGCCAGGTCGTCGTCGAGCAGGGTGTCCGGGTCGACCCGGAGAAGGACGAGATCAAGGTCGACGGACTGACCGTCGCGACCCAGTCCCACCTCTTCTTCGCGCTGAACAAGCCCGCGGGTGTCGTCTCCACGATGGAGGACCCCGACGGCCGTCAGTGCCTGGGCGACTACGTCACCAACCGCGAGACGCGGCTGTTCCACGTCGGACGGCTGGACACCGAGACCGAGGGCATCATCCTGCTCACCAACCACGGTGAGCTGGCCCACCGCCTCACCCACCCCAAGTACGGGGTGAAGAAGACCTACCTGGCCGCGATCCAGGGCCCGCTCCCGCGTGACCTCGGCAAGCGGCTCAAGGACGGCATCCCGCTGGAGGACGGCTACGCGCGCGCCGACCACTTCCGCGTGGTGGAGAACACCGGCAAGAACTACCTGGTCGAGGTCACCCTCCACGAGGGCCGCAAGCACATCGTCCGCCGGATGCTGTCCGAGGCGGGCTTCCCGGTCGAGAGGCTCGTGCGGACGTCGTTCGGGCCGATCGGTCTCGGCGACCAGAAGTCGGGCTGGCTGCGCCGTCTGACGAACACCGAGGTCGGCATGCTGATGAAGGAAGTCGGCCTCTAGCAGCACCCGTTGCGCCGGAGCACTCGGGTCCGCAACGCAACGCACGCAGAGCCCGCGGCAGTTGATGCCGCGGGCTTTCGTCGTTCCCGGGGGCCGCCACGCCTTGTGGGACCAGCCCGTCTGCCTTTATAGTCAGAGTGACCATTAAGGAGGCGGGCGTGAGTCTCGCGGACATCGTCGAACCGTTGCAGCAACCGCTGTTCACCGTTCTGGACACCCCGGTGAGCTGGACCGAGGTCCTCGGCTTCGGAAGCGGCGCACTCTGCGTCTGGCTCGTCGCCCGTCAGCACCTCGCCAACTGGCCGATCGGCATCGCCAACAATCTTTTCTTCATCGTTCTCTTCGTCCAGGCCGGGCTCTACGCCGACGCCGGCCTGCAGATCGTCTTCATCACCCTCGCCGTGTACGGCTGGTGGACCTGGACCCACGGGGGTGGACCAGGCCGCGACGGCCTTCCGGTGCGGCGCACGAGCCGCTCGGAATGGACGTGGCTGTGCGCGGCGGGGGTGGTGGGGACCGCCGGGCTGACGCTCCTGCTCGCCCGGGCCACCGACTCGACCGTCCCCTTCTGGGACGCGCTGACCACCGCCCTGTCGCTGATGGCGACATACGGGCAGTGCCGCAAGCGGGTCGAGTCGTGGTGGCTGTGGATCGCGGCCGACGTCGTCTACATCCCGCTGTACGCGTACAAGGAGCTGTATCTGACCTCGCTGCTCTACATCGGGTTCATGACGCTCTGCGTGCTGGGACTGCGCAACTGGTCGCGTGATCTCGCGGCCGTGCGCCGCGCGCCGGTCGGGGCCAGGGCATGAGCCGGTACGGACACGGCCTCGTCCTCGGGAAGTTCTATCCGCCGCACGCGGGCCACCACCACCTCGTGACGGCCGCGGCCGACCGGTGCGAGCGGCTCACCGTGCTGGTCTGCGCCTCCGCGGTCGAGTCGATCCCGCTGGCGGAGCGCGTGGCGTGGATGCGCGAAGTCCACCCGGACGTAACGGTCGTCGGCGCCGTCGACGACATCCCGGTGGATCTGAACGACCCGGACGTGTGGGAGGCGCACATGGCGGTCTTCCGCACCGCCGTACCCGAGCCGGTGGACGCGGTCTTCACCTCCGAGACGTACGGCGAGGAACTGGGCCGCCGGTTCGGCGCCGAGGCGGTGTGCGTCGATCCCGACCGCACGCTCTTCCCGGTCTCCGGCACGGCTGTGCGCAAGGACCCCGTCGGCTCCTGGGACCTGCTGCGGGCCCCTGTCCGCGCGGCGCTCGCCCGGCGCGTCGTCGTGCTCGGCGCCGAGTCGACGGGCACCACGACGATGGCCCGGGCGCTCACGGACCACTACCGCAGGCGCGGCGGCGTCTGGTCCCGCACCCAGTATGTGCCGGAGTACGGGCGGGAGTTCAGCGAACGGAAGCTGGCCCGGCTGCGCTCCGCGCGGCCGGGAGCCGACTGGAGCGAGGTGTCCTTCTCCTCGGACGAGTTCCCGCTCATCGCCCGGCGGCAGACGGAGCTGGAAGAGACGGCGGCCCGCGCCGGATCTCCGGTGCTGTTCTGCGACACCGACGCCTTCGCCACCACGGTGTGGCACGAGCGCTACCTCGGCGCCGGCCACGACGAGGTGGCGCGGATCGCCGCACGCGGCAGACAGCATCTGTGGCTGCTCACCGACCACGAAGGTGTGGACTTCGAGGACGACGGACTGCGCGACGGGGAACATCTGCGACCGTGGATGACCGGCCGCTTCGCCGACGAACTGCGGCGCACCGGCCGGCGTACCGTCCGACTGCGCGGCCCGCACGAGCAGCGGCTCGCCACCGCCGTCGCCGCCGTCGACGCCCTGCTCGACGCGGGCTGGGACCTCGCCGACCCACTCCCGGAGCGCCGCTGATGCAGGACTACGACCCGGGAGCCTTCCCTCCCTTCGCCGTCACCGTCGACCTCGCCGTCTGCACGGTCCGCGAGCAGCGGCTGCACGTCCTGCTCGTCAGGCGCGGCGAGGACCCCTACAAGGGCGCCTGGGCCCTGCCCGGCGGCTTCGTGCGGCCCAGGGAGTCCGCCGAGATCGCCGCGCGCCGCGAACTGGCCGAGGAGACCGGGCTGTCGCAGCGGACCGTGGAGCACCTCCACCTGGAGCAACTGCGTACCTACAGCGATCCGGACCGCGACCCGCGGATGCGGGTGGTGTCCGTCGCCTACACGGCCCTGCTGCCCGACCTGCCGGAACCACGCGGCGGCGGGGATGCGGCCCACGCCCAGTGGATGCCGCTCGCGTCCGTGTCCCCGCTCGCCTTCGACCACGACCGGATCCTCGCCGACGCGTACGACCGCATCGGCGCCAAGCTCGAGTACACCTGCCTGGCCACCAGCTTCTGCCCGCCCGAGTTCACCCTCGGCGAGCTCCAGCAGGTGTACGAGACGGTCTGGGGCGTCGAGCTGGACCGGCCCAACTTCCGGCGGAAAGTCCTCACCACACCCGGCTTCGTCGAAGCCGTCGAGGGCGCGCCGCGCCGCACCGGCGGCCGGGGGAAGCCGGCCGCGATCTACCGGGCCGGTGCCGCATCGGCCCTGCACCCTCCACTCCTGCGACCGGAAGGACGGCAGCCATGACCACGCTGAGGACCACGAGGACCGTCACCAAGCAGGCCGCGACCGGCTCGCTGATCGGACTCGCGATCGGGGACGCGCTCGGCTTCCCCACCGAGTTCAACGACGTACCGCAGATTCTCGCCAAGACCGGACCCTGGCGGGAGATGCAGCTGCCCGGGCCCGCCATCGTCACGGACGACACCCAGATGACCCTGGCCCTCGGCCGGGGCATACGCACCGCCATGGACCGCGGACTGCTGGACGCCTCCCGTATGGCCGGGCCGGTGCGCAAGGAGTTCGTCGACTGGTACCACTCACCGGACAACAACCGCGCCCCCGGCCGCACCTGCCTCGTCGCCTGCGAGAAGCTCGACAGCGACCGCCCCTGGCAGGAGGCCGGCCAGATCGGCTCCAAGGGCTGCGGCGCCAATATGCGGGTCGCGCCGGTCGGTCTCGTACCGGGACTGAGCGAGGAACAGCGGGCGGGGGCGGCCCAGTTGCAGGCGGCGCTCACCCACGGCCACCCCACCGCGCTCGCGGCCTCCGACCTCACCGCCCGCGCGGTGCACCTCCTGGCGCAGGGCGGCGAACCGATGGGCCTGGTGGGCCAGCTCCGCTCGTACGCCTACGAGAGCCGCAGCCGCTATCACGAGCGCTGGCTCGGCAACCTCTGGACCTACTCCCACGACCCGACGCCCCAGGCTTTCATCGCCCGCGGCTGGGACGAGTGCCTCCAGGCGCTCGAACGGCTCGCCACCGCCCTGCGCACCACCAACCCCGAGACCGACCCGTGCCTCGCCACCGGGGACGGCTGGATCGCCGAAGAGGCCCTCACGACCGGGCTGCTGTGCTTCCTGCTCTTCCCGGACGAGCCGGCCACCGCCCTGCGCCGGGCCGCCTGCACCCGGGGCGACTCGGACTCCATCGCCTGCCTCGCCGGTGCCTTCGCCGGGGCGCACCTGGGCGCCGGGGCGTGGCCCAAGGAATGGTCGGAGCGGATCGAGTACCGCAGCGACCTGATGTCCCTCGGAGCGCTCTGGGATTCTTGATCCATGACTGCCCCACTCGACCTGGACCTCGGCCCCGTCGTCGCCGAACAGCCCGACCCCCTGCTCTTCGCCACCGTCTCGGGGGCGCACCTGTACGGATTCCCGTCCAAGGACTCGGACGTGGACCTCCGGGGCGTCCATCTGCTCCCGGTTGCGGAGCTCGTCGGGCTGCACGAGCCCGAGGAGACCCGGTCCCTGATATGGGACCGGGACGGGACCGAGATGGACCTGGTCACGCACGACCTGCGGAAGTTCGTCCGGCTCATGCTGCGCCGCAACGGCTATGTGCTGGAGCAGCTGCTGTCCCCGCTGGTCGTCCACACCGGAGCGGCCCACGACGAGCTGGTGGCCCTCGCGCCCGGTGTGCTCACCCTCCACCACGCCCACCACTACCGGGGTTTCGCGTCCACGCAGTGGCGGCTCTTCGAGAAGACCGGCGAACTCAAGCCGCTGCTCTACACCTTCCGCACCCTGCTGACCGGCATCCGTCTGATGCGCAGCGGCGAGGTGCAGGCACATCTGCCCACGCTGCTCGACGAGGTCGCGGCTCCCGCGTACCTGCCCGACCTGATCGCGGCCAAGGCGGACGCCGAGCACGGTCTCGCCTCCGGCGTCGACAAGGACAGGGCCCGGGCCGACGTCGAAGCGCTGCACCTCGTCCTCGACGAGGCGCAGCAGACCTCACGGCTGCCCGACGAGGCCTCCGCCCATGCCGCCCTCGGCGCGCTCGTGGTGCGGGTCCGGCTGGAGGGCTGAGGCCCGCCGGACCCGTACGAGGAAGTCCTCGACGCGGGCGCGGTCCGGCTCCGGCGGCAGCGGTGTGCGGAGCGCCGCCTCATCGGCCTCGTCGGCCGTGCGGGCCATCCACGACGCGATCTCGGGCCAGCTGAACTCGCCGTGCTTGACGGCCAGCAGACGTTCCCGCTCCTCACCCACGTCGAGGACGAGTTCCCCGGTGCGCAGCAGGTCCCGGCAGGACGCGAGCAGCCGCAGCAGGTGCATCGCGTGCTTCCAGCGCGGTGCGCCGTACCGGCGGACGTCCGACTCCAGCTTCTTGTGCTGGCCCTCGGCGTAGCGGACGAACGTCCGGTGGACCTCGCGGGACAGGAACGCCGCACGCAGGGCAAGCAGTTCACGCCCGGTGTCGTCGATGCGCTCGATGTGCGGGGAGTGCAGACACTCCAGGATGTTCGGGTTGGCGCGCAGGGCCAGATCGCAGAATCGCTCCAGCTCCCAGGAGAACTGTTCGGCGGCCGGGCCCTCGACATGGGTCGGGGGCTTCTCGAAGCGCCAGTGGAGCGGGGTGGGTGCGACGAACACACCGCGCCGGTCGGTGTCGCTGTCCTCCGTCGCCAGGCCAAAGGCGCGCGAACCCATGACACATGAGTAGATCGTGTGGTCGCGCACCAGCTCATGCGGGGTCATGCGGCACAGGCTACGTGAGCAGGATCGTCTCCCCGGAGACGGTGATCTGCTTGGGCGGCAGGGGCTTCGTGGCCGGTCCCTTCGCCAACGACGCATCCGCGACACGGAACCTGCTGCCGTGGCAGGGGCAGTCGATGGTGCCGTCGGCCACCTTGTCCACGGTGCAGCCCTGGTGGGTGCAGATGGCGGAGAAGGCCTTGAACTGACCGGACGTCGGCTGGGTGACCACGACCTTCTGGTCCGCGAACACCTTTCCGCCGCCCACCGGGATGTCGGTGGTCCGGGCGAGCTCCTCACCGGCCGGCGCCGAGCCCGCGGGCGATTCTCCGGCTGCGGTCGTCGCACCGGGAGAGGTCGGCTGCTCGGACGCGGCCGCGCCCTCGTCACCGTTCTCGCCGCACCCCAGCATCAGTCCCAGAGCACCTGCCGTGCCTGCCGTCAGCACCGTACGCCGCCGTGCGTCCATGGCCCGTCTCCCTCCGTCGTGACCCCGACCGTGAGCCATGAGCATCTTGGCGCTGAATGCCGCCGGGAAGAAGCAACCTGCCGGTGCGTACCCGATCCCGCCGGTGCCGTACGCCCGACAGCCCAACGCGTACCGCCAGGGCGTGCACCGAGGGTCACACCCAGGGGGTGAGTTCCCGCGCGTGGCCGTCCGCGTCGCGGCGTACCGCGAGCACCGCCGTGACCGCGGAGCGCTCGACCGGCCCGTACACATGCGGGAACAGCATGTCCTCCGAGCCTTCCCAGCGGACCTCGGCGCCGAGCCCCGCCTCGTCGATCTGGAGAACCAGCAGATCGGGCACGTCGCGGTAGAGGCCGTCGGCGATCGCGAGCGCCGCCGGGCCGTCGGGCGAGCAGTGCACGAAGCCCTCGGAGACCAGCGAGGCAGGGGCGTACGGACGGTCGACGTCCGTCGTCCATTCGTCCACGGGTACGACGTGAAAGAGCATGCGCCAGTTGTAGCGCAGAGCGGTGGTACCCGGTCCGTCGCGGAAGGGTCCCGAGTGGCGACCGCATGTGATCCGGGTGACATTGACCGGGCCTCACCTCTGCGGAACCCCACCGAACCTCACCGAAGGGCACCACCATGGCGGGTAACGACCTCGGCAGTCTTCTGGGCGGCCTCCTCGGCGGCGGTCAGCAGGGCGCCGGCTCCGGCGGCGCCGCGAACATCCTCGGCGCCCTGATCAGCGCGCTCGGCAACAGGAACGGTGCTGCCGGCGGCAGCCCGCTCGGCGGGCTGGTGGACATGCTGACCAAGTCCGGCCTGGCCGACCATGCCCAGTCGTGGATCGGTACGGGGGCCAACCAGCCGGTCAGCGGCGTGCAGATCGCCGAGGCGGTGCCGGAGGCGACGCTGCAGAAGGTCGCCCAGGACGCCGGGGTCACACCGCAGCAGGCCGCCGAGCAGATCGCCCAGGTGCTGCCGCAGACGGTGGACAAGCTCACCCCGGACGGAGCGGTGCCGCCCGCGGGCCAGTCCATCGAGGACCTCATCCGGCAGCAGCAGCTCTGACCGACGGCACACGGCGGCTCCGGCGCTCGCGGCTGCGGGCGCCTCCGACGTACCGGCGGCCCGTCTCGGAGGGCGGTCGTGGCGCTCCCGCGTCCGGCCGCGTGACTACGCTGAACGGAGCACTCGCACAGGTTAGGAGCACGAGGTGGCGGTACGAGCGGTCCGCGGGGCGGTCCAGCTGGAACGGGACGACGCCGGACACATGGACGAGCAGGTCAGTCAGCTGCTCACCGCCGTGCTGGAGCGCAACGGACTGGTCGCGGACGATCTGATCAGCGTCTGGTTCACCGCCACCCCGGATCTGCACAGCGACTTCCCGGCCGCCGCGGCGCGCAACCTCGGCATCGTGGACGTACCGCTGATCTGCGCGCAGGAACTGGACGTCGTCGGTGCGATGCCCCGCGTCGTACGGATACTGGCCCATGTCGAGTCACACCTCGACCGGTCCGAGATCGCGCACGTCTACCTCGGCACCGCCGCCGCCCTGCGCAAGGACATCGCCCAGTGAGAACCGCTGTCGTCATCGGAACCGGTCTGATCGGCACCTCGGCGGCGCTCGCGCTGGCGGGCCGGGGGATCGCCGTCCATCTCGTCGACCACGACCCGGAGCGTTCGCGTACGGCCGCCGCGCTCGGCGCCGGTACGGACGCGCCGCCCGAGGGGCCGGTCGACCTCGCCATCGTCGCCGTGCCGCCCGCCCATGTCGCCGCCGCGCTGGCGGAGGCCATGCGTGCCGGGACCGCCCGCGGCTACCTCGACGTGGCCAGCGTCAAGGGCGGACCACGGCGCGAGCTGGAGGCACTCGGTCTCGATCTCCGCTCGTACATCGGCTCCCACCCGATGTCGGGCAAGGAGCGCTCCGGTCCGCTCGCCGCCACCGCCGACCTCTTCGAGGGCCGGCCCTGGGTCCTCACGCCCACCCGCGACACCGACACCGAGGTCCTCAACCTCGCCCTCGAACTGGTCGCACTGTGCCGTGCCGTCCCCGTGGTGATGGACGCCGACGCCCACGACCGCGCGGTCGCGCTCGTCTCGCACACCCCCCAGCTGATCTCGTCGATGGTCGCCGCCCGCCTGGAGGAGGCCGACGAGACGGCCGTACGCCTGTGCGGCCAGGGCATCCGCGACGTCACGCGGATCGCCGCGTCCGACCCCCGCATGTGGGTCGAGATCCTGTCCGCGAACCCGGGGCCCGTCGCCGATGTGCTCGCCGGAGTGGCCGCCGACCTGGACGAGACGGTCCAGGCCCTTCGCGCCCTGCAGTCCGCCGACGAGTCCAAGCGGCAGGGCGGTGTCGAGGGCATCGAGGACGTCCTGCTGCGGGGCAACGCGGGCCGCGCCCGCGTCCCGGGCAAGCACGGCGCCGCACCGGCCTCGTACGAGATCGTCGCCGTGCTCATCAGCGACCAGCCGGGCGAGCTGGCGCGGATCTTCGCGGACGCCGGCCGGGCCGGCGTCAACATCGAGGACGTCCGGATCGAGCACGCGACCGGCCAGCAGGCCGGCCTGGTGCAGCTGATGGTGGTCCCGGCGGCGGCTCCCGTCCTGGCGGCCTCGCTGCGCGAACGCGGCTGGTCGATCCGGCAGTAGCGGGCTCCCCGAACCGGGTGATCCGGGCTCCGCCATCCGTGTGTCAGGGCGGCGCCCGGCAATCGGTAACCTTGTTCGGGGCTCCTCGGCATTCCGCCGGCCCTCTCCGCAGACCAGGAAAGGTGTCCGACACCGTGGAATCCGTGATCGTCGCCATCGACGGCCCCGCCGGCACGGGCAAGTCGAGCACGTCCAGGGCGGTGGCAGCCGCGCTCGGGCTGAGCTACCTGGACACCGGTGCCCAGTACCGGGCGATCACCTGGTGGATGATCACCAACGGTGTCGACGTCGACGACCCCGCGGCGATCGCCATGGCGGCCGGCAAGCCCGCGATCGTCTCCGGCACCGACCCGGAGGACCCGACGATCACCGTCGACGGTGTGGACGCCGCGGCCCCCATCCGCACCACGGAGGTCAGCGCCAGGGTGAGCGCGGTCAGCGCCGTCCCCGAGGTGAGGGCCAGGATCACCGAGCTCCAGCGCTCCATCGCCGCGTCCGCCACGGGCGGCATCGTCGTCGAGGGCCGCGACATCGGCACCACCGTCCTGCCGGACGCCGATCTGAAGATCTTCCTGACCGCGACGCCGGAGGTCCGTGCGGCCCGCCGCAGCGGCGAGCTCAAGGGCTCCGACGTGGCGGCCACCCGGGACGCCCTGATCAAGCGGGACGCGGCCGACTCCAGCCGCAAGACCTCCCCGCTCGCCAAGGCGGACGACGCCGTCGAGGTGGACACCAGCGAGCTGACCCTCCAGCAGGTCGTCGAATGTGTCGTCACCCTCGTCGAGGAGAAGCGGGCGGCCCGGTGACCCTGCCGTCCGAGCGCGGCGCCGCCGTCGGGCGCCGTATCGGGATCGGGCTGATGTACGGGCTGTGGAGACCGCGGGTGCTGGGCGCCTGGCGGGTTCCCGCGACCGGGCCCGCCATCCTGGCCGTGAACCACTCCCACAACATCGACGGGCCGATGCTGATGGGCACCGCCCCCCGGCCCGTGCACTTCCTGATCAAGAAGGAGGCGTTCGTCGGTCCCCTCGACCCGTTCCTGCTGGGAATCGGTCAGCTGAAGGTGGACCGGTCGACCGCCGACCGCACCGCGATATCCAACGCGCTCGGCGTGCTGGAGACTGGGGGTGTCCTCGGCATCTTCCCCGAGGGCAGCCGCGGAGAAGGAGACTTCGCCTCGCTGCGCGCGGGGCTCGCCTACTTCGCCGTACGCTCGGGGGCTCCGATCGTCCCGGTCGCGGTGCTGGGAAGCAGTGAGCGCGGCGGACGGTTGATACGACAGCTGCCCCCGCTGCGCAGCAAGGTGGACGTCGTGTTCGGGGACGCCTTCGAAGCGGGCGACGCCGGCGGGCGCCGTACGCGCAAGGCGCTGGACGAGGCCACCGTACGGATCCAGGAGCGGCTGACAGCCCACCTGGTGAATGCCAGGCGCCTCACCGGGCGCTAGGCCAGACTTGAGTAGTGGATCGCGCGATCCATCGATGAACGAGGAACGGACTTCATGAACGACCAGCACGACCACGGAGCGCTCGGCGATGCCGAGTACACGGAGTTCATGGAGCTCGCCGCGGAAGAGGGCTTCGACGTCGAGGACGTCGAAGGTGCCATCGAGGAGGCCGGGCACGGCCCGCTGCCCGTCCTCGCCGTCGTCGGCCGCCCCAATGTCGGCAAGTCGACCCTGGTGAACCGCATCATCGGCCGTCGTGAGGCCGTCGTCCAGGACAAGCCGGGCGTCACCCGCGACCGCGTCACCTACGAGGCCGAGTGGGCGGGCCGCCGCTTCAAGGTCGTCGACACGGGCGGCTGGGAGCAGGACGTCCTGGGGCTCGACGCCTCCGTCGCCGCCCAGGCCGAGTACGCGATCGAGGCGGCCGACGCGGTCGTCTTCGTGGTCGACTCCACCGTCGGCGCCACGGACACCGACGAGGCCGTCGTCAAGCTGCTGCGCCGGGCGGGCAAGCCCGTCGTGCTGTGTGCCAACAAGGTCGACGGACAGAGCGGCGAGGCGGACGCCACCGCGCTGTGGTCGCTCGGTCTCGGCCAGCCGCACCCGGTCTCCTCGCTGCACGGCCGCGGTACGGGCGACATGCTCGACGCCGTCCTCGAGGCCCTCCCCGAGGCCCCGGCCCAGACCTTCGGCAATGCCGTCGGCGGCCCCCGCCGCATCGCCCTCATCGGCCGCCCGAACGTCGGTAAGTCCTCGCTGCTCAACAAGGTCGCAGGCGAGGACCGGGTGGTCGTCAACGAGCTGGCGGGCACCACCCGCGACCCGGTCGACGAGCTGATCGAGCTCGGCGGCATCACCTGGAAGTTCATCGACACGGCCGGTATCCGCCGCCGTGTCCACCTCCAGGAGGGCGCGGACTACTACGCCTCCCTGCGGACCGCCGCCGCGGTCGAGAAGGCGGAGGTCGCGGTCGTCCTGATCGACGCGTCGGAGTCCATCAGCGTCCAGGACCAGCGGATCATCACCATGGCGGTCGAGGCCGGCCGTGCCATGGTCGTGGCGTTCAACAAGTGGGACACCCTCGACGAGGAGCGCCGCTACTACCTGGAGCGCGAGATCGAGACCGAGCTCGCCCAGATCGCCTGGGCGCCCCGGGTGAATGTCTCGGCCGTCACCGGCCGGCACATGGAGAAGCTGGTCCCGGCGATCGAGACGGCGCTCGCCGGCTGGGAGACCCGGGTCCCGACGGGACGGCTGAACGCCTTCCTCGGTGAGATCGTCGCCTCCCACCCGCACCCGATCCGCGGCGGCAAGCAGCCCCGCATCCTGTTCGGCACCCAGGCGGGCACCAAGCCGCCGCGGTTCGTCCTCTTCGCCTCCGGCTTCCTGGAGCACGGCTACCGCCGCTTCGTGGAGCGCAGGCTGCGCGAGGAGTTCGGCTTCGAGGGCACCCCGATCCACATCTCGGTGCGGGTGCGGGAGAAGCGCGGCCGCAAGAAGTGACGCGCTGACATGACACGACAAGGGCGCTGCCCCCGACCGGTGAACGGTCGGGGGCAGCGTCCTTGTCACGGCTGCGGCGTCAGATGCCCCGACGCGGGGCCGGCGGCAGCGCCGCCGGGTAGGGGTTGCCGCCGTGCGCGCTGCTGCCGGGGTACGGCGGCCAGCCCCCGCCCGGATGGACGGGCTGGGCGGCCGCGGCGAAGCCGGAACCGCGGCTGCTGCTGAGCCCCGTGCCGAACGCCTTGAAGCCGAGGTCCTCCTCGCCACTGCGGTCGCCGGGCAGGGTCCGGAACGACCTCCGGTACTCCGAGTACAGCGCGTCGTAGATGGGCGTGGGCGAACCGGACGCCTCGCGCGCGGGGCGCATGGAGGGGATCTGGCTCGTGTACGGCTGGCGGGAGGGGTCGTATGTGTGCACGTACCTGCAACGACCTACGACCCCGCCCGTCACGCGTCCGGCGTCCCCCGCCGGGATCAGGTGCCCGCGAGCGGCATCGCGGCGGCCACCAGACGGCCGCCGGCCGCCGCCTTCTCCAGCGCCTCGCGCAGCAGGTCCTCACGCGGCTGCTGCCCGATCGAGCCGACCGGCGCGGCGAACACCAGCACCGTGTGCGACTTGTTGGCGGCCGCTCGCCAGCCATCGGTCACCTGGAGCGGCTGGTGGGCCTGCCACCAGGCGACCGGGCTGCCGCCGCCGGTGCCGGGCTGGAGCACGGCGTGCAGCTGTCCCATGGCGATCAGCACGGACCAGCCGGCCAGCAGCCCGGGCCGGTGGTTCACGTCGGAGATCGGCACGAAGCCCTGCTCGATGAGCAGCGGCAGGAAGTCGTCGCCGCCGTTCCCGGTGGTGCCGGGGCGGGCGATCGGGGCCGTCGGCTCGACCACCAGGGCAGGGTGCAGCTCGCCGTCGATGAGCACCAGACCGCTGGTGATGCCCAGGACGGCCTGTCCCGGGGTGGTCTGCGGAGCGGGCTCCTCGGCGGTGATGGACCGCACGGCCCCCTGCAGCTGGTCCTCGGTGACCTGGACGACCTGCGAGGGGATGCAGGTGGCGTGGGCGAAGGCGAGTACGGCGGTCTCCTCACCCACGAACAGGACCGTGCTGGTGCGCTCCTGCTCGGAGTCGCCCGGGGTGCGGCAGGAGGTGCAGTCGTAGCTGCCCGGGGCGTTCTCGCCGGCGAGCAGCCGGTCGGCTTCTTCGTCGCCGATCTCGGCGCGTACGTCCTCGCTGACGTCGAGCATGCGCGGCACGGGTGGCTCCTCGGACTTGATCACGGATGCCGGGCGGGTCCCGGCTCATGAAGGGTTCAACGGGTTATCCGGGGCCGGGGTCACGCAAAGGAGGGACGTAATCGAACCGTCCGGCATGCGGACACGAACGGGTGCGGGCGTCCGGAGGACCGTTCCGGGCGGCCGGCGGAGGTCCGACCGGGTGGGCGTGAAGGCCTTCCGTGCGCGGCGGCGGTGGTCGGGGGAGCCGACTGCCTAGCGTGACCCCGATGCGGACAATTCAGTCATTTTCGACCGCTGTTGCGGCCCTGCTGCTGGCTCTCGTACCCCAGGGCGGCGCCCAGGCGGCGACCTCGGACGCTCCGGCCCCAGCGGCGACTCCGGCGGCCCCGGTCACATCGGCGGCCACTCCTGCTTTCGCCTGCGCGGCGACCGGCTGGCCGTGGAACTGCGTCGCCGAGTGCGAGAGCGGCGGGAAGTGGAACACCAACACCGGCAACGGCTACTACGGCGGGCTCCAGTTCTGGCACCCGACGTGGAAGGCCTTCGGAGGCCTCGCGTACGCGCCGCGCGCCGACCTCGCGACCCGCGCCCAGCAGATCAAGGTCGCCGAAGAGGTGCTCCGCGTCCAGGGATGGAAGGCCTGGCCCGTCTGCTCGAAGCGTTACGGCCTCAAGGGCCGGGCCCACACCGTCCAGCCCGGGGACACCCTCTCCGCCATCGCCACGCGCTTTCGCGTGAAGGGCGGCTGGCAGGCGCTGTACACCGCCAACCGGACGGTCATCGGCAACTCTCCGGACCACCTCACGGTCGGGATGATGCTGACCCTTCCCGGGTGAGCCGCGGGCTCGCGCCGAACGCCGCTGAGCCCTCCGGCAGTTGACGCACGCACCGCGCATGCGGACAGAAGCTGTCCGCATGCGCTGGCAGACTCACCCCCATGTTGGAGACCTCGGCACGTCTGCTGCGCCTGCTGTCCCTGCTCCAGGCCCACCGCGAATGGTCGGGCGCCGACCTGGCCGACCGGCTCGGCGTCACGCCGCGTACCGTCCGGCGCGACGTCGACCGGCTGCGGGAGCTCGGCTATCCCGTCAACGCCAGCCCCGGCACGGGCGGCGGCTATCAGCTCGGCGCGGGGGCCGAGCTGCCTCCGCTGCTGCTCGACGACGAGGAGGCGGTGGCGGTCGCCGTCGGGCTGCGCACCGCCGCGGGCAACGGCATCGAGGGCATCGGCGAGACCTCGGTGCGCGCGCTGGCCAAGCTGGAACAGGTGCTGCCCCATCGGCTGCGCCGCCGCGTCGGCGCCCTCAACGCCTTCACCGTCCCGATGCTGCGCGCGCCCAGGTCCCGGGTCGACGCCTCCGTCCTCACGGAACTCGCCAACGCCTGCCGGGACAGCGAACGGCTGCGCTTCGAGTACCGCGACCACAGCGGCTCCGTCAGCCGCCGTGCCGTCGAACCGCATCGGCTGGTGTGCACCGAGCGCCGCTGGTACCTCGTGGCCTGGGACCTGGAGCGCGGCGACTGGCGCACGTTCCGCGCGGACCGCATCACGCCCACACCGCCGCACGGCCCCCGCTTCGCCCCGCGCACCCCGCCGGCCGAGGATCTGGCCGCGTACGTCTCCCGGGGCGTCTCGACCCGCGCCTACGCGGTGCAGGCCGTCGTCCGGCTGCACATGTCGGCGGAGGAGGCGGCCCGGATCATCGGTCCGTCCGACGGTGTTCTGGAGGCGGTGGACGCGACGAGCTGCCTGCTGCGCACCGGCGCGGCCGGCCTGGAGGTGATGGTGATCCATGTGATGCTCCTGGGCGTCGACTTCGAGGTGGTCGAGCCCGAGGAGCTGACGGAGCACATCAGGACGCTGCGGGACCGTCTCTCCCGGGCTCTGGGCCCGGTCGGCTGACGGCGTCGTGCGGGGCGCCCGGCAGGCTGTGACGCACCTTTTTGCCCATCGGCCGGAGACCGTTCCGGGCGAGCTCGGCGCGTATCCGGAGCGCCGTCACGGGCCGTGATGCTCGCGCGCCCCGGCGCTCCGACAGGGCGCCTCCGGGCCTCGTGCATGTACGGCCGGAAGGCGGGGTACGCGATCCGGCAGTGGGCATCGGGTCACGCGTACACGCTGGGGATTGTGTAAGGGAGCGGTGAATTCTTCACGGTCCGTCAATTCACTCCCGCCTTTCGTCCCGGGTTATTCGACCCGGGAATTGAGCGTGTCCGAATGGTTGTCCGCAATTACTGCGGACGCCGTCCTGGACTGCACGTTCGAGTGACAGGGTTTGCGCTGAACGTGTGTCGTGATCCTGTGACAGAAGCGTGACCGGTGGGGTACGTGGGGTGGCTACGGCGTGTTGCGCGCTCCGCTTCCGTCACCGTCCGCTGCCGCCTACGGTGGATGCCATGGCATCCATACCGAGCCCCTCAGCCCAGCCCGACGACGACGCCGACGCGTATGTCGGCCTCTCGGCGGAGGGCGCCGAACAGCAGGCCCGTGAGCGCGGCTGGACCACGGTCCGGGCGCTGCCCCCGGGGTCGATCATCACCATGGAGTACCTGGTGGGCCGGCTCAACTTCGAGGTGGAGGGCGGCACCGTCAAGCGCTGCTGGGTGGGCTGAGCCGCCCGCCCGGCCGCGGGAGCCCCTCAACTGCCGCACAGCGCGCGGAAGCCCGGCAACGGGCCCAGCAGGGGCCGGGAAGCCCCCGCTGCCCTCCAGGGGCTCACGACGCCCCGTGACGCGGCTCATGCGACCCGTACGGCCGCGGAGTTGCCGTACGGCACCGAGACGCACGCCATGAACTTGTCAGGCCCAGAAGTGCCCACGGAAAAGGCCCCGACCGGATCGGTCGGGGCCTTCGCCGTGTTCGACGAGCGGTGGTCCGGCAGGCGGATCAGCCGCCCGTGGCGGGCCGAGAGGTGGGCGGACGCCGGCTGCCCGAAGGTGTCACCGGTGTCCGCTCGGAACGCATGCTGTGCGAGTGCGGTCGCTGGGTGTGGGTGAGCTGGGTACCCGGCCTGCTCGTGGGGGCCGACGGGCCGCCCACCGCGGCGACCGGTTCGCGGTCCGCACCGTCCTGCCGGCCTCCACCGCGCTGGGGGTGTATCCCCGGCCGCGGGCCACCGGCCGCCACCGGCAGCGAGGGGGCGAGACGGCGACGCGCGCGCCACTGCTCGCGGAGGTCGAGGATGAAGGCCTCCGCACGGCCGATCAGCGGCTCGCACCAGGGCAGCGCGAGCAGGATCAGCAGTCCGGCGGCCCAGCCGAGCAGGACATCGCTCAGCCAGTGCGTACCGAGGTACACGGTGGTCAGGCCGACACCGAGCGAGACGGTGGCGGAGAGCGCCGACAGATAGCGGCGGGCCCGCGGAGTCGTGGCCAGATACGCCAGAATTCCCCAGGTCACGACCGCGTTGGCGGTGTGGCCGGAAGGAAATATATCGCCGCCCGCGAAGAGCTCGGGGGATCCGATCTCTGTCGCGTAGTGAGGGCCGAGCCGGCCGAGTCCGATCTTGACGGCGCCCACCGTCACATTGAGCAGCAACAGCGAGACGCCCAGGGCGAGGAGGGGCCGCAGCGTGTGCTGGCGCCAGGAGCGCCAGCCCAGCCAGGCAGCGACCATCACGGCCGTGGGGCCGCGTTGGCCGAGGACCACGAAGTAGTCGAGAAAGGCGTGCAGCTCGGGCCACTGCTGGTAGGGCCGGAACAGCATGACTTTCCAGTCGATGATCACCAGCCAGCTCGACGCCAACACGGCGACGACGATGGCGAGATAGAACGCAGACGTCCCGCCGAAGAGGGCGAGACGGATGCGGCTCATCCGCGGGATCTCTATCTTCGGCGGTTCCGGCTCCCGGTCCAGGCGGGCGAAGATGTCGGTACGCACCCAATCGACGTTACAGCGAGTGAGTGCGCGACTAGGCCGATCCAGCGTCTTTGTGATGACGATGTGATGTGGAGTATGTCTCAGACTCCGGCTTTATTCCTGGCCAATTCGGAAATCCCGGAGGTCACCCACGCTATTGCTCGGGAGGGCGTGTCGCGGCCTCATTCCGCCGGGCAAATTCTCGTTCATGACCTGCCCGTACGGATTTTTCCCCTCGTTCGGAAGAGGCCATGATCCATTTCCTCCGGGGCTGCCGGGCGTGGCGTACGCCACACGTCCACGGCCGAAGTGGTGAGAGATGGACCACGCGCCACCGGCCTGAACTCGCGTACGCTGACGGCTCACTCGCCTCGATGCCGGACCGCCTTGAGGGATCACCCCGTCCCCGGCTGGCCCGCCGAACGCGAGGGACTCACTGGGAGGTAGTACATGTCCGGGACGATCACGGCCGTGGCACGCCTGCGTGCCGCCGCCGGCGGTGCCAACCGCTGGGTCGTCCTCGTCGTCCTCTGCCTCAGCCTGCTGCTCGTCGCGCTGGACGCGACCGTGCTGCACGTCGCGGTGCCCGCCGTCACGGAGGATCTGCGCCCGAGCGGCGTGGAACTGCTGTGGATCGTCGACGCCTATCCCCTCATCTGCGCCGCACTGCTGATCCTCTTCGGCACCCTCGGCGACCGCATCGGCCGCCGCAGAGTGCTCCTGCTCGGTTACGCGATCTTCGGCATCGCGTCCGCCGTCGCCGCCTTCGCCGCCACCCCGGACATACTCATCGCCGCACGCGCCCTGCTGGGTGTCGGCGGCGCGATGATCATGCCCGCGACGCTCTCGATACTCCGTGCCGTCTTCCCCGACCGGCGGGAACGGGCGATGGCGATCGGCATATGGACCGCGGTCGCCGCGGTCGGCGCCGCCACCGGGCCGGTCCTCGGCGGCTTCCTCGTCGAGCACTTCTGGTGGGGCTCGGTCTTCCTGATCAACATCCCGCTGATGGCGCTGATCCTGCCCATCGGCCGGCTGCTGCTGCCGGAGTCCCGGGGGAACACGGACGGCCCGTGGGACGTGCTGGGTGCCCTGCTCGCCGCCGCCGGAGTGCTCGGCGTCGTCCTCGGGGTGAAGCGGCTCGGTGTCGGGCACGGCCTGCTCGACGCCCGGACGGTCGGTCCACTGCTGATCGGCGCGGTGCTGCTGGTGCTCTTCGTCCGGCGGCAGCGGCGGCGCGAGCACCCGCTCATAGACATCCGGATGTTCGCCCGCGCCACTTTCTCCACCTCCGTCGGCTGCATCGTGCTGGCCATGCTGGCGCTGGTCGGCCTGGAGCTGATAGCCGTCCAGTACCTCCAGCTGATCCTCGGGCTCAGCCCGCTGGAGACCGGGCTGCGACTGCTGCCGCTCACCTTCGCGGCGATGGCCGCGGGCGCGACGGGCTCGTCCACCCTGCGCCGCATCGGCCCGCGCGCGATGGTCGGCTGGGGCTTCGTGCTCACCGCCGCGGCCGTCCTGCTGCTGGTGATGATGGGACAGCACGACCGGCCCTGGCTGCTCACCACCGGATTCGTGCTGCTCGGCTTCGGCCTGCAGACCACGCTCTTCGCGGCCTACGAGTCGATGCTCAGCGAGGCGCCGCAGGAGCACGCGGGCGGGGCTGCCGCGATCGGGGAGACGTCCTACCAGCTGGGCGCGGGCATGGGCATCGCGCTGCTCGGCAGCATCATGAACGCGGCGTACGCGCCCGCGTTCAGCTCGCTGCCCGGGGTGCCGGCGTCCGCGAGCAATGCCGCCTCCCATTCGCTGGGCGAGGCGTACCAGGTGTCCGACCGGCTCGGCGGGGGCGCGGGGGAGACACTGCGCGAGACCGCGCGGCACGCGTTCGTGGACGGTCTGCATGTCACGCTGCTGGTGAGCGCCGGTCTGCTGCTGCTGGGCGCGCTGGCGGCGCTCAAGCTGCCTCGGGTCATGGACTGCTCGACGGCCGAGCAGTGTCCGCGCCCCCGGCGGCCGGACGTGTCGATCCCGGCGAGCCGTGAGCCCGTCGAGGCGACCGGGTCTGGACGCGCGGCACACTGAGTCGTACCGTCGGGCGGAGCTGGTAACTAACACTGCTAGTTTTCTTCATCCGCTCTGTCAGCGCTGCCGGAGGCCCTGAATGTCCGCACCCGCGAAGCCGCGTTTCGATGCCGGCGATCCGCTCGGCATCGACGATCTGCTCGACCCCGAGGACCTCGCGGTCCGCGACACCGTCCGCAGCTGGGCCTCCGATCGGGTCATGCCGTACATCGCCGACTGGTACGAGCGCGGCGAGCTGCCCGGCATCCGGGAGCTGGCACGTGAGCTCGGCTCCATCGGCGCGCTCGGCATGTCGCTGAAGGGCTACGGCTGCGCGGGAGCCAGTGCGGTCCAGTACGGCCTCGCCTGCCTCGAACTGGAAGCGGCGGACTCCGGCATCCGCTCCCTGGTCTCCGTGCAGGGCTCACTCGCCATGTACGCGATCCACCGCTTCGGCTCCGAGGAGCAGAAGCAGCGCTGGCTGCCCGGTATGGCGGCCGGCGAGATCATCGGCTGCTTCGGCCTGACCGAGCCCGACCACGGCTCCGACCCGGCGGGCATGCGCACCTACGCCAAGCGCGACGGCTCGGACTGGGTGCTCACCGGCCGCAAGATGTGGATCACCAACGGCTCGGTGGCCGGTGTCGCCGTCGTCTGGGCGCAGACCGACGACGGCATCCGCGGTTTCGCCGTGCCGACGGACGCCCCCGGATTCTCCGCCCCGGAGATCAAGCACAAGTGGTCGCTGCGGGCGAGCGTGACCAGCGAGCTGGTCCTCGACGAGGTGCGGCTGCCCGCCGACGCGGTCCTGCCGGAGGTCACCGGTCTGAAGGGCCCGCTGAGCTGTCTGACCCACGCGCGGTACGGAATCGTCTGGGGCTCCATGGGCGCCGCCCGCGCGAGCTTCGAGTCGGCGCTCCAGTACTCGCGTACGCGTGAGCAGTTCGGCCGCCCCATCGGCGGTTTCCAGCTCACCCAGGCCAAGCTCGCGGACATGGCCGTCGAGCTGCACAAGGGCATCCTGCTCGCCCACCATCTGGGGCGGCGCATGGACGCGGGAACGCTGCGCCCCGAGCAGGTCAGCTTCGGCAAGCTCAACAACGTGCGCGAGGCGATCGAGATCTGCCGCACCTCGCGCACCATCCTCGGTGCGAACGGGATCTCCCTGGAGTACCCGGTGATGCGGCACGCGACGAATCTCGAATCGGTGCTCACCTACGAGGGCACCGTCGAGATGCACCAGCTCGTGCTGGGCAAGGCGCTCACCGGCCTCGACGCCTTCCGGTGAGCCGGGACCTCGGGTCCCCGGACGCCGGTCGGGCCTGCCGGCCGGCGAACGCCTCGCTCAGCTCTGGTTGAAGAAGCCGTCCTGCGAGCGGCCCGGGGCCTCTCCGCTGACGACCTGGGTGTCCGACGGGCTCAGCAGGAAGACCCGGGTCGCCACGCGCTCGATGGAGCCGCGCAGGCCGAAGGTCAGTCCGGCGGCGAAGTCCACCACGCGCTTGGCGTCCGAGGGCTCCATGGACGTCAGGTTGACGATGACCGGGACACCGTCCCGGAACAGCTCACCGATACCGCGGGCGTCCCGGAAGCTGGAGGGCGACACCGTGGCGATCCGGCGTCCCTCTTCCTGGGCGGACTCGGAGGCGACGCGCACCCGCGGGTCGGTGACCCAGGCGTTCTCACCCGTCTCCGCACCCTCGGCGTACTCGTCGTCGTAGTAACGCTCGTCGCTGTCCTCGACGAGTCCCAGCCAGGCGCTCGCCTTGCGCACAGATCCCATGGACGCCTCCTTCCACTGCAGTCCGCTCACTGCGGTCTTCCGTCTTCCCTATCCCTATGGTCGTCCATAATGCGGATCGCGCGCCAAGTGGATAGTCGCCGCGCGAGGGATTCGTGACGGTACTGGCACAGAAGATGTGGCGATTCGTCAAGATTCCTCCTGTGTACGGGGCATGTTCGGCCCAAAATATGAAGTTCGGGCCAGATGGGTGACGTCGGGGACGTACGGGTGAACGGATCGCTCGATACGATGCGTGCCGCACTGTCGAACGGCTCTCGGGGGAACGTCGTGTTCGGAATCGTCAGGCCATGCAGCCACCGTCTCGGGGACGGGCTCAAGGCCGAGTGGATGGCCCATCTCTGCGGTCTGTGCCTGGCACTTCGTGCCGACCACGGCCAGTTCGCCAGGGTCGTGACCAACTACGACGGCCTGATCGTCTCGGTTCTGACGGAGGCTCAGGCCGAGCGCACTCCCGCGACCCGGCGCACGGCGGGCCCCTGCCCGCTGCGCGCGATGCGCACCGCATCCGTGGCCAAGGGCGAGGGCGCACGCCTCGCGGCCGCCGTCTCGCTGGTCCTCGCCTCCGCCAAGGTGCGCGACCACGTCGCCGACCGGGACGGGATGTTGGCCCGCAGGCCGGTGGCCGCCGCCGCGCGCCGGGTCGCCACCGGCTGGGACCGGGCAGGCGCGCGTACCGGCGCGGCGCTCGGCTTCGACACCGCGGTCCTGGTCGACGCGGTCGACCGGCAGACGGGGATCGAGGCGCTCGCCGGCCCCGGAACCCCGCTGCTCACGGTCACCGAGCCGACGGAGACGGCGACGGCCGCCGCCTTCGCGCACACCGCGGTACTCGCCGGACGCCCGGAGAACGTGGCCCCGCTCGCCGAGGCCGGGCGCCTCTTCGGACGCCTCGCGCATCTGCTGGATGCCGTCGAGGACAGGGAAGCTGACGCGGCGTCGGGTGCCTGGAACCCGCTCACCGCGACCGGCACCTCGCTCGCCGAGGCCCGCCGCCTCGCCGACGACGCGGTCCACGGCGTACGGCTCGCGCTGGCCGACGCCCGCTTCACGGACGACAAGCTGGTGCATGTGCTGCTCGCCCACGAGCTGCGGACGTCGGTGAACCGGACCTTCGGTACGACGACCTGTTCGCACCAGGGGCACGGCACACCGCAGGGCCCGCAGAACCCCTACCAGGGCGGCGGTCAGGGCCCGTACGGCAACAACCCCTACGGCGGGAATCCTTACGGCGGCGGGAATCCGGGCGGCCCGGGCCACCCCGGCGGCCCCGGCGGTCCGCCGCGGTTCGGCGGCGAACCGACCCCGCCCAAGCGGCGCGGTCTCCTCGCCGGCTGCGCGGTCTTCACCGGACTCTTCTGCACCTGTCAGATCTGCTGCGCCAAGGAGTACGAGGGGCCCTGGTCGCGCAAGAAGCGTGAGGGCTGCTGCCGTGACTGCGACTGTGACTGCTGCGACTGCTGCAGCTGTGACTGCTGAGGGCGCGACCTCCGCGCGGAGCGCGACGGCTCCGCAGGGGTGCACGGCCGCACGGGCTCGGTCCCGCACTCCCGTACGGGGCTTCCGAGCCGGTGTGAAAGGTTGACGGCATGAGCACGGACGCACAGCAAGCGGGTCAGGACGGGAACGAGCCGCAGAACTGGCAGAAGTGGCACGAACAGCGCGTCGGTTCCGTCTCCGCGCCGTACGGACCGCTCTCGCTCACCGGCACGCACTGGCTGGGCGACCACCCGGACGGGCGACTTCCGGCCGTCCCGGGAAGCTGGGTGCCGGACGGCGACGGGGTGGTGCTCGCCGCCGGACCCGAGGACGTTCTGACCGTCGACGGCAAGCCCTTCACCGGCTCGATCCGTCTCACCGCCGACCACGCGCCCGTCCCCGAGTCCCGGGTCGCGCACGGCCGGCGGCGGCTGGTCGTGCTGCGCCGCGAAGGGCTCTGGGCGGTACGTGACTTCGATCCGGACTCACCGGCGCGCCGGGCGTTCGAGGGCATCGAGGCGACGGCGTACGACCCTCGCTGGGCCGTGCCGGGGACCTTCCGGGCCTACCCGGAAAGCCGCAGTGTGCGGGTGGAGAACGCCGACGGGCGGGAGCGCGGTCTCGGCCTCGGTGGCGAGATCACGTTCCCCCTCGACGGCGTGGAGCACTCCCTGCGGGTGGCGGTCGAGCAGGACGGTTCGCTGTGGGCCGTGTTCGCCGACGCGACCAGCGGGAACGGTAGCTACCGCTTCCGCTTCCTGCGGCCGCCCGCGCCCGCGGCGGACGGCACGGTGACCGTCGACTTCAACCGCTCGCAGCTGCCCCCGTGCGCCTTCGCCGACCACTTCATCTGCCCCTTCCCGCCGCCGGGGAACACGCTCGCGGTGGAGATTGCCGCGGGGGAACGGAACCTCCGCGACCGCTGACCCGTCCTACCGGCCGGACGCATGTGCCGCAGCCCCGGAGGCGCCCCAGCCGCGGGGCCATGAGTCGTGTGTGCCCGCAGCGGCCGAAAGGCGCCCTTGCGCCGACAGTTGACGGCCCGAATACTCCCGAACAGCGCTTGTCAGGAGCACGGTATGTCCGTTAGTCGGACGGTGCTTCATGGCTGCGCCTCACGGGCCCCGAACCCCACTACGGGAGCCCCCGATTCCCCTCGGGAGGAACGACAAGTGAGGATCAAGCGCACCACCCCCCGCAGTGCCACGGCGAGACGTACCCGCCTTCTCGCCGTCTCCACCGGTCTGGTCGCCGCCGCAGCAATGGCCGTCCCCGCGGCCAACGCCGACCAGTCCCAGACGTTCAGCGCAGCCGAGCTCACCTCCGCGAGCGACGCCGTCCTCGCAGCGGATGTGGCCGGCACCGCCTGGAACATCGACCCTGCGACGAAGAGCCTCGTCGTCACGGCCGACAGCACCGTCTCCCAGGCCGAGATAGCGAAGATCAAGAAGGCCGCCGGAAGCAACGCCGACGCCCTCCGTATCGAGCGCACCCCCGGTGTCTTCTCCAAGCTGCTCGCCGGCGGCGACGCGATCTATGCCTCCAGCTGGCGCTGCTCCGCGGGCTTCAACGTCCGCAGCGGCAACACCTACTACTTCGTGACCGCCGGTCACTGCACCGACGGCGCGGGCACCTGGTACACCAACTCCGCCCGCACCACCACCATCGGCCCCACGGCCGGATCCAGCTTCCCCGGGAACGACTACGGCCTGGTGCGCTACTCCAACACCTCGCTCGCCCACCCGGGCACCGTCGGCAGCGTCGACATCACCAGTGCCGCGAACGCCACGGTCGGCATGTCGGTGACCCGCCGAGGCTCCACCACGGGCACCCACAGCGGCAGCGTCACCGGTCTCAACGCCACGGTGAACTACGGCGGCGGCGATGTCGTCTACGGCATGATCCGCACCAACGTCTGTGCCGAGCCCGGCGACAGCGGCGGCCCGCTCTACTCCGGCAGCAGGGCCATCGGCCTGACCTCCGGCGGCAGCGGCAACTGCTCATCCGGCGGTACGACCTTCTTCCAGCCGGTCACCGAGGCGCTCAGCGCCTACGGAGTCAGCGTCTACTGACGCGCGGCGACTGAACCGTCCGGGTCGAGCCCTCGTCCGTATGAAGGACGGGGGCTCGACGCGGCTCTGTCATCTGAGACGATGTCAGGGCGTCGGGCGCGGGAGATACGGGGGTCGCGTGGCAGTGAAACGCATCGGAGTGACCGGCCACCGAGACATTCCCGCCGAGGCCCGGGACCACGTGCGCGCGGTGATGCGCGCCGCGCTCTGCGGACACGACGGCTCGATGGAGGCGCTCTCCAGTCTCGCCGTCGGCGCCGACCAGCTCTTCGCGGACATCGCCCTCGACTGCGGCGCCGAACTGACCGTGGTCATCCCGAGCGGCGACTACGCGGACGGCTTCACCGACCCCGGCGAACTGGCCCGTTTCCAGCAGCTCCGCGGCCGCGCCGCGCGCGAGATCCAGCTCGCCTTCCCGCACTCGACGGACGAGGCCTATTACGCCGCCGGCGCCTACATCGCCGACAACTGCGACCGTTTGCTCGCCGTCTGGGACGGCTGTCCGGCCCGAGGTCTCGGGGGCACGGCGGACATCGTCAGCTACGCCCGTGACCGGGGAAAGCCGGTGACCGTCATCTGGCGCGAGGGCCTGCGGCGCAGCTGATGACGCCGAGGCCCCCGGTGCTTCATCGACGGCGGCTCAACTCCCGTGCCGTACCAGCCAGTCCGTGTGCTGGGGCGACACGATGCGTTCCGTCTCGTACACCGCGGACGGCCATTGGGCGTCGGTGACCGAGGTCTCCATCGCCGTGTGCATCGTGGCCAGGTCCTCCTCGACCAACGAGTGGGCGGCGATGAGGGGTTGATGGCGGCGGATCTCGCTCCAGGCGAGACAGGCCGCCGCGGCCGCCGACAACAGACCGCCCACGTTGACCGACACGGCGAGTGAGAAGGTGTGCAGCAGCGCGAAGAACAGGGCCAGCAGGGTGAGCAGTCCGATCGACGCCGACCACAGCCGGGTCGCACGGCGGGAGATCTCGGCGCTGCGGTGGTACCAGTTGCGTTGCTCGATCAACCGGTCCCGGACGTAGGTCTCCTTGCGTACGCTGTAGGGCTTGGCGCGGAGCCGTCGCATGGCAGGCGTGATGAGTTCGGCCGCCGCGAGGTCGCTCCCGCCCGTGCGCGGGTCCTCCCAGCCCACCTTCACCAGTTCCCGTAACCCCTCCTCCAGCCGGGCGACGAACAGCTCGTCGGCGTCGGTGGCCCGGGCGTCGAACGGGGTGCCGTGCACGGAGTACCGCCAACACACCGATTTGATGAACTCGGCCGCGGAACGGTTGAGTTGCCACTGCGACTTTGCTCGACGGCGTGAGGAACGGTAACCGAGCACGAGAACCCCCATGTACGCCAACGCGCTGAGTGCGCCGGGGAGTTGAAACGTGTCGCCGAGCTTCAGGGACGACGGCAGCGTCGCCACGGCGGCTCCCACGACCAGGAGCAGCAGCTGGTAGCGGGTGGAGCCGACCGCCTCACGTTGCCTCGATATGGCTATGGCATCCGAATGATGGAAGAGATCGGGCAGATCGGTGTTACGGAACACCATGCTGTGCAGTGGGCCGGTAAACCCGGTCATACGCCCCCCTGTCTGCAGTTTTGCCTTCACTCTTTAGACGGAATCGCTCGTTCCGCCCTCTGCTGCGAGAATGTGATGCAACTCTTCTCTTCCGCGACCACAGCTTGAGTTGCTGAGGGTCGCCATGAGAGTAAAGTCGTGCCGCCGGCACTGCAATGGTGCGTGGTATCTGCGCTGTACACAACACAAGGACGGCCCCCATGACGATGCAGACCTCGCGGTCATTCGCTGCTGCGAAGAAGAACCGCATCCCGTTGGCCCAGATCGATGTCCGTGGTGGGGATGCCGCCAGGAAGCTGGCGAGGGTCATGCCGGCCGCCGCTGACCGTACCGTGCGTATCTCTTCCTTCAACTCCGCGCTCTAGACTGGCGGAATGACTGGACCCCTGGTCCCATTCCGCGAGATCGTATTGAAGGTCCACAGCAGATGTGATCTTGCATGTGACCACTGTTATATCTACGAACACGCTGATCAGAGCTGGCGTACCCGCCCCAAGGCAATCTCTGACGAAGCCATTTCCTGGACAGCTCTGCGACTGGCCGAGCATGCCAAGAGTCATGCCCTGCCCTCCGTGTCAGTGATCCTGCACGGAGGGGAGCCTCTGCTCGCGGGCCCCGAACGACTGCGACGCATCTGCGAGGAGCTCACCGCCGCCCTCGACTCCGTCGCCTCTCTCGATCTGCGGATCCACACCAACGGCCTCCAGCTCAGCCACCGGTATCTCGACCTCTTCGACGCGTACGACGTCAAGGTGGGTATCTCCCTCGACGGCGACCGTGTCGCGAACGACCGCCACCGCCGCTTCGCGGACGGGCGAACCAGTCATCCCCTGGTCCTGCGGGCCGTCGATCTCCTCCGCGAAGAGCGTTACCGCCACCTCTACCTCGGTCTGCTGTGCACCGTCGATGTGTCCAACGACCCGGTCGCCGTCTACGACGCCCTCGCCGAGCTCGAACCCCCGCGCATCGACTTCCTCCTGCCGCACGCCACCTGGAACGACCCGCCGGCCCGCCCCGACGGATCGCCCACCGCCTACGCCGAGTGGCTGCTGAGGATCTACGACCGCTGGGACGGACAGGGCCGGAAGGTTCCCGTACGGCTCTTCGAGTCGGTGTTCTCCACCCTCGCCGGCGGCCCCAGCCTCACCGAGTCACTGGGCCTGGCCCCCACCGACCTCGTGGTCGTCGAGACCGACGGCACCCTGGAACAGGTCGACTCGCTCAAGAGCGCCTACGACGGCGCGGCGGCCACTGGATTCGACGTCTTCTCGCACGCGTTCGACGATGTCGCCGCCCACCCCGGCGTCCGGGCACGCCAGCTGGGCCTGGCCGGAGTGAGCGACACGTGCCGCCGGTGCCCGGTCGTCCGCTCCTGCGGCGGCGGCCTCTACACCCACCGCTACAGCTCGCGGAACGACTTCGACAACACCTCCGTGTACTGCGCCGACCTCGAAGCGCTCATCCGCGGTATCGAGCAGCGCGCCGGCGCCGGGGCCGTGCCGGCCGCGGTCACCGAGCCGGGCGCGCTGATGGCCGAGCACCAGGACGTGACGCGCACGCTTCTCGCCGAGCTCAACGAGGAGCTGGGCGGCCGCGGGGGCGAGGCCTGGGCCGAGGCATGGGAGTTGACCTGCGCTCTGGAGGACCGGGGCGACCTGCTCGACGAGGTCTTCGGCCACCCGTACACCTACACCTGGCTCCAGGACACACTGTCCGCCCTGCGCGAGGAACGGCCGGGGGCACTCGCGCTCGCCCTGCGGCTCCCGTCGTACCTCGCCGCCGCACTCGTCACCGGGCGGGACGCCACACCGGTCCGGCTCTCGCACGAAGGCGGCAGACTCCGGCTGCCCACCCTCGGTGAATTACGGCTGCGCGGCACGGCGGACGACGGCAGCGCCGAGGTGCGGGCCGTCGAGGAGGGCTTCCTGGTCGCCGTCGACGGCGGGCAGTCGCGGCTTGTCCGCCTCGATGGCCTGCACGGTGAGGGAAGCGACTGGCGGCCCGTGCGCACGCTCGGCGGCGACGGGGTCCCGCTCCTGCGGCTGGACGACATCGACCCGTACCGCGACTGCTTCGGCGCACCCGTGCACGGGCGGCTCGACGCCCGCGCGACGGCCGTCTGGGACGAGCGGCTGACCGAGGCCTGGGCCGTGCTGGCCGATGCCGCGCCGCAGCAGGCCGCGGAGGCCGGCGAGTGTCTGAGCACGCTCACCCCGCTCCTCTCCGGCGAGGCGTCGCTGCGGGCGCACGGCTTCGGAGCGCTCGGCCTCGCCCTGCCGGAGACGGCCGGGGGACTGGCGGTCGCGCTGCTGCGCGGCTTCCGCCGGGCGAAACTGCACGCGCTTGTGGAGGTCACCGATCTCCATGCACAGGACGGCTGGTGGAGCCATCCCGCGCCCTGGCAGGACGAGGAGGTCCCGGTGTCCGAGCTGCTCGCGGGCGCGTACGAGAGGGTGGGCCTCGCCCCCTTCGACCCCGAGGGGGCAGATCAGGCCATGCGCGCCCTCACCACCCTGGAGAGCGCACCGGAGCTCACGGTGAGCGGGCACCGGCTCCTCGACGAGCTGCGCAAGGAGTGCGGCCGTGGCTGATGCGGGGGAACGGTCCTTCCTGACCCGTGCGGTGCGTGAGCTGGGCGTGGAGCAGGGCATGACGCTCCTGGTGCACGCCTCGCTGCACGCCACGGGCCTGCATGCCGAGGCGCTGCGGGACGCACTGCTGGAGGCCCTGGGGGAGGACGGCACACTGGTGGTGCCCGCGTTCACCGCCGGGAACTCCGACACATCGCCCGCGTACCGCGCCCGGGTGCGGGGCATGACACCCGAGCAGTCGGCAGCCTTACGGGCGGACATGCCGGCCTTCGACCCGGTCCATACGCCGGCCCAGGGGATGGGCCGGTTGGCCGAGGCGGTGCGGACCGCCGAAGGGGCCGTCCGCAGCTCCCATCCGCAGACCTCTTTCGCGGCCGTGGGGCGGCGTGCCGCGGAATTGCTCGCCGGACATCCGCTGACCTCGCACCTCGGTGAGGACTCACCCCTCGGCGCGCTCTATCGCGCGGGGGCGCACGTTGTGATGATCAATGTGGATTTCGCCGTGTGCACTTCGTTCCATCTCGCCGAATACCGGACCGGAGCACCTCTGCGCACCTACCGTTGTGTGGTGCAGCGTCCGGGTGGGGGTAAGGAATGGACGGAGTACACGGACGTCGAACTGGACGACAGTGATTTCGACGCGATCGGTGCCGCCTTCACCTGGGGTATGGAACAGAAAGGACAACTGGGCGGAAGACCTGCGCGGTTGTTCTCGATCAAGGACGCGGTCGACCACGCAGTGAGCTGGATGACCGAAAAGCGCTGTTGATTGACTGAACGTCCGGGGGATGGAGTGTGTCGGGCTCCGGAATGATTAATCAGTTCGCATCTCTCAGCGATGCCGGCAGTGGATGCGGGCGTTCACACAGGACGGGGGTCGTGTGTCGGAATCAGGGCAACGGGCGGCTGACCATCGGCCGTACTTCTTTCTGAGTTACGCGCATACGCCGCGGTACGGGGCAGGCGGCCCGGACCCCGACATGTGGGTGGAACGGCTCTTCCGTGACCTCTGCGGTCATGTCATGGCGATGACGGATCTGCCCGCCGGCGCTCCCGCGGGCTTCATGGACCGGGAGATCCGGTCCGGAGAGGGCTGGTCCGAGCGGCTCGGTGAGGTGCTCGCCACCTGCCGGGTGTTCGTGCCGCTGTTCTCGCCGCGGTACTTCGCCAGCGAGATGTGCGGCAAGGAGTGGTACGCCTTCGCCCAACGGGCCATCTACCACCAGGCCAAGAGCAACCGCTCCGCCGAGGCGATCGTGCCCGCGCTGTGGGTGCCGATGCCGCCGGAGCAACTCCCCGGCCCCGCCGAGCGGTTGCAGTTCAATCACCGCGCCTTCGGCGACCGCTATGTCACCGACGGCCTCTACGGTCTGATCAAGCTGCGGATATTCGCCGAGGAGTACGAGGCGGCCGTCTACGAACTGGCCAAACGGATCGTCAGTGTCGCCGACACTACGCGCGTCGGTTCCGGCAGCCCCGTCGACTACCGGCACGCACCCAGCGCGTTCGGCAAACCCACCGGCGGCCCCCGTCCGATGCATCTGACGGTCGCCGCGCCCACGAGCCACGATCTGCCCGAGGGCCGGGCCCCCGACTACTACGGCAAACAGTCGCAGGACTGGAACCCCTACCACCCGGACTCCGCCCGACCGCTGGCGTACATGGCCCAGGACCTGGTGCGCTCCCTCAACTACCAGGCCACCGTCTCGTCGTTCGACCACGAGACGCCACCGGACATCAGCCTGCCGCCCACCCGGCCGGAGATACTCCTGGTCGACCGCTGGGCGCTGGAGGACGACGAAAGGTGCGGGCGGCTCGCTGCCTTCGACGCCCAGCCGCGGCCCTGGGTGAGCGTCGTCGTGCCGTGGAACCGCGAGGACCCGCAGAGCCGGATATCCGAAGCCGCGCTCGTCGAGAAGCTGGAGCGCACGATGCCGCACCAGATGCAGCAGGGCCGGGCCGCCTGCCGGGCGGCCGCCCGGGGTGTGTTCAGCATGGAGGCGTTCGGGCAGATCCTGCCGCAGGTCGTCGAATCGGCCGCCCAGGAGTATCTGCGGCACGCCGCGGTCTATCCACCCGCCCAGCCGCCCGGATCGGGACGCACCGAACGGGTCAGACTCCGCGGGCCCATGGCCGAGCACGGCACCACCCAGTACGCCCCGAAGACGCGTGGAATCGTTCCCGATGCGGAGGACACGGATGACAGCCAGTCGTGACGGGCGCATCGTCACCTTCTATTCCTACAAAGGAGGTACGGGCCGCACGATGGCCCTGGCCAACACGGCCTGGATTCTCGCCGCGAACGGCAAGCGGGTGCTCGCCGTCGACTGGGACCTGGAGGCACCGGGCCTGCACCGGTTCTTCCACCCGTTCCTCGACCCCTCCACGCTCGGCGCCACCACCGGTGTGATCGACCTGATCACCGAGTACGCCTGGGCCGCGATAACCCCTGACACCGGCCGCCGTGACGACTGGCACACGGACTACGCCCGGATCCAGCCGCACGCCGTCTCGCTCACCCCCGAGAGCCTCGGCTGGGAGTTCCCGGACGGCGGCACGCTCGACTTCGTCTCCGCCGGCAAGCAGAACCGCGAGTACTCGGCGACCGTCTCCACCTTCGACTGGGACAACTTCTACGACCGGCTCGGCGGCGGCCTGTTCTTCGACGCGCTGCGCGAGGACATGAAGGCCAACTACGACTACGTCCTCATCGACAGCCGTACCGGCCTCAGCGACATCGCCGACATCTGCACCGTCCATCTGCCCGACGTACTCGTCGACTGCTTCACCCTCAGCGACCAGTCCATCGACGGCGCTGCCTCGGTGGCCCGGCAGATCGACGAGCGGTACGGCGGCCGGGGCATCAAGATCTACCCGGTCCCGATGCGCATCGACGAGGGCGAGAAGGAGAAGGCGGACGCCGGACGCGCGCTCGCCCGGCTGAAGTTCGACCGCTTCCCCACCGGGCTGAACAGCGAGGAGTCCACCGCCTACTGGGGCGCGGTGGAGATCCCGTACCGGCCGTACTACGCGTACGAGGAGACGCTGGCCACCTTCGGCGACGAGGCGGGGCTCACCAACTCCCTGCTGTCCGCGTTCGAACGGCTCACCACCGTCATCACCGAGCAGCAGATCACCTCGATGCCCACGGTCGGCGAGGACGTCAGACTCCGCATCAGGGACGCCTTCACCCGGCGCCGGCCCGCCCTGCCCGCCGACCTCTTCCTCAGCTATGTCGCCGAGAACCGGATGTGGGCGGACTGGGTCGAGTACCGGCTCACCCGCGCCGGGTTCCGGGTCGTGCCGCGTGACGTCTCGGCCGAGCGCGACCCGGCCACCGACGACACGCACCCCGCCGAACAGGCCGCGCGCACCGTGGTCCTGCTGTCCAGCGCGTATCTGAAGTCCGCGCGGGCGGTGGAGGTCTGGCAGCGGTCCGCGGCCGAGGACCCCGGCGGCGGCCGGCACCATCTGCTGCCGGTCCGCGTGGGCGATGTGCGGCTCACCACGCCGTACATCGACCGCAACCCCGTGGACCTCTTCCGGCTCGACGAAGTGAACGCGACCAACGCCCTGTTGCGCGCACTCGACCGCCCCGTCCAGCTCCCCGACAGCGGATCGCCGGGCCCGCGCTTCCCCGGCACCGTCCCGAAGATCTGGAACGCCCCGCCGCGCAACCCCGGATTCACCGGACGCTCCGTGGTGCTGGAGCGGATGCGCGACCAGCTCGGCGGCGGCATGGCGGTGGCGGCCGTGCTGCCGCAGCCGCAGACGCTGTACGGACTCGGCGGCGTCGGCAAGACACAGGTGGCCCTCGAATACGTCCACCGCTTCATGGCCGACTACGACCTGGTCTGGTGGATCTCCGCCGAACAGAGCGACGACGTGATCGCCGGCCTCGCCGAACTCGCCGTACGGCTCGGCGCGCAGGGCGGCGAGGACATGGCGGCCGCCTCGCAGGAGGCCATCGACCTGCTGCGGCGCGGCGTGCCCTCGTCCCGCTGGCTGCTCGTCTTCGACAACGCCGACGACCCCGAGCAGCTCAAGCGGTTCTTTCCGCCGCAGGGGCCCGGGCACATCCTCGTCACTTCCAGGAACCAGACCTGGTCGCAGTACGGCGACGCGCTGCCCGTCGACGTCTTCCTGCGCGAGGAGTCCATCGAGCACCTCCAGCGGCGCGCCCGCGGACTGGGCATCGAGGAGGCCGACCAGGTCGCGACCGCGGTCGGTGACCTGCCGCTCGCCGTCGAGCAGGCCGCGGCCTGGATCGCGGAGACCGCCACCCCGGTCAGCGCCTATCTGGAACAGCTCAGGGAGCAGGCCGCGAGCGTGCTCGCGCTCAATCAGCCCGCCGGATACCCCGAGCCGGTCGCCGCGACCTGGAACGTCTCCATCGAGCGGCTCAAGGAGCGCTCACCGGCGGCGGTCCGTCTCCTCCAGCTCTGCGCCTTCTTCGCACCCGAGCCGATCTCCGCGAACCTCCTCTACAGCAAGGAGATGATCGACGCGCTCAAGCCGTACGACTCCTCCCTCCAGGAGAAGCTGGTGCTCGGCCGGGTCATCCGGGAGATCGGCCGGTTCGCGCTGGCCAAGGTCGACCAGGTCTCCAACAGCATCCAGGTGCACCGGCTGGTCCAGGCCGTCATCCGGGCACAGCTGACGGAGGAGGAGCAGCAGGACGCCCGGCACGCCGTCCACCGGGTCCTCGCGGGAGCCCGGCCCGACGACGACGAGCCGATCGACAACCCCGAGACTTGGGCGCGGTTCGCCACCATCTGGCCCCACCTCGGCCCCTCGGAGGCCCGGTACTGCAAGGAGCCGGAGACCCGCCGGCTGATCATCGACCGCGTGCGCTACCTCTGGAAGCGCGGCGACTGGATGACCGCCGCGACACTCGCGAACGACGTACGCGAGACCTGGCGCGACATGCTGGGCAACGACGACCTCCAGTACCTCTACCTCCGCTTCCACCTCTCCAACATCTATCGCTCCCAGGGGCGTTACGTGGAGGCCAAGGAGCTCGACGAGGTGACCCTGGAGCGACAGCAGGCCGTGCTCGGCGAGTCCCATCCGCACACCTACATGACCACCAGCGGCCTCGCGATGGACCTCGGCACCCTGGGCCAGTACGGCAGGGCCATGGAGCTGGCGACCGAGGCGCACGAGGGATTCAGCCAGATCTTCCACGAGTCCCACCCGCGGACGCTCGCGGCCGCCAACAACCTTGCGCTGAACCTGCGCATGGTCGGCCAGTACTCCCGCGCCCGTGAGATCGACCAGGAGGTCTTCGACCGGCGCACCGAGGTGCTCGGCCCGGAACACCCGTACACCCTGTCCTCGGCCATGAACCTGGCCCGGGACCTGCGGGAGATCGGCCGTTACGAGGACTCGGTCACGCTTCTCAGCCGGACCTACGAGCTGTACAAGGAGCAGCTGGGCCGGACCTTCCCGGGCACCCTGGCTGCTGCCAAGTCTCTTGCGGTGTCGCTGCGCAGGGCCGGCCGTCTCGAGGACGCGCGGCGGCTGACCACGGCCACCCGCAACCGCTACCGCGCCCGGTACACCTCCGCCAACCCGGACTCGCTGGCCTGCGACCTGAACCTGGCGGCCGACCTGTTCGCCGCGGGGGAGCCCGTCGCGGCCAGGGATCTGGCGCAGGAGGTCGTCGACCAGTACCGGAAGGCGCCGGGGGAGAGGCACCCGTACACCCTCGCCGCCATCAACAACCTGGGCATCTTCCAGTGGGGCTGCGGCGATCCGGAGTCCGCGGAGCAGTTGCTGCTCAAGGTGACGAGGACGATGAGGGAGGTGCTGGGAGAGAGCCACCCGCACGCTCTCTACAGCACGATCAACCTCGCGAACGCGCTGGCGGACCTGGGCGGTCTGGAAGAGGCCCTGGAGATCGAACAGCGGACCGTGGCCCGGCTGCGGGACGTCCTGGGCGCCCACCATCCGGAGGTGCTGGGCGTCGCCTCCAACCTGGCGGTCACCCTCGGGATGCTCGGCCGCAAGGACGAGGCGATGCAGCTGCGGTCCGAGACGGTGGCGGAGCTCCAGAGGCTGCTGGGCGAGGATCACGCGCTGACGCGGATCGCGCGGGACGAACGCCGGGTGCACCGCGACCTGGAGCCGCTCGCCGTGTGAGCCGGTCCTCGTGCACCGGCAGGGCGAACTCTTCGCCCTGCCGGTGCACGAGCGCGGTGGTCCGAACAAGTCGGTTCTAGTTCAGCAGCCAGGTCAGGATCCGGGGCAGCGCGTGCAGGGCGTCGAAGTGCGCCGCCGTCGGTTCCAGGACCGCCGTCGCTCCGGGGATGCGCTGCGCGAGCCAGCGTGAGTGCCCCACCGGTGAGAACACGTCTTTCTCGCCGTGCCAGAGCATCACTTCGCCCTTGATGTCGGCCGGGTCGAACCCCCACGGGCTGCAGAAGGCCAGCGCGTCGTCGATCCAGCCGTACGCCGATGCGCGCAGCGCCTCCTGGTAGTTGCGCAGCAGCATGGACCGTACGCCCGCGTCCGCCACGACCATCCGGTCCGAGTCGGTCAGCTCCCGGCGCAGATCGTCGAGGAGCCGGATCGGGTCCTTCCTGATCTCGGCGGACCGCAGGATGAACCGTGCCGTGAGCCCCGCGGGGTCGTCCGACGCGAAGGTGTACTCCAGGACGTTGGACGCGGCCATGCCCTCGAACCAGTCGAGCCCGTCCGCGTCCCGGGGTGCGAGGGTGACCAGCGCCGCGGTGCGGGTGACCCGGTCCGGCATCAGCGCCGCGCAGGCCAGCGCGTGGGGCGCGCCGCCCGACCGGCCCACGACGGCGAACCGCTCCAGCCCGAGTTCGTCGGCGATCGCCCGGACGTCCTCGGCCACATCCGCGACGGAGCGCCCGGCCAACCGGTCCGAACCGCCGTAACCGGGACGGTCGTACGCGATCAGCTGGGTACGGCGCTGGTAGAGAACCATGCCGCGCGGGGCCGGGCCCAGCCGGCTGCCGGGTGTGCCGTGGAGCAGGAACACGGGCTTGCCGCGTGGATCCCCCAGCCGCTCCACCACCAGATGCCGCCCGTCCGACGCGCGCACCCGACGTCGCACCCCCGCCCCCTTCGTTCAGTGCCCGTACAAGAGTGCCCCGTACAAGCAAGGTGAGCCTTTGGCATTCCCCAACCGTTCGATGATTACCCATCAGAGCGTGTGACCGGGTCTCCCTTTGCGGCCAGGGGGGAGCTACCTTCGAAGAGGCACTGCATGCCGGTCCGCATCGCACCCCAGGGGGGCCCGTGATGATCGAGGCACTGGTGACGGCCGGCGCGACCGTCGCGTGCGCGGGAGTCGTCTATGTGATGGCGGCCGCCCGGGTGGTCAAGCAGTACGAGCGCGGGGTGGTCTTCCGGCTCGGAAAGCTCAGGCCATCCGTACGCGGCCCTGGATTCACCCTGATAGTCCCGGGCGTGGACCGGCTCCGTAAGGTCAATATGCAGATCGTGACGATGCCGGTTCCCGCGCAGGACGGCATCACCCGGGACAATGTGACGGTCCGGGTCGACGCGGTGATCTATTTCAAGGTGATCGATCCTTCCGACGCGGTGGTGCAGGTCGAGGACTACCGCTTCGCGGTCTCGCAGATGGCGCAGACGTCCCTGCGTTCGATCATCGGCAAGAGCGATCTGGACGATTTGCTCTCGAACCGGGAGCAGTTGAACCAGGGGCTGGAGCTGATGATCGACAGCCCGGCGGTCGGCTGGGGTGTGCAGATCGACCGGGTGGAGATCAAGGACGTGTCGCTGCCCGAGGCGATGAAGCGGTCGATGGCACGCCAGGCGGAGGCCGACCGTGAGCGCCGGGCCCGGGTGATCAACGCGGACGCGGAGCTCCAGGCGTCGAAGAAGCTGGCCGAGGCGGCGGGCGAGATGTCGAAGGAACCGGCGGCGCTGCAACTGCGGCTGCTCCAGACCGTGGTGGCGGTCGCCGCGGAGAAGAACTCCACCCTGGTGCTGCCCTTCCCGGTGGAACTGCTCCGCTTCCTCGAACGGGCCCAGCAGCCGCTGCCGGTCCCCCCTGTCGAACCCGCTCCCGCTCCCGCGGCGACCCCTGCCCCGGCGACTCCTTCTGCTCCCGCGAGTGCCCCTTCTCCTCCTGCCGTCGGTCCGGCAACAGGCCCCGAGGGGTCGGAATCAGGACAGGACTAGTCCTCACCCACTGCCCACGGCGTGATTGCTCGCCGTACATGTGCTGTTCGCGAAACGGAATGACCAGGGTCGACGTTTGCTGTGAAGGCGTTGTGAACGCCTCCGCGTTGTCGTGTGCGCGTCCTGAAGTCGACCTTGTGTGCTACCGATTGGTATCGGAATAGTGGGCGCCCCATCCTCCGTGTTCCGACACCCCACATGTCGGGACGCGGCCCCCACAGGAGGTTGAAGTTGAAGCACCGACGCAATCCCAAGAGAAAAGCCGCGATAGCGGGCGGCGCCGTCGTCGCACTCGTTGGAGCGGGCCTCACCTTCCAGAGTGCGAACGCCAGTGACAACACCGAGCAGTTCACCGCGAAGAAGCTGTCGGCGACCGCGGCCGGAAACCTCGCCAACACGCTGAGCGTGAAGCTGGGCGGCGACGCGGCGGGCACGTACTACGACGCCGACGCCAAGACGCTCATCGTGAACGTCATCGACGACGCTGCCGCCAAGGCTGTGCGCGACGCCGGCGGCAAGGCACGCGTCGTGGAGAACACCCTCGCCGAGCTGAAGAGCGCCCGGCAGACCCTCACCACCAAGGCGACCATTCCGGGCACCTCCTGGGCGGTCAACCCGGTCACCAACAAGGTCGTCGTCACCGCCGACCGTACGGTCAAGGGCGCGGCGCTGACCAAGCTGAACCAGGTCGTCAAGGGCCTGGGCGGCAAGGCGGAACTGAAGAAGACCGCCGGTGAGTTCAAGCCCTTCATCTCCGGCGGCGACGCCATCCACTCGGGCGGCGGACGCTGCTCGCTCGGCTTCAACGTCGTCAAGGACGGCGAGCCCCACTTCATCACCGCCGGACACTGCGGCCAGGCCGGCAGCCAGTGGTCCGACTCCGCGGGCGGTGCTCCGATCGGCGAGATGGTCGACTCGCAGTTCCCGGACAACGACTTCGCGCTCGTCAAGTACAGCGGCAGCACCGAGCACCCGAGCGAGGTGAACCTCTACAACGGCAGCTCGCAGGCCATCACCAAGGCGGGCGAGGCCACCGTCGGCATGCAGGTGCAGCGCAGCGGCTCCACCACCCAGGTGCACGACGGTGAGGTCACCGGCCTCGACGCCACCGTGAACTACGGCAACGGCGACATCGTCAACGGCCTCATCCAGACCACGGTCTGCGCCGAGCCCGGTGACAGTGGCGGCTCGCTCTTCGCGGGCGACACCGCAGTCGGTCTCACCTCGGGCGGCAGCGGTGACTGCTCCTCGGGCGGCGAGACCTTCTTCCAGCCGGTGCCCGAGGCCCTTCAGGCCTTCGGGGCCGAGATCGGCTGACGCACCACTCTGTGAGCCATGAGGCCCGGGTCACCCCTCAGGGGTGGCCCGGGCTTTGCTCATGCCGCTCGTGTTCCCCGCCTCGTCCGCCGGCCCCTCGCCTCCCGCCGGTTCCTTCTTCTTCCGCTTCCGCCAGGAACGCGGCTTCTGCGTCTCAGGCTGCTCTCCGCGCAGAGCCTGCCGCGCGGCCCAGAGGACGGAGACCAGCGGAACCGCCACCACCGCACCCACCACTCCCGCCGCGATGGCCCCGCCGACGACCGAGAGTGCCACCACCACCGGGTGCAGCCGGACCGCCCAGCTCATCACGAGCGGGTGCAGCAGATGCCCCTCGATCTGACCGATGATCACGATCAGCGCGACGACGACGGCCGCGATCACCGGCCCTTCGGACGCCAGTGCCACCACCGCGGCAACGGCCAGCGCGATGGGGGAGCCGATCAGCGGAATGAAAGCGGCGAAGAATTCGAGCAGGGCCAGGGGCACGGCCAGCGGTACTCCGAGGGCGAACAGGGCCACGCCCACCAGGATGGCGTTGGTCGCCGCCACCAGCACGATGCCGTGTGTGTATCCGGTGAAGGTCCGCCAGCCCGCCCGGCCGGCCAGCGCCACCCGGTCCCGGGCCCCCGCCGGCAGCTGTGAGCAGAACCAGTTCCACTGCCGGTCGCCCGACTGGAGGAAGAAGACCGAGCAGAAGAGCGCGAGCGCCAGCACGGTGAGCACCTGCACCAGCCGCCCGGCGCCGCTGAGAGCGGTACTGATCAGGGTGGACCGGTGGCTGGACAGGAACTGCCCGATCCGGGACTGGAGATCGGTGAGCGCCTCGGGGTTCAGCCGGAACGGAGGCTGCTCCAGCCAGCGCTCGATCCTGCCGATCCCGGCGCCGAACTCCTCCTGGAGCACGGCGCGTTCACCGGCGACCGTCTCGCCGACGAGGGCCAGGACGCCGAGGAGGACGATGATGCTGCCGAGCAGGGACACGGCGACGGCGATCGCCCGCGGCATCCGGCGGGCCAGCAGATCGGCGATCGGCCGGAGCATCGCGGTCACGACCAGACCGAGGAAGACGGCCACGGCGATCTCGTGGAAGCGCCCGAGGATCGAGAAGACGGCGTACACGAGCGCGCCGACCACGAGCACACGCCAGGAGTACGCGGCCGCGGTCCGCAGCGCGGGGGACACCGGTGGTCCGGAATTCCGGCCGGTTCTCCCGTTCCGGCCGGGCGGAACGGCCGGTCCGCGGGAGGCCCGGCGAGCGGCGCGGATCCGCGGGCCCCGCTCTCCGGACGGCCGGGCGGGGGACGGAGCCCCGGGCCGGGGACCGTTGCCGGGCTGTGTGTCGCCGCGCTCTGGCGGTCCGAGTCGTCCGGGCATCGGCTCGCCTCAGCCCATGGTGCCGGGACGGCCCGCGGTGGCCGCCCTTCCGGCTCGGTCCCGCCGGCTCCCATCGGCTCCGCCGCTCGCGGCCACCTCCGCACCGGCCCCCGTGCCGCCGGGGCGGAACACCGCGGCGGCGATCGTGAGCGCCGTACCCGCCACCGCCCACACGGCGAGCACCAGCATCGGGACGCCCGCGCCGTTGCCCCTGAAGTACGCGATCGAGCGGGCGGCGTAGGTGCCCGCGCCCGGCGGCAGTGCGGGTCCGATGGTCCGCCAGAACGCCGGCAGCAGCGGATGGGGATACGCGCCGCCCGCACTCGGATTGCCGAGCACGACCACCAGCAGGATCGCGATGCCGATGCCGATGACGCCCACGAGGCCCTGGAGGGCGAGCGTGATCGACCCGACCGCGAAGACCAGCAGCGTGCCGAGGCCCCACAGGGCAGGAAGGCCGCCCGGCAAGGCGTCCAGGACGGGGCCCGCGATCACGGATCCCAGCAGGCCGGCGAGGATTGAGTACAGCAGCAGGGCGCCCAGCCGGATCACGGCGCGGGATCCGTTGGCGGGCCGTGCGCCCGCGCTGATCGCGAGGATCGCCGCGCACAGATAGCCGCCCACGCACCATCCGACGACCAGGTAGAACGACGAGAGCCCGCGGGCGTCGCCCGGGGTGCCGGGGACCACGTCCACCACCGTCAGGGACCTGCGCTGCCCCTTCTCGGCCGCCGTGACGACTTCGGTGATCGCCTGGGAGAGCGAGGCGCCGCCGCCACTGGCAACCAGCAGCCGGGCGGTGCCATCGGGACCGAGGACGAGTGCGCCGTCGATGTCCCGGTTCCGGATCTGTTCGACCGCCGCCGTCTCGTTCCGGACCGGCCGGGGGTCGATCGGCTGGCCCGGCAGGGTGGAAAGCCGGTACAGGACCTCGTCGGAGACCTGGCTCGAATGCGCCGTGACGGCCAGCGGGACCCTGTGCGGCGCGGGTGCGTGGAAGGCGCCGATGTACGACGTGATGAAGGCCAGCTGGATCGCCAGCACCCCGAGGACCAGGAGTGCGGCCCGTGCGCTCACCGCGTCCTTGAGCTCGCCGAGGAATCCTCCGCGAGGGTCGTCCGATGTGCGCGTCATGGCCTCCACGCTGGGTCTCGCCCCGTGTTCCCGCAGGTGGGGCGGGTCCGAATGGCTGATGCGCGCCATGTCGTACGTATGTTCGAAACTTGGTCTATGGTGGAGGAGGGGGAGGTGAGACGGACTGATCCAGGAGGTGTGGGTGCCCGGGTTCACGCATCTGCACACCGTTTCCGGGTTCTCCCTGCGGTACGGGGCATCGCATCCGGAGCGGCTGGCCGCGGGTGCCGCCGAGCGGGGTATGGACGCCCTTGCGCTGACTGACCGCGACACCGTCGCGGGCGCGGTCCGCTTCATCAAGGCCTGCGGGAAAGAGGGGGTCAGGCCGCTGTTCGGGGTGGACCTCGCGGTGGGGGAGCGGGCGCGGCAGGAGGGGCCGACCGAGCGCCGGCGTGCTCCCGTGCGCGGTGGTGCCTTTCTCGACGAGTCCGCTCCGCGGGCCGTCTTTCTGGCGCGGTCCCGCCGGGGCTGGGCCGAGCTGTGCCGACTGGTGACCGCCGCGCATGCGGCGGACGACGGTCTTCCGCTGCTGCCCTGGAACGACAGTCACGGCGACGATCTGACCGTTCTGCTCGGGCCCGCGTCCGAGATCGGCCGGGCGCTCGCCGCGGGCCGCCCCGACCGGGCGGCCACGCTGCTCACACCCTGGCAGGAACGTTTCGGCAATGGGCTGCGCCTCGAAGTCGTCCACCACGGACTCCCGGGCACCGGCCCCGGCTCCCTGCGGCACGCCGCACGCACCCTCGGCTTCGCCGCCGAACACGGCGTACGGGCCGTGCTGACCAATGCCGTCCGCTACGCCGACCCCGGCCAGGGCCCGGTCGCCGACGTCCTCGACGCGGCCCGCCGCCTGGTGCCCGTCGACCCGCGCAAGGGTCTCGACAGCGGGGAGCGCTGGCTCAAGGGCCCGGACGCGATGACCGCGCATGCCGAGAGGGTCGCCGAGGCCGCGGGCTTCCGCCGGGACACCGCGCACCGGCTGCTCGCCATGACCGAGGAGACGGCGGCCGCGTGCCGGGTCGACCCCGAGGACGATCTGGGGATCGGTGCCGTCCACTTCCCCGAACCGCATCTGGTCGGCGCCGGGCGGCGCTCCCCGCAACGGGTGCTGGCCTCCCGCGCCGCCGCCGGCATGGTGCTGCGCGGCTACGACAACCGCCGCGACTACTGGGAGCGCATGCACCACGAGCTCGACATCATCGCGTACCACGGCAACGCCTCGTACTTCCTGACGGTCGCTCAGGTCGTCGACGACGTCAAGAAGATGGGCATCCGGGTCGCGGCACGCGGCTCCGGGGCGGGCTCCCTCGTCAACCATCTCCTCGGCATCGCGCACGCCGACCCCGTCGAACACGGCCTGCTGATGGAGCGCTTCCTCTCCACCCGGCGGCGGGTGCTGCCCGACATCGACATCGACGTGGAGTCCGCCCGCCGGATCGAGGTCTACCGTGCGATCATCGACCGCTTCGGCGAGGAGCGGGTCGCCACCGTCGCCATGCCCGAGACCTACCGGGTACGCCATGCGGTACGCGACGTGGGCGCCGCGCTCTCCATGGACCCGGCCGAGATCGACCGCATCGCCAAGTCCTTTCCGCACATCCGCGCCCGTGACGCCCGCGCCGCCATGGAGGAACTGCCCGAGCTGCGCGCCCTCGCCGCCGAGAAGGGGAAGCACGGACGGATGTGGGAGCTGGTCGAGGCGCTGGACGCGCTGCCGCGGGGGATCGCCATGCACCCGTGCGGGGTGCTGCTCTCGGACGCCTCGCTCCTGACCCGTACCCCGGTGGTGCCCACCAGCGGGGAGAGCCTGCCCATGGCGCAGTTCGACAAGGACGACGTGGAGGAGCTCGGGCTGCTCAAACTCGACGTCCTCGGCGTACGGATGCAGTCGGCGATGGCGCACGCGGTCGCCGAGGTGGGGCGGGCGACGGGGGAGAAGGTCGACATCGATGCCGTACCGCCGGGCGACCCGGACACCTACCGGCTGATCAAGTCCACCGAGACGCTGGGCTGTTTCCAGATCGAGTCGCCGGGCCAGCGGGATCTGATCGGCCGGCTCCAGCCGTCGACCTTCGACGACCTGGTGGTCGACATCTCGCTGTTCCGGCCGGGCCCGGTCGCGGCCGACATGGTGCGGCCGTTCATCGAGGCCCGGCACGGCCGGGCGCCGGTCCGCTATCCGCACAAGGACCTGGAGAGGCCGCTGAAGGAGACCTACGGAGTCGTCGTCTTCCATGAGCAGATCATCGAGATGCTGGACATCATGACCGGCTGCGGACGGGACGAGGCCGACCGGGTGCGGCGCGGGCTGTCCCACCCCGAGTCGCAGGGAGCGATCAAGGTCTGGTTCGCCCGGCAGGCGGCGGCCAGGGACTACACCGCCGACGTGATCGCCCGCACCTGGGAGATCATCGAGGCCTTCGGCTCGTACGGTTTCTGCAAGGCGCACGCGGTGGCCTTCGCCGTGCCGACCTATCAGTCGGCATGGCTCAAGGCGCACCACCCGGCGGCCTTCTTCGCCGGTCTGCTCACCCATGACCCGGGGATGTACCCGAAGCGGCTGCTGCTGGCGGACGCGCGGCGGCGCGGAGTCCCCGTACTGCCGTTGGACGTGAACCGGTCGGCGGTCGCTCATCAAATCGAACTGGTGTCTGAAGAGGGGCGCGAGGCCTGGGGGTTGAGGCTCGCCCTCTCGGACGTCCACGGCATCAGTGAGGCCGAGGCGGAGCGCATCGCGAACGGCCGCCCCTACTCCTCGCTGCTGGACTTCTGGCAGCGCGCCCGCCCCGGCCGCCCGGTCGCCGAACGGCTCGCCCAGGTCGGTGCGCTGGACGCCTTCGGCGCGAACCGGCGCGACCTGCTGCTGCATCTCGCCGAACTCCACCGCGGACAGCGCGGCAAGAGGGCCGGCGGGTCCTACGGCAGTCAACTCCCGCTCGGGCAGGGGGAGAAGACCGCCCCCGTCGGGCTGCCCGACCTCGGTGACGCGGAACGCCTCAGCGCCGAGCTCGGCGTCCTCGGCATGGACGCCTCCCGGCATCTGATGGGTGATCACCACTCCTTCCTGAAGGAGCTGGGAGTGCTCTCGGCCCAGCAACTGCGCTCGGCGAAGCACGGGCAGACCGTGCTGGTCGCGGGTGCGAAGGCGGCCACCCAGACACCGCCGATCCGGTCCGGGCGCCGGGTCATCTTCAGCACGCTCGACGACGGCACCGGCCTGGTCGACCTCGCCTTCTTCGACGACAGCCACGCCGCATGCGCCTACACCGTCTTCCATTCCTGGCTGCTGCTGGTGCGCGGGGTGGTGCAGCGGCGCGGCCCGCGCAGCCTCAGCGTGGTCGGCGCGGCCGCCTGGAACCTCGCCGAACTGGCGGAACTGCGGCGGACGGGAGGCCTCGACGCGGTCGCGGCACGGCTGACCGCTCCCGTGGAGGGCGACGGGCGGGCCCCCGCCGACAACGGGCGCCGGATCCAGCTGTCGACCGGCTACGAACTCAACCCCTGGGCGGACCTTCAGCCGCCGGGTGAGCAACAGGCGGCAACGGGGAGGAAGTTGTGGCACCAGAGTCCCGGGAGCGCCGGATGAACCAGAATCCCCCGAGCCCCGACCGGCCGGACGCAGGGCAGGGAGCCGGAGCCGGCGGACCGTACGGCCGTGCGGCGAGCGTCCTGCATGTGCGCTGCGCCCCGGCGCTCCCCGAGGACGAGTACCGGGCGGTGCTGGAACTGCTGCGGGAGTTCTCTCCCGTCGTCCAGGCCATCCCGCCCTCGGCTGCGCTGGTGCAGGCCCGGGGAGCGCAGCGGTACTTCGGTGCGGATGCCGTGCGGATCGCGGAGATGGTGCGGTTGCGCGCGGTGGCCCGGCTGGGCACGGACGTACGGATCGGGGTGGCCGGCACCTGGGCGGTGGCGGCGATGGCCTCCGCCCGGGTACCGGAACCCGGCGGCATCGTGGCGGTGCCCGAGGGCGGGGTGGACGACTTCCTCGCGCCGCTGCCGGTGGAGGCGCTGCACGGCATCGGCTCCCGGCAGGCCGAGGCGCTGCACGCGTACGGCCTGCACACCGTCGGCGCGCTGGCCGCCGTCCCGCAGGGTGTCGTCGAACGGATCCTGGGCCGGCGGGCGGGACGGCAGGCCGCGGAGCGCGCCCGCGGTGTCGACCCACGTCCCGTCACGCCCAAGGACCTGCCGCCCGCGGCCGCCGTCCGTCACCGGTTCACCGGGCACGAGCTCGACGGCGCCCTGGTCAGGGCCGCGCTTCTCGATCTGGTGGTACGGCTGGGCGCGACTTTGCGCGACCGCCGTCAGGCCGCCCGGGCGCTGTCCTTGAAGCTCCAGTTCGCCGGTGGCACGCACTGGGAGAAGACCCGGCGGCTCCCCGAACCGTCCGGCCACGACGAGGATCTGCGGACCGCGGCGTACCGGATGATGGACGCCGCCGGACTCCAGCGTGCCCGGCTGACGGGCATGGTGCTGCGCGCCGAGGACCTCACCGAGGCCGAGAGGGTGGCCCGGCAGATCTCGCTCGACCCGGTGCGGGAATCCCGTCTCACGGCGGAGGTGGCTGTCGACCGGGCGAACGCGCGGTTCGGCGCGGGCACGGTGCGGCCGGCGGCCACGTTCCGCAGGGCGTCGTAGGGGCGGGCGGGGAGCGCGGGGTGGGTGCGGGGCGGGTGCGGGGGCGGGCCAACCTCCGGCGCCGATGCCGGACTTCGCCTCTCGCGCCGCGGACATCCCTGCGCGGCCCATGCCGCTGCCCGGACCCGCCGGCCCCGGGCCCTCTGATCTCCTGAGACCCGAACCCCATGGCCCCGGTCCCGGCCCGGACTCAAACCTGCCGCCGGAGCGGATGGTGTACCACCGCCGCGCCCGCCCGCCGTGCCGCGTGCCGCCGCTGACCGGCGGAGATCGCTTATTGACACAAGTTCAATTTTTACCGACGCGTAACTTCCCAGTCGCGGTTACTCGTGCGTAGTTTTGTCGTGGGCACCACAAATCCAGCCATCGCTACTCCCTTGAGCCGCAAGGAGATTGCCCGATGCTGCCCTGGAAACGTGCACTGAGACCCCTTGCCGCCCTGCTGCTGGCCGCCGCCGTCAGCCTGACTCCCGCAGCCGCCGCCCACGCCGATTCGGCCACCGCCGACACCGCCACCGCATCGGCACCCCACAGCGGTTGGAACAACTACAGCTGCAAGCCCTCCGCCACCCATCCCCGCCCCGTCGTTCTCGTCCACGGAACCTTCGGGAACTCGATCGACAACTGGCTCAGCCTCGCTCCGTACCTGGTCAAGCGCGGCTACTGCGTCTTCTCACTCGACTACGGGCAGCTCCCCGGCGTGCCCTTCTTCCACGGCCTCGGCCCCATCGACAAGTCCGCCGAGCAACTCGACACCTATGTCGACAAGGTGCTCGCCGCGACCGGCGCGGCCGAGGCGGACCTCGTCGGCCACTCCCAGGGCGGCATGATGCCGCGCTACTACCTCAAGTTCCTCGGCGGCGCCGACAAGGTGAACGCCCTCATCGGCCTGGCGCCCGACAACCACGGCACCACGCTGTCCGGCCTCACCGCGCTCCTGCCGTACTTCCCCGGAGCCGAGGACCTGCTCAGCTCCGCCACCCCGGGGCTCGCCGACCAGATCGTCGGCTCCGCCTTCCTGACCAAACTCAACGCGGGCGGCGACACCGTGCCCGGCGTGCGTTACACCGTCATCTCCACCCGCTACGACCAGGTGGTCACGCCCTACCGCTCGCAGTACCTGGACGGCCCGGGCGTCAAGAACGTCCTGGTCCAGGACCTGTGTCCGGTGAACCTGTCGGAGCATCTCGCCATCGGGCTGTTCGACCGGATCGCGTACCACGAGGTGGCCAACGCCCTTGACCCGGCGAACGCCCGACGCACGACCTGCGCGTCCGTCTTCAGCTGACACCGAAGAACGGACGCGCAGTTTCGCCACCCGGCGAGGGATGCTCAGCGGCCGTGACGGCCGCCTGCCGTCGCCCTGCGCCGGGCCGTGCCGAACAGTGCGGCCGCACCGAGAGCGAGGGCGGCGGCGCCCCCGATAGCGATGTACGGGGTGCTGCTGTCACCACCGGTCTCGGCGAGGTTCTCGCTGCCCGAGGTGCCCGGGGCAGCGGCGCTGTTCGGCTCGGGGGCGTTGTCCCCGGCCTGCTCGGCCTCCTCGCCGGCGGCCTGGCCCGCGGGCTTTTCGCCGGCCTCCTCGCCGGGCGCTTCCGTGCCGGTCTGCTCGGAGCCCTTGCCCGCCTCGTCGTGCCCGTCGCCGCCGTGACCGTTGTGGTCCACGGTCGACTTGTCGGCACCGTCGGCTATCTCCTCCTCGGAGGGCGCAGCGGCGGTCGGGGCGCTGCCGGCGCCGCCGTTGTCCTGCCCGAACACCACGTCGGAACAGGTGTAGAAGGCCTCGGGGGAGTCCGAACGCTGCCAGATGGAGTAGACGAGGTGGCGGCCGGACTTGTTCGGGACGACACCGTCGAAGACGTACTCACCGTTGACCAGCTTCGGGTCGGTGACCTTCGCGAACGGCTTGGCCTCCAGGTCCGACCACTTCAGCGGCTTCGTCGGGTCGTACCCGTCCTTGGTCAGGTACAGCTCGAAGGAACCCTTGTGGGGCGCGGTCGCCTTGTAGTGGAAGGTGCGGTTGCCGGCCGACATCTTGCTGGAAGGCCAGTCACCGCGGGGCAGATCGAGCCCCTTGTACTTGTCGCGGCCCGCGCTGCACAGCTTGCCGTCCGGGATCACCTGCTGGTGATTGCCCGCGGCGTTGGCGATGTTGACCTCGTTCCAGTCGTACAGGGGCTGCGTACCGCCGGCCGCGACCGCAGCCTTGCACGCCGCGGAGACCGGACTCTCCGGCCCCTCGGCGAAGCAGGCGGACACCCGGCTGACCGGGTCCGTCATCGAGCCGTGGGCGAAGGCCGGAGCGGCGGAAAGCCCGGCGATCACGATCGGCGCGACGCCGAGTGCGGCGAGCGTGGTGACCTTACGGCGAGCGGTCATGGTGACGTTCTCCTCAAGACGGACACATGGGGGGATCCCAGGGCGGGCCCGGACGGGCGGCACAACCCCCCGTGGCTCAGCGGCACCGACAGTCCGAACCAGCCCCGGCGATCAGCAAGCTAGCCCTTCGACGAGCCGAAATCGCCTGCTGGGAGGGGATGGAGGGGATCCTTATGGTCGCTTTAAGGAGGCGGTAAGGAGGGGCTGAGGAAGGCTGCGGAGCGCGCACGTCTGACCACGAGGTTCGGGGCCTGGCCGTCCGTGGTCGTCCGGCGCAGTCCACCCTGTGCCGCTGCGTTTGGCTCCCCGTTTGGCTCCCCATGGGCCGTGGTCTCGTGTCGGCAAGGGTTCCGTCCACGATCAGCACCATGTCTCTACGGAAGCGGCTCCGCAGCCGCAGCCGCAGCCGCAGCCGCAGCGCGAGCGAGGCCTGAGTTGGCTCACGATCCGGCCCGGGGCCGACTTCGAGAGCCCGAACAAGGGGCCGCTGCCGCAAGGTCAGGTTCGTCCGCCAGTACGCCGCAACCAGCAACGCCCCGTCCTCCAGCGGCAGAGACGGCCCCTGCAGACAAGGGGCGGACCTCCGCGTCGCGGCACGGTGATCAGCCTCCCGAACTGCTTCGGACTCAGCCCGGAGTACGGCGCAATCCATGACGGCTCCGACGCCGTGATCACAGCCCCACGTGAAGATCATCCCCGTGGCTCCGCACGCCCAGGGACTTGCAGCCCGTGACTCTGCCCGGCCCGAGGTCAGTACAGCCAGCGGTCCAAAAGCTCTGGCCAGAGAAACCCCTCGTAGCCGTTGAAGGCCGCCGGGTCGATCTCCCTCAGCTCCTCGGCCAGCCGGTGCAGCTCGGCGAAAGCTCGCTCTTCCTCCTCTTCGGAGAAGTGCTCCTCGGGTCCGTCCGGCTCGCTGAGAAGCTCTGAGACGGTGACGCGACTGCCGTAACAGTGAAGGACGTCGAGCCACACAGCGACACCCGAGTTTGCGAACCATGCCTCCCCGTCCGGCATGACGAAGTAGACCGCTCCGGTCTCCGGCTCAACACCGAACCACGACCGCTCAACCGGCGTATGGGGGTCGGTGTCCTCCGTGAGGCGGTAGAGCGGACCACGCGACGTGCGCAGGACCGGATCGGCCTCGCTCTGCATCACGACCCGCTCGATGAGGCGCGGAGCCACCGGGATGCCCACCTCGACGAGCTGCGTCTTCATGGACTCGGGGATGGATCCGCCAGCCGGCCACGATGTCCCGTCCGACTCGCGCGACACGACCCGGACCGGCCCACTCGGTCAGCCGGTCGTACGTCGCCATCGAACGATCCTCTTCCATCAGCTGCGGTCCTGACCCTACCGAGACCGAGCCGGTCTCAGGCCAAGGCAGGACCACCTTTGTCGGACAGCCCTTAGCGAGCGCCAGTGCGAGGTTGAGGACTGTCTCCGGGCCGGCTCCTCTTGGAGCGTCGTTACGGCCTCGCCGCCTATCCGGCGTCAGGCAACTCGACTTGCCGCAGTCGCGTCGACTCCTCGGACTCCTGCCGCTCCGCCTTTCGTCCATTCTCAACACGCACCATCGTCAACCATGGCCACAGGTCGGGCAGCGACTGAGCAGCGCAGGCCAGACGGTGCTCGATCCGGCAGCGCTGGAATGGGTCGGGCGGACACACCCCGTACACGGTCACCCGTCCATCAGGCAGCGCGATCCACCGATATTCAGCCGGCACCCGATGCGCCAACACCGTCAACTCCGGCTCCAGCAGCACCCAGTCCTGCTCCAAGGTCGGCACGCGATCCTGCGGTAGCCCGCAGGACGAGCACCGGAACTTCCCGCCGGCAATACGCCGTGCCCGCTCGTCAGAAACCCCCATGGAGCCAGCGTCCGCAGACATCAGGCACATGCGAAGAGTGCGAATCGGACGGGAGGCACGTGACCAGGCGACGCCACCGGGACGTGAGACGCACCGACAGGTGCACGGTGCAACCGGAGGACACGGACGGCCAGGCCGAGAAGCACGCCGTCGAGGTCCGTGGCACCTGGATCGCGACCCGATACGGAGCACCGACCGGGGGATGGTCACGGGATGGCCACTACTTCCACGTATTCTTCACATGTTGCTCTGCGGGGCACTACGGTCACTCCACCCGAAACGCCGCAGGGGGATGAGATGGCCAACCCGTACACCGCTCCCATACCGCCGACACCGCGCCCGCCGGGCACCCGCCCGCTCCACAAGCGAGTTGTCGTCTGGATCGGCGGCTCGGCCCTGCTCGTCGCGGGCGCGCTCATCGGTTCCACGGGGGACGACGGGCAAAAGCCCGTCGGGGCCAAGGTCAAGCCCGCGACGACGATCACCGCGACTGTCACAGCCACGCCCGAACCCGGCCCGACCGTCACCGAGACCGTCAGAGCCAAGGCGAAGCCCGCCCCCGCCGTCACCGTCACCAAGACCGCTACCGCCAGGGCCGCCGACACGGGCAGCAACAGCAGCAACAGCAACAGTCAGGACAGCACCGGCACGTGCACGATCGTCTCCAACGCGGGGAATTGCTACTCGGCAGGACAGTTCTGCCGGAACAGCGACCACGGAGCCGTCACCACCAACGCGAGCGGCACGAAGATCAAGTGCACCTACAGCTCAAACGCATGGCGTTGGACCTACATCTGACGAAACACGCCACAACCCCATGAGGCGCGTCCATCGGGTGACGTCGCGCGCTGGGCACAGGCCATGCCGATGGTCCGTCACCCCGAAGCATTCCGGCCGCCCGCCCACCGCGTACGCGGCGATCCGGACAACCCGCTCCCCGCGCCCGACACCCCCGCGCGTGCCACCCCTCCGGCCGTCCCGGCGTTTTAGGCTCGGGCCGCAGGAGTAGACGCCGAGCAAAGGAGCCGTCCGTGGCCTTGAGCCGTGAAGAGCGTGAGCAGTTCCTCGCCGAGCCCCATGTCGCGGCGCTGGCCGTGGACGAGGGGGAGAAGGAGCGAGCGCCGCTGACCGTGCCGATCTGGTATCAGTACGCGCCCGGTGGTGACATCTGGATCATGACGGGGCGCGACTCCCGGAAAGGGCGGGCCATCGCGCAGGCAGGGCGGTTCTGCCTGATGATCGACCGCTTGGAGCCCACCATCCGGTACGTCTCCGTCGAAGGGCCCGTCACCGAGACGATCCCCGCCACCCGAGAGCTTCTTCAGGAGATCTCGGCACGCTATCTGCCGGCCGACAAGGTCGACGCCTACGTCGACATGGCCTGGAAGAGCCACGGCGAGCAGGTGGTCATCCACATGCAGCCGCAGCGCTGGGTCAGCTCGGACCTCGGCTCACTCTGACGGACCGGGCGGAGGGCCCTCGGGTCCCCGCCGGCGGGACCGCCTGCCCGGGCGCGCACGGTCCGGGCGGGCAAGAGCCCAGGCCAGTGCCGCCTCAGCCGTGGGCCAGGCGGTAGCGCGGCCCAAGCCGCTCCCGCCTCAGCCGCCGGTCAGGCCGCACCGCCGCCCCCGCCTCAGCCCCCCGTCAGGCGGTACCGCCGCTCCGGCCGGCCCGTGCCGCCGTAGCGCAGTGTGACCTCCGCCCGGCCGACCGCGGCGAAGTACTCCAGGTACCGGCGCGCGCTCACCCGCGACAGCGAGCCCGCCTCCGCGCACTCGGACGCCGACAGATCGCCCGTGTGCTCCCGCAGGATCCGCTCGACCAGTTCGGCGGTGTGCAGGGCCAGCCCCTTGGGCAGTTCGCGTGAACCGGGCGGCCGGGTGCCGAAGATCTGGTCGACGTCCTCCTGCCGCGCCTCGCCCAGCCGGTCGAAGCGGGACCGCAGCGATGCCACGTGTCGCAGCTGCTCCTGCAGTGCCGCCTGGTTGAACGGCTTGATCAGATAGTGCAGCGCCCCCGCGCGCAGCGCCGCCCGCACCAGGCCGGCGTCCCGGGCGGCCGTGATGAACAGCGCGTCCACGCTTCCCCGCGTCTCGTCGCGCTCCTCGGCCGCCCGCAGCTCGCGCAGCACGCTGATCCCGTCCATGTCGGGCAGATAGATGTCGAGGAGCACGAGCTCGGGCCGCAGACGCTCGGCCGCGCGCAGCGCTTCGGCGCCGCTGTGGGCCACACCGACGACCCTGAAACCTTCCGTCGCGGACACATAGCGGCTGTGCAGCTTGGCGACCATGAAGTCGTCGTCCACCACCAGCACGTTCATCACGCCGTCACGGTAGGACGTGACCACAAGGACCACAACGTCCGTTGATTGCGGAAGGGAGACAGCTTCTCAACGCGCAGGCAACATGTGGGCCACTTCACACTCCCACCACCGAGAGGCGGCTCCCGTGCGATTGCGCACTCCCCTCGCCCTGCTCGGGGCAGCGTTGCTGGTGCTCGTGGGGCCGCCGCTGCTCTCCGCGGGGAAGGGTTCCGACACCGGTACCCAGATCCCGGGCCTGCGCTTCATGGTCCCGAACACACCCGGCGGCGGCTACGACATCACGGCCCGTACGGCGGCCAAGAACGCCGAGGACGCCGAACTCACCCACAACGTCGAGGTGTTCAACCTGCCCGGCGCGGGCGGCACGGTCGGACTGACCCGGCTCGTCGGCGAACGCGGCAACGGCAGGCTCGCCATGTCCATGGGACTGGGCGTCGTCGGTGCCGTCCACACCAACAAATCGCCCAAGACGCTCGCCGACACCACCCCGATCGCCCGGCTCACCGAGGAGCCCGACATCGTCGTGGTCTCCAAGGACTCGCCGTACAAGACGATCGGGGACCTGCTCGCCGCCTGGAAGAAGAACCCGGGCAAACTGCCGGTCGGCGGCGGTTCGTCACCCGGCGGGCCCGACCATCTCGCGCCGATGCTGATGGCGCAGGCGGCGGGGATCGCGCCCCGGACCGTCAACTACGTCCCCTTCGACGGCGGCGGCGAACTGCTCGCCTCGATCCTCGGCAACAAGGTCGCCTTCGGTGTCTCGGGCGTCGGGGAGTACCTCGACCAGATCAAGGCCGGTGAGCTGCGGCTGCTCGCCGTCACCGGCCCGAAACGGGTACCCGGACTCGATGCGCCCACGTTGCGTGAGGCCGGGCTGGACACGGAGTTCACCAACTGGCGCGGCATCGTCGCCCCGCCCGGCCTCTCCGACGCCGAGCGCGACAAGCTCGTCGCCCTGATCAGCGAACTCCACGACTCCGAGCAGTGGAAGGAGTCGATGAAGAAGAACGGCTGGGACGACGCGTTCCTCGCCGGGGAGAAGTTCGGCGACTTCCTCGACGCGCAGGACAAGAGCGTCGACTCGGTGCTGAAGGAGCTGGGACTGTGACCACCACGGACACCACAGAGGCACCGGGGCCCCGCCGCTCCTGGCTGCGCGATCACTCCGAACTGGGCGTCGGCGTCCTGCTGCTGGCCATCGGTGTGCTCGTCCTCACCGACGCGCTGACCATGGACGTCGACATCGCCCAGCGCGGGCCCGTCGGACCCAGGACCGTGCCGCTCGTCGTCGGCATCGGCCTGGTGCTCGTCGCCGTACTGCTCACCGTCGACGTCCTGCGCGGCGGACGCGGGGAGGCGGAGGGCGGCGAGGACATCGATCTGTCCGAACCGAGCGACTGGCGCACGGTACTGCTGCTGGCCGGAGTCTTCCTGGCCTTCGCCGTGCTCATCGGGCCGGTCGGCTTCCCCATAGCCGGAGCACTGCTGTTCTGGGGCGCCGCCTTCGCCCTCGGCAGCAGGCACCTCGACCGCGACCCGCTGATCGCCGCTGTCCTCTCCCTCCTCACGTACATCGTGTTCAACAACATGCTCGGTGTCCCGCTGCCGGGCGGTCCGCTGATGGAGGTGCTGTAGATGGACTCCCTCAACTCCCTCATCGACGGCTTCGGCACCGCGCTGACCCCGATCAATCTGCTGTGGGCCGCGATAGGCGTGCTGCTCGGCACCGCGATCGGGGTGCTGCCCGGCATCGGACCGGCCATGGCCGTGGCCCTGCTGCTGCCGGTGACATACGGGCTCGAGCCCACCGGTGCGTTCATCATGTTCGCGGGCATCTACTACGGCGCGATGTTCGGCGGCTCCACCACCTCGATCCTGCTGAACACCCCCGGCGAGAGCGCCGCCGTCGTCGCCGCCATCGAAGGCAATCCGATGGCCAAGGCGGGCCGCGGAGCACAGGCGCTGGCGGCCGCGGCCGTCGGCCACTTCGCCGGCGGCATGATCGGCACCATCCTGCTCGTCGTGCTCGCGCCGACCGTCGCCGAACTCGCGGTGGACATCGGCGCACCCGACTACTTCGCCATCATGGTGCTGGCGTTCATCGCGGTCACGTCCGTCCTCGGCTCCTCCCGCATCCGCGGTCTGGCCTCGCTGCTGATCGGCCTCACGCTCGGACTCGTCGGCCTGGACCAGATGACCGGACAGCAGCGGCTCACCTTCGGCTCGCTGCAACTCGCCGACGGCATCGACGTCGTCATCGTCGCCGTCGGACTCTTCGCCATCGGCGAGGCCCTGTGGGTCGCCGCCCATCTGCGCCGCAGCAGCGGCGAACCCATCCCGGTCGGCCGGCCCTGGCTCGGCAGGTCGGACGTCCGGCGTACCTGGAAGTCATGGCTGCGCGGCCCCGTCATCGGCTTCCCGTTCGGTGCGATCCCGGCCGGTGGAGCGGAGATCCCGACCTTCCTGTCGTACGTCACCGAGAAGCGGCTGTCCAAGCACAAGGAGGAGTTCGGCAAGGGCGCCATCGAAGGGGTCGCGGGGCCCGAGTCGGCGGCCTCGGCGTCGGCCGCGGGCACCCTGGTGTCGATGCTGACCCTCGGTCTGCCGACCACCGCGGTCGCGGCCGTGATGCTGGCCGCGTTCCAGCAGTACGGGATCCAGCCCGGCCCGTTGCTCTTCGAGCGCGAGCCGGACCTGGTGTGGGGTCTGATCGCCTCGCTCTTCGTCGGCATGGTGCTGCTGCTCGCGCTGAACCTGCCGCTGGCGCCCGTGTGGGCGAAGCTGCTGCGCATCCCGCGCCCGTACCTGTACGCCGGCATCCTGTTCTTCGCCGGTGTCGGCGCGTACGCGGTCGGCGGCGAGGCGCTCGACCTGGTCATCCTGCTGATCATCGGCCTGATCGGCTTCGGGATGCGGAGGTACGGACTTCCCGTGCTGCCGGCGGTGATCGGTGTGATCCTCGGCCCGGCCGCCGAACAGCAACTGCGGCGCGCGCTCCAGATCAGCGACGGCAGTGTGAGCGGCCTGGTCGACACGCCGTTCTCGGTGACGGTGTACGCCGTGATCGTGATCCTGCTGGCGTGGCCGCTGATCAGGAAGGTGATCCCCGGACGCGGTCGCACCGCGGCATGACGGAACGGATGCGCCCCGCCCTCGGCCGTGTCAACGGTGACGGGCGGGGCGCATCGCCGGCTACACCTCGCCGTACCGGGCCGACAGCTCGGCCAAGGCGCCCTGCCGGGCGAGGAGTTCGAGCTCATCGAGCGCCCTGACCGCCTGCGCGGCGGCCTCGGGATCGCGCCCGGCGAGCCCGCTGTCGGCGAACTCGTCCTCGTCCAGCCGCAGAATCGCCGATCCGTCGGCCGACACCCACAGATCGAGATCCAGGTCCTCCACGCTCAGCTCGCCGTCCACGAGCCGCGCGGGCCTGGTCACATCGCAGTACCAGCCCTTGAAGGTGCCGTCGCCGGTGCGGACCTCCTTCACCGCGTACCACCGGTCGCGCCAGTAGTGCTCGGTGAAGACGTCGCCCGGCTCGAAGCGGACGAAGCCGAAGTCACGCACTCCGCCGGACGCCCAGGCCGCGCGGACCACGAGATGGGTGCCGTCGTCGGCGATCAGGTCCGCCGGGTAACGGATCTTGGTGGCGCCCGCCTTGACGAGCCGTACCTCAACCGAGGCTGCGGGCATGGCGTACCTCCGTCGCACAGATCTCGTAGCCGAACCAGGTGTTGACCGCCAGCATCGGTCCGTTGTCGGCGTCGTTGCTGGTGAACGCCTCCGTGTAGCCCGCGGCCCGGGCTCTGCGCAGCGAGTCGGACTTGGCGAGCTTGGCGAAACCGCGCCCGCGGTGGGCGCGCAGCGTGCCGGTCATGCCGGAGAGATAGCGCGTACCGCCGTCCGACTGGGCGGCGGTGAACGCGGCGACCTCGCCGTCCACCATCACGACCGTGCTGAGCTCGTGGTCGAGCAGCGGATGGTGCCAGGTGTGGTTGAGCCAGTCGTCGTAGTCGTCGAAGTCGACGGAGATGTCACCCGGCTCGTCGGACGTGGTCTCCGCGTCGGCCCGGAACATCGGCCGCGGGTCGGCCGCGAAGTCCGCGACCGTACGCAGCTCGACGCCCGCCGGCAGCGGGGGCGGGGGCGGCAGTGTGCCGTTCGCCAGGTCCAGCCGCTGGAAGTGCGCCGAGCGGGACGGCCGGTAGCCGCGGTGCTCGGCGAAGGCGCGCGAGGCGGGTTCGTCGGCCACCCAGGCGTACGCGGTCGCCGCGCCGACGCCGGCCAGATGCTCCTCGGCGGTGCGCAACAACAGGCCCCCGACGCCATGACGACGGTGCCCGGGCAGGACCAAGGGCGCGACGGACGACACCCCCGGCTCCGTCGCGTCGTACGCCACGCCCGCCGAAGCCGTGCCGACGATCTCCCCGTCCCGCTCGGCGACCAACAGCCGGTGGTGCTTCGCGGGGTTGGCCCTCTCCACGTCGAACAGGACGGCCTCGGGTGTCGTCACCTCGTACGGCAGCACGGTACGCGCCACCCGGCACACAGCGGGTGCGTCCTCGCGGCGGAAATCACGGACGATCACAGTCATGGTCGCCGACGCTACGCGCGCGCCCGGACGTGTCGCCTCCCAATTTCCGCCGGTGGGGGAGAATCGGAAGGGTGACCTTGAAGATCGCCATCGACGCGGACTCCGCGACCGCCCCGTACGAACAACTGCGCGCGCAGATTTCCGCCCGGGCCCGGTCCGGGCGGCTGCCTGTCGGGTACAAGCTGCCCACCGTGCGCGGGCTGGCGGAGGAGCTGGGGCTGGCGGCGAACACGGTCGCCAAGGCGTACCGCGCGCTGGAGGGGGACGGGGTGATCGAGACGCGCGGGCGGAACGGGACGTTCGTGGCGGCTGCGGGGGACGCCGCCGAGCGGCGGGCCGCCGTGGCGGCGGGGGAGTACGCGGCGGAGGCACGGCGCCTCGGACTGACGCGGGCGGCTGCGGAGGCCGCCGTCTCGGACGCGCTGCGCGCGGCGTACGGCACCTGAGGTCCGCGGCGGCGCGCCCGGAAATCTCCGCGAGGCCGGTCCGGAGGCCGGTCGGGAGGCCGGGGGCCGCGGGGCCGGTCCGGGATGCCGGTCGGGAGGCCGGTCCGGGACGCTGGTCGGGATGCCGGTCGGGAGGCCGGGGCCGCGAGGCCGGTCCGGTATACCGGTCGCGACGTCGGTCCGGGACGCCGCCCCTAGAGGTACAGCCCCGCGTCCACGCCCTGCTGGTTCGGGACCGACGCCGGGCTGTGGCCGCGGCGCAGGGCGTACAGCTCGGCCAGGGTCGCGCCCTCGCGGCCCACGCCCTCCTCCGTGCCCAGCCAGTTCACCGCCTCCGTGCGGGTCAGCGAGCCCACCTCGATGCGGGCCAGACAGCGACCCGGGCGGACCACCGCCGGGTGGAGGCGCTCCAGGTCCTCGTTGGTCGTCACACCCACCAGGACGTTCCGGCCCTGTCCGAGCAGCCCGTCGGTGAGGTTGAGCAGCCGGGACAGTGCCTGGCCCGCCGTGTGCTTGGCCTCGCCGCGGATCAGCTCGTCGCAGTCCTCCAGGAGCAGCAGCCGCCAGCGTCCCTTGGCGGTGCCGTCGTCCTCGCCGATCGCGATGTCCATCAGATAGCCGACGTCGTTGAACAGCCGCTCCGGGTCCAGTACGCAGTCGACCTGGCACCAGTCCCGCCAGGACCGGGCCAGCGTGCGCAGCGCGGACGTCTTGCCCGTACCCGGCGGGCCGTGCAGCAGAAGCAGCCGGCCCGCGATGTCGTCGGGCGTCACCTTCATCAGCCGGTCCATCGCGTCGGCCACCGGCGCCGTGTAGTTGGACCGCACCTCTTCCCAGGTGCCGGCGGCGATCTGGCGGGTCGTGCGGTGCGGGCCGCGCCGCGGGGAGACGTACCAGAACCCCATCGTCACGTTCTCCGGCTGCGGCTCGGGTTCGTCCTCCGCGCCGTCCGTCGTCGCCTTGAGGATCTTCTCCGCCAGCTCCTCGCTGACCGCCGTCACCGTGACATCGGCCCCGCGGTTCCAGCGGGACACCAGCAGGGTCCAGCCCTCGCCCTCGGCGAGCACGGCACTGCGGTCGTCGTCGCGGGCCGAGCGCAGCACGGTGGCCGACGGCGGCAGCAGTGTGGCCCCGGACTTGACGCGGTCGATGGAGGAGCTGTGGGAGTGCGGCTGCTCGCCCGTCGCGAAACGGCCGAGGAACAGCGCGTCGACGACATCCGACGGCGAATCGCTGTCGTCGACGTTGAGCCGGATCGGCAGTGCGTCTTGAGGCTGTGCGGACATGGGGCCCATGATCCGTCACCGAACCTGTCCGCGCACGGTGTTTTGACCGGTGGCGCGTTCCGGTGGGGCCGCGCCCGGTGGTGGCATCAGGTGCGGGCCTCCCGGAGCAGTGTCACGGCCCGGCGTGTCCTGCGCACGACGGCGTACCCCTTGGTGAGGGCACGGTCCCTGGCGAAGTTCCTGGCGACGGCCCGCCCTTCGATCAACTGCTCGAACTCCGAGATGTCCGTGCTGCGCCGTACGGTCACGCGTTCCAGGGCGTACGGGCCCTGGGCGCGGCGGGCGAGTGCGTTGCCCACGGCGAGCGACTGGGTGAAGCCCGCCTCCCGGACCGTCCGCCGTACCCGGCGGCTGGAGTAGCCGTAGGGGTAGGCGAAGGAGACGGGCGGCTCGCCCAGTTCACCGGCGATGATGTCGCGGCAGCGGACGGTCTCGTACCGCAGCCGCTCGTCGTCGAGCTGGTCCATCTGGGGATGGGTGTGGGTGTGGCCGCCGATCTCCGTGCCCGCGGCGGCCAGTTCACGCACCTGGTCCCAGTCGAGCATCGTGTCGAGCGCGCCGCCCTCGTCGTGTTCACCGCGCAGCCAGCCGGTCGAGACGAACAGCGTCGAGGTGAATCCGTGTCCGGCGAGGACGGGAAGGGCGTGCCGGTGCACGCCCTCGTAGCCGTCGTCGAAGGTGATCAGCACCGGCCGGTGCGGCAGCGGACGGCTGCCGCCCGACCGCCAGGCACCGGCCAGCTCCGACGTCGTCACCGGCGTGAACCCGCGCTTGTCGAGCAGATCGAGCTGCTCGGCGAAGGCGTCGGGGGTGACCGAGAGACCGAGCGTCTCCTCGGACGGCCGGTGCGCGACGGCGTGGTACATCAGGATGGGGACGGGTCGGTTCAACCGCTGTGACCTCCTGCCGTGGAGGCCGTGGAGGCCGTGGACACGGACGACGTGGGTGACTCGGACGGTACGGGCGCCGCGAGCGAAGTGTCCGGCACCGGCGACCCGTCCGGCACGGGCGCGATCGGGCCCGACGAGAAGGTGACCCCGCCGCGGCGGGCCCGGGCGCTGCCCACCGCATAGCCGCCGGCAGCCGCCGCGACACCGGCGACGATCGCGCCGGCCCGGCCCGCGCCACCCGGCCGGCCGAGCACCGCGTCCCTCAGTCCGCGCACCACTCCCGCGGGCAGAACCCGTGTGGTGTAGCGGCGTTCGGACTCCAGCCCCTTGTCCGCGCCCACACTCCGGGCCACCAGTGCCTTGGAAAGCCCCTCGGCGTAGGAGCGGGTACGGAAGTAGGCGAACCGTTCCCGGACGGCCGGGACCTTGTGGTGGATGACCGCGCGGTCGTCGATGAGGAGGACCGCTTCCGGCAGCGCTTCGGCGAGCCGGATGCACAGTTCGGTCTCCTCGCAGCCCAGCGGCCGTTTGTCGCCGTCGCGGCCGATGCCGGTGGCGAAGCCGCCGGAGGCGTCGAACGCGCTGCGCCGGAACGAGGCGTTGCCGCCCAGCACATTGCGGACCCGCACCTTGCCCGGCGGCAGCCCGCGGTAGGTGCAGCCGACGACCCAGTCGAACTCCTCTGGGAACCACCGCGGCCTGCGTCCCGACGCCCAGGCGGCCGTGGTCCGGCCGCCGACCGCCATCACCCGCGGGTCTTCGTACCCCTCGGCGAAGTACCGCAGCCAGTCGCGCTCGGCCACGGCGTCGTCGTCGAGGAAGGCGACGAACTCACCGCGGGCCACGGCGATGCCGGTGTTGCGGCCCGCGGAGAGGCCGCGGGGGCCCGCGTTGGCGAGCACCCGCACCTCCTCATCTTCCGCGGCGGACCCGCCGTGCGCGCCGAACTCCTTGTACTCCTCCCGGAGCCGGGCGAGCAGGGCGGGATTGTGGTCCACCACGAGCAGCGTCTCGAGAGCCGGCAGCGACTGCGTCCGCACCGAGTCGACGGCCGCGAGGATGTCCTCCCAGCGGTCCTCGGTGTAGACGCAGATCACCACCGAGAACCGGCGGTCGCTCAAGACGTCTCTCCCCGGGGGACCGTCACGTCGGGCGCCGCCGCGTGGCGGGTGCGCTGGGCGCGGCGCGCGCCCTTCTCCTTGAGGATCACCTTGAGCACACGCAGGCCGTCCCGGACGGCGCGCAGATTACTGACGCCGTGGATGCGCAGGTACTCGTGGCTGGGAACCTCCTGGACCCGCAGGCCGGCCTTGACGACGCGGATGTTCATCAGGGTCTCGATCTCGAACCCGGTGCAGTCGAGGTCGATGTCGCCGAGGCAGTGTTTCCAGAAGGCGTTGTAGCCGTAGCAGAGGTCGGTGTATCTCGCCCCGAACTTGGCGTTGACGACGGCGCACAGAATCCGGTTGCCGAGCTTGCGGATCGGTGTCATGTCGTCGGTGCCGCCGCCGTTGGCGAAACGCGAACCCTTGGCGAAGTCGGCTCCCGAGACGAGCGCCGAGACATAGGAGACGATCTCGTTTCCGTCGGCCGAACCGTCCGCGTCGACCATGACGATGATGTCGCCGGTGCAGGCGGCGAATCCGCTGATCAGGGCATCCCCTTTGCCCTTGCCGGCCTGTTTGACGACCTTGACGTCCGGCCACAGTTCGCGGGCGACCTCGACGGTGTTGTCACTGGAATTGCCGTCGACCAGCACGACTTCGTGAATCCAGTGCGGAAGTGTCTTGAAGACGTACGGCAGATTCTCCGCCTCGTTCATTGCGGGAATCACGACGCTGACCGGCGGTGTGATGGCGAGATGGGACGAGATCGGCCGGTAGACGGCAGATATACGGCTCACTTCGTTCACCGACGGATCTTGCCCCGGAGCGGCCGGGTGCAGGACTGAGCTCATGATGCAGTTTTCCCTCTCCACCGGTGGACCGCCCGCCCCACGGGCGATCCGGATGAGTGTCCGGTTTGAAAGGGGGGTTTACTTCTCACCCGCCAATGCCGAATAACCCTCCGTACCTTTGGGTGAGTTGCAGAACTGGCCGCGCGGCATTACGACTCGGTTAAGAGCACGAAAACCGAGCACGGCACCCCCCTACCGCGCCTCCCGCTTCGAAGCCATCGCGACGCTTGAGCCCTCCCCTAGTGCCGCTTGCGTGATGGACCGTTGCGGGTGGATGTACGACGGTATTGATGATTAGGACTGTATGGCAAGACCTGGACCCCGGTCTCGCTTTTTTACTTTTTGGCCCCGAATCGGATGGAGAACGCAGCGCTTCCTGATCGAATTTTCTTGATCGCTTTCAGGAATTGATCACTAGGTGTGCCGGACCCCGGATTCCGCATTCGGCGCGCGGGCGCCCACAGGAACAGCAGGGCGGTGATCACCGCGACGGCGACGACCCCACCGCCGACGTCGAGGATGTGCAGGGACGAGGCCGGCAGGGCGGCGAGCAGGCCGATGCCGACGGCTCCGGCGGCGGCGACGGCCGCACGGACGGCGGGGTCGAATCCGGACAGTGCGGCGAACAGCCCGCAGGCGGGCCCCGCGAAGAGGAAGAAGAGCACGAACGGCGCGCGCAATGGCGACTGGACGTCCGCGAGGGCCAGCACGACGCCGACACCCGACACGGCGAACGCCGCGCCGGCGGCCACCGACAGGAGATCCGACGCGGCCGGTGGTGGCTTGTTCTTGATGGTCTGCATGGCCGACTCAACCCCCCCAGGCGTCGGATGCGACGCCCTCATGCTGACCAGCACGTCTGGTGGCGTCAAGACGACCATAGGAATTTTTGGCATGGACACTTCCGGTGAAGTATGGGCCCTGCTACGAAAGTTGAGGCAGAGATCCTGCTAAAGGGAGGTTCCATGAAACTGTCCCGAATCGCGGCATTCTCATCCTCACTCCTCCTCGGCGCCGTTCTCGCTCTCACCGGAGCGGGCCAGGCGCAGGCCCATGACCGAGCCCTCGCCCTTGACTACGTGGCGCTGGGCGACTCCTACTCATCCGGAGTCGGAGCCGGCAGCTACGACAGCGCCAGCGGCAACTGCAAGCGCAGCACCCGCGCCTACCCCAAGCTCTGGGCCGCCGCCCATTCACCCTCGTCGTTCGCGTTCACCGCTTGCTCGGGCGCTCGTACGGGTGATGTTCTCTCCGGCCAGCTCGCCCCCCTCAACTCCGCCACCGATCTGGTCTCCATCACCATCGGCGGCAACGACGCCGGCTTCTCCGACGTGATGACCACCTGTGTCCTCCAGTCGGAGGCCACCTGCATCAACCGCATCAACCAGGCCCGCTCGTACGTCAACACGACCCTGCCCGGACAACTCGACTCCGTGTACACGGCCATCAGCTCCCGGGCCCCTTCGGCCCAGGTCGTCGTCCTCGGCTACCCCCGCTTCTACAAGCTGGGCGGCAGCTGCCTCGCCGGCCTCAGCGAGAACGAACGGTCCGCGATCAACTCGGCCGCCGACTACCTCAACGCCGCCATCGCGAAGCGCGCAGCGAACCACGGCTACGACTTCGCCGACGTCGTCCCCGCCTTCACCGGACACGAGATCTGCTCCGGCTCGGCGTGGCTGCACAGCGTGAACTGGCTCAACATCGGCGAGTCGTACCACCCCACCGCCGCCGGGCAGTCCGGCGGCTATCTGCCCAGCTTCACCTCTCGCGTGTGAGCCCGGTCCGTCCGGCCGCGGCAGCCGCGCTGTCCACCGGGTCAGCCGGGTCCGCCACGTCCGCGCCGCCTCCGGTCCCGGGCGAGTAGGAGTCCCCGTCCGGCGAGGAGTCCCCGCCCGACGGGGACTCCTCGTCGCAGCTGACCGAGAAGTCGACCCAACCGGACCGTGCCTCGACCGGTTTCCGGATCTCCACCCGGATCCGGTCGTGGTACGTGTCGCCCTCCGCGTAGTTCCGGTGGTTCCGTTCGACGTGGTTGACGTCCCGCTGCTTTCCGTCCCCCGAACCGAACCGCAGGGTCTTCCAGCCCGTGTCGGAGCCCTTGCCGCTCTCGGTGGCCCAGCGGTACTCGACGGCGGCGGGCACCCGGCCCACCGTGATGGTCGCCCGGAAGGCCGGAGCCTCCGCTTCCGGCGGCGGGCAGGTGCCCGAATAGCTGTCGTGCACGGTGCTGATGTGGACCGAGACGGTCTGCGGACGGTCGTGCGTCGACGCGCCGTTGCCTCCCGTCGCACCGCCGTCGCCGCCGCTCCCGCCGTCGTCCGTCTCCGTGCCGGTGTCGCCACCGGTGGCGTCGGGCGAACTGCCGGTGCCGGCGGTACCCGCGGTCGCAGCGCCGGGAGTTTCGGTGCCGCCCCCGTCGTCGCCCGCGTTCGTGCCGTTGCCCTTGTCGTTACCGGCCAGTGCCCAGGCCAGACCGCCGGCGGCGAGCAGCAGAACCGCGATGCCCGCGGCCAGTGCCACCTTCGCCCGACGGGGATGTCCCTGCCGCGGAGCGGGAGTCGGCGCCGTGGCCGCCATGCCCGCCATCGTCGGCACGGGCCGTCCCGGTCCGGTGGGCGGGGGAGTGCCCGGTGATGTGGACGTCATCGTGGGGCTGTACGGACCCGACACCGGCGGTACGGACGTCCGCGCCGTCCCGCCCGCGCCCACCACCCGTAGCATCCGCTCGGCCTCGTCCGCCGGGAGCCGGTCCGCCGGGTCCTTGCGCAGCAGCCCGGCGATCACCGGTGTCAGCTCAGCGGCCCGGCGCGGAGGCGGCAACTCCTCGTCCACTACGGCCCGCAGGGTGTTCAGCGGAGTGTTCTGGCGGAACGGGGTGATGCCCTCGACGGCCGCGTACAGCAGGACGCCGAGGGACCAGAGGTCGGACTCGGGACCCGGGTTGCGGCCGAGTGCCCGCTCGGGTGCGAGGAATTCGGGTGAGCCGATGAGCTCGCCCGTCATCGTGAGGTTGGAGGTGCCCTCGACCGTGGCGATGCCGAAGTCGGTGAGCACCACCCGTCCGTCGTTGGCGACGAGGACGTTTCCCGGCTTCACATCGCGATGCAGTACGCCCGCCTCGTGCGCGGCGCGCAGCGCGGCGAGCACCTCGGCGCCGACGTGGGCCGCACGCTGCGGGGTGAGCGGGCCCTCCGCCTCCAGGACGTCGGACAGGGCGAGCCCGCGGACCAGTTCCATCACGATCCACGGGCGGCCGTCCTCGGTGGCCACGTCGTAGACGGTGACCACATTGCGGTGCGAGATCCGGCCCGCGGCCCACGCCTCCCGCTCCAGGCGCTGGTAGAGCCGACGCTCGTCCGTGGTGCCCAGACCGGCGGGCGCCCGCACCTCCTTGACCGCGACCTCGCGGGCCAGCACCTCGTCGCGGGCGCGCCACACCACACCCATACCGCCTTCGCCCAGAGGGCTCAGCAGTCGGTAACGCCCGGCGATCAGTTGATTCTCGGGCACGCGAGCCCCCATCCGTTGCAGCACGGCATCTCGGTGGAAACCACTCAAAGCTAGCTCAACTCCAGGCCGCTGCGGCCCCCCTGAACACCAATCCGCATCCCAGGACGAACACCACGAACGCCGTACCGAGGGGAGCGGCCCGATGTGCGAGGGCGAGGACCCTGCCACCGCGGCGTTTGCGTTCCGCGAGGCGCTTCGCCGCTCCCGCGCCGACTCGCACGACGAGGAATCCGGCGGCGGCCAGCGTCAGGGCGAGACCCGCGCCGTAGGCGAGGACGAGCAGGAAGCCGAACCAGGCATGGCCGAGGGCGGCCGCGCCGACGAGGACGACGACGGCGGAGGGGCTCGGCACCATGCCCCCGGCGAACCCGAGGAGCAGGGTGCCGCGCAGCCCGCGCCGCTTCTCGCCCGGCAGGCTGTGCGGGTGGCCGTGGTGGTCATGGGAGTGGCCGTGGCCGTGATGCGCGTGGCCGTGCGAGTGCCCGTCCCCGTGGTGGTCGTGTCCGTGCGCATGTCCGTGGTCATGTCCGTGACCGTGGTGATGGTGGTGGTGCGGTCGGCCACGGCGACGCCATGCCCGCAGGACGAGCGCGGCCCCGGCCAGCGCGACGAGCGCGCCGCTCGCCACACCCAGCCAGGCGACGACCGACGGCGCCGCCGCCGAGCCCGCCGCCACCAGCGCCCCCAGCGCGAACACCCCGAGGGTGTGGGTGACGGTGACCGAGATGCCGAGTGTGAGTACCTCACGTACCGAGTTGCGCCCGCCGGCCGCTGCCGCGGCGGCCATCAGGGTCTTGCCGTGGCCGGGAGCAAGCGCGTGCATGGCGCCCAGCGCGATCGCCGTCGCCAGAGCGAGGGCGGCGAACGGCAGGGTGAGATCGCGCCGCTCGACCAGCCCGGTCAGGGCCTGCGTCCACCGGTCCGCGCCACGCGGCAGTACGGAGGCGGGGCCCGCGCCCTCCTCGTCACCGTCGGAGGCCAGGGCGGGGCCACCGGGCACCACCTCGAGCGCGGCCTTCGTACGGTCGGGGGGAGAGGCCAGCCGGTCCTCGGGGTACTCGGACAACCGCCGGGACAGCGATTCCCGCGGCACGTCGGACTCCGCGAGCGTCATCCGGTCGCCGCGCGCCGTGACCTCACGCCAGCCCGGCCCCCCGTCGCCGCCCGGAGCCCGGAAGGAGACGGCCGCTTCGCCGTCCGGCAGAGCGGCCGTCAGTTCGCACTCCAGCCGCAGCGTCGCCAGACCGGCCTGCCCGGGGCGTATGTCGGCCCGGCTCGCGCCGGCCCTGAGCGCCACCGCGCGGCCGTTCACCTCCGCGCGGGCTTCGCGCGCCGCGGTCGCGCAGCGCGCAGCCGCCCAGCCGGGAAGCTTCGCGGGCGTCCGCACACCCGGATCGATCTGGGCGGTCGGGATCTCCGCCAGATCCTCGACGTGGTCGACCCGCAACTCGCCCCGGGCGACGACCAGTCCGTCGTAACGGTTGACGGTGAAGTTGCCGAGCGGGTGGGCGGCCGCCGTCCCCGCGAAGACGAGGAACAGTCCGGCGACCAGCGTGCCGACGACGGCGATGCGCTTCCTCAGGGTCCTTGCCCTGCTCACCGTGCTCATGACGTCTCCTTGGCGCTGTTCTTCAGGGTGCGCCGGATCTCGGCCGGAGCGAGCGGCGAGAAACCGGGGTTGAGCGAGAGGGCCCGGGTGAGGGAGCGGCGGGCGGGCGCCTTCGCACCGGCCGCCTGCTCGACCATCCCCAGGTGGTAGAGGAACGCGGCGTTGCGGTAGCCGGTCGCCGTGGCCTTGCGGGCGTACGGCAGCGCGTCCTTCGCACGGCCGTTGCGGTACAGCGCCCAGCCGAGCGCGTCGGCCGTGTGCACGGTCCTGCGCCGCTGCCATTCGGCCTGCGCGGCCTTGAGGGCGACCGCCTTGTCACCGTGGTCGGCGGCGGCGAGCGCCGTGTCCAGATCCGGGTTCACCCCGCCCGCGCGGGCGAGCGACGTCCAGGTGCCGATCAGCGCGTACTGCCGGCGGGCCTCGGCGTCCTTCCCCGCGGCCTCGTACAGCTCGCCGAGCGCGACGAGTTGGCCGGGGAGCGGGTAGCGGGCGACGATCGCCTCGTACTCACGGATCGCCTCGGCCGTCTTCCCCTGGGCCGCGTGCGTCCGGGCCCGGCATTCCAGCGCCGCGATGTTCCTCGGCTCGGCGCGCAGCGCCGTGGCGCAGTGCTTCAGCGCCGTGTCGTACTGCCCCTGGGACCAGGTGAGCTGGCCGAGTGCGGTGGCGACGTAGGCGATGTCGCCGGGGGCGGTGGCGGACGTCATGGCCAGGGTGAGGACGCGGCTCGCGCCCTTGGTGTCGCCGCGCAGTTCGAGCACATAGGCGAGACGTGTGAAGGCCGGTATGCCGGGACGCTTGAGGTCCGCCTCCTCGGCAGCCTTCAACGCCTGGTCGTAGCGGCCGAGTTCGACGAGCGAGTCGATGCGCACCGCCAGCGCCTGTTCGCTGTACGGATTGACCGCCAGCGCCTGCCCGGCGTCCCGCAGTGCGCCGGTGAAGTCGTGCCGGGCGGCCGCCAGCGCGGCCCGTCCGGCGAGGGCCGCGTCATTGCCCTCGCGCCGCAGCTTCAGCGACCGTTCGAAGGCGTCGGCGGCACGTGGGTAGCCGGCCGGGTCGCCGGAGGTCCGTGCCTCCTCGACACGGGCCGAACCGAGCGTCGCCCAGCCCCGGTCGTCCTTGGGCCGGCTCTTCAGATGTGTTTCGAGGGCCCGTACGTCCGCCCCGATGACGGCGGCGCCGCCGAGGGGTGCCGCCGGCTCCTGCCCGTCGCCGCCCAGCACGACGGCGCCCGCGCTGATCGCCAGCGCCACCCCGACGGCTCCCAGCCCGACGGCCAACCGCCGCCGGAGGCCGCCCCGGGGTGCCTGGGGGGCTTCGCTGGTCTGCTGAGACATCTTCGGTCCTCTCGGGGCCGGGCCCGGTGAACGGGGCCCTGATCTGATCGGTGGAGCGGACGGGGGCGGGCACGGCGTGCCCGGCCCCCGTCTCGAAGGGCGGCTCGGGGCTCGGCGCGCCTAGATGTAGCTCGTCGTCCGCCGGCGCCTGCGCCACCAGGTCAGGGCCGTGGCGATCAGCAGCACACCCGCGACGGCGCCGCCCGCGGAGGCGATCAGCAGGGTCCTGTTGTCGTCGGAGGAGGACGACAGGCCCGCTCCGCCGTTCAGTGCGTTGCGCGCCGTGGCGCCCTCGGCCGTGGGGCCGCGCGAGCCCGCGGTCGGCAGCGCGACATAGGGGAAACTCGCCTCGAACTTCGCGTCGTTGGCGTCGACCGCGTCGCCCAGGTCGTTCTTCGAGCCGACGAGTTCGCCCTCGACGACCTGGAGCGCGATGTCCAGGACGTCGTCGGTCAGCCTGCGGCCGTTGGGGAAGCCGGCGTTGTCACCGTCGAGCACACCCAGCCTCTTCGGCTCGGCCGTGGGCTTGATGGACGTGTTCAGCCGCAGGGCCTCCGCGGGCTTCACCCCGGGCGGCTGGTTGAGGTCCTTCACACCGGTCAGGAAGACCGACACGAGGTCGTTGCGCGGTTCGGCCGGAGCCTTGATCTTGTAGATGCCCTCGATCAGCTTGGGCAGCTCCGGGTTGGTCACCGACGGCAGGAAGTCGGCGTCGTTCCACGGCGAGGACGCGTTGAACTTGTCCTTGTCCTTGAGGGGCAGGACGACCTCGTTGACCAGCGGCATCCCGAGTCGCGAGACCTGGGTCCAGTGGCCGCTCGCGCTCTTGCGCTGGGTCGTCGACCAGATGCCGACGACCGGCTGTTCGGCCGACTGCTGTATGTAGTGCGTCGGCACCTGGAGCGCGAGGGTGTTGACGTTGTAGCCCTTGAGCGTGTCGTTGCCGACCTCGGAGAGGTCACCGCCGTACAGCAGGTCGAAGACCCGCAGATCCAGGAAGAACGGGTCGTCGGCCTGGCCGGCGAAGGTGGTGAGACCGCTCGGCAGCTGGTGCACCGCCTGCTTGCGCAGCACGCTGTAGTCCGGCATGGACGCCTTGCCCACGTTGGACGGCGCCACCGGGACGTCGTCCGCGATCTTGTGGGTGGAGGCGACCTTCTGGTCCTTCAGGCGCAGCAGGTCGATGTCGTACGTCTGCGTGAAGTTGAGGTCCGGGTCGTCGAGGCTGGTGACGGGACCGGTGTTGTAGAGGAACGTCTTGTCGTTCTTCAGGTGTTCCTTGAACGTCCAGCGGTAGAGCAAATCGCCCTGCGCGTCGCCGTTGCTGTCGATGTGGATGTCGTACTGGGCGTCGGTGGCGAACTTGTAGAAGTTCGGGCCGCCCGCCGGGTCCTCGAACGGCAGCCAGTTGGCCACCAGCGTCGTCGTGTCCGGCTTGTCCGGGCTGACGAAGGCGTACACGTCGGTGTTGTCGAACTGGGGCTGGCCCGAGATCAGCGGGGCCTCCCGGTGACTGGAGGCGCTGGCCGCCTCCGGCGTCAGTGCGGCCACGCCGCCGGCGGCGAGCGCCCCGGCAGCCAGAGCACCACAGGTGAGCGCGGCGAGACTCCTGCGCCCCCGGAAAGTTCCGGGCCCCCACCCGCTCCTGTTGATTGCGGTCATTGCGTCCGTCCGTTCTGAGCAACGAGGTTCGGTTGCCTTGCGCGTGCCATTCGGGGCCGCGCGACGGATGGATTGGTGGAGATTCGAAAGTGTCCAACTCGCCCTGGAAACTCATGGATTCGGTGAGTGGTCGTCAACTCGCGTACAGGTGTGGTGAATCCTGCGCCCGGGATACACGAGTGTGATGCCGGGGCGATAGGGTTAACCTGCCCGGGCCGGGTGCGTCGTACGGGTGGGGAGTGACATGGATCAGATAGCAGTGCGGAGCAGGGCACGAGTGCCTGCCATCACATGTGGGAGCAGCGCGACCAGTTCGCGTCTCGACCGGCATCTTTCGGTGCTGGGCGGCCCTGCCGTCCCGCAGCGCGAGACGGTCGAGGCGACATCGCTGATGCGCGAGCTCACCACGCGTGATGTGGCGCACAGCCGCAGGAGCAAGAGCGCGCGCGTCTCGCTCTTCGCGCCCCTGCGCAGGCTGCGCCGCTCGCTGTTCGGCAGCCGGAGCTGATCCGGCCGCCTTCGCATCGCGACCCCGCGACCGCGCGCTCAGGCGACCACACCGTCCCGGCGCAGCGCTGCTGTCCCCTCGTCCGTCATTCCCAGGGACCTCAGCAGCGCGTCGGTGTGCTCGCCGAGCGCGGGGACCGCACCCATCGGTACCTCCGGTCCACCCGGCAGGGTGATCGGCGGAAGCAGTGCCTTCAGCGGACCGACCGGTGAACCGACCTCCCGCCACCGGTCACGCGCCGCGAGCTGCGGATGTCCGGCCACATCCGTCACATCGTTGAGCCGCGCGCAGGCGATGCCCGCGGCCTCCAGCCGGTCGACGGCCTCCTGGGTGCCCAGTTTCCCGAGTGCCAGGCCCACCGCCGCGTCCGTCCGCACGCGATTCGCCGTACGGGCCGTATTGGTGGCGAAGTGCGGATCGGTGCCCAGGCCGGGCAGTTCCAGCACCTGTTCGGCCAGCCGCCGCCATTCCCGGTCGTTCTGCACCGACAGCAGCACCTGCCCGCCGTCCGCGGTGGTGTAGGCGTCGTACGGTGCGATGACGGCATGTGCGAGGCCCGTGCGCGCCGGAGGCTGACCGCCGTGCATCCCGTAGTGCAGCGGATGTCCCATCCACTCGGCGAGGGACTCCAGCATCGAGATCTCCACCGGTCCGCCGCGGCCCGAGACGCCCCGGCGCAGCAGCGCGGCCAGCACCCCGGAGAAGGCGTACATGGCGGCGGCGATGTCGGCCGCCGGAATGCCGGCCTTCACCGGCCGTTCGGCGGTCCCGGTGACGGAGACCAGGCCGGCCTCGCACTGCACGAGCATGTCGTAGGCCCGTTTGTGGGCGTACGGGCCCTCCGCGCCGTAGCCCGAGATGTCCACGGCGACCAGCCGGGGGTGGGCGGCGCACAGGGTGGCCGCGTCCAGGCCGAGCCGGGCGGCCGCGCCCTGGGCGAGGTTCTGCACGAACACGTCGGCGTCCGCGACGAGCCGCTGCACGATCTCCAGCCCGCGCGGGTCCTTGAGGTCGACGGCGATGGACTCCTTGCCGTAGTTGCACCACACGAAGTGAGAGGCGAGTCCATGGGCGGCCGTGTCGTAGTCGCGGGCGAAGTCGCCGCCGTCCGGACGCTCGATCTTGATGACACGGGCGCCGAGGTCGGCGAGCTGGCGGGTGGCGAACGGGGCCGATACGGCCTGCTCGACGGCGACGACGGTGACCCCGTCGAGCGGCAGTGGCTGAGTGCTCATGACAGCCGTACCTATCGCGTACGCAGGGCATCTGTCATCTCGGCGGGCGGGTGCGCGACCGCCCGGCCGACGCGGAGTGCACCGGTGGCCGCGGTCAGAGCAGGGCGAACTGGCCCTCCGGGCCTTCCTCGTGGTGGTCGAGTACGGACGCGGGCCGACGGGCCCTGTCCGGCGGCGGCAGCACGCCCCCGACGTCGGTGATCTCGGTACCGGCCTTCAACTCGGCCCGCTGTTCGGTCAGTTCACCGAGCAGGGCGAGGACGGTGATCAGCTCCAGCAGTTCCGAGGTCCACTCCTGCGGCCAGGCGCCGGGCCGGATCGCCTCCAGGGTGCCGGGCTCGGGCTGGGTGGTCCGGCGTGCGAACCAGGCCTCCAGCACCCGGGTACCGCCGACATTTACGTCCCAGGCGGCGGGCGGCACCGGGGAGATGCGTCCCTCGCCGACGCTCAGCACCTCCTCCTCGGCGTCGTACGCGATCGCGTCGGGGCGGGCGGGCACGGCGGCACGGACATAGGGGCGCCGCCCGCCCGGCAGCCGGGGCTTCGCGCCGCCGCGCGCGCCGCGGAGCTGGATGTCGAGCAGGGTCCGCCCCAGGTCCACGCCCGTGAGCCAGACCTCGGGATCGGCGGGCAGCGGGACGAGGCAGCCGGCGGGTGAGGGCTCGGCCGCCGCGGCGATCCAGGCGAGCACGTCCTCGGGGGCGACCGTCCGCCCGTAGTGGCTTTCCAGAAGGGGCAGCAGACCGGGCGCGAGATTGGGCTCGTCGCCGCCCGGACGCCGGTACAGCGGCCGGATGCGGCCGGGCCGTCCCGCGGGGGAGTAGCCGTCGGGAAGCAGCGCGGACATCAGCACGGCCGGGCCCGATGCGTCCCCGGTCCAGCCCTGTTCGACGGCGAAGATCTGCCGGTCGTCGGCGACCCGCCACAGCTCGGGGCGGGCGACGTCGAGGAGACGGTGGTCGGGGATCAGCCACTGTTCGTCGAAGGCGCCGTGCGCGATCCGCACCGGCTCCGGACAGCGGCCGTCCTCACGGATGAACCGGCCCGTCCCCGCGGCCTGCCCGGGCAGCTGGCCCACCGCGGTCCGGGGGGTGCGGGCGCGGGTGCACCCGAACAGCGCGTCCTGCGCGGGCCCCTCCGCCCGCACCACCGCGTCCCAGCGTGCGGTCAGGGACCCGGCGTCCGGCGCGATCACCCAGGAGCGTCCCGGCCGCAGAGGCCGCACGCCCCACGGCATGAGCGCATCGAGCATCGGCATGCGGACATCCTCCCCCTCGCCATGGGCGCGTACCGCCGGAATGTTAGTCATCCACGCGCAGCAGGCCGACGTCAGTCCGCGTCGAGGGTGACCGAGAAGGAGAACCGGTCGCCCCGGTAGTGGATGCGCGCGACGTCCACCACCCGGCCGTCGCCGTCGTACGTCACACCCGTGTAGTGCAGGATCGGACTCAGCAGCGGCACGTCCAGCAGCTCCGCCGTACGCGGGTCCGCCAGCCGGGCCTCCACGGTGTCCGTGATCCGGCTGATCCGCACACCGACCGCGTCCCGCAGCACCTTGGTCATCGGCCAGCGCTCCAGATCCGCGAGATCCAGCGCGGCCGCGATGTCCGGACGGACCGCGTTCTCCGCCCAGTTGGTCGGCTCGCCGCTCTCCCCGTCGCAGCGCAGCCTGCGGTACGTCACGACCTCGGCGATGTCGGGGAAGTACTCGGCCAGTTCGGCGGGCACCGGACCGGGACCGTGCCCGAGGATCGTCGTCCGCTCGCCCGACTGCTGGGCCACGATCGCGTCGATCGAGCCCAGCAGCCGGCGCGGAGCCCCCCGGCGGGCCCCCGGTTCGATGAAGGTGCCGCGTCGGCGGTGCCGGCTGATCAGCCCCTCCGCCTCCAGCTCCTTGAGAGCCTGCCGCATGGTCAGCACGCTCACGCCGTAGTGCGCGGCGAGCTGCTCCTCGGTGGGCAGCCGCAGCGACGCCTCGGGCGCCCGGCCGAGTATCGAGGCGCGCAGCGACTGCGAGACCTGGTACCACAGCGGCAGCTTGCGGTTCAGGACCAGCGAGTCGGGGGCGAAGGAGGTCACGGCATCTCCGTACTACGACCTGAAGTGGCGCTCAAGACCCTGCCACACGTTGTCGTAGCCCTTCTGCAGATGGTCCGCGCCCGCCGCCTGCTCCGTCGCGGTCACCGGCCAGCGCGTCTCGAACATGAACGCCAGCCCGTCGTCGATCTTCTGCGGCTTGAGCTCGGCCGCGCTCGCCCGGTCGAACGTGTCCCGGTCCGGACCGTGCGCCGACATCATGTTGTGCAGCGAGCCGCCGCCGGGCACGAAGCCCTCCGCCTTCGCGTCGTACGCGCCCTCGATCAGGCCCATGTACTCGCTCATCACGTTGCGGTGGAAGTAGGGCGGCCGGAAGGTGTTCTCGCCGACCAGCCAGCGAGGTGCGAAGACCACGAAGTCGACGCCCGCAAGGCCCGGGGTGTCGGACGGCGAGGTCAGCACGGTGAAGATCGACGGGTCCGGGTGGTCGTAGCTGATGGTGCCGATGACGTTGAACCGGTGCAGGTCGTAGACGTACGGCAGGTGGTTGCCGTGCCAGGCGACCACGTCGAGCGGGGAGTGGTCGTAGGTCGCCGCCCAGAGGTTGCCGCAGAACTTGTTGACCACCTCGACCGGGCGCTCCACGTCCTCGAAGGACGCCACCGGGGCCATGAAGTCACGGGCGTTCGCGAGGCCGTTGGCGCCGATCGGGCCGAGGTCCGGGAGCTGGAAGGGCTGACCGTAGTTCTCGCACACATAACCGCGGGCGCTGTCGTCGAGCAGTTCCACGCGGAAACGGATGCCGCGCGGGATCAGGGCCACCTCGCCGGGGCGGGCCGCGAGCATGCCGAACTCCGTGACCAGCAGCAGGCCACCGCGCTCGGGGACGATCAGCAGCTCGCCGTCGGCGTCGCTGAACACCCGGTCCGTCATCGACGCGTTGGCGTGGTAGAGGTGCACGGCCATGCCGGTGCGCTGGGTGGTGTCGCCGTTCCCGCCGAGCGTCCACAGACCGGCCAGCCAGTCGGTCCCCGGCGCCGGCTCCGGCAGCGGGTTCCAGCGCAGCCGGTTGGGGTCGGGGACGGTCTCGGTGAACGGCGCGCTGCGCAGTCCGCCGTTGCCGACACGGACGAACGGCGGGTGGGCCGCCGAGGGGCGGATGCGGTAGAGCCACGAGCGGCGGTTGTGGACACGCGGCTCGGTGAACGCCGAACCGCTCAGCTGCTCCGCGTACAGCCCGAGGGGGGCCCGCTGCGGTGAATTGCGCCCGAGCGGAAGTGCGCCCGGCACGGCCTCCGAGCTGTGCTCATTGCCGAACCCGGGGGAGTACCCCAGGGACTCGGCCGTCTTCCGCGCCTGCTCGATGCCGCTCATCGCCCGCTCCCGGTGCTGAAGGAATCCTGGAATCCTATGGACTACCGTAGGATTGCGGAGCGCCCCCGTCAACGGCATCCGGACGGCATGATGGAGCGCGTGTCCCACGCCCCCCTACGACGTGAGCCCGTGCAGCGGCGGAGCGCCGAGCGGCTCGCCCGGATCCTGGACGCCTGCGCCGAACTTCTCGACGAGACCGGATACGAGGAACTGTCGACGCGTGCGGTGGCCGTGCGGGCGGGGGTGCCGATCGGTTCGGTCTACCGGTTCTTCGGCAACAAGCGTGCCCTCGCCGACGCGTTGGCCGAACGCAACCTGGACAGATATACGGACCGCATCGCGGGCCGGCTCACCGGTCTCGCCGGAGGCGACTGGCGGGGACTGCTCGATGTGGTGCTCGGCGAGTACGTGGCGATGAAACGCACGGTCCCCGGCTTCTCGCTGATCGACTTCGGCAACCAGATCCCGGTGGGCTCCCCGGCGGCCGGCGCGAACCATCAGGTGGCCGACCGCCTGGTCGGGCTGCTGGCGGCGCAGGTGGGCCGCGAGCCGGACGAGGTGCTGCGACGCGCGGCGCTGGTCGCGGTGGAGGCCGCGGACGCCCTGCTCCAACTGGCGTTCCGGGTGGACCCGTCGGGCGACGAGGCGATCGTGGGGGAGACGCGGGAGCTGCTGCGGTCGTATCTGGCGCGGGTACTGGACTGAGGCGGCTGGGGGGTGCGGCTCAGGGCGCCGACAAGGGCGTGGGCCACCTGTCGGCAGCGGGCCGCGCGAAGAAATCCCGCCCGGCAGCCGGCCCTCGCGCGGGCCCGTGCCCGGCCACCGGGTCTTGGCCGTCTCTCGGCAGCCGGCCCCCGCAGGGGCTGCGGCGCGGCCACCGGCTCCTGGTCGTCTCTCGGCAGCCGGCCCCCGCACGGGCCCGTGCCCGGGCAGCCGGGCCCGGTACTACGGCAACCCGATCCCGGCAGGGGCCCGGCCGCCTTCCGGCGACCAGGCGCCCCGGCCCGGACGCCTGCCCGGCAGCCGGCCCTCGCCCAGCAACAGGGCCCCGCCCGGACGCGTGCCCGGTAACCGGACCCCCGCCTGGCATTGGGGGCCCGCGGACCCTCGCCCGGTAACCGCCTCCCGGTAACCGGACCCCCGCCCGGCAGCCGGCCCCCGCAGGGGCTGCGGCGCGGCCACCGGCTCCTGGTCGTCTCTCGGCAGCCGGCCCCCGCACGGACCCGTGCCCGGGCAGCCGGGCCCGGTACTACGGCAACCCGATCCCGGCAGGGCCCCGGCCGCCTCCCGGTAACCGGACCCCCGCCCGGCATCAGTGCCCCGCCGCGGACCCCGCCCGGCAAAGGGGCCCCGCCCGGCAACAGGCCCCGGCCGCGGACCCCCGCCCGGCAACCGCCTCCCCGTAACCGGACCCCCGCAGGGACTCCCGCCCATGCATACCGGTCGGTATGCTCGGCCTGAGCCGAGCGACACCGACGCCGCCCCGGGGAGGGCCCATGTCCCGCACAGCTGCCGCCCGTACCGCACCGACGGGCGGCGACGGCGCCGAACCGGCCGGAGAGACACGCACCGCCCTGCGGATCTGTCCGCTCTGCGAGGCGACCTGCGGTCTCACCCTCACCATCGAGGGCACCCGTGTCGTCTCCGCGCGCGGCGACCGCGACGACGTCTTCAGCCGCGGCTTCATCTGCCCCAAGGGCGCCTCCTTCGGAGAACTCGACGCCGACCCCGACCGGCTGCGCACCCCGCTCGTCCGCAAGGACGGCGAACTGCGCGACGCCACCTGGGCCGAGGCCTTCGACGCGATCGCCGCCCGGATCAGGCCGCTGATCGAGGAACACGGGGCGAACGCCGTCGGCGTGGTCCTCGGCAACCCGAACGTGCACACCATGGCCGGCGCGCTCTACCCGCCGGTGCTGCTCTCCGTACTGCGCAGCCGCAACCTCTTCACCGCCAGCACCCTGGACCAGATGCCCAAGCACGTCTCCAGCGGACTGCTGTTCGGGGACGCCGTCGCCATCCCCGTCCCCGACCTGGACCGCACCGACCATCTGCTGCTGCTCGGCGCCAACCCGCTGGAGTCCAACGGCAGCCTCTGCACCGCCGCCGACTTCCCCGGCAAGCTCAAGGCGCTGCGCAGGCGCGGCGGCACGCTGACCGTCGTCGACCCCCGCCGTACGCGCACCGCGCAGCTCGCCGACCGTCATGTGCCCATCCGCCCCGGCACCGACGCCCTGCTGCTCGCCGCGCTCACCCACGTCCTCTTCGAGGAGCGGCTGACCGACCTCGGCCGGCTCGAAGGCCATGTCGAGCAGCTGCGCGAAGTCGAGGCGGCCGTCGCGGAGTTCACCCCCGAAGCCGTCGCCGGCGCGTGCGACATGGACGCCGGCGAGATCCGCACGATCGCCCGCGAACTGGCGGCCGCACCCACCGCCGCCGTCTACGGCCGCATCGGCAGCTGCACCGTGGAGTACGGCACCCTCGCCAACTGGCTGGTGGACGTGCTCAATGTGCTCACCGGCAATCTCGACCGCCCCGGCGGCGCGCTCTTCCCCCTCTCGGCCACGGCGCCCGCGCCCCGCCCCGCCGGTCCCGGCAGGGGCTTCGCGCTCGGCCGCTGGACCAGCCGGGTAAGCGAGCAGCCCGAGGCCAAGAGCGAACTGCCCATGGCCGTACTCGCCGAGGAGATCGACACCCCCGGCGAGGGCCGGATCCGCGCGCTGATCTCCATCGCCGCCAATCCCGTACTCTCCGCGCCCGACGGCGACCGCCTCGACCGCGCCCTGGAGCAGCTCGACTTCATGGTCAGTGTCGACCCCTACCTCAACGAGACCTCCCGGCACGCCGACGTGGTGCTGCCCCCGCCCCCGCCCTCCCAGAGCTCCCACTTCGACTTCGCCTTCAACGCTTTCGCGGTGCACAACCAGGCCCGCTACACCCCGGCCGCCGTACCTCTGGAGGACGGCCGCATGGACGAGTGCGAGATCCACGCCCGTCTGGTCCTGGCGGTCGGCGGCATGCACGGCGCGCCCCCGGAGGCCGTCGACGACATGGTCATCGAGAAGGCCCTCACCAAGGCCGTAGCCGAGGCGCACTCACCGGTCCACGGCCAGGACGTCAAGGAGCTGACCGCGCAGCTGTCCGGCCGTACGGGACCCGAGCGCCGCCTCGACATGATGCTGCGCACCGGCCCGTACGACCTCACCCTCGACAAGCTCCTGGAGAACCCGCACGGCGTCGACCTCGGCCCCCTCCGGCCCCGCGTCCCCGAGGTGCTCAGGACCCGCAGCGGCCGGATCGAGCTGCTGCCCGGGCCGATCGCCGACGATCTGCCCAGGCTGCGCAGCGCCCTGGACGAGCGGCCCGAGGCCCTGGTGCTGGTCGGCCGCCGCCATCTGCGCTCCAACAACAGCTGGCTGCACAACGTGCCCGCGCTCAACGGCGGCTCCAACCGCTGCACCCTCCAGATCCACCCCGAGGACGCGACCCGGCTCGGGCTCCACGACGGCGAGCAGGTGCGTATCGCGGCGGACGGCGGTCAGGTCGAGGCGCCCGTGGAGATCACCGACACGGTGCGCACCGGGGTGGTCAGCCTTCCGCACGGCTGGGGGCACAGCCGCCCGGGCGTGCGGATGTCGGTGGCCGCGTCCCGCCCCGGCGTCAATGTGAACCAGCTGCTCGACGGCTCGCGGCTGGACCCGCTGTCCGGCACCGCGGTGCTCAACGGATTCCCCGTGGTACTCACGGCAACTCGATGACCTGGGGTTTTGCTCGTATTGCTCACGCGTCAACATCTTGTTAACGGCATTTGACGCCACCTAACGTCGTCCGGACCGCCGCACCGGTGGGAGTTCAAGGATGAACGTTAGGTGTCCCCCATGCTGACAATCCTCGGCTTCGCCATGATCGCGACCTTCCTGGTCCTGATCATGATGAAGAAGATGTCGCCGATCGCGGCTCTGGTCCTCATCCCCGCGCTCTTCTGCGTGATCGTCGGGAAGGGCGCGCACCTCGGGGACTACGTCCTCGAGGGCGTCGGCCAGCTCGCACCCACCGCGGCGATGCTGATGTTCGCGATCGTCTACTTCGGCGTGATGATCGACGTCGGGCTCTTCGACCCGATCGTCCGCGCCATCCTGCGGTTCTGCAAGGCGGACCCCATGCGGATCGTGGTCGGCACGGCCGTACTGGCCGCGATCGTCTCGCTGGACGGTGACGGCTCCACCACCTTCATGATCACGGTCTCGGCGATGTATCCGCTCTACAAGCGCCTCAAGATGAGCCTGGTCGTGCTGACGGGTGTCGCCGCCACCGCGAACGGCGTGATGAACACCCTTCCCTGGGGCGGCCCCACCGCCCGTGCCGCGTCCGCCCTGAAGCTCGACGCCGCCGACATCTTCGTCCCGATGATCCCGGCGCTCGCCGTCGGACTGCTCTTCGTCTTCGTCCTCGCCTACGTCCTCGGCCGCCGTGAGCGCACCCGACTCGGCTACCTCTCCCTGGACGAGGTGCTGGTGACGGAGAACGAGACGGTGCTGGTCGGCGCGGGTGGCGCGGACGCGACCCGTACTCCGGGCGGCGCCGGCCCCGGCGCCGGCGAGCAGCCTACGGGCAAGGCCGCCCACGACGCGGCGGACGACGGGGACACCGATGACGAGACCTTCCAGGGCCTCGACCCTCACCGGGAGACCCTGCGCCCCAGGCTCTACTGGTTCAACGCCGGTCTCACCGTGGCCCTTCTCACCGCGATGATCATGGAGCTGCTGCCCATCCCGGTGCTGTTCCTCATCGGCGCGGCCCTCGCGCTGACCGTCAACTTCCCCAAGATGACGGAGCAGAAGGACCGGATCGCCGCCCACGCCGACAACGTCCTCAACGTCTCCGGCATGGTCTTCGCCGCCGCCGTCTTCACCGGCGTCCTCACCGGCACCGGCATGGTCGAGCACATGGCGGACTGGCTCGTCGGAGCCATCCCCGAGGGCATGGGCCCGCACATGGGCATCGTCACCGGAGTGCTGAGCCTGCCGCTCACCTACTTCATGTCGAACGACGGCTTCTACTTCGGCGTCCTGCCGGTCCTCGCCGAAGCGGGCTCCGCCCATGGAGTCTCCTCGCTGGAGATCGCCCGCGCCTCCCTCGTCGGCCAGCCGCTGCACATGTCGAGCCCGCTCGTCCCCGCCGTCTACGTCCTCGTCGGCATGGCCAAGGTCGAGTTCGGCGACCACACCAAGTTCACGGTCAAGTGGGCGGCGCTCACCTGTCTGGTGGTGCTCGGCGCCGGAATCCTGTTCGGGATCATCTGACGGTGACCGGATCCCGGAGCTGGCTGCTGCGTCTCGTCATCGCCTTCGGTTTCGCGCAGGCGGCGGTGTCGATGGCGCGGCCCGCCGTCTCCTACCGGGCGCTGTCGCTCGGTGCGGACGAGCGCGCGGTCGGTGTGATCGCCGGCGTGTACGCGCTCCTCCCCCTGTTCGCCGCCGTACCGCTGGGGCGCAGGACGGACCACGGGCGGTGTGCACCCCTGCTGCCCGTCGGCGTCGTCCTGATCTCCGGCGGGTGTGCCTTCAGCGGTACGGCGGGCTCGCTCACGGCGATGGCCGCGTGGAGCGGCGTGATGGGCCTCGGCCATCTCTTCTTCGTCATCGGCGCGCAGTCGATCGTCGCCCGCCAGTCCGCACCGGACGAACAGGACCGCAACTTCGGTCACTTCACCATCGGCGCCTCGTTCGGACAACTGGTGGGGCCGGTCGCCGCCGGGTTCCTCGTCTCCGGCGAGGACGGCGCCATGGGCCGTACGAGCGCGCTCGCCCTGGTCGCCTCGGCTGCCGTCGGCGCCGTGTCCCTCACCTCGCTGTGGCGCATCGAGCACCGCACGAGCGGAGCACCGGCCCGCGAACGCCCACGGAAGGTGCCCGTCCGCCGGATACTCGGCGCCCGGGGCGTGCCCGCCGGGATCTTCACCAGTCTCGCCGTGCTTTCCGCCACCGACATCCTCACCGCGTATCTCCCGGTGATCGGCGAGCATCGCGGCATCGCACCCGCGACCGTCGGCCTGCTGCTGAGCCTGCGCGCGGCCGCGACCATCGCCTGCCGGCTGGTGATGACCCCCATGATCCGGCTGCTCGGCCGCACGGCGCTGATGGCCGTGACCTGTCTGCTCGGCGCGCTGCTGTGCGGTGGCATCGCACTGCCGGTCCCCGTCTGGGCGCTCGCGGTGATGCTGGCCGCCCTCGGCTTCTGCCTGGGCGTGGGTCAGCCGCTGTCCATGACGACGGTCGTACAGGCTGCCCCGGCCGGTGCGCGGTCAACCGCGCTCGCCCTTCGGCTGACTGGAAACCGTCTGGGCCAGGTCGCGGCCCCCGCCTCCGCCGGTGTGATCGCCGGGGTCGCGGGACCCGCCGCGCCGTTCACGATGCTGGGCCTTCTGCTGCTGGTCGCGGCGGGGTTGGGGATGCGGAGCCCGACTCCCCCCGGCGGTACGGGCGTTCGGCCGAGCGGAGGAGGGAGTCGCAGCTTCCCCGGCACCGTACAAAAACCCCAGCCTCAACATTCGCCCGAATCATTCCCTGACCGGGAGTAGTCGGCTAGTTTCAGGCGTCGCTACCGCTCCTCCTCATCCCTGGGCGGAACTCCATGACGCGCGCCATTTCCCTGCACAGTGTCAGCAAGCGGTACGGACGGGGCGCACGCGCCGTCGACCGTTTCAGCCTGGACATCGAGCCCGGCGAGTTCGTGGTCCTGCTCGGTCCGTCGGGCTGCGGCAAGTCGACCGTGCTCCGCATGATCGCGGGGCTGGAGGAGATCACCGAGGGCGAACTGCTGCTGGACGGCGAGCTGTCCAACCATGTGCCGCCCCGTGACCGGGCGATGGCGATGGTCTTCCAGAACTTCGCCCTCTATCCGAGCATGACCAACCGGGAGAACATCGGCTTCCCGCTGCGGCTGGAGAACCCGCGCCTGGACCGTGCGCCACGGGTCGAGGCCACCGCCCGGATGCTCGGCATCGAGGACGTCCTGGACCGCTATCCGAGTCAGCTCTCCGGCGGTGAACGCCAGCGGGTCGCCATGGGCCGGGCCATCTCGCGCAGACCGTCCGTCTTCTTGATGGACGAGCCTCCAACCTCGACGCGAAGCTGCGCAATCATCTGCGGGCCGAAATCGCCCAGCTCACCCGGGAGTTGGGGGTCACCACGGTCTATGTCACACACGACCAGGCCGAGGCGATGTCGCTGGGCGACCGGGTCGCCGTGATGCGCGGCGGTGTGCTCCAGCAGGTGAGCACCCCGCGCGAGACCTATGCCATGCCCGCCAATGTCTTCGTCGCGGCGTTCATCGGCACGCCCCGTATCAACCTCCTCCAGGCCGTCGTCTACGCGCCGCTCGACGGACGGATGTCGATCAACCTCGGCAAGCAGCGGCTCCCGCTGCCCGAACCGCTCAGCGTGGACCACCAGTTGCTCCGGATCCAGCAGGGCCGCGACATCATCGTCGGGCTGCGCTCCGAGTCCACCCGTATCGCGCCGCCCAGCCAGGCCCGCCCCGGCGAGGTCGCCCTGACCGGCATCGTCGAGCACATGGAGTACCAGGGTCACGAGGCGCTGGTGCACTTCAACACGGGGTCGCGGCCCGCCGTGGTCGCCGACCTGGAGTCGCCCCGGCCGCGGCCCCCGGTGCGCCGGCGCAGGGGCAGGAGCGGCGGTCCGGGCGTGCTCACCCGGATCAGGGAGCGTGCGGTCGCGCAGGTCGCCGGTCCTGTCGTCGCGCTCGACGACCCGGAGCCGGTGCCGTTCGCGACGGAGCGCCCGGCCACCGCGCCGAGCGACCTCGTCGTACGGACGGGGCCCGACGTAAGGCTGCGGACCGGCGCCCAGGTGCCGCTCCTGGTGGACCTCGCGCATCTGTACGTCTTCGACCACCAGGGTCAGCGGATCTGCCCCGCCCCGCCGGACCTGCTCGGCCTGGACGCCTGACGCGGTACACCGGTCCTGCGTGAGTGGCTCGGCCGTGGCCCGATCGGCACGGTCGCCCCTGGCGTCAAAAAACTAACACCGCTAGTTTGGGTCGCACGACTGCCGGCAGGTTCTGGAGGAGTGCGATGAAGGCCCACGACGGGATGTACATCGGCGGCCGGTGGCGGCCCGCCGCCGGACAGGACACCATCCCGGTGGTGAACCCGGCGGACGAGCAGGTCATCGCCCATGTCCCGGCCGGTGGACCCGAGGACGTCGACGCCGCCGTACGGGCCGCCCGTGAGGCGTTCCCCGGCTGGGCCGCGACACCGCCCGCCGAGCGCGCGGCCGCGATCGGCGCCCTGCGTGACGCCCTGGTGGCCCGCCAGGAGGAGATCGCCGAGACTGTGACCGCCGAGCTCGGCTCGCCGCTCGCGCTCTCGCAGGCCGTCCACGCGAGCCTGCCGGTGATGGTCGCCGGCTCGTACGCCGAACTGGCCGCCTCGTACGCCTTCGAGGAGAAGATCGGCACCTCCACCGTCCTGCTGGAGCCCGTGGGTGTGGTCGGTGCGATCACGCCCTGGAACTATCCGCTGCACCAGGTCGTGGCCAAGGTGGCCCCGGCCCTCGCCGCGGGCTGCACCGTGGTCCTCAAGCCCGCCGAGGACACCCCGCTGACCGCCCAGCTCTTCGCCGACGCCGTGCACGAGGCCGGGCTGCCCGCCGGGGTCTTCAACCTGGTGACCGGTCTCGGCCCGGTGGCCGGACAGGCGCTCGCCGCGCACGAGGGCGTCGACCTCGTCTCCTTCACCGGCTCCACCGCGGTCGGCCGGCAGATCGGCGCGACCGCGGGGGCCGCCGTCAAGCGTGTCGCCCTGGAACTCGGCGGCAAGTCCGCGAATGTGATCCTGCCGGGCGCCGACCTCGCGAAGGCCGTCAACGTCGGCATCGCCAACGTCATGTCCAACTCCGGCCAGACGTGCAGCGCCTGGACCCGGATGCTGGTCCACACCGATCAGTACGACGAGGCCGTCACCCTCGCGGCCACCGCGGTCGCCAAGTACGTCCCCGGCGAGCGCGTCGGCCCCCTGGTCAGCGCCAAGCAGCAGCAACGCGTGCGCGGATACATCGAGAAGGGCGTCGCCGAGGGAGCCCGGCTGGTCGCCGGCGGCCCCGACGCCCCGAAGGAGACCGGCTACTACGTCAGCCCCACCGTCTTCGCCGACGTCGCCCCGGAGATGACCATCGCGCAGGAGGAGATCTTCGGCCCGGTCGTCGCGCTGCTCAGGTACGAGGACGAGGACGACGCCCTGCGGATCGCCAACGGCACCGTGTACGGCCTCGGGGGAGCGGTATGGGCCGCGGACGACGCCACGGCCGTCGCCTTCGCCCGCCGGATGGACACCGGCCAGGTGGACATCAACGGCGGGCGCTTCAATCCCCTCGCGCCCTTCGGCGGGTACAAGCAGTCGGGCGTCGGGCGCGAGCTCGGTCCGCACGGTCTGTCGGAGTACCTCCAGACCAAGTCCCTCCAGTTCTGAGACGGAGATTCCCACCGTGGTCCGCGCCGCCGTACTGCCTGCCGTCGGCTCTCCTCTGGAGATCACCGACATCGAACTGCCCGAGCCCGGCCCCGGCCGGGTCAGGGTCCGCCTCACCGCCGCCGGGGTCTGCCACTCCGATCTCTCCCTGTCCGACGGCACCATGCGCGTGCCGGTGCCGGCCGTCCTCGGCCACGAGGGCGCCGGGACGGTCGTCTCGGTCGGCGAGGGTGTCACCCATGTCGCCCCCGGGGACGGAGTCGTCCTCAACTGGGCGCCCTCCTGCGGCACCTGTCACCACTGCGGCATCGGCGAGGTGTGGCTGTGCGCCAACGCTCTCGCCGGAGCGGCGGACATCCACGCCCGCACGGCCGACGGCCGGGAGCTGCACCCCGGTCTCAATGTCGCCGCCTTCGCCGAGGAGACGGTGGTGGCCGCCGGCTGTGTCATCCCCGCCCCGGAGGGCATCCCGCTGACCGAGGCCGCCCTGCTGGGCTGCGCGGTCCTGACGGGCTGGGGCGCCGTGCACCACTCCGCGCGGGTGCGCGAGGGGGAGTCGGTGGCCGTCTTCGGCGCGGGCGGGGTGGGGCTCGCCACGCTCCAGTCGGCCCGGATCGCCGGGGCCTCCACCATCGTCGCCGTGGACGTCTCGCCCGAGAAGGAGCAACTGGCCCGGGACGCCGGTGCGACTGAGTTCGTCCTCGCGTCCGACACCACCGCGAAGGAGATCCGCAGACTCACGGGCGGTCAGGGAGCGGACGTCGCGATCGAGTGCGTCGGCCGGGCCACGACCATCCGTACGGCCTGGGAGTCCACCCGGCGCGGCGGCCGCACCACGGTCGTCGGCATCGGCGGCAAGGACCAGCAGGTGACCTTCAACGCCCTGGAGATCTTCCACTGGGGCCGGACCCTGTCGGGCTGTGTCTACGGCAACAGCGATCCCGCGCGGGACCTGCCGGTCCTGGCCGGGCACGCGCGGGCGGGCCGCCTCGACCTGGCCGGTCTGGTGACGGACCGCATCGGTCTCGAGGACATCGCGTCGGCGTTCGACAACATGCGGACGGGGCGCGGAGGCCGCGCGCTGATTCTGTTCGGTCAGGAGTGAGGATGCCCGTCCTGTCTCTGTGACAGGGCGGGAAAAGCCCAGCTCGGCGGGTCCGTGCCCGCCGGGCGCTCCGGCCTGCCCCGGCTCCCCGCGTGGCCGAAAAACAACTGCTGCGCACCCCGTTGACGCCATACCCACCGGTCGGTACGTTCCCCGCACTCCCCGTCCCCGCACCACGGAGTGAGCACACATGGACACCGCACCCCCTTCCCCCCGGTCCGGAACCGCACCGGCCGACACCCCGGCGGCCCCCAACCGCCGCCGCGTCGCGACAGCGGCCGCTCTCGCCTCGGCCGTCGAGTGGTACGACTACTTCGTTTTCGGCATCGCCGCCGCCCTGGTGCTCGGCGATCTGTACTTCCCCTCCGGCAGCTCCTCGGCGGGCGTGCTCGCCGCGTTCGCCACCTTCGCGGTCGGCTTCCTCGCCCGGCCAGTCGGCGGCATCATCGCCGGCCAGCTCGGCGACAGGCGCGGCCGCAAGCCGATGCTCGTCCTGGCCCTGACGCTGATGGGCACCGCCACCGCGGGCATCGGTCTGCTGCCGACGTACGAGACGATCGGCATCGCCGCGCCCGTGCTCCTCGTGCTGCTGCGGATCGTCCAGGGCATCGCCGTCGGCGCCCAGTGGGGCGGTGCGATGCTGATGGCCACCGAGTACGCCCCCGAGGGCAAGCGCGGGCTCTACGGCAGCCTCGTCCAACTCGGTGTCCCCATCGGCGTGGTGAGCGCCAACACCGTGTTCCTCGTCGCCGGCGCCGTGACCAGCGACTCCACCTTCGCCGCCTGGGGATGGCGCGTCCCCTTCTTCGTGGGCTTCCTCGTCCTCGGCCTCGCCTGGTACATCCACACGCAGGTCGAGGAGACGCCCGAGTTCCGCGAGGCGGAGAAGGCGCTCGCCGAGAAGGAGAAGGGCGAGGCCCGTTCACCGCTGCGCACCATCCTGCGCGAGCACCTCGGCACGGTGTTCCTGGCCGGTGGCTCGTTCGCGGTGAACACCGCGACCTTCTACATCATCATCACCGGTGTCCTCGACTACGCGACCCGCGAACTCGACATGAAGCGCAGCGCCGTGCTGGCGGTCTCCCTCTGTGTGAGCCTCACCCAACTGGTGCTGATCCCCGCGGCGGCCGCCCTGTCCGACCGCATCGGCCGGCTGCGGATCTACGCCGCCGGAGCGGTCGGCCTGCTGGTCTGGGCGGTCCCGATGTTCCTGCTGATCGACACCGGGTCGCTGCTCTGGCTCGGCGTCGGCACCTTCGTCACCAGCTGCTTCCTCAGCATCATGTACGGGCCGCAGGCGGCCCTGTTCGCCGAGCTGTTCACCGCCGAGATGCGCTACACCGGCGCCTCGCTCGGCTACCAGATCGCGGCGGTGTTCGGCGGCGGGCTCGCGCCGTTCATGATGGTGCTGCTGCTGGAGGCGACGGGCACGTCCATGGCGGTGTCCGCCTACATCATCGGACTCGCCGTCATCGCCCTCGTCTCCATCAGGATCCTGGCTTCGAGGGCGGCTGCTCGCGAGTAGGGCCCTTCGTTCCGATCGCGTCCGGGCGGCCGCACACCACTTCTCCGGAGGGGGCGGCCGTCACCACGCGAGCCCGGGAGCGCGAGACCGCGACGCCCGCGAGGCACAGCGCACCGCCCGCCATCGTCAGCCACCCCGGGATCTCGTCCAGCGCCAGCCACGACATCAGTACCACCAGGGCCGGTACCGCGTAGGTCGTCGCGCCCATGCGTCCCGCGGTGGTCCGGGCCAGGGCGTACGCCCAGGTCGTGAACGCCAGGGCCGTCGGGAAGACGCCCAGGTAGACCATGTTCAGCGTCGCCGAGGCCGGCGCGCGGGCTGCCTGGTCGACCAGCTGTCCGATGAACGGCAGACACGCCACCGCACCGACCAGACAGCCGAAGGTGGTCACCTGAAGGGCGCTCGCATGCGCCAGCGCCGGCTTCTGGGCGACGACCCCGCCCGCGTAGCCGACCGCGGCCAGCAGGCACAGCAGGACGCCCAGCGTGGACGCGCTGCCCTCGCCGGACATCGACAGCCCCACCGTCACCGCGCCCGCGAAGGAGACGGCCATCCCCGCGAGCAGCCGCGGCGGCAGCGACTCGCCCAGCAGCCTGGCGCCGAGGAGCGCGATGAGCACCGGCCCGATGTTCACCACCATCGCGGCCGTGCCCGCGTCGACCTCCTGCTCACCCCAGTTGAGCACCACCATGTAGACGCCGAACCAGAGCAGTCCGGAGACGGCGATCCCCGGCCAGGCGGCCCGCGGCGGCAGTCCCTCCCGCCGTACGAGCAGCACACAGCCGAGCGCGAGCGAACCGGCGAGGAGCCGCCCGAGCGCCAGCGCACCGGGGGAGTACGCCTCACCGGCGCTGCGGATCGAAACGAACGCGGAGGCCCACAGCACGACGGTGACACCCGCAGCGGCGAGGGCGGGCCAGTGCGCGCGGTGAGAGGAGGTCGGGGAGGTGTCCTGGGGGCTCATGTTCCGACCGTACGACTCCGACGCTTCGGCGTTCACCGCAATATCTCCGGCTCGATGCCGAGCAGCTCGGAGAACGCACGCTCGCCGTCCGCGGTCACCTTCACCGCGCGCTCCGACCCGATGCGTACGCACCAGCCGGAGTCCAGCGCGTGCCGGCACAGCGCGGACCCGGCGGCGCCCGCGAGATGCGGCTTGCGCTCGGTCCAGTCGAGGCACGACCGTACGAGTGGCCGCTTGCCGCGCGGCCGCAGTGGCAGGCCCAACGCGTCGAACCAGCCGACCCCTTGCGGGGTGAGCGCGAAGCCGGTGTCCTGACGCAGCAGGCCGCGCGCGGTCATGGCCTCGGTGACCGCGATGCCCAGCCGCCCGGCGAGATGGTCGTAGCAGGTACGCCCGCGGGCCATCGCGCTCGCGGCGCCGGCGGCACCGAGCGTCCGCGGCGCCGGCCGGCTGCCCGGATCGGTGTACCCGGCGAGCTCCTCGACCAAGTGCGCCACCCGGTCGTCGGCGAGCCGCACATACCGGTGCCGCCCCTGACGCTCCTCGGCGAGCAGCCCGCCCGCGACGAGTTTGCCGAGATGCTCGCTGGTGGTCGACGGCGCGACGCGCGCGTGGCGGGCGAGTTCTCCCGCGGTCCAGGCGCGCCCGTCGAGCAGGGCGAGGAGGAAGGAGGCACGGGTCTCGTCGGCGAGCAGCGCGGCGAGGGCGGCGAGATCGCGGGAGGAGGTCATGTCCCCAGGATGCGCCGACCACGGTTCGGTGACGGCCGAAGGGTGTCGGCGGCCCGGTCCGGTGTGACGGCCAAGGGCGCCGGGGGCTCGGGCAGCGCCCCCGTGGACCGGCTCGGGCGTCCTCCGCGGACCGGCTGCGCCGCCCGTTCCGGCGTCCGGTCAGGCCCGCACCATGGCCGCGTACTGCACCGCCAGGCCGTCGACGAGCGCCCGCAGCCCCGTCTCGAACGCGCCCTCGTCCACCTTCTGCTGCCGGTCGGCCAGCAGGTGGGCCTGGCCCAGATGCGGGTAGTCGGCCGGGTCGTACGCCGTCTCGTCGTCCACGAAGCCCCGGGCGAACGAGCCGAGGGCGGAGCCGGTGATGAAGTACCGCATCAGCGCCCCGATGTAGGTCGCCTGGGCCGGCGGCCAGCCCGAGCGGACCATGGCGCCGAACACGGCGTCCGCCACCCGCAGACCGGCCGGACGCCGCCCGGGTCCCCGGGCGAGCACCGGGACGATGTTCGGGTGCTCGGTGAGGGCCGCGCGGTAGGAGACGGCCCAGTCGTGCAGCGCCGTGCTCCAGTCGCGGCCGTCGCCCTCGTCGAACATCGACAGATCGACCTGGGCACTGACCGCGTCGGCGACGGCGTCGAGGATCTCGTCCTTGTTGCGGAAGTGGTTGTAGAGGGACGGGCCGCTGACGCCGAGTTCGGCGGCGAGGCGCCGGGTGGAGACCGCCTCCAGGCCCTCGGCGTCCACGAGCGCGCTCGCCGTCTCGACGATGCGTTCTCTGCTGAGGAGGGGCTTGCGCGGTCGGGCCATGCGGCACATAGTAGGGCCTGCCGACAAGAAACTAGCAGTGATAGTTAAAAGTGGGGTGTGGCGCATGGACCTGGAGCTGAGCGAGGAGCAGGCGGCGGTACGGCAGCTGGCCGAGGACTTCGTGGCCCGCGATGTCACCCCCTACGCGGCCGAGTGGGACCGGGCCGAGAGCGTCGACCGGTCGATCGTGAAGAAGCTCGGCTCGCTGGGCTTCCTCGGGCTGACCGTCGACGAGGAGTACGGCGGCTCGGGCGGCGACCACGTCGCGTACTGCCTGGTCACCGAGGAGCTCGGCCGCGGGGACTCCTCGGTGCGTGGCATCGTCTCCGTCTCCCTGGGGCTGGTGGCCAAGACCATCGCGTCCTGGGGTGACGAGGAGCAGAAGCGCCGCTGGCTGCCCGGGCTCACCAGCGGCGACGCGCTCGGCTGCTTCGGGCTCACCGAACCCGGCACCGGCTCCGACGCCGGAAACCTCACCACCCGCGCGGTGCGCGACGGCGACGACTGGGTCATCACCGGCTCCAAGATGTTCATCACCAACGGCACCTGGGCCGATGTGGTGCTTCTCTTCGCCCGGACGAACGACACCCCCGGGCATCGCGGCGTCTCCGCCTTCCTGGTGCCGACGGACAGCCCCGGCCTGGCCCGGCACACCGTCCACGGCAAGCTGGGACTCCGCGGACAGGCCACCGCCGAGCTCGTCCTCGACGCTGTCCGGGTGCCGGAGGACGCGCTGCTCGGCCCCGAGGGCAAGGGCTTCTCGATCGCCATGTCCGCCCTCGCCAAGGGCCGGATGTCGGTCGCGGCCGGTTGTGTCGGCATCGGCCAGGCCGCTCTGGACGCGGCCGTCGGCTACGCGGGCGAGCGGGAGCAGTTCGGCAAGTCGATCGCCTCGTACCAGCTGGTCCAGGAGCTGATCAGCGACATCTCCGTCGACGTGGCGGCGGCCAGGATGCTGACCTGGCGCGTCGCCGACCTCGTCGACCGGGGCCGGGACTTCGCCACCGCCGCGTCCCAGGCCAAGCTCTTCGCCTCCGAGGCGGCCGTCCGCGCGGCCAACAACGCCTTGCAGGTGTACGGCGGTTACGGCTACATCGACGAGTACCCCGTCGGAAAGCTGGTCCGCGACGCCCGGGTGATGACGCTCTACGAGGGCACCAGCCAGATCCAGAAGCTGATCATCGGCCGGGCGCTGACCGGAGTCTCCGCGTTCTGAACCGTCCCGGGCCGGTGCTGCGTTGAGTACGCGGCTGAGTAGCAGCGCCCATGTGGGCCCGGTCGCCGGCCGCGATGCTGTGGCCCATGAGTGAGACACAGGTCAAGCAGCAGAACACCGGCGCGTACTACGGGCAGGCCGTCGCCTCCTTCGCCATCGCGCTCGGCGCCGTCGCGATCGGCATCTGGACCATGGACGCCGACCGCTGGGTGCGCGCGTTCCTCGCCATCGCCGTCCTCTATCTGACGACCTCCGCCTTCACCCTGGCCAAGGTCGTCAGGGACCGCCAGGAGGCAGGGCAGATCGTCAGCCGTGTGGACCAGGCACGGCTGGAGAAACTGCTCGCCGAGCACGACCCGTTCCAGAAGCTGTGAGGCGCTGGAGACGGCGAAGACCGGGGGCTGTCGGTTGGATCGGGCCCGGCAAGATCCAACCGACAGACCCTAAGCGCTTGCTCACCCTCGGGGTATGGTGTTCCCGCTGCTGAGCGGAAGGGGCGAGTGAATGAGTACGGCGGAGGACATGACCGGCGAGGACATGCCGTGGGGCGAGGTCGCGCCCGAAGCGGCGAGGAAGCTGCTGGTCGCCGCCGTCGAGGCCTTCGCCGAGCGTGGCTATCACGCGACGACGACGCGCGACATCGCCGGCCGTGCGGGTATGAGTCCCGCCGCGCTCTACATCCACTACAAGACCAAGGAAGAGCTCCTTCACCGGATCAGCCGAATCGGCCACGACCGGGCGCTGGAGGTGCTGTCCGCGGCGTCCGCGCGCGGCACCACTCCCGGTGAGCGGCTCGCCGACGCCGTGAGCTCCTTCGTGCGCTGGCACGCCGGCCGCCACAACACCGCCCGGGTGGTGCAGTACGAGCTCGACGCACTCTCCGAGGAACACCGCACCGAGATCGTGGAACTGCGCCGCCGCAGCGACGCGGTCGTGCGCGAGATCCTGAACGACGGTGTGGCGGCGGGGGAGTTCGACGTCCCGGACGTGCCGGGCACCACGCTGGCGGTCCTCTCCCTGTGCATCGACGTCGCGCGGTGGTTCAACACCGGCGGGACCAGGACGCCCGAGGAGGTCGGCTCGCTCTACGCCGACCTCGTCCTGCGGATGGTCTCCGCGCGTACGTAGCCCCGCCTGCCCTGTGGCGCCCGGAGGCCCCGCGGCGCCGGAGCGCCACGGGGCATCGAACCGCGCGGCGCGGCGGGATGCTGTGACCTTGAAGAATCCGAAGAATCCGAAGAATCAGAAGAAGTAGCGGGACACCGACTCGGCCACGCACACCGGCTTGTCGCCGCCCTCGCGCTCGACCGTCACCAGGGCCGTCACCTGGACACCGCCGCCCGCCTCCTCGACGCTCTGCAGCACCGCCGTCGCGCGCAGACGCGAGCCCACCGGCACGGGAGCGGGGAAGCGTACCTTGTTGGTCCCGTAGTTGATGCCCATCTTCATGCCCTCGACGCGCAGCACCTGCGGCACGAGGGCCGGCAGCAGCGACAGGGTGAGGTAGCCGTGCGCGATCGTCGTGCCGAAGGGGCCGCCGGCCGCGCGCTCGGGGTCCACATGGATCCACTGGTGGTCACCGGTCGCGTCGGCGAAGAGATCGATCCGCTTCTGGTCGACCTCCAGCCAGTCGCTGTGCCCCAGCTGCTCGCCGACGCCGGCGCGCAGCTCGTCGGGGGAGGTGAAGATCCTCGGCTCGGCCATGTCCCTGGTCCCTGCCTCTCACGCACGGAAACGATTGTCTAAGCGCTTGCTCAGCATGGTCGGGCGGGCGCGCTCCTGTCAACGATCGACGAGTAGCCTTCGGGGAGTGCCACAGATTCCCGAGAAGATTCATGAGCTCACGGTCGGCCAGTTGTCCGCGCGCAGCGGCGCTGCCGTGTCCGCCCTGCACTTCTACGAGTCCAAGGGCCTCATCAGCAGCCGCAGGACCACCGGCAACCAGCGTCGCTACAGCAGGGACGCACTGCGCAGAGTCGCGTTCGTGCGGGCGGCGCAGCGCGTCGGCATCCCGCTCGCCACGATCAGGGACGCTCTCGCCGAACTGCCCGAGGAGCGCACGCCCGACCGCGAGGACTGGGCGCGGCTCTCCCGGGCCTGGCGCAGTGAACTGGACGAACGGATCCAGCAGTTGGGCCGGCTGCGCGACCACCTCACCGACTGCATCGGCTGTGGGTGTCTCTCGCTGGAGAACTGCGTCCTGTCCAACCCGGACGACATCTTCGGTGAGCGACTGACGGGCTCCCGGCTGCTCCCCGAGCGCAGCCGTGCGAAGGACAACGGCTGACCCGGCCGCGTTCCTGACCTGCCCGTGCCCCTGGCCCGGCGCCGTTCCCGGCCGGACACGGATGAGGGCGGGCCCGCACCCCCGTGTCGGGCCCGCCCTCGCTCCGCCACCCCCCCAAGAGCGGCCGGTACCTGCTACTCGTACTCCGTGCCGCCCTTGCGGGTCAGATACGCCGGGCTCACCGCCTTGGCGATCGCCCGGCCGCCCACCACGGGGCTGTAGCGCTCGGTCACCGGACGGATGACCACGCCCTCCCGCAGGTGCAGTTCGCGGCCGGAGACCGTTTCCCGGCCGCTCGCCAGCCCCAGGACCGTCTCGACGTCGTACGGACCCTCGTACAGCCGTGGCACCAGGGGCAGTTCACCGTCGAGCACGACGGCCGGGTCCAGCCAGCGGACCTGGCCGTCGATCTCCGCCGACAGGTCGAAGACCGCGTAACCGAGCGCCTGCGAACGGCCGTCGGCGCCGTAGGCGAGATCCTGCACCCCCGCGCCGTACACCTCGCCGAAGATGCCGACGCGGGTCGCGCCCAGCTTCTCGGCGATGCGGGCGGCGACCGTGGGCACGTCGTGGCCGAGCACCGCGCGCCAGTACAGATTGCGCGGATCCTCCTTCAGCGCGAGGCCCTTGGACCCGAAGCCCTTGGAGGAGACCTGGACCCTGCCGTCCGCGGCCGTGCAGGTGGCCAGGCAGGCCGTGCCGTGCAGCTTCTCGGTCAGGACGACCGGCTCGCCGGGCTCGAAGATCTCCGGATACCGCTGGATGTTCTCGATGTCGACCCAGGGCAGCAGTTCGGGAGCCCGTTCGACCTCGCCGTTCATGGTCGGCGGGATCGGCGGCGACCACTTGGTGATCGAGAGCCGCTCGGCGAAATCGGTCTCCTCCGCCACCGCCCGGCGCAGATCGACGTCGGCGAGCGCCCGCGGCACGCACACGATGCCCTGCGACAGCTCGCCGCGCAGACGCACCGCCTTGACGCGGTCGGACGCCTTTCCGGCGAGCCTGCCGGTCAGACCCAGCTCCTCGATCAGGGGCGCCGGGAGCACGGCCTGCTCCGGGATGTAGACGGCGATGTCACCACTGCGGTACGCGCCCTTGGCGACGACGGCGCGGTACAGGCCCACCTGGGCCAGTTCGAGGGCGTCGGCGTTGGGGTGCTCATGGATCGTCAGCAGTTCGGCGGTGACGCGCAGCGTCGACATGTCAGGCTCCTCGGTCGTGTCTCATCGCCTCCACTCTCCGGGGAGCAATTGCGGTGGGGCCAGTGATTTTGTGTCTGCTACGGTCGCCGGTTCACCCAGGGCTGCGGGCAGCATCCGGGCCGAAGGCCCGGGCGCAGGCCACCAGTTGGGCATTGGACGCGGCCGCGCCGCCGTCGGGGAGCACCAGGACGTCCTCCAGGCCCACACGGGTGTCCAGGCCCAGCCGGCCGGCCAGCCGCAGCACCGGCCAGGCGCCGCCGTCCTCGCCGTGCAGCAGCACCGGCAGGCCATGGGCGCCGTCCAGTTCGTCCAGGAGGGCGCCGGCCGTCGCGGACGCCGTCGACGCGTCCGTGTCCGTGACCTCCGCGAGGACGCGCAGCACCCGCGGGGCCAGGGCGGACGAGCGGAAGCGCGACGCTCCGCGCGTACCGGACCAGATGCCCGCCTCCACGCCCACGCCGCGCTCCATCAACGCGGCCGCGACCTCCTCGGCGCCCTCCTCGTGCCAGTTCACCGAGGCATGGTCGGGCAGCACGGTCCAGTCACGGATCCGCCGCACCCGGCGCGCCGGGTCCGCTTCCGCCCAGGCGCCCGTCGTCACCCCGACCGGCACGCCGACCACGGACCGGATCGCGGTGAGCACCTCGGCCACCACCCGGGGCGACAGGGTGTCCTCGCCGCAGGGCGTCTTCGGGTGCACATGCACATCGGCCGCGCCCGCGGCGACGGCAAGGGCCGCGGACTCGGCCAGGGCGGACGGGGTCAGCGGCACGGCGGCGCCGTCGGCTGCCGACCGGTTCCCGTTCAGACAGACCTGGATCATGCGGTCCATGGTGCCGGGCACCACTGACAACGACTCGCGGGGGCGGGGCGACGCCGAAGGCCGCCCCCACACCCCTCAGGCCACGGATGCCAGTTCCTGCCGTCCCGCCCGCTTGGCCGCCGCGACGGCCTCGGACGTCAGAACGGGCTGCGGCACCACGATGCCGCAGCCCGCACACACCGGCCCGAACCACGGCTCGTTCGCCAGATCCTGCCGCCAGACGATATGGGTCTCCTCGCAGACCGGGCAGGCGGCACGGGGGCCGTCCTCCAGTGCCGAGATCAGCCGGCGGAGCACCTCGTCCAGGGGCGCCGAGGGATGGGCTCCCGGGCTGTCGCAGCGCGCCACCCCGTTCCCGCCCCAGGTCCGCCGGTGCCAGTCGTCGATGGCGGCCGGCCGTCGCAGTCCGTCGTGCTTCTCACGCTTCCTGCGGTCCGCGAAACCTTCCTCGTACGCGAGCCAGACCGCCCGCGCCTGTTCCAGTTCGTCGAGCGCGGCCACCAGCCGCGCCGGATCGGGCGCCCGGTCCTCGGGCTCGATACTGTGCCGTGCGCACAGGTGATCCCAGGTCGCCCGGTGCCCATAAGGGGCAAAACGCTCAAGGCACTTCCGCAGTGAGTAGCGCCGTAGCGCCAGATCACACCGCGTGTCGCGCACCTGTCTCGCAAGACTCCGGAAACCGGCCATCGCACTGCCACCTCCGTCGCTGGTACATCGGCGTTGAGGAATGGACGTACGAGTGCCCGATCCGGCTCCATCGAAAATCGAATGGCGTCCATCAGTGGTGCTTTCCCGACGGTTCCGGCCAGGGTCCCGAGAGGCCCCGGCCTCCGTCCGACCCCTTCGTTGAGGCCGTCGACGCCGGGATCAAGGCGATCGGTGCGGGTCGGGGCGATCGGAATCCCGTCTTGTTTTCTCCCCCTTCTGTGTTCGAGAACACGGTGTCCGTCGTCTCAGCGTTCGAGACGGCCCGCCGTCAGGACCACCTCCGCCAGCTCCCGGTGGCAGATGTCGCTGTGCGCGCCCGACGGCGGTCCGCCGCGGCGCACGACGGCCGCCGTGTCCACACTCACGCAGCCGGAGGCGGGTACCCCCCGCGCCAGCGCCTCGTCCAGGGTGAGCCGGGCCGTGGACTTCACGCCCTGTATGCCGTCGTGCCCCAGCGCCCACCAGCGCTTGTCCAGACCGGCCGCGGTCGCGTCGTCGCCGGCGAGGCGCGAGGCCAGCGGATAGATCACCCCCAGAGCGCTGTCGTGCCGGGAATAGCAGGCCACCAGCGGACCGTCGACGCGCTCCTCCATGGTGCGCAGCGCACCGGAGTTCTGCGGCGCGTGCGGCAGGCTCGGCGCGAACGCGTAGTGGGAGAAGGCGCCTTGGAGGAGCGTCACCGACTTCACGTTGCCGGCGCCGTCCGGCAGCCCGCGCAGCGCGAACGCGACGAGCCGGGCGCCCTGGCTGTGACCGACGAGATGGACGCGCATGTCGGGGGAGGTGCGGGCGAGCTGTCCGAGCAGAGGCCCGAGGCCCAGCTCGCCCACGGTCCCCGCGCGCCGTTTCATGGCGTAGTACGTGGTCTGGCGCAGCAACTCCTTCGCGCCCTTCCACACCTTCGTCAGCCCGCCTCCGAGGGCGAAGGTGGCGTCGGCGGCCTCCTTGTCCGCCACCAGCTCCGTCTCCTCCAGTGCCAGGGTGAACTGCCGGCACAGCGACAGAGCGTCCTCGTACAGCACGGCGGCGGGCCCCCGCTCGTCCTTGGGCAGGTCCTCCGTGAAGCCGGCCTCCAGTCCGCCCGCGGGCACCTCGGCCAACTGCCGTGCCAGCCTGCCGAACTCGGCGAACGCGGCCTCCGACTCGGGCTGCTCGTCGAGGAGTTGCGCGAGCCGTGCCACGGTCGCCCCGTGCCCGGGGAAGAGACCCGTCAGGGCCTGCTGTGTCGCCGCGTCGAGCGCCACCGCACCGGGGCCGGCCCGCCCCGGGACGGTCTCCACCGGTCCCGCGACGGCCGACGGGCCGAAGTCGGGCACCGGCTCGTCGGTGAACCTCATCGAGGGCCAGACGACCCCCGCGTACCCCAGCCGCGCCGAAGGGGACGCGAGCCCCGGAAAGGGCGCGAAGAAGGCCGAACAGAGCCGGCGCGCCACGGACGGCGTGTTGTTCCAGCCGTGCGCGAACATCACCAGATCGGTGACGTTCATGGCCCTCAGCCGGTCGCGCTGCACGGCGTCGACATCGCCGTCCTGGTCGAAGGTGATGTCCTGATACGGCCCCACGCTCATGTCCGGCATGACTGCCCCTCCCCGTTAAATCCGCTTCTGCCAGAAGCATCCTGCGCACGGGGAGGGACGGCCATACCCGGGACGCGGCCGACCGCACCTGAAAGCGGTCGATCGCCTGGAGTCTTCCGCTGCCGTGCCCGTCAGAGCAGGCCGGCCGCGGTCACCCGGTGGAGATGGATCAGCACATCGTACGAGCTGACCAGCCGTACCTGCTCCGGATCCGCGGGCCAGGCGTTGCCGATGTTCCGGGTCGGGCGGGCGACGCCCAGCCAGGTCCGTGCCGCGGCCGGTGCGCTGCGCAGGTCGAGGTAGTAGTCCTTCCCCCACACCCGTTCCAGAACGGCCTCGTTGCTGCCCGGAGCCGGCGGTCCCACCGAGAACGTCCGCATCGGCTCGGCGGGATCCGTGACGTCCAGCGCGTTGAACGACCCCTGCCCGAAGGTGAATCCGGCGCTGACGTAGTCCGCTCCCACCATGTCCCGCAGGAACGCGCCCTGAAGCTTCGGGTACTGCGCAGGGTTGCTCGTCTCGTAGCCGACATGGCCGTTGTGCGCGGAGAGCACGATCCGGTGCCCGGTCCGGCGCTGCCACCACACGGTGTTCTCGGCCATCGTCCGGTCGCGGTAGAGCATGGCGTCCGCGATCTCCTTCTCGTCGAAGAAGTCGAACGTGTACTGGGTGCCGGTCTGCGCGATCGCCCGGGCGTGCTGAAGCATCCAGGCGTGCTGCTCCCGGTCCGGCCCCGGCTTCTGCCGCTCCAGGAGCGTCAGCGCCCGGCCCACGTCCGCGGCCATCGCCCTCCGCTCGGCGACGGGCCGGTGCAGATACGCCGTCATCGTCTCGTCCACCGAGTCCGTCGGCCGCGACGCCCGGTACAGGCGGCTGATCTCCGGCAGCAGCGCCGGGTACCGCTTCGCGACCCAGCCCGTGACGGTGTCGAAGAGTTCCGGCCCCGAGTAGGCGGTGTCGTTGCCCATGAACTGCACGGGCCGCTGCGGATGCCGCACGTTGTACTGGCGCATCCACCGGATCAGGTCCAGGTACTCGCGGGTGTTCCACAGGGCGTAGGAGTTCTGGAACTCCTCCCGCATGATGCGCCGCGGGTCGCCCTTGCCGTGCAGCACATACGCGTTGAGCCGCAGCCCGGTGCTCCAGGGAGCCTCCAGGGCGAAGGTCGTGAAGCCCTTGCGCTCGACGAGGTCCCGGAAGACGCGGTGCTTGGTGGTGAAGAACTCCGCGGAGTTGTGGGTGGCCTCGCCGACGCCCACGATCGTCGCGGTGCCGATCATGCGCTCCAGCGGCCGCAGATCGGACAGCGGCCGGGCCGCCCGGGCCAGCGCGGGCACGGGGTCCTGGGCGGCGGGCGAGGAGCCGGGGGGAGAGGTGGAGGGCTGTGCGCGTGCGGGCCCGGCGACGAGGAGTGAGCCGAGGGCGAGCACGAGCACCAGCACCTGCTGTAACCGGTGTCGGGTGATGGCGTTCATGGATCAAGCCTGTCGGCGCATCGCGGGCCCGGACCACCCTGTGGGCACCCGTGTCGACGGTGGGGCCGGCCCCCGTACTGCCGGACCGGCCCGCCACCGCACGGAGATCCCGCGGCCGTCTCCCGACTGCCGTGCTCAGTACCGCAGATACTTCTTGCGGACCGCCCGGAACGCCGCCAGCTCACCGCGCCAGGCGCCCACCACCTCGTCCGTCCCGGCCCCCGCGTCGATCAGCGTACGGACCTTGGTCGAGCCCGTGAGCTTGTCGATCCAGTTGTCGGGACGCCAGGCGAAGCCGCTCCAGCTCCGCTTCGCCGTCACCAGCAGACCGATGCCGGTGCGCACGGGGTCGAAAGACTCCCGGTCGTGGACGTGCAGTTGGACCCCGCCGATCGTCTTCCCCTGGAACTTGGAGAACGTCGGCGCGAAGTACGCCTCACGGAACCGCACACCGGGCAGGTCCAGGCCGTTCGCCGCCTCGGCCCAGCCGCGTCCGATCCCCTCGGCGCCCAGCAGCTCGAACGGACGGGTCGTGCCGCGTCCCTCCGACAGGTTCGTGCCCTCGAAGAGGCAGGTGCCCGAGTACACCAGCGCGGTCTCGGGAGTCGGCATGTTGGGGCTCGGCGGCACCCACGGCAGCCCCGTCTCGTCGAAGAAGTCGGCGCGGTCCCAGCCGGACATCCGGACGATCCGCAGATCCACCGGCGTCTGCAGGAACTCGCCGTTGAACAGCAGCGCGAGCTCGGCCACCGTCATGCCGTGCGCCTGGGAGATCGGTTCGCGCCCGACGAAGGTCGCGAACGCCTTGTCCAGGACGGGACCGAGCGCGGCCCGTCCCGTCACCGGGTTGGGCCGGTCCAGGACGACGAAGCGCTTGCCGGCGAGCGCGGCCGACTGCATGCAGTCGAACAGCGTCCAGATGTAGGTGTAGAAGCGCGCTCCCGCGTCCTGGATGTCGAAGACGATCGTCTCCACGCCCGAGGTGGTGAAGATGTCGGCCAGCGGCTGCCCGCTCTTGAGGTAGGTGTCGTAGACGGGCAGCCCGGTCGCCGGGTCGTCGTAGCGCCCCTCGGAGCCGCCCGCCTGGGCCGTTCCGCGGAAGCCGTGCTCGGGGCCGAAGACGGCGGTCAGGTCCACCCGGTCGTCCGCGTGCATCACATCGACGATGTGCCGTACGTCCGGGGTGATGCCGGTCGGATTGGTGACCACGCCGACCTGCTGCCCGGAGAGCATCGCGTAACCGTCGGCGGCGAGCCGGTCGAAGCCGGTGCGGACCCGGCGCCGGGTCGAGCGGGCGGCGGCGGGAGCCGCACTCGCCGCCGGTCCGGTCGCGGCCAGCGCGCCGGCCGCTCCTGTCGCGGCCAGCAGTCCCCGTCTGGACAGGCTCATCGGGCCACCTCCGTGATCGCTGTCTGTCATGGCCACGCACGCTAGCGCGCGCCGGGGGCGCTTGGAACGACCCGTGCACCGCGCTTCGTGCTCCCTTCCCCTGCGCCTGCCTCTTTCGTGTGACATACCGACCGGTTAGTCTGCCGTGACGGACCGGAGCGTGGAGAGGCGGATTTCGATGAGTTCGGTGCAGGGCGCTGGAGTGGTGGTCACGGGCGCGGGCGGCGGTATCGGTGCCGCGCTGGCCCGCAGGTTCGCGGCCGAGGGCGCTCGCGTCGTCGTCAACGACATCGACGCGGTCAAGGCCAAGGCGGTCGCCGAGGAGATCGGTGCCACCGCCGTGCCGGGCGACGCGTCCGCGATCGTGGAAGCCGCCCGCGACGCGCTCGACGGCACGGTGGACGTCTACTGCGCCAACGCCGGACTCGCCTCGCCCGGTGACGCGTTCGCGGAGGAGGCCGTCTGGGCCGCCGCCTGGGACGTGAACGTCATGGCGCACGTCCGCGCGGTCCGCACCCTGCTGCCCGACTGGCTGGAGCGCGGCACCGGCCGCTTCGTCTCCACCGTCTCCGCGGCGGGGCTGCTGACCATGGTGGGCGCGGCGCCCTACAGCGTCTCCAAGCACGGCGCGTACGCCTTCGCCGAGTGGCTCTCGCTCACCTACCGCCATCGCGGACTGAAGGTGCACGCCATCTGCCCGCAGGGCGTACGGACGGACATGCTCACGGCGGCCGGATCGGCGGGTGAACTGGTGCTGGCCCCCAGCGCCATCGAACCCGAGGACGTCGCCGACGCGCTCTTCGACGGCATCGACAGCGACCGCTTCCTGATCCTGCCGCACCCGGAGGTCGCCGAGTTCTACCAGGCCCGCGCCGCGACGCCCGAACGCTGGCTCGGCGGGATGAACCACATCCAGCGGAAGTGGGAAGAGGCGGGCCGGTGACCTCTGTCTACGCCGCCAAGCCGTGGCTGGGCAGGCTCACCGAGTCCCAGCGCGCGAGCGTCAGCCCGCCGGCGACCGTGGTGCACTCCTTCCGCGCCGCCGTCGAGCGGGCCCCCGAACACACCGCCCTCGCCTACTTCGACGGGCGGATCAGCTACCGCGAGACCGACGAGCTCTCGGACTCGGTGGCCGGTCATCTCGCCGCGCGCGGCGTCGGCCGGGGCGACCGCGTGGCGATCATGCTCCAGAACAGCCCGCAGTTCGTGATCGGACTGCTCGGCGCCTGGAAGGCGGGAGCCACCGTCGTCCCGCTCAACCCGATGTACAAGGCGGCCGAGGTCGGTCATGTCCTGAAGGACGCCGAGGTCCGCGCCCTGATCTGTGCGGACCGCGGCTGGGAGTCGTATCTGCGCGAGAGCGCCGCCGCCGCGTCCGTGGACGTCGTGCTCACCACAAGCGAACTGGATCTCCAGACCCGCGACGACGAGCGGGTGCTCGGCTTCGCGCGGCTGGAGCGGCCGTCGGACACCGACGACCTCCTGGACGTGGCCCGGCAGGGCCTCGCGGCTCCCGAAGGCCGTGAACTCACCGCCGACGACACCGCGTTGATCAGTTACACCTCCGGCACCAGCGGCACCCCCAAGGGCGCCATGAACCTGCACCGGGGCATCACGTACAACGCCGAGCGCCAGCGCACCGGCCACCCTGTGCCCGAGGGCTCCTGCTACTTCGCCCTCGCGCCGCTGTTCCACATCACCGGCATGGTCTGCGAACTGGCCGCCTGCATCGCCAACGCGGGCACTCTGGTCCTCGCCTACCGCTTCGAGGCCGGTGTCGTGCTCGACGCCTTCGCCGAGCACCGGCCCGCGTACACCGTCGGACCCTCCACCGCCTTCATGGCGCTGGGCGCCCACCCCTCGGCGACCCGGGAGCACTTCGCGTCCTTCCAGGTGATCTCGTCCGGCGGCGCGCCGGTGCCGCCCGCGCTGGTGGAGAAGTTCCGTGCCGGCTTCGGCCCCTACATTCGCAACGGCTACGGCCTCACGGAGTGCACCGCTCCCTGTGCCTCGGTGCCGCCGGAGCTGGAGGCACCCGTCGATCCTGCGTCCGGCACCCTGTCCGTCGGCGTGCCGGGACCGGACACCGTCGTCCGCATCCTCGACGACACGGGCGAGGAGGTGCCCTTCGGCGAGCAGGGCGAGATCGCTGTCAGCGGGCCCCAGGTGGTGCCCGGCTACTGGCGGCTGCCGGAGGCGACCGCGGAGGCGTTCCCCGACGGCGAACTGCGCACCGGGGACATCGGCTTCATGGACGAGGACGGCTGGCTGTACGTCGTCGACCGCAAGAAGGACATGATCAACGCGTCCGGCTTCAAGGTCTGGCCGCGCGAGGTCGAGGACGTGCTGTACACCCACCCGGCGGTGCGGGAGGCAGCGGTCGTCGGCATCCCCGACGAGTACCGGGGAGAAACGGTGAAGGCCTACGTCAGCCTGCGTCCGGGCGTCACCGTGGAGGGGGCGGAGATATCCGCCTACTGCGCCGAGCGGCTCGCCGCGTACAAATATCCACGCGAAGTGGAGATCCTGCCGGAGCTCCCGAAGACGACAAGTGGGAAGATCCTCCGGCGGGAGCTGCGTTTCCCCGGGTAAGTTACTGCTTGGTACTTGATCGAGAGGCGGGTGGCACCACATGGCCAGGACGACGGACGGGGACGACACCCCCGTACCGCAGCGGCTTCTGGCTGCCGCCACCCGTCTCTTCGCCGAGCGGGGCTACGACCGCACCTCGGTGCAGGAGATCGTCGAGGCGGCCGGCGTCACCAAGGGCGCGCTGTACCACTACTTCGGCTCCAAGGAGGACCTCCTCCAGGAGATCTACGCCCGCATGCTGCGCATCCAGCAGGAGCGCCTCGACGCCTACGCGGACGCGGACGAGCCGGTGGAGAAGCGGCTGCGGGGCGCGGCGGCGGACGTGGTCGTCACGACCATCGACAACCTCGACGACGCCGACATCTTCTTCCGCTCGATGCACCATCTGAGCCCGGAGAAGCACAAGCAGGTGCGCGCGGAGCGCCGCCGCTACCACGAGCGGTTCCGGGCGCTGGTGGAGGAGGGGCAGCGCAGCGGTGTCTTCTCCTCAGCGACCCCGGCGGACCTGGTCGTGGACTACCACTTCGGCTCGGTCCACCACCTGTCGACGTGGTACCGCCCGGACGGCCCCCTGAGCCCGCACGAACTGGCGGACCACCTCGCGGACCTGCTGCTGCGGGCCCTGCGCCCGTAGCAGTCCCCGCGGGCAGTCCGCCGCGCTGCCTCTGCGTCATCACCGCGTCGTATCCGGACCGGAGCGATCGGCGACGGCGAACGCGGGTTCCGGGGCCGAAGCCCCGGAACCCGCGAGCCGCCTACAGGTACTTCTTCAGCTCACGCCGCGCCAGCGACCGCTGGTGCACCTCGTCCGGACCGTCCGCGAGCTTCAGCGTCCGTGCGCCCGCCCACAGTTCGGCCAGCGGGAAGTCCTGGCTCACGCCGCCCGCTCCGTGCACCTGCACCGCCTTGTCGAGGATGTCCACCACCGCGCGAGGCGTCGCGATCTTGATCGCCTGGATCTCCGTGTGCGCTCCGCGGTTGCCGACCGTGTCCATCAGCCACGCGGTCTTCAGGACGAGCAGCCGCAGCTGTTCGACCGTCACCCGCGCGTCGGCGATCCAGTTCTGCACCACCCCCTGCTGCGCGATCGCCTTGCCGAAGGCCGTACGGGACACCGCACGCCGGCACATCAGCTCGATCGCCCGCTCGGCCATGCCGATCAGCCGCATGCAGTGGTGGATACGGCCCGGGCCGAGCCGTGCCTGGGCGATCGCGAAGCCGCCGCCCTCCTCGCCGATGAGGTTCGTGGCGGGGACGCGGACGTCGTCGAAGACGACCTCGGCATGGCCGCCGTGCGAGTGGTCCTCGTAGCCGTACACCTGCATGGCCCGGCGGATCTCCAGGCCTGGGGTGTCCCGCGGCACCAGGATCATCGACTGCTGGCGGCGGATGTCGTCGCCGTCCGGGTCGGTCTTGCCCATCACGATGAAGATCTTGCAGTCGGGGTTCATCGCCCCGGAGATGTACCACTTGCGGCCGTTCACGACATAGTCGTCGCCGTCCCGGTCTATCCGCGTCTGGATGTTCGTCGCGTCCGACGAGGCGACCTCGGGCTCCGTCATCGCGAACGCCGAGCGGATCTCACCGGCGAGCAGCGGGTCGAGCCACTGCTTCTTCTGCTGCTCGTTGCCGAACTGCGCGAGCACTTCCATGTTCCCGGTGTCGGGCGCGGCACAGTTCAGCGCGGTCGGGCCCAGATGCGGACTGCGGCCGGTGATCTCGGCGAGCGGGGCGTACTGGAGATTCGTCAGCCCGGCGCCGTGCTCGGCGTCCGGCAGGAAGAGATTCCACAGACCCTGCCTGCGGGCCTCGGCCTTCAGCTCCTCCACGATCACCGGGGTGTCCCAGGGCGACGCCAGCTGGGCGCGCTGCTCGTGCGCGACCGCCTCGGCCGGGTACACGTGCTCGTCCATGAAGGCGAGCAGCTGGGCCCGCAACTCCTCGGTGCGCGCGTCGAATGCGAAATCCATGGATGTACTCAGCCTTCCTGGAGGGTGGTGAGGCCGTGCTCGATGAAGACGGGAACGAGATCGCCGATCCGGTCGAAGCCGTCGCCGACGGTCTGCCCGAGGGTGTAGCGGTAGTGGATGCCCTCGAGGATCACGGCGAGCTTGAACCAGGCGAACGCCGTGTACCAGGAGATGGCGGAGGTGTCGCGCCCGGACCGGGTGGCGTACCGCTCGATCAGCTCGGACGTCGACGGGTGGCCGGCCGCGGACGCGGTGGTGCTGATGGGAGCGTTCGCCACCTCGAGCTCGGCGCTGTACATGGCCAGCAGTCCGAGGTCGGTCAGCGGGTCGCCGAGGGTGGACATCTCCCAGTCCAGCACTGCCTTGATCCTGTCGTCCGTGCCGACGAGGACGTTGTCGAGGCGGTAGTCGCCGTGGATCACGGTGGGGGCGGGGGAGGCCGGCAGGGAGCGGCCGAGCGAGGCGTGCAGCTCGTCGATCCCGGCGAGGTCACGGTTGCGGGAGGCGTCGAGCTGCTTGCCCCAGCGCCGCAGCTGCCGGTCGAGGAAGCCCTCGGGGCGGCCGAAGTCGCCGAGGCCCACCGACTCCGGGTCCACGGCGTGCAGTTCGACGAGGGTGTCGAGCAGTCCGAGCACCGCGTTCCGGGTGCGCTCGGGCCCGATGGGGGCGAGCTGCTCGGCGGTGCGATAGGGCGTGCCCTCCACGAACTCCATGACGTAGAACGGCGCCCCGAGCACCGAGTCGTCCTCGCACAGCAGCACCGGCTCGGGCACCGGCACCGCGGTCGGGTGCAGTGCGCTGATCACCCGGTGCTCGCGCTTCATGTCGTGCGCCGTGGCCAGCACGTGCCCGAGCGGGGGCCGGCGCACCACCCACTGGCCGGTGCCGTCGGTGACCGAGTACGTGAGGTTGGAGCGGCCGCCCTGGATCAGCCGTGCGCTGAGCGGTCCGTTCACCAGGCCCGGCCGCTCACGGTCGAGACAACCGCGCAGCTTCTCGGGATCAAGGCCTGGGGGGACTGAGCTCATCGGGGGCACCTCCGGGGCACGGAACGGTCGCTGGTACGGGTCGCTCTTATGATGACCGACCAGTCGGTATGTCGTCCAGTGCGAGGGCGGACCGGGGCCGAGATCACACCCCTGGGGGAGCGTGGCGACGGCCGCGGCCCGAGGAATCGCGGGGCCCGGGGGCTCTTGGGCGTGCGAAATCCCCGGGGCCCGGCAGGTGTGCCGGCCGGGCCCCGGGGATTCGCTTCCTGCTGTGGTGGTTCCTGAAGTCGTACGAACGGCAGACCCTAGTGGTCGTCCCAGTGCCCGTCGTGCGCCGCGTGCCGGTGTCCGTCGTGGACGTAGTCGACATGGTCGCCGTGCTCGACGGCCGGATGTCCGCAGGCGGGACCGTGGTCGTGCGCGTGACCGCTGTGCGCGGTGTGCTCACCCGGCTCGCACTCGTCCCAGTGGCCGGAGTGCTCGCGGTGGAGGTGCCCGTCGTGCGCGTAGTCGACGTGATCGCCGTGCGGGACCTCGGTGTGGCCGCAGGCCGGGCCGTGCATGTGCTCGTGCGCGGAGTGTTCCGTGTGGACGGTCATGACCCATACCTTTTGGTGGTTTTATGGCGTTCTGTCATACCCAGGCTAGTCGTCGGAGCCCTGCCCGGGAGGGGTGGACGCGCGGCGCCACGCCGGGCCCACGCTTGCGCCGGTGCCGGGGAGCGCCGAGGGTCGGATCATGAAGGCGATCAGTTACAGCAGCTTCGGCGGCCCCGATGTCCTGGAGTACACGGAGCGCCCCGAGCCGAAGGTGGGACCGGACTCGGTCCTCGTGAAGGTGCGCGCCGCCGCGGTCAACCCCGTCGACCGGCACGCCCGCGAGGGACACCTCGACAGCCTCCTCGACACCGTCTTCCCGGTGGTGCCCGGCTGGGACGTCGCGGGGGTCGTGGTCCAACCCGGCTTCGCCGTCACCGAGTTCGCCGTCGGTGACGAGGTCATGGGGTACGTACGCGAGGACTTCCTCTCCCGCGGCACCTTCGCCGAGTACGTCGCCGCTCCCGTCCGCACCCTGGCCCGCAAGCCGCTGCGGCTGAGCTTCGAGGAGGCCGCCGGACTGCCGCTCGCCGGTCTCACCGCCTACCAGGTGCTCCACAAGGCGCTGAAGATCGGCAGCTCGGACACCGTTCTGATCCATGCGGCGGCGGGTGGGGTGGGCTCCATCGCGGTACAGCTCGCGAAGCACGCGGGCGCGCGCGTCATCGGCACGGCGAGCGAGCGCAACCACGACCACCTCAGGGAACTCGGCGCGGAACCGGTGGCGTACGGCGAGGGCCTGGCGGACCGGGTGCGGGCACTCGCACCCGACGGCGTCGAGGCGGTCTTCGACACCATCGGCGGCGACGCGCTCAAGGCCTCGGTCCAGGTCCTCGCGCCCGAAGGGCGGCTCGCCTCCATCGCGGACGCCGAGGTGCTCGCACTCGGCGGCCGCTACTGCTGGGTGCGGCCGGACGCGGCGGACCTCGCGGCCCTCGGAGAACTCGCCCAGCAGGGGGCGGTGAGCGTCCATGTGGACCGGACCTTCCCTCTGGAGCAGGCGGCGCAGGCCCATGTCCTCAGCGCGGAGGGCCACACCCGCGGCAAGATCGTCGTGACCGTCGACTGGGACGCCTGACGCTCGGAGCGCGGTCGCGGAGGCGCGGCAGGACTCGACGCGCGTCCGGTTCGGAGCACCGCCCGCTGACAGGTGGCGGCTCATTGCGTGCGGCCGGCGCACGGCGCACCACCACGGCCGGACGACGCGCGGCCCGGTTCGGAGCACCGCGCGTCGGCGGGCCGCGGCCCGCTCACACCGCGGCCGGACTCAACGCGGGATCCCGCTCAGATCACCACCGCCACGGCGAACGCGGCCAGGGCGACCGTGCACGCCACGGCGCCCAGCGCCCCCCGCGCCGACAGCACCGCGGGCCGGTGCGCGGCCCCCAGTACGCGCAGCCGGGCATGGGCCAGCCGCAGAAACACCAGCCACACCAGCACGCTCAGCGCCACCGCGATCAGTCCTGCCGGGCCCGGGTCACCACCGGCCGCCTGCCGTGCCGCGAGGACCGCCGCCACCGTGAACGACAGCGTGGTCCGGCGCCACGCCAGCCGGGTCCGCTCGGGCTGCAACCCCGGATCGCGCTCCGGCACGGCGGTCAACTGCCGCCCTCCCAGCCGAGAAGCACCACGACGATCATGGCGACGGCGACGACCGCGATCACCAGGCTCAGCAGCGCCGGGAAGCGGGACACGGGAAGGTCCTCACCCCGCCGCATGGCGCGCTCGCAGCGCACCCAGTGGTTGACGGCCCGCAGCGCGCACAGCACCCCGGCGACCAGCAGCCCGATCGCCATGCCCGCCCGTACGCCCCACCGCAGATCGGGCAGGAACTGATCGACCGCGAATCCGCCGCCGATGAGCGCGAGAGCCGTACGGAGCCAGGCGAGGAAGGTCCGCTCGTTGGCGAGCGAGAACCGGTAGTCGGGGGTCTCGCCCTCCTCACGCGCCCGCTGAGGCGCAAACCACAGCCGTACACTCCGCACGAAATCGTCCACGTCCGGCACCTTACCCACGGGTTCGCACCGCCCTCGGTCCCGCCTGCCCGCGGCCGGGCCGCGTCGCGCCCCGCCGGCGGGCGCTGTCACCGCGACGAGTGCCGTCAGGCCCCGCGGTGCGCCCGCAGCCGTTCGTACGCCGCCAGGCCGTCCGGCACCCACGTCCATTCGTCCAGGCGCCGCTCCAGCTCCGCCTCCGGCAGGAAGGCGTGCCACGCGACCTCCTCCTGCTGGGGGTTCACCGGCAGTTCGCAGCGCACCTCGTACACGGCCGACCACCAGGTGCGGGGGCCGTCCTCGTACAGGAAGCGGAAGAGCGGCGTCGGGCGGGGGAGGCCGGAGACGCCCAGTTCCTCCTCCGCCTCCCGCAGCGCCGCGTCGTCGTATGCCTCGCCGGCGCCGACCACTCCGCCCACGAACATGTCGTACAGCGAGGGGAAGACCAGTTTCGTCGGCGTCCTTCGGTGCACGAAGACCCGGCCCTGTGCGTCTCTCGCCTGGATGAACACACAGCGGTGCCGCAGGCCTCGCGCATAGGCGTCGCCGCGCCGGGCCTGCCCGACGACCCGGTCCGAGGCGTCGACGATGTCCAGGATTTCGTCCGCGGAACTCATCCGGCCATCCAACCACCGAGGCCGGGACGCCTCAGCTGTTGACTAGTTACTGGCCCGTACCGAAGATCGGACCACCGAACTCGCCCCGTACCGGCCGGACAAGGATGGAACCCATGGCGTACGACGCTGATGTGATCGTGATCGGGGCGGGGCTCGCCGGTCTGGTGGCCACCGCCGAACTCGTCGACGCCGGACGCAAGGTGATCCTCCTCGACCAGGAGCCGGAGCAGTCCATCGGCGGTCAGGCGCACTGGTCCTTCGGCGGGCTGTTCTTCGTCGACTCGCCCGAGCAGCGCCGGATGCGGATCAGGGACAGCCGGGAACTGGCCCTCCAGGACTGGCTGGGCACCGCCGGCTTCGACCGCGAGGACGACGACCGGTGGCCGCGCCGGTGGGCCGAGGCGTACGTCGACTTCGCGGCCGGCGAGAAGCGGTCCTGGCTGCACGCACAGGGCATGCGCTTCTTCCCGGTGGTCGGCTGGGCGGAACGCGGCGGCTACGACGCCACCGGGCACGGCAATTCGGTGCCCCGCTTCCACATCACCTGGGGGACCGGCCCGGGCGTCGTCGCCCCCTTCGAACGGCGGGTCAGGGAAGGCGTCGCACGCGGCCTCGTGCAGCTGAGGTTCCGCCACCGCGTCACCGGCCTGACCGGCAGTGACGGCACTCTCGACACCGTCAGCGGCGAAGTGCTGGAGCCGTCCGGCGCCGACCGCGGCACCGCGAGCAGCCGCGAGGTCGCCGGCGCCTTCGAGTTCCGCGCGCAGGCGGTGATCGTCACCTCGGGCGGCATCGGCGGCAACCACGACCTCGTGCGCGCCCAGTGGCCGGACCGCCTCGGCACCCCGCCCGAGAAGATGCTCTCCGGTGTGCCCGCGCACGTCGACGGGCTGATGCTCGGTATCGCGGAGCGCGCGGGCGCGAGCCACATCAACCGCGACCGCATGTGGCACTACACCGAAGGCATCGAGAACTGGAACCCCATCTGGGCCAGGCACGGCATCCGCATCCTGCCCGGCCCCTCGTCCCTCTGGCTCGACGCGCGCGGCAAGCGGCTGCCCGTCCCGCTCTTCCCCGGCTTCGACACCCTCGGCACGCTCGAACACATCATGCACTCGGGGTACGACTACACCTGGTTCGTGCTCGACCAGAAGATCATCGGCAAGGAGTTCGCGCTCTCGGGGTCCGAGCAGAACCCCGATCTGACCGGGAAGTCGGTACGGGACGTGATCGGCCGGGCCCGCGCCGACGTCCCGGGCCCGGTGAAGGCGTTCATGGACAACGGCGTCGACTTCGTCGTCGAGAACGACCTCACCTCCCTCGTCCGCGGCATGAACGCCCTCACCAAGGAGCCGCTGATCGACGAGGCCGAGCTGCGCCGCGAGATCACCGCCAGGGACCGCGAGATAAGAAACCCCTTCACCAAGGACCTCCAGGTCACGGCCATCCGCGGCGCCCGCAAGTACCTCGGCGACAAGCTCATCCGGACGGCGACCCCGCACCGCATCCTCGACCCGAAGGCCGGCCCGCTGATCGCCGTCCGGCTGAACATCCTCACCCGCAAGTCGCTCGGCGGCCTGGAGACGGATCTGTCCTCGCGGGTCCTGGCCCCCGGCGGCGAACCGCTGGCCGGGCTGTACGCGGCGGGCGAGGCGGCAGGCTTCGGCGGCGGCGGTGTGCACGGCTACCGCTCACTGGAGGGCACCTTCCTCGGCGGCTGCATCTTCTCCGGCCGGGCGGCCGGGCGGGCCGCGGCGAAGGCGGTCGGCTGAAACGCCGGGGACGCCGTCTCCGGTCGTACGCGGCGGGCGGGCCCGCGCCCTCCGCTGTCCGCCCGCGTATGACGAAACCCTGACGGATCCGGGTTTCCCTGGCTTCCGCGCTCCCCAAGTGCTCGAATCGAAGGGTGACCGACAAACACTCCGACACCGAGGGCGTCCCCGTCGGGCGCCGTCTGGTGCTCGGCATGCTCGGGCTCGGTGCCGTCGGGGTCGCCACCGCGCCGTATCTCCAGCGCGGCCTCGAATCCTTCCTGGGCGCGGCCTCCGACAACGACCCCACCGGGCTCACGGGCCTGCTCCCCAACGGCGGGGGCTTCCGCTACTACTCGGTCGCCTCCTCCGTACCGCACAAGGACGAGCGGAACTACCGGCTGACGGTCGACGGGCTGGTCGACCGTCCGGCGACGTACACCCTCGACGCACTGCGCGGTCTGCCGCAGACCCGTGTGGTGCGCGACGTGCAGTGCGTCACCGGGTGGCGGGTTCCCGACACCGCCTTCTCCGGCGTCAAGCTCTCACTGCTGCTGGACGCGGCGGGCGTACGGCCGGAGGGCAAGGCGATCCGCTTCACCTGCTTCGACGGCACGTACAGCGAGAGCCTCACGCTTCCGCAGGCCCGCCGGGACGACGTCCTGGTGGCCCTGCGGATGCAGGACAAGCCGGTCAGCCACTCCCACGGCGGCCCGGTGCGGCTCTATGTGGCGCCGATGTACTTCTACAAGTCGGCGAAATGGCTTTCCGGGATCTCGGTCACCTCCGACGTCCGGCCCGGCTACTGGGAGGAGCGGGGCTATGACGTCGACGCCTGGGTCGGCCGGTCCAACGGCCGCACCGACACACCCACCGTCTGAACGGCCCGCGATCGTACGGCGGTTCAGCCGCGCCGAGCGCTGGGTGCACCGCACCACCGCCGCACTGATGCTGCTGTGCGTGGCGACGGCGGCCTGCCTCTACGTCCCGCAGCTGGCCGAACTCGTCGGCCGCCGCCATCTGGTGGTGACCGTCCACGAGTGGTCGGGCATCCTCATCCCGGTCCCGCTCCTGCTGGGCCTCGCCTCGAAGGCGCTCCGCAAGGACCTCGGCCGGCTCAACCGCTTCGGGCCGCACGACCGCACGTGGCTGCGGGCGGTGCGGCGCCGCGACGCGCGTCCCGGGTCGCGGCCGGCGGCGAAGTTCAACGCCGGGCAGAAGATCTACGCCGCCTGGATCGCGGGCGCGGTACTGATCATGGCCGGGACCGGCCTGATGATGTGGTTCACGCATCTCACGCCGCTGGTGTGGCGTACGAGCGCCACCTTTGTGCACGACTGGCTGGCACTCGCCATCGGGATCGTGCTGATCGGGCACATCGGCATGGCGTTCGCCGACCCGGAGGCACGCCGTGGCATGCGCACCGGGTCGGTCGAACGCCCGTGGGCCCGCCGGGAACACCCGCTGTGGGATCCGGACGACGACTGACCGCCGGCCCCTCGGGCGTCCCGCTGCTCGATCCCCGCTACAGAATCAGTGACAGCAGCAGGACGAAGCCGATGCCGACCACCGAGATGATGGTCTCCATCACCGACCAGGTCTTGATGGTCTGTCCCACGGTCATCCCGAAGTACTCCTTCACCAGCCAGAATCCGGCGTCGTTGACATGGCTGAAGAAGAGCGAGCCGGCGCCGATCGCCAGGACCAGCAGGGCCGATTCGGTCGTCGACATGTCGGCGGCGAGCGGTGCCACCAGTCCGGCGGCCGAGATCGTCGCGACCGTGGCCGAGCCGGTCGCCAGCCGGATCGCCACCGCGATCAGCCAGGCGAGCAGCAGGGTCGGGATCGCCCAGTCCTTGGAGTAGTCCAGGATCATCTGGCCCACACCGACGTCGATCAGCGTCTGCTTGAAACCGCCACCGGCGCCGACGATCAGCAGGATGCCCGCGATGGGGGCGAGCGACTTCTCGACCGTCGTCGAGATCCGCTCCTTGGTGAAGCCGGCCGCGCGGCCCAGGGTGAAGATGCCGACGATCACCGCGGCGAGCAGTGCGATCAGCGGCGAGCCGATGACGTCGGTGACCCGCTGGACAGCGTTGTCGGGATCGTCGACGACGATCTCCACCAGCGCCTTGACGAGCATCAGGACCACGGGCAGCAGCACGGTGGCCACCGTCGCGGCGAAGCCGGGACGCCGCTCCAGGTCCTCGGAGGGACGGGTCGGGATCATCTTCTCGGGCGCCGGGATGTCGACCCAACGGGCCGCGTACCGCGAGAAGACCGGACCCGCGATGATCACCGTCGGGATGGCGACGAGCACGCCGAGCGCGAGGGTGACGCCCAGATTGGCGCCGATCGCGTCGATGGCCACCAGGGGGCCGGGGTGCGGCGGAATCAGTCCGTGCATCACCGACAGACCGGCGAGCGCGGGAATGCCGATCCGCATCAGGGAGTAGTTGCCGCGCTTGGCGACGAGCAGGACGACCGGGATCAGCAGCACGATGCCGACCTCGAAGAACAGCGGCAGTCCGATCACCGAGGCGATCAGCACCATGGCCCAGGGCATCGCGCGCCCCTTGGCCTTGGCGAGGATCGTGTCGACGATCTCGTCCGCACCGCCCGAGTCGGCGAGCAGCTTGCCGAGGATCGCGCCGAGCGCGATGAGCACGCCGACCCCGGCGACCGTGGTGCCGAGGCCCGCGGTGAACGACAGGATCGTCTTTTCCAGCGGTGCGCCGGCGAACGCTCCGAGCGCCAGCGATCCGATGGTCAGGGCCAGGAACGCGTGCAGCTTGTACTTGGTGATGAGCAGGACGATGACGGCGATGCCCGCGAGAACGGCTATCCCGAGCTGGGCATTGCCTGCCGAGGTGATCGGTTCGACGGCGTCCGCTGCCAGCATCTCGACACTGAGACTGGTCACGGTGGGTCCTTACTGAAGGGAACGTCGGGGGACGGGGGTCGAGGAGACGGAAGGCGCGGCGCTCACACGTCGAACAGGCGCCGACTCATCGAGCAGGCGCTCACTCGCCGTGCCGCGCACAGGTGTTGAGCTCACGCGTCGTGCGCCATGCTCACGCGTCGTGCTCCTGCGCCATGTTCACGCGTCGAGCCGGCGCAGCGCGGCGACGGCCCGATCGGTGATCTCCTCGGGGCTGCCGGACACATCGACGGAGACGCCCGCCTCGTCGTCCTCCAGCGGCTGGAGCGTGGCGAACTGCGAATCGAGCAGCTTCGTGGGCATGAAGTGCCCCTTGCGCTCGGTCATCCGCCGTTCGATCAGCTCGCGGTCACCGGTGAGATGGAGGAAGACGGCGTCCGGGGCGACCGCGCGCAGACGGTCGCGGTAGGCGCGCTTGAGGGCGGAGCTGGACACGACTCCGCCCTTGCCCGCCCTGCTGAGCGCCCACTGACCGATCGCGTCGAGCCAGGGCCACCGGTCGGCGTCGTCCAGCGGTGTGCCGGCCGACATCTTGGCGATGTTGGCCGGGGGATGGAAGTCGTCGCCCTCGGCGTACGGAACGCCCAGAGCTTCGGCGACCAGCGGACCGATGGTGGTCTTTCCGGTCCCGGTCACTCCCATGACCACCACGACGTGGGGGGTGCTCATTGCCTGCCTCGCTGTCTTCGTCGACATCGGTCCGTCGCGCTACTGAAACCCATTAGGTACGACGTATTCAAGAGTGTGAGACATAAACGTCATACTTTTTCTTCCCGATCTCTGCCCCGTACGCTGAACCCATGACCACAGCGGGCCGGGGCCTCCACACACATGTTCTGGACACCCTCGGCCTCGCGATCACAGCGGGCGAGTACCCGCAGGGCAGCGTTTTGCGCACCGACGAGGTCGCTCAGCGCTTCGACGTCTCCCGTACGGTCGTCCGCGAAGTCGTCCGCGTCCTCGAATCCATGCACCTGGTGGAGTCCCGGCGCCGGGTCGGTGTGACCGTCCGCCCCACCGAGGAGTGGAACGTCTACGACCCGCAGGTCATCCGCTGGCGACTGGCCGGCGCCGACCGGCCGCGCCAGCTGCGCTCACTGACCGTGCTCCGCTCCGCCGTCGAGCCGGTCGCCGCTGGCCTCGCCGCCCGCCATGCCACGCCCGAGCAGTGTGCCGCCCTCACCGAGTGCGCGCTCGGCATGGTCGCCACCTCCCGGGGCCACCAGCTCGAGGGCTATCTGCGGCACGACATCGCCTTCCACCGGATCGTCCTCGAAGCGTCGGGCAACGAGATGTTCGCGCGCCTCGGCGATGTCGTCGCCGAGGTGCTCGCGGGGCGTACGCACCACCATGTGATGTTCGACGACCCCGATCCGGCGGCCGTGACCCTGCATGTGCAGGTTGCCGAGGCCGTTCGCGAAGGCGACGCGGCGCGCGCCGAGGAGATCACCCGGGAGATCGCGGTGGGCGCCCTGGCCGAACTGGACGTTCTCGCACCCTGAGGCCCCTCGGTAACCCGGGGTCATACGTCGAGTGATGATGACCTTGGTTTACCTTGCTGCAACCTCAGAAACACCTCAGATATATCGCTTCGTGAGATAGGCCACTGCCAAAATCCCAGGGTTGCCCTGATGATGTGCCGTCGGGCCCACGCCCAGGTGACGACCCCCCCCCACCGGCTACGGCCGGGACCGCACACCTTCCCCCTCACGAAGGCGAATCCCCTCCATGAGTGACCGCATCACCGCGGCCGAGAAGCCCGCCGCCGGGGTACCGGCGACGAGCACCCCCCACGTGGACGCCGGCGACGCCGGCTACAGCAAGGACCTGAAGTCCCGCCACATCAGCATGATCGCCATCGGCGGAGCGATAGGCACCGGTCTGTTCCTCGGAGCGGGCGGCAGAATGGCCGGAGCGGGCCCCTCGCTCGCCATCGCCTACGCGGTCTGCGGCGTCTTCGCCTTCTTCGTCGTGCGCGCGCTCGGTGAGCTCGTCCTCTACCGTCCCTCGTCCGGAGCCTTCGTCTCCTACGCCCGTGAGTTCATGGGCGAGAAGGGCGCCTACGCGGCCGGCTGGCTGTACTTCCTCAACTGGTCCACCACCGCCATCGCCGACATCACCGCGGCCGCGACCTACGCCCACTTCTGGGCCATGTTCAGCGACGTCCCGCAGTGGGTGCTCGCGCTGATAGCCCTCGCCGTCGTCCTCACCGCGAACCTCATCTCGGTGAAGTACTTCGGCGAGATGGAGTTCTGGTTCGCGATCATCAAGGTCGCCGCGCTCGTCGCCTTCATGCTCGTCGGCATCTACCTCGTGGTCACCCAGCACCCGGTCGACGGCCACACCCCCGGCTTCTCCACCATCGCCGACGGCGGCGGCATCTTCCCCGTGGGCATGCTGCCGATGCTGCTGGTGATCCAGGGCGTCGTCTTCGCCTACGCCTCCGTCGAGCTCTGTGGCGTCGCCGCCGGTGAGACCGAGAACCCCGAGAAGATCATGCCCAAGGCGATCAACTCGATCATGTGGCGTGTGGGCCTGTTCTACGTCGGCTCCGTCGTGCTCCTCGCTCTGCTGCTGCCGTACACCGCGTACTCCGGCGACGAGAGCCCCTTCGTCACCGTCATGGACAAGCTCGGCGTCCCGGGCGCGGCCGGCGTGATGAACCTCGTCGTCCTCACCGCCGCCCTCTCCAGCCTCAACTCCGGCCTGTACTCCACCGGCCGCATCCTGCGCTCCATGGCGCTCGCGGGCTCCGCGCCCCGCTTCACCGGCCGGATGAACAAGGGCCAGGTCCCCTACGGCGGCATCCTGCTGACCGCCGGCTTCGGCGTGCTCGGCGTCGGCCTCAACTACCTCATGCCCGGGCAGGCCTTCGAGATCGTCCTGAACTTCGCCTCGATCGGCATCCTCGGCACCTGGGGCATGATCATGCTCTGCTCGCTGCTGTTCTGGCACCGATCGCAGGACGGACGCGTCACCCGGCCGTCGTACCGGCTGCCCTGGGCCCCGTACACCCAGATCGTCACCCTGCTCTTCCTCGCCGGTGTGGCCTTCCTGATGTGGTGGGGCGGCGGCGTCGGCCGGACGACCGTCATGTTCCTGCCGCTGATCGCCGCGGCACTGGTCGGCGGCTGGTACGTCGTCCGCGGCCGGGTCAGGGACCTCGCGGCCGAGCGCCAGGACGCCTGAGCCGAACACGCACACGAGGGCCCCGCGGAAGATTTCCGCGGGGCCCCTCCTGCTCGTCGCCGAGCGCCGCCGTGACGGTCCATAGTGGGGGTCGACCGACGCGCGAAGAAGGGCAGGTTCTCGATGTCGCAGCAGGTGCAAGGTGTGATCGCACCCGGAAAGAACGAACCGGTGCGGGTGGAGACGATCGTCGTCCCGGACCCCGGTCCGGGCGAGGCCGTGGTGCAGGTGCAGGCGTGCGGGGTCTGCCACACCGATCTGCACTACAAGCAGGGCGGGATCAACGACGACTTCCCCTTCCTCCTCGGCCACGAGGCCGCGGGTGTCGTGGAGGCGGTCGGCCCGGACGTCACCGAGGTGTCGCCCGGTGACTTCGTCATCCTCAACTGGCGAGCCGTCTGCGGCCGCTGCCGCGCCTGTCGGCGCGGCCGTCCCTGGTACTGCTTCGACACCCACAACGCCCGCCAGAAGATGACCCTGACGGACGGCACCGAACTCTCCCCGGCCCTGGGTATCGGCGCGTTCGCCGAGAAGACCCTCGTCGCGGCAGGGCAGTGCACCAAGGTCGACCCGGCTGTCTCCGCGTCCGTCGCGGGTCTCCTCGGCTGCGGAGTGATGGCCGGCATCGGCGCCGCCGTCAACACCGGCAACGTGGGCCGCGGTGACACCGTCGCCGTCATCGGCTGCGGCGGTGTGGGCGACGCGGCGGTCGTCGGCGCACGGCTCGCGGGCGCGGCCCGGATCATCGCCGTCGACATCGACGACCGCAAGCTCGAGACGGCGAAGAAGATGGGCGCGACCCACACGGTCAACTCCGGCTCCGCCGACGCCGTCGAGGCGATCCGCGAACTCACCGGCGGCTTCGGCGCCGATGTCGTCATCGAGGCGGTCGGCCGCCCGGAGACCTACCAACAGGCCTTCTACGCCCGCGATCTGGCCGGCACGGTCGTCCTCGTCGGCGTCCCCACCCCGGACATGAAGCTGGAACTGCCGCTCCTCGACGTCTTCGGCCGCGGCGGCGCCCTCAAGTCCTCCTGGTACGGCGACTGTCTGCCGTCCCGGGACTTCCCGATGCTGATCGATCTGCACCAGCAGGGCCGCATCGACCTCGGGGCGTTCGTCACCGAGACCATCGGGCTCGGTGATGTCGAGAAGGCCTTCGCCCGGATGCACGAGGGCGACGTGCTGCGTTCGGTGGTGCGGCTCTGATGACCTCTTCGAACGTCAGGATCGACCACCTCGTCACCTCCGGCACCTTCTCCCTCGACGGCGGCACCTGGGACGTCGACAACAACGTGTGGATCGTGGGCGACGATTCCGAGGCCGTCGTCATCGACGCCGCGCACGACGCCGCGGCGATCGAGGCGGCCCTCGGCGGACGCACGCTCGTCGCCATCGTCTGCACCCACGCCCACAACGACCACATCGACGCGGCCCCCGCGCTCGCCGCGGCCACGGGCGCGCCGATCCTGCTGCACCCCGACGACCTCCCGCTGTGGAAGCAGACGCATCCCGACCGCGCCCCCGACGGCGAACTGGCCGACGGTCAGACGCTCACCGTCGCGGGAGTGGGACTGACCGTGCTGCACACCCCGGGCCACGCCCCCGGCGCGGTCTGTCTCCACGCCCCCGAGCTGTCCACGGTCTTCACCGGGGACACCCTCTTCCAGGGCGGCCCCGGCGCCACCGGCCGGTCCTTCTCGCACTTCCCGACCATCGTCGAGTCGATCAGGCAGCGGCTGCTGACCCTGCCGCCGGACACCGTGGTCCTCACCGGCCACGGCGACCCGACGACCGTCGGCGAGGAGTCGCCGCATCTGGAGGAGTGGATTCAGCGGGGCCACTGAGTCAGCCGCAGCCCGCTCTCGAAGCGGAGCGGCTCCCCGGTGACGGGGTCGGTGAACTCCAGCACCCGGGCGAGGAGCTGAAGCGGCTCGGCGTAGTCGTCCGGCCCCGGCTCCCGGACCACCGGGAAGAGCGGATCGTTCAGCAGCGGCAGCCCGAGCCGGTTCATATGGACCCGGAGCTGATGGGTGCGGCCGGTGGCCGGCAGCAGCCGGTACCGGCCGAGCCCTTCGCGGTGCTCCAGCAGCTCGATCCGGCTCTCGCTGTTCGGCTCGCCCGCCACCTCGCGGGCGGCCATCACCCCGTGGTCCTTCACGATCCGGCTGCGCACGGTGACCGGCAGGGTGACGGCCGGATCGTGGGCCGCCACCCCCTCGTACTCCTTGCGCACCCGCCGGTCTCGGAACATCGTCTGATACGCCCCACGGTCCCCGGGCCGCACGACGAACAGAGCGAGGCCCGCGGTCAGCCGGTCGAGCCGGTGGGCCGGCTGCAGCTGCGGCAGCCCGAGATCGCGCCGCAGCCGGGCGAGAGCGGTCTCGGTGACATGCCGGCCGCGCGGTGTGGTGGCGAGGAAGTGCGGCTTGTCGGCGACGACCAGACGCTCGTCGCGGTGCACGATCCCCACCTCGAACGGGACGCGCTCCTCGGGCGCGAAGTCCCGGTGGAACCAGAGATACCGCCCCGGGGCGTACGGCTCGTCCGCGGCGACCGGCCCGTCCGTGCCGACGATGCGGCCCTCCCGGAACAGCGCGTCGATCTTCTCGGTCCCGACGGCGCCCGCGTACCGCGCCGCGACATGATCGCGGACCGTCTTCCAGGCGCCGTCCGGGTCGGCGGGCAGCCGCAGGCGCACCGGGTCGATCCCGTCCCGCTGGGGCAGCGGCGACGGCGGGGCCTTGTGTCTGCGTCTCACCCGGTGACTGTAAGCGCAGCCCCCCGTCCCGGAACCGGCGCCCGGGGGAGCGCAGACAAAAAGATCCCCGCGGAGAACCGCGGGGATCTTTGCTGGTGTCCGAGGGGGGACTTGAACCCCCACGCCCGATAAAGGGCACTAGCACCTCAAGCTAGCGCGTCTGCCATTCCGCCACCCGGACAAGGTGTCTGCCGTCCGGCGCTGGGCCGTTCCGACGTGGAAAACCATAGCAAACATTCGGCTGTGCCCGATCACCCGCCCGGCCGTGCGAAAGCCGTGCGACGGCGGACAGCCGCCCTTGGGGTCCGGGGCCGCGCGCGGGAGGATGAGGGGGAACCACCAGCAGCGACAGTGGGAGGAATCAGCGTGAGCGAGTCGAATGCGGCCCGTACCGTCTCGGGCGAGGACGAGGTCGTCGACCTCTGCCGTGAGCTGATCCGGATCGACACCAGCAACTACGGGGACCACTCGGGCCCGGGGGAGCGGGCCGCGGCGGAGTACGTGGCGGAGAAGCTGGCCGAGGTCGGTGTCGAACCGCAGATCTTCGAGTCCCACCAGGGACGCGCCTCCACGGTGGCCCGGATCGAGGGGGAGGACCCGTCGAGGCCCGCGCTGCTCATCCACGGCCATCTCGACGTCGTCCCGGCCAACGCCGACGACTGGACCCACCACCCGTTCTCCGGTGAGATCGCGGACGGCTGCGTCTGGGGCCGCGGCGCGGTCGACATGAAGGACATGGACGCGATGACGCTCGCCGTCATCCGGGACAGGATGCGCAGCGGCCGCAAGCCCCCGCGTGACATCGTGCTGGCGTTCCTCGCCGACGAGGAGGCGGGCGGCACCTGGGGCGCGCGACACCTCGTCGACAAGCACCCCGGACTCTTCGAGGGCGTCACCGAGGCCATCGGCGAGGTCGGCGGCTTCTCCTTCACCGTCAACGAGAACCTGCGGCTCTACCTCGTCGAGACGGCGCAGAAGGGCATGCACTGGATGCGCCTGACCGTGGACGGCACCGCCGGCCACGGCTCGATGACCAACAAGGACAACGCCATCACCGAGCTGTGCGAGGCCGTCGGCCGGCTCGGCCGCCACACCTGGCCGGTGCGGATGACCAAGACCGTCCGGGGCTTCCTCGACGAGCTCTCCGACGCGCTCGGCACCCCGCTGGACCCGGAGGACATGGACGCGACGCTCGCCAAGCTCGGCGGCATCGCCAAGATGATCGGCGCGACCCTGCGCAACTCCGCGGCCCCTACCATGCTCGGCGCCGGCTACAAGGTGAACGTCATCCCCGGGCAGGCGACCGCCCATGTCGACGGGCGCTTCCTGCCGGGATACGAGGACGAGTTCCTGGCCGATCTCGACCGGCTGCTCGGCCCCCGCGTCCGGCGCGAGGACGTGCACGGGGACAAGGCCCTGGAGACGAGCTTCGACGGCGACCTCGTGGACGCGATGCAGGTCGCGCTGAAGGCGGAGGACCCGATCGCGCGGGCCGTTCCGTACATGCTCTCCGGCGGCACGGACGCCAAGTCCTTCGACGACCTCGGCATCCGCTGCTTCGGGTTCGCCCCGCTCAAGCTGCCGCCGGAGCTGGACTTCGCGGGCATGTTCCACGGGGTGGACGAGCGCGTCCCGGTGGACGGTCTGCAGTTCGGTGTGCGTGTGCTTGACCGTTTCATCGACCGGTGCTGAACCGGATCGGGTGAGGTCCGCTGAAACGAAACTCCAATAATCGTCAGTGCGTACGCACGAGACTGGAAAGAGTGAAAGGAACATCCGGCTCGTAGCCCCGCCGGTTTCTCCTCGTTACAGGTGGTGCGGTCCGCGGCTGGGATCGCATTGCCAACAAGGAGGAATAATGATCAAGAAGGTCGTCGCTGCTGCGGCTGCCACTGGTGGTCTTGTGCTCGCTGGTGCGGGTATGGCCATGGCCGACTCGGGCGCGCAGGGTGCCGCTGTGCACTCTCCCGGCGTGCTGTCCGGCAACGTCATCCAGGTGCCCGTCCACGTGCCGGTGAACGTGTGCGGCAACACGGTCTCCGTGATCGGGCTCCTGAACCCTGCCTTTGGCAACACCTGCGTCAACGCTTGATGTTGTGACCCGCCCCCTCGGGGTCGAGGTTCGAACCTGGGCGGTCCCGGAGTGCGCGCCATGCGCTCCGGGACCGCCCGGGTATTTCCGCCCCCGGGCACAGGGCTCGGGGGATTCCTGAAGAAGGCAGGATTCAACCTATGCGCCAGGTCACGCGCAAAGGCCTGATCACCATGGCGGCGGCGGGCGGAGTGCTCGCCCTCGGCGGCGGTTACGCGAACGCGGATGCAGGGGCCCACGGAGGCGCGTCGAATTCTCCGGGCGTCGCATCCGGAAACGCGGTCCAGGTACCGGTCGACGTTCCCGTGAACGCCTGCGGCAATTCCGTCAATGTCGTCGGTCTGCTGAACCCGGTGTTCGGCAACGAATGCGCCAACAAGTCCGGGCCGGCCAAGTCCAAGCACGGCAAGGGTGGTGCCCACGGCAGCGGCGGAGCCGAGAACTCTCCCGGTGTCGCCTCCGGCAACCACATCAATGCCCCGGTGAACATTCCCGTGAACGCCTGCGGGAACACCGTCACCATCGGTGGTCTGCTGAACCCGGCCCTGGGCAACGACTGCGCCAACGACAGCGAGCTCGGCACTCCGGGGAAGCCCGGGCCCGACAAGCCCGAGAAGCCGGGCACCGTCGACCCGCCCGGTCAGCCCCGCACCGTGCCGCCGGCCGACGCGCCGCCGCCCACCGTGCGGAACGGTCCCGACGCGCAGACCCTCACCCCGGCAGGTGCGGAAGAGCTCGCGCAGACCGGCACCGACGCCATGGACCTGCTGATCCCGGCGGGCGCGGGCATGCTGCTGGCGGGAGCGGTGCTCTACCGCCGCGCCCGCTCCGCCGCGTAGGCGCAGCAACGCGGTCACAGCACGGCAGGAACGGCAGGAACGACAAAACGGAGCGGGTCTCGTCACGACGAGGCCCGCTCCGCGCTGTCACCAGGTGGCGCGCACCTGACGGATGATGCGCCGGCGCAGCCGCACTCTGCGACTGCCGTCCCGGTGCAGACTCAGTCGGTCCAACTCCCAGTGTCCGTACTCGGCATGGTCGGTGAGCAGACGCGTCGCCTCCTTGCGGGAGACCCCGCGCGGCACGTACACGTCGACAAATTCGTATTCCGGCATCGCATCTATTGTGCGGGCAGAGCCCCGGTACGGATAGCGTCTGCACTATGTCTGATGCTGCGCAGCCCACCGCTGACGAGGTACGAGCCGCCGCCGAGGCGGTCAAGGCCGCACTGGACCGTCACCTCGCGGCGGTCGAGAACCGCACGGGCGAGGACGATCCTGCCGTCTACACCGCGTTCAACGAGCTGGCCGCCGCAGCCGAGGCGTACGACGAGCGCCTCTACGACCGCTACGACGAGGTCACCCCCTTCGAGATCCCGGCCGCGGACGAGTCCCTGCCGCCGTACGCCGGTCCCGAGGAGCCGAACGCCCTCACGGTGCTGATCCGCCGCGACTACGCGGTGGTGGAGCCGCAGCGGCTGCTCTCCCAGGCACAGCGCATCGCCGACGTGGACACCGACGAGGACCGCCCGGCGAACGTGCCGGTCGTCGGCACCAGCGTGCACGCGGCCCTCGGAGTGCTCTTCGGGGAGTACGAGCCGGACGAAATCGCCTCCCGGCACAAGGAGTTCGGCCTGGAGGAGGGCGACTCCACGCTGTGGGTGTCGGCCTCCGACGAGGTCCCCGAGCCCGGCGAATGGCTCACCGCCCCCTTCGAGCAGGCGCTTCCCGAGCGGATCGTGTGCCGGTTCGATGTCAGCTCGGTCTTCGACGAGGACGATCTGGGCGAAGAGCTGGAGGACCTCGACGAGGTGGAGCGCTGAGGCCACCGGCCCGGGCGCGCAGGAGGCCCCCTTCCGCGGACCAGCAGGTCCTGCGGCAGGGGGCCTCGGCACGAGCGCTCAGGGAGTCGGGGCGAGCAGGCCTTCCAGCAGCGGCCGCAGCCGTGTCGTGCGCTCCTGCGTCGGGACCTCCGCCACCGCGCGCGGCAGCGCCTGGTCCACGCCGTGCACCACGGACAGATGGCGCTCGCCGCGGCTGAAGGCGGTGTAGACCCACGGCCTGCTCAGGCCCTGGGCGGCATCCCCGGGCAGCACCACGACGGCCGCGGGCCAGCGCATCCCGGTCGCCTGGTGCGCGGTCATCGCCCAGCCGTGGCGCACCGTCGACTCGACCTGCTCCTTCGGAACGACCACCGCCGCGCCCGCGCAGTCGAGATGGAGCCCCGCGGTGTCCGCCGAGACCACGGTGCCCGGGCGGGTACGGCCGGGGGAGGGGACATACGCGACACGGTCACCGGGGTCGAAGCCGCCGAACCGCCCCGGGCCCGGGTTCAGCCGCTGCTTCAGCGCCGCGTTGAGCGCCCGGGTGCCCGCCGAGCCGCCGTGGCCCACCGTGATCACCTGGGTGTCGGCGGGCGGCACCCCGATGGCGCGCGGCACCGAGTCGGCGACGAGCTGCACGGTGCGGTGGACGGCCTCGCCGGCGTCGCGCACCGGCACGATGACGACCTCCTTGCCGGGCGCCTCCACCTGGCTCAGCTCGCCGATCCCGATGCCCGAGACCAGCTCGCCGATGGGTCCCGGGTCCGGGGTCCGGGAGGCGATCTGCGGGCAGACGCGAGCGGCGAGCAGATCGCCGAACACCCGCCCGGCGCCCGCCGAGGCGAGCAGTGCGGGGTCCCCGCTGAGGACCAGCCGCCCGCCGTCCGGCATCGACTCGACCAGCATCGCCGCCGTCTCGACGTCCAGCTGCGGAGCGTCCAGAACGACCAGCAGATCCAGGGCGAACGCGCCGTCCTGGTCGCGGCCCGGGCCCTCCGTCCCCGCGAGCAGCCCGGAGACGGTGACCGCTCCGCCGAGCCGTCGGCCGCCGTCCTCGCTGTGGACCGCGACCACGGCCCGCAGCCCGAGCGCCGTCGCGGCCTCGGCGAGCCGGGCCGGCTCGGCGCGGGACGCCTCGCCGCCGGTGTGGGTCACCAGACCGCTCGCCGCCACGGCCCGGACCAGATCCGTCGGCTCGGCGGCCTCCCACCGGGCGTCGGCGCCGGTCTTGGCCAGCCGGGCCAGGCTGTCCGCGAGGCTCTCCTCCGCCAGTGCGTACCGGTCGAGGCCGAGCAGCACCGGCACGGCCTGCTCCGCGGACTCCTCACCCGGCGTGGACTCGGTCTCCGTCTCGCCCTCGTCCTCGCCCTCCTGCGGCACGCCGTCCTGGAACACCAGCACCGCGCCCTCGGCGATGACCTGCTGAAGGGCATCGTCGGGGTCGGGCACGGACCGCTCGGCCAGCGCGCTGCGCACCGCCGAGGACTCCAGCGCGGTGTGCCCGAGCAGTGCGGCCCGCTCCAGCTGCCAGGTGACGAGGGCGGCCGTGCGCCGCTCGTCGCCCGGGCCGCACCCGTCGCCGAGCAGCGCCCGCGCGAACCCGTCGGCCTGCTCGGGCCGTACGCCGGACACCGACAGCAGCTGCCAGGGGTTCTCTCGCAGCATCGCGGCGGCCTGCTCCCCGAGCGACTCCGCGACCTGGGCCGTGAGCGTCTCGGGCGCACCGCCCTCGACGAGCACGGCCCTGACGGCCTCCACCGTCTCGGGGGCGGCGGCCCGGCGGCCGGTCTGCGGTCCCGGGATCCGCGGCCGGACGGGCTCGGTCGGACCGGGAGCCGGACGCCGCGGAGCCGTGTCGGACGCGGACCCCTCGCCGGACCCGGGGGAGTCGAAGAACGCGCCGCTCGGCTTCTCGCCGCTCTCCACGGCACGGACCGCCGCCAGCAGATCGGCCGTCTGGCCGCTCAGCTTGGTGCCGCTTTGGATGGGCCCCTCCTTCTCGGCCTTCCGCTGCTCGATGCGGGCCCGCAACTCCCGCTGTGCGGCGAGCTCGGCCTCGGCCTCGGACAGCTTGGCGGCCTCCTCGCCGTCGGTGGTGCCGGGGGCGCCGGTCCCGGCGGTACCCGACGCGGGCTGCCCGTCCTCGGACGCGCTCTCGGCCTCGGCGTCGCCGTCCGCCCCACCGTCCGCGGTTTCGCCGACCGCAGCGGTGCCGTCCGCGGTTTCGCCGACCGCAGTGGTGCCGTCCGCGGCCGTCTCGGCGGCGCGGTCCTCGGCCGGGGGGCCAGCCTGCTCCTCAGCGGCTGTGGGGGGCTGCGGCCCCTCGGAAGGCGCGGTCACAGCGTGCTCCAGTCCTGGTCGGGATAGCGGTGCACGGGCGCCGACACATCGTCGAGCGCCTGGCAGATCTCGTCAGGAAGCGTAAGCGTCTCCACTGACAATGCGGCCGTGAGCTGCTGCGCGTTGCGCGCGCCGACGATCGGGGCGACCACTCCCGGCCGGTCCCTCACCCATGCGAGCGCCACCTGGAGCGCCGTCACCGCCAGACCGTCGGCCGCTGTCACGACCGCGTCCACGATGCTGTCTGCCGCCTCGTCGAGATACGGCTCGACGAACGGCGCCAACTGCTCCGATGCGCCACGGGAGTCCGCCGGGGTCGCATGCCGGTACTTCCCGGTCAGCACGCCCCGGCCGAGCGGCGACGACGGCAGCAGCCCCACACCCAGGTCGAGCGCCGCCGGCAGCACCTCCCGCTCGACCCCTCGCTGCAGCAGCGAGTACTCCATCTGCGTGCTCGCCAGGCGCGTCCGCATGCCAGGCGCCGACAGCTGCCAGGTCGCCGCCTTCGCCAGCTGCCAGCCGCAGAAGTTCGACACGCCCGCGTACCGTGCCCGGCCGCTGCTCACCGCGATGTCCAGCGCCTGAAGCGTCTCGTCGAGTGGCGTCCGGGGGTCGAAGGCGTGGACCTGCCACAGGTCGACGTAGTCCGTGCCGAGCCGCTGGAGCGAGTCGTCCAGCGCCGCGAGCAGATGTCCGCGCGAGCCGTCGAAGCGGCGGTCGGGGTCGGGAACGCTCCCCGCCTTCGTCGCGATCACGAGATCGCGCCGGGGCACGAGCCGCTCGACCAACTGCCCCAGCAGGTATTCGGCATCCCCGCCGCCGTACACATCGGCGGTGTCGACCAGCGTCCCGCCCGCCTCCCAGAACGCCTTCAACTGGTCGGCGGCGTCGTGCTCGTCGGTGTCCCGGCCCCAGGTGAGGGTGCCCAGCCCTATCCGGGACACACGCAGGCCGGTCCGGCCGAGATGCCTCTGTTCCATGGGCGCTGAGATTACTGGCCATGGGCCCACCCTGAGAGAGCCTGTGGACAACCTCCCCCTGACGGATCGCGGGGACCCGCGCTAGAGTCCCCCGGAACAGGGACGTTACTGATCAGTAAGAGGGAGCGGTTATGCGGCTCGGCATCAACCTCGGCTACTGGGGCGCGGGGATGGACGGCGACAACCTCGCCGTCGCCAAGGAGGCCGACAGGCTCGGCTACGACGTCTGCTGGGCCGCCGAGGCGTACGGCTCCGACGCGCCCACGGTCCTCACCTGGGTCGCCGCCCAGACCGAGCGCATCGACGTCGGTTCCGCGATCATGCAGATCCCGGCCCGCCAGCCCGCCATGACGGCCATGACCGCGGCCACCCTCGACTCCCTCTCCGACGGCCGCTTCCGTCTCGGACTCGGCGTCTCCGGACCTCAGGTCTCCGAGGGCTGGTACGGCGTGAAGTTCGACAAGCCGCTGGCCCGCACCCGTGAGTACGTCGAGATCGTCCGCCGGGCCATGTCCCGCGAGCGTCTGTCCTTCGAGGGCGAGCACTGGACCCTGCCGCTGCCCGACGGACCGGGCAAGCCGATCAAGCTCACGGTCCACCCCAAGCGCGAGCACATCCCGCTCTACATCGCAGCGATCGGCCCCAAGAACCTGGAGCAGACCGGTGAGATCGCGGACGGCGCGCTGCTGATCTTCCCCTCCGCGGACCACCTCGAGGAGACGGCGATCCGCCATCTGCGCGCGGGCCGTGAGAAGGCCGGCAAGACCATGGAGGGCTTCGACGTCTGCCCGACCCTCCCGCTGGCCATCGGCGACGACGTCAACGGCCTCGCCGACATGTTCCGTCCCTACACCGCGCTGTACGTCGGCGGCATGGGCAGCCGCAACCAGAACTTCTACAACCAGCTCGCGCAGCGCATGGGTTACGAGAAGGAAGCCGCGGAGATCCAGGACAAGTACCTGTCCGGTGACAAGCAGGGCGCGGCCGCGGCCGTGCCGCACCAGCTGATCGACTCCACCACGCTGCTCGGGTCGGTGGAGCGGATCGCCGAGCGGATGCAGGCGTACAACGAGGCCGGCGTCACCACGCTGACCCTCGCACCGGCCGGCTTCACGCTCGACGAGCGGATCACCGCGCTCCGGGCGGGCACCGAAGCCCTGGAGCGCGCGGGCCTCGCGTAGTCGCTTTCCGGGACCGGGCCCAGGGACCGGCCGAGAGGCCCGGGAGAGAAGTTCTGCGGCCGTGGTGGGGGCTCGGGGGTCTTCCCCGCCACGGCCGTCGTACACACAACGCCGAACAGGCGGCCATGGTTACTCCCTCTTCTTGCGGGCCCGCATGTCCTCCGTTCGGCGCAGTTGCGCGACCCAGCTGTTGCCTCGCCTCCCGTACCGCATTTGACTCGTTCTTTGCGGACACCTTCAGGAGGTGGCAGTGATGCTCTCGGCTCGGAGCCTTTTCCAGGAAATCATCGACGACGACGACTCCTTCCAGCTCTTCTGCTCCATCGCCGCCAGCGGCGAGGCCCAGGGAGGCTGGGAGAACGCCCGTATCGCCGCCCTCGTACCCGACAGCATGCGTGCCCTCGCGCCCAAGATCACCCGGCACGGCGCCGACGAGGACAAGCACGGCAGGATCTTCCAGGCCCTGCTGAAGAAGCGCGGGCTCGAAGCCGTCCCCGTCCCGCCCGAGACCGACTACACGATGCTGCTCGAACAGCGGGGCATCGGTCTCACCCACGAGAAGCTGCGCCGCGACGAGCCCCTCACGGAGGAGGACATCGTCGTCTACCTCTCGCACAGCCGGGTCACCGAGCAGCGCGCGGCCGATCAGATGGACATGCTGGTCAAGTACTTCGGGGACCATCCGGAGCTCGGCAAGGCGATCCGGATGATCTGCGACGACGAGGACAACCACCTCGCGTACTGCCACGAGGAACTGCTCCGTCTCGCCGCGGAGGGCCACGGCCGCACCATCCACGGCGTCCTGCGCGAGAGCGCCCTCGCCGAGATCGCGGTGTACCGCGACGTCAGCCTCGCCGTGATGGGGCACATGGGGCGGCTGCTGCACTGGCCCCGGGCCAAGTCCGCCGCGCTCGCCGCGGGCATCCACGGCATGTACGCGTACGAGCGGTTCGGCGGCTGGCACAAGATGGTCGGCCTGCGGATGCCGACGCGACGGGGCGCGCTCGACGGACCGCCCACCGCCGCGCCGGCCTACTGACAGCACCCGGTCCGCGCCGACAGCACCCGGCCCACCGAGAGCATCCGGTCCGCCGAGAGCATCCGGTCCGCCGGGAGCGCACGTCCCAGGGGCACGCTCCCCGCCTGTCGAGCGCCGCTACAGCCAGCCGCGGCGCTTGAACAGCCGGAACAGCCCGACCACCGCGCCCGCCATCAGGGCGATGACGGCCGGATAGCCCCAGGTCCAGCCCAGCTCCGGCATGTGCTCGAAGTTCATGCCGTAGATGCCGGCGACCATGGTGGGCACCGCCGCCATCGCCGCCCAGGCCGAGATCTTCCGCATGTCGTCGTTCTGGCGCACGCTCGTCTGCGCGAGATGGGCCGCCAGCACGTCCGACAGCAGCCGGTCGAGCCCCTCCACCTGCTCGTTGGCGCGTGTCAGATGGTCGCTGACGTCCCGGAAGAAGGGCTGCGAGCGCTTCTCCACGAAGGGCACCCCCGCGCTCGCCAGGCGAGTCATCGGGGCCGACAGGGGTGCGGCCGCCCGCCGGAACTCCAGCACCTGCCGCTTGAAGGTGTAGATCCGTGCCGCGGTCGGGGGAGAGACGGCCGATCCGGAGGACCCCGCCTCCTTGCCGGCCGGTTTGCCGGTCGGCGCGAAGACCTCGGTCTCCATCTCCTCCAGGTCCACCTGGAGCTCGGCGGCCACATCGATGTAGTGGTCGACGACGGCGTCGCTGATGGCGTACAGGACCGCGGTGGGGCCGTGCTTCAGCACGTCGGGATCGGCCTCCAGCCGCTCCCGCACGTCGTGCAGCGGGGCGCCCTCGCCGTGCCGGACCGTCACCACGAAGGAGTCGCCGATGAAGATCATGAGCTCGCTGGTGTCGACGGAGTCGCTCTCCGGCTCGTAGACCACCGGCTTGAGGACCATGAACAGCGAGTCGTCGTACACCTCGAGCTTGGGCCGCTGATGGGCCTTCAGCGCGTCCTCGACCGCCAGCGGATGCAGCCCGAACTCGCTGCTGACGAGGTCGAACTCCTCCTCCGTGGGCTCGTGCACGCCGATCCACACAAAGGCGTCCCCGATGGCCCGTGCCTCGTCCAGTGCGTCGGAGAAGTCCTTGGGGCCCTCGGTGCGGCGCCCTTCCCGGTAGATGGCGCAGTCCACGATCACGGCGCGTATTCTTCCGTGCGAGCCGCCCCGGCGCACCCTCTGGCCACAGTCCGCCTAGGCTGGCGCTCATGGTCACGCTGATCCTCGTACGCCACGGCCGATCCACCGCCAACACCGCTGGGGTGCTCGCCGGCTGGACCCCCGGCGTCCATCTCGACGAACGCGGCTCCGCACAGGCGGCCGCGCTGCCCGCCCGGATCGCCGACGTACCGCTCGCCGCGGCCGTCAGCAGCCCCCTGGAACGCTGTGAGCAGACGCTCCGGCCGCTGCTGGACGCACGCCCCGGTCTCGAGCTCCAGACCGACGAGCGGATCGGCGAGTGCCACTACGGCGACTGGTCGGGCCGCAAGCTCAAGGAGCTCGCCGACGAGCCGCTCATGGAGGTCGTGCAGCAGCACCCCTCGGCGGCGGCGTTTCCGGGCGGTGAGTCGATGCGGGCCATGCAGGCGCGGGCCGTCGACGCCGTGCGCGACTGGAACGCGCGTGTCGCCGAGGCGCACGGCGAGGACGCCACCTATGTGATGTGCTCTCACGGAGACATCATCAAGGCGCTGGTCGCGGACGCGCTCGGCATGCATCTCGATCTTTTCCAGCGGATCCATGTGGAACCGTGTTCCGTGACAGCGATCCGTTACACCCGTACAAGGCCGTTTCTTCTGCGTCTCGGTGACACAGGTGATTTCGGCTCGCTGGCACCGCGCGGGAACGCCGGAGACGGGACCGCGGTTGTAGGAGGCGGCGCGGGCGCCCCGTGATCGCCCGGAGCAGTAGGGTGGACGGGCTGAAAACCCGTGTGCCCGCGCACCGTCCGCCCACCCCGATCGTTCCCGAGTTCTCGAGGGAGACAGAACGTGTCCCGTCAGGTGTTCCTCTACGACCCGCCGGACCGGTTCGTGGCCGGTACGGTCGGGCTGCCTGGACGCCGTACGTTCTTCCTGCAGGCCTCGGCCGCAGGGCGCACCACGAGCGTGGCCCTGGAGAAGACCCAGGTCGCCGCGCTCGCCGAGCGGATCGATGAGCTGCTCGACGAGGTCGTACGCCGTACCGGGGGCAATGCCCCGGTGCCGGCCATGGCCCCCGCCGACGTCTCGGACACCGCGCCGCTGGACGCCCCCGTCGAGGAGGAGTTCCGGGTCGGCACGATGGCGCTCGCCTGGGACGGCGAGGAACAGCGCATGATCGTCGAGGCCCAGGCGCTCGTCGAACTGGACGCGGACTCCGAGGAGGACCTCGCGGAGGCCGAGGAGCGGCTGCTCCAGGACGAGGAGAACGGTCCGCCGATGCTGCGCGTCCGGCTGACCGGGGCGCAGGCCAGGGCCTTCGCCAAGCGCGCGCTGGACGTGGTGAACGCCGGCCGGCCGCCGTGCCCGCTGTGCAGTCTGCCGCTCGACCCGGAGGGACACGTATGTCCGCGCCAGAACGGATACCGCCGCGGAGCGTGACCGCACTCGACCTGCTCACCAAGGGTGAGCTGACCGTGTGCGGCCGGGTCCGTGAGGCGTCCAACGCGGTGCTGTTCTGCTCCGTCTCCTATGAGGGCGAGACGGCGTCCTGTGTCTACAAGCCGGTCGCCGGCGAGCGGCCTCTGTGGGATTTCCCCGACGGCACGCTGGCGCAGCGCGAGGTGGCCGCCTACGAGATCTCCCAGGCGCTGGGATGGACCCTCGTACCGCCCACCGTCCTGCGGGACGGCCCGTACGGACAGGGCATGGTCCAGCTCTGGATCGAGGCGGACCCCTCCGCCGCCCTGCTCGCGCTCGTCGAGGAGGAGGAGCCGGGGGACGGCTGGAAGGCGGTCGGCTTCGCCGACGTCGGCGAGGGGCGGACCGCGCTGCTGGTCCACGCGGACGACGAGCGGCTGCGGCGCCTGGCCGTGCTGGACGCGGTGATCAACAACGGGGACCGCAAGGGCGGGCATCTGCTGCCGACGGCCGACGGCGTGCTCTACGCGATCGACCACGGCGTCACCTTCAACGTGGACGACAAGCTGCGCACCCTGCTGTGGGGTTGGGCGGGCGAGCCCCTGGCGCCCGAGGCCCTGGAGGCCCTCACCGCCCTGGCGCCCGCCCTGGCCGACGGGGAGCCGCTGGTCACCCGGCTGGCGCAACTGCTCACGGCGGCGGAGGTCGATTCCGTACGGGCGAGGGTGGCGGCTCTGATCGCGTCGGGCAGACACCCGGTGCCGTCGGGGGAGTGGCCCGCCATCCCGTGGCCGCCGGTCTGAGGCCGCCCACCGCGGCCGCCCGTCCGCGGCCGTGGTCCGCCGGGTCCCGCAGGACCGCGGGAACCGGTCGACCTGCGTGATCCGGTTCGTATGTGGAACTCCCGTCCGGTTAGGCTCATGACATGCATGCCTGGCCCGCTTCTGAGGTCCCCGCCCTGCCCGGCAAGGGCCGCGACCTCCGGATCCACGACTCCACGACCAGCGGTTTGGTGACGCTCACCCCCGGTCCCGTCGCCCGTATCTACGTCTGCGGCATCACGCCGTACGACGCGACCCACATCGGTCACGCGGCGACCTACAACGCGTTCGACCTCGTTCAGCGCGTGTGGCTCGACACCAAGCGGCAGGTTCACTACGTCCAGAACGTCACCGATGTGGACGACCCTCTCCTGGAGCGCGCCGTCCGCGACGGGCAGGACTGGACCGAGCTCGCCGAGCGCGAGACCGCGCTGTTCCGCGAGGACATGACCGCCCTGCGGATGCTTCCGCCGCGCCACTACGTCGGAGCCGTCGAGGCGATACCGGGCATCGTCCCGCTCGTCGAGCGTCTGCGCGACGCGGGCGCTGCCTACGAGCTGGAGGGCGACACGTACTTCTCGGTCGAGGCCGACCCGCACTTCGGTGAGGTGTCGCACCTCGACGCCGAAGCCATGCGGCTGCTCTCCGCGGAGCGCGGCGGCGACCCGGACCGCCCCGGCAAGAAGAACCCCCTCGACCCGATGCTGTGGATGGCCGCCCGTGAGGGCGAGCCGAGTTGGGACGGCGGCAGCCTCGGCCGCGGTCGGCCCGGCTGGCACATCGAGTGCGTCGCGATCGCCCTGGACCACCTCGGCATGGGCTTCGACGTGCAGGGCGGCGGTTCCGATCTCGCCTTCCCGCACCACGAGATGGGCGCCTCCCACGCCCAGGCGCTCACCGGCGAACACCCCTACGCCCAGGCCTATGTGCACGCGGGCATGGTGGCGCTCGACGGCGAGAAGATGTCGAAGTCCAAGGGCAACCTGGTCTTCGTCTCCAAGCTGCGCCGCGACGGGGTCGACCCGGCCGCCATACGGCTCGCCCTGCTCGCCCACCACTACCGCGCCGACTGGGAGTGGACCGACCAGGTCCTGCGGGAGGCCGTGGAGCGGCTCGACCGCTGGCGGGCCGCCGTGTCCCGGCCCGACGGGCCGTCCGCGGACGCGCTCGTCGAGGAGATCCGCGAGGCGCTCGCCGACGACCTCGACGCCCCCGCCGCGCTGCGGGCCGTCGACCGCTGGGCCGAGCGTCAGCGGTCCGAGGGCGGTACGGACGAGGGCGCGCCCGGGCTCGTCTCCCGCACGGTCGACGCCCTGCTGGGCGTCGCGCTGTAGTACGGCGTTTCCGCCGCATCCGGCACGTCCGCCCCACGGGCGCGTTCAGGTCCCCGGCCTGAACGCGCCCGTCCGCATGTGTGCCGCGCTCCTGCGCAGTGGGGCGGCTCTGTGCTGAGGTGGAGACCTCTGCAGAACACTTGTCGGAAGGACGCACGATGACCCGCTCCTTCGCACGAAGAAGAGTTCTCCGAACCGCGGCCGCGCTCGGTGGCGCGGCTCTCCTCAGCCCCCTCGCCGGCCCGGCCCGCGCCGCCGAACACGCAGGCCGGCCATGGCCCGAGACCTTCCCCCTGCCGAACGGCTTCCGTCCCGAGGGCATCACCATCGGGGCCGGTCCGTATGCCTGGATCGGCTCCATCGCGACCGGTTCCGTCTACCGCGCCGACCTCGCCACCGGCCGCGGACGGATCGTCAGCCAGGGCCTCGGCGCCGCGCATCCGGTGATCGGGCTCAAGATCGACCGACGGGAACGGCTGCTGTTCCTGTGCGGCGGAGTGAGCCGGGAGATCCGGATCGCCGACGCCCGCAGAGGAACGCTGCTCCGGACCTTCGGTGTCGGATCGGAGGGCACCATGGTCAACGATGTGGTGCTCACACCGGGGGCGGCCTACTTCACCGATTCCTTCAAGCCGAACCTCTACCGGCTCCCGCTCGGCCCGCGCGACGAACCGGGTGAGGCGATCACCACGGTGCCGCTCGGCGGTGACTGGGTGCAGGGAGCCGCGCTCACGGCCAACGGCATCTCCCGCACCCCGGACGGCCGGGCGCTGCTGATGGTCAATCAGGCGGTGGGCGGTGGCTCCCTGATGCGTGTCGACCCGCGCACGGGCGTGGCGCGCCGCGTGGACCTCGGCGGGACCCCATTGCCCAACGCGGACGGGCTGTTGCTGCTCGGCCGCCTTCTTCACGTCGTACAGAACCGGCTGAACACGATCGCGGTCCTGAAGCTGAACGAGTCGGGGACCAGCGGGCGGGTGATCGCCCGGATCACCGATCCGGGCTTCAAGGTCCCCACGACGGCCGCCGTGTGGCGCGACCGGATCTATCTGCCCAACGCCCGCTTCGACGTGGCCCAGCCGACCCCGGACACCCCGTACGACGTGGTCGCTGTGGACCGGGTCGGACGCTGAGCACGGAGCCCGAACACTGAACACGGAACACTGAACACGTCCGGGGCGGCGCTCGATGAGCGCCGCCCCGGACCCTTGCCCCGTGTCGTCCGGCCGCGGGCTTCGGCGCCCGCCCGCCGGTCAGTCCTCCGAGGACTCCGGCTCGTCGCCGTCCGCGTCGGAATCGCCGGACGCCTCGCTCTCCGGCTCCGCGCGCGGCGGCTTCGGCGGTCGCGTACGCCCGCCCGGGTCGCGCAGGTAGGAACCGCTGTCGCCGCCCTCGGTCGCATGACCCGGACCGGCCGCCGGGCCGAGACCGCCCGGACCGCCGTCCCTCCGCCGCAGATACCGTTCGAATTCGCGGGCGATCGCCTCCCCGGACGCCTCGGGAAGCTCCGCGGTGTCGCGCGCCTCCTCCAGCGTCTGGACGTACTCCGCCACTTCGCTGTCCTCGGCTGCCAGTTGGTCGACACCGAGCTGCCAGGCCCGGGCGTCCTCGGCCAGTTCACCGAGCGGGATGCGCAGACCGATCAGGTCCTCGAGCCGGTTGAGCAGGGCCAGCGTGGCCTTGGGGTTGGGCGGCTGCGACACATAGTGCGGCACCGCGGCCCACAGGCTCACCGCCGGCACGCCCGCGTGCGTGCACGCCTCCTGGAGGATGCCGACGATGCCGGTCGGTCCCTCGTACCTGGTCTCCTCCAGGTCCATGGTTCTGGCCAGGTCCGGGTCCGAGGTGATGCCGCTGACCGGCACCGGCCGGGTGTGCGGGGTGTCGCCGAGCAGCGCGCCCAGGATCACCACCATCTCGACGCCCAGCTCATGGGCGAAGCCCAGGATCTCGTTGCAGAACGAGCGCCAGCGCATGGACGGCTCGATGCCGCGGACCAGAACCAGGTCGCGCGGCTTGTCGCCGCCGATACGGACCACGGAGAGCCGGGTGGTGGGCCAGGTGATCTTCCGTACTCCGCCGTCCAGCCACACCGTGGGCCGGTTGACCTGGAAGTCGTAGTAGTCCTCGGCGTCGAGCGCCGCGAACACCTCGCCCTTCCATTCCCGGTCCAGATGTGCGACCGCGGTGGAGGCAGCGTCGCCGGCGTCGTTCCAGCCCTCGAACGCGGCCACCATGACCGGGTCGATCAGCTCGGGAACCGCCTCGAGCTCGATCACCCAGTGCCTCCTTCCGAAGTTCCCTTTCGTACGCCCCAACCTTACGGCTTACGAGGTCCCGGGCCGCAGCCCCCCGGCACGGGCGGGTGAACTTCGGCGCCCCGGGGCAACGGTTTGCCCAAAAGGGCGTCCGGCCCTCGATTCATCCGAGCTGTGTCCGAGAAATTTCGTCACGGGCCTGGACGGTGGCGCGTCGACGACGCTATACATCGGATGACCGCAAGAGGTCCGATGTTCTTCCCCGGGGGTGCGTGCATGAGTCAGACCGTCACGGAGTTCGAGGTTCACGACATCCGCTTTCCCACCTCGGAACAGCTCGACGGCTCCGACGCCATGAACCCGGACCCCGACTACTCCGCTGCCTACCTGGTGATGCGCTCCGAGGACGGGTCGGAAGGGCACGGATTCTGCTTCACCATCGGCCGCGGCAACGATGTCACCGCCGCCGCCATCGAAGCCCTGCGCCCGTATGTGATCGGCCGGCCCGCCCCCCGTACCGCCTCCGACCTGGCGGATCTGCACATCGAACTGACCCATGACTCCCAACTGCGCTGGCTCGGCCCGGAGAAGGGCGTGATGCACATGGCGGCGGGAGCGGTCGTCAACGCCGCCTGGGACCTGGCGGCCAGGACCGCCGGCCTGCCGGTGTGGGAGTTCCTCGCCTCGATGACACCCGAGGAGCTCGTCTCCCTCGTCGACTTCCGCTATCTCACGGACGTCCTCACCCCCGACGAGGCGCTGGCCATCCTGCGCGCCGCCGAACCCGGCCGCGCCGAACGGACCGCGCGGCTGCGCCGCCAGGGCTATCCCGCGTACACCACCTCGCCCGGCTGGCTCGGCTACTCCGACGACAAGCTCGTCCGCCTCGCCAAGGAAGCCGTCGCCGACGGCTTCGGCCAGATCAAGCTGAAGGTGGGCGGTGACCTGGAGGACGACATCCGGCGCATGAAGCTCGCACGCGCCGCCGTCGGCCCCTCCGTCCGTATCGCCGTGGACGCCAATCAGCGCTGGGACGTCGCGGACGCGGTGCGCTGGATGACGGCGCTCGCGCCCTACGAGCCGCACTGGATCGAGGAACCCACCAGCCCCGACGACATCCTCGGCCACGCCGCCGTACGCGCCGGGCAGCCGGTCAAGGTCGCCACCGGCGAACACGTCGCCAACCGTGTGGTGTTCAAGCAGCTGCTCCAGGCCGGGGCCGTCGACTTCGTCCAGATCGACGCGGCACGCGTCGCCGGGGTGAACGAGAACCTGGCGATCCTGCTGCTCGCGGCCAAGTACGGCGTCCCGGTCTGTCCGCACGCCGGCGGGGTGGGTCTGTGCGAACTCGTCCAGCACCTCGCGATGTTCGACTACGTCGCCGTCTCCGGCAGCTGGGAGGACCGCGTCATCGAGTACGTCGACCACCTCCACGAGCACTTCGCCGACCCCGCCGAGATCGACGCCGGACGCTATGTCGCGCCGCGGGCCCCCGGGTTCTCCGCCCGCATGCTCCCGGAGTCCATGGCCGCCCACCGCTATCCGGAGGGTCCCGTCTGGCAGGCCCGCCGCACCATCGAGGAGGTCAACTCATGACGGCCGTCAGGGACTTCGAAGGGCTCTGCGCCCTGGTGACCGGCGGGGCGTCGGGCATCGGTGCGGCCGTGACGAGGCAACTGCTCGCCCGGGGCGCGCTGGTGGCCGTGCTCGACCGTGACCTCGCGGGCAGCCCCGACGGCGCTCTCGGCGTCACGGCGGACGTCACCGACGACGCGGCGGTGGGCGCGGCCGTCGACCGGGCGGCCGCCGAGTTCGGCGCCCTGCACACCGTCGTCTCCAACGCGGGCATCGGCGCCGTCGGTACGGTCGCCGACAATCCCGACGACGAGTGGCGGCGCGTCCTCGACATCAACGTGCTCGGCATGGTGCGCGTCGCCCGGCACACCCTCCCGCATCTGCGCGCGGCCGCAGCCGACCGCCCCGGCTGTGTCTCCATCACCCACACCTGCTCCATCGCCGCCACCGCGGGCCTTCCCCAGCGGGCCCTCTACAGCGCCAGCAAGGGCGCGGTCCTCTCACTCACCCTGGCCATGGCGGCCGACCACGTCCGCGAGGGCATCCGCGTCAACTGCGTGAACCCCGGCACCGCCGACACCCCCTGGATCGGCCGGCTGCTCGACCGGGCGGACGACCCGGCGGCGGAACGCGCCGCCCTGGAGGCCCGTCAGCCCACCGGCCGGCTGGTCGCCGCAGACGAGGTCGCGGCCGCCATCGTCTATCTCGCGAGCCCCGCCGCGGCCGCCGTCACCGGTACGGCACTCGCCGTCGACGGCGGGATGCAGGGCCTGCGCCTGCGCCCCGCGACCTGAGCACACAGCAGACCGGAAACACCCGCCACGCCCAGCACCACCTGAGCCGACACCACCGAAGGACGGGACCAATGAGAGTGCGTACGACAAGTGCCGCGGCCTGCGCGGTGCTGCTCGCCGTGACGGCCCTCGCGGGCTGCAACCGGGACTCCGGCAGCGGATCCGCGGACGGCAAGGTGGGCATCGATCTGCCGCGCAGCGACAGCGACTTCTGGAACTCCTACCAGCAGTACGTCGAGAAGGGCGTCAAGGCCGGTGAGGTCGACGCGCTGTCCCTGACCAACTCGCAGAACGACATCGGCAAACTTGTCGCCAATGTGCAGACGTTCACCGACCAGGGCGCCAAGGCCGTCGTGATGGCCCCTCAGGACACCGGGGCGATAGCCGAGTCGCTCCAGACCCTGGAGGAGAAGAAGATCCCGGTCGTCAGTGTCGACACCCGCCCCGACAAGGGCAACGTCTACATGGTGGTGCGGGCCGACAACCGGGCGTACGGCGAGAAGGCCTGCCAGTACCTCGGCGAGCAGCTGAAGGGCAAGGGCAAGGTCGTCGAGTTCCAGGGCGACCTGTCCTCGATCAACGGGCGCGACCGCTCCGAGGCCTTCAAGTCCTGCATGGACACGAAGTTCCCCGGCATCAAGGTCTTCGAGCTCGCCACCGACTGGAAGGGCGACGTCGCCTCCGCCAAGCTCCAGTCCACCCTCGCCGCGCACCCCGACATCAACGGCATCTACATGCAGGCCGGCGGCGTCTTCCTGCAGCCCACGCTCGCGCTCCTGGAGCAGAAGAAGCTGCTGAAGCCGCCGGGCACGCCGGGCCACATCACGATCATCTCCAACGACGGCATCCCGGAGGAGCTGGACGCCATCAAGGCCGGGAAGATCGACGCGACCGTCTCCCAGCCCGCCGACCTGTACGCCAAGTACGCGCTCTTCTACGCCAAGGCCGCGCTGGACGGCAAGACCTTCAAGGAAGGTCCCACCGACCACGGCTCCACCATCATCAAGATCCCGGGCGGCCTCGAGGACCAGCTCCCCGCGCCACTGGTCACCAAGGACAACGTGGACGACCCCAAGCTGTGGGCCAACCAGCTGGAGAAGAAGAGCTAGTCATGCCACACGCCGCAGACGCCGCAGACGCCGCGGACTCCGCGCACGCACCCGCCGCAGTGCACGCGGAAGGGATCGTCAAGCGCTTCGGGCCCACCGTCGCGCTCGACGGCGTACGGCTCACCGTCGCGCCCGGCGAGTCCCACGCACTCGTCGGGCGCAACGGCGCGGGCAAGTCCACCCTCGTCAGCGTCCTCACCGGCCTGCACAGGCCCGACGCGGGAACCGTCACCTTCGACGGCGAGCCCGCACCCGCCTTCGGGGACACGGCGGCCTGGCAGTCCAAGGTCGCCTGCGTCTACCAGAAGTCGATGGTCGTGCCCGACCTGACCGTCGCCGAGAACCTCTTCCTCAACCGGTTCGACGCCGGCAGCCGCTTCATCAGCTGGCGGCAACTGCGGCGGCGCGCCGAGGAACTGCTCGCCGGGTACGGCGTGAGCGTCGACCCGATGGCCCGGGCCAAGGATCTCGCCGTCGAGCAGCGGCAGTTCGTGGAGATCGCGAGAGCTCTCTCCTTCGGCGCCCGGCTGATCATCCTCGACGAGCCGACCGCGCAGCTGGACGCCCGCGGCATCCAGCGGCTGTTCACCAAACTGCGGGAGCTCCAGAGCCAGGGAGTGGCGTTCCTGTTCATCTCCCACCATCTGCAGGAGGTGTACGAACTGTGCACCACCGTCACCGTCTACCGCGACGCCCGCCATGTCGTCACCGCGCCGGTCGCCGAACTCACCAAGGACGACCTGGTCGCGGCGATGACGGGCGACTCCGTCAGCGGCACCTCGCAGTGGCATGCGCCCGTCGGGCCCGTACGCACCGAGGAACCCGTGCTGCGCACCGAGGGGCTGACCCTGGAGGGGGAGTTCGAGCCGCTCGACCTCGAGGTGCGGCCCGGTGAGGTGCTCGGTCTGGCGGGCGCCGCGGCCAGCGGCAACACCGCGCTCGGCGAGATCCTCGTCGGCATGCGCAAGGCCGGCGCCGGGCGCATCACCGTGCACGGCCGCGAGGTCAAGCCCGGCAGTGTGCCGCACGCGCTCGACGCCGGGATCGGCTACATCCCCGAGGACCGTCATCGCCAGGGACTCGTCGTGGACCGCAGCGTCGCCGAGAACGCCACGCTCACCGTCACCGACCAGCTCGGCCCGTGGGGCACCGTACTGCCCTCTCGCACAAGGGAATTCGCCCAGTCCATGATCGCATCGCTCGACATCAAGACGCAGGGGCCGGAGCAACCCGTCTCCGGGCTCTCCGGCGGTAATCAGCAGAAGGTGGTGGTGGCGAGGGCGCTGGCCCGCCGGCCCAGTGCGCTGGTCGCCCTGCGGCCCACCGCGGGCGTGGACGTGAAGTCCAAGGACGCGCTGCTCGGTGTGGTGCGCCGGGTGGCCGACGAAGGCAGCGCGGCCGTCATCATCTCCGACGAGCTGGACGATCTGCGGGTCTGCGACCGGGTGCTCGCCCTCTTCCACGGACGGGTGGTCGCGACGTTCGGCAGCGGGTGGACGGACCGCGAACTGGTGGCCGCCATGGAAGGTGTGGGGGAGCAGGAATGACCGGGACGATACGGCCGCTCACGGCCGACGGGACGAAGAGCGACAGCCCGGCGAGCCGGCTGCGCCTGATCCGGTGGAGCGACTTCTCGCTCGTGCCGGTGATCCTGGTGCTGATGGTGATCGGGTTCATCGTCTCGCCGGTTTTCCTCACCTCCAACAACCTCATCAGCGTCGTCCAGCAGTCCTCCGAACTGAGCCTGCTGGTGCTCGGTCAGGCACTGATCCTCATCTGCGGCCGGATGGACCTCTCACTGGAGTCCACCATCGGCATCGCTCCGGTCGTCGCCATGTGGCTGGTGCTGCCGAGCGAGGGCGGACGCTTCCTCGGGCTGGAACTGCTGCCCGTCTGGACGGCCATCCCCGTCTGTCTGCTGGTGGGCATGGCGATCGGCGCGGTCAACGGCTTCCTGATGCTGAAGCTGCGGGTCAACGGCTTCATCGCCACCCTGGGCATGCTCACGATGCTCCGCGGCCTCCACATCGGCATCACCGAGGGCAAGTCGATCACCGACGTCCCGGAGTCCTTCCGCTACCTCGGCAAGACCGACTGGCTGGGCGCGCCCGCCGCGGTGTGGATCTGTCTGGCGCTGTTCGCGATCGGCGGTGCGGCACTGGCCTATCTGCGCCACGGACGCGCGCTGTACGCGATCGGCGGCAACCCGGAGGCGGCCCGGGCGGCGGGCATCCGGGTCGACCGGATCACCTGGATCGTGCTGGCGATCGGCGGTCTGCTGGCGGCCTTCGCGGGCATCCTCTACACCGGCCACTACGGCTCGGTCGCCGCCACCCAGGGCAACGGCTGGATCTTCCAGGTATTCGCCGCGGCGGTGATCGGCGGCATCAGCCTCAAGGGCGGCCGCGGCACGCTCTTCGGGGCGCTCACCGGCGTACTGACGCTTCAACTCGTCGTCAACGTCATGACGCTGGGCGGGGTGCCGGCGCTGTGGAACCAGTTCCTGAACGGCGCGATCATCATCGTCGCGCTGGTGATCTCGCGTTTCGCGAGCGGTGAGAAGCAGGACTGAGGGCTGTCGTGGGGCGTGTCCGCCCGGGCCGCGAGCAGGTACGTTTCGCCTGCCTCCGGCGCCGGGCGGATCTGATCGAAACGGCGTCGGGCGTCGGTGACCTGCGGCAGGATGGAGCCGTGCCGACCGAGCCGGAAGACATCGAGCTGAGCGAACACGAGCTGCGGGAGATCGCGGGCTATGCGGCCGACTGTGCGCGCAGGACGCTGTCGATCTTCGAGCAGACCCTGCCCACCGACACACGCCCTCGTGAGGCCATCGACGCGGCACACGCCTTCGCCGCCGGGGGCCGGCGCACGGCCGCCCTGCGGCAGAGCGCGTGGGCGGCGTACAAGGCGGCGCAGGAAGCCGATTCGCCGCCCGCTGCCGACGCGGCACGGGCGGCGAGCCATGCGGCGGCGGCCGCGTATCTGCATCCCAAGGCGAGCGCCCATCAGGTGAAGCACGTCCTCGGGGCGGCAGCGCATGCGGCGCGGGCGGAGGAACTGGCGTCCGCGGAGGACCGGCGGGTGACCGCCGGGACCCTGGAATGGGCGCGCCATCACGCACCGCCGGCGGTCCCCGCGGTGCTCGGCCGGCTGCCCGCCGCGCCTCCCGGGGGAGGGCGCGTGGGGGAGTTCATCCGTGATCTCGACGCCGCTCTCCGCGTCTGAGGGAGCGCGCGTACCAGGGGCTCGTACGGACATCTCTCCGGGGCTGTGGGACAGCCCTCAGAGCGTCGAGCGGAGCCACTGCTCCACGCTCGCGATGTGCACCGTCGCCCATGAGCGGGCCGCTTCCGCGTCGCGGTCGCGGAGCGCGGAGAGAATCGCCCGGTGCTCGTGCAGCGTGCGGCTGACCGCGTCCTCCTGCGTCAGTCCGCGCCACACCCTGGCCCGCGTCGTCGGTCCGGACAGGCCGTCCAGCAGCGAGCAGAGCACGGAATTGCCCGAGGACTGCACGATGCCCCGGTGGAACTCCAGGTCGGTGGCGACCAGTTCCTCGACGGAGGGCTCGGGCCCCAGCGCGTCCAGCTGTGCGCTCAGCCGGTCCAGTTCGCTCTCACCGATGCGGCTCGCGGCCATCGCGGTGGCCGCGGGCTCCAGGATCCGGCGTACGGCGAGGAACTCCAGCACCGTGTCGTCGCGGTGGAAGTCCACCACGAAGCTCAGCGCCTCCAGCAGCAACTGCGGGTCCAGGCTGGTCACATAGGTGCCGTCACCCTGGCGCACGTCCAGGATGCGGATCAGCGACAGCGCGCGCACGGCCTCACGCAGCGAATTGCGGGACAGGCCCAGTTCGGCGGCGAGTTCGCTCTCCTTGGGGAGGCGGTCGCCGGGGCGCAGGGCACCCGAGACGATCATTCCCTTGATCTTTTCGATCGCCTCGTCGGTGACTGCCACGACGGCCCCCTCGGTCCCTCATTCATCGGATGTCTGAGCGTACAACGTGGGCGGCCCCCCGAGAGCCGCCCACGTCGGGGAAAACCGACCCGAGGTCAGGCCTTCCTGCCCAGGACGTCCTCGACCCTGGCGCGGATCTCGTCCGTCGCCAGGCCGCGGATCGTCAGCGTCGTACGGCGGCGCAGGACGTCGTCCGCCGTCTCGGCCCACTCCTGGTCGCGTGCGTAGGCGACCTGCGCCCAGATCTCGGGAGCGTCGGGGTGGATCCGCTCGGCGAGCGCCGGGTCGTCCTCGGCGAGCCGTGCGATGTCGAACGACAGCGAGCCGTAGTGCGTCGCGAGATGACGCGCGGTGTCCTCGGCGATGCGCGAGCCCGGGGCGTCGCCGCCGACGAGCAGCCGGTGGGCGACCGCGTTGGGGTTGGCGATGCCCGGCAGCGGCAGCTTCTTCGGCAGCCGCGAGATCGGCACCAGGCCCTCGTCGTACTCGCCCAGCGGGTGGCCGGGCAGGGCCGCCAGCTTGTTCATCACCGTGCGGCCGATGTGGCGGAAGGTCGTCCACTTGCCGCCGGCGACCGAGAGCATGCCGCCGCTTCCCTCGGTGACCACCGTCTCGCGCTTGGCCTTCGAGGTGTCGCCGGGGCCGCCGGGGAGGACCCGCAGACCGGCGAAGGAGTAGGTGATCAGATCGCGGGAGAGCTGCTGGTCGCGGATCGAGTACGCGGCCTCGTCCAGGATCTGGGCGGTGTCCTTCTCGTTGACCGCGACGTCCGCCGGGTCGCCCTCGTACGCCTCGTCGGTGGTGCCGAGCAGCAGCATGTCCTCCCACGGGAGGGCGAAGGTGATGCGGTACTTGTCGATCGGGGTCGCCAGGGCCGCCTTCCACGGCGAGGTGCGCTTCAGCACCAGATGGGCGCCCTTGGAGAGCCGGATGGAGGGGGCCGCGTTCGCGTCCTCCATCCTGCGCAGGTGGTCCACCCACGGACCGGTCGCGTTGAGCACCAGGCGCGCGCTGACGCCGAACTCGGTGCCGTCGGTACGGTCCTTGAGCTCCGCGCCGGTGACCCGGCCCTTGGTGAAGCGCAGTCCGGTGACCTCTGCGTGGTTGAGCACCGTGGCACCCGACTGGACGGCCGCGCGGACCGTCATCAGTGCCATGCGCGAGTCGTTCATCTGGTCGTCGCCGTACACGGCCACGGCCTTGAGGTTCTCCGTACGCAGCTCGGGCACGTCACGCTGCGCCCTGGCCGGGCCTATGACATGGCCGACGCCGTCACCGAAGGCGGAGAGCGCGGAGTACGCGAACACTCCCGCTCCCAGCTTCGCCGCGCCGTGCGGTCCGCCCTTGTAGACCGGCAGATAGAAGGTGAGCGGGTTGGCCAGGTGGGGGGCCACCTGGCGGGAGACCGCACGGCGCTCGAAGTGGTTCTCCGCCACCAGCTTCACCGCGCCGGTCTGCAGATAGCGCAGACCGCCGTGGAGCAGCTTGGAGGAGGCGGAGGAGGTGGCGCCGGCGAAGTCGCCGGCGTCCACCAGAGCCACCCGCAGCCCGGATTGCGCGGCATGCCAGGCGGTGGAGATGCCCAGAATGCCGCCGCCGATCACCAGGAGGTCGTACGTCGCCTTGGAAAGCTGCTCCCGAGTCTCGGCACGGCCCGGCAGGGAGCCGGCGGCCGGACGCGTCCCCGTGGCGGGGACGCTCTGCAGGGTGGTCATGATTTTTTACTCCTCGTCCTCGAGCCAGCCCATGGTCCGCTCGACGGCCTTGAGCCAGCTCTTGTACTCACGGTCCCGCTGGGTGGCGTCCATGCGGGGGGTCCACTCGGCGGCCCGGCGCCAGTTGGCGCGCAGAGCGTCGGTGTCGGGCCAGAAGCCGACGGCCAGGCCGGCGGCGTAGGCCGCGCCGAGGCAGGTCGTCTCGGCGACCATGGGGCGCACGACCGGTGCGTCCAGGAAGTCCGAGAGGGTCTGCATCAGCAGGTTGTTGGAGGTCATGCCGCCGTCGACCTTGAGTGCGGTCAGCTCGACGCCGGAGTCCTTGGTCATGGCGTCGCTGATCTCACGGGTCTGCCAGGCGGTGGCCTCGAGCACGGCGCGCGCGATGTGCGCCTTGGTGACATAGCGGGTGAGGCCGGCGATCACACCGCGGGCGTCGGGACGCCAGTACGGGGCGAACAGTCCGGAGAAGGCCGGCACGAAGTACGCGCCGCCGTTGTCCTCGACCGACAGGGCCAGCGTCTCGATCTCGGCCGCGGAGTTGATGAGGCCCATCTGGTCGCGCATCCACTGCACGAGCGAGCCGGTGACGGCGATGGAACCTTCGAGGGCGTAGACGGCCTTCTGGTCACCGATGCGGTAACCGACCGTCGTCAGCAGCCCGTTGTAGGAGTTGACGGGCGTCTCGCCGGTGTTCATCAGCATGAAGGTGCCGGTGCCGTACGTCGACTTGGCCTCGCCCTCGGCGAAACAGGTCTGGCCGAACAGGGCCGCCTGCTGGTCGCCGAGCGCGGAAGCCACGGGTACGCCGGCCAGGGCGCCGCCCTTGGCGCTGCCGTAGACCTCGGCGGAGGACCGGATCTCCGGCAGCACCGCGGCCGGGATCTCCATGGAGCTGAGGATCTTGTCGTCCCACTCCATGGTGTGCAGGTTCATCAGCATGGTGCGCGAGGCGTTGGTGACGTCCGTGACGTGCACACCGCCGTCCGTGCCACCGGTGAGGTTCCAGATGACCCAGGAGTCCATGGTGCCGAAGAGGATGTCGCCGCGCTCGGCGCGCTCACGCAGGCCCTCGACGTTGTCCAGCAGCCAGCGGACCTTGGGGCCCGCGAAGTAGGAGGCCAGCGGCAGGCCCGTCTCGCGGCGGAAGCGGTCCTGCCCCACGTTGCGGCCGAGCTCCTTGCAGAGCGCGTCGGTGCGGGTGTCCTGCCACACGAGGGCGTTGTGGACCGGCTCACCGGTGTTCTTGTCCCACAGCAGCGTGGTCTCGCGCTGGTTGGTGATGCCGATCGCCTTGACGTCGGCGGCGGTGATGCCGGCCTTCGCGACGGCAGCGTCCACCACTTCCTGCACGTTGGTCCAGATCTCGGCGGCGTCGTGCTCCACCCAGCCCGGCTTCGGGAAGATCTGCTCGTGCTCCTTCTGGTCGACGGAGACGATGCGGCCGTCCTTGTCGAAGACGATGCAGCGGCTGGAAGTGGTGCCCTGGTCGATGGCCGCGATGAACGGGCCGGTGGTGTGTGCGTCGGTCACGGAGTGCTCCTGCGGGGTCGAAGGGACGGCTTAGGCGAACGCGAGCTGGTAGATACCCGCTGCGAGGGCACCACCCGCCAGCGGGCCGACGACGGGGATCCAGGCGTAGCCCCAGTCCGACCCGCCCTTGTTGGGCAGCGGCAGCAGGGCGTGCACGATGCGCGGGCCCAGGTCACGGGCCGGGTTGATGGCGTAGCCGGTCGGGCCGCCGAGCGAGAGACCGATACCGACGACGACGAAGGCGGTGATCAGCGCGCCGATCACACCGAGGCCCTTGCCGCTGTCGTTGAGGCCCTGCGTCAGGACGGCGAGCACCAGCACGGTGGTGCCGATGATCTCGGTCGCCAGGTTCTGCCACACCACACGGACCTCAGGGCCGGTGGAGAAGACTCCGAGCACCGGACCGGCCTTGGGCGCGGCCTTCTGGTCGACGAGGCCCTCTTCCTCGGGCTGGGCCGCGAGGATCTCCGGATCGGTCAGGTGGGCGTGGAACTGTCCGTAGTAGGCGACCCAGACCAGCGCGGCACCGACCATGGCGCCGAGCATCTGTCCGGCGAAGTAGACCGGGACGTTGCCCCAGTCCCCGTCCTTGATCGCGATACCGACCGTGACCGCCGGATTGAGGTGGGCGCCGGAGAGCGTGCCCGTCATGTAGACCGCGGTCATGACCGCGAATCCCCACCCGAAGGTGATCGCCAGCCAGCCGGCGTTCTGCGCCTTCGAGCGCTTGAGCACGACAGCGGCGACCACGCCGCCACCGAGCAGGATGAGTACGGCGGTACCTATGAGCTCGCCGATGAAGATGTCGGAGCTGGACACCCGCGACTCCTTTGTCCTTCGTCCAGGGAAATGCGGACCTCGGGTCCCTCCGCGGTCCGCGCCCTCAGGTGAGAGCGTTCGTTGGCCCTGGCACTGCCACACTCTAGCGCGTATTGCCGTTAGGTGTTCGACAATGCCGACCGATGAACGGCAGTTTTGCCCTCCGGTTAACAGCGCGTCAAGGGGTGAGTGGCCGAAAACCGTATCGTTACCCTTGGTGCGCCCAAATCGGTCAGAAACGCCCGGCGCCGAGGTCGCGGGACACCGAACGGGCGCAGTCCCGCACCGCCGCGATCAACTCGGACCGCACCTCGTCGTCCTTGCACAGCCGCTCCACGGCGCCCGTGATGGCGATGGCCCCCACGGGCATGCGGCGGCGGTCGTGGATGGGGGCGGCGACCGAGGCGACGCCCTCCCAGGTCTCCTCCAGGTCGGCCGCCCAGCCGCGCGCCCGGGTGTGGTCGAGCACCGACTCGAATCCGGCCAGGTCGGTGACGGTCCGCGGGGTGAAGGCCTTGCGGTCCACTTCCAGGGCCTCCGAGTGCGCCACGGGGTCGTACGCCGACAGCACCTTGCCCAGCGCCGTGGAGTGCAGCGGCTGCATGGCCCCCACCTCCAGGACCTGGCGGCTGTCGTCCGGCCGGAAGACGTGGTGGACGATCAGCACGCCGTGCTGGTGCACCACGCCGAGGTGGACGCTCTCGCCGCTGGAACGGGCCAGGTCGTCCGTCCACACGAGGGCCCGGGCCCGCAGCTCGTGGACATCGAGATAGCTGTTCCCGAGCCGCAGCAGCTCGGCCCCCAGCTGGTAGCGGCCGGACGCCGGGTCCTGCTCGACGAAACCCTCGGCCTGGAGGGTCCGGAGGATGCCGTGCGCGGTGCCCTTGGCCAGTTCCAGCGAGGAGGCGATGTCCGACAGGCCCAGCCGGCGTTCCCCGCCGGCGAGCAGTCGCAGCATCGCCGCCGCACGCTCGAGCGACTGGATATTTTTCGCCATCGCCTCGTGCCCTTCTTCACAGCGGTTCGACAATGCTGAACACTATCGGTCGATGCCGACCTTGGTGACCGCCGAGTGAGTATCTCGTGGCCGACAGGATGCGGAAAGCCCCCGCGGACCGACGAGTCCGTCCGCGTCGTGGGACGCTCCCGCCCCGACGGGGCCCGCCCGGCTAGTCTGAAGTCCGTGCGCCCTCCACCGGGGGCGCAAAGCCGACAGCCGTCGCATCCCAGGGAGCTCATCCATGGCCTCGTCGCCGACCCCTTCCGCTGACAGCCGGACCCGAATCGAAGCCCTCCGCGAGGCCCTGGCCACGCGCGTCGTCGTCGCGGACGGCGCGATGGGCACGATGCTCCAGGCCCAGGACCCGACGCTCGAGGACTTCCAGGACCTCGAAGGCTGCAACGAGATCCTCAATGTGACGCGCCCGGACATCGTCCGCACCGTCCATTCGGCCTACTTCGAGGTGGGCGTCGACTGCGTCGAGACGAACACCTTCGGCGCGAACCTCGCCGCGCTGGGGGAGTACGACATCCCCGAGCGGGTCCACGAGCTCTCCGAGTCCGGCGCCCGCATCGCCCGCGAGGTCGCCGACGAGTTCACCGCATCCACCGGACAGCAGCGCTGGGTGCTCGGCTCCATGGGCCCGGGCACCAAGCTGCCGACGCTGGGCCACGCCCCCTACACGAAGCTGCGCGACGCCTACCAGCAGAACGCCGAAGGCATGATCGCCGGAGGCGCGGACGCCCTCCTGGTGGAGACGACCCAGGACCTCCTCCAGACGAAGGCCGCCGTCATCGGCGCCCGCCGGGCCCTGGACGCCACGGGCACGAACCTCCCCCTCATCTGCTCCGTCACGGTCGAGACGACCGGCACCATGCTCCTCGGCTCGGAGATCGGTGCCGCGCTCACCGCGCTGGAGCCGCTCGGCATCGACATGATCGGCCTGAACTGCGCCACCGGGCCGGCCGAGATGAGCGAGCACCTGCGCTATCTCGCGCGCCACTCCCGTATCCCGCTCTCCTGCATGCCGAACGCCGGTCTGCCGGTCCTGGGCAAGGACGGCGCCCACTACCCGCTGTCGGCCGGCGAACTCGCCGACGCACAGGAGACGTTCGTGCGCGAGTACGGCCTCTCCCTCGTCGGCGGCTGCTGCGGTACGACGCCGGAGCACCTGCGGCAGGTCGTCGAGCGCGTGCGTGACCTCGCGCCGACCGACCGCAGCCCCCGCCCGGAGCCGGGCGCCGCCTCCCTCTACCAGACGGTGCCGTTCCGCCAGGACACCGCGTACATGGCGATCGGCGAGCGCACGAACGCCAACGGATCGAAGAAGTTCCGCGAGGCCATGCTGGACGCCCGCTGGGACGACTGCGTCGAGATGGCGCGGGACCAGATCCGCGAGGGCGCACACATGCTGGACCTGTGTGTCGACTACGTCGGCCGCGACGGCGTCGCCGACATGGAGGAGCTGGCGGGGCGCTTCGCCACCGCCTCCACCCTGCCGATCGTGCTCGACTCCACCGAAGTCCCGGTCATCCGGGCCGGACTGGAGAAGCTCGGCGGCCGCGCGGTCATCAACTCCGTCAACTACGAGGACGGCGACGGACCGGAGTCCCGCTTCGCGAAGGTCACCGCGCTGGCGCAGGAGCACGGCGCCGCCCTCATCGCGCTCACCATCGACGAGGAGGGCCAGGCCCGCACCGTCGAGCACAAGGTCGCCATCGCCGAGCGGCTCATCGAGGACCTCACGGGGAACTGGGGCATCCACGAGTCGGACATCCTCATCGACACCCTGACGTTCACCATCTGCACCGGACAGGAGGAGTCCCGCAAGGACGGCATCGCCACCATCGAGGCCATCCGCGAACTCAAGCGCCGGCGCCCGGACGTGCAGACCACGCTGGGCCTGTCCAACATCTCCTTCGGCCTCAACCCGGCCGCCCGCATCCTGCTGAACTCCGTCTTCCTCGACGAGTGCGTCAAGGCGGGCCTGGACTCGGCGATCGTCCACGCGTCGAAGATCCTGCCCATCGCGCGCTTCGACGACGAGCAGGTGCAGACCGCCCTCGACCTGATCCATGACCGCCGTGCCGAGGGCTACGACCCGCTGCAGAAGCTGATGGCCCTCTTCGAGGGCGTCAACACCAAGTCGATGAAGGCGGGCAAGACCGAGGAACTGCTCGCGCTGCCGCTGGACGAGCGGCTCAAGCGGCGCATCATCGACGGCGAGAAGAACGGCCTGGACGCGGACCTCGACGAGGCGCTCCAGGACCGGCCCGCGCTGGACATCGTGAACGACACGCTGCTGGAGGGCATGAAGGTCGTCGGTGAACTCTTCGGCTCCGGACAGATGCAGCTGCCGTTCGTGCTCCAGTCCGCGGAGGTCATGAAGAACGCCGTCGCCTACCTCGAACCCCACATGGAGAAGACGGACGACGACGGCAAGGGCACCATCGTGCTGGCCACCGTCCGCGGTGACGTCCACGACATCGGCAAGAACCTCGTCGACATCATCCTGTCCAACAACGGCTACAACGTCGTCAACCTCGGTATCAAGCAGCCGGTCTCGGCGATCCTGGAGGCGGCGGAGGAGCACCGGGCCGACGTCATCGGCATGTCCGGCCTGCTGGTGAAGTCCACGGTGATCATGAAGGAGAACCTGGAGGAGCTCAACCAGCGCAAGATGGCCGCCGACTACCCGGTCATCCTCGGTGGTGCCGCCCTGACCCGGGCCTACGTCGAACAGGACCTCCACGAGATCTACGAGGGCGAGGTCCGCTACGCCCGCGACGCCTTCGAGGGCCTGCGGCTGATGGACGCCCTCATCGCCGTCAAGCGCGGCGTCCCCGGCGCCACGCTCCCCGACCTCAAGCAGCGCCGTGTGCGGGCCACCACGAACGCCGTCGTCGAGGACCGCCCCGAGGAAGGGGCCGTACGCTCCGACGTCGCCGTCGACAACCCGGTCCCCGAACCGCCCTTCTGGGGCACCCGGGTGATCAAGGGTATCCAGCTGAAGGAGTACGCGTCCTGGCTGGACGAGGGCGCGCTCTTCAAGGGCCAGTGGGGCCTGAAGGAGGCGCGGGCCGGTGACGGCCCCTCGTACCAGGAGCTGGTGGAGAGCGAGGGCCGGCCGCGGCTGCGGGGCTGGCTGGACCAGCTGCACACCCGCAACCTGCTGGAGGCGGCCGTGGTCTACGGCTACTTCCCCTGCGTCTCCAAGGGCGACGACCTGATCCTGCTGAACGAGGACGGCTCGGAACGCACCCGCTTCTCCTTCCCCCGCCAGCGCCGCGGCCGCCGTCTGTGTCTCGCGGACTTCTTCCGTCCGGAGGAGTCCGGCGAGCGGGACGTCGTCGGGCTCCAGGTCGTCACCGTCGGATCGAAGATCGGTGAGGCGACGGCGGAGCTCTTCGGGTCGGACTCCTACCGCGACTACCTGGAGCTGCACGGACTGTCCGTCCAGCTCGCGGAGGCGCTGGCGGAGTACTGGCACGCCCGGGTCCGCTCCGAGCTCGGTTTCGGCGGCGAGGACCCGGCCGAGGTGGAGGACATGTTCGCGCTGAAGTACCGCGGTGCGCGGTTCTCGCTCGGTTACGGGGCGTGCCCGGACCTGGAGGACCGGGCGAAGATCGCCCAGCTGCTGGAGCCCGAGCGGATCGGCGTCGAGCTCTCCGAGGAGTTCCAGCTCCACCCGGAGCAGTCCACGGACGCGATCGTCATCCACCACCCGGAGGCGAAGTACTTCAACGCGCGATAGACGGCGCACAGCGCGTCACCGCGCGTTGGACGTCCCTCCGCGCATGTTCGCCGGACGAGTCGTACACTGGTCGGTCCAGTGCAGGCCGGTCGTCTCTCCCCGCGGGAATAGCCGCAGGGAAAGGTGGCCGGCCTTCTCGTCCCTCACGGAGGTGTGCCGATGACCAGCACGGTCCCCGCGTCCTTGACCCGTACGGCGGAAGGGTCTGCCCTTCAGGCCGTTCTCCTCGACATGGACGGCACCCTCGTGGACACCGAAGGTTTCTGGTGGGACGCGGAGGTGGAGGTCTTCGCGGATCTCGGTCACGAGCTCGACGAGGCATGGCGGGACGTGGTGGTCGGTGGCCCCATGACGCGCAGCGCCGGCTACCTCATCGAGGCGACGGGCGCCGACATCACCATGGCCGAGCTGACCGTGCTCCTGAACGACCGCTTCGAGGCACGTATCGGCCGCGGTGTGCCGCTCATGCCGGGCGCGGAGCGCCTGCTCGCCGAGCTGGCCGCACAGGGGGTGCCCACCGCGCTGGTCTCCGCCTCGCACCGGCGGATCATCGACCGCGTGCTGGCCTCGCTCGGGCCGAAGAACTTCGCGCTCTCCGTCGCCGGTGACGAGGTCCCGCGGACCAAGCCGCACCCCGACCCGTACCTCCTGGCCGCACGCGGCCTCGGCGCGGAGCCCGCGAGATGCGCCGTCATCGAGGACACCGCGACCGGTGTGGCCTCCGCGGAGGCGGCCGGCTGCCGGGTGGTCGCCGTACCGTCCGTGGCGCCCATCCCGCCCGCCGTGGGCAGAGTCGTCGTCCGCTCGCTCGAAGAAGTCGACCTCGGCTTTCTGCGCACACTCATCACCACAATGAACTGATGCGTGTACGGTCCGTGTTTCTCGAAGTGTCCCGGAGTTCCCGCTGAATGCAGAGGAAACTCCGGGCGGCTGTGGAGCGGGGTTTTCGATCATCGCCCCGGTCTTTTCCCGGGGCGGTCAAGGGACCCCGCCGCGTGACGTTCGTCACTGTGCGTGTCCTGGATCGGGTACTTCCGGACCCTCTGGCAGCCCTCCGGCACCGGTCCGGCTGTGCCCTTGTGTCCGCATTGGTGGAGTGGTGTACGAAACATTCCGTGGCGTGACCATCCACTCACAGGCATAACCGATCACTCAGTGAATACGGCCCAACTCGGGCCCGGTCAAGCTTTCGTGGCGTTGCCGACTAATCTCTTCGCGAGTACTTCGCCGCAACCCCGATGCGCCCCGGCGGTCGCACAACCGCCGCGAACACAGGACCGATCGTCCTGTTTCCCGGACCGTTCGAAACCGCCCCGACCGGGCGGCCGCGGCGGAGTCTCCCGTACACACCGCTGTATCCCAGTGCCGGATGAGGGAGAACGTCCAGGATGAACCGCAAGACTTTGGTGCTGCCGGCCTTGGCCGGCATGCTCGCGCCCGTGCTCGTCGCCTGCGGCAGCACGGAGGGCGGCTCCGGTGGCGGCGACGCCATCGTCGTCGGCACCACGGACCAGTTCATCGCCACCGAGGACGCTCCTGCCCCGCTCGACCCGGCCTACGCCTACGACACCGGCGCCTGGAACGTACTGCGCCAGACCGTCCAGACGCTGATGCACGCCCCGCGCGGCGGCGGCGAGCCCGTGCCGGACGCCGCCCAGTCGTGTTCCTTCACCGACAACGCGAGCGAGAGCTACCGCTGCAAGCTGCGCGACGGCCTCAAGTTCGCCGACGGCACCGACGTCACGGCCGAGGATGTGAAGTTCTCCATCCAGCGCGTGCTCGACATCGACACCGACAACGGCACCGCGGCCCTGCTGAACAACATCGACACCATCGAGACCAACGGTGACGACGAGGTCGTCTTCCACCTCGCGACGCCGGACGCGACCTTCCCCTTCAAGCTCTCGACGCCGGCCGCGGCGATCATCAGCAAGAAGAACTACGAGGCCAAGAAGCTCCGCGAGGGCTTCCAGGTCGACGGTTCCGGGCCGTACACGATGAAGACCGAGACCGAGGGTGACAAGATCACCAAGGTCGTCTTCAGCAAGAACGACTCGTACAAGGGCGACATCAAGCTCCACAACGACAAGGTCGAGCTGCGGTTGTTCCCGGACGCCGACGCGATGGGCAAGGCTCTGGAAGCCGGCGACATCGACGTCATGACCCGCGAGATGGCCCCGGACCAGATCAAGGAGATGACGGACAGCCCGAAGGAGGGCATCGAGCTCACCGAGATGCCCGGGCTCTCCATCCGCTACCTCGCCTTCAACACCAACGACCCGTCGGTGAAGGACAAGGCGGTCCGCCAGGCCATGGCCGCCGTCGTCGACCGCGGCCAGATCGCCGGCCAGGTCTACGGCGCCACCGCCGAGCCGCTCTACTCGCTCATCCCGAAGAGCATCGGCGCGCACACCAACTCGTTCTACAACAAGTACGGCGAGCCGAGCCGTGCGAACGCCGCCGAGATCCTGGACGAGGCCGGCATCAAGACGCCGGTGAAGCTGAAGCTCCACTACACGACCGACCACTACGGTGCCGGCACCGCCAAGGAGTTCGAGGTCCTGCGTGACCAGCTGAACGGCAGCAAGCTGTTCTCGGTCAGCATCGAGGGCACCGAGTGGAGCAAGTTCCGCCCCGCCCAGAAGCGCGGCGACTACCCCGTCTACGGCCTCGGCTGGTTCCCCGACTTCCCGGACCCGGACAACTACATCGCGCCGTTCCTCGACAAGGGCAACTTCCTCAACAGCCCGTACGTGAGCACCGTGGCCCGCGGCCTCATCCCGCAGTCGCGCCGCGAGGCCGACCGCACCGCCGCCTCCACCGCGTTCAACAAGATCCAGGACATCGTCGCCGACGACGTGCCCGTCCTGCCGCTGTGGCAGGGCAAGCAGTACGTCGCCGCCCGCACCGGCGTGACCGGTGTGGAGAGCCTGCTCAACGCCAGCTCCGACATGCAGCTGTGGGAGCTCGGCCGGGGCAGCGGCTCCTGACCCCCGCGGTATCCGGTGGAAACGAAAGGCGGCGGGCATCTGCCCGCCGCCTTTCGCATGTCCCGCTCCGCCCGGTCGATCGCGCGCCTCGACCGCGGTGGGGGAGCGACTACTGCGCCCCGGGGCGCACCAGGCCGCTCTCGTACGCGTAGACCGCGGCCTGCACCCGGTCGCGCAGGCTCAGCTTGGTGAGCACGTGGCCCACATGCGTCTTGACGGTGGTCTCGCTCACGAACAGGTCCGCCGCGATCTCCGCGTTGGACAGGCCCCGCGCGACCAGCTTGAGGACCTCCACCTCACGCTCGGTCAGCGTGTGCAGGGTGTCCGGCACCGCCTCCTCGCCGGAGGGGAGATGGTCCGCGTACTTGTCGAGGAGCCTGCGGGTGATGCTCGGGGCCAGCATCGCCTCGCCCGCCGCCACCACCCGGATCGCCTGCACCAGCTCATTGGCGGGAGCGTCCTTCAGCAGGAAGCCGCTGGCGCCGGCCCGCAGCGCCTCCACCACGTACTCGTCGAGATCGAAGGTGGTCAGCACCAGCACCTTGGCCGGGCCGTCCCGGCCCGGACCGGTGATCTGCCGGGTCGCCTCGACCCCGTCCATCCGGGGCATCCGGATGTCCATCAGGACGACGTCGGGCTGAAGCGCCCGCACCTGGTCGAGCGCCTGAAGACCGTCCCCGGCCTCGCCGACGACCGCGATGTCCTGCTCGGCCTCCAGGATCATCCGGAAACCGGTACGCAGCAGCGGCTGGTCGTCGACCAGCAGGACGCGGATAGCCACGGGAACTCCTCTACATTCGGTCCGGGCCCATTCTGCCCTGACCATCCTCCGGCGATTCGGCCGGGGAAATGCTCAGCGGATATACCGGGGGAGTGCCGCCGAATTCCGGACAGACCGCCTGGTGGTCGCACCAGCCGCACAGCTTCGTCGGCCGCGGCCGCCAGTCGCCCGTCTCCGTCGCGAGCCTGATCGCCTCCCACAGAGCCAGCAGCTTGCGCTCCATACGCTCCAGGTCCGCCGGGACCGGGTCATAGGTGAGGACGTCGCCGCTGCCGAGATACACCAGCTGGAGCCGGCGGGGGACGACCTGCTTCAGCCGCCAGATCACCAGGGCGTAGAACTTCATCTGGAACAGCGCGCCCTCGCTGTACTCCGGGCGCGGGGCCTTGCCCGTCTTGTAGTCCACGATCCGCACCTCGCCGGTGGGCGCGACGTCCACGCGGTCGATGACACCGCGCAGCCGCAGCCCCGACTCCAGCTCGGTCTCGACGAACATCTCCCGCTCGGCGGGCTCCAGCCGCGTCGGGTCCTCCAGCGAGAACCACCGCTCCACCAGCGACTCGGCCTCGCCCAGCCAGCGCGACAGCTGCTCGCCGCCCTCGTCCGCGTCGAAGAGCTCGCTGAGCTCCGGCCGGTTCTCCAGCAGCCGGTCCCACTGGCCCGGGATCAGGGCCTTCGCGCGCGGAGCGGTGCGCTCAGCGGCGGGTGCGTCGAAGAGCCGCTCCAGGACCGCGTGGACGAGGGTGCCCCGCGTGGCCGCCTCACTCGGCTTCTCCGGCAGCCTGTCGATCACCCGGAACCGGTACAGCAGGGGACACTGCATGAAGTCGCTCGCCCGCGAGGGCGACAGTGACGCGGGCTGCCGGGCCGGCATCGGCTCCTGACTCGTACTCATGACGCAGACCCTACGACCCGCCACTGACAGCGAGCGCAATACCATCGACCTCAGACCCTGAGCACTGCATGATCGAACGAACGATGCATCGGCAATCCCGCGACGAAGGGAACACGTGAACGAGGACGACACGGGCGACGAGCGCGGCCGCGCCCGGACGGACGGCGGGGGAGCCGGACCCGGTGGCGGCAAGCGGAAGCGCTCCGACGGCCCCGGCGGCGGAATCCTGATGGGCCGTCCCTTCGGTGTGCCGGTCTACGTCGCCCCCAGCTGGTTCATCGTGGCCGCCCTCATCACCTGGGTGTTCGGCGGCCAGCTCGACCGTGTGCTCCCCGAGCTCGGCGGCGCCCGCTATCTGGTCTCGCTCTTCTTCGCGGTCGCCTTCTACGCCTCCGTGCTCGTGCACGAACTGGCGCACACCGTCGCGGCGCTGCGCTTCAAGCTGCCGGTCCGCCGGATCCAGCTCCAGTTCTTCGGCGGGGTGTCGGAGATCGAGAAGGAATCGGAGACACCGGGCAGGGAGTTCATCCTCGCCTTCGTCGGACCGCTGCTCTCCCTGATCCTGGCGGCCGTCTTCTACCTGGGCATGTTCGCCGTCGACCCCGGCACGGTCCCCGGCGTCCTGCTCGCCGGGCTGATGATCTCCAACCTGATCGTCGCCGCCTTCAATCTGCTGCCCGGACTGCCGCTGGACGGCGGCCGGATGCTGCGGGCCGTCGTCTGGAAGATCACCGGCAAGCCGATGAGCGGCACCATCGCGGCCGCCTGGGTCGGCCGGGCGCTCGCCGTCGCCGTCCTCATCGGCCTCCCGCTGCTGACCCACACCGGCGCCCTCGGCAATGCCACCGAGGACATCGGCGGCATGGAGACCGTCACCGACGCGCTGCTCGCGGCGATCCTCGCGGCGATCATCTGGACCGGAGCCGGCAACAGCCTTCGCATGGCCCGGCTGCGGGAGCACCTGCCGGAGCTTCAGGCGCGCACCCTCACCAGGCGGGCCGTGCCGGTGGAGTCCACCACGCCGCTCTCCGAGGCGCTGCGCCGGGCCAACGAGGCCGGTGCCCGCGCCCTCGTCGTCGTCGACGGCCAGGGCGATCCGACCGGCCTGGTGCGGGAGGCCGCGATCGTGGGCGTCCCCGAGCACCGCCGGCCCTGGGTCGCGGTCAGCGGACTGGCCCAGGACCTCACGGAGGGCATGCGGATCCCCGCCGAACTGGCCGGCGAGGCACTCCTGGACCGCCTGCGCGCGACCCCTGCCACCGAGTACCTGGTGGTGGAGAAGAGCGGCGAGATCTACGGCGTCCTGTCCACGGCGGACGTCGAGCGCGCCTTCGTCGCCGCGATGGCCCGCCCCCAGGGCTGACGGCCGGCCCGCGCGCGCGGCGGGGCGACAGGTTCCAGCCACTCCCCGGAGGTCCTGTCGATCTTCCGGCCGGGGCAGGCAGCGCGCCCCCGGCGTGGTCCCCGGGCCCTGTCGGTGCCGGTAGGCTGGTCACATGTCCGAACCGACCGGTGCCGCCCGCCGACGCGGGCCCTTCAAGGTCGGGGACCAGGTCCAGCTCACCGATCCCAAGGGACGCCACTACACGTTCACGCTCGAGGCCGGGAAGAACTTCCACACCCACAAGGGGTCCTTCCCGCACGACGAGCTGATCGGTGCTCCTGAGGGCAGTGTTGTCCGTACCACGGGAAACGTCGCCTACCTCGCGCTGCGCCCCCTGCTCCCCGACTACGTCCTGTCCATGCCCCGCGGCGCCGCCGTGGTCTACCCCAAGGACGCGGGGCAGATCCTGGCCTTCGCCGACATCTTCGCCGGCGCGCGCGTCGTCGAGGCCGGGGTGGGCTCCGGCTCGCTCAGCGCCTTCCTGCTGCGCGCCATCGGCGACCACGGGATGCTGCACTCCTACGAGCGCCGCGAGGACTTCGCCGAGATCGCCCAGCAGAACGTGGAGCGCTACTTCGGCGGTCCGCACCCTGCCTGGCAGCTCACCGTGGGCGACCTCCAGGACAATCTGACCGACGCCGATGTCGACCGCGTCATCCTGGACATGCTGGCCCCCTGGGAGTGCCTGGAGGCCGTCTCCAAGGCGCTCGTCCCGGGCGGCATCCTGTGCTGCTACGTGGCGACCACCACGCAGCTCGCGCGCACGGTGGAGTCCATCCGCGAGATCGGGTGCTTCGCCGAGCCGCAGCCGTGGGAGTCCATGATCCGCAACTGGCACGTCGAGGGTCTGGCCGTCCGCCCGGACCACCGGATGATCGGCCACACCGGCTTCCTGGTCACCGCGCGCCGCCTGGCCGACGGTGTCGAACCCCCGATGCGCCGCCGCCGGCCCGCCAAGGGCGCGTACGGCGAGGACTACGAGGGCCCCAACAAGGGCTGACGCTCGCGGCCGGGCCGGCACTCGCGGAGTGCCGGTTCCCGTACAACGTCAGGACGCCGCCGCCGAGTTCCCCGATCGCATTCGGGAACTCGGCGGCGGCGTCTTCGCGTTGCCGCCCCCGTTCCCGCACGATTTCTTGACCTGCGCGGCACGACCCCGCTGTTCCGCGCCACTGTGACGTATGGCACGATGCAGACCTCCCTCTCCCGCCGCCGACCCCTGGCCGGCTCCGCAGTCACAGGAGACTTCACGCGTGCAGACCTCCGCGGTCCCGGACCTCGCGCACACCCACGCCCGGCCGGTGCACTGGCTGGCCACCGCGACCGCGATGGCCGCGGTCGTCGCGGCCGCCGGACTCCTTCAGCCGAGGGCCGCGACCGCCTCGCAGCCGGGGCCCGGGACGAACTCGGGCACCGCCGTGGCCGCCGCTCCGGCGCCCGACCCGGCGGCGGTCGAGCTCCCCTTGCAATGCGGTTCCGTGCAGCCCCTGGTGACCGCGCGCGCCTCCGGCGACCTGGACGGCGACGGCAACCCCGAGACGGTGGTGGCGGCCCGCTGCGACGCGGGCTCCGGCACCCCGCCCAGCGGCGTCTACGTCCTGGCCGGTGCCAGGGGAGCGGGCCCCAGGGTGGTGGCCACGCTCGTGGAGCCCGCCCAGAAGCTCAGCGTGGGGGACTTCGCCGTACGTGACGGAGCGATCACGGCCACCCTGCTCGGCTACTCCTCACCGGACGTGCCGAGCTGCTGCCCCGACGTGCGGGAGAAGGTCAAGTGGCAGTGGCAGGGCGGTAAGTTCGTTCGCTCCGCGCAGAACTCGGCAGCGGGTGCGTGAGCCGGCACGCTGAGTGCCCGCTACCGAGCAGTGGGTGCGTGATCGGTCACGGTGCGTCGGGGCCGTAGACCTCGACCCTGTCCGAAACGCGGCGTACATGGATGCAGTCGCCCGGGCACTCCTTGGCGGAGTCCACGACGTCGTTCAGCAGCGGCAGCGGTACGGGCGTTGTGGCGCCGGGGTTCTGCAGCAGCTCGTCGTCCCCGCTCTTCACATACGCGAGCCCGTCGATGTCGAGCTCGAAGACCTCCGGGGCGTACTGCGCGCAGATCCCGTCCCCGGTGCAGAGGTCCTGGTCGATCCAGACCTCCAGGGCGTCTGCGGTGCCTTCGGGCGGAGCCTCGTGCTGCACGGTCATTTCTCCTGCCGTTTCCTTCGTCGGGTGTAGCAATGTGAAGCAAGTCGCGCCAGCCCTGACGGGTGTTGAACACTTCGACGATACCTCCGGCCGCTTTCCGATGTTGATGGGTGGGTATTCCCCTGGCGTGAGGGAGAGCGCAAGGGTGAAGATCGGACACACCCCTACCGTCTTTGTGATCTAGGGGTTTCAATCACCACCCGCCCAGGTAGGGTCAGGAAGCGTCCAGCTCCCCTTGGAGGAGGTGAGGACCGTGGCAGCCCACGACGACGACATCAACCGCGGCATCCGGCCGGGGCGAGGGTCTGAGGACCCCGCCGGTCAGGTTGCCTATCTCGAGCAGGAAATCGCCGTCCTGCGCCGCAAGCTCGCCGACTCTCCGCGTCATACGAGGATTCTCGAAGAGCGGATCGTCGAGTTGCAGACGAACCTGGCCGGCGTGTCCGCTCAGAACGAGCGGCTCGCCAACACGCTCCGTGAGGCCCGCGACCAGATCGTGGCCCTCAAGGAGGAGGTCGACCGGCTCGCGCAGCCGCCGGCCGGCTTCGGTGTCTTCCTGCAGGCCATCGAAGACGGCACGTGCGACATCTTCACCGGGGGCCGCAAGCTCCGGGTGAACGTGAGCCCCAGCGTCGAGCTCGAAGAGCTCCGGCGCGGCCAGGAAGTCATGCTCAACGAAGCGCTCAATGTGGTCGAGGCCATGGAGTTCGAGCGCGCCGGGGACATCGTCACCCTCAAGGAGATCCTCGAGGACGGCGAGCGTGCCCTGGTGGTCGGGCACACCGACGAGGAACGGGTGGTGCGGCTCGCCGAGCCGCTGCTGGACATCACCATCCGCGCCGGTGACGCCCTCCTGCTCGAACCCCGCTCCGGCTACGTCTACGAAGTGGTTCCCAAGAGCGAGGTCGAAGAGCTCGTCCTCGAAGAGGTCCCGGACGTCGACTACGAGAAGATCGGCGGTCTGGGCGGCCAGATCGAGATGATCCGCGACGCGGTCGAGCTCCCGTACCTCTATCCGGACCTCTTCAAGGAGCACGAGCTGCGGCCGCCGAAGGGCATCCTGCTCTACGGCCCGCCCGGCTGCGGCAAGACGCTGATCGCCAAGGCCGTCGCCAACTCCCTTGCCAAGAAGGTCGCCGAGGTGACCGGCCAGCCCGCGGGGAAGAGCTACTTCCTCAACATCAAGGGCCCCGAGCTCCTCAACAAGTACGTCGGTGAGACGGAGCGGCACATCCGCCTCGTCTTCCAGCGCGCCCGTGAGAAGGCCAGCGAGGGCACCCCCGTCATCGTCTTCTTCGACGAGATGGAGTCCCTCTTCCGCACCCGTGGCTCCGGTGTCAGCTCGGACGTGGAGAACACCATCGTCCCGCAGCTGCTCGCCGAGATCGACGGTGTGGAGGGCCTGGAGAACGTCATCGTCATCGGCGCCTCCAACCGCGAGGACATGATCGACCCCGCGATCCTGCGCCCCGGCCGCCTCGATGTGAAGATCAAGATCGAGCGTCCGGACGCGGAGGCCGCGAAGGACATCTTCGCGAAGTACCTCACGTCCTCGCTGCCGCTGCACGCGGACGACCTCTCCGAGCACAGCGGCTCCAAGGACGCCGCGGCGCACGCAATGATCCAGTCGGTCGTCGAGCAGATGTACGCGGAGACCGAGGAGAACCGCTTCCTCGAGGTCACGTACGCCAACGGCGACAAGGAAGTCCTGTACTTCAAGGACTTCAACTCCGGCGCGATGATCCAGAACATCGTCGACCGGGCCAAGAAGATGGCCATCAAGGCCTTCCTCGACCAGAACCAGAAGGGCCTTCGGGTCTCCCACCTCCTCCAGGCTTGCGTGGACGAGTTCAAGGAGAACGAGGACCTGCCGAACACCACCAACCCGGACGACTGGGCCCGGATCTCCGGAAAGAAGGGCGAGCGGATCGTCTTCATCCGCACCCTTGTCACCGGAAAGCAGGGCGCGGACACCGGACGTTCCATCGACACGGTGGCGAACACCGGCCAGTACCTGTAGAAGGCAGACCGGCTGCGGATGCTGGAGGTCCCCCCGCCGAAGGCAGGGGGGACGGGCATCCGCAGCCGGTTGCTTTCGCGACAGGTTCGGCCACACCGGAGCAATGACGAAATTGATCTCCCCACCAGCGCAGAGGCGTTCTAGGCTCGTCGGTACCGCCGAGTCGCGCAGTGCGGGGACGGGCACCGCACACGCACCGGAGCCACAGCGGTACTTGAGCGCCGTTCCCGGAGGGGAGCGCCGCCGGGCAAGGAGGGCCGCATGACCGTACGGCGAGTAATGGGCATCGAGACGGAGTACGGCATCTCCGTTCCGGGCCACCCGAACGCCAATGCCATGCTCACCTCGTCCCAGATCGTCAACGCCTACGCGGCGGCGATGCACAGGGCGCGGCGCGCCCGCTGGGACTTCGAGGAGGAGAATCCGCTGCGGGACGCCCGCGGCTTCGACCTCGCCCGCGAGGCCGCCGACTCCAGCCAGCTCACGGACGAGGACATCGGCCTGGCCAATGTGATCCTCACGAACGGTGCACGGCTGTACGTCGACCATGCGCACCCCGAGTACAGCTCGCCCGAGATCACCAATCCGCGTGACGCCGTCCTGTGGGACAAGGCCGGCGAGCGGATCATGGCCGAGGCCGCCGAGCGCGCGGCCCAGCTCCCGGGCGCCCAGCCGATCCACCTGTACAAGAACAACACCGACAACAAGGGCGCCTCCTACGGGACGCACGAGAACTACCTGATGAAGCGGGAGACCCCGTTCTCGGACATCGTGCGCCACCTGACGCCGTTCTTCGTCTCCCGCCAGGTGGTCACCGGCGCGGGCCGGGTCGGCATCGGCCAGGACGGTCACGAGCACGGCTTCCAGATCAGCCAGCGCGCGGACTACTTCGAGGTCGAGGTCGGCCTGGAGACCACGCTGAAGCGGCCCATCATCAACACCCGCGACGAGCCCCACTCCGACGCCGAGAAGTACCGCCGCCTGCATGTGATCATCGGCGACGCGAACCTGTCGGAGATCTCGACGTATCTGAAGCTGGGCACCACGGCCCTGGTGCTCTCCATGATCGAGGACGGCTTCATCGCTGTCGACCTGGCGGTCGAGCAGCCGGTCCGCACCCTGCACCAGGTCTCGCACGACCCGACGCTCAAGCGCCTGGTCACGCTGCGCAGCGGCCGGACACTCACCGCCGTGCAGCTCCAGATGGAGTACTTCGAGCTGGCCCGGAAGTACGTGGAGGAGCGCTTCGGGGCCGATGCCGACGAGCAGACCAAGGACGTCCTGATCCGCTGGGAGGACACCCTCAACCGGCTCGAGAACGACCCGATGAGCCTCTCGGGAGAGCTGGACTGGGTCGCCAAGAAGGAGCTCATGGAGGGCTACCGCCGGCGCGACAGCCTGGGCTGGGACGCGGCCAGGCTCCACCTCGTGGACCTCCAGTACGCCGACGTGCGGCCCGACAAGGGCCTCTACAACCGTCTGGCGGCCCGCGGGAAGATGAAGCGCCTCCTCGACGAGCAGGACGTCGTACGGGCCGGGACGAAGCCTCCTGAGGACACCCGGGCCTATTTCCGCGGCCGCTGTCTGGAGCAGTACGCGGACGACGTCGCCGCGGCCTCCTGGGACTCGGTCATCTTCGACCTTCCCGGCCGTGACTCTCTGCAACGAGTGCCCACCCTGGAGCCGCTGCGGGGTACACGCAACCACGTCAAGGAGCTGCTGGACCGGTGCCGCACCGCGGAAGACCTGGTCCGGGTGCTGTCCGGAGGCTGAAATGGGTCGCGTAAGGGAATCATCGAGGTGGTCCCCGGACGTTGAGCAAAGTGCGGGGCCGATGTCGGACCCTGCTTGTAGGGTCTGATCTTGACCGAACGAACTCACGTCAGGGCAAACCGAGCGGGGTGAGGGACATGGCGACCAAGGACACCGGCGGCGGGCAGCAGAAGGCCACACGTTCGACGGAGGAGGTCGAGGAGCAGGCGCAGGACGCGCAGTCCTCGGAGGACCTCAAGGAGCGACAGGAGAAGCTGTCGGACGACGTCGACTCCGTCCTCGACGAGATCGACGACGTCCTCGAGGAGAACGCCGAGGACTTCGTGCGTTCCTTCGTCCAAAAGGGCGGAGAGTAACCGCGGTTGTCCGTCCTGGTGCTGTGGGCGAAAGCCGGTGGCACCGGGGCGGATGACCGGCGACGGCGCGGGTAATGTCCGTGCACAGTTCGAAAGATCGGCCCGCGCCGGACATGGCGGGCCGCCGCCAATCCGGAAGGAAACGCGTGGAAGCCAACCCTCGTAGCACCGGGCGTCTGCCGGCAGCCTTCCTGACGCCCGGGTCCTCCTCGTTCATGGACTTCCTGGGCTCGCACTCCCCGGAGATGCTTCCCGGGAAGCGCACCCTGCCGCCTCTGCAGGGCGCGATCGAGGCACCGCACGGCACGACCATCGTCGCGACCACGTTCCCCGGCGGTGTGGTGCTCGCCGGTGACCGGCGGGCCACGATGGGCAACATGATCGCGCAGCGCGACATCGAGAAGGTCTTCCCGGCCGACGAGTACTCGGCCGTGGGCATCGCCGGCACCGCCGGCCTCGCGGTGGAGATGGTCAAGCTCTTCCAGCTGGAGCTCGAGCACTTCGAGAAGGTGGAGGGCGCCCAGCTCTCCCTGGAGGGCAAGGCCAACCGGCTCTCCACCATGATCCGCAGCAACCTCGGCATGGCCATGCAGGGCCTCGCCGTGGTCCCGCTCTTCGCGGGGTACGACGTGGACCGGGAGAAGGGCCGCATCTTCTCCTACGACGTCACCGGCGGCCGCTCCGAGGAGCACGGCTTCGCCGCCACCGGCTCGGGCTCCATCTTCGCCCGCGGGGCGATGAAGAAGCTCTACCGCGACGATCTGACGGAGCAGCAGGCCACCACCCTGGTCATCCAGGCTCTGTACGACGCGGCGGACGACGACTCGGCGACCGGCGGACCCGATGTGGCCCGGCGGATCTACCCCATCGTCACCGTCATCACGGACGAGGGCTTCCGCAGGCTCGGGGACGACGAGTCCGCCGAGATCGCCCGCGCGATCCTGGAGCGCCGTCTGGAGCAGCCCGACGGCCCGCGCGCCGCGCTGCTCTGATGCTCCCCCAGCCACCGCAGGGCAGTGCCTTCACGCCAATGACAGAAAGGGACGGATAGCCGGTGTCGACGCCGTTCTATGTCTCACCCCAGCAGGCCATGGCCGACCGGGCGGAATACGCCCGCAAGGGCATCGCCCGTGGTCGCAGCCTTGTTGTGCTGCAGTACACCGACGGCATCGTCTTCGTCGGTGAGAACCCGTCCCGCGCGCTGCACAAGTTCAGCGAGATCTACGACCGGATCGGCTTCGCCGCCGCCGGCAAGTACAACGAGTACGAGAACCTCCGCATCGGCGGTGTGCGCTACGCCGATCTGCGCGGATACACCTACGACCGCGACGATGTGACGGCCCGCGGGCTGGCCAACGTCTATGCCCAGACGCTGGGCACCATCTTCTCCAGCGCGGCCGAGAAGCCCTACGAGGTGGAACTGGTCGTCGCCGAGGTGGGTGCCACCGCCGACGGCGACCAGATCTACCGGCTGCCGCACGACGGATCGATCGTGGACGAGCACGGCTCGGTCGCGGTCGGCGGCAACGCCGAGCAGATCAGCACCTATCTCGACCAGCGGCACCGCGAGGGCATGTCCCTGGCGGAGGCGCTGAAGCTGGCGGTCCAGGCCCTGTCCAACCAGACCAACGGCAATGACCGGGAGATCCCGGCGGAGCGCCTCGAAGTGGCGGTCCTGGACCGCACACGGCCGCAGCAGCGGAAGTTCAAGCGCATCGTCGGCCGGCAGCTGTCCCGGCTGCTGGAGGCGGACGGTGCCGCCTCCACCCCGACCGACGCACCGTCGGACGAGGAGTCCACGGAGGACGGCGAGGAGTAGCCCGCCGGCCTCTGCGACGACACGACGACCGACTGCGCCCCGGACCGCCCGTGCGGACCGGGGCGCAGCCTTGCGCGGGGTGTTGTGCCGCCCTGGCGTGCCCGGCTCAGGCGGGTGCGGGGGTGGCGGCAGCGCGCGCGGTGGAGCCGCGGGTGACGAGTTCGACCGGCAGCCCGCCCTCCTCCGGGGGCCGTCCGGTGAGGACGGCGAGCAGGGCGGACATACCGCGCTCGCCGACCCGTTCCGCGGGCAGCCGGACGGTGGTGAGCTCCGGCTCCACGGCGGTGGCGAGAGCGAGGTCGTCGAAGCCGGTGACGGAGACGTCCTCGGGCACCCGCAGCCCCAGCCGGCGTACGGCCTTGCAGGCTCCGGCGGCCAGGACGTCGTCGTCGCAGATGAGCGCGGTGGGGCGGGGCCCGGGGCCGGTGAGGGCCGCTTCCGCGGCCTGACGGGCGCCGCCGACGTCGAGCGGCGCGGGCACCGTCGTGACGACCGCGTCGGCGACGGCTCCCAGCGCCTGCGCAAGGGCCGCCGCCCGTACATCGAAGGTCCAGGACGACACGGCCGAGGCGAGGTGCACGAAGCGACGGTGACCGAGCGTCAGCAGATGGTCCGTCACCTGCCGCATGCCGTCGGCGATGTCCAGGTTCACATGGGCCGCCGCCCCCGGGTCGGACGGGTCGCTGTCCAGCATGACCAGCGGGAGGTCCGTGCCGCGGATCTCGGTGAGGGCTTCGGCGGCCATGGAGGAGGCGATCACGCCGTCCAGGGCCGCGCGGGCGGAGGCGAAGGGGTCCCTGGCGGGGCCGACGCCGTCGGGGGACGGGTAGAGGACCACGCCGAAGCCGTGCTCTGCGGCCACGCGGGCGGCGCCGGTGTAGACACGGGCGAAGAACTCGTTGGTGAGGGCGGGCACGACGAGCAGGGCGGTCCTGGTCCGCCCGAGCCGCAGGTTCCGTGCGGCCAGATTGGGCCGGTACCCGAGCTCCCGGGCGACGTCCCGCACAGCGCCGGCCGTCCGCTCGGAGACCCGGCCCCGCCACTTGTCCCCGAGGACGAGCGACACGGTGGCCTGCGAGACCCCGGCGACCCGGGCGACGTCCCGGCTGGTGGGCCGGGCGCCGCCGGGTTCCGCCTCCGCGCCCGCGGCCCGGCCTGCCTGCGCGAGTGCCGGTGCCCTCGGCTCCGTGGATCCCGGTGTCGCCGTGCGCGCGGCCGTCCCCCCCGCCCCGTCCGCCGGCGACGAACCGCGGCGAGGGCCGCGCCCGTGGGGTCCGTCTGACATGGATCGCCGTCCTCGCACCGCTCGTCCGCCGGGTCCGCACCCGTCCGCGGGGGCGGAGCGGTAGACCCGCGGACTGTCGACATGGTACGTATGACGCCGTACGTTATACGTAAAACCTCGGCACTCGCCGAGACGAGAGGAGCGGCAACATGGCCGCGGGAGCCACGGGCTACGCAGACATACTCAAGGCCCCGCACGCCGCCCGGCTGCTGGCCGGGACGCTCGTGGGGCGGCTGCCCAACGCCACCGCCCCCGTCGCCGTCGTGCTGTTCACCCGGGCCGAGGGCGGGAGCTACACCCTCGCCGGCGGGCTCGCCGCCGTGTACGGCATCGCCACCGCCATCGGGCAGCCGCTCCTCGGACGGGCCGTCGACCTGCACGGACAGCCGCGCGTCCAGCTGCCTGCGGCCGTCGTCTCCGCCCTCGGCATGGTTCTGCTGGCCCTCGCCGGGATCGGCTCCCTGCCGCTGGCCTACGCGGCCGTCGCCGTCGCCGGCCTCTTCACCCCGCCGCTCGAAGGCGGTCTGCGGGCCCTGTGGCCGGACGTGCTGGGCCGTGAGGACCGCGTACACCGGGCGTACGCCATGGACGCCGTGGCCCAGGAGGTGATGTTCACCGTCGGCCCGCTGCTGGTCACGCTGCTCGTCGCCGTCTGGTCGGCCGGGGCCGGCCTCTTCGTCATCAACCTCATCGGCGTACTCGGCGCCCTCTCCGTGGTCCTGTCGGAGCCCTCCCGCACCTGGCGGTCGGCGCCCCGTGAAGCCCACTGGCTCGGCGCCCTGCGCTCTCCGGGGCTGCTGGCGCTGCTCGGGGCCTTCTTCTTCGTCGGCCTGGCTCTCGGCTCCATCACGGTCGCCGGAGTCGCGTACGCGGACGACCACGGCCAGGAATCGGTCTACGGCTGGCTCATGGCGGCGCTCGGCCTCGGCGCGCTGATCGGCGGCACCGCCTACGGCGCACGCCAGTGGACCGGCGCCCCCGAGCGCCGGCTGCGGGTCATCGTCGCCCTGCTCGCGCTCGGCTACCTGCCGCTCGTGCTCACCCCCGGTGTCGTCGCCATGACCGCGCTGTGCGCGCTCGCCGGTGTCTTCCTGGCCCCCGCGATCGCGTGCGCCTTCATCGTCGTCGACCGGCACGCGCCGACCGGCACCGTCACGGAGGCTTTCTCCTGGCTGGTGACGACGTTCGGCGTCGGCGCCGCCGCCGGCACCGCGGTCGCGGGCCCGGCCGTCGAGCTCGGCGGCACGGCGTGGAGCTTCGCCGTCGCGGGGGCGGGCGGAATAGCCGCACTTCTGGTTCTGATGACCACTCAGCGGGTCCTCGCAGTTCCCGGGCGTACCAAGGAGATGGCGCGCTCATCGGAAAATGATCGAAACGGTGCTGCCGAACCCGGTTTCAGCTCAGGCCGTGAGGCGTAATGTTCAGACATGGACCGCCGCATTTTCGGGCTGGAGAACGAGTACGGCGTCACGTGCACGTTCAGGGGACAGCGCCGACTGTCACCTGACGAAGTGGCGCGCTACCTCTTCCGCCGTGTTGTCTCATGGGGCCGCAGCAGCAACGTCTTCCTGCGGAACGGCGCCCGCCTCTACCTCGACGTGGGTTCGCATCCGGAATACGCGACACCGGAATGCGACAACGTGACCGAACTGGTCACCCACGACAAGGCCGGCGAGCGCATTCTCGAAGGCCTGCTCGTCGACGCCGAACGCCGCCTGCACGAGGAGGGAATCGCGGGCGACGTCTATCTGTTCAAGAACAACACCGACTCGGCGGGAAACTCCTACGGATGCCACGAGAACTATCTCGTCGCACGCCACGGAGAGTTCTCCCGGCTCGCGGACATCCTCATCCCGTTCCTGGTCACCCGTCAGCTGCTGTGCGGCGCGGGCAAGGTACTCCAGACCCCGCGGGGCGCGGTCTACTGCGTCAGCCAGCGCGCCGAGCACATCTGGGAGGGTGTCAGCTCCGCGACCACCCGCTCCCGCCCGATCATCAACACCCGGGACGAACCGCACGCGGACGCCGAGCGCTACCGCCGGCTGCACGTCATCGTCGGTGACTCCAACATGTCCGAGACGACCATGCTGCTCAAGGTCGGCGCCACCGACCTCGTGCTGCGCATGATCGAGGCCGGCACCGTGATGCGCGACCTGACCCTGGAGAACCCGATCCGGGCGATCCGCGAGGTCAGCCACGACATCACCGGCCAGCGCAAGGTGCGCCTGGCCAGCGGACGCGAGGCCTCGGCCCTCGAGGTCCAGCGGGAGTACTACGAGAAGGCCGTGGACTTCGTCGACCGCCGCGGCATCCGCACCGGCACCGTCGAGCAGGTCCTGGAGCTGTGGGGCCGCACGCTGGACGCGATCGACGCGGAGGACCTCGACCGTATCGGCACCGAGATCGACTGGGTCATGAAGTACAAGCTCATCGAGCGGTACCGGGCCAAGCACAACATGACCATGTCGCACCCGCGTGTCGCGCAGATAGACCTCGCCTACCACGACATCCACCGCCGGCGAGGGCTGTACTACCTCCTGGAGAAGAAGGGCCAGGCGGCCCGGATCTGCAACGACCTGAAGATCTTCGAGGGCAAGTCCGTGCCCCCGCAGACCACCAGGGCGCGGCTGCGCGGCGACTTCATCCGCCGAGCTCAGGAGCAGCGGCGGGACTTCACCGTCGACTGGGTGCACCTCAAGCTGAACGACCAGGCCCAGCGGACCGTACTGTGCAAGGACCCGTTCCGCTCGGTCGACGACCGGGTGGAAAAACTCATCGCGGGCATGTAGCCGCAAGTCGGCCGAACGCGACTCGGGCCCCGTACGTTCCTCGTGCGGGGCCCACGGCACGCCCTAGAGTGTCGGGGACCTACTGTGCCGTCTGAGATCTGAGGAACACGTGCGCCGACTTGCCGGCCTTCTTGTCGTCCCGCTGCTGCTGTTGTCGTCAGTGGCGTGCGGCAGCGATGACAAGGCCTCCGATTCCGCCTCGATGAAGAACGGACTGCCCGCGATCACCGCGGGGGAGAAGTTCGGGCAGAAGCCGACTCTCGCCAAGGGCGAGGGGGATCCGCCCAAGGAGCTGAAGGTCAATGTCATCAGCGAGGGCAAGGGCCAGAAAGTCAAGAAGGGCGACGCGATCCAGGTCAACTACCTGGGCCAGTCGTGGGATTCCACCAAGCCCTTCGACAACAGCTTCGACCGCAAGCAGCCGTTCGATCTGACCCTCGGCGCCGGCCAGGTCATCAAGGGCTGGGACCAGGGCCTCGAGGGCCAGAAGGTCGGCAGCCGCGTCGAGCTGGGCATCCCGCCGGAGCTCGGCTACGGAGCGCAGGGCCAGGGCGACATCAAGCCCAACGCCACGCTCGTCTTCGTCGTCGACATCCTGAAGGCGACCACCATCCCGACGTCCGCCAAGGGCACCGACGTCGCGCAGGACAACATCGACCTGCCGAAGGTGGGCACCAACACCGACGGCAAGGCCCCCACGATGACCTTCCCGAAGCAGGCCGACCCGCCGAAGAAGCTCGTCTCGAACTACGTCATCGAGGGCACGGGACCCGCGCTCACCGACAAGGACAGCGTCGTCGTCCAGTACCAGGCCTTCCTCTGGGCCGGCGGCAAGAAGTTCGACAGCACCTACGACACGGGCAAGACCCAGACCTTCCCGCTCGGACAGGTCACCCTCAAGGGGCTCAAGGACGGTCTGATCGGCAAGAAGGTCGGCAGTCGCGTCCTGCTGGTCATCCCGCCGGACCAGGCCTTCGGTGCCAAGGAGCAGCAGGGCATCCCGAAGAACTCCACGCTGGTGTTCTCCGTGGACCTGCTGACGAAGGTGTAAGACTGTCCGGGTTGCCCCGTTCATCATTTAGAGGAGCAGTTCAGTGAGCATCGACAAGCCCGAGATCGACTTCCCGGGTGGCGAGCCGCCGGCCGACCTGGAGATCAAGGAGATCTGGGAGGGCGAGGGCCCGGTGGCCAAGGCGGGCGACACCGTCAAGGTCCACTACGTGGGTGTGGCCTTCTCCACCGGCGAGGAGTTCGACGCCTCCTGGAACCGCGGCACCCCGCTGCAGTTCCAGCTCGGTGCCGGTCAGGTCATCGCCGGCTGGGACGAGGGCGTGCAGGGCATGAAGGTCGGCGGCCGCCGCCAGCTGACCATCCCCGCGCACCTCGCGTACGGCGACCGCGGCGCCGGTGGCGGCGTCATCGCCCCGGGCGAGACGCTGATCTTCGTCTGCGACCTGGTCGGCGTCTGATCGTCTCCGGTCGAAAAGGGCCCATGCTCCCTGGGGGGCATGGGCCCTCGGCTTTGCCGCGACACCCCGGGGCGGTACGGTCGTCGCTGGGCGGAAGTGACTCGATCAGAAGAGGTGCAGGGCGTCGATGGCCATTGCCAAGGCGGAGCGGCTGATGAATCTGGCGCTGTGCCTGCTCGGAACCCGGCGCCCCCTCAGTAAACGCGAACTGCGCGGATCCATCGAGGCCTACCTCGAAGCGGGCTCCGACGACTCCTTCAACCGGATGTTCGAGCGCGACAAGGACGATCTGCGCGAACTCGGCCTGGTCATCGAGACCGTCGAGAACCTCGACGGTGACACCGGCTATCTCGCCCGCCGCGACAGCAACCGGCTGCCCGCCATCACGCTCGACGCCGAGGAAGCGGCCGCTCTCGGCCTCGCGGCCAAGGTCTGGCAGCAGGCCAGGCTCGCCGGCGCGGCCAGCGGCGCGCTCCAGAAGCTGCGCGCGGCAGGCATGCCCGAGGCCGAGGACTCCTACGAGGCCCAGCACAGCGCGCTCGAGCCCCGTATCCCCGTGCACGAAGCCGCCTTCGAGCCGCTGATGCTCGCCTGCCGCCACCGCCGGCCCGTGGTCTTCGACTACCGCAAGGGGAACGCCGCCCGTCCCGAGCAGCGCCAGGTCGAACCCTGGACGCTCGAATGCTGGCGCGGCCACTGGTACCTGGCCGGCTGGGACCGGGAGCGGGCGGCCGAGCGCGTCTTCCGGCTCTCCCGCATCACCGGCAAGGTCCGCTCGCGCGCCGGCTCCTTCACCGCGCCGGTCCCCGACGTCGTCACCGTCCGCGAGACGGTGGAGAGCTGGGCGGGGGAGACCGCGACCCGCACCGCCCGGATCCGGCTGCGCACCGGCTGCGGCTACCCGCTGCGTGCCCGGGCCGCGTCGGTACGGGAACTGGGGGACGGCTGGGAAGAGTTGGAGATTCCGTACGGACACGGTCTGGATGCCTGGCTGGTGGAGTTCGGCCCGGATGTCGTCGTCCTGGAGCCCGCGGATCTGCGGGCCGACGTGGTGGAGCGGCTGCGCGCCGTGGCCAAGGGCTGAGGGGGACAGTTACGACCATGGCCGCCAACGCCATCGATCAGACCAGACGGATGCTCTCGCTGGTGACCTATCTGCGCGAGCGCCCCGGCGCCCGCGTCGGGGACGTCGCCCGCGCCTTCGGGATCACCGAGGACGAGCTGATCTCCGACCTCGACGTCCTGCCGATGTGCGGGACCAGCTTCCGTGGCGGTGACCTCCTCGACATCGACACCGACGGCGACCGCATCTGGTGGCACAACCCCGACGACGTCGCCGAGCCGCTGCGGCTCGCGGCCGACGAGGCAACCGCGCTGCTGGTGGCCGCGCGCGCCGTGGCCATGCTGCCCGGGCTGCGCGAGGGCGACCGCGAGGCCCTGATCCGGGCCACCGCCAAGCTGGAGGCGGCCGCGGGCGAGGTGGCCGGGGCGAGCTCGCGGCTGTCCGTGACCTTCGAGTCCGAGGGCGGGGTCTTCGCCGAGGTGGACCGGGCGATCTCGGAGCGCCGGCGGCTGTGGCTGCGGTACTACTCGCCCGCGCGCGACGAGCTCACCGAGCGCGAGGTCGACCCGATCCGGCTCTTCGCCGTCGGGCACACCTACATGGAGGCCTGGTGCCGCCTCTCCGAGGCACGCCGGACCTTCCGGCTCGACCGGGTCGCCGAGATCAAACTGCTCGACGCCCCGTCCGCGCCGCCCGAGATCGAACTGCGGGATCTGTCGGAGGGGCTGGTCCAGCCCTCCGCCGACGATCCCGAGGTGGTCATCGAGGTGGGACCCGGCGGCCGCTGGGTGGCGGAGTACTACCCGCACGACAGCGCCGAGGAGCTCCAGGACGGCTGTCTGCGCATCACGCTGCGTACTCCGTCCCCGTCCTCGCTGCGCCGGCTGGCGCTGCGGCTCGGCCAGGACGGCCGGATCGTCGCGCCCCAGGACCTCGCGGACAGCGCGCGGCAGGCGGCACGCGAGGCGCTCGCGGCCTACGACGGCCAGGAATAGGGGGATTCGCGGCACATGTCTGTGACATCCGGTTTCGCTGCGTCGATGGCTCCGGTTTTCTTCAAGGCCGGCTGCCCCGACTGCCGCGCGCGCTTCGAACTCTCCGCCGGGGCGCTGCGGCTCGCGATCGGCGGCAGCCACCGTACGACCTTCTACTCCTTCACCTGCCCCGAGTGCGGCTCCGCCGTCCGCAAGCCGGCGGGGGAGCGGATCATCGAACTCCTCACCGGCGGCGGCGTGAGCACGCTGCGGCTCCACTCCACCGTCCGCAACGTCTAGTGCCGCTCCCGGCTGTGTCCCGCCGCGAACGTCTAGTGCCGCTCCCGGCCGTGTCCTGCCGCGCCGCCCCGCACGCACTCCCCGCTAGCCCTTCGGGCACGGGAGGTGCCCCCATGCTGCGGGGCCACCAGCCCTTGACGGGCAGACACGGCCGGTCGAGGCACTAGGCTCTGCGCATGTTCTGGCCCATGCTCGCCATCGCTCTCGGCTTCCTCGGGATCGCCGTTCTCGGCGTCCTCGCGATCCGTGTGTTCGTCGAGGCACAGCGGCTCGGCCACGAGGTCGCCCGCACCACGGAGCGGATCAACCGCGCCGCCGAGGATCTGGAGAAGGCGGCCGCCGAGATGGCCCGTACCGGCGAAACCCTGCGCTGAACCGCTGGTGAGGGAGGGGCTTCGGGGCCCCGGGGCGCGGAGGTAGGCTTCTCCCAGCGGCCCAGACGGCGAGGCACGGGCCGCAACGGCGAGTATGCACAGGCATTGCCCTGCGTTTACTCCCCCGGGTTACGATCGCTCACACAGCACGGCGGTCGGACGCCTGTCCGACCAGCAGGCCAGCCCCACCCCAGCCGCCTCGGTGAGAAGGTACACGCTTATGTTCGGACGGATCGGCGCTCCGGAGATCATCCTGATCCTCGTCGTCATCATCCTCCTGTTCGGCGCCAAGAAGCTTCCGGACATGGCCCGTTCGCTGGGCAAGTCCGCCCGCATCCTCAAGAGCGAGGCCAAGGCGATGAAGTCGGAGGGCGGTCAGCAGCCCGCGCCCGCCGACCCGCCGCAGCCCGGTACGCCGCAGGACCAGGCCAACCCGCGCACGATCAAGGCCGCTCCCGGCGATGTGACCAGCTCGCGTCCCGTGACCGAGCCGACGGACACCACCCAGCGCTGAGACAGAGCCGCCCAGGGCCCCGTCACCGGTGAGGGCCTGCCGCACGAGATGAGGACGTGGGTTGCTCAAGTCTGCCCGCAAGCAGGAGAGGGATCCCGAGGGGCGGATGCCCCTCGTGGAGCACCTGCGTGAGCTTCGGAACAGGCTCGCGAAGGGACTCCTGGCGATCGTGGCCATCACGGTCGTCGCCGCCTTCTTCTACAACGACATCATCAACTTCTTCACCAAGCCCGTTCTGGAGTCGGTGGGTTGCCCCAGCTCTTTCTCGGAGCTGGCGAAGAAGCCCGAGGACACCACGTGCGCGCAGATCACCATCAATGGCCTGCTGACGCCGTTCACCCTCGCGCTGAAGGTCTCCCTCATGGCGGGTGTCGTCCTCGCCTCGCCGATCTGGCTCTACCAGCTGTGGGCCTTCCTCGCGCCCGGCCTGCACAAGAGTGAGAAGAAGTACGCGCTGATCTTCGTCGGCGCCGGCTTCCCCCTCTTCCTGGGCGGCGGCTACTTCGCCTACCAGGTGCTGCCGACCACCGCGAAGGTGCTGATCGAGTTCACGCCGTTCGGTGTGGACAACCTGCTGCCGCTGGACGATCTGCTCGACCTCGTGACCCGTATGGTGATCGTCTTCGGCCTCGCCTTCGAGCTGCCGCTGCTGCTGGTGCTGCTCAACCTCGGCGGGGTCATCACCGGCCGGCGGATGCTCGGCTGGTGGCGCGGCATGATCATGGGCATCACCGTCTTCGCCGCCCTGGCCACGCCCAGCACCGACCCGCTCACGATGATCGCGCTGGCGGCGCCCATCACCGTGCTGTACTTCGTCGCCACCGGCATCTCGCTGGTCAACGACCGCCGCCGGGCCATCCGGGACGCCAAGGGCCCCCGAGCCGACGAGGCCTCCGAGCTCGACCTCACGCCGGAGGACATCGGCGAGATCGAGCCCGTCTCCGCGACGCGCGCCCTGCCGGAGCAGGCGACGGGCGAGGCGGACGGCGGACGTTCGCACCGGCTCAACGGATACGACGACATCACCTGAGACGCGGGATGTGCGAAGGGGCCGGACGGAATCTCCGTCCGGCCCCTTCGCCGTCCCGGGCGGGGTGCTGGGCCGTGTCCGTCCGGCGCCTTTCGCCGTCCGGGCGGCGCGCTGGGCCGTATCCGTACGGCGGCTTGGCCCGCCCGGACCGCGTCCGGCCGGGTGGCCGGGGCGGAAAATAAAGATCGCGGTGACTGTCAGAGCTGACGGGTAGGCTCGTGTACAAGATGACCGAGGACCTCTCTCCCGCTGAGCGCTACGCCGCCGCCCGCATCCGCGCCGCCGAGGAGGCCACTGCGCTGGCCCCCTTCCGCGAGATGTACGAATTCGATCTGGACCCGTTCCAGATCGAAGCCTGTCAGGCTCTGGAAGCGGGCAAGGGCGTGCTCGTCGCCGCACCCACCGGGTCCGGCAAGACCATCGTCGGCGAGTTCGCCGTCCACCTGGCCCTTCAGCAGGGCCGCAAATGCTTCTACACCACGCCGATCAAGGCGCTGTCCAACCAGAAGTACGCCGACCTGGCCAAGCGCTACGGCGCGGACAAGGTCGGCCTGCTGACCGGCGACAACAGCATCAACTCCGAGGCGCCGGTGGTCGTGATGACCACCGAGGTGCTGCGCAACATGCTGTACGCGGGCTCGCAGTCGCTGCTCGGCCTCGGCTACGTGGTGATGGACGAGGTCCACTACCTCTCCGACCGCTTCCGCGGCGCCGTCTGGGAGGAAGTGATCATCCACCTCCCCGAGTCGGTGACGCTGGTGTCGCTCTCCGCGACCGTCTCCAACGCGGAGGAGTTCGGTGACTGGCTGGACACCGTCCGTGGCGACACCGAGGTGATCGTCTCCGAGCACCGGCCCGTGCCGCTCTGGCAGCACGTCATGGCCGGCCGGCGGATGTACGACCTGTTCGAGGAGGAGAGCGACCACGGCGGCCGGGGGACCGGCCGGCGCGAGGTCAACCCCGACCTGGTGCGTCTGGCGCGGATGGAGAACCAGCGCACGTACAACCCGCGTGACCGGCGGCGCGGCAAGATGGTGCGCGAGGCCGACCGCGAGCGCGAGCGCCGTCAGCGCAGCCGGATCTGGACCCCCGGGCGTCCCGAGGTCATCGACCGGCTCGACGCGGAGGGGCTGCTGCCCGCGATCACCTTCATCTTCAGCCGCGCCGGCTGCGAGGCCGCCGTACAGCAATGTCTGTACGCGGGGCTGCGGTTGAACGACGACGAGGCGCGGGTGAGGGTGCGCGAGATCGTCGAGGAGCGGACCCGGTCGATCCCCACGGAGGATCTGCACGTCCTCGGCTACTACGAGTGGCTGGAGGGCCTGGAGCGGGGCGTTGCCGCGCACCACGCCGGGATGCTGCCGACCTTCAAGGAAGTCGTCGAGGAACTCTTCGTCCGCGGCCTGGTCAAGGCCGTGTTCGCCACGGAGACGCTGGCGCTCGGGATCAACATGCCCGCGCGTTCCGTGGTGTTGGAGAAGCTCGTCAAGTGGAACGGCGAGCAGCACGCGGACATCACGCCCGGTGAGTACACGCAGTTGACGGGGCGCGCCGGGCGGCGCGGTATCGATGTCGAGGGTCATGCCGTGGTGCTGTGGCAGCGCGGCATGGACCCGGCGGCGCTCGCGGGTCTCGCCGGTACGCGGACCTACCCCCTGCGCTCCAGCTTCAGGCCGTCGTACAACATGGCGGTCAACCTGGTGCAGCAGTTCGGTCGGCACCGCTCGCGCGAGCTGCTGGAGACGTCGTTCGCGCAGTTCCAGGCGGACCGGTCCGTCGTCGGTATCTCGCGTCAGGTCCAGAAGAACGAAGAGGGCCTGGAGGGCTACCGCGCGGGCATGACCTGCCACCTCGGCGACTTCGAGGAGTACGCGCGGCTGCGCCGTGAACTCAAGGACCGCGAGACCGAGCTGGCGAAGCAGGGCGCGGCACAGCGGCGGGCCGCGGCGGCGACCTCGCTGGAGAAGCTGAAGCCCGGCGACGTCATCCATGTGCCGACGGGCAAGTTCGCCGGTCTGGCGCTGGTGCTCGACCCCGGGATCCCGGCGGGACGGACCAACGGACACCGCGGGTTCGAACAGCACGACGGCCCGCGGCCGTTGGTGCTGACCGCGGAGCGGCAGGTCAAGCGGCTGGCGTCGATGGACTTCCCGGTGCCGGTGGAGGCGCTGGAGCGGATGCGGATCCCGAAGTCGTTCAACGCGCGGTCGCCGCAGTCGCGGCGCGACCTGGCGTCCGCGCTGCGCACCAAGGCGGGCCACATCGTCCCCGACAGGCACCGCAAGCAGCGGGCGGCAGCGGCGGACGACCGCGAGATCGCCCGGCTGCGTTCGGAGTTGCGCGCGCACCCGTGCCACGGCTGCGACGAGCGCGAGGACCATGCGCGCTGGGCCGAGCGCTACCACCGGCTCCAGCGGGACACGCGCCAGCTGGAGCGGCGGATCGAAGGGCGGACGAACACCATCGCCCGCACCTTCGACCGGATCGTGGCGCTGCTGACCGAGATGGACTATCTGCGCGACGACGAGGTCACCGAACACGGCAAGCGTCTCGCCCGGCTCTACGGCGAGCTCGACCTGCTGGCGAGCGAGTGCCTGCGCGAGGGTGTGTGGGAGGGGCTCAACCCTGCCGAACTGGCCGCGTGCGTCTCGGCGTTGGTCTACGAGGCCCGCCAGTCGGACGACGCGGTGGCCCCGAAGGTCCCGGCGGGCAAGGCGAAGGTCGCGCTCGGCGAGATGGTGCAGATCTGGGGCAGGCTCGACGCGCTCGAAGAAGACTTCAAGATCAACCAGGCGGAGGGTGTGGGCCAGCGGGAACCGGACCTGGGCTTCGCCTGGGCGGCGTACCAGTGGGCGTCGGACAGGAGCCTGGACGAGGTGCTGCGCGAGGCGGACATGCCGGCGGGTGACTTCGTGCGCTGGACGAAGCAGGTGATCGACGTACTCGGTCAGATCGCGGCGGCGGCACCGCGGGAAGGCAGCACGGTCTCGAAGAACGCGCGCAAGGCGGTGGAGGGGTTGCTGCGGGGGGTTGTTGCCTACAGCTCGGTGGGCTGAGCGGGCATTGTGTTGTGCGGGTGGCTTGTGGCCGGGCCGCCTGTTCGGTGCGGGTGCTTGGTGCGGGTTCTTGTCCGGTGCGGGTTCTTGTGGTGCGGCTGCGCCGGGTTGGTGGGTGGGTGCGGGGTTCGGGTTCTCCGGAGGGGGGTGTCCGGACTGCTTTCTCACCGCGCTTCGCGCGAGTTGCTGAAGCTTTGACGTCCGGACACCCCCCTCCTGCGCCCCCGCCCCCCTCCCGCCCGTCAGCGATCCCCCGCCCGTCCGTGGACAGGGGTGCGCTGCGAGGGTGGGGTGAGGCGAGGGCGTACCGCCCGGGTCGCGTGCAGGGACGGGGACGTGCAGGGGTCGTGTCCGGGACGTCAAAGCGCCCGCAACTCGCGCGAAGCGCGGTGAGGACCGCAGTCCCGGACATGACCCCGGAACGGCACCGGGACAGCAACCGCACAACCGGCCGAGCCACAACCACCTGACGGCCGAGCCACAGCGAATCGATCCCGACCAATCCGATACCCCTCCGGCACCGAATCCCCCCTGAGGGACGGTGCCGGACGCCGTTCGGAGGGAGCGGGAATGACAGTGAACCGGTCTCGCACGGCCATGGTCGGCAGCGGTGTCGCCCGCCTGCGCGCGGCGGACGTCGTGCGGCGCTCCCTCGATGCGGCACCCGGCGACCGTTCGTGTCCTGCCGTGCACCGCAGGGTTCAACCCCACCTGTTCTCCAGCGAATTGCTCGTACAGCCTCGTCCCGTTCATGTTCCTCAGGAGGGTGTGAAGTGACCGTGTCCGTGTCCTCAGCGTCCCCCGCGCGCCCGCGCACCGCCCCCGTCGACGCCCGGCGCTGGCCCGACGTGGCCGACCTGCCCAGGACCTCCCCGCTGCGGACGGCGGTCGCCGAACGGCTCGTGCGTCGCGCGCTCGGCAGGCTGCCGTTGCGGGTGCGCCTCGGTGGCGGGGAGCCGGTCGGGCGGGGTGGGCCGTTCATGGAGGTTCATGAGCCGCGGCGATTCTTCCGGCGCATCGGGCACAGCGGCCTCATCGGATTCGGTGAGTCGTACATGGCGGGCGAGTGGGAGGCCCGCGACCTCGTCGGCGTGCTCACCGTGCTCGCCGAGAACGCCGACTCGCTCGTGCCGGGAACGCTGCACCGGCTGCGCGGTGCATGGGCGACCCCACAGCCCGCCGAGCACCGCAACACGGCCGAGAACGCCCAGGCCAACGTGAGTCACCACTTCGACCTCTCCAACGAGTTGTTCGCGCTCTTCCTCGACGAGACCCTGTCGTACTCCTCCGGCCTCTTCCGCGGATTCCCCGCCGAGCCGCAGTTGCTGGCCGCCGCGCAGCACCGCAGGATCGACCGGCTGCTCGACCGGGCGAACGTCACCGCCGGGACCCAGCTGCTGGAGATCGGCACGGGCTGGGGCGAGCTGGCGATCCGCGCGGCGCAGCGCGGGGCACGCGTGCTGACCGTGACGCTCTCGCGGGAGCAGCAGACGCTCGCCCGCCGGCGGATCCGCCGGGCCGGTCTCGAGGACCGGGTGACCGTCCTGCTGCGGGACTACCGCAACGTCCTCGGGCGCTACGACGCCATCGTGAGCGGGGAGACCCTCGAGGCGATCGGCGCGGAGTTCTGGCCGGACTACTTCATGGCGCTGGACCGTCTGCTCGCACCCGGCGGCCGGGTCGCCCTCCAGACCATCACCATGCCGCACGACCGGATGACCGCCTCCCGGAGCACGCACACCTGGATCCAGAAGTACATCTTCCCCGGCGGGATGGTTCCGTCGGCCGAGGCCATCGAGCAGGTCGTCGGCGGCTGCACCGCGCTGCGCGTTGCGGCGCGGGACAGCTTCGGACCGCACTACGCGGAGACCCTGCGGCTGTGGCGCGAACGCTTCACCGAGCGCGCCGCCGACGTCGGAGCCCTCGGCTTCGACGAGACCTTCCGCCGGATGTGGACCTTCTATCTCGCCTACTCCGAAGCGGGCTTCCGCTCCGGCTCTCTGGACGTCCAGCAGGTGCTGCTGACCAAGGACGTTCCGGTTTCCTGACTCGCCGCGCGGACCCGGGGTGTCTGACAGCGCCCCGGGTCAGACCTGACCGCGGGCCTGCTCGCAGCGCGCCCGGTCCTCCTGCGGATCCACCAGCGGCTCCGGATAGTCGAGCCGGGCCCGCCGCAGATCGTCGAGCGCCCACGGCCGGTGTACCTCGGGCCCGGCCAGCTCGGCCAGTTCGGGAACCCAGCGGCGCACATGGTCGCCGTGCGGATCGAAGCGCTGCGCCCACGCGAGCGGATCGGGGACCCTGTCCGTCCGCGGCTCCGTTCCGGTGCCCGCGGCCCCCTGCCAGTTGAGCTGGTTGTCGGCGATGTCCCCGTCGACCAGCAGGTCCAGGAAGTGACGCGCCCCGATCCGCCAGTCCACGTACAGCGTCTGCGTCAGGTAGTCCGCCGCGAGCAGCCGGGAGCGGTGGTGCATCCAGCCCTCGTGCAGCAGCTGCCGCATGCCCGCGTCCACGACGGGGCAGCCCGTGCGCCCCTCCTTCCACGCGGTGATGTCCTTCTCGTCCCGGCGCCACCGTTCGCCGCGCGGACGGTAGTCGGCATGGGCCACGTCCGGGCGGGCCGCGAGGACCTGGTGGTGGAAGTCCCGCCGGGCCAGCCGCCGTACGAACGCGTCCGCGCCCGGCCCGCCCACGCCGCGTGCCCGCCCCACCAGTTCGGCCGCGGACAGGGTGCCGAAATGCAGATGGGCCGAGAGCCGCGAGGTGGTGTCCCCGGACAGGTCGTCGTGCCGCTCCCCATACGCCTCGACGCCCGAGCCGCCGCGGTCGAGCCAGGCGGTCAGCCGCTGCCGTCCCTCGTGCTCACCGCCCCTGGCGACCGCGGGCGACGCCCCGGGCACCGCAGTCCGCCGGGGCAGCGGATGGCCCGCCAGTTCGGGGACCGCCACGGCGTGGGGCGGTGCCACCACCTCGCGCAGCCCCGCCCGGTCCCAGCTGCCGAAGTACGGCTCGAACGCCGCGTAGTGGTTGCTGTCGGCGGGTGTCAGCCGACCGGGCGGCACGGCGGTGGTGACCCCCTCGTGCACATGCAGGGCGCACCGGACCGCCGTCAGCGCCGTACGCAGCTGGTCCTCCCGGCGTTGGGCATAGGCGCTGACACCGGCGGCGATGTGCACCGCGCGGGCGCCGCTCTCGGTGACCACCCGGCACACCTGCTCGGTGACATCGCCGATACGGATCACCAGGCGGCCGCCTCGCTCCCGCAGACCTGCGTCGAGCGAGGCGAGGCAATCCGCCAGAAAGGCGCGGCGGTTGGGCACGGCGAAACCCGCCCGCTGCACCCCGCGGTCGACCACGAACAACGGCACCACCTCGTCCGCCCCGCGCACGGCGGCGCTCAGCGCCGGCTGGTCGTGCACGCGCAGGTCGGAGGTGAAGAGCATGACCGCCACACTCATGAGCCGTCCTTCCTCAGGCAGGGAAGTTCATCAGAGCCACGGGGTCGCTGGTGGGTTTGGGCGAGCCGCCGGCCGGCTCGACGGTGACGCCCATGCCGGAGGCCGCGTTCACCGGACCGTCCATGAGGAGCGCGTTGTCAGCGGTGGCCGGGTCCATCAGTCCGGCCGGCCGCATGGTGCCGCCGTCGTTGAACCAGAGCTGGTAGACCTTGCCCGCCGGCGGCCTGGGCAGCCCCGAGACGAGGAAGGCCGCCTGGTTGCGGCTCTTGGAGACGACGACCGTGCCGCGGCCGCCGTCCTGGAGCTTGGTGCTGCTCACCTGGGCGTCCGGCGCGGCGAGGACCGCGGCGAGCTCGGCCGTCTGCTGCTCCGCGCGCTGCGCCGCCCGGCGGGCGTCCTGTGCCTCCTGGTGCTGCCAGAAGGAGACCCCGCCGAAGGCCGCGGCCGCGGCGAGACAGGCCGCCAGGACGAATCGGGACAGCCCGCGGCTCCGGCGCCGGCCGGCGTGCAGCCGGGTGACGCGCGGCGGTTGCTGGCGCTCGGCGGATATCTTGCGCATCACCTGCTGTTTCAGCGCGGGCGGCGGGACCACGGCGGCGGCCATGCCCAACTTGCTCACCGTCGCGGCGAGTTCCCGCACCTCCTGTTCGCAGGACGGACAGTTCTCCATGTGCCGCTCGAACTCGGCGCGCTCGTCGGGCGCCAGCGCGTGCAGCACATAGGCGCCGGTCAGCGTGTGCAGATCAGCGGTGGTCATGCGCTCACCCCCAGGCAGTCGCGCAGCCGGATGAGCCCGTCGCGCAGTCTCGTCTTGACCGTGCCCAGTGGCACGGAGAGCAGTTCGGCCACTTCGCGGTAGGCCAGCCCCCGGTAGTACGCGAGGGTCACCGACTGGCGCTGGAGTTCGGTCAGTCCGCCGAGGCACCGCCGTACCTGCTCGCGTTCGAGCCGGGCCTCGACCTGCTCGGTGACCTCGTCGTACGCGGGTGTCCGCTCCAGCAGCGCGGCCCGCCGTTCGCGGTCCGTGGCCGCCTGCGCCGACCGGACGCGGTCCACGGCGCGCCGGTGCGCGAGCGTGAGGATCCAGGTCATGGCCGATCCGCGGGTGGGCTGGAAACGTGCCGCGGTGCGCCACACCTCGATCAGCACTTCCTGGGTCACCTCCTCCGACTGGGCCGGGTCCCGCAACACGGCCCGGACCAGGCCGAGTACCGGTCCGCACGCCGCGTCGTACACCCGCGAGAAGGCGTCCTGGTCACCGCGGGCCACCAGGGCGAGCAACTGTTGCAGATCTGGTCGCGCCGAGGCGGGACCGCCGATGCGTACGGCGTCGTTCACGCAGCTTCCTCCACTGTGCGGGCATCTCGTCCGGACAGAATCACCAGGCATTCGGTGCTGCTGGTGCTGCGGATTGGTCCGGATTCGCAGATGGTTGCACGAGTGGGGAACGGGTGGTCCCGCAGGTACCCGTCGGTGGGGGCGGGTTCGGGCCGAGGGCCCGGCTAGCGTCCCTGAACGGACACCGGCCGGGCGGTCCCGGCGGCGCCACCGGCCGCACCGGCGGCGGACCGCATCCGTACCGCGCGCAGCAGCAGGAAGACGGGGAACGCGAGCGGAGAGAGCAGGATCGTGAAGACGAGCAGCGGGCTCATCACCAGAGGGCTGATTCCCAGCCGCCGTCCTTCGAGGTGCATCCACTGGCCGAGCAGCAGGTCCCAGGCGATGATCTGCGCCCACACCGCGCCCGCGCCGCCCGCCAGTTCGGTCAGCTCGCGGAACCTGTCGATGTCCGGGCTGCTCACGGCCGTCCAGATCTCCGGGAGGACCGGGACGGCCAGGGTCACATAGACGACCAGCACCGGGAGGACGGTCAGCGGTGACGCGGCGACGCGGGCAGTGACCCGCCGGGTCGGCGCGAAGATCATCAGCAGCCACACCGGACTCGCCAGATAGAAGGAGAGCTGGAAGAGGAAGGCGGTCATGGCGCGAGCTCCTTTCCGGGTCCGATGGGGCCCGAGTCGCCGGGGACGTGGCTATGGATAGTGGAACTAGCCACTATCGGATAGCCTCACTATCCATGGCGCGCAGGTGCACCGGCAAGGGCGGAAGGATGAACACGTCGTGCGGATAGGGGAGTTGAGCCGCAGGACCGGCGTGCCGGTACCCACGATCACGTACTACGTCCGGGAAGGGCTTCTGCCGGCCGGCCGGCAGACCAGCCCGAACCGGACGGCATACGACGAGGCACACGAACGCCGACTGCGCCTGATCCGGGCCCTGTTGGAGATCGGCGGCCTCGAGGTGGCGGCTGTCGCGGACGTACTCGCCGCTGTCGACGACGGCGGCAGGCCGGTGCACAGTGTGCTGGGCGTGGCCGCGGATCTGATCGCCCCTCGGTACGCCGGGGGAGAGGCGGATGCCGAACGGGACGCCGCGCGCGTACGGGTGCGGGAACTGATCGCCCGGCGCGGCTGGCTCGTCGAGGACGACTCCCGGGCCGCGGACGCGCTCGCGACGGCACTCGCCGCGCTGGAGCGTGCCGGCCACGGAGACTTCGACCAGGTGCTCGACACCTACGCGGACGCGGCGGAGAAGGTGGCACGGGCGGACCTGGCGTACGTCGCGCGCCGGGCGGGCCGGGACGGTGTGGTGGAGAGCGCGGTCGTCGGCACGGTCCTCGGGGACGCCCTCCTGGCGTCACTGCGCAGGCTCGCGCACGCGGACGGTTCGGCGTGGGCGTATGTGAACGGCCAGGGCGGGGTGGCGGGGGCGGGGGAGCCGCGGGGGTGAAGGTGCGGTGCCGGCCGATCACCCCTCGGGGCGCCGACGCGTCGTCAGGCCGCCGGCTCCTGTTCCCGCTCCACCTGCTCGTTCCACTCGCGCTTCACCGCGCGCCACGCCTCGTCGCTCTGGCCCAGCCGCCAATAGCCCGAGATCGACAGCTGTTCGCGCGGTACCTGCCGCTCCAGTCGCAGATGGCGGCGCAGTTCCTTCACGAAGCCCGCCTCGCCGTGGACGAACGCGCACACCCTGCCCTCGGGGAACTTGAGGGCGGTCACCGCCGCCACCAGTGCCTCGCCGACCGGCCTGCCCGAGCGGTGCAGCCACTGGATCTCCACGCCGTCGGGCGTGACGACCTTCTGCTCGTCCTCGGGGCCATCGACCTCCACGAAGGCGTGCACCCGCGCACCCGCCGGCATGGTCTCCAGCGACGCGGCGATCGCGGGCAGCGCGCTCTCGTCGCCCACCAGCAGATGCCAGGCCGCCGCGGCGTCGGGCGCGTATCCGCCGCCGGGGCCTAGGATGCGCAGGAGGTTACCCACGCGGGCCCGCGCCGCCCAGGGGCCGGCGAGGCCCTCGTCGCCGTGGACCACGAAGTCGATCGTCAGCTCGCCGCTGTCCCGGTCCCAACTCCGGACCGTGTACGTGCGGTTCGCGGGCCACTGATCGCGCGGGAACTCCGCACGGATCCGGTCCATGTCGAACGGCTCCGGGTAGCTGACGCCCTCCGGCGTGAACAGGAGCTTGACGTAGTGGTCGGTGAAGCCGTCGAGACCGAAGCCCGCCAGCCCCTCGCCGCCGAGGACGACGCGCACCATGTGCGGGGTGAGCTGCTCGGTGTGCACCACCCGCGACTCGTAGGCCTTCGGTGACGTGCGGGCCGGTCGTTCTGCCACGGCGGTCTCCCTGAACTCGTGCTGCTTAGGCTTGCCTAAGTTAGCACCTCAGGCGCGAAGAGTGCCCAGCAGGCGCAGCAGCGCGCCGCCGAGTCCCCACTGTGCCGCGAGTTCGTTCAAGGTCTCGGGATGGCGCGGTTCCGTGGGCAGAGCAGGGTCGAAGGCGGGAAGCGCCACGTCGGAGGCGACCCGGACGACCTTCGGCGCGACCGCCACGTAGTCCCGCGACTCGTCGAGCCGTTTGCGCTGCGACGGTGTGAGCTTCGCGGCCGGGTCGTCGACGGCGGCCATGATTCCGTCCAGGTCGCCGAAGGCGTCCAGCAGTTTGGCCGCGGTCTTCTCGCCGATCCCGGGCACGCCCGGCAGGCCGTCGCTCGGGTCGCCCCGCAGCAGCGCCAGATTCACGTACCCGGGGCCGTCCACGCCGTACCTCTCGCGGAGCCAGGCCTCGTCCGTCGTCTGGAGCGTCCCGACACCCTTGAGCGGGTACAGCACCCGCCGGCCGCGGGCGTCGTCGACCAGCTGGAACAGGTCACGGTCGCCGGTGACGATGTCCACCGGACCGGTGGCGCGCGCGGTCAGCGTGCCGATGACGTCGTCGGCCTCGTACCCGTCGGCGCCGACCCGGGCGATGCCGAGCGCGTCCAGCACCGCCGCGATCACCGGAACCTGCGGAGACAGGGTGTCCGGGATCTCCTCCTCGTCCGGGAGGCTCCGCTCCGTCTCCACGGCGACGCGGTGCGCCTTGTACGACGGGATCAGGTCGACCCGCCACTGCGGTCGCCAGTCGTTGTCCCAGCAGGCCACCAGGTCGTCGGGATGGTGGTCCTGGACCAGCCGCGTGATGAATTCGAGCAGCCCGCGCACGGCGTTGACCGGGGTGCCGTCGGGGGCCCGCACGGAGTCGGGGACCCCGAAATAGGCGCGGAAGTACAGGGAAGCGGTGTCGAGGAGCATCAGGCGTCGCGTCACACCCCGATGATGCCGCACCCCACCGACAGTCACCTCTCACCCTGTGAGCTCCTGGAGCGCCGGTCCCACGCGCGCTCCATGGAGCGCGGGTCCCGCCCGGTGAACGACCCCCGGGTGACCGGAATGTGACCTGGGTCACTCTTTCGTTTGGCTTGTTCCCGCCAGGGAAGGCGCGGGCCCGGAGCGGACCCCGTGCATGTTTCAACAATTGCCTCGGGCAAGCGGGCCGACCCCGCGAAGCTCCACGGTCTGCCAGTCGGGGGTGGCAGACCGTTTTCGGTTCGATCGGTGAGGTGTATGTGTCCAGGCTGCAAGCCGAGCACTTGTACAAAGTGTTCGGCAGACGACCCGACGAAGCGGTGAGCAGGCTCGAAGGCGGAGCCGGCCGCGACGAGCTCCGCGCCGACGGCACGACCGCAGCGGTGATCGACGCCTCGTTCACCGTCGAACCGGGTCAGATCTTCGTCGTCATGGGCCTCTCCGGGTCCGGCAAGTCCACGCTGCTGCGCATGCTCAACGGGCTGCTCGACCCCACCGCCGGACGCGTCCTCTTCGACGGTCAGGACCTCACCGCCCTGAGCCCGCGCGACCTGCGCACCGTCCGCTCCACGAAGATCAGCATGGTCTTCCAGCACTTCGCGCTGTTCCCGCACCGCAGCGTTCTGGAGAACGCCGGCTACGGACTCGAGGTCCAGGGCGTCGCCCGCCCGGAGCGCGACCGCCGCGCCGCCGAGGCGCTGGAGATGGTCGGCCTCGCCGGCTGGGAGAACTCCTGGCCCGACGAGCTGTCCGGCGGTATGCAGCAGCGTGTCGGCCTCGCCCGCGCGCTCGCCACCGACGCCGATCTGCTGCTGATGGACGAGTCCTTCAGCGCGCTCGACCCGCTGATCCGCCGCGACATGCAGGACCAGCTCCTGGAGCTCCAGAAGCGGCTCAAGAAGACCATCGTCTTCATCACCCACGACCTGAACGAGGCCATGCGCCTCGGCGACCGCATCGCCGTGATGCGCGACGGCGAGATCGTGCAGCTGGGCACCGCCGAGGACATCCTCGTCACGCCCGCCAACGACTACGTCGCCTCCTTCACACAGGACGTCGACCGCTCCCGCGTCCTCACCGCCGGCGCGATCATGGCCGACCCGGAGACCGCGTACGGCAGCAGGACGGACAACGGCAAGGAGCTGAAGGGCGCACGCGACGTACTCGCCGCCGCCCCCGCCACCGTCTCCGCGGACACCCCGATCATCGAGCTGTTCACGCCCTGCTCCACCAGTGGTGTCGCTGTCGCCGTCGTCGACGACGAGGGCGAACTCATCGGCGTCGTACCGCGTGCCCGGCTGCTCGCCGTCCTCGGCGAGCCCATGACCCCCGCACCCGTGCCGCCGCAGAACACCGCCCCCGCGAAGAGCATCGCCACGGCCGGCGACGCCGACGCGGCCGACAAGGCGGTGGCCAGTGCCTAGGCTCCATCTCGGCGACTGGGTCGACAGCGGTGTCAACTGGCTCCAGTCCCATCTCTCCTGGCTGTTCGACGCCATCAGCTCGGTCGTCACCGGGATGTACGACGGCATCGACTCGGTGCTCTCCGCACCCGAACCGCTGCTGTTCGCGGGCATGCTCGCCGTCGTCGCCTGGTGGCTGCGCGGACTGCTCGCCGGCGGGCTCGCCTTCGCGGGCTTCGCCCTCATCGACTCCATCGAGCTGTGGGACGACGCGATGTCGACCCTCTCGCTGGTGCTCGTCGCCACCATCGTCACGCTGGTGATCGCCGTACCACTCGGCATCTGGGCCTCGCGCTCCAAGACCGTCAGCGCCGTGACCCGGCCGGTTCTGGACTTCATGCAGACCATGCCGGCGATGGTGTACCTGATCCCCGGCATCATCTTCTTCGGCGTCGGCGTGGTGCCCGGCATCATCGCCACCATCGTCTTCGCGCTGCCGCCCGGCGTACGGATGACCGAGCTCGGCATCCGTCAGGTCGACGAGGAACTCGTCGAGGCCGCCGAGGCGTTCGGCACCACTCCGCGCAACACCCTGCTGCGCGTCCAGCTGCCGCTCGCACTGCCCACGATCATGGCCGGCATCAACCAGGTCATCATGCTGGGCCTGTCCATGGTCGTCATCGCCGGCATGGTCGGCGGCGGCGGGCTCGGCGGCGCCGTGTACCGCGCCATCGGCAACGTCGACATCGGCCTCGGCTTCGAGGCGGGCATCTCCATCGTCATCCTCGCCATGTACCTGGACCGCATCACCGGCGCGCTCGGCCGCCAGGTCTCACCGCTGGGCCGTCGCGCGATCGCCAAGGCCAAGGCCATGACCGGCGGGCTGAAGATCTGGGACCACCGCCCGCAGCCCGTGGTCGCGGTCGTCGGTGTCGTCGTCCTCGCGCTGGTCGCCGGCGGTATGGGCATGTTCGGCGGCACCAAGTCCGCCGACGCGTCCGACGCCTCGAACGTGGGTCAGGGCAAGAAGGTCTCCATCGGCTACATCCCCTGGGACGAGGGCATCGCCTCCACGTTCCTGTGGAAGGAACTGCTGGAGCAGCGCGGCTACGAGGTCGACACCAAGCAGCTGGAGGCCGGATCGCTCTACACCGGCCTCGCCGGCGGCCAGATCGACTTCCAGACCGACTCGTGGCTGCCCGTCACCCACGCCCAGTACTGGAAGAAGTACCAGAGCAAGCTGGAGGACCTCGGCTCCTGGTACGGCCCCACCTCGCTGGAGCTGTCCGTGCCCTCCTATGTGAAGGGCATCGACTCGCTGGCGGACCTCAAGGGGAAGTCGGCACAGTTCAAGGGCCGGATCATCGGCATCGAGCCGAGCGCCGGAATGATGGGCCTGCTCAAGGACAAGGTGCTCAAGGAGTACGGCCTGGAGGGCGAGTACAAGGTCGTCGACGGTTCGACGCCCGGCATGCTCGCCGAGCTGAAGCGCGCGTACGAGAAGAAGGAACCGATCGTCACCACGCTGTGGTCGCCGCACTGGGCCTACAGCAGCTACGACCTGAAGAAGCTCAAGGACCCCAAGGTGTCGTGGGGCAAGGGCGACGGCGTGCACACGCTGGCGCGCAAGGGCTTCTCGGCGGACAACCCGCAGGTCGGCAAGTGGCTGAAGAGCTTCAAGATGACCGAGAAGCAGCTCACGGACCTCGAAGCGACGATCCAGAAGACCGGCAAGGGCAAGGAGCAGGACGCCGTACGCGACTGGCTGGCCAAGAATCCCGGGCTCGCCGACAAGTGGACCCCCGTCGCCAAGGCGGGCAAGGCCGCGAACGGCAAGGACGAGCGCGAACGCCCGCTGGAGGTCGCCTGGTTCCCGTGGGAGGAGGACATCGCCGCCACGTATCTGTGGAAGGCGGTCCTCGAGGAGCGCGGGTACACCATGAATCTCAAGCAGTTCGAGGTCGGTCCGATGTACACCGCGATGTCGCGCGGTCAGATCGACGTCCAGTTCGACGGCTGGCTGCCGAACACCCAGAAGAAGTACTGGGACAAGTACGGCGACAAACTTACCGACGTCGGCTCCTGGTACGGACCCACCTCACTGGAGATCGCGGTGCCCTCCTATGTGAAGGGTGTCGACTCGCTCGAGGATCTCAAGGGCCGCGGTGGAGAGTTCAAGGGCCGCATCGTCGGTATCGAGCCGGGCACCGAGACCATGAACATCCTCAAGAACAAGGTCCTGCCGGGCTACGGCATCGACGGTGAGTACAAGGTCGTCGACAGCTCCACCCCCGGCATGCTCGCCGAGCTGAAGCGGGCGTACGCCAAGAAGGAACCCATCGCCGTGATGCTGTGGACCCCGCACTGGGCCTACAACGAGTACGGCCTCACCAAGCTGAAGGACCCCGAGAAGGCCTTCGGCACGGGAGACCGCATCCACACGGTGGCGAGCAAGGACTTCCCGAAGAACTATCCGCGGCTGACCGGCTGGCTCAAGAACTTCAAGCTCAGCGAGAAGCAGCTCGCCGGCCTGGAGAACGAGATCCAGAAGCGCGGAACGGGACACGAGGAGGAGGCGGTGAAGGCCTGGATGAAGGAGAACCCGGGCATCGCCGACCGGATGGCGCCGCAGTAGCGGTCGCACACAGTGACGGCAGGGCTGCCTGCCGTACCCGGGGCGCAACGGGGTGGTTCTCGCCGGAGGCGGGGGCCACCCCGTCCGGCTTTCCCCGCCGGCGCCGGGTCCGTGACCTGATGCGGGAGCGGTCGGACCCCGAAGCTGCGTAAGGTGAAGACAGACCAGGGGAAGGGGAGCCCGGCAGATGGACGAGAAGGACGGCAAGGACCCGAAGGAGACCGAGCGTCTTCGAGTCGGCGCTGCCGTGCGCCGGCGCCGTCGTGCGCTCGACCTCACCCTTGCCACGGTCGCCGAGCGCAGCGGCCTGTCCATCCCCTTCCTCAGCCAGGTGGAGAACGAACGCGCCCGCCCCAGCGTCCGCTCCCTCCAGCGGGTCGCCGACGCCCTGGAGACCACGGCGAGCCGGCTGCTCGCCGCGTCCGACGCGGCCCGCACGGTCGCGGTCGTCCGCGCCGACGAGGACGACGACGCGCCGCCCGTGCCGAGGGCCCGTCGGCTCGTCCGCGGCCGGCATCAACTCGAAGCCCTGGAGTTCACCGGGGAGCACGACACCGGGGGAGAGTTCCAGCACCGCAACGACGAGCTGATGTATGTCGCCGACGGCGCGGTGGAGCTGGAGGCCGAGGGCCGCGCCTACCGCCTGGTCCGGGGCGACACCCTGTTCCTGTCCGGCGGGGTACGGCACCGGTGGCGGGCGACCCTGCCCGAGACCCGCATCGTCGTGGTCACCGTCGCCGAGCACCTCGAGACGCCGGAACCGTAGGCCGGCCGGCAGCCTTCAGGAGCGCTCATGCGTGTGGTTTCCCTCGTGCCGTCGCTGACCGAGGCGGTGGCCGTCAGCGCGCCCGGGATGCTGGTCGGCGCCACGGACTGGTGCACCCATCCCGCGGATCTCGACGTCCCGCGCATCGGCGGCACCAAGAACCCCGACGTCCCCGCGGTGATCGCCCTCCGCCCCGATCTGGTGATCGCCAACGAGGAGGAGAACCGGGAGCCCGACCTTGCCGCCCTGCGCGCCGCGGGGGTCGAGGTCATGGTCACCGAGGTGCGCGACCTGGAGCAGGCCTTCGGCGAACTGAGGCGGGTCCTGGTGGCGGGCTGCGGCCTCGCCCCGCCGGCCTGGCTCGACGAGGCCCGCGAGGCCTGGTCGGCCGTCGGACCACTGGACGAGGCGGGCCCGTTGGGCGCCGTCGTGCCCATCTGGCGGCGGCCCTGGATGGTGCTCGGCCGGGACACCTTCGCCGGCGACCTGCTGGCGAGGCTCGGCGTGCGGCATGCCTACGCCGGGCACACCGAGCGCTACCCCCGCATCCCCCTGGACGAACTGCAGGGCAGCGGGGCCCGGTTGGTGGTGCTCCCCGACGAGCCGTACCGATTCACGGCCGAGGACGGACCCGAGGCGTTCCCCGGCATGGCGGCGGCGCTCGTCAGCGGCCGGCATCTGACCTGGTACGGGCCGTCGTTGGCGGAGGCGCCCGCGGTGCTCAGCGCGGCGCTGCGAGCAGCGCTCCGCTGAGCAGGCCGCGCACCGTGCGCACCCCCGCCACCGCCCAGCCCGTGACCAGCAGCAGGTAGAGGCCGACGGCCGGCCATCCCAGTGCCGGCAGTCCGGTGTGGTGGGCCAGACCCGCCGCGCCGGTCACACAGGTGCCGACGGGGAAGGTGAAGGCCCACCAGCTCATCGAGAACGGCATGCCGTCCCGGGCGGCCCGCACCACCATGGCGCCGGCGAGCACCAGCCACATCAGCGCGAAGCCCAGCACGGGCACGCCGTAGATCACGGCGAACGCGACGAACCCCGCGGCGTACGGCGTCCGGATCGCGCCCGGGGCCACGTCCGCGAGTTTGCCGACCGCCGTCGTCGACTGGCCGAGCGGGCCGAGGACCAGGAAGAGCGTCGGGGTCAGCGCGAGGGGCAGGCGTCCGTGGTGGACCAGCCGGGAGAAGACCACGGGCAGGATCACCAGCGTGGCGATCAGGCTGATGCCGAACATCGCGTAACTGCCGAGCAGCAGCGCCTCGCGTCCCTGGCCGGCCGGCAGATGCGGGACCAGCAGAGCGCCGAGGGACGCGGCGACCATGGGGGAGACGACGGGCAGCAGCCACACCGGTGAGGCCGTGCCCTGCCTCACGCGGTGGCGGACGATCATCAGATACGGGACGGCGACCGCCACGACGAGGCCGATGAGCGTACCGACACCGAAGAGGGCGAACGCGGCCGCGACCGCCGCCGGTTCGCCGATCACGTCCCGGCCGACGGAGACCGTGCCGATGCCGACGGCCAGCAGCGCCATCGACAGACACCCGTAGAAGGGCGCGATCGCCGGGTCGAGCAGATGGGCGCGGGCCTGGTCGTGGTGGTGGAGCCAGTGCGCCCCGCGGGCGAGCAGCACCACGATCAGCATCAGCGCGGACAGCGCCCATATCGCCTCGCAGACGGTCCGCAGGCCCGGGACGTCGTAGGGGAGCGCGACACCCGCGTTGGCCACGATGGCGATGCCCATGACGCTCGCGTACCAGTTGGGGCCGAAGTGGCGCAGCGTCGGCAGCCGTACGGTCGTGAGCGAGGGGGTGGTCGCCTCGGCGACGGTGCGACTGCGGGGGTGTACGGCGGTGACCATGTCTTCACTGTCCTGTCGTGCGGCGCTCCCCACCAGGGATCTTCTCCCTATGGCCCCATAAGCTGGGTTTATGAGCAGGGGACCGAAGGACGAGGACCAGGGCGAGCGCGTACCGCTGGCACACCGCGTGCCGGATCTCGGCGCGCTGGAACTGCTGCTGGCGGTGGCCCGGCACGGCAGTCTCGGCCGCGCTGCGCGCGAGCTCGGTATCACCCAGCCCGCCGCGAGCAGCCGGATCCGCTCCATGGAACGGCAGCTGGGAGTCGCCCTGGTGGACCGCTCGCCGCGCGGCTCCCGGCTCACCGACGCGGGGGCGCTGGTCACCGACTGGGCGCGGCGGGTCGTGGAGGCGGCGGAGGCGTTCGACGTGGGGACGCAGGCGCTGCGGGGGCGGCGCGACTCGCGCCTGCGGGTCGCGGCGTCGATGACCATCGCGGAGTATCTGCTGCCGGGCTGGCTCATCGCGCTGCGCTCGCAGCGGCCCGGGACGGCGGTCTCGCTGCTGGCGGGCAACTCCGCGACGGTGGCGCAGCAACTGCTCGCGGGCGACGCGGACCTCGGTTTCGTGGAGGGACTGTCGGTGCCGGAGGGGCTGGACGGCGCGGTGATCGGCCAGGACCGGCTGCTGGTCGTGGTGGCGCCCGGACACCCCTGGGCGCGGCGCAAGCGCCCTCTGACGGCCGGTGAACTGGCCGCGGAACCCCTGATCCTGCGGGAGCGCGGATCGGGTACGCGCCAGGTGCTCGACTCGGCGCTCACCGGCCACGGGGGCCTGGCGGAACCGCTGCTGGAACTGGCGTCGACGACGGCGGTGAAGGCGGCGGCGGTGAGCGGGGCGGGTCCCGCCGTGCTGAGCGAGCTGGCGGTGACCGAGGAAGTGGCGGCACGGCGGCTGACGGAGGTCCCGGTGGAGGGGGTGAGCATGGACCGGTCGCTGCGGGCGGTCTGGCCGTCCTCCCACCGGCCCACCGGGCCGGCGAGAGAACTGCTGTCGCTGACGCAGGGCTGAGCGGCGGGTCGGGGGGCGGTCCCGGACCGTGGGCAACCGCAGGCCGGTCGGCGGGCGCAGGCCGCAAGCAGCCCGCGCCCCTGGCCGTCAGCCCGCCGAAGCCTCCACCAGCGCCCGCATCACCCGGACGTCCTCACCCATCTCCGGGTGCCACTGCACCCCCAGCACCCACCCGTCCGCGGTCTCGACCGCCTCCACCGTCCCGTCGTCCGCGTGGGCGCTCGCCGTCAGGGCCGGGGCCAGGACGTCGAGCGACTGGTGGTGGTAGGTCGGGACCTTCGTCGCCTCCGGGGTGATGGAGGCGAACCGGGTGCCGGGGACCGGCCTGACCGTGTGGGTGCCGAAGACGCCCACACCGCCCACGTGCCCGTCGAGGTGCTGCACCAGGGTTCCGCCGAGGGCCACGTTCAGCAGTTGCATCCCGCGGCAGATCCCCAGCAGCGGGGTGCCCGTGGCCAGTGCCGCATGGACCAGGGCGAGCTCCCAGGCGTCCCGGTCCCGGGCGGGCGGCCCGGTACGCGGGTCCGCCTGTGCGCCGTAGCGCGCGGGCTCCACGTCCGCACCGCCCGCGATCACCAGGCCGTCCAGCCGGGCCACGACCGCCTCGGCCGAGGCCGGGTCCTCGTGCGGCGGGAGCAGCGCCGCGAGCCCGCCCGCCGCCTGGACCATGCGGGGATACGCCGCGGGCAGCAGTGCCGCGGGCAGCTCCCACACCCCCCACTTCGCGGGGTTGAGGTAGGTGGTGACGCCGATGAGCGGCTTGGACACGGTGGCTCCGTTCGTTCCTGGCAGTTACGTCACGTGCGTCACTTGCGTTCGAGTTCGGCTTCCGCCGCCGCCAGTGCCGCGAACTCCTCCTCCGGTGCCTTCGCGACCAGATGGTGCCGAGAGTAGAACGCGAAGTAGGCGAGTGCGACGGCGTAGACGCCGAGCGCGATGTACGCCGCGTCCTTGTCCACCAGGAACGTCGCCACCAGCGCGGAGAGCGCGAGGACGAAGGCGACCGAGGAGGTGACGATGCCGCCCGGGGTGCGGTACGGGCGCGGAAGCTCCGGCTCGCGGCGCCGCAGCACGATGTGCGACAGGGCCATCAGCGCGTAGCTGATCGTCGCCCCGAAGACCGCGATGTTGAGCATCCGCGCGCCGTTGCCCGTGCCCGCCGCCAGGGCGAATCCGAGCGCGCCGGGGATCAGCAGGCCGAGGTAGGGCGACTTGCGGCGGCTGGTGAGCGAGAGGAAGCGCGGGAGGTAGCCGGCCCGGGAGAGGGCGAAGAGCTGGCGGGAGCCCGCGTAGATCAGCGAGAAGAAGGACGCGACCAGGCCCGCGAGCCCCGCGTAGTTCACGAAGCGGCTCAGCGGCGTCGGGTCGCCGCTGCCCTCCAGGGCGACCACGAGCGGGTTGCCGGCGTCCTTCAGGGCGTCCGATCCGCTCGCGCCCGTCGCGGCGAAGAAGGTGAGCGTGGCGAGCACCGCCAGGACGCCCATGGAGATGGCGAGGGCCTTCGGCATCGAGCGCACCGGGTCCTTCGCCTCCTCCGCGGCGAGCGGCACGCCCTCGACGCCCAGGAAGAACCACATGCCGAAGGGGAAGGCCGCCCAGATGCCCAGCAGGCCGAACGGCAGCCAGGAGTTCGAGGCGAACGCGTTCGTGTCCACGGCGATGTCGTCGAGTCCGCCCGCCGAGAAGTCGGTGAACGCGCCGACCACGAAGATCAGCAGCGCCGCGACCGCGATGGCGGTGACGACCAGGCTGAAGCGCAGCGCTTCGCCGACTCCCCACAGATGGATCCCGATGAAGATCACGAAGCAGGCGAGATAGACCGGCCAGCCCGATTCCAGGCCGAAGAGGTTGAGTGACTCGACATAGTCACCGATGAAGATCGATATCGCCGCGGGCGCGAGGATGTACTCGATCAGGATCGCCGTACCGGTGAGGAAGCCGCCCCAGGTGCCGAGGGCGCGGCGGGCGAATCCGTAGCCGCCGCCTGCCGTGGGCAGGATCGCCGAGAGTTCGGCGAGGGCGAAGACGAGACAGGCGTACATCACGCCCATCAGCAGGGTGGCTATCGCGAGGCCGCCGAAGCCGCCCTTGGCGAGGCCGGTGTTCCAGCCGGCGAAGTCGCCGGAGACGACATAGGCCACGCCGAGTCCGGTGAGCAGCAGCCAGCCGGCGCTGCCCCGGCGCAGGGTGCGCCGCTGGAGATAGGCGTCGTCGGCGGAGGAAGTGGTGCGCGGGGTCGTGCCTTCGGCCATGAGTCGCTCCTGGCAGTCAAAGGTTTGTGCGGACACCTTTGCGGCAGCCATCCGGAATGCGCAACCCCTGTGCGTAAAGGTGAGGTTACGGATCGGCCCGCGGGCGCCCCCGTACAGGCCCGTCGGCCCTCCGATCAGGGCAGAAAACCGCGCAGCAGTGCCGCGGTGCCCTCGCAGTGCTCCCGCATCACCTCGCGTGCCGCGTCGGCGTCGCCGTCCAGCACCGCCTCGACCAGCGCGCTGTGCTGCTGCTGGGAGTGTTCGAGGTTGCGCACGAGCAGCGGAATGCAGTCGAGCAGATCATTGAGGGTCGCCCGCACCGCGGCGTACCGGGCGGCCAGCGTCGGGGACCCGGACAGTTCCGCGAGGGTCAGATGCAGCAGCGTGTCCGCCCGCCGGTACGCGGCCAGCGGAGCGTCGTGCGTGGAGGCCAGGGCGGTACGCAGCCGCTTCGCGTCCTGGTCGGTCAGCCCGTGCGCGGCGCACAGTCCCGCCGCGCCGACCTCCAGCACCTCGCGGAAGCGCAGGGTGTCCTCGACGTCGACGTCCGCCACGCGGCGGCGCAGCTCGTCCTCGCCATGGGCGTCCGGGCGGTGCAGCACGAAGGTGCCGCCGTAGCGGCCGCGCCGGCTCTCCACCAGGCCCTGGTCGGCGAGGACCTTCAGCACCTCGCGCAGCGTGACCCGGCTGATGCCCATCCGCTCGGCGAGCTCACGCTCGGCGGGCAGCCGCTCACCGCCGGGGACCAGTCCGAGGCGCAGCAACTGGAGAATCTGCTCCAGTGCCTCCTCGAAGCCGTTGCCCGCGCGTACGGGGCGCAGCACGGGTGTCAGCCGGTCGGCCGCATCGTTCGTCTTCGCCACGTCGCCGTTTCCTCTTCCCAGGCAATGGTCTTCGGTAATACCTTATGGCTTCCGGCTGACCCAAGGAGGCGTAATCCCGTGGCAGACCGCAAACCCCCGCTCGGGGTCGAGGAGCTTCGTGCCCTCATCGCGAGCGGTGAGATCGACACCGTCGTCCTGGCCTTCCCCGACATGCAGGGGCGGCTCCAGGGCAAGCGGTTCGCCGCACCGTTCTTCCTCGACGAGGTTCTCGAACACGGCACCGAGGGCTGCAACTACCTCCTCGCCGTCGACACCGAGATGAACACCGTCGACGGCTACGAGATGTCCTCGTGGGAGCGCGGTTACGGCGACTTCGCCATGCACCCCGACCTCGCCACCCTGCGCCGTATCCCCTGGAACGAGGGCACCGCCCTCCTCGTCGCCGACCTCGCGTGGAACGACGGCTCGCCCGTCGTCGCCGCACCCCGCCAGGTCCTGCGCCGCCAGCTGGAGCGCCTCGCCGAACACGGGTTCACCGCCCATGCCGGCACGGAACTCGAGTTCATCGTCTTCAAGGACACCTACGAGCAGGCCTGGGACCGCCACTACCGCGACCTCACGCCGGCCAACCAGTACAACATCGACTACTCCGTGCTCGGCACCGGACGGATCGAACCGCTGCTGCGCCGCATCCGCAACGAGATGGCCGCGGCCGGACTGACCGTCGAGTCCGCCAAGGGCGAGTGCAACCCCGGCCAGCACGAGATCGCCTTCAAGTACGACGAAGCCCTGATCACCTGCGACCAGCACTCCGTCTACAAGACCGGCTCCAAGGAGATCGCCTCGCAGGAGGGCGTCTCGCTCACCTTCATGGCCAAGTACAACGAGCGCGAGGGCAACTCCTGCCACATCCACCTCTCGCTCCAGGACGAGAACGGCACCAACGTCATGGCGGGCGACGGACCCGGCGGCATGTCCCAGGTCATGCGCCACTTCCTCGCCGGACAACTGGCCGCCCTGCGCGAGTTCTCCCTGCTGTACGCGCCCAACATCAACTCCTACAAGCGGTTCCAGCCCGGCTCCTTCGCGCCCACCGCCGTCGCCTGGGGCTACGACAACCGCACCTGCGCACTGCGCGTCGTCGGCCACGGCCGCTCCCTGCGCTTCGAGAACCGGCTCCCGGGCGGTGACGTCAATCCCTACCTCGCCGTCGCCGGACTGGTCGCGGCCGGGCTGTACGGCATCGAGCACAAGCTGGAGCTGCCCGAGGAGTGCACCGGCAACGCGTACACCGCCGGATACGAGCAGGTCCCCACCACCCTGCGGGAAGCCGCCGAGCTCTGGGAGAACAGCGCCATCGCCAAGGCAGCCTTCGGCGACGAAGTCGTCGCGCACTACCGCAACATGGCGCGGGTCGAACTCCAGGCGTTCGATGCCGCGGTGACCGACTGGGAGCTCCGCCGCTCCTTCGAACGTCTGTGAGGCACGTTGTGACGCACGCCCACCACGAGGTGGTCAACCCCGCCACGGGCGAGGTGATCGAGACCGTCCCGGCGACGAGCGCCGCCGAGGTCGACGCCGCCGTCGCCCGCGCCGCGAAGGCCCAGGAAGGCTGGGCGGCCGCCGCCCCCGCCGACCGGGCCCGACTGCTGCGCCGGTTCGCCGGCGTCGTGGACGAACACATCGAGGAACTGGCCCGGTTGGAGGTGCGCGAGGCCGGTCACACCATCGGCAACGCCCGCTGGGAGGCCGGCAACGTCCGCGACCTCCTCGACTTCGCCGCCGGGGGAGTGGAACGGCTCAACGGACGCCAGATCCCCGTCGCCGGCGGCCTCGACATCACCATCCTCGAACCCCTCGGCGTCATCGGCGTGATCGCGCCGTGGAACTTCCCCATGCCGATCGCCGCCTGGGGCACCGCCCCCGCACTCGCCGCCGGGAACGCCGTCCTCCTCAAACCGGCCGAGACCACACCGCTGACGGCTCTGCGGCTGGCCGAACTCGCCCTGGAGGCGGGCCTGCCCGAGCATCTCCTCCAGGTGCTGCCGGGTGCGGGCGACGTGACGGGCAACGCGCTCGTCGAGCATCCCGGCGTGGCCAAGATCGTGTTCACCGGCTCCACCCGGGTCGGCAAGAGCATCATGGCCACGAGCGCCCCGCTGGTGAAGCGGGTGACGCTCGAACTCGGCGGCAAGAGCCCCAACATCGTCTTCGCCGACTCCGACCTGGGGGCAGCCGCCGCGGCCACCCCCATGTCCTTCCTCGACAACAGCGGACAGGACTGCTGCGCCCGGACCCGCATCCTGGTGCAGCGCACGGTGTACGACCGGTTCCTCGACCTGCTCGCCCCCGCCATCGAGTCCGTGATCGTGGGCGACCCGGCCGACGAGAAGACCCAGATGGGGCCGCTGATCTCGCAGATCCAGCTGGACCGTGTGCGCTCCTACGTCCCGGACGACCTGCCCGGCATCCGGGGCAGCGCCCCCGACGGCCCCGGCTTCTGGTTCGCGCCCACCGTCCTCACCGACATCGCCCCCGACGCCCCGGCCGCCTGCGAGGAAGTCTTCGGACCGGTGGCCGCCGTCCTGCCCTTCGACGACGAGGCCGACGCGATCCGGCTCGCCAACGCCACCGACTACGGACTCTCCGGCTCGATCTGGACCCGCGACATCGGCCGTGCCCTGCGCGTCTCGCGGGCCGTCGCCGCCGGCAACCTCTCCGTCAACTCCCACAGCAGCGTCCGCTATTCGACCCCGTTCGGCGGCTACAAGCAGTCCGGCCTCGGCCGCGAACTCGGCCCCGACGCCCTGACCGCATTCACCGAGACCAAGAACGTCTTCATCAGCACGGAGGCCTGAGCACTCATGACCGACACCGCACACATCTGCCGCCGGCTGGTGGGCCGTACCGCAGTCATCACCGGCGCCGGCAGCGGCATCGGCCTGGCGACGGCCCGCCGCCTCGCGTCCGAGGGCGCCAACGTCGTCTGCGGCGACATCGACGAGATCGCGGGCAAGGCGGCCGCCGACGAGGTCGGGGGCACCTTCGTCCAGGTCGACGTCACCGACGCCGAGCAGGTCGAGGCGCTGTTCAGGACGGCGTTCGACACCTACGGCTCCGTCGACATCGCCTTCAACAACGCGGGGATCTCCCCGCCCGACGACGATTCGATCCTGAGCACCGGACTGGAGGCGTGGAAGCGCGTCCAGGACGTCAACCTCACCTCCGTGTTCCTGTGCTGCAAGGCCGCCATCCCCTACATGCAGCGCCAGGGCCGGGGCTCCATCATCAACACCGCCTCGTTCGTGGCGATCATGGGAGCGGCGACCTCGCAGATCTCGTACACCGCGTCCAAGGGCGGCGTACTCGCCATGACCCGCGAACTCGGCGTGCAGTTCGCCCGTGAGGGCATCCGGGTCAACGCGCTCTGCCCGGGACCCGTCAACACCCCCCTGCTCCAGGAGCTGTTCGCCAAGGACCCCGAGCGGGCCGCGCGCCGCCTGGTGCACATCCCCGCGGGCCGGTTCGCGGAGGCGGACGAGATCGCCTCCGCGGTGGCGTTCCTCGCCAGCGACGACTCGTCGTTCATCAACGCGACGGACTTCCTGGTGGACGGCGGAATCGCCGGGGCGTACGTCACGCCGGTGTAGACGCACGAACGGGCCGCCCGGGACAGGGGCCAGGGCACGACCCGAACGACAGGCCCTAGGCTGGCCGGATGAGCATGACGACCCCGGCCGGCTGGTACCCGGACCCGAGCGTTCCCGGCACCGAACGCTGGTGGGACGGGACCGCCTGGACCGCGCACACCCGCGCGGTCCAGGCGCAGGCCCCGGCCGCCGGGTTCGGTCCGCCGACGGTGCCGATGGCGCAGACCGGCGGTCCGGGCGGTAAACCGAAGGGCAGGCTCGTGGCGTTCGCCGTCGCCGGTGTGGTCCTCGTGGCCGCCGTCGCGACGGCGGCCGTCCTGCTCGCACCCGGCGACGACGACAGCGGTAAGGACGCGGCGCCGAGTGCCACCGCACCCGTCAGCACCTCCGCGGACCCGCAGGACACACCGTCCCCGACAGCGTCCGCCGACGACGCCGACGTGCTGAGCGACCAGCTCAACGGGATCTCGATACCCATCCCCGAGGGCTGGGAGAAGTCCGACAGCACCCTCGACGAGGGCGCGACCATGCGTACGGAGCTGACGTACGAATGCCCGGCCGGCGGTTCGTCGCTCTGCCGGCACGGCCGGATCTCGTCCATCGCCTCCGGCGGGACCTCCGCCACCACGCCGAAAGCCCTCGCCGAGCAGGACATCGTCACGGCGGCGGACAAGGCGTACGACGAGGACGTCCTCGGCAGCCGGATCTACGGCGGGATCACCTCCCACACCGTCCTCAAGTCCCAGTCCTTCGCCGTCGCCGGGCGCGCGGGCCATCTGGTGCGCTGGCGGGTCGTCACCGGCAAGGGCCCCGGCGGATACGTCCAGTCGCTCGTCTTCCCCTCGACCGTGGGCACCGAGGCCATGGTCATCGTCCGCTTCGCCTTCGACGCCGGCCCCGACGCGCCGAAGCTCGCCGACATGGACAGGATCGCGGCGAGCATCCGGGCGGACGGTGACACGGGGAGCGGAGGCGTCGGCAGCAGTATCGGACCGAGCAACTGACCCTGCCCGTAAGCGGAGTCTGTCCGCGTGCGGCCATCCGACCGGGCGGAGCCGGCGGTCAGAGGAAGGTGCGGCCCTCGCCCCGGTAGGTGGGCGCCGTCCCGGTGATCCGGTCCCCTTCGATCAGCTGAAGCGTGTCGAACCGCTCGCACATCTCACCGGCCTTGGCGTGCCGGAACCACACCTTGTCGCCGATCAGCAGATCGTCCGCGGGGGAGCCGAGCAGCGGGGTCTGCACCTCGCCGGCCGCCTCCTGCGGGTCGTAGCGCAGCCCTTCGGGCAGATAGGGGACCGGCAGCCGGTCCGCCCCGGCGGCTCCGGACGCGGGATAGCCGCCGCCGAGCACCGTCACCACGCCCACTCCGGGCCGGCGCACCACGGGCTGGGCGAAGAGCGCGGCCGGACGGCCGGAGAAGGAGGTGTAGTTGTCGAACAGCCGCGGGAGGTACAGCCCCGAGCCCGCCGCGATCTCGGTGACGGCGTCCTCGGCCGCGGTGTGCTGCACACTGCCGGTACCGCCGCCGTTGACGAACTCCAGGTCCGGCGCCACCGCACGGACCGCCCGCACCACGGCCGCCCGCCGGGCCGCCAGTTCCCTGCGGGCCGTCGCCTGCATGAGCCTGATCGCGCGGGAGCGCATCGGACGGCCGCCGATCGCGTCACCGACACCGGCGATGTGCCCCTCGTACGCCATCAGTCCCACCAGCCGGAAACCCGGACGGCGGGCGATCGAGCGGGCCAGCTCGGCCAGTTGGGCCGGCTCCCGCAGGGGCGAACGGCGGGCACCCACACGGATCCGGCCCCCGAGCAGATGCAGCGCGGTGTCCAGTTCCAGACAGACCCGGATCTCTTCCCTGCCCCCGGCGCGGGAGGCCTCGATCAGGTCGAGCTGCGCCGCGTCGTCGATCATCACGGTCACGGCGGCGGCGAGCTTCGGGTCGGCCGCGAGCTCGGCGTAGCCCGCGCGGTCCGCCGACGGATAGGCCAGCAGGACATCGTCGAAGCCGGCCCTGGCCAGCCACAGCGACTCGTCCAGCGTGAAGGACATGATCCCGGCGAAGCCGTCCCTCGCCAGCACCCGCTCCAGCAGCACCCGGCAGCGCACGGACTTGCTCGCGACACGGATGGGCTTGCCCCCGGCTCTGCGCACCAGATCCCCGGCGTTGGCGTCGAAGGCGTCGAGATCGACGACGGCCAGCGGAGCGTCGAGATGGGCGGTGGCCCTGTCGTAGCGGGCCCGGTCAGCGGCGCGGGGAGTCATGGCCCGAGCTTGCCAGAACGGATTACCCCGGGGTAGGGGGACGTTTTGGGCAGATCCCCACGGAGGCGGGGTCTCGGTGCCGTGGGGGGTGCCTCAACCCGTAGAGTGACGCACACGCGGTGACGAACGGGCCTGCCCCGAGAGGCGATCCGTTGGTGTACGTGGACATGGACCTGGGGGGCCGTATGAGTACGGAGGCGCAACGCCCTCCCGGCCCCGAGGACCCGGACCGCCGTCCGGCGTCCCGCCACCAGGACGCCCCGCATTCCGCACGAGCCCCCCAGGCACAGCGCCCGCAGCGCCCGTCCGGCCTGCGCAATCTGCTGCCCCCGGAGCACACCCCCGGCACGCCGGCGCAGGGTGATCGCGTTCCGCCCGAGCCGCAGACCGCGCCCGCAACGCCCGCCCGGGCGCCGGAACCGCGTCGCCCCGAGGGTGCCCCGCCCGCCCCTCGCCCGTCGCGGGACGGCGATCCGCGCCAGGCCTCCGTGCCGCCGCACGGCGACGCGCAGCCCGGTACGTCCACGGCGGCCCGTCGCCCCGCCTCCGGTGACCGGCATGCGGTGCCGCCGATGCCCGACGGCCGTCCCGGCGCCCCGCACCGCCCCGAGAAAGCTCCGCACACGGCTCCGCGTGAGCCGCGTCCCGCACGCCCGCATGCCGAACACCCCGGTTCCGACGGCGACCGCCGTGCCGTTCCGCCGCAGGCAGCGGGGCCGACCGCGTCGTCCGCCGGCTCCCCGGAGGCACGTCGCCCCGAGGCTCCCCCGCACGCGCCGCGGCCGGCAGAACGGCAGCCGGCCCGTCCCGACAGCGAGCCGCGCCCCGCGACGGCCGACCGGCGGGTCGCCCCGACCGGCCCGGACGGCGTGCCCGCCTCCGCGCCTCGTGGTCCCGAGACCGCCGCCCGTGCGAACGCCGGGCAGACCGCGGCCCGTCGCCCGGGTTCGCCCCCCACGGCCACCGACCGCCACTCCGTACCGCCCCGGCCCGACGCGCAGCCCGGGCGGCCCCCGGCGGCACGACGGTCCGAGCCCTCGCACAGCCCGCGCCCCGCGTCGGGCGACCGCCACCCCGTGATGCCCCGGGCCGATGTGCCGTCCAGCCGCCCGGGTGCGGATGCCGCGCCGGACACGGCCCAGCGCGGGCGGATCGGCCCGTGGCCCCAGGAGCCTCAGCGCGAGAGCGCGGCGCCGTTCGCCGCCCGGATCATGGAGCCCCCGGCCGCTCCGCCACGGCCCGACACACCGCCCGTCGAGACCACCACCCGGCTGCGGCCCATCACCGCGCCCCGAACCGCGCCCGTGGGCGGTCCGCCGCCCGAGGCGCCGCCCCGGCCCGCCGCCCCACCGCGGCGGAGGCCGGTCGGAGCCGTCGATCTCACCCCGCGTCCGGGCGCGACGCCGTCGGCGTACTCCTGGGTTCCGCCGGAGACGCCGAACGAGATGACCACGCGGCTGCGTCCCGTACCCGCCCGCCGTCCGCTGCGCGCGATCGGCGCCATCGGCTGTGTCGTCCTCGGGCTCGGACTCATCGGCGGTGCCGCCACCGGCAGCTGGCTCACGGGGGACTCGAGTGCCGATCCCGCGAGGGACACCGCGTACGCGGATGCCCGCACGCTCTGGCACAGCGCGCCCGTGGACACGCTCTTCCCCCGGACCCTCAGCGGCGACGGCGCGGGCCCCGGCGGCGCCGACCGGGTGTGGACACGGATAGCGGTCGCACCCGACAGCAGCTGCGCGTCGGCGCTCGACCCCCTGCTCGTCACGACGCTGCGGCAGGTCGGCTGCGCCCGCGTCCTGCGTGCGACGTACACCGACGCGACGGCCAGCAACGTCACCACCGTCGGGCTGGTCTTCACCGACGGCGACCCGGAGTCCGTCGCCGCGCTGAAGTCCCGCTTCGCGAAGGAGAAGCTCTCCGAGCGGCGCGATCTCATGCCCCGGGCCTTCCCGGCGAAGGGCACCGTCGCCGCCGGGTTCGGCGACCCGCAGCGTGCCAGCTGGACCGTTGACGTCCTCACCGAGGCGCCCGTGATCGTCTACGCCGTCTCCGGATTCGCCGACGGCCGCACCGTCGGCGACCCGCAGCCGGCCGCCGCCGCCAAGGCGAACGGGGCGACCTCCGCGCCCGCCCAGGCCGGTCTCGGGCACGAGGCCACCGGCCTCGCGGAGGGCATCGGCGGCGCCCTGCGCCGGACCCTCAGCACGGCCACGGAGGCGCCGCAGTGACCAGAACCCGCCGCGGCCACCGCATCGCCGCCCTCTGCGCGGCCGTCGCCTTCACGCTCCTGCCGGCCGCGCCCGCGCACGCCGACGGCATCCGGACCCAGCAGTGGGGTCTGGAGGCCATGAACACCGACGAGGCCTGGCGCACCACCAAGGGCGACGGCATCACGGTCGCCGTGCTCGACACCGGCGTCGACGACGAACACCCCGACCTCGCGGGCTCCGTGCTGCCGGGCAAGGACTTCATCGGCTTCGGCGCGGGCCGCGGCGACCGCGCCTGGGCACGCCACGGGACGGCGATGGCCGGCATCGTCGCGGCCCACGGCCACGGTCCGGGCCAGGAGGACGGGGTCATGGGCATCGCGCCCGAGGCGAAGATCCTTCCCGTACGCGTCATCCTCGAAGGTACCGACGCCGCCCGCGAGAAGGCCCGCAAGTCCCGCGGCACCGCGCTCGCCCAGGGCATCCGCTGGGCCGCCGACCAGGGCGCCGATGTGATCAACATGTCGCTCGGCGACGACAGTGAGTCGGCGCACGCGGAGGCGGGCGAGGACGCCGCCGTCCAGTACGCCCTGGCCAAGGGCTCCGTGATCGTCGCGTCGGCCGGGAACGGCGGCGAGAAGGGCGACCACATCTCGTACCCCGCCGCCTACCCCGGCGTGATCGCCGTGACCGCCGTCGACCGCTTCGGCACCCACGCCGCCTTCTCCACCCGCCGCTGGTACGCCACCGTCAGCGCGCCCGGCGTCGACATCGTCATCCCGGATCCGGACCGGAAGTACTACCAGGGCTGGGGCACCAGCGCGGCCGCCGCGTTCGTCTCGGGCGCCGTCGCCCTCGTACGGTCGGCGCACCCCGGCCTGACGCCCGCCCAGATCAAGAAGCTGCTGGCCGACACCGCGCGCAACGGCCCCAAGGGCGGCCGCGACGACGCCCGGGGCCACGGCATGGTCGACCCGGCGGCCGCGATCAAGGCGGCGGCGAAGCTGCGTCCCGCGGATCCGAAGGCGGCGAAGGCGGGCTACGACAAGCAGTACTTCGGGGGCGGCCCCGACCCCGCGAAGGACAGCGCGGAACCGGCAGGCTGGCTCGCGCCGGTGGCGGGCGGCGTCGGGGCGCTGGTGCTCGCGGGTGCCGTCGTCCTGTGGCGCGGCGGCCGCACCACCCGTAGCTGACGCCCCCGGACCCGGCTGCCTCGCGCGCACCCGCACGGTTCCGGCGCCACCCCCACTGGTCCGGCACCCACCCGCACGGTTCCGGCACCCAGCCGCCACCCTCACCTCACGACAGCGCGCCGACCGCCGCCCGCGCTGCCGCCTCCACCACCGCGATGCCGGCCTCCTTGGTCGCGTGCCCCGCGGAGAGGACCGCGATCAGCAGGACCCGGCCACCAACCGACACCCGTCCGATGCTGTTGACGTCCCAGAGCCCGGTCGCGGTCCGCGGCATCCAGCCGTTCTTCAGCGCCCAGCCGGTGCCCGCCGCCGACACCCCCCAGTCCTGGTCCGCCGCGATGTCCGCCATCAGCGCCCGCACCAAGGAGCGCGAGTCCTCGTTCAGCACCGAGTCCGTGCCGAACACGGCCCGCAGCAGCGCCAGTTGGTCCCGGGCCGTGGTCCGCGTCAGCCCCCAGGCGGCTTCGGCGGCCGTCTCGGTCAGGCCGAGCCGCGCATGGGCCGCGTCGAGCCCTGCCGCCCCTCCCACCGCCGTGAAGAGCGCCGTCGCGGCGTCGTTGTCGCTGAGCCGGATCATGGCGGCCGCCCGGGTCCGCTCCTCGGCGGTCGGCGTCCGTCCGTCGTCCTGGGCCCGGAGCAGCAGAGCCGCCAGGATGCCGACCTTGACGATGCTGGCGGTGTCGTACGCCTCGCGCCCGTGGACCGCCGTGTCCCCGCTCGCGGTGTCCAGCACCGCGACCGACAGCGAGGCGCCGGACCGTAGGGCGACCGGTTCCAGCGCCCTGGCGAGCGAAGCATCGAGATCCACCGCAGCCTCCGCCGTCCGCACCGCCCCCTGCGGGGACGCAGCGGGCGAGGGCGACGATACGGCGGCGGACGGCACCGCGTCCGGTGTGCGCCCGAGGGAGTAGGCGCCCGCGGCGACGCAGCCGCCCATCACGGCCGCCACCGTCACCGCAGCGAGGACGACCGGTCGGCGGGTGCGCGCGGCATGGCGGGGAGACATGGGCCGGAAGCTATGGACCGCACCTGGCAGACAGCTGTGTCCCGCCTACGGGTCCGGTGAGAAAGGGCCCGCGGCACCGGGGTTAGGCTCGGTGCGTGGAGCTCAAGAACATTCCCGACCCCGGTTTCTCCGACGACGACGGAACAGCCGATCCGGCCCTGGAGGCGGCGCTCGCCGCGTGGGCCGAGGACCGGACCGCCGAGGGGCCGGTGCTGGAGGCACTCAGGGGCGCCCGGCTCCTCGTCCCCGTCGTCGCCGTCCTCGGCGAGGTCGAGGAGGACGAGAACGGGCTGCGCCGCGAGAAGACCAGCGACATGGCCGTGCCGACGCTGACCGCGGGGGAGCGCCGCGCTCTGCCCGCCTTCACCTCGATCGGCTCGCTGGCCCGCTGGGACCCCACCGCCAGGCCCGTCGCCGTACCGCTGCACCAGGCACTTCAGGCGGCCGCCCACGAGAAGGCCGACACCGTCGTGCTCGACCTCGCCGGCCCGGTGCCGTACCAGCTCAGCGGCGGTGCGCTGCTGGCGCTGGCAGAGGGGCGCACCAGTGCGGACCCGCTCGACGATCCCGCCGTCTCCGGCGCGGTCCGCGAGGTGGTCGCTGCCGAGCCCGCGGTGCTCCGCGCCCACCTCGGCCCCGGCAGTGCCGACGGCACCCTGGCCCTGGTCCTCACCGCGGACGCGGTGCCCGCGGAGGTGGCGCGCCGGGTCGCCCAGGCGCTCGCCGCCCACGACGTACTGAGGGCCCGCCTGGTGCGGGGCCTCGACCTGGCACTGCTGCCGGCCGCGGCCACGCCACCCGGCGAGCCCCTGTTCGTACGCGTCGGTTCGGCGGCCGGTCAGCCGTAGACCGGACCGGTGTACTTCTCGCCCGGGCCCTGGCCCGGCTCGTCGGGAACCAGCGAGGCCTCGCGGAACGCCAACTGCAGCGACTTCAGCCCGTCGCGCAGCGGCGCCGCGTGGAAGGAGCTGATCTCGGTGGTGCTCGCGTCGAGCAGGCCGGCCAGCGCGTGCACCAGCTTGCGCGCCTCGTCCAGGTCCTTGTGGTCTGCGTCGTCCTCCGTCAGGCCCAGCTTGACGGCGGCGGCGCTCATCAGGTTCACCGCGACCGTGACGATGACCTCGACGGCGGGGACCTCGGCGATGTCGCGGGTCATGGCGTCGAAGTCGGGGGACTCGGAAGGGGTGGTCGCGTCACTCATGTGGCACACGATATGCCCACCCCTCATCAGCCCTTCCCCCCTCCCCGGGGCCTCGCGGTCCCGGCATCTCGCGCGGGACGGGTTCCCGGCCACCGGTTAGCTCCTTCCGGCCAGAGCTGCTAACCTTGTGTGACGACCGGCCGGACACCTGCGTGCCCGGCCCACAAGTGGAGGCTCCGATCTCCCACCTGGCTGTCCCTCGGGACGGCGGGTCACCGGTCAGGCGGCGCCCATCGTTCCGTACGGACGATGGAGTCGCCCGATGTACGCCCCGCGGTCGACGCGGCGGTGTTCCGGTATTCGAGGAGCTCCCGCCTGTGTCCCGTCCGGGGCATTTTTCGTGTTCCGGTGCGGTTGGTCTCACTGAAAACAGACGTTACGCGGCTGTCTGCCAGACAGTCGTGTGGTGCTACCGAGGAGGATCCATCAGCGCCGAGCCCCGCATCAACGACCGGATTCGCGTTCCCGAAGTGCGACTTGTCGGTCCCAGCGGCGAGCAGGTCGGGATTGTTCCGCTTGCCAAGGCCCTTGAACTTGCGCAGGAGTACGACCTCGACCTGGTCGAGGTCGCGGCGACCGCCCGTCCGCCCGTGTGCAAGCTCATGGACTACGGGAAGTTCAAGTACGAGTCGGCCATGAAGGCCCGTGAGGCGCGCAAGAACCAGGCGCACACGGTCATCAAGGAGATGAAGCTCCGGCCGAAGATCGACCCGCACGACTACGACACCAAGAAGGGTCACGTCGTCCGGTTCCTCAAGCAGGGGGACAAGGTCAAGATCACGATCATGTTCCGTGGTCGTGAGCAGTCCCGACCCGAGCTTGGTTTCCGCCTGCTCCAGCGTCTCGCTTCCGATGTCGAGGACCTCGGATTCATCGAGTCGAACCCGAAGCAGGACGGCCGGAACATGATCATGGTTCTCGGCCCGCACAAGAAGAAGACCGAGGCCATGGCCGAGGCGCGTGAGGCCCAGGCCGCACGCAAGGCCGGCAGCGCCAAGGCTCCGGCCGACGCACCTGCCGAGGCCGAGGCCGAGGCCGAGAGCCCCACCGAGACGCCTTCCGAGGCGTGACCCGCAGGGGCGCCACCCAGGCGCCCCGGGTTCGCTCGGACCAGCAACCACGACTGACGCTCCCGCACGCCGGTGTCCGCACCGGGGGAGCGCCACTGATGAGGAGAGAACGGCGCGATGCCGAAGAACAAGACGCACAGCGGTGCCAAGAAGCGCTTCAAGATCACCGGCTCCGGCAAGGTGCTCCGTGAGCGCGCCGGCAAGCGCCACCTGCTCGAGCACAAGCCGTCCACGCTGACGCGTCGCCTCTCCGGCAACGCGGAGATGGCTCCGGCCGACGCCAAGAAGATCAAGAAGCTTCTCGGCAAGTGACGTCCTCCGTCCCCGGGTGACCGGGGACGGGACGCCGAGACCGGGACCTAATTCGTTTCCGGGCTGGATGAGTCGAACTGTGAATCCCAGCCCCGCTACAAGGAGTTAACAAGTGGCACGCGTCAAGCGGGCAGTCAACGCCCACAAGAAGCGCCGGGCGATCCTCGAGGCGGCCTCCGGCTACCGCGGTCAGCGTTCGCGCCTGTACCGCAAGGCCAAGGAGCAGGTCACCCACTCCCTGGTCTACAACTACAACGACCGCAAGAAGCGCAAGGGCGACTTCCGTCAGCTGTGGATCCAGCGCATCAACGCCGCTGCCCGCCAGAACGGCATGACGTACAACCGCCTCATCCAGGGTCTGAAGGCCGCCAACATCGAGGTGGACCGCAAGATCCTGGCCGAGCTCGCGGTCAACGACGCCAACGCGTTCGCCGCGCTCGTCGAGGTCGCCCAGAAGGCGCTCCCGAGCGACGTCAACGCCCCGAAGGCTGCCGCCTGACCGGCGCGTCGTACCGGATGTGACCGGACCCGCAGGCCCTGTGGCCTGCGGGTCCGTGTGCGTCCGGCCCGCCGTCCGTACCGCCCTCCCGCGCACCCGAAGGTGAGTTAATGGCAGCCGCCCCCGAGTTGATCTCCCCGCGTTCGACGCGCGTCGCCGCCGCCCGGCGGCTGGCGAAGCGGAACTTCCGCGGCAAGGAGCGGCTGTTCCTCGCCGAGGGACCGCAGGCCGTACGCGAGGCGGCCGCGCACCGCACGGACGGGGAGCCCACCCTCGTCGAGCTGTTCACCACCCTCGACGCGGCCGAGCGGTACGCCGAGATCATCGGCGCGGCACGCGACGCCGGAGCCCGGGTGCACCTCGCCGACGAGTCGGTGATCGCCGACATCTCGACCACCGTCACCCCGCAGGGGCTCGTCGGTGTCTGCCGCTTCCTGGACTCGCCGTTCGAGGCCGTCCTCGCCGCGCGGCCCCGCCTGGTCGCGGTCCTCGCCCATGTGCGCGACCCCGGGAACGCCGGCACCGTCCTGCGCTGCGCGGACGCCGCCGGTGCCGACGCCGTCGTCCTCACCGACGCCTCCGTCGACCTCTACAACCCCAAGGCCGTCCGCGCGTCCGTCGGATCCCACTTCCATCTGCCCGTGGCGACCGGCGTTCCGGTCGAGCGGGCCGTCCAGGGACTCAGGGACGCGGGCGTACGGGTCCTCGCGGCCGACGGCGCCGGCGAGGACGACCTGGACCACGAACTCGACGCCGGCACCATGGGCGGACCCACCGCCTGGATCTTCGGCAACGAGGCCTGGGGGCTGCCCGAGGAGACCCGCGCGCTCGCCGACGCGGTCGTCCGGGTGCCCATCCACGGAAAGGCCGAGAGCCTGAACCTGGCGACCGCCGCGGCCGTATGTCTCTATGCCTCGGCGCGTGCCCAGCGCGCGGGCAGTACCCGCTGACCGGCGGTACTCGCTCAGGGGGTCCGCTCCGTCACCTTCAGCTAGTAGGGTGACGGGCTCGGGGACCCACTGCGCCGGCGGAGAGGTGGGGTACGGGGATATGGCTGTCGGGACGAGCGGGCCCGCGGAGACGCACGGGGCTCTGCGGGGTCCTTCCGACGGACCCGGGTGGTTCGGCATCGACCCCGACGATCTCGCCGACGGACTGGTCGTGGCCGACGAGACGGGCCGGGTGATCTGCTTCAACGACGCCGCCGTCAGGATCACCGCCGTGGCCCGGCGCGACGCCCTCGGGCACCCCCTGGAGCAGGCTCTCCCGCTGGAGGACCTCAAGGGCCGCCGCTGGTGGACCCTGACCGATCCGTACGGCGGACTCGCCACCCGGGTCGGCCAGCCCGAGCGCAACCTCCTGCTGCCGGGCGGCCGTGAGGTACTGGTCTCCGCCCGGTACGTCCGCGAGCGCCCCACCGGGCCGATACGCCGGCTCGTCGTCAGCCTGCGCGGCACCGAGGCCCGCCGCCGCACCGAACGCAGCCACGCCGAGCTGATCGCCACCGTCGCCCACGAACTGCGCTCCCCGCTCACCTCCGTCAAGGGCTTCACGGCGACGCTGCTGGCCAAGTGGGAACGCTTCACCGACGACCAGAAGCGGCTGATGCTGGAGACCGTCGACGCCGACGCCAACCGGGTCACCCGTCTCATCGCCGAACTGCTCGACATCTCCCGTATCGACTCGGGACGCCTCGAGGTGCGCCGCCAGCCCGTCGACATGTCCGCGGCCGTCGGCCGGCACGTCCAGGCCCACATAGCCAGCGGCCAGCGCGCCGACCGCTTCCTGCTGCGCATCCGCCATGATCTTCCCGATCTGTGGGCGGACCCCGACAAGATCGACCAGGTGCTCGGCAACCTGCTCGAAAACGCGGTGCGCCACGGCGCCGGAACCGTCACCATCGAGGTGGCGCCGGCATCGGCGAAGGACGACGAGAAGGGAACGGCCGTCACCGTGAGCGACGAAGGCCCCGGCATCCCCGAGGAGTCGATGGGCCGTGTCTTCACCCGCTTCTGGCGGGGGAGCAAGCGCGGTGGGACGGGACTGGGCCTCTACATCGTCAAGGGCATCGTCGAGGCGCACGGCGGCACGATCACGGTGGGCCGCGGTCCCGGCGGCGGCGCCGAGTTCCGATTTATTCTGCCCGTCGGCGCCCCTGCCTATCTGGCGTAGGCGCCCACGGGCTTCGCAGCGTCCAAGCGACCTTTAGACTCGGCTTTTGGCACCTTTGCGTCCTCATTCGTCGAGCAAGGCCGCGCCATCAGCCAATCGGAAGCACGGGAAGAGATGTCGGCACCGAACAAGTCGTACGACCCTGTCGAGGTCGAGGCACTGAAACCGGAAGAGATCGAGCGCATGCGGGACGAGGCGCTCGCCGCCTTCGCGGCCGCCGGCGACCTCGACGCGCTCGCCCACGCGAAGGTCGCGCACACCGGCGGCACCTCGCCGCTCGCGCTCGCCAACCGTGAGATCGGCGCGCTGCCCCCGCAGGCGAAGGCCGAGGCGGGCAAGCGTGTCGGCCAGGCACGCGGCGTCGTGAACAAGGCGCTCGCCGCCCGTCAGGGCGAGCTGGAGGCCGAGCGCGACACCCGCGTGCTGGTCGAGGAGGCGGTGGACGTCACGCTGCCGTACGACCGGATCCCGGCCGGCGCCCGCCACCCGCTCACCACGCTCATGGAGCGCGTCGCGGACGTCTTCGTCTCCATGGGGTACGAGGTCGCGGAGGGCCCGGAGGCCGAGGCGGAGTGGTTCAACTTCGACGCCCTGAACTTCACGCCGGACCACCCGGCGCGGCAGATGCAGGACACCTTCTTCGTCCAGGGGCCCGCGGGCACCGAAGGCGACGAGTCCGGCGTCGTGCTGCGTACGCACACCTCCCCGGTCCAGGCCCGCTCCCTGCTCGACCGGGAGCCGCCGGTCTACGTGGTCTGCCCCGGCCGTGTGTTCCGCACCGACGAGCTGGACGCCACCCACACCCCCGTCTTCCACCAGATCGAGCTGCTGGCCGTCGACGAGGGTCTGACCATGGCCGACCTCAAGGGCACCCTGGACCACATGGTCCAGGCGCTCTTCGGCGCCGGCATGAAGACCCGGCTGCGCCCGAACTACTTCCCCTTCACCGAGCCGTCCGCCGAGATGGACATGCTCTGCTACGTGTGCCGGGGCGAGTCCGTCGGCAACCCCGACCGGCCCTGCCGCACCTGCTCCAGCGAGGGCTGGATCGAGCTCGGCGGCTGCGGAATGGTCAACCCGAAGGTGCTCGTCGCCTGCGGCGTGGACCCGGAGAAGTACAGCGGATTCGCCTTCGGGTTCGGCATCGAACGAATGCTGATGTTCCGCCACAACGTCGAAGACATGCGAGACATGGTCGAGGGTGACGTCCGGTTCACCCGGCCGTTCGGGATGGAGATCTGATGCGGGTCCCGCTTTCATGGCTGCGGGAGTACGTCGACCTGCCGGCGACGGAGACCGGCCGTGACGTACAGACCAGGCTTGTCGCCGCCGGCCTCGAGGTCGAGACCGTCGAGCAGCTGGGCGCCGGGCTCAAGGGCCCGCTGGTGGTCGGCCGCGTCCTGACCATCGAGGAACTGACCGAGTTCAAGAAGCCGATCCGCCACTGCACGGTCGACGTCGGCCAGGCGAATGGCACGGGCGAGCCGCAGGAGATCATCTGCGGCGCCCGGAACTTCGCCGTCGGCGACAAGGTCGTCGTGGCCCTGCCCGGCGCCGTCCTGCCCGGCGACTTCCAGATCGCCGAGCGCAAGACGTACGGCCGGATGTCCCGCGGCATGATCTGCTCCAGCAGCGAGCTGGACATGGGCGACGACGGCACCAAGGGCATCATCGTGCTGCCGCCCGAGTACGAGGCCGGCATCGACGCCACCGAGCTGCTCGAGCTGTTCGACGAGGTCCTCGACATCGCCGTCACGCCCGACCGCGGCTACGCCCTGTCCCTGCGCGGCGTCGCCCGTGAGACCGCCACCGCGTACGGCCTGCCGCTGCGCGACCCGGCCCTCCTGGACGTCCCCGGGCCGAACGCCTACGGCTACCCGGTCAACGTCTCCGACCCCGTCGGCTGCGACCGCTTCACGGCGCGCACCGTCGTCGGGCTCGACCCCGAGGCCCGGTCGCCGATCTGGCTCCAGCGCCGCCTCCAGAAGGCGGGCATGCGCCCGATCTCGCTCGCCGTCGACATCACCAACTACGTGATGCTGGAGCTCGGCCAGCCGCTGCACGCGTACGACCGCACCCGTCTCGACGGGCCGATCGGCGTGCGCCGGGCCGAGGCCGGCGAGAAGCTCACCACCCTCGACGGGGTGAAGCGCGTCCTCGACGCGGGCGACCTCGTCATCACGGACAGCCGCGGACCCATCGGCCTCGCCGGCGTGATGGGCGGAGCCAACACCGAGATCGCGGACGCGGAGACCCACCCGGAGACGGGCGAGGTCAAGGGCACGACCGAGGTCGTCATCGAGGCCGCGCACTTCGACGCGATCTCCATCGCCCGTACCGCCCGCAGGCACAAGCTGGCGTCCGAGGCGTCCCGGCGCTTCGAGCGCGGGGTCGACCCGGAGGCCGGCGCGGCCGCCGCGCAGCGCACCGTCGACCTGCTGGTGCTGCTCGCCGGCGGGACCGCGGAGGCCGGCGTCACGCACGTCGTCGCGCCGTCCGCCCCGCGTACGGTCACCATGCGCGCCGACCACCCCGACCAGGTGGCGGGCGTCGACTACGGCCGCGAGACCGTCGTCCGGCGCCTCCAGGAGGTCGGCTGCGACGTCTACGGCCAGGACGAGCTCGTCGTCACCGTCCCCTCGTGGCGGCCCGACCTCGCCGCGCCCAACGACCTCGCCGAAGAGGTCATCCGGCTGGAGGGCTACGAGAACCTGCCCTCGACGCTGCCCAAGCCGCCGCCGGGACGCGGGCTCACCGAGCGCCAGCGGCTGCACCGCCGACTCGGCCGTGCGCTGGCCGGCGCCGGCTATGTCGAGGCGCTGAACTACCCGTTCATCGGGGAGCAGGTCCTCGACCAGCTCGGTCTCGCGGCGGACGACCCGAAGCGGCGCCTGGTCAAGCTCGTCAACCCGCTCTCCGACGAGGAGCCCGCGCTGCGCTCGACGCTGCTGCCCGGGCTGCTCGGCGCGCTGCGCCGCAACGACGGGCGCGGCAGCCACGACCTCGCGCTCTTCGAGACCGGACTGGTCTTCCAGGCCGGTCGGACGCCCGGTGTCGCGCTGCGGCTGCCGGTGGACCGCAGGCCCACCGACGAGGAGATCGCCGAGCTGGACGCCGTGCTGCCCGCACAGCCGCGGCACGCGGCGGTCGTCCTCGCGGGCGCCCGCGAGCAGGCCGGCTGGTGGGGCAAGGGCCGTCCGGCCGAGTGGGCGGACGCGGTCGAGGCCGCCCGGTCCATCGCCGCCGAGGCAAGGACCGAACTGACCGTGCGCCAGGGGCAGTACGGCCCGTGGCACCCGGGCCGCTGCGCCGAGCTGGTCGTGGTGGTGGACGGCGAGGAGCGCATCGCGGGCCACGCCGGCGAGCTGCACCCGCGTGTCCTCAAGGCACTCGGACTGCCCGCCCGCACCTGCGCCATGGAGCTCGACCTGGACCTGGTCGAGCAGGCGTCCGCGGGCACGGTACCGGCTCCGCGGATCGCCACCTTCCCGGTCGCGACCCAGGACGTCGCCCTGGTCGTGGACGGGCAGGTCCCGGCCGCCGACGTGGAGAAGGCGCTGACCGACGGCGCGGGCGAACTGCTGGAGTCCATCCGGCTGTTCGACGTCTTCACCGGCGAGCAGATCGGTGAGGGCAAGAAGTCGCTGGCGTACGCGCTGAAGTTCCGTGCGCCCGACCGGACGCTGACGGTCGAGGAGGCCTCGGCCGCGCGCGACGCGGCGGTGGCTCTCGCGTCGGAGCGTACGGGAGCGGTCCTGCGCGGAGCCTGACGCGCGTACCGGGGCCCGCCCCGGACGCCGGCACGACAACCGCGGGAAACCGTGAGAGAACGCCAACACCGGCGAGGCTGGGGAACCTGCCTCGCCGGTGTTGTCATGGGTACGCCGTGCAGGCGCCGTACCCGGGCCGGAATCCTCCAATCGCTCGCCTTCTGCAACCAGTGCAGCGAAAGGCAACCAAGGGATTGCCGTGCGGCCGGCGCCGCCCGCCCTGCCGCGGAGTGTCGGGCAGATCAGCAGGGCAGACGACGCGAACGAGGACCGCCGCACTGTACGAGGGGGAGCCGGCGGTCCGGCCGCCTCCATGAGAGGCATTTCAGTCAACCGGCGCGAACCGTACGGCGGCAGAGCGCGCGTGGCACAGATCGGGGCACTCCGTTCACACCCCGTGCGAATCGTCCTCTACTAGGCTGGGCGCACCGAGCCAACGGAGGGGCCTCATGCAGCCCAACACCCTGCTCGACGCCCTGCTCGACGAGGCGGGCATCTCCCACGCCGGCCTTGCCGCACATGTGAACCAGGCCGGCCGCGCCCGGGGTCTCTCGCTCCGGTACGAACACACGGCCGTGGCACGGTGGTTGAAGGGACAGCGCCCGCGCGGCCAGGTTCCCGACCTGATCTGTGAGGTGCTCGCCGGCCGGCTGCACCGCGCCATCACGCTCGGCGACATCGGTCTCGGCGTCAACGGGGACTCGGTCATGCCCCCCGGCTCGCCGCTGTCCGGCTTCGTGGAGCGGGCCACCGCGCTGTGGCGCTGCGACGAGCAGCAGCGACGTCACATCATCGAGGCCCCGGCGGTCACCGGCACACCCGCCGTGATGCCGGTGTGGGAGTGGGAGAACCCTCCCGAGGACGCGGACGTGTCCCGCTCCGGGCAGACGCGCGTGAGCATGGCCGACATCACGATGCTGCGCGCCGCCCGCGCGCACTACGAGCTGATGTACCGCAGGGCGGGCGGCATCGCGACCCGCGCCCGCATCGTCGGATTCCTCAACGCCGAGACCGCGCCGCTGCTGCGCGGCGGCTACAGCGACGCCCTCGGCCGCCAGTTGCACCGAGCGACGGGCGGTCTGGTGGCGGTCGCCGGAATCTGTGCCTACGACTCGGACGCCCACGGTCTCGCGCAGCGCTACTTCCACCAGGCCCTGCGCCTGGCAAAGGCCAGTGGGGACAGGGGACTTGGCGCGTACGTGATAGCGCTGCTGGTCAACCAGTCGCTGTTCATGGCCGAGCACCGGCAGGCGGTGGCCTTCGCGGAGGCGGCACTGCGGTCCGCCGGTGACCGGATCACCCCCGCCCTGGCAGCCGATCTGTACGCGATGCAGGCCAAGGCGTATGCGCACCTCGGAGACGGAAGCAGCGCTCTTCGCTGCATACGGCGCGCCGAGCTGGAGGCCGGGCGCATTCATCCGGGGCACGAGCCCGACGAGACCGGCTATGTGCAGCCCGGACTGGTCAACGTCCAGGTGGCCGAGGCCCTGCTCAGCCTCGGTGACCTCCAGGCGGCCCGTGAGCACGCCACGGCCGCCGTCGACACGCCCGCGCACGACCGCGGCCGGGTGCACCGGCTCGCCATGCTCTGTCAGATCGAGCTCCGCCAGGGCGAGGTCGACCGCGCGGCCCGTACCGCGGTGGAGATGGCGGAGCGGGCTCGGGGCATGGAGTCGCAGCGGCTGCGGGACCGGTTGCGCGTGGTGCGGGAGCATCTCGTGCTGAGCGGATGCGCCAACGCCGACGAGGCCGCCGAACTCATCGACGGGGCGCTGCGCGTTCCCCTCTGACCGAGCTCCTGCTGCGATATTGCCATCTACTTGTCGGAAGGTGGCAGAAAGATGCAGTGGACGAACTTAAGCGAACAAACTGTGTATGAGAACCGTTGGTTCAGGGTCAACCTGGCCGACGTCGTTCTCCCCGACGGCCGGCATCTCGATCACTTCCTGATACGGCTGAGGCCCGTCGCCGTGGCGACGGCGGTCAACGCGGCCAACGAGGTGCTGATGCTCTGGCGGCACCGGTTCATCACCGACACCTGGGGCTGGGAGCTCGCCGCGGGGGTCGTCGAGGACGGCGAGGACATCGAGACCGCGGCGGCCCGCGAGATGGAGGAGGAGACCGGGTGGCGTCCCGGCCCTCTCCAGCACCTCATGACCGTGGAGCCGTCGAACGGCCTCACCGACGCCCGGCACCATCTCTACTGGGCCGAGGACGCGACGTACACCGGTCACCCCGCGGACGACTTCGAATCCTCGCGGCGCGAGTGGGTCCCGCTGAAGCTCGTGCCCGACATGGTGGCGCGCGGTGAGGTCCCGGCCGCCAACATGGCGGCCGGGCTGCTGATGCTCCACCATCTGCGGCTGGGCTGACGTTCCCGGAGCCGGAGCCGGAGCCGCACTCGCCACGACGGGCCCCGGACGGCGCCTACGGCCTCGACGGGCTCGGGGAGCCGACGGCTGCCGACCCCCCGTTCCCGGCGTGGCTAGCGGGCCAGCGCCTGCCAGACCGCCACCGCCAGCGCCCCGAGCGCCGTCAGTGCGGCCACGGCCGGCAACGGCCACCTGGCATGTTCCAACGCCCCGACGCGCGCGGCCAGATCGGTCAGCTCCCGGTCGATCTGGTCGTTGCGCTGCGCGAGCAGCGCAAGATGCCCGTCGATCCGGGCGAGGCCGACATCGAGGCTGCGGCGCAGTTCGGCGAACTCCTCGACGACCACTAAGTGATCTGGGTCGGTGGTCACGGATCGGCTCCTCTGCAGAAGGTGTACGGCGTGTACAGCGAACCCTTGGCTGAGCGGAACCGAGTCAACTCTCCATGGTCACAGGGCGGGAGCGTGTGCGCACGGCATATGCGAGCACGCCCCTCACACTCCGTGTGAATCAGGAGTACGGGTAGAAGCCGGAGCCCGTCTTACGGCCGAGGCGCCCCGCGTCCACCATCCGCTGCAACAGCGGCGGCGCCGCGTACAGGGGCTCCTTGAACTCCGCGTACATCGAGTCGGCGACGGACGCGACGGTGTCCAGGCCGATCAGGTCGGAGAGCTTCAACGGGCCCATCGGGTGGGCGCAGCCCAGCTCCATGCCGTTGTCGATGTCCTCGCGGCTGGCGATGCCCGACTCGAACATCCGGATGGCGGAGAGCAGGTAGGGGATGAGCAGCGCGTTCACCACGAAGCCCGAGCGGTCCTGGGCACGGATGGCGTGCTTGTCGAGCACCTGCTGGACCACGGCCTCGGAGCGCTTGATCGTCTCCTCGGAGGTGGTGAGCGCGGGGATCAGCTCGACCAGCTTCTGGACCGGAGCCGGGTTGAAGAAGTGGATGCCGATGACCTGGTCGGGCCGCGAGGTGGCGACGGCCAGCTTGACCAGCGGAATCGAGGAGGTGTTGGAGGCGAGGATGGCGTCCTGGCGGGTCACGACCTGGTCGAGGATCTGGAAGATCTCGGTCTTGACCTGCTCGTTCTCCACGACGGCCTCGATGACGAGGTCGCGGTCGGCGAACTCCCCGAGGTCGGTGGTGAAGCTCAGACGCTCCAGCGTGGCATCCCGCTCCTCCTCGCTGATCTTGCCGCGTTCGGCGGCTTTCGACAGCGAGTTGTACAGCCGGGTACGACCGATCTCCAGGGCCTCGCCCGTGGTCTCGGCGACCTTCACCTCGAGCCCACTGCGGGCGCACACCTCCGCGATGCCTGCGCCCATCTGGCCACAGCCCACCACTCCGACGCGTGCAATGTCGGCCATTGAGTCCGTCACCTCGTGCCTTTCGCTGAATCAGTGCGGCGGAGCGTCCGCATGGTTCCGGTGCCCGCCTCGACGCCCCGACGTTACTCCGGATGCGGAGGTGCGTGACCGTCAGGGGCGGGCATGCTGTGCGGAAACGACCACCGGCGACGATGACACCGAAGGCGACAAATGGGGCGTATTGGTAGAAGAGGTTTCGTGACGACGGCCGTGAGCGTGCTTGCCGCGATGGCGACGGCGGGCGACGCGGCAGCCTTTCCTCCGCGGCCGAGGCGCCCGCGGCCCCTCGCCGAGCCGGAGTTCCGCGGCACGTGGCTGGCGACCGTCACCAACCGTGACTGGCCCTCACGTCCGGGTCTCACGGCGAGCCGGCAGCGTGACGAACTTCTCGCCCATCTCGACACCGCGGTCGCCCGCAGGCTGAACACCGTCGTCTTCCAGGTCCGGCCGAGCGCGGACGCCTTGTGGCCGTCGCCGTACGAGCCCTGGTCGGTCTACCTCACCGGCGTCCAGGGCAAGGACCCCGGCTGGGACCCGCTCGGCACCGCCGTGCGCGAGGCCCACGCCCGCGGACTCGAACTGCACGCCTGGTTCAACCCCTACCGTGTCGCGGTTCACACCGACCCGTCCCGGCTGGTCGCCGGCCACCCGGCCCGCGTCCACCCGGACTGGGTCCTGCCCTACGGCGGGAAGCTGTACTACAACCCCGGCATCCCCGAGGTCCGCGCCTTCGTCCAGGACGCGATGACCGACGCCGTGAAGCGCTACGCCGTCGACGCCGTCCACTTCGACGACTACTTCTATCCGTATCCGGTCGTCGACCAGGTCTTCGACGACGACGCGACCTACGCCCGGTACGGCGCGGGCTTCCCGGACAAGGCCGCCTGGCGGCGCGACAACATCGACCGGCTCGTCAGGGAGATGTCAGCACGGATCAAGGAGACACGGCCGGGCGTCGGTTTCGGCATCAGCCCCTTCGCGGTGTGGCGCAACGGCGCCACCGACCCGCTGGGTTCGGACACCCGCGCCGGAGTGCAGACTTACGACGACCTCCACGCCGACACCCGCCGCTGGGTGAAGGAGGGCTGGATCGACTACATCTCCCCGCAGGTCTACTGGAACATCGGGTTCGCCGCCGCCGACTACGCGAAGCTGCTGCCCTGGTGGAACGACGTCGTCCGGGGCACCGGTGTCGATCTCGTGATCGGGGAGGCCCTCTACAAGGCGGGCGACCCGGCTCAGCCCGCGCCGTGGCAGGACCCCGCCGAGCTCTCGCGCCACCTCACGCTGGCGAAGACGTACAACGGGGTCCGCGGCCACTGCTTCTTCTCGGCCAAGGAAGTCATGACGGATCGGATCGGGGCGATGGCCAGGGTCGTGGCCGACCACTATCCGACCAGGGTGCTGCCGCCGCGCTGAGCGGCGGCGGCTCAGGCGTGCTTTCGGGCGGCGGCCCCGTCAGGCGTGCTCGTCCGGCTTGACGACGGTGTCGGGGCCGGGGGACATGAGCGCCTCGTGACCGTCGTCGTAGCGGACGCGGTAGGGCGGCGTGCCCTTCTGTCCCAGCACCTCGACGACTTCGGCGGTCCGGTCGTGCTGTCCCACGGTCCTGCCGTGCACGAGCAGTTTGTCGCCTACGTTGGCATGCATCGTGGTGACCTCCTCGCAGGGGTGGTCTCTGGTTCGAGTTTACGGCCGGGTCCCGGAGTTGCACCCTCAGCTGCCGGCCCGTCTCAGCTGCGGGCCCGCTGGGTCACGGCGATGCAGACGAGGACGGCGACCGCGGCCACCGGTGCGGCGGGGGAGATCTCCTCACCCAGCAGGCCCACCGACCAGACGAGGGTGAGCAGCGGCTGCGCCAGCTGGATCTGGCTCGCCTTGGCGATGCCGATCGACGCCATGCCCCGGTACCAGACGTACAGGCCGAAGAAGGTCGAACCGGCGGCGACCCACAGGAGACCGATCACCCCGTGGGCCGTCATCCGCACCGGCTCGTGGGCGAGCGCGACGGCCGAGCCCGCCAGCGCCAGGGGCAGACAGAACACCAGGGCCCAGCCGATCACCTGCCAGCCGGGCATCTGCCGGGCGAGCCTGCCGCCCTCCGTGTATCCGGCGGCGCAGACCAGCAGGGCGCCGAACAGATACAGATCGCCGGTGTGCAGCGCTCCGCCGCTCTGCTGGACGGTGAACGCGATCACCACGGCCGCCCCGGCCAGAGCGGCCAGCCAGAAGGTGCGGGAGGGGCGGCGCCCGGTGCGGACCGCGGCGAAGGCGGCGGTGGTGAGCGGCAGCAGACCCACCACGACGGCCGCATGGGACGTGGTGGACGTCTGCAGGGCCAGTGTGGTCAGCAGCGGGAAGCCCACGACCACACCCCCGGCGACGACGGCCAGCGGGCCCCAGTGGCGGCGCTCGGGAAGCGGTACGCGCAGCGCCAGCAGAAAGGCTCCCGCGATCAGTGCGGCGAGCACGCTGCGCACCCCGACCAGCGACCAGGGGCCGAACGACTCGAGGCCCCAGGCCGTGGACGGAAAGGTGAGGGAGAAGGCGACGACGCCCAGCGCGGCGAGGAGGGTTCCGTTACCGACCGCTATCGGCATTGTGCGAGTAGCGCTATCCTGTGCTGTCATGCAAGAGCGTAGCAGTGTTGCTGACCTGGCGAATGTGCTGAAGCGAGAGCTCGACCGCTACTCGCCGGGTGGGAAGCTGCCATCGAGCCGGGCGCTCGTCGAGCGCTTTCGGGTCTCCCCGGTCACCGTCTCCCGCGCCCTCGCGCAGCTCGCGGCCGAAGGGCTGGTCGTCACCCGCCCCGGCGCGGGGGCATTCCGGACGGAGCCCCGCACGCACGCGCCCGCCCCCGGGGACACGTCCTGGCAGGAGGTCGCCCTCAGCGCCGACGCCGCGACCGAGCTCGTGCCCCGCACCGTCGACGCCTCAGGGGTCCTCGCCACCCTCGCCGCACCGCCGCCGGGTGTCGTCGAGTTCAACGGGGGCTATCTGCATCCGTCGCTTCAGCCGGAGCGGGCGATGGCCGACGCGCTGGCCCGCGCGGGACGCCGCCCGGGCGCCTGGAGCCGGCCGCCCGCCGACGGGCTGCCCGAGCTGCGCGAATGGTTCGCCCGCGGTCTCGGCGGCAGCATCGGGGCCGCGGACGTCCTGATCACCGCGGGCGGACAGTCCGCGCTGACCACCGCCCTGCGGGCGCTCGCGCCGCCCGGAGCACCCGTCCTCGTCGAATCGCCCACCTATCCGGGCATGCTGGCCATCGCGCGCGCGGCCGGGCTGCGGCCGGTTCCCGTGCCCGTGGACGCGCAGGGCGTGCGACCGGACCTGCTCGCCGCCGCGTTCCGGGCCACCGGCGCCCGGCTCTTCATCTGCCAGCCGCTCTTCCAGAACCCGACCGGTGCCGTGCTGTCCGCCGAGCGCCGCCCCGAGGTCCTGCGCATCGCGCGCGAGGCCGGAGCCTTCGTCGTCGAGGACGACTTCGCCCGCCGCATGGCCCACGACGACGCCGGTCCGCTGCCGAGCCCGCTCGCCGCCGACGACCACGACGGTGTCGTCGTCCACGTCAGCTCACTGACCAAGGTGACCTCGGCCAGTCTGCGCGTGGGCATGCTGGCGGCACGCGGGCCCGTGTCGGAACGCCTGCGGGCCATTCACGTCGTCGACACCTTCTTCGTGCCCCGCCCGCTCCAGGAGGCGGCCCTCGAACTGGTCGGAGCGCCGGCCTGGAGTCGTCATCTGCGCACGGTGTCCACCGAGTTGACGGCACGCCGCGAGGCGATGGCGGTGGCCCTGCGGGCCGGACTGCCCGAATTGTCCCTGCCGCACATCCCCGCCGGCGGCTACCACCTCTGGCTGCGGCTGCCGGACGGCGCGGACGAGTCCGCGCTGCTCTCCGCGGCCCTCCGCGCGGGTGTCGCACTCGCCCCCGGCCGCCCCTACTTCTGTGCCGAACCCCCCGCCGGGTACCTCCGGTTGAGCTTCGCGGGGGTGGCCGGAACGTCGGAGATCGCCGAGGGAGTACGCCGGCTGCGCACCGCCTGCGACGAGCTGACCTGACCTTTCTTCATGCTGTGGGCAAAGGCTTGGGGTCGGCGGGCGGCTGTCCATTTCCCCTCTTGACCTGCGCGGCTTTCCCGCTCACCATCTCGCCATGAGTGTTCGGATCACGCTGGTGGCTGCCGCCCGCAGCTCCGCCCTGCTCGCCGAGCGCTTCGACGACGACCGGCCGCTCGACCAAGCCGGCTGGCACGAGGTGCAGCTCGCCGCGCATGCCCTGGTGCAGCTCAACGCTTCCGAGCTGCGGTACTGCTCGCCGACGGTCCGCAGCCGTGCGACGGCGCAGGCGCTCGGCTTCGCGCCCATGGCGCAGCCGGCCCTGCGCGACTGCGACATGGGCCGCTGGCGCGGATACACCCTCGCGGAGGTGACCGCCGTGGATCCGGGCGCCGTGGACGCGTGGCTCGGCGATCCGCGCTCCGCACCGCACGGCGGGGAGTCACTGCTCGCCTTCATCTCGCGGATAGGGGGCTGGCTGGACACCCGGCCGGCCGAGGACGGCGGCACGATCGTCGCCGTCGCCGAACCGTCGGTGGTCCGGGCGGCCCTGGTCTACGCCCTCCAGGCGCCGCCGACGTCGTACTGGAACGTGGAGGTGCGCTCGCTGTCGACGGTCACCCTGGCGGGCACCGCGGGCCGCTGGAGCCTGCGCCTCCAGACGGCGGCCTGAGCCCGGGGCGCGGATCGGCGACTTGCGGAAGCGCGGAACAAGCCGCGCAGACGAGGTGCCCAGCCCTCAGCCTCAAGTCACCCGGAGCCGGGGCGCGCAGGACAGGCCGCGCAGGACGGGGTGCCCAGCCCTCAGCCTCAAGTCGCCCGGCCCCGGGCCGCGCCGGACAGGCCGCGCAGGACAGGGTGCCCAGGACCCAGCCCGCAGGCCCGGGCCGCACAGGGCAGCCGCTCGGACCCGAGCCGCGCAGCCAGGTCCAAGTCGCCCAGGTCCAGGCCGCGCAGGCCAAGGCGCCAGCCCCCAGTCGCCCGGCCCCGGTCGTTCTAGGCGGCCGTGCCGACCACACGTCGCGGCGTGATCCGGATGACGATGCGTACGACCTCCGGCGGCAGCTCCAGGTACTCCTCGCCGGCGCCCTTCCCCTCGTACTCCTCCGCCAGGCGGGCGGCCAGCCTGCGCTCGGTGTCCTCGGTGATCGTGGCGGTCCCGCGCACTTCCAGGTACCGCAGCGGGTCCTCGCGGTCGTAGACGGTCAGGCTGACCCGTGGATCGGCCGCGATGTTCCGGTCCTTCACGCGGCCGGCCTGGGAGGAGATGACCAGGTCGTCGCCGTCCCGGGCGACCCAGACGACCGAGGTCTGCGGGCTGCCGTCGGGCTGGACGGTGGCGAGCACCGCGGGGTTGGGGGCGTCGAGTATCGCGTGGGCGCTTGGGCTCAGGGAAGCGGACATGATCGGGAGCCTACTGATCACGGGCGCGGCGGCGAAGACCCGGCCGCGAAGACCCGGCCAGCGAACCTGACGCACACGCCCAGCCGTGCTCAGGACCTCAACCGCCCGACACCGCCCGGAGATTGCGTTCCAGCAGCGCGCGTTCCTTCGCGTTCTCCGTACGCGCGATGGCCTTCTCGTACGCCGCGCGGGCCTCGACGTCGCGGCCCAGCCGGCGCAGCAGATCGGCGCGGATCGCGTGGTGGAGCCGGTGGCCGTCCAGGTCCACGGCGTCGACGAGGGCCAGCGCCGTCTCCGGCCCCTCGACCTCGGCCACCGCGACCGCGCGGTTGAGCGCGACCACCGGGTTGGGGGCCAGGGCCAGCAACTGGTCGTACAGCAGCACGATCTGCCGCCAGTCGGTGGCGGCCGGGACGGCGGCGTCGCTGTGCACCGCCTGGATCGCGGCCTGGATCTGGTACGGCCCCGGCCGGTCACGCCGAAGGCACTGGCGTACGAGCGCCTGGCCCTCGTCGATCAAGGCGCGGTCCCAGCTCCCGCGGTCCTGGTCGGCCAGCCGCACGAGATCCCCGGCCGGGGAAGTCCGGGCCGGGCGGCGGGACTCGATGAGCAGCATCAGCGCGAGCAGTCCCTTGACCTCCGGCTCGTCCGGCATCAGCTGTTCCAGCAGCCGGCCCAGCCGGATCGCCTCGACGCACAGGTCCTCGCGGACCAATTGCTCGCCCGACGTGGCCGTGTATCCCTCGTTGAAGACGAGGTACACGACCGCCAGGACGGCCCGCAGCCGGTCCGGCAGGTCGGCGTCACGCGGCACACGGTAGGGAATGCCCGCGTCCCGGATCTTGCCCTTGGCGCGCACCAGGCGCTGCGCCATGGCCGGTTCGGTGACGAGGAACGCCGAGGCGATCTCGGCCGTGGTCAGTCCGCCCAGGAGCCGCAGCGTCAGCGCGACCCGGGACGCCGGTGCGAGCGCCGGGTGGCAGCAGGTGAAGATCAGGCGCAGCCGGTCGTCACGCACGGGACCCTCCTCGGCCGGTACGTCATGGGCGTGCAGCAGAGCCGCCTGCGCGTGCCGGTCCTCACGCCGGGACTCCCGGCGGAGCCGGTCGATCGCGCGGTTGCGGGCCGTCGTGATGATCCAGCCGGCCGGACTCGGCGGCAGCCCCGCTGCCGGCCAGCGCTGCACCGCGGTGGTGAACGCGTCCTGGACCGCCTCCTCGGCGATGTCGATGTCGCCGAAGACCCGGGCCAGGACGGCGACCGCGCGCCCGTACTCCTCGCGGAAGTGGCGCTCGATCACCGCCCCGGTCACCTCGGGCCCGCCGGAGGTCACAAGTGCCGCTCCCGGCGGGCGTCGGCCGGTCGAGGCACTAGGCACAGCTTCCGTGCTGGAGGGGACGGACCTCGATGGGAAGCGTGATCGCCCGGGCGAGCTTGCGGCCCCACTCCAGGGCGGCGTCGAGGTCGGGGGCCTGGATGACCGTGAACCCGCCGATGTGCTCCTTGCCCTCGATGTACGGTCCGTCCGTCATGAGCAGGTCGTCGTCCTTCAGCCGCACCACCGTGGCGGTGCTCGGCGGGTACAGACCGCCGGAGAAGACCCACGCCCCGGCTTCCCTGATCTCCGCGTTGACGGCCTCGAGATCCCGCATGATCGGTTCCAGGATCTCGGGGCCGGGCGGCTCACCGTCGGGCTGGTAGATGCTGAGCAGGTACTGCTTCATGGTGTCTCTCCTCGGTGTGCGGCGGGCCGGCCGCCCGCCTCTCACCCTCTACACGAACGGCCTTCCGCCGTTTCGACATCTCACCGCGCCGGTTCCGGAATCCTTTTCGCCCGACGGTGGGCGGCCACCCGTTCGCGGGTCGCGCACCGACGCGAGCAGTAGCGGCGGGCCGGCCCGCTTCCCTGTGTGAGGAAGACATTGCCGCAGGCGGGAGAGGCGCACACACCGCCGGGCGGACGCTGCCGGTCCCAGACCAGGACGGTCAGGGCGAGACAGGACGACGCCAGCAGCCACTCGCCCCAGGGGCCGTCGTCGTCGCGGTCCAGATGCGGATGCCAGGGGGAGCGGCCGCCGTGCGAGGTGAGGCGCAGCGCTCCGGTGCTCAGGGACAGCAGACGGTTGAGGCGGGCCGCCGCCTCGTCGGTCCCGTCGGCGGCGAAGACCTCCCGCACCTGAAGCGCGGCCGCCCGCATCTCCTCGACATCGCTCCCGGAGAGCTCCACCGCGTCGCCCTCGCCGTGTGCGCGCAGCACCGCGGACACGGACTGCGGTGAAACCCCCTCGTGCGACAAGGCGTTGACGAGGGCGGCGGTCCGCTGGGCGACGGCCTGCACCGAATGCCGGGCCGACCAGTCACTGTTCGTAGGCTCCACCCTTCGAATGTAACGCACCTGGCGCAGGATTGAGTTACCTGCGTAACGTCCAGCGCATGCGAAAGCGTTACGCACTGTGGACGTACGCGGCGGGAGCGGTGGCGGCGCGGACGGGCGACGAGATGGCGGGCCCCGCCCTGCTGCTCGCCGGTCTCGCGGTCACGGGGTCGGCCGCGTCTGCCGCGTCGCTCCTGGCGGGCATCACCATCGCGGCGGCGTTGGGCGGCCCGCTGCTCGGCGTACTGCTGGACAGATCCACCCGCCCGGGCCGACTGCTGGCGGCGGCCCTCGTCGGCTACGCCGCAGCCCTCGCCGTCGTCGCGCTGTGCCTCGGCACGCTGCCCATCGCCCTGACCGTGCTGATCGCGGTCGGCGCCGGGCTGTTGTGCCCTGCCCTCGGCGGAGGCTGGACCTCCCAGCTGCCGCGGGTCGTCGCCGCGCACGGCCTGCCCCGGGCGAACGCTCTCGACGCGATGACCTTCGACGCCGCGGGCCTGCTCGGGCCGGCCCTGGCCGGTGCGGTGGCCCACGTGGCCGGCGCACGTCCCGGAGTGGTGGCGTCCGCCGTACTGATCTGTCTCGCGCTGCCGGCGGCCCTCGCCCTGCCCGCAGGCCGTCGCCCGGACCGCGCAGCGACGCCCCCCACGATGGCCGCCGGCCTCGCCGCCGGTTTCCGGGTGATCGCCCGGAGCCGGCCGCTGGCGCGCGCCACGGCGACCTCGGTGATCTCCTGCGCGGGTGCGGGAATGCTGGTGGCCTGCGCCCCGCTGCTGGGGGAGCGGGCTTTCGGCTGGGCCGGCCAGGGGGCGTTCCTGCTGTCGGGTCTCGCCCTCTCCGCGCTCGCGGCGAACGCGCTGCTCGCCCGCAGGCCCGAACGGCTGCGAGCGGACACGGTCCTCGTCGGGAGCACGGTCGTCCTGGCCGTCGCTCCGGCGCTCGCGGCGACGTGCCGGCCGGCGTTCGTCCTGACCGCTGTCGTCCTGGCGGGCATCGGCGAAGGCCCTCAGCTGACCGCCCTGTTCGCGATACGCCACCGAGAGGCGCCCGAGCGGCTGCGCGGGCAGATCTTCACCACGGGGGCGAGCCTCAAACTCACCGGCTTCGCCGTCGGCGCGGCACTCGCCGGGCCCCTGGCCACCTGGTCGCTCACCGGCGCGCTGCTCGCGGCGGCGGGTGTGCACCTCCTCGCGGGGGCCGCCTTCGCCGGGTGGCCCGGCGCCGCCCGCGTATCCCGTCCGTCCCTGACGTCCGGGCCTGCTGCCGGGCGGGCCCGGTCCTTGCCGTCCGGCACGGACCGGGCCCCGCAGCCGCCGGCTACCAGGTCGCTCCGGCAGGCTGACGAGTCGTCACATTGAGCCGGTTGAAGAGATTCGTCACGCCGATCATGAGGATGATCGACGCGAGCTGCTTCTCGTCGAAGTGATCGGCGGCCGCGTCCCAGATCGCGTCCGGCACCGCGTCGGACGTGTCGCTGAGCCGCGTCACGGCCTCGGTCAGCGCCAGCGCCGCCCGCTCGTCGTCGGTGAAGAACGGCGCCTCCCGCCAGGCCGCCACGGCGTGCAGCCGCTCATCGGTCTCGCCGTTCTTCTTGGCGCTCGCCGCACCACCGACGACGCAGTAGCTGCACCCGTTGATCTGGCTGGCCCGCTGGTGGACGAGGTCGAGCGTGGTCTGCGGAACGCCCCCCTGCTTGGCGGCGCCGAGCAGATCGAGCATGGCGGGCATCGCGGAGGGGATGACCTGGGCCGGGTTCTTCATACGTGCCTGCATCGTCGTTCTCCTCAGTAGGTGTCGTCACCGCACTGACGGATCCGGGAGTACGGATGTGACCGGTCCGGGAGAGATACTTTCCGTGGTCGGAGAACGGGCTGCGGGCGCAGAGGATCACCGCAGGTCAGCGCGCGGTGGACGCGTCCGGGTCGGACGGTGTGTCCCGCCGCTTGCGCGTGACCAGCACGAGCCCCGCGCCGGTGAGCACGGCCGCGGCGGCCACGGCACCGAGCCCCGCGAGAGCCAGTGAACGGGAACCCGTGTCGGCCAGCGCGGGCTTCCCGGCCGACGCGGAAGACGAGGAAGACGACGCCGACGAGGAGCCGGCCGCGTCGCGGATGAGGTCGGTGACCGCATCGGGGTGGGAGATCATCGCGACGTGGGAGGAGTCGATCTCGACCGTGTGCGAGCCGGCGCGTTCGGCCTCCCACCGCTCCAGGTCGGGGGCGATGCTCTTGTCCTGCTTGGCGACCAGGGCCCATGACGGAATGGTCCGCCAGGCCGCGGCGGGGGCCTTGTCCGTGAACGCCGAAGCGGCGATGGGGCGTTGGGCCGCCGCCATCACCGCGGTGGTCTTCGCCGGGAGGTCGGCCGCGAATGTGTCGTGGAACTTGGCGGGCTGGATGTACAGATCGGTGCCCTTGCCGCTCGCCGTCTCGAACGGCGTCGGACTCAGGGCGGGGTTCAGCTCGCTGCCCGGGAACTTGGCGGCCAGCTGTCCGAGGACCTCGCCCTTGTCCGGCATGAAGGCGGAGACGTAGACCAGCGACTTCACGTTCGGGTTGCCGGCGGCCGCGCTGCTGATCACCGCGCCGCCGTAGGAGTGGCCGGCGAGCACGATCGGGCCCTTGATGTTCTTCAGGACACTGGCGATGTAGGTGGAGTCACTGGTCAGCCCGCGCAGGGGATTGGGCGGGGCGAGGACCGTGTAGCCGTCCGCCTGGAGACGTTCGATGACCCCGTTCCAGCCGGAGGCGTCGGCGAAGGCGCCGTGCACCAGGACCACGGTGGGTCTGGCACCTGCGTCCGTGTCACCGCCCGTCGTCCCGGCAGGGCCCGAGTCGGCCCAGGCCGGTACCGCGACGGTGCAGAGCGCCACGGTGAGCACGGCGGCGGAGACGTGCGGGAAGCGCCGGCGTATGAGGTCGGCGGTGGAAGGCATGGTCATGCTGTTCCCTCTTCTGCGCTACGGGTTGGGGGACCATCAGCGTTTCCGAGTACGGCCGGCGCGGCGCGGCCCGCGAGGCAAGCGGGTGAAGAGGGCCGCCCGTCCGGGTGACGCCCGCGGCACATCCGCCGTCAGTGGGTAGCGGGGCGCCGTCGGCAGCCCGGTGGGTGCCGCCGATCGGGTGGTCTCTGGCCGCCCCCATCAGGGCACGGTTGCCGGTGCCCGAGCGGGTCGGCGCGGGCAACAGGGCCTAGTCGGCGGGGTCGGCGGCCCGGTGGGAAGGCAACCGCGCGGCCCCGGACACTGCCCGGCCCGTGGATGTCATGGAGGTAGGCGGGACGTAAGCCCGCTAGATTGCGCTTCGTGCGCCTTTGAGGAAATTTGCGGCCTGCTCAGGGGGTGCGGTCTGTGCATGGTGAAGGCTGCCGATTGAGTGGGAGTTCGTGTGGCTTCAGGGTCCGGGCCTGAGCTCGAAGTGTTGTCCAAGGACGACGACGCGTACGAGGACGAGCTGCCGCTGCGGCGCAAGCAGTCCGGCAGAGTGGTGGTGACGTGGCTGACCACGACCGACCACAAGACGATCGGCACGCTCTACCTCACCACGTCGTTCGTCTTCTTCCTGATCGGCGGGGTGCTGGCGCTCTTCATGCGCGCCGAGCTGGCCCGGCCGGGCACGCAGATCATGTCGAACGAGCAGTTCAACCAGGCGTTCACGATGCACGGCACGATCATGCTGCTGATGTTCGCGACGCCGCTGTTCGCCGGTTTCACGAACTGGATCATGCCGCTGCAGATCGGCGCGCCCGATGTGGCGTTCCCGCGGCTGAACATGTTCGCGTACTGGCTGTACCTCTTCGGCTCGACGATCGCGGTGGGTGGGTTCCTCACGCCGAACGGTGCGGCCGACTTCGGCTGGTTCGCCTACTCCCCGCTGTCGGACGCGGTCCGCTCGCCGGGCATCGGCGCCGACCTCTGGATCATGGGCCTGGCCTTCTCCGGCTTCGGCACGATCCTCGGCGCGGTCAACTTCATCACCACGATCATCTGTATGCGCGCACCCGGCATGACGATGTTCCGGATGCCGATCTTCACCTGGAACGTGCTGCTGACCGCTGTCCTCGTGCTGTTCGCCTTCCCGGTTCTCGCCGCCGCGCTCTTCGCACTGGAGGCGGACCGCAAGTTCGGCGCCCACATCTTCGATTCGTCCAACGGCGGAGCACTGCTGTGGCAACACCTCTTCTGGTTCTTCGGCCATCCGGAGGTGTACATCATCGCGCTGCCGTTCTTCGGCATCGTGACGGAGATCATTCCGGTCTTCAGCCGCAAGCCGATCTTCGGCTACATCGGCCTCGTGGGTGCGACGATCGCGATCGCGGGTCTGTCGGTGACGGTCTGGGCGCACCACATGTATGTGACAGGCGGGGTACTCCTACCGTTCTTCGCGTTCATGACTTTCCTGATCGCGGTGCCCACCGGTGTGAAGTTCTTCAACTGGATCGGCACGATGTGGAAGGGCTCACTGTCCTTCGAGACACCGATGCTGTGGACCATCGGCTTCCTCGTGACCTTCCTGTTCGGTGGTCTGACGGGCGTCATCCTGGCCTCGCCGCCGATGGACTTCCACGTCTCCGACTCGTACTTCGTCGTCGCGCACTTCCACTACGTCGTGTTCGGCACCGTGGTGTTCGCGATGTTCGCCGGCTTCCACTTCTGGTGGCCGAAGTTCACCGGCAAGATGCTGGACGAGCGGCTCGGCAAGATGACCTTCTGGACGTTGTTCCTCGGCTTCCACGGCACGTTCCTGGTCCAGCACTGGCTGGGAGCGGAGGGGATGCCGCGGCGGTACGCGGACTATCTCGCCGTCGACGGCTTCACCGGGTTGAACACCATCTCCACGATCAGCTCGTTCGTCCTGGGCCTGTCGATCCTTCCCTTCCTCTACAACGTCTGGAAGACCTCCAAGTACGGCAAGAAGGTCGTGGTCGACGACCCGTGGGGCTTCGGTCGCTCGCTCGAATGGGCCACGTCCTGCCCGCCGCCCCGGCACAACTTCATCACCCTGCCGCGGATCCGCTCGGAATCACCGGCCTTCGACCTCCATCACCCCGAAGTCGCCAGTCTCGATCCCGCACACGCCGAGGGCCGCCGGGATGTCATCGAGCCCGGGGAGGGCGTGGCGTCGCCGCTGGGTGACGACGACGGGAACGACAAGGGCCGGTCGTGACCGGCGGGCCGTCGCGGCAGCAGCAGCCGTCGCTCGACATCGATGCCGGCATCTCGCAGGTGGAGGGCTATCTGCTGGCCCAGAGCCGGCTGCGGGAAGCCGCGGTGTCGGCCGAGATGTTCGCCGGACGTATGCCGTGGCTGACCACCGCCCAGTACGACGAGGTCGTGCGCCTGTACGCCGAGGAACACATCGCGGTGTCCCGGAAGGCGCTGGAAGCGGTCACGGCGCGCGCCGGTGAGCTCCGCACGGAGTACAGCGAGCGGTACGACGCGCTGCGGCAGCGTCTGCTGTGCCGGGTGGTCGCCGCGCTCACCGGCCTCGCGGTTCTGTGGCTGTGCGTGGTGCTGCTGACCGTCCGTGGCTGAGGAGTTCGCGGTAGTGGCGAGGAGGGTCGGGGAGTCGGGCTAGGAACGGCGGCGCGGCTTTCCGCGCTTGCCGCCCTTCGACCCGCCCTTGGCGCCGCCGGAACCGCTCCGCGGGCCCTTGCCCGTCGACGTACCGCCTGATCTGCCGCCGCCCGACCTGGCCGCGGGCTTGCGTCGTGCGTCTCCCGCCTCGGCGCGCTTCTTCGGCTCCGCCGGTGTCCGAGTACGACCGCGGGAACTGTTGACCGTCCGCCCGCGGACGATCCCGATGAAGTCCTCCACCAGATCGGTGGTCCGGTCCTCCGGCCACGACAGCGCGATGCGCGACTCGGGGGTGCCGGACACCGGCCGGTACGTGAGGTCCTTGCGGTGGTGCAGACGGGCCAGTGACTGCGGCACGACGAGCAGCCCCACCCCGGCCGCCACCAGCTCGATGGCGTCCGCCGTCGTCGCGGGCCGCTCGTAGGCGGGCCGGCCGGGCGGCTGCTCCCAGTCGAGGGTGTCGTCGAGGGGGTGCAGCACGATCTCGTCGGCCAGATCCTCGGAGGACACCTCGTCGACCGCTGCCACGACGTGGTCCTTCGGGACCACGACCACGGTCGTCTCGGTGTAGAGGGGGATCGCGCTGAGGTCCGCTCCGTCGACCGGCAGCCGCACGAACCCGGCGTCGGCGACGCCGCCGCGCAACACGTCGAAGGCCTCGGCGGGGGAGACCGCGACGAGAGTCAGGGGGACGTCGGGCAGTCGCTCGTTCCAGATCCGCACCCACTTCGTGGGCGTCACTCCCGGGACATACGCCAGCCGGAACGAAGGGGATGCTTCCGAGCCTGTCACCGGGCCAGGCTACCGGTCGTGGTCGGAGGGGGCGCACACGCTCGATACCCTGGTCACCATGACGTCGCACCAGACCACCCAGACGATGAAGCCCGCGACCGCGGCGAAGAAGCTGGGTGTGTACCTCGAGGCCACCCCCACCGAGTTCCAGGAGGGTGTCGTCTCGCGCACCGAGCTGAACGCCCTCCAGGCAGACCCGCCCGAGTGGCTGCAGGAGCTGCGGCGCAATGGCCCGCACCCCCGGCCGGTGGTCGCGGCCAAGCTCGGCATCTCCATCGCGGGCCTCGCCCGGGGCGGAGTGACCGACGCGCTCACCACGGAGCAGATCGACGCGCTGAAGGAGGACCTTCCCGAGTGGCTCCAGAAGGAACGTGCCACTCAGGCCGAGGTCCGCAAGGAAGCGGTGCGCATCAAGGAGAAGAACGCGGAGCGAGCCGAGCAGCCTCGCGGTCCGCGTCCCTGACCTTCTCCGGGCGATCGCCGGTCAGACGGACGGGCGAGAGGTGCTGAGCCAGTCCTTGTAGTGGGTTGCGGCCAGGCGGGCGCCGGGCCCCGGGACAAGAACGCCGTCGTCGGTGGCGGAGAACATGCCCGCCTGCTCGTCGGTGACGACGGTGCGGTCGTCCTGCCGGTCGGCGAGCGTGAGGCGGCCGAGCTCGTCGAGGGTGAAGACATCCGGACCCGCGACATCGACCGAGCCGCCCAGCGGCGGGGCCGTGGCGACGTCGGCGAGGGCGTCGACGACGTCGGCCGCCGCGATGGGCTGGATACGGGTGGACGGCAGCCGGACCGTCCGGTCGTCGGAGGTCCACGACATGACCGCGTTCATGAACTCGAAGAACTGGGTCGCGCGCACGATCGAGTACGCCGTGGGCCCCTTCCGGAGCAGCTCCTCCTGGAGCGTCTTCGCGCGGTAGTAGTCCAGCTGCGGCACCAGGTCGACGCCCACGATGGACAGGATCACCTGGTGACCGACGCCCGCGCGCTCGCCGGCGGCCAGCAGATTCCCCATGGTGGTGCGGAAGAAGTCCGGTGAGGCTTCGTCGAACGTGGGCGAGTTCGTCACGTTGACGACCGTGTCAGCCCCCGCGAGCGCCTGGTCGAGCCCCTCGCCGGTGAGCAGGTCGACGCCGGTCGACAGGGACGCGGGGGTCACCTCGTGTCCGGCGTCGCAGAGCCTGGAGATGAGCTGCGAGCCGATCAGCCCGGTGGCTCCGATGACGGTGATCTTCATGATGGTGTCCTTCCGTGAACAGGTTCGCTGTGTGCGCAAACTCGGATAACTGATGTCCGGGATACTACTCGGATAGTCTTTGTCCGAGTCAACTGGAGGGTGCATGAAACTGTCCGGCGGCGTGGAGTGGGCGCTGCACTGCTGCGTGGTGCTGACCGCGGCGACCGAGCCGGTCCCGGCGGCGCGTCTGGCGGAGCTGCACGACGTCTCGCCCAGCTATCTGGCGAAGCAGATGCAGGCCCTGTCCCGGGCGGGTCTGGTGAAGTCCGTGCAGGGCAAGACGGGTGGATACGTACTGACCAGGGCCGCCGGTGAGATCACGCTCCTGGACGTGGTGCAGGCGGTCGACGGGGCGAACCCGGCGTTCGTGTGCACGGAGATCCGTCAGCGGGGGCCGTTCGGGACGCCGCCGGAGGAGTGCGCGAAGGCGTGTCCCATCGCCCGCGCGATGGGTGCGGCGGACGCTGCTTGGCGAGCGTCGCTGGCGAGCGTCTCGGTGGCCGACCTCGCGGGGTCGGTCGAGCGGGACAGCGGACCCGAAGCGCTGCCGACGATCGGTGCGTGGCTCAACGCGGACAGGGGTGCCGACGGCTGAGGGGCAGCGGCTGATCACCAGAATCCTTTGCATAAAGCTGCGGTGATACGTATAGTCATGCCATCGACGAGGAGGACCCGATGGCAGTACGCGCAGCAGTGGCCGGAGCGAGTGGATACGCGGGCGGGGAACTGCTGCGTCTCCTTCTCGGCCACCCGGACGTCGAGATCGGGGCGCTCACCGGGCACTCCAACGCAGGTCAAAGGCTCGGCGGACTCCAGCCTCACCTGCTGCCCCTCGCCGGGCGGGTCCTCGAGCCCACCACCGCCGATGTGCTGGCCGGGCACGACGTCGTCTTCCTCGCCCTCCCGCACGGGCAGTCCGCCGAGGTCGCCGAGCAGCTCGGGGACGACGTTCTCGTCGTCGACATGGGCGCCGACTTCCGGCTCGTGGACGCCGCCGACTGGGAGAAGTTCTACGGCTCACCGCACGCGGGGACCTGGCCCTACGGACTTCCCGAGCTGCCGGGGGCGCGCACCCTGCTGGCCGGTGCCCGGCGGATCGCGGTGCCCGGGTGCTATCCCACCGCTGTGTCGCTCGCGCTGTTCCCCGCGTACGCAGCGGGACTCGCCGAGCCCGAGGCCGTGATCACCGCGGCGTCCGGGACCTCCGGTGCCGGCAAGTCGCCCAAGGCGCATCTGCTGGGCTCCGAGGTGATGGGCTCGATGAGCCCGTACGGCGTCGGCGGCGGACACCGGCACACGCCCGAGATGATCCAGAATCTCAGCGCCGCCGCGGGCGAGCCGGTCACCGTCTCCTTCACCCCGACCCTGGCGCCGATGCCCCGCGGCATTCTCGCCACCTGCTCCGCCAAGGCGAAGCCGGGCACCACGGCCCATGACGTACGGGCCGCCTACGAGAAGGCCCTGGCGGACGAGCCGTTCGTCCACCTCCTTCCCGAGGGGCAGTGGCCCGCCACCGCGTCGGTGTACGGCTCCAACGCCGTCCAGATCCAGGTTGCGTACGACGAGGCCGCCGGCCGTCTCATCGCGATCAGCGCCATCGACAACCTCACCAAGGGCACCGCCGGCGGTGCGGTGCAGAGCATGAACATCGCCCTCGGGCTTCCCGAGGACACCGGTCTTTCCCTGACGGGAGTCGCTCCGTGAGCGGCAGACACGCAGCCGGCCGGCTGCAGAGCGACCCGGCAGCCGCGTCCGCGTGCCGCACGGGCGGAGAAGCGAACGAGGAGAAGCAGTGAGCGTCACGGCAGCGAAGGGATTCACGGCGGCGGGCATCGCGGCCGGGATCAAGGAGAGCGGCAACCCGGACCTGGCCCTGGTGGTCAACAACGGGCCGCGTCGCGCCGCCGCGGGCGTCTTCACCTCCAACCGCGTCAAGGCCGCGCCCGTCCTGTGGTCCGAGCAGGTCCTCAAGGGTGGTGAGGTGACCGCGGTGGTTCTCAACTCCGGCGGCGCCAACGCCTGTACGGGCCCGCAGGGTTTCCAGGACACCCACGCCACCGCGGAGAAGGCGGCCGACGTCCTCGGCCACAGCGCCGGCGAGGTCGCGGTGGCCTCCACCGGCCTCATCGGTGTGCTGCTGCCGATGGACAAGCTCCTCCCGGGCATCGAGAAGGCCGCGGCGCAGCTCGGTGAGCACGGTGGCGAGAAGGCGGCCATCGCGATCAAGACGACCGACACCGTGCACAAGACCGCCGTGTACGAGGGCGAGGGCTGGAGCGTCGGCGGGATGGCGAAGGGCGCGGGCATGCTCGCGCCGGGGCTCGCCACCATGCTCGTGGTGCTCACCACCGACGCCGACCTCGACAGCTCCACGCTCGACACGGCACTGCGGGACGCGACCCGGCTCACCTTCGACCGGATCGACTCCGACGGCTGCATGTCCACCAACGACACCGTGCTGCTGCTGGCATCCGGCGCGTCCGGGACGGCGCCGGAGTACGACGCGTTCGCCGAGGGAGTGCGCACGGTCTGCGGCGACCTGGCCCGTCAGCTCATCGGTGACGCCGAGGGCGCCTCCAAGGACATCCGTATCGAGGTCACCGGTGCCGCCACCGAGGACGACGCCGTCGAGGTCGGGCGGTCCATCGCCCGCAACAACCTTCTCAAGTGCGCCATCCACGGCGAGGACCCGAACTGGGGCCGGGTGCTCTCGGCGATCGGCACCACCCGCGCCGCGTTCGAGCCCGACCGGCTGAACGTCGCCATCAACGGCGTGTGGGTCTGCAAGAACGGCGGAGTCGGCGAGGACCGCGACCTCGTCGACATGCGCTACCGCGAGGTGCGGATCACCGCCGACCTCTCAGCCGGCTCCGAGTCCGCCGTCATCTGGGCCAACGACCTGACGGCCGACTACGTCCACGAGAACAGCGCGTACTCGTCATGAGCACCCGCAAGCACACCGCGCTGCCGAAGGCGCAGATCCTCATCGAGGCCCTGCCCTGGCTGACCCGGCACAACGGCAAGATCGTCGTCGTGAAGTTCGGCGGCAACGCGATGGTCGACGAGGACCTCAAGGCAGCCTTCGCCCAGGACGTCGTCTTTCTGCGACAGGCCGGCCTCAAACCGGTCGTCGTGCACGGCGGCGGCCCCCAGATCAACGCCCAGCTCGACCGGCACGGGCTGGTCAGCGAGTTCAAGGCGGGTCTGCGGGTCACCACGCCGGAGGCGATGGACGTCGTACGGATGGTCCTGTCCGGCCAGGTCCAGCGCGAGCTCGTCGGCCTGCTGAACCAGCACGGTCCGCTCGCCGTCGGCCTCACCGGCGAGGATGCCCACACCATCACCGCCACCAAGCACCGGCCCACGATCGACGGCGAACTGGTCGACATCGGACGCGTCGGCGAGATCACCGCGATCGACACCGGCGCGATCGAGGCACTCCTCGCCGACGGCCGGATCCCGGTCGTCTCCTCGATCGCCCGCTCACAGGACGACGGACATGTCTACAACGTCAATGCTGATACGGCGGCTGCGGCACTCGCTGCGGCGCTGGGTGCCGAAACGCTGATGGTCCTCACCGACGTCGAGGGTCTTTACGAGGACTGGCCCAACAGCGACGAGGTGATCAGCAGACTCACCGCCGGTCAGCTGGAGAAGCTGCTGCCGGAGCTCGCGAGCGGCATGGTCCCCAAGATGGAGGGCTGCCTGTTCGCCGTTCGCAACGGTGTCAACACCGCCCGCGTCATCGACGGCCGGGTGCCGCACTCGATCCTGCTGGAGATCTTCACCGACTCGGGCATCGGCACGATGGTCGTGCCCGACGGACAGGGGGAACCATGACCAACCAGGAACTCGCCCAGCGGTGGCGGGACGTGATGACCGACAACTACGGCACGCCCCAGCTGTCGCTGGTCCGCGGAGAGGGCGCCACGGTCTGGGACGCCGACGGCACGGCGTACACCGACTTCGTCGGCGGCATCGCCGTCAACGCGCTCGGCCACGCGCACCCCGCCGTCGTGGAGGCCGTGACCCGGCAGATCTCCTCCCTCGGCCATGTCTCCAACCTCTACACCGCCGAGCCGCCGCTGGCGCTCGCCGAACGCCTCATCCAGCTCTTCGGGCGTCCCGGACGCGTCTTCTTCTGCAACTCCGGCGCCGAGGCCAACGAAGCCGCTTTCAAGATCGGTCGCCTGACGGGCCGTCAGCACATGGTGGCCACCGACGGCGGCTTCCACGGCCGGACGATGGGCTCCCTCGCCCTCACCGGCCAGCCGGGCAAGAGGGAGCCGTTCCTGCCGCTCCCGGGCGATGTCACCCACGTCCCGTACGGCGACGCGGACGCGCTGCGGGCCGCCGTCACCCAGGAGACCGCACTCGTCGTCATCGAGCCGATCCAGGGCGAGAACGGCGTGGTCGTACCGCCCAAGGGATATCTGGAGGCCGCCCGGGAGATCACCCGGGCCACCGGCACGCTCCTCGTCCTCGACGAGGTCCAGACCGGCATCGGCCGCACCGGCCACTGGTTCGAACACCAGGCCCACCAGGGGGTCGAGCCGGACATCGTCACCCTCGCCAAGGGGCTCGGCGGAGGTCTGCCGCTCGGTGCGACCGTGGTCTTCGGTGAGGCCGCGGACCTGCTCAAGCCCGGTCACCACGGCACGACCTTCGGCGGGAACCCGGTGTCCTGCGCCGCGGGCCTCGCCGTCCTGAACACACTGGCGGCCGACGGAGTCCTCGACGAGGTCAAGCGCCTCGGCGAGAGGATCCGCGACGGAATCGAGGGCTCCGCGGACCGGCCGGGCCATCCTCTGATCTCCCATGTCCGTGGTGCGGGCCTGTTGCTGGGTATCGTGCTCAACGAGCCCCTCGCGCCCCAGGTGCAGCAGGCGGCTCAGAGCGCCGGTTTCCTGGTGAACGCCCCGGCCCCCGATGTCGTACGGCTGATGCCGCCCCTGACCATCGGCGAGGCCGATGTGGACGCGTTCATCCGGGCACTGCCCGGTGTTCTCGACGCGGCAGGCGGGGAAGGACGATCCGGAGAATGAGACGACGATGAGCGATGCGCAGGACACCGAGCACGGCGGGCCGGCCGTGCCGCAGACCCGTACGGCCCGCCACCGCCGGATCGTGGACATCCTCAACCGGCAGCCGGTGCGCTCGCAGAGCCAGCTGGCCAAGCTCCTCGCCGACAACGGGCTGAGCGTCACCCAGGCGACGCTCTCCCGGGATCTCGACGAGCTCGGCGCCGTGAAGATCCGCAACACCGGCGGTGAGTTGATCTACGCGGTACCCAGCGAGGGCGGCTTCCGCACCCCGCACGTGCCGCTGGGGGAGTCGGCGAAGGAGGAGCGGATGCGCCGCCTCTCCGGTGAACTGCTCATCTCCGCGGAGGCGTCGGCCAATCTCGTCGTCCTGCGCACACCCCCCGGGGCGGCCCAGTTCCTCGCCTCGGCCATCGACCAGGCCGAACTGCGCGACATCCTCGGCACGATCGCGGGTGACGACACCCTGCTGCTGATCAGCCGCGACCCGCTCGGCGGCCAGGCGCTCGCCGACCATCTGCTGCGCCTGGCCCAGAACGACCGCTGACGGGGGCCCGATCGGGCCGTCAGGCGGGCAACTGCGCGCAGTGGCGGGCGAATCCGCTGGTCTGCCAGGTGCTGCCGTCGGCGAGGACCGCGAAGGCCTCGGTGCCGGCGAGGTCCTCCAGCCAGCCGCGGGCCCGGTCGCCCATCGCGTACGCGGCGGTCGCCCGGGCGTCCGCCTCCGTCAGCCCCGGGCAGACGACCGTCATCGAGGCGATGCCGTCGGCCGGGGGCCGGCGGGTGTGCGGGTCGAGGATGTGGCAGCCGCGCTCGGCCGGGCCCGAGGTGGCGACGGCCAGACCGTCGTCGGCCTCGATCACGGTGACGAGCTCACCGGGGTGCAGCGGGTCCGACACCCCCACCCGCCAGGGGCCCCCGTGCAGTTGGATGTCACCGCCGCCGTTGAGGCAGACCGCGTCCGCGCCGGAGGAGGCGAGCATGCGGACGGCGCACTCCACGGCCCAGCCCTTGACCACGCCGGTCGGATCGACGCCGCCGGCGTAGCGGGCGGTGAACCAGCCGTCGCTCTCGCGCTCGGCCTCCTCGCACAGCCGGAAGACCTCGGCGACCTCGGTGACGCAGTCGTCGAGCGTGATCTCGTGCCGGGCCAGCCGGCTGATCTGGCTGTCCTCGCGGTACGTCGAGAAGATCTCGTCGACGCGGTGCAGACCGGCGACGGCGGCCGCGAGCCCGGCACGCACCCGCGGGGAGTCGGCGGCGGCCATCCGGATGTCGAACGAGAAGACCGTGCCCATCGAGTGCTCGACGTGGCGCAGCCGCGTCCCGCCGGACATCACAGGCCCGCCTTGTCGATGGCGCTCTGAAGGGACGTGATGTAGCCCTTGCTGGTGTAGCTGGCGCCGGATACGGCGTCGATGCCGGCGCTCTGCGCCGTGACCGCGGCCTGGTTGAGCTTGGGTACGGCATTGGCGGCGATCTGGCGGCTGTTGGCGTCGCTGTCCGGTGCCTTCACCGCGTCCGCCGCGGTGATCCTGCCGCCGCTGACCGTGATCTTGACCTGCACCGGGCCGTACTGTGTGTCGGCCACGTCGCCGAGCACGGTCTTCGGCGCCGCGTCGCCGGCTCCCGCACCTGCGCCGGAGCCGGAATCCCCACCTGCGCCGGAGCCGGAATCCGCTCCCGCGCCGGGATCCGCGCCGGCTCCCGTGTCAGCGCCGGCTCCCGGGTCCGCCGCGGGCGGCGGTGCCGCCGCCTCGCCGCTTCCCGTACCGCCCGAGGCCCCCGCGCCCGGGGCGGCCGCCCCGGCCTTGTCCAGCGCGCTCTGGAGTGACGTGATGTAGCCCTTGCTGGTGTAGCTGGCGCCGGATACCGCGTCGATGTCGGCGCTCTGGGCCGCCATCACCGCCTGGTTGAGCTTGGGGATGGCGCTGGCGGCGATCTGGCGGCTGTTGGCGTCGGCGTCGGGCGCCTTCACCGCCTGTGCGCCGGTGATTCTGCCGCCGCTGAGGGTCAGCTGGACCTGGACGTCGCCGTACTGCGTACCGGCGGCGTCCCCGAGCACCGTCTGTCCACCGGCGGCCGATGCCGAACCGCCCGGCGGAACCTGGGAACCGGCGGACGCCTCGGCGACCGTGGTGCCCGGCTGCTTGAGCGCCAGCAGCAGCACGACGCCGGACGCCGTGGCGGCGATGCCGATCATGACCCGGCGCAGCGGGTGTTTCCTCTTCACGGACGGCCTCACATCTCGAAGGACTCGTGGTGGATCCGGCGGGACGGCACTCCGGCTTCACGCAGTGCCTGGTAGGACTCCTCGGCGAGACCGGGCGGTCCGCAGAGGTATACGTCGTGACTGTCGATGTCGGGCAGGACTTCCTTCAGCCGCTCGGCGGTGATCTCGGGCCGGGCACCGTCCGGACCGTTCACGGCGTACATCAGCTGTGCGTCGCGGTTGCGGGCGATCTCCTTGAGCTCGCTCCACAGCGCCAGGTCCTGGGTCTTGCTGGCCCGGTAGAGCAGCGTCAGATCCCCCGGCCCGCCGGGCAGCGTCTCGAACAGCGCCCGGAGCGGGGTGATTCCGGCGCCGCCCGCGATCAGCAGCACCTTGTTGCGGCTGCGCCGGCCGGCGGTCATCGCGCCGTACGGACCCTCCGCCCAGACCCGCGTCCCGGGCTCCAGCTGGGACAGCGCCGTGCTGTGCTTGCCGACGGCCTTGACGGTGATCCGCATCAGATTGGGCCGGGGCGGGGCCGAGAGCGAGTACGGATTGGCGCTCCAGCGCAGGCCCTTGGTGAGGAAGCGCCAGCGGAAGAACTGCCCCGCCTCGGCGCCGAGCCGGTGCAGCCGGCGGCCGCTGATCAGCACGGAGACCACCCCGGGGGCCTCGTCCACCGTCGACTCGACCCGCATGCGGTGCCAGAGGTTCAGCCGGACCGGCGCCAGCACGCGGTACCAGAGCAGCAGCGCGCCGACGGTCCCGTACAGGGCGTACCAGACGGTGCGGGCCGTGGAGTCGGCGACGAACTCGGCCCCGGTGGCGAGTTGGTGCCAGAAGGTCAGATACACCGCGACATACGTCAGCAGATGCAGGTAGTACCAGGTCTCGTACGCCATCTTCCGCCGCACCATGCCGGCCGAGACGAAGCCGATGAACAGCAGGAGACCGGTGCCGATCGTCGCCTTGATCATCTCGGGGAAGTCGACGACGACGGTGACGGTCTGCTCGACCACACCCGTGTCGGCCTGCACGGAGTAGCCCCACACGGTCATCACGACATGCGTGACGATCAGGCAGATCGCATAACGGCCGCTCATCGCGTGCCATCGCGTCACCCTGTCGGAACCCACCCGCCGCTCCAGCGCGGGAACGCGCGCCATCAGCAGGACCACCAGCGCGATCATGTATCCGCCGAGCAGACCGGTGAGCCGGCCGGCCCCGACCAGCCACTCGGCGGTGTCCATGTGCACCACGGCCGTGTTCTGCCACCACAGGGACAGCACGGCCGCCGCCCCCACCCAAGCGATGGCCAACAACACCACCGCCGGGTCACGCTGGGGCCGGATCGCCCGCATGGTCTGGCGTCTGGCGGCCCGACCGTTCTGCAACATCGTCACGACTGCTCCTCGGCTGCGCCTCGTTCGCGTACCTGGATACGGATGCGGAGCGGCGGGAGTTCAACCGGTGGGGTTCCGGGTTCTGCCGTGACGCGGGCGCGGGCGTCGGTAACGTGTGGGGGCCGTGCGTCCGGGCCCCTGTCCCGGACGGTGTCCCGCGTCAGACGGTGTCCGTCCGGGCCGCGAGAGGCAGCGGCAGCGCCGGCAGCCCGTCCAGGCTCACCCCCACGTGGTCCTTCTTCGCGCAGTACGCGGCGAACTCCTCGTCCGTCTTCCGGCCGAAGTGCTCCGCGTGCTGGGTGCGCTCCTCCCGGTAGTCCATGAAGGGCACCGCGAAGCCGCAGGCGTCGCTGATGCGGCGGGCGTGGACGACCACGATCGCGCGGGCGGACGGCCCGTCGACCTCCGCGAAGTGGCCGATGTACGCGGACCAGCGGGGGTCGTCGCGGAACACGGCCTCCCCGGTGCCGTGCACCCGCAGCACCTTCGGCGGGCCGGAGAACGCGCACCACATCAGCGTGATCCGGCCATTGCCCTCCTCCCGCAGATGGGCGACGGTCTCAGCGCCGCTGCCGCCGAAGTCCAGATAGGCGAGGGTCTGCTCGTCGATGACCACGAGGCTGCCGCTGCGGCCCTTGGGGGAGAGGTTGACGTGCCCGTCGGCGGCCAGGGGCGCCGTGGCGGTGAAGAACACCGGCTGCTGCTCGATGAAGGTGCGGATACGGCCGTCGATACGTGCGTAACGCTGTCCCATACGGAAGATTATCCGCCTGCGGACGGCTCCGAGCGGCCGAGTCCGAGGTGTGAACGCACCCTGTCCCGTACGTAGTTGCTCATCAGAGCCGCACTGCGGTCCACCAGCTCCCCGACCTCGGGGTCGTGACGCGGCAGTCGCGGATCCGGGTAGGGGAACAGGCATCTCAGCGCCAGTTCCCCGCCCCTGCGGCGCAGTGTGGCGTCTTCGTCGGCCAGCAGGTCCACGGCGGCCCGCAGCGCGGCCGTCCCGCCCTGCGCACTGAGCAGCCGGAAGGCCGCGATCCGGGAGGCCCGCGCCCGCCCGGGAGCCAGCCGCTCGCGCAGCCAGGCCTCGGGGAGGGTGCCGGCGGACGGCAGGAGGGCCAGTGACGCCTCCCGTACGACGCCCGGGTGGGGGTCGTCGAGCAGCGCCCGCATCAACGGCGTCCGGGTCGCCTCGAGCAGGCGAAGTCCCGCCAGCGCCCTGGCCCTTACGGCACCGTCCGGGTGCCGGGCCAGGGTCGTCAGCCGGTCGGCGTCGGCCTTGTCCCCGCACTCGGCCAGCCCGATCGCGGCGCCGGGGGTCACGGTCGCCGGGTCGGCGCACAGACCGCGGTAGAGCGCGTGCGGATCGGTCCCGCTCTGCCGCAGGGCCCAGCGCGCGCAGGCCCGTACGAGCCCCGACCGGTCGGTCAGCCAGGATGCCGCGTCGGCGCCGCGGCCCGTGCGGTGCAGCGACGTGACACCGGCCGACCGTACGAAGGGCAGCCGGCCGCCGAGCAGCACGGCGACGACCTCGTCGTGGTCCGCCGCGTCCATGGTGGCGACGGCGGCATCGGCCCAGCGCCCGGCGAGCGCCGTGTCCCGCTCGACGGCGGCCCGCCCGGCCAGTTCCACCGCGCCCAGGGCCTGCGCATCCAGCAGAATGCCGGCGGCCAGCCGTCGCGTGGCCCGGTCGCCGCTGTCCAGCAGCCGGGCGGTGACCGCGTACGGCTGCCTCCGCAGTGCCTCCTCGAACCGGTCCCGTGCCCACCGGCCCTGCTCGCGCCCGCCGAGCCGCAGTATGAGCGGGGTCAGGGTGCGCAGTACGGTCCCGGGATCGGATGCCAGCGCGGCCGACAGCAGATCGCGCGCGGTCTCCCTGACGGGCTCGGCCCAGTCCGCGCACCGGATCGCGACCAGGGGCAGCAGGGCGGTATCGCCGGCGGCCTCGACGAGCGCGGCTCGGCGGCGCCGGCCGTCCCTGTGACAGAGCGCGGTCTCGGGCCTGGCGCGTACGGCGTCGTCGGTGCCGTAGCCGTTCCGGCCGGACGATCGCACACCGAGGTCGAACGCGAGCCAGGCGGCCGGGTCCTCACCGTTTCCTGCGCCGGCCGGGCGCGCCCCGGCGGCCAGGCGCGCCGCCCTCTGCCCGGCGCTCACGTCCACCGCTTCCATGGCCCCTCCCCAGGTCCGTTGCGTGGAGAGTAAGGGGCCGCAGGCGCTGGGGGCATCTTGATTACCGCAGGTCAGGGGCGAGGGGTGGAACCTCTTTGACAAAACATACGGTGCCTTGCATAGTTATACCCATCACCGAATGCATCGTAAGGAGAAACCCGTGACCGAGCGCGTCGTACTCGCCTACTCAGGCGGTCTGGACACCTCCGTCGCCATCGGCTGGATCGCCGAGGAGACGGGCGCCGAGGTCATCGCCGTTGCCGTGGACGTCGGCCAGGGCGGCGAGGACCTGGACGTCATCCGCAAGCGCGCGCTCGCCTGCGGTGCTGTGGAAGCCGAGGTCGCCGACGCGAAGGACGAGTTCGCCGAGGAGTACTGCCTCCCGGCGATCAAGGCCAACGCCCTTTACATGGACCGCTACCCGCTGGTCTCCGCCCTCTCCCGGCCGACGATCGTCAAGCACCTCGTCGCCGCCGCCAAGAAGCACGGCGCCACCACGGTCGCCCACGGCTGCACCGGCAAGGGCAACGACCAGGTGCGGTTCGAGGCCGGCATCGTCGCCCTCGCCCCCGAGTTGAAGTGCATCGCCCCGGTCCGTGACTACGCGATGACCCGGGACAAGGCGATCGCCTTCTGCGAGGACAAGCAGCTCCCGATCGCGACCACCAAGAAGTCGCCGTACTCCATCGACCAGAACGTCTTCGGGCGGGCCGTCGAGACCGGCTTCCTGGAGGACATCTGGAACGGTCCGATCGAGGACATCTACGAGTACACCTCCAACCCCGCCGAGCAGCGTGAGGCCGACGAGGTCGTCATCTCCTTCAAGGAGGGCGTCCCGGTCGCGATCGACGGCAAGCCCGTCTCCGTCCTCCAGGCCATCCAGCAGCTCAACGAGCGGGCCGGCGGCCAGGGCATCGGCCGGATCGACATGGTCGAGGACCGGCTCGTCGGCATCAAGTCCCGTGAGGTGTACGAGGCCCCGGGCGCGATCGCGCTGATCACCGCGCACCAGGAGCTCGAGAACGTCACGGTCGAGCGCGAGCTGGCCCGGTACAAGCGGCAGGTCGAGCAGCGCTGGGGCGAGCTCGTCTACGACGGCTTGTGGTTCTCCCCCCTCAAGCGCGCCCTGGACGGCTTCATCGACGAGGCCAACCAGCACGTGACGGGCGACATCCGGATGACGCTGCACGGCGGCCGCGCCGTCGTCACCGGCCGGAAGTCCACGGAGTCGCTGTACGACTTCAACCTCGCCACCTACGACTCGGGCGACACGTTCGACCAGTCGAAGGCGCAGGGGTTCATCGAGCTCTTCGGACTCTCCGCGAAGATCGCCGCCAAGCGCGACCTCGCCTGATTCCCTGGTTCCCCGTGCACGCGACATCTGCCTCCCCGTTCCTCCGCGGCGGGGAGGCAGTGGTTCATCCATCCTCCTGAGGAGCTTCAGCTGTGAGCAGCAACAACGGTGACGTCCGGCTCTGGGGCGGCCGGTTCGCCGACGGCCCGGCAGAGGCGCTGGCGAAGCTGTCCGCGTCGGTGCACTTCGACTGGCGTCTCGCGCCCTACGACATCGCCGGCTCCCGCGCGCACGCCCGGGTGCTCCACAAGGCGGGGCTGCTCACCGAGGACGAGCTGACGCGCATGCTCGCGGGGCTCGACCGGCTGGAGACGGACGTCGCGGACGGTTCGTTCGTCGGCACCATCGCCGACGAGGACGTCCACACCGCGCTGGAGCGGGGGCTGCTGGAGCGGCTCGGTCCCGACCTCGGTGGCAAGCTGCGCGCCGGCCGTTCCCGCAACGACCAGGTCGCGACGCTGTTCCGGATGTATCTGCGCGACCACGCCCGGATCATCGGCGGCCTCGTCGCCGAACTCCAGGACGCGCTGGTGGGCCTCGCCGAGGCGCATCCCGATGTCGCGATGCCCGGCCGTACGCACCTTCAGCACGCCCAGCCCGTGCTGTTCGCCCACCATGTCCTCGCTCATGTGCAGTCGCTCTCCCGGGACGCGGAGAGGCTGCGGCAGTGGGACAAGCGGACGGCCGTCTCCCCGTACGGCTCGGGCGCGCTCGCCGGGTCCTCGCTGGGGCTCGACCCGGAGGCGGTGGCGAAGGACCTCGGCTTCGAGAACGGGTCGGCGGGCAACTCGATCGACGGCACGGCGTCGCGTGACTTCGTGGCGGAGTTCGCCTTCATCACCGCGATGATCGGCGTGAACCTCTCGCGCATCGCGGAGGAGATCATCATCTGGAACACGAAGGAGTTCTCCTTCGTCACGCTCCACGACGCCTTCTCCACCGGCTCGTCGATCATGCCGCAGAAGAAGAACCCGGACATCGCGGAGCTGGCGCGCGGCAAGTCGGGGCGGCTCATCGGCAACCTCACGGGCCTGCTGGCGACGCTCAAGGCGCTGCCGCTGGCGTACAACCGCGACCTCCAGGAGGACAAGGAGCCGGTCTTCGACTCCTGCGACCAGCTGGAGGTCCTGCTCCCCGCCTTCACCGGCATGATGGCCACGCTCACGGTGAACCGCGAGCGGATGGAGGAACTGGCCCCGGCGGGCTTCTCCCTGGCGACGGACATCGCGGAGTGGCTGGTCCGTCAGGGCGTGCCGTTCCGGGTGGCGCACGAGGTCGCGGGCGAGTGCGTGAAGGAGTGCGAGCAGCAGGGGATCGAACTGGACCAGCTGACCGACGACCAGTTCGCGAAGATCTCGGAGCATCTGACCCCGGAGGTACGCGGCGTGCTGAACGTTCCGGGGGCGCTGGCGTCGAGGAACGGGCGCGGCGGGACGGCGCCGTCGGCGGTGGCCACGCAGCTGTCCGAGGTGAAGGCGGACCTGGTGATCCAGCACGCGTGGGCGCGGGCGAAGCACTGACCCGCTCGCGCCGGGCGGCCGGCCGGACAGCCGGCCGCCCGACGCGCACGGGCCGGCCCGCGGTCAGTCGATCTGCTCGCAGATGTCGGTCCGCGTGCCGTGGACCATGGTGACCGTCTTGTGGCCGGTCGCGCTGATGTCCATGGTGTAGAGCCCGTCGACGACATACATGCTGCGGGGCAGATTGCCGCCCCCTGCGCCGACGCCGACCAGGACCGGGCCCAGGACGGACCAGAACTGGGAGCCGTCCGTGCGGTGGTCGACGAGGGCCGTGCCGCTCACGTCGGCGTCGTAGAAGTCACCGGTTCCGGTGTTCGTGACCCGGACGACCAGATCACCCTTGTACGCCACCCGCTTCGCCGAGCCGTCCGGGTGCCGCTCGACAACGCGCCGGACGACCTCGTCGACCAGCGGTTCGCCATGAACCGGGAAGTCGCAGCGCACGCCCGCGGCGAGATCGAACGGCGGGGACGGCGCAGGCTCCCAGCCGGGGGCGGTGTCCGCCGCCGACGCGACCGCCGGGCACAGCAGCGTGGTGGCAAGTGCCGTCAGCGCAAGGGCGGTTCGTCGCACGGCAACAGCGGTTCGCATGGTCACTCCGTGAGTTCGGGGAGATCCGTGAGGAAGCGGGATCGGGACCCGGCCACCTTCTCCCCGGCCGCTGACCACACTCTCACCACCGTCGAAAGACGCCTGGGCTGAGCCCAAGTGCCCGGCTACGCTCAGCGGTTCATGGAGTTCCACCTGCTCGGGCCGTTCGAGGCCCGCCACGAAGGACAGCGGATCCTGGTGGCCGGCCGTCGCCAGGAACGCTGTCTGCTGGCGATCCTGCTGCTGGAGGCGGGCGCCGTGGTGACCACCGACCGGCTCATCGACCTCCTGTGGGACGGTGGCGCGCCCGCGTCCGCACGCGGCACCGTGCACACCTACATCGGACGGCTGCGGGCCGCGCTCGCGCCGTACGGGCTGCGCCTCGACACCCGTCATGACGGCTACGCCGTCGAGCCGGACACCCACGTCATCGACGCGCGCGAGTTCGTCCATCTCGTCCGCGAGGCCGCCGCCACGGGGGACTTCGCCCCGCGGGTGCGTCTGCACGACCGGGCGCTCGCGCTATGGCGCGGCCCGCTGCTCGCCGACGTGGCCGGCCCCCGGCTGCGCGAGCGTATCGGCGGCGCGCTCGACGACCTGCGGCTGTCCGCACTGGAGCAGCGGGCCGAGGCCCAGCTCGACATGGGCCTGCACGAGAGCGTCGTGGCCGACCTGGCGCTGCCGGCCAAGCAGCACCCGGATCGCGAACGGCTCGTCGCGGCCCGGATGACCGCCCTGTACCGCGGCGGCCGCCAGGCCGATGCCCTGGCGCTCTACCGCGGCACCCGCCGGTTCCTGGTCGCCGAACTCGGCGTCGAACCCGGCAGCGGGCTGCGCACCCTGCACGACCGTATGCTCCGGGCCGATCCCCGTCTGGACCGCTCGCCCGCGCCCGTCTACGCGGTACGCGTCGGTGAGGAATGGCTGCCGTGGAACACGAGCGGCCATCCGGCACTGGAGTTCTGCAACACCTACGCCGGCTGGGGCGGCCCGGAGCTTCCCGGCTCGGAGTGGCTGCGCGGCTACTCGACCCTCGCGGTCTGGGCCGGACATCTGGACCTGGCCGAGGACCGGCTCGTCTCCCGGTTGCTGGAACAGGCGCGCCGCCAGCCGGCCGAGGCGGCCGCCGCGCTGAAGGAGGCACGGGACTTCCGCGGCCGGCTCTACGCCTGCCTGAGCGCGCCGGACGACGGGCGCGCCTTCACCGCGGTGGCCGCCGTGGCCGAGGAGGCCGCCCGGGCCTCGGTGTTCGTCCGCGGCGAGGACGGTCTGGGCCGCTGGCGGCTCTCTCCCGGCGCCGGGCTGCGGCTCCCGCTCTGGGCCGTCGCCCGCAGCGCCGCCGATCTGCTCGCCGACCCCCGCCGGTTCCTGATCCGCGCCTGCCCCGGCGAAGAATGCGGCTGGCTCTTCCTCGACGAGAGCGGCCGCCGCCGGTGGTGCAGTCTCGGCACCTGCGGAAAGGGGCACCCGACGCAGGAATGAGACAATGATGTCTCATATGGTTTATGCTTGTCTCATGACTGTGGATCGTGAGCAGGTACTGCGGACCGCCGCCGGCCTCCTCTCCCGTAAGGCGACGTCGACGATGGACGAGGTCGCCAGGGCCGCCGGCATCGGACGCGCCACCCTGCACCGGCACTTCGCCGGGCGGGAGGCGCTGGTGCGGGCGCTCGAGGACCTCGGGATCCGGGAGTTCGAGACGGCCCTCGACGCCGCCCGCCTCGCGGAGGGACCGGCTCCCGAGGCGCTGCGCCGGCTCATCGCCGCGACCGAGCCGAGTGCGGGACTGCTCGCCTTCCTCGTCACCGAGAACCAGCTGTTCGAGGGCGAAGAGGTCAACGAGGGCTGGGCCAGGCTCGACGCCCGGGTCTCGGCGCTGTTCCGCCGCGGCCAGGACGAGGGCGACTTCCGCATCGACCTCACCCCTGCCTGGCTCACCGAGGCGCTGTACGGGCTGATCGGCTCGTGCGCCTGGGCGGTGCAGGACGGCCGCGTCGCCGGCAAGGACTACCAATTCATGATCGCCGAGCTGCTGCTCGGCGGCGCACGACGGAGCGTGGAGAAATGAGCACAACCGACCAGCGGGCGACGGCACACGAGACCGTGCGCGCACCCGGCCGGTGGCTCGCCCTGTCAGTCCTGGTTCTGGCGGTGCTGCTCGTCGCGGTCGACGCCACCGTGCTCGGCCTCGCGACCCCCTACCTCAGCGAGGACCTGAAGCCGTCCGGCACCCAGCTGCTGTGGATCGGCGACGTCTACTCGTTCGTCATCGCCGGCCTGCTCGTCTCCATGGGCAGCCTCGGCGACCGCATCGGCCGCAAGAAGCTGCTGCTGACCGGCGCGGTCGCGTTCGGCGCGGTGTCGGTGCTCAACGCCTATGCGTCCAGCCCCGAGATGATGATCCTGGCCCGCGCGCTCCTCGGCATCGCCGGTGCCACGCTGATGCCCTCCACGCTGGCCCTGATCCGCAACATCTTCCACGACCCCAAGGAGCGCAGCGTCGCGGTCGGCATCTGGGGCGCCGCCGCGTCGGCGGGCGCCGCGGTCGGGCCCGTCGTCGGCGGGTTCCTGCTGGAGCACTTCTGGTGGGGCTCGGTCTTCCTCATCAATCTGCCCGTCATGGCGGTGCTGGTGGTCGTCGGCATCAAGCTGCTCCCCGAGTCGCGCAACCCCGACCCCGGCCCCTGGGACCTCATCAGCGTCGCCCTCTCGCTGATCGGCATCGTCGCCGTCGTGTACGCCGTCAAGGAGGCGACCGTCCACGGCCTGCGCCCGGACACGTGCGGGGCCGCGGTCATCGGTATCGCCGCACTCGTCTGGTTCGTACGACGGCAATTGACGCTGCCCTCACCGCTCCTGGACGTACGCCTGTTCCACCACAAGGGCTTCTCCGGCGCGGTACTGGCGGACCTGCTGACCATTCTCGGCCTGTCCGGACTGGTGTTCTTCCTCTCGCAGTTCCTCCAGCTCGTCCAGGGGCGCTCGCCCCTGGAGGCCGGGCTCATCGAACTGCCGGCGGCGATCGGAGCGGTGGGTGCCGGCCTGCTCGCCGGCTACGCGGCGCGCCGCGCTTCCGTGCGCAGCGCCGTCTCGACGGGGCTGGCGGCCGTCGGTCTCGCCCTCGCGGCCTGCACACTGCTGACGGCCGACACCTCCGCGCTGATGCTCGGCGTGGCCCTGTTCATCGGCGGACTGGGTGCGGGACTCGCGTTCACCGTGACCGCGGACGTCATCCTGTCCACGGTGCCCAAGGAGCAGGCGGGCGCCGCGTCGGCCGTCTCCGAGACGGCGTACGAACTGGGTGCGGCGCTCGGCATCGCCCTGCTGGGCACCGTCGTGACCGGCGTCTACCGGGACTTCACCGTCCCGCAGGACGTGCCGGCCGGTGCGGCGGAAGCGGCCCGGGACTCGCTCGGCGGCGCCGTGGAGGTGGCCGAGGGGCTGCCCGCGCATCAGGGCGAGGCGCTGCTCACCTCGGTGCAGAACGCGTTCACGGAGGGGTTCCACGTGGCGGGCGCGGTGGGCTCGGCCGTGTTGTTCGCGACGGCGATCGCGGCATGGTTCCTGCTGCGCGGCCAGCGCCTCGAAAGCGGCATCGAGCACTGACGCAGGGCGAGTGCGCGCGGCACGACGTACGACGACGGGCCGGGACCTCAGCAGGTCCCGGCCCGTCGTCGTACGTCGTGCGGCTGCCGGCTCACCCGGTCAACGGCGCCCTGCCGCGGTGCGGTTCGCAGCGCCCCCGGAAGCCCTCGGCGCTCTCAGGCGGCCTTCGCCTTCGTGGCGTACATGTCCACGTACTCCTGGCCCGACAGCTCCATGACCTCGGTCATCACCGAGTCCGTCACCGCCCGCAGCACATAACGGTCGCGGTCCATGCCCTCGTACCGCGAGAATTCCATCGCCTCACCGAAGCGGATCGTCACCCGGCCCGGACGCGGCAGGCCCGCGCCGCCCGGCTGGAGCTTGTCCGTGCCGATCACCGCGAACGGGACCACCGGCGCGCCGGTCATCAGCGTGAGGCGGGCGATGCCGGTGCGGCCGCGGTACAGCCGGCCGTCGGGGGAGCGGGTGCCCTCGGGGTAGATGCCGAAGATCCTGCCCTCCTCCAGCACGCGCCGTCCGGTCATCAGTGCCGCCACTCCGCCGTTGGCGCCGTCGCGGTCGACGGGGATCATCCCGCAGCCCGTGAAGAACCAGGCCATGGCCCGGCCCTTGAGTCCCTTGCCCGTCACGTACTCGTCCTTGCCGATGAAGTACACCGGACGGGCGCACACCAACGGCAGGATCATCGAGTCGATGAACGTCAGGTGGTTGCCGGCGAGAATGACAGGACCGGTGCCCGGAATGTTCTCCGTGCCCTCCACCCGTGGACGGAACATCAGGCGCAGGAAGGGTCCTAGGACGGCCTTGATGAGCGACAAGCGGGACAACGGGTCCTCCGGTCTCAGGGACGGACGGTAGTGGACGGCCAAGTCTGTGCAGGTGAGGACGATACTCGCGGCTTGTCCCCACCGCACATCGGGTTCACGGAGCGGATACGCAGTGTTGACGTGTGTTTCCGGCGTGTTCGTCCAGGGTCTGCCGTATGTAAGGCGTAGCTGCCTACGATCGGGCGACTCTCGACAGGTGCGGGACATCACATGGAGGTACCTCGATGACGCAGGGTTCGGACGGAAGCCCGGCTCGCCGGACTGTTCTCGGAGCGGCGGTACTCGGCACGGCAGCCCTCGGTGTCGGCGCCACCGCCACGCCGTCCGGGGCTGCCGAACGGCACGGCGGTCACGGCGGATACAAGGACCTGCCGTATCCGACGGTCATCGCCCACCGCGGCGCCAGTGGTTACCGGCCCGAGCACACGCTCGGCTCGTACCAGCTGGCGCTCGACATGGGCGCGCACGTCATCGAGCAGGACCTGGTGCCCACCAAGGACGGCCATCTCGTATGCCGTCACGAGAACGACATCACGGGTACCACGGATGTGGCGAACCATCCCGAATTCGCCGCGCGGAAAACGACGAAGAGCGTCGACGGGGTGAGCCTCACGGGCTGGTTCACCGAGGACTTCACGCTCGCCGAGCTCAAGACGCTGCGTGCGAAGGAGCGGATCCCGGCCGTCCGGCAGGAGAACACGCTCTACGACGGCCGGTGGGCCGTGCCCTCCTTCGAGGAGGTGCTGCGCTGGGCCGAGACCGAGGGCCGTCGTCGGGGCCGGCCGGTGTGGCTGCACATCGAGACCAAGCACCCCACGTACTTCCGGGGCATCGGCCTCGGGCTGGAGGAGCGGCTCGCCAAGCTGCTGCGCCGCTACGGGCGCGACCGCCGCAACTCGCCCGTGTTCCTCCAGTCGTTCGAGCCGAGCAGCATGCAGCGGATGGCGAAGCTCGTCGACTCGCCGCGCGTGGTGCTCTTCGACGCCGCGAACACCCGCCCCTGGGACTTCGTGACGGCGGGGGACCCGCGTACGGTCGCCGACCTCGTCAAGCCCGAGGGTCTGAAGTGGATCGCGTCGTTCGCCCAGGGCATCGGCCCGTGGGTCGACCTCATCATCCCGAGGGACGCCAACGGGAAGCTGACCAAAACGACGACGCTGGTGCGGGACGCGCACGCCAAGGGCCTGATCCTCCACCCGTACACCATGCGGAACGAGAACAGCTTCCTGCCCGCGGACTTCCGGCGCGGCAGCGACCCGAACGCCTACGGCGACGCGTTCGGCGCGTTCAAGGTCTACTTCGAGACCGGCATCGACGGCATCTTCACCGACAACGCCGACACCGGACTGCTGGCCGCCGCGGACTTCCGCGGCTGACCCGGGGAACCGGCCTGCCCCTGCGTACGGCGGGGGCAGGCCCTGTCCGCCCGTACGGGTGACTGCGCGCCCGCGGGGCAACCGTCGCCGCTCCACAGCGCGTCCCGCCGGGCATGACGCTTCTCGATGACTCCGCGGCTGATGTCGTCAGCGCCCTGCGTCCGTTGGTGAGCGCGGAGGCGACGGCCGAGGCCCTCGGTGCGGCGATGGACGCGGGCGATCTGGAACAGGCCGTGTGGGTGCGGCTGTTCGAACAACTCGACGGTGGCGGACCACCGCCGGACGCGGCCCGCTGGGTCAGGTCCGCGGTACGGGCCGAGGCGCGGCGCGCCCGGCGCACGGCCGCACGGGAGCGTCCGTACGGCGCAGAGTTCTCGGCCGATCCGGCCGATCCGGCCGGCGGACCGGAACGGGCGGCGCTGCGCGCCGAACGCCGCCGGACCCTACGGGAGGCCGTGGCCCGCACTCCCGGGAGCTGTCCCCGACTGCTGACTGCGATGTTGTCGCCCGAGGACCCCACCTACCGGGAAATCGCAGGGGAGTTGGGTATCTCACAAGGAAGTCTGGGGCCGATGCGTTCCCGTTGCCTGGGATGCCTGCGCAGAATGCTCACGACAGAGGTTGCGGCTCCTGAACATGGGGGAAAGGAGCGGTAGACAACCGGCGGACAGGTGAGCGGGAGGCGTGCGCACATGGGCATGAGCGTGACCATCTCAGCGGCGAGAGCACAGGACGCGGAGCAGATCCTCAAGCTGCAGTATCTGTGCTACCAGGCCGAGGCCGAGCTCTACGGGGACTACGGCATCGAGCCTCTCACCCAGTCACTCGACGATCTGCGGGCCGAGATCGACCAGGGCCACGCCCTGGTGGCCAGGCTCGGTGACGAGGTGATCGCCTCCGTGCGCGGCCGGGTCGACGAGGAGGGGACGGCCCGGATCGCCAAACTCATCGTGCACCCGCGGATGCAGCGCCACGGTCTCGGCGGCCGGCTGCTCGACGCGATCGAGAAGGGCTTCGCCGCGGAGCCCGCGGCCAAGCGCTTCCAGCTGTTCACCGGCCACCGCAGCGAGAGCAACCTCCGGCTCTACCGCAGCCGCGGATATGTACAGGTCTCCAGCGAGCAGGTGGGCCCGAGACTCACGCTGGTCACGCTCCAGAAGGAAGCGGCCGCACGGGAGTTCGTCGCCAGCGCATAGTGCCCGGGCAGCCCGCGTAGGCCGTGTCCGCGGCGGACACTCCCTACGTGGGCTGCCTGCGTGAGCGGCGCAGCCACAGCATGCCGGTGACCGGCAGCAGCACCGGGATGAAGAGATAGCCCATGCCGTACTCCGACCAGACCGTCGAGTCGGGGAAGGCGGACGGATCCAGCACCGTCCAGGTACCGACGATCAGGACACCCGCGAGCTCGGCGGCGCAGCACACCAGCGCCGCCCTGCGGGCCTTCTCCCCGCCGCGGACCAGGGTGTAGGTGATGAACGCGTACACCACGGCGGCGACGGCGGAGAGCACGTGCGCCAGCGGGGCGCTGCCGAAGTCGGTGAGGATCTGGTAGACCGAGCGCGACACCGCGCCGACCGACATCACTCCGTACAGCCACACCAGCAGCAGTCCGGGGCCCTGGACCAGCGTGGTCCGCTCCTGCCGGCCGCTCTTCTCGCCGGTGACGGGCTCGGCCATCGTCAGCCTCCCCAGATGTCGTAGAGCCGTACTTCGAGTACCGCGAGGACCACGGCCCCGGCCGCGACGGTCGCCGACCCCCAGCGGGTCCGCTCCGTCAGTGACAGGAACCCGGCGGCCGGGACCGAGAGGAACGAGCCGATGAGATACGCGACGAAGATCGTGTTGCCCTCGTGCGCCTCCTGCCCGCGCGCCAGTTGCACGATGCCCACCACCAGCTGCGCCAGCGCGAGGACGGTCACCACGGCCATGCCGATGAAGTGCCAGTCCTTGGTCGGCTGATCGCGATAGGCGGCGAAGCCGCACCAGGCGGCGAGAGCGAGCGCGGTCACGGCGACCGCGACCGTCAGGGCGTCAAGCATGGCCCGAGCGTATTACGGGCCAAAAGGCCCGATGCGAGCGGCCCCGGTGCGCCCCGTAGGGTCGGGAGCATGAAGATCCCCGCCGAAGCCCTGCTGTTCGACAACGACGGAACCCTCGTCTCCTCGATGGAGTCGGTGTACCGCTGCTGGACCCGTTGGGCGCGGGAGTACGGCATCACCGCGGAGGACTTCGCCCGCGTCGAGCTGCACGGCCGTCCCGCCGTGGAGATAGCCGCCGACCTGCTGCCCGCCGCGGTGGTCCCCGAGGCCGTGGCCCGTATCGAGCAGCTGGAGGTCGAGGACGTCGCCGGGGGAGTCGTGCTCCTGCCCGGCACCGCCGAACTCCTGGACAGCCTGCCCGCCGACCGCTGGGCGGTCGTCACTTCCGCGACGCGGCGGCTGGCCGAGGCGCGGCTCGAAGAGGTCGGCATCCGGCCCAAGAACCTCATCGCCGCGGACGACATCACCCGGGGCAAGCCGGACCCGGAGCCCTTCCTGCTCGGCGCGCGCCGGCTCGGGGTGCGGCCGGAGGGTTGTGTGGTCTTCGAGGACGCCCCGGCGGGACTGACCGCGGGGCGGGCCGCAGGCATGCGAACCGTGGCCTTGACCACAACGCACGCGGCGACCGAGCTGCTGGCCGATGTCGTCGTCCGTGACCTCTCGGCGGTGTCTGCGCAGGTCAGCGGGGCCGGCCTGGAGATCACCGCAGCGGAGTGACTCCGTCCATTTTCCGTATCAGGGCTGTCCGCTATTCGGACGGCTGTGATCGTCCGGTGTGACGGTCTGGTTTACTTGCCGCCATGACCACGACGAGCAGCCGCACCCTTGCGACCGAGGCGATCACGACGCCCGGTGCTCGTTGTATGTGTCGAATGTGCGCCTTCTGAGGGCCCCTGCCGTTGTTTCGCGCCCCGAAGTGAGACCGCAGACACCGCGTCCATAGCCATGGACCACGCCTGCCCCCGCGCACTTTTCCCGTTCCGTGCTCCGGAACGAATCCGTGCCGCTTTCCGAATGTGAATGCCCCGTGCCCGGCGACACCCCTGCCGTGCACTCGACAGTGACGGATATCCCTGTGATCACCACTACGGGCCTGACCAAGGTCTACCGCTCGCGAGGACGCGAGGTCACCGCCCTGGACGGCGTCGATCTCCACGTCGAGGAGGGCGAGGTGTACGGCGTCATCGGCCAGAGCGGCGCCGGCAAGTCCTCGCTCATCCGCTGCGTGAACCTCCTGGAACGTCCCACCGCCGGCACCGTGACCGTGGCCGGTAAGGACCTCACCGCTCTCGCCGGCCGCGGACCGCGGGCGGGCAAGCAGCTGCGCGAAGCCCGCAGCCGTATCGGCATGGTCTTCCAGCACTTCAACCTGCTGTCCTCGCGCACCGTGCAGGACAACGTGGAACTGCCGCTGGAGATCCTCGGCATCTCCGGCCGGGAACGCTCCCGCAAGGCGCTCGAACTCCTCGACCTCGTCGGCCTCGCCGACAAGGCCAAGGCCTACCCGAGCCAGCTCTCGGGCGGCCAGAAGCAGCGGGTCGGCATCGCCCGGGCCCTCGCCGGCGACCCCAAGGTGCTGCTCTCCGACGAGGCCACCAGCGCGCTCGACCCGGAGACCACCCGCTCCATCCTCCATCTGCTGCGCGACCTCAACCGCCAGCTGGGACTGACGGTCCTGCTCATCACGCACGAGATGGACGTCGTCAAGACGGTCTGCGACTCCGCGGCCCTGATGGAACAGGGCCGCATCATCGAGTCCGGCACCGTCAGCGAGCTGCTCGCCACCCCGGGCTCCGAGCTGGCCGCCGCGCTCTTCCCGGTCAGCGGCGACGCCTCGGGCCTCGACCGCACGGTCGTCGACGTCACCTTCCACGGTGAGGCCGCCACCCGTCCGGTGATCTCGCAGCTCTCCCGTACGTACAACATCGACATCTCGATCCTCGGCGCCGCGATGGACACGGTCGCTGGCCGGCAGGTCGGCCGGATGCGGATCGAGCTGCCCGGCCGGTTCGAGGAGAACGTCGTACCGATCGGATTCCTGCGCGAGCAGGGACTCCAGGTCGAGGTGGCCGACGAGGCCGTTACGGGCGAGCTTGTGAAGGACGGTGCCAAGTGACCTGGTCGGAGATGCAGCCCCTGCTGGAGCAGGCCTGTTGGGACACCCTCTACATGGTGGGCTGGTCCACCCTCATCGCCGTCGTCGGCGGACTGCCGCTCGGTGTCGTCCTCGTCCTCACGGACCGCGGCGGCCTGCTCAGCAGCTCCCTGCTGAACAAGGTGATCGGCCAGATCGTGAACGTCACGCGCTCGATGCCGTTCATCATCCTCATGGTCGCGCTGATGCCCTTCACCAAGGCGCTGACCGGCACCACCATCGGCCGGGAGGGCGCCATCGTGCCCCTGGCGATCGGTGCCATCCCGTTCTTCGCCCGGCTCGTGGAGACCGCCGTCCGCGAGGTCGACGGAGGACTGGTCGAGGCCGTGCAGTCGATGGGCGGCAGCACCTGGACGGTCGTCCGCAAGGTGCTGGTGCCCGAGTCGCTGCCGTCGCTGATCTCCAGCGCCACCACGACGATCGTCGCGCTCATCGGCTACTCGGCGATGGCCGGAACGGTCGGCGCGGGCGGACTCGGCGACATCGCCATCCGCTACGGCTACCAGCGCTTCGAGACCGAACTGATGTGGATCACGGTGGCCATCCTCGCCGTCGTCATCTCCCTCATCCAGTTCGCCGGCGACTACGCGGCCCGCGGTCTGCACCAGCGCGGACGCGGCAGCTCGGCGCCCCGGCTGCGGATCCTCAAGCCCGCCACCGCGACCGCGGAACCCACCAAGACTTCCTGACCCCCCATGACCCCACCAGGGTCGTACCACCCATGGAGAAAGGCACTTTTCGTGCGTAACACCGCCAAGATCACCACCGCCGTCCTGGCCGCCGGAGCCCTCACCCTCGGGCTCTCCGGCTGCGGCTCCGACTCCGGTTCCTCCGCCGACGCCGACGCTCCGCTCGTCGTCGCCGCGAGCTCCGTCCCGCACGCCGAGATCCTGAACTACGTCAAGGACAACCTCGCGGCGAAGGACGGCCTCAAGCTGGAGGTCAAGGAGTTCACCGACTACGTGACGCCGAACACGGCCACCGAGAGCGGTGAGGTGGGTGCCAACTACTTCCAGCACAAGCCGTACCTCGACGACTTCAACAAGAAGAACGGCACGCACATCGTGCCCGTCGCCACGGTGCACCTGGAGCCCCTCGGCCTGTACTCCAACAAGGTCAAGAAGATCGCCGACCTGAAGAACGGCGCCACGGTCGCGCTGCCGAACGACACCACCAACGAGGCGCGCGCCCTCAAGCTGCTCGCCCTCAACGGCGTCATCAAGCTCAAGGCCGGCGCGGGCAACGACGCGACGCCCAAGGACATCGCCGAGAACCCCAAGAAGATCCAGTTCAAGGAGATCGAGGCCGCCCAGGTGCCGCGCTCGCTCGACGACGTCGACGCCGCCGTGATCAACGGCAACTACGCCGTGGAGTCCAAGCTCAGCCCCAAGGACGACTCCCTCGTCCTCGAGTCCGCCAAGGGCAATCCGTACGGCAACTTCCTCGCGGTCAAGAAGGGCAACGAGAAGGACCCGCGCGTGGTGAAGCTCGCCAAGCTGCTGAAGTCGCCCGAGGTGAAGAAGTTCATCGAGGACACGTACGAGGGCTCCGTGGTCCCGGCCGTCTGACCGGCCCGGACGACCACCACAGCCCGTACGACACGACAGGGAGCACACCATGCGCAAGCGGGCCATCGCGGCCGTCGCCGCGACCGGGGCACTCGCCCTGGCGCTGACGGCGTGCGGTTCGGGACCGGGCAAGGGCGGCGGTGACGCGAAGACCCTCGTCGTCGGCGCCACCGCCGTGCCGGCCGGTGAGGTACTCGACTTCATCGCCAAGGACCTCGCCGAGAAGGAGGGCCTGGACCTCCAGGTCAAGGAGTTCACGGACTACGTCCTGCCCAACACCGCACTCGCGGAAGGGCAGCTGGACGCGAACCTGTACCAGAACGCCCCGTTCCTGGAGAACTTCAACACGACGAAGGGCACCGACCTCGTCCCCGTCACCGAGGCCTATCTGCCTCCGATGGGGGTGTACGCCGAGAAGCTCGACGACATCGCCGAGCTGCCCGCGGGTGCGACCGTCGCCGTGCCGAACGAGACCACCAACGAGGGCCGGGCGCTCCTGCTGCTGGCCTCCCAGGGGGTCATCACGCTCAAGGAGGGGGCCGGCGTCACCGCCGACCCCGCGGACATCACGTCCAATCCGAAGAAGCTGAAGTTCAAGGAACTGGAGCCGGCGCAGCTGCCGCGTGTCCTCGGTGACGTGGACGCGGCGGTGATCAACAGCAACTACGCGCTCGACGCGGGGCTCGACCCCAAGAAGGACGCCGTGCTGCTGGAGAGCGCCGAGGGCAACGAGTACGCCAACGTCCTCGCCGTGAAGAAGGGCGACGAGGACGATCCGCGGGTGAAGAAGCTCGTCACGCTGCTGCACTCGCCCGAGGTGAAGAAGTTCATCCAGGACACCTACAAGGGCTCCGTCCTGCCGGCCGCCGCGGGCTAGACCCCGGGCCGTGCACGCGAGCCCGGCAAGAACCGATCGAGAGGCCCTGGGCCCCCGGCTCGGGCCCGCGAGCCCGGCACGATCCGGAAGCCGGGCTTCGGGCCGTCGCGGTCCCGCGGGCTCCGCACTTCCCTCACGGGGGTGCGGGGCCCGTCGGCATTCCCGCCCCCTGCTCAAGTCCGGGACCCTGTGGTGCAGTTCCGGCGCGTCATGCTGCATGCTGGGCTTTTCAGCAGGCCCCTGGTTACGGAGCGCGCATGACTACCACCTTCCCGGACGTGTCCATCAGCACGGAGCGGTTGGTGCTGCGCCCCTTCGAAGAGGCCGACATCCCGGCGCTCACCGAGATGATGAACGACGAGATGGTCACGGCCTGGACGTCCGTGCCCCAGCCGTACACCACGACGGACGCCGAGCGCTGGGTGCGCAGGATCGCTCCTTCTGAACGTACACAAGGCCGCGGGATCGCCCTGGCCGTCACCGAATTCCTCACTCAGCGGCTCGTCGGCATGGTGCACCTGCGGAACACCGACTGGCGCACACTCGCCACCGAGGTCGCCTATGTCACCGCCCCCTGGGCGCGCGGCGAGGGATACGCCACCGAATCCGTCCTGGCCATGGCCCAGTGGCTGTTCCGTGTACAGCGCTTCGAACGCATGGAACTGCGCACCCCCGCCGACAACACCGCCTCCCAGCAGGTCGCCCAGAAGATCGGCTGCATCAGCGAGGGTGTCCTGCGGAACGCCTGGATAGCGCGGACACAGACGGCCGACGGCGGCTGGGCCGACATCCGCACCGACCTGATCGTCTGGAGCCTGCTGTCCGAGGACCTCGAAGGCGTCACGGACCAGCTGGCGGACTCCGGCTACGCATCGTTCACCGACTGGAACTGACCGCCGACTGGAACTGCCCGGGCCCCGGCTGATTCAGTGAGTGCGTACCCCAGGTAGCCTCGGCGTGCCCGTACGGGCACGCCCTGCACCACCTGCGACACCACCAGGGAGACTGACGACGATGGCCGACCGCGTCACGGTGATCGGCTGGGACGGTTCGCCCCTCACCGCCGCGGCCAGGTCCGCCCTCTCCGCCGCCACGCTGGTGGCCGGGGCGGCCCACCATCTCGCGCTCCCGGAGGTGCCACGGGACGCCGAGCGCATCCGGCTCGGCAGTGTCGACCTCGCCGCCAGGCGGATCGCGGTCCACCGTGGCAGCGCCGTCGTCCTCGCCGACGGCGACCCGGGCTTCTTCGGCGTCGTCCGCACCCTGCGGGCCCCCGAGCACGGCCTGGAGGTCGAGGTCGTGCCCGGCGTCTCCTCCGTCGCCACCGCCTTCGCCCGCGCGGGGATGCCCTGGGACGACGCCCAGGTGGTCGTCGCCCACAGCCGTACCCTGCGACGCGCCGTCAACGTCTGCCGCGCACACACCAAGGTCGCCGTCCTCACCTCCCCGGGCGCGGGCCCCGCCGAGCTCGCCCTCCTGCTGGAAGGCGTCCACCGCACCTTCGTCATCTGCGAGGAGCTGGGCACCGACCGCGAGCAGGTCACCGTCCTCACCTCCGACAAGGCCGCCGACCACGTGTGGCGCGACCCCAACGTCGTGATCGTCATCGGCGGCACGGGCAGCACCACCGTCCAGGGCAGCGGCTGGATCGCGGGCCGCGAGCCCGGCTATCCGTCCGGGACGCGCGGCTGGGCGCTGCCCACCGAGTCCTACGCGCAGGACGGCGACGAGCGGGAGAGCGGAGGCGAGGGGGAGTCGGAGCAGCTGCGCGCCGCCCAACTGGCCCGCCTCGGGCCCCGTGTCGGCGACCTCGTCTGGGACATCGGCTGCGGCAGCGGCGCCCTCGCCGCCGAGGCGGCCCGCTTCGGTGCCGCGGTGATCGCCGTCGACGCCGACGCGCGCAACTGCGCCCGTACCGACGCTGCCGCACGCGGCGCCGGCGTCCAGATGCAGATCGTGAACGCCCAGGCACCCCATGTGCTGGAGCGGCTGCCCGAACCCGATGTCGTACGGATCGGGGGCGGCGGGGTCCCCGTCGTCACCGCCTGCGCCGACCGGCGGCCGGAACGCATCGTCACCCACGCGTCGACCCGTGACGAGGCCGAGGCGATCGGCGAGGCACTCGCCGCCGGCGGATACATCGTCGAATGCGCGCTCCTCCAGAGCGTCGAACTGGACCCCGAGGGCTGGGCGGAGCGCGAACGGTCCGTCGTCTTCCTGCTCTCCGGACGGCAGCCCGACCGCGCCCACTGACCCGCCGCCGAGGGCCGCGGGGTAGGCTGGCCGATCGTTGTACCGCGCCCGGACGTTCGTCGCTTCGTTCGTCAATGTCCGGAAAATGGGGTCGCTTTGGCTCCGGTATGTGGTACGTCGGAACCGGGGGACGCGCAACGTGGCGCAGCCCACAGCGGACCGTGCCGGATCTCCGTGCCATGGCCGCGAACGGCCGCGAGAATGCTGTGAGTCCGTGGGGCATCGTGCCGCGCGGCGCACCCGCTCGTTCTTGTTGACGGGCGTCAGGTGCGCGGCGCCGGGCGCCCCGGGCGACGGGGAAGGATCACAAGCGATGGGCGAGGGGTATGCATGACTGACACCGGCCAGATCCCGGGCGAGGGAATGCCCGAGAACGCGGGCGTGGTGGAGCAGCCGGGCATCCCCGGTGCGTACACCTTCCAGGACCCGTCCGAGACCCATTCCGAAGAGGACGATCTGCTGCTCATGCCGGGGGCGCAGGGCGCGTGGAGCGACCCGCAGTCCGTGCCGGCCGCACCGACGCACCACGGCGCGACGGGCCATGCGCCGGCGCCGGTGGCCGAGCAGTTCGCCGCCCCCGCGCACCGGATGACCCAGGCGCCGTTGGCCGAGCACTACGCCTCCGACCAGCCGATGGCCGAGTACGGCAGCGCCCCGCAGGCGGGAGGCGCCTTCGCCGCTCCGACGGATCTGGGCAGCCCGGGCTTCGACGCCCCGGCGGATCCGGGAACCCCCGGCTTCTCCGGCGCTCCCGACCACGCGGTGACGGGCATACAGCCCGCCGCCGGTCCGGGGCAGGGTCTCGGCCCGGTGGCCTCGGCGCAGCAGTCCGCCCTCGCCGAGAACTTCCAGGCGGCGTTCGGGGGCGAGCCGGCTGCGGGCCTGTACGAGGCCGCGGAGAACGGGCAGGCGAACGCACACGACAGCACGCGTGGGGCGGCTTCCCACGAGGCCGCTTCCCAGACGGCGGTTCACGAAGCCGCGGCGCGTGCTGCCGTCGAGCACGAAACCGGTGCGCACGAGGCCGGAGGCCGTCACTCGGGCTCCGTCGACCTCCGAGGCGTCCGCATCCCGCCGTCGTCCGCGACCCCGACGCCTCCGCCGGCGCGGCGTCCGTTGCACATGGGCCCGCCGATGCCCGACACCTCCGGCGGTGTCGTCCGCTCCCTGGCCGACCGCGGTCCCGCGGGCATGCCTCCGCACCCCCTGACCGTGCAGAACAATCCCGGACCGGCCACCACGGGCCCGGAGTACCTGGACATTCCGCGGGACGAGAACGGCGCCCCGCTGCCGGGTCCGCAGCTGGGGGAGATCCCGCCGCAGGCGGGGGCGCCCTGGAACCCGCAGCCGCAGGTTCCCCAGCCCCAGGCCCCGCAGCTCCGGACCCCGGATCCGGTACCAGCAGAAACGGTCGTCCCGGAGCCCTCGCCTGTCACAGCGGACGCCTCTGTCACACCGGTCGCGACGGAAGCGCCGGTGGCGGAGATGCCGGTGGCGGAAGCGCCGGTGACGGAAATGCCGGTGGCGGAGATGCCGGTGGCGGAAGCGCCGGTGGCGGAAACGCCGGTACCGGAGCAGGAGGCGGAGCAGCAGCCCGAAGCGCTGCCCGAGCCCGCGCCGGAGCAGTCGTCCGAGGGACACTTCGTGCCGGTCGAGGGCTCGCTGCCCGACGATCAGCACCTGGCGCCCACGCCGGTCGCCGTCGTCCCGGAACAGGCGGCCGAGCCGGAGCCGGTCGCGACACCGGAGGTCGTGGTGGAGGAGCCTGTCTCCGCGTCGCCGGAGGCCCTCCATGAGGCGCCTGAGGCCGAGGTGGGGACCGTGTCCGTACCCGCGCAGGCGGAACCGGTCGACGAGGTTCCGTCCGCCGAGCCCGTGGCGGCGATCGAGCACCCGGCGGAGCCCGAAGCAGAGGTGGAGGCCGACGCCGGGGTCATGGTGCCCGCGCCGCGCGAGGCCTCGGAGCACGTCGTCGTCCAGCACGCGGAAGAGGTGACCGACGCCGCGCCGGAGCCCGAGCCCGTGCCGGAGCCGGACGCCGAGGCCGTACAGGAGTCCCAGCCCATGTCCGTCCAGGACCCCGCGGCCGAGCCCGTACCGGAGGAGACCCTTCCGGTCGCCGGGCCCGAACCGGTCGCCGCCGACAACGGGCCCGCGCCCGGTTACGACGACGCCGAGCGCGAGGCCGTACTGCGCGTGATGCGCGAGCGCCGGGACATCCGCAACGGCTTCCGTTCCGACCCCATCCCGCACGAGGTGCTGCTGCGCGTCCTGGAGGCCGCGCACACCGCGCCCAGCGTGGGTCACTCGCAGCCGTGGGACTTCGTCGTCATCCGTTCCGCCGAGACCCGGCGTTCGATGCACGAACTCGCCCAGCGCCAGCGTGAGGCGTACGCCAAGTCGCTGCCGAAGGGCCGGGCCAAGCAGTTCAAGGAACTGAAGATCGAGGCGATCCTCGACACCCCGGTCAACATCGTCGTCACCGCCGACCCGACGCGCGGGGGACGCCACACGCTCGGCCGTCACACGCAGCCGCAGATGGCGCCGTATTCCTCGGCCCTCGCGGTCGAGAACCTCTGGCTCGCGGCCCGCGCGGAAGGGCTCGGTGTCGGCTGGGTCAGCTTCTTCGACGAGCGTGAGATGGTGCGCGCGCTCGGACTGCCCGAACACCTCGAAGTCGTGGCGTACCTGTGCGTCGGTTACGTCGACGAGTTCCCGGAGGAGCCCGAGCTGATGCAGGCGGGCTGGTCCAAGCGCCGGCCGCTGTCGTGGGTCGTCCACGAGGAGACGTACGGCCGCCGCGCCCTGCCCGGCGAGGACCCGCACGATCTGCTCCAGGAGACCGTCACCAACATCCGCCCGCTGGACGCCAAGGCGCTCGGCGAGGCGTGGGAGCGCCAGAAGCGGATGACGAAGCCGGCCGGAGCGCTCGGCATGCTGGAGATCATCTCCGCGCAGCTGAGCGGACTCTCCCGGATGTGCCCGCCGCCGATCCCCGAGCCCGCGGCCGTCGCGATCTTCGCCGGAGACCACGGGGTGCACGCGCAGGGGGTCACGGCCTGGCCCCAGGAGGTGACCGGCCAGATGGTCGCGAACTTCCTCGGCGGGGGAGCGGTCTGCAACGCCTTCGCCAACCAGGTCGGCGCCGAGGTCTGCGTCGTGGACGTCGGAGTCGCCTCCGACCTGCCCGCGACGCCCGGACTGCTGCCGCGCAAGGTGCGCGCCGGCACGGCGGACTTCACCACCGGCCCTGCGCTGACCCGTGAGGAAGTCCTCGCGGCGGTCGAGGTCGGCATCGAGACGGCGCGGGACCTGGTCGCGGCGGGCAACAAGGCGCTGCTCACCGGCGAGATGGGCATCGCCAACACGACGGTGTCGGCGGCGCTGATCTCCGTCTACACCGGCATCGACCCGGGCGAGATCACGGGCCGCGGCACGGGCATCAACGACGAGATGCACGCGCGCAAGGTCGACGTCGTCCGCCGCGCGCTGGACCTCCACGCGCCGGACCCCGCGGACCCGATCGGCGTCCTGTCCGCGGTCGGCGGCCTGGAGCACGCGGCTCTGGTCGGCTTCATCCTGGGTGGCGCGTCACTGCGTACGCCGGTGGTGCTGGACGGCGTCTCGGCGGGAGCGGCGGCCCTGGTCGCCCGCGCCGTCGCACCCGAGGCACTGGCGGCCTGCATCGCGGGCCACCGCAGCGCGGAACCGGGCCACGTGGCAGCCCTCAACAAGCTGGGCCTGCGCCCCCTGGTCGACCTGGACCTCCGCCTCGGCGAGGGCACGGGCGCACTGCTGGCACTGCCGGTGGTGCAGAGCGCGGCAAGGGCGATGCACGAGGTGGCGACGTTCGACTCGGCGGGCGTGACGGAGAAGTAGCGAAAGCGGGCGGGCCCGGGCCGGGCCCTTGGGCTTGGCCGGTCCCGCCTGCTGGGGCGACGGGGCGGCAGAGGGCGGATGCCGGCCGCCCCGCGGGCCCGGAACGGACCCGCAGGGCGGCGCGTGCCTGCGGGGCCGGTTGTCTGCCGCCTGGGCCGGACCTGTCTGCCGGCGCGGGTGTCGCACGCGTCCCGGTCTGTCTGCGCCCGTGCTCAGGGCCGGTCCCGCCTGCGGGCGCGACGAACGGCAGAGGACGGCTGCCGGCCGCCTTGCGAGCCGGAACCGGACCCGCGTGCCGATGCGAGCGGTGGGCGTCGGCCCGGGGGCGCGCGCCTGCGGGGCTGGTTGTCTGTCGTCCCGTCGCAAGGGAACTCGCGGTCCCGGTCTGTCGGCGCTCGTGCTCAGGGCCGGGCCCGCCTGCTGGGGCGGCTGCCGGCCGCCTTGCGGGCGCGGACCGGGCCCCGCGTGCCGATGCGCGCCTGCGGGGCCGGTTGTCTGCCGCCCGGGCCGGACCTGTCTGCCGGCGGGGGTGTCGCACACGGTCCCGGTCCGTCGGCGCCCGTGCTCAGGGCCGGGCCCGCCTGTGGGCGCGACGGCAGCGGCGCTGCCCGGATCGCCGCGGGGCGCTCCGCCGGCTGCCTGCCGTTTCCGGGCGGTCCGGTTGTCAGCCACCCCGGGCTGGTTGGCCGCCGAGAAACGGGTCAGTGCCTCTCACCTCGTCCGCGATGTCGGTGGGTCGGGTTGCTCGCTGCGCTCGCGGAAGCGGGGCGGGTGGGGGCGACGGCCGCTCACCGTGCCCGGTGTCCCGGTCCGCCCGCCGGCCGCGCGGGGCCGCTAGCACCCCTCGGAGTACGGCGGCTGCTCGCCACCTCCGCGGGCCCGGCCCGCCAGCCGGCCCCCGCGCTCGCGCGAAGCCGGCACCGCCTGCCGGCGCGACGACGCCGGCGCCATGGCGCGGCAACTGCTTGCCGCACCGCCCACCCGCAACCCGGGTCTCGGCCGACGTCACAACCCAGCCGCGCCGCCCGCCCGGGCACCCTCTCGCCGCCCCCCGATATCGTGGCCCCACCAGCCGCTTCATCGTCGCAGCGGACCGCACCTCCGTACGGTACGAGGAGTCCCCACCGCCATGGCCGAGCAAGCGCACGCGCCCGAGCACCCCGCCTACCCCGTCGGGCTCCGCCTCTCGGGGCGACGCGTCGTCGTCGTCGGTGGCGGGCAGGTCGCCCAGCGCCGGCTCCCCGCGCTGATCGCCGCCGGTGCGGACATCCTGCTCGTCTCGCCCTCCGCGACGCCCTCCGTCGAGGCCATGGCCGCGTCCGGCGAGATCCGCTGGGAGCAGCGCCGGTACGCCGACGGGGATCTCTCCGACGCCTGGTACGTCCTCATCGCCACCGCCGACGCCGAGGCCAACGCACAGGCCTCCGCCGAGGCCGAGCGCACCCGCACCTGGTGCGTGCGGTCCGACGACGCCGGTGCCGCGACCGCCTGGACCCCCGCGACCGGACGGTCGGAGGGTGTGACGGTCGCCGTCCTCACCGGCCGTGACCCGCGCCGCTCCGCCGCCGTACGCGACGCCATCGTCGAAGGACTGCGCGACGGCACCCTCGCCGCCCCGCACCACCGCACCAGGACCCCGGGCGTCGCTCTCGTCGGCGGCGGTCCGGGCGACCCGGACCTCATCACCGTCCGCGGCCGCCGGCTCCTCGCCGAGGCCGATGTCGTCATCGCCGACCGTCTCGGCCCCCGCGACCTTCTCGACGAACTGCCGCCGCACGTCGAGGTGATCGACGCCGCGAAGATCCCCTACGGCCGCTACATGGCCCAGGAGGCCATCAACAACGCCCTGATCGAGCACGCCAAGGCGGGCAAGGCCGTCGTACGGCTCAAGGGCGGCGACCCCTTCGTGTTCGGCCGCGGCATGGAGGAGGCCGAGGCGCTCGCCCAGGCCGGTATCCCGTGCACCGTCGTCCCCGGGATCTCCAGCTCGATCAGCGTGCCCGGAGCCGTCGGCATCCCGGTCACCCACCGCGGTGTGGCCCATGAGTTCACCGTCGTCAGCGGCCATGTCGCCCCGGACGATGACCGTTCGCTGGTCGACTGGCCGGCACTCGCCAGGCTGCGCGGCACCCTCGTCGTCCTGATGGGCGTCGACAAGATCGGCGCGATCGCCCAGACGCTGACGGCCAACGGCCGTGACCCGCACACTCCCGTCGCCCTGATCCAGGAGGGCACGACGGCCGCCGAACGCCGTGTCGACGCGACCCTCGCCACCGTCGCGGAGACGGTCGTGGCCGAGGACGTACGTCCGCCGGCCGTCATCGTCATCGGCGAGGTCGTCACCGTCGGCCCGCGGAACCCCCAGCACCCGCGTAACCCCCAGTAACCGACTCCTGCCCAGGCGTTGGCACCACCACCAGGAGAAGGCAGTATCACCCTGTGGCCGATCTCATCACTGTCGAGGACCCCGACGACCCGCGTCTGCGCGACTACACGGGGCTGACCGACGTCGAGCTGCGACGCAAGCGCGAGCCCGCCGAAGGCCTGTTCATCGCCGAGGGCGAGAAGGTGATCAGACGGGCCAAGGACGCCGGCTACGAGATGCGCTCCATGCTGCTTTCCGCCAAGTGGGTCGACGTCATGCGCGATGTCATCGACGAACTCCCGGCACCCGTTTACGCGGTCAGCCCCGAGCTCGCCGAACGCGTCACCGGCTACCACGTGCACCGCGGCGCTCTCGCGTCCATGCAGCGCAAGCCCCTCCCGACGGCCGACGAACTGCTCCGGACCACCCGCAGGGTCGTGGTGATGGAGTCCGTCAACGACCACACCAACATCGGCGCGATCTTCCGCAGCGCCGCCGCCCTCGGGATGGACGCGGTCCTGCTCTCCCCGGATTGCGCGGACCCGCTCTACCGCCGGTCCGTGAAGGTCTCCATGGGTGCGGTCTTCTCCGTCCCGTACGCCCGTCTCGACGCCTGGCCCAAGGGACTTGACGCCGTACGGGAGGCGGGCTTCAAGCTTCTCGCCCTCACCCCCGACGAGAAGGCCGCGACGATCGACGAGGCCGCACCGCACCGGCTGGAACGGGTGGCGCTGATGCTCGGGGCCGAGGGCGACGGCCTGTCCACCCAGGCGCTGGTCGCCGCGGACGAGTGGGTGCGCATCCCGATGGCCCATGGCGTCGACTCGCTGAACGTCGGCGCGGCCGCAGCGGTGGCGTTCTACGCGGTGGCGACGGGCCGCCCGGGAGCCTGAACCACCCCCGGGGCCCGGGTCACAACTGCTGGGCGGCGGCGATGCCCAGCGCGACGATCAGCGTCACGACGAAGAAGACGATGATCCGCTGCCGCAACAGCCTCGGGTTGGCCGGCCGCCGCCCCCCCGACGTCGTCCGCCCTCCGGGCCGGGTGCCCTGCCGTCCCTGAGGGCGGGAGTTGCGCGGCTGCTGCGGGCGCGAACCCCCGGTGCGCGACGGCTGCGGCCGCGACCCCGAACCCCCCGTACGCCGCTCCGGCCGCTCACCGCGCTCCGGCCGTTCGGGCCGCTCCATGCGCTCCGTACGCTCGAGGCGTTCCGGGTAGCGGGACGTCGGCCGGTCCGCCTCGATGCGTTCGCGCTGGGCCGGCGGCCGCGCCTCCGGCAGCCCCTGGGCCTCCCGCGCCGCGATCTCCTTGAGCCGCATCGAGAGCTGCAGGGTGCTCGGGCGCTCCTCCGGGTCCTTGGCCAGACAGGCGCTCAGCAGCGGGGCGAGCGAGTCGGGTACGCCGTGCAGATGCGGTTCCTCGTGCACGACGCGGTACAGCATCACCTCGGAACCGCCGTGCCCGAAAGGGGAGTCCGCGGTCGCCGCGTAGGCGAGGGTCGCCCCCAGCGCGAACACGTCCGTGGCCGGGGTGACCGCCACCCCCCGTACCTGCTCGGGGGCGAGGAAGCCGGGAGAGCCGACCGCCGTACCCACGTGCGTCAGCGTGCTCGCGCCGGTCGCCCAGGCGATGCCGAAGTCGATGATGCGCGGGCCCTTGGGCGACAGCAGGATGTTCGACGGCTTCAGATCCCGGTGCACGACACCGGCCTCGTGCACCGCCACCAGGCCCTCGGCGAGCGCCGCCCCGACCGAGGCGACCTCGGAGGCCGCGAGGATGCCCTCCTCGGCGACCTTGTCGTGCAGCGAGGGGCCGGGAACGTACTGCGTGGCGAACCACGGCCGTTCCGCCTCCAGATCGGCCGCCACCAGCCGCGCCGTACAGCCGCCGCGGATCCGCCGGGCGGCGGACACCTCACGGGCGAACCGCGATCTGAACTCCTGATCCTCCGCCAGATCCGGCCGGATCACCTTCAGCGCGACCCGCTGGCCCCGGCGGTCCGAACCGAGATAGACGACGCCCATCCCGCCCGCGCCGAGCCGCCGGTGAAGCCTGAACGAGCCGACGACACGCGGATCCTCGCGCCGGAGCCGCATCATCGCCATGTCCGTCCCCTACCTACGGTGGGGGAGACCCCACCCCTGCCTGGCGGTGGGAGGAGCCCCACCTCTGCCCAGCGGGCGGGAGGCCCCGCCCCGCTGCCCGGTCGTCCGTCTGACGTGGCACAGCTTACGGATCCCCGCCCCGGTGCGCTCATAGGCCGCGCCCTCGCGGCCCGATCGATTGTCAGTGCCGGGTGGGAAACTTGAAGAGTGGTCAGGGGACGCCGGATCCATGTCGCTTGGCCCGTGCGAGATCTCAACGGTCCGTCGCAGAAGGGGGATTGGATCTATGAAGGGTGACCGCGTGGAGATAGTGGTGGACGCGGGTGACACGACGCGGACGTACGAAGTCGTGGCAAGCCGGGCGGGTCGCCGGGTGGAGACGGCGGTGCGCAGAGGCGTGGTGGAAGTGAGCGAAGTCACCCGCAACGGAACCGTGGTCCGGACGGCCCGCTTCATGGCCACCCGAGTCCTCGCTCTGGTGGAGCAGCCGGTCCCCCGGGAGGACGCCTCGGAGGGTCCCCTCCGGGAAGACCCCAAGGCCTAGAGCGGCATCTCCACCCTGGGGAGTACGCCGGGGGGTGACGGCTCATCCTCCGGGAGGCCCGGCAATCGGTACGCGGGCATGACGCCCGGGGCCCGCGAGATCCCTAATGTTGTTGTCAAGCGGCGGGTGCAGCACTCGTCCCCCGAGGTCAGGCACCCGCCGCTTACAGACGAACAGGAGAGGAACCATGGCGGACACGGCATCGCGGACCATGATCCGCACGCAGGGACGCAGGGCATACGCCGCGTTCGGCGGCCGCGCGTCCGGCCGGCGACACCCCTTGGTGGCGACGGCGATGGTTCTTCCTCTGGCGGCACTGCTGGTGGTCGCCTTCGGCGGCTGGGAAGCAGTGGTCACACAAGCGTCGTCCGTGGGCGTGATGCTGGGGCGCTGACCAGCGCCCCGGACCCGGAAGAGCGGTCCGGGTCGGGGACATCCGGCCAAAACCCCGTGGGGACGGGGGTGCGGCGGACGGCAGCAATGGCCGGTCAGCTGGGGAGCTGACCGGCCATCGCGCATTGTCCGCGCGGGTCTTCTTGTGCGGGTTCTTGTGGTGCGGGGCTTGGTGCGGGTGCTTGTCCGGTGCGGGGTCTTGTGGTGCGCCCCTGTTGTGGTGCGGGTTCTTGTGGTGCGGCTGCGCTGGCCCGGTGGGTGGGTGCGGGGTTCGGGTTCTCCGGAGGGGGGTGTCCGGACTGCTTTCTCACCGCGCTTCGCGCGAGTTGCTGAAGCTTTGACGTCCGGACACCCCCCTCCTGCGCCCCCGCCCCCCTCCCGCCGTCCCCGCGACCCTCCGTGAACAGGGGTGCACTGCGAAGGTGCTGCCGCTGAGGGGCGTACCGCCCTGGTGGAGTTCAGGGACGGGGACGTGCAGGGGTCGTGTCCGGGACGTCAAAGCGCCCGCAACTCGCGCGAAGCGCGGTGAGGACCGCAGTCCCGGACATGACCCCGGAACGGCACCGGGACAGCAGCCGCACAACCGGCCGCGCCACAACCACCTGACGGCCGAGCCGCAGGAACCCGAGCCGAACAGGCGCTGAGCCACAAGGGCCCGAGCCGAACAAGGGCTGAGCCACAAGCACCCGGGCCCGAGCCACACGCACCCGCACCGAACAAGGGGCTGAGCCACAAGAACCCCGGCGAACAACACCACGCGGCTCAGCCACCACCGCCCAGACCCCGCAACCGCCCCCGTAGGGTGAACGCCCAGCACACCCCCGGGGGAACCATGTCCGTCGTCAACGAGCTCGCTCGCACCGCCCGCAGCGCCGCCCATCTCCCCGGCGCCCGCCGCCCCTGCCCCGCCTGCCGACGCGACGAGGACGAGTCCGTGCTCGCGGACCGCGACGACGGTGCCGTCGTCCGCCACGGCGAGGCCGTCGCCAAGGCTCACGCCCCCGGTACGGACCCGAACGGCCACCGCGCCCGCCTCGCCGTGGCGTCGGATCCCCTCCTCGCGGGGATCCTCCTGCCGCCCCTCCCGCTGGACGCACCGGACGTGCACGGCAGACCGGTCACTGCGTGGCCGTACGGCGCCCCCGTGGACCCGGAGGACCCCGACGCCGCCCCCTGGGAGGAGGCGGCGGTCCTGCTCGCGCGCCTGCACCGGGTGGACGTCGCAGCGCTCCCCGGCCCGCTGCCGCCCATGCGCGGCCCCGCCAAGGTCGCCCGGGCCCTCGCGCGGATGGAGTCGGTGGCGGGGGAGCACCCCGCCGCGGCTGTCGTCCGCCGCGCCTGGGACCGACTGCCGGCCTGGGCCCGCGACGTGACCGCGTCCCCCCGCGACGTGACCCCGTCCCCCCGCGAAGACACCGCCACCCCCCGCGACGCGCTCTGTCACGGCGACCTCCACCTCGGCCAGCTCGTCCGCCACCCCGCCCCGTCCGGCCCCTGGCTGCTGATAGACGTCGACGATCTCGGCGTGGGGGACCCCGCGTGGGATCTCGCCCGGCCCGCCGCCTGGTACGCCGCCGGCCTGCTGGCCCCGCAGATCTGGCAGCGCTTCCTCGGCGCGTACATCGCCGAACAGGGACCGGCCGTCCCCGTGGACGGCGACCCGTGGCCTCAACTCGACGTCCCCGCCCGGGCGCTCACCGTCCAGACCGCCGCGCTCTCGCTGGCCAGAGCGATCGCGGAGAAGCGCGAAACGGACGAGGTCGATCAGATGATGATCGATGCGTGTGCTCGAATAGTCGACCTCCCGCCCGAGTTGGAGTTCGAGCCTCCGTCGTAGGCTGAAGTCCTTGTCACCGGGCATGCATCCGGCGACGTCGACCGAACGGCGAGGAGCTGAAGCAGACCATGCAGTGTCCCAAGTGCCATGCAGCGATGCACACGTACAACCGCAACGGCGTCCAGATAGAGCAGTGCAGCGGCTGCCGGGGAATCTTCCTCGACTACGGCGAGCTCGAGTCCCTCACGCGTCTCGAGTCCCAGTGGCAGCAGCAGGCCCCGCCCCCGCAGGGGTACCCGGCGGCCCCGGCCCCGCAGGCGTACCCCGCCCCTCCGGCGCCCGCCTGGGGCGCCCCGCATCACGGCGGGCACCACGGTGGTCATCACCGGCAGAAGGGCTTCGGCCGGATGCTGTTCTCCTCCTGACCGCTTTCGTGCCCGCGGTCGGTCTTCTCCTACCGACGGGCGCGACGACGGCCGCGGCACCCGCGGGCCCGGGCTCCCCGTCCGGGCCCGCACCACCCGCACCACCCGCACCGCCCGCACCGCCTCCTGCAGCGCGCGCAGCGCCTCCCGCGCCGCCCGCATCACCGCCCGCACCACGCCCCGCGTATATCGTCGACAAAAAAGGTGCCCTCGGCATCTAGTCATGAGCATGATCGCTCTCTAGGGTGCCGCCATGACCTTCCTCGACAGGTCCCGCACCGTCGCACCCCCCGGCTGGAGCCGCTGGCTCGTTCCCCCCGCCGCTCTCTCGGTCCACCTCTCCATCGGACAGGCCTACGCCTGGAGCGTGTTCAAGCCCGCGCTCGAGTCGTCCCTCGATCTGTCCGGCACCGCCAGCGCCCTCCCCTTCCAACTCGGCATCGTGATGCTCGGCCTCTCCGCGGCCTTCGGCGGCACGCTCGTCGAACGCAACGGCCCGCGCTGGGCCATGTTCGTCTCCCTGATCTGCTTCTCCTCCGGCTTCCTGATCGCCGCCCTCGGCGCCGCGACCCGCCAGTACTGGCTTGTCGTCTTCGGCTACGGCTTCATCGGCGGCATCGGTCTCGGTATCGGCTACATCTCCCCGGTGTCGACGCTCATCAAGTGGTTCCCGGACCGCCCGGGCATGGCCACCGGCATCGCCATCATGGGCTTCGGCGGCGGAGCGCTGATCGCCTCGCCCTGGTCCACGCAGATGCTGGATTCCTTCGGCACGGACAACACCGGCATCGCCTCGGCGTTCCTCGTCCACGGCCTGGCGTACGCGGCGTTCATGTCGCTGGGCGTCATGCTCGTCCGTGTCCCGCCCGACGGATGGAAACCGGAGGGCTGGGAACCCAAGGAGCACTCCGGCACGCTGATCACCACGGCCCATGTGTCGGCCGACAACGCCCTGCGCACACCGCAGTTCTGGTGCCTGTGGGTGGTTCTGTGCATGAACGTCACCGCAGGCATCGGCATCCTGGAGAAGGCCGCGCCGATGATCACGGACTTCTTCGCCGACACCCCGGCCGCCGTGACCGCCTCCGCGGCGGCGGGCTTCGTCGCCCTGCTCTCCCTCGCGAACATGACCGGCCGCATCCTGTGGTCCTCCACCTCGGACCTCATCGGCCGGAAGAACATCTACCGCGTCTACCTCGGCGTCGGCGCGCTGATGTACTTCGCCATCGTGCAGCTCGGCAACGACTCCAAGCCGCTCTTCGTCGTCTGCGCGCTGGTCATCCTGTCGTTCTACGGTGGTGGGTTCGCCACGATCCCCGCGTATCTGAAGGATCTCTTCGGCACCTATCAAGTGGGTGCCATCCATGGCCGGCTGCTCACCGCCTGGTCCACCGCGGGAGTCCTCGGACCGCTGATCGTCAACTGGGTCGCGGACGCACAGGAGTCGGCGGGCCGCACCGGCCCCAGCCTCTACACCGCGTCGCTGTACATCATGATCGGGCTGCTGGCCGTCGGCTTCGTCGCCAACGAGCTCGTACGGCCGGTCGACGCGCGCTTCCACGAGCCGCGGAAGGAAGGGGCGGTCCATGAACAGCAGCAGGCGTAAGGCGCTCGGCGTCGCGGTCTGGCTCTGGGTCGCCGTGCCCTTCGGCTACGGCCTCTACGAGCTGATCCGCAAAGCCACCCAGCTCTTCACGGGGTAGCCGGCGGCCGGACCCGCCGACGACAGAACCCCCGGCCGTCGAGACGGCCGGGGGTTCTGGCTGGTGCGCGATACTGGGATTGAACCAGTGACCTCTTCCGTGTCAGGGAAGCGCTCTCCCGCTGAGCTAATCGCGCGGGACGATCATGCGTGGTACTGCGTGCGCGATACTGGGATTGAACCAGTGACCTCTTCCGTGTCAGGGAAGCGCTCTCCCGCTGAGCTAATCGCGCGGGTCCCATGTCTGAAGACCGGGAAGATCCTTACGGATCAGTGGACGATACTGGGATTGAACCAGTGACCTCTTCCGTGTCAGGGAAGCGCTCTCCCGCTGAGCTAATCGTCCTTGGAGGTGGAGACGGGATTTGAACCCGTGTAGACGGCTTTGCAGGCCGTTGCCTCGCCTCTCGGCCACTCCACCAGGAGTGCAGGGGCTTCGGGAAAGATCCCCCACTTCGAGCGGACGACGAGATTCGAACTCGCGACCCTCACCTTGGCAAGGTGATGCTCTACCAACTGAGCCACGTCCGCTTGTTTCCGGATCACTGACGTGTCCCGGCGACGTGTTGAACTCTAGCGGATTACTGGTCCAGCACAAAAACGCGTTTCCGCAGCGTGCTGACGTGTGTTCGGGCCGCAGCAGCACATCCGCACCGGTCATAGACTCGCAGACGTGCACGACCTCGCTCCTCTGGCCCGCTTCGGGCGACTCATCGCCACGGACCTCCGGGATGTCACCAGCGACCCCGAAGCCCTCGACTCCGCCGGCTTCTGGGCCGTCGTCGCGGACTTCGAGGGCGCTCTGACCTGCGCGCGCTTCGGTGACGTACGGACGGAGCCGGTGCCCGCGCCGGTCCCCGGGCAGTGGCGCGGTCCCGCCGCGGACGACTGGACCTCGTCGCTGGACCGCGCCGGATACACCGCCGGAGTCCGGCGCATCCGCGAGCACATCGCGGCCGGCGAGGTGTATCAGGCCAATCTCTGCCGGATCCTGTCGGCGCCGCTGCCCGACCCGGCCGCAGCCGATGTCGACGCCCTGACCGCACTCCTCGCGCGGGGCAACCCGGCTCCCTTTGCTGGGACGATTCGGCTGCCCGGCCACGGCGTGGAGATCGCCACCGCCTCGCCCGAGCTCTATCTGCGGCGCGACGGCGCCGTGGTCGAGTCGGGGCCGATCAAGGGCACCGGCCGGACCCCCGAGGACCTGCTGGAGAAGGACCACGCCGAGAACGTCATGATCGTCGACCTCGTGCGCAACGACCTCGGCCGCGTCTGCGCCACCGGCACCGTCTCCGTCCCGGCGCTCTGCGAGATCGAGGCCCACCCGGGGCTCGTGCATCTCGTCTCGACCGTACGCGGCGAGCTCGGGCCGAAGGACGGCTGGCAGGCGTTGCTGGAGGCGACCTTCCCGCCCGGCTCGGTGACCGGAGCCCCCAAGTCCAGTGCGCTGAAGATCATCGACGCGCTGGAGACCGCACCGCGGGGGCCGTACTGCGGAGGGGTCGGCTGGGTCGACGCCGACCGGGGAACCGGTGAGCTGGCAGTCGGCATACGGACGTTCTGGATCGACCGGACCCCGCCCGGCGGCCCGGTCCTGCGGTTCGGCACCGGTGCGGGTATCACCTGGGGTTCCGACCCCGAACGCGAGTGGGACGAGACCGAACTCAAGGCGTCGCGCCTGCTCGCGGTAGCGTCGGGGGCGTACGTGACCGGCGGAAGGACAGTGGGATGAAGCTCTGGCTCAACGGAGGACTGCGGGACGCCGACGAGGCGCGGGTCTCGGTGTTCGACCACGGTCTCACCGTCGGCGACGGCATCTTCGAGACGGTCAAGGCCGTCCACGGGCAGCCCTTCGCGCTCACGCTCCACCTCGAACGGATGAGCCGCTCCGCCGCCGGTCTCGGTCTTCCCGAGCCGGACCACGACGAGGTGCGCCGCGCCTGCGCCGCCGTGCTGGACGCCAACCCGATGGCGCTCGGCCGGCTGCGCATCACCTACACCGGCGGCGTCTCACCCCTCGGCTCCGACCGTGGCACCGCCGGCCCGACGCTGGTCGTCGCCCTCGGTGAGACCAAGCGCCGCAAGGACACGACCGCCGTGATCACCGTGCCCTGGACGCGCAACGAGCGTGGCGCGCTGACGGGCCTCAAGACCACCTCGTACGCGGAGAACGTCGTCGCGCTCGCCCGCGCGTCCGAGCACGGCGCGTCCGAGGCGCTGTTCGCCAACACGGTCGGACAGCTCTGCGAGGGCACCGGGTCCAACGTCTTCGTCGTCGTCGACGGAGAGCTGCACACCCCGCCCGTGGCCTCCGGCTGTCTGGCGGGCATCACCCGCGCCCTGACGGCCGACTGGACCGGTGCCAAGGAGACGGACCTGCCGTTCGACGTGCTGGAGCGGGCCGAGGAGGTCTTCCTCACGTCCACGCTGCGCGACGTCCAGGCCGTTCACCGGGTCGACGGACGCGAGCTCACGGACGCCCCCGGCCCGGTCACCGCGAAGGCCATGCGGGTGTTCGCGGAGCGTGCGGCGGCCGATCTCGATCCGAAGGCTCCGTAAAACCCCGTGACGGACGGCCGCCGGGCAGGTAGAACACCCCTGATGACCACCACCCTGCGGCCGACCGGGCCGTTGCAGCACGAGGCGGACGGCGCCCAGTCGCGGACCTTCGTGGTCTGCGTCAACAGCCGTCCCGTCGGTTCCGTCGAGATCGCCACCCTGCCCGCGCTCGGGCCGAGGGCGGGAACCGTCCGCTCGCTCGGCATCGACGATGCGGACCGGCGCCGCGGTCGCGGCACGGTTGCCGCGCTCGCCGCCGAGGAAGTCCTGCGGGGCTGGGGCTGCTCGCAGGTGACGGTGTCCGTACCGCCGGAAGCGGTCGAGGCCACCCGGCTGACCGCCGCCCTCGGCTACACCGAGCGCAGCCGCAACATGCTCAAGACCCTCGCCGCCGAGCCGCCCGCGCTTCCCGAGGGCGTCGAGGCACGGCCCATGACCGAGCCGGAGTTCCGTACCTGGTGGGACGTTCAGCACGAGGACTACGTCACCAGCTGGTCGGAGCGCGGCCTGACGGTCGCCGAGGCGCGCGCCAAGGCCGACGCCGACCGGCACAGAAGCCTGCCCGAGGGCCTCGCCACACCGGGTGTGCGCCTGGAGGTCCTCGTCCGGCAGGGCGAGGTCGTCGGCCATCTGTTCGTCGGACGGCGCGAGGTGCGTCCCGGCGAGGAGGGCGCGTACGTGTACGACGTGGCCGTGGCCGAGGCCCACCGCGGTCAGGGCCACGGACGTTCACTCATGCTGCGCGCCGAGCAGGGCGCGCTGGAGTCCGGCGCGCGGCTGCTCGGACTGCACGTCTTCGCCGGCAACGCCCCGGCGCTCGGTCTCTACACCTCGCTCGGCTACGAGACGACAGGCGTCAACTTCACCAAGCCGCTGCTGTAGCCGGCCGGGACACTTCCTAGGCGGCGCCCGAGGATTGCGTGGCGAGGAGCCGGTCGACGATCTCCTCGACGCGTGCGCGCAGCCCCTCCTGGCTCTTGCCGCCGTCGAGCCGCTCGCCGCCGACGACATACGTCGGGGTGCCCGTCACACCGATCGCCTTGCCCTCGGCCTGGTCGGCGTCGACGATGAGGATGTGCCGGCCGTCGATGAGCGCGGTGTCGAACTCCTCGGCGTCCAGGCCCAGTTCACGTGCGGTCTCGACGAGGAAGGCCTCACCCTCACGGCCGAGGCGTCCCACGTGGGCGAGTACGGCTTCCGTGTACGGCCAGCCCTGCCCCTGCTCGGCGGCCTCCTCGGCGGCCTGGGCGGCGGCGAAGGCGTACGCATGCTTCTCCAGGGGGAAGTGCCGCAGCCGCAGTTCCAGCCGGTCGCCGTAGCGCTCGCGCAGGGCCCGCAGATCGTCGAGGGAGCTGCGGCAGTCGGGGCACTGGAGCTCGCACCAGACGTCCAGGACGACGGGGCGGGCGGTGGTGGAGTCGCTCATGGGGTCCAGTCTCCCAGCCCGCCGCGGCACCACCCAACCGGGACCTGGGGAGGAGCCCGCCCCGGAGATCTCCCTGAGGTCGCACCCGACCGTGGCCGCTTTGCCGCCGTGCGGTGCAGGATGGAGGGGGACGTAACCGCCCATGCCCGCCGAAGCCTGGAGGACCGGATGATTGCCGAGACCATTTGCTCCGCGGTGTCCGCGGCGGGCCTGGGCATCGCCGCCATCACGGCGTACCGCAAGCGATTCCTCGCGGCCACCAGGATCGCCGCCTACTCGCTGGTCCCCATCGGGCTGGTGCTGACCGGTGCCGTCGAGTGGGCCGTCGACACCGCCTTCAGCCTCACCGCCTGGATCGGCTTCGGGCTGCTGGGCGCCGCCTGGCTGCTGTTCCTGACGACCCGCGCCGTCGAACGGCGCTCGGGCGGCACCCGTAAGGAGCGCAAGGCGGCCAGGGCCGCGGCCCAGCGCGAGGCCGTCGCACCCGCGGCGTCCGCGCCCTCTCTGGGGCAGGGTGCCACCCCGGCGGCCCGCCCCTCGGCGAAGAAGCCCAAGGAGGCGGCCGGCACCGGCGAGGACTTCAGCGACATCGAGGCGATCCTGAAGAAGCACGGCATCTGAGCACGGCATCTGAACCGGTGCCGCGCGCCGGAACACGGGCCGGCCGGGGACCGCGTCCCGCGGCAACAGGGGATCGGGTCCCCCGGGACCACGGGAACGGATGAACTCCCAAAGTCGCGGGGCGTGTTGCTCGATCACGGCGGCCCGTACTGCGTCATCATCACCCCGAGATGGTCGATACCTCCCGGGGCGAGGCCCCCGCACCGCCGCAAGAGCCGCGAGGCTGTCTCTTCGCGCTCTCCCAGCCGCCCCTGATGATCTTTCTGACGGTGATCGGCATCCTGCTGCTCATGGCAGCCGTGCACGATCTGTTCCTCCTGTGAGCGGCCACGGGTGAGAACCATTCCCGCGCCGGGGGTTCCGGGCCGGCGCGCCGGGCTCAGCCCGCGGCTTCCTTGCGGCGGGCGCGGTACGCGGCCACATGCAGACGGTTCCCGCAGGTGCGGCTGTCGCAGTAGCGGCGGGAGCGGTTGCGCGAGAGGTCGACGAAGGCGCGCCCGCAGTCCGGGGCCTCGCAGCGCCGCAGCCGCTCCTGCTCGCCCGCGACCACGATGAAGGCCAGTGCCATCCCGCAGTCGGCGGCGAGGTGGTCGGCGATCGAGGCGCCGGGCGCGAAGTAGTGCACGTGCCAGTCGTAGCCGTCGTGGTCGGTCAGCTGCGGGGTGGTGCCCGCGGCCGCGACGAGTTCGTTGACCATCTCGGCCGCGCTGCGGGCGTCGGTCGCCGCGAAGATCTCCGCGAACCGGCCGCGGACGTCCTGCACGGCCTTGAGGTCCCGGTGGCCGAGCTCACCCACGCCGCTGATGTCGTGACCGCGTGCGAAGTCGTACAGCGCGGCGACGTTCGCGAGCCCGTCCCCCTGCTCGGTCTCCGGTGCGGTGTTCACCAGATCGACGACGGTGTCGAGGGCGATCCTGGTGTCGTGGGGAATCAGCACGATTCGCTCCCTGGCCTGCTGCGGGCGGGTCCCCGCCGAATTGCGCTGACTCTAGCGGTTCGCGCCGGGAGCGCATCGGCGCCGTCACCGCGCTGGAATGCGCGGTGACGGCGCCGATGTCCGCCGTATGAGGTTGTCCGCGCGGCGCCGTCTCCCCGAGTAGGACGGCGCCGTGCAGCTCTCTGCCTGGCTCAGCTTTCGGCCAGGATGTGCGAGAGCTCCGTGTCGAGATCGAAGTGACGATGCTCGGTGCCGGGTGGCACGGCTGCGTCGGTCCGCTTCAGGAACGACTCCAGGGCCCGCGCCGGGGCCTCGAGCAGGGCTTCGCCCTCCGGGGAGCTCAGCGCGATGCAGACGACGCCCTGGCCATGACTGCGTGACGGCCAGACTCTGACGTCGCCCGTGCCGGTGGGCCGGTGCAGCCCCTCGGCGAGAAGGTCGCGGGCAAAGACCCACTCGACCGTCTCTTCGGCTCCGGTGTGGAAGGTGGCGTGCACGGCATAAGGATCGGCCGTGTCATACCGCAGGCCCGCGGGTACAGGCAGTGAAGACTCGCTCGATACAACGAGGCGCAGGTGCAGCTCGCAGCTGACCGTGGTGTTCATAAGCGCCAGGGCCTTTCGCTCAGTGTGCGCTCGGGGATTCGCACGTCGGCGAAATCGACATGCCACCTACGGTGCCGTTGTAAACCCCTCTGACCGTTTTGTGATCCTTCATGTCGCTCGTACGGCGGTGTATTACTTTGGGTCATACGGCCATTCCGGTGACGTCACCCGATCCGGTACGTTTGTGTCCATGAATGCGGAGAGTGACGAGCGGGGGAAGGCCACGGCGGTGGCCTCCAACCCCGTGACGGGGGACGTAACGGCGCCGGAAGGGGCCGAGCCGGAGCTCGGGTCCCGTGCGCCCCATTTCATCAAGCGGTCGAAGCCGTTGCACCTGAGCTGGCAGGTCGGTGTCTTCGTGGTCGGCCTCGCGGTCGTCGGCGCCGGCATCGTGATGCTGCCGCTGCCGGGGCCCGGCTGGCTGGTGATCTTCGGCGGCATGGCGATCTGGGCGACCGAGTTCGTCTGGGCCCAGCTGGTGCTGCGCTGGACCAAGCGCAAGGTCACCGAGGCGGCACAGAGGGCGCTCGATCCCAAGGTCCGCCGGCGGAACATCATCCTGACCACGATCGGTCTGGTGATCATCGCGGTGCTGGTCGGGATCTACGTCTGGAAGTTCGGCTTCGAGATGCCGTGGAAGATCAAGGAGTGATGCGGAAAGGGGCGCGCACCCTCCGCCGGCGCGCGGCCGGGGGGACCCCCGCCATGGGGTAATGTTTGCGATGCGCCCGGGCGATTAGCTCAGTGGGAGAGCGCTTCGTTCACACCGAAGAGGTCACTGGTTCGAACCCAGTATCGCCCACCCGGACCGAAGGCCCCGAAGACCCAACAGGTCTTCGGGGCCTTCGGCGTTACCGCCTCAGTGCATGCGGCCCAGGGACTCCCGCAGCCTGCGCGCGTCACGCAGCCGCTGCTCGTACGTGGCACCCACGGCGAGGAGCAGAAGGCCCGCCAGCGCGGGCGGCAGCCAGCGCGGCAGCGCACCGACGACCTGGACGACGTACGGCGCCAGCTCGTGCAGCGCGTCCAGGGCGAGGACCGTCCCGCCGAGCACCAGCAGCGCCTGGAGACGCAGCCGCGCGCCGACGAGCGTGATCGCGAGCGCCACGACGCCCAGCAGCAGCGGCCGCAGCCAGTGCTGGTCGCCCCAGGCGGCGATCAGGCTCGGCAGCAGCGTCGCGGCGAGCCCGGGGCCGTACGCCGGCCATGAGGAGGCCGCCGGGTCGCGGCGCCGGCGCAGTACGCCGATGGCGAGCGCGGGGATCGTCACGGGCAGCGTGTACGCCTCCGGGGTGGAGACGTCCGACGCGGCCAGACGCACCCAGGTCGCCAGGACGAACAGCACGGTCGCGGTGGCGCCGGCCGCGATGCGGCGCTCGGGCCGCAGAGCTGTGCCGGCGGTGATGACACCGCAGAGCGCGAGGACCAGGGCGAGGGCCGGCCGGTCGCCGGCGGCGAGGGCGATCGCGAGGAGGCCCGCTGCCGCTCCGGTGCACTCCAGCGGCAGGGTGACCGGGTGCGTACCGAGCCGGTGGGCGAGCAGTGCGACGGCGGCGGGCACCAGCAGCATCAGCAACGCCGCCTGATGGGGCGGGAGTTCGGCCGCTCCGGCGAGCGCGCCCAGCAGGGCGGTCGTGAACACGGCCGCCGCGCAGGCCAGTACGGACCTGATCGCGGTGCCGGTCCGGGCGGCGACCGCGGCCACCGTGAGCGCGGCGACGAGCGTGCCGAGCACGGTGAAGGTCGCCGGCCGGGTCGCGAGGGCCAGTACCGTGACGCCGGCCGCACCGGCGAGGCCGCAGGCGAGGGCGATGGCGGCGGAGGTGGGGGAGCGCCGGGCGGCGAGCGCGAGCATGCCGAGCGTGAGGGCGAGATGGAGGGCCACGGTGAGGCCGTACCCGAGCCCGAAGGCGGGCGGGACGACGACCAGGGCGGCCCAGCCGAGTGCGAGGGCACCGCCGCGGGCCAGATCACGGGGGGACGGCCGGGCCGCGGTGGGATCAACGGTGCCGGGCCTCCAGGCGCCCCACGGGCCGGCGCCGGGTGCGTCCTGACCGCTCGCCGCCGTGCCGGGCCGGTCCGTGCCGGTGGCCGTGTCGTCGGCTCCGGACGGCTCCTCGGCGGGTGCGGCGCCCGCCGCCGGACCGGCGGCGGAAGGACCGGGCGCCGGGTGAGGGCGGGCCGCGGAGAGCGGTGCGTCCGGGGCGTGGTCGTGCGCGGTCGCCGCAGCCGGTCCGGCCGACGGCGCGGCGAGTTCCGGGCGACGTGAGAAGAGCACCAGCACGCCCGTGACCACGAGCAGGACGACCGGCGCGGACGTCAGACCCTCCGCGGGCAGGTCCGCGCCGAGGGAGGTCCGGGCGTCCGACGGAGCGCCCGACCAGATGTCCGGCAGCACCGACAACGGGCCCGCCAGGGTGACCAGCAGCAGCGGCAGCGCGGCGAGGACGGCGAGGCCCTGGACAGCGGCCGACGCGTAGACCGGTCCCGGCACCAGACGCCGCGGCAGAGGCGAGCGGACGACGCCCAACAGGGCCACCGCGCACAGCAGATAGGTGAGGATGCCCCACCCCTCCGCCTCCGCCGCCACAGCGGCCCGTACGACACCGCCCACACCGGCGATCAGCGCGAGGCCGGCCACCACCGACGCGGCGACCGTGGCCGCGGGCACGCGCCACGCCGTGAACATCGCGACACCGGCCGCGACCGTGAGCAGCGCGGCCGGCGGGAGGGCCGCGACCGGTCCGGAGGCCGTCACCGACTGTCCCAGGCCGAGCAGCAGCGCCCCGCCGCCCGTCACCGCGGCACCCACCAGCGCGATCCCGCGGATGGTGTCCCGCTTCAGCCACACCGCGGCCGCCACATCGAGCGCGGCCGTCGCCAGCAGCGCCCACTCCATCGGCGGTGCACCCGCCGATCCGGTCAGCGACCAGAGCCACAGGGGGAGTTGGGCCGTCACCGCGGCGACCGGCAGGGGGGTCCGGAGCCGGGGCAGCACGAAGGAGTACGCCGTCCAGGCGGCGGCGAGAACGGCCGCCGCCGCGGCCGAGTAACCGAGCCCGCTCGTCTCCGGCAGGGCGACCGCGTGCAGGGCGTAGGCGTCCAGCACCATCAGCACCATCCCGAGCGCGGCCACTGCCTCCGCGGTCGAGGTGAGTGTGCGGCGCACCAGCAGGGCCGGGGCGGCGAGCGCGGCGACGGTGACGGCGCCGAGCACGGCCGACCGTCCGCCGATGCCCATGTCGCCCCAGCTGACGAGCGTGAAGGCGATCGCCGCGATGGTCAGCAGAATGCCGCCCAAGGTGAGCAGCAGATTCTGCACGTTGGGCGGTGACGTCTCGGCGGGTGGTGCGGCGAATGGCCGTCCGCCATGGGCCCATGCGGCCTGGGGCGGTGCGGCGACGGGCCGGATCAGGGTGAGCAGCCAGGCGCGGCGGGCCAGCAACTGGGCCCGCCGGGCGTCCAGTCGGGCCAGCTCGCGGTCGAGTATCGCCAGTTCCTCGGCGGGTGGCGGAACGTTGTCCATGTTCGGAGTGTGGCCCCGGCCACAGTGGCGGACATGCGCGCGCGTACTCAGATCGCGTATGAGTACCGCCCGGGCCCGCCTACCGGGCGCAGACTTGGGCCATGAACTGGTCTCACTACCGTTTTCGGAGCGTCTGGGATCTCGGGGCCGCGCCCGCGGCCGTGTACGCGGCGCTCGAACGGGCCGAGGAGTACCCGCGCTGGTGGCCGCAGGTCCGCGAGGTGATCCCGCTCGACGAGGTGAGCGGTACCGCGCGCTTCCGCTCGTTCCTGCCGTACGACCTGTTCGTCACCGCCCGCGCCCTCCGGAGCGATCCGGCGGGGCTGGTCCTGGAGATCGGCCTGGAGGGCGACCTGGAGGGCTGGGCGCGCTGGACGCTCGCCCACCGCGGGGAGGGCACCCACGTCGTCTACGAGCAGGAGGTGGAGGTACGGAAGCCGCTGATGAGGCGGCTGGCGCCGCTGTGCCGTCCGGTCTTCCGCGCCAACCACGCGGCGATGATGCGCGGTGGCCGCCGCGGACTGGCGGCGTACCTGCGGACCGGCTGAATGAGATTTGAAGGCAGGCGGCCGGGGCCTGTATGGTTCAGTCCGTTCCCGGGCGATTAGCTCAGTGGGAGAGCGCTTCGTTCACACCGAAGAGGTCACTGGTTCGAACCCAGTATCGCCCACCGGGAAAGGCCGGTCCGTCACCGACGGACCGGCTTCTCTGTTGTACGGGGCCGTGCCCCGCGGGCGTACGCGTCAGGCGGCGGCGGGCAGTTCGGGCCGCAGCGGCCAGGCCGGGTCCACCAGCTCCGGGGTACCGCTGCGGGCGAACCACGCCTGAAGCCCCCGCGCCTGCGCCGCGTGCCACACCGCCTGGAGCGTGTGCAGCTCGGCCGCGGACAGCCGTTCCGTCCGGGTGGCGAAGCGGCGGCCCACCGCACGGGTCACCTCCATCGCCGCCAGGGCGTCGGCGGCCGCGTCGTGAGCCTCGTCGAGCACCACCTCGTACTGCGCGCACAGATCGGTCAGGGTGCGCTTGCCCTTGCGGTAGCGGTCCAGGTGTTTGTCCAGAACCCGCGGGTCGAGCACACACAGCGGCTTGTTCTCCAGATAGCGGGCGAGCGACGAGGCGCGGTGCCGTCGCAGCTCACGGTCCAGCATGGTCAGGTCGAACGGCGCGTTCATCACCACCAGCGGCCGGGACGCGGCGCACTGCTCGGCGAGGGTGCGGGCTATCTCCTCCATCACCGGTGCCGGCCAGCGGCCGTTGCGCTGCAGATGGTCGTCGGTCAGACCGTGGATCTCGGTCGCCCCGGGCGGTACGGGAACGCCGGGGTTGACCAGCCAGCGGGTGACACGCGGCCGCCCGCCCGCCATGTCCTGCACGACGACCGCCGCGGACACGATGCGGTCCTCCTCTACGTCGACTCCGGTTGTTTCGGTGTCAAATGCGGCCAGCGGGCCGTCGAACCAGTGCGTCATCCCCGAACTCCTCGCACACGTCTGGCAGATGGAGAAAACCCCTGCCCGAATCCGTGATACCCGGGCCGTTTGCGCTGTACGCCGGGCGGTGACAACACAGATGACAGACAAAGAAATTGACGCTCTGTCGTCTGGACTTCGATTCAGTACCGCCCGGAAGGCACGAAGAGCAATGGCTCTCCCGCAGCCGGAATTTGGGGGTACCTCCCGTGCCGAAAGTGTCGGGGGAGGGCTGCTGTCCCCACGGACGGCACCACTGCGCGGCTCACTCGCCACCACCGCCTGCATGGAGACCCTCCAGGTGGGCTATCTCCACGCGGTCGCGGCCGCGGCCGGATGCTCGCTCTCCCAGCCCTTTCCGGACAACGGCATCGACTGGCACGTCAGTCACAGCTCGGCCGGTCACACCGTCGACGACGAGGTGACGATAAAGGTGCAGCTGAAATGCACCTATCAGATCCCTCCGCATCCACCGGGTCCCGCTTTCTCCTTCACGCTCGACAACGACCATCTGGTGAAACTGGCCCGCACCCCGGTGTCCGTGCACAAGATCCTCGTCGTGATGCTCGTTCCGCGGACCCAGGACGAATGGCTGCGCGCCAGTCATGACCGGCTCGATCTGCGTCACTGCTGCTACTGGACCAACCTGGCCGGCCACCCGGTGACGGGCAGGCGCAGGACCACAGTGCGGATCCCGACCTCACGGATCTTCGACGACCGTGCGCTCTGCGAGATCATGACGCGGGTCGGGGCGGGAGGGAGACCCTGATGCACCGGCCCTTCGACGAATCTGTACGGCCGCATCCGGGCGCGGAGGTGCCAGGACCCTGGTACGGAGGCGAACCGGATCCCGCCCAGGTCGACCCCGTCGTCCTGGGCGCGCTGCTCGACCGGCACGGCTGGCGGCGACGCGGGGGAGCGGCGGGCCGCTACGCCCGCTGGACACCGCCCGGTCCGTCCGTGGGCGGCACCAGCCTGCTCGTCCCCGAGAGCAGGTCCTTTCCCGACTGCGAGGACCTGTTGTCCGAGGCGCTGATCGCGCTCGCGCGCAGTGCCGCCCCCTCGGCCCGCGAGGTGCTGGTCGGGCTCACCGTGCCGAGCGACGAGGTCCGCTGGTGGCGCGATGTGCCGCAGGGACCCTCGGGTACCGCTGCCTGGACCGTGCAGGAGCAGATGCGCGCGGCCGCCCGGCAGATGCTGCTGGCAGGCGCTCTCGCGGCCCGCGGCCGGGCCGGCTACTACGGCGCGCGCCACCGGCGGCAGGCTCACGCCTCGCTCGAAGGCGTGCTGGTCGGGCCCGCTCCGGGCGGGCGCAGCCTCACCGCCTTCGTGCCCGTGGCCGGTGGCCGTGCCGTCGTGGTCCGCCTCCATCACGCCCTCCAGGCGGCCCGCGAGGCCACCGACTACCAGCGGGCCACCGGCGGTATGGAGGCCTTCGACCAGGCGGTCGAGCTCGGTGTCAGCCGCGAGTTGACCGAGGCCGTCATCGCGCTCGTCCGCGGCTCGGAGGGGGCGCGGATCGAGCTGGCCTGGTCGCCCGCGGCCGGGGTGCCCGACGGGTGCGCTCCCGTCAGCGAGCCGGTGGAGTTCTCGCCCGGGGACCTGCCGGCCCTGCGGGAGGCGGGGGCCCGCTATCTCCAGGACGAGCCGTCGGTGCCGGTGCGGATCACGGGCACGGTGATCCGGATGCGCCGCTCGGGGCCGCGGGGGCCGGGGACCGTACGGCTGCGGGTGCTGGCAGGGGCGGAGGTTCCGCACATCCGGGTGGCGCTGGAGGAGGACGCGTACCGCACCGCCGGTCATGCCCATCTCGTCGGACTGCCCATCCGGGTCGTCGGCCGGCTGGAGAGCCGGGGCGGTTTCCGCCGGCTCACCGACGCCACGAATGTGACGCCCGTCCAGGTCGACGATGCCGAGCGGGACCGGCTGATGAAGTCGCTCCACGAGAATCTGGACTTCTTCGAGGACGCCTGCGGCGCGGGTGAATGACGGGCGGGGCCCGAGAGCAGGGGGCCGCGGCGACGGGGGAACCGTTTCGCGGACGGCCCCCTCGGCTCGGTACGATTCAGGCGCGCGCAGTGTCCACTGCCGCAGCCCCCTCAGTCAGGAGAGACCGGTGTCGGACGTCCGTGTGATCATCCAACGCGATTCCGAGCGGGAAGAGCGCGTGGTGACGACGGGCACTACGGCTGCCGAGCTCTTCACCGGTGAGCGCACCGTCGTCGCTGCGCGGGTCGCCGGTGAGCTGAAGGACCTCGCGTACGAGGTCAGGGACGGCGAGGAGGTCGAGCCCGTCGAGATCTCCTCCGAGGACGGGCTCAACATTCTGCGGCACTCCACCGCGCACGTCATGGCGCAGGCCGTGCAGGAGCTGTTCCCCGAGGCGAAGCTGGGCATCGGCCCGCCGGTCAGGGACGGTTTCTACTACGACTTCGACGTCGAGAGGCCCTTCACACCCGAGGACCTCAAGGCCGTCGAGAAGAAGATGCAGGAGATCCAGAAGCGCGGTCAGCGCTTCTCGCGGCGTGTGGTGAGCGACGAGGCGGCCCGCGAGGAGCTGGCCGGTGAGCCGTACAAGCTGGAGCTCATCGGGCTCAAGGGCTCCGCCTCCTCCGACGACGGGGCGGACGTCGAGGTCGGCGCCGGCGAGCTGACCATCTATGACAACCTCGACGCCAAGACGGGCGAGCTGTGCTGGAAGGACCTCTGCCGCGGTCCGCACCTGCCCACCACCCGCAACATCCCGGCGTTCAAGCTGATGCGCAATGCCGCCGCGTACTGGCGCGGCAGCGAGAAGAACCCGATGCTCCAGCGCATCTACGGCACCGCCTGGCCCTCCAAGGAGGAGCTGAAGGCGCACCTGGAGTTCCTCGCCGAGGCCGAGAAGCGCGACCACCGCAAGCTGGGCAGCGAGCTGGACCTGTTCTCCATCCCGGAGCAGATCGGTTCGGGCCTCGCGGTCTTCCACCCCAAGGGCGGTGTCATCCGCAGGGTCATGGAGGACTACTCGCGCCGCCGGCACGAGGAGGAGGGGTACGAGTTCGTCTACACCCCGCACGCCACCAAGGGGAAGCTGTTCGAGACCTCGGGCCACCTGGACTGGTACGCCGACGGCATGTACCCGCCCATGCAGCTCGACGAGGGCGTGGACTACTACCTCAAGCCCATGAACTGCCCCATGCACAACCTGATCTTCGACGCACGCGGCCGGTCCTACCGTGAACTGCCGCTGCGCCTCTTCGAGTTCGGCACCGTGTACCGCTACGAGAAGTCGGGCGTCGTGCACGGCCTCACCCGGGCCCGCGGCTTCACCCAGGACGACGCGCACATCTACTGCACCAGGGAGCAGATGGCGGACGAGCTCGACTCGACGCTGACCTTCGTGCTGAACCTGCTGCGCGACTACGGCCTGACCGACTTCTACCTCGAACTCTCCACCAAGGACCCGGAGAAGTTCGTCGGCTCCGACGAGGCATGGGAGGAGGCCACCGAGACGCTGCGCAAGGTGGCCGAGAAGCAGGGCCTCCCGCTGGTCCCGGACCCGGGCGGCGCCGCCTTCTACGGTCCGAAGATCTCGGTCCAGACGAAGGACGCCATCGGCCGGACCTGGCAGATGTCGACCATCCAGCTCGACTTCAACCTGCCGGAGCGCTTCGACCTGGAGTACACCGGGCCCGACGGGACCAAGCAGCGTCCGGTCATGATCCACCGCGCGCTGTTCGGCAGCATCGAGCGCTTCTTCGCGGTGCTGCTGGAGCACTACGCGGGTGCGTTCCCGGCGTGGCTCGCCCCGGTCCAGGCGGTCGGCATCCCGGTCGGCGACGCCCACGTCCCGTACCTCCAGGAGTTCGCCGCGGAGGCGAAGAAGAAGGGCCTGCGGGTCGAGGTGGACGCGTCCTCGGACCGGATGCAGAAGAAGATCAGGAACCAGCAGAAGCAGAAGGTCCCGTTCATGATCATCGTCGGTGACGACGACATGAACGCGAACACGGTCTCGTTCCGCTACCGCGACGGTTCGCAGGAGAACGGCATCCCGCGCGAGGAGGCCCTCGCGAAGCTGGTGCAGGTCGTCGAGGACCGCGTCCAGGTCTGACCGAAGGTCTACGGCCGCAGGCCGTCCGAAGCCCCCGGGGTGCCCCCCGGGGGCTTCTTCTCTTCGAGCTTCTGCTCTTCGTCCTGTGCGAACGTCTGCAGCAGCCAGGACGAGAACGACCCCGTCACCGCTCCCAGCAGCGCGACACCGCCCACCATCATCCCCACCGCCACCACACGTCCCCGCGTAGTCACCGGGGTCATGTCGCCGTAGCCGACCGTCGTCACGGTCGAGGCGGTCCACCAGATCGCGTCCCCGAAGGTCTTGATCGTCGCGCCCGGCGCGTTGCGCTCGTCGTGGTAGACGCTGAGTGCGCCCGCGAAGCCCAGCAGCAGCGTCGACAGCCCCGCGTACGCGATCACCCGGGCCTGCAGAGGCAGCCGGGCGTGGGCGTGGCGGCGCTGCACCGCCTCGTAGATCTTGACGATCCGCAGGGGCCGCAGCAGCGGCAGCACCACGACGATCGCGTCCATGACGTGCCGGCGGACGAACGCGAGGCCCTCACCGCTCAGCACCCAGCGCACCGCGTAGTCCACGACGAACAGCGTCCACGAGGCATAGGTGACCGCCTCACAGAGGGCGTACCAGCCGGCCGGGAGGTTCTCCGCGAGGACCCGGACCGTGAAGGAGGCGAGGAAGAGCGCCGAGGCGGCGAGCATCGGGATCTCGATACGCCGCTGCCAGCGCTCCACCGGGCTTTCGTCGGTCATGGCCCCAGCATCGCGGGGTGTGCCGTGGGCCGCCCCCGGCGACACGCCCCGTACAGGCGAAGTCATATGCTGCACAGCATGACCAGTGAGCCGGAGCAGCAGATCGGAGTGGGGACGCCGGACGCGTTCCAGCGTCTGTGGACGCCCCACCGGATGGCGTACATCCAGGGCGAGAACAAGCCGACCGGCCCCGGCGCCGAGGACGGCTGTCCCTTCTGCGCCATTCCCGCGAAATCCGACGAGGACGGGCTTGTCATCGCCCGCGGCTCGCACGTCTACGCGGTGCTCAACCTCTACCCGTACAACGGCGGGCACCTGATGGTGGTGCCGTTCCGCCATGTCGCGGACTACACGGAGCTGGACGACGCCGAGACCGCCGAACTGGCGGCCTTCACCAAGCGGGCCATGACCGCGCTGCGCAACGCCTCGGGCGCGCACGGCTTCAACATCGGCATGAACCAGGGCTCCGTCGCCGGTGCCGGGATCGCCGCGCATCTGCACCAGCACGTCGTGCCGCGGTGGGGCGGGGACACCAACTTCATGCCGGTCGTCGGACACACCAAGGTCCTGCCGCAGTTGCTCGCCGACACCCGCACGATGCTGGCGGAGGCCTGGCCCGCCTGAGGGCTGCACGACAGCCGGCCGGGCCCTGCGCGAAGGGCCCGGCGTTCTGCTGTCCGCCGGTGTGCCGGGGCGGTGTGTCGTACGGGTGCTACGCGTCGTAGAGATCGGCCTTGCGCGGCGTCGGGTCCTGGACGAAGCTGCTGACCACCATGGAGCGGTTCCCGAAGCGGTCCGTGTCCACGCCGTTCTCCTCCAGCACCTTGATCGCCGCCGCGTGCGCCACCCGCAGCACGGGGGTGGCGGCACGCATCGCGTCGTCCGCCATGAACCGGTGCCGCCAGGGCTGGTCCGCCCAGGCGTGCCGCAGTCCGAACGGCTCGGGGAGCACCAGCTTGCCGCCGAGGAAGTCGAGCAGGGGCGGGTACCAGGTGAAGGGCGCCCGCACCGCGAGGCGCACCACCTCGCGGGGCTCCACCAGCGGAAGCTGGCGGTCGACGGTCTCCCAGAAGCGGACCGTCTTGCTCACCGTCACGGTCTTGGGCGCGGGCTTGGTCGTGAACAGCGGGTGCACCGGACCGAGAGCGTGACCGGTGACCTCGATGCGCAGGGTCTCGTGGAGCACGGTGACCGTGATCATCATGGTGATCACCAACTGGCCGTCCCAGAGCGTGAACTGCACGCCCAGGTAGTGCCGGTTGCCACCGCCGAACTGCTGGTGGTTGCAGATGCGCTGTATCTCGTGGCCCTTGACCTGGAAGGCTTCCACGTCCTGGCCCTCGGGCCGCGCCACTTCCTTGGCGTTCTCGCCGACGGGGGAGACGATCCAGTGCTTGACCGACGGCTTGGGGAAGCCGCCCGAGTTCAGCGGTCCGCGCTCCAGCATCTTCATCTTGTCGTGTATCGCGCGGACGACGTCCCAGCTGCGGAACTGGTTGATGTCCTTGCCCGGCTCCTTGGAGACCAGTTCCTCGGCCATCTGCCAGCTGCCCCACCGCGTGCCCATGCCGAGTATGCCCTTGGGGCCCGCGTAGAAGACCGAGTTGGACTGCTGCTCGGCGGTGAGCTTCTCCAGGCCCTGTCGCAGCTGCTCGCGCGCGGTCTCGTTCGGGTGTCCGGGGACGGCTTCGGGAACCTTGGCACCGATGCCGCCGCCAGCGAGGAGCGAGTCCCAGCGGGCGCGCATGTCCTTGGCCGTCGCTTCGCAGACCCGCTTGGCGAGCATCCATCCCACGATGGGGGCGACGAGCATGAGGCGCAGATACAGCGCCCAGAAGCCGCCGAAGGGCAGCTTGAACAGGAAGAGCGCGATCAGACCGCCGACGGCGACGAGCAGCAGGGTGCCGAGTGCCCCCGCGCTCCTGTTCTGGGCGCCCGCGAGGGTCCGGCGGAGCTGGAACACGGCCATCCACAGCAGCAGTCCGGGCAGGAAGACCAGCCCGAACAGCACCATGATGCCGGTCAGTTTGGAATCCCGCTCCTTGCGTATGCCGGTCGCCGCGAGGCAGTGCTCGACGACGGACTGCGGCTCGGTCCCGAAGGACTGGATCAGTGCCTTGCGGGCACCCCCCAGCGTCCGTGTCTGCACGGCGCGCGAGAACGCCTCGCCCAGATTCGGCTCGAAGAGCGAGAACTTGCCCGGCTTCACGACGGACGTGTGCCATTCGTTGTTCGCCTTGAGGATCTCGGCCACCGGCCCGTCGCGGTACGCCGCCGAGGCGAGGGCATGCGTCGCCGCGGTCTGCCCGGCGGCGCCCGTGAGCGGCACCTGTGCCCCTGGACTGAAGTCGAAACCGTCGCTCGCCACTGCCGCCCCCTCGCCGCGCTGCATCCGCACTGCGGCCTGTTCCCAACTACCGTGCCTCGCACACCTGCTGAGCTGCGCAGCTCAGCGTATCGGGGGCGCACGGCATTCGTCACAGGACGGCCCGATGCCGTCCGCCGCACGGCCGCCGGCGGACGGCACCCTCGCCTATGAGCCGTTCCCGCCCTGGCCACGCATCTTGTCGGCGACCTGCTGGGGCATCGGTTCATGCCGGGCGTACGCGCGGGAGAACTGGCCCGTGCCGTGGGAGATCGAGCGCAGATCGACGGCGTACCGCCCGATCTCGATCTCGGGTACCTCGGCCCGGACCAACGTGCGTGATCCGCTGGTCTGTTCGGTACCGACGACCCGCCCGCGCCGTCCCGACAGATCGCTCATCACCGGGCCGACGTACTCGTCCGACACCAGCACCTGCACCTCGGCCACCGGCTCCAGCAGATGGATGCGGACGTCCGACGAGGCCTCGCGCAGCGCGAGCGCGCCGGCCGTCTGGAACGCGGCGTCGGAGGAGTCGACCGAGTGCGCCTTGCCGTCCCGCAGTGTGATCCGTACGTCGACGAGCGGGTATCCGGCGGCGACGCCGCGCGCCGCCTGGGCGCGCACTCCCTTCTCCACGGACGGGATGAACTGCCGCGGGACAGCGCCGCCCACCACCTTGTCGACGAACTCGATGCCGGAACCGGCCGGCAGGGGCTCCACGTCGATCTCGCAGATCGCGTACTGGCCGTGTCCGCCGGACTGCTTCACATGCCGCCCGCGCCCGGTCGACTTCCCGCCGAACGTCTCGCGCAGCGACACCTGGTACGGCACGACGTCGACCTGGACGCCGTAGCGGCTGCGCAGCCGTTCCAGGGCCACGTCCGCGTGCGCCTCGCCCAGACACCACAGCACGACCTGGTGTGTGGCCTGGTTCTGTTCCAGCCGCATCGTCGGGTCCTCGGCCACCAGCCGCGAGAGGCCCTGGGAGAGCTTGTCCTCGTCCGCCTTGCTGTGCGCCTGGATGGCCAGCGGCAGCAGCGGGTCGGGCATCGTCCACGGCTCCATCAGCAGCGGATCGTCCTTGGACGAGAGCGTGTCGCCGGTCTCCGCGCGGGAGAGCTTCGCGACGCAGGCGAGGTCTCCGGCGAAGACATGACCGAGCGGGCGCTGCTGCTTGCCGAAGGGCACGGAGAGCGCGCCGACGCGTTCGTCGACGTCGTGGTCCTCGTGTCCGCGGTCGGCGAGTCCGTGCCCCGACACATGCACTGTCTCGTCGGGCCGCAGGGTGCCGGAGAAGACCCGGACGAGCGAGAGCCGGCCGACATACGGGTCGGACGCCGTCTTGACGACCTCGGCCACCAGCGGGCCGTCGGGGTCGCAGCTGATCTGCGGACCGGGTGCGCCCGAGGGCGTGGTGACGACCGGGGACTGCGGCTCCAGCGGGGTGGGGAAGCCGCCGGTGATCAGTTCGAGGAGCTCGACCGTGCCGAGACCCTGCTTGGCCCCGTCGGCCGCCGGGGCCGCGGCGAGGACCGGGTGGAAGATGCCGCGTGCGACGGCCTTCTCCAGATCGGTGATGAGGGTCTTGATGTCGATGTCCGCGCCCGTGAGGTAGCGGTCCATCAGGGTCTCGTCCTCGCTCTCGGCGATGATCCCCTCGATGAGCCGGTTGCGGGCCTCCTGAAGCAGCGGCGCCTGATCCGGGTCCGGTGGCGTCTCTTTGCGCTCGCCGGAGGAGTAGTCGAAGATCTTCTGGGACAGCAGCCCGACCAGACCGGTGACGGGTGCGTGGCCGTCCGGGTGCTGGGGCCCGTACTGCGGCAGGTACAGCGGCAGTACGGCGTCGGGGTCGTCGCCGCCGAAGATCTCTCCGCAGACCCGGGTCAGCTCCTCGAAGCCGGTCCGCGCCGTCTCCAGGTGGGTGACGACGATGGCGCGCGGCATGCCCACCGCGGCGCACTCCTCCCAGACCATGCGGGTCGCGCCCGCGATCGCCTCGGGTTCCTGGGCTGCCGAGACAACGAAAAGGGCCGCGTCCGCGGCTCGCAGACCGGCCCTGAGCTCCCCGACGAAGTCGGCGTATCCGGGAGTGTCCAGGAGATTGATCTTGTACCCGCCCCACTCGACGGGGACCAGTGACAGCTGTACGGAGCGTTGCTGCCGGTGTTCGATCTCGTCGTAGTCGGAGACGGTCCCGCCGTCCTCCACCCTTCCTGCCCGGTTGACCGCTCCCGCGGTGAGCGCGAGAGCCTCGATCAACGTCGTCTTTCCCGATCCGCTGTGGCCGACCAGCACCACGTTCCGTACGGATGAGGGCCGGTCGGCCGTCGCCGCCCTGCCGGCGGCTCCGGTGTGTCCACTCGCCTTGTCGCCCATGATTCTTGCCTCCCGATCGATTGCACGGTGAGGAGAGAGGGGCCGCGGGCGTACGAAGCCGTGACTGTGGCCTCCGGACGGCATCCAGGGGCAGCTCCGGCGGTGCCCGCAGTCGTCTTTCGAGCTTTCCACTCAGGTCACAATGCGTCCATACGTCGTACGCCGCCGTGCGGGGTGGGTGCGCGGCGGTGGAGCGCTTCGGTCCTGGCTACGATGGGCCAGCCGGTGGCCAATGGGGCCGCCCGGCCACCGACCCTCGGGAAGGCCATGCTGAACAAGTACGCGCGTGCATTCTTCACGCGTGTCCTCACACCGTTCGCCGCATTTCTGCTCCGTCGAGGGGTGAGTCCCGACGCGGTGACGCTCGTCGGCACGGCCGGAGTGATGGCGGGTGCGCTGGTCTTCTTCCCGCGCGGAGAGTTCTTCTGGGGCACGATCGTCATCACGATGTTCGTGTTCTCGGACCTCGTCGACGGCAACATGGCCCGCCAGGCCGGCGTGTCCAGCCGCTGGGGAGCCTTTCTGGACTCCACCCTCGACCGGGTCGCCGACAGCGCCATCTTCGGCGGCTTCGCGCTCTGGTACGCGGGCAGCGGCAACGACAACGTGCTCTGCGCCGTGGCGATCTTCTGTCTGGCGAGCGGCCAGGTCGTGTCGTACACCAAGGCACGTGGAGAATCGATCGGCCTGCCGGTCGCCGTGAACGGTCTGATCGAACGCGCCGAGCGGCTGGTGATCTCCCTGGTCGCGGCGGGACTCGCGGGTCTCCACGCCTTCGGCGTGCCCGGCATCGACATCCTGCTGCCGATCGCGCTGTGGATCGTGGCGGTCGGCAGCCTGGTGACCCTGGGGCAGCGGGTGGTCACGGTGCGCCGGGAGTCCGCGGAGGCCGACGCCGCGGCGCACGGAAGCGAGGCTGAGGCGACGTGATGCGGGACCGGCTGACCGACGGGCTCTACGGACTGGGCTGGAGCACCGTCAAGAAGCTGCCCGAGCCGGCGGCCGCCGCGCTCGGCAGGAACATCGCCGACATCGCCTGGAAGCGCCGCGGCAAGAGCGTGCTGCGGCTGGAGTCCAACCTGGCCCGCGTCGTCCCCGACGCGGATCCGGCGCGCCTCGCCGAGCTGTCGAAGGCCGGCATGCGCTCCTACATGCGGTACTGGATGGAGTCCTTCCGTCTGCCCACCTGGAGCGCCGACCGCGTCCGGGAAAGCGTCGAGATCCACGACATCGACCGTCTGATGGACGGCATCGCCTCGGGCCGCGGGGTGATCCTCGCCCTGCCGCACCTGGCGAACTGGGACCTCGCCGGGGTCTATCTCACCCGGGCGCGGGGCGTTCCCTTCACCACGGTCGCCGAGCGGCTGAAGCCGGAGACGCTGTACGACCGTTTCGTGGCCTACCGCGAGAGCCTCGGTATGGAGGTCCTGCCGCACGCCGGCGGCTCCGCGTTCGGCACCCTGGCCCGTCGGCTGCGGGCCGGAGGGGTGGTGTGCCTGGTGGCCGACCGCGACCTGTCGGCCAACGGCGTCGAAGTGAAGTACTTCGGCGAGACGGCCCGGATGCCCGCGGGACCGGCGATGCTCGCCCAGCAGACCGGGGCCCTGCTCCTCCCGGCCACGCTCTGGTTCGGCGACGCGCCGATGATGTACGGCCGCGTCCACCCGGCCATCGACGTACCCGAGACAGGTACCCGGGCCGAGAAGACGTCCTCCATGACACAGGCACTGGCCGACGCCTACGCCACCGGCATCGCCGACCACCCGGAGGACTGGCACATGCTGCAGCGGCTGTGGCTCGCCGATCTCGAGCCCCAGGAGGAGCGGACGTGAGGATCGGCATCGTCTGCCCGTACTCCTGGGACGTACCGGGCGGCGTCCAATTCCACATCAGGGACCTGGCCGAACACCTGATCCGGCTCGGCCACGAGGTGTCGGTGCTGGCGCCGGCGGACGACGAGACACCGCTCCCGCCGTACGTGGTCTCCGCGGGCCGGGCGGTGCCCGTCCCGTACAACGGCTCGGTGGCCCGGCTGAACTTCGGCTTCCTGTCGGCGGCGCGGGTGCGGCGCTGGCTGCACGACGGCACCTTCGACGTCATCCACATCCACGAGCCCGCGTCGCCGTCGCTGGGCCTGCTCAGCTGCTGGGCGGCGCAGGGGCCGATCGTGGCGACGTTCCACACCTCGAACCCGCGTTCGCGGGCGATGATCGCCGCGTATCCGATCCTCCAGCCCGCGCTGGAGAAGATCAACGCCCGGATCGCGGTCAGTGAGTACGCCCGCAGGACGCTCGTCGAGCACCTCGGCGGCGACGCCGTCGTCATCCCCAACGGCGTGGACGTCGGCTTCTTCGAGGGCGCCGAGCCCAAGGCCGAATGGCAGTCGGACAGCGCGCGCGACCCGGACGGCGGTGACGGAGGGCGGCGCGGCGGCACGATCGGCTTCATAGGGCGTATCGACGAGCCCCGCAAGGGTCTGCCGGTGCTGATGAAGGCGCTGCCGAAGATCCTCGCCGAGTGCCCGGACACCCGGCTCCTGGTGGCGGGCCGGGGCGACGAGGACGAGGCCGTCGCGTCCCTGCCGAAGGAGATGCGCGACCGCGTCGAGTTCCTCGGCATGGTCAGCGACGAGGACAAGGCGCGGCTGCTGCGCAGCGTCGACCTCTACATCGCGCCCAACACCGGCGGCGAGAGCTTCGGGATCATCCTCGTCGAAGCCATGTCGGCGGGCGCGCCGGTGCTCGCCAGCGACCTGGACGCCTTCGCCCAGGTGCTGGACCAGGGATCGGCGGGCGAGCTGTTCGCCAACGAGGACGCGGACGCGCTGGCGAGTGCCGCGGTCCGGCTGCTCGGCGACCCCGAGCGGCGGGCCGAGCTGCGGGAGCGGGGCAGCAAGCACGTACGCCGCTTCGACTGGTCGACGGTCGGCGCGGACATCCTCTCGGTCTACGAGACGGTGACGGACGGCGCCGCCTCGGTGGCGGCGGACGAACGGCCCGGCTTCCGCGCCCGTTTCGGCCTCGCGCGGGACTGAGCCCGCCTCCGAAGGGCTCCGCCGCCACGCTCCGGTGACGGCGGGCGCCCGGGCGCGGAACGCGCCGCGGGAGCCCTCGGACCGGGGCGGTAGCCTTGCCGCCCGTGACCGTAACCCTTATCTGGATCGTCGTCGGCCTCGTCCTGATCGGCCTGTATCTGAGCTGGACCGCCGGACGGCTGGACCGGCTGCACGCCCGTATCGACGCCGCCCGCGCCGCCCTCGACGCCCAGCTCGTACGCCGCGCTTCGGTCACCCAGGAACTGGCGACCTCCGGAGTGCTCGACCCGGCCGCGTCGATCGTCCTCTACGAGGCGGCGCACGCCGCCCGCCAGGCCGAGGAGGAGCAGCGCGAGGTCGCCGAGAGCGAGCTGAGCGCCGCACTGCGGGCCGTCTTCTCCGAGACGGTGCAGATCGAGGCGGTGCGTGAGGTGCCGGGCGGCGAGGACGCCACGCTGGAGCTGGCGCAGGCCGTGCGGCGGGTCCCGATGGCACGGCGGTTCCACAACGACGCGGTGCGTGCCGCACGCGCCCTGCGCCGTCACCGTACGGTCCGCTGGTTCCGGCTGGCCGGTCATGCGCCGTTCCCGCTGGCCTTCGAGATGGACGACGAGGCTCCGGTCGCGCTGGCGGACCGGCCGGGTACCTGACGTCCCGGGCGGGACGCGGTGTCCGGTGTACCCGTGGCGCGGTTACCAGCCGGGCCGGGTACCTCACGTATCCAGGCGCGAAGGGGTCCTCCCCTTCACTCCAGCGGTGAAAACGATCCACCGGCTGTTCATTGGCCCTTGCAGTGGCCTGGTCGGTGAAGGTTCCATCGGTTACGCATCGACTGTCGTCACCGAGTGAGGTCCCTTCCGTGTCCAGTACGCTCCCCAGCACCCCGCAGTCCACCGACTCCCCGGCCACCGGCACCGCCCGCGTCAAGCGCGGCATGGCCGAGCAGCTCAAGGGCGGCGTGATCATGGACGTGGTCAACGCCGAGCAGGCGAAGATCGCCGAGGACGCGGGAGCCGTGGCCGTCATGGCCCTGGAGCGCGTTCCGGCCGACATCCGCAAGGACGGCGGCGTGGCCCGGATGTCCGACCCGAACATGATCGAAGAGATCATCGAGGCCGTGTCCATCCCCGTCATGGCCAAGTCGCGGATCGGCCACTTCGTCGAGGCCCAGGTGCTCCAGTCCCTCGGCGTCGACTACATCGACGAGTCCGAGGTGCTGACCCCGGCCGACGAGGTCAACCACTCCGACAAGTGGGCCTTCACCACCCCCTTCGTGTGCGGTGCCACCAACCTGGGTGAGGCACTGCGCCGTATCGCCGAGGGCGCGGCCATGATCCGCTCGAAGGGCGAGGCCGGCACCGGCAACGTCGTCGAGGCCGTCCGCCACCTGCGCCAGATCAAGAACGAGATCGCCCGGCTGCGCGGCTTCGACAACAACGAGCTCTACGCCGCCGCCAAGGACCTCCGCGCCCCCTACGAGCTGGTCAAGGAGGTCTCCGAGCTGGGCAAGCTGCCGGTGGTCCTCTTCTCGGCCGGCGGTGTGGCCACCCCCGCCGACGCCGCGCTCATGCGCCAGCTCGGCGCCGAGGGCGTGTTCGTGGGCTCGGGCATCTTCAAGTCCGGCGACCCGGCCAAGCGCGCCGCCGCCATCGTGAAGGCCACCACCTTCTACGACGACCCGAAGATCATCGCGGACTCCTCCCGCGACCTGGGCGAGGCCATGGTCGGCATCAACTGCGACACCCTCCCCGAGGCCGAGCGCTACGCCAACCGAGGCTGGTGATGACTTCGCCGGTCATCGGAGTCCTGGCCCTCCAGGGCGACGTACGGGAGCACCTGATCGCCCTGGCCTCGGCGGATGCCGTGGCCAGGCAGGTGCGGCGTCCCGAGGAACTCGCCGAGGTCGACGGCCTCGTCATCCCCGGCGGCGAGTCCACCACCATGTCCAAACTCGCGGCGCTCTTCGGCATGACTGAGCCGCTGCGCGAGCGGGTGCGCTCCGGCATGCCCGTGTACGGCACCTGCGCCGGGCTGATCATGCTCGCCGACAAGATCCTCGACCCGCGCTCGGGCCAGGAGACGCTCGGCGGCATCGACATGATCGTCCGCCGCAATGCCTTCGGCCGCCAGAACGAGTCGTTCGAGGCGTCCGTGGATCTGCGGGGAGTGGCGGACGGACCGGTCGAGGGCGTCTTCATCCGGGCTCCGTGGGTGGAGTCGGTGGGCGCCGAGGTCGAGGTGCTGGCGGAGTACGACGGCCACATCGTCGCCGTGCGCCAGGGCAACGCGCTGGCGACGTCCTTCCACCCCGAACTCACCGGAGACCACCGGGTGCACGGCCTGTTTGTGGACATGGTGCGCGCTGCCTGGTGACGCCGTCCCGGTAGGATCTCTGCCGAACGCAGCAGCAATGGGTTACGCGAAGGAGACAGGCAGATGTCCGGCCACTCTAAATGGGCTACGACGAAGCACAAGAAGGCCGTGATCGATGCCAAGCGCGGCAAGCTCTTCGCGAAGCTGATCAAGAACATCGAGGTTGCGGCCCGTACGGGCGGTGCCGACGTCGACGGCAACCCCACCCTCTTCGACGCCATCCAGAAGGCCAAGAAGAGCTCGGTCCCGAACAAGAACATCGACTCCGCGGTCAAGCGCGGCGCGGGCCTGGAGGCCGGCGGCGCCGACTACGAGACGATCATGTACGAGGGCTACGGGCCGAACGGCGTCGCGGTGCTCATCGAGTGCCTCACCGACAACCGCAACCGCGCGGCCTCCGACGTCCGTGTCGCCATGACCCGCAACGGCGGCTCGATGGCCGACCCCGGCTCGGTCTCCTACCTCTTCAACCGCAAGGGCGTCGTCATCGTCCCCAAGGGCGAGCTGAGCGAGGACGACGTCCTCGGCGCCGTCCTGGACGCGGGCGCCGAAGAGGTCAACGACCTCGGTGAGTCCTTCGAGGTCCTCAGCGAGGCCACCGACCTGGTCGCGGTGCGCACCGCGCTCCAGGAGGCCGGAATCGACTACGACTCGGCCGAGGCCAACTTCGTCCCGACCATGCAGGTCGAGCTGGAGGAAGAGGGCGCTCGCAAGATCTTCAAGCTGATCGACGCGCTGGAGGACAGCGACGACGTGCAGAACGTCTTCGCCAACTTCGACGTCTCGGACGAGGTCATGGAGAAGGTCGACGCCTGATCCGCTTCGTACGGCGGGCCGACGGGACACACCCGTCGGCCCGTCGGCGTTCCGGCGCGTTGTCGGTGCCGGCGGATAGCCTGCACGAACAGGGGACCTCCCGGCGCCGCCGGGGGAGGACGGAGGAGGACGGCGTGCGTGTGCTGGGGGTGGACCCGGGACTGACCCGGTGCGGTGTGGGGGTCGTCGAGGGAGTGGCGGGCCGTCAGCTGACCATGCTGGGCGTCGGAGTGGTGCGCACCCCCGCGGACGCCGAGCTCGGCCACCGCCTGGTCGCCGTCGAGCAGGGCATCGAGCAGTGGTTGGACGAGTACCGTCCCGAACGGGTCGCCGTGGAGCGGGTGTTCAGCCAGCACAACGTCCGCACCGTCATGGGCACCGCCCAGGCCAGCGCCGTCGCCATGCTCTGCGCGTCCCGCCGGGGTATCCCCGTCGTCCTGCACACTCCCAGCGAGGTGAAGGCCGCCGTCACCGGCAGCGGCCGGGCCGACAAGGCTCAGGTGGGCGCCATGGTCACCCGCCTGCTGCGGCTCGACGCCCCGCCGAAGCCCGCCGACGCGGCGGACGCCCTCGCCCTCGCCATCTGTCACATCTGGCGCGCACCCGCGCAGAACCGCCTGCAGCAGGCTGTCGCCCTGCACGCATCGAAAGGCCGTACCGCATGATCGCCTTTGTCAGCGGCCCGGTGGCCGCCCTCGCTCCCACCACCGCGGTCATCGAGGTCGGCGGCGTCGGCATGGCCCTCCAGTGCACGCCCAACACCCTGTCCGCGCTGCGCATCGGCCAGGACGCCAAGCTCGCCACCTCCCTCGTCGTCCGGGAGGACTCGCTCACGCTGTACGGCTTCGCCGACGACGACGAGCGGCAGGTCTTCGAACTGCTCCAGACGGCGAGCGGCGTCGGCCCACGACTGGCCCAGGCGATGCTGGCCGTGCACACCCCCGATGCCCTGCGGGTGGCGGTGGCGACCGGCGACGAGAAGGCGCTCACCGCCGTCCCCGGCATCGGCAAGAAGGGCGCGCAGAAGCTGCTGCTGGAGCTGAAGGACCGCCTCGGGGAGCCGCTCGGCGCGCACATCGGCAAGCAGGGCATCGGCACGGCCGTCTCCTCCTCCTGGCGCGACCAGCTGCACGGCGCGCTGATCGGACTGGGCTATGCCACCCGCGAGGCCGACGAGGCGGTGGCCGCGGTCGCGCCGCAGGCCGAGGCCTCGGCGGGCGAGCCGGTGGTGGGTCAGCTCCTCAAGGCCGCCCTCCAGTCGCTGAACCGCACGAGATGACCCGTGGGCGCGTCCGCGCGCCTGCCGGCCCCCGCCCCTCCCGTCCGTGCCGCAGGGCACGCCCGGGGACGGACGACCCCGACCACCCCGCGGCGCGAGTGCCGCGACGACCTCGTGAGGCACCTCCGCAGTGAACTGGGACGACATCACCCCGGCCCCCGCCGACGAAGCGCCCTATGCCGCCGACGGGCGGCTCGTCGGCCCCTCCGCCGACGGCGAGGACCAGGCCGTCGAGGCGGCGCTGCGGCCGAAGTCCCTCGACGAGTTCGTGGGCCAGGAGAGGGTGCGCGAGCAGCTCGACCTGGTCCTCAAGGCCGCTCTCGCCCGTGGCGCCACCGCCGACCACGTCCTGCTCTCCGGTGCCCCCGGGCTCGGCAAGACCACCCTGTCCATGATCATCGCCGCTGAGATGAAGGCCCCGATCCGCATCACCTCGGGCCCCGCCATCCAGCACGCCGGCGACCTGGCGGCGATCCTCTCCTCCCTCCAGGAGGGCGAGGTCCTCTTCCTCGACGAGATCCACCGGATGTCCCGGCCCGCCGAGGAAATGCTCTACATGGCCATGGAGGACTTCCGTGTCGACGTCATCGTCGGCAAGGGACCCGGGGCCACCGCCATCCCGCTGGAGCTGCCGCCGTTCACCCTGGTCGGCGCCACCACCAGGGCCGGACTGCTGCCCCCGCCGCTGCGTGACCGGTTCGGTTTCACCGCGCACATGGAGTTCTACGACCCCACCGAGCTGGAACGCGTCATCCACCGCTCCGCCCAGCTCCTCGACCTGGAGATCGAGTCCGACGGCGCCGCCGAGATCGCCGGCCGCTCCCGTGGCACGCCCCGCATCGCCAACCGCCTGCTGCGCCGCGTACGCGACTACGCGCAGGTCAAGGCGGACGGACTGATCACCCGGGACATCGCGGCCGCGGCACTCAAGGTGTACGAGGTGGATGCCCGGGGCCTCGACCGTCTGGACCGGGCGGTCCTCCAGGCGCTGCTCAAGCTGTTCGGCGGCGGCCCGGTGGGCCTGTCGACGCTCGCGGTGGCCGTGGGGGAGGAGCGGGAGACCGTGGAGGAGGTCGCCGAGCCCTTCCTCGTACGGGAGGGACTGCTGGCCCGGACCCCGCGCGGACGGGTCGCGACCCCCGCCGCCTGGGCCCATCTCGGCCTCGTTCCGCCGCAGCAGGCCCCCGGTGCAAGCGGACAACCGGGGCTGTTCGGGACGTGACGGCGCGGATACTCGCCGGGCAGGAACCACGGTGCGATGCTGGGCGTTGTTCCTTTGATGCGGACTCGCTTAGACTCCGCCGATGCCGCCCTTCCAGGTCGGCGTACCCACCCCCGTAGATAAGGCCGCCTCATCGGTGCGGTCGTGTGAAGGAAGTTTCTTCCCGTGAGTCTCGTGACCCTCCTCCCCTTCATCGTGCTCATCGGGGCCATGTTCCTGATGACCCGGTCCGCCAAGAAGAAGCAGCAGGCTGCTGCGCAGATGCGCAACCAGATGCAGCCCGGCACCGGCGTCCGGACGATCGGGGGGATGTACGCCACCGTCAAGGAGCTGCACGACGACGCCGTGCTGCTCGAAGTCGCTCCCGGCGTCCACGCCATGTATGCGAAGAACGCCATCGGCGCGGTCCTCGACGACGACGAGTACAACCGCATCGTGCACGGCGACGACGCTGCTCGGATCGACGACCCGATCGTGCCGGACGACGCGTCCTCGCTGACCGGCACGACCGAGTCCGATGACGCCAAGATCGACCTCGGCAAGAAGCCCGAGGCGGACGCGGCGGACGAGGCCGGCGCCAAGGATGCCGACGCCGACGCCACTGACACGGAGCCCAAGGACGGCAAGGCCGACGGCGAGAAGTAGTCATGATCGGGGATCGCGGAGGCACCGACCGGTGCCCTGCGGTCCCCGGGTCGTGTTGACTTCTGCGGGGGCAGGTCCCCACAACACTTCGTGGCCGACCCGGCGCACACCCGGCGCGGGGGCGGTTGGACAGGGAGAAACGAGAAGGTGGCAGCACCGAACAGGGGCCGAAGGCCCGCGGGGGCTCAGGGGAAGCCGGGGCGCGTCCTCGCTCTGATCCTGATCGCCATGGTCGCGCTGACCGGTGGGATGTTCTGGTCCGGGCACACCACGCCTCGCCTGGGCATCGACCTGGCCGGCGGTACGACGATCACGCTGGCCGCGAAGGCGGAGCCCGGCAAGGAAAGCGCGATCAACGAGACCAACATGAACACCGCGGTCGAGATCATCGAACGCCGTGTCAATGGTCTCGGTGTCTCGGAGGCCGAGGTTCAGACCCAGGGCCGCGAGAACATCATCGTCAACATCCCGAAGGGGACGAACTCCGAGCAGGCCCGTAAGCAGGTCGGTACCACCGCCCAGCTCTACTTCCGGCCCGTTCTGACCGTCGCCGCGGGTGGGCCGACCGCCCCGCAGCCCAAGCCCAGTCCGAGCGCCTCCGCGCCGGACAAGGCCACGGACAAGGGCGGCGCCGACAAGGCGACCTCCCCGTCGCCCAGCGCCACCACGCAGGGCCGCGCCGTCACCGACGGGCTGAAGGCCCCGTCGCCGAAGCCCAGCGGCTCCGCCGCCGAGAAGCCGGCCGCGACGCCGCCCCCGCCCGGCACCGCCGCGCTGGAGAAGAAGTTCACCGACCTCAACTGCCTCGACCAGACCGAGCGCGGCAACGTGGGCGAGGGCGTCAAGCCCGAGGAGCCCACGGTCGCCTGTGGCAAGAACAGCGCCGGGCAGTGGGAGAAGTACGTTCTCGGACCCGCCGCGGTGAGCGGTAAGGACGTCGACGACGCCAAGGGCCAGCTGGACCAGCAGCGCGGCATGTGGATCGTCACGATGGACTTCACCAGCGCCGGCTCGAAGAAGTTCCAGGCGATCACCAGCAAGCTCTCGCAGCAGCAGTCGCCGCAGAACCAGTTCGCGATCGTCCTCGACGGCGAGGTCGTCTCGGCCCCGCAGGTCAACCAGACGCTCAGCGCCAACGCCGAGATCTCCGGAAGCTTCGACCAGCAGTCGGCGCAGGACCTCGGCAACATCCTGTCCTACGGTGCGCTGCCCCTCAGCTTCGAGGAGCAGAGCGTCACCACCGTCAGCGCGGCGCTCGGCGGCGAGCAGCTCCAGGCCGGCCTCATCGCCGGTGCCATCGGCCTCGCGCTGGTCATCATCTACCTGGTGGTCTACTACCGCGGTCTGTCCCTGGTGGCGATCCTCAGCCTCCTGGTCTCGGCAGCCCTCACCTACTCGCTGATGGCCCTGCTCGGCCCGGCCATCGGGTTCGCCCTGAACCTGCCCGCGGTGTGTGGTGCGATCGTTGCCATCGGTATCACCGCCGACTCGTTCATCGTGTACTTCGAACGCATAAGGGACGAGATCCGCGAGGGCCGTACGCTGCGGCCCGCCGTGGAGCGTGCCTGGCCGCGTGCCCGGCGCACCATCCTGGTCTCCGACTTCGTGTCGTTCCTCGCCGCCGCGGTGCTCTTCGTGGTCACCGTCGGCAAGGTCCAGGGCTTCGCGTTCACCCTCGGTCTGACCACCCTGCTCGACGTGGTCGTGGTGTTCTTCTTCACCAAGCCGGTCATGACGCTCCTCGCCCGCACGAAGTTCTTCTCCTCCGGCGGCTCCTGGTCCGGGCTCGACCCGAAGCGCCTCGGTGCCAAGCCCCCGCTGCGCCGCACGCGTCGCACCTCCGCCCCCACCGACCCGAAGGAGGCGTGAGATGTCGCGTCTCGGCAACATCGGCGCCAGGCTCTACCGCGGCGAGGTCGGTTACGACTTCGTCGGCAAGCGGAAGATCTGGTACGGCCTCTCGATCCTGATCACCATCACGGCCATCGTCGGCCTGGCGGTACAGGGTCTGAACATGGGCATCGAGTTCAAGGGCGGTGCCGTCTTCAACACCGCGAAGACGAATGTGTCCGTCGCGCAGGCCGAGGAGTTCGCGGAAACGGCCTCCGGCCATGACGCCATCGTCCAGCAGCTCGGCAACGACACTCTGCGTATCCAGGTCAGCGACCTGGACACCAAGCAGGCCGACGCGGTGGCCACGAAGCTCGCCGCCGATCTGGACATGAACAAGAACCAGATCGACCAGGAGCTCGTCGGCCCGAGCTGGGGCAAGCAGATCGCCAACAAGGCCTGGACCGGCCTCGGGGTCTTCATGATCCTCGTGGTGATCTATCTGGCGATCGCCTTCGAGTGGCGCATGGCCATCGCCGCCCTCATCGCGCTGATCCACGACATCACGATCACGGTGGGCATCTACGCCCTGGTCGGATTCGAGGTCACCCCGGGCACCGTGATCGGTCTGCTGACCATCCTCGGTTACTCGCTGTACGACACCGTGGTCGTCTTCGACAGCCTCAAGGAAGGCACGAAGGACATCACCAAGCAGACCCGGTGGACCTACAGCGAGATCGCCAACCGTTCGATCAACGGCACCCTGGTGCGGTCGATCAACACCACGGTCGTCGCGCTGCTGCCGGTCGCCGGTCTGCTCTTCATCGGCGGCGGCTTCCTCGGCGCCGGCATGCTCAACGACATCTCGCTCTCGCTCTTCGTCGGCCTCGCCGCCGGTGCGTACTCCTCGATCTTCATCGCCACGCCGCTCGTCGCCGACCTCAAGGAGCGCGAGCCGCAGATGAAGGCCCTGAAGAAGCGGGTCCTCGCCAAGCGCGCGGCCGCCGCGGCCAAGGGCGAGTCCCCGGACCAGGCCGAGGAGCCCCACGGGCCGTCGGACGAGGTGCCGGGCGACGCCGCGACGGCGGGCGCCGTCGTCGGACCTCGGGGTCGTGGCCGCGGCCGCCCCTCGGGCAGGCGTCGATGACCGACGGCGTGCAGGAGCTGCTGCTGAGCCGTATCCGCGACGTACCCGACTACCCGAAGCCGGGCGTGGTGTTCAAGGACATCACGCCCCTGCTGGCGGACCCGAAGGCCTTCACGGCCCTCACCGACGTGCTCGCCGAAGGGTGCGCGCGGCACGGGGCCACCAAGGTCGTCGGACTCGAGGCGCGGGGGTTCATCCTCGGCGCCCCGGTCGCGGTCCGCGCGGGGCTGGGCTTCATCCCCGTACGCAAGGCGGGCAAGCTCCCCGGAGCGACGCTCTCCCAGGCGTACGAGCTGGAGTACGGCAGCGCCGAGATCGAGGTGCACGCCGAGGACCTGCAGACGGGCGACCGTGTGATGGTCATCGACGATGTGCTCGCCACCGGCGGCACCGCGGGGGCGGCGGTCGAACTGATCCGTCGCAGCGGGGCCGAGGTCGCGGGCATCGCGGTCCTGATGGAACTGGGTTTCCTCGGCGGCAGGGCCCGCCTGGAGCCCACGCTGCGGGGAGCTCCACTGGAGTCCCTGATCACCATCTGAAGTCGTACGGCCGTCCGTGGGCGTCCCGGGATCTCCCGGGGCGCCCACCGGTCTGTCACGGCCTCGTGAGCACCGGGACAGCGAGGTCGATACCATGGCTTCTCCGGACCTGACCGGGGGACCCGGAACCGCACGAGGAGCGCTCTTGCCAGACGAGGCCCAGCCCGCCGCCGCGCAGCCCGACCAGAAGGCCGACCAGGCCGCGGCAGCCCCTGTCACGCCCGAGACCCAGCCGGCCGACAAGAAGGCGAAGCCTGCTGCGCCCGAGGGGAGCGGGACGGGTGTCGCTCCGGTCGACGTCCGCCGGCCTGCGCCGGCCAAGGGCGCCGCCACCGGTGAGACCCCGGCGAGTGCGAACGGCGCGGCCCCCGCGCCCGCCCCCAAGCCCCCGGCTCCCACCCCGGCCCCGGCCCCGAGGCCCACACCCGCCGCCGTGCCGCGCAGCGCCGGCTCCTCGAACCGGGTACGCGCGCGTCTCGCCCGGCTCGGTGTGCAGCGCTCGTCGCCGTACAACCCCGTTCTGGAGCCGCTGCTGCGGATCGTGCGCAGCAACGACCCCAAGATCGAGACCGCCACGCTGCGCCAGATCGAGCGCGCCTACCAGGTCGCCGAGCGCTGGCACCGGGGCCAGAAGCGCAAGAGCGGCGACCCGTACATCACGCATCCGCTCGCCGTGACCACCATCCTCGCCGAGCTCGGCATGGACCCGGCGACCCTGATGGCCGGGCTGCTGCACGACACCGTCGAGGACACCGAGTACGGCCTGGACACCCTGCGCCGGGACTTCGGCGACCAGGTCGCCCTCCTCGTCGACGGCGTCACCAAGCTGGACAAGGTCAAGTTCGGCGAGGCCGCGCAGGCGGAGACCGTGCGCAAGATGGTCGTCGCCATGGCCAAGGACCCGCGCGTCCTGGTCATCAAGCTGGCCGACCGGCTGCACAACATGCGCACGATGCGCTATCTCAAGCGGGAGAAGCAGGAGAAGAAGGCCCGCGAGACCCTCGAGATCTATGCGCCCCTGGCCCACCGGCTGGGCATGAACACCATCAAGTGGGAGCTGGAGGACCTCGCCTTCGCGATCCTCTACCCCAAGATGTACGACGAGATCGTGCGGCTGGTGGCCGAGCGCGCCCCCAAGCGCGACGAGTACCTCGCCATAGTGACCGACGAGGTCCAGTCCGACCTGCGCGCCGCCCGCATCAAGGCCACCGTCACCGGCCGGCCCAAGCACTACTACAGCGTCTACCAGAAGATGATCGTCCGCGGCCGGGACTTCGCGGAGATCTACGACCTGGTCGGCATCCGCGTCCTCGTCGACACCGTCCGCGACTGCTATGCGGCGCTCGGCACCGTCCATGCGCGATGGAACCCGGTCCCCGGCCGGTTCAAGGACTACATCGCGATGCCGAAGTTCAACATGTACCAGTCGCTGCACACCACGGTGATCGGTCCCAACGGCAAGCCCGTCGAGCTCCAGATCCGTACGTTCGACATGCACCGCCGTGCCGAGTACGGCATCGCCGCGCACTGGAAGTACAAGCAGGAGCCGTCCGCCGGGGCCTCCAAGGTGCGCACCGACGTGCCGAAGAAGGCCGGCAAGGACGACGCCGTCAACGACATGGCGTGGCTGCGCCAGCTGCTGGACTGGCAGAAGGAGACCGAGGACCCCTCGGAGTTCCTGGAGTCGCTGCGCTTCGACCTCTCGCGCAACGAGGTCTTCGTCTTCACGCCGAAGGGCGACGTCATAGCGCTGCCGGCCGGCGCCACACCCGTCGACTTCGCCTACGCCGTGCACACGGAAGTGGGCCACCGCACCATAGGCGCGCGGGTCAACGGGCGGCTCGTACCGCTCGAATCCACTCTGGACAACGGCGATCTGGTCGAGGTCTTCACCTCCAAGGCCGAAGGCGCGGGCCCCTCGCGCGACTGGCTCGGCTTCGTCAAGTCACCGCGGGCCCGCAACAAGATCCGCGCGTGGTTCTCCAAGGAGCGTCGCGACGAGGCCATCGAGCACGGCAAGGACGCCATCGCGCGGGCCATGCGCAAGCAGAACCTGCCGATCCAGCGCATCCTCACCGGCGACTCGCTCGTCACGCTCGCGCACGAGATGCGCTACCCCGACATCTCGTCGCTGTACGCGGCGATCGGCGAGGGCCATGTCGCCGCGCAGGGCGTCGTGCAGAAGCTGGTGCAGGCCCTCGGCGGCGAGGAGGCCGCGAACGAGGACCTCGCCGAGAGCACCCCGCCCTCGCACGGCCGCTCCAAGCGCCGCTCCAGCGCCGACCCCGGCGTGGTCGTCAAGGGCGTCGAGGACGTGTGGGTCAAGCTCGCCCGGTGCTGTACGCCCGTGCCGGGCGACCCGATCATCGGCTTCGTCACCCGCGGCAGCGGCGTATCGGTTCACCGCGCGGACTGCGTCAACGTCGACTCGCTGTCCCAGGAGCCGGAGCGCATCCTCGAGGTCGAGTGGGCGCCCACCCAGTCCTCGGTCTTCCTGGTCGCCATCCAGGTCGAGGCGCTGGACCGGTCCCGGCTGCTGTCGGACGTCACCCGGGTGCTGTCCGACCAGCACGTCAACATCCTCTCCGCCGCCGTCCAGACCTCCCGTGACCGGGTGGCCACCTCACGCTTCACCTTCGAGATGGGCGACCCGAAGCACCTCGGGCACGTGCTGAAGGCGGTCCGCGGGGTGGAGGGCGTCTACGACGTGTACCGGGTGACGTCGGCCCGCCGCCCCTGACCGGATCCCCTGCCCGCAGGGGACAGGACACACGAAAGGGCCTCCCGTACACCGCGTACGGGAGGCCCTTTCGATGTGGCAGCTGTCAGCCGCCGAACTCCTCCAGGCCCTTCAGCGCCTGGTCCAGCAGCGCCTGCCGGCCCTCGAGCTCCTTCGCCAGCTTGTCCGCCTTGGCGTTGTTGCCCGCGGCGCGCGCCGTGTCGATCTGGCCGCGCAGCTTGTCCACGGCCGCCTGGAGCTGTCCGGTCAGACCCGCGGCACGCGCACGCGCCTCCGGGTTGGTCCGGCGCCACTCGGTCTCCTCGGACTCCTGCAGGGCCCGCTCGACGGCGTGCATCCGGCCCTCGACCTTGGGACGGGCGTCCCGCGGTACATGGCCGACGGCCTCCCAGCGCTCGTTGATGGAGCGGAAGGTGGCACGCGCCGCCTTCAGGTCCGTCACCGGGACGAGCTTCTCCGCCTCGGCGGCGAGCTCCTCCTTGAGCTTGAGGTTCTCCGCCTGCTCGGCGTCCCGCTCGGCGAAGACCCCGCTGCGGGCCGCGAAGAAGACGTCCTGGGCGCCGCGGAAGCGGTTCCACAGGTCGTCCTCGGCCTCGCGCTGGGCACGGCCCGCGGCCTTCCACTCCGCCATCAGCTCGCGGTAGCGGGCGGCCGTGACGCCCCAGTCCGTGGAGCCGGACAGCGACTCGGCCTCGGCGACCAGCCTCTCCTTGGTCTTGCGGGCCTCCTCGCGCTGCGCGTCCAGCGAGGCGAAGTGCGCCTTGCGGCGCTTGGAGAACGCCGACCGGGCGTGCGAGAAGCGGTGCCACAGCTCGTCGTCGGACTTCCGGTCGAGCCGCGGCAGGCCCTTCCAGGTGTCCACCAGCGCGCGCAGCCGCTCACCGGCCGCCCGCCACTGCTCGCTCTGCGCCAGCTCCTCGGCCTCGTTGACCAGGGCTTCCTTGGCGTGCCGTGCCTCGTCGCTCTGCTTGGCGCGCTGGACCTTGCGCTCCTCGCGGCGCTTCTCGACCGACTCCACCAGCGCGTCGAGACGCTTGGCCAGCGCCTCGAGATCGCCGACGGCGTGATGCTCGTCCACCTGCTGGCGCAGATGGTCGATGGCCTGCTGGGCATCCTTGGCCGAGAGATCGGTGGTCTTCACCCGACGCTCGAGGAGGCCGATCTCGACCACCAAGCCCTCGTACTTGCGCTCGAAATAGGCCAGAGCCTCTTCGGGAGTCCCGGCCTGCCACGATCCGACGACCTTCTCGCCGTCGGCTGTACGCACGTACACGGTGCCCGTCTCGTCGACACGGCCCCACGGGTCGCTGCTCACAGCGCCTCCTCCACCTGATGCCCGCGAGGGGGTTCGCCCCCCGGGCATCGTCCACAGTTTCCAGGGCGGGCATCGCCCGCCTTCCGCAGCGCGAAGCCGGCCGCGCTGCACAACGCCAATCTAGGCGACCGGCCGCCCGGCTGTCCGCACTCAGCGCGGCTGAAATTCCCCGCTCACGCCTTGGGGACGGCAGCCTTCTCAATGGTGACGGCCGTTTTCGGGGCACCGTCGCCGGCGCCGCCGGTGACTCCGGCCTTGGCCACCTTCTCGACGGCCTTGAGGCCGGCGGCGTCCATCTTTCCGAACGGTGTGTACGTCGGCGGCAGTTTGGTCGCCTTGTAGACGAGGAAGAACTGGCTGCCGCCGGAGTTCGGCTGACCGGTGTTGGCCATCGCCACCGTGCCGGGCGGGTAGGTCACCGAACCGTCGGCGGCCGCCTTGCCGAGCGCGGTCAGGTTCTCGTCGGGGATCGTGTACCCGGGCCCGCCGGTGCCGTCGCCCTTCGGGTCGCCGCACTGGAGCACGAAGATGCCCTGTGTGGTCAGCCGGTGGCACTTCGTGCCGTTGAAGAAGCCCTTGTCCGCGAGCGCCTTGAACGAGTTCACGGTGCGCGGGGTCTTCGCCGCGTCCATCGCGATCTTGATGTCGCCCTGGTTCGTCGTCAGGTCCATCGAGTACTTCGCCGTCTTGTCGATCGACAGGGCGGGTTCGGGGCTCTTGGCCTCGGAGGGAGTGGGGGAGGCGCTGGGCGACGTGGTGCTCTCGTCGCCCGCGGTCTGCCCGTCGGCCTTGGTGTCGCCGTCGGACAGGCCCACCGAGGCGTAGGCGGCCGCGCCCGCGGCGAGCACCACGGCCAGTGTGGCCGCGATGATCGTGTTCCGCTGCTTCCTCTTGCGTGACTGTGCCCGACGCTGCTGCTGGCGCTCGAACTTCTCCCTGGCGAGCTGCCGCCGCCGCTGATCGCTGCTGACCACCGGGTCTTCTCCTTGTAGTCGTACGTCTGATGCCGACCGGCCGAGTGTGCCCGTACCGTATACGGGTTGGCTGTGGGAGGAGCAGCGCCGGTAGGCTCTGATCTGCTGCATTTCGAGGCAGCGAGAACTCTCTCCACGACCACACTGAGGACGATCGTGCTTATTGCCGGGTTCCCCGCCGGGGCCTGGGGGACCAACTGTTACCTGGTCGCCCCCGCCGCCGGCGAGGAGTGCGTGATCATCGATCCGGGCCACCAGGCCGCCGAAGGTGTCGCCGAGGCGGTCGCGAAGCACCGGCTCAAGCCCGTCGCCGTCATCCTCACCCACGGCCACATCGACCATGTCGCCTCGGTCGTCCCGGTGTGCGGCGCGCACGACGTGCCCGCGTGGATCCACCCCTCCGACCGGTACATGATGAGCGACCCGGAGAAGGCGCTCGGCAGGTCGATCGGGATGCCGCTCATGGGCGAGCTGACCGTGGGAGAGCCGGACGACGTCAGGGAACTGACCGACGGCGCGAAGCTGCGCCTCGCCGGACTCGACTTCTCGGTCGCGCACGCGCCCGGCCATACGAAGGGGTCGGTGACCTTCGGCATGCCCGAGGCCGCGGACGTCCCGTCCGTGTTCTTCTCGGGAGACCTGCTGTTCGCCGGCTCCATCGGACGCACGGACCTGCCGGGAGGTGACATGGACGAGATGCTCGCGTCGCTGGCGCGTGTGTGCCTGCCGCTCGACGACTCGACCGTGGTCCTTTCCGGACACGGCCCCCAGACGACCATCGGCCGTGAGCGCGCCACCAATCCCTATCTGCGGGACGTGGCCGGCGGCCTCGGGAGCCAGGCGGCTCCCCGACGAGGAATGTGACGAGAGAAGCTCCGTGAGCACTTTTCAGGCCCCGAAGGGCACGTACGACCTGATCCCGCCCCGGTCCGCGAAGTTCCTGGCGGTCCGCGAGGCGATCTCCGCACCGCTGAAGAATTCCGGCTACGGCTACATCGAGACACCCGGCTTTGAGAACGTCGAGCTGTTCGCGCGCGGCGTCGGTGAATCCACCGACATCGTGAGCAAGGAGATGTACGCCTTCGAGACCAAGGGCGGCACCAAGCTCGCCCTGCGCCCCGAGGGCACCGCCTCCGTGCTGCGCGCGGCCCTGGAGGCCAACCTCCACAAGGCCGGCAACCTCCCCGTCAAGCTCTGGTACTCCGGCTCGTACTACCGCTACGAGCGGCCGCAGGCTGGGCGCTACCGCCACTTCTCGCAGGTCGGTGCCGAGGCGATCGGCGCCGAGGACCCGGCGCTGGACGCCGAGCTGATCATCCTGGCCGATCAGGCGTACCGCACGCTCGGCCTGCGCGAGTTCCGCATCCTGCTCAACTCGCTCGGCGACAAGGAGTGCCGTCCGGTCTACCGCGACGCCCTCCAGGGCTTCCTGCGCGAGCTCGACCTGGACGAGGACACCCGGCGCCGGATCGAGATCAACCCGCTGCGGGTGCTCGACGACAAGCGTTCCGACGTCCAGAAGCAGCTCGTGGGCGCGCCGATGCTGCGCGACTACCTGTGCGACGCGTGCAAGGCGTACCACGAGGAGGTCCGCGAGCTGCTGACGGCGGCCGGTGTGGCCTTCGAGGACGACGAGAAGCTGGTCCGCGGCCTGGACTACTACACGCGCACCACCTTCGAGTTCGTGCACGACGGACTCGGCTCGCAGTCCGCGGTCGGCGGCGGCGGCCGCTACGACGGTCTCTCCGAGATGATCGGGGGCCCGGAACTGCCGTCCGTGGGCTGGGCGCTGGGCGTGGACCGTACGGTCCTGGCCCTGGAGGCGGAGGGCATCGAGCTCGAACTCCCCGCCAGCACCAGCGTGTTCGCCGTCCCGCTGGGCGAGGAGGCACGGCGTGTGCTCTTCGGCGTCGTCACCGAGCTGCGCAGGGAGGGCATCGCCACGGACTTCGCGTTCGGCGGGCGGGGCCTGAAGGGCGCGATGAAGAGCGCGAACCGCTCGGGCGCCCGGTACGCGATCGTCGCGGGAGAGCGCGATCTCGCGGAGGGCGTGGTCCAGATCAAGAACATGGAGTCCGGCGAGCAGAGCGCTGTGGCGCTGGGCCTCGTCGTCGAGGAACTGCGCAGGCGCCTGGCCTCCTAGCCCGGCGTCAACCCGGCGGGAGTTTTCTCCTCCTGCCGTGCGAGGCCGATTCGGACGGGTCGGCGGCGGTTTCCGGTCGTCGTGCCGACGCCGGAGACCGCCACGTCACCTCCCGTTGCCCGAGGCCGGAGCGCCCGGCGGCCCCGCGGAGCACCGGCCCGCGGCGTCGCCGGAGTGCCGGTGCTTATGTCCGGCGAACGGCGGACACCGGCGCAGGTGCGGCAGAATGACCGTGCCCGAGCAGGCTACGAAGCGACGGAACGGCGATATGACGACTGCGGCGGTGGACGACGTGTCCTCAGACGAGCGAGCGGACGGCTCCACGCGCACGATCGGTGCCGGCCGGGCGTTCGCCTGGCTTCTGGTGATCACGGGTGCGGCGGGTCTGCTGGCTTCGTGGGTCATCACGATCGACAAGTTCAAGCTGCTGGAGGACCCGTCGTTCACGCCGGGGTGCAGTCTGAACCCGGTGGTGTCCTGCGGGAACATCATGAAGAGCGAGCAGGCGGCGGCGTTCGGGTTCCCGAATCCGATGCTGGGTCTGGTCACGTACGGCATGGTGATCGCGATCGGCGCGGGGCTGCTGGCGGGTGCGCGGTACCGGCGGTGGTTCTGGCTGGGGCTGAACGCGGGCTGTCTGTTCGGGGTGGGGTTCTGTACGTGGCTGCAGTATCAGTCGCTGTACAACATCAACGCCCTGTGTCTGTGGTGCTCGTTGGCGTGGGCGGCGACGATCGTGATGTTCTGCTACGTCACCGCGCACAACATCAAGCACCGGGTGATCAGGGCTCCCGAGGGGCTGCGCAGCGGTCTGCTGGAGTTCCACTGGATGCCGCCGGTGCTGTGGATCGGGATCATCGGCATGCTGATCCTCACCCGCTGGTGGGACTTCTGGACCAGCTGAGCGGAGCGGGGGAGCCGAGAAGCGTTGTCAGTGCGCTGACATAGGCTTCACAGCGTGGAGCCCGACCTCTTTACCGCAGCTGCCGAAGAACGCCAGGAGAAGGATCCGTCCAGCAGTCCGCTGGCCGTCCGGATGCGTCCGCGCGTTCTCGACGAAGTCGTCGGCCAGCAGCATCTGCTCAAGCCCGGATCGCCGCTGCGCCGCCTCGTCGGCGAGGGCGGCGGAGGTCCCGCGGGACCCGCGTCCGTCATCCTCTGGGGCCCGCCCGGCACCGGGAAGACGACCCTCGCCTATGTCGTCTCCAAGGCGACCAACAAGCGCTTCGTCGAGCTGTCGGCGATCACCGCGGGCGTCAAGGAGGTCCGGGCCGTCATCGACGGAGCCCGCCGCGCGGCCGGCGGCTTCGGCAAGGAGACGGTCCTCTTCCTCGACGAGATCCACCGCTTCTCCAAGGCCCAGCAGGACTCCCTTCTGCCGGCCGTCGAGAACCGCTGGGTGACGCTGATCGCCGCCACCACCGAGAACCCCTACTTCTCGGTGATCTCCCCCCTGCTCTCCCGCTCGCTGCTGCTGACGCTGGAGTCGCTGACCGACGAGGACCTCACGGGACTGCTGCGCCGGGCGCTCACCGAGGAGCGCGGCCTCGGCGGGGCCGTCACCCTGCCCGCCGACTCCGAGGCACATCTGCTCCGTATCGCGGGCGGCGACGCCCGGCGGGCCCTGACCGCTCTGGAGGCCGCCGCGGGCGCCACCCTCGACAAGGGTGAGAAGGAGATCTCGCTCGAGACGGTGGAGGAGACGGTCGACCGGGCGGCGGTGAAGTACGACCGGGACGGCGACCAGCACTACGACGTGGCCAGCGCGCTCATCAAGTCCATCCGCGGCTCCGACGTCGACGCGGCCCTGCACTATCTGGCGCGGATGATCGAGGCGGGGGAGGACCCGCGCTTCATCGCGCGGCGGTTGATGATCTCGGCGAGTGAGGACATCGGCCTGGCGGACCCGGCGGCCCTGCCGACCGCGGTCGCCGCGGCGCAGGCCGTGGCCATGATCGGCTTCCCGGAGGCCGCGCTCACCCTCAGCCATGTCACGATCGCGCTGGCGCTGGCCCCGAAGTCGAACACCGCCACGACGGCGATCGGTGCCGCGCTCGCCGATGTCCGGGCCGGTCTCGCCGGTCCGGTCCCTCCGCATCTGCGGGACGGTCACTACAAGGGCGCGGCCAAGCTCGGCCACGCCCAGGGGTATGTCTATCCGCACGATGTGCCCGGCGGGATCGCGGCCCAGCAGTACGCCCCGGACGCGGTGCACGGCAAGCGGTACTACGAGCCCACGCGTTACGGCGCCGAGGCGCGGTACGCGGACGTCGTGGAGAAGGTGCGTGAGCGGCTGCGCGGTGGCACCGCCGGCGACTGACCGCCTGCTGCGCGTCGTGCCGTCAGGGCGCGGCGGCCTCGAAGAGCGTGTGCATCGCCCGGCGCAGTTCGGTGACGTCGCGGACGGGCTCGGGGAAGTCGAACCGCGCGTCGAAGCAGCGCTCGCCGACGAACCGCACCCGCAGCCCGAAGCGGTCCAGCGCCAGGGGCACCGCCTGCTGGCCGCCCGAGTCCGTCCCCTCGGCCCGGTCGCCGAGCAGTCCGCACAGACCCTGCACCTGCTCGCCGTGGACGGAGTGCAGATGCTGGAGCAGCTCCGTCTCGTACGACACCAGCGGGTCCACGCCGGCCCGGGCGAAGTCCTCCGGCTCCACGCTCGACACACCCCACAGATCGTCCACGCGCAGCTCGCCGACCTCCAGCCGCAGCATCATGGCGCCGGGTTCGGCGAGGCCGGGGACGCAGGTCAGCCAGCCGGTGACCCATGCGCGCCCGCGGATACGATGGGGGACCGAGACCGGGGCGACATCCGTGATCTCCAGCACGGCGGACAGCTCGTCGTCCTGGGCGTGGGTCGCGGCCCGTACGGCCGGGGAGTCCGCGGGAAAGAGCAGGAAGACCTCACCGTCGGTGCCCACCACGCGTGCCTGCGGGGTCAGCTGCTCCGGCCGGGTGACATCCACACCGGGAATGAGCAGTACCGCGGAGCATGTACTCTGTACGAGAGTTCGTGTGCGCTCGGCTGCTGACGGCATCCGAGTGATTTCAAGCCCGCTGGGACGCGGCTGACCATGAGCTGATCGGACCTCCGTCGCCTCGACGCTCTGAGCAGCGTCGGCTTCTTTTGTGCTGTCCGTGATGCGCTTGGTGTTCCCAGGGCGAGACATGCGATCTCCTTGAGTAAGGTGAGCCTAACCTAACCTACAACGGAGGTCTGGAGAACGTGCCTAACCAGTCGCGTCCCAAGGTCAAGAAGTCTCGCGCGCTCGGTATCGCGCTGACGCCGAAGGCTGTCAAGTACTTCGAAGCCCGCCCCTACCCGCCGGGCGAGCACGGCCGTGGGCGCAAGCAGAACTCGGACTACAAGGTCCGTCTGCTCGAGAAGCAGCGTCTGCGCGCCCAGTACGACATCAGCGAGCGCCAGATGGCCCGCGCCTACGACCGCGCGCGCAAGGCCGAGGGCAAGACCGGCGAGGCGCTGGTCATCGAGCTCGAGCGTCGTCTCGACGCCCTCGTGCTGCGTTCGGGCATCGCCCGGACCATCTACCAGGCCCGCCAGATGGTCGTCCACGGCCACATCGAGGTCAACGGTGGCAAGGTCGACAAGCCGTCCTTCCGCGTCCGTCCCGACGACGTCGTGATGGTCCGCGAGCGCTCCCGCGAGAAGAGCCTGTTCCAGGTCGCTCGTGAGGGTGGCTTCGCCGCCGACGGTGAGACCCCGCGCTACCTGCAGGTCAACCTGAAGGCCCTGGCGTTCCGCCTGGACCGTGACCCGCAGCGCAAGGAAGTTCCGGTCATCTGCGACGAGCAGCTGGTCGTCGAGTACTACGCCCGCTGATTCAGGGGCCCTCCCGGCGACAGCCGGGAGAGTGACTCACCACGCTTCAGCCCGCCGCTTCCCCGCCCTTTCCGGCGGGGGAGCCGGCGGGCTCTCGCGTTTCCACGGGCGTCGCTGTACGGACCGGACGCGGCCTGCCCGGTATGGCCGCCGGCGGGCGTTTCGGTGTGGCGAGGGCCCGCCGCACCGCCGCGTCCAGCGACAGCTCACGGCCCACCCGTGCACATGAGGCGTACCGCTCGGCCCCCAGCACAGCGCCCGCCTGCTGCTCGCACAGCGCCCGCGGCCCGCTGAAGTGGCCGGAGCCGAAGAGCGGCATCCCGACCGCGCCCCACACCGGGGACGCGGCGCCCTGGAGCACCGCCGCCTCCGCCGGGTCCCCCTCGCCGGCCGTGACCAGCGCCAGCAGTTCGATCGCCAGCACCAGGCCCACCAGATCGTTGAACCGGTGGTCGATGACGACGGCGTCCTGGAGCAGGGCTCGCGCCCGGGAGTGGTCGCCGCCCGTCCACGCGGCATAGGCCAGGACGTAGAGCGCATAGGCGCGGGTCCACAGCTCGCCGCGCTCCTCGCAGATCTCCCGCACCTCTTCGCAGAGGCCGACCGCCTCCTCCAGACGGTTCTGGAAGACGAGCGCCATGGCCAGCTCGACCTGCCCCATCAGCACATTGCTGTTGAGTTCGCCGAGGTCCCGGTAGGCCACGAGGGCCGAGCGGATCAGCTCCTCGGCGCGCGGCATGTCGTCGGACAGCAGGGCCAGGCACCCCATGCGGTGGACGGCGTACGCCGCCGCCACCGGGTTGCCCGTGCGGCCCGCCTCCTCGCGGCACTCGTGCAGCGCGCCGGCGGCCGCCGCACTGTCGCCCTGGAGGACCGCCACATAGCCGAGCACCCACAGAGCCTTGAGCCGCGCCTCCTCGTGGTCCCCGGACTGCGCGAGCGCCCGGTCCAGCCAGTGCCTGCCCTCCGCGAGCCGGCCGCAGCCGGCCCAGTAGAACCACAGCGTGCCCGCCAGATGGTGACCCAGATGTGTGTCCTCCGCGGACTCCAGGCACAGCTCCAGCGCGGCCCGCAGATTGGGCAGCGCGCTGTCGGTGCAGTCCGCCACCTCCGGCTGCCGCGGACTGAACCACTCCAGCTCGCACCAGGTGGCCAGTCCGACGTACCAGTCCCGGTGCCGCTTGCGCATCCGCAGGGAGTCGCCGAGGGCTTCCAGCCACTCGGCGCCGTACGCGCGGACGGTGTCGAGCATGCGGTAGCGCACGCCCGCGGGCGTCTCCTCGCGGAAGACCACGGACTGCGCGAGCAGCCCGGAGAGCACGTCCAGCACTTGTTCGGCGGGGAGATCGGGGCCGCTGCACACGTACTCCACGGCCTCCAGTTCGAACTGCCCGGCGAACACCGACAGCCGCGCCCACAGCAGCCGTTCCTCGGGAGTGCACAGCTCATGGCTCCAGCCGATCGCCGTACGCAGCGTCTGATGGCGTGGCAGGGCACCCCGGCTGCCACCGGTCAGCAGCAGGAATCGGTCGTCCAGCCGCTGGAGCAGCTGGTCGAGGGAGAGTGCGGCGAGCCGGCCCGCCGCCAGTTCCAGCGCGAGGGGGATCCCGTCGAGACGGCGGCACAGGTCGCGTACCGCGCCCGTGTTCTCGCCGGACAGCGCGAAGTGCGGCAGCACCGCCGCCGCGCGATCCGCGAAGAGCCGCACCGCGTCGCTCTCCGTCAGTGGTGCCAGTGGGAAGACCACCTCACCCGCCAGCCGCAGCGAACGGCGGCTCACCGCCAGGATCTGAAGGCCGGGGGCGTGGCGCAGCAGATCGCCTACGAGCTCGGCGCCGTCGTCGACGAACTGCTCGAAGCCGTCCAGCACCAGGAGCAGCCGGCGCTCCGCGAGGTGGCCGAGGAGGACCTCGCGGGGCGGTCTGCTGGTGTGGTCGGTGATGCCGAGGGCGGTGACCAGCGCATGCGCGACCAGCGCGGGGTCGGACAGCGTGGACAGCTCGCTCAGCCACACCCCGTCGCGGTGGCTGCCCCGCTCCCGCAGCCCGGCCGCGACACGGATCGCCAGCCGCGACTTCCCCACACCGCCCGCTCCGGCGACGGTGATCAACCGGAGGCCACTGTCGATCAGCCGCGCGAGTGCGTCCTGCTCGCCGGCCCGGCCCACGAACGGGGTCAGTTCCGCCGGGAGACGGCCCCGCGGCGGGGAGTGATCGTCGGGCGAAGGGCCGTTGCGAGAGGTGCGCCGCATAGGACACGGAGCGTACCCGCGTGTAAGCACTCCGTACAATCTGCTTGCACAACTCCCTTCGGCCCCCTGGTAATGCGGTACGGGGTGCGAGCCTGGGCGCGATAGGGTCGGAGGAGGTTTTCCGACGTGTTTCAGCGACTAGCAGAGAGCGGTGCAGCGTGACCGGTGGAGAGGTTGCCGGGATCCTGGTGGCCGTCTTCTGGGCGATCCTGGTCTCCTTCCTCGCCGTGGTGCTGGTGAGGTTGGCCCAGACCCTCAAGGCGACCACCCGGCTCGTGGCGGACGTGACCGAGCAGGCGGTGCCGCTTCTGTCCGACGCCTCAGCGACGGTCCGTTCCGCGCAGACGCAGCTGGACCGGGTCGACGCCATCGCGACCGACGTCCAGGAGGTCACCTCCAACGCCTCCGCGCTCTCCACGACCGTCGCGTCCACCTTCGGCGGCCCGCTGGTCAAGGTCGCCGCGTTCGGCTACGGAGTGCGCCGGGCGATGAGCCGCAAGGGCGACGGCGAGGCACCCGAGCCGTCCCGCCGGTCAGTGATCGTCGGCCGTACCGTGCCGGCCGCCCGGCGAAAGAAGCAGAGGGGCTGACGCACCATGTTCCGCCGCACGTTCTGGTTCACCGCCGGCGCCGCAGCCGGCGTCTGGGCCACCACCAAGGTCAATCGCAAGCTGAAGCAGCTGACCCCCGAGAGCCTCGCCGCCCAGGCGGCCAACAAGGCGATCGACGCGGGCCACAAGCTCAAGGACTTCGCACTCGACGTCAGGGCCGGAATGGTCCAGCGCGAGAGCGAACTGGGCGAGGCGCTCGGCCTCGCGGCCCCGCCCGGCGGCCCCGAACTGCCCGCGCAGCGCCGCCTCGCCGCCGTCGAGCCGCCGAGGCGCCCGTTCGACAAGCACGACAAGCACGACGAGCACGACAAGCGCTCCTACACATCGCACAACCGGAATGAGGACCACTGATGGAGTCGGCTGAAATCCGCCGCCGCTGGCTGAGCTTCTTCGAGGAGCGCGGGCACACCGTCGTGCCTTCGGCGTCGCTCATCGCGGACGACCCGACTCTGCTGCTGGTCCCCGCGGGCATGGTGCCCTTCAAGCCGTACTTCCTCGGCGAGGTCAAGCCGCCGTTCCCGCGCGCCTCCAGCGTGCAGAAGTGCGTGCGTACGCCGGACATCGAAGAGGTCGGCAAGACCACGCGGCACGGCACCTTCTTCCAGATGTGCGGCAACTTCTCCTTCGGCGACTACTTCAAGGAAGGCGCCATCAAGCTCGCCTGGGAGCTGCTGACCACTCCGGTGGCGCACGGCGGCTACGGGCTGGAGCCGGAGAAGCTCTGGATCACCGTGTACAAGGAGGACGACGAGGCCGAGCGCATCTGGCGCGATGTCGTGGGCGTGCCCGCCGAGCGTATCCAGCGCCTGGGTATGGGCCCCAACTTCTGGTCGATGGGCGTCCCCGGACCCTGCGGACCGTGCTCCGAGATCAACTACGACCGCGGCCCCGAGTTCGGCGAAGAGGGCGGCCCGGCCGTCAACGACGAGCGCTATGTGGAGATCTGGAACCTGGTCTTCATGCAGTACGAGCGCGGCGAGGGCACCGGCAAGGAGGACTTCGAGATCCTCGGTGACCTCCCGTCGAAGAACATCGACACCGGTCTCGGCCTCGAGCGTCTCGCCATGATCCTCCAGGGCGTACAGAACATGTACGAGACCGACACCCTGAAGGTCGTCATCGACAAGGCCACCGAGCTGACCGGTGTGCGCTACGGCGCCGAGCACGGCTCGGACGTCTCACTGCGCGTGGTCGCCGACCACATGCGTACGTCCGTGATGCTGATCGGCGACGGTGTCACCCCCGGCAACGAGGGCCGCGGCTACGTGCTGCGCCGCATCATGCGCCGCGCCGTCCGCAACATGCGGCTCCTCGGCGCCACGGGCCCGGTCGTCGGTGAGCTCGTCGACACGGTCATCAAGACGATGGGCGAGCAGTACCCGGAGCTGGAGACCGACCGCAAGCGGATCGAGACCGTCGCCCTCGCCGAAGAGGCCGCCTTCCTCAAGGCCCTCAAGGGCGGCACCAACATCCTCGACACGGCCGTCACCGAGACCAAGGCCACCGGCTCCACGGTCCTCGCCGGCGACAAGGCCTTCCTGCTCCACGACACCTGGGGCTTCCCGATCGACCTCACGCTCGAAATGGCCGCCGAGCAGGGCCTGTCGGTCGACGAGGACGGCTTCCGACGCCTGATGCAGGAGCAGCGGGAGCGCGCCAAGGCCGACGCCAAGGCCAAGAAGACCGGCCACGCGGACGTCACCGCCTACCGCGAGATCGCCGACGGCTCCGGAGCCACGGAGTTCACCGGCTACACCAACACCGAGGGCGAGACCACGATCGTCGGTCTGCTCGTCAACGGCGTTCCCTCGCCGGCCGCTTCGGAGGGCGACGAGGTCGAGATCGTCCTCGACCGGACCCCGTTCTACGCCGAGGGCGGCGGCCAGCTCGCCGACCAGGGCCGTATCAAGCTGCACAGCGGCGCCGTCGTCGTGATCCGCGACGTGCAGCAGCCGGTCCCCGGTGTCACCGTGCACAAAGGCTCGGTCCAGGTCGGCGAGGTGACGGTGGGCGACACCGCCTACGCCACCATCGACGTGCTCCGCCGCCGCGCCATCGCCCGCGCGCACAGTGCCACCCACCTCACGCACCAGGCGCTGCGCGACGCCCTCGGGCCGACGGCCGCCCAGGCCGGTTCGGAGAACTCGCCGGGCCGCTTCCGCTTCGACTTCGGCTCGCCCGCCGCCGTGCCCGGCACGGTGCTCACGGACGTCGAGCAGAAGATCAACGAAGTGCTCGCCCGTGAGCTCGACGTGCACGCCGAGGTCATGAGCATCGACGAGGCCAAGCGGCAGGGTGCCATCGCCGAGTTCGGCGAGAAGTACGGCGAGCGCGTGCGCGTCGTGACCATCGGCGACTTCTCCAAGGAGCTGTGCGGCGGCACGCACGTGCACAACACCGCGCAGCTGGGCTTGGTGAAGCTGCTCGGCGAGTCCTCGATCGGCTCCGGCGTGCGCCGTATTGAAGCCCTCGTCGGTGTCGACGCGTACAACTTCCTGGCCAAGGAGCACACGGTCGTCGCCCAGCTCCAGGAGCTGGTCAAGGGCCGTTCCGAGGAGCTTCCCGAGAAGATCTCCGCCATGCTCGGCAAGCTGAAGGACGCCGAGAAGGAGATCGAGAAGTTCCGCGCGGAGAAGGTCCTCCAGGCCGCCGCCGGGCTCGTCGAGAGCGCCAGGGACGTACGCGGCGTGGCCCTCGTCACCGGTCAGGTGCCGGACGGCACCTCCGCGGACGACCTGCGCAAGCTGGTGCTCGACGTCCGGGGCCGTATCCAGGGCGACCGTCCCGCCGTCGTCGCTCTGTTCACCACCGCGAACGGCCGGCCGCTCACGGTCATCGCCACCAACGAGGCCGCCCGCGAGCGCGGCCTCAAGGCCGGAGACCTCGTGCGCACCGCCGCCAAGACGCTGGGCGGCGGAGGCGGCGGCAAGCCGGACGTCGCGCAGGGCGGCGGGCAGAACCCGGCCGCCGTCGGCGACGCCGTGGCCGCCGTCGAGCGCCTGGTCGCCGAGACCGCGTGATGCGCCGGGGACGCCGTCTCGCGATCGACGTCGGGGACGCCCGTATCGGGGTCGCCTCGTGCGACCCCGACGGGGTCCTCGCGACGCCGGTGGAGACCGTGCCGGGACGGGACGTCCCGGCCGCCCACCGGCGGCTGCGGCAGCTCGTCGAGGAGTACGAACCGATCGAGGTCGTCGTGGGCCTGCCCCGCTCGCTCAACGGTGGGGAGGGGCCCGCCGCGGCCAAGATCCGGGTCTTCGCCCAGGAGCTCGCTCGCGGGATCGCACCGCTTCCGGTGCGACTTGTGGACGAGAGGATGACCACATTGACGGCCAGTCAGGGGCTCCGCGCTTCGGGCGTGAAGTCCAAAAAGGGCCGCTCTGTCATCGACCAGGCTGCCGCTGTGGTGATTCTCCAGAACGCTCTGGAGTCCGAACGGGCGTCGGGAGCGGCTCCCGGCGAGTCCGTCGAAGTGGTTGTCTGATCGCGATACGGTAACGTTCCGCGCGATGCGGCGGTGTTCGAACAGCTGCCGCTCAGCAAAGAGGCGGGACGCGTAAAAGCCTGCCTCGCGGCCCTAGGGGATCGATGACTGATTATGGCCGGGGCCCCGGCTCCGAACCGTGGCATCCCGATGACCCTTTGTACGGCGACGCGGGATGGGAAGGGCAGCAGGCCGCGACCGGCCAGGCCGCCTACGGCCAGCAGCCGCATCAGCAGTACGCGCAGCAGCCGCAGCAGCATTACGGACCCGAGGACCCGTACCAGCAGCAGTACGCCCAGCAGCAGTACCAGCAGCCGGGGTACGACCAGCAGGCCTACGCGCAGCAGCAGTACGCCCAGCAGAACCAGCACCCGCAGCATCAGCAGCAGAACCAGCACCCGCAGCATCAGCAGCAGCACAACGGGGGCTGGGACACGGGTCAGCACGCGGCCATGCCCTACCCGGGCGACCCCGCCGACACCTACGGCGGCCCGCCCCCGGGCTACAACAGCCGCCAGGAGGCGGACTACTACGCGACCCCCGAGGCCTACCCGCCGCCGCAGCCCCCGGGCCGGCGGCAGGCCGAGCCGGAGCCCGCGCCCACCGAGTGGGAGGCGGAGGCGGCGAAGGAGGGGGAGGAGACCCACCCCTTCTTCACCGGCGACGACGGCCGTGACGACGACGGGGAGTACGACGACGACCCGCGCGAGACGCGGCGCGGCAGCGGCAACGAGCGCCGTGGGAAGACCAAGAAGAAGAGCCGTAACGGTTGTGCATGTCTGGTCGTCTCGCTCGTCCTCGTGGGTGGACTCGGCGGCGTCGGCTACTTCGGCTACCAGTTCTGGCAGGGCCAGTTCGGTGCCGCGGCGGACTTCGAGGGCGAGGGCACCGGCTCCGTCGAGGTGGAGATCCCCAAGGGCGCCGGCGGGTACGAGATCGGCCGGATCCTCAAGGACAGCGGTGTCATCAAGAGCGTGGACGCGTTCGTGTCCGCGCAGGAGAAGAACCCCCAGGGCAAGACCATCCAGGACGGCAACTACGTCCTGAAGAAGGAGATGTCGGCGGCCAGCGTCGTCGAACTGATGCTCAGCCCGGGCAGCCGCAACAACCTGATCATCGCCGAGGGCCGGCGCAACGTCCTGGTCTACGCCGAGATCGACAAGCGGCTGGATCTGCCGGCGGGCACCACCAAGACGGTCGCCAAGAAAGAGGCGAAGAACCTCGGGCTGCCCGCGTGGGCGCTCAACCGCCCCAAGGTCAAGGACCCGCTGGAAGGATTCCTCTTCCCGGCCAGCTACTCGGCGGCCAAGGGCAACAAGCCCGAGGCCGTGCTCCGCAAGATGGTGGCCCGCGCCAACGCGGAGTACGAGAAGGCCGGTCTGGAGGACAAGGCGAAGAGCCTCGGGCTCGCAGGTCCGTGGGAGCTGCTGACGCTGGCCAGCCTGGTGCAGGTCGAGGGCAAGACGGACGACGACTTCCGCAAGATGTCCGAGGTCGTCTACAACCGCCTCAAGCCGACCAACACGGAGACCAACCAGGAGTTGCAGTTCGACTCGGCCTTCAACTACCTCAAGGGCGAGAGCAACATCGACATCTCCGAGCAGGAGATCAACACCAACCCGGACCCCTACAACACGTACACCAACAAGGGGCTCACACCGGGGCCGATCAGCAACCCCGGCAACGCGGCGATCGCGGCGGCGCTGAATCCGACGAAGGACGGCTGGATGTACTTCGTCGCGACCGACGGCAAGGACAAGACGGAATTCGCCAAGACCCACGACGAGTTCCTGAAGCTCAAGGAAAAGTTCGATGCCCGCAACGACTGAGGCACGGCGTGCGGCGGTCCTCGGATCGCCCATCGCCCACTCGCTCTCCCCGGTGCTCCACCGCGCCGCGTACGCGGAGCTGGGCCTCGCCCACTGGACCTACGACCGGTTCGAGGTGGACGAGGACGCGCTGTCGGGCTTCGTGAAGGGGCTCGACAGCTCCTGGGCCGGTCTGTCGCTGACCATGCCGCTGAAGCGGGCGGTCATCCCCCTGCTGGACGGCATGAGCGACACCGCCGCGTCCGTGGAGGCCGTCAACACGGTCGTGCTCACCGAGGACGGCCGGCGGCTCGGCGACAACACCGACATTCCCGGCATGATCGCCGCCCTGCGCGAGCGGGGCGTCGACAAGGTCGATTCCGCGGCCGTGCTCGGCGCCGGTGCGACGGCCTCCTCGGCCCTGGCCGCCCTCTCGCGTATCTGCACCGGACCCGTCACCGCGTACGTACGCAGCGCGGGCCGGGCGGCCGAGATGCGCGGCTGGGGCGAGCGGCTCGGGGTGGACGTCCGGATCGCCGACTGGGCGGAGGCCGACACGGCGCTCCAGGCGCCGCTCGTCGTCGCCACCACCCCGGCCGGTGCCACCGACGACCTCGTGGCGGAGGTGCCGGACCGGCCCGGCACCCTCTTCGACGTGCTCTACGAGCCGTGGCCGACCGCCCTGGCTGCCGGATGGTCGGCGCGCGGCGGAGCGGTCGTCGGCGGCCTCGACCTCCTGGTGCACCAGGCGGTCCTCCAGGTCGAGCAGATGACGGGCCGCGCACCGGCGCCCCTGGCCGTGATGCGGGCCGCGGGCGAGCGGGCGCTGGAAGCCCGCTGAGCCCTGTCCGGGCGATCTTGGCGGGCCTGCGACGACGGCTACGTTGCACTCCCCCGTAGCCCTTCGGGCACGGGAGGTGCCCCCACGCTGTGTCGTCGGAGTCGCCGCCCGAGTGCGCCCGGTACGAGGACGCTCTCCCCAGCTTCTGGCGGGGGTTCCCCCACGGCCGTGCGATGCACCGCATCCGACGCCGCGGGCTGATCCTCGAAGACCGCCCGGACAGGACCCGGAAGCCGGCGGGCTCGAAGCCCGCTGGAGATGCCGTCCGGATCGAGGCCGGCCCCACGCGGCCGTGCGGCCGTCCTTTCCGGTGGTCGGCATGCCTGGCCGGGGCGAGGACGCTGACACACGCTGATACGCGGCGTCCGACTGCTGGACCGGCGGCCGGGTCCCACGTCCGGACATGGGAGGATCGTGGGTAGGCGGGCCAGGGCCGCGCTGCCCCAGTTGTCGCTGGGACGTGTCCCGGGCCGCGCCGTCGCAGGCCCAGGCGCGAGCAGGAGGAGCACCGTTGAGCAGGTTGCGTTGGCTGACGGCGGGGGAGTCGCACGGACCCGCACTGGTGGCGACGCTGGAGGGTCTTCCCGCCGGTGTGCCGATCACCACGGACATGGTGGCGGACCACCTTGCCCGTCGGCGTCTCGGCTACGGACGCGGTGCGCGGATGAAGTTCGAGCGCGACGAGGTGACCTTCCTCGGCGGTGTGCGCCACGGGCTGACCATGGGCTCGCCGGTCGCGGTCATGGTGGGCAACACCGAGTGGCCGAAGTGGGAGAAGGTCATGGCGGCCGACCCCGTCGACCCCGACGAGCTGGCCGCGCTCGCCCGTAACGCGCCGCTGACCCGTCCCCGCCCGGGCCACGCCGACCTGGCGGGCATGCAGAAGTACGCCCTGGACGAGGCCCGTCCGATCCTGGAGCGCGCCAGCGCCCGGGAGACCGCCGCCCGCGTCGCGCTCGGCGCCGTCGCCCGCTCCTACCTCAAGGAGACGGCCGGCATCGAGATCGTCTCCCACGTGGTGGAGCTGGCCGCGGCCAGGGCTCCGTACGGCGTGGTCCCGACCCCGGCCGATGTCGAGAAGCTGGACGCCGACCCGGTCCGCTGCCTGGACGCGGACGCGTCGAAGGCGATGGTCGCGGAGATCGACCAGGCTCACAAGGACGGCGACACCCTCGGCGGAGTCGTCGAGGTGCTCGCCTACGACGTCCCGGTCGGCCTCGGCTCCCACGTCCACTGGGACCGGCGCCTCGACGCACGGCTCGCTGCCGCGCTCATGGGCATCCAGGCCATCAAGGGCGTCGAGGTCGGCGACGGCTTCGAACTGGCCCGGGTGCCGGGATCGAAGGCCCACGACGAGATCGTGCCCACCGCCGACGGGCTCCGTCGCTCGACGGGCCGCTCCGGCGGTACCGAGGGTGGCATGTCCACCGGTGAGCTGCTGCGGGTGCGCGCGGCCATGAAGCCGATCGCGACCGTCCCGCGTGCGCTGGCGACCGTCGATGTCGCCACCGGCGAGGTCGCGGCCGCCCACCACCAGCGCTCCGACGTCTGCGCCGTGCCCGCGGCCGGCATCGTCGCCGAGGCGATGGTGGCGCTGGTGCTCGCCGACGCGGTGGCCGAGAAGTTCGGCGGCGACAGCGTGAGCGAGACCCGCCGCAACGTGCGCTCGTACCTCGACAACCTGCACATCCGGTGAGCGCCCCGCTGATCGTCCTGGTCGGGCCGATGGGCTCCGGCAAGTCCACCGTCGGCGCGCTGCTCGCCGAGCAGCTGGGCGTGGCCTACCGGGACACCGACGCCGACATCGTCGCGTCCGAGGGACGGGAGATCTCGGACCTCTTCGTCGACGAGGGGGAGCCCTACTTCCGTGAGCTGGAGCGCGCGGCCGTACGGGACGCGGTCGCCGCCCACACGGGTGTGCTCTCCCTCGGCGGCGGCGCCGTCCTCGACGACGCGACCCGCGAACTGCTCGCCGGCCTGCCCGTCGTCTACCTCTCGATGGAGGTGGAGGAGGCGGTCCGGCGCGTGGGGCTGAACCAGGCCCGGCCGCTCCTCGCCGTCAACCCCCGCAAGCAGTGGCGCGAGCTGATGGACGCCCGCCGTCATCTGTACACCGAGGTGGCCCGTGTCGTCGTGGCCACCGACGAACGCACGCCCGAAGAGGTCGCCGAGGCGGTCCTCGACGCTTTGGAGCTGAAGGACGTATGACCGATCAGTCCGTGACCCGTATCCAGGTCGGCGGTACGGAAGGCTCCGACCCGTACGAGGTCCTGGTGGGCCGTCAGCTGCTCGGTGAGCTCCCCGCGCTGATCGGGCGGGCGCAGCGGGTGGCCGTCCTGCACCCCGAGGCGCTCGCCGGGACGGGCGAGGCGATCCGTGAGGACCTGGCCTCCCAGGGCTACGAGGCCATCGCGATCCAGCTGCCGAACGCCGAGGAGTCCAAGACCGTCGAGGTCGCCGCGTACTGCTGGAAGGCCCTCGGGCAGACCGGCTTCACCCGCAGCGACGTCGTCATCGGTGTCGGCGGCGGCGCCACCACCGACCTCGCGGGCTTCGTCGCGGCGACCTGGCTGCGCGGGGTGCGCTGGATCGCCCTGCCGACCACGGTGCTCGGCATGGTCGACGCGGCGGTCGGCGGCAAGACCGGTATCAACACCGCCGAGGGAAAGAACCTGGTCGGCGCCTTCCACCCGCCGGCCGGCGTCCTGTGCGACCTGGCCGCCCTCGACTCCCTGCCGGTCAACGACTACGTCAGCGGTCTGGCGGAGATCATCAAGGCCGGTTTCATCGCCGACCCGGTGATCCTGGAGCTCATCGAGGCCGACCCGGAGGGCGCGCGCTCGCCCGCCGGTCAGCATGCCGCCGAGCTGATCGAACGGTCCATCCGGGTCAAGGCCGAGGTCGTGTCCAACGATCTCAAGGAGTCGGGTCTCCGCGAGATCCTGAACTACGGCCACACCCTCGCCCACGCCATCGAGAAGAACGAGCGCTACAAGTGGCGCCACGGCGCGGCGGTCTCGGTCGGCATGGTCTTCGCCGCCGAACTGGGCCGGCTGGCCGGGCGGCTCGACGACGCGACCGCCGACCGTCACCGTGCGGTCCTCGAGTCCGTGGGGCTGCCGCTGACCTACCGTGGCGACCAGTGGCCGAAGCTCCTGGAGACCATGAAGGTCGACAAGAAGTCCCGCGGCAACCTGCTGCGCTTCATCGTCCTCGACTCCCTCGCCAAGCCGACCGTGCTGGAGGGACCGGACCCGGCGGTGCTGCTCGCCGCGTACGGCGAGGTGTCCGCGTGACCCGCCGGGTGCTGGTGCTCAACGGGCCCAACCTCGGGCGCCTCGGCTCCCGCGAGCCCGACGTCTACGGCGCCACCTCCTACGCCGGACTGGTGGAGGCCTGCCGGACGCTCGGCAAGGAACTCGGCTTCGACGTCGACGTACGCGAGACGAACGACGAGGGCGAGATGATCCGCTGGCTGCACGAAGCGGCGGACGGTTCGATTCCGGTCGTTCTCAACCCCGGTGCCTTCACCCACTACTCGTACGGCATGCGGGACGCCGCGGCGCAGCGCACCGCCCCGCTGATCGAGGTGCACATCTCCAACCCCTACGCACGCGAGGCATTTCGGCACACTTCGGTGGTGGCCGCCGTCGCCAGCGGTACGGTCGCCGGCTTCGGCATCGGCTCCTACCGGCTCGCCCTGCGCGCGCTGGCGGAGGAAATCGCGGGCTGAACAGGGCACTTCGGGCCGATCCCGGCCGTTCACCCAGTGGCGGCCGGGACTTCGAGGACGTATTCCGGCGCCGCCGCGGGGTACGGTTCGGTAGCAACGGCGGCCGAGCTGCCGCCTGACCAGCGACAGTCGCACGAGACGGAGTGGCACCGGATGCAGCACGCAGTGGGGGGTCCGCTGCCGCCCCACCGGCCGGGGCACGGACCGGCCGGATGGACACACAGCGCCCAGCACCCCGGGCCGCCGCCGGGCCCTCCCCCCGGACACCCGGCCGCACCGCCGCAGGGTCCGCCCGCGGGCCCGCCGCCCGCGGGACACGCTCCCCGGCCGCAGCAGCCCGCACATCCGGGACCGCCGCCCCCGCACACCGGGCAGCCCCCGCAGGGCTGGACGGGACCGAGGCCCCAGCACCCCTCCGCGGCACCGCCGTCCCGCGACACCACCGGGCACGTCCCGCTGCCGCCCGGCGGGCCGGTTCCCATACCCGCGCCCCCGCAGAACGACGGCGGCACCGGCACGGCCACCCTCGCCGTCCTGCTGATCGGCCCCGCCGGCGCCGGCAAGACGACCGTGGCCCGTCACTGGGCGACCAGCCGGCGCGTCCCCACGGCCCACATCAGCCTCGACGACGTCCGCGAATGGGTCTGCACGGGCTTCGCCGACCCCCAGTCCGGGTGGAACGACAGCTCCGAGGCCCAGTACCGCCTCGCCCGCCGCACCTGTGGCTTCGCCGCCCGCAATTTCCTGGCCAACGGCATCTCCTGCATCCTCGACGACGCGGTCTTCCCCGACCGCCCGGTCGTGGGACTCGGCGGCTGGAAGCGGCACGTCGGCCCCGGCCTGCTGCCCGTCGTGCTGCTCCCCGGCCTCGAGGTCGTGCTGGAGCGCAACGCCGAGCGCAGCGGGAACCGCAGGCTCTCCGACGAGGAGGTGGCGAGCATCCACGGCCGGATGGCCGGCTGGTACGGCTCGGGCCTGCCGATCATCGACAACTCCAAGTACGACGTCGAGACCACCGCCCGGGTCCTCGACGAGGTCCTCGCCCGCTCCATCGCGAGCCCGCCGGCCTGGTAGCCGCCCCCGCCGTGCCACGCCCCCGGTCGGACGCGCTGACCGGGCCGCCTCGCGCCCGCGCTCGTAGGCTCGGAACATGTCAGAGGTGTATGGCGTCCGCCGCAGCCGGCTGCGCGACCGGTGCGCGGCCACCGGCAGCGACGGGGCCCTGGTCTCCCGTCCCGCGAACGTCCGCTATCTCGCGGGCGGAGCGCCTCCCGGGGCCGTTCTGCTGCTGGGCGGGGCCGAGGACATCCTGCTCTGCCCCCGTACGCTCACCGGCGACCCCGCCGACGGCCGCCCGGACGAACGGCTGCGGCTGACCGTCCTGCCCACCTCCGCGGGCGACCCCGCGGTCGCCGCCGCCGAGCTGGCCCGGACGGAGGGCGTCGAATCCCTCGCCGTCGAGGAGCACCACCTGACCGTCGTCCGCCATCGCGCGCTGCGCTCGGTGGCGCCGCGGCTGCGCATCGCCGACCTGGGCCTCGCCGTCGAGCACCTGCGCATCGTCAAGGACGAGGAGGAGATCGCCTGTCTGCGCATCGCGGCGGAGATCACCGACCAGGCGCTGGGGGAATTGCTGGAGTCGATCCTGGTGGGGCGCACCGAGCGGCATCTCGCCCTCGAACTGGAGCGCCGGCTCGTGGACCACGGCGCCGACGGCCCCGCGTTCGCCACGTCCGTCGCGACCGGACCCAACTCGGGCCGTGGCGGTCACCGCCCCACCGACCGCAGGGTCGAGGAGGGTGATTTCCTCTCCGTCTGCGTCGGTGCCAATTACCGCGGGTACCGCTGCGAGATCGGCCGCACCTTCGTGATCGGCACCTCGCCCGCGGACTGGCAGATCGAGCTGTACGACATCGTCTTCGCCGCTCAGCGGGCCGCTCGGGAGTCCCTCCTGCCCGGTGCCGCGTACCGCGAGGTCGACCACGCGGCCCGGCAGATCCTCGACGCCGCGGGCCACGGAGAGGGCCTCGCACAGCTCACCGGGCACGGCGTGGGGCTCGAAATCGAGGAGGACCCGCGGCTGGGCCCTGCCGCCATGGGTAAACTGGACGCTTGTGTGCCGGTCACCGTCGAACCGGGGGTCCACGTCCCCGGCCGGGGAGGTGTCCGGATCGATGACACGCTCGTCGTGCGCCAGGAGGCGGACGGCGGACCCGAGCTACTCACCATCACGACCAAGGAACTGCTCGCGCTCTAGCCTCGCGGCAGCGCGTTTCCTCGGTCGTCCACCAGCGTCAGTCCAGGAGATTCCGCAACCGTGGCTTCCACGAACGACCTCAAGAACGGCATGGTGCTCAAGCTCGACGGAGGCCAGCTCTGGTCCGTCGTCGAGTTCCAGCACGTCAAGCCCGGCAAGGGCCCTGCCTTCGTGCGCACCAAGCTCAAGAACGTGCTCTCCGGCAAGGTCGTCGACAAGACCTTCAACGCCGGCGTGAAGGTCGAGACGGCCACCGTCGACCGCCGCGACATGCAGTTCTCGTACATGGACGGCGAGTACTTCGTGTTCATGGACATGCAGACCTATGACCAGCTCATGGTCGACCGCAAGGCCGTCGGCGATTCCGCCAACTACCTGATCGAGGGCTTCACGGCCAGCGTCGCCCAGCACGAGGGCGAGGTGCTCTACGTCGAGCTGCCCGCCGCCGTCGAGCTGGTCATCCAGGAGACCGAGCCGGGCGTCCAGGGCGACCGCTCCACCGGCGGCACCAAGCCCGCCACCCTGGAGACGGGCTTCACCATCCAGGTCCCGCTCTTCATCACCACCGGTGAGAAGATCAAGGTCGACACCCGTTCCGGCGACTACCTCGGCCGGGTGAACAGCTAACCGTGGCTGCTCGCAACAAGGCCCGTAAGCGCGCCTTCCAGATCCTCTTCGAGGCCGACCAGCGCGGGGCGTCCGTGCAGACGGTCCTCGCGGACTGGGTCCGGCACGCACGGTCCGACGACCGGCAGCCGCCCGTCGGTGAGTACACCATGGAGCTGGTCGAGGGGTACGCGGAGTACGCGGACCGGATCGACGACCTCATCGCCACGTACGCGGTCGGCTGGACGATCGACCGGATGCCGGTCGTCGACCGGAACATCCTGCGGCTCGGCGCGTACGAGCTGGTGTGGGTGGACGAGACCCCGGACGCGGTGGTGATCGACGAGGCGGTGCAGCTCGCCAAGGAGTTCTCCACCGATGAGTCCCCTGCGTTCGTGAACGGCCTGCTGGGCCGCTTCAAGGACCTCAAGCCGAGCCTGCGGCGCTCTTAGCGGCGGGACGGTTCCATCGGGCCCGGGACCGAAGACGAAAGGTCTTCGGTCCCGGGCCCGTGCATGTCCCGTCTCCGGGCGCCCGGCGTCCGCACGCATACGGCGGCGACGGAACGTACGTCCTGACGGGCCGACAGCAGCCTGCCGCCGCCCAAGCGTTGGCCAAAGCTCGGGAGCCGGCCGGGCCGCCGAGGATCCGGGAACCGAGCCGGATCCGACGTGCTGTCAGCCCCGCGGATCCGGAGCGAGATGCCGGACCGGGAGGCGGGCGGGGACCCGGCGCGGGACCGGGAGGAAAACGTCGGAGGGCGAACCCGCATACGACGGGTTCGCCCTCCGATGTGACGTTTCTCCTGAAGTGCGATCAGCCCTCTTCGTGAGTCACGGCACGGCGTGCATCGGCGTCCAGGACGCCCCAGCTGATCAGCTGCTCGGTCAGGACCGACGGCGACTGGTCGTAGATGACCGCCAGCGTGCGCAGGTCGTCCTGGCGGATCGACAGCACCTTGCCGTTGTAGTCGCCGCGCTGGGACTGGATCGTCGCTGCGTAACGCTGCAGCGGGCCCGCCTTCTCCTGCGGGACATGGGCCAGGCGCTCCAGGTCCAGCACGAGCTTCGGCGGCGGCTCGGCGGCTCCGCCGGGCGTGGTGCCGGGCAGCAGCTCCTGGACCGGAACCCCGTAGAAATCGGCCAGCTCGGCGAGGCGCTGCACGGTCACGGCGCGGTCGCCGCGCTCGTAGGACCCGACCACGACGGCCTTCCAGCGGCCCTGGGACTTCTCCTCCACGCCGTGGAGGGACAGCCCCTGCTGCGTGCGGATGGCGCGGAGCTTGGCCCCGAGCTGCTTTGCGTATTCGCTGGACATATAGCTCCCCGGACGAAGTCTGGTAACTCACTGTGAGGTTACGCAGCGTTACTTGGATGCGTCAAGCCGAATGGGGCCGGACCGGTTGTCGACAGGGGCGCGACCGGCCGCCCCGCAAGGCCCTGGTACCGTGGGTGGCGCAAATCCGACGTCCTTTAACGTCCGTCCCGTGAGGCGGAGAAGGAGGTCCGTTTCTTATGGACGCCAGCAGCTCCGATGTGGCACGCCCCGTACTCGAGGCGCCCGACATCGCGCGGGTTCTGACCCGCATCGCCCACGAGATCGTCGAACGCGCCAAGGGCGCCGACGACGTGGTTCTTCTCGGCATTCCGACCCGCGGTGTGTTCCTCGCCCGCCGGCTCGCCGACAAGCTCGAGGAGATCACCGGCCGCACAATGCCGGTCGGCTCGCTCGACATCACCATGTACCGCGACGACCTGCGGATGCGGCCCGCCCGCACGCTGGCCCGCACCGACATCCCCGGCGACGGTGTGGACGGCCGCCTCGTCGTCCTCGTCGACGACGTGCTCTTCTCCGGCCGCACCATCCGCGCCGCCCTCGACGCGCTCGGCGACATCGGCCGCCCGCGCGCCGTGCAGCTGGCGGTCCTGGTCGACCGCGGCCACCGCGAGCTGCCCATCCGCGCCGACTACGTCGGCAAGAACCTCCCCACGTCGTTGCGGGAGACGGTCAAGGTCCTGCTCGCCGAGGAGGACGGTCGCGACACCGTGCTCCTCGGTGTCCGCGAGGCCGCCCCGGCCGGCGAGCAGTAGCGCGCTTCCTCCGTACGGCCCACGTGCCGTACGGACGCCTCTGCACGCCCGCAAGTCCACCGTGCCCCGCCCGGGTCACCCCCCGCCGGCCCGGCACACCGACCGCCACACACCGGAGCACACCCAGATGAAGCGTCACCTCATCTCGGCCGCCGACCTCACCCGTGACGACGCCGTCCTGATCCTCGACACCGCCGAGGAGATGGCCCGGGTCGCGGACCGGCCGATCAAGAAGCTGCCCACCCTGCGCGGACGCACCGTCGTCAACCTCTTCTTCGAGGACTCGACCCGCACCCGGATCTCCTTCGAGGCCGCCGCCAAGCGGCTCTCCGCCGACGTCATCAACTTCTCCGCCAAGGGGTCGTCGGTCTCCAAGGGCGAATCGCTCAAGGACACCGCGCTGACCCTGGAGGCGATGGGCGCGGACGCCGTCGTCATCCGCCACCACGCCTCCGGCGCCCCCTACCGGCTGGCGAACTCCGGCTGGATCGACGGAGCCGTCGTCAACGCGGGCGACGGCACCCACGAGCACCCCACCCAGGCCCTCCTGGACGCCTTCACCATGCGCCGCCGCCTGGTCGGGCGCGACGCCGGCCTCGGCCGCGACCTGGAAGGGCGCCGGATCACCGTCGTCGGCGACGTGCTGCACAGCCGCGTCGCCCGCTCCAACGTCCTCCTGCTGAACACCCTGGGCGCCGAGGTCACCCTGGTCGCCCCGCCGACGCTCGTCCCGATCGGCGTCGAGAACTGGCCGTGCCAGGTGTCGTACAGCCTCGACGAGGTGCTGCCCAAGTCCGACGCCGTGATGATGCTGCGGGTCCAGCGCGAGCGGATGAACGCCGCGTTCTTCCCCACCGAGCGCGAGTACTCGCGCCGCTACGGCCTGGACGGCGACCGCATGGCGCGGATGCCGGAGCACGCCATCGTCATGCACCCCGGCCCGATGAACCGCGGCATGGAGATCACCGCCGAGGTCGCCGACTCCGACCGCTGCACCGCCGTCGAGCAGGTCGCCAACGGCGTCTCGATCCGGATGGCCGTCCTGTACCTGCTGCTGGGCGGCAACGAGCCCGCCGTCAGCCCCGCCCACTCCCGTACCGAGGAGAGCAAGTAACCATGAGCAAGATCCTTATCCGTGGCGCGAAGGTGCTGGGCGGCGAGCCGCAGGACGTCCTGATCGACGGCGAGACCATCGCGGCCGTCGGCGCCGGCCTGAGCGCCGAGGGCGCGACCGTGATCGAGGCCGAGGGCAGGATCCTGCTGCCGGGCCTCGTCGATCTGCACACCCATCTGCGCGAGCCCGGCCGCGAGGACTCCGAGACCGTCCTGACCGGCACCAAGGCCGCCGCCGTCGGCGGCTTCACCGCCGTCCACGCCATGGCCAACACCTTCCCGGTCGCCGACACCGCCGGCGTCGTCGAGCAGGTCTGGCGGCTCGGCAAGGAGTCCGGCTACTGCGACGTCCAGCCGGTCGGCGCCGTCACCGTGGGGCTGGAGGGCAAGCAGCTCGCCGAGCTCGGCGCGATGCACGACTCCGCCGCCGGGGTGAAGGTCTTCTCCGACGACGGCAAGTGCGTCGACGACGCGGTGATCATGCGCCGCGCGCTGGAGTACGTGAAGGCCTTCGACGGCGTCGTCGCCCAGCACGCGCAGGAGCCCCGCCTGACCGAGGGCGCCCAGATGAACGAGGGCGTCGTCTCCGCCGAGCTCGGACTCGGCGGCTGGCCCGCCGTCGCCGAGGAGTCGATCATCGCCCGCGATGTCCTCCTCGCCGCCCACGTCGGCTCCCGGGTGCACATCTGCCACCTCTCCACCGCCGGCTCCGTGGAGATCGTCCGCTGGGCCAAGTCCAAGGGCTGGGACGTCACCGCCGAGGTCACCCCCCACCACCTGCTGCTCACCGACGACCTGGTGCGCACCTACAACCCCGTCTACAAGGTCAACCCGCCGCTGCGCACCGAGGCCGATGTGATGGCCCTGCGCGAGGCGCTCGCCGACGGCACCATCGACTGCGTCGCCACCGACCACGCCCCGCACCCGCACGAGGACAAGGACTGCGAGTGGGGCGCGGCGGCCATGGGCATGGTCGGCCTGGAGACCGCGCTCTCCGTCGTCCAGGAGACGATGATCGAGACCGGTCTGACCGACTGGGCGGGTGTCGCCGACCGGATGTCCTTCCGGCCCGCGAAGATCGGCCGCCTCAAGGGCCACGGACGCCCCGTCTCGGCTGGTGAGCCCGCGAACCTCACGCTCGTCGATCCGGCATACCGTGGAGCGGTGGACCCCGCGGGCTTCGCGTCCCGCAGCCGCAACACCCCGTACGAGGGCCGTGAGCTGCCGGGACGCGTCACCCACACCTTCCTGCGGGGCCGCGCCACGGTCGTCGACGGGAAGCTCGCGTGACAACTCATCTCCACATCGCCGCCGCGAAGCAGTCCGCGGAGGTCACCGACTGGGCGGCCCGCGCGGGCTGGGTCGTCGGGCTGCTGCTCTTCATCGCCTTCGTCTACTGGCTGATGCGCCAGGGCTGGAAGTGGCGGGGCAGCCTGCAGTCCGGTCTGCCGGAGCTCCCCACCGCGCCGGACGCGCCCGGAGAGGCCAAGCTGACCATGACGGGCCGCTACCACGGCTCGACCACGGCCGGTCAGTGGCTCGACCGCATCGTGGCGCACGGTCTGGGCACCCGCAGCCGCGTGGAGCTCACCCTGACCGACGCGGGACTGGATGTCGTACGCCCCGGGGCCGCCGACTTCTTCGTCCCCGCGGCACAGCTGCGCGAGGCACGGCTCGACAAGGGGATCGCCGGCAAGGTGCTCGCCGAGGGCGGGCTGCTGATCGTCACCTGGCAGCACGGCGAGACGCTCATCGACTCGGGCTTCCGCTCGGACCACGCGGCCGAGCACACCGCCTGGGTCGAGGCCGTCAACTCCATGAACACGCACATCACGACGGAAGGCACCGCACGATGACGACCTCCACCCGGGGAACCGCGAAGGTTCCCGCCGTACTCGTCCTGGAGGACGGCCGCATCTTCCGCGGCCGCGCCTACGGGGCCGTGGGGGAGACCTTCGGCGAGGCGGTGTTCAACACCGGCATGACCGGTTACCAGGAGACGCTGACCGACCCCTCGTACCACCGCCAGGTCGTCGTGATGACCGCCCCGCACGTCGGCAACACCGGCGTCAACGACGAGGACGACGAGTCCCGCAAGATCTGGGTCGCCGGATACGTCGTACGCGACCCCGCCCGGGTCCGCTCCAACTGGCGCTCGCGGCGCACCCTCGACGACGAGCTCGTCGCCCAGGGCGTCGTCGGCATCAGCGACATCGACACCCGCGCCCTCACCCGGCATCTGCGCGAGCGCGGCGCGATGCGCGTCGGCATCTTCTCCGGGGAGGGCCTGGCCGACGACGGGACGCTGCTCACCCGCGTCCGGCAGGCCCCCGAGATGTCGGGCGCCGACCTGTCCGCCCAGGTGGCCACCACCGACGCCTACGTCGTCCCCGCCATCGGCACCAAGCGCTTCACCGTGGTCGCCCTCGACCTCGGCATCAAGGGCATGACCCCGCACCGGATGGCCGAGCGCGGCATCGAGGTGCACGTGCTGCCCGCCACCGCCACGGTCGACGAGGTGTACGCGGTCCGGCCCGACGGCGTGTTCCTGTCCAACGGCCCCGGCGACCCCGCCACCGCCGACCTGACCGTCGTCAAGGCGGTCCTGGAGCGCAGCACCCCGCTGTTCGGCATCTGCTTCGGCAACCAGCTCCTCGGCCGTTCGCTCGGCTTCGGAACCTACAAGCTGAAGTACGGCCACCGCGGCATCAACCAGCCCGTCCAGGACCGCTCCACGGGCAAGGTCGAGGTCACCGCGCACAACCACGGCTTCGCCGTCGACGCCCCGCTCGACCAGGTCTCCGAGACGCCCTACGGGCGCGCCGAGGTCTCCCACGTCTGTCTCAACGACAACGTGGTGGAGGGCCTGCGGCTGCTCGACCGGCCGGCCTTCAGCGTCCAGTACCACCCCGAGGCGGCCGCGGGCCCGCACGACGCCGCGTACCTCTTCGACCGCTTCGTATCCCTGATGGAGGGCCAGCGTGCCTAAGCGCTCCGACATCCAGTCCGTTCTGGTCATCGGCTCCGGCCCGATCGTCATCGGTCAGGCCGCCGAGTTCGACTACTCCGGCACCCAGGCCTGCCGCGTCCTCAAGTCCGAGGGTCTGCGCGTCATCCTGGTGAACTCCAACCCGGCGACGATCATGACCGACCCGGAGATCGCCGACGCCACCTACGTCGAGCCCATCACCCCCGAGTTCGTCGAGAAGATCATCGCCAAGGAGCGGCCCGACGCGCTGCTGCCCACCCTCGGCGGTCAGACCGCGCTCAACACCGCGATCTCGATGCACGAGCAGGGTGTGCTCGAGAAGTACGGCGTCGAGCTCATCGGCGCCAACGTCGAGGCGATCAACAAGGGTGAGGACCGCGACCTTTTCAAGGAGGTCGTCGAGGCCGTCCGGGGGAAGATCGGCCACGGCGAGTCCGCCCGCTCCGTCATCTGCCACTCCATGGACGACGTGATCAAGGGCGTCGACACGCTCGGCGGCTACCCCGTCGTCGTGCGCCCCTCCTTCACCATGGGCGGCGCCGGCTCCGGCTTCGCGCACGACGAGGGCGAGCTGCGCCGTATCGCCGGCCAGGGCCTGACGCTCTCGCCGACCACCGAGGTGCTCCTGGAGGAGTCCATCCTCGGCTGGAAGGAGTACGAGCTGGAGCTGATGCGCGACAAGAACGACAACGTCGTGGTCGTGTGCTCCATCGAGAACTTCGACCCCATGGGTGTGCACACCGGCGACTCGATCACCGTCGCCCCCGCGATGACCCTCACCGACCGCGAGTACCAGCGGCTGCGCGACATCGGCATCGCGATCATCCGCGAGGTCGGCGTCGACACCGGCGGCTGCAACATCCAGTTCGCCGTCAACCCCGACGACGGCCGGATCATCGTCATCGAGATGAACCCCCGCGTCTCCCGCTCCTCGGCGCTGGCGTCCAAGGCGACCGGCTTCCCGATCGCCAAGATCGCGGCCCGGCTCGCCGTCGGCTACACCCTCGACGAGATCCCCAACGACATCACCGAGAAGACCCCGGCGTCCTTCGAGCCCACGCTCGACTACGTCGTCGTCAAGGTGCCCCGCTTCGCCTTCGAGAAGTTCCCCTCCGCCGACGCCACCCTGACCACCACCATGAAGTCGGTGGGCGAGGCCATGGCGATCGGCCGGAACTTCACCGAGGCGCTGCAGAAGGCCCTGCGGTCCCTGGAGAAGAAGGGCTCGCAGTTCGCCTTCACCGGCGAGCCCGGTGACAAGGACGAGCTGCTGCGCGTCGCCGTCACCCCGACCGACGGCCGCATCAACACCGTCATGCAGGCCATCCGCGCGGGCGCCACCCCCGAGGAGGTCTTCGAGGCGACGAAGATCGACCCGTGGTTCGTCGACCAGCTGTTCCTGATCAAGGAGCACGCGGACGAGCTGGCCGCCGCCGAGAAGCTCGGCCCCGAGCTGCTCGCCGAGGCCAAGCGGCACGGCTTCTCCGACGCCCAGATCGCGGAGATCCGCGGACTGCGCGAGGACGTCGTCCGCGAGGTCCGGCACGCGCTGGGCGTCCGGCCGGTCTACAAGACCGTCGACACCTGCGCCGCCGAGTTCGCCGCAAGGACCCCGTACTTCTACTCCTCGTACGACGAGGAGAGCGAGGTCGCTCCGCGCGAGAAGCCCGCCGTGATCATCCTCGGCTCCGGTCCGAACCGCATCGGCCAGGGCATCGAGTTCGACTACTCCTGCGTCCACGCCTCCTTCGCGCTCAGCGAGGCCGGCTACGAGACCGTGATGGTCAACTGCAACCCCGAGACCGTCTCCACCGACTACGACACCTCCGACCGGCTCTACTTCGAGCCGCTCACCCTGGAGGACGTCCTGGAGATCGTGCACGCCGAGACGCTCGCCGGCCCCATCGCCGGCGTCGTCGTCCAGCTCGGCGGCCAGACCCCGCTGGGTCTGGCCCAGGCGCTCAAGGACAACGGCGTGCCGGTCGTCGGTACCTCCCCGGAGGCGATCCACGCCGCCGAGGACCGCGGCGCCTTCGGCCGCGTCCTGAAGGAGGCCGGACTCCCGGCGCCCAAGCACGGCACCGCGACCACCTTCGCCGAGGCCAAGGCCATCGCCGACGAGATCGGCTACCCGGTCCTGGTGCGCCCGTCCTATGTGCTCGGCGGCCGCGGCATGGAGATCGTGTACGAGGAGAGCCGCCTCGAGACGTACATCGCCGAGTCCACCGAGATCAGCCCCACCCGGCCGGTCCTGGTCGACCGCTTCCTCGACGACGCCATCGAGATCGACGTCGACGCCCTCTACGACGGCACCGAGCTCTACCTGGGCGGCGTCATGGAGCACATCGAGGAGGCCGGCATCCACTCCGGCGACTCGGCGTGCGCACTGCCCCCGATCACGCTCGGCGGCTTCGACATCAAGCGGCTGCGCGCCTCCACCGAGGCGATCGCCCGGGGCGTCGGTGTACGCGGACTGATCAACATCCAGTTCGCACTGGCCGGCGACATCCTGTACGTCCTGGAGGCCAACCCGCGCGCCTCCCGCACCGTCCCCTTCACCTCGAAGGCGACCGCCGTGCCGCTGGCGAAGGCCGCCGCGCGTATCTCGCTGGGCGCGACCATCGCCGAACTGCGCGGCGAGGGCCTGCTCCCGGCCCGCGGCGACGGTGGCACGCTCCCCATGGACGCGCCGATCTCCGTCAAGGAGGCCGTGATGCCGTGGTCGCGCTTCCGCGACATCCACGGCCGCGGCGTCGACACCGTCCTCGGCCCGGAGATGCGCTCCACCGGCGAGGTCATGGGCATCGACACCGTCTTCGGCACGGCGTACGCCAAGTCGCAGGCCGGTGCGTACGGTCCGCTGCCCACCAAGGGCCGCGCGTTCATCTCCGTCGCCAACCGCGACAAGCGCTCGATGATCTTCCCGGCCCGTGAGCTCGTCGCCCACGGCTTCGAGCTGCTCGCCACCTCCGGCACGGCCGAGGTGCTCAAGCGCAACGGCATCAACGCCACGATCGTGCGCAAGCACTCCGAGGGCGAAGGGCCGGACGGCGAGAAGACCATCGTCCAGCTGATCCACGACGGCCAGGTCGACCTCATCGTCAACACGCCCTACGGCACGGGCGGCCGTCTCGACGGCTACGACATCCGGACGGCAGCGGTGGCGCGCAGCGTGCCGTGTCTGACGACGGTCCAGGCGCTCGCCGCCGCCGTCCAGGGCATCGACGCGCTCAACCGCGGTGACGTGGGCGTCCGTTCCCTCCAGGAACACGCCGAACATCTGATCGCGGCCCGCGACTAGCCACCCACGAGGGGGACACCACACGGTGTCCCCCTCTTCATGAGGCCCCCGAGGACACCACCATGTACACGTTCTTCTTCCGTCTCGTCTTCCGGCGGATGGATCCGGAGCAGGCGCACCATCTGGCGTTCCGCTGGATCCGGCTTGCAGCCCGCGTCCCCGTTCTGCGCACCTTCGTCGCCGCCGTGCTCGCGCCCCGCCACAAGGAGCTGCGCACCGAGGCGCTCGGACTGCGTATGCACGGGCCGTTCGGACTCGCGGCGGGGTTCGACAAGAACGCCGTCGCCATCGACGGCATGTCGATGCTCGGCTTCGACCACATCGAGATCGGCACGGTCACGGCCCAGGCCCAGCCGGGCAACCCCAAGCAGCGCCTCTTCCGGCTCGTACCGGACCGCGCCCTGATCAACCGGATGGGGTTCAACAACGAGGGCTCGGCCGCCGTCGCCGAACGTCTCGCCGCGCGGAAGGCCGTCTTCCGGACCACCGTGGGCGTCAACATCGGCAAGACCAAGGTCGTCCCCGAGGAGGAGGCGGTCGGCGACTACGTGACCTCCACCGAGCGCCTGGCCCGCCACGCCGACTACCTCGTCGTGAACGTCTCCTCGCCGAACACCCCAGGCCTGCGCAATCTCCAGGCCACCGAGGCGCTGCGCCCGCTGCTGACCGCCGTACGCGAGGCGGCCGACCGCACCGTCACCGACCGCCGCGTCCCGCTGCTCGTCAAGATCGCTCCGGATCTGGCGGACGAGGACGTCGACGCCGTCGCCGACCTCGCCGTGGAACTCGGCCTCGACGGCATCATCGCCACCAACACCACCATCGCCCGCGAGGGCCTCGGGCTCACCTCCGACCCGGCCCTGGTCAAGGAGACCGGCGGACTGTCCGGCGCCCCGGTCAAGGCGCGCTCGCTGGAGGTGCTGCGACGGCTGTACGCGCGCGTCGGCGACCGGATCACGCTGGTCGGAGTCGGCGGCATCGAGAACGCCGAGGACGCCTGGCAGCGCATCCTCGCCGGTGCCACGCTCGTCCAGGGGTACAGCGCCTTCATCTACGAGGGCCCCCTGTGGAGCCGCGCGATCCACAAGGGCCTGGCCGCCCGCCTGGCCACCAGCCCCTACGCCAGCCTCGCCGAGGCCGTCGGCGCCGACACCCGAAAGGCGAACGCATGAGCCCTCTGGAACCCTTCGGCACCCGGCTGCGGGCCGCGATGGACGAGCGCGGGCCGCTGTGCGTCGGCATCGACCCGCACGCGTCGCTGCTGAGCGAGTGGGGGCTCGGCGACGACATCGCGGGCCTGGAGCGCTTCACCCGGACGGTCGTCGAGGCGCTGGGCGAGCATGTCGCCGTCTTCAAGCCGCAGAGCGCCTTCTTCGAGCGCTTCGGCTCCCGGGGCATCGCCGTTCTGGAGCGCGCGGTGGTGGATCTGCGCGCGGCCGGCGCGCTGGTCGTGATGGACGCCAAGCGCGGCGACATCGGCTCCACCATGGCCGCGTACGCCGAGACCTTCCTGCGCAAGGGCGCGCCCCTGTTCTCCGACGCGCTGACGGTGTCCCCGTATCTCGGCTACGGCTCGCTGAAGCCGGCTGTCGATCTCGCCCGGGAGAGCGGGACCGGACTGTTCGTCCTCGCCCTCACCTCCAACCCGGAGGGCGCGGAGGTCCAGCGCGCGGTACGCGAGGACGGCCGCAGCATCGGCGCGACGATGCTCGCCCACCTGGCCGCCGAGAACGCCGGACAGACCCCGATGGGATCGTTCGGAGCGGTCGTCGGCGCGACGCTCGGTGATCTGTCGTCGTTCGACCTCGCCGTCAACGGTCCGCTGCTGGCCCCCGGAATCGGCGCCCAGGGCGCGACGGCCGCCGATCTGCCGAAGGTCTTCGGCGCCGCGGTGCGCAATGTGGTGCCCAATGTGAGCCGGGGCGTACTGCGGCACGGACCCGACCCGGCGGCGCTGCGCGCGTCGGCCGAACGCTTCGCGGACGAGGTCCGTTCGGCCGTTTCGGGGGTTTAGAACCGCTCCGGCGCGTCGACCTGCGACCTCATCACCACTCCCGTCCGGGGCTTGTTGACAGATCTTTGGCCGAAATCAGGGGCGATATGCCCGAAAAGTCCTGGTCGATCGATGCTGACCAGGACTTTTCCGCTGTTCTCGCTGACTGGAGCGGTGATGGCCGCTAGTCTCCGTCGAAGAGCGAACGTGCAGTGCGTTGCTCGTTGCTCGCCTGGTGTGGGGCGACTAGGTTCCTCACCGGTCCGTATCCGACAGTTCGACATCCGAGGTGACGTAGGCGTGGCTCTTCCGCCCCTTACCCCTGAACAGCGCGCAGCCGCGCTCGAAAAGGCCGCCGCGGCTCGCCGGGAGCGGGCCGAGGTCAAAAATCGACTCAAGCACTCCGGCGCCTCGCTCCACGAGGTCATCAAGCAGGGCCAGGAGAACGACGTCATCGGCAAGATGAAGGTCTCCGCCCTGCTCGAGTCCCTGCCCGGCGTCGGCAAGGTCCGCGCCAAGCAGATCATGGAGCGGCTCGGCATCTCCGAGAGCCGCCGAGTGCGCGGTCTCGGCTCCAACCAGATCGCCTCTCTCGAGCGCGAGTTCGGCGGCGGTGCCGCCTGACGTTTCCGGGCACCCCCGGGAACCTGGATAATCGCTGCATGGCAGCAGAGGTACGTCCGCGGCTGACCGTGCTCTCCGGCCCCTCCGGGGTCGGTAAGAGCACGGTCGTCGCGCATATGCGCAAGGTCCACCCCGAGGTCTGGCTCTCGGTGTCGGCGACCACCAGAAAGCCGCGTCCCGGCGAGCGTCACGGCGTTCAGTATTTCTTCGTCTCCGACGAGGAATTCGACAAGCTGATCGCCAACGGTGAGCTGCTCGAATGGGCCGAGTTCGCGGGCAACCGCTACGGCACGCCGCGCCGTGCCGTGCACGACCGCCTGGAGGCGGGTGAGCCCGTGCTGCTGGAGATCGACCTCCAGGGCGCGAGGCAGGTGAAGGAGTCCATGACGGACTCCCAGCTGGTCTTCCTCGCCCCGCCCAGCTGGGACGAGCTGGTCCGCCGTCTCACGGGCCGCGGTACCGAGTCGACCGAGGTGATCGAGCGCCGGCTGACGGTCGCGAAGGTCGAGCTGGCCGCCGAGTCGGAGTTCGACACCACACTGGTCAACACCTCCGTCGAGGACGTGTCGCGCGAGCTGCTAGCCTTGATGGCGGTGTCTTCTTCGGATTCCGGGCAGTGAGTTCCGGGTCCCAGCACCGTTTTCGCTTTTTCCCATCTGTCGGAAGGTAGAGCGTGTCCTCTTCCATTTCCACGCCCGAGGGCATCATCAACCCGCCGATCGACGAGCTGCTCGAGGCCACGGACTCGAAGTACAGCCTCGTGATCTACGCGGCCAAGCGCGCGCGTCAGATCAACGCGTACTACTCGCAGCTCGGCGAAGGCCTGCTCGAGTACGTCGGTCCGCTCGTTGACACCCACGTCCACGAGAAGCCGCTCTCGATCGCCCTGCGCGAGATCAACGCGGGTCTGCTGACCTCCGAGGCCATTGAGGGCCCGGCCCAGTAAGGCGTAGCGGTACTTTCATCACAGGCCCGGCGGAACATCCGCCGGGCCTGTGGTGTGTCATGGGAGGGAAGCGAGCCGAATGCGGGGAGACGCAGTGGACAAGCCGAAGGTCGTTCTGGGGGTCAGCGGTGGCATCGCCGCGTACAAGGCGTGCGAGCTGCTGCGGAGGCTGACCGAGTCGGGCCACGACGTACGGGTGGTGCCGACCGCGTCCGCCCTGCACTTCGTCGGCGCGGTGACCTGGTCGGCGCTCTCCGGTCACCCCGTCTCGACCGAGGTCTGGTCCGACGTCCACGAGGTCCCGCACGTCCGCATCGGCCAGGGCGCCGACCTCGTCGTGGTGGCGCCCGCCACCGCCGACATGCTGGCCAAGGCCGCGCACGGGATCGCCGACGACCTCCTCACCAACACGCTCCTCACCGCCCGCTGTCCCGTGGTCTTCGCCCCCGCGATGCACACGGAGATGTGGGAGCACCCCGCGACCCAGGAGAACGTGGCGACGCTCCGGCGCCGTGGCGCCGTGGTCGTCGAGCCCGCGGTGGGACGGCTGACCGGGGTCGACACCGGCAAGGGCCGGCTGCCCGACCCGGGCGAGATCTTCGAGGTGTGCCGCCGAGTGCTCGCCCGCGGCGCGGCCGAGCCGGATCTGGCCGGCCGCCATGTCGTCGTCAGCGCCGGCGGCACGCGCGAGCCGCTCGACCCGGTCCGGTACCTGGGCAATCGCTCCTCCGGCAAGCAGGGGTACGCCCTCGCCCGGACGGCCGCGGCCCGCGGTGCCCGGGTCACGCTCATCGAGGCCAATACCGGGATGACCGATCCCGCGGGGTGCGATGTCGTCCACGTCGGCACGGCCGTGCAACTGCGGGAGGCCGTGATCAAGGCCGCCGCGGACGCCGACGCGGTCGTGATGGCCGCCGCGGTGGCCGATTTCCGGCCCGCCGCCTACGCCTCCGGCAAGATCAAGAAGAAGGACGGGCAGGAGCCCGCGCCCATCGCTCTGGTCCGCAACCCCGACATCCTCGCCGAGATCAGCCACGAACGGGCCCGAGCCGATCAGGTGATCGTGGGCTTCGCCGCCGAGACCGACGACGTCCTCGCCAACGGCCGCGACAAGCTCCGCCGCAAGGGCTGCGACCTGCTCGTGGTCAACGAGGTCGGCGAGCGCAAGACCTTCGGCTCGGAGGAGAACGAAGCGGTGGTCCTCACCGCGGACGGCGGCGAGACACCCGTGCCGTACGGGCCCAAGGAGGCCCTCGCGGACATCGTCTGGGACCTGGTGGCCCCCAGGCTCGGATGAATTCTTGATGGCGGATCGACAGCTGGGCGAAAATCGGCCAAACCCGGCGTACCGGCGGTGAAATCCGGCCCTCCTGCCCTGCTGTCACCCCTCCGCCGCAGGTGAGAGTGGTCCCATCGGACTCCCACGGAGCGAGACAGGTGGACTGCCGGAGGAGGTCGACGGATAAACTGCCCATGGAACGTCGCGGGGCGCAGCCCCCTGCCGGTCCGCCAATGATCAGCCAGCAGCCGCTGCAACCCCAGGGAGCGATGTGTCCCGCCGTCTCTTCACCTCGGAGTCCGTGACCGAGGGTCACCCCGACAAGATCGCTGACCAGATCAGCGACACCATCCTCGACGCACTGCTGCGCGAGGACCCGACGTCCCGCGTCGCCGTGGAGACCCTGATCACCACCGGCCTGGTGCACGTCGCCGGCGAGGTGACCACCAAGGCCTACGCCGACATCCCCACGCTCGTGCGCAACAAGATCCTCGAGATCGGTTACGACTCCTCGAAGAAGGGCTTCGACGGCGCGTCCTGCGGAGTCTCGGTCTCCATCGGCGCGCAGTCGCCGGACATCGCGCAGGGTGTCGACACGGCGTACGAGAAGCGGGTCGAGCGTGCCGCCAAGGGTGAGGAGGGGGACGAGCTCGACAAGCAGGGCGCCGGCGACCAGGGCCTGATGTTCGGCTACGCCTGCGACGAGACGCCCGAGCTGATGCCGCTGCCGATCCACCTGGCGCACCGGCTCTCCCGCCGTCTGTCCGAGGTCCGCAAGAACGGGACGATCCCGTACCTGCGCCCCGACGGAAAGACCCAGGTCACCATCGAGTACGACGGCGACAAGGCGGTCCGTCTGGACACCGTCGTCGTCTCCTCGCAGCACGCGTCGGACATCGACCTGGACTCGCTGCTCGCTCCCGACATCCGTGAGTTCGTCGTCGAGCACGTGCTGAAGCAGCTCGTCGAGGACGGCATCAAGCTGGACACCGACGGCTACCGCCTGCTGGTCAACCCGACCGGCCGCTTCGAGATCGGCGGCCCGATGGGCGACGCCGGCCTCACCGGCCGCAAGATCATCATCGACACCTACGGCGGCATGGCCCGTCATGGCGGCGGCGCCTTCTCCGGCAAGGACCCGTCCAAGGTCGACCGCTCGGCCGCCTACGCCATGCGCTGGGTCGCGAAGAACGTCGTGGCCGCCGGCCTCGCCGCCCGCTGCGAGGTCCAGGTCGCGTACGCGATCGGCAAGGCCGAGCCCGTCGGTCTCTTCGTCGAGACCTTCGGCACCGCGACGGTCGACGTCGAGAAGATCGAGCAGTCCATCGGCGAGGTCTTCGACCTCCGTCCGGCCGCGATCATCCGCGACCTGGACCTGCTGCGCCCGATCTACGCGCAGACGGCCGCGTACGGACACTTCGGCCGCGAGCTCGCGGACTTCACCTGGGAGCGCACGGACCGCGTGGACGCGCTGCGTACCGCCGCGGGCCTGTAGCCCCCGTATCTCCCGCACGGCCCGAGGCCCGGCACCCATCACGGGGCGCCGGGCCTCGGCCGTGCGCCTGGGCCGCACCACGGCCCGGGCCCGCTGTCGGTGGCATCTGGTAGGAATTTGGCTGTGAGCAGCGACAACGAGCAGCCCGACGAGCCCGCCGCCGGTGGGCCGGAGCAGCTTGCGCTCATCCGGGAGACCGTCCGCAAGGCCAACGTGCCCAAGGCCAAACCGCGGACCTGGCGGGGAGCCGCGCTCGCCCGGGACCTGCCCGTGGCACGGGTGATGGTCAACAAGGGCGTGCTGCACCTCGACCAGTACTTCGACTACGCCGTGCCCGAGGAGCTCGACGCCGACGCGCAGCCGGGGGTGCGGGTGCGCGTGCGCTTCGGCGCCGGGGCGCACCGGGTGCGCGACGGACGGCGCGAGGGCGGCGGTCTGATCGACGGCTTCCTCATCGAGCGGCGTGCCGAGAGCGACTACGGCGGGGCGCTCGCCGCGCTCGCCTATGTCGTCTCGCCCGAGCCCGTGCTCGGCCCGCAGATGCTGGCCCTCGCGCGTGCGGTCGCCGACCGGTACGCGGGGAGCCTCGCGGACGTGCTCCAGCTCGCGATCCCGCCGAGGAACGGACGGGCCGAGTCCAAGCCGTCGCCCGACCCGCTGCCCGCACCGTCGGTCCCGGAGCCCGGCAGCTGGACGCGGTACGCCCGGGGGCCCGCGTTCCTGGAGGCGCTGGCATCGGGCGGAACACCCCGGGCCGTGTGGACCGCGCTGCCCGGGCCCGGCTGGCCCGACGAGCTGGCGCGTGCCGTCGCCGCCACCCTCGCCTCGGGCCGGGGCGCCCTGGTGGTCGTGCCGGACGGGCGGCGTGCGGCTCGGGTCGACGCCGCGCTCACCGGGCTGCTGGGTGCCGGCCGGCATGCGCTGCTGACCGCCGAGTCCGGGCCCGAGAAGCGGTACCGCCAGTGGCTCGCCGTGCGCAGAGGCTCCGTGAAGGCCGTCGTCGGGACGCGGGCAGCGATGTTCGCCCCCGTGCAGGACCTCGGACTGGTCGCCGTCTGGGACGACGGCGACTCCAGCCACAGCGACGAGAACGCCCCCTTCCCGCACGTCCGAGAGGTACTGGAACTCCGCGCCACCCACGAGACCTGCGCGTTCCTGCTGGGCAGCACCAGCTGCACGGTGGAGGCCGCCCAGCTGGTCGAGAGCGGCTGGGCGCTGCCGCTGGCCGCCGACCGGGAGCAGGTGCGCAGCGCCGCGCCACTGGTCCGTACGGTCGGCGACCAGGACCTGGCACGGGACGAGGCCGCCCGGGCCGCGCGGCTGCCCAGCGTGGCCTGGCAGGCCGTGCGCGAGGGGCTGAAGAGCGGACCGGTGCTGGTGCAGGTGCCCCGGCGCGGCTACGCGCCGCGCCTCGCCTGCGAGCGGTGCCGTACCCCGGCCCGGTGCCGGCACTGTTCGGGACCTCTCGAAGCACCGGACGCGCGCGATCTGACCTGCCGCTGGTGCGGGCGCGGCGCCACGGAGTGGCACTGCGTGGCCTGCGGAGGCACGCGGCTGCGGGCGAGCGTCGTGGGTGCACGGCGCACCGCCGAGGAGCTCGGCCGGGCCTTTCCCGCTGTCCCGGTGCGCACCTCGGGCCGCGATCATGTGCTGGACACCGTCCCGGCGCGGCCCGCGCTGGTGGTGAGCACCCCGGGTGCCGAGCCCGTCGCCGAGGGCGGCTACGCGGCGGCACTGCTGCTCGACGGCTGGGCGATGCTGGGGCGGCCCGATCTGCGCGCCGGCGAGGACGCGCTCAGACGCTGGATCGACGCGTCGTCCCTGGTGCGCGGCCAGAGCGAGGGCGGCACCGTGGTCGTCGTCGCCGAACCGACCCTGCGGCCCGTCCAGGCGCTCGTCCGCTGGGACCCCGTCGGTCATGCCCAGCGGGAACTGGCCGAGCGGGCCGAGCTCGGATTCCCGCCCGTGTCGCGGATGGCGGCCGTGACCGGCCGGGCGGACGTCGTGGCGGCCTTCATCGCGACGGCCGGGCTTCCACCCGATGTGGAGGTGCTGGGCCCCGTACCGCTGCCTGTCGCGGACCCCGGCCGGCCGCGTCGACCGGGCGATCCGCCGGTGGGGGAGACCTGGGAGCGGGCGTTGCTGCGTGTCCCGCCGGGCAGCGGGGCGGCGCTCGCGGCCGCTCTGAAGGCGGCGCAGGCGGCCCGGATGGCACGCGGGGGTACGGACCAGGTCCGGATCAGGATCGACCCCCCGGACATCGGCTGAGGGCCCGCCCCGGGCGGCGCCCGGCCTTTCGCTGCCGCGCGTCCCGCCGCACCCGTGGTCATACGTGACGACAGACGGCTGCCCCCGTCCTCGCGGGCGGGGGCAGCAGCCGGGGGCGGAGGATCAGCCGTTGCGCGGGCCGGGGAAGGCGCTCGGGCGGGCCTCCTCCCGGAGGGATTGGCTGGTGGCCGTCGGCTGCGGCGGCATGGTGCGGGCGGCGGGCACCGCGGGCAGTCCCGGCGTCGGCAGCCCCGGCGAGGGGATTCCCGGCGGCGGGAGCGTGCGCGTCGTCGTCTCCACGGCGTGGTCCCCGTCGACGGCCGCCTGCTGCGTGGCCCTGCGGGCGCCGTACCGGCGGTGGACGGCCTGCTTGGTGACTCCGAGCGCCGAACCGACCGCGTCCCACGAGAAGCCCAGCGAGCGGTCGAAGTCCACCGCCGCCGTCACCAGCGTCTCGACGCTGTCCCGCAGCTCCTGGGCGAGACGGACGGTCGGCGCGGGAGCCCTGCCGTAGACGACGAAGCCCGCGGAGGGGCCGGAGCGGCGGGGCCGGTAGACATTGCCCAGCTGCGCGGTGAGCGTGCGCAATGCGTCCACCTGCCGGCGGACCCGCTCGATGTCCCGCACCAACAGATGCAGACTCGCCCGGGCTTGGGCGTCGTGGGTTGCGTGGTCGGCCATTGGCAAGCCTCTCGAACCGGCGTTGAAAAGGGGGTGGGCCGCATCCTGGCGGCCCGCTTCGGTCAATCTCTCTTGACCAACGCGCCAGCGGGCGATGTGGTCACGCCTCGGGGGCGTGGACGCGTATGCGCGGGGCGCGCGGTGGTCCGTACGCCCCCTGCGTCAGGGGCCCATAGACTGGTGTGCTGCTCGTCGACGCACGCGTCGCCTCCCCACCGCACCATCCAGCCTGAGAGGCAGTCAGCCACCCATGAAGCTCGTCTTCGCAGGCACCCCCGAGGTCGCCGTACCCGCCCTGGACGCCCTGATCGCCTCCGGGCGGCACGAGGTGGCCGCCGTCGTCACCCGGCCCGACGCGCCCGCGGGACGCGGACGGCACATGGTCGCCAGTCCGGTCGCGCAGCGCGCCGAAGAGGCCGGGATCGAGGTGCTCAAGCCGGCCAAGCCGCGGGACGAGGATTTCCTGGCCCGGCTGCGGGAGATCGCGCCCGACTGCTGCCCCGTTGTCGCGTACGGCGCGCTGCTGCCGAAGGTCGCCCTCGACGTGCCCGCACGCGGCTGGGTCAACCTGCACTTCTCGCTGCTCCCGGCCTGGCGCGGTGCCGCGCCCGTGCAGCACGCCCTGCTCGCCGGCGACGACATGACGGGCGCCGCCACCTTCCTGATCGAGGAGGGCCTCGACTCGGGCCCGGTCTACGGCGTGATCACCGAGCAGGTGCGGTCCACCGACACCAGCGGCGATCTGCTCACCCGGCTCGCGTTCGCCGGCGCCGGGCTGCTCTCGGCGACCATGGACGGCATCGAGGACGGCAGCCTGCGCGCCGTGCCGCAGCCCGCGGAGGGCATCTCCCTGGCGCCGAAGATCACCGTCGAGGACGCCCGCGTCGACTGGCGGGCCCCGGCGCTGCGGGTGGACCGCGTCATCCGTGCCTGCACCCCGGCGCCGGGCGCCTGGACGGAGTTCCGCGGCGAGCGGCTCAAGATCGTGAACGCGCGGCCGGCCGCCGACCGCACCGACCTCGCACCCGGTGAACTCGCGGCCGGCAAGAACAACGTCCACGTCGGCACCGGGTCCCACGCCGTCGAGCTGCTCTGGGTCCAGCCGCAGGGCAAGAAGCCGATGCGCGCCGCCGACTGGGCCCGCGGGGTGCGCATCGCCCCCGGTGAGCACGTCGGAGTCGCCGACGTAGGCTGAGGGGGTTGGACCCTTTCGATCGCGGAGCACCTTTGAACGAGCAGGCACGTCGCCGTACCCCCAAGCCCTACCGCCGCCCGAAGAAGGATCCGGTGCGGATCCTCGCCTTCGAGGCACTGCGGGCCGTCGACGAGCGGGACGCGTACGCCAACCTCGTCCTGCCGCCGCTGCTGAAGAAGGCTCGCGAGCAGGGCGACTTCGACGCGCGGGACGCGGCGCTGGCGACGGAGCTGGTGTACGGGACGTTGCGCCGGCAGGGCACCTACGACGCGATCATCGCCACCTGTATCGACCGGCCGCTGCGTGAGGTCGATCCGCCGGTGCTCGATGTCCTGGCGCTCGGTGCCCACCAGCTGCTCGGCACCCGTATTCCGACGCACGCCGCGGTCTCGGCGAGTGTGGAGCTGGCGCGGGTGGTGCTCGGCGACGGGCGCGCCAGGTTCGTCAACGCCGTGCTGCGCAAGATCTCGCAGGACGACCTCGACACCTGGGTGGAGCGCGTCGCCCCGCCCTACGACGAGGACGCCGAGGACCATCTCGCGGTGGTGCACTCCCACCCGCGGTGGGTCGTCTCCGCACTGTGGGACTCGCTCGGCGGTGGCCGCGCCGGCATCGAGGACCTGCTGGAGGCCGACAACGAGCGTCCCGAGGTGACCCTCGTCGCCCGGCCCGGCCGCTCCACGACGGACGAGCTGCTGGCGGCGGTGGGCGAGGAGTCCGGGCTGCCGGGCCGCTGGTCCCCGTATGCCGTACGGATGGCGGAGGGCGGCGAGCCGGGCGCGCTGGAGGCGGTACGCGAGGGCCGGGCGGGCGTGCAGGACGAGGGCAGCCAGCTCGTCGCGATCGCCCTGGCCGGTGCGCCGCTGGAGGGTTCCGACGAGCGCTGGCTCGACGCGTGCGCGGGTCCCGGCGGCAAGGCGGCCCTGCTGGCGGCGCTCGCGGCGCAGCGTGGTGCCTCGCTCCTGGCCGCCGAGAAGCAGCCGCACCGCGCGCGCCTGGTGGAGCGGGCGCTGGCGGGCAACCCCGGCCCGTACCAGGTCATCGCCGCGGACGGCACACGCCCGCCGTGGCTGCCCGGCACGTTCGACCGGGTGCTCGTCGACGTCCCGTGCACGGGCCTCGGCGCCCTGCGCCGCCGCCCGGAAGCCCGCTGGCGCCGCCGCCCCGAGGACCTGGAGGGCTTCGCACCCCTCCAGCGCGCCCTGCTGCGCGAGGCGCTGAGCGCGGTCCGGGTCGGGGGAGTGGTGGGGTACGCGACGTGCTCGCCGCACCTCGCCGAGACGCGGGTGGTCGTCGACGACGTCCTGCGCGGCCGCGGAGGCGACCCGGTCGAGGCGGAACTCCTGGACGCGAGGCCCCTGATGCCGGACGTCCCGGCCCTCGGCGAGGGCCCGGACATCCAGCTGTGGCCGCATCTGCACGGCACGGACGCGATGTATCTGGCGCTGCTGAGGCGCACGGGGTGAGGTGTGCCGGCGGCGGCCTGTGACGTCACCGCCCGACCGATCGGCCGCGGACACGCGCCGGGTTCGTGTCCGCCTCATCGCTCGTGAGCTGTGAGACCCGGCGCTGCGTCACACCCCACCGAGGCGGCGGAACTCATGTGCGGCGCGGGGGAACGATGAAGCGAGGATGGCCGACCGCAGCTCTCCGTCGAGGCAGGACGCGAGGAATCGCGTGCACGACACGGAGAAATGCTCCCATCGGTCGCCGCGCGCCTCGTTCACCATGACGGTCCATTCGTCCGGCTCGAGGCCCGGCCGGACAAGCCAGTAGAGGCACTCTCCGTTGTCCGTGGTCGCCCACGGGACGACGTGGGCTCCGTCGGGCTCCAGTTCCGCCGGCTTCTTCTCGAATACCCACAGGCCTTCCAGGTCTTCGGCCTGGTTCTCCGCCCATGCGATCAGGTCGTAGTTCTCGTTGGGGCAGCCGGGTTCCAGGACGTACAGGTAGTCGTCCCAGTTGCTTCCTCCGTAGACGTGGACGAGCTCCTTGTAGTCGGCGGGGAGCCGGACCCCCAGGGTGCGCTCGACCGCGCCCCAGTCCTTGCGGCGGGGCTCGCTCGGCGGTGGGGCGATGATGAGGAGACGCGTCAGGGCGTCGGTCATGGCGGGGGTCCCGTTGTCGAAGGATCACTGACGGCACTACAGATACCGCGGAGGCCCGGGGCGAGCAGACGCGGGCCCTGCGCGCATGAGCGAGAGCTGCGTCAGACCTTCGCCGGTTCCTCCTCCGCCGTTGCCGGGGGCTCCTTCGGGTCCTCCTCGCGCGACATCGGGTGCGGCCACCACACCCTCGGGCCCGCGTCCAGGAACAGCGACGTGACCAGGACCGAGCGGACGACGAACGTGTCCAGCAGGACGCCGAGCGCCACCGCGAAGCCGATCTCGGCGAAGGCGACGATGGGGAGGGTGCCCAGCGCCGCGAACGTGCCTGCCAGGACCAGGCCCGCCGAGGTGATCACCGCGCCGGTGGCGGCGAGGCCCGTCACCACGCCCGCTCGCGTGCCCTGGTGGCCGGCCTCCTCGCGGATACGGGTCGACAGGAAGATGTTGTAGTCGATGCCCAGCGCGACCAGGAACACGAAGACGAACAGCGGGAAGTCGGTCGTCTCGCCCGCGAAGTCGAAGATGTAGCGGAAGGCGAGCGCGCTGAGGCCCAGCGCGGCGGCGAACGACAGCACCACCGTCGCGATCAGCAGCAGCGGGGCCACCAGGGCCCGCAGCAGGACCGTCAGCACCAGCAGCACGACCAGCAGGACCAGCGGGATGATCAGCAGGTTGTCGTGCCGGGTGGCGGTGTCCATGTCCAGCAGGGCGGCCGTGCCTCCGCCCACCTGCGCATCCGCGTCCGGGACCGCGTGGACCGCGTCCCGTACGCGTTCCACGGTGTCCTTCGCGGCCGCGCTGTCCGCGGGTGCGGTCATCGTCGCCTCGATCAGCACCCGGCCCTCGTGCACGGGCTTGGTGCCGGGGGGAACGGCGATGGAGGCCGGGACCACACCGGGCGTGGCCGCCACGGCCGCCCGCACCTGTCCGGCCTGTGCCGCGTCGCTGATGACGATCAGCGGGTCGCCGCTGCCCGCGGGGAAGTACGTCGCCTGGACCTCCTGCCCGACGATCGAGTCGGGCTTCTCCGTGAAGGAATCGGCGTTGCTGATGCCCTCGGCGCGCAGCTGGGTCAGGCCGATCGAGAAGGCCACCAGCACGACCGCCGTGACGGCCCAGATCGCCCGTGGCCGCCGGGCGATCCACCGGCCCATCCGTGCCCACACTCCGGACTCCGTGAGCTCGGGCGAGCCGAAGTGGGGGATCACCGGCCAGAAGATCCAGCGGCCGAAGACGACGAGCAGCGCAGGGAACAGCGTGATCATGGCGATCAGCGCCACCGCCACCCCGATCGCGGCGACCGGGCCGAGTCCACTGGTGGAGTTCATCTCGGCGAAGAGCAGGACCAGCATGCCGAGCACCACCGTGGCGCCGCTCGCCAGCACCGCCGGGCCCGCACGATGCAGCGCGAGAGCCATCGCCTCGTGCCGATCCTCGTGGCGGCGCAACTCCTCGCGGTAGCGCGCGATCAGCAGCAGGGCATAGTCCGTCCCCGCGCCGAAGACGAGGACCGTCAGAATGCCCGCGCTCTGCCCGTTGACGGTCAGACCGGCGTGCTCCGCCAGCAGGTAGATCACTGCCTGCGCGGCGGAGAGCGACGCGACGGCCGCGATCACCGGCACCAGCAGCAGCGTGGGGCTGCGGTAGGTGATCAGCAGCATCACGATCACCACGGCGAGCGCCGAGAGCAGCAGCGTCGAGTCGATGCCCTCGAAGGCCTCGGAGGAGTCGGCCGCCGTGCCGCCCGGACCCGTGACGTGCACCGCGAGGCCCGCAGCCGCTGTGCCGGTCACCCCGCGGATCGAGTCCACGGCCGGGCCGATCCGTTCCCAGCCCTTCTCGTCCATGACGATGGGGACGAAGACCTGGGCCGCCCGCGGATCAGCCGGCCGGTCCAGCACCGGGCCGCGCACCTCGTTGCCCAGCACGCCGTGCGCGCTCAGCCGCTTCAGCTCGGCGACGTCCTCGGCGATGCGCGTGCGGTCGGCCGCCGTGAGGCCGCTCTCGCGGGCGTAGACGACGATGGCCGGGATGACCTCGGGCCTGAACTCTTCGGCCTCGTGCAGCACTTGAGTGGATTCCGCGCTGCCGGGCAGCCAGGACGCGGCGTCGTTGTCCTGGGCGTCGGTGAGTTTCTGCGCCAGCGGGAACGCCAGCACCATCACCGCGAGCCAGAGCACGACCACGATCCACTTGGCGCGCCGCCCGCAGACCAGGTGGGCGACGCCCCGGCGAGGCCGCATCTGTCCCGTGTTCCCGTCCGCCATGACGCCCCCATTGGCCTCGACCCTGGCCGAAAACGCCAGGATTGCACGGACTGTGCTGATCCCGGAGCGCTTTGGTCCGGACCGGAACCCGTACCGGGGAGGGGAAGACCCCCGGAACATGGCAGGCTTGGGCCATGGCCGTACAGATCAACCCCAGTATCCTCTCCGCCGACTTCTCCCGCCTGGCGGAAGAGGCCCGGGCCGTCGAGGGCGCCGACTGGCTCCATGTCGACGTGATGGACAACCACTTCGTGCCCAACCTGACGCTGGGCGTGCCGGTCGTGGAATCCCTCAGCCGGGCGACGGACACCCCGCTGGACTGCCATCTGATGATCGACGACCCCGATCGGTGGGCACCCCAGTACATCGAGGCAGGGGCCGGATCCGTCACCTTCCACGTGGAGGCCGCCGCCGCTCCGGTCCGGCTGGCCCGCGAGATCCGCGCCAAGGGGGCCCGTGCCTCGATGGCGCTCAAGCCGGCCACCCCGATCGAGCCGTACGAGGATCTGCTGCCCGAGCTCGACATGCTGCTGATCATGACCGTGGAGCCCGGCTTCGGCGGTCAGGCCTTCCTCGACATCATGCTGCCCAAGATCCGCCGTACCCGTGAGCTGATCTCCAAGCACGGACTCGCGCTGTGGCTCCAGGTGGACGGCGGCGTCTCGGACGCCACCATCGAGCGGTGCGCCGAGGCGGGCGCGGACGTCTTCGTCGCGGGTTCCGCGGTCTACGGCGCGAAGGACCCGGCCCAGGCGGTGCGCGCCTTGCGTGCCAAGGGGGAGCAGAGCATCGCCTCGGCGAGCTGGGCTTGCAACCACTGAGCCACAAGCAAGTGAACTCGGCCCTTCGGGGCTGATCGACAACCGCCGGATCTGACAGGATTGCAGATCTGGAGTGCGAACAGCAGTGAGGAGATCGCGGTGTCTGCAAGGTCGGCGGGACGGTCTGCCCTGCGGATGGGACCCGCGGAGCTGGTGCAGGCGGCGGCCATGGCCCGCCGCTTCTACCTCGAGGGCAAGTCCAAGATCCAGATCGCGGAGGAGTTCGGCGTCAGCCGCTTCAAGGTGGCGCGCGTCCTGGAGACCGCCCTGGAACGCGATCTCGTCAGGATCGAGATCCGCGTCCCGGCGGAGCTGGACGCCGAGCGCTCCGACGCCCTCCGTGCCCATTTCGGACTGCGTCACGCGGTCGTGGTCGAGTCGCCGGCGGAGGCGGCCGACGAGTCGCCGGACCCCGAGAACCTGGGCGAGGTGGCTGCCGACCTGCTCGGCGAGCTGGTGAACGAGGGCGATGTGCTGGGTCTGGCCTGGGGCCGGTCCACCATCCACATGGCGGCCGCGCTGGACCGGCTGCCGCCCTGCACGGTCGTCCAGCTCACCGGCGTCTACGACGCGGGTACCGCCGAGCGCGGCTCGGTGGAGGCGGTCAGACGCGCGGCCCAGGTCTCCGGCGGCGACGCCCACCCCATCTACGCGCCGATGCTGCTGCCCGACGCCGCCACCGCGGCCGCGCTGCGCAACCAGACCGGTATCGCCCGCGCCTTCGAGTACTTCGACAAGGTCACCGTCGCGGCCGTCTCCATCGGCTCCTGGGAGCCGGGTATCTCGACGGTGTACGACATGCTCAGCGACGAGGAGCGCGCCCGGTACGCCTCCTTCGGTGTGGCCGCCGAGATGTCGGCGCACCTGTTCGACCGGGACGGCCGACGCGTCGGCCGTGACCTGGGCGAACGCTGCATCACCGTCGAGGCCGACCGGCTGCGCCGCATCCCCGAGGTGGTGGCCATCGCGGGCGGCCAGCGCAAGGCGGAGGCCATCGCGGCCGTCCTGCGCTCCGGCCTCGTCACCAGCCTCGTGACGGACACGGCGGCCGCCGACCACCTGCTCTCGGTCCAGGCGGGGCCGCGCCCGGCGCTGGAGCGCGCGGACCCCGACGACTGACGGGTGCGGCCGGACGGACGGCCTTGGACGATCGTACGAGCCCACCCGCGCTGACCTGGAGGAATCGTCCGGGCCATGCATGCGGGTGGGCATGGGACAATGAAGTACGTGCGATTTCCCCGGCTGAAATGACCGGGGGCCAACTCCGATCGACTGGGATGATCAGCACGTGCGTTTCCTCAATGATCTGAAGCCGCCGTACGACCTGACGTACGACGACGTGTTCATGGTGCCGAGCCGCTCGGCGGTGGGCTCCCGGCTGGGTGTGGACCTCTCGTCCCCCGACGGAAGCGGCACCACCATCCCGCTGGTCGTCGCCAACATGACCGCCATCGCGGGCCGCCGGATGGCCGAGACGCTCGCCCGCCGCGGCGGGCTCGTCGTCATCCCCCAGGACATTCCGATCGAGGTCGTCACCGAGGTCATCGCCTGGGTCAAGACGCGTCACCACGTCCTGGACACCCCGATCGTGCTCGCCCCCACGCAGACCGTGGCCGACGCGCTGGCCCTGCTGCCCAAGCGTGCCCACGACGCGGGCGTGGTCGTCGACGCCGACCACCGGCCTGTCGGTGTCGTCACCGACGCCGACCTGACCGGCGTCGACCGCTTCACCCAGCTGTCCGAGGTCATGTCCAAGGACCTGCTGCTGATCGACGCGGACATCGACCCGCGCGACGCCTTCAACACGCTGGACGCGGCCAACAGGCGCTACGCCCCCGCGGTCGACCAGAACGGCCGTCTCGTCGGCATCCTCACCCGTAAGGGCGCCCTGCGCGCGACTCTCTACAGCCCGGCCGTGGATGCCCAGGGCAGGCTGCGCATCGCCGCGGCCGTCGGCATCAACGGCAATGTCGCGGGCAAGGCCAAGCAGCTTCTCGACGCGGGCGTCGACACCCTCGTGGTCGACACGGCGCACGGCCACCAGGAATCGATGATCGCCGCGATCAAGGCGGTCCGCGGACTGGACCCGCACGTGCCGATCGTGGCGGGCAACATCGTCGCCGCCGAGGGCGTGCGCGACCTCGTCGAGGCCGGCGCCGACATCATCAAGGTCGGCGTGGGTCCCGGTGCCATGTGCACCACCCGCATGATGACCGGCGTGGGCCGGCCGCAGTTCTCGGCCGTGCTGGAGTGCGCGGCCGAGGCGAAGAAGTACGGCAAGCACGTCTGGGCCGACGGCGGTGTCCGCCATCCCCGCGATGTCGCCATGGCACTTGCCGCCGGCGCGTCCAACGTCATGATCGGCTCGTGGTTCGCCGGTACGTACGAGTCCCCGGGCGACCTTCAGCAGACCGCCGACGGACGGCTCTACAAGGAGTCCTTCGGCATGGCGTCCGCGCGGGCCGTCCGCAACCGTACGAGTGAGGAATCCGCGTACGACCGGGCCCGCAAGGGGCTGTTCGAGGAGGGCATCTCCACCTCGCGCATGTTCCTCGACCCGACCCGTCCCGGTGTCGAGGACCTGATCGACTCGATCATCGCGGGTGTCCGCTCGTCCTGCACGTACGCCGGCGCCAACTCCCTGGAGGAGTTCGCCGAGCGGGCGATCGTGGGTGTGCAGAGCGCCGCGGGGTACGCCGAGGGCAAGCCGCTGCACGCCAGTTGGAGCTAGTGCCGCTCCCGGCAAGCTTTGCCCTGTCGCCCCGCCCTGCACGCCCGCTCGCTGCGTTGGCCACAAGTCCTGGTAGCTCCGCTACCAGGACTTCCGGCCGCCTTGCGATCGCACGCACCGGACGCTCCCCCTACGCCCTGCGGGCGTGGGGGGACCCCCACTCCTTGACGGGCAAACATTGCCTGTCGCGGCACTAGGGCGACAAGCGTTCGCCCGCGCGGCCGTTCGCGTCCGGTCCCGGCATCGTCCGGGGCCGGACGTCTTCGTGTGCGCCCGCATCCGCCGTCCGCCCGATCAGTTGGCCCCGACAGGCCGCTCCCACCAGGTGTTTCCACGACTTTGGAATTCGTAGGCATGTGTGGGCGGACTGGGGGTAGACGGGCCGTTGCACTGACCACGGAGCAGGGGAGGACTTAGTGTCCACGGCGAGTACGGTTGCGACCGAACGCACAGAGCCGGGAACACGGTGCCCGAGCCGCGAGCTCGAGCTTCCGGAGGTGCGGGACGCCAGGGCGGTCGCTCCCAAGGACGCACGGGAGATCTCCAAGGTCTTCTTCGTGCGCCTGTCCTCGCTGGAGGAAGGCACCCCCGACTACCAGTACGTGCGGAACACCCTCATCGAGCTGAACCTCGCTCTGGTGAAGTACGCGGCCGGCCGCTTCCGGAACCGGGCCGAGCAGATGGAGGACATCGTCCAGGTCGGGACGATCGGCCTGATCAAGGCGATCGACCGGTTCGAGCTGAGCCGCGAGGTGGAGTTCGCGACCTTCGCCGTCCCGTACATCGTCGGTGAGATCAAGCGGTTCTTCCGTGACACCAGCTGGGCGGTCCATGTGCCGCGGCGGCTCCAGGAGTTGCGGATAGATCTGGCGAAGGCGGCCGACGAGCTCTCGCAGCGGCTCGACCGGGCGCCCAGCACGGCGGAGCTCGCCGCGCACCTCAAGCTCGACGAGGAAGAGGTCATCGAGGGCATCGTCGCGAGCAACGGCTACACCGCCGGCTCCATCGACACGCCGATCGACGACGCCTCCGATCACGCGTCGGCACCGCTGTCCGACCGGCTCGGCGCACCGGACTCCGATCTGGAGATCGCCGAGAACGTGCAGGCGCTCAAGCCGCTCATCCAGGAACTCGACGACCGGGACAGGCTGATCCTCGCCATGCGCTTCGGCCAGGAGCTGACGCAGGCGGAGATCGGTGCGGAGCTCGGCGTCTCGCAGATGCATGTGTCCCGGCTGCTGAACCGCATCACCTCGCGGCTTCGCGAGGGCCTGCTCGCGGGAGCGTGAACTCCCGCCCTCACACTTCCCCCCACGGGAAGATCCCCCCACGGGACAGGCGGCGCCCCACCTGACAGGGGGCGCCGCCTCCTGTGATTCCCGGGAGGGCGCGCCGTCGACGCGGGGGAGGGCGTCATGGTTCGTGCGCGCCGTGTGCTGTCGTTTCATGACTACCGCGTGATGATGCCGCTGTGGACCGAAGAAGGCTGCCTGTGCGCCGGCAGCGCGCCCGGCCGTTCCGGCCGCGCGTCAGCAGGCAGGCGCCGTTGCGGGGATCTTCCTCACCCACGTCGCCTGGACGCGCTTGCCGCAGGGCAGGGGGCTGATCTCCACCTGTCCGGCGAGCTGGTGCACCATGTGCCAGCCGAATCCGCCGCTGCCGCTGAAGTCCGGCTCGCGGGACACCGGGATCGCGGGGCTGGAGTCGTCGATCTCGACCACCAGCGTGTCCTGGGCCGCCGCCAGCTGGAGCCGCCACCAGCCGGCCGTGTGCTGCACCGCGTTGCTGACCAGCTCGGACACGACGAGCAGTACGGCGTCCAGGTCGGCCCACGGGCAGTGGCGCGCCAGGAAGTCCGCGGTCGCCCTGCGGGCCCGCGCGCTGTCGCTGGGGAGCGGGGGGTCGGCCACCACCCGCGGTTCAGTGTTCATCGCAGCTCGCGTACCCCGTCCCGGAGCATGTATTTGCGCCTGCACCTCATCCGTTCGGCCGCGCCGAGGGGAGGGCCTCGGCCACCGCGGCCGCCAGCACGGCATGTCCCTCGTCGTCGGGATGCACCCCGTCGGCCAGTTGTCCCGCCCCGAGCAGGTCGCGACCGGGAAGCAGAGCGAGCCAGTCGTCCGCGTCCTGGCCGTCACTGCCCTCCCTGCGGTCCATGACGGCCCGCTCCATGGCCGTCCGCAGATCCGCGAGCGTGGCACCCAGCCGGTTCGGGGTGTTCTCCGCTCCGGGGCGCAGGACGGGGGAGACCACCAGGAGGGGCGTGCGGGGGTGGCCCTGTCGTACGAGGGTGAGGAAGGTGCGGACCGTCTCGTACATCAGCGGCGCCGAACAGGGGGTGCTGGACCAGCAGTTGGTGCCGAAGGCGAGAGTGATGGCATCCGCGTCCAGCGACGCGAGCTGTTCCGCGAGGGCCGGCTCGCCGTGTGCGCACCCCGCGTATCCCAGGTTCACGGTGTCCAGGCCCAGCCGCCGGCCGGCCGTGGCGGGCCAGGAGTGGGCGGGACGGGTGGACCACCAGCCCTCGGTGATGGAGTCCCCGTGCACGAGCCAGCGGGGCTGCCGTGGGGCGGGCGCGATCGAGCCGCCGACCGCGCGCAGCCCGAGGATCTCGGGTGCCACGGACTCGGGCGGATGCACGGTGAAGGGCGCGGCCGAGCTGCCCGGCAGCGCCAGGGTGACCACCGACTCGGCGGCGGGCTCGGTGATCGTCTCCGATACGCAGCGGCCGTCCTGCCACAGCGCGAAGCAGTGCGGGAGCTCCCGCAGGGCATCGCTCTCGCCCGGCGGGGAGGCGCGATAGCGGATCTCGACCGCGGCGGCGTCCTCGGCCGTGAACTCCAGGCGCACGCCGATGGGCAGGGTGGCCCGCTCCCAGGCATCCCAGGGCAGCCGGCCCGCGTCCGCGGGGTCCGCACGCACCGGCCGTCCTCGGTCCAGCCAGGCCACTCCGCGCAGGAACGGATGAGGATCGAGCCAGGTCACCGGGGCCTCCAGAGGTCGGGTTGCGGGTCGCGGAGCGGTGCTTGCGCACCGCGCAACGGCCTGACGGGGGGTCAGAAAATACCGTTCCTACTGAACGGCCGGTTACCCCCAGGAACGTTGCGTTGCGCATGCTGCGTCGCGTAACTTGACTGCCCCCTACTCGGGGGTAATCACCGCTGTTCAGTAGCTCTCTTGCTCAGGGGAGACCATGCGCCGGCGACTTCGCCGCCCCACGATCCGGGGACGGATCGTGACACTGACGGTCATACCCGTCATTGCTCTGATGTCCTTGTGGACCTTTGCCATGGTCTCCGTGACCGGTGATCTCCGCGCGCTCATACGGCTCCAGAGCATGTACGAGAGCTTCGGTACGCCGGTCGACACCGCCGTCGGGCAGATCCAGATCGAACGGCGGCTCTCCGCCGCGTACTTGGGGGCGGGGCCGCAGGGCGGCGCTGCCGCCGTCGCCGGTCTGACCCAGCAGCAGCGCTCCACCGACCGGGCCGTGCGCGCGATGCGCGAGGCGATCGGCGACCGGGAGCGGCGGGAGGACCTCTCCGCACGTCAGCGCGAGTCCCTGGACGCGATGGCGGACGCGGCCGACGGTCTGGATGCGCTGCGCGAGAAGGTCGTGGGCCGGACGATCTCCTGGGACCGCGCGATCGAGGAGTACACGACGATGGTGGAACCCACCTTCGACGTGCAGTCCACGCTCACCGCGCTTCAGGCCGGCCAACTCGCCCGCGAGGCGCAGGTCGTCGTCGAACTCGTGCGGGTGCGGGAGTTCGTCTCCCGGCAGGACGCACTGGTGGCGGGCGCGCACGCCGCCGGGCGGCTGAGCGACGCGCAGTACGACACCCTCACCGCCACGATCGAGGACCGCCGGGTCTTCCACCGCACCTATGTCCCCGACCTCCCGGCCGACTCCCGGCAGCTCTTCGCCGGCTTCGAGCGCAGCGATGTCTACCGGGCCCTGGTCGCCCAGGAGGACACACTGCTGCGGGCCGGTCCCGCGGGTGCCGGCGAGGCGATGGCCGGTGACTCCTGGCGCGACACGACGGACCGCGCGGTCCAGCGGTACATGCTGCTGTGCACCGACGCGGCGATCAACGCGTCCGACCGGGGCCGCGCCTTCGCCTACCACGAGATGATCAAGGCGGCGGTCGTCGGTGTGGCGGGACTGGCCGCGGTCGGTCTGTCGATCTGGTTCTCGGTGGCCAGCGGCCGCCGCATCTCCCGCCGGCTGGAAGAACTGCGCGACGCCGCGGACCTGTTGGCCACCCGCCAGCTGCCCGACGTGATGGAGCGGCTCGCCGCGGGCGAGGAGGTCGACGCGGCAGCCGCCGCTCCACCCCTCGACTTCGGCGACCCGAAGCGAGGCCCGGACGAGATCGACGAGATCGACCAGGTGGGCCAGGCACTCAACGCCGCACGGCTGGCCGCCGTCGAGGCCGCCGTCAAGCAGTCCACGCTGCGCCGGGGCATCTTCGCCGTCCTGCTCAACATCGCCCGCCGCAACCAGGCCCTCGTGCACCGTCAGTCGAAGCTCGTCGACACCCTGGAGCGCCGCACCAGCGACCCCGACACACTCGACGACCTGTTCCGCATCGACCATCTGACCACCCGGATGCGCCGGCACGCGGAGGGCCTGATCATTCTCTCCGGCGCCGCCCCCGGCCGTCGGTGGCGCCGGCCGGTGCCGGTCGTCGACATCGTGTCCGCGGCCGTCGGCGAGATCGAGGACTACGCCCGTGTCGTCGTACCGCCCATGCCCGCGGTCGGCATCACGGCCGATGCCGTGGCGGACGTGGTGCACCTGGTCGCCGAACTCGTCGAGAACGCCGCCGTCTACTCCCCGCCGCACACGCAGGTCACCATGCGCACCGGACGCGTCGGCAACGGCTTCGCGCTGGAGATCGACGACCGCGGACTCGGCATGGACCAGGCCGCGCTGGAAGAGGCCCAGCGGACGCTGGCCCGGCCCGGCGACTTCGATCCGGCGCAGGACGACCGCCTCGGGCTGTACGTCGTCGGCCGCCTGGCGGAACGGCACGGCATCGGTGTCACCCTCACCCGCTCCCCGTACGGCGGCACGACGGCGGTGGTCTTCCTGCCCACCGCGGTCCTCGCCGCCGTCGAGCAGCCGGCCAAGGCCGCCGCGGAGCGGGAGAGCGCGCCGCCGCCCCGGCCCCGGGCCGTACGGGCCGAGGCCTTGCGGCGCACGCTCGAACGCGTGCCCCTGGTGCACGACCGCGCCACGGATGCCCCGGCACCCGCGCCGGAGCGGACGACGGCGACGACGGGATCCGGGGCGAGGCCGGTGGCGGTACCGGACGGGTCCGGCGCTGCCGCGGGGGAGACGGCGCCGGTGATGGACGGGTCCGGTCCTGCCGCCGAGATGAGCGCGCCCGCGTCGGACGGGTCTGGTCCTGCCGCCGTGCTGAGCGCACCGGTGACGGACGGGTCTGGTCCTGCCGCTGAGATGAGCGTGCCCGCGACGGACGGGACCGTCACGGCCGCCGAGAAGGTGGCTCCTGCGTCGGACGGGACCACCCCGTCCGGCACCAGGCCCGCGTCCGTACCGGACCCGACCGGCGGGCCGAGCGGGACGGCGGTCCCCGCGACGCCGCTGCACGGGCTTCCCACCCGCGTGCGCCAGGCCTCCCTCGCGCCTCCGCTGCGTGACGCGGCGCCGCCCGCCGCCGGGGGCCCCGACCGCGAGGTGTCCGCCGAGGAGATGCGCTCGATCTTCGGATCCTTCCAGCGAGGGCTGGACCGCGGCCGCCGCGGCGACAGCGTCGGACCCGAGTCGCCGAGCACCGCACCGCAAGCCCGCACGAACGATGAAGGGACCGACGACGATGGCTGACGAAGGCACGGGAGAAAGCGCCGGTCTGGGCTGGCTCCTCGACGACCTGGTGGCCAGGACCGGTCATGTGCAGCAGGCGGTGCTCCTCACGGCGGACGGGCTGGTCGGCAGCGCGTCCCGGGGCATGGTCAGGCGGGACATCGAGCATCTGTCCGCCGTCTGCGCGGGCTTCCACAGCCTGGCGAAGGAGGCGGGCGACCGGTTCGCGGCGGGCAGCGTACGGCAGACGATGGTGATGCTCGACAACGCCTTCCTCTTCATCACCCCGGCCGGTGACGGCAGCCGGCTTGCCGTCCTCTCCGACATCGAGACGGACGTCGGTCAGCTGGCCCACGAAATGGCACTGCTGGTCCGGCGCGTGGGACGGCACATGGCCGTGCCCACGCGCTCGGCCCCCGAGGACACCGGCACCTGAGTCCTCGTGAGCGACCACTGGTACGAGGACGAGTCCGGTCCCCTCGTACGGCCCTACACCGTCACCCGAGGCCGGACCCGGCCCGCGTCCGAGCAGAACATCGACCTGATGTCCCAGGTCACGGCCCTGGACCCGGAGGGCGTCGACCTGCCGCTCGACCACGCCCGCAGCGCGCTGCTGGAGCTGGTGCGGCGCGGGCCGCGGCCGGTCGCCGAGATCGCCGCCGACGCCGATCTGCCGCTGACCGTGGTCCGTGTGCTGCTCGCCGACCTCGCCGAGGCCGGTCTCGTCAGGATCTCCGAGCCGGTGACACCGCGGAACCTGCACGACCCCGTGCTGCTGCGGGAGATCGCCGCCAGACTGCGGGAGTTGTGACGCCCGCGTTCACCGCGGGGTGCGGCACGTTTCACCGGATCGCCCTTCCCGCGTTCCGCGCCGCGGCGAGGCCCACGGTCGGCGGAGCGCAATGTTTCCCCATACTCTCCGTCATCGCGCAATGATCGTCCGCCGATGCGCAACGACAGTGCATTTCCGGTTCCGAGCGCGGGCTCATAGGCTCATCCCCCGTACCAGGAGTGGCGGTGACCGTCTGCTCGGCGGTCTCCCCTCATGCGGACCCCTCCGTCATGTCCGTGGATCGTCGCAGGTCACCCGTCGCGATCCGCAGCGATGAAGGAGCACCCGCAGTGCTGGACCACGGCGCAGCCCCACCCTCGACCGAGCCACCGCAGGGCGGGCGCCCCGGCGCCGGCGCCCGGCTGATGCGGCGCAAGCCCGTCGAGCGCCTGGTTGCCGAGAGTGGCCAGGGCGAGGGTGGATCGCTGCGCCGGTCGCTCTCCATGTGGCAGCTGACCATGATCAGCATCGGCGCCACGCTGGGCACGGGCATCTTCGTCGTCCTCGGCGAGGCCGTCCCCGAAGCGGGACCGGCCGTCACTGTCTCGTTCGTGATAGCCGGCCTCACCGCACTGTTCTCGGCACTCTCCTACGCCGAACTCGCCGGCACGATCCCCGTCTCCGGTTCCTCCTACTCGTACACCTACGCCACCCTCGGCGAACTCATCGCCTGGGTCTGCGGCTGGTGTCTGATCCTCGAGTACGGGGTGTCGGTGGCCGCGGTGGCCGTCGGCTGGGGCGAGTACCTCAACGAACTGCTCGACGGCACGATCGGCGTGACCATTCCGGACGTGCTGTCCGCTCCGCCGGGCGACGGCGGCCTGTTCAATCTGCCCGCCCTCATCGTCGTGCTCCTGGCGATGGTCTTCCTGCTCGGCGGTGCCCGCGAGAGCGCCCGCGCCAACACGATCATGGTCGTCGTGAAGATCGCCGCCCTGGTGCTCTTCTGCGCCGTCGGGGTCCAGGGCTTCCGGGCCGGCAACTACGAGAACTTCATGCCGCTGGGCATGGCGGGCGTCAGCGCCGCCGGCGCCTCGCTGTTCTTCTCCTACATCGGCTTCGACGCCGCGTCGACGGCCGGCGAGGAGGCGAAGAACCCGCAGCGCGACCTGCCGCGCGCGATCATGCTCTCGCTGCTCATCGTCACGGCCCTGTACGTGCTGGTCGCGGCCGTCGCCGTGGGCGCCCGGCCGTGGAAGGGCTTCGGCGAGTCGGAGGCCGCGCTCGCCGGCATCATGCGCGATGTGACCGGCCAGACGTTCTGGGCCGTCCTGCTCGCCGCCGGTGCCGTGATCGCCATCGCCAGCGTCGTCCTCACGGTGCTCTACGGACAGACCCGCATCCTGTTCGCGATGTCCCGCGACGGCCTTGTCCCCAAGGTCTTCTCCAAGGTCGACCGCAAGAGCGGCGTGCCCCGCGCGAACACCGTGATCGTCTCGGTGTTCTGCGGAGTGCTGGCGGCCGCCGTCCCGCTGGGCCAGCTCGCCGACGCGACCAGCATCGGCACGCTCTTCGCGTTCGCCCTGGTCAATGTGGCGGTCGTGGTGCTGCGCCGGACGCGCCCGGACATGGACCGCACGTTCCGGGTCCCGCTCTCGCCGCTGTTCCCGGTGGCGGGCTTCGCCTTCTGCGTCTGGATGATGTTCAGCCTCCCGGCCGTCACCTGGGCGGTCTTCGGAGTCTGGATGGCGGTCGGCCTCGTGTTCTACTTCGGTTACGGCATGCGCCGCTCCCGACTGGCCACCGCAGAGAAGTGACCCATTCGTAGTGCGACTCAACGATCTCGACGAACGCATCGTCCACGCTCTGGCGGAGGACGCCCGCCGCTCCTACGCCGACATCGGCGCCATGGTGGGCCTGTCCGCTCCCGCCGTGAAGCGGCGTGTGGACCGGCTGCGCGACGTGGGGGCCATCACCGGCTTCACCGTACGGGTGGACCCGGCGGCCCTCGGCTGGGAGACCGAGGGGTTCATCGAGATCTACTGCAGCCGCAACACCTCGCCCGAGGCCATCGAGCGTGGGCTGAAGCGGTACCCGGAGATCGCGTCCGCCTCCACCGTCACGGGGGACGCGGACGCGATCGTGCAGGTCTTCGCGGCCGACATGCGCCACTTCGAGCGGGTGCTGGAGCGGATCGCGGGCGAGCCCTTCGTGGAGCGCACCAAGTCGGTTCTGGTGCTGTCGCCGCTGCTGCGGCGCTACTCGTCGGGCTCACCCGCCTGACACGCCGGGTCCCGATGCGTCAGAGCTTGGGGTTCCAGGGCACCACCCGGAAGTCGCCCGAGCCCCCCTTCACCTTCTCGAAGGGCGCGGAGCCCACGCATCGGGGCAGGTCCTTGGTCTCCACCGGGCTGCCCTGGGCGGCCCAGCTGTAGCCGAGCCGGTCCCGCCCTCCGACGTCGTGGACGGTGATGCCGACCCGGGTGCCCTTGGCCCCCTCCAGGTCGGTGTCGGTGATGACGCCGCTGACCACGGCCACCTTGCCGCCGGTGACCAGGCAGTCGACCCTGGCCTTCGCCCAGGCGCCCTCGCCGTTCAGATAGTGGCTCCAGCTGAAGGTGCCGGTGGCCTTGAGCGGGTCGTCGGTGTCCTTCGCCGCCAGATGCGCGTCGAAGGTGAAGGTGATGTCGTCGCCGAGCGAGCGGTACAGCTTCGCGGAGCCGGTGAGGGCGGCGGCCTCCCGCTGCCCGCCGCCCCGCGCGTCGGCGTCGCCCGACGCCACGGCGGACCCGGTGGCCCCGGCGGTGATCAGCAGGGCCGCACCGATCGCGGCGACCTTCGCAGGGAAGTGGACAGGAGCCTTCATGATGGTCCTTTCGGCAGGTGAACCGGACGACGACCACTCTTCCGGCGGCCCTCCCGACGCACATCGCGCCCGAGACGGTGCCCGGCTCCGCCGTCCGGGCGGGGCAGCGCGACGCGCCGTACGACCGCAGCCGTAGACGCATCAGCGGCCGGTCTCGCCCCACCCCCGGATGTCGCAGGTCACAGGGCGCAACGAATCGCCGCTCCATGGACTGTCGGCGCAATGGATCGCTCATCAGCGCGCAACGGTCGCGCCTTGTCCCGGCCGGTGCCCGGCCCGTACCGTTTTGACGTCTCCTCCACCCCGCACTCCGTCCGAGGTCAGCCATGCCGCCGCTGCGCACCGCACTGCTCCAGAGTTCCGGCCGACCGGGCTCGGTCGCCGAGAATCTGAAGGCGCTCGACGAGGCCGCCGCGCACGCCGCGGCCACCGGCGCCCGCCTGCTGGTGTGCCCGGAGCTGTTCCTGACCGGATACGCGATCGGGGACGAGCTGCCCGTGCTGGCGGAGCCCGCAGACGGCCCCGGTGCCACGGCCGTCGCCGAGATCGCCGTCCGCCACGGCATCGCGGTCGTGTACGGATACCCCGAGCGGGACGGCGCCGCGTCCGGCGACCGGACCGGAGGCCCGGGCCGGATCTTCAACTCCGCCCAGCTGATCGGCCCCGACGGCGACCGCCTGGCGAACTACCGCAAGACCCACCTCTTCGGCTGCTTCGAGCAGCAGTGGTTCACCCCCGGCGACCAGCCCGTCGTCCAGGCCGAGCTCGACGGCATCACGATCGGCATGCTGATCTGCTACGACGTGGAGTTCCCGGAGAACGTCCGCGCGCACGCCCTCGCCGGCACCGACCTCCTGCTGGTGCCCACCGCACAGATGCACCCCTTCCAGTTCGTCGCCGAGTCGCTCGTACCGGTGCGGGCCTTCGAGAACCAGATGTACATCGCGTACGTCAACAGGACGGGCCCCGAGGGGGAGTTCGAGTTCGTCGGGCTCAGCTGTCTCGCCGGCCCCGACGGCGCCGCCCGGGCCCGCGCGGGCCGCGGCGAAGAACTCGTGGTCGGCGAGGTGGATCCCGCCTTCCTGAGTGCGTCGCGCGAGGCCAATCCGTATCTCCGGGACCGCCGCCCGGGCCTGTACACCTCGCTGAACTGAGCCGCGGCGCTCCCCACGCCACGACGATCCGGGCCCGCCCGGCCTTCCCCGCCCCACCTTTTTGCGCAAGGAGTCCGTACCCCATGACGTCCACGGTGCCCACCGCTGTCCAGCACACCGACGCTCAGCCGCCGATCACCATGTTCGGTCCGGACTTCCCGTACGCGTACGACGACTTCCTCGCCCACCCCGCCGGCCTCGGCCAGATACCCGCGACCGAGCACGGCACCGAGGTCGCCGTCATCGGCGGCGGGCTCTCCGGCATCGTCGCCGCCTACGAGCTCATGAAGATGGGCCTGAAGCCCGTCGTCTACGAGGCGGACCGGATCGGCGGCCGGCTGCGCACCGTCGGCTTCGACGGCTGCGACCCGGAGCTGACCGCCGAGATGGGCGCCATGCGCTTCCCGCCGTCCTCGACGGCCCTCCAGCACTACATCGACCTGGTGGGACTGGTCACCGAACCGTTCCCGAACCCGCTGTCCGAGGCGACCCCCTCGACCGTGGTCGACCTCAAGGGCGAGTCCCACTACGCCGAGACCATCGACGATCTGCCGCAGGTCTACCGCGATGTGGCCGCCGCGTGGAACGCCTGCCTGGAGGAGGGCGCCGACTTCTCCGACATGAACCGCGCCATGCGGGAGCGCGACGTGCCCCGCATCCGGGAGATCTGGGCGAAGCTCGTCGAGAAGCTCGACAACCAGACCTTCTACGGGTTCCTGTGCGACTCGGAGGCCTTCAAGTCCTTCCGGCACCGCGAGATCTTCGGGCAGGTCGGATTCGGCACCGGCGGCTGGGACACCGACTTCCCCAACTCCATCCTGGAGATCCTCCGCGTCGTCTACACCGAGGCGGACGACCACCACCGCGGGATCGTCGGCGGTTCGCAGCAACTGCCGGTGCGCCTGTGGGAGCGCGAGCCGCAGAAGATCGTGCACTGGCCGCTGGGCACCTCGCTCGCCTCGCTGCACGACGGCGAGCCCCGTCCGGCCGTGACCCGGCTCAACCGCACGGCGGGCAACCGCATCACGGTCACCGACGCGTCCGGCGACATCCGCACCTTCCAGGCGGCGATCTTCACCGCTCAGTCCTGGCTGCTGCTCTCCAAGATCGACTGCGACGACTCGCTCTTCCCCATCGACCACTGGACGGCGATGGAGCGCACCCACTACATGGAGTCGTCCAAGCTCTTCGTCCCCGTCGACCGGCCGTTCTGGCTCGACAAGGACGAGACGACCGGCCGCGACACGATGTCGATGACGCTGACCGACCGGATGACGCGCGGCACCTATCTGCTGGACAACGGCCCCGACAAGCCGGCCGTCATCTGCCTCTCCTACACCTGGTGCGACGACAGCCTGAAGTGGCTGCCGCTGTCGGCGAACGAGCGCATGGAGGTCATGCTCAAGTCGCTCGGCGAGATCTACCCGAACGTCGACATCCGCAGCCACGTCATCGGCAACCCCGTCACCGTGTCCTGGGAGAACGAGCCGTACTTCATGGGCGCGTTCAAGGCGAACCTGCCCGGCCACTACCGCTACCAGCGGCGGCTGTTCACCCACTTCATGCAGGACTCGCTGCCCGCCGACAAGCGCGGCATCTTCCTCGCCGGTGACGACATCTCGTGGACCGCGGGATGGGCGGAGGGCGCCGTGCAGACCGCGCTGAACGCGGTGTGGGGTGTGATGGCGCATCTCGGCGGCGCGACCGACGCGACCAACCCGGGCCCCGGCGACGTGTTCGACGAGATCGCTCCCGTCGAGCTGCCGGAGGACTGACCGCCCGGATCCGGGCCCGCCGGTCAGGACCAGGGCGTCAGCAGGCAGCGCCCGACCAGGCCGACGCCCGTGTCCAGCCGTTCGGTGAACTCGTCGGCCAGCTCCGGCAGGGACCGTACGCCCCACAGCAGCCGGGCCGCGGACCAGGCGCCGTCGCGCGCCCGGTCCAGGCTCCACGCGCCCAGCAGATGGGTGAGCGGATCCGCGATCTCCAGCAGATCGGGGCCCGGCATCAGGTCCTCCCTGATGCGCTCCTCCAGGAGCGTGAGGATGTCGCCGACCCGGTCGAACTCGCCCTCCAGATCGGCCGGTTCGCAGTCGAGCACCCGGCAGCTGTCGACGACGGCGAGCGCCAGGTCGTGCCCGATGTGGGCGTTGATCCCGGCGAGGGCGAACTGCACCGGGTGGATGCCGGGGTGGCGCCGGTACTGGAACAGCGGCCGCCAGCACGCCGGCGGCCTCTCGCCCACCGCGGCCGCGTCCACGACCGCCAGATAGCGCCGGGCGAAGAGCACGTCCAGCGTGGCGGCGGCCCGCCGGTCGGGGAAGTCGCCCGCCGCGATGCGCCGGTCGATCTCCTTGGTGACGGTCAGATAGACGCGGTTGAAGACCGCGACCCCGTCCGTCGCGGGCCAGATCGAGCGGAACGAAACCATCCGCTCCACCACGGAGTCGACCGGGGACGGGCGGCGGCCGGCCGGCGGTGCGAGCAGTTCCCTCTGCGCCATACCGGAAGCGTCCCAGCCGCCGGCCCACGGACGCGGTGACCGGCCGGGACTTCCCCGAAACGAGGGAATACGCGGGCGGCTACGGCTGCTCGCCCGGGTGCTTGTCGGCCTCGTCGTACGTGGAGGTGCCCGAGTCCAGCAGGGGCTCCTGCTGCTTGAGATGGGCGGGGGCGAAGGCCCGCAGCAGGTGGTAGCCGGCGATGACCACGATGGTGCCGAGGGCGATGCCGCTGAGCTCGAAGGTGTCGGTGATCTTCAGGCTGACGCCGCCGACGCCGATGATGATGCCCGCCGCCGCCGGTACGAGGTTCAGCGGATTGCGCATGTCCACCTTGGCGTTGATCCAGATCTGGGCGCCGAGCAGACCGATCATGCCGTAGAGGATCACGGTGATCCCGCCGAGGACGCCGCCGGGGATGGCGGCCACCACCGCGCCGAACTTCGGGCAGAGCCCGAAGAGCAGGGCGAAGCAGGCCGCGGCCCAGTAGGCGGCGGTCGAGTAGACGCGGGTGGCCGCCATGACGCCGATGTTCTCGGAGTACGTCGTGTTCGGCGGGCCGCCGACGGCCGTCGACAGCATGGAGGCCGCGCCGTCCGCCGCGATCGCGGTGCCGAGCTTGTCGTCGAGCGGCTCGCGGATCATCTCGCCGACTGCCTTGACGTGTCCGGCGTTCTCGGCGATCAGCGCGATGACGACCGGCAGGGCGACCAGGATCGCCGACCACTCGAAGCTCGGTGCGTGGAAGGACGGGAGGCCGATCCAGTCGGCCCGGCCCACGCCCGACAGGTCGAGCCGCCAGTGGTCGACGGCTTCGGCGCCGCCGGCGGGGGAGTGGATCCTGCCGAAGATCCGGTCGAGGGCGAAGGACAGCACATAGCCGAAGACGAGGCCCAGGAAGATGGCGATCCGGGAGAAGAAGCCACGCAGGCACACCACGGCCAGCGCGGTGAACAGCATCGTCAGCAGGGCCGTCCACTGGTCCTGCGGCCAGTACGTCGTGGCGGTCACCGGCGCCAGGTTGAAGCCGATGAGCATGACGACAGCGCCGGTCACGATCGGCGGCATCACGGTGTGGATGATGTGCGCCCCGAAGCGCTGCACGGCGAGGCCCGCGAGGAAGAGGGCCACGCCGACGACGAAGACCGCGCCGGTCACGGTGGCGCTGTCGCCGCCCGAGGCCCGGATGGTGGCGGCCACGCCCACGAAGGAGAGCGAACAGCCCAGGTAACTGGGCACCTTCCCGCGGGTCGCCAGCAGGAAGATCGCCGTCGCGATGCCGGACATCATGATGGCGAGGTTGGGGTCGAGCCCCATCAGGATCGGGGAGACGAAGGACGCCCCGAACATGGCCACCACATGCTGGGCGCCGAGCCCCGCGGTGCGCGGCCAGGAGAGCCGCTCGTCGGGGCGTACGACGGCGCCCGGAGCGGGAGTCCGCCCGTCGCCGTGCAGGGTCCAGCGCACGCCGAGATTCACGGGCCGCTCCACTTCCACAGTCGTTCGATGATCGGCGCAATCGTAGTGGCCGATCAACGCCGCAGTCCCATCCGTGAATCGTGCGCGCGGCATTGTCACCCGTACCTGGTGGCCCTACGCTCGCACGGTCCCGTTCATGAATCTCGTTCACATATCTGATGGGAGCGCTTGATGACCGGAAGACCCCGACGCCGCTGGGCAGTTGTGCTCACCGCCCTCGCCGGCTGCGTCGCCGTCCTCGTACCGACCGCGTCCTCCCAGGCCGCCACCACCGGCTCCCACCGGGTGCCGAGGACGGCGGTCATCGACGGCAAGCGCCTGGAGGAGGCCAGAAAGCGGCTGGAGCGCGGTGATCCGGCACTGCGCCGGGCCGCCAGGGATCTGACCGTCCGCGCGGACGGCTGGCTCGGCCAGGGGCCCTGGACCGTGGTGGACAAGCCCAAGCCCGCCCCGAGCGGCGATGTCCACGACTATCTGAGCCAGGCGCCCTACTGGTGGCCCTCGCAGCCCAAGACCCCCGAGAATCCGTGGGGTTGCCCCTACGTCCAGCGGGACGGGGAACGCAATCCCGAGGTCGACACCGGCACCGACCGCCCCGACATCGGCAAGGTCGTCAACTCCACCACCACGCTCAGCCTCGCCTGGTACTACACCGGCGAGAGGAAGTACGCCGAGCACGCCTCGAAGATCCTGCGCACTTGGTTCGTGGACCCGGCCACCCGGATGAACCCCCATCTGAACCATGGGCAGTTCATCCCCTGCAAGTACGACGGCCGGGCGATCGGCATCATCGACTTCTCGCAGATGTACACCAGCGTGCTGGACGCCATCGCGATCCTCGACACCGGAGCTCCCGGCTGGTCCGGGAAGGACCGCTCCGGTATGCGCGCCTGGAACACCGCGTTCCTGGACTGGCTGGTCAACAGCCCGTTCGGCAAGGAGGAGGCGGCGGCCAAGAACAACCACGGCACCTTCCACGACATGCAGGTCGCCGCTCTCGCCGTCGCGACGGGGGACAAGGCGCTCGCCCGCAGGACCGTCCTCGACGCGCGCGCCAAGCGCATCGATCCGCAGATAGCCGCCGACGGGAGCCAGCCGCAGGAGCTCGCCCGCACCCGCAGCTGGCACTACTCGACCTTCGACCTGGTCGCGTACACCCGCCTCGCGGACATCGGCGAGCAGGTCGGCGTCGACCTGTGGGCCTACCGAGGACCGCAGGGGCAGAGCCTGTTCAAGGCCGTCGACTATCTGCTGCCCGCGGCGACCGGCGCGTCCCCGTGGCCGCATCCGGAGCTCGAGTTCTACCGGTACGCGGCGACCGACGTCGTGCACGCGGCGGCCGACGCGGGTGACCGCCGGGCCAAGGCGGCCGTCCCCCGGCTCCAGGCACCTCCCGGCGGAGATCTCTGGGCGCTGCGGCCCGCTGCCGAACAGCTCGACTCGATCGCCGGCTGACCGAGGCCGGGAAGCGGAAGGACCCGGCGCGCGCGGAGCCCGCCGGGCGCCATGAACGGCTCAGGGCCGGGCCTCAGGTCCGGGGCTCGGATACGGCCCGGTCCTGAGTCCCCGCCTTGGCCTGCTCCCGCCCGGCCGACCGCAGCACACCGGCCCCCAGGGTCAGTCCGAACGCCAGGGCCGTCACCAGGGAGAAGGAGACCACCAGGCTGGTGGCGTCGGCGACCGCGCCGATCGCCGAGGGTGCGATCAGGCCTGAGGTGTAGGTGATGGTCGCGACGCCCGCGATGGCCTGGCTGGGATTCGGGCCGCTGCGTCCGGCCGCCGCGAAGGCGAGCGGGACGACGACGGCGACACCCAGTCCGATGAATCCGAAGCCGGTCATCGTCAGCGCCGGATGCGGTGCGAGGACGACGGTGAGCCCGCCCGCCGTCGCGAGGACTCCGCCCCAGCGCACCGTGCGCACGGGGCCGAAACGGTCCACGATCCGGTCGCCGGCGAGCCGGGCGACCGCCATCGTCAGGGCGAAGGCCGTGGTCGAGGCGGCCGCGAGACCCGGTGACGTGTCCATCACGTCCCGCAGATAGACCGCCGACCAGTCCAGGCTCGCGCCCTCCGCGAAGACCGCGCAGAAGCCGATCGCCCCGATGACGACCGCTGATGTGGGCGGCAGGGCGAAGCGCGGCGGGGGCTCCTCGTCGGGCGCGCTGCGCAGATCCAGTACGCCCTGGCAGGCGATCAGTCCGAGCGCGGTCAGGGTCAGCGCCGCCAGGGCGTGATGCAGGCGGGCGTCGCTGCCCAGATGGGCCGCGAGGGTGCCGCCGGCGGATCCGATCAGAGCGCCCGCGCTCCACATGCCGTGCAGTCCGGACATGATCGAGCGGTCGAGCCGGTTCTCGATCTCCACGCCGAGGGCGTTCATCGCCACGTCGGACATGCCCGCCGTCGCACCGAACACGAAAAGCGCCGCGCACAGACCGAGCAGGTTGGGTGCCAGAGCCGGGAGTGTCAGGGCGAGCGTCCACAGGGCGAGCAGTCCGCGCAGCGCGTTGCGCGCACCGAAGCGGTGGCTGACCGCGCCGGCGAGGGGCATCGCGACGGACGCGCCGAGGGCGGGGAAGGCGAGGGCCAGGCCCAGCTGACCCGCGCTGACCGCGGCATGGTCCTGGATCCAGGGGATCCGGGTGGCGAAGCTGCCGGTGACCGCGCCGTGCACACAGAAGACCGCGGCGACGGCGAACCGAGCCCGCCGCAACTGCCGCTGCCCGTAGGCCGCTTCCTCCGCCATGATTCTGCTCCTCCCCGCGGTTGGTTCGCGTAAACTATCAGGAACCCTGCCTGATAAATAGTGGCCGGATCAGATCTGGAAGGATCCAGGCATGCCCGCATCCCCCAGTACCGCCCGGGCCATCAACGACCGGGTCGCCCTTCAACTGCTCCAGCGCGAGGGCCCGTTGACGGCAGGGCAGCTCAAGGCCATGACCGGTCTGTCCCGGCCGACCGTCGCCGACCTGGTGGAACGGCTCCAGGGCTCCGGCCTGATCCAGGTCGTCGGAGAGTCGGGGGAGCAGCGGCGCGGGCCCAATGCCCGGGTGTACGGGATCGTCGCCGACCGCGCGCACCTCGCCGCCCTCGACGTCCGTACCCAAGGGGTGACCCTCGTCGTCGCCGATCTGCTGGGTGTCACCCTCGCCGAGGCGTCCCTGCCCATCGGCGACGACACCGGTACCGAGCCCGCCGTCGAGCGGGCGGTCGCCCTCCTGGAACGGACCGTGCGCGAGGCCGGCGCGGCCCGGCTGCACAGCGTCGGCATCGGGGCGCCCGGCCTCATCGACCCGATGAGCGGCGAACTGCGCGACACCTCCGGGCTGCCCGCCTGGCACCGCCGCCTGGTCTCCGCGCTCCAGGAGCGGCTGCCGGCCCGAGTCGTGGTGGAGAACGAGACCAATCTCGCCGCGCTCGCCGAACAGCGGGCCGGCGCCGCGCGCGACCGCGACACCTTTGTCTACCTGTGGCTCGGGCACGGCGTCGGCGCCGCGCTCTTCCTGGACGGCAGGCTCCGCCGCGGAGCGTCGGGCGGCGCGGGCGAGATCGGCTTCCTCCCGGTGCCGGGCACGGCCGGGCTGCCGTCGGCGAACGACTGCGACGGCGGCTTCCACTCGCTGGCGGGCTCCGCCGCGATCTGTGAACTCGCCGGGAAGTACGGCATCGAGGCCGCTCCGGCGCCCGGTCCGGCGGCGGCCGCGCTGGTCGCCGAGGCGGTGGCCTCGGGCCACGCCGGTTTCCTCGACACACTGGCCCACCGCCTCTCGCTCGGCGCGGCCGCGGTGGCCTCGGTCCTCGACCCGGGCTGCGTCGTCCTGGGCGGCGAGGTCGGCCGGGCGGGCGGTGAGGAGCTCGCCGCCAGGGTCGAGGCCAAGCTGGCGGCGCTGACTCCGCTGCCGACCCAGGTGCGTGCGGGTGATCTCGGCGGCGACGCGGTGCTGCACGGTGCGCTGCTGACGGCCCGGGAGGCGGCCCAGGACGAGCTGTTCGCACCGGGGGCGTGAGCTCGCAGGCGCGGGGTGCGGGGTGCGGGGTGCGGGGTCCTGGGTGCGCGGGCGCGGGTGGCGGGCCGCGGGCCGCCGGTTCCGGTTGCTCGGCACGGAGGCGCGGGCCCGGCGGTACCAAGGTGCTCCTTGCGAAGGCGCGGGCCCGGCGATGCGGGGGCGCTTGGCGCAGTCCTGCGGTGCCTGCGTGTTCGGCGTGTGAGGCGAGGGTCTGGCGATATCGGGGGGCTCGGCGGAGTTCCTGCGGTGCCTGCGTGCTCGGCGTGCGAGGCCGGGGCGCTTGGCGCAGTCCCCGCGATGCCTGCCGTTCAGCTTGCGCGTCGCCGGTCGGCGGACCGGGGTGCTGAGCACGAGGATGCGTTCCCGGCGGACCGCGGTGCTGAGCACGAGGATGCGTTCCCGGCCTTACCGGGGTGCTCGACGCCCGGTGCTCAGCGCAGCCCCGCGGTACGGGGACGCTCGGCGCGAGGAAGCAAGCCCGGCGGCACCGGGGCGCTCAGCGCGAAACGCGCGCCCGGCGGTGCCAGAGCGCTCAGTTCTTCCGTCGCGCCAGGAACTCCTCGAACGTGACCCGCCCCACGGCCCGTTCCGGTGCCAGATGGCCGCCCGCGCGGAAGCCCGCGTACGCCTTGCCCACGAGCCGTACCGGCATGATTCCGCGGCGGCGCCCGGTCGCCCGGAGGTAGCTGCGCGCCAGGTCGGCAAGCGGCCGGATCTGCGGGCCGCCCATGTCGGCGACCCGGCCGGCAGGTGGTCCGAGGGCCAACTCGGCCAGCCGGTCGGCCACTTCACCCGCGTCGACCGGCTGGACGCGCACACCCGACGGCAGCGGCAGTACCGGAAGCCTGGACGCGCCGGCCAGCAGGCGCAGCACCAGCTCGTGGAACTGGGTCGTGCGCAGCACCGTCCACCCCGGGCCGCCGGACGCGCCCGACTGTTCGATCAGTCGCTCGGTCTCGCGCTTCACCCCGTAGTAGCCGAGCGGAACCCGGTCCACGCCGACGATGGAGATGTGGACCAGATGTCCGACCCCGGCCCGCCGGGCGGCCTCGGTCAGCCTGGCGGTCGACCGGTCGTCGCCCCCGCGCGGGCTCGTGGCGCAGTGGACGATCGCGTCGACTCCCTCGACGGCCGCGTCGAGGCCCGTACCGTCACGCAGATCCACGGCGTACGGGTGCGCATGGCGGCTGAGGACGCGGACATCGTGCCCGCCGCGGCGCAGACGCGCGCTCACCAGAGTGCCCAGAGTTCCCGTGCCGCCCGTCACCAGGATCGAGGTCATGGCGCCCTGCCAGGTCCGGCAGAAGCCCGACGGCGGCAAGGGCCGGGACTCCGCCGCCGGGCAGTCCACACCCCCCCCCGCGCGCATGCCGAGGTGCGCCAGAGACTAAAAGGACTAGACCAGTCCGTCAATAGGTCTGAACCAATCGTGGCCCGCGGGGTGTTCGCCTCACGGCCGGCCGTGCGCTCGCCCTCTTGTGCGGCATGTCTAGACTTGTGAGTCAGCACACATCTGTTCACTCGCATGGCCCACGCCCAGGCGTGGCAGAATTGCCCTGTATCAGCAGCAGCGCACTCCGGGGTCGGTGAAATTCCGAACCGGCGGTTACAGTCCGCGACCCGTCCGCATCCAGCGGACGGTTGACCAGGTGAAATTCCTGGACCGACGGTTAAAGTCCGGATGGGAGGCAGTGCGCGGCGGGCGGCCCTACGCGGCATGCCGGCCGTAGTGGCTGGTTGTTTCACGACAACCGGCGTGCTCGGCCCAGGCGCAGCCGTACGGTGACGTCCCGCTTCTCTGTCGTTCGTCGACAGGCCCCGGAGTCCGTGCCCGAAGAGGCAGGAGGACCCGGTGGCCACCGCAGCCGACATCACCGCCATGCGCCGAGCGATCACGCTCGCCGCCCGCGGACTCGGCTCCACCAGCCCCAACCCGGTCGTCGGGTGTGTCATCACCGATGCATCCGGCCGGATCGTCGGCGAGGGCTACCACCAGCGCGCCGGCGGCCCGCACGCCGAGGTCCACGCCCTGCGCGACGCGGGCGACCGGGCCCGTGGGGGCACCGCGTACGTCACCCTCGAACCCTGCAACCACACCGGTCGCACCGGCCCCTGTTCGCAGGCACTCGTCGACGCCGGGATCGGCCGCGTCGTCTACGCCGTCGCCGACCCCAACCCGCAGGCCACCGGCGGCGGTGACACCCTGCGCGCCGCCGGCATCCCGGCGGAGGCCGGCCTGCTGGCCGAGGAGGCCGCGGCGGGCAACACCGCCTGGCTCACCGCCATGCGCCGGGGCCGCCCCTTCGTCCGGTGGAAGTACGCCGCCACCCTGGACGGCCGTATCGCCGCCGCCGACGGCACCAGCCGCTGGATCACCTCGCCCGAGGCCCGCGCCGACGTCCACCGGCTGCGCGCCGAGGCCGACGCGGTCGTGGTCGGCTCCGGCACCGCCCGCGCGGACGACCCGCACCTCGCGGTCCGCGGGATCGAGAGCGCCACCCAGCCCCTGCGCGTCGTCCTCGACACCGAGGCCACCGTGGTGAAGCCCGGCGCCCGGGTCCTCGACGACGCCGCGCCCACCCTGGTCGCGGTCGCCGACGACGCGACCACCGATCTCCCCGATGTCGTACGGCTGCCGAGGGCCGGGCGCGGGCTGTCCGTGCCGGCCCTGCTGGCGGCGCTGCACGAACGCGGCGTCCGTTCCGTACTGCTCGAAGGCGGGCCGACCCTCGCGGGCGCCTTCGTCGCCGAAGGAGCGGTCGACCAAGTCGTCGGCTATCTCGCCCCCGTCCTCCTCGGTGCGGGCCCCGCGGCCCTCGCCGACGCCGGAATCTCCACTCTCCCCGAGGCGTTGCGCCTCGACGTGACGGAAGCCGTCCGTATCGGCCCCGATCTGCGTATCACTGCCACACCGAAGGAGCGCTGAGCGTGTTCACCGGAATCGTCGAAGAACTGGGTGAGGTCACCGCCGTCGAGAACCTCGGCGACTCCTCGCGTTTCCGACTGCGCGGACCCGTCGTCACCGACGGCGCCAAGCACGGCGACTCGATCGCCGTCAACGGCGTCTGCCTCACCGTGGTCGACACCGCCGACGGCGAGTTCACGGCCGACGTCATGGCCGAGACACTCGACCGCTCCAGCCTCGGCGCGCTCCAGGCCGGTTCCCGCGTCAACCTCGAACGGCCCATGGCCGTCGGCGGGCGGCTCGGCGGGCACATCGTCCAGGGACATGTCGACAACGTCGGCACGGTCCTGGAGCGCAAGCCCTCCGAGAACTGGGAGATCGTCAAGATCTCGCTCCCCGCCGACCTCACGCGCTACGTCGTCGAGAAGGGCTCCATCACGGTCGACGGCGTCAGCCTCACCGTCGTCGACGCCGGACCCGACTACTTCACGATCAGCCTCATTCCCACCACCCTCGCGCTGACCACGCTCGGCATCAAGCAGAGCGGCGACCCGGTCAACCTCGAGGTCGACGTCATCGCCAAGTACGTCGAGCGGCTGCTCGGCGCCGGTACCGAGGAGACAGCCCGGTGAGCGCTCTGTCCTGGCTCAACGCCGAGGCCTTCACGGCCTTCGACCAGCACATCCTGTGGTCGGACATGATCGGGAACTGCGTCGGGCTGCTCGCGCTCGCGCTCGGCTGGCGGCGCTCCATCTGGACCTGGCCGGCCCAGTTCGCCTCCGGTGTCATCCTCGTCGCGGCGTACGCCTCCGCCCAGCTCAGCGGCGGCGTCGGCAAGCAGCTCCTCGTGATCGGTGTGGCGCTGTGGGGCTGGCAGCAGTGGCGCCGCGGCCGGGAGCAGGCCCAGGACGGGTCCATCGCCGTCCGGTTCGCCACCTGGAAGGAGCGCGGCCTCCTCGCGGGCGGTGCCCTCGTCGGCACACTCGCCGTGGGCGGGCTGTTCACCCTCTACCCGTCGCTGTCGTGGAGCCCGTGGGCCGACGCGTACATCTTCGTCGGCACGCTCGTCGCGATGGTCGCCCAGGCCCGTGGGCTGGTCGAGTTCTGGTTCGCCTGGCTGCTCGTCGACCTCGTCGGCGTCCCGCTGGCCTTCAACAGCGGCCTGGCCTTCTCCGGCCTGGTCTACGTGGTCTACTTCGCGCTCGTCCTGTGGGGCATGCGCGACTGGTGGCTGCGCTCCCGTGGGAGCGTCAAGCCCGCTCTGGAAGGAGCAGCAGCATGACGGCACAGCCCACCTGGTACTCCACCGACAACGTCGAGGACTTCGCCCTCGACCCGGTGGAGCAGGCCATCCGTGACATCGCCGCCGGACGCCCCGTCGTGGTGGTCGACGACGAGGACCGCGAGAACGAGGGAGACCTCGTCATCGCCGCCGAGAAGGCCACCCCCGAGATCGTCGCCTTCATGATGAGCGAGTGCCGCGGCCTGATCTGCGCGCCGATGGAGAGCGACGAACTGGAGCGGCTGGAGCTGCCCCAGATGGTGGAGCACAACACCGAGTCCATGCAGACGGCGTTCACCGTCTCCGTCGACGCGAGCTCCGCCCACGGCGTCACCACCGGTATCTCGGCCGCCGACCGCGCCACCACGCTCCAGCTGCTGGCCGGCGGCCGGGCCGAAGCCTCCGACTTCGTGCGCCCCGGCCATGTCTTCCCGCTGCGGGCCAAGTCCGGCGGCGTCCTGGTCCGCAACGGTCACACCGAGGCCGCCGTCGACCTCGCCCGGCTCGCCGGTCTGCGCCCCGCCGGGGCGATCGTCGAGATCGCCGGCGAGGACGGGGTGATGCTGCGGCTGCCCGAGCTGATCCCGTTCGCCCGCAAGCACGGTCTGACGATCATCTCCATCGAGGACCTGATCGCCTACCGGCGCTCCGCCGAGCCGACGGTCAAGCGCGAGGCCGCGGTCAACCTGCCCACCTCCTTCGGGCAGTTCACCGCCTACGGCTACCGCTCCACTGTCGACGGCATCGAGCACGTCGCGCTCGTCCACGGCGACATCGGCGACGGCGAGGACGTCCTCGTGCGCGTCCACTCCGAGTGCCTGACCGGCGACATCTTCCACTCGCTGCGCTGCGACTGCGGCCCCCAGCTCCAGGAGTCCATGGAGCACATCACCAAGAACGGCCGGGGCGTCGTCGTCTATCTCCGCGGCCACGAGGGCCGCGGCATCGGCCTGCTGTCCAAGCTGCGGGCGTACGAACTCCAGGAGCGCGGCCGCGACACGCTCGACGCCAACCTCGAACTGGGGCTGCCCGCGGACGCCCGCGACTACGCGGCCGGCGCCCAGATCCTCGAGGACCTCGGTGTCCGCAGCCTGCGGCTGATGACCAACAATCCCGACAAGATCAGCGCGCTGGTCCGGCACGGTCTCACCGTGCACGGCCGCGAGCCCATGCCCGTCCACGCGGGTGAGCACAACCTCCGGTATCTGCGCACCAAGCGGGACCGGATGGGACACGACCTGCCCCGGCTCGACGCCACCGGCGCGTCCGCCTGCGGCAACCAGTAAAGCCAGTAAGCGTCAAGGAGAGACATGAGCGGCAAGGGTGCACCCGAACTGTCCGTACGCAACTGCGGCGACCTGCGGGTCGCGGTGATCGCGGCGCAGTGGCACGAGAAGGTGATGGACGGGCTGGTCGACGGCGCTCTGCGCGCACTGCACGAGCTGGGCATCGACGAGCCGACACTGCTGCGCGTCCCCGGCAGCTTCGAGCTTCCCGTGGTCGCCAAGGTGCTGGCCGGCCGCGGCTACGACGCGATCGTCGCGCTCGGCGTCGTCATCCGCGGTGGTACACCGCACTTCGAGTATGTGTGCCAGGGCGTCACCCAGGGCCTCACCCAGGTGTCGATCGACACCGGTGTCCCGATCGGATTCGGCGTACTGACCTGTGACAACGAGGAGCAGGCGCTGGACCGGGCCGGGATCGAGGGCTCGCACGAGGACAAGGGGCACGAGGCCGTGACCGCCGCCGTGGCCACCGCGGCCACGCTGCGGACCGTCAGCGAACCCTGGCGCTGAGCGTCCGGCCGGCACCCGTCGGCCGAGGCGCTGCGTGTCCGCCTTTCCGCACCCCTTACTCTGAGACCATCATGGCGAACAAAACCTTCGAAGAGCTCTTCGCCGAGCTGCAGCTCAAGGCGAAGAACGGCGACCCGGCCACCTCCCGTACTGCCGAACTGGTGGACAAGGGTGTGCATGCCATCGGCAAGAAGGTCGTCGAGGAAGCCGCCGAGGTGTGGATGGCCGCCGAGTACGAGGGCAAGGAAGCCGCCGCCGAGGAGATCTCGCAGCTGCTGTACCACGTCCAGGTGATGATGGTCGCGCGCGGGATCTCGCTCGACGACGTCTACGCCCACCTCTGAGCACACCCGTCAACGCAGAACACTCCCTACGCACGAAGGAAGCCCGACTCATGCTGCGCATCGCCGTCCCCAACAAGGGTTCACTGTCCGGACCTGCGTCGGCGATGCTCCATGAGGCCGGCTACCAGCAGCGCAAGGAGTCCAAGGAGCTCGTGCTCGTCGACCCCGAGAACGAGGTCGAGTTCTTCTATCTGCGGCCGCGCGACATCGCGATCTATGTGAGCTCCGGCCGGCTCGACATCGGCATCACGGGCCGCGACCTGCTGCTGGACTCCGGCGCCAGCGCCGAGGAGATCCTCCAGCTCGGTTTCGCCCGCTCCACCTTCCGCTACGCCACCAAGCCCGGCACCGCGTCCGGGGTCGGCGAGTTCGGCGGCATGACGGTCGCCACCTCCTACGAGGGCATCGTCGCCAAGCACCTCGCCGAGCACGGCATCGACGCCTCCGTCGTCCACCTCGACGGAGCGGTCGAGACGGCGATCGAGCTCGGTGTGGCCCAGGTCATCGCCGACGTCGTGGAGACCGGGACCTCGCTGCGCAACGCGGGCCTCGAAGTCATCGGCGAGCCGATCATGACCTCCGAGGCGGTCGTCATCCGGCGCACCGGCGCGGAGACCGACGACCCGAAGGTGCAGCAGTTCCTGCGCCGCCTCCAGGGCGTCCTGGTCGCGCGGAGCTACGTGATGATGGACTACGACTGCCGGGTCGAGCACCTGGAGCAGGCCGTGGCCCTCACCCCGGGCCTCGAGTCCCCGACCATCTCGCCGCTGCACCACGAGGGCTGGGTCGCCGTGCGCTCCATGGTCGCCGCCAAGGAGGCGCAGCGGATCATGGACGATCTCTACGACCTCGGCGCCCGCGCCATCCTCACCACCGCCATTCACGCCTGCCGGCTCTGAGGATGCCCGACACCATGCCCGCTTCCGCGCCCGAAGTCCCCGCGCTGCCGGTCACGTTCCGGCCCACACGCACCCGATTGGTCCTGCTGACCGTGGGCGCGGCGATGTTCGTCGTCATCACCGCCGTCGCCCTGCTGCTGGAGAACCTCAGCGCGGGGGAGCGGAGCAGCTTCGTCTTCACCGCGGTGCTCTTCCTCGGTGTCCTGACATTGCTGAGCCGGCCCAAGGTCGTCGCCGACACGAGCGGGGTCACTGTCGTCAACATCACCCGCACCAGGCGGCTGGAGTGGGCGGAGATCCTGCGTGTCAACCTCCGTCCGGGTGACCCCTGGGTCTTCCTCGATCTGAGTGACGGAACCAGCCTGCCTGTACTGGGCATCCAGCCCGGAATCGCCAAGCAGCACGCGATCCGTGACGCCCGCGCACTGCGGGCGCTGTCGGAGTCCCGCGGCGGCTCGGACGCTCACTGAGCGTTTCGAGCGGCGATGCCCCTGCCGCGTCCGCGGCTTGCTTGTCTACTCTGGTGACGGCGGCGCCGAGCGCGCCCCGTCCCGCCCACCCCCGGCCGTCCGCGGCCCGCGGGACTCTCCACCGACCCGAGGAGTGACTCCCTCCAGCAATGGACGGATCGTCCGGTAGTACCTGCGCCGCCCCCTCCCAGGAGGCGGCGGCATGATCATCCCCTTGTCGCTGCTCACCGCAGCCTTCCTTCTGATCCTCGCCAACGGCTTCTTCGTCGCGGCGGAGTTCGGTCTCGTCACCGTCGACCGGCCCGACGCCGAACGGGCCGCCGCCGAGGGCGACCGCCGGGCCGGCAACGTCGTCCGGGCGCTGCGCGAGCTGTCCTTCCAGCTGTCCGGCACCCAGCTCGGCATCACCATCACCTCGCTCGTCGTCGGCATGCTCGCCGAACCGGCGCTCGCCCAGCTGCTCCACGGGCCGCTGACGGCCACCGGGCTGCCCGCGGGGGCCGTCTCCGGGGCCGCGGTGGTGATCGGCATGCTGCTCGCGTCCGCCGTCCAGATGGTGATCGGCGAGCTGGTCCCCAAGAACTGGGCCGTGTCCCGGCCGCTCCAGGTCGCGCGGTTCGTCGCAGGCCCGCAGCACCTGTTCTCGACCCTCTTCCGCCCGGTCATCACCCTGCTCAACTCGGCCGCCAACCGTCTCGTACGACTGTTCGGTGTCGAGCCGGCCGACGAGCTGGCGTCCGCGCGCACCCCCGGCGAGCTGATGTCCCTGGCCCGCCACTCGGCTCTGGCCGGCGCGCTGGAGCAGGACACCGCGGACCTGTTCGTCCGCACGCTCTCGCTCGGCCATCTCACGGCGCAGCATGTGATGACGCCGCGGGTGAAGATGAGCGCGCTCCAGACCGACGCCACCGCTGCCGACGTCCTCAACCTCACCCGGGCGACCGGGCTTTCACGCTTCCCCGTCTACCGCGAGCGCATCGACGAGATCGTCGGCATGGTGCACCTGAAGGACGCCCTCGCCGTCCCCGCCGACCAGCGCACGCGCATCCCCGTCGACCAGGTCGCCGTCGCGCCGCTGCTGGTCCCCGAGACCCTGCCCGTCCAGCAGCTGCTGGAGCGGCTGCGCAGCGAGCAGCCGATCGCGGTGGTGGTCGACGAGTACGGCGGCACCGCCGGGGTCGTGACCCTGGAGGACATCGTCGAGGAGCTCGTCGGCGAGGTCCGCGACGAGCACGACGCCGAGGCCGACGCCCAGCCCGAACTCGCGCCGGTGGCAGCCGAGGACGGCCGGCCGGCCTGGGAGGCGGACGGCAGCTGCCGGGTGCTCACCCTGCGCCGCATAGGCCTCGATGTGCCCGACGGTCCGTACGAGACCGTGGCCGGACTCGTCGCCGATCTGCTGGGCCGCATCCCCGCCCCCGGGGACCGCGCGGAACTCCCCGGCTGGCGGCTCTCCGTGCGCCAGGTGGAGCGCTACCGCGCCGAGCGGGTGCGCCTCGTGCGCACCGCCGATGTCCCGGTGCTCACGGAGGCAGCGCGATGAGCGTTCTCCAACTGGCCTTCGCCGGACTGCTGGTCCTGGCGAACGGGTTCTTCGTCGGGGCCGAGTTCGCGCTCGTGTCCGTCCGCCGCAGCCAGGTCGAACCCCTCGCGGCGGAGGGTTCGGCCCGGGCCCGGCAGGTGCTGCACGGACTGGAGAATCTGCCGCAGATGATGGCGGCCGCACAGTTCGGCATCACCATCTGCTCGCTGACCCTCGGCGCGGTTGCCGAGCCGACCGTCGCGCATCTGCTGGAGCCGGTCTTCCACGCGGCACACGTTCCCGAGGGCCTGATCCATCCGCTCGGCTTCGTGATCGCGCTCGCCGTGGTGGTCTTCCTGCATCTCGTCATCGGCGAGATGGTGCCCAAGAACCTCGCCATGGCCGCACCGGAGAAGACCGCGCTCTGGCTCAGCCCGGGCCTCGTCGCCTTCGCCCGGCTGTGCCGTCCGGTCACCGCGGCACTCGGCGCCTGTGCCCGGCTGGTGCTGCGTGCCTTCCGGGTCGAGCCGAGGGACGAGGTGGAGTCCGTCTTCACCAGCGACCAGCTGGGCCAGCTGGTCGAGGACTCGGGGCAGGCCGGGCTGCTGGAGCCGGCCGAGCAGGAGCGGCTCGAGGACGCCCTGGAACTGGGCTCCCGCCCGGTGAGCGACGTCCTGATCACCCGCGCGGCCCTCGTGACGGTTCCGCCGTCGGTCACCCCGCGCCGGATCGAGGAACTGACCGTCCGCACCGGCTACTCCCGCTTTCCCGTGAGCGCCGAGGGGCCGGGGCCGTACATGGGCTATCTCCATGTGAAGGACGTCCTCGACCTGGAGGACCGCGAACGGGCCGTGCCCCAGCACATCTGGCGGCCCATGGCGACGCTGCGGGCCGAACTGCCGCTGGACGACGCCCTCACCGTGATGCGCCGGGCCGCCACCCATCTGGCGCAGGTCGCGGACGCGTCGGGACAGGTACTGGGCCTGGTCGCGCTGGAGGACGTGCTGGAGATGCTGGTCGGCGAGGTCCGCGACCCGTCCCACCGGATCACCGTGCCGTCCACGCCCCGGACCACGCCCCCGGCCCGGGACACGGCGCTGGTGGGCTGAGGCTCAGACCGGCGGAGGCTCCTGGGGGCCGCGGTCCCGCGGACCGCGGCCCGACAGGACCTCGCCGTACGCCTGCATGAGGTCGGGCAGCCGCAGCGTGGCCAGGTCCTCGCGGGTCGGCGTGCCGGGGTAGCCGGACAGCCGCAGATCGCGGTACGCGCAGCTCTTCTCGTACAGGGTGCGCAGAAAGCGCCCGTTGCCCAGTTCGTCGATCCAGCTCTGGTCGACCACATGGCCGCTGATGGACCGCAGCTCGTCGACGGCCTCCTCGTCCCACATGTCGCCGTTGTCGGCGGCCAGCACCTGGCCGATCGCCGTCAGCTCCAGCGGTCGGTACGAGGGGAAGTCGACGCGGGTGGTGAAGCGGGACGACAATCCGGGGTTCGTGGCGAGCAGCCGGTCCATGCCCTCGGGATAGCCGGCCAGGATGACCACGAGATGGTCGCGGTTGTCCTCGGCCCGCTTCAGCAGCACCTGAAGAGCCTCGTCGCCGTACGCGTCGCCCTTGCTGTAGCCGGAGTTGGACAGGCTGTACGCCTCGTCCACGAACAGCACACCGCCGAGCGCCGAGTCGATCAGTTCGTTGGCCTTCACCGCCGTCTGGCCGAGGAACTCGCCCACCAGATCGGACCGTTGGGCCTCCACCAGATGATCACCGCCGAGCAGCCCCAGCGCGTAGAAGACCCGGCCGAGGATGCGGGCCACGGTGGTCTTGCCGGTCCCGGAGGGGCCGGAGAAGACGAAGTGGCGCTTCGGAGGCTGTACGGGCAGGCCTTGTCCTGCCCGCAGTCTCGCCATCTTCAGCTGCGCCGACAAGGCGTTGACCTGCCGCTTCACCGGTTCCAGACCCACCATCCGGTCCAGCTCGGCGAGCGCGTCGGCGAGCAGGTCCGGGTCGGTGGGGCCGGCCGGGAAGAGCGGCGGCGCCGGCTGCGCGGGCACCGCCGCCCGGTGGCGGATGGTCTCGGGCGGTGCGGCGGGCACCGAGCCGGGCAGCTGGGTCTGCGGATCGATGCCGATACGGGCGTCGGCGGCAGGGGAGCCTTCGCCCTCCGCCTGTGCGTCCACCGCGTCCTGGCCGTAGCCGGCGAGGGAGACGGCGAGCCCGGCCGAGTCGTCGAAGCCGTCCATCCCGTCGTACTCGGCGATCGCGGCGAGCCGGGCCGAGGTGTCCATGAACGCCGGGTCGATACGGTGCACCGCCCGGTACAGCGGCAGCGCGGCCGCGCTGCGCCCGGTGCCCTCGTGGGCGCGCGCCAGCCAGTACCGCAGCTCCTTGCGCTGCGGCTGCTCGCTGCGGCAGCGCATCAGCGCGGCCGACAGCAGCGGCTCGGCCTGTCCGTACATCTCCAGACGCACCCGGGCCATGCCGCCGAAGAGACCTGCCTCGATGCCCAGCACCGGATCGTTGACCAGCGGCTCGGTGTGGCGCACGAGCTGCTCCCAGTCCTTGACCAGATAGGCGCGGCAGGCGTGCAGAAACCGCACCTGCGGATCGGCGTCGACCGGCGGCAGTCCGGCGAGCGCCCGGTCGAGCTCGGGCACATGGCGGCCGTCGAGCCAGTGGGAGGCGTGCGCCAGCAGGAGATCACGTGGGCTCTCGAGCACGGGCTGGACCCACCAGCCCAGCCAGTACCAGGAGTTGAGGGTGCGGCGGTGCCGGGCGCGCTGCTCGCCGAAGCGTTCGCGGTTGCGGTACATGCGCAGCAACGCGGTCGTGGTGTCGACGCGCAGCGCATGGAGTCCGAGCCAGCCGTCGGCCATCCCGGGGTCGAGCCGCACGGCGCTGCGGAACTCCTCCTCCGCCTGGGGGTAGGCCCCCATGGTGTAGGCGTCCACGCCGCGCACCCAGGCGAGGTCGGCCGGGGCCGGTGCGCCCTGAGTGCCGATGTCCATCAGGTCCCCCACAAAGTGCACCTGTGCTGTGTTTTCCGGGGGGAGCCCCCGGACCCCCCGGCGCCGGGAGGGCGACCGTGGGCAATGCACTGAACCGCCTTGCCGTGGACGGGAATTGACCCCACCGAGGTGCATCGTACCTGCGCAGAGGGGTTGCGCCTAAGGGCACCACAAATGATCCCTTGGCGGTGACCCAGGGTGAGCGAAGGGTGGGGTGACGCGCCGGTGAAGTGGGGGAGAGGGCAGAACGAAGCCCCCGATCACGGGGGAACAACCGGGGGCTTCGCGTCTGCGGCGACTCCGGAAAGCCGCACATTGGAAACGTAAGACCTGTACGCCCCGTCGGTCAAGAAGAGTTGGAGCACTCTTGAGGCGGATTTCCGACTGCTCAGTATGGGGGTGAAATCCGGTGACCCTCTGTGATGATTCCGTTCAATCGTGCTGTCGCAGAAGGCCTCGGCAGCACCTCATATCCCTCGGAACACTCGCGTACCAGGGAATTCGCGAATGAATACGAGGGGTCGGTCAGGAAATGGCGAGTCTCCGCCGTCGTCCAGTCGTCCCAGAAGGCCGAAAGCGCATCCCCGTCCCGCTGACGGCCGCGCTGCCAGGAGCTGTCGGCGTCCTTGTCCATCCAGAACAGCCATGCCAGATGAGGGCGCAGCGCCCGCCGGCCGGCGCCCACGCCCTCGACCAGCACCACCGGAGCCGGTGCGAGTGTCCGCGCCGAGGTGAAGCGGCGGTCGACCCAGTCGTACGGCTCGTAGCGCGCCTCCTCGCCCCGCGAGAGCGGGTCGACGACCTGGCCGAGCATCCGGTCCGTCCAGTCGAAGAACTCCTCGTGGCTCGCCAGATCGTCGAGATGCAGCACCGGCACCCCGCTCCCGAGGGCTTCCGCGAGACGCGCGGCGAAGGTGCTCTTGCCCGATCCGGCGTGGCCGTCCACGGCGATCAGCCGCACCGGCCCGCAGGAAGGCGGCAATGCCCGCAGGGCCAAAGTCAGCTGTTCGAGATCGTCCATCCGGCAACCCTACGAGGGCCCGGTGGAATGCCGCAGGCCACTCCCTCCGCACCGATTCGGAGAACTCCCAAAGGACAAGACCAATATTGGTGGCGCGACGCGATGCCGGGATGCTGGCAGAACTTGGCAGGGACCCGTAATAGTGACCCCACTGCAGGCACCGACTTGGGAGTCCCATGGCCAGAGCCACTTCCCGCAGAACCGTGCTCGGCGCCGCGATCGCGGCAGCGGCGGGAGCGGGCGTCCTGTCCTCGTCGGCCGTCGCGGCCACCGCACCCCGGGCGCGACATGGTGCCGTGCCCGGTCATGCGGCTCGGAAAGGTGCAGGAACGATTCCGTTCGTCGACAACCGGTTCTGGGCGACGTATACCGACTGGCGCAGCGGCACGGCCGCCGGCACCGGGGCGGTCGCCGGCAGCCGTCCCGGCGTCGTGATCGCAGCCCCCGACGGCCGCGTCGACTACACCGACCCGCACACCGGGAAGACCACCGCCTGGGACTACGCCACCTGGACCTCGCCCGTCCACCGCGCCCGGGTGCCCGCGACGGAGCTCGTGGCCTCCTGGAACGCGCACACCCCGGCCGGCACCTGGCTCCAGGTCGACCTGCGCGGCCACTACTCCGACGGCACCATCGGTCCCTGGTTCGTGATGGGCCGCTGGGCGGCGGGCGACGGGGACATCCGGCGGACCTCGGTCGACGGCCAGACCGACGGCAAGGCCTCCATCTGGACCGACACCTTTTCGATCGATGACGCGGCGAGCGGTCTGCGCCTGGCGGCCTACCAGCTGCGGCTCAGGCTCCACCGCAGGCCCGGCACCGGGCTGACGCCCACGGTCTGGCGGCTCGGTGCGATGGCCTCGGACGTTCCCGACCGGTTCACCGTCCCTGCCTCCGCCCCGAAGCTCGCACGCGAGCTGGCCGTGCCGCGCTACTCGCAGAACACGCACGTCGGCCAGTACCCCGAGTACGACAACGGCGGCGAGGCCTGGTGCAGCCCCACCTCCTCGCAGATGATCATCGAGTACTGGGGCCGGAAGCCGTCCCCGGCGGACCTCGCCTGGGTCAACCCGGCCTTCGACGATCCGCAGGTCTGCCACGCGGCCCGTTTCACCTTCGACCACCAGTACAACGGCTGCGGGAACTGGCCGTTCAACGCCGCGTACGCGGCGACCTACCCGGAGATGAACGCGGTCGTCACCCGGCTGTCCTCGCTGGCCGACCTGGAGACGCTGGTACGCGCGGGAATCCCGGCCATAACGTCGCAGTCGTTCCTCAAGGAGGAGCTGACGGGCGCGGGCTACGGCACCGCCGGTCATCTGATGACCGTGATCGGGTTCACAGCCGCGGGCGATGTGATCGCGAACGACCCCGCGTCGCCGGGCAATGCGGCCGTACGCAGGGTCTACCGCCGCCGCGAGTGGGAGAACATCTGGCTGCGGACGAAGCGGTACAACGCGAGCGGGAACGTGTCCTCCGGCACAGGGGGCGTCTGCTACCTCTACTGGCCGGAGCGCCCGACGGCCGCTCAGCGCAAGGCGCTGGAGGCCTTCGGCATCCACTGAGGCGCGGACCGGGCCCCGGGGGCAGTGACGTACGTCTCTACCGTCGGGGCCCCGGTCTTTGGCACTGTGGTCGGGTCACCCGGGGGGACGTACACCTGTCAGCCCGACCGAGCGAGATGCCCCATGACTTCTTCCGCGACCACCGCAGACCGTGTCCGGACCCGCACCGGCGGCCCCGACGAGGACTCGAACCTCCTCGAGCACATTCTCGGCTGGACCCTCGTCGTCGTGTTCGCCATGCTCGTGACCCAGATCGGCCTGATCTAGCCGCTGCGCTGGTCTGCCATACTGCGGGAATCCTGTGGCAGTTGGAGACTAGGGCGCCATTTGAATAATAGTCAACAACGCGGTGCGACCGAACGATCCCAGGTACGCCGCGTTGAACTCATCGCAACCGGGCGGAAGTTGTTCGCCGACACGTCCTATGACGCGCTGTCGATGGACGACATCGCGAAACACGCCGGTGTCGCCAAGGGTTTGATCTACTACTACTTCAAGAGCAAACGCGGCTACTACCTCGCGATCATCGAGGACTCGGTGGCCGATCTCGTCTCCGGCGCGGCGAGCGACACCGAACTGCCGCGCGCCCAGCGGGTGCAGCGCACCGTCGAGGGCTATCTGCGCTACGCCCAGCACCACGAGGCCGCGTTCCGCACCATCGTCACCGGTGGCGTCGGGTTCGACACCGAGGTGCAGTCCATACGCGGGGCGGTGCGCGAGGAACTGATCGCGACCATCGCCGAGGGTGCGTACGGCAGACGCGACATTCCCATGATCGCCCGGCTCGCGCTGCTCGGCTGGCTCAGCAGCGTCGAGCAGATCACCCTCGACTGGCTCGCGCACCAGGAGCTGGAACGGGAGCTCGTCTGCGCCCTGCTGATGCGACAGCTCCGGGCCACCCTCGGCACCATCGAGGAGTTCGAGCCGAAGTGCCCGCAGCCGCCGCGCGAACACGTGCCGCCGCCGTATCCGCAGGACACCGCGGTCCAGGCCTGACCTGGGGCGTTCGGACCTGACGGCGCGGTTCCGGGCCCGACCGGGCGTCCGGAACATGTCAGCGGGGCGGGGAGCCCGACCGGCTCCCCGCCCCGCTGTCCGTCGTCGCCCCTAACTGATGGCCTTGATCAGCTCGCCGTTGGCGGTGTCACCGCTGAGCTCCCAGAAGAAGGTGCCTCCCAGGCCCTGCTGGTTCTTGTAGTTCATCTTGCCGGTGATGGTGGCGGGGGTGTCGTAGCTCCACCACTGGTTGCCGCAGTGCGCGTACGCGGTGCCGGCGACCGTCCCGTTGGCCGGGCACTTGGCCTTCAGTTCCTTGTAGTCGTCGATACCCGCTTCGTACTTGCCGGGCGCGGGTCCCGTCGCCGTCCCGCCGGGCGCCTTCTGGGTCACGCCGGTCCAGCCGCGTCCGTAGAAGCCGATGCCGAGCAGCAGCTTGGAGGCGGGAACGCCGAGGGACTTCAGCTTCTGGATCGCCGCGTCACTGTTGAAGCCCTGCTGCGGGATGCCGCTGTAGGACGTGAGCGGCGAGTGCGGCGCCGTCGGGCCCTGCGCGGCCCAGGCGCCGAAGAAGTCGTACGTCATCGGGTTGTACCAGTCGACGTACTGCGCGGCTCCCGCGTAGTTGGCTGCGTCGATCTTGCCGCCGGACGAGGCGTCCGCGGTGATGGCGGCGGTCACCAGGTTCGACCCGCCGAACTTGGTGCGCAGCGCCGACATCAGGTTCTTGAAGGACTCGCGCCCGCTGGTGTCGCACGTAAGACCGCAGGAGTTGGGGTACTCCCAATCGATGTCGATGCCGTCGAAGACATCGGCCCAGCGCGGGTCCTCGACGAGCTTGTAGCAGGACTCGGCGAAGGCCGCCGGGTTCGCGGCGGCCTGGCCGAAGCCGCCGGACCAGGTCCAGCCGCCGAAGGACCAGAGGATCTTCAGATTCGGATGCAGCTTCTTGAGCTTGCGCAGCTGGTTGAAGCTGCCGCGCAGCGGCTGGTCCCAGGTGTCGGCGACACCGTCCACGCTCTGGGCGGCGGTGTAGGACTTCTCGTAGTCGGCGAACGCGTCGCCGACGGTGCACTTGCCGCCCTGGACGTTGCCGAAGGCGTAGTTGATATGCGTCAGCTTGGCGGCCGACCCCGACGTCTGGATGTTCTTGACGTGGTAGTTGCGGTCGTAGACGCCCCATTCGGTGAAGTACCCGATCACCTTGCTGCCGGCGGCGGCCGGGGCGGCGGCCGTTGTCGACGTCTTCTGCTGCGGGGTGCTCCCGCCCGCGGCTGCGGCATGGGCACCCGTCAGCAGGGTCGCTCCGAGCGCGGCGGTACAGGCGGCGGCGATCAGGGCCCTCAGGCGGGCACGGGGACGGTGTGGACCGGACATCTGGTCTCCTCGTGGGGGAGGCGAACACGTGGGGGGACTGCTGTCGACCGTCTGACTCTTTTGACATGAACGCGGTACGCGTTGCAGGAACGGTAGAAGGACTAGACCATTGGGTCAATGGTTCGGACCAAGTTCCCGTGCAGGGGAGCGGGGGCCGGGCCGGACGGCTCCACCCGTGACGGAAGCCCGCTGATCGGGCATACTCAACCCGCCACAGCCGCCGTCCAGCCCACATCCGTGACCCGGAAAGGCAGCATCGGCCTGGCAGGAAGACCCGGCGGCGCGCACACACCCTTCGCGCGCGACCGCCGCATCGCCCGACAGGGAGGAGAGCGCCGCAATGCCCGACCGCGCCCCGCAGCCGGTGGAACGTCAACTGCCCACCGAGGAGTCCAGGGATCTCATCGCCCTGGTGCGCGACATCATCGAGCGGGAGATCGCTCCACGGGCGGCCGAGGAGGAGGAGGCGGGACACTTCCCCCGCGAGCTCTTCACCCTCCTGTCCGAGTCAGGTCTGCTCGGCCTTCCCTACGACAGCGAATACGGCGGCGGGGACCAGCCGTACGAGGTCTACCTCCAGGTCCTGGAGGAACTCGCCGCCGCCCGGCTCACCGTGGGCCTCGGCGTCAGCGTGCACTCCCTCTCCTGCCACGCACTGGCCGGCTACGGCAGCAAGCAGCAGCAGAGCGACCACCTGCCCGCCATGCTCGGCGGCGGACTGCTCGGCGCCTACTGCCTGTCGGAGCCCTCGTCCGGCTCGGACGCCGCCTCCCTGCGCACCAAGGCCGTCCGCGACGGTGACGACTGGGTGATCACCGGTACGAAGGCCTGGATCACGCACGGCGGGATCGCCGACTTCTGCACCGTGCTCGCCCGGACGGGCGGGGAGGGTGCTCGCGGCATCACGGCCTTCCTGGTGCCGGGCGACGCCGACGGCCTGAACGCGGCCGCGCCCGAGAAGAAGATGGGCATGAAGGGCTCGCCCACCGCCCAGATCAACTTCGACGGCGTCCGGGTCTCCGACGCCCGCCGGATCGGCGACGAGGGGCAGGGCTTCGCGATCGCGCTCTCGGCCCTGGACTCGGGCCGTCTCGGCATCGCCGCGTGCGCCATCGGTGTCGCGCAGGCCGCGCTCGACGAGGCCGTCTCGTACGCCACCGGGCGTCTTCAGTTCGGCCGGCCCATCGCCGACTTCCAGGGGCTGCGCTTCATGCTGGCCGACATGGCCACCCGGATCGAGGCGGGCCGCTCGCTGTATCTGGCGGCCGCCCGGCTGCGGGACGCGGGACGCCCCTTCTCCCGCGAGGCCGCCATGGCGAAGCTCTTCTGCACGGACACGGCGATGAGCGTGACGACCGACGCCGTGCAGGTCCTCGGCGGCTACGGCTACACCCTGGACTTCCCCGTCGAGCGCTACATGCGCGAGGCCAAGGTCCTGCAGATCGTCGAGGGCACCAACCAGATCCAGCGCATGGTCATTGCCCGCCACCTGGCCGGTCCCGAGACCCGCTGAACCGATCGCGCCGCGGACCGCTCCCGGGCGGGCCGCGGCGGCGTCGGGGACGTCGGGCCGGGTCCGCGAGGTCTCGTCCGGTCCGGGCGGACGACGACACCTTGCGGTTACTCCCCGGGCGGCGTCAGCGGATGGAGACGCTGTGGGCCATCTCCGTGTAGTGGGACCGGCCGGGGTACACGATCGCGTCGATGGTCCCCCGGCAGTCGAAGCCGGTCCACACCGTGGCCGTCGCGTCGGTCCTGTTGGTGATCGAGGACGGGAACCAGGTGACCGGGTAGCACCCGCTCGGATTCTCGTACGCGACCCGGTTGATGATCAGTGTGCCCTGCGCCGCGTACGCGGAGTTCGGAACCGCGAGCGTCAGCGTCGCCGCCGTCGCGAGCGCACCGAGCACCGTGGCCGTCCGTCTGCGCGTCATCTGCCTGCTCCTTCCACCGGCAGCGGGCCGCGCCCGAGCGGCCTGCGGGTGGTCCCACGTAAACACGCGGGCGGGGAGCGGACGGACGGAGCGCACAGGCCCGAACCCGTCAAGTGCCGTGTTCCCGCCACTGATTCACCGCGGGTGCCGAAGTGCGGTGCGGCGCGTGCGGCGCGGCAAGGCAACTCTCTTACGTGGCAAAGGAGTTCAGCGTCTTCTCGCGGCCGTGCGGGGGCCGGAGAACGACGGTGCGGTCGACGGGACCCGGCCGTCCGGCCGCGCGCAGCCCGAACTGTCCGTCAGGTGCTGCGCGTTACGACTCCGGCCGGGAACCCCGGAACGACCTCAGACGCGGCGGCGCATGGACGGGATCCGCACCGGACGCGAGCCCGGGCCGCCGACGTGCGAGAAGGGCTGCATCCGCCAGTCCAGGCCCTGAGGCAGTGTCAACAGCAGCGCGGTGTCCTGCTCCTGGACCTCCAGCGATTCGTCCGCGGCGCTCGCCTCCGAGGCGGGCCGGCCGGTGCCGGTGCACACGGTGAGCCCGAACGGGTTCCACGGAGTCGGGCACAGCGCGTGCTCCGGAAGGACGTCCTCGTCGGCCAGCAGTGCGATCGGCTGCACGCAGTCCGGGCAGATCACCCGGTACATCTCGTAGGTGTCGTACGCGTCCAGCTCGTCCATCTCGGCGGGCTCAGCCGGATCAACGGGCTCCGGTTCGGTACGGACGGTGTTCTTGACACTCTGCATGGAGATCTCCCCCTCGGGTGGGCCGACCAGGCACGTGCGGCCTCGACCACAGCAAGCACTTCCCCACGCGCCCGGCAGGTAACCGTGCGGTCACGGCGGAGGCGCCGCCGGGACTGTGGTGTTCGTCACATGGCCCCCGCAGGTGCCCTCGCATGCCTCTTTCGGCTGTGCCGGAAGCCACCTGGGCAATTAGGTTGATCCGCATGGAGGAGCTGGATCGTCAGATCGTGGAGTTGCTCGTCAAGGACGGGCGGATGAGCTACACCGACCTGGGCAAGGCCACCGGCCTGTCCACATCGGCGGTGCACCAGCGCGTCCGCCGTCTCGAACAGCGCGGCGTCATCCGCGGATACGCGGCGGTCGTCGACCCCGAGTCGGTCGGGCTCCCGATCACCGCCTTCATCTCGGTCAAACCGTTCGACCCCAGCGCCCCCGACGACATCGCCGAACGGCTCGCGGACGTACCCGAGATCGAGGCCTGCCACAGCGTCGCCGGGGACGAGAACTACATCCTCAAGGTGCGTGTCTCCACCCCGCACGACCTCGAGCACCTGCTCGCCCGCATCCGCACCCTCTCCGGCGTCTCCACCCGCACCACGGTCGTCCTGTCGACCCCGTACGAGGCACGCCCGCCGCGTATCTAGGCTGGTCCCATGACCGAGAGCACCGCCCCCCGCGCCGAAGACCGCACCGTCCTGCTGCGCGGCGGAGAAGTCCACAGCCCCGCCGACCCCTTCGCCACCGCGATGGTCGTCGAACGAGGCCACATCGCCTGGGTGGGCTCCGAGGGGGCGGCCGACGGCTTCGCCGACGGGGTCGACGAGATCGTCGACCTCGAAGGGGCCCTCGTCACCCCGGCGTTCACCGACGCCCATGTGCACACCACGGCCACCGGCCTCGCGCTCACCGGGCTCGACCTCTCGGGCGCGGCCACCCTCGCCGACGCCCTGCGTCTCGTGCGCGAGCACAGTGCGGCACACCCCGGTGCGGCCGTCCTCCTCGGCCACGGCTGGGACAGCGCCCGCTGGCCCGAACGGCGTCACCCCTCCCGCGCCGAGCTCGACGAGGCGGCCGGCGGCCGCCCGCTCTATCTGCCGCGTATCGACGTCCACTCCGCCGTGGTCACCACCGCGCTGCTCGATCTCGTCCCCTCGGTGACCGGTCTGTCCGGCTACCACCCGGGCGAACCGCTCACGGGCGACGCCCACCACGCCGTGCGGGCCGCCGCCCACGCTGCCATCGCTCCCGCCCAGCGCGAAGCCGCCCAGCGGGCCGCGCTGGACCACGCCGCGTCCCTCGGCATCGGCACCGTGCACGAGTGCGCCGGGCCCGACATCTCGGACGAGGACGACTTCACCGGTCTGCTCGCACTCGCCCGCGGCGGAGCGGTGCCGCGGGTCGTCGGCTACTGGGCAGAACGCGTGGCCGACGAGAAGGACGCCCTGCGCATCAGGGAACTCGGAGCGGCAGGGGCCGCCGGCGATCTGTTCGTCGACGGCTCCCTCGGCTCCCACACCGCCTGCCTCCACACCCCCTATGCCGACGCCGCCCACACCGGAACCCCGCACCTGGACGTCCAGGCCGTCGCCACCCATGTCGCCGCCTGCACCGAGGCCGGGCTTCAGGCCGGCTTCCACGCCATCGGCGACGCCGCTCTCACCACCGTCGTGGACGGCATCCGGGCCGTCGCCGACACGCTCGGCCTCGCCCGCGTCCGCGCCGCCAGGCACCGCGTCGAGCACGCCGAGATGCTGACCCCCGAAACCATCGCCGCCTTCGCCGAGTTCGGCCTCACCGCCTCCGTACAGCCCGCCTTCGACGCGGCCTGGGGCGGCGACGACGGCATGTACGCCGAGCGCCTCGGTGTGGAGCGGGCCCGCACCCTCAACCCGTACGCGGCCCTGCTGCGCGCGGGCGTCCCGCTCGCCCTCGGCTCCGACGCCCCCGTCACGCCGCTCGACCCCTGGGGCACCATCCGCGCCGCGGCCTTCCACCGCACCGCCGAGCACCGGGTGTCCGTACGGGCCGCCTTCACCGCCCACACCCGGGGCGGCTGGCGGGCCGTGGGGCGCGACGACGCGGGTGTCCTGGTCCCCGGGGCACCGGCCGACTACGCCCTGTGGCACACCGGCGAACTGATCGTCCAGGCGCCCGACGACCGCGTCGCCCGCTGGTCGACGGACCCGCGCTCCGGCACTCCGGGCCTGCCCGACCTCACCCCGGGCACCGAGCTGCCGGTCTGTCTGCGAACGGTGGTATCCGGACAAACGATCTTTGAGCGGCCGAAAGAGTGACGTCCGGACATTTCGTACCGCCGACCGGTGCGTTCGAGGTTCGGCCACGACCTGCGGATCTTCGGCTCCGACCTGCGGAATTGCGCAAATCGCGCAGATCGCACGACTGTTGACACGGAGCGCCCACCGGCCGGTAGGTTCGGCCGAGTCCACCACAGGACGTCCGACCGGAGAACTTCCCCCCAGTCGTCGAACGCCGCTGGGCCATGGGGCAGAGCACCGCACCGGTGCACTGCCACTGGGAGCCAGGTCCAGCGCCCGCGCCTCGGGGGCGAGGGAAGGTTTCAGCCGGCCGGCAGGTGCGACCCGGGTAGGGCCCGGCGTTCAGTAGACAACGGCTCTCGGTCGACCCGCAGCCAGCGGGTCCCAGGTCGGCCCGAAGGACGCCGGGCCCTGATCCGCACCCGCTGTCTCTCCCCGCCGCACGGCCCACGACACCCCAGGTCCGTGCCGCCGCAGGCTCGCGCCGCACGATCGCTATGGTGGGGCTCTGTGCACGGACATTAAGGGGCAGTAGTGAACGACGGCGCTGGGTCTACCCAAGGCGAAGCCCAGGGGAGGCGGTACGAACCACTCGGCAGATCCTTGGTGATCATCCCGACCTACAACGAGGCCGAGAACATCAAGACGATCGTCTCCCGGGTGCGCGAGGCAGTGCCCGACGTGGACATCCTCGTCGCCGATGACAACAGCCCCGACGGCACCGGCAAGATCGCGGACGAACTCTCGGGCCACGACGAGCAGGTGCATGTCCTGCACCGCAAGGGCAAGGAAGGCCTCGGCGCCGCCTACCTCGCCGGCTTCGCCTGGGGCATGGAGCACGGCTACGGCGTGCTGATCGAGATGGACGCCGACGGCTCGCACCAGCCCGAGGAACTGCCCCGGCTGCTGACCGCGCTCAAGGGCGCCGATCTGGTGCTCGGTTCGCGCTGGGTGCCCGGCGGCCGGGTCGTCAACTGGCCCAAGTACCGCGAGTTCCTGTCCCGCGGCGGCAGCACCTACTCCCGCCTTCTCCTCGGCGTCCCGATCCGCGACGTCACGGGCGGCTTCCGCGCCTTCAGGGCCGAGACGCTGAAGGGGCTCGGACTCGGCGAGGTCGCCTCCCAGGGCTACTGCTTCCAGGTGGATCTCGCCCGCCGTGCGGTGGCCGAGGGCTACCACGTGGTCGAGGTGCCCATCACGTTCGTCGAGCGGGAGCTCGGCGACTCCAAGATGAACCGCGACATCGTGGTCGAGGCGCTGTGGCGCGTCACCGCGTGGGGCGTCGGCGACCGGACCAATCGTCTCCTCGGCCGTAAATCCTCGTAGCGGCGACGGCCCGATGACCCGCCCGTCCGGACCGCGATCTTCTTGATCACCCGCTTACGCCACTCCGGCGGGCTCCCAGGCACACTGGGAGCATGACGACCGGCGCTATGCCCCCTACAGCCCCCAAGCGCTCACGCGCCCGCAATCTGGTTCCCCTCGCCGTTGCCGCCTGGCTGGTGCTCGAGATCTGGCTGCTGACCCTGGTCGCCGGGGCGGCCGGGGGATGGACCGTCCTCGCCCTGCTGATCGCCGCCGGCATCGTCGGCGGCGCCGTGGTGAAGCGCGCCGGCCGGCGGGCCTTCCGCAATCTCACCGAGACCGTGCAGAGGCAGCAGAACGGCCAGGCGCCGCCCCCGGAGAGCGGCAGCACCGGCAACGGCTTCCTGATGCTCGGCGGACTGCTGATCATGCTGCCCGGCCTGATCTCCGACGTGGTGGGCCTGGTCCTGCTGGTGCCGCCCGTCCGCTCGTACCTCGGGCGCCGCGCGGAGCGGTCCCTCGAGCGCCGTATGCGGGCAGCGGGACCCGGCAGCCTGGGAGACGCCTTCCAGCAGGCCCGTATGCACCGCCCCGACGGCAAGATCGTGCAGGGTGAGGTCATCCGCCAGGACGCGGGGCATTCGGCGGGCGGACACGAGGGCGAGCGTGGCGATCGCCCGAGGCCGCCGCTCACGCCCTGAGCGGCACCTGGTGAGGGGCGACGGGTTCGCAAGCGGCGTGTGCGTGCGGCCGCGGCCGGGTGCACGCCCGCTGCGAGCCTGAGCCGCGCCTCTCCGGACCCGCACCGAGTGGCCCGCCTCGGACCCGAAGACAGCAGAGCCGCGGGCCGTCTCACCTGGTCGGTGAGACGGCCCGCGGCTCTTGTCGTGCGTCATGCTGTTGTAGGTGGCGCCAGATGGTGCGATGCGGTGTACGCGGTCAGGCGGATCAGGCAGACTTCCGGCTGTCCCGCGGGTGCACGGCGATGTTCATGGCACCGGAGCGCAGGACGGCCAGCCTCTCGGCCAGCACCTCCTCCAGCTCCTCGCGGGTACGCCGCTCCATGAGCATGTCCCAGTGCGTTCGCGCCGGCTTGCCCTTCTTCTCCTCGGGGCCATCCCCGTCGACCAGGAGTGCCTGGGCGCCGCACGCCTTGCACTCCCACTCCGGCGGAATTTCCGCCTCGACCGAGAACGGCATCTCAAACCGATGTCCGTTCTGGCATGCGTACTCCACCGCCTGGCGCGGGGCCAGATCGATGCCGCGGTCCGTCTCGTAGCTGGTAACCACGAGGCGCGTGCCGCGGAGAGCTCGCTCACTCATGAATCGTGCCTCCCGGGCTTGTCGCCCACAGGACAGGTGTCGCTGTCGTCGTCATCCGGTCAACGTCCGGTCGGCGGTAAAGATTCCCGTTCCGGGTCATGCGTCGCCCGTCGTGCCGCTGGTATCCCATTGGTTGGGGTACCCACCAGTGCCCGGTTTGTCACATCTGACAGGAAGTGTCACCCAGTGATTTCACTTCTTCAGCTCGCAGTAACGGTCCACCTGGCAGGCCAAAGGCGTACACTACCGGCCTTTCACTTCAACGTCTAAATCCGTTCCGGCACGGGGTTGCCCGCGGCTGCCACCGCACGCCGTACGGGTACCCGGGCGAGCAGGACGAAACCCAGCCCGAAGAAGACCACCAAAGAGATGATCGCGTCCCGATAACTCCCGGTCAGCTGGTACGCGAGGCCGAAGACCAGCGGTCCGAGCCAGCTCAGACCGCGGTCGCTCATCTCGTACGCCGAGAAGTACTCCGCCTCCTTGCCGCGGGGCACCAGGTGTGAGAAGAGCGACCTCGACAGGGCCTGGCTGCCGCCGAGGACGAGCCCGATCGCCGCGGCGAGCGCGAAGAACCACAGCGGAGCCCTGGCCGGAAGGAAGAACCCGGCCGCCAGGATCACGGCCCACACTCCGAGCGAACCGAGAATCGTCCGCTTGGCCCCGTGCGTTCTGGCCAGCCGTCCCATTCCGAGGGCACCCGCCACGGCCAGCACCTGCACCAGCAGAACCGCGACGATCAGTGTCGTCTGGTCGAGTTCCAGCTCCTCCGAACCGTAGATCGAGGCCTGCGAGATGACCGTCTGGATGCCGTCGTTGTAGATGAGATACGCCAGCAGGAACGACATCGTGAGCGGATGCTTCCGCATGTCCTTGAGGGTCGCCACCAGCTGCCGCCAGCCGGACCCGACCGCGCCCTCGCCGCCCGGCGCGATCCGCCGGTCCCGCAGACGTCGCAGCGGAACCAGCGTGAAGGCGCCCCACCACACACCGGCCGACGCCAGGCAGATCCGTACCGCGGCGGATTCGGAGAGGCCGAACGACTCATGGGCCGAGTAGACGATCAGATTGAGCACCAGGACCAAGGCGCCGGAGGTGTAGCCGAAGGCCCAGCCGCGCGACGAGACCGCGTCGCGTTCGTCCGGCTCGGCGATCTGCGGCAGATAGGCGTTGTAGAGGACCATCGAGACCGACAGTGAGGCGTTCGCGACGATCAGCAGAAACGCGCCCAGCAGATAGCGGTCGCCGCCCACGAGGAACATGGCCGTCGTGGCCGTCGCACCGACATAGGCGGCCACGGCCAGCAGCGGCTTCTTCCGCCCGGTGCGGTCCGCCCACGCTCCCGCCATCGGCATCAGCAGCACGGCCAGCACCACGGACGCGGAGACCGCGTAGGCGAACACCGATCCGGCGCGTATCGGGATGCCGAGGGGATGCACGAAGCCGTCCGCGTCGGCCGCGGCCTTCGCCACCGACGTCAGATACGGGCCGAGGAAGACGGTGAGCACACTCGTCGAGTACACGGAGCACGCGAAGTCGTAGAAGTACCAGCCTCGTTGCTCGCGCCGGCGGTCGCCCGCCCCCGTCGCCTCCTGCGCGATGTCGGTCGTCACGCCCGCCCCCTCGCTCGTCCGTGGTGCAGACGCGCGGGTCAGACCCAGACTCCCCGGTCCGTCAGTACCGTGCGCAACGTCTCCAGATGATCGGTCATGATGCCATCCACTCCGAGGTCCAGGAGCGCTGCCATCCGATCCGCGTCGTTGACGGTCCAGACGTGCACCTGAAGACCGCGGTCGTGAGCCGACCGCACGAAGCGGCGGTCCACCACGCGCACCCCGCCCTGGGACTCCGGTACCTGCGCGCACACGGCGCCCATCCGTACCGCCGCCGGAATGCCGAACGACCGCAGCCGCAGGCCCACCACACCCCGCACGCCGTACGACGTGGCGAGCCGCGGACCCGCGAGGCGCATCGCCCGGGCCACCCGGCCCTCGGAGAAGGAGCCGATGCAGACCCGGTCCCAGGCGCCGGCCCGGCGCACCAGATCCACCAGCGGCACCAGCGCGGGCTCCGCCTTGATGTCGATGTTCCAGCGGGCCTCGGGGAATTCCTCCAGCAGCTCCTCGAACAGCGGCAGCGGCTCCTTGCCGGCCACCTTCGCCTGCTGGATCTCGCTCCACGGCAGGTCCGAGATCCGGCCCTTCGCGTCCGTCAGCCGGTCCAGCGTCGAGTCGTGGAACGCGACCAGCTTGCCGTCGGCCGTGGTGTGCACATCCGTCTCGAAGTAGCGGTAGCCGAGACCGGCCGCCCGGCGGAACGCTGCGGTGGTGTTCTCGATCCCGTCCGCCGTGCCGCCGCGATGGGCGAACGGCAGCACGGAGGGGTGGTCGAGATAGGGGTGGAGTACGCGGTTCACTTCCGCAGTATCGCCCGTCCGGGTGTCGCGCCGGCGACGACCGTGCTGCCGGCGTCCTGATCGGAGATGGCGAAGACGCGCAGGAACAGCTGCGCGAGCGGGCCGATGGCCAGGGCGTAGGCGATCGTGCCGATGCCGACCGAGCCGCCCAGCACGAAGCCCGTCGCCACCACGGCCACCTCGATCGCCGTACGCACCAGGCGGATCGAGCGCCCCGTGAGCCGGTGCAGTCCGGTCATCAGGCCGTCCCGCGGGCCCGGTCCGAACCGCGCCGCGATGTAGAGCCCGGTCGCCACCCCGTTGAGCACGATGCCCGCGATCAGGAGCGTGATCCGGACGGGCAGGCCGTGGGCGTCCGGGACGAGCGCCAGCGTGCCGTCCATCGCCAGACCGACGACGAAGACGTTCGAGACGGTGCCGAGGCCCGGCCGCTGCCGGATCGGGACCCACAGCAGCAGCACCACGGCGCCGACGATGATCGAGATCACGCCCATGGTCAGACCGGTGCGCTCCGCCAGGCCCTGGTGCAGCACTCCCCAGGGTTCGAGCCCGAGCCCGGCGCGCACCAGCAGTGCCGCACTCACCCCGTAGAGGGTGAGGCCGATGTACAGCTGCGACAGCCGGCGAGTGAGATGCGCGGACTTCCCCGACACGATGACGCCCCCTCTGGTGATAGTGGACTGACTCATGACACTCTGTGGCTATGCCATACCCGGCAACCATGGCCAATTCGATGAAGGTGGACTGACTTCCATGACGCAGTGGACCTCTGCGGTGGGCGCGGCCCAGCTCGCCCGGCAGCTCACCTCCCAGCAGCCGCGCCCCGCCGGCCCCGGGACCCGTAAGCCGCCGGCCTACCGGGCCCTCGCCGACGGTATCCGGCTGCTCGTCCTCGAAGGCAGGGTCCCCGTCGCCGCCCGCCTCCCCGCGGAGCGCGAACTCGCGCTGTCCCTCTCCGTCAGCCGCACCACGGTCGCCGCCGCCTACGAGGCGCTGCGTACCGAGGGCTTCCTCGAATCCCGCAGGGGTGCGGGCAGCTGGACCGCCGTACCGGCAGGGAATCCGCTGCCCGCGCGAGGCCTGGAGCCCCTGCCGCCCGAGTCGCTCGGCTCCATGATCGACCTGGGCTGCGCCGCCCTGCCCGCGCCCGAGCCGTGGCTGACCCGTGGCGTCCAGGGAGCGCTGGAGGAACTGCCGCCGTACGCCCACACCCACGGCGACTACCCGGCGGGCCTTCCCGCCCTGCGGCAGATGCTCGCCGACCGCTACACCGAGCGCGGCATCCCGACCATGCCCGAACAGATCATGGTCACCACCGGCGCGATGGGCGCGATGGACGCCATCTGCCATCTGTTCGCCGGGCGCGGCGAGCGGGTCGCCGTCGAGTCACCCTCGTACGCCAACATCCTTCAGCTGATGCGCGAGGCCGGGGCGCGTCTCGTGCCCGTGGCGATGGAGGAGGGGCTGGGCGGCTGGGACCTGCCGCGGTGGCGGCAGGTGCTGCGGGACGCGGCGCCCCGGCTCGCCTACGTCGTGGCCGACTTCCACAACCCCACCGGCGCGCTCGCGGACGAGGACCAGCGCCGCCGGCTGGTCGACGCGGCCCGCTCCGCCGGCACGGTCCTCGTCGTCGACGAGACGATGTCCGAGCTGCACCTGGACGACGGTGTCGACATGCCGCGGCCCGTCTGCGCCTTCGACCCGGCGGGCAGCACCGTGCTCACGGTCGGCTCGGCCAGCAAGGCCTTCTGGGCGGGCATGCGCATCGGCTGGGTGCGGGCCGCACCCGATGTGATCCGTTCGCTCGTCGCCGCCCGCGCCTATGCGGACCTGGGCACCCCGGTCCTGGAGCAGCTCGCCGTGAACTGGCTGATGCGCACCGGCGGCTGGGACCAGGCGGTCTCCATCCGGCGCGATCAGGCCCGGGAGAACCGCGACGCGCTGGTCACCGCCCTGCGCCGGGAACTGCCGGACTGGGAGTTCGCCGTCCCGAGCGGTGGTCTCACGCTCTGGGTGCGGACGGGCGGGCTGTCCGGCTCCCGGCTCGCCGAGGTCGGCGAACGGGTCGGTGTACGCGTCCCGTCGGGGCCGCGCTTCGGAGTGGACGGGGCCTTCGAGGGCTTCGTCCGGCTGCCGTTCACGGTCGGCGGGCCGGTGGCCGACGAGGCGGCCGCGCGGCTGGCCGCTGCCGCGCGACTGGTCGAGGCGGGGGCGAAGGCGGGCACGGAAACGCCGCGCACCTTCGTCGCCTGACCCCTCCCGGCAGTGGCCGTCCGGGCCGGGTCAGCCCTCGGCCGGTATCGGGTCGGGCGCCCCGGCCTCGGCCTTCTCCGTCTTCTTCACCTGCGCCACCGGCTCCGCGGCCTCGTCCGGCGCCCGCCCGTCGATGTACTCGGGCAGCAGCTCCAGCACGGCCTGGCGGTGTGCCTCGCTCGTCGCGTCGTCGTACGGGTCGGGGGTCGCCGGCACCTGGAGCCGCAGCACCGGGCCGGTGCCGAGCCGTGCGTAGCCGCGGCCGGGCGGGACGTCCGGCGTCGGCGTGGTGTGGGGCGTCGTCCCGAGCACGGTGCTGATCTGTTCCGGGGTCGCGGGGCCGAGCACCACGCGGCCGCGGGTGTGCGTCCGTACGGTCTCGGTCAGTGCGTCCAGGCTGTCGAACTGCTCCGCCACCACGACCGTGACCTGGGCGGCGCGGCCGTGCCGCAGCGGCACCTGGAGCAGCTGCTGGGGCTCGGTGTCCCCGTCGGCCGCGGCGAGGTGGCCGAAGATGCTCGGGCGGTCCACCAGGATCCACAGCGGCCGCTTGGTGTCCTCGGGGACGGACTGCCCGGCCTGGCGGGCGCGGTTCGCGGCGATCAGACGGCGCTCGGTCTCGTGCGCGGCCCATTCCAGGCTGGCGAGCGCCCCGGCCAGTCCGCACTCGACGGCCAGCACACCGGTGCGTCCGGTCAGGCAGGCGTACTCACCGGTGCCGCTGCCCTCGACGATCAGCACGTCGCCGTGCTGGAGCGCCTGGAGCGCGATGGACCGGAGAAGGGTCGTGGTGCCGCTGCCCGATTCGCCGACCACCAGCAGATGCGGCTCCGTGGAGCGTGGTCCCGTACGCCAGACCACCGGCGGCGCGTCCCGTGTCTCCTCGCCCTGGGCCACCGGCACGGTGCGCTGGACGGCGCCCTCGTCGGTGAAGCCCAGCACGGTCTCGCCGGGGACGGTGACGAAGCGCTGGGCGGCGATGGCCGTGGACAGGGCGGGCAGGACGCTCATGACGAGGCGGTTGCCCTCCTCGTCCCAGGTGAAGAGGTACTCGCGGCCGCGGCCGGACTTGGCGTGCAGAAGTTGCTCGATCCGGTCGCGGGACTGCGCCTCACCGTCCGTGAAGTACGCCGGGTAGGCGATGTGCAGCCGGGTCAGCCGGCCGTCGTCGTCGAAGGCGTACTCACTGAAGGCGCCTGACCAGTCGCCACCGTGGGCGAAGAGCGGGGCCGGGTCGTCGGGGACCGAGAAGTAGGGCACCAGGGCTTCGTAGAGCGCCTTGAGCCGTCCGATCTCCGCCTCGTCGGGCCCCGTCTTCACCGGTTCGCGCACCCGTCCCTTCCAGGCGGCCGCGGCCATCACCGAGATGAGGGCCAGAAGCGGCCCGTACGGGATGAGCGCGACCACCAGGACGCCGCCCGCGACCAGGAACAGGGTGGGACCACGCCGTTCCTTGGGTGTGGCGGCCCACCGCAGCCGGGTCAGTCCGGCCAGCTTCCGCAGACCACGGGAGACCGTGATCAGCGGATGGAGTACGTCCGTGGCGTTGTCGGCGGCCGTGCGCGCGATCTCCCGGCTCCGGGCGATCTGCGCTGTTCCGCTGCTCAGAATGCGGGGGAGTGGTCGCCGGGCCACGTGGGTCTCCTGGGGGTGCTGAATGCGGATGTACCGAAGGGGGCGGGAGTGGTCAGAACTTGATCCCGCCCAGCAGGCTGGCGAGGCTCTGGCTGCCGGCCTTGATGCTGGGGGCGATGGCCGTGCCCGCAAGGAAGAAGCCGAAGAGTGTGCAGACGACGGCGTGGGAGGCCTTGAGGCCGTCCTTCCTGAAGAACAGGAAGACGATGATGAGCAGCAGCACGACGCCTGAGATGGACAGGATCATGATGAGTTCTCCTGGGTGAGGGGACAGTCACCTTGAGTACTTCCAGCCTCACAGGAAGTATCTATGCGATAAAAGGTGCAAATGGGTGAAAATCCCAAGATTCCACTCCACTGGCGGACGCCGGGTCTCCGCTCGAGGGGCACACTCCGCGCTCGCACGGCACAGTGCCTCCCTCATGGGTGATCCATGCCTCGGGCGCGCCGCTCCGTCCCGGTCGCCGGGCAGTACTCTGACGATTCACTCGTACGGCTGTTCTTGCCGTGCGCCCCAGGTCAACGCAGTGAGAGGCGGTCCGTCCGATGAGCGAAGCCCCGGATCCCGAGGTGATCGAACTCGCGACCAAGGTCTTCGACCTGGCGCGGCAGGGCGAGACCGAGACGCTCGCCGCGTACGTCGACGCCGGTGTGCCCGCGAATCTCACCAACGACCGCGGTGACACCCTCGTCATGCTCGCCGCCTACCACGGCCACGCCTCCGCCGTGGAGGCGCTGCTCGCCCGCGGCGCCGAGCCGGACCGTCCCAACGACCGCGGCCAGACCCCGCTCGCCGGTGCGGTCTTCAAGGGCGAGGACGATGTCATCCGCGTTCTGCTGGCCGGCGGAGCGGATCCTTCCGCAGGTACGCCCTCCGCCGTGGATACTGCGCAGATGTTTGGGAAGACAGAGCTCCTGGAGCTCTTCGGCGGCCGGTGACCGGTTGCCGGAAGGCCGCCGGGAGGGACGCCGTAAATGTGGTCGCGGTGGCGAAATGGGTGGGTCATCATGACGTCGGGCCCTACCCCGGACTTCATCCGGGAGTTCCCCTGGGGCCACCGACGAGAGGCAGGACGATGGTCTACACCAAGCGGAAGACGACGACGGGCGGCCCTACATGTTGCTGCGCGGCCTAGGCATCCCCTTGCCCGGATTTCCCCGGATCTCCCCGGTTGCGTCGACAGCTTGATGTGAGGCTCTCCCCATGTTCGATCCAGTCATAGCGCCGAGCGGCACCTTGCTCGGCCTGCTGCAGAGGGGCCGCGGCGACGGCACGCTGCACGCGCTCGCCGCGCCGCGCGCCGAAGCGCTCGCCGCCCTCAACCACTGCGTGCTCCACGACCCCCGCCACGACTGGCAGGTCGAGAACCGCTCCCTCTACTACGCCCGCCTCTACCTCGACCTCCACGGCGGTCTCGAGGAGATCGAGCGGCACCTGGGCGACACCGACGACCACCTCGACACCGACGAGGCCAGGACCGGCCTCGCGCTCGCGGTGCTCGGGCATCTCGCCTCCTACGGCAGGACCGATGCCCTCGCGCTGTTGCGCGGCTATGCCGCCACCGGCGCCAACTGGGCGTGGGCCCTGGACGAACTGGCCCTGCGCGACGACGACGCCGGACTGCGTGCCCTCGCGGTCCCCGTCCTCGCCCGTTTCCCGGCCACCCCCGAGGGTGAGGCCGAACTGGCCGCCGCCGTCCGCGACGCCTTCGAACCCCGGCCGTGGCGGCTGTGGGCGGACGACCGGCGCGAGAGCGTCGGCGCCCGGGTCCGTGCGGCCCGGGAGGCAGGCTCCTTCGACCGCTGGCAGCGCCAGATGCGACCGTCCGGGCCCCGGCCCGGCTGGAGCGTCCAGGCCGTCTTCGACTGGGCCGACGAGGGTGTCGAGCGCGGCGCCGCACTGCATGTGCCCGCTGCCCGCTGTCTGTCCGCCGTGGCCGGGTCCGAGGACCGGCCCGCCATCCTCGCCGCCGCACGCGACGGGGCCGACGGCGCCCGCTGCGCGGCGCTGCACTACCTCGCCCAGTCACGTGACCCCGCCGTCCTCGACCTGATCGAGGCCGCCGTCGGCACCGGGTCGCGGACGGTCGCCGAGGCCGCCGTCGCCGCGTTCGAGCGGATGTGCGGCGACGAAGCCGTCGACCGGGCGCGCGGCTGGGTCCACCGGCCCGACGCCCTCGGCGCCTCGGCCGCCGGTGTCCTCGCCTGCCGCGGCACCGCCCAGGACGCCACGCTGGTCCTCGGCGCACTGCGGGAGACCGTGCGGGCCGACGGCCCGGACGCCCCGCTGCTGTGGACCCTCGTCGACGGGGCCGGGCGGCTCGGCATCGCCTGCGCCGCACCCGTCCTGCGCCATATCTACCGCGAGACCGCCTCCTCCTGCCTGCGCGGCAGGGCCGCCCGCGCCCTGGCCTGCACCGACGGGTCGTTCGCCACCGGATTCGCCGTGGAATGCCTGTGGGACTGCGAGGAGACCACCCGCGAAGTCGCGGCGCTGCACGCCGAGACCGGTGACGTCCGCGTGGCCGAGAGGCTGCGCCGGCTGGCCGCCGATCCGGCCGAGGAGGCCGAGGTGCAAACGGCCGTACGGAGCAGAATCGGCCCGGACATGCCCGCAGTGTGACATCAGGGACGCCGCCACAAACGCTCATGGGACGTTCCACAAGCGGAAAGATCCACGTTGTCGCAGCCACCCCGGGCCAGACGACAACACGGGTATGCGAGTCGTCATCATCACCGAATCATTTCCGCCAGACGTCAATGGTGTGGCGCACTGCGCCCTGCAGACCGCCCGGCATCTCGCCGCGCGCGGCCATGACCCGCTCGTCATAGCCCCGGCCGTCGCCGGGGCGGACGGCTCCGACGAGAGCGCACCCTGCCCGGTGGTGCGCGTGCCCTCCCTGCCGCTCCCCGGCTATCCGCAGGTACGGGTGGCGCTTCCCAGCCGCAAGGTGGCGGCGACGATCGCCGCCCACCGGGCCGAGCTGGTTCACCTGGCCAGCCCGTTCGTCCTCGGCGTACGCGGCATGGCCGCCGCGTCCAAGCTGGGGCTGCCGGCCGTCGCGGTCTACCAGACCGACCTCGCCGGCTATGCCCGTACCTACGTGGGCGCGGGCGAGAACGCCGCCTGGCGGCGCATCCGTACCGTGCACAGCGCGGCCGACCGCACCCTCGCCCCCTCCACCGCTGCCCTGCGGGATCTGGAGGAACACGGCGTCGAGAGGGTGCGGCTGTGGCCGCGCGGCGTGGACACCGCGCGTTTCCGGCCGGAACTGCGGGACGAGCAGCTGCGCCGCAGCCTCGCCCCGAACGGCGAGCTGATCGTCGGCTATGTGGGGCGCCTCGCCCCCGAGAAGCACGTCGAACTCCTCGCCGGGGCCTGCGCCACACCCGGTGTACGGGTGGTCGTCGTCGGCGACGGCCCGAGCGAGCCGTCCCTGCGCACCGCGCTGCCCACCGCCGTCTTCCTCGGCCGAAGGACCGGCGCGGACCTCGCCCGGATCTTCGCCTCGCTGGACGTCTTCGCGCACACCGGACCGTACGAGACCTTCTGCCAGACCGTGCAGGAGGCCATGGCCAGCGGCGTTCCCGTCATCGCACCCGCCGCGGGCGGACCGCTCGACCTCGTCGACCACCTGCGCACCGGCCTGCTCATCGAGCCGCGGGACGGCGAAGCGGTACGGACCGCCGTCGCCACCCTCGCCGCGGACCCGCAGCTGCGGGCCGCCTACGGCCGCGCCGGAAGGGCCGCCGTCGAAGGACGGACCTGGGCCGTGATCGGCGACGCCCTGCTCGACCACTACGCCGAGGTCCTCGGCGCCCGGACGGCGGTGGCGGCATGAGCGGCCTGCGGATCGTACGACTGGCGAACTTCGTCACCCCCGCCTCCGGGGGCCTGCGCACGGCGCTGCGCGAACTCGGCCAGGGCTACCTCGCCGCCGGCCACGAGCCGGTGCTGATCGTGCCCGGCGACGTGGAGAGCGACCGGATGACCCCGCAGGGCCGGGTGATCACCCTGCCCGGGCCCGAGATACCGGGCACCGGCGGCTACCGCGTACTCGCCGCCAAGCGGCGCCTGCGGGAGGTCCTCGACAGCATCGGGCCCGACCGGCTGGAGGTCTCCGACCGCACCACCCTGCGGTGGACCGGCGAGTGGGCACGACGCCACAGGGTCCACTCCGTGATGGTCTCCCACGAGACCGCGGACGGGGTGCTGCGCACCTGGGGACTGTCCGAAGGCGTCGCGGTCCGCGCCGCGGACCGGCTGAACCGCCGCAGCGCCTGGGCCTACTCGCGCATCGTGTGCACCACCGAGTGGGCGGAGCGCGAGTTCGTGCGCATCGGGGCACGCAACGTCGTCCGCGCGCCTCTCGGGGTCGACCTGGTCCACTGCCGTCCCGGGCGGCGCAGCACGGTCCTGCGGGCCGAGCACGCGGCCGGGGCCGATGTGCTGCTGCTTCTCTGCTCCCGGCTGTCGGTGGAGAAGCGCCCCGGCATGGCCCTGGACGCACTCGCGGAACTGCGCCGGCGCGGAGTACGGGCCACGCTCGTCGTCGCCGGCGACGGTCCGCTGCGGACCTCCCTGATCCGCCGGGCACGGGCGGAGCGGCTGCCGGCCGAGTTCCTCGGATACGTCGGCGACCGCGAGGCCGTGGCCGACCTGCAGGCCGCGGCGGACATCTGCCTCGCCCCCGGTCCCGCGGAGACCTTCGGGCTCTCGGCCCTGGAGGCACTGGCCTGCGGGACCCCCGTCGTCGCGAGTGCCTCCTCGGCACTGCCCGAGGTGATCGGCGACGCGGGAGCGGCGGCAGAGGACACCCCGCAGGACTTCGCTCAGGCCGTCCAAGGGCTGCTCGCCCGCCCCGAGCGGGAACGCAGTGAGGCTGCCAGGGCGCGCGCGGAGCTCTTCGACTGGCAGCGGTCGGTGACCGCCTTCCTCGACGCGCTGGAGGCCCCGGCCGCCCGGACGACCGGCCGGCCCGCACCGCACGTCCTCGGAGAGGGAGTGACGGTATGACGGCCTCGCCCGCGGGGGCGCTCGCCGACGCGTCGCAGGCCGACCCGTCGGTGGCCGCCCCGGAACCGACAGCCACCGCGCATCCGACAGCAGCCACTGCGCATCCGGCGGCGGCGACCCCGCATCCGACAGCAGCCACTGTGCTCCCGTCGGCGAGCTCTCCGCGTCCCTCGTCGGCCACCGCGGACCCGACCGCGCCGGGGCGTACCGCGATCGTCGCGGGCGCGGAGGTCTACCCCGTACCGGACCTCGCCCCCGCACCCGAGCTGCCGGGTTCCGGCGTCATCGTCCGCCCGGCGCCCCTGGCACCCCCGGCACCGCCGCGTGCCCTGCGGTTCGCGGCCCTCGGCGACTCCCTCACGGAAGGCGTCGGCGACCGGGTCGGCGACGGCTGGCGGGGCTGGGCCGCCCTCCTCGCGGCCGGGCTGGGGGACCGCTCGGCACCGGCCGAGTTCCGCAACTTCGCCGTCAGCGGCGCCCTCACCGAGGACGTCGCCGAGCGGCAGGCACCCGAGGCGCTGGCCTTCCGGCCCGACATCGCCTCCGTGGTCGTCGGCGTCAACGACACCCTGCGCCGCACCTTCGACATCGAGGAGGTCACCCGCCGCCTCGACTCCGTCTTCGACCGGCTGACGGCACGGGGCACCGTCCTGCTGACCGCCTGCCTCCCCGACCCGGGGACCATGCTGGGGCTTCCGCTCCCGCTCGCCCGGCCGCTCGCCCGTCGCCAGCGTGCGGTCAACGCGGTCGTGCACGCCCTGTCCGCCCGCTACGACGCCGTCCATCTCCACGCGAGCGACGGCGCCTGGGTCCTCGACCGGTCCATGTGGAGCGCGGACCGGCTGCATCCGGGGGAGCGTGGCCACCGCATGATCGCGCTGCGCTTCCACGAACTGCTCGGCGGGTACGGGCTCGCCCGCGGTCAGGCGCCCGGCGCCGAGCCGACCCAGCCCCCGCCGACCAGGGCGGCCTCCCTGTTGTGGCTCGCCACGGCGGGTACCGGCTGGGTGGCCCGACGCTGCAACGATCTGCTGCCGCAGCTGATGCGACTCGCCGGTTCCGAAGTGCGCCACTGGGCGCGCGGCACCAGCGAACGCCTGGACCGGAGCGCGGAGCACGCACTCTCCGTCGCCCTCGCCGCCGTGTCCCTGGAGGTCCCGCTTGCCAGAATGGGGGAATGAGCGGGCGCTGGGAGTTCTGGATCGACCGTGGCGGCACCTTTACCGACGTCGTGGGCCGACGCCCCGACGGCAGGCTGGTGACCCGGAAGCTGCTCTCGCACAACCCCGAGCGTTATCGGGACGCGGCCGTGGCGGGGATTCGGCTGTTGCTCGGCACCGGGCCCGACCAGCCCGTGCCGGCCGACCGCGTCGACAGCGTGAAGATGGGCACGACCGTTGCGACGAACGCCCTGCTGGAGCGCCGCGGTGAACCGACCGTCCTGGTCGTCACCGAGGGCTTCCGGGACGCCCTGCGCATCGCCTACCAGAACCGGCCGCGGATCTTCGACCGCAGGATCGTCCTGCCCGAGCCCGTGTACGAGAAGGTCATCGAGGTCCCCGAACGCGTCGACGCGCACGGGGAGATCATCCGGCCGCTCGACCTGGACGACGTCACCGAGCAGCTGACGGCGGCGCGCGCCGAGGGCTTCCGCAGCGCGGCGATCGTGCTGATGCACGGCTACCGTCACCCCGGCCACGAGCAGCGCATCGCCGAAGCCGCACACGAACTCGGCTACACCCAGATCAGCTGCTCCCACGAGGTCAGCCCGCTCATCAAGATCGTGCCGCGCGGCGACACGACCGTCGTGGACGCCTACCTCTCACCCATCCTCCGGCGCTACGTCGACGAGGTCGCCTCCGAACTCGCCGACATCCGGCTGATGTTCATGCAGTCCAACGGAGGACTGCGCGAGGCCGCCCACTTCCGGGGCAAGGACGCCGTCCTGTCGGGACCGGCCGGCGGGGTCGTCGGTATGGCGCGCACCGCCCAACAGGCCGGTTTCGGGCGGGTCATCGGCTTCGACATGGGTGGTACGTCCACCGATGTGTCCCACTACGCGGGGGAGTTCGAGCGCGAACTCGGCACTCAGGTCGCCGGCGTGCGGATGCGGGCGCCGATGATGAACATCCACACCGTCGCCGCCGGCGGCGGTTCCGTGCTCCACTTCGACGGCCGCCGGTACCGGGTCGGCCCCGACTCGGCGGGCGCGGACCCCGGACCCGCCTGCTACCGCCGCGGCGGGCCCCTCACGGTGACCGACGCCAATGTGATGCTCGGCCGGATCCAGCCCGACCACTTCCCCGCCGTCTTCGGGTCCGACGGCGACCGGCCGCTGGACGGCGACGTCGTACGGGAGCGGTTCACCGAACTCGCCGAGGAGGTCCGCCGGGAGAGCGGAGTCCGGCGCACGCCCGAGGAGGTCGCTGCCGGATTCCTCGAGATCGCCGTGCTGAACATGGCGAACGCGGTGAAGAAGATCTCCGTCCAGCGCGGCCACGACGTCACCGGCTACGCCCTCAACTCCTTCGGCGGCGCGGGCGGCCAGCACGCCTGCGCCGTCGCGGACGCCCTGGGCGTCGACACCGTGATCGTGCCCCCGCTCGCGGGCGTGCTGTCCGCGTACGGCATCGGCCTCGCCGACGCGACCGCCATGCTGGAGCAGTCCGTGGAGGCGGAACTGGACGAGGAGACCTGCGCGCGGGTCGGCACCCTCTGCGACGAGCTGGCCGGCCGCACCCGGGCCGAACTGCGCGACGACAACGTCCCGGACGACGCGATCACCACCCACGCACGCGTCCTGCTCCGCTACGCCGGCACGGACGCGAGCCTGCCCGTACCGCTGGAGGGCGCGGCCGCCATGCGGGAGTCCTTCACCTCGGCCCACCGGGCCCGTTACGCCTTCACCATGGACAAGCCGCTCGTCGTGGAGGCGGTCTCCGTCGAGGCGGTGGGGACGGCGGGCGAACACGGCGCTCATGTCGTCGAGGAGACCGAGGGCGGGGGCGAGTTCGCGCCACGGGCCCGCGTTCCGATGTTCGTGGAAGGTGAGCGGCAGGAGGTGCCGCTGTACCGGCGCGCCGACATCGGGCACGGCGACACCGTCGAAGGGCCCGCGATCATCGCCGAGTCCGACGCCACCACGGTCGTCGACCCCGGCTGGCGGGCCGCGCCGGACGAGGGCGGTCATCTGCTTCTGACGCGCGTCCGGCCCCGGCCCGGCAGGACCGCCGTCGGCACCGACGTCGACCCGGTGCTGCTGGAGGTCTTCAACAACCTCTTCATGGCCATCGCCGAGCAGATGGGGGTGCGCCTGGAGAACACCGCCCACTCCGTCAACATCAAGGAACGGCTGGACTTCTCGTGCGCCCTCTTCGACGCGGAGGGCAATCTGATCGCCAACGCGCCCCACATTCCCGTACACCTCGGCTCGATGGGTGAGTCGATCAAGGAGGTGCTGCGCCGCAACGGGGACGGACTGCGGCCGGGCGACGTCTACGCCATCAACGACCCGTACCACGGGGGCACGCATCTGCCCGATGTGACCGTGGTGACGCCCGTGTTCGACGGTGACGAGCTGCGCTTCCTCGTCGCCTCCCGCGGGCACCACGCGGAGATCGGCGGCATCACCCCCGGCTCGATGCCCGCCTTCAGCGAGACGATCGACCAGGAGGGTGTGCTCTTCGACAACTGGCTGCTCGTCCGGGACGGCGTGCTGCGCGAGGAGGAGACACGCGAGCTGCTGACCACGGCGGCGTACCCCTCCCGGGCCCCCGACACCAACCTCGCCGACCTGCGCGCCCAGATCGCGGCCAACGAGAAGGGCATCGAGGAACTGCGCCGTATGGTCGACGAGTTCGGGCTCGACGTCGTCCAGGCCTATATGCGCCACGTCCGGGACAACGCCGAGGAATCGGTCCGCAGGATCGTGGCCGATCTCGACGACGGTGAGTACCGCTACGAGACCGACGGCGGCGCGGTCATCCGTGTCGCGCTGCGGGTGGACCGCGACGAACGCAGCGCCGTCATCGACTTCACCGGCACCTCGCCGCAACAGCCGGGCAACGTCAACGCGCCCACCTCGGTCGTGATGGCGGCCGTGCTCTATGTCTTCCGCACGCTCGTCGCCGACGACATCCCGCTCAACAGCGGCTGTCTGGAGCCGCTGGAGGTCCGGGTGCCGGAAGGATCCATGCTGGCGCCCGTCCACCCGGCGGCGACCGTCGCGGGCAATGTCGAGACCTCACAGGCCGTCACCGGCGCGCTCTACGCGGCGCTCGGCGTCCAGGCGGAGGGCTCCGGCACGATGAACAACCTGACGTTCGGCAACGACCGGGTGCAGTACTACGAGACGGTGGCGAGCGGTTCGGGGGCGGGGGACGGGTTCGACGGCGCCGACGCCGTCCAGACGCACATGACCAACTCGCGGCTCACCGACCCCGAGGTGCTGGAGTGGCGCTATCCGGTGCGGGTGGACGCCTTCGCGGTACGCGACGACAGCGCGGGCGACGGCCGGTGGCACGGCGGACAGGGCGTCGAACGCAGGATCCGCTTCCTGGAGCCGATGACGGTGGCACTGCTCACCGGGCACCGCCGCGTCGCACCGTACGGGATGGCGGGCGGTGCGGCGGGCGCGCTCGGCGAGAACCGGGTGGAGCGCGCCGACGGGGGTGTGACGGAACTGAAGGGCGTCGATTCGGTGGACGTGGGGCCGGACGACGTCCTGGTGGTCAGGACGCCCGGCGGCGGTGGCTACGGGGAGCCGGTCTGAGGTCTGCCGCGTGTCCGCCGTCCGCCGTCCGCCGTCCGCTGATCCGGGCTCCGTCAGCGGACGGGGACGAAACGGACCGGGGTGCCGGGTGCCGCCTGGGCCGTGGCGGGGAGGTCCCGTGGGTCGACCACCGCCACCACCGGATAGCCCCCGGTCGTCGGATGATCGGCGAGGAAGACCACCGGGCAGCTGTCCGGCGGCACCTGGACCGCCCCCAGCACCATGCCCTCGCTGGGCAGTTCACCGGTCCGCGCCCGCTCCAGCGCGGGGCCTTCCGTCCGCAGCCCGATGCGGTTGCTCGACGCCGAGACCCGGTATCCGCCGGAGGCCAGCGTGCGCAGGGCCCCGTCCGTGAACCAGTCCGCGCGCGGTCCCAGCCGTACGCGCAGGATCAGTTCCGCGGGCGGCGCGGGCCACGGCACACCGCCGTCGAGTCGCGCCGGCTGCCCGGTGGGCCTGCCGAGCGGCAGCACCGCGCCGTCCGCGAGCGGCGCCGGTCCGAGACCGGACAGCAGGTCCGTGGAGCGGCTGCCCAGGACGGGTTCCACCGCGAACCCTCCGGCGACCGCCACATACGACCGGACGCCCCGCGCGGCCCAGCCGGCCTCGATGAGGGAGCCCGCGGCCACCCGGACCGGTGCTCCCCAGGCCACGGGCCGTCCGTCGACGGTGACCGGGCAGGGCGCTCCGCCGACCGCGACGGTGACCGCGCAACGCGGGCGCAGCGCACAGCCGTTGAGCGTGGTCTCCAGGACGGCCGCGCCCTCCGCGTTGCCCACCAGACGGTTGACCGTCCGGGCTGCCGGCGCATCGAGCGCCCCGGACCGGGGCACGCCGAGGTGGGCGTGCCCCGGGCGGCCCAGATCCTGCACGGTGCTCAGCGCCCCGGCCCGTACGACGGCGATCGCCCGGTCGGTCATCGGCCCTCCGGCACGAAGCGCACCCGGGTCCCGGGGGAGAGGAGGGCGGCCGGCTCGCGGGCCGGGTCCCACAGCTCCAGAGCCGTGGAACCGATCAGCTGCCAGCCGCCGGGGGAGGAGCGCGGATAGATCCCGGTGTACGGACCGGCGAGACCGAGGGAACCGGCGGGGACCGCGGTGCGCGGGGTCGCCCGGCGCGGTACCGCGTACTGCTGCGGGAGGCCCGTGAGATAGCCGAACCCGGGGGCGAATCCGCAGAAGGCGACGCGGAATTCGGTCGCCGCGTGGATCTCCACCACCTGCGCCTCCGTCACCCGCCACAACGCGGCGACGTCGGCGAGATCGGGGCCGTCGTAGCGCACCGGCACCTCGATGGCTTCGTCCACGCGCGCGGGGAGCGGTGGCACGTCCCACCCCGCGAGCTCCTCGGCCCAGTGCCCCGGGTCGTCGAGCCCGTCCAGCAGGACGGTCCGTGCCGCCGGGACGATCTCCCGTACCGGCCGGAGCGTGCCCGCCGCCCGGCGGCGCAGCAGCTCGGCATGGAGCGCACCGGCCTCGTCGCCGTCCACGAGCTCGACGAGCAGAGCCCGGTCACCGACCGGCAGCACCCTCATACGAACGCCTCCACGCGCACACCCGCGGCCTCCAACTGCCGCCGTACGCGCCGGGCGAGGGCGACGGCTCCGGGGGTGTCGCCGTGCAGGCACAGTGAACGGGCCCGGACGGGAACGGACTTGCCGCACCGCGCGGCGACCACCCCGAACCGGGCCATGCTGACGGACCGTTCGACCACGGCCGACGGATCGGTGAGGACCGCGCCCTCCTCCCTCCGGGGCACCAGCGTCCCCTCGGCGGTGTACGCGCGGTCGGCGAACGCCTCGGTGATCGCCGGCAGTCCGGCCTTCTCCGCCATGGTGTGCAGCTTCGAGCCGGGGAGTCCGAGCAGCGGCAGGCGCTCACCCGACAGCATGACGCCCTCGACGACGGCGGCCGCCTGCTCCTCGTCGTGCACGACACGGTTGTAGAGCGCGCCGTGCGGTTTGACGTACGAGACCCGGGAGCCGGCGGCGCGGGCGAAGATCTCCAACGCGCCGATCTGGTAGGCGATCTCGGCCGCCAGCTCGTCCGGTGGCACGTCCATGGAACGCCGTCCGAAGCCGGCGAGGTCGCGATAGGAGACCTGGGCGCCGATCCGCACCGACCGTTCGGCCGCGAGCGTGCACACGCGGCGCATGGTGGCCGCGTCACCGGCATGGAAGCCGCAGGCGACGTTGGCGCTGGTGACGACGGACAGCAGCTGTTCGTCGTCGGTGAGTTGCCAGCGGCCGAAGCCTTCGCCGAGGTCGGCGTTGAGGTCGATCGACGCCCAGGTCATGTGCTCCTTCTTTCCTGCCTCTGCTCGGTTCACGCGGATCGGGCCGCGGGTTCAGGCCACGCGGTACTGCTCGTCGCGGACGTCCGTGATGAACATCCGGCCCGGTGCGTGGGTGATGGCGAACGGCGGCCGGGAGGCCATGACCGCCGCCTGCGGGGTGACTCCGCAGGCCCAGAACACCGGGATGTCGCCCGGCTCCGGGACCACCGCGTCACCGAAGTCGGGGCGGTCCAGGTCCTCGATGCCGAGCTCCGCGGGGTCGCCGCTGTGCACCGGGGCGCCGTGGACCGCGGGCATCGCCGCACTGGCGCTCACCGCCGCGGCGAGGTGCCCGGGCGGTACGGGACGCATGGAGACGACCATGGGTCCGTGCAGTCGTCCCGCCGGACGGCAGAGCCGGTCGGTCACGTACATCGGGACGTTGCGGCCCTGGTCGACATGGCGCAACGGGACGCCGGCCGCCGACAGAGCCCACTCGAAGGTGAAGCTGCATCCGATGAGGAACGACACGAGGTCCCCGCGCCACCGCTCCACGACATCGGTGGGCTCGTCGACGAGCTCGCCGTGCTCCCACACCCGGTAGCGCGGCAGATCGGTGCGCAGGTCCGCGCCCGGCGCGAGCGTGGTGGACCAGGAACCGGCGTCGGTCTCGTCGAGTACGGGACAGGGCTTCGGGTTGTGCCGGCAGAACTCCCGCACATCGTGCGCCCAGTCGGCGGGAACCGCGATCAGGTTGGCCTGTGCGTGGCCCGGGACCATGCCCGCGGTCGGGCCGCTCAGCCCGGAACGGAACCGTGTGCGGGCCTCGGCCGGGCTCCACGCGCGCCCGTCGAGGGGCTTGGAGGGTGTGCTGTACGCCGTCACAGCAGCTCCCTGCCGCGCGTCTCCGGGAGGCCGAACAGTGCCACCACCGCCAGCGCGTAGCCCGCGGCGCCGAGGATGAGTGCGCCACCCACACCCCAGCTGTCGGACAGGAAGCCGACCAGCGTGGGCAGGAAGGCGCCGACCGCGCGCCCGCTGTTGTAGGTGAAGCCCTGACCCGTGCCGCGTACGGCCGTCGGGTAGAGCTCGCTGAGGAAGGAGCCGAAGCCGCTGAAGATCGCGGACATGCAGAACCCGAGCGGGAAGCCGAGGACGAGCAGCAGGCCGTTCGCTCCGGAGGGAATGTTGGTGTAGGCGAGAATCCCGGCCGCCGAGAGGGCGGCGAAGAGCGTGATGTTGTTCTTGCGGCCGATGCGGTCCGTGAGATAGCCGCCGGTGAGATAGCCGAGGAAGGCGCCGGAGATCAGGAAGGCGAGATAGCCGCCGGTGCCGACGACCGTCAGCCCCCGCTCGGTCTTGAGATACGTGGGGACCCAGGTGGCGAGTGTGTAGTAGCCGCCCTGGACGCCGGTCGACAGCAGTGTGGCGAAGAGTGTCGTCCGCAGCAGGTCGCCCTTGAAGATGGCCCCGAAGGAACCGCGCTCGCTGCTGGCGCTGCGCCGGGCGGCGGCTTCGGGAGCGTCCTTGACATGGCGCCGTACATAGATCACCAGCAGAGCGGGCAGCGCGCCGGTCCAGAACATCACGCGCCACGCGGTGTCCGCGTCGAGGAACTCGAAGACCAGGGTGTAGACGATCACGGCGAGCGCCCAGCCGGCCGCCCACGCGCTCTGGACGGCACCGAGGGTACGGCCGCGGTGCTTGGGTCCGGCGTACTCGGCGACCAGGATCGCGCCGACCGCCCACTCGCCGCCGAAGCCGAGGCCTTGGAGGGCCCGGAAGACCATCAGCGTCTCGTAGTTGGGGGCGAATCCGCAGGCCACGGTGAAGACCGCGTAGGTGATCACCGTGATCATCAGGGCCTTCACCCGGCCGATGCGGTCGGCCAGGATTCCGGCGAGCGCGCCGCCCACCGCGGAGACCACCAGGGTGACGGTGGTGAGAAGTCCGGTCTGTCCGTTGTCGAGGGCGAAGTACGCGGAGATCGCCACCATGCTCAGCGGCAGCGTGAAGTAGTCGTAGGAGTCGAGGGCGTATCCGCCGAACGCGCCGCCGAAGGCGCGGCGGCCGCCGGGGCCGAGCGCCCGCAGCCAGGCGAAGGCGCCGGTGTCCTCGGGGAGTTCGCCCTGCTTCGACTGTGCCTGGGTCGTACTCATCTGCACCTCGCAGAGGGGGAGAGGGTGCTGGCGACTGTGCGGTAGCGCCAAGGTAGGGGATTGTTGAACGATCCGACAAGAGTCATGTCGGGTCGTTCTTCCTTCTACGATGGAGCTCGCGCATCGCCGGGAGCCGCCGGCGCAGGAGAGAGGGGTGCTGTGGGGACGACGGAGCCCGAGGTCGGCGGACTGGCGGACGACCGGCCGCTGTTGGGTCGCACCAGCACGGCCGAGCGGGTCGCGGACATCCTGCGGACCCGGATCGCGGAGGGCTACTTCCCGCCGGGGGAGCGGCTCTCGGAGGACAGCATCGGCAAGGCGCTCGGCGTATCGCGCAACACCCTGCGCGAGGCGTTCCGGCTGCTCACCCACGAACGGCTGCTCGTCCACGAACTCAACCGCGGCGTCTTCGTCCGGATGCTCGCCGTCCAGGACGTCACGGACATCTACCGCACCCGCCTCCTCGTCGAGTGTGCCGTCGTACACGGTCTCGGCGAGCCGCCGTACGCCGTCGAGCGGCTCGAAGCCGCGGTCTCCGGCGGTGAACGATCTGAGCGCGAAAGGGACTGGAAGGGCGTTTCCACCGCAAACATCCATTTCCATCGCGAACTGGTCGCCCTCGCCGGCAGTGCCCGCACCGACGAACTGATGCGCAGCGTGCTCGCCGAACTCCGGCTCGCCTTCCATGTGGTGGACGACCCCCGACGGCTGCACCAGCCCTACCTCGTCCGCAACCGCGCCATTCTCGACGCGCTCCAGGCCGGCGACCGCACCTCCGCCGAACGGCTGCTCACCGACTATCTCGAGGACTCCCGCACCCAGATGGTGGAGACCTATGCCGACCTCGTCGCGGACGAGGACGGCGAGGGAGCGTAGTCACGCCGGGCGCGGGGCCGGGTGACGCGGACCCGCACCCGGGCCGGACCGCGGCCCCGGTGCTGCGGTCGCTTCTGCGTCGTTTCGACCGTTGTCGGTGCGAGGACCTAATCTGTGCAGCGTGACTTCGCCTGCCTCGACGGAATTCGTTCCGCCCCAGCTCAGCGCGGGGCCGCGGCCCGCACAGGGCCCGGCCGCCGACGAAGGGCTCGCGCGGCGGCTTCGCGCGCTCGCGTGTACCGCTCCGCTGCACGACCTGGACGCCCGCAAGGCGAACCTCGCGGGGGAGTACACGGTCTACGCGATGGCGGAGGTGGCGCTGTCCGCCATTGACCTCGTCACGCTCAACATGGACTTCGACACCGGCGCCGACCACGACCAGATCGTCGCCAGGCTGCTGCCGCGCATCGGCGCCCAGGCACCGCAGCGACCCGTAGCCGAGCACGAGCGCGTCGCGCGCTGGGTGCTGGAGAACCTGATCAACGTGGGCAGCGTGGACCGCGGTTTCCGCGCGGTCTACGGCACCTTCGGCACCGACGGCGTCTACACCCGCCGCGACTACGACTTCAAACTCATCGAGGAAGTCCCGGGCCACGGCGGCAGCGTCTACCTCCGTACCACCGACGAAGCGGTCAACGTCCTGGTCGGCGCGCTCGACACCGACGTCACCAGCGCGCAGATCGCGGCGGAGGTCAAGCTCGAAGTCCTCATCAGCCGGGGCAGGCTCGCCGACGCCCAGCTCGCCGCCGAGCAGGCGCGGTACCGCACCGTTCAGTACGCCGAGACCCTCCGCCGGACGCTGGACGCAACCCGTCGCAACGTCCGCGCGGTCGACTGGCTGAACGCCGTTCCCGACATGATCGCCGAAGCGCTGGACCACGTCGCCGACCGGTACCGCCACGAGAACGCGATCCTCACCAACATCCGCAAGGCACGCGACGAGGCCGAGGACCCGGAGCACAAGCGCCGCGCCGCCGAACTCGTCGACATCGTCAAGGACTGCATCCGCCGCCACACCCAGTTGCAGTCGCGACTCCTGGAGGCCGGACCCCTGTTCCGTGCCGAGCAGGACCGGCAGGCGTTCGCCCGTCCCACCGCGCGCACCGGACTCGATCTCTACGGACAGCTCGTCACCCCGGTGCTGCCGCTGCCGCTGCGCTCGGCGATCCGGGTCACGGACGCCTTCTTCGCCCGCGGCACCGGACTGCGCACCCCGTCCTCCGTACGCGTCGGCGACCTCGTCGAGATGCTGCTGACGCCGCCCCTGGAACGCGAGCACCTCGGCGCGGAGATGCCCGAGCCCGATCTGATCGCGACCCCGGACGACAGCCGCTTCAGCGAGGAACAGCTGGCGAGCGCGATGGAGCTGCTCGACCTGGAGCACGACGCGCCGCGCCGGCTGTCCGGCCTCCTCGCCGAGGCGCGCCGCCGCGATCCCGAACTGCCCTACCTGGTCGCGCTGCTGGCCATTCACGCGGCGAGCCCTCCGGTCGGCACCGCCTACCGCCAGGGTGAGGAGCGGCTGCTGTTCGCGGTCGACGACGGCACCGAGCTGGACGACCCCGAGTTCGGCGGCGCGGACCTGATAGTGGGGACGGCACTGCTCGACGCGGCAGGTATGACGGCGGACCGGACGGAGGCGGCGTGAGGACCCTGGCTCCGGCCTCTGCGACCGCGTCCGAGGCGGCGCGGGGTTCCTCTCCGGCCGTGTCCGGCGCCCGGGGTCCCCATGGACGGGAGACGCCAACCGCGGGGCGGCGCCGCGGATCCGCTGCGGCGTCCGCATCCCGGCCCGCGACCACCACCACGACTGCGCAGGAGCACCCGTGACCGACAACCAGGCCGAGCAGCACGCATGGCGGGAGGCGGACGCCCACGAGACGCCCGTCCCGGCCGCGCAGGCCACGGTCACACCCGCCGACGCCGCCGACGCGGCGCGCCTCGTCTCGTTCGGACTCCAGCCCAAGCTGCTGCCCGCCCGCGACGCCGAGTACGCCGAACTGCTGCGCCGCTACCGCGAGGAAGCCGCGTTCGCCCGCCTCGCGGACGCCGTCGCCACGGGCCTCGGCCTGATCGTCCTCGAAGTCTCCCCGCGCGCCGGTATGGCGGTCACGGCCGGCGAGGACTCCGTGTTCGCCGTCCGGATGGGCGACTACGCCCGCCGCGCCACCGCCGACTCTGCGGACCGCTTCCTGCACGGTCTGGCCCATCTCGCCGTCGCCGCCATGGCGTTCCCGCGGCCCGAGGACCTCGCCGACGACGGATACATCGGCCGGATCACCGTCAACGGCGTCGACGCCTTCGTACGCCAGGCGTGCAGCCGTCTCGAGGAGCGCGCCGACGCCGAGGGCGAGAACACCGACCCGGCCACCGACGAGCCGGGTCTCGAGGCCGCCTGGCGCGTCTACGCCCGCCGCAGCGCCACCGGCGCCACCAAGGACGCGCGACGGCTCGCCGGGTCCACCACCGGCATCGTCGGCAAGGCCGTCGCCTTCCTCACCGATTCCGGCTTCCTCCAGCGCACGGGCGACGACGCCGGCGGCGCCTATCGCACCACCGCCCGGTACCAATTGCAGGTCCGCGACATGGCGGGCAGCGCGGCCATGGCCGAACTGCTCGAACTGGGCGTCGTACCGGTGAGCGACGGCACCGCCACCCTCGTACCACCGCCCGACGCGGACGGTCTGGAGCTGGCGGCCGACGCCGGACTCCCCTTCCACACCTGACCCGTCGGCCCTCACCCGGGCCCCCGCCACCCGCCCCGCCCATCCGCCTGCCGACCACGAGAGTCCGCCATGTACGAGCTGTCCCGCGTTCGCCTCTACTCCATCGGGCCCGCCGGAGCGCGCTACGCCGACACCGTGCTGGATCTGCGCGGGGTCGGCGCGCCGGTGCCCCATCCCGCGCCGACGCAGGCCGAGTTCTTCGAGGAGGAGCCGGCCGGCCCGCCCCGCCGTCCGGCCCCCGCCGGCGTGCTCTTCCTGGAGAACGGCGGCGGCAAGTCCGTCCTGCTGAAGCTGATCTTCTCCGTGATGCTGCCCGGTCACCGCAACACGCTCGGCGGCGCGAGCTCCGGAGTCCTGCGCAAGTTCCTGCTCGCCGACGACTGCGGGCATGTCGCGCTGGAGTGGCAGCACACCCTCACGGGCGAGCTGATCGTGGTCGGCAAGGTGAGCGAGTGGCGGGGACGCCAGGTCTCCAACGACCCGCGGAAGTTCGCCGAGGCCTGGTACTCCTTCCGGCCCGGCCCGGGGCTCAGCCTCGACTCCCTGCCCGTCGCCGAGTCCTCGGTGGTACGCCCGCCGGTCGAAGGTGTCTCCGGCGCACAGGGCCGCCGCCGCACCATGAAGGGCTTCCGGGACGCGATCACCGAGGCGGCGAAGGTGTACCCGCACCTGGACGTCTACTGGGAGGAGATCCACGACCGCTGGAACGAGCACCTCGGCGAGGTGGGCCTCGATCCCGAACTGTTCCGCTACCAGCGGGAGATGAACGCCGACGAGGGCGAGGCGGCGGGCCTCTTCGCGGTCAAGAAGGACTCCGACTTCACGGACCTGCTGCTGCGGGCCGTCACCGACACCCGTGACACGGACGGCCTCGCCGACCTCGTCAGCAGCTTCGGCAACAAACTCGGCCGCCGGGCCGAGCTGACCGCCGAGCGCGACTTCACCGCCGGATCGGCCGACCTGCTCGGCCGGATCGTGGAGGCGGCCGAGGCGCGTACACGAGCCCGCGAGATCCACACCGGAGCCGAGCGCCGCACGCGTACCCTCGCCCGCCGGCTCTCCGCACGGGCCGAGCTGGAGCGCGGCCGCACCGCGGAGCTGACCGAGCAGGTCACGGCCGCCGCGCACACGGTCACCGACGCGGAACGGGCCCGTAGCCGCAGCTCCCTGATCGCGGCCGAACTGGCCTACCGGCACGCGTCCTTGGCGCTGACCGTCGCGGAGAAGGGCGCGGCAGCCCAGCGGCGCGAGCTGATGGACGCCCGCACGCTGCACTCCGCGTGGCAGGCGGCGGAGGCGGTGCTGCGGCACCGCGCCGCCTCCGACCGCTCGGCCCGTGTCGCCGTCGCCATCCGCGAGGCCGAACGCGACGCCGCCCCCGCGCTCGCCGCCCGCGCCAAGGCCGCCGCCGACCTCGTGCGGGCGCTGCACTCCGCGGCGGAGGCCGGCGAGCGGGTCGCCAACGAGGAGGAGGAGCGGTCGGCCGCACTCCAGGAGGCGGGCGAGGCCGCCCACCGCGACGCGACGGCCGCCGCGACCGAGGCGCAGCGCGCACGCAGCGAGATCGGCCACCTCCGGCAGCGGCTGAGTGAGGTCGAGCAGGAAACGGCCGAGGCGGTACGCGCGGGCTGGCTCGACGACACGGCCCCGGACGCAGACCCGGCGCGCGCCGCGCTGGCGGCGAGCGACGCGGAGAAGGCGGCCGTCGCGGGATGGGACACGGCCCGCGAGGCGGGACGCGCCACGGCGGACCGCGCGCGGGAGGCGGCCGCGGCGGAGTCCCGCGCCGAACTGGCGGCGGCCCGGGCGTCGGACGCGGCCCAGGCCGCGGAGAACGCGTATGAGTCCGAGCGCCGCACGGCGGAGGCCATCGCGGAGGACGACCGCCTCGCGGAACTCCTCAGTCTGCCCCCGATGTCACAGGCGCCGGCCTCGGGTGCGACGGTGCCCTCGCCCCGCCGTGGCACGGCCGGCGCGGAGGCCGGGCACGGAGGAGCGCACGCGCCGACCGAGCCGTACGGAGCGGGTCCGGGGCCCGATGAGGACGGCCCGGTCGACCACGCGGGTACGTCAGCGCACAGCGTCGGTGGCGACACCGCGGGTGCGGACACCGCGCCGGAACCGGGCACCGCCGATACGCCCGCGCAAGGTCCCGCCGGCTCCGTCGCACGGACCGCCCGTCCCGCCGAAGGCCCCCTCACCACCGAGGAGTTGGACCGGTACGCCGACGAGCTCCACGAGCTGCTCGACCAGTACGTCTCCTCCGCCGAACGCCAGCTCTTCGACCTGCGGACCGTCGCGGCCGACGACAGCCGGATCCTCGGGGCGCTCGGCGACGGAGGCCTGCTGCCGCCCGGCCCCGACGTCCTCGCCACCGTCGAGTACCTGGGAGAGCACGGCGTTCCGGCTCTGCCCGGCTGGCGCTATCTCGCGCAGGCCGTCGACCCCGCCGACCACGCCGCCGTCCTCGCCGCGCGGCCCGAGCTCGTCGACGGTGTGGTGATCACCGATCCCGCGTCGCACGCCCGCGCCCGTGAGGTCCTCACCGGGGCCGCGCTGCTGCCCCGTTCCGCGGTCGCCGTCGGCACGGCGGCCGCGCTGCTCGCACCGGTGCCGGGCCCCGGTACCGGTCAGGACGACGGCAGCGGTGTCTTCCTCGTACCGCCGAACCCGGCGATGCACGACGAACACGCGGCCGACGAGGAGCGGCAGGCGCTGCGCGCACGGGCCGCCGCCCGGGACGAGGAGATCCGGGCGCTGGCCGCCCGGCTCGCCGCGGACCGGTCCCTCGCCGCCCGCATCGGATCGTGGCGCGCGGACTGCCCGCCGGGCATGCTCGCCGAGCTGGCGCAGGCCGCACACGCGGCCCGCGAGACCGCGGAAGAGGCGCAGGCCGAACTGACGGAGGCGCGGACCGTCCGCGCCGAGGCGGACGAGGCGGCGGCCGACGCCGCGCGCGTCCGTGACGACCGCCAGGAGACCGCCCAGCGCGCCCGCCGGGTCGCCGACGCCCTCGCCGGCCTCGCGTTCCGGCTGCGGGAGCGGGCCGGCTGGCAGGTGAAGCTGCGCGAACTGGCCGACGAGGCCGCCGAGTCCGAGGCCAGGGCCGCCACCTGCCTGGAGCGCGCGAAGGCCGCGGACGAGGACCGCAGGGCCGCCCAGCGGGCCGGCGACGACGCCCGCCGTACGGCCCGCGCTCTGCGTGCCGAACGCGCCGAGATCGCGGGCGCACCCGAGAATCTGCCGGAGCCGGACGAGGACGCCGCCCGTGCAGCGCTCCCCGCCCTGCGTGAGGCCTACCGGGCGGCCTCCCAGCTGTACGAGAAGGTCGGCGTCGGCGCCGACCTCCGCGCCGAGCAGGCCCGGGCCGAGAGCGACGAGAGCGCCGCCCTCGCCGAGCTCGACCGGCTCACCAACAAGGTCCGCACCCGCGCCGCCCAGCTTCTGGAGGGCACGGACGGCGCCGACGGGCCGTCCCGTCAGGCCGCGGCCGCCCGCGCCGAGTCGCTGGTGCAGATGCTGGAGTCACGGGCGACGGAGGCCAGCGAGAAACTGGGCCGGCTGCGCGGCGAGGCGGAACGACTGGCTCCCGCCGACGGCGACGCCCACACCGAGCTCCCCGACGAGCTCGTCCCGGCCGACGCCGAACAGGCACAGACCCTGCTGCGTACCGCGACCGCCGAACTCGCCTCGCGCACGGACGCGTTGGAGACGGCCCGCGACGCTCACGCGAGCCTGCTCCAGGCCCACCGGGCGTCCGAGGACGCCAGGGGAGGCTTCGAGGAGGCCGCGGCCCTGCTGCGCGACCTGTTGCGTGAGCAGCACGACGAGGAGGGCCAGGAGACCCCCGAGCCGTACCCGGGCAGCCTGGCGGAGGCCCGCCAGTCGGCCGCCGAGGCACGCCGCTCCCTGCGTTCCTGCGCCGCCGATCTGTCCGCCGCCGAGACCTCCGTACGGGAGGCGAGCGACGTCCTCGTCCGGCACGCCAACTCCACGCGCTACGAGCAGGTGCGCACCCCCGCGCGGCAGCAGATCCGGGAGCTGCCGGCCTCCGCGCTGCCGGAGCACGCGGCGAAGTGGGCCGAGGCGTTCGCGCCGCGCCTGCGCGTACTGACCGACGAACTGGAGCAGTTGGAGCGCAACCGCGACACCATCGTCGACCGGCTGCGGGGGCTGGTGGAGTCGGCGCTGACGACGCTGCGCTCGGCCCAGCGGCTCTCCCGGCTGCCGGAGGGCCTCGGCGAGTGGTCCGGCCAGGAGTTCCTGCGGATCCGCTTCGAGGAGCCGGACCAGGCGACGCTGGCCGAGCGGCTCGGAGAGGTCATCGACGAGGCGACCCGCGCGGCCGTGCGCAAGAACTCCTCGGCCGCCTACGGCGAGGGGCGCAGGGACGGCATGTCGCTGCTGCTGCGCGGAGTGCAGGCGGCGCTGGAGCCCAAGGGCGTCGCCGTGGAGATCCTCAAGCCGGACGCCGTGCTGCGCGCCGAGCGGGTACCGGTCGGTCAGATGGGCGATGTGTTCTCGGGCGGCCAGTTGCTCACGGCCGCCATCGCGCTCTACTGCACGATGGCCGCGCTGCGCAGCAACGACCGCGGCCGCGACCGGCACCGCCACGCGGGCACCCTGTTCCTCGACAACCCGATCGGCCGGGCGAACGCCACCTATCTGCTGGAGCTCCAGCGGGCCGTGTCGAACGCGCTCGGTGTTCAGCTGCTCTATACGACGGGCCTGTTCGACACCACGGCGCTCGCGGAGTTCCCGCTCGTCATCCGGCTGCGCAACGACGCGGATCTGCGGGCGGGGCTGAAGTACATCAGCGTCGAGGAGCACCTGCGGCCCGGCCTGCCCCAGCACGACCCGTCCGGCGAGAGCGTCCACGGTGAGATCACCGCGACCAGGATGTACAAGCGCGCCGCGGTGGAGCAGGAACCCGAGGCCTCTGCCCCGCCCGGAAACCCCGCCTCACCGGAGCACTCCGGCGAGAACGCCGCGCCCGCCGCGGCGGAGGCCGCCCGCTGAGGGCGGGTGGTCCCGACACCGCGCAGGGGCCCGGCTGTTCAGGCCTGGGACAGCCGGCCCCGGCTCTGCCGCCGTATACGCGCACTCTCGCGGGACGACGCCTTGGCCGCCCGCCGCACCCGACGGCGCTCCCGTCGCAGCTGCCGCGCGCTGCTGCTCGGCGCGGAGATCACACCATGGCGCTGGTTCCACACCTGACGGGTCACCCACACGTCCAGCACCGCCCAGGTTGCCACCACGGTGCTGGCGACGGAGCTGAGCACCATCGGAAATGCCAGCCATGAACCGGCAAGGGTGCACAGGAAGGCGATCATCGCCTGAATCAATGTCAGGGACGATATGAGTACCGCGCGGACCGCCGCCGTGCGAACCGGATCCGCCATACGCCGTCTTGCCACCGGCTCCTCGACCCAGAGCTGCGGTGAATCCTGCGCATGGCCCGTCGCTCGTACCGCTCCGCGACGCTCGTCCGTGTCCATGGAACTGTCACTCCCCACTTCTGTCCGGCTTCAGGGTGGCTGCCCGGATTCCGTTGCTTTACTCCGGCGCCGCGTCGTACACGGACGTAGCCGCACGTCGCGCGCGCCGACGGAGATGAACAACCGGTGCCGGCCGCGAACGGCCCGGCGCTGAACCGAATCCACGGTCCGCCGATGCGGACGCGCCCCCGCAACCCCCGTACAGAAGGACGATTGACCAGGCGGAATGATTCCCGCAGAGCGAAGAATTCCAGCCATCTCCCACGGTCCGAAAAATGACGTGCCGCCAGGTGGGGCGGGACACGCGGGGAATGTCATCTCCTTGAATACCAGGACAACCCGTGATCAACGCATCGTGGGCAGGCTGAAAATCGTCCGGACGCACCTTCGAGTTGTCTGTGTGACAGTAGTAGGCTCGCGCCGTTTGTTGACGGATAACACCGCCTGCCGTGGGCGGGGTTGAGCAGGGGGAGGCCATGCGCTTTCGCGGGAAGTCCATCCGCCGGAAGATCGTGGCGTTGTTGATGGTGCCGCTCGTCTCCCTGACGGCTCTGTGGGGCTTCGCCACCGTACTGACCGGCCGGGAGGCGGACCAGCTTCTCGATGTCGGCTCGGTGGTGGAACAGGTCGGTCACCCGGTCGAGGACGCACTCGAGGTCATCCAGAAGGAACGCCGTCAGACCCTCGTCTATCTGGCGGACCGCCGTGCCTCCGACGCGCTGCCCAACCTCCGCGAGAGGCGCGCGGCCACCGACGCGGCCGTGGCCACGATCAAGGAGAACGCGGAGAAGAAGGAAGTCCGCGAGGACATGCGGCCCGACGGCCGCACCAGGCTCTCTTCCCTGCTGGAAGGGCTCGACGGCCTCGCGGCCCTGCGCCGCTCCGTGGAGGCGGGCACCGTCTCGCGCGCCCAGGCGCTGGAGTTCTACAACCGCATCGTCGACCCCGGCTTCCGCTTCCTGACCACCCTGCACGCCCTCAACGACGTCGGCATGGAACGTCAGGGCCGCGCCCTGGTCGGCCTCGTCCGCGCGATGGAGATGCTGTCCCGTGAGGACGCGCTCATCGCCTCCGCCCTGACCACGGGCAAGGTCAGCGCCGACGAGATCCGCAAGCTCTCCGTCTTCGTGGCCAACCGCGAGCTCTACTACGACATCAACCTCGAGGTCCTGCCCGCGCAGGAACGCGGGATCTACGAGCAGTACTGGCGCAGCCCGGAGACCGCGGCCCTGCGCGACGCCGAGGAACGCCTCATCGCCGGCGGACCGCTGAAGAAGGCGAGCGCCGCCGAGGCCGCCGACTGGCAGTCGGCTGCCACCCCCGTACTCGACGAACTCGCGCGCGAGGCCGACGCCGCAGGCGCGCGCTACCAGGACCGCGTCGACCCCGCCGCGTACAGCGTCTTCGTCCGCGCGGGCATCGCCGGCGTCCTGGGCTTCCTCGCCCTGCTGGTCTCGGTGATCGTCTCCGTGCGCATCGGCCGCGACCTCGTCCGTGACCTGTCCCGGCTGCGCAAGGAGGCCCATGAGGTCTCCGGCGTCCGTCTGCCGAGCGTCATGCGCCGGCTGGCGGCCGGCGAACACGTCGACGTCGAGACCGAGGCCCCGCGCCTCGAATACGACAAGGACGAGATCGGCCAGGCCGGCCAGGCGCTCAACACCCTCCAGCGCGCGGCCGTCGAGGCAGCCGTACGCCAGGCGGACATGCGGCGCGGCGTCTCCGAGGTGTTCGTCAACCTCGCCCGCCGCAACCAGGTGCTCCTGCACCGCCAGCTCACGCTCCTCGACACCATGGAGCGCCGCACGGAGGACACCGAGGAACTCGCGGACCTGTTCCGCCTGGACCACCTCACGACCCGTATGCGCCGGCACGCCGAGGGTCTGGTGATCCTCTCCGGCGCCGCGCCCTCCCGGCAGTGGCGCAAGCCCATCCAGCTCATGGACGTCGTCCGTGCGGCGGTCGCCGAGGTCGAGGACTACGAGCGCATCGAGGTGCGCCGGCTGCCCCGCATCGGCGTCGGCGGCCCCGCGGTCGCCGACCTCACCCACCTCATCGCCGAACTCCTGGAGAACGCCACGGTGTTCTCGCCGCCGCACACCGGCGTCCAGGTGCACGGCGAGCGCGTCGCCAACGGCTTCACCCTCGAAATCCACGACCGCGGACTCGGCATGGCCCCCGAGGTCCTCCTCGACGCCAACCTCCGGCTCGCCGAGACCCCCGAGTTCGAGCTCTCCGACACCGACCGCCTCGGCCTGTTCGTCGTCAGCCGGCTCGCCCAGCGCCAGAACGTGCGGGTCTCCCTCCAGCCGTCGCCGTACGGCGGGACGACCGCCATCGTCTTCATCCCGGCGGCGCTGCTCACGGACGCCCCCGAGACGCAGGGCACCGGTTTCCGGCTCGACCGCAAGAGCGAGAGCGCGGCGGGCCGGCGCGGCAGCGACGGAAAACTGTCGGCGCTCTCCGGTCCGGGCCGGGCGAACGGCTCGGCACTGCTCGACGGCCCCGTCGAACTGGAAGGCCCCGTCGACCCGTTGGGCTTCGACGCCCGCCCCGTGGAACGGGACTCCGGCGCCCTCGCCGACCTCGGCGACTCCGAGAGCGAGCGCGGCGGCATCTTCCGGGCGAGGTCCCGTGGCCGCCGGCGTCCGGTCCCCGAGGAACAGCACCAACAGGCGCTGGAGCCGGCGCCGGAACGGACGGTGGGACCCGTGTCGCTTCCCCGCCGCAAACCGCCGACGCTGGTCACCGACCACGGTCGCCGGGTCGACGAACCGGGCCGCTCGCACCCCGCCCCGGCCCCCGAGCCGGCGCGGACCGAGCCCGCACACCCGCCCGCCCACGAGCTCCGTCCGGCATCCCCCGGACCGTGGTCGTCGCCCCCGCCGCAGGACGGGCCGCCGGACCCCGGACTGATCGACGGCCTGCCGCGCCGGGTCCGCCAGGCGAGCCTCGCCCCCCAGCTCAGGGAGGGTTCGGGGCAGAGCCCGGCACCGGACGTGCGCGATGATGTCGAACGGGACGCGGAACAAGTACGCAACCGCATGGCTTCCATGCAACGAGGCTGGCAACGCGGCCGCCTCCAGAACGCAGACGAGGCCGACGAAGCCGGGCAGACCACCGGTACCGGCCGGCCGGCACCACGAAACACATCGGAGGGGGACGGTCGATGACCGCACCGCACACCGCAGCAGACGCCGTGGGCGGCCGCCCGGTCGCCAAGGGATCCGGCGAGCTCAACTGGCTTCTCGACGAGCTGGTGGACCGCGTCGGCAGCATCCGCAAGGCACTTGTGCTTTCCAGCGACGGTCTGGCGACCGGCACTTCGGGGGAGCTGACCCGGGAGGACAGCGAGCATCTGGCCGCCGTCGCCTCCGGATTCCACAGCCTCGCCAAGGGAGTCGGACGCCACTTCGACGCCGGCAAGGTCCGCCAGACCGTGGTGGAGCTGGACGAGGCCTTCCTCTTCGTCACCGCCGCCGGTGACGGCAGCTGTCTCGCCGTCCTCGCCGACGCCGACTCCGACGTCGGCCTCGTGGCGTACGAGATGACCCTGATGGTCAAGCGGGTCGGAGTGCACCTCGCCACCGCGCCACGGTCCGGTCCGGCCGCCGGAGGGTGAGTGTCCGGCATGAGTGACTCGACTCATAACGCCCAGCACCCTCACCACTACTTCGACGCCGAAGCGGGCCCCGTGGTCCGCCCGTACGCCATGACGCGGGGCCGCACCAGCAGTGCGACCCGTCACCGGCTCGACCTGATCGCCCTGGTCGTCCCCGAGCCGGCGGCGGACCACCCCGGCCAGGACCAGTCCCTGTCCCCGGAACATGTCGAGATCGTCGAGCGCTGCGGCGACATGCCGCAGTCGATCGCCGAGCTCGCCGCCACCCTGGATCTCCCCGTCGGGGTGGTCCGGGTGCTGGTCGGCGACCTCGTCGAGGACGCCCTCGTGCATGTGACCCGTCCCGTTCCGCCGGCCGAACTGCCGGACGTGAGTATTCTCCGCGAGGTGATCAATGGTCTTCGGGCGCTCTAGCCGCCGGGAGCCTCCCGTCGAGCCGGTGACACTCAAGATCCTCGTCGCCGGCGGATTCGGCGTCGGCAAGACGACTCTGGTGGGTGCGGTCAGCGAGATCAGACCGCTGCGCACCGAGGAGACCCTGAGCGAGGCGGGCCGGCCCGTGGACGACACCGCGGGCGTCGAGTCCAAGACGACCACCACGGTCGCCATGGACTTCGGCCGCATCACGCTCCGCGAGGACCTGGTGCTGTACCTCTTCGGTACGCCGGGTCAGGACCGTTTCTGGTTCCTGTGGGACGAGCTGGCCCAGGGTGCTCTCGGCGCCGTCGTGCTCGCCGACACCCGCAGGCTGGAGGACTCCTTCGCGGCCATCGACTACTTCGAACGCCGTGGCATCCCCTTCACGGTGGGCGTCAACTGCTTCGAGGGCGCGGGCCGTTTCCCCGGCGAGACCGTACGGGCCGCACTCGACCTCGACCCCGAGGTGCCCCTGATGATGTGCGACGCCCGCGACCGCGAGTCGGTCAAGATGGTGCTCGTGGCGGTGGTGGAACACGCACTGGCCCGCGTCGACCGGCAGCGCGAGCACGCCACGACCTGATCTGCGCAGCGGCAGCAGCACGCCCCGCGGGGAGAAGCACGGCCCGTACCCCCACCGACTGGGGTACGGGCCGTGGGCTTGTGCGCGGCCGCTGAGCGGCCCGCGGCAGCCGGGGCGGGGCCTCAGGACCGGCCGCCGTCGTCCTCCCAGCCGAAGCTCCGCTCCACCGCCTTGCGCCAGTTCGCGTACTCGCGTTCGCGGACCGGGGCCTCCATCCGCGGCGACCACTCCACATCGCGCTGCCAGTGGGTCTTGAGCTCGTCGAGGTCCGCCCAGACACCGGTGGCGAGACCGGCCGCGTAGGCGGCGCCCAGGCACGTCGTCTCGGACACCTTCGGCCGGATCACCGGCACGCCCAGGACGTCCGCCTGATGCTGCATCAGCAGATTGTTCGCCGTCATACCGCCGTCCACCTTCAGGGTCGTGATCTGCACCCCGGAGTCCTGGTACATCGCGTCCACGACCTCACGCGTCTGCCAGCTGGTCGCCTCCAGGACGGCGCGCGCCAGGTGTGCCTTGGTGACATACCGCGTCAGACCGGTGATCACACCACGGGCGTCGGAGCGCCAGTACGGGGCGAAGAGGCCGGAGAAGGCGGGCACGATGTAGGCGCCGCCGTTGTCGTCCACACTCGCCGCCAGCGTCTCGATCTCGTCGGCGCTGCGGATGATGCCCAGTTGGTCGCGGAACCACTGCACCAGCGCGCCGGTGATCGCGATCGAGCCCTCCAGGCAGTACACCGGGTTCTCGTCACCGATCTTGTAGCCCAGGGTGGTGATGAGTCCGCTCTTGGACGGCACGGGGCGGTTGCCGGTGTTCAGCAGCAGGAAGCTGCCGGTGCCGTACGTGTTCTTGGCCGTTCCCGTGTCGTAGCAGGCCTGGCCGAAGATCGCGGCCTGCTGGTCGCCGAGTGCGGAGGCGACCGGCACCCCGGCCAGCTGGCCGACGGCCGTCCCGTAGACCTCCGAGGACGACCGGATCTCCGGAAGGACGGACTCGGGCACATTCATGGCCGCGAGGATCGAACTGTCCCACTGGAGGGTCTGGAGGTTCATCAGCATGGTGCGGGACGCGTTGGTCACGTCCGTGGCGTGAACGCCGCCCTCCGTACCACCGGTGAGGTTCCAGATCAGCCAGGAGTCGATGGTGCCGAAGGCGATCTCACCGCGCTCGGCGCGGCTGCGCAGACCGGGCACGTTGTCCAGCAGCCAGGCGGCCTTGGGGCCGGAGAAGTAGCTGGCGAGCGGCAGCCCGGTCGCGTCCCGGAAGCGGTCCTGACCGTCCGTGCCGCCCAGTTCGTGGCACAGGGCGGACGTGCGGGTGTCCTGCCACACGATCGCGTTGTGCACCGGCTTGCCGGTCGCGCGGTCCCACAGGACCGTCGTCTCGCGCTGATTGGTGATGCCGAGAGCGCTGAGCTGGTCGGCCCGCAGCCCGGCCTTGGCGATGGCACCCGCGACCACCGCCTGCACCTTGGACCAGATCTCGGTCGCGTCGTGCTCCACCCAGCCCGGCTTGGGGAAGATCTGACGGTGTTCGCGCTGGTCGACGGCGACGATGGCACCGTCCTGGTTGAAGATGATGCAGCGGCTGGACGTGGTGCCCTGGTCGATTGCGGCGACGAACCTGTCCGTCATGACGTCCCCTTGTCGATGCGGCCCGGAGGCCTAGAAGGCTGCGTTGAAGATGAGGCCGGCCAACAGCCCGCCGATCACCGGCCCGACCACCGGCACCCACGCGTAACCCCAGTCGGACGAGCCTTTGTTGGGGATCGGCAGAACGGCGTGGGTCAGCCGGGGGCCCAGGTCGCGCGCGGGGTTGATGGCGTAACCGGTCGGCCCGCCGAGCGAGAGACCGATGCCGACGACCAGCAGGGACACCAGCAGGATCGAGATGCCGGAGCCGTAGATGCCCGCGTCCTGCCCGGGGATCTGGCCGATGCCGATGCCGTCGTTCTTGCCGAAGGCGAGGATCGGCAGCACCAGCGCGACGGTCGCGATGACCTCGGTCATGGTGTTGGCGACCGGGCTGCGGACCTCGGGGCCGGTCGAGAAGATCCCGAGCGTCGGCTGGGCCTTGTCCTCCTCGGCGTTGGCCCGGAACTGTGCGAAGTAGACGAGGTAGGCCAGTACGGCTCCGAGGACCGCGCCGACCATCTGCGCCAGGATGTAGAGCGGAACCTTGCCCCACTCCCCGGTGTCGACGGCCACGCCGAGGGTCACCGCGGGGTTGAGGTGGCCGCCCGACAGGGGAGCGGCGGTGTACGCACCCGCCAGCACTCCGAAACCCCAGCCGAAGGCGATGACGATCCAGCCGGCGGCCTTGGCCTTGGAGTGGTGGAGGGTGACGGCGGCGCAGACTCCCGCGCCGAACAGGATGAGTATCGCGGTGCCGATGACCTCACCGAGGAAAATGTCCCCATTGCTCATGGCGGCTCCTAGGCCCTCGCCCGGGGCCCGGCCCCGGTCCTCCGTGCAGGGTGCGTGCCATGGACTTCCATGGCTGGGGGAGCCGGAGGCAGGGAGATCTCGCCCCCGCCCGGCGTCCGTGACGAGCGTGGTGAGCGTGCCGAAATGCGGCGATGCCGACGAACAGGCAGTGTTCACCGACCGTGTAGGGGCGTCAAGGTGGTGGACAGCAAGGGCGGGTCCCGGAGCGGAAATCGACGCCTCTCCGGGATTCGTACAGCGCCTCAGCGGACGGCGACGACCGCCGACCCGTGCCCGAACAGCCCCTGGTTCGCGGTGATTCCGGTACGCGCCCCGGGCACCTGGCGCTGCCCGGCCGTGCCCCGCAACTGCCAGGTCAGCTCACAGATCTGGGCGATGGCCTGGGCGGGCACCGCCTCGCCGAAGGACGCGAGCCCGCCGCTGACGTTGACCGGGACGCGTCCGCCGAGCGCCGTCACCCCCTCCCGTACGAGCTTGGCGCCTTCACCGGCGCCGCACAGCCCGATGTCCTCGTACCACTCCAGCTCCAGGGCCGTGGAGAGGTCGTACACCTCCGCCAGCGACAGGTCCTCCGGCCCGATGCCCGCCTCGTCGTACGCCGCCGCGGCAATGGACGCCCGGAACGAGTGCGGCGACGGCTCCACCGCCACGGCCGAGTCGGTCGCGATGTCGGGCAGATCGAGCACGGTTCTCGGATAGGTCGGGGTGACCGTGGAGACCGCGCGGATACGAACGGGGTCCGCCGCCCCGTGCCGGCGCGCGAAGTCCATGCTCGACAGGACCAGCGCGGCCGCGCCGTCCGACGTCGCGCAGATGTCGAGCAGCCGGAGCGGGTCGGCGACCACGGGGGAGGCGGCCACTTCCTCGGCCGAAACGGGCGTGCGGTAGCGGGCGTTGGGGTTGAGGGCTCCCGCCGCGGCGTTTTTGACCTTGACCAGGGCGAAGTCCTCGGAGGTGTCGCCGTGTACGGCCATGCGCCGCCGGGCGTAGAGCCCGAAGTAGGCCGGGTTGGTCGCACCGAGCACCCGGAAACGCAGCCAGTCCGGGTCGTCGGGGCGATCACCGCCGGCGGGTGCGAAGAAGCCCTTGGGGGCCGAGTCCGCGCCGACCACCAGCACGACGTCGGCCATACCCGCGAGGATCTGCGTACGAGCCGCGTCGACGGCCTGCGCTCCGGAGGCGCAGGCGGCGTACACACTCGTCACACGGGCCCCCTGCCAGCCCAGGGCCTGCGCGAACGTCGCCCCCGCCACATGGCCGGGATAGCCGCAGCGCACGCTGTTCGCGCCGACCACCGACCGGATCTGCGGCCAGGCGACACCCGCGTCGGCGAGGGCGGCTCTCGCGGCCACCGTCCCGTACTGCACGAAGCTGCGTCCCCACTTGCCCCAGGGATGCATTCCCGCCCCGAGGACCGCCACATCGCCGGTCATGACGACACCGCCACGGGCCGCCAGTGCCACGTCGTGAGAACGGTGTCCGTCCCCGCGCCCTCATCGAGGACACCGGGCACGACCTCGACCTCCATGCCGACCGCGAGATCCGCGACGGTGACCCCCGGCACGGCCTGTCCGAGCACGACCATGCGCTCGGCGGCGAGTTCGACGGCGACGAGGGTGTAGGGCTCCCACTGCGTCCCGGGATCGGAGACGTACGGCGCGGGCGGCCGGTAGCGGCCGTCGGTGTACGACCACACCCGCCCCCGCTTGGAGAGCGGCACCTCCGCCAACTCCCCGCCCGAGCAGGCGGGGTTGCGGCAGAAGGTGTCCTCGCGGGGGAAGAAGACCGACGAGCAGGCCGTGCACCGGGTGCCGAGCAGCCGGAAGTCCTCCTCACCGCTGTCATGCGTGAACCATCCGGCGACCACGGGCGTGCGCGTCAAGGGTCCTCCCCGGCACGGCAATCTGACGGAACGTCAGAAGTGTGCCACGGCCTAGCGGTTCTCGGCGAGCCACTTGCCGGCGATCTCGGCCAGCTCCGCGTCCCGGCCCGCCAGCATCATCCTGATCATCTGGACGTCGCCGCGCAGCGACCAGGCGGGATGCCCGAAGGTGGCCGGGTTGTTCTTCTCGATGAAGAAGTGGGCCGTCCAGGCCGTGCCGTAGCCGATCAGCGGCAGCGCCGCCGCATATCGCTTCCGCCCGCGGGCGAGCCCAAAGGCGGTCACCGCCAGCCCGGTCAGCGTCCCGGTCAGATGCACCCACCGGGTCGCCGCCCTGGAATGCATCGCGACGTAGTAGGGCCAGAATTCCTCGTACGAGTCAAAGGTCTGCTCTGCCATGTCCGCACCGTAATCCCTGGGAGGAGAACCGGAAACGGCTCTCGTGCGTCGGATAGCAGTGAACGGACCGGCCGGAGCCTACGGGGGTGGTCCCGGCCGGTCCGTTTCGCACGCCGCCCGCGCCCGGACGGCCTCCTGACGGCTCCAGTGCCCGGACGGCTTCCGTGCCCGGCCGGGTGAGCACGGCTCAGTGACCGGCGACCGACCTCCGGGCGACGGGGAAGTCGAAATACGTGTCCGGGAAGAGTTCGGGCTTGTAGGTGAAGTGCCACCATTCCTCGGCCAGGTTCACAAAGCCGAGGCCGCTCAACGTCGACTTCAGCAGCTGCCGGTTCGCCCGCTGCTTGCCCTGAATGCGCGGGTCCTCGGTGTGCGACAGCGTGTCGAAGCAGTCGTACCCGGTCCCCATGTCCACGGAATTGTCCGGGAACCGCACGGACGCCGGGGCATAGCAGGGGACGAGGGGCTCGCCCGGGACATACGGCCTGGTGGGGCGTGCCGGGAGCTTCACGACGGTGAGATCGACCGTAGAGCCGCGACTGTGCCCGGACTTCTCCGCGATATAGCCGTCCTCGAACAGCCTCGACTTGTCGACGTGGGGATAGAACTCCTTTTTCATCGCCTCGTCGTCCAGATCCTTCGCCCACTCCACGAAGTGGTCGACCGCCCGCTGGGGCCGGTAACAGTCGTACACCTTCAGCGAATAGCCCTGGCGCAGGAGTTGCCGCTGCGCCTGGCGCAGGGCCTTCGCGGCCGGCCGCGTGAGGATGCACAACGGCTGCCGATAGCCGTCGATCCGCTCGCCCACGAAGTTGTGCGCGGTGGTGTAGCGCATCTCCTGAATGATCGTCGGATCCACCGACCGCAGGGCCACGAACTCCTTCGGGGCCGTGGGCTCCGGGTCGGCCTGTGCGGCCGGAGCGGTGGCGGCGGCGAGGGAGACGAGGGCGGCACCGGTCGCGAGCAGGGTGCGGAGAGCGGAAGCGCGTCGTGTCATGGGCACACCGTCTATCAGTTCCGGCCCGTGTGGGAAAGGTGATCGGATACAGTCCGCGCGTGCCCAAGGACTCCTACTGCGGCAACTGCGGTGCGCCGTACGGCCCCGCCACCGGCTGGCCCCGCACCTGCCCCGCCTGCGGCGACATCGCCTACCGCAATCCGCTCCCCGTGGCCGTCACCCTGCTCCCGGTACGGGACGCGGACGGCACGGGACTCGTCGTCATCACCCGGACCGTCGAACCCCGGCGCGGCGGGATCGCGCTGCCCGGCGGATTCATCGACTTCGGTGAGGACTGGCAACACGCGGTCGTCCGCGAACTGAAGGAGGAGACGGGCATCGACGCGGCCCGCGACGAGGTACGCCTGGCGGACGCCATGAGCGCCCCGGCAGGCCATCTGCTGCTGTTCGGCCTGCTGCCGGAGCGGGCGACGGCGGACCTCCCGCCGTCGCAGGCGACCGACGAGACCGAGGGCTGGCATGTGCTGCGCACCCCGGAGGAGCTGGCTTTCCCGCTGCACACGGCGGCGGCGAAGAACTGGTTCGACGGCGTCTACGGCTGATCGTGTGCTCGGGCTGATCCCTGCCGGCTGATCCGTACGACCCGGTCCGGCCGATGGGCGATGCGGCCGCGAAGGCCGCGTGCGGACCCGCGTCGGCCGAACGCCCGGGTCGCCGGCCCGCACGCGACCTGCGGGCGCGCAGCCGGCTGACCACCCGCCCCCTATGCCGTCGCCCCCAGCCCCCTCACCCGCACCCGCCACCTCGGCGGACCCGAGCCCTCCCCGCTGATCTGCTTCACGACCACCCGGCCGTCCACCAGCCGGGTCGTGTAGCGCTCCACCTCCGTGGCCCCGAAGCCGTCGCCGGAGTCCGGGACCACCAGACCACCGCCGCGGCGGCCCACCGCGGGTGCCCACACCTCCAGCTCCGTACTGCCGTCCGCACCCCGTACCGGAATCACCGAGCCGCCCCGTGCCAGAACGGGGACGCGCGACAACGGAGCCTCCACCAGCACCTGCCCGGGGCCGTCGTACGCCCGGCCGGTCGACGTGTCGTACCAGCGGCCGCGCGGCAACCGCACCGCACGACGGTCCGCACCCCGCTCCAGCACCGGCGCGACGAGCAGCGCGTCGCCGAGCAGGAACGTGTCCTCGCAGTCGCGCAGCGTCCTGTCCTCGGGGGAGTCCCACCACAGGGGCCGCACATACGGCGCCCCCGTCAGCCGTGCCAGCTGCGCGAGCGTGACGAAGTACGGACGCAGCCGCTCGCGTTCCTCCAGCGCCGTCTTCGCATGGGCGAGGACGGCGGGCCCGAACTCCCACGGCTCCCTGCGCCCGGCGTCGATCGCCGCATGCGTACGGAACAGCGGCAGATACGCGCCCAGCTGGAACCAGCGCAGATACAGCTCGGGCGACGGTGCGCCGTCGAACCCGCCGATGTCCGGCCCCGAGTACGGCACTCCGCACAGCCCGAGTCCCAGCACCAGCGAGAGCGAGGCCCGTAGCCCCGGCCACCCCGTGGAGACGTCGCCGGACCAGGTCCCGCCGTACCTCTGCATGCCCGCCCAGCCGGAGCGAGAGAAGAGGAACGGCCGCTCCGCCGGGCGCAGCTGCCGGAGCCCCTCGTATCCGGCGCTGGCCATGGCGAGCCCGTACAGATTGTGGGCTTCCCGGTGGTCGCCGCCCCGCCCGTCGAGCGCGTGCCGGGCCGAGCGCGGCAGGGTCATGTCGCCGAAGGGGGTGAAGGAGACCGGTTCGTTCATGTCGTGCCACACCCCCGAGAAGCCCTGCGCCAGGCGCTCCTCGTACAGCTCGCCCCACCAGCGCCGGGCCCGCGGCTCGGTGAAGTCGGGATAGACGCAGTCACCGGGCCAGACCACACCGTGCACCTCGCCGCCCTCGCGGTCCTTGACGAACACATCCGCCGCAAGCCCGCTGTCGTACACCGCGTTCCCCGGCTCCGCCTTCACCGCGGGATCGACGATCGAGACGAGCCGCACGCCGTCCTCGCGCAGGTCCTTCGCCAGCCCGGGCAGATCGGGGAAGCGCTCGCGGTCGACGGTGAAGACCTGGCGGGCGTCGTAGTGGTCGATGTCGAGATGGATCGCCGACAGGGGCAGATCCCGGTCCCGGTAGCCCGCCACGATCCGTCGCACCTCCCGCTCACTGCCGAAGCCCCAGCGGGCGTGCTGCGGCCCGAGCGCCCACGAGGGCGGCACGGCGGGTGCGCCCGTGAGGCGGGCCCAGCAGCTCAGCACGCGGGCGGGGGTGCCGACCGCGACCCAGCAGCGCAGCGGACCGCCGTCCATCCGCACCTCGCTGGTGCCCGGCCGGTCGTGCCCGGACCCCGCGCCCTCCTCGCCCTCGCGCAGCGTGACGCGGCCGTCCCAGGAGTTGTCGTGGAACGCCAGATGCGTGCCCGCGTCCGCCACGACCAGCTGCACCGGCATGGTGATGTAGAGCGGATCGTCGCCGGGGCCGAAGGAACCCCGAGGGTCGGTGTTCCACAGACGGTAGGTGCCGTCGCGCAGCCGCGGCCCCGACGCCCGGCCGCCGAGCCCGAAGAAGCGGGCGTCCGCGGCCACTTCGGTCCGCTGCACCCAGCGCGCGGGACCGCCGTGCACCGGCTCCCACCAGCGCGGCGGAAGATCGCGGCGCAGGACCACACCACCGGGGGTACGGATCTCCACCGCCCCGTTCCGGGACACCTCGACGGTCACGCGCTCCGACACCACCCGCCAGCCGCCGTCCTTGTCGGGCTCCAGCGAGGCCCTCGGATCCGGCTCGGGCGGCGCTCCGTCCAACGCGTACGACGGCTCCGGTTCCGCGCCGTCCCATCCCCAGAAGACGGCACCGCCCGCGGTGACGCAGATCCGCAGCTCGGAACGGGCGAACCGGACGATCCCGCCTCCCGGCAACGGCTCCGCACCGGCCACCGGACCGGGCACCCTGGCGCGCTCCGCACCCCTCGCCGGCAGTTCCCGCGCGTCGGTACGCCGCTGCCGCCAGGCCGAGCGCACCGCGCGCAACCCCTGCACCGTTCCGAAGTTCCGCACCGAGCGCACCAGACCACGACCATCCATGCAGCTCAGCCTGCCATCCGGCTGGGCGTACGGGAGGTCTGTTCAACTCCCGTTCACCCATGGTGGGACCACATATTCCCCGGCCCGACCATGGGTGGCGAGCCCTGGTGCGAAAGACGATCACATGGCATCGTCCGTGTCAGCCGCGTCACGCGCACACCCCGCACGTGCGCGTGACCACGCCGACACCGCGTAGAGCCAGCCGGGAGCCGCCTCATGACCTCAGCAGCGAACCCTGCCCCCCTGTGGCAGCCGGACCCCGACCGTATCGCCGCAGCGAGGATCACCCGCTTCCAGAGCTGGGCGGCCGAGCACCACGGAGCCCCGGAGCAGGGCGGATACGCGGCGCTGCACCGCTGGTCGGTCGATGAGCTCGAAACGTTCTGGCGCGCGGTCGCCGACTGGTTCGACGTCCGGTTCTCCACCCCCTACGAGCGCGTGCTCGCCGATCCCGCCATGCCCGGCGCCCGGTGGTTCCCCGGCGCCACGCTCAACTACGCGGAACACGCCCTGCGCGCCGCCGAGGAACGCCCCCACGATCCGGCCCTGCTCCATGTGGACGAAACACATGAGCCGACTCCGGTCAGCTGGGCCGAGCTGCGCCGCCAGGTGGGCGCCCTCGCCGCCGAACTGCGCGCACTCGGCGTGCGCCCCGGGGACCGGATCAGCGGCTACCTCCCCAACATCCCGCAGGCCGTCACGGCACTGCTCGCCACCGCCGCCGTCGGCGCCGTGTGGACCTCCTGCGCCCCCGACTTCGGCGCCCGCAGCGTGCTCGACCGCTTCCAGCAGGTCGAGCCCGTCGTCCTGTTCACCGTCGACGGCTACCGCTACGGCGGCAAGGAGCACGACCGCAGGGAGACCGTCGCCGAACTGCGCGCCGAACTGCCCACACTGCGCGCCGTGGTCCACATCCCCCTCCTCGGCACCGAGGCTCCCGACGGCGCGCTCGACTGGTCCGCCGTCACCTCCGGCGACACCGAGCCCGCCTTCGAGCAGGTCCCCTTCGACCACCCGCTGTGGGTGCTCTACTCCTCCGGCACCACCGGCCTGCCCAAGGCGATCGTCCAGTCCCAGGGCGGCATCCTGCTGGAGCACCTCAAGCAGCTGGGACTGCACTGCGACCTCGGCCCGGAGGACCGGTTCTTCTGGTACACCTCCACCGGCTGGATGATGTGGAACTTCCTCGTCTCCGGCCTGCTCACCGGCACGACGGTGATCCTGTACGACGGCAGCCCCGGCTATCCGGGTACCGGCGCCCAGTGGGGCATCGCCGAACGCACCGAGGCCACCTTCTTCGGAACCTCCGCCGCGTACGTCATGGCTTGCCGCAAGGCCGGCGTCCACCCGTCCCGCGACCACGATCTGTCCCGCATCGCCTGCGTCGCCACCACCGGATCCCCGCTCCCGCCGGACGGTTTCCGCTGGCTGCACGACGAGGTGGCGGACGACCTCTGGATCGCCTCCGTCAGCGGCGGCACCGACGTCTGCAGCTGCTTCGCGGGCGCCGTCCCCACCCTGCCCGTCCACATCGGCGAGCTCCAGGCCGCCTGCCTCGGCACCGACCTCCAGTCCTGGGACCCGCACGGCAAACCGGTCATCGGCGAGGTCGGCGAACTGGTCGTCACCAACCCCATGCCGTCGATGCCCATCCGTTTCTGGAACGACCCCGACGGAAGCCGCTACCGCGACAGCTACTTCGAGATGTTCCCCGGCGTCTGGCGGCACGGTGACTGGATCACCATCACCGACCGCGGCTCCGTCGTCATCCACGGTCGCTCCGACTCCACCCTGAACCGTCAGGGAGTACGCATGGGGTCCGCCGACATCTACGAAGCGGTCGAACGCCTCCCGGAGATCCGCGAATCGCTGGTCATCGGCCTGGAGGAGCCCGACGGCGGGTACTGGATGCCGCTGTTCGTCCACCTCGCCGACGGCGCGACGCTCGACGACGACCTGCGCGCCCGCATCACGCGGACGATCCGTGAGCAGCTCTCCCCGCGGCACGTCCCCGACGACATCATCGAGGTGCCCGGCGTCCCGCACACCCTGACCGGCAAGCGCATCGAGGTCCCCGTCAAGCGCCTGCTCCAGGGCACGGCCCTCGCCAAAGCGGTCAACCCCGGCTCGGTCGACAACCTGGAACTGCTGACGTTCTACGAGGAGCTCGCCCGCACCCGTTCGTAACCGCCGCCGCCTCCCGCCCGGCCCCGGACCGCCCAGGACCCGGCGAACACCGAGGCCGGCGGCCTGTTCCGGTGTCTGCCGCAGCACTCCGCCCCGGTGTTGTCAGTGCCTCCCGTTACGGTGAGTCACGACCAGTCGACAACCGTCAGGGGGAGAAATGGCGCACGACAAGGCTGCCCGCAAACAGACCGGGCGATCGAGGCGCAAGGGCCGCACCGGACCGCGGGCGGCGGGGGACCGTCCCACGACCGACACCACCCTCAGGCGCACCCTGCGCCGAGAAGTGGCCGGCACCGTCGGGGTGCTGACCGACGCGTACGACTTCGACGCGATGCGCGGGTACCGCACCTTCCCGTTCGAGGACCACCGCGAGTACCTCAGGCAGGTCGACGGGCTGCTCAAAACGCTCGCAAGCCGTCAACTGCACACCACCGTCGCCCTGTTCGACCCGGAGGACTTCGCGGAGTACTGCTCCGAGCACGGCCTCGACCCCGACACACCCACCAGCCGCAGCAGCTACACCGCGGCGATCACCACCCGCGGGAGCACCGTCCGCTACACCGGCCAGCCACTCGACAGCCTGCTGCCCGAGCTGATCGACAAGGCGGTCCGCCAGTCCACCTGGGAGTACGCGACCCTGCTCCTCGCCGACCTCGGCGCGTGCGCCGACTGCGGCCAGGACGTCGGTCGGTCGGCCTTCGACCGCGCGTCCCGTCTCCTGATGCGCCTGCTCGAAGGTGCCGGAGAGGGAAGACACCACCTCGTGTGCAGCGTCCCGGCCCCGGACGAACAGCTTCTCGCCGTCCTGCACGCGGAAGGCAACGCGACCACGGGAGCGCGGGCCGCCGAACTGGACGCCGCAGAGGGCGCCGAGTTCGTCACCGTCCTCGCGACCGCCGTCGCCCTGGAGAGCCCAGGGGGCCTGGTGCTGCGCACCAGCACACCCGACGCACCCGACCGCCTCCGCGGCTGGCGGCTGCACGAGGGCCGCCTCCTCCCGCTGACCGCGGGCGAGGTGTTCAGCGCGTACTGCACGGACGCGGCCACCGGTGAGCCGCTCTCACCCGAACCGGGCGTGGAGTACTGCGCGGGCTTCCCCGTCACGACCGACGACCCGGAAGCCCAGCACTGAACGGCGAAGGGGCTCCCGCCGTCACCGGCAGGAGCCCCTCGACCGACCTGTCCCCGCGGCTACTCGCCGGAGAGCACCGCCTGCGCGGCCAGGCGCGCCTCCTCGGCGGTGTCCGCGGCACGCGCTGCGGCCGCCGCCCGCTCGCACTGCGCGAGCGTGTACTTCGCCAGCGTCGAGCGGACATAGGGGATCGACGCGGCACCCATGGACAGCGACGTCACCCCCAGACCGGTGAGCACACAGGCGAGCAGCGGATCGGAGGCAGCCTCACCGCACACACCACAGCTCTTGCCCTCGGCCCTTGCGGCCTCGGCCGACAGGGCCACCAGGTCGAGCAGCGCCGGCTGCCACGGGTCCTGAAGCCGGGACACCGCACCCACCTGACGGTCGGCGGCGAAGGTGTACTGCGCCAGGTCGTTGGTGCCCAGCGACAGGAACTCCACCTCCTGGAGGATCGAGCGCGCCCGCAGCGCGGCGGACGGAATCTCCACCATCGCGCCGAACTTCGCCCGCAGCCCCGCCTCGCGGCACGCGTCCGCGAACGCCTTCGCGTCCGTCCGGTCCGCCACCATCGGCGCCATGACCTCGAGATACACGGGCAGACCCTCGACGGCCTTCGACAGCGCCGTCAGCTGCGTCCGCAGCACCTCGGGGTGATCCAGCAGGCTGCGCAGCCCGCGCACACCCAGCGCCGGGTTCGGCTCGTCCGCCGGCGTCAGGAAGTCGAGCGGCTTGTCCGCGCCCGCGTCCAGCACCCGCACGACCACGCGGCCCTCGGGGAACGCCTCCAGCACCGCCCGGTACGCCTCGACCTGCTTCTCCTCGGACGGCGCCTGCTTGCTGTCGTCCAGGAACAGGAACTCCGTACGGAACAGACCGACGCCCTCGGCACCGGCCTCCACCGCAGCCGGAACATCCGCCGGACCGCCGACATTCGCCAGCAGCGGCACCTTGTGCCCGTCCGACGTCGCACCCGGTCCGGTCGACGCGGACAGCGCGGCCTTCCGCTCCGCGGCCGCCCGCTCCATCTGCGTGCGCTTGTCCTCGCTGGGCTCGACGAAGACCTCGCCGGTACTGCCGTCGACCGCGATGACCGTGCCCTCGGCGAGCTCGCCAGCACCGGGCAGCGCCACGACGGCCGGCACACCGAGCGCCCGCGCCAGAATCGCGCTGTGACTGGTCGGCCCGCCCTCCTCGGTCACGAACCCGAGCACCAGCGCCGGGTCGAGCAGCGCCGTGTCCGCCGGAGCGAGGTCCCGGGCGATCAGCACATACGGCTCGTCGCTGTCCGGCACACCGGGCATCGGCACGCCGAGCAGTCGCGCCACGATCCGGTTCCGTACGTCGTCCAGGTCGGCCACGCGGCCGGCCAGGTACTCGCCGGCACCCGCGAGCAGCGCCCGGTACGAGGCGAACGCGTCGTACACCCCACGCTCGGCCGTGCTCCCGACAGCGATGCGCCGCTCCACATCGGCCATCAGCTCGGGGTCCTGCGCCATCATCGCCTGCGCCTCGAGCACGTGCTGGGCTTCACCACCTGCCAGATTGCCCCGAGCGATCAGGTCAGCGGCCACAGCCTCCACGGCCTTGCGGGCGCGCCCCTGTTCGCGCTCCGCGTCCTGTGCCGGGATCTGCTTTGCCGGCGGCTCCAGCACCGCCGTACCCATGTGCCGTACTTCGCCGATCGCCACCCCGTGGCTCACGCCGACGCCTCGCAGCGTTGTCTCCATTTCACCGTCTCCGATTGAGCGACGGCCTGTGCCGCCGCGTTGGATGTGCAACTCGCCGTCATCACGGCGTCGGCGTCACTGCCAGGTGAAGAGGGTGTCCCCGGACTTCACATCGCCGTCCTCACGGAGTCCGGAGAGGGAGTCGGCCGTGGCCTCGAGCGCCACGATCGGACAGATCGCGGACTTGCCGGCCTCTTCGACGGCGGCCGGGTTCCAGCGCACGACGGGCTGACCACGGCGAACGGTGTCGCCCTTGTTGACGAGCAGCTCGAAGCCCTCGCCGTTGAGCTGGACGGTGTCGATGCCCAGGTGCGTCAGCACACCGTGTCCCTGGTCGTCGACGACGACGAAGGCGTGGGGGTGGAGGGAGACAACGATGCCGTCGACGGGTGCGACCGCCTCCGAGGGCTCACGCACGGGGTCGATGGCGGTACCCGGACCGACCATGGCACCGGAGAACACCGGGTCCGGCACCGCCGAGAGTCCGATGGCACGTCCGGAAAGAGGGGACGTCACTGTGGTCATGGAGCCTCCCAGGGGCGGAGATTCGTTACTGCACCGTCACTGCCTGTCGAGGACGGCACACTGTTCAGAAGGGTAAGTCATGACAAGTCCTAGTTCCGCACGAGACCTACCAGTTGGCGGACCTAGGGGTGCACCGGAAACGATTTGCCTCGCCTCCAGGCGGCAGGTACTGTCGTACCCCTGCCTGGCCCCAACGCGACAGTGAGTCGGGGGTCGGCAGCGCCTATCAAGCCGAGATCCTAACTGGTCTAAACCTCTGCATGTCCGCAGGGCGGATGGTCAGGGAGACCGAAAAAGCCTGATATGGTTTGGAAACACCGAAGGGAAGCGCCCGGAGGGCCTTGAAGAAGGTCCAAAGGAAGCGTCCGTTCCTTGAGAACTCAACAGCGTGCCAAAAGTCAACGCCAGATATGTTGATACCCCGTCCATCTTCGGATGGCGAGGTTCCTTTGAAAGTCCTGCCGGCCCTTGTGGTTGGTAGGCAATGACACAGCGAGGACGCTGTGAACAGTCGGTCTTATTCCGATCGGCTGTTCCGCTCTTGTGGTGTTCATCCCGATTACGGGAAAACATTCATGGAGAGTTTGATCCTGGCTCAGGACGAACGCTGGCGGCGTGCTTAACACATGCAAGTCGAACGATGAAGCCCTTCGGGGTGGATTAGTGGCGAACGGGTGAGTAACACGTGGGCAATCTGCCCTTCACTCTGGGACAAGCCCTGGAAACGGGGTCTAATACCGGATAACACTCCTTCCTGCATGGGGAGGGGTTGAAAGCTCCGGCGGTGAAGGATGAGCCCGCGGCCTATCAGCTTGTTGGTGGGGTGATGGCCTACCAAGGCGACGACGGGTAGCCGGCCTGAGAGGGCGACCGGCCACACTGGGACTGAGACACGGCCCAGACTCCTACGGGAGGCAGCAGTGGGGAATATTGCACAATGGGCGAAAGCCTGATGCAGCGACGCCGCGTGAGGGATGACGGCCTTCGGGTTGTAAACCTCTTTCAGCAGGGAAGAAGCGAAAGTGACGGTACCTGCAGAAGAAGCGCCGGCTAACTACGTGCCAGCAGCCGCGGTAATACGTAGGGCGCAAGCGTTGTCCGGAATTATTGGGCGTAAAGAGCTCGTAGGCGGCTTGTCACGTCGGATGTGAAAGCCCGGGGCTTAACCCCGGGTCTGCATTCGATACGGGCTAGCTAGAGTGTGGTAGGGGAGATCGGAATTCCTGGTGTAGCGGTGAAATGCGCAGATATCAGGAGGAACACCGGTGGCGAAGGCGGATCTCTGGGCCATTACTGACGCTGAGGAGCGAAAGCGTGGGGAGCGAACAGGATTAGATACCCTGGTAGTCCACGCCGTAAACGTTGGGAACTAGGTGTTGGCGACATTCCACGTCGTCGGTGCCGCAGCTAACGCATTAAGTTCCCCGCCTGGGGAGTACGGCCGCAAGGCTAAAACTCAAAGGAATTGACGGGGGCCCGCACAAGCAGCGGAGCATGTGGCTTAATTCGACGCAACGCGAAGAACCTTACCAAGGCTTGACATCGCCCGGAAAGCATCAGAGATGGTGCCCCCCTTGTGGTCGGGTGACAGGTGGTGCATGGCTGTCGTCAGCTCGTGTCGTGAGATGTTGGGTTAAGTCCCGCAACGAGCGCAACCCTTGTTCTGTGTTGCCAGCATGCCCTTCGGGGTGATGGGGACTCACAGGAGACTGCCGGGGTCAACTCGGAGGAAGGTGGGGACGACGTCAAGTCATCATGCCCCTTATGTCTTGGGCTGCACACGTGCTACAATGGCCGGTACAATGAGCTGCGATGCCGCGAGGCGGAGCGAATCTCAAAAAGCCGGTCTCAGTTCGGATTGGGGTCTGCAACTCGACCCCATGAAGTCGGAGTTGCTAGTAATCGCAGATCAGCATTGCTGCGGTGAATACGTTCCCGGGCCTTGTACACACCGCCCGTCACGTCACGAAAGTCGGTAACACCCGAAGCCGGTGGCCCAACCCCTTGTGGGAGGGAGCTGTCGAAGGTGGGACTGGCGATTGGGACGAAGTCGTAACAAGGTAGCCGTACCGGAAGGTGCGGCTGGATCACCTCCTTTCTAAGGAGCACTTCTTACCGGATCTTCGGATCAGGTCAGAGGCCAGTACATCGGCGAATGTCCGGTGCTGGTTGCTCATGGGTGGAACGTTGACTATTCGGCACGATCGGTCATCCGGTTGTTAGTACTGCTCTTCGGAGTGTGGAACGCGGCGGAGGGTTGATTGTGCCGGGCGCGCTGTTGGGTATCTGAGGGTACGGGCAGAAAGTTGTCTGAACCTTCGCGATGCCGGCCCCAGTGAACTCGCCCTGTTGGGTGGGGTGGTGGGTGGCTGGTCGTTGCTTGAGAACTGCACAGTGGACGCGAGCATCTGTGGCCAAGTTTTTAAGGGCGCACGGTGGATGCCTTGGCACCAGGAACCGATGAAGGACGTGGGAGGCCACGATAGTCCCCGGGGAGTCGTCAACCAGGCTTTGATCCGGGGGTTTCCGAATGGGGAAACCCGGCAGTCGTCATGGGCTGTCACCCGCTGCTGAACACATAGGCAGTGTGGAGGGAACGAGGGGAAGTGAAACATCTCAGTACCCTCAGGAAGAGAAAACAACCGTGATTCCGGGAGTAGTGGCGAGCGAAACCGGATGAGGCCAAACCGTATGCGTGTGATACCCGGCAGGGGTTGCGCATGCGGGGTTGTGGGATCTCTTTATCATCGTCTGCCGGCGGTGAGACGAGTCAGAAACCGTATGGATAGGCGAAGGACATGCGAAAGGTCCGGCGTAGAGGGTAAGACCCCCGTAGCTGAAATTCATGCGGCTCGTTTAAGAGACACCCAAGTAGCACGGGGCCCGAGAAATCCCGTGTGAATCTGGCGGGACCACCCGTTAAGCCTAAATATTCCCTGGTGACCGATAGCGGATAGTACCGTGAGGGAATGGTGAAAAGTACCGCGGGAGCGGAGTGAAATAGTACCTGAAACCGTGTGCCTACAAGCCGTGGGAGCGTCGCGCAAGGAACTTGTTCCTTGCGTCGTGACTGCGTGCCTTTTGAAGAATGAGCCTGCGAGTTTGCGGTGTGTTGCGAGGTTAACCCGTGTGGGGAAGCCGTAGCGAAAGCGAGTCCGAATAGGGCGACTTAGTAGCGCGCTCAAGACCCGAAGCGGAGTGATCTAGCCATGGGCAGGTTGAAGCGGCTGTAAGAGGTCGTGGAGGACCGAACCCACCAGGGTTGAAAACCTGGGGGATGACCTGTGGTTAGGGGTGAAAGGCCAATCAAACTCCGTGATAGCTGGTTCTCCCCGAAATGCATTTAGGTGCAGCGTCGTGTGTTTCTTGCCGGAGGTAGAGCACTGGATAGGCGATGGGCCCTACCGGGTTACTGACCTTAGCCAAACTCCGAATGCCGGTAAGTGAGAGCACGGCAGTGAGACTGTGGGGGATAAGCTCCATGGTCGAGAGGGAAACAGCCCAGAGCATCGACTAAGGCCCCTAAGCGTACGCTAAGTGGGAAAGGATGTGGAGTCGCAGAGACAACCAGGAGGTTGGCTTAGAAGCAGCCACCCTTGAAAGAGTGCGTAATAGCTCACTGGTCAAGTGATTCCGCGCCGACAATGTAGCGGGGCTCAAGCGTACCGCCGAAGTCGTGTCATTCGTACACATATCCCCAACGGGAGTACGGATGGGTAGGGGAGCGTCGTGTGCCGGGTGAAGCCGCGCCGGAAGGCAGTGGTGGACGGTTCACGAGTGAGAATGCAGGCATGAGTAGCGATACACACGTGAGAAACGTGTGCGCCGATTGACTAAGGGTTCCTGGGTCAAGCTGATCTGCCCAGGGTAAGTCGGGACCTAAGGCGAGGCCGACAGGCGTAGTCGATGGACAACCGGTTGATATTCCGGTACCCGCTTTGAAACGCCCAATATCGAGCCCATTAATGCTAAGCCCGTGAAGCCGTTCCGGACCCTTCGGGGAAAGGAAAGTGGTGGAGCCGGCGATCCAAGGTGGTAGTAGGTAAGCGATGGGGTGACGCAGGAAGGTAGTCCAGCCCGGGCGGTGGTTGTCCCGGGGTAAGGGTGTAGGGCGCTGTCCAGGCAAATCCGGACAGCACATAGCCTGAGACCTGATGCCGAGCCGATTGTGGTGAAGTGGATGATCCTATGCTGTCGAGAAAAGCCTCTAGCGAGTTTCATGGCGGCCCGTACCCTAAACCGACTCAGGTGGTCAGGTAGAGAATACCGAGGCGTTCGGGTGAACTATGGTTAAGGAACTCGGCAAAATGCCCCGTAACTTCGGGAGAAGGGGGCCATCACTGGTGAGAGGACTTGCTCCTCGAGCTGGGGGTGGCCGCAGAGACCAGCGAGAAGCGACTGTTTACTAAAAACACAGGTCCGTGCGAAGCCGTAAGGCGATGTATACGGACTGACGCCTGCCCGGTGCTGGAACGTTAAGGGGACCGGTTAGTACGCTTTCGGGCGTGCGAAGCTGAGAACTTAAGCGCCAGTAAACGGCGGTGGTAACTATAACCATCCTAAGGTAGCGAAATTCCTTGTCGGGTAAGTTCCGACCTGCACGAATGGCGTAACGACTTCTCGACTGTCTCAACCATAGGCCCGGTGAAATTGCACTACGAGTAAAGATGCTCGTTTCGCGCAGCAGGACGGAAAGACCCCGGGACCTTTACTACAGTTTGATATTGGTGTTCGGTTCGGCTTGTGTAGGATAGGTGGGAGACTGTGAAGCGGCCACGCCAGTGGTTGTGGAGTCATCGTTGAAATACCACTCTGGTCGTGCTGGATGTCTAACCTGGGTCCGTGATCCGGATCAGGGACAGTGTCTGATGGGTAGTTTAACTGGGGCGGTTGCCTCCCAAAGGGTAACGGAGGCGCCCAAAGGTTCCCTCAGCCTGGTTGGCAATCAGGTGTTGAGTGTAAGTGCACAAGGGAGCTTGACTGTGAGACCGACGGGTCGAGCAGGGACGAAAGTCGGGACTAGTGATCCGGCGGTGGCTTGTGGAAGCGCCGTCGCTCAACGGATAAAAGGTACCCCGGGGATAACAGGCTGATCTTCCCAAGAGTCCATATCGACGGGATGGTTTGGCACCTCGATGTCGGCTCGTCGCATCCTGGGGCTGGAGTCGGTCCCAAGGGTTGGGCTGTTCGCCCATTAAAGCGGTACGCGAGCTGGGTTTAGAACGTCGTGAGACAGTTCGGTCCCTATCCGCTGTGCGCGTAGGAATATTGAGAAGGGCTGTCCCTAGTACGAGAGGACCGGGACGGACGAACCTCTGGTGTGCCAGTTGTCCTGCCAAGGGCATGGCTGGTTGGCTACGTTCGGGAGGGATAACCGCTGAAAGCATCTAAGCGGGAAGCCTGCTTCGAGATGAGTATTCCCACCTCCTTGAGAGGGTAAGGCTCCCAGTAGACGACTGGGTTGATAGGCCGGATATGGAAGCCCAGTAATGGGTGGAGTTGACCGGTACTAATAGGCCGAGGGCTTGTCCTCAGTTGCTCGCGTCCACTGTGTTAGTTCTGAAGTAACGAACTGTCGAACCCCCGTTTGTGTGGGTTCCGGGTCGATATCTTCATAGTGTTTCGGTGGTCATTGCGTTAGGGAAACGCCCGGTTACATTCCGAACCCGGAAGCTAAGCCTTTCAGCGCCGATGGTACTGCAGGGGGGACCCTGTGGGAGAGTAGGACGCCGCCGAACAATCATTGTGGGAAGGCCCCGCACCTCTGGTGCGGGGCCTTTCTGCGTTCCGGGACTTCTGCTGCTCACCCCTGTGCATCCGGCGATCCGGGCTGAGGGTAAGGTCGGGGAGCATCATCGGCACGTTCCACACAGGAGGCCCCCGGGTGGAGGTCCAGGAGACCCGCGTTCAGACGGACCGGGTACTCACCATCCCCAACGTCCTCAGCATGGCGCGTCTTGCCGGTGTGCCGCTCTTCCTCTGGCTGATTCTCCGCCCCGAGTTCGGCGGACCCAAGAGTGACGGCTGGGCTCTGCTCGTCCTGATGCTGAGCGGTGTCAGTGACTATCTCGACGGCAAGCTCGCACGCCGATGGAACCAGATCAGCAGTCTGGGGCGACTTCTCGACCCCGCTGCGGACCGCCTGTACATCCTGTCGACCCTTGTCGGTCTCACCTGGCGCGAGATCCTGCCACTGTGGCTGACCGCGGCGCTTTTGGCCCGGGAACTGATGCTCCTGGTGATGGTGGGAATCCTCCGCCGGCACGGTTATCCGCCTCCTCAGGTGAACTTCCTGGGCAAGGCGGCCACCTTCAACCTCATGTACGCGTTCCCGCTGCTGCTGCTCAGTGACGGATCGGGGTGGCTTGCGTCACTCGGTGCTATTTTCGGATGGGCCTTCGCCGGATGGGGTACAACTCTGTATTGGTGGGCAGGGATCCTGTATGTGGTCCAAGTCCGCCGCCTCGTCAAGGCGGACGCAGTCGCCGATTGACCCGTCGACGCGGAGCCGTGCAGCGTTGCCGGCCGCGGATGACCCCCGAGGGCCTCTTTGGACGGGTGGAGTCGGCCAGACCGTCATCTCGTCAAGGAGGACGCTTCCGACATGAAGGCCGTCGTGATGGCCGGTGGCGAAGGTACGCGACTTCGCCCCATGACCTCGAGCATGCCCAAGCCGCTCCTGCCGGTGGCAAACCGCCCCATCATGGAGCACGTCCTTCGGCTGCTCAAGCGGCATGGGCTCAATGAGACCGTCGTAACCGTGCAGTTTCTCGCTTCACTGGTCAGGAACTACTTCGGTGATGGCGAAGAGCTCGGAATGGAGCTCACCTATGCCAATGAGGAGAAGCCGCTCGGCACCGCGGGGAGTGTGAAGAATGCCGAGGAAGCGCTGAAGGACGATGCCTTCCTCGTCATTTCCGGTGACGCCCTCACCGATTTCGATCTGTCCGACCTGATCGCCTTCCACAAGGAGAAGGGCGCGATGGTCACGGTGTGTCTGACCCGTGTGCCGAATCCTCTGGAATTCGGTATCACGATCGTGGACGAGGAAGGAAAGGTCGAGCGCTTCCTGGAGAAGCCGACCTGGGGTCAGGTTTTCTCGGACACCGTGAACACGGGCATCTATGTGATGGAGCCCGAGGTCTTCGACTATGTCGAGGCCGATGTGTCCGTGGACTGGTCCGGTGATGTCTTCCCGCAGCTCATGAAGGAAGGCAAGCCCATCTACGGCTATATCGCCGAGGGCTACTGGGAGGACGTGGGCACGCACGAGAGCTATGTGAAGGCCCAGGCCGATGTCCTCGAGGGCAAGGTCGATGTCGACATCGACGGTTTCGAGATCTCGCCCGGCGTCTGGGTCGCGGAGGGTGCGGAGGTGCACCCGGACGCCGTTCTGCGCGGTCCCCTCTTCATCGGCGACTATGCCAAGGTCGAGGCCGGCGCGGAGATCCGCGAGCACACGGTCATCGGGTCCAACGTCGTCGTCAAGAGCGGTGCGTTCCTCCACAAGGCCGTCATCCACGACAACGTCTACATCGGCGAGCAGTGCAATCTTCGTGGCTGTGTGATCGGCAAGAACACCGACATCATGCGTGCCGCCCGGATCGAGGACGGCGCGGTCATCGGCGACGAGTGCCTCGTCGGTGAAGAATCGATCGTCCAGGGCAATGTGCGGGTCTACCCGTTCAAGACCATCGAGGCCGGCGCGTTCGTCAACACCTCGGTCATCTGGGAGTCCCGCGGTCAGGCGCATCTCTTCGGCGCCAGGGGTGTCACCGGCATCCTGAACGTGGAGATCACCCCGGAAGTGGCCGTGCGGCTGGCCGGTGCGTACGCGACGACCCTGAAGAAGGGGTCCACCGTCACGACGGCACGTGACCACTCACGTGGTGCCCGTGCCCTCAAGCGCGCGGTGATCTCGGCGCTCCAGGCCAGTGCCATCGACGTACGCGACCTGGAGAACGTGCCGTTGCCGGTCGCCCGTCAGCAGACGGCGCGCGGAAGCGCCGGCGGCATCATGATCCGTACGTCGCCGGGTGTACCGGACTCCGTCGACATCATGTTCTTCGACGAGCGTGGTGCCGACCTCTCGCAGGCCGGACAGCGGAAGCTGGACCGGGTGTACGCACGCCAGGAGTACCGGCGCGCGTTCCCCGGTGAGATCGGCGACCTGCACTTCCCCGCCAGCGTCTTCGACTCGTACACAGGGTCCCTGCTGCGCAATGTCGACATCACGGGGATCGCCGATTCCAACTTGAAGGTCGTCATCGACGCCTCCAACGGCAGCTCCGGACTCGTCCTTCCCAGCCTGCTGGGACGGCTGGGTGTGGACGCGCTGACGATCAATCCCGGTCTCGACGAGTCCAGGCCGACCGAGTCGGCCGACACACGCCGGTCCGGGATGGTGCGCCTCGGCGAGATCGTGGCCTCCGCGCGGGCGGCCTTCGGGGTGCGCTTCGACCCGGTCGGTGAGCGGCTCTCCCTCGTCGACGAGCGCGGCCGCATCATCGAGGACGACCGGGCGCTGCTGGTGATGCTCGATCTCGTCGCGGCGGAACGGCGCAGCGGGCGGGTGGCCCTGCCGGTGACGACGACAAGGATCGCCGAGCAGGTGGCGGCGTACCACGGCACCCAGGTGGAGTGGACCACGACCTCGCCCGACGATCTGACGCGGGTGGGCCGCGAGGAGACGACGATCTTCGGTGGTGACGGCCGTGGTGGCTTCATCATTCCGGAGTTCAGCAGTGTCTTCGACGGTTCGGCGGCTCTGGTGCGCCTGGTGGGCCTGGTGGCCCGTACGCAGCTCACACTGAGCCAGATCGACGCCAGGATCCCCAAGGCACACGTCCTCAAGCGCGACCTCGCGACGCCGTGGGCGGTGAAGGGACTCGTCATGCGCCGGGTCGTCGAGGCCGCCGGCGAGCGGCATGTGGACACCACCGACGGCGTGCGCGTCGTGGAGACGGACGGCCGCTGGGTCATGGTGCTGCCGGATCCCGCCGAAGCTGTCACTCATTTGTGGGCAGAAGGCCCCGATGACGCTTCGGCGCAGGCTCTGCTCGACGAGTGGTCCGCCGTGGTGGACAGCGCAGGTCAGTAGCGTGTGACGGCTGTGCCGGGAGTTGTCGCGCGACGGCTCCCGGCACACCGGTGGGGCCATTCGGCGGTAGCGGCTGCGACGTGCGACGATGTGCGGCATGTCGCAGCAGCCCCCCGTTCGGAGCACCGGCTCTCCACCTGCACGTCCCGATGCGTCCATGTCGCTGCTGACGAACGTGATGGAGCACAGTCTGGACGACGGGTACGCGGAGGCCTCGGCCCGCCGAGCGGCCGAGGGCGGCGGTCTGCCGCGTACGCTGCGTGCCAAGCTGGGACTGGCCGCCGGGCTCGTGCTCGCCGCCCTGGTCGTGACCGTGGGAGCCGCGAATGCGCGGATAGCGGCACCGGTGGTGGCCAAGGAGCGCGAGGAGCTCATCAACCGCATCGACGCGGAGACCTCGGACGCCGACGCGCTGGAGGGCAGCGTCGACAAGCTGCGTGACGACGTCGGAGAGCGTCAGCGCAAGGCCCTGAAGACCGAGGGCGGTGACCAGGGTGAGCTGGTCGCCCTGCTCGCGGGGGCCACCGAGGTCGAGGGTCCGGGCGTCAAGCTGGTCGTCGATGATGCCAAGGGCACCGAGCAGGGTGGTGACGGGCCGCGGGAGGACAGCGGTTTCAACGACACCGGCCGGGTGCGGGACCGCGATATGCAGCGGGTCGTGAACGGACTCTGGGAGTCCGGCGCCGAAGCGGTGGCGATCAACGGGCAGCGGCTGACGGCCCTGTCCGCCATCCGCGCCGCGGGCGACGCCATACTGGTCGACAACAGGCCGCTGGTGCCGCCGTACACGGTGCTCGCGGTGGGGGACGGGAAGAAGCTGAGCACGGCGTTCCAGGACAGTGCGGACGGACAGTATCTGCACGCGCTCCAGGAGAACTTCGGGATCCGTTCCAGCATCTCCACCGAGAGCACGGTGCGTCTTCCGGCTGCTCCGAGCTTGATCGTACGAACAGCAGAGCCGAACACCACCGGCGCCGGGACGGGCAGCGGGCAGGACACGGCTGACACAGGGAAGGGCACATCGTGATCGCCGTACTGGGCCTCGTCGTGGGAGTCGTGGTCGGACTGTTGGTCCGGCCCGAAGTGCCGGCGGTGGTCGAGCCCTATCTGCCGATCGCCGTCGTCGCGGCTCTGGACGCCGTGTTCGGTGGTCTGCGGGCCATGCTGGACGGCATCTTCGTCGACAAGGTCTTCGTCGTCTCCTTCCTCTCGAACGTCGTGGTCGCCGCACTGATCGTCTTCCTCGGCGACAAGCTGGGTGTCGGCGCGCAGCTCTCCACGGGTGTGGTCGTCGTGCTCGGTATCCGGATCTTCTCCAACGCTGCCGCGATCCGCCGGCATGTGTTCCGGGCGTGAGGCCGATGAACAGCGCAGAGAATCCGCAGGACGGGAACGCCCCGGACGGGAACGCCCAGGACCGGAACGCGCAGGACGGGATTCCGCAGGATGGGAACCCGAAGGGCGAGGGTGGCATCAGTGAGGGTGTGACAGAAGAGGGTCCGCGCAGCGAGCGGCCGCAGGCCGGGGCGCCGCGGGCCGAACTGCCACCGGAGAAGGGCTCCCCGGCGGAAGGCCGCGACGAACGGACGGCGTCGGCCGAGGAGCCGACGGTGGCACCGGCGGGCGCCTCGGCCCCGTCGGGCGGCGAGGGGGCCGGTGAAGAGACCGGCAGGCAGCGGCTGTTGGCCGGGCTCTGGCCCCCGCGTATCAGCCGTGCCCAACTCACGGTCGCCGTCCTGCTGTTCGTCCTGGGGCTGGGCCTGGCCATCCAGGTGCGCTCCACCAGCGACAACAGTGCGCTGCGCGGAGCACGTCAGGAGGACCTCGTCCGCATCCTCGACGAGCTCGACAACCGCACCCAGCGGCTGGAGGACGAGAAGCAGCGCCTGGAGGACCAGCGCGCCGAGCTGGAGAACAGTTCGGACCAGGCCGAAGAGGCGCGCAAGCAGACCCAGCAGAAGGAACAGCAGCTGGGCATCCTCGCCGGCACGGTCGCGGCGGAGGGCCCGGGCATCACGCTCACCATCCAGGACAAGTCCGGCACCGTGGAGTCGGACATGCTGCTGGACGCCATCCAGGAGCTGCGAGCGGCCGGTGCGGAGGCGATCCAGGTCAACGACATCAGGGTCGTCGCGGATACGCACTTCACGGGCACGGGCGGTGACATCGAGGTCGACGGGAAGCGCATCGCCGCTCCGTACGTCTTCAAGGTCATCGGGAAGCCGCAGGATCTCGAGCCGGCCCTGAACATCCCCGGCGGCGTGGTGCAGACATTGGAGAAGGAGCAGGCCACCGCCACGGTGGTGCGCTCACAGAAGATCGTCGTGGACGCCTTGCGACCCGCGAAGCGGCCTGACTACGCTCGGTCGTCGGGCCAGTGAGGCGGGGGCGCATGGGGTCCGGCGGACCGGGGCAAGAGGTTGCGGGGGGTCAGCACATCGAAGGCGTGCGGTCTGGTGGAAACTGTCTGGTGGGTACGGACGTTGTGAGAATGTCCGGGTCGGCAGGTCTGATCATCGAGGGTTCGTCCTGCCCCACGGGCGGGTCTATTTCGGTCAAGGGGAATCGCCCGTGAAGTTGTTTGGGAAGTTGTTCGGCAAGAGCTCGCGCGAGGACGGCGGCAACGCCAGGCATCGCGCGCCGCGTCATGGCCAGGGTGAGGAGCAGGGCGGCGAGCGGCCGCTCTTCCGGGACGAGGTCTCCGGCCAGGGCGGTGACATTTCGGGCGGTCCGGGCGCGTCGTCTGTTGACCCTGCCGGTCCCGGCCGCATAGGTTTCGGGGAACCATCAACCTCAAGTGCGGGTGGAGGGTTTGCCTCCGACCCGTATGCGACCAATCCCCACGCGGGGCAGCCGCGGCAGGAGGATCCGTCCATGTCGGCCTTGCCGGTTTGTACGAGGTGCGGTCACCGCAATGCCGAATCCAGTCGGTTCTGCTCCAACTGCGGCGCGCCGCTGCGCGGCGGTGCGCCCGCCGAGCGGCCGTCCGAGACGACGTCGACGATCTCCATCTCCGGCCTCGAGGCGTACGACTCCGAGGTGACGGGCCAGACACAGGTCCCGTCGCTGTCCCCGGAGGCCCAGGCGGCGGTCGACGCGCTGCCGCTCGGCTCCGCGCTGCTCGTGGTGCGCCGCGGACCGAACTCCGGAAGCCGCTTCCTGCTGGACGGTGAGCTGACCACGGCCGGCCGCCACCCGCAGAGCGACATCTTCCTCGACGACGTCACCGTGTCGCGGCGCCATGTGGAGTTCCGGCGCGGTCCCGACGGCAGCTTCACCGTGGGGGACGTCGGCAGTCTGAACGGCACTTACGTCAACCGTGAGCGGATCGACTCGGTCCTCCTGGCGAACGGTGACGAGGTCCAGATCGGCAAGTACCGACTGGTCTTCTACGCGAGCCAGAGGGGCCTGTAACCGTCCCCCGGACACGCTCCGGGGGGACCCCAGGAAGGCACATGCGAACACCGAAGGGCGGTGCCGGTCACGGCACCGCCGCTGCGGCCGAGCGGCTGATGAGCATCGGTACGGTGCTCAGCGGGCTGCGCGACGAGTTCCCCGACGTCACGATCTCCAAGATCCGGTTCCTCGAGGCCGAAGGGCTCGTCGAGCCGCGGCGCACCCCGTCCGGGTACCGCAAGTTCAGCCCGGAGGACGTCGAGCGTCTGGCTCAGGTGCTCCGGATGCAGCGCGACCACTATCTGCCGCTGAAGGTCATCCGCGAGCATCTCGACGCCGTGGCACGTGGTGAGCAGGTCCAGCTGCCCGCACAGAGCACGCCGCGTGAGCTCCTGGACGGCGGCGGCGCCTGGGAGGCCGATGCCGAGCGCCGTACCGCCGCCCGGGTGGGCCGTGCGGAGCTTCTGGCCGCCGCCGGGGTGAGCGAGGAGGAGCTGGCGGACTGGGAGTCGTACGGTCTGCTGGGCCGGCACGAGGACGGCGGTTACGACGCCGAGTCGGTGACGGTCGCCAGGCTGGTGGCCGATCTGGGCAGATTCGGTCTGGAACCGCGTCATCTGCGGGCCATGAAGGCCGCCGCCGACCGCGAGGCCGGGCTGGTGGAACAGGTGGTGGCACCCTTGCGGCGGCACCGCAATCCGCAGACCAGGGCACATGCCGAGGCCACCGTTAAAGAGCTCGCGGCCCTGTCCGTGCGGCTGCATGCGGCTCTGGTGCAGACGGCTCTCGGAGTGCGGCTCCACTGATCATGAACGTGCCCGACTACCCAAACCTGCCGAGCACGTCCTAGGGTTGCTGTGTGAACGAGCTCGACGTTGTGGGTGTCCGGGTTGAAATGCCCTCCAACCAACCGATCGTGCTCCTGCGTGAAGTGGGAGGCGATCGGTACCTCCCCATTTGGATCGGTCCCGGGGAGGCGACCGCCATTGCCTTTGCACAGCAGGGCATGGCTCCTGCCAGGCCGCTGACCCATGACCTCTTCAAGGATGTGCTGGAGGCGGTGGGCCAGGAGCTCACCGAGGTCCGCATCACTGATCTGCGTGAAGGGGTCTTCTACGCGGAGCTGGTCTTCGCCAGCGGAGTCGAGGTCAGTGCGCGTCCGTCCGACGCCATAGCCCTCGCTCTGCGTACCGGTACACCGATCTTCGGCAGCGACGGTGTGCTGGACGACGCGGGGATCGCGATCCCCGACGAGCAGGAGGACGAGGTGGAGAAGTTCCGCGAGTTCCTCGACCAGATCTCGCCGGAGGACTTCGGGACCAACAGCCAGTGACCGCCCAGGGCGGCGGCATCGGCACATTCGGGCAGCTATTCCCCGAACCGGGGCACGGGAAACCACTCTCAGGGTGATTATCACTCGGCGTGCCGAGTGTGGCGATCGTTGACGCGCCCCTGGTGACTGCCTACCGTCGACATGGCAGGTCAAGGACGGAGGTCGGCGTGGACAGCAGCGGCGACGGTGCGGTGGGGGGCGCCCCCGGACGAGGTCCGGGGGAGAGCGGGCCGTATCCGCTCCACGGGAGTGCGGCCGAACCAGCCACGGAGACGGTCGGCTATCGCGGTCCCACCGCGTGTGCGGCAGCCGGCATCACCTATCGGCAGCTCGACTACTGGGCCCGTACCGGCCTGGTCGAGCCCAGTGTCCGTCCGGCGCACGGATCGGGCACCCAGCGCCTCTACAGCTTTCGTGACGTGGTCGTCCTCAAGATCGTGAAGCGTTTCCTGGACACAGGCGTGGCGCTGCAGAACATCCGGACCGCGGTACAGCATCTGCGGGCGCGAGGCTTCGCCGATCTCGAGCGGATGACGCTGATGAGCGACGGCGCGACGGTCTACGAGTGTTCGTCGCCGGACGAGGTCGTCGATCTCCTCCAGGGCGGTCAGGGCATCTTCGGGATCGCCGTCGGCGTCGTCTGGCGGGACGTCGAGGCGGCCCTGTCGCAGTTGCACGGCGAGCTGATCGACACCGGCGAGACCCTGGTCGGGCACAACCCGGCCGACGAGCTGGCCAGACGCCGACGCGACCGGGCGGTCTGAGCACACGGGGAAGCGGCCCCTTTGTCAGTGGCGTAGGGCAGCATCGGAGATGTGAGACCCGCGCCGACGATCCTGCATCTGGACATGGATGCCTTCTTCGCCGCCGCCGAGCAGGCGGCGAAGCCGAGTCTGCGCGGGAAGCCCGTGATCGTCGGCGGTCTCGGTCCGCGGGGAGTCGTCGCCACCTGTTCGTACGAGGCGAGACGCTTCGGGGTCCATTCGGCGATGCCGATGGCCCAGGCCCGACGGCTCGCGCCGAACGCCGCGTATCTCGTGCCCCGCTTCTCGCTCTATCGCACGATCAGTGAGCAGGTCATGGAGCTGCTGGGCCGGTTGTCGCCGCTCGTGGAGCCGCTGAGCCTGGACGAGGCCTTTGTGGATCTGGAGGCAGGCGGCGCGGCGGACGACACCGCGTCCGCCCGGGCCACCGGTGAGCAGCTGCGTGCGGCCATCCGCGCCGTCACGGGACTGACCGGCTCTGTCGGCCTCGCAGGGTCCAAGATGCTCGCCAAGATCGCCTCGGAGCAGGCCAAGCCGGACGGACTGGTGCTCATCCAGCCCGGCACGGAGCGTGAGCTGCTCGGCCCGATGTCCGTCCGCACACTGCCCGGCGTGGGTCCCGCCACGGGAGAGCATCTGCGCAGGGCGGGCATGACCACGTGCGCGGATCTGGCCGAGGCGGGCGAGGACGAACTGGTACGGCTGCTCGGCAAGGCCCATGGTGCGTCCCTGTTCCGGATGGCCCTCGGCCATGACGACCGGGCCGTCGTGGCCGAGCGGGACACCAAGTCCGTGTCGGTGGAGGACACCTTCGACGTCGATCTCCACGACCGCGTCCGGATCAGGGTCGAGGTGGAGCGGCTCGCCGACCGGTGCGTGCACCGGCTGAGGGCCTCGGGGCACTCGGGCCGCACCATCGTGCTGAAGGTCCGGCGGTTCGACTTCTCCACGCTCACCCGTTCCGAGACGCTGCGCGGGCCCACGGACGACCCCGCCGTCGTGCGCGAAGCGGCGGGGAGGCTGCTGGAGTCCGTCGACACCACGGGCGGGGTGCGGCTGCTCGGCGTGGGCGTGACGGGCCTCGCGGACTACACACAGGAGGACCTCTTCGCGCAGGCGGCTGCCGCCGGTGAGCAGAGCGCGGGAGAGCCGGCGGAGGGCGAGGCGGCGGATGCCGCGGTGCCGCACCGGGAGGAGAAGCCGCCGGAGCCCGAGCCCGAGACGGCTCTCGCCGAGCGGCGCTGGCCCGCGGGCCACGACGTACGGCATGCGCAGTTGGGGCCGGGATGGGTACAGGGCAGCGGCATCGGGCGGGTCACCGTCCGGTTCGAGGAACCGACCTCACCGCCGGGACGCGTCCGCACCTTCCGGGTCGACGACCCGGACCTGGAGCTGTCCGACCCGCTGCCACTGGTGGCTCCCCCCGAGGGGGATCAGTCCTCCTGGCCGGCGACACGGCCGAAGGAGCGGTCGCCGGACGAGGGCGCGGGGGTGTCCGGCGGAGTCGAGAGATCGAGCCCGTAGTGGTGGTAGAGCTGAAGCTCCTGCTCCGGCGAGAGATGACGGCCCACGCCGAAATCGGGGGCGTCCTTGATCAACGCGCGTTCGTACGGCACCCGCAGTCCGTTGTCGACGAACTCGCTCGGCTCCAGAGGGACGAAGGCGTCCCTGCTGAAGAGCCCGGTGCGGACGGCCGCCCATTCGGGTACGCCGGTGGCATCGTCGAGATACACCTCGTCCACAGTCCCGATCTTGGCCCCGTTGCGGTCGAACGCCTTGCGGCCGATCAGGCTGCGCGGATCGATGTCGGTCTGCACGGTCCCTCCAAGAGGTCGCAACTGCTCCGTAAATGATACGAAAGTGCACATCGAGGGTGTCGGCCACTTGAGCGATCGACGAGAGGACGCGCTGGTACGCTGACTAACGGCTGCTGACCCCGTGCGGGAGAGTCCACCGGAACAAACGGTGGCGCCGAAGGAGCAAATCCTCCCCGGAATCTCTCAGGCACCCTGTACCGCACGGACGAGGTCACTCTGGAAAGCAGGGCGGGCGTCGGACGGCATCCGCTCTCACCGACGGTGAAAGCTGGGTTCCCTCGTGGGGATCCGGTGAAGCTCTCAGGTTGAGATGACAGAGGGGGAGGCCGTCCGGGTACCCGCGCCGTGGTGCCCCTCGCAGGTCGCGTCAGACCAGGAGGCCTCCATCATGACCGCCAACCGCATTCCGCTCGCACAGCTGGAGCGAGGCACCCCCTTCGAGCAGCGCCACATCGGACCCGACGCCGAGGCGCAGGCCAAGATGCTGGCCCAGGTGGGATACGGCTCGCTCGACGAGCTGACCGCGGCCGCGGTTCCCGACGTCATCAAGAACGCCGAGGCGCTCGCGCTGCCCGAGGCACGCACCGAGCCCGAGGTCCTCGCCGAGCTGCGGACGCTCGCCGACCGGAACACGGTCCTGGCGCCGATGATCGGCCTCGGCTACTACGGCACGTTCACGCCGCCGGTCATCCTGCGCAACGTCATGGAGAACCCGGCCTGGTACACCGCGTACACGCCGTACCAGCCCGAGATCTCCCAGGGTCGGCTCGAAGCCCTGCTGAACTTCCAGACCATGGTCGCCGAGCTGACGGGCCTGCCCACCTCCGGCGCCTCGCTGCTCGACGAGAGCACCGCCGCCGCCGAGGCCATGTCGCTCGCCCGCCGTGTCGGCAAGGTCAAGAACGGCGTGTTCCTCGTCGACGCCGACGTCCTGCCGCAGACCCTCGCGGTGATCGAGACCCGTGCGGAACCGACCGGCGTCGAGGTCGTCACCGCCGACCTGCACGACGGCATTCCGGCCGAGGTCGCCGAGCGGGGCGTCTTCGGCGTCCTGCTGCAGTACCCGGGCGCCTCGGGAGTCGTCCGCGACCTCAAGCCCGTGATCGACCAGGCGCACGAGCTCGGTGCGATCGTCACCGTCGCGGCGGACCTGCTGGCGCTGACCCTGCTCACCTCGCCCGGTGACCTCGGCGCGGACATCGCGGTGGGCACCACGCAGCGCTTCGGCGTTCCGATGGGCTTCGGCGGACCGCACGCCGGCTACATGGCGGTGCGCGAGAAGTTCGCCCGCAGCCTGCCGGGACGACTCGTCGGCGTCTCCGTGGACGCGGACGGCAACCGGGCCTACCGCCTCGCGCTGCAGACCCGTGAGCAGCACATCCGCCGCGAGAAGGCCACCAGCAACATCTGCACCGCTCAGGTGCTGCTCGCCGTGATGGCGGGCATGTACGCCGTCTACCACGGGCCCGAGGGCCTGCGGGCGATCGCCCGGCGCACCCACCGCTACGCGACGCTGCTCGCCGAGGGCCTGCGGGCCGGCGGCGTGGAGGTCGTCCACGGCGCGTACTTCGACACGCTCACCGTCCGCGTGCCGGGCAAGGCGGCCGACGTGCTGCACGCCGCCCGTGAGGGCGGGGTGAACCTGCACCTCGTCGACGCCGACCACGTCTCCCTCGCCTGCGACGAGACCACGAACCGTGCGCAGCTGACCGCCGTGTGGGGCGCCTTCGGCGTCGACGCCGACATCGAGGCGCTGGACGCGGCCTCCGCGGACACCCTGCCCGATTCCCTGCTGCGCACCGACGACTACCTCACGCACCCGGTCTTCCACCAGAACCGTTCCGAGACCGCGATGCTGCGCTACCTGCGCCGCCTCGCCGACCGTGACTACGCGCTGGACCGCGGCATGATCCCGCTCGGCTCCTGCACCATGAAGCTGAACGCGACCACCGAGATGGAGCCGGTGACCTGGCCCGAGTTCGGGCAGATGCACCCCTTCGCGCCCGTCGACCAGGCCGCCGGGTATCTGACGCTCATCCGCGAGCTGGAGGAGCGTCTCGCCGAGGTCACCGGCTACGACAGCGTCTCCATCCAGCCCAACGCCGGTTCGCAGGGTGAGCTGGCCGGACTGCTCGCGGTCCGCGCCTACCACCGCGCCAACGGCGACGACCAGCGCACCGTCTGCCTCATCCCGTCGTCCGCCCACGGCACCAACGCCGCCAGCGCCGTCATGGCCGGTATGAAGGTCGTCGTGGTCAAGACCGCCGACGACGGCGAGATCGACGTCGAGGATCTGCGCGCCAAGATCGAGCAGTACCGCGACGAGCTCTCGGTGCTGATGATCACCTACCCGTCCACGCACGGCGTCTTCGAGGAGCATGTCGCCGACATCTGCGCCCAGGTCCACGAGGCCGGCGGCCAGGTCTACGTCGACGGCGCCAACCTCAATGCGCTGGTGGGCCTCGCGAAGCCGGGCCAGTTCGGCGGCGACGTCTCGCACCTGAACCTGCACAAGACCTTCTGCATCCCCCACGGCGGCGGCGGTCCGGGTGTCGGCCCGGTCGGTGTGCGCGAGCACCTCGCCCCGTACCTGCCGAACCACCCGCTTCAGCCCACCGCGGGCCCGGAGACGGGCGTGGGTCCGATCTCCGCCGCCCCGTGGGGCTCCGCGGGCATCCTGCCCATCTCCTGGGCGTACGTCCGGCTCATGGGCGGCGAGGGCCTCAAGCGGGCCACACAGGTCGCCGTTCTCGCGGCCAACTACATCGCCAAGCGTCTGGAGCCGCACTACCCGGTGCTCTACACCGGCCCGGCGGGCCTGGTGGCGCATGAGTGCATCGTGGACCTGCGGCCGCTGTCGAAGGCGACGGGCGTCAGCGTCGACGACATCGCCAAGCGTCTGATCGACTACGGCTTCCACGCGCCGACCATGTCGTTCCCGGTGGCCGGCACGCTGATGATCGAGCCCACCGAGAGCGAGGACCTGGGCGAGATCGACCGCTTCTGCGAGGCGATGATCGCCATTCGCGCGGAGATCGAGAACGTCGCATCGGGCGCATGGCCCGCGGAGGACAACCCGCTGCGCAACGCCCCGCACACCGCGGCCGCGCTGGGTGGGGCGTGGGAGCACTCCTACAGCCGTGAGGAAGCGGTCTTCCCGGCCGGCGTGAGCGCCGCGGACAAGTACTGGCCGCCGGTGCGACGGATCGACGGCGCGTTCGGCGACCGCAACCTCGTCTGCTCCTGCCCGCCGCTGGAGGAGTACGACAACTGACGGGCGACGCGTATGCGTCGGGGCCGGTTCGGAGGATGACTCTCCGGCCGGCCCCTTCTCGTACGGACGGCGCTCAGGCGGCCGTCATGACCTGGCGGTGCGGCGCGATGATCTGCCCGTCGGGCAGCAGCTCGCCGGTGTCCTCGAAGAGGAGTACGCCGTTGCACAGCAGGCTCCAGCCCTGCTCCGGGTGGTGCGCCACCAGGCGCGCCGCTTCCCTGTCGGCAGAGTCGGATGTCGGGCAGGCTGGTTGGTGCTGGCACATGGGTGGGTTCTTTCGCTGCGGTGTGTGAGTCCTGCGGCTGGATGAAGTGTTCATGGCCGCCCCCCGTATCTGTCGGTCCGATCCCAGTGTTGCCCTACGGGCGTCAATCCGCAGGGATTTCGCGGCAGCTCTTCTTACTGGTTAATGACGTATCACCCGGGCGGACGGTTCAGCTCAACTGAGCTGTCCTTTCGGGTGGTTCAGGGGGGCCGGTTCGGGCTAGTCCGGTCGGGGCGGCAGTGCGCCCCGCGACCGGACGGTCACGGGGCGCGAACAGCGGTCTTTCAGGCCGGCGAGCCGAGCAGCGGCGCGGGGGTGAGCCGCAGGGTCATCACCGGAAGCAGATCGGCGACCCGGTGCGGCCGGTGGGCCGCGATGCCGGGAGGGGCCGGGGCGAGAGGGACCAGGACATCGGTCGGGAGAGGCATGCCCGTCGATGCGTCCGCGTCGGTGTCGCCGTGCAGCCACAGGGCGAGCATGTAGAGCTCGGGGATGGACAGAAGGCGCGGCTGGAAGGCGGTGATCATGGACTCGGCCTGCCGCAGCGCACGTTCGGTGGAGGTGAGATAGGGGCCTTCGAAGAAGTGCGAGAAGGTCCAGCCGTCGGCGGTGAGGGTCGTCTCCGCGGCGGCCACACTTCTCTCTCCGCTGCGGATCAGGAAGCGCCAGCCGGTGAGGCGGGTGCACGGCCGGCCGGCGCTCGGCACGATCCGGTCCAGTACGTGGACGGGGAGCGGCGATTCGGGACTGACAGGTCCCTGGACGGACCTCAGTGCGGGTGTGCGGTCCTCACGGACGGCGGTAGGGGAACCGAGTGCCGCAAGGACGCTGCGGAGGGCAGGCGCGGGAGCCGGGGGGACATGCAGCGGCATGATGGGTCGCCTCTCACTTGGAGACACGGTGAAACGTGGGCAGGTGCGGACGGCACTGTCAGCGTGCGGGGTCAGAGGGGGGCCGGGACAGGCCGCCGGGCGCCAACTCTCTGCCTCGTTTGCGGAGTTTATACGACACGTGTTCTCACATTGTTTCCGCTAGTGCTCGTGCGTATTTCCCGCAAGGCAGGTTCAGGTCTTTCTCCTGCGGAGTTTCAGGGGGTTTTAGCCGACATGTGATGCCGCGGCCTGGGATTTCCTCTACGGGCCGGTAGGCCGAAACCCGTCGGCGTTTTTCACCAGGGGGCCGGGGCTGGAAACTGCGTTCTGCATCATGCCGAGTGAATGTGCCGCCCGGGCGCGCATCCCACAGTAGCGGTCACCGGGCGTTCCCGCCGCGTTATAGATCAGCCAGCCGGGGCATTATCGTCCGTGACGCGAGCGACCAGAGCTGCGTGGAGCCCACTCGAGGAGGGACCCTTCGATGGGGGAGAAGGTCGTGGCAGGCGGCATCGCGCTGTCCGATCGGCAACGCCACCGCCGGAAGTTGCAGCAGTGCCTGGCGGGACTGGCGCGACTGCTGGACGAGAAGAGGTTCGACCGGCCCAAGAATCTCATGGGGCTGGAGATCGAGCTGAATCTCGCAGGCGCCGACGGGCTGCCCCGGATGATAAATGCGGAGGTCCTGGAGCGCATCGCGAGCCAGGATTTCCAGACCGAGCTGGGAATGTTCAATCTGGAAGTGAACATTGTGCCGCACCGGCTCGGCGGACAGGTTCTGGATCAGCTGGGGGAGGAGTTGCGCACCGGGCTCGGATATGCGGACCGGAAAGCGAACGAGGTCGGCGCGGGCATCGTGATGATCGGCATCCTGCCGACCCTCGAGCAGGACGACCTGGTGTCGGCGAACCTCTCCGACGTCGACCGCTACACGCTGCTGAACGACCAGATCGTCGCGGCCCGCGGTGAGGACTTCGCGCTGGACATCGACGGCGTCGAGCGGCTCACCTGCACCTCAGGGTCGATAGCCCCCGAGGCCGCCTGCACCTCGGTGCAACTGCACCTCCAGGTGACGCCCAACCGGTTCGCCGACGTGTGGAACGCGGCGCAGGCGGTGGCCGGGGTTCAGGTGGCGGTGGGAGCCAACTCCCCCTTCCTGTTCGGGAGGGAGCTGTGGCGCGAGTCGCGGCCACCGCTGTTCCAGCAGGCCACCGACACCCGGCCGCCCGAACTCCAGGCCCAGGGCGTACGGCCGCGGACCTGGTTCGGCGAACGCTGGGTGGATTCGGCGTACGAGCTCTTCGAGGAGAACCTGCGGTACTTCCCTCCGCTGCTGCCGATATGCAACGACGAGGATCCGCTGCGGGTGATCGAGGACGGTGGCATCCCCGGGCTCCATGAACTCGTGCTGCACAACGGCACCGTGTACCGCTGGAACCGGCCGGTGTACGGCGTCGCCGACGGCGTGCCCCATCTGCGGGTGGAGAACCGGGTCCTGCCGGCGGGACCCACGGTCACCGACGTGATCGCCAACGCCGCGTTCTACTACGGACTCGTGCGCGCGCTCGCCGAGGAGCCGCGGCCGGTGTGGAGCAGGCTGCCGTTCTCGGCCGCCGCGGAGAACTTCGACGCGGGGTGCCGGTACGGCATCGAGGCGGAACTCAAGTGGCCGCGTCCGGGCCGGGCGGGCGGCATCACCACGGTGCCCGTCGCCAAGCTCGTGCGCGACGAACTGCTGCCGCTGGCCGCCGCCGGGCTCGACGCCTGGAACATCGAGCCGGCCGACCGTGACAAGTACCTCGGGGTGATCGAGGAGCGGTGCAAGCGGCGGATGAACGGCGCGTCCTGGCAGTCGGAGACGTATCACCGTGCGCTGGAGGCCGGCCTGGGGAGGGACGCGGCTCTCGCGGCCACCACACGTCGCTACTGCGAGCTGATGCGTGAGGGCGAGCCGGTCCACACCTGGCAGGTCGGCTTCCCGGGGCCGCGGAACTGAGCTCGAACGGCCGACGGCGCCGCCGGCGACCGGCGCGGGTGACCGTGCCGGTCGTCGGCGTGCGTGCAGGTCCTGTTCGGCGAGTGATCCGCCGGTCCGGGATGCCGCCCGGCCACGGCCGGACGGGACCTGCCTCCCCTCCCCGGCCGTGCGTCGGGCAAGCTGTGACGTCTCAACCTGTGGTGTTGCCCGGTGATGTCCGCCGGCGGCACGAGGATGGGGACGGGACGGGCTCGGTCTATGGGAGGCACGTGTGCAGGCGGATGCGGGACGCGTGGCTGAACCTCTCCCCGGGGAGGGCATGCCGCGGAAGATCTTGCGGTCCGAGATGCTCCTGGTGCTCGCGCTCTCGCTGGGCGCGAGTGGAGTGTCGGCGCTCATCAGCTTCGTCGGATCACTGACGAAACCGGGCGGACTGAAGGACCAGGCGGCCACGCTGAACGGGTCGTACGCGCCGGGCCGCCCCTGGCTCGATCTCTCCTGGCAGCTGTTCGGCATCGCCTCCGCCCTGGTACCGGTGCTGCTGGTGGCCCATCTGCTCCTGCGCGAGGGAGCCGGGATGCGTGCGATCGGCTTCGACCGGAGCCGGCCGTGGTCCGACCTTGGACGCGGCACGCTCGTCGCGGCGGGGATCGGCAGCGCCGGACTCGCCTTCTATCTGGCCGCGCGCGCGTCCGGGTTCAACCTCACCGTCGTGCCGGAATCGCTGCCCGACGTGTGGTGGAAGTACCCGGTCCTGATCCTGTCGGCGATCCAGAACTCCGTGGTGGAGGAAGTGATCGTCGTCGGGTATCTGCTCCGCAGGCTCGACCAGTTGGGCTGGACGCCGATGGCCGCGCTGGCGGCAAGCTCGGTGCTGCGCGGCTCGTACCACCTCTACCAGGGCATCGGCGGCTTCGTCGGCAACATGGTGATGGGCGTGGTCTTCGTCCTGCTGTACCGGCGCTGGGGACGGGTCGGGCCGCTCGTGGCCGCCCACGCACTGCTCGACATCGTGGCTTTCGTCGGATACGGGCTGCTCGCCGGGAAGGTGAGCTGGCTGCCCACGATGTGACGCGGGCGGGGGTGACCAGGGGCGTACGGCGCATGCCGTACGCCCCTCGGTGTCCGAGGCGCGCGGTCAGGGGGCGGTGAGCAGTTCGCCCTCGATGACGGTCACGGCGCTGCCGGTCAGCGCGGTGCGCTCGCCCCGCAGCGAGGTGCGGACCAGGCCCGAGCGGGCGGACGCCTGGAGCCCGGTCAGATCCGTACGCCCGAGACGTGCCGACCAGAAGGGTGCGAGGGCCGTGTGGGCGCTGCCCGTCACGGGGTCCTCGTCGATGCCGACCCGCGGGAAGAAGCACCGCGAGACGAAGTCGTAGCCGGAGGCCGGGTCGGCGGCGGCGGCCGTGGCGATGACACCGCGGTCGGAGACGTCGACGAGGGCCCGGTGGTCCGGGCGCAGCCCCCGCACGGTCTTCTCGTCGGCAACCTCGACGAGGAGATCGCCGATGTGCGGACCCGTGTCGTGCACCGAGAGCACCTCCGCTCCCAGCGCTCCGGCCAGCGAGGGCGGGATCTCGACCGCCGTCAGGGGTGAGGTCGGGAAGTCGAGTGTGATCGTGCCGTTGTCCCCGGCGGTGGCCGTGAGGATGCCGCAGCGCGCGGTGAACCGGACCGTGCCCGTACCGGCACCCGTGGTCCGCAGCACGTGGGCGGTGGCCAGCGTGGCGTGGCCGCACATGTCGACCTCCGTGGCCGGGGTGAACCAGCGCAGCGCCCAGTCGGCGTCCCCGCCGGGCGGCAGGGGATGGGCGAAGGCGGTCTCCGAGAGGTGGACCTCGGTGGCCACCTGCTGGAGCCAGGTGTCGGCCGGGAAGCCGTCGGTGTCCAGCAGCAGGACTCCCGCGGGGTTGCCGGCGAAGGGGCGGTCGGTGAAGGCGTCGACGATTCGAATCCGCATGAGCCGACCGTAGGGGCCGCACAAAGCCGCAGGCCAAGGCCAATCGGGGATCGGCGGCCCGATGGTTATTGTCATGCGAGCTATTCCGATATATCGTTGACGCATCGCGACAGATCAACGATGGAAGGGGCGTAGTCATGCGTTCATCAGGACACGAACACGGTCACCGTCAGGGACACTGCGGACCCGGCCATCAGGGTCGGGGCGACTTCGAAGGGCGCCGGGGAGCGTTCGGTCCGTTCGGACCGCCGTTCGGCGGCGGACCCTTCGGCGGCGGGCGCGGCCGGGGTGGCGGCAGGGGAAGGGCGCGGCGCGGTGACGTGCGTGCCTCGATCCTGGCGCTGCTGAAGGACCGCCCGATGCACGGTTACGAGATGATCCAGGAGATCGGCGAGCGCAGCGGCGGGGCGTGGAAGCCCAGTCCCGGCTCGGTTTACCCGACGCTCCAGCTGCTCGAGGACGAAGGCCTGATCACCAACCAGAGCGAGGGCGGCAAGAAGCTGTTCACGCTCACGGAATCGGGCCGCGCCGAGGCCGAGTCGGGGCCGGACGCCCCGTGGGAAGAGGCCGGGCGCACCGTCGACTGGGACACGGTCAACGAGATCCGGCAGGCCGGCTGGGGGCTGATGGAAGCCTTCGGACAGGTCTGGAAGACCGGCAGCCCCGAGCAGCGGCAGAAGGCCGTCGAGGTCATCAACGAAGCCCGCAAGAAGCTCTATCTGATTCTCGCCGACGAGCACTGAGCCGTGGACGAGTACTGACCCGTGATGGACGGCAGGGCCCCGCGCACCCGCGCGGGGCCCTGTGCCTGTTCATGGGGTGGACGACGGGACATGGGGTGGGTGGCTGGGCGGCGCCGGACGAGGTCGGGCGACCGGGCCGCCCAGCTTGCGCAGTGAGAGGTCAGGCGACCAGGCCGCCCAGCTTGCGCAGTGACTCGTTGAGCGCGGCCGTCGCCGAGTCCTTCAGCTTGCCGGCCATGAGTGAGACCGCCGCGCCCGTGAACTCGCCGTCGATCCGCACCAGCGTCGCGTCGCCCTCCGGTGTGAGCGAGTAGCGGTTGCCGACATTGACGCCCATCGGGCCCTTGCCCCTGATCCCCAGCAGCCTGCCGGCCTCGAACTCGTCCACGGTCCAGGTCACTTCGGCGGGGAAGCCCATCAGCTTCATGTTCTCCTCGTAGGTGGCGCCGACCTCGAGCGTCGTCGGCCCGCCCTTGGGGAAGCTGGTGTGCGTGGCGTTCCACCGGCCGTACCCGGTGAAGTCCGTCAGCTCGGCCCAGACCTTCTCGGCCGGTGCCTCGATGCGTGCCTCGGCGCTGACTTCGGCCATACGACCACCCCTTCGTATCGGGTCACGGTGTCGCGGAACGTAGTCGCAGTGCCGCGAACATTCAATACTGATGAACAGTCAGAAATGCGTGACGGGGTGGCTCCCGCGACGGGCAAGGCGGCGCGCGGCAGTCGGGAAGAACTGTCTCGATCTCATCCGCAGGGAGGAGAAACCGTCCAGGTGTGCCCAACCTCCGTGGGATGCGCAAATGAGTCCCTCCGGGGACGCCTGGGCCCTCAATGGCTGATGAGGTGGGAGATGTGCAGAGCCCTACCCCGTGGCTGCCGCAGCAGCCCGCCGCCACCCGCGCGGAGAACGACGCCCGACTGACCGCGGAACTCGCCTCCGCGCTCGCGAGTGCGCGCCGGCGGGCGCTGCGTGACGGGGACCGGCAGATCGACACCGCGCATCTGCTGCACTCCCTGCTGGAGACCGACGCCGACGTGCGTGCCGCGTTCGGGCCCGGGCCTCAGGTGGCCAGGGTGCTCGGCTATCTCGTGCAGCGCAGCATCGGGTACGGGCTGCGCTGGCAGGGCTCCGTGGAGGACTCGGGTGCGGTGCCCGTCGTCCGCGCCCCGGAGGTGGACACCTCCGGATACTCGCCGTCGGCCGTCGCGGCGATACACAGTGCGCTGGAGGGGGCCGAGCGGCGCGGCGAGGCCCGGGCCGGGGGTGTCGATCTCCTGGCCGCTCTCGCCGCCGACGCGGAGTGCCGTGCCGTGGAGGTACTCGCCAGGGCGGGGGTGGACGCGGCGGCACTGGGCGGGCTGATCGAGGCCGGGCCGCCGGTGGGATCGGGGTCGCGTCTCGACATGTGCAACGGGGTCGACGGTCCTGACGAGCGCTGACATGATGTGCCGATGCAGGCGTCTTGGGGAAGGAACGCCGGCCTGGGACTCGCCCTGGGCTCGGCGTTCGCGTTCGGTGGATCGGGTGTCGCGGCCAAGCCGCTGATCGAGGCGGGTCTCGACCCGCTGCACGTGGTGTGGCTACGGGTGGCGGGCTCGGCGTTGATCATGCTGCCGGTGGCCTGGCGCCACCGTGATCTCATGCGCAGGCGACCTGCCCTCCTCCTCGGCTTCGGGCTGCTCGCCGTCGCGGGCGTCCAGGCGTGCTACTTCGCCGCGATCTCCCGGATCCCCGTCGGTGTCGCGCTGCTGATCGAATATCTCGCGCCGGCCCTCGTGCTCGGCTGGGTCCGCTTCGTGCAGCGCCGGCCCGTCACCCGTGCCGCGGCCGTCGGGGTGGTCCTCGCCGTCGCCGGACTGGCGTGTGTCGTCGAGGTCTGGTCGGGACTGACCTTCGACGCGCTCGGTCTGCTGCTGGCGCTCGGCGCCGCGTGCTGCCAGGTCGGCTACTTCGTCCTGTCCGACCACGGCGGCGACGGCGACAACGCCGCCGACCCGCTGGGAGTCATCGCGTACGGACTGCTCGTCGGCACCGCCGTGCTGACCGTGATCGCCCGGCCCTGGTCGATGGACTTCTCGCTGCTCGGTGGCAGCGCCTCGATGGGCGGGACCGCGGTCCCCGCCGGGCTGCTGCTCGCCTGGGTGGTGCTCGTCGCCACCGTCCTCGCGTACGTCACCGGTGTCGTCTCGGTGCGCAAGCTGTCACCGCAGGTGGCGGGCGTGGTGGCCTGCCTGGAGGCGGTCATCGCCACCGTGCTCGCCTGGGTCCTCCTGCGGGAGCATCTGTCGGCGCCGCAGATCGTGGGCGGTGCCGTGGTGCTGATCGGGGCGTTCATCGCCCAGTCCCAGGCGCCGAAGGCCCCGTCCGGGCCGGTGGCCTCGGGGTCCGTCCCCGCCGTCGCGCCGGATGACGGCGCCGCCGAGGAAGAGCGGTTGTCGGTCGAGAGGGCCGGAACGTAAGGTGGCGATCATGCACTTGACCGTCCTTCCGCCGCCTGCCGCATAACGCGGGCGGCCAGCCGTTGACGAAGACCGGGCTCGGGGTGTCCCCGAGCGGTTCGTCGCTGCCCGCGTGACGGAGCCGAGCGACCACCATCCCGTTCTTCACACGGAGAAGTCACGTGCCGAATCTTTCCTCCACGTCCGCCGTCGGCGTGTCCACGCAAGCCGCCGTTCCGGTGCAGATCCCGCTGCCCGTCGGGCGCAGCCTCCTCTATCTCGTCTTCGCCGGAGTCGCCTGGGGGACCGCCGGGGCGGCCGCCTCGCTGGTCTTCCGGCTGAGTGACCTCGGTCCCCTTTCGCTCTCTTTCTGGCGCTGCGCCGGGGGACTCGTCCTGCTGCTGGGTGCGCTCGCGCTGCGCGCCCGGCGGGGCTCGGTGGGCCGTGCCGCCCGTGCCGCGCATGCCGCCGCCGAGCCGCGGCGGCGCCGGCTGGTGCGGATCCTCGGTACGGGGATCGGACTCACCGTCTTCCAGAGCGCGTACTTCGCGGCCGTGCAGGCGACCGGCCTGGCCGTCGGCACGGTCGTCACCCTCGGCGCGGGACCTGTCCTCATCGCGGTGGGTGCGCGGCTGACCATGGGCGAGCGCCTCGGCCGGGGCGGTGTCGTCGCCGTCACCGGCGCGCTCGCCGGACTGGCGGTCCTCGTCCTGGGCGGTGGGGGCGGCACGGTGCGGCCGGCCGGCGTCGCGCTCGCCCTGCTGTCGGCGGCGGGCTACGCGGCGATCACGCTCCTGACCCGATGGCTGGGCCGGGACGGCAGCGGCGACTCGATGGCCACGACGGCATGGGCGTTCGGCATCGGAGCGGTGGGACTGCTGCCGATGGCCCTCGCCGAGGGCCTGCTGCCGCACACCGACGAACTGGGGCACGTCGTGTGGCTGCTGGCGTACGTCGCCGCCGTACCGACCGCGCTCGCGTACGCGCTCTACTTCGCGGGAGCCGCGGTCGTACGGGCGGCCACCGTGTCGGTGATCATGCTGCTGGAGCCGGTGAGCGCGGCGCTGATCGCGGTGACGCTGCTCGGCGAACATCTCACGGCGGCGACCGTGGTGGGCACGCTGCTCCTGCTCGCGGCGGTGGCGGGACTGGCCGTCGCCGAGACACGGCCGGCGAGGCCGACGGGCTGACGTCGCGGGTGGCCGGGCCGGGGGCCGCGAACGGCCCGGCCCCCGGGCCACCCGGCCCGGTACGGCGCCGCGCCTGCCCGCGTCCGGTACGGCGCCGCGCCTGCCCGGGCCCGGATGCGCGTCTCAGCGCGAGGCGATGTACTCCGGGAGCGCGATCGACGCGTCCAGGTCCTCCGCGGGGATCGCGGGCCCGTACGACGTGCGCAGCGGGAGGACTCCCGTCCAGTGCGGGAGATCCGCGTCCTCCGGCTCGTCGTTCGGGCCGCCGGTGCGCACCTTCGCGGAGACCTCCGTCAGGTCCAGTCGCAGGACCGCCGTCGCCGCCAGCTCCTTCGGGCTGGCGGGCCGGGAGTCCTCGGCGCGGCCCGGCACGACCTGGTCGACCAGGGCGTCGAGGGCGGCACGCTTCTCGGCCGGGTCGGTCACCGGATGGGCCGTCGCGTGGATCACGACCGAGCGGTAGTTGATCGAGTGGTGGAACGCGGAGCGGGCGAGGACCAGCCCGTCGACATGGGTGACCGTCAGACAGACCGGCAGGCCGGGGTCGGGTGCTCCCGCCATGCGCAGCGAGCGCGACCCCGTCGAGCCGTGGACGTACACATGGTCTTCGACGCGGGCGAAGAGTGTCGGCAGCACGACGGGCGCGCCGTCCCGGACGAAGCCGAGATGGCAGAGGTAGGCCTCGTCGAGTATGGAGTGAACCAGCTCGCGGTCGTACGAGGCGCGTTCCCGCGCACGGGTGGGGACGGTGCGTTCCGTCGCTTCGTAGACGTCCGGCATTGCGATCTCCATTGCACTAGTGCATAATGTCGTTTGTGCTAGGAGAGTATCGGATCGAAGGTCGGCGCGCATCGGAGATTGCCGCCAGTGTCGAGCGCGCGGTCGGTGCGGGAGGGCTGGAGCCGGGGCAACTGCTGCCTCCCATGAGGGAGTTGGCGGCCCGTCTTGAGGTGAACCCGAATACCGTCGCCGCCGCCTACCGGACCCTGCGCGAGCGCGGGGTCATCGAGACGGCGGGCCGCCGGGGGAGCCGGGTGCGTCCCCGCCCGGCGAGCACCTCGCGCGGATCCATCCGGGTCGACGCGCCTCCCGGCGTGCGCGATGTCAGCAAGGGGAACCCGGACCCCTCCCTGCTGCCGCCCCTGCGTGAGGCTCTCGCCGCGGCCGCCGCCCGCAACGAACGCGAGCCGGGGCTCTACGGACTGGAGCCCGTGGACGCCGAGTTCGGGCGGCTCGTCCGTGCCGGACTGGACGCCGACGGGGTGCCGGACGGCCCGGTCGCCGTCACCTCCGGGGCGCTCGACGCCATCGAGCGGGTGCTCGCCGCCCATCTGCGACCCGGTGACGCCGTCGCCGTCGAGGACCCCGGCTGGGGAAGCCTGCTGGACCTGGTGACGGCGCTGGGGCTGAAGCCCGTACCCGTGGCCCTCGATGACGACGGTCCGCTCACCGCCGAGGTGGAGCGGGCACTGGAGGCCGGGGCGAGGGCGCTCGTCGTCACCGACCGCGCCCAGAACCCGACGGGCGCCGCGCTCGGCGCGGCCCGCGCCGCCGAACTGCGGGCCGTCCTGGCCCGGTTTCCCCGGACCCTGCTCATCGAGGACGACCACGGCCACGCCATCGTCGATCTGCCGCTGCATCCCCTCGCCGGTGTCACGGACCACTGGGCGTTCGTGCGCTCCGTGGCCAAGGCGTACGGCCCGGATCTGCGGGTCGCGACACTGACCGGCGACAGCGTCACCGTCGACCGCGTCTCGGGACGGCTGGGCCTGGGGCCCGGCTGGGTGAGCAGGCTCCTTCAGCGCGCGGTGGTCCATCTGTGGACCTCGGACGCGGTCGACGTACCGGCGGTGGCGCGGTCCTACGGGAAGCGGCGCGACGCCCTCGTACGGGCGCTGGCGCGGCACGGTGTCGAGGCGTACGGCCGCAGCGGCATGAACGTCTGGGTGCCGGTCGGCGACGAGACGGGCGCGGTGGCGCGACTGCTGCACGCGGGGTGGGCGGTCGCGCCGGGCGCGCGGTTCCGGATGTCGTCGCCGCCCGCGGTACGGATCACCGTCTCGGACCTCGATCCGGACGAGATCGAGGCGGTGGCCGAGGTGCTGGCGGCGACGGTCGGACCGGCTCCCGCGCGCAGCTACGGCTGAGGGGCGGGCGCCCTGGCGGCGGAGGGGGCGTCGGGCGGGCGCACGGACGCGTCCCCGGCCGGTGTCGCGGTCGGTGTCGCGACCGGTGTGGTGGCAGCCGTGACTGGTGCGCCGGCAAACCCCGGTTCGGCCGCGGCCCCCTCCGTCGTCGGTCCGGGGGCGATCGCCGCCGTCCTCGGCCTCGCCCGGCTCTGCGTGAGTGCCGCGCCGGCCAGCACGATCAGGGCGCCCACCGGAGTGTTCCAGCTCAGCTGCTCGCCGAGTACGAGGACGCCCGCCGCGGTGGCGATCACCGGAATGAAGTAGGTGACCATCTGGGCCGTCGTCGGACCGACCTCATGGACCAGGCCGTACTGCACCAGCAGGGCGAACCCGGTGCCGAGTGCGCCGAGCGCGACCACGGCCAGCAGCGGGACGACCGGGAACGACGTCGGCATCGCGGTGAACAGCGGTGTGACCACGGCGAGTTGGACCGTCGCCAGAAGCAACTGCGCGCCCATCAGGGAGAGGTTGGAGTGGCTGCTGCCCGCCAGGGTGCGGCGCACATAGATCCAGCCGACCGGGTAGCTCAGCGATGCGAGCAGCGCCATCGCCGTACCGCCGACGTCGAGGCCCGAGAAGCCCTGCCACGCCCCGAGCACGGTCAGGACACCGAGGAAGCCGATGCCGAGCCCGGCCACCCTGCGCCGGGTCGGACGGTCCTCGGAGAGGGCGACCACGGACAGGACCATCCCCCACAGCGGCGAGGTGGCGTTGCAGATGCCTGCCAGGGTCGAGGGGATCGTGAGCTCGGAGTAGGCGAAGAGGGAGAAGGGCAGGGCGTTGAGCAGGAAGGCGGCCACCGTCAGATGGCCCCAGGTCCGTAGCGAACGCGGCATCCGCTCCCGGCGCACCGACATCGCCACGGCAAGGACCGCGGTGCCGAAGAAGAGCCTGCCCAGGGTCACCTGGAACGGTGCGAATGCCTCGGTGCCGACCTTGATCAGCAGAAAGCTGAAACCCCAGACGGCGGAGAGTGCGGCGAAGCGGATACGCCAGTCGAGCCGGGGCCGGCCGGGAGCGGCCGGGGCGCGGCGGGGGGCCGAGGAGGTCCGGGAGGGAGTGGCGGCGGTCATGACAGCCAGCTTCGTCCCCACAACCTCTTAGAACAAGCGAGAATTTGTTGTGGCATTCGCTTAGCATTGCTTACATGTTGAATCTGGAGCGTCTGCGGACCCTGGACGCGCTGGCCCGCCACGGCTCGGTCAGCGGCGCGGCCGACGGACTGCACGTCACGACCTCCGCGGTCTCCCAGCAGATGGCCAAGCTGGAGCGGGAGGTGGGCCAGCAACTGCTGGCGAAGAACGGGCGGGGTGTCCGGCTCACCGACGCCGGCCAACTGCTCGCCGACCATGCCGCGCGCATCCTCTCCCAGGTCGCGCTCGCCCAGTCCGACATCGAGGCGCGGCGCGGGCAGGTGGTCGGCGAGGTCCGGATCGGCGCCTTCCCGACGGCGGCCCGCGGACTGTTCCCCGCGGCGATCTCCACACTGCGCCGGCAGCATCCCGAACTGGGCGTCCAGTCACGCGAGATGGAGCCGGAGCAGGCCATTCGGCATGTCATCAGGGGAGATCTCGACCTCGCGGTGGTGCTCGACTGGAGCAACAAGCGACTGCCCGTGCCCGGCGGTCTCGCCCAGGCCCATCTTCTCGACGACGCGCCCGACGTGGCGATGCCCGCTGACCACGCGCTCGCCGGCCGCAGTGAGGTCGACCTCGCGGAGTTCGCCGAGGACGAGTGGGTCTCCTGGCCGGCGGGCGAGTTCTGCCACGAGTGGCTGGTCTTCACCCTGCGCTCGCACGGTATCGAACCGCGGATCTCACATCGTGCGGGGGAGCACCACACCCAGCTCGCGCTGATCGCCGCGGGGCTCGGCGTGTGCGTCACGCCCCGGCTCGGCCGGGGCCCGGTGCCGGACGGTGTCGCGCTCGTTCCCGTACGGCAGCAGATGCAGCGCCATGTGTACGCGGTCTGGCGCACGGACGCGGACCGCCGTCCCTCGATCAGGGCGGCGGTGACGGCCTTGCGGGCCGCGGCCGGGTCGGAGCGCTGACACCGCCCTCGATGCCGGCCCCCGTCACCGCCGCCTCGCCGAAGCCTCGGCACGCCGTAGCGTCAGAGAGCGGCCATCTTCCTGAAGTCCCAGGACGCGACGGCGTCGGGCGTGAGCCGCAGCCAGGCGTGCCTGCCGTCGTGGGGCATCTCGTCGAGCCCGAAGTTCTTCCGCGCGAACAGGGCTTCGGGAACGTCCAGTTCGGGGCAGGGCTCGCCCGTCCGCGGGGCCTCGCCGACGAACACCGCGCTGCCGGAGAGTTCCACGCCCCGTAGTTCGCCGTAGTCCTCGCCGTCGTCGACCACGACGGCGAGCCGGGGATCGCGGCGCAGATCGGCCCAACGCCGGCTGCGGGTCAGGGAGTACAGCCACAGCGATGTGCCGTCCCAGGCGAACCACAGCGCGCTGACGTGCGGGCGGCCGTCGGCCGAGACGGTGGCCACGCGACAGGTGCGCTGCTCCGTCAAGAACACGTCCAGTTCACCGGGGCTCATCATGATCCGGCGGCCCCGGCGCTGTTCGACGGCCATGGCGGCCCCTCCCTGTAGCTGACGGCGTGTCAGAAATCATGAGGGCTCTTCCCTCTGCGCGCAATGGAGGCTACTGTCACGCGCCCGGTCCGGCCCATGACACCCGGTCGGTCGGACCGCGACACCCGAGGGGGAGCCGTGCCGAGTGCCGACCAGCTCGCGGAACAGCTCGATCCGGTGACCACGGCGCTGCTCACCGTCGAATGCCAGCAGGGGGTGGTCGGCGACCACAGCGCCCTGCCCGAACTCGCCGCGCAGGCACGGTCGTCGGGCGTACTCCACCAGGTCGCCCGGCTCGTCGCCGGAGCGCACGAGGCGGGCGTCCAGGTGCTGCACGCGGTGGCGGAGCGCCGTCCCGACGGCCGCGGCGCCAACCACAACGCCCGCCTCTTCCGGGCGGCCGGGCGGCTGCCCGTCCAGCAGCACTCCGGCACATCGGCGGTGCGCATCGCCCCGCCGATCGAGGTCGCGGACGAGGACCTCGTCGTGCGCCGGCTGCACGGTCTGTCGCCCATCGCCGGGACGGACGTGGACGCGCTGCTGCGCAATCTCGGCTGCCGCACCGTCATCGTCGTCGGCGTCTCGGCGAACATCGCCGTGCCCAACGCGGTGTTCGACGCGGTGAATCTGGGCTACACGGCCGTCGTGGCCCGGGACGCCGTCGCGGGGGTGCCCGCCGACTACACCCCCGCGATGATCCGCCACACGCTCGCGCTCGTCGCCACGATCGCCACCACCGACGAGGTGCTGGCCTGCTGGAAACGCCCTCGCCGCACCGGGCGGGAGCGGACGGCGTCGGAGGCGGGCTGAGGCCGGGCCGCGCCCGCCCGGATCGTGCCCGCCGGGTCGTATCCGCCGGATCGTGCCCGCCGGGCCGTGTTGCTCAGGCGAGCTTGATCGAGTTTCCGTCGACCGTGATGTCGGCCGGCGGCAGCGGCGTGGTCGCCGGCCCCGCCTTGACGCTGCCGTCGGTCGCGTCGAACTTGCTCTGGTGGCACGGACAGGTGATCACGCCGTCGGCGACATCCTTCACCGCACAGCCCTGATGGGTGCACTTGGAGGAGAACGCCTTGAACTCGCCCGCCCTCGGCTGAGTGATCACCACATCTCCGACGACCTTGCCACCGCCCTCGGGGATGTCGGCGGTCGTCGCGATCACCTTGCCGCCGGTGCCGCCCGTGCTCCCGGTCCCTCCGTCGCCGGGCTGCTCGGACACGGAGCCCCCGCCGTCGTCCGAGCCTCCGCACGCGGTCAGCGCGACGGCGAGACCGGCTCCGCCCGCGGCGGCGACGACAGTCCGACGTGCGATGGTGCGGGACGGCCCCTGTGATCCGGTCATGACTGCTCCTTCTGTCTGTACGGTCCCTGTCGGCCGGACATCAGCCGGTTCCTCGTGATGGTGTACGGGCCCCTCTTCGGCAGCGTTCAGATTCTCAAAGTTTCAAGGACTTTCTCAGGAAGTCGGTCTCCCACAGCAGAAGGCTGCTCGCCTGGTCCTGTTGCGTGACCATGTGGGTCGCCCCCGACAACGGGAGCACACTGTGGGGCCTTCCGGCCGCGAGCAGGGCCGATGAGAAGCGCAGCATATGGGCGAGAACCACATTGTCGTCCGCCACCCCGTGCACCAGAAGCAGCGGCCTTCTGAGCTGATGGGCGAACGGGACGAGTGAACTGCGCTCGTACGTCTCGGGGGTGACATCGGGGTGCCCGAGGAAGCGCTCCTCCCAGTGCGTGTCGTAGAGCCGCCGGTCCGTCGGGGCGGCGCCGGCGACGGCGGCGTGGAACACCTCGGGGTGGTGCAGCACCGCTCCGGCCGCCAGATATCCGCCGTAGGACCAGCCACGGATCGCGACCGCGTCCAGATCGAGGAAGGGATGCCGCTCCGCCGCCGCGTGCAGGGCGTCGATCTGGTCGTCGAGCGCGGGCGTCAACCGGTCTCCCCGGACCGCCTTCTCCCACTCCCTGCCCCGGCCGGGCGTGCCCCGGCCGTCCGTCACGAGCACCGCGAAGCCCTGCTCGGCGAACCACTGCGACACGGCCGTCCACCACCCTCCGGCCCGGACGACGATCTGCATGCCGGGACCCGCGTACGGGTTGAGCAGCACCGGCAGTCGCGCCGAGCCCGGCTCGTACCAGGAGGGGAGGTAGAGCCGGCTGCGCAGTTCACGCCTGCCGAGCGAGAGGAACACCGGCCGGGGGGTGACGAGCGGTTGCTCGGCCAGTACGGCGATCCGCCCGGCCGGACGGCCCGCTTGGACGACGGTCACCGTGCGGCCCTCGTCCGTGACGCTGTCCAGGACCACGGTGTCCCCGCCGACGCAGGCCGTGTGCACACCGGCGCCTTCGCTGAGGCGAACGAAACCGGACGCCGGGTCGTAGCACCAGACATGGACCTCGGTGGGGTCCTCGTTCGCGGTGAACCACACCCGCTCGCCCACCGTGCCGACCACCGCGCGGACGTGCAGTCCGGCCGGGGAGGCATCGTCGCCGACGCGCAGCCCCCGCGTCCCGTCCGGGCGGACGAAGGTGCGGATGGGAGTGCCCGGCGAGCTGCGGCCGGGGGCGCCCGGCACCAGGTCAACCCACGCCGGATCGCGCCGTGTGTGCAGGACCTCGGTCGCGCCCGACTCCGGATCGACGGCCAGCAGCTGGGCGGTGCGCTGGTCGCGTGTCTGGACCTCCACCAGCGGGCCGAGCGCGTCCCACGACACCGCGGTGACGTAGTCGAAGGCGGTGTCGGTCCAGGTCCCCGGCTCGTGGGTCTCCGCGTCCGCGGCGGCCGGCAGCCGTACGGCCGTGGTCCGGTCGGTGCCGTCGAGGCGCACGATGTGCAGGGACACCTCGGCGTTCGCCGTCCCCGCCGCCGGGTAGCGGACCGATCGCGGCTCCTTGGCCGGCTCGGACGGGTCGCCGATGTACCAGCGCTGGACGCGGGAGTTGTCCACCCGGGCCACCAGCAGGGCGTCCGAGCCGGGTGACCACCAATAGCCCCGGGACCGTCCGATCGACTCGGCCGCCACATGGTCCGCGAGGCCCCAGGTCACCTCCGGCTCCTCCGGGCCGGCGAGCAGCCGGTCCTCCGATCCGTCGGTCCGCACGGCACGCAGTGCACCCCCGGTGACGTACGCGACGGCCGTGCCGTCCGGCGACGGACGCGGATCGACCACCGGGCCGGCCGTGGCGATCCGGCGGGGTGCGCCTCCGTCGGTCCGTACCGTCCACAACTCACCGCCCAGCGCGAAGGCGACGAGTACCCCGCCGGCGTCGGTCGCGTAGGACACCACTCCCGAGGACGTCACCCGGGCGCGTTCCCTGCGGACCTTCTCGGCCTCGGGTTCCTCCTCCCGCCCGCCGAGCGCTGCCGGATCGGCGAGTACGCGCTCCCTGCCCGCCTCGTGGATCCACAGCCGGCTCACCGGGTCGTCGCCGGCCGTGCCGCGGACGAAGAGCACACGCAGGCCGTCGGGCGAGACGGTGAAGAGCCGGGGGACACCGAGGGAGAAGCGGCGGGTACGGGCCAACTGGCGGGGGAAGCCGGGGGCTTCGACGTGATCACTCATGGGGCATCGTGCTCAGGTTCCGGAGGAGCGGAGCAAGCGAATAAGCTCGCGATCTTGCCCCTGGCCCCGAAGTACTGTGGGGCCATGCTCCCCGAAGTCACAGCGACCCGCTATGTCACGCCCCTGCGTGAGGGCGGCTCACTCCCCGGCATCGTCGAGGCCGACGATCTCGGCACGTACGTCATGAAGTTCACCGGCGCGGGGCAGGGCCGCAAGACCCTGGTCGCCGAGGTCATCTGCGGCCGGCTGGGCCGCCGGCTCGGTCTGCGCGTGCCCGATCTGGTCACCATGCAGCTCGACCCGGTCATCGGCCTCGGCGAACCCGACCAGGAGGTGCAGGAGCTGCTGAAGGCGAGCGGCGGACTGAACCTCGGCATGGACTTCCTGCCGGGCTCGATCGGCTTCGACCCGCTGGCCTACGAGGTGGACCCGGCCGAGGCCGGCAAGGTCGTCTGGTTCGACGCGCTGATCAACAACGTCGACCGCTCGTGGCGCAATCCCAACATGCTGGTGTGGCACGGGGACCTGTGGCTCATCGATCATGGAGCCACCATGATCTGGCACCACAACTGGCCCGGGGCGGCCGCCTCGGCCGCCAAGCCGTACGACGCGTCCGACCACGCGCTCGCGCCGTTCCGGCCCGACATCGCCGCCGCCGCTGCCGAGCTCGCACCGCTCGTGACGGAGGAACTGCTGACCGAGGCCGCCGCGGACGTTCCCGACGAGTGGCTGGTCGGCGAGCCCGGCTTCGAGACCACCGATGCCCTGCGGCGCGCCTATGTCGAGCCGCTGCTCGCCCGCGCGGCCACCATCCACGAGCGGATCACGCTGACCGCGCCCTCCAAGCCCCGGCCCTCCCAGGCCCCCGGCTGGCTGACCGGGCATCCGACCCCCTGGCCGCACCCGGCCAAGGCACAGAAGGCGGCGGGCGAATGAGCGGGCGTGAGGTCTTCGAGTACGCGGTGCTGCGGGTCGTGCCCCGTGTGGAGCGCGGTGAGTTCTTCAACGCGGGCGTGGTGGTCTACTGCCGGGCCCGGTCCTTCGTCGCCGCCCGTACGCACCTGGACGAGGTGAAGCTCAAGGCGCTGGACCCGCATGCCGATGTGACGGGAGTACGAGCCGCTCTGCACGCCGTCGAGGGCGTCTGCCGGGGCGGGGACGACGCGGGTCAGGCGTCCCGCGACGACGCCGGCCGCCGGTTCCGCTGGCTGATCGCACCGCGCTCGACCGTCGTCCAGCCCGGCCCGGTGCACACCGGGCTGACCGCCGATCCGCAGGCCGAGGCCGAACGGTTGCTGGAGCTGCTCGTACGGTGAGTGACCCGGCGCACGCGGTGGGCCGTTGACACCGCGTGCCATGGCTTCTAGCGTCTCGTCTGCTGAAGGTACTAAGCGGTCGCTCATCCGTCGGGACGTACCGGATGAGCCGCATCCAAGGGCGAGGAGAACCAGCATGTCCACCACCGAGCAGCGCGTCGCTGTCGTGACCGGCGGGGCGCGCGGCATTGGCGCAGCCACCGCGGTCCGGCTGGCGGCCGAGGGCCGTGCCGTAGCCGTACTCGACCTCGACGAGGCGGCCTGCAAGGACACGGTCGAGAAGATCACCGCGGCGGGCGGCACGGCGCTCGCCGTCGGCTGCGACGTCTCCGACAGCGCTCAGGTGGAGGCCGCCGTGGCGCGCGTCGCCGCCGAGCTCGGCGCGCCGACGATCCTCGTGAACAACGCGGGCGTGCTCCGCGACAACCTGCTCTTCAAGATGAGCGAGTCCGACTGGGACACCGTCATGAACGTGCACCTCAAGGGCGCGTTCCTGATGGCCAAGGCGTGCCAGAAGCACATGGTCGACGCCGGCTTCGGCCGTATCGTCTCGCTGTCGTCCAGCTCGGCGCTCGGCAACCGCGGCCAGGCCAACTACTCCGCCGTCAAGGCCGGTCTCCAGGGCTTCACCAAGACCCTCGCCAAGGAGCTCGGCAAGTTCGGCATCACCGCCAACGCCGTCGCGCCCGGGTTCATCGTCACCGAGATGACGGCCCAGACGGCGGAGCGCGTCGGCATGGGCTTCGAGGAGTTCCAGGCCGCCGCAGCGACGCAGATCCCGGTCCAGCGCGTGGGGTACCCCGAGGACATCGCCGGCGCCATCGCCTTCTTCACGGGCGACGACGCCGGTTTCGTCTCCGGCCAGGTGCTGTACGTCGCCGGCGGACCGCTCAACTGAATCGGGAGACGACGAACATGACCGCAGAAGTACCTGACAGCGGAAAGGTCGCGCTGGTCACCGGCGCGAGCCGCGGCATCGGCTACGGAGTCGCCGAGGCGCTCGTCGCCCGCGGCGACCGGGTGTGCATCACCGGCCGTGGCGAGGACGCCCTCAAGGAGGCCGTGGAGAAGCTCGGCGCCGACCGGGTGATCGCCGTCCCGGGCAAGGCCCACGACGAGGCCCACCAGGCGGCCGCGGTGGAGCGCACCATGGAGGCGTTCGGCCGGGTCGACTTCCTGGTGAACAACGCCGGCACCAACCCGGTCTTCGGGCCGATGGCCGATCTCGATCTGAACGTCGCGCGCAAGGTCTACGAGACCAACGTGATCTCGGCCCTCGGCTTCGCCCAGCAGACCTGGAAGGCGTGGCAGAAGGAGAACGGCGGTGCGATCGTGAACATCGCGTCCGTCGCCGGCATCTCGCCCTCGCCCTTCATCGGCGCGTACGGGATGAGCAAGGCGGCCATGGTCAATCTGACCCTCCAGCTGGCCCATGAGTTCGCCCCCGGCGTGCGGGTGAACGCGATCGCGCCCGCCGTGGTCAAGACGAAGTTCGCCGAGGCGCTGTACGAGGGCCGGGAGGCCGAGGCGGCCGCGGCCTACCCGCTGGCACGGCTCGGTGTGCCCGAGGACATCGGCGGTGCCGCCGCGTTCCTCACGTCGGACCAGTCGGACTGGATCACGGGCCAGACTCTGGTCGTCGACGGCGGTATCTTCCTCAATGCGGGCGTGCACTGAGCGAACTGAACCGTTTTGTTCATGAATGAACCAAGTGCCCTGCCGGGCTTTTAGGTTGACCCGGCAGGGCGCTGCGGTATGGTCGGCCGACCCATGGCTGAACGAGGAGCGTGCACGTGTTCTACCGGACCTGTCTGCAGGCCGCTGCAGCCCTAGCGTCCATATCTCTGCTGGCGGGATGCGGTCTGTTCTCCGATGCGGAAGCGGACGGCAAGCAGAAGATTTCAGTCGGTACGACGAGTGAGCCCACGACGCTCGATCCTGCCGCTGCCTGGGACGGTTCGTGGGAGTTGTTCCGAAACGTCTTCCAGACGCTCGTCAGCTTCCCGACCGGCAGTACGACGCCGCAGCCCGATGCGGCGAAGAAGTGCCAGTTCATGGATCCGGCCAACAAGGTCTTCGAGTGCGAGCTGCGCTCGGGGCTGAAGTTCTCCAACGGTGACACGCTCGACGCCGCCGCCGTGAAGCACTCGATCGACCGGATCCAGAAGATCGATGTGCAGGGTGGCCCCAACGGTCTGCTCGGTTCCCTCGACAAGGTCGAGACGTCCGGCGACCGTGTGGTGCGCTTCCGCCTGAAGTCCCCGGACGCCACGTTCCCGTTCATCCTCGCCACGCCCGCCATGTCGATCGTGCCGCCGAAGGAGTACCCGGCGGACAAGCTCCGCGAGGACGGCGGGCTGACCGGGTCCGGTCCCTACGTGCTGGACTCGTACAACAAGGGCGACAAGGCGGAGCTGACCCGCAACGACACCTACGAGGGCTTCGCCAAGCGCAAGAACGACGCCGTCACGATCCGTTACTTCGGTGACTCCGACGTGATGGTCAAGTCCCTCAAGAAGAAGGAGATCGACGCGATCTACCGCGGTCTGACCGCGCCCGAGGTCGTCGAACTCCAGCAGAAGCTCCCCGAGAACGATCACCTGCAGCTCGTCGAGACCGTCGGCGCCGACATCCGCTACCTGGTCTTCAACTCCAAGGACCCGATGGCGGGCAAGCTGCCCGTGCGGCGCGCGATCGCCCAGATCGTGGACCGCGGCGCGCTGGTGAACAAGGTCTACCAGGGCACCTCCGAGCCGCTGTACTCGATGGTTCCGAAGGGCATCGCGGGCCACACGACGGAGTACTTCGACCGCTTCGGCGATCCGAGCGTGGCCAAGGCCAAGGACATCCTGGAGGACGCCGGCATCGACAAGCCGGTGCCGCTGACCTTCTGGTACACCACCGACCGTTACGGCTCGGCGACGGCGCTGGAGTTCCGCGAGCTCAAGAGGCAGCTGGACGCGTCCGGTCTGTTCAAGATCACGATCCAGGGCAAGTCGGAGAAGGAGTTCCAGCAGGGCTACAAGTCCGGCTCCTACCCCGTCTTCGGCCGTGGCTGGTTCCCGGACTTCCCGGACCCGGACAACTTCATCGCGCCGTTCGTCGGCGAGAAGAACGTGCTGAGCACGCCGTACGAGAACAAGGAGATCACCGACACGCTGCTGCCCGCCTCCCGGCGGGAGAGCGACCGTGGCGCGGTCACGACCGAGTTCGAGCGGGCCCAGGAGATCCTCGTCGACGACGTCCGGCTGCTGCCGCTGTGGCAGGGCAAGCTGTACGTCGCCGCCAGCGAGGAGATCGGCGGTGGCGAGCTCGCCCTCGACCCGCAGACGGTCATGCAGATGTGGGAGCTGTACCGCAAGGCCAGCTGGTAGGACCCGTTGTCAGTGCCTCCGGGTAGGTTCTGTGGTCGGTAAGTGATCGCATCCCGGAGGTTGTTGACGTGACCGACACCGACATGCTGCCCGAGTCCTGGCGCGGCGTCCTCGGCGACGAGCTGCAGAAGCCGTACTTCAAGGAGCTCGTCGACTTCGTCGAGGACGAGCGCGCCAGGGGCCCGGTGTACCCGCCGCGCGAGGAGGTCTTCGCCGCGCTGGACGCCACGCCCTACGACCGGGTCAAGGTGCTGGTGCTCGGCCAGGACCCGTACCACGGCGAAGGGCAGGGCCACGGGCTCTGCTTCTCGGTGCGGCCGGGCGTCAAGACCCCGCCCTCCCTGCGGAACATCTACAAGGAGATGCAGGCCGAGCTGGGCCTCCCGATCCCGGACAACGGCTATCTGATGCCGTGGGCGGAGCAGGGCGTGCTGCTGCTCAACGCGGTGCTGACCGTTCGCGCCGGCGAGGCCAACTCCCACAAGGGCAAGGGGTGGGAGAAGGTGACGGACGCGGTGATCACCGCCGTGGCCTCGCGCCCGGACCCGGCCGTGTTCGTCCTGTGGGGGAACTACGCGCAGAAGAAGCTTCCGCTGATCGACGAGCAGCGCCATGTGGTGGTGAAGGGCGCCCACCCCTCACCGCTGTCGGCGAAGAGGTTCTTCGGATCCCGGCCGTTCACCCAGATCAACGAGGCCGTCGCCGCACAGGGCCACGCGCCCATCGACTGGCGTATCCCCGACCTCGGCTGACCGTTCGCGCACCCGGCTGACAGGCACGGGCCACCTGCCCGAGCCTGTGCGGCATTGTCGGTGGCGGCGGCTAGCGTCGTGATCGTGGCGTCAGGCCGAGCGGCCGGCGCCACGGTCGCACGTCGGGCGCACGGATGCGGGAGGCGGCAGTGGTGGAGCAGCAGGAGGCGTCGGGGGACGCCGTCATGACCCGGATCGGGCAGGCGATCATGCTGTTGCACGGCGGTGACCGCGAAGAGGCCCGCAATCGCTTCGGCACGCTGTGGGCGGAGATCGGCGACGCGGGGGAACCCCTCCACCGGTGCACCCTCGCGCACTACATGGCGGACACCCAGGACGATCCGGTGGACGAGCTGGAGTGGGACCTGCGGGCACTGGCGGCGGCGGAGGGGCTGAGCGAGCAGCGGACCGCCGCCCACCAGGCCGGGCTCGCGGTGCGGGCCTTCTACCCCTCGCTCCACCTCAACCTCGCCGCCGACTATGTGAAGCTGCACCGGCCGCAGGCGGCCCGGATCCATCTTGACCGGGCTCGCTCCGCGACCGACGCTCTCGGCGACGACGGATACGGCCGAGGGGTCCGCGCGGCCATCGAACGCCTGGAGCTGAGGCTGCGCACCGACTGAGGCGCACGGGTCCCGTGCCGCCGGGTCCCGCCAGGCGTGCCGGCAGGGCTCTGGGCCGCGTCGGCGGGCCCGGGCCGGGATCAGGACCCTGCGCTGCCGGGAAGGGGCCGGAGGGCCGTGCAGGGCCCCGGGCGGACCGGCGGGCGCCGACCGATCGGGCCGGAATCCTCCGCATGCCAGTGGGCCGGCTCAACGTCCGTATGCCTCCCGGCAGATGCGTGCCTGCGCGCTGTCCGGTCGCCAGCTCCCGTAGCCCTCGCTCAGGGCGCAGACGTCGGGCCGCGACGTCGGCGCGACGGACGGCAGCGTCCGGGGCGTCGGAGGTGTCGGCCCCGTCTGCCGGGTCGGGACGGCAGAGGGGCCGTGGCGGCGTGGTACGGCCGACGCGGACGACGGCGCCGCAGGGGGCGGGGAAGGCGTCTTCCGTGCTGCCGGCGGTGCCAGGGCCTCGCGCGCGGGAGCCTGACCGATCCGGGGCTCCACCACCTGCGCCGGGCGGCTCCCGGCCGGTGCGGGGATCGGAGTGGGCCCCGCGTCCACGGACACGCAGCCCGTCACGGACAGGCCCCACGCGGCCCAGACGGCCACTCCAACCAGGAGTTTCGCGGCGGTCGGTGGCCGCCGCGTCGATGATCGCTGCACGCGATCAACTCTGCTGGTCGTCGGCCCGGTTCACCGCCCGATCGCTCCACCATGCCCCTCACGAGTGACATCGGCCCGGCCGCGGTCGCGGGCGTCGGGCGGGGTCAGTCGCCCGTGGCGCCGTCGATCCGCTCCCGTACCAGGTCGGCGTGGCCGTTGTGGCGGGCGTACTCCTCGATCATGTGCGTCATGATCCACCGCAGGTTGAACGCCCTGCCGGAACGGGTGGTGCCGGCCGCGACATCGTCCAGTGAGCGGCCCGCGACCAGCTCGCGGGCACGCGCGATCTCCGCCTGCCATGCGGTGCGGGCGTCCGACCAGGTGTCCTTGTCCGTGACGTGGAAGTCCCCGTCCCGGTCCTCCTCGCAGTAGAGCGTGGGGACGTCCTCGCCGGCGAAGACGTCGCGGAACCAGCCGCGCTCGACCTCCGCCATGTGCCGTACGAGTCCCAGCAGCGATATCCCGGACGGTGGCACGGACCGCTCGCGCAGCTGCTCGTCGGTGAGCCCCGCGCACTTCAACTCCAGCGTCTCGCGGTGGAACTCCAACCAGCCCGTCAACATGGCCTGTTCGTCTGCGGTGGTGGACGGTTCGGTGCGCTCAGGTCTCGTCATGGCGATCATCCTGGAGGACCGGCCCGCCGCCCGCCACGGCATTTTCGCCGAGCATCCCCCGCAGCAGCTCGGTGAACCCCGTGCGCAGCTCCGCACGGTCGGGGACGGCCGCGTGGTACGACCCCACGGCGCAGGCGAACATCAGCCCCTCGCACCAGGCCACCAGGGACAGCGCATGGCGCTCCGGCTCCGGTGAACCGGCCGCTGTCATCAGGGCGTTCAGCATGGTCCGGAAGCGGCTGCCCGCCGCGTCGTAGTACTCACGCAGCTCCGGTCTGCGGGTGGCCTCCAGGGCGAGTTCGTAGCGGGCGACGAGCAGTTCGCGATGGCGCGTGAGATAGCGGTGCAGCGCGAGGGCCAGGGCGTCCGCCAGGCCCCCGCCGCCGTGGCCCGCGGCCGACAGCTCGCCGGGTGTCAGAACGGCCGCCTCGCGGTCCGCCAGGCGCCGTACCGCGGCCTCCAGGAGGGCCAGCCGGGTGCGGGCGTGATTGGACGTCGAGCCCTGGGGGAGGCCCGCGGCCTCGTCCACCGCCCGGTGGGTGAGGCCGCGCATACCGCGCTCGGCGAGCAGTGCGAGCGCGGCATCGGCGATCAGATCGGCGCGGGAGGTGCCGGGAGTGGTGCGTTCTGCCATGGGCCCAACCTACCCGCGCAACTACAGTTGTAGTACGCTCGGCGTGTCACTACATATGTAGTGCGCATGTGAGGAGGAGCCATGTCCGACCCCCGTGCCGTCGTCATCGGCAGTGGAATCGGCGGCCTGACCGTCGCCGTGGCCCTGCACCGAAGCGGCTGGCAGGTCACCGTCCTGGAACAGGCCGCCTCCCTGGAGCCGGTCGGCGCCGGCATCGGACTCGCCCCCAACGGTCTGCGTGCGCTCGACGTCATCGGCCTCGGCGACGACATCCGGGAGCTGTCCGCGTGGCAGGGCGACGGCGGGATGCGCACCCCGCGCGGCCGATGGCTCGCCCGCACGAACAGCGCGGCCGCCGCAGAACGCTTCGGCGGGCCCCTGGTCCTTCTTCACCGGGCCACCCTGGTCGACCGCATCGCCGCCCTGCTGCCCGCGGGGGCCGTGCACACCGCGAGCGAGGCCCGGCTCACCGACCCCGGCGCCGCGGACGGACGCCCGGCCCGCGTCGCCACAGCGGACGCGGAGTTCGAGGCGGACCTCGTCGTCGGCGCCGACGGAATCCACTCGGCCGTCCGCACCGCGCTGTTCCCCGCCCATCAGGGCCCGGCCTACTCGGGATTCACCACCTGGCGTGTCGTGGTCCCGGGCCTCGGCAGGCCCTTCGCACCGCACGAGAGCTGGGGCGCCGGCACCCTGTGGGGCACCCAGCCGCTCAAGGACGGCAGGATCTACGCGTACGCGGCGGCCGTCGCACCCGCCGGCGACCGGGCGGACGACGAGAAGGCCGAACTCCTGCGCCGGTTCGGGGACTGGCACGACCCGGTGCCGGCCGTCATCGCTGCCGCGGACCCGCGTCAGGTGCTGCGCAACGACGTCCACCACCTCATCGACCCCCTGCCCGCCTTCCACAGCGGCCGGACCGTCCTCGTCGGCGACTCCGCCCACGCCATGGCGCCCACCCTGGGTCAGGGCGGTAACCAGGCGATCGAGGACGGCATCGTCCTCGCCCATCACGTCGCCCCCGGAGCCGACCTGGGCGCGGGCCTCGCCGCCTACAGCGCGGACCGGCTCCCGCGGACCACCGCAGTCGTCCGCAAGTCGGCGCGGGTCGCCCGGGCGATGTCGCTGACCGGCCGGCCGGCCGTCGCCGCGCGCAACACCCTGATGTCCGCGGTCTCCCGGCTCGGGCCGGGCGTCGTACTGCGGACCTTCGACGGCATCGCCGACTGGCAGCCGCCCCGGCGCCCGTATGCTGACCAGGCACACGGGCGAGGACACAGCGTGAGGGAGGCCCCGTGAAGGTCGGCTGCATCGGACTCGGCGACATCGCGCAGAAGGCCTATCTGCCCGTGCTGGGCGCCCTTCCAGGCATCGAACTGCATCTGCAGACCCGCACACCGGCCACCCTGACCAGGGTCGCCGAGACGCACCGCATCCCCGCCGGTCAGCGCCACACCGACCTCGGCCGGCTGCTGGAACAGGGCCTCGACGCCGCCTTCGTGCACGCGCCGACAGCGGCGCACGCGGAGATCGTCGGCCGTCTCCTCCAGGCGGGTGTGCCCACGTACGTCGACAAGCCTCTCGCGTACGAACTCGCCGAATCCGAACGGCTGGTGGACCTCTCCGAATCGCGCGGCACCAGCCTGGCCGTCGGCTTCAACCGGCGATTCGCGCCGGGGTACGCGCAGTGCCTGGAGCACCCGCGCGACCTGATCCTGATGCAGAAGAACCGCGTCGGCCTCCCCGAGGACCCCCGCACCCTCGTGCTCGACGACTTCATCCATGTCGTCGACACGCTGCGCTTCCTCGCCCCCGGCACGGTCGAGCACAGCGATGTGCGGGCCCGCATCGTCGACGGGCGGATGCACCACGTCGTCCTTCAACTCTCCGGCGAGGGATTCACCGCCATCGGCACCATGAACCGGATGAGCGGCTCCGCCGAGGAGATCCTCGAGGTGTCCGGCCAGGACACCAAGCGCGAGGTGCGCAACCTCGCCGAAGTCGTCGACCACAAGGGGCAGCCGAGCGTGCGACGGCGCGGCGACTGGGTGCCGGTGGCCCGCCAGCGCGGTATCGAGCAGTCGGTGACGTCATTCCTCGAAGCGGTGCGCGCGGGGAAGTTCCTCAGTGCCCAGGACGCCCTGAGGACTCACGAACTGTGCGAACGGGTGGTGCTTCGGGCTCTCGAGCAGGCCGCCTGACCGCCCGCGCGCCCTCGGCCGCCAGCCACAGGGCCAGCACGGCGAGCGCGCCGTACACCGCCCAGTCGCCGAACCGCACGTACGCCGTCGTCCCGCGCGCCAGCGGTATGTCGTAGACCGCCGCCGTGCTCTCGTCCGTACCGAGCGGCTGACCCACCCGGCCGCCGTGCGCGTCGTGGACCGAACTGACACCGGTGAGCGTGGCGTGCACCATCGGCCGCCCGCTCTCCGCCGCCCGCAGGGCCGCCAGCGACGCGTGCTGCTCCGGCGCCCAGCTGTTCTGGAAGGACGACGTCGCCGACTGGGCGATGAGCACCTGGGCGCCGTCGCGGGTGAGCCTGCGGCTCATGTCGGGGAACGCCGACTCGAAGCAGACCAGTGGACCGAGGCGCAGCCGGTCGGCGCCCTCGCCCGGCAGCACCATCACCACGGGACGCGTGCCGCGCAGCCGGTCCTCGCCGGCCGCCTTGCCCACCGAGGTCGCCCAGCCGAGCAGATCACGCGCCGGGATGTACTCACCGAACGGCACCAGACGCATCTTGTCGTAGCGGTCACCGGTCGGTCCCTGCGGACCGACCAGGACCGAGCTCTTGAAGATCCCGCTCTGCCCCGAGGCGTCCACCCGCCGGGCGTCGACATTGACCAGCAGATCGGCGCCGACCGCGCGCGACAGCACCGCGAGACGCGCCGCCAGATCGGGGCGTTCGCGCAGGTCCGAGCCCACACTGCTCTCGCCCCAGACGACCAGGTCGACGTCCTGGCCGGCCAGCTCACGCGTCAGCCGCTCGCTGCGCTCGAAGCGCTTGTCCTCGCCGCCGATGCCGTTGATCACCCCCGGCTGGACGACCGCGATCCGGGTCCGGCCCGACGACTCCGGCTGCGGCGCCCACATCCATGCCGCCGTGGTGGCCAGCGCACAGGCGACCGTGCCGCCCACCGCGGTGGTGCGGGCCCTCGGTACCGCGATCAGCACGGTCACCGCGGTGTTCACCGCCAGCACGAGCAGGCTGACCAGCCACACACCGCCCACCGACGCCAGCCGCAGGGCGGGGGAGACCTCCCACTGGCTGGCGCCGAGCAGCCCCCACGGACCACCCAACCCCTCCCAGGAGCGGGCCAGTTCGACCATCAGCCACCCGGAGGGGACCACGGCGAGAGCCGCCGCGGCCCGCGCCGGTGACGGCATACCGCCGAGCAGGGAGCGGACCAGCCACCCCCAAGGCGCCCACAGCAGCCCCAGCAGTGCGGCCAGCACGACGATGAACACATGGAGGCTCGGCATGAGCCAGTGATGCACGGCGACCATGAAGCCCAGGCCGCCGAGCCAGCCCTCCAGCGCCGCCCGGCGCCCGGTCGGCGCCGTGCGCACCAGCAGCATCCACGGCACCAGCGCCACATAGGCGAACCACCAGAGCGACGGCTCGGGGAAGGCGAGCGCGGGCAGCGCACCGGCCAGCACGGCGGCGACCGCACGCCCGCGGGGGGCTCCGACGAGTCGCCGGGCGCGCTGCCACCCCGCGTCGTCTCCGGTCCGTCGTCGGGGCGCGCTGCCCTCCCGCCGGCTCCGGCCGACCGGAATCCGCATGACGCGCCTCCTCGTCCTGCCTGGAAGGGACCGCCCCGACGGGCCGCGAGCCGTCCCTCTCCAGTGTGCGCGAGGGGGTCCCGCACCGACAGCGTGCCCCTATCTGCTGTCGGCAAGCGCTCCCGTGCCGCGCCGCCACTTCTCGGCGATCAGCACATGGTTCAGCCGCCAGCCCTCGTCCGTACGGAGCACATGGAAGGTGTAGCGGCCGCCGGACACGAAGTCGTCGCCCGACTCCATCCGCATCGGATTCACATAGTCGGCCTGGAGCTCGGCGCCGTCACCCGGATAGCCCCCCAGATCCTGGATGTGCACGCGCCGGTTGACGATCAGGTGCTGGCGTACGGGAAAGACGCGCATCGTCTCCGCCAGCCAGTCGGCGACCTCGGCGGCGGAGCCCTCGATCCCGCCGGAACTGCGGTAGTCGGCCCGCCCGTCCCCGGTGAACAAGGCCCGGTAGGCGTTCCAGTCGGCGTCGTCCACGGCCACCGCGTAACCGGTGACCAGTTCGTCGATGGCGAGGCGGTCCATCATCGTCGCGAGATCCACGCGCTGCGTCATCGGGTCAGTCTCGGGCAGCCGGGGCCCCAGGCCAAGAGCCGTGCGCACCCGTCACCCGCGTCCGTTCGGCAAACGGTGGATCTCGGCCGTCCGGAACGACGGCCCTTAGGGCCGGACAGCCTTCAGGACCACGAACTTCGGGTCGCTCGCCACGACCTCACAGTTGCCGAAGAGCCGACGCAGCCGTACGTGGTACCCGAGGTGCCGGTTGCCGATCACCCACAGCTCGCCGCCGGGCCGCAGGACGCGGCGGGCGTCACCGAACATCCGTCGGGCCGTCGAGTCCGTCGTCGCCCGGTGCGAATGGAACGGCGGATTGTTCAGGACGAGATCGGCCGAGCCGTCCGCGAGCTCCGCGAGTCCGTCCCCCACGAGGAAGCTCGCCCTCGACGCGTCGGCGACGTTCTCGCGGTAGGTGGCCCGTGCGGAGTCCACCGCGGAGAAGGACTCGTCGGCGAAGGTCACCGAGGTCTCCGGCCCGGCGAGAGCGGCGGCGGTGCCGACCACGCCATTGCCGCAGCCGAGGTCCACCACATGGGCGGGCCCGCTGCGCTCCGGCAGATGGCGCAGGAAGAACCGGGTGCCGATGTCGAGACGGTCGGCGCAGAAGATGCCCGCGTGGTTGGTGACGGAGCGGCCCGCCAGCACACCGATGCCGTCGGGCAGGGCGTAGCGCACCGGCCAGGGGCTGGGCCCGGGGGCCAGCGCGGGGTCGGGCGTGCAGAAGATGAGCCGCGCCTTTTTCACCGCGAGCGAGGTCCGCGTCGGACCGATGATCCGCTCGAACAGCCGCAGCGTCGAGGTGTGGATCTCACTCACCATGCCGGTACCGATGACCAGGGTGCCGGCGTGCACGGCGGGCGCGAGCCGGTGCAGCTGGTCCTCCAGGAGCGCGAGGCTCTTGGGTACCCGGACGAGCAGGACGTCGATGCGCTCGGGCGGAGTGTCCCGGGCGGAGAGCAGCCGCACGGAGGCGGCGTCGATGCCGTTGCGCGCCAGATTCGCGCGGGTGGCCTCCTGGCCGAGGTACGAGTCGGTGATCTGTACGGGGTCGTGCGCGGCGAGCGATGCGGTGAGAGCACCCCACCGGTCGCCCACCACGACCACGGTGCCGGACAGGTCCGCCGGATCCGCGTCGTCGATCCCCTCGAGCCTGCGCAACAGGTACTCGTCGGCGGCGTCCCATGCGCGGAGGGTGTCGCGGGGATCTTCGGGGAAGCGGGCGAGCCGGAGGTCGCCCCAGGACGTGGTCAGACGGTTCATCGTGCAGCCAGGCTAGCCGAGCGCGGGGACCTCATGATCCACGCGCCCGCTGCGCGCGGACGTCAGGCCGCTCGCCCCACGCCTTCGAGAGCCGCGGCCGCCCACTTCACCACGAGCGCCTCGTACTCCGGGCGCCGGTCGTCGGGCAGCTGCCCGTCGGCCCACAGCTCTCGGATGCGGGCGTTCAGCTCGGTGGCGGACAGGGCGGTCTCGGGTTCGGGTCGAAGGGTGGACATGGCGAACAGGCTACGACGGGCCCGAGCGGCGCGTCGCCCCTTCGGCATGTGGCGTCAGTCGCCCGACTCGCCCGCGTGAGGGCTCAAAGTGTCCGTTCCGACCAGGATGAACAGGGCAATTCCCAGAATCACCCGGTAGATGACGAAGGGCATGAAGCTCTTGGTAGTGATGAACTTCATGAACCAGGCGATGACGGCGTAGCCCACACCGAACGCGATGAACGTCGCGAAGATGGTGGGCCCCCAGGACACATGGCCCTCGCCCGCGTCCTTGAGCTCGTAGGCGCCGGAGGCGAGCACGGCGGGGATGGCCAGCAGGAACGAATAGCGGGCCGCGGCCTCACGGGTGTAGCCCATCAGCAGACCACCGCTGATGGTGGCGCCGGACCGGGAGACACCGGGGACGAGGGCCATCGCCTGGCAGATACCGAAGATCAGACCGTCCTTGACGCTCAGTTCGCGCAGCGTCTTGCGCTCCTTGATGGCGCGGTGCTTGCCGCCGGTCTCGTCGCGGGCGGCGAGCCGGTCGGCGATACCGAGGACGATGCCCATCACGATCAGCGTGGTGGCGATGAGGCGCAGATCACGGAACGGGCCCTCGATCTGGTCCTTGAGCGTGATGCCCAGCACGCCGATCGGGATCGAGCCGACGATGACCAGCCAGCCCATCTGGGCGTCGTGGTCGCTGCGCATCGACTTGTCGGTGAGCGAGCGGAACCATGCCGAGACGATCCTCGCGATGTCCTTGCGGAAGTAGATCAGGACGGCCGCCTCGGTGCCGATCTGAGTGATCGCGGTGAACGCCGCGCCCGGGTCGTGCCATCCGGCGAACGCCGCGGTGAGCCGCAGATGCGCGCTGGAGGAGATGGGCAGGAATTCGGTCAGCCCCTGGACGAGCCCGAGGATGAATGATTCGAACCAAGACATGGAAAACTACGCCATCCAAGAATGATCACGGTCAGGCGGCGCGTAGCGTTCTCGATCATGCGCCAGGTCTGAGGCAGCCTAGCGTCCCTCGACGACGGGCTGTGCCTCGGGCCCTGGCAGTGCACCGGCGCGAGCTGTGCCTCGGAGGGTCAACCGCTCGGCAGACGATGGCGCTTGCGCCAGGCGACGGCGGCGGCGCCGAGACCCGTGACCACGATGAAGCCCATCGCGATCAGGAACACGGGCGACGTCGGTGACCCGGCCCGGCTGCCCGCGACGACGTACGCCGCGGTGTTCGGGATCGAGCCCAGGCCGGTGGCCAGCAGGAACGGGACGTAGCCCATGCGGGAGACGGCCGCACAGTAGTTGGCCGCGGCGAAGGGCACACCGGGGAAGAGCCTGATCGCCAGCATCGAGCGGAAGCCGTGCGTGCTGAGCTGGGTGTCCGCGGCCTTGAGCCAGCGGCCCTTCAACAGCGGCCGCAGCGCCTCCTGTCCGAGCAGACGGCCGAGGGTGAAGGAGATGCCCGCACCGATCACCGTGCCGGCGATCGCCGAGACGAGACCGGCCTGTGAGCCGAACAGTGCGCCCGCCGCCAGGTTGAGCAACGGCCGCGGTACGAAGGCGGCGGTGCACGCGCCGTACGCCACTGCGAACAGCATCACCGCGGCGGCGCCGCCGAGTTGGGCCGGGAAGCCGCCGGAGAGGAGTCTCTGTGGCTCGTACAGGAGGACCAGTGCCGCCGCGGTCACCAGCATGAGGACCAGCAGCGACAGCCGCGACCAGGGGGACAACAACACCCGGGTGCAGCGGACGGCGAGTGGGGAAGCGGGCCTGGGGACTGGCTCGAACATCCGGAGACAGTAACCGACATAGGGATGTGATCGCCGTAATCTGTGACGCATGACCCCCGCGGTACCACGCAGCGAGCTCGCCGACACGGTCATGGAACGACTGACCGCGCTGTACCCCACCGGGGCCGATCCGGTCCGGGCGGCGGGCGCCGCCGCGTACATGAAGGGGGTCGCGCCCTTCCTCGGGATCTACACCGCCGAGCGGCGTGTTCTGTCCCGCACCGTGCTCGCAGGGCTGCCCGCGCCGGACGAGACCGACTGCACGGCGATCGCACTGCGCTGCTGGGCGCTGCCCGAGCGGGAGTACGCCTACTTCGCCGCCGACTATCTGCGCCGACACGTCCGACGGTGCTCCTCCGGCTTTCTGCCCGTCGTCCGCCGGCTCGTCACCACCGTCTCCTGGTGGGACACCGTCGACGCGCTCGCCGCACATGTCGTCGGACCGCTCGTCGCGGCCGACCCAGTACTCAGGACCGACATGGACACCTGGATCGACGACGACGATCTGTGGGTCGCCCGCACCGCGCTGCTGCACCAACTGCGCTACAAGGACTCCACCGACACCGACCGTCTCTTCGGGTACTGCCTGCGCCGGGCCGACCACCCCGACTTCTTCATCCGCAAGGCGATCGGCTGGTGCCTGCGGGAGTACGCCAAGACCGACCCCGACGCCGTACGGGAGTTCGTCGACTCCGCGCGGGAGAGGCTCTCGCCGCTGTCCGTACGGGAAGCGCTGAAGAACCTGTGACCTGCTGACCTTGTGTCCACGCAGACCCCGCGCCCGCTGAACTCCCGTACGCGGAAAACCATTCGACGCGGCGCGGGCCGTGGGCGAACATCGTCCTCATGTTCCGGTACGCCTTCCTCGCAGCGCCGTCCGCAGTCGCGGACGCGCCGAAGGCTGCCGCATTCCTCACGGCGGACGCAGCCGCTGCCGCGGCGCCGTTCGGCGGCGCCCGAAGCTGACCCTTCCCGGAACGTCCGGCGGACCCCACAGGGGGAGGGTCGGCAAGGCCCAGGGGTCCTCATCACGCTTCGCACTCCGAGGAAGTCCGAGGAAACAGCCATGCCCAAGACGGCATACGTACGTACCAAGCCGCACCTCAACATCGGCACCATGGGCCATGTCGACCACGGCAAGACCACGCTGACCGCCGCCATCACGAAAGTGCTCGCCGAGCGCTCCGGGAGCAGTACCTCCTACGTGTCCTTCGACCGCATCGACCGGGCGCCGGAGGAGGCGCAGCGGGGCATCACCATCAACATCGCGCACGTCGAGTACGAGACGGACACCCGGCACTACGCGCACGTGGACATGCCCGGGCACGCCGACTACGTCAAGAACATGGTCACCGGTGCCGCCCAGCTCGACGGGGCGATCCTGGTCGTCTCCGCGCTGGACGGGGTCATGCCGCAGACGGCCGAGCACGTCCTGCTGGCCCGTCAGGTCGGTGTCGACCACATCGTCGTCGCGCTGAACAAGGCCGACGCGGGCGACGACGAGCTGACCGACCTGGTCGAGCTGGAGGTCCGCGAGCTGCTCACCGCGCACGGCTACGGCGGCGAGGCCGCACCGGTCGTCCGGGTCTCCGGACTCAGGGCGCTGGAGGGCGACCCACGCTGGACCGCCGCCGTGGAGGCGCTGCTCGACGCCGTCGACACCTATGTGCCGATGCCCGTCAGATACACCGACGCGCCGTTCCTGCTCCCGGTGGAGAACGTCCTGACCATCACCGGGCGCGGGACGGTCGTCACCGGCGCCGTCGAGCGGGGCACGGTGCGCGTCGGCGACCGTGTGCAGGTGCTCGGCGCGGACACCGAGACGGTCGTCACCGGTCTGGAGACCTTCGGCAAGCCGATGGAGTCCGCCGAGGCCGGAGACAACGTCGCGCTGCTGCTGCGCGGACTGCCGCGCGACGCGGTGCGCCGCGGCCATGTGGTGGCCGCGCCCGGCAGTGTCACGCCGAGCCGGCACTTCACCGCCCAGGTGTATGTGCTCTCGGCCAAGGAGGGCGGCCGCAGAACAGCGGTCTCCACCGGCTACCGGCCGCAGTTCTACATCCGCACCGCGGACGTCGTCGGGGACGTCGACCTCGGCGAGCGGGCCGTCGCGCAGCCCGGCGACACGGTCACCATGACCGTCGAGCTGGGACGTGACATCCCGTTGGAGGCCGGACTCGGCTTCGCCATCCGCGAGGGCGGCCGCACGGTCGGCGCCGGCACGGTGACCGAGGTCGCCGGCGGGTGAGGGCTGCCGCCTCCGGGTGAGGCGCGTGGCCGGTCCTCGTACGCACCGTACGAGGACCGGCCACCTGCGCCTACGCTGCTGCCACACACCTCGGTGGAAGGCGGCGGCGATGGGCGACACGGCCCTGGTGCTCGGCGGTGGCGGTCTCACCGGCATCGGCTGGGAGATCGGCATCCTGCACGGACTCGCACGGGCGGGCGTTGACGTGACCGGCGCCGACACGGTGATCGGTACCTCGGCGGGCTCGGTCGTGGGCGCGCAGCTCGTCTCCGGGCTGCTGGAGCTCCCGGAGCTGTACGAGCGTCAACTCGTCTCCCCCGAAGGAGAGATCACCGCGAGCATGGGGCCCGCGATGCTGGCCCGCTACGCCTGGACCGTGCTGCGTGCGCGGGACAGCACGTCGTACGGCATCCGTATGGGAAAGATGGCGCTCAAGTCCGGGACGGACGGCGGGGCAGGGCGCCGGGAGGTCATTGCCCGGCGGCTGCTGTCGCACGAGTGGCCCGAGCAACGGCGGCTCGTGGTGACGGCCGTCGACGCCGCCACGGGCGAGTTCCGCCCCTTCGACCGGGACAGCGGGGTCGGACTCGTGGACGCGGTGGCCGCGAGCTGCGCGGTGCCGGGGGTCTGGCCGCCCATGGAGATCGACGGCCGGCTGTTCATCGACGGCGGAGTGCGGTCGTCCTCCAACGCGGATCTCGCCTCCGGGTACGGCAGGGTCGTCGTGGTGGCCCCGATGGCGATCGGCGGCGGACCCGTGCCGGCCGCGCGGGTGCAGGCGGCGCGACTGCGGGCCGAAGGGGCCCGCGTCGCCGTCATCACCCCGGACCGGGCGGCGCGGAAGGCGTTCGGCCGCAATGTCCTGGACCCGGCCCGGCGGGCGCCCGCGGCACGGGCGGGACTGGCCCAGGCGGTGGCGCACGCCGACGAGGTGGCGGCGGTCTGGTCCGGCTGACGGCGGGGCGCTCGGAGCGGGGCGGTTGCTCCCGCTCGGCGCGCGTGGGCGCCTGCGGCGCGGGCACGCCACGCAGCGGGCGAGCGGTGCCCGCGCTCGGCAAGGGCGGTTGCCCGCGGGCGCGGGCTCGGCAGACAGTGAGCGCGGGCCGGTCGCTCTCCGCGGGCGCGGTCCCGGCACGCTCGGGCGGGTACGCATGCTCGGGCGGGTACGTGTCGGGCGCTCCCCGGCCGTCCCCGCACCTGCCGGCGCGGGCGGCCCGGGCACAATGAGACCGTGAACGAGCAGATACCGGTCGTCCGCCAGGTCGACCGGGGCACCGCCAGACTGATGCCCGACATCGACCGCGAGCGGGCCTGGCTGCTCACCGTCGACGACGCTCCCCAGTCGTACGTCGACCTGGACGAGCCCACGCATCTGGAGTTCGAGTACACCAGGCGGCTCGCCCACGTCATCGACACCTGTGCCGACGAGGGCACGCCACTCGATCTGCTGCACCTCGGCGGCGGAGCCCTCACCCTGCCGCGCTACGCCGCGGTGACCCGGCCCGGCTCGCGGCAGGACGTGGTGGAGTTCGACCGCGGTCTGCTCGACCTGGTCGCGGAGCAACTGCCCCTGCCCGACGGCTCGGGCATCGCGCTGCACGCGGCGGACGCCCGCGCCTGGATCGACGCGGCGCCCGCGGACTCGGCCGATGTGCTGATCGCCGATGTCTTCGGCGGATCGCGGGTGCCGGCGCAGGTGACCTCGGTCGAGTACGCGCGAGCGGCCGAACGCGTCCTGAGACCGGGCGGGATCTACGCGGCGAACCTCGCCGACAGCGCTCCGTTCGCCTTTATGGGCTCCCAGTTGGCCACCTTCGCCGCGGTGTTCACCGAACTCGCGCTGGTCGCCGAACCGTCCGTGCTGCGCGGACGCCGCTTCGGCAACGTCCTGCTGCTCGCGTCCCACGCCCCGCTCGACACGGCAGCCCTCGCCCGCCGCACCTCGGCGGACCCGTTCCCCGCACGCGTCGAGCACGGCCCGCCGCTGCGGCGGCTCATCGGATCCGCGACGCCGGTCGCGGACGCCGACGCCCAGGCGTCACCCGAGCCGCCCGGCGGGGCCTTCAGCATCGGCTGAGGCCACCGGGAGGGTGCCGGGACCCGCGGCGGCGACCTTCCCGGCCCGGCGCGTCAGATGCCGGACGTCCGGGACGAACAGCACGGCCGCGGTCACCAGGACCACGAGCGCCGAGCACCCCCACAGCGACGCGCTCCGCCCGAACACGCTCTCCGCGGGCCCGGCGAGCGCGGTCGCCAGCGGCAGCATGGCCACCGAGCCGAACCAGTCGTAGGCGCAGACCCGCGAGAGCATCTCCTCCGGGATCTCCTGGTGCAGCGCCGTCATCCACGCGACGCCGAACACCTCGATCGCCACCCCGCTCAGCAGCATCACGGCGGCCAGTCCCGGGACCGGCAGCGGCACGGCCAGCGCTGCGGAGGGCAGGGCGAGGGGGAAGACGCACAGCGTGCCCGCGAGCAGCAGCCGCCGCGGCTTCCAGCGCATCATCAGCAGCGCACCGAGGAGGGTGCCCACGCCGAAGGCCGCGAGGGCCATGCCCCAGGGCCCGGCGCCGCCCAACTCGTCCTCGGCCACCAGCGGTCCGAACACCGACTCGGCGGCGCCCACGACGGCGACGACCACCGTGAACTGCGCGACGATGCCCCACAGCCACGGCCTGCTGACGACCTCTTTCCACCCGTCGCGCAGATCGGCGAGCAGCCCGCCGCCGGGAGCACGCGGCGCGATGTGACCGACGTGGAGGAAGGCGCGCAGCCCTCCGGCGACCGCGAACGCCACCGCGTCCACCGCCAGCACCCAGCCGGGCCCCATCGCCGCGATCAGCGCGCCGCCGAGTGCCGCACCGCCGATCGAGGCACCGTGCATGGCCATCCGGAACACGGCGAAGGCCCGGCTCGCCTGCTCACCGCTGACGCTCGACATCAGCATGCCCTCGGCGGCCGGGTTGAAGAAGGCCTGCCCGGTTCCGCAGAGCGCGGTCAGGAGCATCATCTGCCACAGCTGCGCGTCGCCGGCCAGCACCAGGACCGCGAAGGCGGCCTGGGACACGCAGTTCAGAGCGTTGGCGGCGACCATCACCCGGTGCCGCGGAACCCGGTCGGCGACCGCGCCGCCGATCAGCAGGAAGAGAACGAGCGGGAGCGTACGGGCGGCCGCGACCAGACCCACATCGCCCGCGTCGCCCCCGGACTCCAGCACGGCGAACGCCGCCGCGATCAGTGCACCGTGGCTTCCCAGGTTGGTGACGATCGCGGCGGCGGTCAGCAGCGTGTAGTTGCGGCCGGCCCATTCGGGGCGGCGCGGGTGGCGGCGGGGCGGGGCTGCGGGAAAGGTCACCCACGGACTATCCCCGCAGGCCGCCCCGGTTGCCAAACCGGTTACGGCGTGGGCGTCGCCGCCAGTCGCACGGTGCTCAGGATCTGCTTGATGGTCGCGTCCGGGAGCTCGTCCGGCACACCCTTGTTGGCGTACAGGACCCAGGACTTGAACTCACCCGCGGGGTCCTTGAAGGAGAAGGCGATCGACTTGCCGTCGGTCTCGCACTTGTTCTCCTTCTTCACCCCGATCGCGGTCGCCGTCGACACGCTGCCGGCCAGGCCCGACTTGGTCTTGTACGGGACGGCCTTGGTCACCTTCACGGTGCCCTTGGGCTCGGTCTGCGCATAGCCCGCCCAGACCCAGTTGCCGGCCTCGTTGTACGCGGCCGTCGCGGCGTCCTTCGCTCCCTTGCCGCCCTTCGTCCCGGTGGTGCTCAGACCCCAGTCCTCGAGCTTGCCGTCCTTGTCGGTGTCGAACGTGCACCACTTGGACTTGTAGTGGGCCGGAGCCGACATCGCGACGACGGGGGAGCCGTCGCCCTTCTTGTCGTCCTCGAAGCCGGTGCTGACGCCCGAACCGGCGACCTCCCACCCGGCCGGGACGTCGAACTGCGTGCCGTGCTTGGGGTTGGAGACGACCTTCCAGCCGGCGATCGTCGGCTTGCCGCCGTCACCGCCGCGCGGGTTCTCCGTGGGGGAGGCCGCGGGATCGCCGGTCGGCTGCTTCACCGTCGGCGTCTTCGAGGCCGTGGGCTTGCTGTCGACGGACGTGCTGTCGTCGTCCCCGAGCACGACGACACCCGTGATCACCGCAGCCGCGACGACCGCCGTGGCCGCGACGATCGCGACGATGGTCGTCTTCTTCTTGTCGTCCGGCGGCGTGGGGCCACCGGGCGGCTGCATCGGCACCCCGTACTGCGGCACGGTCGGCTGCTGGTACGGGTTGGGCTGCTGGTACCCCGGCTGCTGGTACGGATTCGGCTGTTGGTACCCCGGCTGCTGGTACGGGTTCTGGTCCTGCGGGTTCTCGCCCCCGGGCGGCTGCTGTCCTGGCCACATGGCGAGTAACCATAGAGGTGCCGTGCCGCCGGGGCTACGTCCGCCCCCGCGCGGGGATGGCCAAGCGCCCCTACTCGTGGGTAACATCGCGGCATGAGCGCTGATCAGATGACAGTCGGCGAGATGCTCGCCGCCACGGTTCCCATGGCCCGGACGCTGAACCTCGAGTTCCTGGAGACCACCCCCGAGCGTGCCGTGCTGCGCATGCCGGACCAGCCCGACTTCCACAACCACGTGGGCGGGCCGCACGCCGGAGCGATGTTCACGCTCGCCGAGTCCGCGAGCGGTGCCATCGTGATCGCCGCCTTCGGCGACCAGCTGAACCGTGCCGTACCGCTCGCCGTCAAGGCCGAGATCGGCTACAAGAAGCTCGCGATGGGCGTCGTCACCGCGACCGCCACCCTCGGCCGGCCCATCGCCGACGTCGTCGCCGAACTCGACGCGGGCGAGCGCCCGGAGTTCCCGGTGAACATCGCCATCGAGCGCGCCGACGGCGCCGTCACCGGCGAGATGACCGTCGTCTGGACCCTGCGGCCCAACGCCTGACGGGCGGCCGGATCCCACTCCCTCAGCAGGTAGGCTGCCCGGCGTGCGCCACGGGGGCGCACGCCGGGCAGCGGTACTGCTGCGCACACGGGAGGAACCGGCGTTGCACGTCCAGGAGTGGCTCGAGACCGTCCCCCCGCTGAGCATCTACCTCCTGGTGGGGGTGGTGATCGGGCTCGAGAGTCTCGGTATCCCGCTGCCGGGTGAGATCGTCCTGGTCAGCTCGGCGCTGCTCGCCTCCCAGCACGGTGACATCAACCCATACATCCTGGGCGCGTGCGCGACGGCCGGCGCGATCATCGGCGACTCGATCGGGTACGCGATCGGCCGCAAGGGCGGCAGGCCCCTGCTGGCCTGGCTCGGCGGGAAGTTCCCCAAACACTTCGGCCCCGCCCAGATCGCCATGGCGGAGCGGTCGTTCGAGAAGTGGGGCATGTGGGCCGTCTTCTTCGGACGCTTCGTCGCCCTGCTGCGGATCTTCGCCGGGCCCCTGGCGGGCGTACTGCGCATGCCGTACTGGAAGTTCCTGATCGCCAACGTCTTCGGGGGCATCCTGTGGGCGGGCGGCACGACCGCCGTCATCTACTCCGTCGGTGTCGTGGCCGAGGCGTGGCTCAAGCGCTTCTCGTGGCTGGGGCTCGTCCTCGCGGTGCTGATCGGTGTGACCTCCATGCTCGTGCTCAAGAGCCGTGCGAAGAAGGCGGCCGCCGAGGCGGAAACGCGGACGGTCCTCGAACCCGAGCCGGTTCCCGCCGCCGACTGACCTGCGGCCCGGTCGTCGCGCAGCCGTACGGACCGTGCGGTGCGCCGTTCATGAAACGAGGAGACAGCGATGGCGTCAGAGGCGCTGATCATGGGTGTGGGCGGCCGCGAGCCGAGCGTCGCACCGGAGGCTTTCACCGCTCCGACCTCGGTCGTCATCGGTGAGGTCACCCTCGCGCCGGGCGCCGGTGTCTGGTACCAGACGGTGCTGCGGGCGGACTGCGGGCCGATCGTCATCGGCGCCGACTCCAACATCCAGGACAACTGCACGGTCCACTCGGACCCCGGCTTCCCCGTGACGGTGGGGGAGCGGGTCTCGGTCGGCCACAACGCCGTCCTGCACGGCTGCACTGTCGAGGACGACGTGCTGGTGGGTATGGGGGCGACGGTCCTCAACGGTGCCCACATCGGCACCGGGTCCCTGGTGGCCGCGCACGCGCTGGTTCCGCAGGGGATGCAGGTGCCGCCCGGCTCGCTCGTCGCCGGGGTGCCCGCCAAGGTGCGTCGCGAGCTGACGGACGAGGAGCGTGAGGGCATCAAGCTCAACGCCGCCGTCTACCTGGACCTCGCCGACGCCCATCGTGAGGCGGCGCGCTGACGGGCGGCCGACACCGGCCGGCCCGCAGCAGCCCGGCCCACAGCGTCATCCCCTGAGCGCACCTGTCGCGAGCCGGCACGGAAGTCCTGACCTCTCCCGTCGCCCGCTCGCGCCCGCGGTCTGTGTGGTCCTCGCTGCTCCCGTGTGCGTCAGTGGCAGTCCGGCTCCACCGTCAGCCCGAACACCGTGCGGAACTCCACGGGGGGCGACGGTTCGTCCTCCATCAGGGGGTGCAGGGTCACAGGCCGTGGCCCGCCCTGATGGGATGGCATGACGATTTCAGCCGCGACCACGCTGCCCATCGGCAGCCGTCGCGTAACGGTCCTGGTGGCGAATGCGTCGACGAGCCGCAGACCCTGGCCGCAGTCCGCGTGAGCGTCCAGCGGTTCCTGGCGTCGTGCATGACGATGCTTCCACCGGCCGCCGTCCCTGACCTCCGTCACCAGCGTGTTGCCGCGGACCTTGATGGCCAGGGCGACCCAGGTGCTGCCACTGTGCAGCACCACATTGCTGACGAGCTCGGTGACGATCACCGAGAGCGCTTCGTGGAATTCGTCGTGCAACCGCCATCGACGGGCCACTGCGCGCGCGAAATGGCGCAGGGTGCGGGCGGCTTCCGGCGTCGCCGACATCGCACACTGGGCCAGACCCGAGGTTCCGCCGTACGGTCCGTGCCCGGACGACGAAAACTGGGAGGACTCCTCTGATGCGATCACGTCGGCTCCTTCTGCCCAGGTCGACGCCTGGGCCCGTCCGACTACGCTCACTGTCTCGGCAAGCCCGGCGCAATTGGGGAGACTGAAGTACGGATACCTAAAGAAATGAAATGCCCAGAAATGTCGAGGAGAGTGAGCCGGTGAGCACGCTCAGTGACGAAGTCTGGGAGCGATGGCTGCAAGCGACGGTCGCCCACCCCGGCCGGCAGTCGGCGCTCCTGCTGCTGGAGGGGCGCGCCGGTACCGGCAAGAGCCGCTTGGCCGACCGGCTGCTGGACAGCGCCGAGGCCGGACCGCGTCCCCGGGTCGTGCTGACCTTCACGTCCTCCGGCGTCGCGCTGACGCACCACCCGGCCCGGGCGCCCCGCACGGAACCGGGCACCGCCGCCGTACGTGAGCGTCCCGATCCGGTCGCCCTGCAGCCCCGGATCCACCCCGACGCCGCCGCACTCGCCGGGGATCTGGAACCCCTGCTGGAGTCCGGCGGCCCGGTCCTGTTGATCGCCGACGACGTGCACCGGGCGGACAGCGCGGGCAGGGACCTGCTGCGCGGACTGCTGGAGCAGCCCCCGGCCGGGCTCGCCGCCGTCCTCACCTACCGCCCCGAGGAACTCGCCGAACCCGGACTCGTCCTCGGCCGGGCGGTTGCCTACCCGGCCCGCCTCACCGTCCTGCGCCTCCGCCTCGAACCCCTGGACGCCGACGAGGTCCGCCGGCTGGTCGAGGACCGCCTCGGTCCCGAATGCTGCCCGCCCGAGCTCGTCGCCCGGATCCACGAGCGGTCCGCCGGAGTGCCTCAGGTCGTCGTCGATCTCGTGCGCCAGCTGGAGGACGCCTACGGGCCGCGGGAGCGCTACACGGCCAAGGACCTCGATGCCACCGGCCCGCCCGTACGACTGGCCGAACTGGCCGTCGGCCGGCTGGCCGCACTGCCCGAGGAGCACCGGGCCGTGGCCCGCGCCGCGGCCGTCCTCGACGAGCCCAGCAGCGCGGCGGACCTGTACGCGGTGGCCGCGCTGCCCGGCGCGGCCGGCCGTGAGGCGCTCGTCGCCTCACTCCGCGGGGCGGTCCTGCTGGAGAACGACCGCGATCTGTACGGCTTCCCCTCGCCCCTCGCGGGCACCGCCGTCTACGGCGAGATGCCCGGCCCCCTGCGCCAGGACATGCACCGCAGGGCCGCCGACGTCCTCGCCCACCGGCATCCCGTGCCGTGGGCCCGGCTCGCGGCCCACCGGCACCGCGGCGGCCAGATACGCGGCTGGCTCAAGGCCGTCGAACACGCGGCCCAGCAGTGCGCCGAGGTAGGCGCCCATCAGACGGCGATCGACCTGCTGGAACAGGCTCTGTCGCACCCCGCGGTGCCCCGGGAGACCCGGGCCCGCCTCGCCCGCCTCCTCGCCCACAGCGCGGTGCTCGGACTGCACACCGACCAGACTGTCCAGGTGCTGCGGCAGATCCTCGACGAGCAGTCGCTGCCCCCCGCGGTCCGCGGGCAGATCCGGCTCGACCTCGGCCTGGTGCTCTACAACCAGGCCGGCCGCGGGCTCCAGGGCTGGGTGGAACTGGAGCAGGCGGTCGACGAACTGGCCGAGCGGCCGGCGCTCGCCGCCCGCGCGATGTCGGCGCTCGCCATGCCGGTCATGTCGTCCGTACCACTGGAACGCAATCTGCACTGGCTCGAGAAGGTGCAGAAGATGGCGGCCGGCAGCCGCGACGACGAGGCGCGCACAGCGGTCGACGCCAACTGCATCGCGGTCCTCCTGGAGATCGGTGACCCCGCGGCCTGGGACGTCCTGGAGCGGCTGCGCGGCCAGACCGAGCAGACGGACCGGCTGCCGCACGTGGCCCGTGGGCTGGTGAACGCCGCGGACGCCGCCCTGTGGCTCGGCCATCTCTCCCGCGTGGGAGAGCTGCTCGAAGAGGGGGTCGATGTCGCCGTCCGCGGCGGAGCCACCTACGTCGAACAGGACGGCCGCGGCACCGGCCTGCTGCTGGACTGGATGACGGGCACCTGGGACGGCCTCACCACCCGGGCCAGGGCCTTCGTGGCCGAGACCGGTGTCATGCCCGGGCCCGCCGCGGACGCGCGGATCGTCCTCGGCATGCTGGCCCTCGCACAGGGCGAATGGCAGCAGATGGCGGCCTGGCTCTCCGGAGACGGGCATCCGCTGCCCGTCGGCTCGCCGCTGCCGCATGTCGCGGCGGCGGCCGGCGCGCTCGTCCGTACCGCACTCGCCCGTGGCGATCTGGACAGCGCCGCGTCCGAGGCGGCCGACGCCTGGGACCGGCTGCGGGACAAGGGCGTCTGGGCGTGGGCGGCCGAACTGGCGCCCTGGGCGGTGGAGGCGACCGCCCGGGCCGGCCGCCGCCAGACCGCCGAGGCGATGACCGCGGAGTTCGAGGCGGGCCTGAAGGACACGGCCCTGCCGTCCCCGCTGGCGGCGCTGTCCTGGTGCCGCGGCATCCTGCTGGAGACCGCCGGCCGGCCCGCGGAGGCGGTGCCGCACTTCCAGGACGCGACGGAGAGGTACAGCGCGATGCTCCGGCCGTACGCGGCGATCCTCACTGCCGAGGCAGCGGCCTCCTGTGTGCTCGGGGCCGCGGCCGAGGGCGGGGACAGCGACCCGGACACGCTCGCGGCGGCCGTCGAGTCCCTGGCGTCCTGCGTGGAACGGCTGACCGACATGGGCGCCGGGTGGGACGCCGCACGGGTACGGGCCACGCTCCGCTCCCACCAGCCCGCGGCGGAGCAGCGTCCGCGCGGGCGGCCCAGCTACGGCGACCAGCTCTCGCCGCGAGAGCAGGAGGTCGTGGACCTGGCGTCGGCGGGCCTCACCAACCGCGAGATCGCCACCACGCTGCACCTGTCGCCGCGCACGGTGGAGCAGCACGTGTCCCGGGCGCGGCGGAAGCTGGAGTCGCAGACGCGCCAGCAGCTGAGCCGCAACCGCGGCAGCCGGGGTTCATGAATTTTTTGCGTATCCGTAGATCCGGTGCACGGATAGGCGCATCTCGGGATGTGGTCATAGCTTCCACTCACCGAAAGCGGAATGCACCGTTATCGAGTCTGCCCTCGTGGCGACCGGTGACCCGAGTGCCCGCCGTCGGTGCTGTGCCCGGGCGGCCGGACGGCCTGGTGAGTGTGCGCCGCATCCCCCACCACGGTGGCCCGCGCTCGCCGAGGCGGGGGAGGCCCGGCCCCGGGCACGGTTGTCCGCTCCGGGCGCACGATCAGGCCGCGTGCTGGAGAAGGGCACCAAGGCACCAGATTCGGCCAGGACCGGTCTGGTTCAGCTGACGGATGATCAATAGCCTTGTGTGAGTTGCCCGTTACTGCTCAAGGAGCGCCATGGCCACCGCACAACAGGTACCGGACATCCTGTCGCCGGAGTTTGCCGCGAACCCCTATCCGGCCTATCGCGCCATGCGTGAACATGCGCCCTTGATCTGGCACGAAGCCACCAACAGCTATCTCATCTCGCGCTACCGGGACGTCGAGCGGGCCTTCAAGGACAAGGACTCGCTCTACACCACCGACAATTACGCATGGCAGATCGAGCCGGTGCACGGCAAGACGATCCTCCAGCTCAGTGGGCGCGAACACGCCGTCCGCAGGGCGCTGGTGGCGCCGGCGTTCCGGGGCAGGGACCTCCAGGAGAAGTTCCTGCCGGTCATAGAGAGCAACGCCCGTGAACTGATCGACGGCATCCGGCACAAGGGCGAGGCCGACCTCGTCGACTCCTTCGCCACCCGTTTCCCCGTCAACGTCATCGCCGACATGCTCGGACTCGACAAGGCGGACCACGCCCGGTTCCACGGCTGGTACACCACGGTCATCGCCTTCCTCGGCAACCTCGCGGGCGATCCCGACGTCACGGCGGCGGGGGAGCGCACCCGCATCGAGTTCGCCGAATACATGATCCCGATCATCCAGGAGCGCCGCGAGCACCTCGGGGACGACCTGCTCTCCTCGCTCTGCGCGGCCGAGGTCGACGGCGTACGGATGAGCGACGAGGACATCAAGGCCTTCTGCAGCCTGCTGCTCGCCGCCGGCGGTGAGACCACCGACAAGGCGATCGCCAGCATCTTCGCCAATCTGCTGGTCAACCCCGAACAGCTCGCCGCCGTACGGGAGGACCGCAGCCTGATCGACCGGGCCTTCGCCGAGACCCTCCGCTACACCCCGCCGGTCCACATGATCATGCGGCAGACGGCCACCGAGGTCACGGTCAGCGGCGGCACGATCCCCGCGGGGGCGACGGTCACCTGTCTGATCGGCGCTGCGAACCGGGACGCGGAGCGCTACGAGAACCCGGACCGTTTCGACATATTCCGCGACGACCTCACCTCGACCACGGCGTTCTCCGCGGCCGCCGACCATCTGGCGTTCGCACTCGGCCGGCACTTCTGCGTCGGCGCGCTGCTCGCCAAGGCCGAGGTCGAGACCGGCGTCAACCAACTGCTCGACGCGATGCCGGACATGCGGCTCGCGGACGGCTTCGTCCCGTCCGAGCAGGGCGTGTTCACGCGCGGGCCGCAGTCGCTGCCCGTCCGCTTCACGCCCGTCGCCGGCTGATCACGGCGGGGCCGGCCGGTGCGCCGGGGCCGCGGTTCCACCGCGGGCCCCGGCGCCGCCGCTCACTGCACGACCGGCGTGAACTGCACCGGCAGGGACGTCAGCCCCCGCATCCAGATGGAGGGCCGCCAGGTCAACTGCTCCGGCTCCACGGCCAGAACCACGTCCGGCAGCCGCTCCAGCAGTGTCTCGATCGCGGTACGCGCGATCACATCGGCCAGCAGCGGCGCCGGGTAGGGGCAGCGGTGCTCGCCGTTGCTGAAGGACAGATGCGAGGAGTTCTCGGCACCGATGTGGCCCTCGGGCCAGATCTGCGGATCGGTGTTGGCCGCCGCGAGCCCGAGCACCACACAGTCGCCCGCCCGGATCTGCCGGCCGCCGAGCTGCGTGTCGCGCACCGCCCAGCGGCCGATGAAGTTCTGGGTGGGGGTGTCCAGCCAGAGCACCTCGTTGAGGGCCTGGCCGACGCTGAGACGGCCGCCGGAGACGTTGAGGGCGAACCGGTCGTCGGTCAGCAGCAGACGCAGCGTGTTGCAGATCCAGTTCGCCGTCGGCTGCTGCGCCGCGGCGATGATCGAGATCAGGTCCTGGACGATCTCCTCGTCCGTCAGCCCCGCCGGATGCCGGAGCATCCGCGAGGTGACATCCGGACCCGGTGTGCCGCGCTTGTCCTTGACCAGGCGCTGGATGCGTTCCTGCACCCGTACGTACGCGGCCACCGGGTCGTCGCCCTCGGCCGCGTCCAGCGAGATCTGCAGATCCCGCACGAGGTCGTCGGTGTCGGAGCCCCGCGCCGGCATCCCGCACATCTGGACCGCGGCCCGCATCGGCAGTGCGTGGGCGTACGCGGACATCAGCTCGGCCTGCCCGCTGCCCGCGAAGCCGTCGATCAGCTGGTCGGCGATCCGCGTGCTCCAGTGGGCCAGTTCGAACTGGTCGACCGACTCGAGCGCCTCGGTGATGACGCCCGCCCGCCGCTGGTGCTCGGCGCCCTCGGCGAACAGGACCGAGGGCTGATATCCGACGAACGGCATCAACGGCCAGTCGGCGGGGATGTTCTCCCACTGGTTCCAGCGCCGGGAGTCCCGGGCGAACAGTTCGTCGTGGCTGGTCACATAGGAGACCTCGGCGTAACCGAGCACCAGCCAGGCGGGGATGTCCCCGTCGAGCAGGATCGGCGCCACCGCGCCCTGCTCGCGGCGCATCGAGCGGTACAGCTCGGAGGGGCTCTGCTGGTACTCCAGGCCGCTGAGGCGGATCGCCCCCGCATGTGCGGGGCAGCCCGGGGGCGGGGACGGCGCGGGTTCGGGTGCGGCGGGGTCGGTCATGGTGTCATCTCCCGTGCCATGGCCAGTTCATGAAGGTGGTCGACAAGGCTGATCAGGACGTGCTTGCCGGACGAGCGGACCCGGGCGTCGCAGTCGATCAGCGGCACATGCGGGGCGAGCGACAGCGCCTGGCGTATCTCGTCCAGCGAGAACGCGGCCATGTCGTCGTCGAAGCGGTTGACCGCCACGACGAACGGCGTCCGGTGGTGCTCGAGCCGGTCGATCGCGTACCAGGAGTCGCTCATGCGCCGGGTGTCGACCAGCACCACGGCACCGAGGGTGCCGGTGAAGAGCCGGTCCCACAGGAACCAGAAACGCTCCTGTCCGGGTGCGCCGAACAAGTACAGGACCATACGGTCGTTGAGGCTGATCCGGCCGAAGTCGAAGGCGACGGTGGTGGTCGTCTTGGTGGCGAGACCGGCGGTCTCGTCGACCCCGACACCGGCCTGCGTCATGACTTCCTCGGTGTTCAGCGGACGGATCTCGCTGACCGACTTCACCAGCGTGGTCTTGCCGACCCCGAAACCACCCACGATCACGATCTTCAACCCGGTCTCGGCCGAGTCGACGAGCGGGGTGCGGGCGGGCAGTTCAGAGGTTGCGGAGTCCATGGAGCACCTCCTTCAAGAGGGCCGAGTCGGGCAGATCGACGAGCGCGCGCGCGGCCCGCGGATGACGGGCCGTGATGCGCCCCGTCGCCAGCAGGTCGCCCAGCAGGATCCGTACGACCGTCACCGGCAGCTTCAGCTCCGCGGACAGCTCGACGACCGCGGTCGGATGACGGCACAGATCGAGGATCCGCACATGCTCCGACTGCATCCCGAGGGCCGGCTCGCACTCGCTGACGATCAGTGTCACCAGGTCGAACGCGTCGTCGTCGGCACGGCTGCGGCCCCCCGTGACCGTGTAGAGCCGGTCCGGATCACCCGTGTCGACGGGTTTGCGGGTCATGAGAGCGGACTCTCCGGGGTCGGCATCCGCGGCTCCGCCCGCAGATGCTCACCGATCTGTTCCACGAGATCGGTCATCTGGTGGCCCACCACGCCGGGATCGGCGCCGTCCTCAGCGACGACCGCCAGATGGGCACCGTCACCGGCCTCGACGATGAACAGCAGTCCGCCGTGGAACTCGGTCATGGAATGCCGTACGCCGCCGCTGCCGTTGCCGAACTCGACCGACGCACCCTGGGCCAGCGCCTGAATGCCCGAGCAGATCGCGGCCAGCTGATCGGCCTGGTCGAGCGTCAGATGCCGGGTCCAGCACAGCTTGAGCCCGTCGCGGGAGAGCACCAGGGCGTGCCGGGTGCCCGGGGTGCGTTCGAGAAGGCTTTCCAGTAGCCAGGTCAGGCTGTTGTCAGTGGTCTGCATCGTCTGCGTGGGGCGGATGGGTCCCGGTGATCCGGTCATCCGCCCGTGCCTCCTTCTCTCACGTCGTGTAACGGGGGTGGCGCCATGACCCGGGCGCCCGCGGGGCGGATCGCATCACTCCTCGGTGGGCCCTGCGGGCCGGTCCTCCTGTGCCTTGCGGGCGCGGTGGAAGGCGCCGAACTGCGCACCGGCGTCACGGCCGGGGTCGCGACCGGCCTCACGGCCGGGCGGCGTGTGCTCCTTGCCCGGTCCGGCCGGCTCGCGGCCACGGTCGGCGGCGGCCATGGTGCGCCCCGGCGGCCGTACGGGCAGGCCGTTCGGCGTCGCCACGCGCGGTCCGCCCTGGACCGGGAAGGGAGTGCCCGCGGCGGCCACGGTGCCGGGCGCGGCAGCGCCCGATCCGGAGGTCGTGGGTGCGTCGGGCGTCCGCTCCACCGTGTCGGGGGTGGCGCGGTGGATCGTCGTCTCCGGTGCCGCGCTGCGCTGCTGTGCCAGCAGCTGCGGCGGGAACAGCACCACGACGCCGGTGCCGCCACGGGAGGAGGGCCGGAAATTGACGCTCATCCGGTACTTGGCGGCCAGCCGGCCCACCACCGCGAGCCCGAGGCGGGTGCCCTGAAGGGCCGCGAGGTCGGTGACCCGGCCGGACACGGCCTCCTCGGCCCGGCGCATGGCGGCGTCGGCCATCTTCAGCCCGCTGTCCTCGATCGTGACGACCAGGCCGGCGGTGCGCTCCTCGACATAGACGTGGACCTCGTCGATGGGCGGCGAGAAGTTCGCCGCGTTGTCCATCAGTTCGGCCAGCAGATGCATGACGCCCTCGGCGGCGAAGCCGGCGATCGCGGCGGTGCTGGAGGAGTGCAGCCGCACCCGCTGATAGGCCGCGATCCGGCCCACCGCGCCGCGCAGGATGCTCTCCATGCCGATCGGCTTGTTCCACGAACGACTCGACCGGCCGCCCATCAGGAGCGCGAGGCGGTCGGTCAGCAGACCGAGCTGCGAGGTGTTGTGGTCGAGCTTGAGCAGATCGCCGAACACCTCTTCGCCGTGACGATCCTGCATCTCCCGCAGGTCGGCGAGCATGCTCACGGCCTTCGCCTGCACCCGGCTCAGCGCCTTGGCACTCGCGCCCTGGGCGGCCGCCGCACGCCGCTCACTGACGGCGAACTCCCGGACCACCGCGTCCAGGATCACCCGCAGCCGCGCGTCGGCGGGCTGCTCGAGCTCGCCGAGGACGGTGTCGGCCGAGGCGCCCCGGCGCAGATGCTCGAAGACGGCCGGCAGCGTCACCGCTGTCAGCCGGTCCAGATCGTCGGCCGCCTGGGCCAACTGGCGTACCGCCGAGGCGCTGTTGGCGGCCGAGGTCTCCGCCCGGCGCTCACCGGCCCCGAGCTCGGTGGCGAACACCTGGAGCATGCGCCGCAGTTGCGGATCGGTCGGCGGCGGTGTGCCGGCGAGGGTGTCCTCGGAGTTCTCCCCGTCGCGCAAGCGCTTCACGACCGAGGGGAGCGTGACGTTCACCAGATGGGCGGACTCGGCGGCCGCCTGCGCCGACTGGGCCTGCACCGCCCGCAGTTCACCTGAGGCGGCCATCGCCGTGGCGCGCAGCCGGCGGGAGCTGAGTGCGGAGACGACGACGGTGGCCGCCACCCACACCCAGGCGACGCCGACGGTGGCCGCGACCCAGTTCCCGGCCGCCTCGGGTGCCGCAGCGATCACCGCGCCGGCGGCCGCGCCGGCCACCACCACGGCGGCCAGCGGTACGACGAGGGGCAAGGGCCGTGGGGTTCGTATCCTGTGCGGTTTCCGAGCGACTGGCACTGACATTCCGCGATCCCTCGCTGCTTGAGTCCGGGGAAGAACAGACGAGGCCGACTGGCGCGCATCGGCCGACCACATGCCGTACAGGCACCGTAAGTTGACGGTGATCTTCCGTAAGCATGTGGCGCTCATGCTAGTCACGCACCGATGCCCGGGAGCCCCGAGAAGCCGGACTGCCCACGGAACGGAGGACTTAGTCCCGAAGTCACTGTCAGGTCCCGGCGGACGTGGTAGACAGCGTTTTCCTCCCGGCAGCCCGTGTGTCGCCGGAAACGGTGCCGATGGACCTCGTGGCCGCTGTTGCCTGTGTGCCGAATGAGGTGCCCGGGACCACGACACCGCCCGTCCGAGCGGCGCTTTCCGGCCAACCCGGCGCGGGGCGTACGGGCAGAACGGCCCCCGGGGCGTCCCGCCGCCCGACGGCGTGGGGCGAACATCACAGCGCGGTGCTCCGATCGGCCGCGAGCGGGCCGACTACCGTGTGCGGGTGCCGAAGAACAGAAACACGTTCTCATCGCCCGCCGTCTGGTGGCGTGGCGTTCTCGCCCGTGCCCTCCACAGGGGCTGGCGCTGGGCACAGGACGCCGGTGCCGTCACCGCCGACCACCCCGGCCGGCTGCGCTTCCGCAGCATCGGCCACGGCACGCGTCTCGCCTTCCCGCAGGGCACCGTGTTCGGAGAGGCGTGGATCGAACTCGGGGACCACTGCATCATCGGCGAGCAGGTCACCCTGACCGCGGGGATGATGCCGGACCTCGATCTCGGCACGGAGCCGATCCTGACCCTGGGCGACGGTGTGGTGCTCGGCCGTGGCAGCCATGTCATCGCCGACACGAGGGTGTCCATCGGCTCCGACACCTACTGCGGTCCGTACGTCTACATCACCTCGACCAACCACAGTTACGACGACCCGCACGAGCCGGTCGGGAAACAGTGGCCCCGTACCGAGCCGGTGACGATCGGACCCGGTTGCTGGCTGGGTACCGGCGCGGTGGTGCTGCCCGGCGCACGCCTCGGCCGCAATGTCGTGGTCGCCGCCGGGGCCGTCGTCCGCGGAGAGGTCCCCGACCACTCCGTGGTCGCCGGGGCGCCGGCCCGCGTGGTCAGGAGCTGGGACCCGGTCCTCGGCTGGCAGCCGCCCCTGCGGACACCCGCACCCGTGCCGATCCCGGACGGGGTCACGCCCGAGCAGCTGCTGGCGCTGGCGGAGCTGGAGGAGAGCTGAGCCCGGCGAGGCCGAAGCGGTGCGAGGGGCGAGCGCAGCGGGCGTCCGGCAGGCCGGATGCGAGCCGGGTTCAGCCGGAGGCCAGCAGGACCGTGCCGACCAGTGCGAGCCCGGCCCCCGCCGCCTGGATCATCCGCAGCCGTTCCCTGAGCAGGAGGAGCGCGGCCAGCACCGTGACCACCGGATAGAGGTTCGCGAGCACGGCCGCCACGGTCACCGGTCCCGTCTGTGCGGCGATGGAGTACGTGCCGTTGGCCGCGACGTCGGCGAGACCGACGAAGGCGAGGGCGGGCAGCGAGGACAGGACGACCTTCATCCCGCCGTCCTCCGGAAGGGCCCGCCCGCCGCGCTTGACCGACACGTACAGTGCCGCGCCGCCCACGGTCACATTGGTGACGCGCTGCACGAACAGGGCCAGGAACAGGCCCGTGAGGGTGGTCGACGCCTCGGCGATGAGGGCCATGACCGCACCGAACCCGAAGGCCGCCGTCAGGGTCAGCAGGATCGCCTGCCGCTGCACGGCCGCGCCCCTCAGCTCAGGACCGCCGGCCAGCACGATGCCGACCACCGCCACGCCGATGCCGGCGAACTGGAGCAGCCCGGGCCGCTCGCCCAGCACGAGGCCGACGCCCACCGGCACGGCCACACCCAGCGAGCCCAGAGGCGAGACCACACCCATGGGGCCGAGGGCGAGCGCCTTGTAGAAGGAGAGCATCGCGACCGGCCCGACGACGCCGGCGCCCACCGCGTACCAGAGCTGGTGACCCGCCTCGTGCCACGCGCCCGTGGCGACGACGATCACGCCGAGGACCACGACCGCGATCGCCTGGGAGACCACCACGACGGTGAGGGCGGGAGTCCGCCGGGTCAGCAGTCCGCCGCCGAAGTCCGCGAGACCCCACAGCACGCTGGTGGCCAGGGCGAACAGTGCGGTCATGGGGGCCTCGCAGTACAGTGCGGTGAACGTTTGGGTGCACCACACGGTAGTGCAAGATATTGAACTATGTCATCCAGAATAATGGACGGAACGTGTCGGATCTCGACCAGCTCACGCAGTCGCTCGCCCGCAACCTCAAACGCTGGCGCGGCGAGCGGGGCCTCACGCTCGACGCTCTCGCCGCCCGCGCGGGAGTCAGCCGCGGCATGATCATCCAGATCGAGCAGGCACGCACCAACCCGAGCGTCGGGACCACGGTGAAGCTCGCCGACGCGCTCGGCGTCAGCATCACCACGCTCCTCGACTACGAGCAGGGGCCGCAGGTCCGCGTCGTCCCGCCGGACCAGGCTGTACGGATGTGGTCGACCTCAACCGGCAGCTTCACCACCCTGCTGGTCGGTACCGAGAAGCGCGGACCCCTGGAGCTGTGGGCCTGGGAGCTGATGCCCGGTGACCGCAGCGAGTCCGACGCGCACCCGGACGGGACGATCGAACTCCTCCACGTCACCGCGGGCGACCTCACCCTGCTGGTCGACGGCGCCCCGCACGCGGTGCCCGCCGGCTCCTCCGCCACGTTCGAGGCGAACGTCCCCCACGGGTACCGGAACGACGGCGCCGAGAAGGTCGTGATGACCATGGCCGTCTCCATCCCGCCCGTCCGCTGAGACGCCCGGCCGGCCCGCCACGGACCGCTGCTATTTTTCCGCCCATGCGCGCCCCCATCGGAAACTTCCCCGACGCCCGCCCCGCACCCGACTGCCTCGACATCCTGACCGCCCCGGTCGCCGACGCCGTACGCGGCTGGCAGGGCGATGTCCCGGCGGACCAGCTGATCTATGTGGACACGGACCCGGAGATCGCGGACACGGCGGTGTTCGTGGAGCACTACGGACGCGAGCTGCTGGAACAGTCGGCGAACTGTGTGGTCGTCGCGGGCAAACGGGGCGGCGAGTCGACACTGGCGGCGTGCGTCGTGCTGTCGAGCACGAGGGTCGATGTGAACGGGGTCGTCCGCAAGCAACTGGGCGCGCGCAAGGCGTCGTTCGCGTCGATGGACACCGCGACGGGTGAGACGGGCATGGAGTACGGCGGCATCACCCCGATCGGACTCCCGGCGAGCTGGCCCCTGCTGGTGGACGCGGCGGTCGTCGACATCCCGTGGGTGCTGATCGGCAGCGGGCGCAGGCGCGGGAAGCTGATCGTGCCGGGGAAGGCGTTCGCGGGGTTGGCGGGGGCGGTTGTTCTTGCCGGGTTGGGGACCTAGAACTTCACGAGTTCTCCTCGACCGGCCGTGGAGATACTACGCTTGGGCCCCTCTCTCTTGTCGCCCGAATGGTCGAACGCTCAGCACCTCCATCTGCGTGGATCGTTAGCGGCGAGGGACGTGATGTCGTGAGATATGTCTGAATTGCTTAAGTTAGTCCCGAGGCGCGCGGACCGCACACCGTGAGTCATCCACACGAAAGGCGCTCAATGAACACTGTTCTCAACTCTGCCACCCGCAACACCGGGACCGGGAGTCACTCGGAAGCCAAAGATCGCGTGGGAACACTGGGCGGGGCTGCGACGGCGGGCGACGGCTTGGCGGACGATGTCCGTCGGCTGCTCCTCACCGATGGCGCTTCGCTTCCGTCGAGTGGGTGGCGGCGGTTCCAGTCGGCGCTCTGAGTGACTGATCGGATTCCAGTCGTGGACCGGCCACATTCGGCCCTGGGTGAGTTCGTTCTGAAGGTGCATAGCCGCTGCGATTTGGCATGCGACCATTGCTACGTCTACGAGCATGCTGACTCAAGCTGGCGTGGCCGGCCCAAGGCCATGCCGGAAAAGGCCCTCGAAAAGTCCGCGGAACGCATTGCGGAACATGCTCTGGCGCATGGGCTGTCGACCGTGCATGTCGTGATGCATGGCGGAGAGCCGTTGCTTGCCGGGCCCGCCGGCTTACGCAGAACCGCTCAGGAATTGCACCGTGCGCTTCAGGGTGTGTGCGCACTTGATCTGCGTATTCACACGAATGGAGTTCTGCTCAGCGAGCGCTTCTGTGAGTTGTTCCTCGAATGGGACATCAAGGTCGGTATTTCTCTCGACGGCGACAAGGCCTCGAACGACCGCCACCGTCGCTATGCCGACGGCCGCAGCAGTCACCCTCAGGTCCTGCGAGCGGTGGAGCTTCTGCGCCGCCCCCGGTACCAGGAGCTGTTCAGCGGTCTTCTGTGCACGATCGACGTGGAGAACGACCCGGTTGCGGTGTATGACGCACTGGTCGCCCTTGAACCTCCGCGCCTCGACTTCCTTCTGCCTCATGCGACCTGGGACACACCGCCGCCTCGCCCGGGACCGTCCCCGACGCCCTACGCCGACTGGCTCGGCGTCATCTACAAGCGCTGGGACGAAGCGGGCCGGCCTGTGCCGGTGAGGATGTTCGACTCCGTTCTGCGGACGCTGCGCGGCGAGACCAGCCTGACCGAATCGCTGGGTCTCTCGGCCGCCGAATTCGTCGTCATCGAGACCGACGGAACGTTTGAACAGGCCGACAGTCTGAAGACGGCCTTCGACGGTGCGCCGGTCACGGGGATGGATGTCTTCGCCAATTCGGTCGACGATGTGATGAAGCACCCCGGAATGAGTGCCCGGCAAAGTGGAATTGAGCAGCTGAGCGCACCATGCCGGACCTGCCCCGTGGTGAATTCCTGCGGCGGCGGTCTGTACGCTCACCGTTATCGCAGCGACAACGGATTCGACAACCCGTCCGTTTTCTGCCCGGACCTCATGGCGCTGATCACCGGAATCCGTGACCGGGTCTCCTCGGAATCCGCGCGGCCCGCTCGTGCCCTCCGCAACGGTGAGATCGACCAACTGGACGATCTGGCAACGGGGTTCGGCAGTGTCGAGACCGTGGAACAGCTCGTGGCCGACCAACTGGACCTCCACCGGCGGCTGCTGATGGCGGTGGGCGGACGCGTGCAGCCGAGCGACGCCGTGGCGAGCGCCGCCTGGAAAGCTCTGGCCGAACTGGACCAGGAAGCCCCCGAGTCCGTGGACGCCGTGGTGGCCCATCCGTCCACGAGGCCCTGGGCCCTGAACATTCTCAAGGGACGGGTGCCGGAGACGATCGCCTCCGGTATGGCCGCGCTCGCCGCCGCCGCCACTCTTCGGGCACGACGCGGCGCTACCGTCACCGTTCCCTTCCGCGACGGGAAGCTGCGCCTGCCGGGCCTGGGTACGGTGGCCCTTGCCGACACTTTCGGCCACGCGGACGTGGCCGCGGAAGCGGACGGTTTCGTGGTGCGGAGCGCGGGCGGATCCGTGCGGATCGGCTGGGACGAGGGGATGGACGACCACAGCCCCCACTGGCAACCGGTGCGGCTCGTCGAACTCCCGGGCTGGCAGCTTGCGCTGGAGCAGTCGCAGGATGCGAGCGCCGAGCCCCTGTCGGCCACCGATGCGAAAGTCTGGGCCGAAGACCTCAATGAGGCGTGGACACTGATTCACCGTCACCTCCCGCGGTACGCCGACGGCTTGTCCATCGGACTGCGGTCCGTCACACCGCTCCCTCTGACCGGAAAACGCCGCGCATCGCAGTCTTTCGGTACCGCCGACGTGATCCGCACGCCCGCGCCGGACGGTCTTGCGCTCTCGGTCATGCAAGGTTTTCAGCGGGTGAAGCTGGGAGCGGTGCTGGACCGGCATGATCTCCACGACCCTGACGCCACGGAGAGCAGGGTCGTGATTCTCGCCGCGTATTCCCAGATGGCAGCCGTCGAGTTCTGGCGAGTTCGTCGACTGACACTCGAAGGCGACGAGGCAACGGCGGCCGAGCACGAGTTCATTCGTGCCCGGCAGGAAGCATTCGTGACGCTCGGCAATCTTGTCCGGACGGGCCGGATGACCCAACTCGGTGATCGCTTTGTCGAGGGGATGACACAGGCACTGGTCTGAGTCGGCCAACAGGCGAGTTCGCGCCGTTCCGCAGCCCAACCGGCATTCCTACACTGATGAGTTCATCGACATGGACTCGGGGGGATGTTGGTGCTCGGAGCCGATGGGCCAGAGGAAGAACCGGCGCCGTACTTCTTCCTCAGCTACGCGCATACGCCGAAGAACCACCCGAAGGACAAGGACCCCAATGTGTGGGTCGAGAGGTTCTACCGGGATCTGTGCGCCCATGTGATGCAGCTGACGTCCCTTCCGGCCGGAGTGCCGGCCGGATTTCTGGATCAGCAGATGCAGCCGGGAGAGGGCTGGCAGGAGCGGCTTTCGCAGGCTCTGGCGTCCTGCAGGGTGTTCGTTCCGTTGTATTCTCCCCGCTACTTCCGCAGTGAACAGTGCGGCCGGGAATGGTTCGTCTTCTCCACCCGTGCCGCTCACCATCAGGCCCGCAGCAACGGCGCGTCCGGGAGCGGCGGCATCGTGCCCGCTCTGTGGGTGCCCGTTCCTCCCACCGAACTCCCGCAGCCCGCCGAGCGGTTGCAGTTCAATCACGCCGCTTTCGGTGACGACTACGCCGACGAGGGGTTCTATGGGCTGATCAAGCTCAGATATTTGCGCGATCAGTACGAGCGAGCTGTGTACCGGCTCGCGAAACGCATCGTGAGTGTCGCCGAGGAAACCTGCATTGCGGAGGGTGACCCGCACCAGGACTACGGGGGGATGCCCAGCGCGTTCGGACCACCCGGCCCGGCCCGGGCCATGGAGATCTCGATACTTGCCTGCTCGTGGTCGGACCTGCCGCCCGGCCGTGGCCGTGAGTGCTACGGCCCGAGCCCTCGCGACTGGAACCCCTACCACCCGACGACCGCCAGACCTCTCGCCGACCACGCCGTCGACGTCGTCAGGAACCTTGACTACCGGGTGAGGGTGGGGGAGTTCGAGGCGGAGGCGGAGCGCCTCCTGGCCCCAGGGCCACCGCACTCCCCGGGCCTGCTGATCCTGGACCGCTGGGCCCTCGACGATCCGCATCGCCGGGAACTGATGCGCCGGCTCGGTGCGGCGGACCGGCCCTGGATCAGTGTGATGGTGCCCTGGAACCGGGAGGACCCGGAATCGGGCGTGCGCGAGGACGAGTTGCGCACGGCCACCGAGGAAGCGCTCGCCGCACGGCTCGAAGACGGCGGTGGCTACCGGTCGCCGAGCGGCGGGGTTCCCACCCTGGAGGCGTTCAGCAAGGAACTACCGGGTGCAGTGAAAGCGGCCGGCAAGTACTACACGGCCCACGCGCCGACCTTTCCGCCGGAAGGACCCAGCGAGCGAGTCCCACGGGTCCTGCCGTCGGGGATCGGCTACGGCGCCGGTCTTCCCGCATCGACCACCGGTGACGCGGGCCAGGCCCTGGGCAACGCTGACAAGGAGGAGCGGTTGTGATGTCGGAGAACCGTGAGGGCACCGTAGTCACGTTCTACTCGTACAAGGGTGGTACGGGACGGACCATGGCGCTGGCCAACGTCGCCTGGATCCTGGCCGCGAACGGGTACCGCGTGCTGGCGGTGGACTGGGATCTGGAGGCGCCCGGTCTGCACCGCTTCTTCCACCCGTTCCTCGACCTGGCCACCCTGGAGGCGACCCCTGGGCTGATCAACCTGATCACCGAGTACCAGGAGGAAGTCCGGCGGCCCGGGCGGCGGGCGCCGAACTGGCATCGGGACTACGCGCGCGTCCGGCCCCACGCCACCTCGGTCGACTGGGCCTTCCAGCAGGGCGGCAGCCTGGACTTTCTGTCGGCCGGGCGCAGCAACCGCGACTATTCCGCCGCCGTCAGCCGGATGGACTGGGATGACTTCTATGTGCGCTACGGAGGCGGTCAGTTCTTCGACGCCATGCGCGCGGACATGCAACGTCACTACGACTACACCCTGATAGACAGCCGCACGGGATTCAGCGACATCGCCGACATCTGCACGGTCCAGATGCCCCAGGTGCTCGTCGTCTGCTTCACGCTCAGCGACCAGAGCATCGAAGGAGCCTCGGCGGTCGCCCGGCAGATCGGGGAACGCTACAAGGACAAGCGCATCCGTATTCTCCCCGTGCCGATGCGCATCGACGACGGGGAGAAGGAGAAGGCGGACACCGGGCGCGCTCTGGCCAAGGAGAGGTTCCCCGGGCTTCCTTCCGGGCTCACCGGCGAGGAGATGGCCAACTACTGGGGGTCCGTGGAGGTCCCCTACCGCCCGTTCTATGCCTATGAAGAGATCCTGGCGACCTTCGGGGACGCCCCCAACGTGTCCAGTTCGATGCTCACGGCGTGCGAGCGGCTCACCTCCACGCTCACCAGTGGCCTGGTCACCTCGCTCCCTCCGGTGGACGAGGCGGAGCGGCTCACCCATGTCAAGGCCTACACCCGTCGGAGGCCCGCTTCACCGTCCACGGTGAAGCTCGCCCATGTGGCCGAGGACCAGATGTGGGCCGACTGGCTCGGGTCGGTTCTGACGCGAGCCGGATTCAACGTCATACCGGCGGACGTCCGCCGGGAGTACCAGGGCACGGGGGAGTTGGGCGCGCCCACCGGCGTGTACCGCGAACTCGCCATCGTCTCGCAGGACTTCCTGAACGTGAAACCGGGAAGGGCGCTGTGGGACTCGTACATGAACTACGACCCCTCCGGAACCCGTCGGCCGATGGTTCCCGTCCGCGTCGGCGACGTACGGCTGAGCCCGCCCATCGGCAGTCGTGGTGTCGTCGATCTGGTGCGGCTGAACGAGGACGAGGCAGTGACCGCACTGCTCTCCGCGCTGGAGCGCGGAGACACCACGTCCTCTGCGGCCGCGGACGTCCGCTACCCGGGTGGCGTGCCCAAGGTGTGGAACGTGCGGCCCCGGCATGCCTGGTTCACCGGCAGAGCACCCATACTCGACCGGCTGCGTGAGCAGTTGCGGGGGGACACCCAGTCCGGCCGGCGCTTTCCCCAGGTCCTCTACGGGCTGGGCGGAGTCGGCAAGACCCAGGTCGCGCGCGAGTACGCGCACCGCTTCCGGGCGGACTACGACCTGGTGTGGTGGGTCGAGGCGGAACAGGCCGACCGCGTCGTGTCGTCGCTGGCGGAGCTGGCCACGGCGCTGGACCTTCGCGCCGGTGACGTGGTCGCCGAGGGGGCGCAAGCGGCGCTTCAGGCGTTGCGACAGGGCGAGCCGTTCCGGCGGTGGCTGCTGATCTTCGACAACGTCGAAGACCTGGACGGTGCGCTGAAGTTGCTGCCCGACGAGACGGGCCCCATCTCCGAGGGCATCTACGGCCATGTCCTGGTCACCTGCCGCAACAAGCCTGTGTCCACGCGGCTGCAGCCCATGGAGGTCGAGGTCTTCACCCGGGCGGAGAGCGTGGAACACCTGTGCCGCCGTGTGTCCAAGCTGCCCCATACGGACGCCGAGCGTGTGGCGGAGGCCGTCGGTGATCTTCCGCTGGCGGTCGAGGTGGCCGCGGCATGGCTGGCCGAGACGGCGACGCCGGTGGATGCGTACGTCAAACAGCTCAAGGAACAGAGCACCAATGTGCTCTCCCTCGGCAAGCCCGAGGACTACTCCCTGCGCATCGGTGCCACCTGGAACATCTCGATCGCCCGGCTGCGCGAGGAATCGCGGGCGGCGCTGAGGCTGCTGGAGCTGTGCTCGTTCTTCTCCGCCGAGCCCATATCCATGCGGCTCATCGGCAGCGACTCGATGTTCCACTCACTGCTGCCGTACGACCCCGACCTGCGGGAACGCTACATGCTCGGCAAGGTCATCCAGATGCTCAACCGGTTCGCCCTGGCGAAGGTGGATCCGGCGGACAGCAGCATCCAGGTGCACCGTCTGGTACAGGCGGCCGTCCGCGCCGGACTGTCACCGGAGGAGCAGGAGACGGCCAAGCACGAGGTCCATCGCATCCTCGCCGAGGCTCGACCCGCCGAGGGCGCCGACCGTGACAACCCGGTCAACGACCCCAAGAGCTGGCCCTACTTCGAGCAGATCTGGCCGCATCTCGAACCCTCCGGTCTTGAGGCGTGCGACGAGGAGAACGTGCGGCAGCTGATGGTGGACCGGGTGCGCTATCTCCTCAAGCGCGGTGAGCTGGAGGCGGCACGCATCAAGGGGTCGGAGCTGAACGAGACCTGGTCGGAGAAGCTGGGCGAGAACGATTTGCAGACACTGAACATCCGCTTCGAACTGGCCAACGCCCTGCGGGCGCAAGGCAAGTACCTCGAAGCGTGCACCATGGACGAGGACACCCTCCAACGGCAGATTCTGGCGCTCCACGACCATCACGCCAACGACGACCACCCGAGCATCCTGATCACCACGGGCAGCCTGGCCGCCGATCTGCGAGGGCTGGGCCGTTTCGGCGAGGCACTCGAGCACGACTCGCGCGTGTACGAGGGCTTCCGCCAGATCTTCGGCGAGGACCACCCGAGGACGCTCATCGCGGCGAACAACCTGGCGATCGACTATCGGTTCACGGGCGAGAGCGGCAAGGCGCGCAGGCTCGACCACGAGACGGTGCTTCGGCGCAGCCAGTTGCTCGGCGAGGAACACCCGTTCACCCTGACCACCAAGGGGCATCTCGCGCGTGACCTGCGGGAACTGGGTGAGTACCAGGCATCCGTGCAGATCCTGCGCGAAGTGGTGGAGGCGTTCGAACGGGTGCTCAACGCGGACGTGCCCGAGGTGCTGCGGGCCACGAAGAGCCTCGCCGTCTCGCTGCGCAAGGCGGGCCGGCAGGCCGAGGCCAAGCGCGTCACCGAGGAGACGTACGACCGCTACCGGCAGCGGTACGGGACGAAGGTGCCCGACGCCCTGGCGTGCGGGCTCAACCTCGCGGCCGACTACTCGGCCGGCGGCGACAAGCAGGCAGCCCTGGACCTGGCCCAGCAGGTGCTGGGGGGGTACCGGGATGCGCTGGGCGACGACCATCCGTTCACGCTCGCCTGCCGGAACAACCTCGCCATCTACCAGCGCGGGGTGGGCGCACTGGAGGCGGCACGAGACGCGGGGGAGGAGATCCGGCCCGCTCTGGAGGAGACGCTCGGGCCGCTGCACCCCTTCACTCTGTGCGTGTCGATCAACCTGGCCAACGCGTACGGGGACTTGGGGCAGGTGACCGAGGCGGAAAACTGGGAGCGCCGGGCGCTCGACGGGCTGACGCAGCGGTACGGGGCGAACCACCCGGACGCCCTCGCCTGCCGGACCAATCTCGCGATCACCCTGCGTTCCGCGGGACGCGTGCAGGAGGGCCAGCAGCTGCGCGCCCAGGTTCTGGAGATCGCCACCAAGCAGCTCGGCATCGAGCATCCGATCACCGACGCCGCGCGGGCATGGCGGCGCATCAACCGTGATCTCGAGGCGCAGCCCGTGTGAGCCGCGCGCCCCGGGGCGGCCGGGGCGGGTACGTCAGCTGGTGACCCAGTTCAGTACGCGGGTGAGCACCCGCAGGGCGGCGAAGTGAGCCATCCCGGGCTCCACCTCCAGGCGTGCCCCCGGGATCCGTTCGGCGAGCCACCGCGTGTGCTGCACGGGTGCGAAGACGTCCTGCTCGCCGTGCCACAGGAGCACGGGGGTCCGGATGTCCTCGGGCCGGAACTCCCAGTCGGTGCTGAACGCCATCACATCGTCGATCCAGCCGTCGGCCGAGCGGCGCAGGCCCTCGGCGAAGTTGCGTGCCAGCATGGCGCGGATGCCGGCGTCCGCGACGACCTCCCGGTCGGCGGCGGGCAGGGCTCGCCGCATCTGGGCGACTGAGGCCGTCGGGTCCGCCCGGATGGTCACCGTGCGGAACTCCAGCGCTGATGTGAGCTGACGGTGTCCGGCGGCGGCGTTGATGTACTCGCGCACATTCGACTCGGTCATGCCGGCGAACCAGTCGAGACCTGCCGCGTCCCGAGGTGCGAGGCCGACGAGCGCCGCTATGCGTACGGCGCGCTCGGGCAGCAGAGCGGCGCAGGCCAGCGCGTGCGGGGCTCCGCCCGAGCGTCCGACGACAGCGAACTCCTCGATCCCCAGATCGTCGGCGATGGCGGCCACGTCGGCCGCTGCGGCCGCGACCGGGCGGCCCGGCAGCCGGTCCGACGCGCCGTAGCCGGGGCGGTCGAACGTGATCAGCCGTATTCCCTGCCGGTAGAGCACACCGCCTCGAGGGGCGGGGCCCAGACGGCTGCCGGGGGTGCCGTGCAGAAGGAAGACGGGTCTGCCGCGAGGATCTCCGTGGTGCTCCACAGCCAGCTTCCGACCGTCCCGGGTGCGAATCAGCTGACCCAACTGGTGCCTCCCCCGTAGGACCGGTACGCGGCAATTATGGGCGCACGCCCCCGGCGCGGTACATACCCCCACAACGTGATCACGCCCCCCGGCCCGCCCCGCTCACCCCAGCCGCGGGATCTCGATCGCCGGGCAGCGGTCCATCACCATGTCCAGGCCCGCCGCGCGCGTGCGCTCGTACGCCTCGGGGTCGATCACGCCCAGCTGGAACCAGACCGCCTTCGCGCCGGCCGCGACGGCCTCGTCCGCCACCGCGCCCGCCAGGTCCGAGTTGACGAAGACGTCGACCACGTCGACCTCGAAGGGGATGTCGGCGAGTGAGGCGTAGCCCAGTTCGCCGTGGACCGTCTCGGCCTTGGGGTGGACCGGCACGATGCGCTTGCCGAAGCGCTGGAGGACGTCGGCGACGCCGTACGCCGCCCGGGACGTGTTGTTGGACAGGCCCACCACCGCCCACGTGTCGCCCGTCGAGGTGAGAATCCTGCGGATCGTCTCTGTGTCTGCGTCCATGAGACCGACAACCCGGGAGCCTCGCGGAGCATTCCCCTCCGGGCGCCGCATAGGGTGGCCGGATGCAGGAGCAGTACCGGACGGTCGCCCGTGAGGGTGTGCACGAGACAGAGATCAACCGATCGCGCTTCATCTGCGCGCTCGCACCCGCGGCGACCGAGGAGGAGGCACAGGCCTTCGTCGCCCGGGTCCGCAGGGAGCACCCGGCCGCCTCGCACAACTGCTTCGCGTATGTCATCGGGGCCGACGCCGCCGTCCAGAAGGCGAGTGACGACGGCGAACCCGGCGGCACGGCCGGTGTCCCCATGCTCCAGATGCTGATGCGGCGTGATGTCCGCTATGTCGTCGCTGTCGTCACGCGGTACTACGGCGGTGTGAAGCTCGGCGCAGGCGGGCTGATCCGGGCGTACGGGGGAGCGGTCGGCGAAGCGCTCGACACGCTCGGGACTCTCGCCCGCCGGCGCTTCCGGCTCGCGGCCGTCACCGTCGACCACCAGCGCGCGGGCAAGCTCGAGAACGATCTGCGGGCCACCGGACGTGATGTGCGCGAGGTGCGGTACGCGGAGGCCGTCACCTTCGAGATCGGTCTGCCCGACGCCGACGTCGAGGCGTTCCGCGGCTGGCTCGCGGACGCCACCGCGGGAACTGCGGTGCTGGAGTTGGGCGGTGAGGCGTATGGGGACGCCTGATTCCGCACGTGATGTCCGACCGCACCGTTACTCTCGGGGATCATGAGATTCCTGCATACGTCGGACTGGCACCTGGGGCGCTCGCTCCACCGGGTGAGCATGCTCGACGCCCAGGCCGCGTTCCTCGACCACCTGGTGGCGACGGTGCGCGAACGCGACGTGGACGCGGTGCTGGTGGCGGGAGACGTGTACGACCGGGCAGTGCCGCCGCTCACCGCCGTCGAGCTGTTCGACGACGCGCTGCACCGGCTGGCGGCCGTCGGCGTGCCGACCGTCATGATCTCCGGGAACCATGACTCCGCCCGCCGGCTCGGGGTGGGGGCCGGGCTCATCGAGCGGGCCGGGATACATCTGCGTACCGACCCGGCGGGCTGCGACACCCCCGTGGTCCTCGCCGACGACCATGGCGAGGTCGCCTGCTACGGCCTGCCGTATCTGGAACCGGCCCTGGTGAGGGACGAGTTCCAGACCGACAAGACGCACCACGAGGCCGTCGTCGGTGCGGCGATGGACCGGGTCAGGGCCGACCTCGCGACCCGTCCGGCCGGTACGCGCTCGCTGGTGCTGGCGCACGCGTTCGTCGCCGGCGGCCAGGAGAGCGACAGCGAACGGGACATCACCGTCGGCGGGGTCGCGGCGGTGCCGGCGGGGGTGTTCGACGGTGTCGACTACGCCGCGCTCGGGCATCTGCACGGCGCCCAGACCATCACCGAGCGCGTGCGCTACTCCGGTTCGCCGCTCGCCTACTCCTTCTCCGAGGCGTCCCACCGCAAGACCATGTGGCTCGTCGACCTCGGCGCTGCCGGTGAGATCGACGCCGAGCGCGTCGACTGCCCCGTCCCGCGGCCGCTCGCGCGGTTGCGCGGACGGCTGGACGACCTGCTCGACGACCCGGCGCTCGCCGGCCACGAGCAGTCCTTCGTCGAGGCCACGCTCACCGACCCGGTGCGCCCCGCCGACCCGATGGCACGCCTCGCCGAGCGTTTCCCGTACGCGTTGAGCCTCGTCTTCGAACCCGAGCGCGCCGAGGAGGACACCGTCGCCTCGTACGCCGAGCGGCTGAAGGGACGCAGCGACCAGGAGATCGCGGAGGACTTCGTGGCTCATGTCCGGGGCAGCGGGCCCGACGAGCGCGAGCGCACGGTGCTGCGCGGAGCGTTCGACGACGTCCGTGTGGAGATCAGCGTGCGCGAGGTGGCCGGGTGAGGCTGCACCGGCTGACCGTCACCGCCTTCGGCCCCTTCGGCGCCGACCAGGAGGTCGACTTCGACACCCTGTCCGCCGCCGGGATCTTCCTGCTCCACGGGCCGACCGGCGCGGGCAAGACCTCCGTGCTCGATGCCGTCTGCTTCGCGCTGTACGGCGCGGTGCCCGGGGCTCGGCAGAGCCCGGGAGCCTCGCTGCGCAGCGACCACGCCGTGGCCGGCACCTTCACCGAGGTCCTGCTCGAACTGACGTTCGGCGGGCGGCGGTTGGAGATCCGCCGACGCCCCGCCCAGCTCAGGCCGAAGAAGAACGGGAAGGGGTTCACCACCGAGCGCGCACAGAGCTGGCTGCGCGAGTACGACGCGCAGAGCGGCGAGTGGCGGGCGCTGAGCCGGTCCCACCAGGAGATCGGCGAGGAGCTCACCCAGCTCGTCGGCATGAGCCGCGACCAGTTCTGCCAGGTGGTGCTGCTGCCGCAGGGCGACTTCGCCCGCTTCCTGCGCGCGGACGCCGAGGCCCGCGGCAAGCTGCTGGGCCGGCTCTTCGACACCCGCCGCTTCGCCGCCGTCGAGGAACGGCTCGCCGAACAGCGCCGCGCCGCGGAACAACAGGTGAAGGCCGGGGACGAGCGACTCCTCGCCATCGCCCACAAGATGGAGCAGGAGGCAGGCGCCGCGGCGGGCGACTGGCCGCTGCCGCAGCAGCAGCCGGGAGACCCGGGCCTCGCCGGTGCCGTGCTCGCCTGGGCGGCGGTCGCTCGCGCGGGGGCCAGGGAGCGCCAGGACATCGCCGACTGCGCGCTGTCCGCCGCGGAGAGCCGGCAGGCCGCCGCGCGCCACACGCTGGACGCCGAGCGTGAAGTGCACCGGCTGCAGCAGCGGTACGACGACGCGCAGCGCCGCAAGGAGGCCCTGGAAGCACGCCGACCGGAGCGCGAGGCGCTGCACACCCGTATGCAACGGGGTCGCAAGGCCGAACGCGTGGCACCGGCACTGCGGTTGCGGGAGGACGCCGAGCGCGAGCACGACAGCGCGAGCGAGGCATGCGACCTCGCCCTGGCGGGGCTTCCTCCTGAGCTGCACGAGGCCGGCGCGGAGCAACTGTCCGAGCTGGAAAGGAAACTGCGCCAGGATCTCGGCGGCCTCGACGCCGCCCGCAGGGCCGAGCGGCGCAGCGAGGAGATCGTGCGCGAGCGGGCGGACCTCGACCGCCAGGCCCGGGCGGACGACGGCATCCTCCAGGACGCGGCGGCGTGGCTGGCCGGCTGGGAGTCGCTGCGCCGCGGTCACCAGGAGCAGATCACGGCCGCCCAGGAGGCCGCCACGGCCGCCGAACACCTGGCGGGCCGGCTCGACCCCGCCCGCCGCAGACTGAAGGCCGCTCTGGAACGGGACCGGCTCGCCGCCCGTGCCGAAGGCGCAGCGGAACACCTGCGAACGGCACACGAGCGCGCCAACAGCGCGCGGGAGCGCTGGCTCGACCTCAAGGAACGCCGGCTGCGGGGCATCGCGGCGGAACTGGCCGCGGGACTGCTGCCCGGCGAGCCCTGCGCCGTCTGCGGATCGCCGGACCATCCCGATCCGGCCCGCGCGGGCGAGGGGCACGTGGACCGCTCGGCGGAGGAGTCCGCGTACGAGGGCTGCACCCGGGCGGACGAGGCGAAGGCGGACGCGAAGCGCGAACTGGCGGTGGTGCGCGAGTCGCTGGCCGCGGCGCGGGAAGCGGCCGGGGAGGGAACGAGCGGGGCTGAGGACACGGCGTCCGCCTGTGCGGCGACTGACGGCGGTTCGGCCGCTGTCGATCCCGACGTTTCCGAACTGCGCACCCTCGTCGAAGAGTTGGACCACGAGTATCAGCAGGCCCGCCGCCTGGCCTCCGGGATGCACGCTGCCCGGGAGGCGCTCGACCACGCCGAGCGGGAACACCAGGAGCGTCTTGCGGCGCAGCAGGAGGCCGGCGTCCGAGCTGCGGCACGGACCTCGGGCCGCGAGGCGCTCGACCGCGAACAGGCAGCGCTGGCAGGGGAGTTGGCGCGCGCCCGAGGTGGCGAGGCCAGTGTTGCCGCGCACGCGGAACTGCTGGAGCGGCGGGTCCGCCTGCTCACCGCGGCCGCCGAGGCCGTCCGTGCCGTCGACCTCACGGCCCAGCGGCTGAAGGACGCCGACGACCGGCTGGCCGACGCCGCGTTCCGTGCGGGGTTCGACACGCCCCGGGCCGCCGCCGACGCGATGCTGAGCGACGCGGAGCATCGCGACCTCCAGCACCGTATCGACGACGGGGAGAGAGAGGCCGCCGCGGTCGCCGACCGGCTCGCCGAGCCGGAGACCCACGATGCCGGCGGACGACCGCCCGCCGACCCCGAGTCAGCCCGTGCCGCGCACGACACGGCCGAACGCGCCCTGCGCGATGCCACATCCGTGCTCGCGGCCGCCCGAGGCCGGACCGCCGAACTGGGACGGCTCTCCCGCCAGGCCGTCACCGAGGTGCTCCGCCTGGGCCCGCTGCGCGAGGAGTACGACCGGGTGGCGCGGCTCGCGGGACTCACGGCGGGCACCTCCGCGGACAACGAGCGCAAGATGCGCCTGGAGTCGTACGTCCTCGCCGCCCGGCTCGAACAGGTCGCGGCTGCCGCCACCGCGCGGCTCCAGCGCATGTCCGCCGGCCGCTACACCCTGGTGCACTCCGACGCCCGCGCCGGGGGCAGGCGTTCGGGACTCGGACTCCATGTGGTCGACGCCTGGACGGGCAGTGAACGCGACACGGCGACGCTGTCCGGCGGCGAGACGTTCTTCGCCTCGCTCGCCCTCGCTCTCGGCCTCGCCGACGTGGTCACCGGCGAGGCGGGCGGTGTACAGCTGGACACCCTCTTCATCGACGAGGGCTTCGGCAGTCTGGACGAGCAGACCCTCGACGAGGTCATCGACGTGCTCGATTCGCTGCGCGAGCGGGACCGCAGCGTCGGCATCGTCAGCCATGTCCCGGATCTGCGCCGACGCATCCCCACCCAGCTCGAAGTGGTCAAGGAGCGGAACGGATCCGTGGTGCGGCTGCGGACGGCCCCGCTCAGCGGCTGATCGCCCGGCGCGGCAGCGGGGACGAGTAGACGATGCTCGTGGTGACCGAGCCCAGCGCGCCGATCTTCCCGGAGACGGATTCGAGATGGCTCATGGACCGGGCGGCGACCTTCAGCACGAAGCAGTCGTCGCCGGTCACATGGTGCGCTTCGAGGATCTCGGGTGTCGTCTCCAGCAGGTCGTGGAAGGGCTTGTAGTTGCCGTTCGGGTACCGCAGCCGCACGAAGGCGAGAATCGGCAGCCCGAGCCGCTCCTGGTCGACCACCGCGGTGTAGCCGGCGATGACGCCTGCCTCCTCCAGCCGCCGCACCCGCTCGGTCACGGCGCTCGCGGACATCGAGACGGTGCGTGCGAGCTCGGCGAAGCTGGCCCTGCCCTCGCTCTGCAGGGCCTGCAGAATGCGCCAGTCCGTGGCGTCCGGTGAATACGCGGTCATCCCCGAGAGATAACAGGGGAATCCCCGGCCGATCAAGAGCAGCCCCGGGATATCTCCCTTCAGGCGCGGGCCGGCCGCTCGTAGATTCTTGGTCATGACAACGACCCAGCTCATAGAGCACTCCGCGCCTGCGGGCCCCGCCTTGGCGAATCCCGTTCTCCGGGTCCCGCCGGCGCCGCCTGCCGCTGCCGCCGCGTACTTCGGTGCCTCTCTCGCCTTCCACGCCGATGTCTCCGACGTCGCATCGGCGCTCGCTGCCGGCGGCGACCCGGGATTCGTCATCCTCGACTCACGGTCCACACAGTCCTGGGACCAGGGGCACGTCCCCGGAGCGGTCCATCTGCCGACCGCGCTGATCGCCGAGCAGGCCGGACACCTGCTCGACCCGGCGGTGCCGGTGGTCACCTACTGCTGGGGCCCCGGCTGCAACGGCGGAGCCCGCGCCGCGCTCGCCCTGGCCGAACTCGGCTACCAGGTCAAGGAGATGCTCGGCGGCTTCGAGTACTGGGTGCGCGAGGGATTCGCGTACGAGACGTGGGAGGGCGGCGCGCAACGCGAGGCCGACCCGCTGACCGCACCTGTCGGAGCGGACGCCTGCGGCTGCTGAACCGGCGGCCGGGACGCGGGCTGCGAGGGCTGCGGGCCATGGTCGCGCCGGTCGCCAGGGGTGTGACACGGGCGGTGCGATCGAGCAGGATGACCTGCCATGCCGAAGATCCCGAACCCCGATGCCGCGTCGCTGCGGCGTGATCCACTGCCCCTGCGCGGCCGTACCGCCCTCGTCACCGGTGCCAGCAGGCGCGGCGGAATCGGCTACGCGGTCGCCCGCCGTCTCGCCGCGTACGGAGCGAGTGTCTACCTCCACCACCATGTCCCGCACGACGCGGCCCAGCCGTGGGGTGCGGACCCCGACGGGCCCCGTGCGGTGGCCGAGGGGGTGCGCGAGGCACTCGGCGATCCGGCCGCGGCCGTCTTCCACGGCCCCGGTGATCTGTCGGCCCCGGCCGCACCGGCCGAACTCGTCGCCACCGCCGCCGAAGCGTTCGGTGGCCGGCTCGACATCCTCGTCGCCAATCATGCCCTCAGCGGGAGCGACGGTCCTCTCGACGCGATCGACGCGGGCATGCTCGACGCGCACTGGGCCGTTGACGCGCGCTCGGTGATCCTGCTGGTCCAGGCTTACTCCCGCCTGCGGGCCGCGCTGCCGGAGCGCACCCCCGGCGGCCGGGTGGTGATGATGACGTCGGGCCAGGACATCGCCGGCGGGATGCCGCAGGAGATCGCCTACGCCCTGGCCAAGGGCGCACTCGCATCGGCGACCCGGTCGCTCGCCACGTCCCTCGGGGATCTCCTGGTGACGGTGAACACCGTCAACCCGGGGCCGGTGGACACGGACTACCTGGACGGCGAGGAGATCGCGGGAATGTTCCCGGCGGGCCGTTGGGGCATGCCGGACGACCCGGCGCGGCTGATCGCGTGGCTGGCGACGGACGAGGCGGAGTGGATCACCGGCGAGGTGATCAACTCGGAGGGCGGGTTCCGCCGTTGATGGTGGGGCCGCGTCCTGCCGCGGGAAGCGAGCCACCAGGGAGGCGTCCGGCTGCGACTCCCGTGCGGGAGCGACGGGGCAGGGCGGCGGACGCCCGCTGCGACACGAAGCGACCGGCCGCCTTCACAGGCAGCTCAGGGGGTGAGGCCCCTCCGCGGGCGGCCGGGCCCCTCGGGGAGCCCGGCCGAGCGGCCGGCTCTCACCGGCCCCGATCACCCGGCGGGCCCGCCCCGGCCGGGGCGGGCCGCTCGCAGAGCTGCGCCCGCCCCCGCCCGAACCCGGCAGGCCCGCCCGAACTCGGCAGGCCCGCCCGAACTCGGCAGGCCCGCCCGAACTCGGCAGGCCCGCCCGCCCCGCAGGCCCGCCGCGGCGCACCGCGCCGCCCGGCGGGGCCCGCCCTCCCTCAGGCCGCCGGTCTCACAACTTCGACAGCTCGTCCATCAGATCGTCCAGCCCCAGCGACCCCTGCGACAGTGCCGCCATGTGCCAGGCCTTCGCGTCGAACGACGCGCCGTGGTTCCGTCGCGCGTTCTCGCGGCCCAGCAGCCAGGCGCGTTCGCCGAGTTTGTAGCCGATCGCCTGCGCGGGCATCGAGAGGTACCGCGTCAGCTCGCTCTCCACGAAGTCCGCCGGCCGGCCGCTGTGGTTGCCGAAGAACTCCTGCGCCAGTTCCGGCGTCCAGCGCTCGCCCGGATGGAACGGCGAGTCGGCGGGGATCTCCAGCTCCAGGTGCATACCGATGTCCACGATCACCCGGCACGCGCGCATCATCTGGGCGTCCAGATAACCGAGTCGGCGCTCCGGGTCGGGCAGGAAGCCCAGTTCGTCCATGAGCCGCTCCGCGTACAGGGCCCAGCCCTCCGCGTTCGCGCTGACCATGCCGACCGTGGCCTGGTAGCGGGAGAGCTGGTCGGCGACGTGCACCCACTGCGCGATCTGCAGATGATGGCCGGGGACACCCTCGTGGTACCAGGTGGACACCAGGTCGTAGACCGGGAAGCGCGTGGCGCCCATCGTCGGCAGCCAGGTCTGGCCGATCCGGGTGAAGTCCTCCGAGGGGCCGGTGTAGTACGGCGCCGCCGCCCCGCCCGGGGGCGCGATCCGGGACTCCACCTTGCGTACCCGCTCGGCGAGTTCGAAGTGGGTGCCGTCCAGTGCCTCGATCGCTTCGTCCATCAGGTTCTGCAGCCAGACCCGGACCTCTTCGACGCCCTCGATGTGCTCGCCGTGCACGTCGAGGTGGGCCAGCGCCTCCCAAGGGCCCGCGCCGGGCAGAATCTTGTCGGCTTCCTTCTTCATCTCGGCCAGCAGACGGTGGTATTCGGACCAGCCGTACGCGTACGCCTCGTCCAGGTCGAGGTCCGTGCCGTTGAAGTAGCGGGACCAGCGGGCGTAGCGCTCGCGGCCCACGGTGTCCGGGGCGTCCGCGACAGCCGGGGCGTAGACGTCGCGCATCCAGTCCCGCAGCTCACCGAGGGCGACGGTGGCCGTGCGGGCGGCGGCGTCGAGTTCGGCGCGCAGCCCGTCCGGGCCGTCCGCGACGATGTCCTCGAACCAGCTGCGGTCCGTGCCCAGCCATTCCGTCAGTTGCCCGATATGGGTCGTGGTGGCCCGAGGGCCACCGAACAGCTTGCGTTCCAGGCCCAGTTCGAGCGATTCCCGGTAGCCGCCGAGGGCCTGCGGTACGGCCCGCAGCCGCTGGGCCACCGCTGCCCAGTCCTCGTCGGTCTGCGTCGGCGTCACCGTGAAAACCTCGCGCACCGCGTGCACCGGCGAGCGCATGTTGCTGACGGTCCGCAGCCCTTCCTCCGCATCGTGCACGGCCAGTTCGGCCGTCAGACGCTCCCGCAGCAGCCGTCCGCACCGCCGTTCCGCGTCCGCGGCGGCACCCGGCAGCTTCTCGGCCTCGTCGAGCCGGGCGAGGGTCTCCCTGGCGAGTTCGGCGAATCGCTCCTGACCTGCGGGTGAGTAGTCCGGGAGCAGTCCGGCGCTCTCCTTGACTCCCAGATAACTTCCGACGGTCGGATCGAGTTCGATGAGCGCGTCGACGTAGGCGTCGGCGACCTGGCGGGGCAGCGGATGGCTGAGGGTGACAGACATGCGCACATCCTCATACGAGTGAGGCCTCCACGTCACCATCGTCCCGGCTCAGCGGCATGTCATCGGCCGGATCGCTCACTGTCCGGTGGGAGGCAGCAGGGGCCCGCAGTCCCACTGCTGGAATATCAACCGGGTCTCCACACGGGCGACTTCCCGCTGAGAGGTGAACTCGTCGATGACCAGGCGCTGGAGGTCGGCCGTGTCGGTCACCGCCACATGCACCAGATAGTCGTCCGGCCCGGTGAGATGGAACAGGGACAGCGATTCCGGCAGCGCGCGGATGCGCTCCACGAACGGCCCGATCAGCTCGCGCCGGTGCGGACGCACCTGCACCGACAGCAGGGCCTGGAGACCGCGGCCCAGCCGGGCCGGGTCGAGGGCCAGGCGATGACCGAGGATCACGCCGGAGCGGCGCAGCCGCGTGACCCGGTCCAGGCAGGTGGACGGCGCGACTCCGACCTCGGCCGCCAGATCGCGGTACGTGGTCCGGGCGTCGTTCTGCAGAAGGCGGAGAATCTGCAGGTCGACCGGGTCCAGAGCGACAGATTCGGCCATTCATCGAACGTAGCACGGCCATCCGACGCTACCTTCCGGTAGGTGTTCAGTCTGCGGTCATGGACAACGCAGCCTTCGCCGCCCCCGTACCCCGGGCGCTGGCCACCGAAGCAGTGCACGCCGGACGCGAGGACCTCGCGGAGCTGGGTGTGCACGCACCGCCGCTGGATCTGTCGACGACGTATCCCTCCTACGACGCCGCGGCCGAGGCCGAGCGGATCGACGCCTTCGCCCTAACCGGCGGCCGGCCGGAGGGCCCGCCCGTCTACGGCCGGCTCGACAACCCGACCACGGCCCGCTTCGAGACCGCCCTCGCCCGGCTCGAGGGAGCCGAGGCCGCGGTGGCCTTCGCGAGCGGGATGGCGGCGCTGACCGCCGTACTGCTGGTACGGGCGAGCATGGGCCTGCGCCATGTGGTCGCCGTCCGTCCCCTGTACGGATGCAGCGACCACCTGCTGGAGACGGGGCTGCTGGGCACCGAGGTGACCTGGACGGATCCGGCGGGGATCGCCGACGCCATACGCCCCGACACCGGTCTGGTCATGGTCGAGACGCCGGCCAACCCGACCCTCGCCGAGGTCGACATCGAAGCCGTTCGCCATGCCTGCGGGTCGGTGCCGCTGCTTGTCGACAACACCTTCGCCACTCCCGTGCTGCAGCGCCCGATCCAGCACGGCGCGCGGATCGTGCTGCACAGCGCCACCAAGTACCTGGGCGGTCACGGCGATGTGATGGGCGGGGTCGTGGCCTGCGACGAGGAGTTCGCCGGACGCCTGCGGCAGGTGCGCTTCGCGACCGGCGGTGTGCTGCATCCGATGGCGGGATATCTGCTGCTGCGGGGTCTGTCCACCCTGCCGGTACGGGTCAGGGCGGCCTCCGCCTCGGCCGCCGACCTGGCGTGCCGGCTGGCCGCCGATCCGCGTATCGCGCGTGTGCACTACCCGCGGATCGGCGGGGCCATGGTCTCGTTCGAGGTCTACGGCGACCCGCACCGGGTGATCGCCGGCGTACGGCTGATCACCCCCGCCGTGAGCCTCGGCAGCGTCGACAGCCTGATCCAGCACCCGGCGTCCATCAGTCACCGCATCGTCGCGGAGGGCGACCGGCGCTCGGCCGGTGTCAGTGACCGGCTGCTGCGGCTGTCCGTCGGGCTGGAGGACGTCGAGGACCTCTGGCGGGATCTCGCCGAAGCCCTCAGCGCTCAGCCTGTTCGAACCAGGACCGGTGCTGTTCGGCAGATCCGTCCAGTCGGGCTGTGATCACCAGCGTGCCCTCCTCGATCTGGTAGTCGAGGGGCAGGCCCAGGCCGCGCATCGCCGCCACCATGGCGGTGTTGGACGACTGGGTCACGGCGTACACGCTGTTGCAGCGGGCCTCCCGGGCGAGGGCGACGAGCCGGCCGAGCAGCTCCGAGCCGATGCCGCGGCGCTGCCAGTCGTCCTCCACCAGCAGAGCGATCTCGGTCTCGTCCCCGTCCCACAGCAGGTGGCCGAGGGCGACGAGCCGGCCGGAGGCCGTCTGCACGGCGAGGGTGCGCCCGAAGCGCGGGCTGAGCAGATGGTTCAGATAGCGGTCGGCGTCGCCGACCGGGCCGTGGTAGCGGTGGCCGAGCGTGCGCTGCGAGCACCGCTCGTGCATCGCCTTCGCCGCTTCGACGTCGCTCTGGTCGGCGCGGCGCACGGTGATCTCGTTGCCCTCGGGGAGGGTGAGGACGTCCTGGCTGCGGGGGATACGGGGGCCGAGCCGGGCGTCGAGCTCGACCAGGGCGCGCGCCCGGGCGAACTCGGTGGGGGTGAAGGGGAGATAGGGCCGCTCGACGGTGATCGCGCCTCCGTTCGGGTCGCGCAGCCGCATCACCGTGTCCTCCAGCACGCCTTCCACCGGAGGGAGATCGCCGGTGGGGCGGCCGGTGAGGGAGACGGCGGGCAGCGAGTGGATGGTGCACCGTCCGAGCAACTGCCTCAGTGCGAGGGGGAGTTCGGCGGCGTCCAGGGCGGTACGGGTGGCGAGGCCGAGTACCCGCGTCGGGGTGTCGACGAGGTCGTGGGCGTCCGCCCGCTCGATCCAGGTACCGCTGCCGCCGGCCGCCGAGACGGCGTGGGTCAGCTGCCGTGCCTGGAGCGGGCCGGGGGCCCTGAGCAGGAACTCGTCCACGGTGCCCGCGGCGAGCGGGTGCGTCTGCAGGGTGAGGATGTCCACGCGCAGGGAGGCGAGGGCCGTGCACAGCGCCGCGAGACTGCCGGGCGCGTCCTGGACGGTGGTGCGCATGCGCCACAGCGTCGTCTCGTGCGGTGTGCCGTCGTCGGCGCGCTCGGCGCCGGCCGCACCCGTAGCGCCGGTGGTATCGCTCGTGCCGGCCGGAGGGGCATGGCCGTGTCGTCGTGCCCACCATGTGTGGAACGTGGCCGTGGCGACGAGGGCGACGGCGGAGGCGACGAGCAGGAACGGGCCGTCGGGGCTGTGGCCGACCAGATTGGCGATGCCGTCGGCGACGGCCACCGCCGTGAACAGCGCGGCCAGTTCGACGAGATCCCGGCGCCAGTGGTGGGGGCGGCGGGCACTCTTCGCAGAAGTCACATCAGTCATGCCCCCACTGTGAACGTTCTGTGTTGCGTGATCGCGAACGTATTGTGACTGATGGGTTAAGCGCGGATCTGAACCGTTATAGGCCATTATTGGCTGATTTTGGCGAGGAGTGATCGGTCGCCCGATGTGTCGCGATCACCGGCCGGGAGCCTCCACCCGGCGAGCTGCGACGATCTCCTCGCCCCGGTCTGCCCAGTCCCCGCGAGTACCCCCGGAGAGGATTCCACACGTCCTCGCGCGTGACGGTTCCGCGTCGCCTCGGCATGTGACGCCGGGCGCACAGCAGACCCGGCCGCCCGCACCTCTCGCGGAGGCGGACGGCCGGGCCCACGTCCGGGCGGATGCCCGGCCTTCTCCTGTCCCTCTTCTCCTGTCCTGCCTACTGTCCTACGCGGCCGGGCTGGAGCACCTTGCTGAACAGGACCGTCCCTCCTTCGGCCCGCAGCCGTACGGTCAACTCACCGCTGCCGCCGTCGATGTCGACCTCGCCGAAGTACTGCGAGGACTCCATCGGCGAGACGTTCGCCCGCTCGGGCGCGCGGACGAAGACCCGCTCGGGACCGAACGTGGCGTCCAGGGCGTTGGCGGGGAAACCGCCCGCCGCCAGCGGCCCCGAGACGAACTCCCAGAACGGGGCGAAGTCCTTGAAGGCGGCCCGCTCCGGCGCGTAGTGCTGGGCCGAGGTGTAGTGCACGTCCGCGGTGAGCCACAGCGTTCCGGTGATCCGGCGGTGCTTGATGTGCCGCAGCAACTCCGCTATCTGCAGCTCGCGTCCGAGGGGTGCGCCGGGGTCGCCCTGCGCCACCGCCTCGATGTTCGCCGCGCCGTCGGGCACCACCAGGCCGAGCGGCATGTCGGAGGCGATGACCTTCCACACCGCACGCGACCGCGACAACTCCCGCTTCAGCCAGGCGAGCTGCTCGGCGCCGAGGATGCCCTGCGTGTCATCGGCCTGCCGGCCCGGCGAGTTGGCGTTGCGGTACGAGCGCATGTCCAGGACGAACACGTCGAGCAGCGGCCCGTACCGCACCACCCGGTGCATCCGGCCCTCGCGCCCGCCCGACGGCAGGGTCGAGACCGGGAAGTACTCGCTGAATGCACGGGACGCACGGGCGGCCAGGACGTCCACGTTCTTCTCGGTGTAGCGGATGTCGTCGAGGATCTGGCCCGGGTACCAGTTGTTGCCCACCTCGTGGTCGTCCCACTGGACCACGGTCGGCACCTGCGCGTTGAAGCGGCGGACGTTCTCGTCGAGGAGGTTGTAGCGGAAGGTGCCGCGGTACTCCGCGAGCGTCTCGGCGACCTTCGCCTTCTCCTCGGTCATCAGGTTGCGCCACACACGGCCGTCCGGCAGCGTCACGCTCGGGACCAGCGGGCCGTCCGCGTAGACCGTGTCACCGCTGCACAGGAAGAAGTCCGGGTTGCGCCGGCGCATCTCCTCGTAGGCGCGGTAACCGCCGTCGTCCACATTGATGCCCCAGCCCTGGCCCGCGATGTCGCCCGACCACAGGAAGCGCACGTCCTGACGGCGCCGGGCGGGTGCGGTACGGAACGTTCCGTGCACCGGCTCCCCGGTACGACGGGGGTCGTCCGGGTCCGCGAGCGTGACCCGGTAGTGGATCTGCTCGCCCGCCGGCAGCCCGCGCAGCGACGCCGTACCGGTGAAGTCCGTGCCGGGCCCGAGCAGCGGGCCGTGCCACCGGTGCGTACGCCGGAAGGAGTCCGTCGCCGACGTCTCGACGATCATGTGGGCGGGCCGGTCCGAACGTGCCCACACCAGTCCCGACGACGTGGTGACATCGCCGGTCTGCACGCCCCAGGCGGCACGAGGACGGCCGGAGCGGGCCAGCGCGGGTGGCGCGCCCACCGCCGGAAGCGCGAGGGCCGCCGATGCGGCGACCGTGCCCCGCAGGAGGGTACGGCGGTCGGGGGACGTTCTCCGCGGGCTGTGCGACATCGCTGGGCCTCCAGGACGGTTGGGGGAGGGGTGCGCCGGGTGTGCCGAGCCATGCCTAACGCCCGGCTGCGGCGCGAACGCGAACCGGAGGTGAACAACCGGCCTTACCCGTGCCGGTCTTCGCGCACCGGTCATCCGCGTACCGGCCTTCCGCGCGCGGCCCTCACGCGCCGGGTTCGCGCCGGGGCCTGTCGCGTACGGTCCTCCGCGTACCGGCCTTCCGCGCGCGGCCCACCCGCGCCCGGGCCCACCGCGCCGCCGTCGGGCCCACCGCTGCCGCCGGCCCACCGGCTCCCCGACCGCGGACCTCCGCCCACGCTCGCAGGACCTACCACCGACGCCCCAACTCCCGTACGCCACCGGCACCGTGGCCCGTTGTCCGGTGGCCGGCTCGTCAGGGCGCCGCCGGACCGCCACCCTGCGTCTCCCGTGCCACCAACGCGATCCCGCGCGCGATGTCCGACGGCGTCAGATGCGCGTATCCGAGCACGAGCCGGACCGCCGAGTCCGTATATCGCGCCGTGCCGTGTTCCGCGAGCGGCCGCAGAGCGATGCCCGCCCGCCGCGCCGCCTCCAGGAACCGCGGCTCGGGACCGAACCTCCCGGGCAGACGGGCGATGGCATGGAGCCCGGCGGCGATACCGCTCACCTCCGTCCCCGGGAAGTGCTCGTCGAGCGCGCCGACGAGCGCGTCGCGCCGCTCCCGGTAGGCCCGCTGACAGCGGCGCAACTGCCGGTCGTAGCCACCGCCGTCGATGAAGTCGGCGAGCAGCGCCTGGTCGAGAGAGGGGTTGCCCAGGTCCATGGTGCGCTTGCGTTCGACCACCTCGTCGGCGAGACGATCGGGCACCAGCAGCCAGCCGAGGCGCAGCCCCGGGGCGAGCGATTTGCTCACCGAGCCGCTGTAGGCGACGCGTTCGGGATCCAGGCCCTGGAGCGCGCCCACCGGCGCGCGGTCGTAGCGGAAGTCGCCGTCGTAGTCGTCCTCGACGACCAGTCCGTCCACCGACCGTGCCCAGTCGAGGAGTTCGGTGCGGCGCCGCGCGGAGTAGGCGATCCCGGAGGGGAACTGATGCGCCGGTGTCGTCACCACGGCCCGCACACCGGAGCGGTGCAGCGGTTCCATGGCCAGTCCGTCGTCGTCCAGCGGGAGCGGTGTCTCGCCGAGACCGGCCGCGGCCAACAGCGGGCCGTGCTGGGGGCTCCCCGGGTCCTCGACGCCGATCGTGCGCAGCCCGTGCCCGTGCAGCACGAAACCGAGCAGGGTCATGGCCTGGGCGACGCCCGAGCACACCACCAGCCGTTCGGGGTCGGCGACGACACCTCGGCGCCGGACGAGCAGCGACGCGAGAGCGGTACGCAGCTCGGGCAGGCCGCGCGGATCCGGGTAGCCCAGCGCCCGATGGGGCAGCCGCGCCAGTACGGATTTGTGCGCGGCGGCCCACGCGGCGCGCGGGAAGAGCGAGAGGTCGGGGGTGCCGGGACGGAAGTCCACCCGGGCGCCGGACGCGCGCGGCGCGAGGTCCCGCGCCGCCCCGGCACCGGCCCGGGCCGCGTCCCCCACCCAGGTGCCCGCGCCCCGGTCACTGCGCAGATAGCCCTCGGCGGTCAGCTGTTCGTACGCCTCGGTGACCAGACCGCGTGACACCCCGAGGTCTGCGGCGAGCTCCCGGCTGGAGGGCAGCCGGGTGCCGGCCGCCAGCCGGCCCGATCTGACCGACTCGCGCAGGGCCGACTGGAGCGCCCTGCCGCGGCGGCGGGCCGGTGCTCCGGCGGCCGGCAGCAGCAGTTCCCAGGCGGTCGTCCAGGACGGCCCGTCCGGCGGATTGGTCCCCGATGACGTCATGGAAGTGGACCTTAAAGGGGACCGCGGACGTCCATAGCGTCGCACCCATGAACCGTATGAACACCCGCACGCTGCACGGCGTGGGGCTCGTCTCCTTCGCCTACTGCCTGGTCGGCGCCTCCTTCACCGCCAACAGCGTCCTCGGCGACTACCCGTACGCCGGCGGTCAGGCCGTGCGCTACGCCCTGGCCTGTCTGCTTCTGCTGCCCCTGCTCGGCGGACGGGCAGCACTCGCGCCGCTGAAGCTGCTCGGCCCCACCCAGTGGGGCCGCATCGCCCTGCTCGCCGGCGTCGGCATGGTCGGGTTCAACCTGGCGATCCTGGCGGCGGAACGCACCTCCGAGCCCGCGGTCCCGGGCGTGTTCGTCGGCTGCGCGCCGGTCATCGTCGCCGTGCTCGTACCGCTCGCGGACGGCCGGCGGCCCACCCGGCCGGTCCTGTTCGGAGCACTGCTCGTGGCGGCGGGGGCCTTCACGGTCCAGGGGTGGGGCCGCGCCGACGCCGTGGGCATCGGCTGGTCGGTGGCCGCGCTGGCGGGCGAGGTCGGGTTCGCCGTACTGGCGGCGCCCGTGCTCCGGCCGCTCGGACCGAAGCTGCTCACGGCGACCGTCTGCGGTGTCGCGGCCGTGGAGTCCACGATCGTCGGACTCGTCGTGGACGGCGCCGGATTCGTGCGGACTCCGGACCAGGGCGAGGCACTGGCACTGCTGTGGCAGGCGGCCGTGGTGACCGTGATCGGCTTTGTGACCTGGTACACGGGGCTGCAGCGGATCGGCACCGAGCGGGCGACGCTCTTCACCGGCCTCATCCCCGTCGCCGCCGCCCTCACCGCGCCGCTCGTGGGCACCGGCACGTTCGGTCCCGCCCAGGCGGCGGGCGGAGTGCTGGTGGGAGCGGGCGCGGCGCTCGGCTCGGGCGTCTTCGGGCGTGGGTCAGCGGCTGCCGTCCAGCAGGACGCGGGCGACGAGAGCGGGGTCGTCGTTCATCGGCACATGGCCGCATCCGGGCAGCCGGACGAGCCGGGCGCCGGGGATGGCCTGCTTGGCGCGGACTCCCTGACGGCGGAACAGCAGCCGGTCGCGGGTGCCCCAGGCGATGGTGACGGGCACATCGGGGATGTCGTCGGTGAACAGGACGTCCCGGCCGGCCAAGAGGGTCTCGTGGAAGCCGGTGGCCCCGCGCAGCGCGAGGGTCTCCGCGACGACGGCCTCGGGTGAACGCCTGCCCGGCTTGGCGTAGATGGTGCTGGTGAGCGCCGCGCGCCCGGCGGCGCTGCGTGCCAGCCACTCGATCATCGGCAGGGACAACGACTGGGCGCCGAGCCGCATGGCCCGCAGCGTTCCGAAGGCGAAGAGCCGTTCCCCTTCCGTCCAGAAGCCGGCGGGGGAGAGGGCGGTGACGGAACGGACGAGCTTCTCGCGGCCCAACTCCAGGGCCAGCAGCCCGCCGAGGGAGTTGCCGGCGACATGGGGCCGCTCGATGTCCAGCGCCTCGCAGAGCGTGGCGAGCGCGCCTCCGACGGCCGCCAGGTCGTACCGCACCCCCTCGGGCAGCGCCGGTGAGACACCGAAGCCGGGCAGGTCGACCGCGATGACCTCGCGCTCGGCCGCGAGAATCCCGATCACCGGGTCCCAGGCCTGGCGGTGATGCCCTATGCCGTGGAGCAGCAGCAGCGGTTCGCCCGAGCCCGCTCTCTCGTAGGAGACGGACAGCTCCCGGCTGCCCCGGGGTGACTCGACGGAGAACGAGATCTTCGCGACCATGCCCTGCTGCTCCTTGGTCTCGCCACGGCACCGATGTGTCGGACGGCGTACGCCCGTGGGACGGGCGGCCCGGCCGCTTGTCCGTAAGAATTACCGCTCAGTAGCTTCCAGTTCAAGAGGAACCGCCGGGCGGACGTGGATGTGCGGCGCGGCGCGCCCCGTCGCCTGGACACCGGATGCGCCGTCGGGTGGGATGGAAGCGTGGCGAGCGACCCTGCGACCGACGTCTTCGAAGAGCACCGGCCCGTGCTGACCGGTGTGGCCTACCGCATGCTCGGCCGGGCGGCCGACGCCGAGGACGTGGTGCAGGACGCGTGGCTGCGGTGGACCGCGCAGGAGCGCGACGACGTGGCGGAGCCGCGCGGCTACCTCGTACGGATCACCACCCGGCTGGCGATCGACCGGTTGCGGCAGATCAGGGCGAGGAGCGAGGCGTACATCGGTCCGTGGCTCCCCGAGCCGATCGCCACGGACTTCGGCAGCACGGTTCCCGACACGGCCGAGCAGGCGGTTCTCGCCGAATCCGTCTCCCTCGCCGTGCTCGTGGTCCTGGAGTCGCTCTCGCCGCTGGAGCGGGCGGTGTTCGTGCTCCGCGAGGCCTTCGGCTTTCCCTATGGCGAGATCGCGACCACGCTGGAGCGCTCCGAGGCGGCCGTGCGACAGCTCGCGGGCCGTGCCCGGCGGCATGTGGAGGAGCGCAAACCCCGGTACGACGTGGACCCCGGCGAACGGCGCGATCTCACCCAGCGCTTTCTCACCGCAGCGGCCGGCGGCGATCTGGACGCCCTGCTGGACCTCCTCGCCCCCGACGTCCGGATGATCAGCGACAGCGGAGGCAAGACCAAGGCCCCGGTGCGGATCCTGGAGAGCGCGGACAAGGTGGGACGGTTCCTGTTCGCGGTGGCGAAGCAGCCGATCCCGGAGGCGGACTTCGCATTCTCCGAGATCAACGGCGCACCGGGGCTCGTGGTGTTCAGCGCCGGAAAGCCGGACACCGTCTTCCAGTTGGAGATCCGGGGCGGCCGCATCCAGTGCATCCACCTGATGCGCAACCCTGACAAACTCGGCGCGCTCCCCACCCTCTGACCTGCGAGCGGCACCCGCTCCGGCCCTCTGTCCGAAAAGGGCAGGGGGCCTTTGCCGCGCGCGTTCCCCTGGGATACGAACGCCCTGTGAACGCGCTGCGAACCCGCTCGACCTCACAGCGTGACGAACGCAGGATTGGTCTTGACCAAGGTGGTGGGCCGTCCTATGGTCGCAGAGTTAGTGCAGGAACCTTTAATAAACAAGGGCGCGGAAAAGCCGCCGCTGACACGGCGATTGCGGAGGATCAGGGTGGGGACCACGCAGCTCGAATCAGTGCCGGAGCCGAAGTACTGGCACCTCAAGACCGTGATCGGTGAAGCGCTCGACTCGGACTTCGCGGTGGGCGAGATCCTGCCCAACGAACGAGATCTGGCCGCCCGCTTCGGAGTTGCCCGCGCGACCCTGCGCCAGGCACTCGAACAGCTCGAGCTCGAAGGACGCCTCCAGCGGCGCCGCGGCGTCGGTACCACCGTCGCTCCTCCGCGCGTCGGCGTGGACGTCTCCACCACCGAGCACGCGTGGCCCGGCTCGGCGCAGGACTCCTGGCAGTCCGTCGACTGCACCCGGGCGGTGCCGCCGGCCGCGGTCGCACGGTTCCTGGACACCGGCGCCGACGAGGAGACGTACGTCGTGCGCAGGCTGCGCGTCAGCCACGGGCAGCCGGTCGCGGCCGAACTGCTCTACGTGCCGGCCGCATCCGTCGCCGAGCTCTCCGCCATCGACACACCCTCCGGGCCGGCCCGTGCGCGTGCCGTCCTGCGGGAACTCCAGCGCCGCGAACTCGACGGCCAGGACCGCGCCGTGGAGCTCGGCTCCGCCCGCGCCGACGACGCCAAGGAGCTCGACCGGCTGCCGGGCGCGCCCGTGCTGATGGTCACCACCCGCTACTTCTCCGCCGGCAGGACGGCCGCGCTGTCCGTCGCCACCTACCGGGCCGACACCTGCCGGCTCACGTTCGGTGACTCGGGTGATGTCGAGATCAGGCACCACGACGAGGAACGCCGCGCCTCCTAGGACAGGATTCCGGAACGCCGCGCCTCCTGGGACACGACCAGGAACGCCGCGCTCACCGGAGCCCGACCTGGTACGCGCACCCCCCGTCCCCGCACGGCCCGTCGCACGAGCTGAGGCTCAGCGGCGGGCCGTCACCGTTCCCTCCACGGCGAAGAGTTCCTCCTCGACGTGGTCGAGCGCCAGCCGCAGCGCGCCCGTCGCCACCGCCGCCTCACCGAGCAGGGACAGGGCGACCCGCGGCGGCCGCAGACAGTAGCGCGACAACTCGTCGCGCAGCGGGTCGAGTACACCGTCCAGACCGGCCGCCCAGCCGCCGATCACCACCAGTTCGGGATCCAGCGCCAGCACCAGGGCCGCCACATCGTGGACCAGACGCTGGATGAAACGCTCGACGGCCTCCTGCGCCCGGGTGTCGCCGCCCTTGGCGAGTGCGAAGACATCGGCCACGGCCTGCTCGTCCAGCGGATGCAGCGGCTCGTCCGTCGTCGACAGCAACCGCTCCGGGGTCACCTCCCGCCCGAGCAGATGCAGCGCGCCGATCTCGCCCGCCGCTCCGCCGAAGCCCCGGTGCAGCCGCCCGCCGATCAGCGAACCGGCACCCGGGCTGAGCCCCGCCAGGACGAAGACGAGGTCGTCGGAGTCCCGTCCCGAGCCCTTCCAATGCTCCGCCACCGCGGCCGCGTTGGCGTCGTTCTCCACCAGCACCGGACAGCGGAACGAGCGCTGGAGCCGCTGCCCGAGCGCGAGTCCCGTCCAGCCCGGCAGCGCGGTCCCGAGCCGTACGGTTCCGTCGGCCTCCACGATCCCCGGTGAGCCCACCCCCACGGCCCGCAGGCTGTTACGGGCGATCCCGGCCCGGCGCAGGACATCGGCGACCACCAGCCGCACCCGCTCCAGCCGGTCGTCCGCGCAGGCGGTCTCCGACACCTCCCGGGACCCGGCCCCGATGATGCGGCCGTCCAGGCCGGACAGCAGGGCCGCGACCCGGTGGGGTCCGATCTCCACGCCCAGCAGATGGCCGGCCTCGGCGCGGAAGCGGAATCGCCTCGCGGGCCGTCCCTGGCGGCGGGCCGCACCCTCCTCGGGAACGGACTCGACGACCAGGCCGGCCTCCATGAGACCCTCGACCACGCCTTCGACGGTCGGCCGGGAGAGCCCGGTGATCCGCGTCAGGTCCGTGAGCGTGGGGGAGCCGGCGCCTCGTAGCGCATGCAGTACCACCGCGGAGTTGATCCGCCGCAGCAGCGACGGGTCTCCGCCGGTCAGCCGCCCCACTGTGTGTCCTCCCAGCTCGAGCGCGTGTTCTGCCGGATCGTACTCGCTGGCCGTACGACGTGCACGGTCGGTGCGAGGGGTGCAACGGTGGGTCGTCGCGCTCCGTCCCGCCTTCCTTGTCTGACGGACAGCCATATGTCAGTGCAGGCAGCTTTACTGGGGACATGACCACGGCACGGCACCTCGAGACGATCGACCTGCTGCGCTCCCGGCAGTTCGCCGCGGAGCCCGGACCGTCGGACGTCGGCTCCGAGGGCCCGGGGTTTCACATAGCGGTGCTGGGCGGACATCCCGATCCGGGTGATCCGTACGCCGTCGCGGGACCCGACGCGGACCTCCGCGCGGAAGCGGAACAGCGCAGGGCCGAGCACGACGCCCTGCTGGACGCTCTGGACCGCCGCTGGGGCGATGCCTCGCTGTGCGACCTGACCGGGACACAGCTGCGTGCCGCCCGGACCGCGCCCAGCGAGCCGGACATACCGGAACCGTGGCTGCGCCTGAGCTCCACCGTCCCCTGGCTCCATCTCTGGCGCGTCGAGGGCCGGTGGATAGGCGTCGGACTCTCCGAGTTCCAGCTCCTGGCCGTCGTCACCGTGAGCGAACCGCCCTGAACGGTGTCCGGGAAGGCCGCGGCTCAGGAGGACTCCGCCGCCGCGCGGAGCCGGGCGTACTCCTCCGCCATCGTCTGCGCCGTCCAATGGGCGTTCAGTCCGCTCGGATTGGGCAGCGCCCAGATCCGTGTCCCGCCGATCGTGCGCTCCTGCGGACCGATCCTGGCCTTCCGGTCGCCGAAGGCCGTGCGGTAGGCCGTGACCCCGACCACCGCCAGCCACCTCGGCCGCAGCCGCTCCACCTTGCCGGTCAGCAGGCGCCCGCCCTCGCGGAACTCCTCGTCGCTCAGCTCGTCGGCGCGCGCGGTCGCCCGCGCCACCACGTTCGTGATGCCGAGCCCGTAGGTGAGCAGCTCCCGCTGCTCGGACGGCTTCAACTGGCGGGGTGTGAAGCCCGACCGATGCAGTACGGGCCAGAACCGGTTGCCGGGGCGGGCGAAGTGATGACCCGTCGCCGCAGACATGAGGCCCGGGTTGATCCCGCAGAACAGCACATGCAGACCGCCCGCGACCACATCGTCGATGACGCGGTCGCGGGCGGCCTCCAGTTCGTCGGGTGTCAGAGGATCGACCCCGGGGTGTAGCCCGCTGCCGCGGGGTGCTCCTTGACGACGGCCTCGATCCGGCCCACCACGGCGGCGACCTGGTCGGCGGCGGCACCCGTGAACGACAGCTTGTCGGCCATCAGGGCGTCCAGCTGCCCGCGGTCCAGCGGGATGCGCTCATCGGCAGCCAGCGTGTCGAGCAGCTCGTTGCGCTCGGCGCCCTGTTCCCGCATCGCGAGCGCGGCGGCGACGGCGTTCTCCTTGATGGCCTCGTGCGCCACCTCGCGGCCGACCCCTGCCCGTACGGCGCCCATCAGCACCTTCGTGGTGGCGAGGAAGGGGAGGTAGCGGTCGAGCTCCCGGGCGACGACGGCGGGGAAGGCACCGAACTCGTCCAGCACCGTCAGGAACGTCTCCAGCAGACCGTCGAACGCGAAGAACGCGTCCGGCAGGGCCACCCGGCGCACCACGGAGCACGAGACGTCGCCCTCGTTCCACTGGTCGCCCGCCAGCTCCCCCGTCATCGAGGCGTAGCCCCGCAGGATCACCATCAGGCCGTTCACGCGCTCGCAGGAGCGGGTGTTCATCTTGTGCGGCATCGCGGAGGAGCCGACCTGGCCCGGCTTGAAGCCCTCGGTGACCAGTTCGTGCCCGGCCATCAGCCGGATCGTCTTGGCGACGGACGACGGCGCTGCGGCCAGCTGGACCAGCGCGGAGACGACGTCGTAGTCGAGGGAACGGGGGTAGACCTGGCCGACCGAGGTGAACGCGTGGGCGAAGCCCAGATGCCCGGCGATGCGCCCCTCCAGGTCGGCGAGCTTCGCCGCGTCCCCGCCGAGCAGGTCGAGCATGTCCTGAGCGGTGCCGACCGGGCCCTTGATCCCGCGCAGCGGGTAGCGGGCCAGCAGGTCCTCCAGCCGTCCGTACGCCACCAGCAACTCGTCGGCGGCGGTGGCGAACCGCTTCCCGAGCGTCGTGGCCTGGGCGGCGACATTGTGCGAGCGCCCGGCCATCACGAGCTCGGCGTACTCGGCGGAGAGCTTGCCGAGGCGGGCCAGTACCGCGACGGTACGGTCGCGCATCAGCTCCAGGGAGAGGCGGATCTGGAGCTGCTCGACGTTCTCGGTCAGATCGCGGGACGTCATGCCCTTGTGCACGTGCTCATGACCGGCGAGCGCGTTGAACTCCTCGATCCGGGCCTTCACATCGTGGCGCGTGACCTTCTCGCGCTCGGCGATGGAGGCCAGGTCGACCTGGTCGACGACCCGCTCGTAGTCGGTGAGGGCACTGTCCGGCACCTCGATCCCGAGGTCCTTCTGCGCGCGCAGCACGGCCAGCCAGAGCTGCCGCTCCAGCTTCACCTTCTGCTCGGGGGACCACAGGACGGCGAGCTCCGCGGAGGCGTAGCGGCCGGCCAGGACGTTGGGGATACGAGGCTTTGCAGTCACGTGTACGGATTCTACTGGCGGTTTGTGCAGGCCAGCGTCCCGCCCCGGTTTGTGGCTTGCTACGAGGGCTCGTCCGTGCGCGGGAACTCGTAGGGCAGCAGCTCCGGCCGCTTGGGCGGCAGACCGTCGCCCGATGACCGGCCGGTGAGCCGGCGTCCGATCCACGGGCCCAGATACTGGCGCGCGAACTGCACGTCGGCGACCCGGCGGGCGGTCCACCGCGCCTGCACGGCGGGCGGCAGCGGCGAGCGCCAGTCGTCCTCGGCGTCGAGGCCGAGGGTCTGCCAGACGGCCTCGGCCACCCTCCGGTGTCCTTCGGCCGTCAGATGCAGCCGGTCCACGTCCCACAGCCGCTGGTCGCCGAGCGCTCCGGAGCCGTAGAGATCCACCACGAGAGCACCGTGCCGGGCGCCCAGCTCGTCGATGAAGTCGAAGAGCTCCTCCATGCGGGGGCGGAAGCGCTCCATCACCGGCCCGTTGCGGCCGGGGCTGCGCATCAGCACCAGCTGACCGCAGGACGGGGTCAGCTTCTCCACGGCCTCTTCCAGGAGACCGCGGACGTGGCCCATGTCGCACTTGGGGCGCAGGGTGTCGTTCAGCCCGCCCACCAGGGTGACCAGATCGGGTCGCATGGCGGCGGCGACATCGACCTGCTCGTCGACGATCTGCTTGATGAGCTTTCCGCGGACCGCCAGGTTGGCGTAGCGGAACCCCTCGGTGCGGACGGCGAGCCGGCCGGCGAGCAGATCCGCCCAGCCCCGGTAGGTCCCGTCGGGCATCAGGTCGGACATGCCTTCGGTGAAGGAGTCGCCGAGCGCGACAAAGCTGGTGTAGTTGGCATGCATCTCCATGGCGGAAGGATCCTACCGCGCGGTAAGGTCCGTCGGTTCCGTACCGGGAGGGAGCCCTGTGAGCGACGCGCTGCTGAACGCGCTGACCGAAGCGCAGGCCGATCTGGTGACCTCGGTCGCCACCTGTGACGACGATGTGCTCGACCCCGACACCGCGGTGAAGTGGCTGGAGAACACCGGCTATCTCCTGGGCCGGCTCTCGCCCGCCGACCGCGGCGCGCTGTCGGCCCTGCTCCGGCAGACCGCCGCCCGCCGGCCCGACGGAGAGCTGCGCGACGACGTCCTGCGCATCTGCGAGGACTTCGGTATCGACGATGACCAGCACGAGCTCTACTGCGACGCGGTGGAGGACCTGGGGCGGCGCTTCGTGCAGACCGTACGGGACGTGGACCCGCAGACGCCGGTGCCGACCTGCCCCGGCTGGACCTTCGCCGACCTCGTACGGCACCACGGGACCACCCACCGCTGGATGGAACATCTGGTGTGCACCCGCGCCGCCGAACGCGTCTGGTCGAAGGACGTGCCACTGGACCTCCCGGACGACCCGGGCGCGTACCCCCAGTGGCTGGCCCGCAGCGCCGAGGCCTCGGTCCGTACGATGCGCGGCGTCGACCCGGAGACCCCGATGTGGTCGCACGGCGCCGACCAGCGGGTGCGGTTCTTCCCCCGCCGGCTGCTCTTCGAGGCCCTCGTCCACCTCGCGGACGCCGAACTCGCCCTGGGCCGGGAGCCGCGGATCGCCCCGGGAACGGCGGCCGACGGGATCGAGGAGTTTTTGGAGAACCTGCCCTGCTACCCGTGGCTCGCGGAACCCGTCGGCGTACTCCCCGAGGGCTCGGTGCGGCTGGTGGCCACGGACACGGGGGCGGGCTGGACCGTTTCGTTCGGCGGGGGCGGGTACCACTGGACGGGCTCGGCCACTGGTTCCGGCCCGGCGGTCCCGGCCCGCGTCCAGGGACCGGCGGGTGACCTGCTGCTTCTCCTGTACGGCCGGTACCGGTCCGACGACCCGCGCTTCGATGTGTCCGGCGAGCGCGCGACACTCGACGCGTGGCTCCGGGCGACGGCGTTCTAGGGCGGGCTCAGGTGGACGAGGCATCGTGGAGCGCATCCCTTCGCGCCCTGTTCGGGGAAGGCATGTTCGCGGCGGTGGGGGCGCGGCGGCACGCGGACTGGAATCCGGACGCGATCGATGTCATGCGGCTGAGGACGGACGACCCCCGTCGCCTGCCGAGGCTGATCACGGCCCCCGGCGGGCGCCGTTACGGCACCGGCCCGGACAATCCGTTCACCGCCGTCACGCCGGCCGCATTCGACTCCGTCTTTCCCGTGGCCAGGAAGGGTGCCGAGCAGCTGCTGGTCTCCCTCCAGGACGACTGGTTCCAGGCGGACGGCATTCCGGATTTCGCAGAGCGGGAGCGAGAGCTGATCTCCCACGCGAGTGGCGTCCTGGAACGGTTCGGACGGGACGCTCTGTACTTCACGAACGTGTCGGCAGCGCGTGACACCCCCGACGGGGACATGTTCCGCCGCGAGGGTTCCTCTGAGTGTTTCACCGAGCACGTGATGGACTGCGGCGTCATCGCTGTGTCCGCCGAGGAACTCGGCGTCTTCTGGAGCTTCACGATCGACTGAGACCCGGCCGAGCTGCCCTGTGCAGGCGGCCGGCCCCTGATCGTGCGAGGACCGGACCGGCCGCCGTCAGCGGCTCGATCCGGTCCCGCCGTCAGGCGGCAGACCCTAGTCCCGCCGGCCCACCAGCTCCCGCAGCACGTCCTCCATGGTCACCAGGCCCACCGGGGAGTCGTCCTCGTCCAGGACCGCCGCCAGGTGCGTACGGCTGCGGCGCATCGCGGTCAGTACGTCGTCCAGCGGCGTCGCCGCACGGACCCGGGCGATCGGCCGCAGCGCCGTGACCGGGAAGGGCTCGTCGCGCGGAGCCGCGTCCAGGGCGTCCTTCACATGGAGATAGCCGAGGATGCGGCGGCCGTCGACCACCGGGAAACGCGAGTACCCGGATTCGGCCGCCAGGCTCTCCAACTGCTCCGGGGTGGTCCCCGCCTGCGCGTACACCACCTGCTCGACCGGCCTCACCACGTCCCGCACGGGACGGCGCCCCAGCTCCAGAGCGTCGCGCAGACGTTCCGCCGACCGGTCGTCCAGCAGGCCCGCCTCTCCCGCGTCCCGCACCATCCGGGCGAGTTCGTCGTCCGAGTAGGTCGCGGCCACCTCGTCCTTGGCCTCGACCCTCAGCAGCTTCAGCAGGGCGTTGGCGCAGGCGTTGATCGAGAAGATCACCGGGCGCAGCGCCCGCGCGAGCGCCACCAGCGGCGGGCCGAGGAGCAGAGCGCTGCGGGTCGGCTCCGCGAGAGCGATGTTCTTCGGCACCATCTCGCCGAGGAGCATGTGCAGATACGTGGCCACGGCCAGCGCGATCACGAACGAGATCGGGTGCACCGCACCGTGCGGCACGCCCACCGCGTCGAACACCGGCTCCAGCAGATGCGCGATCGCGGGCTCGGCGACGATGCCGAGCACCAGGGTGCACAGCGTGATGCCGAGCTGGGCCGCCGCCAGCAGTGCCGACACATGCTCCAGGCCCCAGATGACGCTGCGGGCCCGCCGGTCGCCGGACTCCGCATGGGGCTCGATCTGACTGCGGCGCACCGAGATCAGCGCGAATTCGGCGCCGACGAAGAAGGCGTTGACCACCAGGGTCAGCAGACCGATGAGAAGTTGGATCGCGGTCATCGTCCGGCCTCCACGGGCTCGTCGGCCGAGGGGAGCGGAGCGTGCATCAGCACCCTCGCGGCACGCCGCCCGGAGGCGTCCACGACATCGAGGCGCCAGCCTTCGAGGTCGATGCGGTCACCCTCGACGGGGATGCGTCCCAGCTCGGTGGCGATCAGACCCGCGAGCGTTTCGTACGGGCCTTCCGGCACCCGCAGGCCGATGCGCTCCAGCTGGTCCGTGCGGGCGGCGCCGTCGGCCGACCACAGGGTGCGGCCGTCGGCGTCCTGGCCGGCGGGTGCGAGGTCCGGCGTCTCGTGCGGATCGTGTTCGTCCCGCACCTCGCCGACGACCTCCTCGACGATGTCCTCCATCGTCACGACACCGGCCGTGCCGCCGTACTCGTCGATGACGACGGCCATCGTGGACTTGCCTGCCAGCCGGTCGAGGAGCCGGTCGACCGTGAGGGTCTCGGGCACCAGCAGCGGCTCGCGCAGCAGCTCGGTGACGCCGCGGCGGGGCCGGTCGTCGGCCGGTACCGCCAGGACGTCCTTGATGTGGGCGATGCCGACGACGGTGTCGAGGCTGCCGCGGTAGACGGGGAAGCGGGAGAGCCCGGTGGCGCGGGTCGCGTTGGCGACGTCCTCGGCCGTGGCCTGCACCTCCAGCGCGGTGACCTGCACGCGCGGGGTCATCACGTTCTCCGCGGTGAGCTCGGCGAGCTTCAGGGTCCGGACGAACAGCTCGGCCGTGTCCGCCTCCAGCGCGCCGGCCTTCGCGGAGTGACGGGCCAGGGCGACCAGTTCCTGCGGGCTGCGGGCCGAGGCGAGCTCCTCGGTCGGCTCCATGCCGAGCCGGCGCAGGATGCGGTTGGCCGTGTTGTTGAGATGGCTGATCAGCGGCTTGAAGGCGGCGGTGAAGACCCGCTGTGCGGGGGCGACCACCTTGGCCACGGCCAGCGGGGAGGAGATGGCCCAGTTCTTCGGGACCAGTTCGCCGACGACCATCAGCACGACGGTGGACAGCGCGGTACCGAGGACGAGAGCCACCGAGGAGGCCATGGAGGGCGAGAGTCCGGCCGCTTCGACCGGACCGCGGATCAGCTTGGCGACCGAGGGCTCGGCCAGCATGCCGACGATCAGGTTGGTGACGGTGATGCCGAGCTGGGCGCCCGAGAGCTGGAAGGTGAGGCTGCGTACGGCCTTGAGGGCGCTCGCCGCGCCTCGCTCACCCCGCTCGACGGCCTTCTCCAGGTCGGCGCGCTCGACCGTGGTGAGCGAGAACTCCGCCGCGACGAAGGCGCCGCAGGCCAGTGAGAGCAGCACGGCCACGAGGAGCAGGAGCACTTCCGTCATCGGGTCACCTCCGTCCCATGATCGGACAGGGGGAGGAGGAATGCGCGATGTCTGCTACTGGGAGGCTCGCCCATGGACGGACGCTCACACCTTTCATACGGAGAGTGATGGTTCACCCATGGTAAAGGACCGGCAAAGTCATTCGGGACGGGAGGGGCCCACGAACGGTTTCACCCAGCGTCGCCAGTGGTCCTCCCTCCGGTACCCGGCGGCCGCCCATGCTCCGTGTGCCTGTTCGTTGGCTTCCAAAACCATGGCATCGCCACGGCGTCCGCCGACGGCGGCGAACCGGCGCTCGGCCGCCTCCAGCAGAGCTCGCGACACACCGCGTCTGCGGTGGGAGGGGAGGACGGCGAGCCGGTAGAGGGAACACCGCCATCCGTCGTACCCCGCGATCACGGAACCGACGAGCAAACCGTCGGACTCGGCGAGGATCAGTGCCTCGGGGTCGCGGGAGATCAGCCGGGTGACGCCGTCCACGTCGTCCGTGACGCTCGTCCCCTCGGCCGCCTCCTTCCAGAAGACCAGAACTCTCGTCGCCTCGTCCGGCCGGGCTGTCCGTATGCGCAGATCGATCACGGGCCGAGCCAAGCACGCGGGGGAGCGGGCCTGCCACCGGCTTTCAGGGTTCGAGACACCGCGTCGTCTCGGCTTCCGCGCCGTTCAGCCGTTGCGCAGTTCGTCCATCACCGGGGCGAACGTCTCCAGGTACGGGTCGAGGACGCTGAGGTAGCTGAAGCCGTAGCGCTCACGTTGCTCGCGCAGCCGGCCGGCGATCGCCTCTACCGTCCCGACGGCCAGCAGGGGCACGTCCAGCACCTGCTCGACACTCAGATGCGGGACCCGGGGCAGCAGCTCCTTGACCGCGGCTTCGTGGTCGTCGGTGACGGCTACGTGCTGGAGCAGCAGATTGAGCTCCTGCTCCTCGGACCGTCCGCCCGCCATCCTGCGGTAGGCCGCGATCCGTCCGTCGACCTCCTCGGCGGTGAGCACCTGGAGCCCGTCCTCGGTGGCCCGGGCGCCGGTGAACGCGACGATGTCGGCGTGCTCCGCGGCGAGTTGCAGGACCTTGTCCCCGTTGCCGCCGATCAGCAGCGGAGGACGGGGTCGTTGGGCTGTCATCGGCAGGTGTCCGTCGTCGTGGAGCAGCCGCTCCAACTCCTCGACCGTGTACCGCAGATGCGCAACCCGGCCACCGGGTGTGCGGAACTCCAGCCCGGCGCGGTCGTGTTCCTCCTCCACATAGCCCGCGCCGATGCCGATCTCCAGCCGGCCGCCGGTGAGGGCGTCGGTCGTGGCGATCTCGCGGGCGAGCAGCGCGGGGTTCCAGAACGCGGCGTTGAGCACGAAGGTGCCGAGCCGAGGACGCTCGGTCACCTCGGCGGCGGCCATCAGCGCGGGAAACGGCGCCATCATGCCGAGGTGGTCCGGTACCTGGATCACGTCGTAGCCGAGCTCCTCGGCCCGCCGGCACTTCCGGCGCCACTCCGGGCCGTCGGTGGGTGTCAGCATGTTCACCGCGAAGCGGAACGGCCTGGGCATCGACTCTCCTTCACAACGGCGGTCCGGTGAGGCGCGGTCGGCGGTCCGCGGTCCGGTGAGGCGTTGCCGGCCCGTCCGTCCCGGCGGTCGCCGCCGGGACCCGCCGCTGCCCGGTGGCCGGGTCGTCCGGCCGTCCCGGCCCGCGCTTCTCCTACTCGTGGGCGATCGCTGCCAGCACGTTCATCCGCGACGCGCGGAGCGCCGGCAGTACCGCCGCCGCGAGGCCGACGACCACCGAGCCCACCACCACCGCGATCACCGTGCCCCACGGCACGGCGAACGCGGTCAGGCCCTCCAGCGCCAGCACCTGCTGGACGGCCACTCCCCACACCATGCCCAGCGCCAGCCCCAGCAGTGCCCCGAAGACCGCGATCACCACGGACTCCAGCCGGATCATGCGCCGCAGCTGCACCCGGGAGAGGCCGATCGCGCGCAGCAGTCCGATCTCGCGCGTCCGTTCCACCACCGACAGGGCGAGGGTGTTGACGACCCCGAGCACCGCGATGACGATCGCCAGCCCCAGCAGCGCGTAGACGAGGTAGAGCATCACGGCGATCTGCTGGCGGATCAGTTCCTTGTAGTCGGCCTGGTCGCGCACCTGCACCTGGGGATACGGGTCGAGCGCGGCTTCGAGACCGGTCCGCAGCTCGTCCGTGGCGCTGCTGTCGGCCGCGTTGACGAAGACCGCGGCGTCCTGGCCGCCCGGCAGACACTTCTCGACGGTCGCCAGACCCATGAACAGAGCGCCCTCCATGCCCGGCCCGCCCGTCTGGTCCATGTCGGTGAGCGCCCCGACGGTCAGCCGGGCCTGCCGCCCGCCCGGGAACTCGGCCGGCAGCACCGACCCGATGCGCACCCGGTGTTCGGTGGCGTACGCGAGGTCCATGGCGATGCTGTCGGCGGCCAGCGCGGTCGCGGTGGTTCCGCTCGCGTAGGTGATGTTGGCGGCCTCGTCCAGCTTCGGGTCGTACCCGGAGGCCGTCGACTCCACCCGCTTGCCGTCCGGCAGGGTCAGCGCGAGAGGCGCGAAGCGCTGACGCACGACCGTTCCGGCGCCCTCGACGGCCTTCACCTTCTCGGTGATCTCCTGCGGGAAGGGCATGAAGTTGCTGTTCTGGACGACGAAGTCGGCGCCGAGCGTCTTGTCGATCTGGTTGTCGAACGACTCGGTCATCGAGGCGCTCGCGATCGACAGTCCTCCGACCAGGGCCAGCCCCACCATCAGCGCGGCGGCCGTCGCGCCCGTACGCCGTGGATTGCGCAGGGCGTTGCGCTGGCTCATCCTGCCCACCGAGCCGAAGACCTTGGGGAACGCCCCGCCCAGTACTCGGATCACCGGGCGTACGAGGAGCGGGCCCGCGACGATCGTGGCGATCAGCGTGAGCACCACGCCGAGTCCGAGCAGCAAGGAGGCACTCGCCGTCCGGTCGCTCACCGCGCAGCCGGCGAGCGCGGCCGCACCCGCCGCGGCCATGAGGGACCCGGCCACGGCACGGACCCTCAACGGCCGGCCCACACCCTGGACTTCGGCGTCGACGAGCGCCGCCATCGGGGAGACCCGGGCGGCCCGGCGGGCGGGCAGATACGCGGCCAGGAAGGTGACACCCAGGCCCACGGCGTACGCCGACACGGGAGTCGCCGGCCCCACGACCATCTCGGCCGCGCTCAGATTCATGCCGAACGCGCTCATCAGCGCGATGAGCCCGGCCGCCAGTCCGACGCCTGCGGCGAGGCCGAGCGTCGAGCCGACCAGTCCCAGGAGCACCGCCTCGGTCAGCACCGAACGGCGGACCTGGCGGCGGTCGGCCCCGAGTGCGCGGAGCAGCCCCAGTTCGCGGGTGCGCTGGGCGATGAGCATCGAGAAGGTGTTGACGATGAGGAAGATGCCCACGAGGACGGCGATGCCCGCGAAGCCCAGCATCACCCACTTGATCACGTCGAGGAATCCGCCGAGCTGCGCCGCGTCGGACTCCGCTTGTTCGTCGGCGGTCTTGAGGTCGTAGGCGTCACCGAGTTCGGCGGCGACCCGCTGTTTGAGCGTGTCGTCGCTGACACCCTCGGCGGCGTCGACCGAGATCGAGGTGGCTTCGCCGGGCCTGCCCAGCACCTTGGCCTGGGCGGTCGGCGTGTCCAGGAAGACCAGCGCCGCACCGGGGTTGGTGGTCCGGAACGTCGCGATGCCGACGATCTCGACCCGGAAGGAACCGGGCTGGGCGAGGAGCGTGAGGGTGTCACCGATGCCCACCTTCGCCTTGTCGGCGGTGTTCCGGTCCAGCAGCGCCTCGCCGCCGCCGCGCGGCGCGCGGCCGCTGGTGAGCTTCACGGGGCTGCGGTCGGTGACGTACCAGTTGGTGGCGATGGTGGGCGCGCCGCTGGTGGGCCCGACGGGCTCGTTGCGGTCGTCGACCACCGTGATGTTCTCGACGGCCGCGTCGACGTGGGTGCCGGCGACCCCGTCGATGGCGCCCACCCGGTCCGCGAGCGAGGCCGGCACGGTCCGTACGACCCCGGTCGGCAGACTCTCGCCCACACCTTCCTTCGGCGCGATCGTGACATCCGCGGACGTGGAGGCGAACAGGCGGTCGAAGGTGCGGGAGACGGTGTCCGAGAAGATCAGTGATCCGCTGACGAAGGCGACGGACAGCACGATCGCGAGCATCGACAGCAGCAGCCGGCCCTTGTGCGCGAAGAAACTCCGCAGTGTCGCTCTGAGCACGGCGCGGCCTCAGTCCTTGGCCAGGGGGTCGGCCCCCGCGGCCGGTGGTTGCGTCCGGCCGCCGGAGAACAGGCGCATCCGCTCGAGCACGGCCTCGGCCGTCGGCTCCGGCATCGTGTCCACGATCTGCCCGTCCGCGAGGTAGAGCACCAGATCGGAGTGGCCCGCGGCGCCCGGGTCGTGCGTGACCATCACGACCGTCTGGTCGAGGTGGTCCACCGCTTCGCGGAGGAATCCGAGGACCTCGGCGCCGGCGCGGGAGTCGAGATTGCCGGTCGGTTCGTCGGCGAAGATCAGCTCCGGGCGGGACGCCAGGGCACGCGCACAGGCCACCCGCTGCTGCTGTCCGCCGGACAGCTGCGCGGGCCGGTGCCGAAGGCGGTCGCGCAGCCCCAGGGTGTCGATGACCCGCTCCACCCACTCCTGGTCGGGCTTGCGCCCGGCGATGTCCATGGGGAGGGTGATGTTCTCGGCGGCGGTGAGGGTTGGCAGCAGATTGAACGCCTGGAACATGAAACCGATCCGGTCCCGTCGAAGCCTGGTCAGCTCGCGGTCGTTGAGCCCCGTGATCTCCGTGTCCCCGAGCCACACCTGGCCCGCCGAGACGGTGTCGAGTCCCGCGAGGCAGTGCATCAGCGTGGACTTGCCCGAACCGGACGGGCCCATCACCGCCGTGAACCGTCCGCGGGCGATGTCGACGTCGACGGCGTCCAGTGCGCGGACGCTCGTCTCCCCGCTCCCGTACGCCTTGGTCAGCGCCCGGGCCCGCGCGGCGAGCGGAACACCCGCGGCCCGGCCGTGGGTGGGTGCAGTGGCAGGTGTGGACATGGCCGCCTCCTGGGTCGTGCCGCTCCGACTCGCTCCGGTGCCCTACAACGTGCTGAGACTCAGGCTTCCTGAGACTAGAGAACGGCCAGTGGTGCCCGGTATCCGTCGCAGGGCCCGGTTCTCGGGGTTGATGTAAGGGGCAACCGAGTGGTGTTCGAGGCGGTGTTCGCCGGGGGAGCCCGCGGGGCGGACGTACGCGTCGCACCCCGTCAGCCGAATCGAGCCGTCATACGCCGTCACGGGCACGGCAGTTGGTGACGCAGAGGTGAGCCGCTGTCCCCGATCAGCTCTCGGCGACCGGACGGTACGCCCTGCCGAGGACACACGGAGAACTCGGCACCTGCATTCCCTGCTCCGGCACCCGCAGCCGCCGGTGCTCACCCAGCTCGAACCCGGCCGCCTCGATGGCCGCGAGGGTGTCCCGCGAGGTGTGACAGCCGCCGAACAGCAGCGGCCACACCGTACGGTCCACGAGCCGCTGGGCCCGCGCCATTCCCGGGGTCCCGGCGCGGCCGTGCTCGAAGAAGCGCAGCTCACCCCCCGGCCGCAGCACCCGCCGGATCTCCGCCAGCGCCCGCGGCAGGTCCCGTACGGAGCACAGCACCAGCGACACGACGGCCGCGTCGAACGCCTCGCTCTTCACCGGCAGCGCCTCGGCCGCACCCGGGACCACATCGACCGGGACGTCGGCGCGACGCGCGGCCTCGACCGCGAGCGCGCGCAGGCTGCGCTCGGGCTCCAGAGCGACGACCTCCGAGACGGCGGAGGGATAGTGCGGGAAGTTCAGACCGTTGCCCGCGCCGACCTCGATCACCCGGCCGGAGAGTCCGGCCAGCAGCTCCCTGCGGTGCTGCGCGATGCTCTTGTCCGCGGCCACACTGAAGCGGGCGTAGAAACGGGCGAACAGAGGATGGTGGACGGCGTCCCGGGGCACTGCGCTGCTCCGCAAGGGCATGACGGTCTCCTCGGGGGGTCGGTGTGTCCGGGACGGCGGACGTTCACCGTCATTCTCCCCCCGGGGCGACGAAGCAGAACTCGTTGCCCTCCGGATCGGTCAGCACCTGGAACCGGCCGTGGTCGTCTGTCGTGACCGGGCCCAGCCGTACGGCACCGAGCGCCACCGCCCGTTCCGCCGCCTCGTCCACATCGCCGGCGTCGAGATCCAGATGGATCCGGTTCTTCGCGACCTTGCCCTCGGGCACACGCTGGAACGCGATCCGCGCGGACCCGGGCGGATCGATGGACGACCAGTCGGCACTGCGGTCCACCGGCTCCCCGCCGAGGAGCGCGGCCCAGAAGCGGACCAGCCGGGCCGGATCGTGGCAGTCGAAGACGATCTCGTCGATACGCGCGCGCATCCGGTCAGCGTACGACCGGGCCGAACGCCGCCGCGTCCCACGACCCGCCGAGCACCGGAGCGAGCCAACCCCCGGCGCGGGCCCGGAAATCCGCGGGCGCGAGGGCTCCGGACCCCTCCGGTACGGCTCCGAGCAGCGGAGCTCCGGCGGCCTCGGGGAGGTCCGTCAGATTGCACCGCTCGGCCAGCCCCGGATCCGCGGGCCAACTGCCGACGACCACGCCGAGTTGCGCGAGCCCCCGCGCGCGCAGAGCCTCGCCGGTCAGCGTGGTGGCGTTGAGCGTGCCCAGTCCCGCCGTGGTGACGACCAGGACCGGAGCCGACAGCAGCCGGGCGGCGTCGGCCAGTGTCCCGCCGTCGTCGTCGAACCGGACGAGCAGCCCGCCCGCGCCCTCGACGAGGACGAGGTCGTACTCGGCGGCCAGCTTCTCCACGGCGTCGGCCACCTCCTGCGGCCGGACCGGCGCGGCCCCGGCCCGCCGGGCGGCGGTGGCGGGGGCGAGCGGTTCGGGGTACCGGGCCAGTTCCACCCCGAACACGTCGCCGGCGAGCCGCGCGACTTCGGCGAGGTCGCCGGGCTCGTCGCGCCCGACGCCGGTCTGCGCGGGCTTGACCACGGCCACCGTCCGCCCCTGCGCGAGCGCGAGCGCGGCGACGGCGCCGGTGACGACGGTCTTCCCGATCTCCGTCCCGGTTCCCGAGACGACGACGACTGCCATGGTGCCCCTACCGCCCATCTGTTCACCGGCGCCGAAGCGCCCCTCGTTCCCTTGCGCGATGTCGCCGCGCCTCGTGCCCGCGTCCCGGACGGTGCGTCAGTGCGCGTGCCCGGTACGCATGAGTCCGCTGCCCCGGCCCTGCCGGTCCGGGCCCCGGACTCGTCACCCCGCGGCCGCGGCCGCGCACACCGCCTCGCACACCCGGGACAGATCCTCGTCCCCGGTCACGTACGGCGGCATCGTGTAGATCAGGTCCCGGAACGGCCGGAGCCACACCCCGGCGCGCACCGCGGCCTGAGTCGCCGCGGCCATGTCCACGTCGTGATCCAGCTGGACGACGCCGATCGCTCCCCGCACCCGGACGTCCTTCACCCCGGGCAGGTTCCGCGCCTCCGCCAGGCCGTCCCGCAGGCCCGTCTCCAGGCGCTTGATCTCCTGGGGCCAGTCCTGCGCCAGCAGCAGATCGATGGAGGCGTTCGCCACCGACGCGGCCAGCGGGTTGGCCATGAACGTCGGGCCGTGGGCCAGCACCGGCACCTCGCCGCGCGAGATCCCGTCCGCCACCCGTGAGGTGCACAGCGTCGCAGCCATCGTCAGATAGCCGCCGGTCAGCGCCTTGCCCAGACACATCACATCCGGCGACACCCCGCCCTGCTCCGCGGCGAACAGGGTGCCGGTGCGCCCGAAGCCCGTGGCGATCTCGTCGAAGATCAGCAGCACACCGTGGGCGTCGCACGCTTCTCTCAGCACCCGCAGATATGCGGGCGAGTGGAACCGCATGCCGCCCGCGCCCTGCACCACGGGCTCCACGATCACGGCCGCGAGCTCGTCGGCGTGCCGCTCGACCGCCTCCCGGAGATGGTCCGCGTACACCTCGTCGAACTCCGCCGGCGGCGCGTCCGCGAAGACCTGCCGCGGCAGCACCCCCGACCACAACTCGTGCATCCCGCCATCGGGATCGCACACCGCCATGGGCTGCCAGGTGTCGCCGTGGTACCCGCCGCGCCAGGTGAGCAGCCGGCGCTTCTCCGGGCGGCCCGTGGAACGCCAGTACTGGAGGCACATCTTGACGGCGACCTCGACCGACACCGACCCGGAGTCGCACAGGAACACGTGCCGCAGCGGCTCGGGAGTGATCTCGACGAGCCGCGTCGCGAGCCGGACGGCGGGCTCGTGGGTGAGCCCGCCGAACATCACATGGCTCATGCGGTCCAGCTGATCGCGTGCCGCGTCGTTGAGGACGGGGTGGTTGTACCCATGGATGGCCGACCACCACGACGACATCCCGTCGATCAACTCGCGCTGCCCGTGGGCGGGTTCGGCGAGCCTCAGCCGTACCCCGGACGCGGAGTCCACGACCAGCGGGTCGCTGCGGCCCGGCATCGGACCGTACGGATGCCAGACATGGGCCCGGTCCAGGGCGACCAGCTCGTCGTGGGGCACTCGTTCAGGCATGAGGCGCCTCAGGCATTGGGAGCGAGGTCGGTGCCGGCGCCGCGGCGGCGCACGGAGACCAGATCCGTGCGGGCGGCGTTGGCCTCCGCGCGGGCCTCGGCCGGTGCTTCGGCCGGAGCGTCGGACGACTCGCCGCCGCACACGGAACCGCAGCCGCCGCCCTGCCGGTGCTTCGGCAGGGTCGTCGTCTCCGCGCCCTCCACCTCGAACCCGGCGTCCGCGATCATGTCGAGGTCCGCCTTGCCCGCCTGGCCCTCACTGGTCAGATAGTCACCGAGGAAGATCGAGTTCACCAGGTTCAGGGCGAGCGGCTGCATCGACCGCAGATGGACCTCACGGCCGCCCGCGAGGCGCACCTCGACGTCCGGGCAGACGAACCGCACCATGGCGAGAATCCGCAGACAGCGCTGCGGGGTGAGGTTCCACTCCTTGGCCAGCGGCGTGCCCTCGAAGGGGATCAGGAAGTTCACCGGCACGGAGTCCGGGTCGAGCTCACGCAGCGAGAAGACCACGTCGACGAGATCGGTATCGCTCTCGCCCATGCCCGCGATCAGACCGGAGCAGGCCGACAGGCCCGCGGCCTGCGCCTGGTGCACGGTGTCCACGCGGTCCGCGTAGGTGTGGGTGGTCGTGATGTCCCCGTACGTCCCCTCGGACGTGTTGAGGTTGTGGTTGTACGCGTCGGCGCCGGCGTCCCGCAGCCGCTCGGCCTGTCCCTGGGAGAGCAGCCCGAGGCACGCGCAGACCTCGACGTCCTCGTTCTGCTCCTTGATGGCCTCGATGGTCTTCGAGACACGGTCCACGTCCCGGTCCGTCGGGCCGCGGCCGCTCGCGACCAGGCAGACGCGCTTCGCGCCGCCCGCGACACCCGCGGCCGCCGCCTCGGACGCCTCGTCGGGCTTCAGCCAGGTGTACTTGAGAATCTCGGCCTTGGACCCCAGCCGCTGGGAGCAGTAGGAGCAGTCCTCGGGACACAGCCCCGATTTGAGGTTCACCAGATAGTTGAGCTTCACCCGGCGCCCGAACCACTGACGGCGTACCTTGCCGGCCGCGGCCACCACTTCGAGCAGGTCGTCGTCTGAGGTCGCCAGTACGGCGAGCGCCTCTTCACGGGTCGGCAGCTCGCGCCGCAGCCCCTTCTCCACCAGCGTGTTCAGCAGGTCCATGCGCCAGATCCTGACGTACGGCACACGTCCCGGCCAAGGCGGAACCCGACAACAGAGCCCGAATGAGGTGTGTGTATGGCCACATCGGTTCCGCGAGCCGGCCCGGTTAGGGTCTGTGCGCTGCCTACAAAAAGGACCGGACCACCATGACCCAGGATCCTTTCGACTGGATCGACGACGAGTCGCGCCGCCGTGCGAGCGCGGGTCTCGTCCGGACGCTCCGGCCCCGCGACGCCGACTCCGAGCTGCTGGATCTTGCGGGCAACGACTACCTGGGTCTGACCCGCCGGCCGGAGATCACGGCCGCGGCCGCCGAGGCGGCGCAGCGCTGGGGCGCCGGCGCCACCGGCTCCCGGCTCGTCACCGGCAGCACCGCGCTGCACGCCGAACTCGAACGGGAACTGGCCGCGTTCTGCGGATTCGAGGCCGCCCTCGTCCTGTCCTCCGGCTATGCGGCCAATCTCGCCGCGGTCACCGCGCTCAGCGATCGCGGGTCGCTGATCGTCTCGGACGCCGGCAACCACGCCTCGATCGTCGACGGCTGCCGGCTCTCCCGCGCGGAGACCGCGATCTCCCCGCACGCCGATGCCGAGGCCGTCCGCAAGACGCTCGACGCGCACCCCGGCCGGCGTGCCCTCGTCGTCACCGACTCCGTCTTCTCCGTCGACGGCGACGCCGCACCGCTGCCCGCTCTGGCGCAGGCGTGCCGGGAGCACGGCGCCGCGCTGCTCGTGGACGACGCCCACGGCCTGGGCGTCCTCGGGGAGGGCGGCCGGGGAGCCGCGGCGGCCACCGGCCTCGCGGGCGACGAGGGGGTGGTCGCGATGCTGACCCTCTCCAAGTCGCTCGGCAGCCAGGGCGGCGCGGTCCTCGGCCCCGCGCGGGTCATCGACCACCTGGTCAACACCGCCCGGACGTTCATCTTCGACACCGGACTCGCACCGGCCGCCGCCGGCGCCGCCCTGGCCGCCCTGCGGCTGCTGGGCCGCGAGCCGGAGCTCGCCGGGCGGGCCCGCGCGGTCGCGGGGACTTTGCACGGGCGGCTGACGGCCCTGGGACTGAGCGCCGTACGCCCGGACGCGGCCGTGGTGTCCGTGCGGGCGCCCTCCCCGGAGGCGGCGCTGCAGTGGGCCGCGGACTGCCGGGCGGCAGGTCTGGGCGTCGGCTGCTTCCGCCCGCCGTCGGTCCCGGACGGCATCTCGCGGCTGCGGCTGACGGCCCGTGCGGATCTCACGGACGAGCAGATCGCGTGGGCTGTCGCCACCATCGTGGAGACGGCTCCGGTCGGCTGACACCACCGAACGCCGCCGTCCCGGCCCGCCGCGGCCGGGGTACTCCCGTTCGCCCCCGTCGTAGCCCGCGGACACGTTCGACGGCCCCGCCGCGCCGGTGACCAGGGACGGGAGGGCGCGGCGCCCCTCCGGTCCCGCGTAGCAGAGTTCACCGCTTCGAGCGACAGATATCTACATATCTTGGTGGATCGCCACCTCTGGCACGGTGATGAGTGGCACTCTGGCGCGAAGCGCAATCCGCGGCCGCCCGCGCATCATCCGCCACGAGTTGGAGCCCGGCCGCGGTGGGAAAGGGACAGCGTCGCCATGGCCGACCTTCAGGAAGCCTCCGTCACTCTGCCGAGCGATCCCGCCTCGGTTTCCGCGGCCCGGAAATTCGTTACGGACATCCTCTCCGAGTGGGGTCTCCCGGTGGACGACGAGGCAGGCGACACGGTCCGGCTGATCGTCTCCGAACTGACCACGAACGCCATCCAGCACACCTTCGGCCAGTCACCGACCTTCACGGTCGATCTGCGGCTGGAGCGGGACGAGGAACTGGTCATCGGGGTCACGGACAGCCACCCGCGCTGGCCGCAGCGGCTGCCCGCCGCCGTACGGCAGGACAACGGCAGAGGCATGATCATCATCCGCAGTCTCACGGCGGAGTGCGGTGGCCGGCTCTCGGTGACCCCGACGGCGGAGGGCGGCAAGACGGTCTGGATCGCTCTCCCGTGGACGGCGCCGGTCCCCGGCTGAACGACGACCCGGCCGGTGGGTCTCCGGTGACGTGGCGCTGGAGCCGCCTCATCCTGTCGCGCGGCCGAACGCCCTGCGCAGCGGGGCCCGTAGGGAAGCAGCCGCCGGACTCGTTCGTTCCCGCGGTGCGCCACCGAGATGGTCCGCCGGATCGCCGCCGGCTCCAACTGCCGTACGCCCCGGGCAGCGGGGCCGCAGGGAAGCAGCTGTCGGACTCGTTCGTCCCTGCGATGGGCCACCGAGACGGTCCGCCGGATCGCCGCCGGCTCCAACTGCCGACGCCCTGCGCAGCAGGGACCGTAGGTAAGCAGCCGCCGGACTCGTTCGTTCCCGCGATGGGCCACCGAGATGGTCCGCTAGAACACCGCCGGCTCCAACTGCCGTACGCCAGCGGCGTGACCGTCATAGAGCCACCGTCTCCGGTACCGCCGCCACCCCGAGCCCCGAGCTGACCAGGGCGTAGCCGGTGTCCGGCTCGGCCCATAGCCGCGCGGGCCGCGGGTCACCCGTGCCGTGGAGCACGTCACCGGCGGCGCGCTCACGGCGCTGGGCGCGACACTCCTCGCCCAGCCGCCGGCGGGCGCCACCGGAACCGGGCGTAGCCGATGCGCGGCGCCATCGAGACCGGGCGCACCGGCGGGACGGGACAACCGCCCACCGGTACACCCTCAGTGGCGTGCCGTCAGCCGACGCGCCCGTACCAGACGCTCTTGGTCCAGATCTTTTCGAGCTTCACCCAGGAACCGGTCTTGGGGGAGTGCCAGATCTTCCCGCTGCCGGCGTAGATACCCACGTGATAGACGCTCCTGCCGGAATGGAAGAAGACGAGGTCGCCCACCTGCCGTGAAGAGGCCTTGATATGACGCGTCTTGTTGTATTGCTGCTGGGCCGTACGGGGGAGCTTCTTGCCCGCCTTCTTGTACGAATACAGCGTCAGGCCCGAGCAGTCGAAGCGGGAGGGGCCCATAGCGCCGTACTTGTACGGCGCGCCCTTCTTCGACGCGGCCACCTTCAACGCCTTGCCGGCGTGGGTGGTTGCTGCGTACGCCTCCGACGAGGCACCCGGCACGAGCATGGAGCCGCCGACGGCGGCCAGGGTCAGGGCCGATACGGCACCCGCCCGTGTCATCAAGAACGGGACATGCTTCTGCGCAGTCATGCGCAACCCTTCGTCAGCCGCCTGTGAAGGATGACCTGTCGGGTTCGGGCGGACGAAGGTGCCCGGCTGCATAGTGCGGCTTCACCCCGAGGGACGGCCGGACTTTCCGGCTGCCCCGTGTTGCTCGGGTCCTCCACTCCTGCCGAAGCACTTCTGTCGACCAGACGTCCGGATCGGCGGCAGGACTCGGCGTCCGCCCGGACCGCCCCGCCGAGGTGACGGGGGCTTGTCGTCCCAGGGATCTTGACCCATGGCGCGCCGGATTTCCGAGCTGAAACGGCGATATGTGAGTTTCGCCACCACTCACCTGTTCGGGTGGACAGGGGTTCATCGCGGCTCGCCGCGCGACGGCCGAGGACGCCCGCACCAGCACCGGAATGAGTCATTCCGCCAAATCGGTGGTCATGGTGCGCAAGTTGACCGTAGGCAAAGATGGTGCAACGGCTCCACCGAATGGGGTAGGGAATCTCATACCCATTTGGCGGTTGACTCGATCCGAGGGGTCGTCAGTTCTCCGTCGGAGGCGGCAAGGTCACCCGTCGCGTCCTCCGATCGCCGTCAAGAACCCGCAGCGCCTGGCCGAGAGTCGCCGGGTGAACCTCGCTCTCGCCGCGCAGGTGCATGAGCGTCAGGGCGTCCCGCAGGGCGCTCGCCCGGCCGACGAGCGCCTGGGCCGCGCGCAGTGCGCCGTACGTGTGGGTGGAGCGGGCCGGATTGATCCGCCCCAGCAGGTCGACGACCTCGAGATAGCTGTCGATCAGTTCGCCCTCGGCGCGTGTCAGCGCGGGCAGTGGTGGCAGTTCGGGCAGCAGCATCGCGCACCCTCACCGGGAACCGGGCGCGGAGAGCGACGTCTTGCGGTTCCGGATGACGTGATCCAGCAGTCCGTACTCCTTGGCCCCCTCGGCGTCGAAGATCTTGACGCGCTCCAGGTCGGCCGCGATCCGTTCGGCCGTCTGGCCGGTGTGTGTCACAAGCATCGCGGCCAGTTGGGCCCGCAGTCGCAGCAACTCCTGTGCCGCGATGTCGAGATCGGACGGCTGGCCCCGCAACGGCTCCTCGGTCGCGGGCTGCTGCACGACGATCCGCGCTCCCGGCAGTGCCATCCGCTTCCCGGGTGCGCCGGCGGCGAGCAGCAGCGCCGCCGTCGACGCGGCCTGACCCAGACAGGTCGTCTCCACGTCGCAGGTGACGACCTGCATCGTGTCGTAGATCGCGGCCATGGCGCTGAGCGAGCCGCCGGGGGAGTTGATGTAGAGCGAGATGTCCCGGTCCGGGGCCGCGTACTCGAGGTGCAGGAGCTGGGCGATCACATCGTTGGCCGCGGTGTCGTCCACCTCGGTCCCGAGGAAGACGATCCGCTCCTCCAGCAACTTGGAGTACGGGTCGAGGGTGCGGGTCCCCGAGCTCGTGCGCTCGGTGAACTGCGGCAGGACATAGCGGGCGACCGGACGGTGCATGGCGAGCCTCTTCTCCATGAGTGCGTCTCCTCCGTGCGCGCCTGGCACGGTTCTGTAAAAAATGTACAGGACGTACAGGCGGTTATGATGGGGAGCATGGCCTACGAGATTCCGGTGACGCAAGCCCGCGCAGAGCTCGCCGATCTGATCAACCGCGTCGTCTACGGGGGCGAACGCGTCGTCGTCACCCGGCACGGAAAGCCCCTCGTGGCGCTCGTCTCGGCCGCTGACCTGGAACGACTGGAGCAGGCTCAGGACAGCGCGGAGGAGCAGGTGGTCAGCTCGGTCTCGTCCGTCGGCTCCCTCTCGTCCGCTTCCGGCGAACGGGGGCGCTTCGGACTCACGGCGGAGCACCGCCGCCCCGACACGCACGGCTGACGCGCGCCGGCGCGCCTGGGCGTGCGACGGAGGTCTGGGCCTCACGGGCCCGCGGGCCCCTGGTGACGTCCGGCGTCCCCGGCGGGCAGCGGGCGGCCGAGCTTCACGGCTCGCAGCCCGGCTCCCCGGGGGGCGTGCCGCTCGGGCTCGCGGGTTCACAACCCTGCCGGGCCCGGCGTCCCCGGCGGGCAGCGGATGCCCTTCGGTCGCGGCCGTCTCGCCGCCCCGATCGGCCGGTACGACCCGCCGCCCCGGCTCGGCACCATGCGGCGCCCGAGTGACACAAGCCGGGTGCCCAGCCCGGCCGTCACGCACGCGCGCGAATGACACAAGCCCTGGTGCCCAGCCCGGCCCAGCACGCAACCGAGTGGCCAGCGTCCGGGTGCCGAGCCCGGTCCAGCACGCGACCGCGTGGCGCAAGCCCGCGTGCCCAGCCCGGTCCAGCACGCGACCGCGTCGCGCAAGCCGGGTGTCCGGCCGGTCCAGCACGCATCGGTATGGCGCTGGCCCGGCGCCGGCCCGCACTGCGCAGCCGCACAAGCGCCCCCGGTACCAGCCCGCGCAGCAGAAAGCCGCGCGTCCCCGTCCGCTACAGCGGGGACGCGCGGCTGGTCGTGGGGGCTCAGCCGACCGGTGCCGGCACGGGTCGCAGCGACTCCTTCGACGCATCGGCAGGCTGCGCGCTCCGCCCGCCCGCCAGCACCGCGGCGAGTCCGAGCGCTGCCCACAGCGAGAGCGTGAGGGCCGCTCCGCCCGCTCCGCTGCCGTCGAAGTACGACACCGACCGCAGCAGTTGGGCACCCGCACCCGGCGGGAGCCACTGGCCGATCACCCCGGCGGGGTCGGGCAGCAGTTCCGGCGCACTCGCGGCTCCGGAGAACGGGTTGCCGATCAGGACCATCAGCAGACTGCCGAGGGCGATGCCACGGGTGCCGAGCAGCGCGGCGAAGCCCGCGACGCCGCCCGCGATGGCGAGGACGGTCAGCCCGAGGACTCCCGCTTCGGCCCACCAGTTGCCGTTCAGCAGGCCGAGCCAGCTGTGAGCGAGAGCGGCGGCCGTGAGTCCGACCAGTGCTGCCGCGCCGGTCAGGGCGAGCGCCGCGCGGCTCCCGCGCAGTCCGAGCACCGTCACCATGACTCCTGCCGCCACACCCGCCAGGGCCAGCGGCAGGATGCTCGACGCCAGCCCGCTGCCGCGCGGATCGCCGGCGGGGGTGGCCACCACATCGGTCACCTTCACCGGATCGCCGGCAGGAGCGTGCGCGGTGACGGCTTCCTTCAGCAGTCCGGCGACGACGGGGCTCCCCGCGGAGGCGGTCAGCAGCTGCGGCCCTTCCGGGGTGACGACGACCGCTCCGTATACAACGCGGTCCTCGATCGCCTCGCGGGCCGCGGTCTCATCGGTGTAGCGGTGCACCTCGAAGGCGTCCGGCCGCTGTTCCAGGCGCTGTTCGACCTGGGCGACCGCGGACGCCGGGCCGGCGACGCCGATGGGGAGATCCCGGGGTGCGGTACGGGCGGCGGGCCAGGCGAAGGCCCACAGGGCCAGCGCGACCAGGGCGGGGACGAGAGCCATCACCGCGATCGTGCGGTGAGTGGGCGTGGCGGACATCGTGCGCCTCGATTCAAAGAGAAGGATCGTTCGTTTTGCGATTGACCTCACTGTCCCGCCGCGTGTCGCGCTTGTCAAGAATGAATGTTCGTTTTAGATTGTTGGCATGGCCCGCGTATCCCAGGAACATCTCGACGCACGACGACGCCAGATCCTCGACGGCGCCGCCCGCTGCTTCGCACGTAACGGCTTCCACGCCACGTCGATGCAGGACATCCTCAGTGAGGCGGAACTCTCCGCAGGCGCGGTATACCGCTACTTCCGTGGCAAGGACGAGCTGATCGCGGCCATCGCGAACGAGGCGTTCGCCGGGATCCGGGGCGCCTTCGAGGACGCCGCCCGGACCACGCCGCCTCCCCTGCCCGACGTGCTGCTCGGCCGCGTCCTGCGCAAGCTGCTGCAGGAGCAGGTACGGGGGGAGGACCGACAGGCCTTCGCCCGGCTCGTGGTCCAGGTGTGGACCGAGACGCTCCGCAACGAGCGGCTCGCCACCACACTCGGCGAGGGCTACGGCGGTATGCGGCTCGCCTGGGCGAAACTCGTGGACGCCTACCGGGACAACGGCCTGATGGCCGCCGACGTACCCGCCGACCATGTGGCGCGCACGCTCATCGCCACCGCCCAGGGATTCATCCTTCAGCAGGCGCTCTTCGGCGACGTGGACGTCGACGTCCTGGAGGACGGGCTTCGGGGGCTCATGTCGATGAGCGCCCCCGACGTCAGTTAACGCGCCGGAAAAACTTGCGCCCTAACGTTCACCTCCCGGCAGTGGGACGGCACCGTGCAGGTCGGCGGAGCGTTGGCGGCGACGAGGTCTCGCCGTGCCCGAACGGGCCCGGCACGGACGACAGTGAGGTGGACGCGTGCAACTCTCCCCGCACGAGCAGGAACGGCTGATGATCCATGTGGCGGCCGACGTCGCGGAGAAGCGCCGCGCCCGCGGGGTGGCGCTCAACCACCCCGAAGCCGTCGCCCTGATCACCTCGCACATCCTCGAAGGCGCGCGGGACGGACGGACCGTCGCCGAGCTGATGGCGTCGGGCCGTCAGGTCCTCGGCCGCGCCGACGTCATGGAGGGCATCCCGGAGATGATCCACGACGTCCAGGTCGAGGCGACCTTCCCGGACGGCACCAAGCTCGTCACCGTCCACGACCCGATCGTCTGAAGGGGAGGAGCCGAATGATTCCCGGTGAGATCCTGTTCGCCGACGACCCCGTCCCCCTCAACGAGGGCCGCGAGGTCACACGTCTGGCGGTGGTGAACGCCGCCGACCGGCCCGTCCAGGTCGGCTCCCACTACCACTTCGCCGAATCCAACCCCGGCCTGCACTTCGACCGCGCCGCGGCCCACGGCAAGCGGCTGCACATCGCGGCCGGCACCGCCGTGCGATTCGAGCCCGGCATCCCGGTGGACGTGGAACTGGTGCCCTTCACCGGACTCCGCGTCATCACGGGGCTGCGCGGGGAGACGGGAGGCGCGCTCGATGCCTGAACTGCACCGTGCCCTCTACGCGGACCTCTTCGGGCCCACCACCGGTGACCGCATCCGGCTCGCCGACACCGATCTGCTCGTCGAGATCGAGGAGGACCGCTCCGGCGGCCCCGGACTCGCCGGTGACGAGGCGGTGTTCGGCGGCGGCAAGGTGATCCGGGAGTCGATGGGCCAGTCCCGTACGACACGCGCCGACGGCGCACCCGACACCGTCGTCACCGGCGCCGTGATCATCGACCACTGGGGGATCGTCAAGGCCGACATCGGCATCCGGGACGGCCGGATCACCGGCATCGGCAAGGCCGGCAACCCGGACACCATGGACGGCGTCCACCCCGGCATCGTGATCGGTCCCGAGACCGAAGTCATCGCGGGCAATGGGAAGATCGTCACCGCCGGTGCCATCGACGCGCACGTCCACTTCATCTCGCCGACGCTCGTCGACCAGGCCCTCGCGACCGGGGTCACCACGCTCGTCGGCGGTGGCACCGGTCCCGCCGAAGGCACGAAGGCGACCACCATCACGCCCGGCCCCTGGCACCTCGCCCGGATGTTCGAGGCCTTGGACGGTCTGCCCGTCAACATCGGTCTGCTCGGCAAGGGCAACACCATGTCCGGCGAGGCCATGCACTCCCAACTGCGCGGCGGAGCCCTGGGATTCAAGATCCACGAGGACTGGGGGGCCACACCCGCGGTCATCGACGCCTGTCTGCGGGTCTGCGAGGAGAGCGGCGCACAGCTCGCCATCCACACCGACACCCTCAACGAGGCCGGGTTCGTCGGTGACACCCTCGCCGCCATCGCGGGCCGGACCATTCACGCGTACCACACGGAAGGTGCCGGCGGCGGGCACGCACCGGACATCATCACGGTGGTCGGTGAGCCCTACGTCCTGCCCAGCTCCACCAACCCGACCCGGCCGCACACCGTCAACACCATCGAGGAACACCTCGACATGCTGATGGTCTGCCACCATCTCAACCCGTCGGTGCCCGAGGACCTCGCCTTCGCGGAGTCGCGGATCAGGCCCTCGACCATCGCGGCCGAGGACATCCTGCACGACCTCGGCGCCGTATCGATCATCTCCTCCGACTCCCAGGCCATGGGCCGGATCGGGGAGGTCGTCCTGCGTACCTGGCAGACCGCGCATGTGATGAAGAAGCGCCGGGGCTCCCTTCCCGGGGACGGCCGCGCCGACAACCACAGAGTCCGTCGCTATGTCGCCAAATACACGATCAACCCGGCGGTCGCCCAGGGCATGGACCGCGAGATCGGCTCGGTCGAGACCGGGAAACTCGCCGACCTGGTGCTGTGGGACCCGGCCTTCTTCGGCGTCAAACCCCAACTGGTGATCAAGGGCGGCCAGATCGCCTACGCGCAGATGGGTGACGCCAACGCCTCCATCCCGACCCCGCAGCCGGTGCTGCCGCGACCGATGTTCGGTGCGATGGGCCGGGCCGCCTCCACGGGCTCGCTCACCTTCGTGGCCCCGGCCGCGATCGAGGACGGACTGCCCGAACGCCTCGGGCTGTACAAGGAGTTCGTCCCCATCACCAGTACTCGCGGGATCACCAAGGCGGACATGCGGGAGAACGACGCCCTGCCCCGGGTCGAGGTCGACCCCGACACCTTCACGGTGACGATCGACGGGGAGCCGGTCGAGCCCGCGCCCGCCGTCGAACTGCCCATGGCCCAGCGCTACTTCCTCTTCTGACCGCCGATGACGACAGACCGGGTCCCGCGGACGACTGCCGACGGGCCGACATGCACACCATCGCCGTCGCAGAAGAGGACACCGTCTGCGACGAGGAGCCGGTCATGAGCCGTGCCGCACTCCTCGTCCTCGCCGACGGCCGCTTCCCCGCCGGCGGGCACGCCCACTCCGGCGGCGCCGAAGCGGCCGTCAAGGCGGGCCGCATCCGTGACGCCCGGGATCTGGCGGCGTTCTGCCACGGCCGGCTCCGCACCACCGGACTCACCTCGGCCGCACTCGCTGCCGCGGCCGCCCTCGGCCTCGACCCCCTCGAACTCGACGAGGCCGCCGACGCCCGCACACCGTCCCCCGCCCTGCGGGCCACGGCCCGCAGGCTCGGCCGACAGATGATGCGCGCTGCCCGCGCCACCTGGCCCGCTCCGGAACTCGACGCGCTCGCCGCCGCTCTCCCGCGCGGTGCGCATCAGCCCGTCGTCATCGGGCTCACGGCGCGGGCCGCCGGGCTCGGCCCCGAGGACGCCGCGCACTGCGTCGCCTACGAGACGGTCAGCGGCCCCGCCACCGCGGCCGTACGCCTCCTGAGCCTGAACCCCTTCGACGCCACCGCCGTGCTCGCCCGCCTCGCGCCCGCGATGGACGAGGTCGCCGCACAGGCGGCGGCAGCCGCCCGCAAGGGCATCGACGCCCTGCCCGCGGCCTCGGCGCCGCTGCTCGACATCACCGCCGAACAGCACGCGGCCTGGCCCGTACGCCTCTTCGCGTCCTGACACACCCTGGAGCCGCACCATGCACCTCGACCACGCCCCCATCGGCCCCGCCGCCGTCAGCGCCGACGCCGTACGTCCCGACGGCACCCGGCGTGCGCTGCGCATCGGGCTCGGCGGACCCGTCGGCTCGGGCAAGACCGCGACCGTCGCCGCCCTGTGCCGTGCGCTGCGCGACCGGTTGTCCATCGCCGTCGTCACCAACGACATCTACACCCGCGAGGACGCCGCATTCCTGCTGCGCAACGCCGTGCTGCCGCCGGAGCGCATCCAGGCGGTCGAGACCGGAGCGTGCCCGCACACCGCCATCCGCGACGACATCTCGGCGAATCTGGAAGCCGTGGAGGACCTGGAGGAGAGCGTCGGCCCCCTCGATCTGATCCTGGTCGAGTCCGGTGGCGACAACCTCACGGCCACCTTCTCCAAGGGGCTCGTGGACGCCCAGATCTTCGTGATCGACGTAGCGGGCGGTGACGACATCCCGCGCAAGGGCGGGCCGGGCGTCACCACCGCCGATCTGCTCGTGGTCAACAAGACGGACCTCGCGCCGTACGTCGGCTCCGACCTCGGCCGGATGGCCACGGACGCCAAGGAGCAGCGAGGTGAACTGCCGGTGGTCTTCACCTCGTTGAGGAGCGAGGAGGGCGTCGCCCCGGTCGCCGGGTGGGTGCGCGAGCAGCTCGCCGCCTGGAACGCATGAGCGTCCACGCCACCGCCCGCATCGTCGCCACCCGGGACGGGCTGCCGGTCCTGGCCGGCGACGGTCCCCTCGCGCTGCGCCGTACGCGGCCGGCCCTGCCGCAGTCCCGGGCGCACTCCCGCGTCACGGTCGTCGGCGCCATGAGCGCCCCCCTCGGAGGCGACCGGCTCGCCGTCGAGGCCGACGTCGGCGATGGCGCCCGGCTCGACGTCGACTCGGCGGCCGCGACCATCGCCCTGCCCGGCCGGGGGAGTGAACAGGCCCACTACGACGTGCGGTTGACGGTCGGCGAGGACGCCGAGCTGCGCTGGCTCCCCGAACAGCTCATCTCGGCCCGGGGCAGCGACCTGCGGATGCACACACGCGTCGACCTCGCCGCCACCGCACGTCTGGTCCTTCGCGAGGAGCAGATCCTCGGCCGGCACGGCGAGGAACCGGGAACCCTGACCACCCGGCTGACCGTCCGCCGGTCCGGCCGCCCGCTGTTCGACCAGGAGCTCTCCTACGGCTCCGGTGCACCGCCCGGCTGGGACGGGGGAGCGGTTCTCGACGGACACCGGGCCGTGGGCCAACTCCTCGCGGTACATCCGGAATGGGCCGACAAACCGTATGAAACCCGTCTCTGTGGCGACTCGGCCGTCCTCACCCCGCTCGCCGGTCCGGCCTTCCTCGTCACCGCTGTCGCCCCCGACGCCCGGCAACTGCGCCGGGTGCTCGACGAGGTGCTGCGCTCGGAACTGCCGTCCTGAGAAGGGATGTTGGGCCGTCCCTTCCCGGGCGTACCGCTCAGCGGGACCGTGCATACCGGTTATTGGTTCGGTAAAGAAACACCAGTACGGCCTGTTCCCCGCAGCCTCACAGACGAAAGGATCCCCCGGAGAACTTCGACGACAGAAGGGGGAGTTCTACGTGAGACGCACAGCAGTGCTCGGCTCGGCCGGCACTCTGATGGCGGGCACCCTCATAATGGGCGCCGTCGTGGCTCCGGCGGCCAACGCCGACGGCCGCGGCGGTTCCGAGGCGCGTGGCGTTCAGCTTGCTGCCGAACGTGCCGCCAAGAAGGGCATCGACTGGGCGGACTGCCCCGCGGACTGGGCGATAGCCAAGCCCATCCAGTGCGGTTGGGTGACCGTCCCGCTCGACTACGCACGACCGAACGGCAAGCAGATCAAGCTCGCCGTCGACCGGATCGGCAACACCGGTTCGAAGGCGGACCGCCAGGGCGCGCTGATCTACAACCCCGGCGGCCCCGGCGGTTCCGGTCTGCGCTTCCCGACCCGGGTCACGGGCAAGAACCCGCTCTGGGCCAACACGGCCAAGGCGTACGACTTCGTGGGCTTCGACCCCCGGGGTGTGGGCCACTCGGCGCCGATCTCCTGCATCGACCCGCAGGAGTTCGTGAAGGCTCCGAAGGCCGACCCGGTGCCGGACAGTGAGGCCGACAAGCGGGCCCAGCGCAAGCTCGCCGCGGAGTACGCGGACGGCTGTGCCGAGCGCAGCGGCTGGATGCTGCCGCACATGACCACGCCGAACACCGCTCGCGACCTGGACGTGATCCGGGCCGCACTCGGTGAGAAGAAGCTCAACTTCCTGGGCGTCTCCTACGGCACCTACATCGGCGCGGTCTACGCGACGCTCTTCCCGGGCCATGTGCGCCGGATGATCGTCGACAGCGTGGTCAACCCGTCCCGGGAGAAGATCTGGTACCAGGCCAACCTGGACCAGGACGTCGCCTTCCAGACGCGCTGGAACGACTGGAAGGCATGGGTCGCCAAGAACGACGCCGTCTTCCACATCGGGAACACTCCGGAGAAGGTCGAGCAGCAGTGGGTGAAGCTGCGGGCCACCGCGAAGAAGGCCCCGCTCGGCGGGGTCGTCGGACCGGCGGAGCTGATCAGCTTCTTCCAGGGTGCGCCGTACTACGACTCCGCCTGGGTGCCCACCGCCCAGACCTGGAGCAAGTACATCGCAGGTGACACCCAGGCACTCGTCGACGCCGCGGCGCCGGACCTGTCCGACACCGCGGGCAACATCTCCGCGGAGAACGGCAACGCCGTCTACACGGCCGTCGAGTGCGCGGACGCCAAGTGGCCCACCAGCTGGCGCACGTGGGACCGGGACAACACCCGGCTCCACCGGGACCACCCCTTCATGACCTGGGCCAACGCCTGGATGAACCTTCCCTGCGCCACCTGGTCGTCCAAGCAGCAGACCCCGCTGAACGTGAAGTCCGGCAAGGGCCTGCCGCCGGTGCTGATCGTCCAGTCGACCCGTGACGCCGCCACTCCCTTCGAGGGCGCCGTCGAGCTGCACAAGCGGCTCAAGGGCTCGCGTCTGATCATCGAGAAGGACGCCGGCTCGCACGGTGTGACCGGTCTGGTCAACCCCTGCATCAACCAGCGGGTGGACTCCTACCTGCTCAGCGGCAAGGTCGACAGCCGCGATGTGACGTGCACCCCGCACGCCACGCCGAAGCCGTAAGTCCCGGTTTCACGGAGGAGGGGCGGCCGTTCACGGCCGCCCCTCCTTCATGTCCCGGGCCCTCGTGCGGTCTTCATGTCCCGGGCGTACGTCAGCCCGCGATGTCCGCCGTGCGCGGCTCGGCGACCGCGGTGTAGTCGGCGGTGCGCAGCGCCAGCGAACGGTCCAGCCGCGCCGCGTTGAAGAAGATCTCCTCGTGCACCAGCAGGGCGGGGTCCACGACCAGTTCGAGTTCGGGGTCGAAGGAGAACGGCAGGATCGTGCCGCTCACGCTGCCCGCGAGCCGCTCCGCCACCTCGGGTGTCGCGAATCCGGCATAGGTGCCGCCCAGCAGGCCCTTCACCGCACCGAGGTCGACCCGGCGGTCGCCCGGCACCACCGCAAGGATGTACCGCTTCTCCTTCTTGCCGATCTTCACCATCACCACGATGCACTTGGCGGCCTGCGCCAGAGTGTTCCCGCGCAGCGCGCTGACCGCCTCGGTCGCGCCCTGCTCCTCGTGCTCGATGATCCGGTACGCCGCGCCGCGCTCGTCCAGCAGCCCGATCAACTTGGCGTACATGCCGTGCTCTTCGCTCACTTCGATTCCCGTCCGCGCTCGGCCAGCCATGCGTCTTCCTCCGCGTAGGGGAAGAGGTCGACCTGCGGAGCGTACAGCTCGGCCATCCTCGGGAAGGCCTCGGTCCAGTCCCGGCCGTGCAGCTGCCGGGCCAGCCACTCGACGGTCTTCGGCAGCGAGTCCTCGTAGGTGGTCACCGCCCGGTAATCGAGCTCTCGTTCGGCCGCGGCCATGTCGTAGACGATCGGGTGCTCCACACTCCACGGCGTCACCCCGACATCGCCTCGCGGGCTCGCCCCGTCCACGAGCACGGTCTCGCTGCTCCGGCCGAGGACGGCGTCGACGGCCGCACCGATCTCGGCGACCGTCGGCGCCACGGGATCACCGGCGTTCAGCACCCGCGACCCCGGCCGGAGGGCCGCCAGCCGGATCAGTTCGGCGAGGTTGGAGACATGTACCGGATGGAAGCGGTCGCGGCCGCCGTGGGCCAGGATCCGCACCGGCCGCCCGTCCACCGCGCGCTTCACGAAGTACAGCTCGCGCGGCGTGCGGCAGTGCGGCCCGTGGATCGCCCCCGCACGCAGCAGCGTGGTCGCGGGGTGGTCGCCGGCCGCCAGCAACTCCAGTTCCAGCGCGACCTTTCGGGTGCCGTACGTGGCATCCCCGGGCGCCACGGTGCGCTGGGTCTCCGGGATCGGCACCGGATAGCGGGGGAAGCCGTCCGGCTCGCGCTGTGTGTCGAAACTGCGGCCCTGATCGTCCTCGTACACCGCGCCGCTGGAGATGACGACCGCCGAGCCGACCCGGTCGGCGAGAGAGGTCAACTGCCGCGCGTGGTCCGCTCCGTAGGCCACCATGTCGACCAGCACGTCACAGCCGTCGCCGAGCGCCACCGCCAGCGCCGTCTCGTCCTCCCGGTCGCAGACGACTGCCCGCACCTCCTCCGGCCAGCTCTCGTCCCTGCCGCCGCGGCGGGAGAGCGCCCGCACCTCCCATCCGTCCGCGGCGAGCGCGCGCACCGCGGCCCGGCCCACCTGTCCCGTTGCTCCGACGACGACTGCGTTTCCCCTGGTCATGTCCAAACGCTAAGGGCCCGGCCGAGGCCGGGCCCAGAAACTTGGCGGAGCGCAGATTCGCTCTCAGCGCCGCCGGCGCGGGAACTTCTTCGCCGGCTCCAGTTCCGCCTTCACATCGGCCGCGTACCGGTCGACGTACTCCTGGCCGGACAGTTCGAGGATCGCGTACATGATCTCGTCGGTGATGGCGCGGATCGCGGCCTTCTCGTTCTCCATCCCCTCGTAGCGGGAGAACTCCATCGGCTCGCCGAACCGCACGGTGACCTGCTTGATCTTCGGCAGCTTCTGCCCGGGAGGCTGGATCTCGAAGGTGCCCACCATCGCGCAGGGAATCACCGGCACGCCTGCCCGCAGAGCCATCACGGCGACGCCGACCTTGCCCTTGTAGAGCTTCCCGTCGTGCGAGCGGGTGCCCTCCGGGTAGATCCCGAGCAGCTCGCCCTTGCTGAGCACCCCGAGCCCCTCACGGATCGCGGCCTGCCCGGCCTCCTTGCCGGAGCGGTCGACCGGGATCTGACCGGCGCTGCGGAAGAACGCGGCGGTCAGCCGGCCCTTGAGGCCCGGACCGGTGAAGTACTCCGCCTTCGCGAGGAACGTGATGCGGCGCTTGATGATCGCCGGCATGAGGAAGTGGTCCGAGAACGACAGATGGTTTCCTGCGACGATCGCCGCGCCGTCCTCGGGGATGTGCTCAAGCCCCTCGATCCGGGGCCGGAACAGCAACCGCAGAAGCGGCCCCAGAATGACGTATTTGAGCACGTAATAGAACACTTCAGGGTGCTCCTCACTCGGTCCGGAATCAGGATCAGGGCCGCGTCGTCCCTGGTCAGTCGGTGTCTTGGGGACGGTCAGTTTATGTGCACGGCACGCTCCGCGTAACCGTGCCCGACGGGATGAGCCACTGCTCCGGTCGGGCGATGTGTTGCGGTTGTGACGACGTGAGGTCACTCTGGTCAGTGACCCAGAAGCGTCAGGTGCTCACTCTTCGCACTCGGGGGCCCGCATCCGAAGAGACAGCCCTGTTGCGGTGAGGAGCCACGGTCATGCACGTTCAGGCCGCCTGCCGATACACCTTGGAAGTGCAGGCAACCACAGAGCGGATCCCCCAGATCCGGCGCATTCTCGCGGCACATCTTCGGCACTGGAAGCTCGAAGCGCACATCACCCCCGTCTGTCGCGCGGTCGACGAACTGGTCGGCAACGTCGTCCAGCACGTCACGGGTGACAAGACCTGCGTGGTGGAACTGCGCTGGACCGGGCGGCATCTGATCGCGTCCGTGGCGGACAACGACAGCCATATGCCACGGCTGACCAGTTCCTGCCCGTCGAGGGGCGGTCTCGCGACCGTCGCCGTCCTCAGTGACAGCTGGGGCACGTGCGGTACGACGACCGGCAAGGTGATCTGGTTCAGCCGGCGGGTGACACAGGCCGAGCGCATGCTGCGGGCCACCCCCGCCCCCTCGGCCCCGATGCCCGAGTTCAAGCCCCTTCCCGTGGACCCCGTCGTCCAACGGGAGGTCGAGCCCGCAGCGCGGCACCGGGCTGAGGACACCGAACGCGTCCCGGTGGGTGTCGGCTGAGGCACCGGCCGGTTCGAGGCGGCGGCCCCGGGGCCGTACGGGCGATTTCTGTCGCCCGTACGCGCGACCGGGGCCGCGCGGCCGCTTGCCACCGCGCCCGTCCAGGAGTGCTCTTGCCTCCGTCGGTCCGACCCTGCGTCGTTCCCCGAGCCCCAGGAGCCTTCGATGTACCGCAGTGTCACTCTTGCCGCAGCCGCCCTGATGACCCTTGCCGCCGTGGTGCCCGCGCAGGCCGCGGACGAAGAGCCCGTCGCCGGCGAGGGGCTGTTCCTGACCGTGTCCGGCAGCGAGAACACCTGGATGCGCGGGGTGATGCTGAAGTGCGCACCCGAGCCCGGCGGCCCGCACCCCGCGGCGGCGGACGCGTGCGCGGCGCTCACGAAGGCCGGCGGCGACCTCGACAAACTGCCCGCCGACCCGCACCCGTGCACCAAGAAGTTCGACCCGGTGACGGTCGAGGCCACTGGCAGCTGGCAGCAGCGCTCGATGAGCTGGCAGAAGACCTACGCCAACGCGTGCGCGCTCGACGCGGCGACCGGAGCGGTCTTCCGCTTCTGAGCACCGCCCGGCGGCCGACCTGCCGGGCACTGCCCGGCGCCCTTGCCTTCTGCCGGGCGCCGGCCCGTTCCGCGTAGCGGCCGAGCGCCCGCGGCGCCCGCCGTCAGGTGTTGCCGCGCGAGGCGATCACCCCGATCGTCAGCAGGCCGAGCACGACCCAGCCGAACCAGAGCCAGCCGTTGCTGCCGAGTGCTGCCGTATAGGCGGTCACGACCACCAGGGTCGAGACGGTGAGCACTCCCATCGCCTTCGTGGATCCGGACATGCGCGCCCTCCTCCGTGCGGCCACGGCCGCCCAGGACCATGGTCACCCGCGAGGAGGGCTTCGCGCTACTGCCCGTCCGCCGTGCTCACTACCGGCTGCGTGCCTGGAGCGAGGCGAGATAGGCGTTGTACGCCTCGAGCTCCTTGTCGCCGTCCCGGTCCGCGGCCCGGTCGAGGCGCCTGGCCTGCCGCTGCTCGGAGCGGTACCACTGGAAGACCAGGGCGATCAGCACCAGCACGGACGGGATCTCGCTGAACGCCCAGGCGATGCCGCCCGCGGCGTTCTGGTCGGTGAGTGCGTCGATGCCGAGCGAGGCCGGCGGGTTGCGGTAGGCGCCGATCATGGGCTCGGTCGCCATCATCAGCGCGATACCGAAGAACGCGTGGAACGGCATCCCGGCGAAGAGCTCCAGCATCCGCATCACATAGCCCGGCCGGTGCGGCCCGGGGTCCACGCCCATGATCGGCCAGAAGAAGACCAGGCCGACGGCGAGGAAGTGCACCATCATCGCGGCATGCCCCACGGTCGACCCCATCAGGAAGTCGAACAGCGGCGTGAAGTAGAGGCCGTAGAGGCTCGCGATGAACAGCGGGATGGTGAACGCCGGATGGGTCACGATCTTCATGTACCGGCTGTGCAGCAGTGCGAGCAGCAGCTCGCGCGGACCCTTGCGGCCGCGGCCGGCGACCGGCAGCGCGCGCAGCGCCAGCGTGACCGGCGCCCCCAGCAGCAGCACGATGGGGGACAGCATGCTGATCACCATGTGCTGCACCATGTGCACGCTGAACATGACCATGCCGTAGTCGTTCAGCTTGGTGCACATCACCAGGGCCACGCTCAGCACGCCCACGGTGAACAGCACCGTGCGGCTGACCGGCCAGCTGTCGCCGCGCCGGCGCAACCGCAGCACCCCCCAGCCGTACAGCACCAGCGCGAGCACACAGCCCGTCAGGAAGAACGGGTCCGGGGAGAACTCCAGACCCCGTCCCAGCGTGAACGGCGGCAGATCCATCGTCATGCCGTGCCCGCTGTGATCCATCTGTGCACCCCTGTGCGTACCGATTCGTGCTTGTTGTCCGCACCAGACTAGAACTGCCCCCGGCCGCGGTTGCGGCCGGGGGCAGTTCGCGGTCTGCGACTACCTCACAGGACGGTCTCGGCCTCGGCGTACCGCTCGTCCGGGACGGTCTTGAGCGTCTCGGTGGCCTCGGCCAGCGGCACCATCGTGATGTCCGTGCCGCGCAGCGCGGTCATCATGCCGAACTCACCGCGGTGCGCCGCCTCCACCGCGTGCCAGCCGAAGCGGGTCGCGAGGACACGGTCGTACGCCGTCGGGGTTCCGCCGCGCTGGACGTGCCCCAGGATGACCGGCCGGGCCTCCTTGCCGAGGCGCTCCTCCAGCTCGATGGAGAGCTGCCGGGCGACGCCCGCGAAGCGCTCGTGCCCGTAGATGTCCTTGCCGCCCTCGTCCCACTGCATCGAGCCCTCGCGGGGCTTGGCGCCCTCGGCGGCGACGACGATGGCGAACCGCTTGCCCGCCTCGAAGCGCTCACCGACCCGCTTGCTGAGCTCGTCGATGTCGAACGGCCGCTCAGGGACGACGATGGCGTGGGCGCCGGCCGCCATGCCCGAGTGCAGCGCGATCCAGCCGGTGTGCCGGCCCATGACCTCGACGACCAGCACACGCTGGTGCGACTCGGCCGTGGTCTTCAGCCGGTCGAGGGCCTCGGTGGCCACCCCGACCGCCGTGTCGAAACCGAAGGTGACGTCGGTCGACGCGATGTCGTTGTCGATGGTCTTCGGCACGCCGACGATCGGCAGGCCGCCCTCGGAGAGGAGGTTGGCCGCCTTCAGCGTGCCCTCGCCGCCGATCGGGATGATCGCGTCGAGGCCGAGCTCGGCGACATGTCCCTTGGCGCGTTCCACACCGTCACGCAGGTGCGCCGGCTGGACACGGGAGGACCCGAGGATGGTTCCGCCGCGGGCCAGGATGCCGCCCACGGCGTCGAGGTCGAGCTTGCGGTAGTCGCACTCCAGAAGTCCCTTCCACCCGTCGTGGAAGCCGATGACCTCATCGCCGTGGTCGACGACGGCGCGGTGTACGACGGAGCGGATGACGGCGTTCAGGCCGGGGCAGTCGCCGCCGGAGGTGAGCACACCAATGCGCATTGCCCGAATTACCTTTGCAACGTGGGCGGACTCCCGGACCACGTCGTCCGGTCGGATCCCCGCCACCCTACCGGCGCGAGGCGGCGGGAACCGAACCGGGCGTCCGAGTGCTGGACGCCCGTCGCCCCGGGCGCGCCGGACGCCGGACTGCCGTCCGTCCGGCGCCCGGGGACGGCGCGGACGCCGGCGTGTGCCTCGGTGCCGCGCGGTGTCAGGCGGGCTGGGTCGCGGTGGCGATGCGCTCGGCGCGCAGCGCCTCGTACCAGCGGTCGTCCGTCGGCGGCAGGGCGTTCACATCGAGGGCCAGCTTGAGCAGCAGGTCCGCGATCTGCGGGTTCCGCGCCATGACCGGGCCGTGCATATAGGTGCCGAACACGGTCTCGTTGTACGCGCCCTCGGTGCCGTCGCCGGTGCCGTTGCCCCGGCCGAGGATGGTGCGGGCGAACGGACGGGCCGAGGGGCCGAGGTGCGTGATGCCCTGGTGGTTCTCGAACCCGGTCAGCTGCGGCAGGCCCAACTGCGGGTCGATGTCGCCCAGTACGTCGCCGACGCACCGCTCGCCCTCGCCGCGCGTGGAGACCACGTCGAGCAGGCCGAGGCCCGGCTCGCGCTCACCGAGGTCGTTGATGAACTCGTGACCGAGGATCTGGTAACCGGCGCAGACCGAGAAGATGATCGCGCCGTTGGAGGCGGCCCGGCTGAGCCCGCCGTCGCGGCGCAGCCGCTCCGCCGCGAGCCGCTGCGGCCGGTCCTCGCCGCCACCGATCAGGTAGATGTCGCCGGAGGTCGGGATCGGCTGGTCGCTGCGCACGTCGATCCGCATCACGTCGAGGCGGCGCTGACGGGCCCGGCGCTCGACGACGAGGGCGTTGCCCTGGTCGCCGTAGGTGCTGAGCAGGTCCGGGTAGACCCAGACCAGACGCAGGCTGTTGTCGCTCATGCTCATGTCCTTTTCGCAGTCCCCGGTCAGTTCCCGACGCGGCGGCGCACGTCCTGGAAGGCGGTGTAGTTGGCGATCAGCTCGATCCGTCCCGGCGGGGCGAGCTGCACCGCCTCGTCGACCGTCTCGCAGACCCGGAAGTCCAGGTTCGCGACCTCCAGCCGCACGGCCAGGTCCAGCCGGCGGTCGCCGATGACGAAGATCGGGTGGCCGGCCAGCCGGGTGTAGTCGACGTCCCAGAGCCAGGAGGTGTCCGTTCCGTCGGCGCCGCGGGCGTTGACGGACAGGATGACCGGCGTCGGCGGCGGGTCGATCAGGGAGAACGTCTCGAGCCAGCCGGCCGGGTTCTTGGCGAGCAGCAGGCGCAGATCACGGCCCTGGAAGGAGACCACGTCATAGCGTCCGGCCACGGCCTGCACCGCGTACATGCGCTCCAGCGCGACCTGTGGCGGAACGCCGAAGCAGGCGGCGACCGCGGCGGAGGTGGCGGCGTTGGCCTTGTTGGCGCGGCCGGGGAGCTGGAGGTGGATCGGCCAGGCCGAGCCGTGCGGGTCGAGCACATGGTCGCCGCTGAGGACCCAGCTCGGGGCGGGACGGCGGAAACCGCACTCGCCGCAGAACCAGTCGTCGCCCGGGCGCTGCATCACACCGCCGCAGGACGGGCAGGACCAGGCGTCGTCCTTCCACTCCTGGCCGGCTGCGACCCACACCACGTTGGGGGACGAGGAGGCCGCCCACACGATCAGCGGGTCGTCCGCGTTGGCGATGACCATGGCCTTCGAGCCGGCGAGGCCCTCGCGCCACTTCTCGGCCAGCATCCGGGTCTCGGCGGCACGGTCGAGCTGGTCGCGCGAGAGGTTGAGCAGTGCGATCGCCTTCGGCGTCACATCACGTGCGACGCCGGCGAGGTACTTCTCGTCGACCTCGATCACACCGAACTTGGCGTCGGAGCCACCGGCCAGGGCCGAGGTGATGCCGGCGGGCATGTTCGCACCCAGGGCGTTGGAGACGACCGGACCGCTGGCCCGCAGGGCCTCGGCGATCAGCCGGGTCGTGGTGGTCTTGCCGTTCGTCGCCGACACGAGGACGACGTCCAGATGCTGCGCGAGCCGCCCCAGCAGATCGGGGTCGAGCTTGAGCGCGACCCGGCCGCCGATCACCGATCCGCTGCCGCGTCCGGCGGCGCGCGACACCGCCGCTGCGGCCTTGCCTGCCGTCACGGCGAGCTTGGCGCGCGGCGTCAGGGGCTCCGAGTTGCCTGACATCGTCCTTGATCCTCCTTGCATCGGTCCGGCCCAGCCTATCCAGGTCCGGCCGCACGGCCCTACCTCGGCACCGCCCGAGACGCGGAGGTCACGGCTGAACGTACGCTTGCGGCCATGCGAAACCGCCCGATCCCCGGCAGTTCCGGACTCGTGAGGACCATGAGCCTCCTCGGCGATCCCGTGCTGCACACCCCCTGTGAACCCGTCAGCGACTTCGGTCCCGGACTGAAGCAGCTCGTCGAGGACATGTTCGCGACGATGTACGCGGCGCAGGGAGTGGGCCTGGCCGCCAACCAGGTGGGCGTCGGGCTGCGCGTGTTCGTCTACGACTGCCCGGACGACGAGGACGTGCGCCATCTCGGACACATCGTCAACCCGCGCCTGGTGGAGGCGGACGGGGTCACGGTGCGCGGCCCCGAGGGCTGTCTGTCGCTGCCGGGCCTCGAGGCGGGGACGCCGCGTCACGACCGTGCGGTGGTGGAGGGGACGACCGCGGACGGGGAGCGGGTACGTGTCGAGGGGACCGGATTCTTCGCGCGCTGTCTGCTGCACGAATGCGATCACCTGGAGGGGATCGTGTACCCGGACCGGCTCACCGGCCGGCGCCGCGCGAAGGTGCTGCGGGCGGCGGCACGCGCGAAGTGGAGCACATAGAGCGGGACCGGGTCTTCCGCCGGCGGGAGCCGAATCGCGCGGCGCCGCTGTCCGGCGCCGCTGCCCCGGCCTCAACACGCCCTGCGGAGACTCCCTAGAAGCCGGGCCCGTCCTCGCGGTCCGGCACCTCGAACAGGCGGCCCCACAGCAGATCCGTCAGGCTGGTCACCAACTGGGCGCGTGAGCACGGGCGTTCACCGAGCCACCAGTCGCCGGCCGCGTGCATCATGCCGACCATCCCATGGCCCCACACCCGTGCGAGCTGCTCACCGTCGGGCCCCAGGTCCACCCGGTCGTGGATCACCTTGGCCAGTTCCTCACCGAGGCGGCGCAGAAGCGGTGCCGAGTGGCGGCCGACGTCGAATCCCGCCTCCGGCTGGTGGGCGTCCTCGGCGGGATGCATCAGGAAGCGGTAGACCTGCGGCCGGGCCTCGATCGCGGCGAGGTAGGCGTCGAGCGTGGCCTCGACCCGCTTGCGCCGGTCGGCGGGCGCGTCGACGGCCACCCGCAGCGAGGCGAGCAACGCGTCCGTGTGGCGCTTGGCGAGCGCGCGGTAGAGACCGCCCTTGTCGCCGAAGTGGCGGTAGAGGATGGGCTTGGTGATGCCCGCCTCCGCCGCGATGGCGTTCATGGAGGCTTGGGGACCGTCCCGGAGTACGACACGGTCGGCCGCCTCCAGCAACTCGCGACGGCGCTGGTCGGCGGCCGGTCGGTCCTGGTCGGACGACTGGTGTGTGGTCTCCATATGGCTTTCTCCCCGCCGTGCGATTGCGTAACGCCTGCGCAAACTAACACCCTGCCCGCCCGTACCGGGGATCCCCCGGCGTTCGGTTGACATGGGCTACTAACCGGTAACAGACTGCGGTTACCGCAAGTAACATGCAGGAAGACACCGCAGTGCTGGAGGGGACATGGCCGAGTTCACGCTCGATCTCAACGACGACCAGAAGCAGGTCAGGGACTGGTTGAACGGCTTCGCCAAGGACGTGATGCGCCCGGCCGCCGCAGAGTGGGACGAGCGTGAGGAGACCCCCTGGCCGGTGATCCAGGAAGCCGCCAAGGTCGGAATCTACTCCCTCGACTTCTATGCGCAGCAGTACTTCGACCCGACCGGTCTCGGCATCCCGATGGCCATGGAGGAGCTCTTCTGGGGCGACGCCGGCATCGGACTGTCCATTGTCGGTACGGGACTTGCGGCGGTCGGCGTCCTCGCGAACGGCACCGAGGAGCAGATCGGCACCTGGATCCCCCAGATGTACGGCGACGTCGACGATGTGAAGGTGGCGGCCTTCTGCTCCTCCGAGCCGGACGCCGGCTCGGACGTCGGCGCGATGCGGACCCGCGCGGTGTACGACGAGGCCAAGGACGAGTGGGTGCTGAACGGCACCAAGACCTGGGCGACCAACGGCGGCATCGCCAACGTCCATGTCGTGGTGGCCGTCGTCGACCCGGAGATCGGCTCCAAGGGTCACGCGTCCTTCATCGTGCCGCCGAACACCCGGGGGCTCTCCCAGGGCCAGAAGTTCAAGAAGCACGGCATCCGCGCCTCGCACACCGCCGAGGTCGTCCTGGAGGACGTCCGCGTACCGGGGTACTGCCTGCTGGGCGGCAAGGAGAAGCTGGACGAGCGCCTCGCCCGGGCCCGCGAGAGCGTCAAGGCCGGCGGCGAGAGAGTCAAGAACGCGGCCATGGCGACCTTCGAGGCCTCGCGTCCGGCGGTCGGCGCGATGGCGGTCGGCACCGCCCGTGCCGCGTACGAGGTGGCCCTCGACTACGCCAGGACGCGCAGCCAGTTCGGCCGCCCGATCATCGACAACCAGGGCATCGCCTTCCAGCTCGCCGACATGCGCACCCAGATCGACGCGGCCCGGCTGCTGGTGTGGCGCGCCTCGTGGATGGGTGTGACGGGCAAGCCCTTCACCTCCGCCGAGGGGTCGATGTCCAAGCTGTACGCGAGCGAGGTGGCGAAGAAGGTCACGGCGCAGGCGGTCCAGATCCTCGGCGGCAACGGCTACACGCGCGAGTACCCGGTCGAGCGCATGCACCGCGACGCGGCGATCTACACGATCTTCGAGGGCACGAGCGAGATCCAGCGACTGGTGATCGCCCGCACCCTGTCGGGCATGACCATCCGCTGATCACGGCCGGCGGGGCGGGCCCGAACGGCCCGCCCCCGCAGGCTCAGAGAAGGGCCTCGATCGCCGAGACCACCTCGGGGGAGTCCGGCTCGGTGCGCGGGCGGATGCGCGCCACGACCGCGCCGTCCTTGCCGATCAGGAACTTCTCGAAGTTCCACTGCACGTCGCCGGCCTCGCCGTCCGCGTCCGCCGTCTTGGTGAGCTCGACGTACAGCGGGTGCCGCTGCGCGCCGTTCACCTCCACCTTCTCCAGCATGGGGAAGGTCACGCCGTAGGTCGCCGAGCAGAAGGTCTGGATCTCCTCCGCGTCACCCGGCTCCTGGCCCGCGAACTGGTTGCAGGGCACCCCGAGGACGGTGAAGCCCTGCTCGCCGTACTGCTTCTGCAACTGCTCCAGACCGGCGTACTGCGGGGTGAGACCGCACTTGGACGCCACGTTCACCACCAGGACCGCCTGGCCCCGGTAGGCGGCGAGGGACGTCGGCTCACCGGTCAGTGTGTGCAGCGGGATGTCGTACAGCGATGTCATCTGATCTCCTCCATTGATTACGGCCGTCCCCTGATGGGGGTCGGTTCAGCCGCCCAGCGGCCTGAACAGGCCTTCCTGCACGACCGATACGAGCAGCTGCCCCGACCGGTCGTAGATGCGTCCGCGGGCCAGTCCCCGCCCGCCCGTCGAGATCGGCGACTCCTGGTCGTACAGGAACCACTCGTCCGCACGGAACGGCCGGTGGAACCACATCGCGTGGTCCAGCGACGCCATGTCGTAGCCGCGCTGTCCCCACAGCGGCTCCACCGGGATCCGGACCGCGTCCAGCAGGGTCATGTCGCTGGCGTACGTCAGCGCGCAGGTGTGCACCAGCGGGTCGTCGCCGAGAGGGCCCACCGCGCGCATCCACACCGCGCTGCGCGGATCGGACTCCTTCTCCTTGATCTCCTCCGGCGTCCAGCGCAGCCGGTCGACATAACGGATGTCGAACGGCTGGCGGCGGGCCATCCGCTCCAGCGCCTCGGGCAGCGTTCCGAGGTGCTCGCGGATCTCCGTGGTGACCGTCGGCAGCGTCTCGGGGTCCGGGAAGTCGAGGCGGGGCGGCAGCTGGTGCTCGATGCTGCCCTCCTCCGGCCGGTGGAAGGACGCGGTCAGATTGAAGATCGTCCGGCCCTGCTGGATCGCGGTGACCCGGCGGGTGGTGAACGACCTGCCGTCCCTGACCCGTTCGACCTGATAGACGATCGGCACACCGGGACGGCCCGGCCGCAGGAAGTACGCGTGCAGGGAGTGCACCGGGCGCTCCCCGTCGGTGGTGCGGCCGGCCGCCACCAGAGCCTGGCCGGCGACCTGCCCGCCGAAGACCCTCTGCAGGGACTCGTTCGGGCTCGGACCGCGGAAGATGTTGACCTCGATCTGCTCCAGGTCGAGCAGATCCACCAGGCGCTCCGCCGGGTTCGTCATCGCGTGTTCTCCTGTGTTCCAGTCATGAGCCGCATTCCTGTCGACAGGCGCGTTCTCACAGCTGACCGACGGCGGTCACACGCACGACGGCCTGCGCCTGTTCGTCGGAGGCCGCGAGATCGACCTCCGCGCTGATGCCCCAGTCATGGTCGCCGTTCGGGTCGGCGAAGATCTGCCGGACGCGCCACAGACCGTGCGGCGCGTCCTCCTCGATGATCAGCAGCTTGGGACCGCGGGCGTCCGGGCCGGTGCCCAGCTCCTCGTACTCGTCCCAGTACGCGTCCATCGCCTCCCCCCAGGCGTCCGCGTCCCAGCCGGACTCCGCGTCCAGCTCGCCGAGATCGTTCACCCTGTCCAGCGCGGCCAGCTCCACCCGGCGGAACATCGCGTTGCGCACGAGCACCCGGAAGGCGCGTGCGTTGGCCGTGACCGGCTTGACCTGGTCGGCCCTCTCCTGAGCCTCCTCCGCGGTCTCCACCTCCGGGTTGGCCAGCTGCTCCCACTCGTCCAGCAGGCTGGAGTCGACCTGACGGACCATCTCGCCGAGCCAGGCGATCAGATCCTCCAGGTCCTCGGACTTGAGATCGTCCGGGATGGTGTGCTCCAGCGCCTTGTACGCGCTCGCGAGATAGCGCAGCACGATGCCCTCGGTGCGCGCGAGTTCGTACCAGGAGGTGAACTCCGTGAAGGTCAGCGCCCGTTCGTACATGTCCCGGATCACGGACTTCGGCGAGACCGGGTGGTCACCGACCCACGGGTGCGACTTCTTGTAGACGTTGTACGCGTGCCACAGCAGCTCTTCGAGCGGCTTCGGGTACGAGATGTCCTGGAGCCGCTCCATGCGCTCCTCGTACTCCACGCCGTCGGCCTTCATCTGCCCCACGGCCTCACCGCGCGCCTTGTTCTGCATCGCGGCGAGGATCTGGCGGGGGTCGTCGAGCGTCGACTCGACGACGGAGACCATGTCCAGGGCGTATGACGGCGATTCGGGGTCGAGCAGGTCGAAGGCGGCCAGGGCGAACGTCGACAGCGGCTGGTTCAGCGCGAAGTCCTGCTGGAGGTCGACGGTGAGCCGGATGGTGCGGCCCTCCGCGTCGGGCGTGTCCAGCTGTTCCACCACTCCGCCGTCCAGCAGCGAGCGGTAGATGGCGATGGCCCGGCGGATGTGCCGCAGCTGCGCCTTGCGCGGCTCGTGGTTGTCCTCCAGCAGATGGCGCATCGCCTCGAAGGCGTTCCCCGGCCGGGCGATCACCGAGAGCAGCATGATGTTGGTGACCCGGAAGCGCGAGGTCAGCGGCTCCGGATCGGAGGCGATCAGCTTCTCGAACGTGGTGTCCGACCAGGCGACGAAGCCCTCCGGCGCCTTCTTCCTGACGACCTTGCGGCGCTTCTTCGGGTCGTCGCCCGCCTTCGCCAGTGCCTTCTCGTTCTCGATGACGTGCTCGGGAGCCTGGGCGACGACGAAGCCGGCGGTGTCGAAGCCGGCCCGTCCGGCACGGCCGGCGATCTGGTGGAACTCACGGGCGCGCAGAGTGCGCACCCGGTTGCCGTCGTACTTGGTGAGCGCGGTGAACAGCACGGTGCGGATGGGGACGTTGACGCCCACTCCGAGGGTGTCGGTACCGCAGATGACCTTCAGCAGACCCGCCTGCGCCAGCTTCTCGACCAGCCGGCGGTACTTGGGCAGCATGCCGGCGTGGTGCACTCCGATGCCGTGGCGCACGAAGCGGGAGAGGTTCTGGCCGAACTTGGTGGTGAAGCGGAAGTTGCCGATGAGCTCGGCGATCTTGTCCTTCTCCTCGCGCGTGCACATGTTGATGCTCATCAGCGACTGCGCGCGCTCGACCGCCTGGGCCTGCGTGAAGTGCACGATGTAGACCGGTGCCTGCCGGGTCTCCAGCAGCTCGGTCAGCGTCTCGGTGATCGGCGTCGTCACATACTCGTAGGAGAGCGGGACGGGCCGGGTCGCCGACCGGACGACCGCGGTCGGCCGGCCCGTGCGCCGGGTCAGGTCCTTCTCGAACATCGACACATCGCCGAGCGTGGCCGACATGAGGACGAACTGGGCCTGCGGCAGCTCCAGCAGCGGGATCTGCCACGCCCAGCCGCGGTCCGGCTCGGCGTAGAAGTGGAACTCGTCCATCACGACCTGGCCGATGTCGGCGTGCTTGCCGTCGCGCAGGGCGATGGAGGCGAGCACCTCGGCGGTGCAGCAGATGACGGGGGCGTCGGCGTTGACGGAGGCGTCGCCGGTCAGCATGCCGACGTTCTCCGTGCCGAAGAGCTTGCACAGGTCGAAGAACTTCTCCGAGACCAGCGCTTTGATCGGCGCGGTGTAGAAGGTGACCTGGTCCTTCGCCAGCGCCGTGAAGTGCGCGCCCGCCGCCACGAGGCTCTTGCCCGAGCCGGTCGGGGTCGAAAGGATCACGTTCGCCCCGGAAACCACCTCGATCAGCGCTTCCTCCTGAGCCGGATAGAGCGTGATGCCCTGGCCCTCGGCCCATGAGGTGAAGGCCTCGAAGAGGGCATCGGGGTCGGCATCCGGCGGCAGCTGATCGATAAGGGTCACGCCCCCATCTTGCCTGCCTTCGGTCCCGATGAGGGAACCGGACGGTGGAGGGAAGATCATGAGCGCTACGCTGACTCGTCAACTGGGCTTCACCGCAAGCACCATGAGCTTCAGCACGGGATCGACGGGGGCGGGAACGCACATGATGGGACCGGCGCATTCGCTGTCCGGGGCAGCCGCCTGGCTGGGAGTGGGCGCGGCGACGGCCGCCGCCGGGCACCCGATGCCGTGGCCCGTGCTCGTCGTCGGGGCGCTGATCTGCGCCGGCGCCGCACTGGCTCCCGACCTGGACCACAAGGCGGCGACGATCTCCCGCGCCTTCGGCCCGATATCGCGCGCGCTCTGCGGAATCGTGGACAAGCTGTCGTACGCGATCTACAAGGCGACCAAGAAGCCGGGCGACAAGCGCAGGACCGGCGGCCACCGCACCCTGACGCACACCTGGCTCTGGGCCGTGACGATCGGCGCCGGCACCTCCGCACTGGCGATCGTCGGCGGCCGCTGGGCGGTGCTGGCGATTCTCTTCATCCACCTCGTGCTGGCGGTGGAAGGGCTGCTCTGGCGGGCGGCACGGGTCTCCAGCGACGTCCTGGTGTGGCTGCTCGGCGCGACCAGCGCCTGGATCCTGGCGGGCGTCCTGGACCAGCCGGGCAACGGAGCCGACTGGCTGTTCACGGCGCCCGGCCAGGAGTACCTGTGGCTGGGTCTGCCCGTCGTGCTCGGCGCCCTGGTGCACGACATCGGGGACGCCCTGACCATCTCGGGCTGCCCGATCCTGTGGCCGATCCCCGTGGGCAACAAGCGCTGGTACCCGATCGGCCCGCCGAAGCCGATGCGGTTCCGCGCGGGCAGCTGGGTGGAGCTCAAGGTGCTGATGCCGGTCTTCATGCTGCTCGGGGGAGTGGGCGGCGCCGCGGCGCTCAACTACATCTAGCAGCGCTTACATCCAGGAGCTGTCCGGGCGATCATGTGACTGCCCCGTCCGTGAACGCCGCCCGTGGTCGGCCGACAGCACGTGGGACCAGTGCAGCAGACCAAGGCCTCGGTCGAGGCCGCGGGCGAGATCGACGGGGACATCTCGGTCGGCTCCACCGTCGTGCGGGCGGCACCCCCCACGTCTCTCTGACAGACAGTCATTCCCGGAAGCTCATGGTGCGAGGAGTCCTTGAGCCTCGGCTCTGCCGGCCGTCGCGGCCGACGTACGGGGTCTGGAGACCACGAACAGCCCATGGAAGGGTTGGGCCGCATGATCGACGAATTCGCGAAGGACAACCTGCACGGGAGACTGCGGCGGGACCGCGCGGCGCTGCTCTGGAAACTCGACGGCTTGTCCGAATACGACGCCCGCAGACCTTTGACGGCGACCGGGACCAACCTCCTCGGCCTGGTCAAACACGTGGCCACCGTCGAGGCCAGGTACTTCGGCGAGGTCTTCGACCGCCCTTCCCCGGAATCCCTGTCCCGGTGGCAGGACTCCGACGGCAGCGATCAGTGGGCGACCGAGGACGAGACCCGCGATCAGATCACGGGGTTCTACCGGCGCACGTGGGAACACTCGGACGCGACGATCAACGAGCTTCCCCTCGACGCCCCCGGCCACGTGCCGTGGTGGCCGGAGCCTTACCTCAACACGAACCTGTTCGCCGTCATGGTCCATGTGCTCGGCGAGTCCATCCGGCATGCCGGGCACGCCGACATCCTGCGCGAGGGCCTCGACGGCCGGACCGGGGTGCGCGCCGAGAACGAGCAGAAGATCGACGAGGAAGCCCGTGCGGCCCACTGCGCGAAGATCGAGCAGGCCGCCAGGTCGGCCGCATCGATCAAGGCGAGCGAGCCGAGCTGATCCTCCACGCCCGGGACCGCTTCAGCCTGTTGATCGCTCGCCCGATGGTGTCGCGCTTCTAGTAGCGCTCCTCGTCGAAGCCGGGTGGCCGTCCGCTGCGTGAGCCTTTGCGCAGGCGGACGGCCTGGCTGTCGGTCCTCTCCGGAACCTGTGCCGGATGCCACTGCGCCGCAGGTACTCGCGGCACGGGCGATTGCTGTACCCAGGGAGCGTCGGCAGGCCGGCCGCCCCTTCCCCGCGCGGCAGGCTCAGCCGTGCCAGGAGCGCCACAGGGCCGCGTACGCCCCGTCCGCCGCGACCAGTTCGTCGTGGCTGCCCAGCTCGGTGATCCGGCCGTCCTCGACCACCGCGATCACATCCGCGTCGTGAGCGGTGTGCAGCCGGTGGGCGATCGCCACGACCGTACGGCCGTCCAGCACGCGCGCGAGCGAGCGCTCCAGATGACGGGCCGCACGCGGGTCCAGGAGCGAGGTCGCCTCGTCCAGCACCAGCGTGTGCGGGTCGGCCAGAACCAGCCGGGCCAGCGCGATCTGCTGCGCCTGTGCCGGGGTGAGCGCGAGACCGCCCGAGCCCACCTCCGTGTCCAGGCCCTCGTCCAGCGCCTGCGCCCAGCCGTCCGCGTCCACAGCGCCGAGCGCGGCCCACAGCTCCGCGTCCGCCGCTCCCGTACGGGCCAGCAGAAGATTGTCCCTCAGCGAGCCGACGAAGACATGGTGCTCCTGGTTGACCAGGGCCACATGCTCGCGGATCCGCTCGGCCGGCATCCGGGACAGCTCGGCGTCGCCGAGGGAGACCCGGCCCGCCCGCGGGGCGTAGATGCCCGCCAGCAGCCGGCCCAGCGTCGACTTCCCCGCGCCGGACGGTCCGACCAGCGCCAGCCGGGTGCCGGGCGCGACCGACAGGGACACCTCGTGGAGGACGTCCACACCCTCGCGGTAACCGAAGTGCACCTCGTCAGCACGGACCTCCCGGCCGTCCGGCCGTACCCGTGCGTCGCCGGCGTCCGGCTCGATGTCGCGCACGCCGACGAGCCGGGCGATCGACACCTGGGCGACCTGGAGCTCGTCGTACCAGCGCAGGATCAGATTGACCGGATCGACCATCATCTGCGCCAGCAGGGCACCCGTCGTCAGCTGGCCCACGGAGATCCAGCCCTGGAGGACGAAGACGCCGCCGATCAGCAGCACCGCGCCGAGGATCGTCACATGGGTGACGTTGATGACCGGGAACAGCACCGACCGCAGATAGAGCGTGTAGCGCTCCCAGGCGGTCCACTCCTTGATCCGCTGCTCGGACAGGCAGACCCGGCGGTCCCCGAGCCGGTGGGCCTCCACCGTCCGGCCGGCGTCCACGGTCTCCGCGAGCACCGCGGCGACCGCCGCGTATCCGGCGGCCTCCGAGCGGTAGGCGGAGGGCGCACGCCGGAAGTACCAGCGGCAGCCGATCACCAGGACCGGGAGGGCGACCAGCACGGCCAGCGCCAGCGGCGGCGCGGTCACGGTGAGCGCGCCGATGAGCAGTCCCGCCCAGACCACGCCGATCGCCAGCTGCGGCACCGCCTCACGCATCGCGTTGGCCAGCCGGTCGATGTCAGTGGTGATACGCGACAGCAGATCACCGGTCCCGGCCCGCTCCAGCACGCCCGGCGGCAGACCCACCGACCGTACGAGGAAGTCCTCGCGAAGGTCGGCCAGCATCTCCTCGCCGAGCATGGCGCCGCGCAGCCGCATCAGCCGGGTGAACACGGTCTGCACGACCAGCGCGACCGCGAACAGGGCCGCCGTGCGCTCCAGATGCAGATCGCGCGCTCCGCCGGCGAGGTCCTCGACCAGTCCGCCGAGCAGGTAGGGGCCGACCATCGAGGCGATCACCGCGACGGCGTTGACGGAGACCAGCAGGACGAAGGCCCCGCGATGCCGCCGCAGCAGTTCGCGGACGTAGGTCCGTACCGTCGTCGGGGTACCGACGGGCAGGGTCGCCGTCGACTCCGGGGCCGCCGGATCGTATGCCGGTGGTGCCACGCCGATCACGCCGACTCCTCCATCTCTTCCAGTTCCGCGAGCTCGTCGGCGGCCTGTGTGCCGCCGAGTTGCTCCTCCTCGGTCTCACGGGTCACGACCGCCCGGTACTCGACGCCGTGCAGCAGTTCGCGGTGCGTACCGACGGCCGCGACCTTGCCGTCGTGCACGAACACCACCTGGTCGGCGCGGTCCAGCAGCAGCGGCGACGAGGCGAACACCACCGTGGTGCGGTTGGTCCGCAGCGTGCGGATCCCCTCGGCGATCCGGGCCTCCGTGTGCGAGTCCACGGCGGACGTCGGCTCGTCCAGGACGAGTACCTCGGGGTCGGTGACCAGAGACCTCGCCAGGGCGAGCCGCTGGCGCTGTCCGCCCGAGAGCGACCGGCCGCGTTCGGTGATGCGTGTCTCCATCGGATCGCCGTCGTCCTCCACTGACGCCTGAGCGAGCGCGTCCAGGACATCGGCGCACTGCGCGGCAGCGAGCGCGTCCTCGGCGGCGACCTGACCGGAGGCCGGTACGTCGAGCAGCTCCCGCAGCGTGCCGGAGAGCAGCACCGGGTCCTTGTCCTGGACGAGGACGGCGGTTCGTGAAGCGTCCAGGACCAGTTCGTCCAGCGGCACACCGCCCAGCAGCACGGAGGGCGTGCCGTCCGTGCCGCCGGCCGCGTGGCCGCCGAGCCGTTCCGCCAGCACGCCGGCCGCGTCCGGGTCCCCGCACACCACGGCCGTGAACAGGCCGGTCGGGGCGAGGACGCCGGTCGCCGGGTCGTACAGGTCACCGCTGGGGCTGCCGTACTCCACGCCCGACGGCTCCGACGTACGCCGCAGCGCCAGCACCCGGGCGGCACGCTTCGCGGAAGGCCGCGAGAAGGAGTACGCCATGGCGATCTCCTCGAAGTGCCGCAGCGGGTACATCAGGAGGGTCACCGCGCTGAACGCGGTGACGAGCTCACCCACGCCGATCCGCCCGTCCCGTACCAGCCCCGCCCCGTACCAGACCACCGCGATCAGCAGCAGACCCGGCAGCAGGACCTGGATCGCCGAGATCAGCGCCCACATCCGGGCGCTGCGGACCGCCGCCCTGCGGACCTCCTGGGAGGCCTCCCGGTAGCGGCCGAGGAACAGCTCCTCACCGCCGATCCCGCGCAGGACGCGCAGACCGGCGACGGTGTCCGAGGCCAGCTCGGTGGCCCGGCCGGCCTTCTCGCGCTGGATGTCGGCGCGCCGGGTGGCGCGGGGGAGCAGGGGCAGCACCGCGAGCGCCAGCACCGGGACACCGATGGCGACGATCACGCCGAGCTCCGGCTCATAGAGAAGCAGGCCGACGCAGACCAGGACCACGGTGAGGGCGGCCGCGGCGAAACGGGAGACGGCTTCGACGAACCAGCCGATCTTCTCCACATCGCCGGTGGAGACCGCGACCACTTCGCCGGCCGCGACCCGGCGGGTCAGCGCCGAGCCCAGTTCCGCGGCCTTGCGGGCCAGCAGCTGCTGGACCCGGGCCGCGGCGGTGATCCAGTTGGTGACGGCCGCGCGGTGCAGCATGGTGTCGCCCACCGTGATCGCCACACCGCACAGGACGATCACCGCGCCGGAGAGCGCAAGCCCGCTGCCGGAGCGGTCCACGACCGCCTGCACGGCCCGGCCGACTCCCAGGGGCAGGCCCGCCACACCGCAGAAGTGCAGCAGTCCCCAGGCCAGCGCCTTGAGCTGGCCGTCCAGCTGATTGCGACCCAGCCAGAGCAGGAACCGCGGCCCCGACCTGGCATCCGGCGAGCCGGGGTCGGTGTACGGAAGATCGCGAATCTGCATGACGTCCCAGAGCTCGAAACGGGTGGCGCAAACCGTGCAAGGTTCGCCTTTCGAGGGCCTCTTCCGCAATCGGTTTTTGCGCGTGACAAGGCAGAACGCGCCAATCTCCGGTCCGTGGGCCTGGCGTGCCGAGGCGGTCGCCGGTTCACTCCTGAGGCATGAGACGACAGATCATGTCCATGCTCGCCGGGCTGGTTCTGGTGACCGGAACACTGCTCGGCGCGGGGCCCGCCGCGGCGGCCGCCGAATCGCCGGCCGTCGAACCTCCGGCCGTCGGACCATCGGGTGCCGCACCGCGGGCATCCGAACCGCCGGCGGAGTTCGGCAGCGACTGGCACGACCCCGTCACCGCCGCGCCGCCCGTCACCCGCCCCGGCACCCGGTCCTGCGACGTGACGCTGGCGCAGGCGCAGTTCCGCGACTTCACGCCGTACCGGGGGAGCTACACGCCTCCGAAGGGCTGCGGTGACCGCTGGAGCACGGTGGTGCTGCGGCTCGACGGGAACGTGAAGGGCCGCCAGTACGACCGTCTGGGCCATCTGTCCGTCGGGGGAGTGGAGATCCTGCGCACCTCGACACCGCAGCCCTCGCCCGACGGAATCGCCTGGTCGGTGGAGAAGGACGTCACCCGCTACAGCGAACTGCTGCGCGGCGCCCATCCGGTCGAGATGCTGATCGGCAACGTCGTCGACGAGACGTACACCGGGATCATCGACGTCAAGGTCACGCTCACCTTCTACGCCGCCCACGGCGCGCCCCGGTCCGCCGCCGTCCCCGACCGGGTGCTCGCCCTGAACGGCACGTCCCTCACCACGCCCCGCAACTCCGAACGGATCGTGGCTGAGGTGTACGCCACGGGTTCCGGCGGCGGCTGCGAGGAGTACTGGTACCTCACCGTCCCGGACACGGCCCCGTACTCCTGCAAGGCCGGTGACGGCCCCTACCGCGAAGTGCAGATCCGGGTCGACGGCCGGCTTGCGGGCATCGCCGCGCCCTTCCCGACGGTCTGGACCGGCGGCTGGTCCAACCCCTTTCTCTGGTACGTGATCCCGGGGCCGCGGGCGTTCGACATCAAGCCGGTCCAGTACGACCTCACCCCCTTCGCCGCCCTTCTCAACGACGGCCGGGAGCACCGCGTCGAGGTGTCCGTCGCCGGGGTCCCGCAGGGCCGGCCCGGATGGAGCACCCCCACCAACGTGCTGGTGTGGCAGGACGAGGGCAGCACGGTGGTCACCGGCGGGCTGACCCGCCATCACGAGAGCACCCCGGTCAACTCGGTACGGCACACGCCCGGTCCGGAGCACCGCCTCGACACGAAGGGCAGCCACCGCCTCACCGTGAGCGGGTATCTCGACACCTCGCACGGGCGGGTCACGACCACCGTCAGCCGCGCGGTCGGGAACGTGTCCGTCCACCGCTGGACCGAGGACGAGAAGCTCGACGCGCTCAAGGGGACCTGGACGGACGACGAGACGGTCACGTCCGGCGGGCGGGCCACCGCCACCCACCGCCTCTACACCATGGACGGCACCACCACGCTCGGCGCCGGCGACCGGCTGCGGACCGTGCTCACGCTGGGGGACAGGGCCGACACGGCCGAGGTGCGCGGCGGCCGGCGGCTCGCGTGGTCGCGGCTGGACGACCGGTACACCGGCGACGCTACGTACACGGCCAATGTGCCGCGCGATCAGCGGCACGCGGTGGGCCGCACCGCGGAGCGATACCTGCTGCACGGCCCGGAGGGCTGCTACGACCGGAGCCTGACGACGGTTCAGGGCATGCTCACCGAGGACCGCCGGCGCTGCTGAGCGCCCCCAACTGCCGGGCCCGGCGCCGAGGGTGCCGACGGAGCGCCGGGCCCGGTCGGTGCCGACCGGGCCCCGCGCGGGCCGGCTACGGCTTGTCCGAGTCCACGCCGGACCGTTCCTTGCGCCACTCGCCGCGGGTGAAGTCGGGCATCTCCATCGGCGCGCCCTTCGCCTTCACCGACGCATGGCTGAGCGGGACGGGTGCCGTCCAGGTCGCCGCGTCGTAGACGTCGAAGTCCGGAACCAGCCCGAGCTGCATGCACTGCATCACCCGGAAGATCATGATGTAGTCCATGCCGCCATGGCCGCCCGGCGGGTCGGAGTGCTCCTTCCACAGCCAGTGGTCCCACTGCGTGTATGCCTCGAAATCGCCCCAGGCGTCGTCGGAGTGGTCGGGCTCGATGTAGATGCGCGCGGGGTAGTCCTCGAAGACGCCTTTGGTGCCGCCGAGGCTGTTGATCCGGCTGTAGGGGTGCGGAGTCGACACGTCGTGCTCCAGCCGGATGACCCGCCCCTTCGCGGTGCGGAGCATGCTGATCGTCCGGTCGCTCTCGATGTACGTCTCCTTCCAGCTCGGATCGCCCGGCGGCATGTGCGCCTTGCGGTACTCCGCCAGGCCCAGGGCCGGGGTGCCGAAACTGGAGATGCTCACCACGCGGTCGCCGCGATTGACGTCCAGGTAGTTGGCGACGGGGCCGAAGCCGTGATTGGGGTACAGATCCCCGCGCAGCCGGGTGTGCCACAGCCTGCGCCATGGGCCCTCGTAGTAGTCCGGGTCGAACATCAGACCGCGCAGATCGTGGTTGTACGCCCCTGCCCCGTGCAGGAGTTCACCGAACTTGCCCGCGTGCGCCATCCGCAGCACCCGCATCTCGTTGCGGCCGTAGCAGCAGTTCTCCAGCTGCATACAGTGCCGGCGGGTGCGCTCGGAGAGATCGACCAGCGCCCACAGTTCGTCCAGCCTCATCGCGATCGGACACTCCACGCCGACGTGTTTGCCGTTGAGGAGCGCGGTCTTCGCCATCTCGAAGTGGAGGTCCCACGGCGTCGCGACATAGACGAAGTCGATGTCGCCGCGCTTGCAGAGGTTCTCGTAGTCGTCGTCGCCCTTGGTGTAGACGGCCGGCGCCGCCTGCCCGGCGGCCAAGACCTTGGCGGCGGCGCTCTCGGCCTTGGCCTTCACCGGGTCGCACACGGCCATCACCCGGACGCCGGGGACGGCCAGGAAGAGATCGATCATGCTGCCGCCGCGGTTGCCGAGGCCGATGATGCCGACGCGCACCGTCCCGCGGCGCTCGAAGGGCACCCCGGCCATGGTGCGGCCCTGTCGTGCGGGGGACGGCGCCTGCGGTGCGGTGGCGGATCTCGCGGTCTGGGCGGCGGCCGCGGTGCCGGTCCCCAGGGCGCTGAGGCCGAGTCCCGCTCCCGCCACGCCCGCCGTGGTCCGTAGAACGGAACGACGGCTCATCGAGCCGTCGTCGTCGCCGTCGTCACTACGCTGGTCCGGTATCGCTGCGTCGTTCATCGAGCCTCCACGAAAGCTGGTGCGCGGCCGGGTCATGAACCTCGGCTAGGACCATGGGTGTTGAGGCTGGTGATGAGCAAGAGCCGCGTTTGGACTCTCGGGGGTGAACGCATGGACTCTTCGTCGCGCGGCCCGGCGCAGGTGTCAGCAGCGGACCCCGGGACCGTCGACCAGGGTGGAGAGCAGCCCGCCGAACACCTCACGCTGTTCGGTGGTGAGCGGGGCCAGGATGTCCTCCGCGGCGGCGCGGCGCGCGGCCCGCAGGGCCCGGAGCGTGGCACGGCCGGTGTCGGTGAGCTCGATGCGGATCACCCGGCGGTTGCTGGGGTCGGGGGCGCGGCGGACGCAGCCGCTCGCCTCCAGCCCGTCCACCAGGCTCGTCACGGCCCGCGGGACCACTTCGAGGCGCGACGCGATGTCGGCCATGCGTGGCGGGTCGTCGTAGTGCGCGAGGGTCCGCAGCAGACGGGACTGGGCGGGGGTGATCGCGATGTCGGCCGACTCCAGCTGCCGCTTCTGGCTGCGATGCAGTCTCCGGGTCAGCCGCAGCAGCTGCTCGGCCAGCAGGCCGTCGGGGTCGGGTGTGCTCATACGGGAACAATATCAGGACCAGGCTCATTGTGAATACAGGTAACAGTGAGCTAAGCTCTCAAAATCTCATCCTGTACGTCCGGACTCATCCCGTACGCGCGGTACGTGCGGCCGCACGTACGGTCCGCGCGAAATCCGGAGTCGTCGACCGTCGTCGACCGTTGTCGACGGTCATCGAGCCCGGACATTCCGTCGAAATCCTCGAAGGAGCCCATGCACCCCGAAGCCACCCCGTGGAACGCCCACGCCAAAGAACCGGAACAACCGAGGGCCGAGGTCCGCCGGATCCTCCGGCTCTTCCGCCCCTACCGCGGCCGCCTCGCGATCGTCGGACTGCTCGTCGGCGCCGCGTCGGCCGTCTCCGTCGCCTCGCCCTTCATGCTGCGCGAGATCCTCGACACCGCCATTCCGCAGGGCCGCACCGGCCTGCTCAGCCTGCTCGCCCTCGGCATGATCCTCACCGCGGTGATGACCAGCGTCTTCGGCGTGCTGCAGACACTGATCTCCACCACCGTCGGCCAGCGCGTGATGCACGACCTGCGCACCGCGGTCTACGCCCAGCTCCAGCGGATGCCGCTCGCCTTCTTCACCAGGACGCGCACCGGCGAGGTCCAGTCGCGGATCGCCAACGACATCGGCGGGATGCAGGCGACCGTGACCTCCACCGCCACCTCGCTGGTCTCCAACCTCACGGCCGTCGTCGCCACCGTCGTGGCGATGCTCGCGCTGGACTGGCGGCTGACCGTGGTCTCGCTGCTCCTGCTGCCGCTGTTCGTCTGGATCAGCCGCCGCGTGGGCAACGAACGCAAGCGCATCACCACCCAGCGCCAGAAACAGATGGCGGTGATGGCCGCGACCGTCACCGAGTCGCTCTCGGTCAGCGGCATCCTCCTCGGCCGCACCATGGGCCGGGCCGACTCGCTCACCAAGTCCTTCGCGGAGGAGTCCGAGCGCCTCGTCGACCTCGAAGTGCGCTCCAGCATGGCCGGCCGCTGGCGGATGTCGACCATCGGCATCGTCATGGCCGCGATGCCGGCCCTCATCTACTGGGCCGCCGGGTTCGCCCTCCAGAGCGGCGGGCCCACGATCTCCATCGGCACCCTCGTCGCCTTCGTCTCCCTCCAGCAGGGCCTGTTCCGCCCGGCCGTGAGCCTGCTCTCCACCGGTGTGCAGATGCAGGCGTCCCTCGCGCTCTTCCAGCGCATCTTCGAGTACCTCGACCTGCCCGTGGAGATCACCGAACCGGAGAAGCCGGTGCGGCTCGACACGATCCGTGGCGAAGTCCGCTTCGAGGACATCGACTTCGCCTACGACGACACGCAGACCGAGCTCACGATCGACGGCGTCGATGTGACCGTGCCGGCCGGAGGGCGGCTGGCCGTCGTCGGACCCACCGGCTCCGGCAAGTCCACCCTGAGCTATCTCGTGCCCCGGCTGTACGACGTCACCGGAGGCAGAGTCACGATCGACGGAGTCGACGTACGCGACCTGGACTTCGACACCCTCGCGCGCGCCGTCGGAGTGGTCTCCCAGGAGACCTATCTCTTCCATGCCTCCGTGGCCGAGAATCTGCGCTTCGCCAAGCCGGACGCCACGGACGCGGAGATCGAGGCGGCCGCCCGGGCCGCACAGATCCACGACCACATCGCCTCCCTGCCCGATGGGTACGACACCCTGGTCGGCGAGCGGGGATACCGGTTCTCCGGCGGCGAGAAGCAGCGCCTCGCCATCGCCCGCACCATCCTGCGCGACCCGCCCGTGCTCATCCTCGACGAGGCGACCAGCGCACTGGACACCCGCACCGAGTACGCGGTGCAGGAGGCCATCGACGCGCTGTCCGCCGGCCGCACGACCATCACCATCGCGCACCGCCTCTCCACCGTCCGGGACGCGGACGAGATCGTCGTCCTCGAAGCGGGACGCGTCGCCGAGCGCGGCAGCCACGACAAGCTGCTCGCTCTGGACGGCCGCTATGCCGCATTGGTGCGCAGGGACGCGCAGTTGACCGTCCCCGTCATCGCCCCCTGAGTGACGCGGGGTCCGTTGGGTAGGGCATGATCGCCGCCCATGAGAGCACTCCTTGGCGTGGAACTGCCCGGCTACCGGCCTGTCGACCAGGACGTCTGGGCGAACGACGACGGCGACCTGCTGTCGGTGCACTTCTTCGGACTGACCCCGGATCTTCCCGCGTCGCTCGACGACGGGCCCGCTCTGCGGGCGGCGCTGACCCGGCTCACCGCGGACGCGGGCGGAGGGCTGATCGAGGCCTCCGTGAAGTCGCTCGGCGGACTGCCGGCGCTCAAGCAGATACTGAAGCTGCCGCTGCCGGGACAGCCCAGTGGGCAGGCCTTCATCGGCAGCTACACCGTGCCGCGGGCGACCTGCAGCACCGTGGTGAAGGTCCAGTCACCCGAGCGAGGGATGACCGGGATGCGCGAGGCCATGGTGATGGCACAGGTCGGCCACGACAACTACTTCCGGCCGCACCCCTATGCCCCGGAGGTGCAGGGCGGACTGCCCTTCCACGCCGCCGACCACGCCCAGTGGGACCAGCAGTTCCCGGACCACCCGCTGACGCGGGTGCGGCGGGTGCTCGACACGCTCGCCGAAGCGGTCCAGGTGGCGCCGGAGTTCGCGGCCCTGCCGCCCTTCACCCGCTGATACGGCGGCCAGTCCACCCTGCACATACCGGGCGACGGGAAACGGCAGGTGTCGATCCGGTGTGCGGACCGCGGTGGTGCGCAGGGTCGCCGGGCGGCCCGGGTTAGCGTGCGCGTATGAACGACGAGCCTTCGCCGTCACCGTCCAGGCGCGGGCCACGCCTGTCCCGCCGTGGCCGATGGACCCTGATCGTGACCGCCGCCCTCGCCGTGGCGGCGGCCGCGGTGGTGGTCACGCTGATGCTGTCCGGCGAGCCCGAGGGCGAGCAGGACACCCTGCTCGTGCCCGAGGGCCGGCGCACCGCGCAGATCTACGCAGCGGTGGACGAGGCACTCGGGAAGGCACCCGGGACCACCCGCAAGGCCGTCGGCACGGCCCCGCTCGACCTGCCGCCCGAAGCCCGGGGCAACCCCGAGGGCTACCTCTTCCCCGCGACGTATCCGATCGACTCCGACACGACGCCGGCGAGCCTGCTCGCCTACATGGTCGACACGGCGAATAAGCGGTTCGGTGCAGCCGGCGTACCGGCCGGTGCGCAGCGCAGTGGGCTGACGGACTATCAGACCGTCAACATCGCCAGCATCGTGCAGGCCGAGGCCGACACTCCCGAGGACATGGCCAAGGTCGCACGGGTCGTCCACAACCGCCTCGCACGGCAGATGCCTCTCCAGATGGACTCGACGCTGAACTACGCGCTGAACCGCAGCACGCTGGACACCACGGCCGACGACACCAGGATCGACAACCCGTACAACACCTATCGGCGCGAGGGGCTGCCCCCGACGCCCATCGGCAACCCGGGGGAGCACGCTTTGCGCGCCGCTGTCGAACCGGCGCCGGGCGACTGGCTCTACTTCGTGACCGTGGCCCCCGGCGACACCCGCTTCACGGCGAACTACGAGGAACACCAGCGCAATGTGCGGGAGTTCAACGCCAACCGTGCGAAGGATCGTTCCGGCTGACGGCTGACGGCTGACGGCTGACGGCTGACGGCTGACGGGTGACCGGTGAGGGGTGGCCCGCAAGCCGAGGCGTGCGGCAGTCCGGCTGACGGGGCGCGTGCTCAGACCAGCACCGGCTCCCGCTCCAGCAGCCGCATGATCTCGTGCACGGCCGCCCGCCCCGCCCTGTTGGCGCCGATGGTCGATGCCGACGGCCCGTACCCCACGAGATGGACACGCGGGTCCCGGACAGCCCGCGTGCCGTCCATCCGGATGCCACCGCCCGGCTCGCGCAGCTTCAGAGGCGCGAGGTGGTCGATCACCGCGCGGAACCCGGTCGCCCAAAGGATCACGTCCGCCTCCACCACGCGTCCGTCGTCCCAGGCGACACCGTCCGGTGTGATCCGGTCGAACATCGGCAGCCGGTCGAGCACCCCGTCCTCGCGGGCGCGCCTGATCGCGTCGTTGAGCGGCAGTCCGGTCACCGAGACGACACTCTGCGGCGGCAGCCCGAGGCGTACGCGTTCGTCGACCTTGGCCACGACCGCCCGGCCCACGTTCTCGTCGAAGGGCCCCTCGCGGAAGACCGGTGGCCGCCGGGTGACCCAGGTGGTGGCTGCCGCGTACGGGGCGATCTCCATCAGGTGCTGGGTCCCCGAGGCTCCGCCGCCCACGACGACCACCCGCTGCCCGGCGAACTCCTCGGGCCCCCGGTACCCGGCGGTGTGCAACTGCCGCCCGCGGAAGGTCTCCTGGCCCGGGTAGCGCGGCCAGAAGGGCCGGTCCCAGGTGCCGGTCGCACTGATCAGCGCCCGCGCCGACCAGGTCCCCTCCGAGGTCTCGACGCGCAGCCGGCCGTCGTCTCCTTCGCGCACCGCCAGGACGTCGACGGGGCGGTGCACGCGCAGGTCGAAGCGCTCCTCGTAGGCGGCGAAATAGGCCCCGATCACCTCCGACGAGGGCCGGTCGTCGTCCGCTCCGGTCAACTCCATACCGGGGAGTGAGTGCATGCCGTGGACCTTGCCGTAGGTCAGCGTCGGCCAGCGGAACTGCCAGGCGCCACCCGGTTGCGGGGAGTGGTCGAGGACCACGAAGTCGCGGTCGGGGACCAGCCCGACACGGCGCAGATGGTGGGCGCCGGACAGTCCCGCCTGCCCGGCGCCTATGACGACCACGTCCTTGTTCCGCGTCACGTCACGCGCCCCGAAGTTGTTCACGCTTCTACCAACTGTGGAGGGTCCGCGGATCTTCCCGCCCGGGCGGCGCGTACGGGCGCCGAGCCCTCGGGGCCCCAGGCGCGCGCCCAGAGGGTCCCGGGGGCCCAGGCGCGGTCTAGAGGAAATTGACCCCCTGGGCCAGCGGCAGGCTGTCGGAGTAGTTCACCGTGTTGGTCGCCCGGCGCATGTACGCACGCCAGGCGTCCGAGCCGGACTCGCGCCCGCCGCCCGTCTCCTTCTCGCCGCCGAACGCCCCGCCGATCTCGGCACCCGACGTGCCGATGTTGACGTTGGCGATACCGCAGTCGGACCCGTCGGCGCCCAGGAAGCGCTCCGCCTCCCGCTGGTCCTGCGTGAAGATGCTCGACGACAGACCCTGCGGCACGCCGTTGTGCAGCGCGACCGCCTCCTCCAGCTTCCGGTAGGTCAGCACGTACAGGATCGGGGCGAAGGTCTCCCGTCGCACGACATCGGTCTGCGCGGGCATCCGGACGACCGCGGGCCGCACATAGACCGCGTCCGGGGCCGACCGCGCCGTCAGCCGCTCGCCGCCGGTGAGGACCTTGCCGCCGTCCGCCTCCGCATCGGCGAGCGCCTGCCTCATGGCGTCGTGCGCGGCGCCGGAGATCAGCGGACCCACCAGCGTGCCGTCCGCGAAAGGATCACCGACCGGCAGCTGTCCGTACGCGTGGACGATCTTCTCGACCAGCCGGTCGGCGATGTCCTCGTGGACGATCAGCCGGCGCAGTGAGGTGCAGCGCTGCCCTGCGGTGCCGGCCGCGGAGAAGACGATGCCGCGGACCGAGAGGTCGAGGTCGGCGGACGGGGTGACGACGGCCCCGTTGTTGCCGCCGAGCTCCAGCAGACAGCGGCCGAAACGGGCGGCCACGCGCGGTGCCACCTCCTTGCCCATCCGCACCGAACCGGTCGCGCTCACCAGCGCCACCCGCTCGTCGTCGACGAGCCGCTCGCCGATGTCGCGGCCGCCGAGCAGGACCTGGTGCAGGCCGGCGGGCGCACCCGTGTCGGCCGCGGCCCGCGCCAGGAGCGCGTCGCAGGCCAGGGCGGTGAGCGGGGTGAGTTCGGAGGGTTTCCACACCACCGGGTCGCCGCAGACCAGGGCGACGGCGGTGTTCCAGGACCAGACGGCGACCGGGAAGTTGAAGGCCGAGATCACCCCGACGACGCCGAGCGGATGCCAGCTCTCGGATAGACGGTGGCCGGGGCGCTCGGAGGCCATGGTCCGCCCGTAGAGCTGCCGGGACAGACCGACCGCGAACTCGCAGATGTCGATCATTTCCTGCACCTCGCCGAGCGCCTCGGAGCGGATCTTTCCCGCTTCGACGGTGACCAGGTCGGCGAGGTGCTCCTTGTGCTCGGTGAGCAGCTCGCCCAGCCGCTTGACCAGCGCGCCGCGCCGGGGCGCGGGCACAGTGCGCCACTGCGGGAACGCCTCCGCGGCCGCACCGATCGCCGCGTCCACCTCTTCGGCCCCGGTGGCGGGCAGAGTGAAGAGTGTGCCGCCGGTCAGCGGCGACCGCGCGACGACGTCGCCGCCGTCCGCGGGCAGCTCGGCGCCGCAGCGCCGCAGGCTCTCCCGGGCGAGCGAACGCAGCGCTTCGAGGTCCGGAAGGGGAATGTCGTTGCTGGTCACAGCCTGTCCTGTCACAGCGCGTCCTTGGGGAGTCCGATGGCCTCGCGGGCCTGCCGTAGTGAACGGTCCTGCTGAGCGGCGTAGAGATCGAAGGGGTCGTGGACCGGGCGCTCCAGCACCTCCGAGAGCCACCGCTGGTCGTAGTGCGTGCCGATGGCCGTGCGGTCCCGGGTGCCCTCCTCGGTGAGGTTCGACTGGAAGATCCCGGCGGCCGACGCGGGCAGGAAGTCCTCGTAGACGATGGGCAGGGCGGTGAGCCAGCCGCCGTCGAGCAGACCGGGCAGATCCTGGGGCGGCCGCTGCCCGTCGAGCGGCCGGCCGGCCGCCGGTTCGTACCGGAAGTACCCCATCTCCCGGGCGGCCAACTGACGTTCCGTACGGGGGAAGCGCAGCGGCCATTCCTCGGCGGGGCCGCCGATCAGTTCGTCGTAGAGCGTCCGGCCCGCCCGCGTGAGGGCGATACCGCGGGCCTCGACCTCACCGAACCGCACCCGCAGGGCACCCTCGCCGATGCTGCCGTCCGGCTCCCGGAAACGCCGTGCCTCCGAGAGCGCACGGAAGGACGTCTGGCGCAGCAGGACGTCGGGACCGTCCCACCGCGGCGGCCCCTGGATGCGGTCGATCATCGTGATGCCGCGCTCTCCCATCCGCCGGTAGAGCTCGTCGATGTCGAGGACGCGCGGTGTGAGGTGGTTGATGTGCGTGCTCGCGACACCGCCGATGTCGGCGGCGACGGCCGAGATCCGCTCCAGTTCCGCGTACCAGGCCCGGTCCACGGGCTCCGGGGAGAGTTCGAAGGCGGCCACCGCCAGGGTGAGGAATCGCTCCGCGGCCGCCTCGTCGAGCCCCTCCTCCCGCTCCGCCTGTGCCGCCAGATGCAGCAGCTCCGGAGGGAAGAGAGCGCGCCGGTCGAGGAACGACTCCAGCCGGCCTTCGAGTTCAGCGTCGAAGAACCGCCGGTCGGCGGTGGTGAGCATGGAGGTGAAGACGCGGAAGGGATTGCGTTCCAGCTCCTCGGCCTCGACGGGACGAAAGGCGGTGGAGACGACCGGCACCGAGCTGGCCGCGGCCTCGCGCAGATCGTAGAAGCCGACCGGCCGCATACCGAGCGCGGCGAAGATCTGGGCGGCCTGGCGCATCTCACGCGGGGTGCCGACGCGGATCGCACCGTGCCGCTCGGCCGTCACCCGCTCGATCCCGCCGAGGCGTCCCGCGTCGCCGTCCTTGCCGATCACCTCGTCGTTGACCTGGGCCGACACCTCCAGGAGCGTGGTGTACGCAGGCACTTCGGCCCCGTACATGTCGGAGAGGCGTCGGGCGAACGCCGCCCGCAACCGCCAGGTCGGGATCATGCGGTCCTCCTTCTCTGCTGTGCGCCTTCTCGGATCCATGCTTCTCGGATCCACGGTTCTGGGATCCATGGCTTCCCGGATGTCCGGCTCGGGCCTCTCGTGGTCCGATCCCCGCGCGTCAGATGATGTGCGCCTCGGGCCGGGCAGCGGCTGCGCTCCCTTCGAAACGGGTCGCGGACAGCGGACCGACATCGACGAACGGCGTCGCCTCCAGATACAGATCTCGCATGATCTCGCCGACCGCTGGGGCCTGGAGAAAACCGTGCCCGGAGAAGCCGGTGGCATACAGGAATCCGTCCACCTCGCGGGCCCGGCCGATGAGGGCGTTGCGGTCGGGCGTCACCTCGTACAGCCCCGCCCAGCCGCTGCGGACCCCCAGCGATGCGAGCACCGGCGCCCGCCGCCGGGCCGCCTCCCGGAACGGCTCCAGCCATTCGACGCTGAACTCCCGTCCGAAGCCCGGCTTCTGACGCGGGTCGGAGAGCCCGAGGACCAGCCCACCCGCGCCGTCGTCGTGGAAGTAGAGCGACGACGCGAAGTCCAGGGTGAACGGGATTCTCGGCGGCCCGGGCCTGAGAGGGCCCGTCATCGCGATCTGGCGGCGCAACGGGACCACGGGCAGCGGCACCCCGGCCATCGCACCGACGGCCCCGGACCAGGCTCCCGCGGCACACACCACGGTGCCGGTGCGCACGGTCCCCGACGAGGTGTGCACCGCCCGCACCCGGCCGTCGTCGGTGGCGATGCCGGTGACCGCGCAGTGGGTACGGACCGTGGCACCGAGCCTGCGGGCCGCACGGAGGTACCCGCCGACCGCGGCACCGGGGAGCGCACAGCCGTCGTCGGGGGAGTGGGCCGCGGCGGCGATCGAGGACGGATCGATGTACGGGCACAGCTCGTGAGCCTCGCGCGGCGTGATGATCCGGCTGCGGACCCCCAGATCGTTCTGCACGGCGACGGCCCGCTCGAACGTCGCCACCTCCTTTCCCGTGCCCAGGAGGAAGAGATACCCGATGGTCCGCAGCCCGATGTCGGCGCCAGGGCGGGTGGCGAACTGTCGCCAGGCTTCCAGGCTGCGCTGTCCCAGCCCGATGTTCAGCGGGTCCGAGAACTGGGCGCGGATCCCGCCGATCGGTTTCCCCGACGATCCCGACGCCGGCTCGTCGCGCTCCACCACCAGGACGTCCCGGACGCCGGCCTCGGCCAGATGGAAGGCGATGCTCGCTCCGATGACACCGCCGCCCACGATCACGACGTCCGCGGCCGAGGGGAGGGGCGGGGAGTCCGCACCCGGAGCGCTGTGGATCATGGAGCACCGTCCCGTCCGCTCGTGACGTCGCCGCGCCGGAAAGCCGTGTCAGGGGTGCATCCATGGTGGACACACCCGGCTCTTCGCGTCCATCGACCGTCGCACCCACGGGAGGCCGCCGGGCCGGTTTCGTACCGCGCGTCGCCCGCCGAACGACCGGCACGGCGGCCTCCCCGGCCGGGGCCTTCACGGGCAGGCGGCCCGCGGAGGGGGAAAATGGACCCATGCCCGCACCCTTCACCACCAAGGTCCTGAACCTCACCACCGGCTCCGACGAGACGGTGACCGATCTGACCGGCGCCTGCGAACAGTTTCTCCAGGAGGCGGCGAACGGCCGGGACGGACTGCTCAACGTCTTCGTCCCGCACGCGACGGCCGGTGTCGCCGTGATCGAGACGGGCGCGGGCAGCGACGACGACCTGCTGGCCGCGCTGCACACCCTCCTCCCGGCCGACGACCGCTGGCAGCACCGCCACGGCAGCCCGGGCCACGGCCGCGATCACGTCCTGCCCGCGTTCGTCCCTCCGCACGCGACGCTGCCGGTGATCGGCGGACGTCTCGAACTGGGCACCTGGCAGTCGGTCTGCCTGGTCGACACGAACAAGGACAACCCGCGCCGCACGGTGCGGCTCAGCTTCCTCGGCTGAGCCGCACCGTGCGAACAGCCGCCCCGGTCAGCTCGCGGTCGTACGCTCCGGGTCGTCCGCCGTCGTGTCGACGCGCAGCCACCGGTAGCCGTACGGTTCCAGCTCCGTGCGCAGACGGCCGCCGCGCGGGATGGTGACGGCGGCGCCGGTCAGCACGTCGGTGAGCACCGTGCCCGGCTTCAGCTCGGGCGCCTTCGTCTCCGCGGTGACCGTGTGGTCCGCGAAATTGTGCAGGGCCAGCACGGCCCCCTCGGGCAGCGAGCTGATGTGGGCGAGGACGGCGGGCGCAGGAGTGTCGAGGACCTCGTACGTCCCCCAGGCCAGTTCGGGCGCCCCGCGGTAGCGCTCGATCATCAGGCGCATGCGCGCGAGCAGCGATCCGGCGTCGTGGGTCTGGTCGTGCACGTTCACCCGCCCGGGGCCGAACTCGCCCTCGCACAGCGGGTTCGGGAACGCTCCGGCGTCCGCGGTGGAGAAGCCGGCGTCGTCGTCGGCGGTCCACTGCATCGGCCCGCGCACGGCCTGCCGGCCCTCCGCGGCGAGATTCTCACCCATCCCGATCTCCTCCCCGTAGTAGAGGACGGGCGTACCGGGCAGGGCGAACAGCAGGCTGTAGGCGAGTTCCAGCCGCCGCCTGTCACCGCCGACCATCGGGGGCAGCCTGCGGCGCAGACCGCGGTCGTAGAGCTGCATGTCCTTCTCGGGGCCGAACGCCTCGAAGACCTCGGCGCGTTCGTCGTCGCCGAGCTTGTCCAGGGTCAGCTCGTCGTGATTGCGGACGAAGGTGGCCCAGTGGGCGTCGCGGGGAGCGGCGGGCCGCGTACGGAGGGCGTCGGCGAGCGGGGACGCGTCGCCGCGGGCCATCGAGAGGTACATCCGCTGCATGCCGATGAAGTCGAAGCACATCGTCAGTTCGTCGCCGCGGCCGGAGCTCGGTTCGCCGAAGAACAACGCCGTCTCGTCGTAGGGGAGATTGACCTCGCCCAGCAGCACCGCGTCGCCGCAGCGGCGGCCGAGGAAGGCGCGCAGATCCGCGAGGTACTCATGGGGGTCGGGCAGCCGGCCGGCGTCGTCCTGCCCGTCGGTCTCCAGCAGGAACGGCACCGCGTCGACCCGGAAACCGGAAAGACCGAGCTGGGTCCAGAACCCCATGATGCGGGCTATCTCGTCCCGCACGGCCGGGTTGGTGATGTTGAGGTCGGGCTGCTGCTTGTAGAACCGGTGCAGGTAGTACTGGCCGGACGTCCGGTCGTACTCCCACAGGCTCTTCTCCGCGTCCGGGAAGACCACGCCGGAGGGTCCGTCCTCGGGCGGCTCGTCGCGCCACACGTACCAGTCGCGGTGCGCCGCGTCGCGGCCCGAGCGGGCGTCCTCGAACCAGGGGTGGTGCTCGGAGGTGTGGTTGACCACCAGGTCGGCGATGACCCGGATGCCGCGGTCGCGGGCGGTGCGGACGAACTCGGTGAAGTCGCCGAGCGTGCCGAGGCGGGGGTCGACTCCGTAGAAGTCGGTGATGTCGTAGCCGTCGTCGCGTTCGCGTGTCGGGTAGAAGGGCATCAGCCACACACAGGTGACACCGAGGCGCACCAGATGGTCGATCCGCTGGGTGAGGCCCGCGAAGTCGCCGGTGCCGTCGCCGTTGCTGTCCTGGTACGTCTCGACGTCCAGGCAGTACACCACCGCGTTCTTCCACCACAGGTCGGAGGTCCGGGTCAGCCTCATCGCGCACGCTCCGCGGTGTAGGCCCGCGGACGGGTCACGTCGAGCTGCGGCAGCACCTTGGCGCCGAACGCCTCGATGAAGGCGGCCTGTTCCTGCCCGACGTGGTGCAGCATCACCGCGTCGAAGCCGAGGTCGGCGTACTCCTGGAGCCAGGCCGCGTGCCGGCCCAGGTCGGAGGAGACGTTGACGCAGTCCGCGACCTGCTCGGGGGTGACGTGCTCGCTGACACTGTCGAAGAGCTCCGCCGTCTCCAGGTCCCAACTGGCGGGCGGACCATGGACGTTGGAACGCCACTGGTGGTGGGCGACGGCGAGGGCCGTGTCGTGGTCGGGGTCCCAGCTGAGATGGACCTGGAGGTGCAGCGGGCCGGTCCCGCCGGCGGAGTGGTAGGCGTCGATGATCCGCGTCAGCTGTTCGTGCGGGGCGTTCACGGTGATCAGGCCGTCGGCCCAGTCCGCGCACCAGCGCGCCGTCGCCTCGCTGCACGCGGCGCCGATCAGCGGCGGTGGGGTCGGGGGACGGGTCCACAGCCTGGCCCGGTCCACCGTCACCAGGCCCTCATGGCTGACCTCCTCGCCGCGCAGCAGGGCGCGGATGATGTCGACGCACTCGCGCAGCCGCGCGTTGCGTACGTCCTTGCGGGGCCACCGCTCGCCGGTGATGTGCTCGTTGGACGCCTCACCGCTGCCGAGAGCGGCCCAGAACCGTCCGGGGTACATGGCGGCGAGACTGCCCACCGCCTGCGCGACGATCGCCGGGTGGTACCGCTGGCCCGGCGCGTTGACGACGCCGAACGGTATGCGGTCGGTCGCCTGCAACGCGGCGCCGAGCCACGACCAGGCGAAGCCGGATTCACCCTGCCGGGCGCTCCAGGGCGAGAAGTGGTCCGAGCACATGGCGGCGGTGAAGCCCGCCTGTTCCGCGTGGACCACCGCGCTCAGCAGGTCGGCAGGCGGTACCTGTTCGTGCGAGGCATGAAATCCGTAGACGGTCATGAAGGGCGCCTACCCGCCGATGCCGGGATCATCGGGACACCGCTCTCGCCGACGGTGGCGGACCCGGCGCGTCGGCTCGGGCACGCGGACTCTCCGTGCGCCGGGCCACGCGCCGAGAGGGGCCGCCGGAGCCGCGATGCTCGTCGAGGCGGCCTTCACCCTGTGACCTCAGGTGGTGCGGCGGTGGATGCGGGCCTCCCACGGGGCGAGGACGGCGTGACCGGACGGTGCGGGGTCCGCCGCGTCGGTCGCCTCGCCGGCCGGGACATTGCCGAGGAGTAGTTCGGCGTTCTGCCACCCGTCCGGCAGCGGCACGGCAACCGCCTCGGAGCTCAGGTTGGCGACCACGAGCAGTACGGTGCCGCCGTGCTGCCGGGTGAAGGCGTAGACGCGTTCGTCGTCCGGCAGCAGCATCGTGAAGTCACCGTGCACGACGGCGGGTTCACCGTGCCTCAGGGCGATCAGCCGGCGGTAGTGGTGGTAGACGGAGGCGGGGTTCGCGCGGGCGGCTGCCGCGTTGACCTCGGTGTGGTCGGGGTTGACCGGCAGCCACGGGGTGCCGGTGGTGAAGCCGGCGTGCGGGGACGCGTCCCACTGCATGGGGGTACGGGCGTTGTCCCGGCCCATCGCCCGCAGGCCCGGCAGGACGTCCTCGGGCTTCTCCCCGGCGCGGAGCGACTGCGCGTAGTGGTTGAGCGTCTCGATGTCCCGGAAGTCCTCGATCGAGCGGAACGGCGCGTTGGCCATGCCCAGTTCCTCGCCCTGGTAGACGTAGGGCGTGCCCCGGTGCAGATGCAGCACGGTGGCCAGTGCGGTGGCGGAGCGCACACGGTGCCGGGGGCTGTCGTCGCCGAAGCGGGAGACCGCGCGGGGCTGGTCGTGGTTGTTCCAGTACAGGCTGTTCCAGCCGGTGTCCGCGAGCTCCGTCTGCCAGCGCCCGAGCGAGGCCTTGAGGTCGGTCAGACGCAGGGGCTTCAGGTCGAACTTGTGGCGGCCGTGGTCGAGTCCGACATGCTCGAACTGGAAGACCATGTCGACCTCGGCCCGCGCCGGATCGGTGAACAGCCGGGCCTGCTCCACGGTCACGCCCGGCATCTCGCCCACGGTCAGCAGCCGCCCCGGGTACCGGGCGAAGACCTCGCGGTGCATCTCCTGGAGGTGGTCGTGGATACGGGGACCGCACACGAAGTGGGGCGAGCCGTCGCCGAGGGGGCCGTCACCGGTCACGGCGCCGTCCGGCAGCGCCGGGTCCTTGGAGATGAAGTTGACGACATCCATCCGGAAGCCGTCGACACCGCGGTCGAGCCACCAGCGCATCATCGCGTACACGGCCTGACGCAGCCGCGGGTGCTCCCAGTTGAGGTCAGGCTGCTTGGGCGAGAAGAGATGGAGGTAGTACCCGTCGCTCGCGGGGTCGTGCGTCCAGGCGGGTCCGGAGAAGAAGGAGCCCCAGTTGTTCGGTTCGCGGCCGTTGCGCGGAGGCCGCCACCAGTACCAGTCGCGCCGGGGGCTCCGAGGATCGCGGGACTCCTGGAACCACGGGTGCTCGTCGGAGGTGTGGTTGACCACCAGGTCCATCACCAGCTTCATCCCGCGTTCGTGCACGGCCGCCAGCAGCCGGTCGAACGCCGCCAGGTCGCCGAAGACCGGGTCGATGTCCTGGTAGTCGCTGATGTCGTAGCCGTTGTCGTCCTGGGGCGAGGGATAGACCGGCGACAGCCAGATGACGTCGATGCCGAGATCCGCGAGATGGTCCAGGCGCTGCGTGATGCCGGCGAGGTCACCGATGCCGTCGCCGTCGGAGTCCGCGAAGCTGCGCGGATAGATCTGGTAGACGACCGCGGACTTCCACCACGCGTCGCCCTCCTGCGGTGCGCCGTCGGCTGCGATGGCTTCCTCCCTGGTCCGGTGCGTATCCGATCGCGGGACTTCTTCCCCCGCTCCTTCCCCCGCGACGGCGGTCCTACTGGCGGTGGTCGCGAAGGGTGCCCTAGGCCGGACGGAGGATGCGCGGGCGTGCCCGCCCGTGCCCGGGGCAGGCGCTCACCATGGCCATTCTCAGGACAGCCGCCCGCCCCCTGCTCGCCTCCGTCTTCGTCTCGGGAGGATTCCGTACGCTGCTCGACCCGCGCTCCGTGGCGCCGGCCGCCGCACCCGTGGCGCTGCCCGTCGCCGAACGGGTGCCCCGGCTGCCGGAGGACACCGAGCGGCTGGTCCGGATCAACGGCGCCGTCCAGCTGGGCGCCGGCGTGCTGCTCGCGGCCGGTCGTTTTCCGCGTGCCTCGGCCCTCGCCCTGGCCGCCTCGCTCGTCCCGACCACGCTGGCCGGGCACGCCTGGTGGAAGACCGAGGACCCCGAGGAACGGGCTCGCCTGCGCACCCAGTTCACCAAGAACGTGTCCCTCTTCGGCGGTCTGCTGATCGCGGCGGCGGACACGCACGGGAAGCCGTCGCTGGCCTACCGCTCGCGCACCGCCGCCTCCGCCGGGCGGCGCCGCACCCGTCGCGCCGGACGCGATCTGGGTGCGGCGGTCTCCGGCGCGGCGCACGACGTGCGGTCGGCGGCGGGCACGGTACGCGACCGTCTGCCGGTGGGCTGAGCCGCACCGGCGCCGCGCACCGCGCGCCAGCGCCCCGTACGGCCCGGCGGCCGTCAGGCGTCGATGATCACCGGGATGACGAGCGGCTTGCGGCGGTGGGTCCGGAACGCCCAGGACGCCACCGCGCGGCTGATGAGCTGCTCCAGCTGGAGGGCGTCGCCGACGCCTTCCAGCGCGGCCTTCGCCAGGACCTTCTCGATCACCGGGACGACCGTCTCGAAGGTCGAATCGTCATGGACGAATCCGCGGGCCAGGAAGTCCGGTGCCTCCGCCAGCGCCCCGGTGTCGGCGTCCACGATGGCGACGACGGTGACCACGCCTTCCTCGGCGAGGGTCACGCGGTCCTTGAGGGAGGCCTCGGTGGCGCCGCCGACGGCCATGCCGTCCACGTAGACGTTGCCCGCGGGCACCTTGCCGGTGATGGAGGCGCGTCCGTCGACGAGGTCCACGACGACACCGTCCTCGGCGATGATCACGCGGTCCGGCTCGACGCCGGTACGGATGGCCAGGTCACCGTTGGCGCGCAGATGACGCCACTCGCCGTGGACCGGCATGACGTGACGCGGCTTCACGATGTTGTAGCAGTAGACGAGTTCGCCGGCGCTGGCGTGGCCGGAGACGTGAACCTTGGCATTGCCCTTGTGGACGACGTTGGCGCCCCACCGGGTCAGGCCGTTGATCACGCGGTAGATCGCGTTCTCGTTGCCCGGGATCAGTGAGCTGGCGAGGAGGACGGTGTCGCCCTCACCGATACGGATCATGTGGTCGCGGTTGGCCATCCGCGACAGCGCGGCCATCGGCTCGCCCTGGGACCCGGTGCACACCAGGGTGATCTGGTGGTCCGGCAGCTTCTCCAGTTCCTTCAGACCCACGATCAGGCCCTGGGGAACCTTGAGATAGCCCAGGTCGCGGGCGATACCCATGTTGCGGACCATCGACCGGCCCACGAAGGCGACCTTGCGGCCGTACTGGTGGGCGGCGTCCAGCACCTGCTGGATGCGGTGTACATGGCTGGCAAAGCTGGAGACGATGACACGCCGCGGCGCCGTGCGCATCACCTGCTCGATGGCGGGGTTCAGGTCGCGTTCCGAGGTGGTGAAGCCGGGCACCTCGGCGTTGGTGGAGTCGGTGAGGAACAGGTCCACACCCTCCTCGCCGAGGCGGGCGAAGGCGCGCAGGTCGGTGATCCGCTGGTCCAGCGGGAACTGGTCCATCTTGAAGTCACCGGTGTGCAGGACCATTCCGGCGCCGGTGCGGATCGCGATCGCGAGGCTGTCCGGGATGGAGTGGTTGACCGCGACGAACTCGCAGTCGAACGGGCCGAACCCGCGGCGGTCGCCCTCCTTGACCCGCACCGAACGCGGCTTGATGCCGTGCTCCTTGAGCTTGGCCTCCAGGAACGCGAGCGTGAGCTTCGAGCCGACGACGGGAATGTCGCGCCGCTCGCGCAGCAGATACGGCACCGCGCCGATGTGGTCCTCGTGGCCGTGGGTCAGCACGATCGCCACGATGTCGTCCAGGCGGTCCCGGATCGAGGTGAAGTCGGGAAGGATCACGTCCACACCCGGCTGGTGCTCCTCGGGGAACAGCACACCGCAGTCGACGATGAGCAGTTTGCCGTTGTGCTCGAAGACCGTCATGTTGCGGCCGATCTCGCCCAGGCCGCCCAGGGCGACGACCCTCAGCCCTCCCTTGGGCAGCGGCGGGGCGGCTTTCAGCTCTGGGTGCGGGTGGCTCATGCCTCGACGTTACCGGAGAGGCCCCTGGGGTGATCCTTTGGCATACCCCTCCCGTGGCTCCGGTCCGCCAGGTCCTCCGGACGACCCCGGGTGAACCACCTGCCCGAGGGCGGACGGCGCCCCGGTGCGGTGGCGCTGTCGGGCGGCATCTCCGCTCCGGAGCGGAGATGCCGAACCGCGTCGCGGCACTACGGAGCGGTGATCCAGTCGTACGCCGCCCGTGCCGTGAACTCGCTCTGGCCGCCCGCGTACAGCAGTCCCGCCGCGCGGAACGCAGGATCGTCGGCCGTCGCCGCCACGTACGGGATCGCGATGCACCGCATCCCCGCTGCGTGGGCGGCCGCCGCACCCGGCGGGGCGTCCTCCAGCACGACGCAGTCGGCGGGCTCGGCGCCGAGCCGGCGGGCCGCCTCCAGGAAGACATCGGGTTCCGGCTTGCCGCGCCCGACCTCCTCGGCCGAGACGAGGGTGGTGAGGAAGGCGTCCAGGCCGGTGGCGGCGAGCACCGCCTCGATGGCGGCCCGGGACGAGCCGGACGCCACGGCCATCGGCACCCCCTCGCCGTGCAGCAGCTCCACGAGCCCCCGCATCTGCGGGTACACGTCCGTCGACGCGGCGGCGAGTGCCAGGTAGTGCCGGTTCTTGCCGGCCAGCAGTTCCTCGACGGGTGCGGAGATCGTGTACTCCTCGCGCAGCGCCTCCAGGGTCTCGCGCGTCCCGATGCCGATGAAGTCGGTGTGGCGCTCCCAGCCGAAGTCGGTCACGCCGTACTCGGCGAGCAGCCTGCGCCCCGCCTCGTAGTAGTTCGGCTCGCTGTCCACGAGTGTTCCGTCGAGGTCGAAGATGACCGAAGGGGTGCGCGGCTGGCTCATGCCCCCCAGCATGCCAAGGCGCGGTTCAGCGGCCGCTGCCGGCTGCCCGACCGACCGACTCGACCAGCGGCAGCAGCCGGTGCGCCACGCGCTCGCGCAGCGCCATCTCGGTGCGGGTGCGCACTACGCCCGGCAGCTGGATCAGGCGCTGGATGACGTCCTCCAGATGGCCGTTGTCACGGGCGGCGACCCGGGTCAGCAGATCACCGCCGCCGGTGATGGAGAAGGCCTCGATGATCTCCGGGATGGCCGCCAGCGCGTCGCCGACCTCGTCCAGATGCCCCTGGGTGACCTCGATGTGGACGAAGGCCAGCACCGGATGACCGAGAGCGGCGGGGGAGAGGTGGGGCCCCGTGCCGGTGATCACGCCGTCCCGTTCGAGGCGGTCGATCCGGGCCTGCAGGGTGCCCCGCGCGATGCCCAGCAGCCGGGCGTACTCCCGCGCGCTGGTGCGCGGCTGCTCCATCAGCAGTCGCAGGATGCGGGTGTCGAGCGCGTCCACGGCCATGGTCCGTTGGCCTCCTGCTGGTCCGGATGATCCGCCATCGACTGTACCAATGGCCCACCTCGGACCGATCGAGTTGAGCCACCGGCATCCGGAATGCTTTCCTCTGGTGAGAGGGCGCTGCGCAGCGCCGGACCGGCGACGCCGCCACTCCGGACCCGCGGCGCCTTTGCCGTGTCTGCAGGGTGAGCCGAACAGCGAGGGGGCGGGACGACAGCCGTGAGGAGCGTGACCGGTGTGAAGAGGATGTTCAGCGCCCCCGACCCGGGGCGTCTGCGGCTGCGTGTCTCCCTGCGCGCCGTGCTCGGTATCGGCCTCGCGGTCGCCGCCGCCGAAGCCGCCGGGCTCTCCCTCGTCGCCTCGATCACCGGCGGTCTCGCCGCCCTCCTCGCGCTGTTCACCGTCGGCGACGCGACCGTGCGCCGCCAGGCGGTCACCACCGCGCTGCTGCCCGCCGCGGGCTTCCCCGTACTCGCCCTCGCGACCACCCTGCACGGTGAGCCGCTGCTGCGCGCCGCCGCCTGGCTCGTCGTGGTCTTCTGCGGGGTCTACGCCCGGCGCTGGGGGCTGCGCGGACACGCGCTCGGCATCTTCGCGTTCATGATGTTCTTCGTCACCCAGTTCCTGCACGCGCTCCCGGCCCAGCTGCCGGAGCTGTACGCGGCGGTGGCACTGGCCCTCGCCGCCGCCTCGGCGGTCCGCTTCGGCCTGTGGTGCATCGAACGGCGCACCCCGCCGCCCGCTGCCCCCGCGCCGCTGCCCGGCACCGGACTCGCCCGCCCCACCACCCGCCAGGCCTTCCAGGCGACCTTCGCCTGCGCCGTGGCACTCGCCGTGGGCGAGGTCGTCTCGCCCGACCGCTTCTACTGGGCCGTGGGAACCGCCTGGTGGATCTTCGTCAACACCGCTTCGCGCGGCGAGACCCTCGTCCGCGGCTTCCGCCGTGTCGTCGGAACGGTCACCGGCATCGCCGCGGGACTCCTGATCGCGATCCCCATCGCCGGCGCCCCGCTGCCGACCGCCGCGCTCGTCGCCGTCTGCGTCTTCGGGATCTTCTACACCGCCGCGCCCTCCTACAGCTGGATGATGTTCTTCGTCACCGTCATGGCGGGCCTGCTCTACGGGCTCCTCGGCGTCCTCCACCCGGGCCTGCTGCTCCTCCGCTTCCAGGAGACGGCGGTCGGTGCCCTCGGCGCGGCCCTCGGAGTCGCCCTGATCCTGCCCGTCACCACGCACGCCGCGACCGATGCCTGGATCCGGCGCGCGCTGACCTGCGTCCACGGCTGCACCACCGCGGCCGCCCGCCGGCTGGCCGGGGACAGCACGGCCGACCCCGCGTCCCTCGCGGCGGAGCTGGAGCTGCTGCTCGGCCGGGTGCGCCTGTCCCTCGCCCCGCTCGTCCACCCGCTGAGCCCGCTCCGGGCCCGCAAGGCGCGCGCCCGGCAGGTCATCGTGCTGCTCGACGACTGCGCGCGAGAGGTGCGCGGGCTCGCCGCCGTCGCCGCGGAGCCGGCCGGCCGCACGGCCTCGCACGACGCGCGCCTGGCCACCGCCTGTCGCCGCGTCGAGACCGCCGTCCACGCGCTCGTGGCCCCCGCGGCGGGCCGCGCCGACGCTGACAGCGCGGCTCTCGCGCCCCACGCTCACCTCGCGTCCGACGTTGCACTCACGCACCTCCATGCACTGGAGCAGGCGCTCGCGGACCTCGCCGCGCCGCTGCACACATCCCCGCGCGCCCCGCTCGTGCCCGCCTGACCAGGGGCATGGACAGGAAGCACGTGAATGAGGCATTTTCTCCGCGTACACAGAGGGTGGATCAGCGTGTTCACTGGGTAACCAGTGCGGCATCCACGTACGTCCTTCCAGGGCCCCGGGGGTACGCACCATGCGGAAGTCACTGCTCAGATCGCTGCGGAGGGCCCTCGTCCCGGAAGAGGCGCACGCCCCCGGCAGGCCGGAGCCGGTGACGGAGAGCCGCTGCCCCGTCACCGGCTCCGGCCGGCCGATCGCCGTCACGCCCCACGCGGCGGGCGCAGTGGTCGAGGAGGCCGAGGACTTCGTCCGGCTCCATCACCGCGAGGAGCGCCCGGGAGTGGACCCGGCGGCCCGGATCGCCGCCGTACGCGCGGAGATCGACGCTACCGGCACCTATCGGCACACCGCCGACGAACTCGCCTACGGCGCCCGGGTCGCCTGGCGCAACAGCAACCGTTGCATCGGCCGCCTCTACTGGCGCTCCCTGCGTGTCCGCGACCGCCGCCAGGTCGAGGACGCCGAATCAGTCGCCCGCGAGGCGGCCCTCCATCTGCGGGAGGCGACCAACGGCGGCCACATCAGGCCCCTGATCACCGTGTTCGCCCCGGACACCCCCGACCGGCCCGGCCCGCGGATCTGGAACGAACAGCTCGTGCGGTACGCGGGCTACCGCACCGGCGGGGGAGCCGTCGTCGGCGATCCGCGCAACGCGGGTCTCACCGAACTCGCCCTGCGCCTCGGCTGGCCGGGCGGGCCCGGTACGCCCTTCGACGTCCTGCCCCTGGTCGTCGAGGACGCCGACCGCAAGCCCCGCCTGTTCGACCTGCCGCCGGACGCGGTGCTGGAGGTCGAGCTGAGACACCCCGAGGACGACTGGTGCGCCGACCTCCGTCTGCGCTGGCACGCCGTCCCGGCGATCGCCAACATGTGCCTGGAGATCGGCGGGGTCTGCTACCCGGCGGCGCCGTTCAACGGCTGGTACATGGGCACCGAGATAGGCGCGCGCAATCTCGCCGACACCGACCGCTACGACCTGCTGCCGCGCGTCGCCGAACTGCTGGGGCTCGACACCACCACGGACCGCTCGCTCTGGAAGGACCGCGCGCTCGTGGAGCTGAACCGGGCCGTCCTGCACTCCTTCGACCGCGCCGGGGTGACCGTCACCGACCATCACACCGAGTCGCGCCGCTTCCTCACCCACATCGACCGGGAGGAGAGCCGGGGGCGCGGGGTCGGCGCCGACTGGTCGTGGATCGTGCCGCCGATGTCGGGCTCGGCGACCCCCGTGTTCCACCGCACCTACGACCCGACCGAGTGGAGACCCGCCTACGTCCATCACCCGGAGGCCCGCGCTCGTGCGGCCGGGGTCTGGAACGGGTGACGACACTTGGTCTAGACCGCTGCTACCGTCGGCCGGGCCACCAACGATCAGCGGGGCAGGAGCGATCGGCGGGGCACGAGAGATCCGTGGGAACAGTGGGAGGGAACGGCGTGGGCAACACGAACACCGGACGGGCATTCATAGGGTCCTTCACCTCCGCCGGCGGCCGGGGGATCATCGCCGCCGCCGTGGACGGGACGACCGGAGCCCTGACCGAGACGGGAGCCAGCGACGCTCTCGCGGATCCCTCGTACCTCACGCTGGCGACCGCCCCCGGCGGGCCGGTCCTCTATGCCGTCTCCGAGACCTCTGAGGGGGCCGTGGCGGCCTTCGACGTGCAGGGTTCGGCTCCCAGGCCGATCGGCGGCCGCGTGCCCGTCTGCGGCGCCGGGCCGACCCATCTCACCTACAGCGACGGCCATCTGCTCACGGCCAACTACGGCTCCGGCAGCGTGAGCGTGCTCCCCGTCAAGACCGGCGGTGAGCCGGACGCTGCCAGCGGTGTGCTCCAGCACGAGGGTGCAGGCCCGCACCCGGACCGGCAGCGCGGTCCGCACGCCCACCAGGTGCTGCCCGACCCCAGCGGACGCTGGGTCCTCGGAGTCGACCTCGGGACCGACGCCGTACGCGTCTTCGCGCTCGACCCCGAGGCCGGCGAACTGACGCAGCACCGCGAAACGGCGCTGCGCCCCGGCACCGGGCCCCGCCATCTGGCGTTCCACCCCGCCGGCACACACGCCTATGTGCTGAACGAGCTCGAACCGACCCTCACCGTCTGCCGCTGGGACGCGGACACGGGCGTGCTCGAACCGGTCGGTGAGACGCCCGTGCTGCCCGACGGCGCGGACGGGCCCGTCTACCCCTCCGAGGTGGTGGTCTCGCACGACGGCCGCCATCTGTGGGCCGCGAACCGCGGACACGACAGCATCGCCGTCCTCGCGCTCGACGAGAGCGGTGAACGGCCGGAGCTGATCACGACCGTCCCGTGCGGCGGCCACTGGCCGCGCGACCTGGTCCTGGACCCGACCGGCCGCAGGCTCTACGCGGCCAACGAGCGCTCCGGCAACGTCACCTGGTTCGACATCGACCCCGACACCGGAGTGCCGCACCGGGCGGGCTCCCTGGACGCCCCCGCGGCCTCCTGCGTGGTCTTCGCCTGACGCACCCCCGGGGCTCCCCGGCCCGCGGGAAGGGCCCGCACCGAGCTGACGGTGCGGGCCCGACGCGTCGTGCGGTGTCCGTCAGTGAGCGGGCGAGCCCTGCGGCTGCGGGCTGATGCCCAGCGCGGCCGCGTACTGGGACAGCACCAGCTTGCCGATCGCCGGGTAGGCGCCCAGCGGCTCGGACGCAGCGCAGCCGGCCTCCTTCACGGCGGCGTCGAGCAGACCCTCGGGCAGCTCGGGGCCGACGAGGTACGGCGCCAAGGCCAGCTGCGTCGAACCGGAACCGCGCAGCTGGTCACCGATCGCGGCGACGGCGCCCTCCTGGTCGAGGGCCGCGGCCATGACCGGCACCGCGAGCCGTGCGGCGAGCAGCATGCCGGTGATGCCGGCGGCCTGGACGGCCTCGTCACCGCCCACCGTGGCCAGGATGATGCCGTCGGCGGCCGTGGCGACGGTGAACAGCCGTGCGCGGTCGGCGCGGGCGAGCCCCGCCTCGGAGAGCCGCACGTGCATCGCCTCGGCGAGCAGCGGGTGCGGGCCGAGGACGTCCGTCAGCTCGGCGGCGGCGCGGCTGTCCATGACGGCCTGGCGGATGCGCCGCATCAGGACGTTGTCCGGCCCCGCGAGCAGCGGCACCACGACGGCGGCGGGGCCCTCGGGCTCCGCCACTTCACGGCCGGCCGCTCTGGCGATCTCGTACCGCTCGGTCCGGCGCGCGGCGGTGTGGGCGAGCACGGTCGCGAGGGTGGGGTACTCGGAGTCGTCGCCGTCGAGGTAGCCGATGCCGGCCTCGAGGCCGGGAAGCTCGGACCGGGCGATGCTTATGACCTCTTCGGCCAGGCTCCGGGTGGAGGGCCCGGGAGCGCCGGGCACGGCGAGCACAAGCGCGGGCGCGCCCTCGGGAGCGGCCACGGGTTCCGGGCGGCGGTGCCGTCCGGACTGACGCGGTCGCGGGCTTCGTACAGGCAGGCCGGATGCCGGCCCAGTGGGGGAGCTCATGGCGCCGCATGCTACTGGTTTTGTGGGTGCGGCTGTTCGGGGAGGGGGCGGTCCCGCGTCGTCTGTCCGTATTTATCCGATGAGTTCGCGGTGTCTCATCTGCCCTGCTCTGCCGGGACGTACAGCAGCGTCGGATGGCGGGGCAGCCGCAGCGCGTCCTGTGCCAGCGCGGCGGCGATGAGGAGCGCCCCGTCGAGCGGATCCCCGGCCGCGGCGACCTGCCCGGCGGACGGCAGTTGGGAGGCGAGCTCGGCCCTCAGCGGTACGAGCAGGGGGTCGCCCATCTTCAACAGACCGCCCGTCAGCGCCACTTGAGGCGCCTCGGCCCCTACGCCGGCCGGCGGGCACACGGCCGACGCCGACTCCGCGATGTGCCCGGCGGCACGGGCGAGGATGTCCGCCGCCACAGCGTCGCCGCCCGCGGCGCAGCGCCCCACCTCCGGCGCGAAGGAAGCCAGCACGGCGGGCCGGTCGGTACGCGGGTACAGCTGGGCCGGCAGTTCCTGCGCCGGACCGAACGCCGACTCCATGGCGGCGAGCAGAGCGACGGAACCGCCGCGCCTCCCGTCGTGCGCCCGCAGCGCCGCGTCCAGCCCGGCGCGTCCGATCCAGGCTCCGCCGCCGCTGTCCCCGAGCAGATGACCCCAGCCGTCGGCGCGCTGCCAGGCCGACAGATCGGTGCCCAGCGCGATCAGACCGGTGCCCGCGGCGACCACCGCGCCGGGACGCTGCCCCAGCGCCCCCGCATAGGCCGTGACGGCGTCCGCGGCGAGCGCGAGGCGATCGACACCCAGCGTCTCGCCCAGCGCGGCCGGAAGCTCCGCGCGCAATTGCCCGCCGAGGGTCCCCATCCCGGCGGCACCGATCGCGACCGCGGACACCTCGCCGCCGCCGGCCCGGTCCAGCAGGGCACGCGCCATCGGCAGCACCTGCTCCAGCAGGTGCCCGGCGTCGATGCCCGAGCCGCCGGTACGTACCGGTTCCCGTGAGGCGAGCGTCTCGGCACGCCGGGGCGCCGAGACATCGGCGAGGGCCACGCGCAGCCCGGAACCGCCGGAGTCCACACCGAGGACCCGGCTCGCGGTCACGGAAGCTGCCAGTCGACGGGCTCGGCGCCCTGGCGTCGCAGGAGGTCGTTGGCCCGGCTGAACGGGCGCGAGCCGAAGAAGCCCCGGTCCGCCGACATGGGGGAGGGGTGCGCGGACTCGATCGCCGGAAGATCACCGAGCAGCGGGCGCAGATTGCGGGCGTCACGCCCCCAGAGCACGGAGACCAGTGGCTTGCCACGCGCCACGAGCGCACGGATCGCCTGTTCGGTCACCTCTTCCCAGCCCTTGCCGCGGTGGGCCGCCGTCTTGCGGGGTGCGGTGGTCAGCGCCCTGTTCAGCAGCAGCACACCCTGGCGGGCCCAGGGCGTCAGATCGCCGTTGGAGGGCCGGGGATGCCCGAGGTCCGCGTGCATCTCCCGGAAGATGTTGTCCAGACTGCCCGGCACCGGCCGCACCTCGGGCGCGACGGAGAAGCTCAGCCCCACCGCGTGCCCGGGTGTCGGATACGGGTCCTGACCGACGATCAGCACCCGGACGTCCTCGAACGGCTGCTGGAAAGCGCGCAGCACATTCGGTCCGGCCGGCAGATAGGTGCGTCCGGCGGCGATCTCCGCGCGCAGGAAGTCGCCCATCGCGGCGATGCGTTCGGCCACCGGTTCGAGGGCGTCGGCCCATCCCGGCTCCACAATGTCCTTCAACGGTCGTGCTGCCACGGGGCGTCACTCTACTGGTGGAGTGACCTTGACCCTCAACCCATGGCCGCAGCCCGTACGCAGAGCACGTCAGGCAGATGCGAGGCCAGCTGCTGCCAGCTGTCTCCGTCGTCCGCGCTGGCGTACACCTCGCCGTTGCGGTTGCCGAAGTAGATCCCGGCGGGATCGGCGTCGTCGGTGCACAGGGCGTCCCGGAGGACCGTGCCGTAGTGATCACCCTCGGGCAGTCCGGCGGACAGCGCCTCCCAGCTGCCGCCCGCGTCGGTGGTGCGGTACACCCGGCACCGGCGGCCGGCGGGCACCCGGTCGGCGTCCGCGGTGATCGGGAAGACATAGGCGGTGTCGCGGCGGTGCGGGTGCGCGGCCACGGCGAAGCCGAAGTCCGAGGGCAGGCCCGCTCCGATGTCCGTCCACTTCGCGCCGGCGTCGTCGCTGCGGAAGACACCCCAGTGGTTCTGGAGATACAGCCGGTCCAGATCCCCGGCGTCCTGGGCGATCTTGTGGACGCACTGGCCGAACTCCGGGTCGGGGTCCGGCAGGAAGACCGCGGACACCCCCTTGTTGGACGGCGCCCAGCTCTCGCCGCCGTCCCGGGAGCGGAACACGCCCGCGGTCGACACGGCGACCATCACCGACTGCGGGTCGCGCCGGTCCGTCACCACGGTGTGCACGGCCTCACCGCCGCCGCCCGGGACCCACTGCGAACGGGTCGGGTGCTCCCACAGCGGCCGTACGAGGTCGAACGTCTCGCCGCCGTCCTCCGAGCGGAACAGCGCGGCCGGCTCGGTGCCCGCGTAGACCACGTCCGGGGTTTCGGGGCCCGCGGGATGCAGCTGCCAGACCCGCTCCAGCGAGGCCCCGGTGTCCTTGGGGAACTTCACCGCCGGCTTGGCGGGCTCCACCCAGGTCTTCCCGAGGTCGTCGGAGTGGAAGACCGACGGTCCCCAGTGCGCGCTGTCGCCGCCGACGAGCAGCCGGGGCACGGCTCTGCGGGTGTCGATGCCGATCGAGTACACGGCCTGCGCGTTGAAGTGCGGGCCGTCGAAGTCCCATGAGCCGCCGCTTCTGCGGCCGATGAAGAGTCCTTTGCGGGTACCTACGGTGAGCAGTACGTCGGACATGGTCGTGTGCCTCCAGGACGCCGTTGTCGCGGATAAGGGCCAGTCTGCACCCGGCCACCGACAGTGGCCCGTAGGTCGCGGTCGGCCCGGGCGGACGTCATGGAGAGCAGACCGTTCCGGAAGGTGAAACTCATCGGTGCGCGGCCACGGCACGGAAGGCGTGCGGACACGACGGAGGCGCGGGACACGACGGAGGCGTGGGACATGACGAAGGAGCGGCACCCTGGTCGGGGCGCCGCTCCTTCGTGTTCGCTGTTGGTCGTACCGCCGGTTCAGACGGAGCGGAGATACTGCTCCGGGACACGGATCTCTCCGCTGAGCTCGCGCGCGGCATGCCGGGCCCAGGACGGGTTGCGCAGCAGTTCACGGCCGAGCAGGACGGCGTCCGCCTCCCCGTTCGCGATGATCTTCTCCGCCTGTTCGGCGTCGGTGATCATGCCGACGGCGGCAACCGGGAGTCCGGTCTCGGCCCGCACCCGTGCGGCGAACGGCACCTGGTAGCCGGGGCCGGTCGGGATGGTCACGCGCGGGGCGTTGCCGCCGGAGGAGACGTCCAGCAGGTCGATGCCGTGGTCCTTGAGCAGCGCCGCGAAGCGGACGGTGTCGTCGGCCGTCCAGCCGCCTTCGTCCAGCCAGTCGGTGGCGGAGATGCGGAAGAAGAGCGGCAGTTCGTCGGGCCACACGGCCCGTACCGCGTCGACGACAGCGAGCGGGAACCGGGCGCGGTTCTCGAAGGAGCCGCCGTACTCGTCCGTGCGGTGGTTGGTGTGCGGCGAGAGGAATTCGCCGATCAGATAGCCGTGTGCGCCGTGGATCTCGGCGATCTCGAAGCCGGCGTCCAGCGCTCGGCGGGCCGCGGCGGCGAACTGTCCGACGATCTCCTCGATCTCCGCCGTCGTCAGCTCGTCGGGGACCGGGTGGCCCTCGTCGAAGGGGAGCGGGCTGGGCGCGAGGGGCTGCCAGCCGTGGTCGCCCGCGCCCACCGGCCCGCCGCCCTTCCAGGGGCGGTCCGTCGATGCCTTGCGCCCGGCGTGCGCCAGCTGGATGCCGATGGTGGTGCCCTGGCTCTTCACGAAACGGGTGATCCGGCGGAAGGACTCGACCTGGGTGTCGTTCCAGATCCCGACGTCCGCGGGGCTGATCCGCCCCTCGGGGGCGACCGCCGTGGCCTCGACGAGGATCAGGCCGGTGCCGCCCGTGGCACGGGCCGCGTAGTGCGCGAAGTGCCAGTCGGTCGGGGCGCCGGCGTCCGGTCCGCTCGCCTCTGCCGAGTACTGGCACATCGGCGCCATCCAGGCGCGGTTGGGGATGGTCAGCGATCGCAGGGTGTAAGGCTGGAACAGCGCGCTCACGACGGACTCCATTCGGGCGGGGCCGGTGTACGGCGGGTGGCAGGGCGAGGACCGGGTACGGGTGCGACCGGGCACGGGCGCTCGGCCGTGCTGGTCCCGCGACTCGTACGATACGCATCGTAGTACGGCGAGTGTCAAACTACGAGGGTTCTCGTACAATGAGAGCCCCGGACGAAGTGGAGCAGCCGTGACCACCGCGACAAGCCCCCGCGAGCTCGCTCACCCCACGCGTGACGAGATCCGGCTGGAAGGCGTGCTCCATGCGTTCTCCGACCCGATGCGGCTGCTCGTGCTGAGGGAGCTCGCGGCCACCGGCGAGGCGCTCTCCTGCTCCCATTTCGACCTGCCCGTCACCAAGTCGACGACCACCCACCACTTCCGCGTGCTCCGGGAGAGCGGTGTGATCCGGCAGATGTACCAGGGCACGGCGAAGCTGAACGGACTGCGCCGTGACGACCTCGACGCCCTGTTCCCCGGGCTGCTCGACAGCGTCCTCGCCGCGGCGGCCCGGCAGGCGGACCGCCTCGGCGAGGCATAGCCTCAGCGCGCTGTGTCGCCGGTCGCGGCGCCCAGAAGCCCGTCCCAGTCGGGGATCTTGACGGACCGTCGGCCGAGCGTCCGGCCGAGCGCGGCCTCGGCAGCCTCGATCGCCTGCCAGCCCGTCCACTCGACCGGGTGGTGGCCCGCCGCCCGCAGTTCCGCCACCGGATCGGCCGCCACGGAGCGCAGTGCCAGTGCGGCACCGTCCTCCAGCAGCGAGGCCACCGTCTCCTTGGCGCACGGCCGGTTGGTGCCGATCACTCCGGTCGGTCCGCGCTTGATCCAGCCCGCCACGTACTCCCCGGGCGACGGGACCCCGTCCCGCAGGACCCGCCCGGCCGTGTGCGGCACGGTCCCGAGCGCCGCGTCGAACGGCAGGCCGGGCAGCGGCACGCCCCGGTAGCCGACCGCCCGCAGCACCAGCTGTGCCTCGATCTCCTCGTACGTCCCGGTGCCCCGCACCGACCCTCCGGCGTCCGGTACGGTCCGCTCGAACCGTACGGCCGCGACGTGGCCGTCCTGCTCGACGAACTCCACCGGGCGCAGGAAGAACCGCAGATGGATCCGGCGGTCCAGGCCGCGCGGAGGCTGGGCCGCCCAGCCGCGCACGACATCGACGTTGCGGCGGCCGACCGCGGGCAGTGCGGCCGCGAGGGTGCCCGAGGTGTCCGCGTACACGGGGTCCAGTGCGAGGTCGGCCGGTTCGACGACGACCTCCGCCGAGGGCAGCGAGGCGAGTTCGCGCAGTTCCTTGGTGGTGAACTTGGCCTGGGAGGGACCGCGTCTGCCGACCATGTGAACATCGCGCACCCGGCTGAGCGCCAGTGCGCCGAGTGCGTCCTCCGGCACGTCGGTGGGCCGCAGTTCGTCGGCTCCGCGCGCCAGGATGCGGGCCACGTCGACGGCGACGTTGCCGACGCCGATCACGACGGCCGAGCGGGCGCCGAGCGCGAAGCTGTTGCGCGCGGCGTCGGGGTGCGCGCTGTACCAGGAGACGAAGTCGGTGGCCGAGTAGCTGCCGGGCAGATCCTCGCCTGGAATGTCGAGTCTGCGGTCCCGGGCGGCTCCCACGCAGTACACGACCGCGTGATAGAGCTCCAGCAGCCGCCCGGGAGTCAGCCCGTGCGCTCCCACCTCGATGTTCCCGACGAAGTCGATCCGCTCCTGTTCCAGCACACCGCGGAGGTTGTTCTGCAGGGACTTGATCTTCTCGTGGTCGGGCGCGACCCCGTAACGCACGAGTCCGTAGGGGCAGGGAAGCCGGTCCAGGACATGCACCCGCACATCCGGAACCTGGCTCTGCTGGACGAGATCCTGAGCGGCGTAGACCCCGCTGGGTCCCGATCCCACAACGGCGACGCGAAGCACAGCTGCGCTCCTTCCCGCAGGGAAACTCCAGCATCGCACCGGGGTACCGCGCTGGGGAGGTGTGACTCGGCGGCCGTTCGGTGGACGGGGCCCCCAACGGGGTGCTCTGCGCCGGCCCGACGTGCGTGCCGTCGCAGATCGACCGGAATTGACTGGTTACGTGCTAATTGTGCAAGAAACTACGTTTCTTAACGCTAATGATCAGTATGACCTGCTTCAGGTCCTGCCCTTTCCACCGGTCTGGGAGATGGAGGGCCACGGCACCGTCACCACCGTCGAATCCCTCCCCGCGCGCGAGCTCACGCAGCCCTGGTTCAACGTCCGGCTGACGTTCGCCGACGGAGCGCGCATCGACGTGCTGGCCGTCGTCGACCAGGGGCGGATCGCCATCGAGGACATGCACGCCGACCCGCCGCTGCCGCTGCGGACCTTCACCGTGCTCGCCGACCGGATCGAGGACCCTCTCGAGGACGCCTGCCGTACGGCCGCAGGCCAGCCGCCGCGCGCGGTGACCATGCCCGGCGCACCCGGCGCCACCGATGGCATGGGCCGGGAGAACGCGCCACCGCCGTCCCGTCGCCGGGCGCGTACCGCTCCGCCGCGGGGCGCGGCGGGCCGCCGGCTGGCCGCCGAGGTCTACCGGGGCGCCCAGCGGGACGGCCGCGACCCCGTGCTCGCCGTGATGGGCGCGACCGGCCACGGCCGCCGCAAGGCCCTCCGGCTCATCGCCGGCGCCCGCGACGAAGGGCATCTGCCGCCGCGCCACAACCGCCGCTGACGCATCGCGGCGGAGGCGCCGGCCGGCGTCACATCTTCCGCATCCGGCCGATCTCGCTCGTCTGCTGCGAGATCACGTCCGTCGCCATCTCCTCGATCAGCACGTTGTTGCCCTCCGTCAGGGCCTCCGTGGCCATCGTGATGGCTCCCTGATGGTGCGTCATCATCAGCTTCAGGAAGAGTTCGTCGAACGCCTTGCCCTTCGCTGCCCGCAACTGGGTCAGCTGCGCGGCGGTCGCCATGCCCGGCATCGGGGCGGCGCCGTGGTCGTGTCCGCTGTCGCCCTTCTTCCCGCCGTTGACTTTCAGCCAGCCCTGCATCGCTGCGATCTCGGGCTTCTGGGACGCCGAAATGCGCTCCGCCAACCGCTTGACCTGCGTCGATTCCGCCCGGGTCGGTACCAGCGCGGTCATCGTCACCGCCTGGCCGTGGTGCGTGATCATCATGTGGGCGTAGGAGAAGTCGGCGGAGTTCGGCGAGTCGTCCGGGGCGGCCTTCCTGGCCTCCTCGGGGGAGAGCGTCTTCGCCGGTTCACCCGGCTTCCCCGGCGCGACCACCGAGGGACCGCTGTCCCCCTTGGCCTTGGCCGGAGCGTCGCTGTCCGACTCGCAGGCGCCCAGGGCGAGTACGGCGGCGGCCACGGCCACCGCGACCACCGGTCTGCGGGAGCGTGAGGCCGGGCGGCGGTTCAACACGGAGACCTCCTGAGGCACTTGGGGTGTTCTATGACCGTCCTAGCACGCTTCGGAACCCTGTTGATCAGAAACTTTCATTACGTCTCTGTTGCCATCTGTTGAGATGTCCATGCAAGGGAAGATACTGCGGTGGTCCGTGAACCGTTCAACTAGGAACGGATACAAGGGAGGACGCAGTGACCCTGTTGCACACCACCCGAGTGCGGCGCAGACGTCTGGGCGTGGCGGCAGCCGCGGCCGGGCTCCTCGCCACGCTGCTGACGGCCGGACCCGCGGCCGCCACACCAGACCCCGGGGACAAGGCCGCCCAGAAGGAGATCTCCTCGGGCCAGGCGGCGCAGGACCGCTCCGCCATCGCGAGTGGTGAGATACCCGGCGTGGACGAGATCGTCCACAGCGACAACATCGAGCACCTCGCCAACGTCCCCAAGGACGCGCTCAAGGGCACCAATACGGACATCGCCTTCCAGGGCAAGTACGCCTACTCGGGCAACTACGACGGCTTCCGGATCTTCGACATCAGCAACCCGAAGGCGCCGAAGACGGTCGCCCAGGTGCTGTGTCCCGGCAGCCAGAACGACATCTCGGTCTCCGGGGACCTGCTGTTCCTCTCCACCGACTCCTCGCGCAGCGACAACTCGTGCAACAGCACGACGCAGCCCGCGACCGAGAAGTCGTCGTGGGAGGGCATGAAGATCTTCGACATCAGCGACAAGCGCAACCCGAAGTACATCGCCGCTGTCGAGACCGCGTGCGGCTCGCACACGCACACGCTGGTGCCCGAGCGCCGCGACGTCTACATCTACGTCTCGTCGTACTCGCCGAGCGCGGCCTTCCCGGACTGCCAGCCGCCGCACGACGGCATCTCCGTCATCAAGGTGCCGCGCAAGGCCCCGCAGCAGGCCCGGATCGTGAACTTCCCGGTGCTCTTCCCCGGTGAGGGTCCGGACGGCGGAGGCAACCCCGGTTCGCCCACCAACCCGGGCGTCTCCAAGACCACCGGCTGCCACGACATCACCGTGCTCCCCTCGAAGGACCTGGCCGCCGGCGCCTGCATGGGTGACGGCATCCTGTTCTCGATCAAGGACCCGGAGCGCCCGAAGGTCATCGACCGCGTCCAGGACAACGTGAACTTCGCGTTCTGGCACTCGGCGACCTTCAACCAGGACGCCGACAAGGTCGTCTTCACCGACGAGCTCGGCGGCGGCGGAGCGGCCACCTGCAACGAGGAGATCGGCCCGAACCGCGGCGCGGACGGCGTCTACGACCTCGTGGGCCGCGGCGACAAGCGCAAGCTCGTCTTCCGCAGCTACTTCAAGATCGACCGGCACCAGGCGGACGCCGAGGTCTGCGTGGCGCACAACGGCTCGATCATCCCGGTGAAGGGCCGCGACATCATGGTCCAGGCCTGGTACCAGGGCGGTATCTCGGTCTGGGACTTCACCAACTCGAGCAGGCCCAAGGAGATCGCCTTCTTCGAGCGTGGTCCCGTCACCCTCGACCAGGTCACCACGGCCGGTCCCTGGTCGGCGTACTACTACAACGGTTACATCTACTCGAACGACATCGCGAAGGGTCTCGACGTCCTGAAGCTCAACGACAGGCGTACGGACCCGGCGAAGCGGGTGCGGCTGCACGAGCTCAACGTGCAGACCCAGCCCGACTACTTCGACCGCGACTGACCCAGGACCTCCCTGGTGTCGTACGTCGTCCCGCCGGGCGGACATCCGCCCGGCGGGACGCCGAGCTCCCAGTCCAGCCCGTAGCGCTGGAAGAGCTCAGCCCGCAGACGCGCGAGCGGCATCGGTGCGCCGGGCAGGAGGATCGCGAAGACCGCGCCCATCAGCAGGGCCCGCAGCAGCGGATAGTCCACCTCGGCCTGCTGGGAGCCGTACCGCTCCACGGTGGTCCGCAGCTGCATCGCCAGCTCTTGCTGCTCGGGGCACTGCACAAAGCCCTCGGCCTGGAGCACGCCCGACATATGGGTCCGCATCAGGACCGGATGGTCGACGGCGAGCCCGAGCACGGCGTCGATCGCCCGCGCCAGCAGTTCGCGTCCGTCCTCGGTCCGCGGCTCCCGCTCCAGCGCCTCCCGGAGTGTGAGATGCATCAAACGGTGCACGGCCGACTGCAGAAGCTGCCGTTTTCCCGGAAAGTAGTACGAGATCAGACCGCGAGCGGAACCCGCCCGGTCGGCTATGTCGGACAGGGTCGTGGCCTCGTAGCCGCGCTCGTCGACCAGCTCCACGGTCGCCTGGAGGAGCCGCTCGCGGGAACGCCGACGAAGCTCTTCATTGACCGATGCGCTCCGCGGGGACATGCTGGACTCCTGCGTTGACTGGCTCTCAGCCAATATACTCAGCGTGTTCCGCTGTGCGGGCTTCAGGGCCTGGTCAGCGGGGTGCTGCCCGAACCGGGCGACGCGGGGGATCGTCCGGTTCGGGTGGCTTCGTCATGCCTTCAGTGTCTCTCCCCGGGCCGTTGTGCGGACGAATCGGGGCCCCGGGGTCCGCACGGTTCGTACCGGTCCGCCCGGTCCGCCCGGTCCGCTCGGTCCACGAGATCCAGCACTTTCCGCGGGGCGGGGCGTTCCTCCGCCGGCAGCGGATCCACGAAGTGGACGGCACATCCGAGATCCGCGGCGCCCCCGTCCGCGTGCCGGTCGTCCCCGACCATGAGTACGTCGGCCGGATGCAGCCCCAGCGCCTCGCAGGCCGCACGGAACAGCCGTACGTCGGGTTTCTGCACGCCGTGCTCGTAGGACAGCGTGTACGCGTCCACGAAGGCGTCCAGGCCGTGGGCCCGCACGACCGGTCGCAGGTCCCAGCCGATGTTGCTCACCACCGCGATGCCGAGCCCCCGCTCACGCAGTGCGCCCAGTACCTCGGCGGCGTCGGGATAGGGGCGCCAGGCCGCGGGCTCCATGTGCCGTTCGTACAGCGCGTCGCACAGGCGGGGATCCGGCAGGTGGACGCCGCGCGCGAGACCGGTGTACGCGGCGCGGTGGTGCTCCATGGACGCGTCGCGGGCCGCCCACACCTCCACGAGATGCGGCGGGATCACGGCCGGCTTCGGACCGCCCGGCAGGGCGCCGGCCGCCGCCAGCTCGTCGGCGAGGCGGGACAACCCGGGCTCGGGGAGTTCGACGCCGCATGCGGCCAGGCTCGCCCGGAGCCAGTCGGACACCGACTCGCTGCGCAGCAGCGTTCCCGAGAAGTCGAACAGCACACCCTTGACCGGCATGACGACGATCCTCTCCGGCTCAGTGCTGCCGGGACAAGACCGTCCGTTCGTACGCCACGACGGAAAACGTCACCCAGCCCGCCCCGAGCAGCCAGCCGCCGATGACGTCGGTGGGCCAGTGGACGCCGAGATAGAGCCGGGTCAGGCCCACCCCCACCACGGAGACCACGGCCACGACCACGGCCCACAGCCACCACTGCCCCTCCAGCCCGTGGCGCCGCAGCAGCCAGAGCACCGTCACGCAGGTGACCATGGCCGTCATCGCGTGGCCCGAAGGGAAGGCCGAGAAGTGCGCCGAGTCGACCGGATCGGGCCACTCCGGGCGCTCGCGGCCCACCGCGGATTTCAGACCCTGCTGGAGGAGCGTGCCGAGCGCGCTCGTCGCCGCCACCCACACGGCGAGCAGGCGTTCGCTCCGCCACCACAGCCACACGACAGCCACAGCGATCAGCGCACGCATCGTCCAGGGGTCCCACACCCAGTCGCTCAGGACGCGATTCACCCGGACGAGCCCCGGATCCTCGACGGCCCACGCGTGCAGTCCGTCGGCGACGGAGCGGTCGAAGGAGATGAGCGGTGACCAGGCGATCGTGACCAGGAACAGCAGGACGGCGAAGAGCACGACCAGCAGCGATCCGGTGCGCACCGGTCCGGCCGGCGGTCCGGCCTCCGGGGGAGTGGTCGGAGCGGGATGTGGCGAATGCATGAGAGGGATCTTCCCCGTGAAAGGAGATCTACGGCTGACCCAGCGCGCGAAGTGCGGGGACGAAGGCCACCAGCAGCGGGACCACCGGCACCAGTGCGGCCGCGGCGGTCAGCCGCAGACGACGGCCCGCGGTGAGCCGCGGAACGGGCGTCAGCAGCCGGTTGACGCGCTGCGGCAGCTGGGCGTCCGGCGTGGGGCACGGACCGAACACCCCGCGGTCCTCGTTCAGTTCCACCAGCGCGAGGGCGATCGTGAGCCGCCCGAACCTGCGCGAGGCGACATCGTCGGCGGCAAGCTCCACCAGCCGGTGCATCTCGTCGCGGAACGCGGCGAACACCGGGATCTGCGGGAACCCGTTGGCGAGTGCCGAGGAGCAGTGCAGCAGCCAGTCGTGGCGCGCCTGGGCGTGACCCTGCTCGTGCGCCAGGACCGCGTCGAGCTGACGGCCCTTCAGCCGTCGCAACGCCGCGGTGGTGATGACCAGTTGAGGCGCGGCACCGGGCAGCCACCACGCGTCGGGGCGTGCCCCCTCCAGGACCACCAGCGGCTCACTGCCCGGCTGCTCGCCCGGCATGAGGGGGGAGCGCACCAGCAGCTCGCTACGCCGCTGCCTGCGGCGCAGCCGGGCCCGGAGGATCTCCCGGGTGAGCATGGCGGCGGTCCACAGGCCGCCGCAGGCCAGCACGACCGCGAGGACGGCCGACCACGGCCCGTTCGCCCCGAGGGCATAGGCCTCCACGACCCCGTGCGGCGCCGGTGCGAAGACATGGCCGCGGACGAGCTGCCAGGCCGCCGCCGCGCTGAAGGTCATCGACAGCGCGAACGACAGCAGCACCGCCGCCACCACGCACTGCCACACCCACAGGGCCACCACCGGCTCGCGCTCCGGCCAGTCGGCACGCGACAGCAGTCGCGGAGCCGCCACGGCGGCCAGTGCGCCGAGCGTCAGCAGCACGAGGGAGACCAACATGCCGTCAGCCTATGAGCGCGCGACTACTTGCGGGTATGACCCTGCGCGCCAAGTGATGTACGACACGGTCTCTCAACCCGCCTCCCGGCGGGCCGTCGAGGGGGCGTCAGAGGGTGAGCAGCATGGCGAGCATCGCGAGGCCCATCGCCAGTCTGCAGGCCGGAGCGAGTTCGGGCCGGGTGCCGAAGGAGAGGGGCCCCGAGACGCCCGCGGCAGCCGGGACGGGCACCAGCCGCACCCCCGAGCGCAGGACGTACGCCGCGTAGTACACCAGCAGCGCGCCGGTCAGCAGGGGTACGCCGGCCGGGGCGTGACCGGTGTGGGCGCCGCCTCCGGGGGCCATCGCCAACGCCATGTAGACCATCGCGAGCGAACCGACCGCGTGGTGCAGATGATGCAGACCACGGCGGGCCGGCCACAGGGCCGCGAGCGCCGCGGCCCCGAAGACGGCCGCGTACACCGTCCAGGCCCACCCCGGCAGCACGACCACGGCCGCCGGCAGCGCCATCGCCGCCATGCCGAAACCCATCAGCGCCTCGCCGCCGGCCGCCCTGCGTGCCTCGCCGGAGGTGCCGCGCATCCGCACCAGGCAGTACAGCCCGGTCGCTCCGCACAGCGCCATGAGCAGCCAGCCGGACATCGCGGGTCCGTGCACGGCGAACCTCCCCCATCGACGGATGTCGAGAGGTCGATGCCCGGCCACCACCGGGGGTACGCGAGCGCACGGGGGTGCACAGGGAGCACTGAGCGGTGTCCGGGCCCGCGCTCTGTGCCCGCGCGCCCCGCCCGCTCCCCGGCGTCCGGCTCAGGGACGGTGACGCAGCGGATGATCGGCGGGCACCTCGACGACGGCGATCCGATGGCCGTCCGGGTCCGCGATCCACATCTCGATCAGCCCCCACGGCTCCTGCACGGGCGGCCGCAGCACCTCGACACCCTGCTCCGCCAGTTCCGCGTGGACGGCCGCGACGTCCTCGACCTGGAGCCACAGTCGGGGCCCGTTCGCGGCGGGAGGCTCGGAGCGGCCCGAGATCTCGAGGAACCCGCCACCGAGGAAGTAGACCGTGCCCCGTTCCGGACCGGTCCCGAACTCCCGGTGGACGGCCAGTCCGAGTTTCTGCCCGTAGAACTGCCGGGAGCGCTCGGGGTCGGTGGGACGCAGGAGGATCCGACTGCTCAGCACATGCACCATGCCCGAACCCTAGATCGTGTCCGCAAAGTCTCGTCCGGTTCGCGACGCCCTCCGGGCGGACGACGACACTGTGCGGACACTTCCTGGATCGTGTCCGCAGGTACTCTCGTGGCACGCGCACGCTGTTGAGAACGGAGAGCGATCCATGGACACCGCACCGCCCCGGGACTCCGGCGAGCTGACGTACCGCGATGCCGTCGCCGCCGACACACCGGCGCTGGTCGGGCTGATCGAGTCGGCCTACCGCGGTGACGCGAGCCGGACCGGCTGGACGACCGAGGCGGACATCCTCGGCGGCCAGCGCACCGACCCCGAGGGTGTGCGCGAGGTCATCGAATCCCCCGGAAGCCGCCTCCTCGTCGTGGAGCGCGACGGTGAGCTGATCGCCTGCTGCCAGCTCGAACACCGCGGCGAGGCCGCCTACTTCGGCATGTTCGCCGTCCGCCCGAAGCTCCAGGGCGAGGGGCTGGGACGTCTGGTCATCGCCCAGGCGGAACGCAGCGCACGCGAGACGTGGGGCGTGCGCGAGATGCACATGACGGTGATCTCGGTGCGGAACGAACTGATCGCCTGGTACGAGCGGCGCGGCTACCGCCGTACGGGAGAGCTGACACCCTTCCCGTACGGCGACGAACGCTTCGGCATCCCGCAGCGCAAGGACCTGGTCTTCGAGCTGCTGGTGAAGGATCTGACGGTGTGATCCCCCAACCGCCCCGCACCGCGGCGGGGTCCTGACCGGCCGCCACGCCCTACGCGGTGAACCGCCCGGTGCGCCGGATCTCCGGGAAGTCGGTGGTCGCGCCGTCGAGTTCGAGGGCGCGCACCAGCCGCAGCTGGTCCTGGGTGTTGACCACCCAGCCGATCACCTGAAGCGCCTCGCCGTGGGCGTGCTCGACGGTCTCCAGGGTCAGCCGGCGGATGTTCAGTGCGAGGGCTCCCGCGCCCACGGCCTTGGCGCGGTCGACGATGTCGGCACCCCAGCGGCTCGCGATCAGCACCGTGCGGACGCCCGGCACCAGCGAGGCGATCTCGGCCACCGCGTCGTCGTGGAAGGACGAGACGGTGACCCGGTGGACGAGGTCGCGCTTCCTCATCACCTCCGCGAGGGCACGCGCCGCGGCGATGTCCTTGATCTCGGCCTGCAGCGGTGCGTGCACCGCGTCGAGGACCTCTTCGAAGACCGGCACCCGCTCGCCCTGGCCCGCGTCGAGCTCGCGCAGTTCCGCCAGGGTCTTGTCGGCGATGGGTCCCTTGCCGTCCGTCGTACGGTCCACGTCGGCGTCGTGCATGACGACGAGCGCGCCGTCCTTGCTCAGATGCAGATCCAGTTCGATGGCGTCCATCCCGGCCCGCTCGGCCCGGACGAAGGAACGCAGGGTGTTCTCCGGCTCGACGCCCATGACCCCGCGATGACCGATGGTGAGGAAAGTCAAGATTCTCTCGCTTCCGTCGACGGCGGCTCCCGCGCGGCGTGGCCTGACGACGCGGCGCGGCAAGGACGCAGCCTAATGGCCGGACCCCCGGATGAAACCGCTCTCGCACGCGGTAACAGGGGTGATTGGCGCCGACTTCCGGCCACTCGGGCGCCTGTCGTGTCCCCCGCTCGTGGGCGCGTCCTGTAGGGCTTGACGTCATGTCAGCCCTGCGCAAAATCCTGCGCGCCGCCGCGCCGGGAAGGAACGCTGGGGCCGACACACTGTTCGCACGGACGAGGGAGACCCGGATGACCGTCGGGAGAGACCGGCTGAGGCCCGAGGTGAGGGAGTTCGTCGACATTCTCGCCGCGGTCTTCCCCGACGTCGGGGTGTCGGTGACCGATGCCGTGGAGGCGCGGCGGATCATGGACGCCTCCCTGTCACCCTTCGGCAGGCAGAAGGTGGGCGAGGTGGCCGACCGCACGATCCCCGGCCCGCCCGGCGCCCCCGAGCTTCCGGTGCGCGTCTACCGTCCCCTTCCCGAAGCCGGACCCGGGCCCTGGCCGACGGTGGTCTTCTTCCACGGCGGCGGCTGGGTGCTCGGCGGGCTGAACAGCCACGACCGGCTGTGCCGTCAGCTCTGCCGGGACGCGGGCGCCGTCGTCGTCGCCGTCGACTACCGCCTCGCTCCCGAGGTGCGCTTCCCGGTCCCCATCGAGGACGCGTACGCGGCCGTGTGCTGGGCCGCGGACCACATCGGCGAGCTGGGAGGCGACCCGCGCGCCCTGGTCGTCGCGGGGGACAGCGCCGGGGGCAACCTCGCCACCTGCGCCATGCTCGTCGGTCGCGAGCGCGGCGGTCCGGACGTCGCCCTGCAGGTGCTGATCTATCCGGCGACCGACGCGGCTCTCGACACGGAGTCGCACCGCACCAACGCGGAGGGTTACTACCTCACCGCCGAGCACGTCCGCTGGTTCCGCGATCTGTACCTCGGACCGGACGGTGACATCCATCACCCGCTGGCCTCCCCGCTGCGCGCCGAGCTCGCCGGACTGCCTGCGGCGCACATCGTCACGGCCGGCTGCGACCCCGTGTGCGACGAGGGCCGGGCGTACGCGAAGAGGCTCGTCGAGGCGGGCGTACCGGTCACGGAAGCCCACTATCCGGGGATGTTCCACGGCTTCCTCGCGCTGAGCAATGTGGTGGACGAGGCGAAGGATGCGATGGCCGGTGTGGCAGAAGTCATTGCCGCGACCATGATCGACCGCAAACCTTCCGGTGATCATGAAGGTGGGGAAGAATAATTTCGCTTCTGGCTACTTGTACCGGAGAACCGGGCATAGATACGGTGTCTTGACGCGAGGTTCTCCTGTGGAGGAAGTGACATGACGGAAATTCTTGTGCAGGACGCCGCACCTGCGCCCATATCCCCCGCCGACCGGGTCGTCGAGCACCCGGCCTGGACGAGGCTCAAGAATGCCGTCGAGGAGATCCGTCCCTGGCAGTCCAAGGACGGCTCCATCGACTTCGACGCCGAGGGCGCCCCCGCGCGTGTCGACGCCGAAGCAGTACTGGACCGCGTCATCGACGCGATCGGCGAGCTCTCCCCGCTCCTGCCGCACGACGCCGAGTACCACCGCGCGCTCGTCGCCGACCTGCGCAAGTGGGCCGACGATGCCTTCGGCATACCCGACTTCCTTGACGCGCTGCTGGCCTTCCAGCCCGCCCGGGGCCGCGCCGACGGGCTCCAGCACCTGGTCGTCTTCCCGATGTACACGCAGAACGGCAACCCGGACCGCAACCTCGAAGCGGTCGTGCTGCGCATGGTGTGGCCCGAGTGGCTCGCCGAGCTCGAGCGCACCCGCTACGACAACCCCCTCTTCTGCGGCATCACCTTCGAGGACTTCACCGCGGGCTACGACACCAACTCCGCGGTGCTCTTCCCGGAGACGATCGCCGTGCGCGAGGCCCCCGAGCGCTTCACCTGGGGCGGCATCTTCTGCGACCGCGAGGCCGCGCGCTTCCGCGCCGTGACGAGTGAGGCCGTGCAGGTCCTCGGCCTCCAGCTCCCGGAGGACATCCAGGAGATGATCGGTGACCAGGAGCGCTGCGAGCAGGCCTTCGTGCTCTGGGACATGGTCCACGACCGCACCCACAGCCACGGCGACCTGCCCTTCGACCCCTTCATGATCAAGCAGCGCCAGCCGTTCTGGATGTACGGCCTCGAGGAGCTGCGCTGCGACCTCACCGCCTTCAAGGAGGCCGTGAAGCTCGACGCCGAGGGCAACTCCCACGGCCGCGACGTCCAGTACGCCGTGCTCTTCGACCGCATGTTCCGCTTCCCGGTCACCGGCGAGCGCGTGCGCAACTATGACGGCCTCGGCGGCCAGCTGCTCTTCTCCTACCTGCACAAGCACGACGTGCTGCGGTGGACCGACAACACCCTGAAGATCGACTGGGAGCGGGCGCCGCAGGTCACGAACCAGCTGTGCGCCGAGATCGAGAAGCTGTACCGCGACGGCATCGACCGCCCCAAGCTGGTCCACTGGTTCGCCGCGTACGACCTGGTCTCCACCTACCTGGCCCCGCACCCCGGCTCGCGCTGGGCCAAGGGCCCGGACGCCCTCGATCTGTCACAGCCTCCCCGGAAACTCGTCGACGACGTGCTTCCCGACGAGTTTCCGCTCAGCATGTTCTTCGAGGCGCTCTCCAAGAAGCTGAAGACGGTGATCGCCTCCACGAAGGGCATCACCGCGGCGGGTACGGCAGCGGCCGAGAGCACGGCGCCCTCCGGGGCAGCCGCATGAGCACGCGCACGAAGGAGACCACGACCATGAACTCAGGCTCGAACGCGCCGCTGGACGGCGCCGTGGTCGCGGTGGCGGGAGCGGCGGGCCCGGCGGGCCGCGCCACCCTGCTGCGTCTCGCCGAGGCGGGCGCGACGGTCGTCGCATCGGACGCCGATCCCGAACGGCTCGCCGAGGCGGTCGACGCCGCCCGGTACGCGCACGGCGGGGCGACCGTCACGGGGGACACGGTCGACCTGCTCGACCTGGACGCCGCACGGGAGTGGGCCGACAAGACGGAGAAGGAGTTCGGCCGCATCGACGGGCTCGTCCACCTCGTCGGAGGCTGGCGCGGAAGCCCGTCCTTCGCGGAGACGAAGCTCGCGGACTGGGCCCTGCTGGAGAAGTTGCTGATCCGCACGGTGCAGCACACCTCGCTCGCCTTCCACGACGGGCTGCTGCGCAGCGACCGCGGGCGCTTTCTGCTGATCAGCGCGGCCGGCGCGTCCAACCCGACGGCCGGCAACGCCGCGTACGCCGCCTCGAAGGCCGCGGCCGAGGCCTGGACGCTCGCGCTCGCCGACGCCTTCCGCAAGGCGGGGGGCGACGAGGGCCCGAAGGCCGCGGCTGCGATCCTGGTCGTCAAGGCACTGGTGCACGACGCCATGCGCGCCGAGCGCCCGAATGCGAAGTTCGCGGGCTTCACGGACGTGACGGAACTGGCGGAAGCCATCGCCGGGGTCTGGGACCGGCCCGCCAGGGAAGCGAATGGACAGCGTCTGTGGCTGACCCCCAAACCGTGAAGGCCGCACCGACGGCGGCCCGCCGCCACCACGACCCCGAGGTGCGCGGCTTCGCGAGCGACAACTACGCGGGCGCCCACCCCGAGGTCCTGGCGGCGCTCGCCCTCGCCAACGGCGGTCATCAGGTCGCCTACGGCGAGGACGAGTACACCGACCACCTCCAGCGCGTCATGCACAGCCACTTCGGGCCGACGGCCGAGGCCTTCCCGGTGTTCAACGGCACCGGCGCCAACGTCACGGCGCTCCAGGCGCTCACCGACCGGTGGGGCGCGGTGATCTGCGCCGAGTCCGCCCACATCAACGTGGACGAGGGCGGCGCACCGGAGCGGATGGGCGGTCTCAAGCTGCTCACCGTGCCGACCCCGGACGGCAAGCTCACCCCCGAGCTCATCGACCGGCAGGCGTGGGGCTGGGAGGACGAGCACCGGGCGATGCCGCAGGTCGTCTCGATCACCCAGAACACCGAGCTGGGCACGGTGTACACCCCGGCCGAGATCCGCGCGATCGTCGAGCACGCCCACGGGCACGGGATGAAGGTCCACCTCGATGGTGCCCGGATAGCCAACGCGGCGGCGTCCCTGGACGTCCCGATGCGCACGTTCACCAATGCCGTCGGCGTCGATGTGCTGTCCTACGGCGGCACGAAGAACGGCATGCTGTTCGGCGAGGCCGTCGTCGTGCTCAACCCGGACGCCGTCAGCCACATGAAGCATCTGCGCAAGATGTCCATGCAGCTCGCCTCCAAGATGCGGTTCGTCTCCGTACAGCTCGAGGCGCTGCTCGCGCGCGATCTGTGGCTGCGCAACGCCCGGCACTCGAATGCCATGGCGAAGCGGCTGGCCGACGGCGTACGCGGTGTCGACGGCGTCGAGATCCTGTACCCCGTCCAGGCCAACGCGGTCTTCGCGCGGCTGCCCAACGCGGTGACGGAGCGGCTGCAGAAGCGGTTCCGCTTCTACTTCTGGGACGAGGCCGCCGGCGATGTGCGCTGGATGTGTGCCTTCGACACCACGGAGCAGGACGTCGACGCCTTCGTCCAGGCGCTCAAGGAGGAGATGGCGGCGTAGCGCCGCGGGGGAGCAGCCAGGCAGACGGGCCGGCCGGACAGTGTCCGGCGGGCCCGTGCGCTGTTGTGCCGTACGCCCGTCGGGCAGTCCAATGGGATGGACCGTTCGGTACGGTACGCTGTACCACGTCCCGCGGTGTCCGATGCGCGCCACCGGTCCGCAGCGACCGGTCGAGCGCTCCGGCGCCGCCTTCCCAGCGCACCGTGAGGCAGTCCGGTATGACGCTCTCGCTCACCGTCTCCGACGAGGTCAGGGATCTGGTCCCCGGCTTCGTCCACCTGGCCGTCGAGGCGCACGGCCTGGTCAACGGGCCCAGTACCGCCGAGAGTTCGGCCCTGCTGGACGCCGCCGCCGCACGGCTCGCCGAGCGGCTGGACGGACGCGCCCCGCACGAGGACCCGCACATGGCCGCCTGGCGCGCGGCGTACACCGCCTTCGGCTCCAAGCCGTCCCGCACCCGCAACTCCGCCGAGGCGCTGGCCAGGAGGGCGCTCGCGGACGGCGGACTGCCGCGGATCAATGTGCTGGTCGACCTCTACAACGCCATCAGCGTGGCCCATCTGATCCCGGTCGGCGGCGAGGACCTGGACCGCATCCGGGGCGGGATGCACCTGGTGCGCGCCACCGGCAGCGAACCCTTCGTCACCGTCGCCGGCGGCGAGGAGACGGTGGAGCACCCGGACGCGGGCGAGGTCGTCTGGCGCGACGACGAGGGCGTCACCTGCCGGCGCTGGAACTGGCGTCAGGGGCCCCGCACCCGGCTCACCGAGGAGTCGGTGAACGCGATCTTCCTGCTGGAGTCGCTGGGGCCGATGACGACCGGCGAGCTGGAGGCCGCGGGCAATGAACTCGCCGAGTCGCTGGAGAAGCTGAGCCCGGGCGCGCGCATCACGATCCGTCCGCCGCACTGACGAGCGGGCGCACCGACGGCGGTGCCGCGCTTGGCGGGTGTACGCGCCGACGGACCCGCCCGCCGGGGGACGAGCCCGCCGACGGGCGTGACGTTTCAGCCGGCTTCGCGGACCTCGGCCGGAGTCGGCGCCGTGCCCCCGAGGTGCGCGGGCACCCACCAGGTGTCGGACGCGTCCTTGGGGCGCACGGGATAGGCGCGCTGAGCCGCTTCGAGGAGCTCCTGCACGCGCTCGCGCAGCCGACGGGTGATCGCACCCGCGTACTGGTCGGTGGGCGCCTCGACCGGCTCGCCCACCCGGATCGTGACCGGGATGTGGCTGCGGCGGAAGTTGCGCGGGCGGCCCTTGGTCCACACCCGCTGCGTGCCCCACAGCGCCATGGGGATGAGCGGTACGCCCGCCTCCTGCGCCAGCCGGGCGGCACCGGACTTGAACGACTTCAGCGTGAACGACTGCGAGATGGTGGCCTCGGGGAAGACGCCGATGATCTCGCCCGACCGCAGTGAGTCGAGGGCGTGCGCGTAGGCGGCCTCACCCTGCGTGCGGTCCACCGGGATGTGCTTCATGCCGCGCATCAGCGGGCCGGAGATCTTGTGCCGGAAGACGGAGTCCTTCGCCATGAAGCGCACGAGCCGCTTCTGCGGCAGCGCGGCGAGGCCGGTGAAGATGAAGTCCAGGTAGCTGATGTGGTTGCTGACGAGCACAGCACCGCCGGTACGCGGGATGTTCTCCGAACCCTGAGTGTCGATCTTCAGGTCCAGCGCCTTGAACATGGTGCGAGCGGCGCCGATGACCGGCCGATAGACGAGCTCTGCCATCTGGAGAGGGCCCTTCTGTTGTGCCCGGGGAGGGTTCTCCCGGCGGAAGTTACGCAGCCGTAGGTTTTCGGCATTGCGCCGATCGTGCCCCATGGGCGGCGTGCTGGCCAGTCCTGGTGGCGGAGGTCGGCGAGATTCTTGTCACGTCCTTCCCGTCACATTATGGACGCCTCGGCGTCACCCGCCGGAGAAGCAGGTACATCTCGCAGCCGAGGCAGTAGCCGAAGGCGGCGTTGAGGAAGGCGGCGGCGAGAGCGCAGGCGGTCGCCGCGACGCCCAGCCACGCGGGTCCGGCGAAGTAGCCGATCAGCCCGAGGAGCGCGAAGGCCAGCCCGACCCCCTGGGCGAACTGCGGGGCCGCCGACGGCTCCAGCTCCGCCGGCGGACCGAGCCTCGGCCTGACGGCGGTGCGGAAGAGCCATCCGTACGGCGAGCGCTGCACTCCCAGCAGCGCGCCCGCCGCGAAGCACAGGGCCTGCCAGGCGAGCAGGCCGCCGCTTCCGGTGATCAGTACGACGGCGAGTACGGCCGTGGTGACGGCGGCCCCGAAGCGCGGGCCCCTGACGTCGATGTCCATGCTGTTCAGGATCACGCACCGCGCGGGCCCTGGAGCGGTGGGAATCTTTGCAGTCCTGTGAACGCTGGAGTTGAGGATGAGCGGACTTGTGGTGTGCGCGCTGGTGCTCGCGGCGGCGAGCGTGTTCGGGGTGTGGCACAGGAAGAACGGCGGGAGGCTGAAGGTGCGCGGTCGGGATGCGGGGAAGAGGCTGAGCCCGGCCGATCTGGGGGCGGAGCTGGGACGACGGGCGACGCTCGTGCAGTTCTCCAGTGCCTTCTGCCAGCCGTGCCGGGCCACGCGGCGCACCCTCGCCGATGTGGCGGGCATGATCGACGGCGTGACCCATGTCGAGATCGACGCGGAGGAGCGGCTGACGCTCGTCCGCGAACTCGGCATCCTCAAGACGCCGACCGTCCTGGTGCTCGACTCCACCGGACACATCGTCACCCGCGCCGCCGGTCAGCCCCGTAAGGCGGATGTGATCAACGCGCTCGGCCGGGCGGTGTGACGCACCGTGATCCGTCTCGCACCTTCTGGGCAGCACTTGACTGCACCTGCCACGCATCGCCAGGCTGACGCTGTGTCCGAAGAACCTTCCCTCCGTGGGCCGGCCCGCACTCCATGACCGCTACGCCTGAACTCGGTACTCCCCGAGTGGCCTCGCCCGAGCTGCTGCGCGCCGTCTTCCGCCGGCACGCCGCCGGTGTGTCGGTGATCACCGCGCAGGACGAGAAGCCCGTCGGTTTCACCGCCACCTCCCTCAGCTCGGTCTCCGCCGACCCGCCGCTGATCTCCTTCGGGGTCGGGACGGCGTCCTCCAGCTGGCCCGTGATAGCCCGGGCGGAGCACGTCGGTGTCCACATCCTCGGCGAGCACCAGCAGGAGCTGGCCGCCACCTTCGCCCGCAGCGGAGCGGACCGCTTCGCCGCGCCCACCCGTTGGCGCAACGGCCCGGAGAACGTGCCCGTCATCGGCGACGTGCCCGCCTGGATGGTCTGCCGGGTCGTCGCGCGCGTCCCGGCCGCGGACCACCACCTCGTCATCGCCCAGGTGGTGGCGGGGGATTCGACGGGAACGGCCGGCCCTCTCGTCTATCACCAAGGCCGCTTCAACGCCCTGCGGGACTGAGAGTCCCCGGTTACGCAGCGTTGGCAACGTCACAGTTCCAAGCGCTTGCTCACGGGGTACATGAGGGATGTACTGGTGAGTAATATTTCGCTCAGGGCACCGGTCGCCCCGACCGGAAACCCCGCCTTCAGGCGCCTATGCTGCCTGCATAAGGCAGGCCCCTGGCCCACGGCGCCGGGGACCCCACAGAAATGACCGATGTAGTAGGAGAGCCGGCGTGAGCTTGAGGATCGTTGTCTGTGTGAAGTACGTGCCCGACGCCACCGGCGACCGGCACTTCGCCGATGACCTGACCGTCGACCGTGACGACGTGGACGGTCTGCTGTCGGAGCTGGACGAGTACGCGGTCGAGCAGGCGCTGCAGATCGCCGACGAGGCGGACGACGCGGAGATCACCGTGCTGACCGTCGGCCCCGACGACGCCAAGGACGCGCTGCGCAAGGCGCTGTCGATGGGCGCCGACAAGGCCGTTCACGTCGAGGACGACGATCTGCACGGTTCCGACGTCATGGGCACCTCGCTGGTGCTGGCCAAGGCGATCGAGAAGACCGGTTACGACCTGGTCATCTGCGGCATGGCGTCCACGGACGGCACCATGGGCGTGCTCCCGGCGATCCTCGCCGAGCGTCTGGGCGTCCCCCAGGTCACGCTGCTCTCCGAGGTCTCGGTCGAGGACGGCACCGTCAAGGGCCGCCGTGACGGCGACTCGGCGTCCGAGCAGCTGGAGGCCTCCCTCCCGGCGCTGGTGTCGGTCACCGACCAGTCGGGCGAGGCGCGTTACCCGTCGTTCAAGGGCATCATGGCGGCGAAGAAGAAGCCGGTGGAGTCCCTGGACCTCGAGGACCTGGAGATCGACGCCGCCGAGGTCGGTCTCGAAGGCTCCTGGACCAAGGTCGACTCGGCCACGGAGCGCCCGGCGCGTACCGCGGGCACGATCGTCAAGGACGAGGGCGAGGGCGGCAAGCAGCTCGCGGAGTTCCTCGCGAGCCAGAAGTTCATCTGAGGCCGAGCGCCTCTCCGCCCCCAGCTCTTTCGCATTCGCAGGAGATTGAAGTCCCATGACTGAAGTTCTCGTCTATGTCGACCACCTGGACGGTGCCGTCCGCAAGCCCACCCTGGAGCTGCTGACGCTGGCCCGCCGCATCGGCGACCCGGTCGCCGTCGCGCTCGGCGCGGGTGCCGAGTCCACCGCCGCCGCGCTGGCCGAGCACGGCGCGGTCAAGGTGCTGACCGCCGACGCTCCCGAGTTCGCCGACTACCTCGTCGTGCCGAAGGTGGACGCGCTCCAGGCCGCCTACGAGGCGGCGTCCGCCGGGGGCTCCCTGGCCGCCGTGCTCGTACCGTCCTCCGCCGAGGGCAAGGAGATCGCGGCCCGCCTCGCGGTCCGTATCGGCTCCGGCATCATCACCGACGCCGTCGACCTGGAGGCCGGCGACGACGGCCCCGTCGCCACGCAGTCCGCGTTCGCGGCGTCGTACACGACCAAGTCCCGGATCAGCAAGGGCACCCCGGTCATCACGGTCAAGCCGAACTCGGCCGCCGTCGAGGCCGCTCCCGCCGCCGGCACGGTCGAGGCCCTCACGGTCTCCTTCTCCGAGGCCGCGACCGGCACCAAGGTCGTCTCGCGCACCCCGCGTGAGTCGACCGGCCGTCCGGAGCTGACCGAGGCCGCGATCGTGGTCTCCGGCGGCCGCGGCGTCAACGGCGCCGAGAACTTCGCCATCATCGAGGCGCTCGCCGACTCGCTCGGCGCGGCCGTCGGTGCCTCCCGCGCCGCCGTCGACGCCGGCTGGTACCCGCACTCCAACCAGGTCGGCCAGACCGGCAAGTCCGTCTCGCCGCAGCTGTACATCGCCTCCGGCATCTCCGGCGCGATCCAGCACCGCGCCGGTATGCAGACGTCGAAGACCATCGTCGCCGTCAACAAGGACGCCGAGGCCCCGATCTTCGACCTCGTCGACTACGGCGTGGTCGGCGACCTCTTCGAGGTCGTCCCCCAGCTGACCGAACAGGTCAAGACCCGCAAGGGCTGACCCGCACCGCTCTGAACGGCCGGGGCCGCACGGTGATTGCCACCGTGCGGCCCCGGCCGCGTTCGGGGGACCATTGACGCAGGTCGCGACCGCCTATTAACTTCACTATGCGGATTGTTGATTCCGTGCAGCGGAAAACAGGAGGGTGTGGGATGGGTCAGCAGGAGAAGGTGGCAACGAGCCTCGCCGGCGCGGTCAGCGAGGGCATCAGCGCCTCCCTCGCACCGGTGGACGCGGAGCTCGCCCGCCGGTACCCGGGAGACCCCGGCACCCGCCAGCCCGTCCACACCGTCTACGTACCGGGTGACGTCTTCGCCGCCGGCACCATCCGTTCCTGGGGCGACCAGGCGCTCGCCGCACTCGACGAGCACGCACCCGACGCCGCCTCCCTCGCCGCCGTCCTCGGCCTCTCGGACGAACTGGCCGAGCCCGTGTACCGGCGTGTACGGGCCAAGCTGGAGCGCGAACCCATCGAGGACCTGCGCATCGACTTCGAGGACGGCTACAGCGGACAGGGCGAGGACGCCGACGCGGCCAGGGCCGCCCGTCTGGTGACCGAGGCCTACGAGCAGGGAACGGCCGCACCGTACATGGGCATCCGTATGAAGTGCATGGAGGCGCCCGTACGCGACCGGGGCATCCGCACGCTCGACATCTTCCTCACCGGCCTGATGGAGCACGGCGGCCTGCCCGACGGGCTCGTCCTGACCCTCCCCAAGGTCACCTACGCCGAGCAGGTCACCGCGATGGTCCGGCTGCTGGAGGAGTTCGAGAAGGCGCGCGGACTCGACGCCGGCCGGATCGGCTTCGAGATCCAGATCGAGACCAGCCAGTCCATCCTCGCCGCAGACGGCACCGCCGCCGTCGCCCGCATGATCGACGCCGCCGAGGGCCGGGCCACCGGGCTGCACTACGGCACCTTCGACTACAGCGCCTGCCTGGGCGTCAGCGCCGCCTACCAGGCGAGCGACCACCCCGCCGCCGACCACGCCAAGGCCGTCATGCAGGTCGCGGCCGCCGGCACCGGGGTACGCGTCTCGGACGGCTCCACCAATGTGCTCCCCGTCGGTCCCACCGGGCAGGTGCACGACGCCTGGCGGCTGCACTACGGACTGACCCGCCGGGCCCTGGCGCGCGCCTACTACCAGGGCTGGGACATGCATCCCGGCCATCTTCCGACCCGCTACGCCGCGGTGTTCGCCTTCTACCGCGAGGGCTTCGAGCAGGCGGCCGCCCGCCTCGCCGCCTACGCCAACCACGCGGGCGGCGATGTCATGGACGAGCCGGCCACCGCCAAGGCGCTCAGCTCCTACCTGCTGCGCGGCATCGACTGCGGGGCGCTGGACACCGCCGAGGTGGCCGGCCTCACCGGTCTGACCCGTGCGGGTCTCGACAGCTTCGCGGCTCCGCGGCGAGGGGATCTCACCGCCACAGCCCAGTAACGGTGGCCAACTCCCGTCACTGCTGCCCCTGCTGCTCCGCCTAGTCTGTACCTGGAACGCGCGCGCACGCGCAGGCGGAATGCGCACACACACGCAACAGGAACGGGGCAGCGGTGACGTCGGGGGAGAACGAGCGGCTGGCCGGCCGCTACCGGGTGATCGAACAACTGGGCCGCGGCGGCATGGGAGTTGTCTGGCGCGCCGTCGACGAGGTGCTCGGCCGCGAGGTCGCCGTCAAGGAACTGCGGACCTACTCCGACTCGTCCGGTCCCGAACTGGACGACCTGCGGATCAGGATGCAGCGCGAAGCGCGGGCCGCCGCCCGCGTACGCCACCCCTCCGTCATCGCCGTGCACGACGTCACTGAGCACGACGGCCGCCCGGTCATCGTCATGGAGCTCATCGACGGCCCGTCCCTCGACGACATGCTGCACGGCGAGGGCGTGCTGGACCCGCGCGAGGCCGCCCGTATCGGGGCCAAGGTCATGGAGGCCCTCGGCGCCGCCCACCGTGTCGGCGTGCTCCACCGGGACGTCAAACCCGGCAACGTCCTGCTGGACCGGGGCGGGTCCGCCGGGGGCGACAGCCGCGTCGTGCTCACCGACTTCGGCATAGCCGCGATGGACGACCCCGGCGACGGCTCCACCACCCATCTGACCCGCAGTGGCGAACTGGTCGGTTCGCTCGACTACTTGGCGCCCGAGCGGGCCCAGGGCCAGGCGCCCGGCCCCGCCTCCGACATCTGGGCACTGGGCGCCACGCTGTACGCGGCGGTCGAGGGCGCGGCCCCGTTCCGGCGCACCTCCACCTGGTCGACGCTCAACGCCATCGTGGTGGAACCGCTGCCCGAGCCGGAGCGGGCCGGCGCGCTGGGCCCCGTGCTCCGGCAACTGCTTCACAAGGACCCCGCACAGCGCCCCGACGCGGAGACCGCGGCCCGGCTGCTGGCCGCGGCCGCCGCCGACACCGCTGCCGCCTCCACCGCCCCGCTGGGACCTCCGGCGCCCGGCCCGCAGGAGCCGGCGACCCGGGTGCCGACCGTGCTCAACGCGGCGCCGCACCGTCCCGAGGGATTCGGCCCGGCAGCAACGGAACCGGCAGCACCGGAACCGGCACCGGCCGCCCCGGCCGTCACGGTGCCGGTCGCCCCGCAGGGTTCCCGGCCGGCACGGGCGTCCCGCGGCCGCGGCCGGATGATGCTCATCGCCGCGGGTGTCGTCGCCGTCCTGCTTGCGGGCGGAGGCGTGACGTACGCCCTCGTCGACCGCGACGGCTCCTCGACCGGCGAACGGGCGGGCGGCGAAGGCACGTCACCCTCCAAGAGCGCGGGCGGTGCGTCGGAAGCGGGCAACGAGGTCGCACCCGGGGAGAAGAGCCCGAGCTCCGGGCCCTCCGAGCCGGACGCCGGCACCTCTCCGTCGCAGTCCGCCAAGCCGCCGGCCGCCGGAACGAACGGTGCGGGCGAGTCCACGGGCGGCTCGTCCGGCAAGGGCGGCGGCGCGGGAGCCGGCGACACCACCGGCGGCGGATCGGACACCTCAGGCGGCGGCGGATCCGGCAGCGCGACCGGTGGCGGTGCGACGACGGGCGGCGGCTCCGACCCCGACCCCGCGCCGGTCTGCCATGCGATCGGCGGCGGCAAGTACAACTGCAAGGTGTGGCGCACGGCCACCTCGTACACGGCGTCCGGCACCGAGAAGGGGGTACTGAAGGCGGGCACCAACTACTTCTACTGCCAGCAGAACCTGGGCCGTCGTGAGTCCCACGGGCAGTGGACCAACATCTGGTGGGCCAGGACCGACGACGACAGCGGCAACACCGGAGTCTTCGTCAACGACGTCAACATCCAGGGCGGTCACAACGACGAGCCGGTGCCCGGCCTGCCGGTCTGCTGACGCCGGGCGGGCGGCTCGGGCAGGGCGGGGCGGCGGGCGGCGGTCCCTAGCGGTCGCCCGCGGGCGGCGGGATCTCGCCGGACCCGCGCGGGATCAGCACCGTCTCCAGGGCGACCTGGGTCGGTTCGTCGTCCGCGCCGTCGAGGCGGCGGAACAGCCGCTCCGCGGCGGTGCGTCCCAGCGACGCCGCATTCTGGGCTATCACCGTGATCCCGAGCAGATCCGCCAGCTCGATGTCGTCGAAGCCCACCAGGGCCACCTGCTGCTCCCGCTCCGCCAGCACCCGTACGGCGGTGACGGTCACCCGGTTGTTGCCCGCGAACAGCGCGGTGACCGGCTCCGGCCCGGACAGCATCCCGGTGACGGCCGAGCGGACCCGCTCGGGAGCCGTGGAACCGAGCGACACCCACGAGTCGTCGACATCGAGCCCGGCGTCCTCCATCGCCGCGCGGTAGCCGCGCAGTCGCTCGACAGCGGTGTGGATCCGCGGCTGGTCGCCGATGAAGCCGATACGGCGGTGGCCGTGCGCGATCAGATGGGCGACGCCGGCCCGGGAGCCGCCGAAGCTGTCGGAGAGCACCACGTCCGCGTCGATCTGACCGGCCGGCCGGTCCACGAACACGGTGGCGATACCGGCCTTGATCTCCGGCTCCAGATAGCGGTGGTCGTGCCCGGCGGGGATCACGATCAGACCGTCGACCCGGCGGGCGCACAGCGCGAGCACCAGCTCCTGCTCGCGGTCGGGGTCCTCGGCGCTGGAGCCGTTGATGAGCAACGCGCCATGGGCGCGGGCGACCTCCTCGACCGCGCGGCTCAGCGGACCGTAGAAGGGGTCGGCCAGATCCTCCAGCACCAGCCCGATCGAGGCGGTGCGCCCCTTGCGCAGCACCCGGGCGCTGTCGTTGCGGCGGAAGCCGAGGAACTCGATCGCCTCCTGCACCCGGCGTTCCGTGTCGGGTGTCACACCGGCCTCGCCGTTGACCACGCGGGAGACCGTCTTCAGACCGACTCCGGCACGTGCGGCGACGTCCTTCATGGTGGGACGATTCCCGTAGCGGGGCTCGGGACCTCGCGTGCGCACGGGCGTGTGCGAGGGGCGGTCGGTATCGGCCACAGTGCGTAGTCCTGTCGTTGTGCGGCGTATGCGAAGCTGTACCGTCGAGCATAGGGCCTGGACAACGTTGTCAGGGGAATGGAGACTGGTTACCCAACCGCAGGTCCGACCAGTTTCCCGGGGGATCCCACACCAATGCATACCGACCTCGTCGCCGCGCTGGACATAGGCGGCACCAAGATCGCCGGCGCGTTGGTGGACGGTAGCGGCCGCATCGTTCAGCGGGCGCAGCGACCTACACCGGCCACCGAGGGCGCCGAGACGGTGATGCACGCGGTCGAGGCGGTGCTCGCCGACCTGTCCGCCTCACCGCTGTGGGCGGAGGCGTCGGCCGTCGGTATCGGCAGCGCGGGCCCGGTGGACGCGTCCGCGGGCACGGTCAGCCCGGTCAACGTCCCCGGCTGGCGCGACTTCCCCCTGGTCTCCCGCGTCCGGCAGGCATCCGGCGGACTGCCCGTCGAACTCGTCGGCGACGGGGTCGCGATGACCGCCGCCGAACACTGGCAGGGCGCGGCCCGCGGCTACGACAACGCCCTGTGCATGGTCGTGTCGACCGGCGTCGGCGGCGGACTCGTTCTCGGCGGCAAGCTGCATCCCGGCCCCACCGGCAACGCCGGTCACATCGGCCACATCAGCGTCGATCTCGACGGGGACCTGTGCCCCTGCGGCGCCCGCGGCTGTGTGGAGCGGATCGCCAGCGGCCCGAACATCGCCCGGCGCGCGCTGGACGGCGGCTGGCGGCCCGGACCCGACGGTGACACCTCGGCCGCCGCCGTGGCCGCCGCGGCCCGGGCCGGACATCCGGTCGCCGCCGCCTCCTTCGACCGCGCCGCCCAGGCCCTCGCCGCAGGTATCGCCGCGACCGCGACGCTCGTGGAGATCGAGATAGCCGTGATCGGCGGGGGAGTGGCGGGCGCGGGGGACGTCCTGTTCACGCCGCTGCGCCGGGCCCTGCACGACTACGCCACGCTCTCCTTCGTCCAACGCCTCCGTGTCGTCCCCGCCCTGACGGGTACGGACGCCGGCCTCGTGGGCGCCGCCGCTGCCGCCTCGCTCGCCCGGCACGGCGAGGCGGCGGCGGTCGTCAGCAGCCGATCCTGAGATCGCCCCAGTCGGCATGGTCGTAGCTGATGCCGTCCCCGCCGTCGGTGACCACCAGCCGGACGACCTCGGCGCCGCTCACGTCGGCCGAGAGCGGCTGAGCGGGCATCGCATTGGTCAGGACGCCGGTCGAGGCGGCCTTCTCGCCGTCGGCCCAGATCTCGAACGTCACCGTGCCGCGTGTTCCCGTCTCGTCGTCGAGCCCGACCTGCGCGGTGAGCGTGGAGCACTTCCCGCCCGTGTAGTACTCCACGGCACTCGCGGCGTGGACTCCGAGGCCCTTGGCGAAGACCTGCCCGCCGATCGTGATCGGCCCGCCGTCGCCCGCCTCGCCCTCGCCGTTGCTCCGGTCGCGCTCCACCGGACCCCAGTCATTGGTGGCGCTCAGCGGGCCCAGATCGCTCGGATACGACTCGCCGGGCGGCGGTGCCACCACGACCTGGATCCGCAGCGGCACGGTGGAGGTCAGCCGCTGCCCGGTCGGCGAGCGGTAGGAGGCCGTGAGCGTCAGGTCGTACGCACCGGGGGCCGCGCCCGCGGGGATCGCCGCGTCCCAGGCGGTGGTGAGCTTCCTGCCGCTCGGGAGCGCGGCCGCGGTGGCCGGGGACGTGGGCCTGAGCTTCCAGCCGGCCGGGCCGGTCAGGGAGACGGACACCGCCAGTGCCGGGGTGCGGCCGAGATCGGTGACGGTGGTGGTGAGCGTGCCCGTGCGCCCGGCCTCCCTCATCAGACCCTCGTCGGCGCTCACGTCGACGGCCGGGGGCAGCAGTGCCCACTTCCGGTCGACGGAGACACGCACCAGCACGGTGCCGTGCGCCGGAACCGTCGCGGCGATCGTGCCCGCGGTGTTGGTGTCGGAGTGCTTCCACAGATCGCGCATCCGGTACGCGGGCGCGCTCGGGAGGCCGACGGCCTTCGCGGTGGTGGCGATCCGCTGCGGAGCGCCGCTCTCGTTGAACAGGGCGACCGTACGGCTGCCGTCCTGCATCTCCTTGGCCACGACCCACCGGCCGCCCCCGGAGGAGACCACGGTGCCCTGCTTGCCCAGCGGGTCCTGGTCGACGGCGATCACCTCACGGTTGCCGAGGATCTCGAAGGCGGAGGCGGGTGCCTTGCGCAGATCGGATCCGATGAGCAACGGGGCCGCCATGACCGACCACATGGAGAAGTGCGAGCGGTACTCGGTGTCCGTCATCCCGCCGTTGCCGACCTCGAGCATGTCGGGGTCGTTCCAGTGGCCGGGACCCGCGTACGGCGCGAGCGGCAGGTTCTGCTTCATGATGGACAGCATCGAGCCCCAGTGATCGCTGATGTCACCGGTGGTGCGCCAGAGTTGGCCGACGCCCTTGGCCCACTCCCAGGGCTTGTTCTCGCCCCACTCGCAGATGCTGTAGAGGATGGGGCGACCGGTCGCCCGCAGGGCGTCGCGCATGGTGGTGTAGCGGAGCTCGGCGTCCACGCCCTGGTTGTTGCAGTTGTCGTACTTGAGGTAGTCGACGCCCCAGTCGGCGAACTGCCGGGCGTCGCTGTACTCGTGCCCGAGCGCCCCCGGGAATCCGGCCTCGTTGCAGGTCTTGGTCCCCGCGCTGGTGTAGATGCCGAACTTCAGTCCTTTGGAGTGGACGTAGTCGGCGACGGCCTTGATGCCGTTCGGGAAGCGCACGGGGTCGGGAACGAGTTCGCCCTCGGCGTTGCGCTCCGGCAGGGCCCAGCAGTCGTCGAGGTTGACGTACTCGTAGCCGACGGCCTTGAGCCCCTTCTCGATGAAGAGGTCGGCGATCCCCTTGACCATCGACTCGTTGAACTCCGCCCGGCAGTGGGTGGAGTTCCAGTTGTTGAAGCCCATCGGCGGGGTGAGAGCCTGTGCGTCGTCGACCTGTGGAGCGGCGGGAGCGGGTTCCGCCCCCGTGACCGGGGCGGCGGCGACAGCCGGGGCGCCTAAGCCTCCGGCGCTGAGCAGCAGGGTGGCCAGCGCTCCGACGACTCGATGGCGGGTAGTGCGGGTGGGAAGGTATCGCATCGTGACTTTCCTCCGTACTCGCGCCTGCTTGAGGCCGCGTCATGTACGCGTCAGTGACGAGCGTTTACGGTAGGGCCTGTTGGAGTCTGTTGGAAGAGATGCGGTAACGGTTGCACGATCTCGCGTCAAAACCCTTGACGACACCCTTTTCTGGGAGTGAGATCCAATCCTCGCGTTGAGTTGTGTTGGGTTGCACCCCGAAGGAGGGGACATGGCGCAGTCATCGTTCAACAGTTCAGCGGCACCCGGGAGCGTGGCAGGACATCGGATGTCCCGACGGAACCTGCTGCGCGGCGCCGCGGCGGGTGCGGGTGCGATCGCGCTGCCCTCACTGCTCGCCGCGTGCGGCAGTGGTCCGGGCGGGGACGGCAAGACCGTCACCATGGGATCCAATTCGTCCGACCCCGTGCCGAAGAAGGCCTTCGCGGACGCGTTCGCCGCGTACGAGAAGCAGTCCAAGGAGAAGCGGAAGATCAAGGTCAACACCGTTGACCACAACACCTTCCAGGAGAACATCAACCGCTATCTGCAGGGCAAGCCGGACGATGTCTTCATGTGGTTCGCGGGCTACCGCATGCAGTTCTTCGCGAAGAAGGGCCTCCTGCACGACATCAGCGACAACTGGGAGGGCTACCAGGGCTTCTCGGCGGCGCTGAAGGCCCAGTCGACGGGCGAGGACGGCAAGCAGTACCTCACGCCGTACTACTACTACCCGTGGGCGGTCTTCCACCGGAAGAGCGTCTTCCAGCAGTTCGGCTACACGGCGCCCAAGACCCTCGACGAGTACATAGCCCTCGCCAAGCAGATGCAGAAGGACAAGCTCGTTCCCATCGCCTTCTGCGACAAGGACGGCTGGCCGGCGATGGGCACGTTCGACTACATCAACATGCGGACCAACGGCTACGAGTTCCACAAGAGCCTGATGGCCGGCAAGGAGGCGTGGACCGACAAGCGCGTCAAGGACGTCTTCGACACCTGGCGCAGCCTTCTTCCGTACTGCCAGCCCGCGGCCAACGGCCGTACCTGGCAGGAAGCCGCCACCAGCCTCCAGAAGAAGGAGACGGGCATGGCGGTGTTCGGACTCCCGCACCCCGGCGCCCAGTTCCCGAAGGCGGAGCAGGCCGACATCGACTTCTTCCCGTTCCCGGAGATCAACCCGGAGCACGGTCAGGACGCGGTCGAGGCCCCCATCGACGGCTTCCTGCTGGCGAAGAAGTCCAAGAACCTCAAGAACGACCAGACCATGGAGAGTGCGAAGGACCTGCTGAAGTGGCTGGCCACGGGCAAGGCCGAGGACATCTACCTCGCCAGTGACCCCAACAACATCGCGGTCAACGACCAGGCCGACATCTCCCGGTACACCGACATCCAGAAGAAGGCCGTCGAACTCGTCTCCGGCGCCAAGCAGATCTCGCAGTTCCTGGACCGCGACACCCGGCCCGACTTCTCCTCGACGGTGATGATCCCGGCCATTCAGACCTTCATCAACAAGCCGAAGGACGTGGACGGGTTGGTCAACAGCATCGAGCGGCAGAAGAAGAGCATTTTCGCCTCCGAAGGCTGACCCCCCACCATCTCTACTTGGAGCCATCACCCGTGCCGCTGAACACTCCGCGGCGCGCCGTACGACGAGGGCCGCGGCGCTTCACCCGCCGCGACCTCGCCGTGATGGGCGTGCTACTGGGCATACCGATCCTGCTCGACGTGGCCATTGTCTGGGGGCCGACGCTGGCCTCCGTCGTGCTGTCCTTCACCAGCTGGGACGGCATCGGGGACATCTCGTGGGTCGGCACGAAGAACTACGAGAACCTGTTCACGAACTACCCCGCCTTCTGGCCTGCCGCGCGCCACAATCTGCTCTGGCTTGCCTTCCTCGGGCTGGTCGCCACCCCGTTCGGACTGCTGCTGGCCGTCCTCATCGACCGGGGGGTGCGGTTCAGCAGGTTCTACCAGTCCACGCTGTACATGCCGGTGGTGCTCTCGCTCGCCGTCGTCGGATTCATCGCCCAACTGGTCTTCTCCCGCGACCAGGGCGCACTCAACGCGATCCTCGCGAACACCGACAACCCGACGGACTGGCTCGGCGACCCGGACCTGAACATCTGGATGATCCTGCTGGCGGCGGCCTGGCGGCACACCGGCTACGTGATGATCCTGTACCTGGCCGGCTTGAAGGCGGTCGATCCCTCGCTCAAGGAGGCGGCGTCGATCGACGGTGCCGGTGAGGCGCAGACGTTCTTCCGCGTCGTCTTCCCGACGCTCCGACCCGTCAACGTGATCGTCGGCGTGATCACCGTGATCGAGGCCCTGCGCGCCTTCGACATCGTCTACGCCGTCAACAAGGGCCGCAACGGCCTGGAGCTGCTGTCCGTACTCGTCACCGACAACATCATCGGCGAGGCCAGCCGGATCGGGTTCGGCTCCGCCATCGCCGTGGTGCTGCTGCTGTTCTCCATGGGATTCGTCGTGACGTTCCTGGTCCAGGAGATCCGTGGGGAGAAGAACCGATGATCGACACCGCCCCTGCGCCCGCCACCGCCCGGACCGAGAGCGCCGCGCCCCGCAGGCGCCGGATCCGTCCCGGCCGGCTCGGCGTGCACGCGTTCCTGATGACGGTCTCGCTGGCCTTCCTCGCACCGCTGCTGCTCGCGGTCTACGCCTCACTGAGGCCGTACGACGAGACCTCGCAGCACGGGTACTTCTCGCTGCCGAAGAAGCTCTCGTTCGACTACTACCAACAGGCCTTCAGCGACTCGGGGATGACGAAGTACTTCATCAACACCCTGATCATCGCGGTGCCCGGAGTGATCGTCACCCTCTTCTTCGCCTCCTTCGTGGCCTTCGCCGTGGCGCGCCTGAACATGCGCGGCTCGATCGTGCTGCTGATGCTGTTCACCGCGGGTAACCTGCTGCCGCAGCAGGTCATCGTCACGCCGCTGTACGTGATGTTCAACCGCATCCCGCTGCCCTACTGGATGTCGGACTCGATGACGATGTTCGACTCGTACTGGGCCGTCGTCTCCGTCCAGGTCGGATTCCAGATCGGCTTCTGCGTCTTCGTCCTCGCGAACTTCATGCGCACGCTGCCGAAGGAGATCCTCGAAGCGGCGATCGTGGACGGGGCGAGTGTGTGGACGCAGTACTGGCGCGTCACACTCCCGCTGTGCAGGCCGGCCCTCGCGGCCCTCGGCACACTCCAGTTCACCTGGATGTACAACGACTTCCTGTGGGCGCTGGTCTTCATCTCCGACGGCGACAAGCTCCCGATCACCTCGGCGCTGAACAACCTGCGCGGGCAGTTCTTCACGGACTACAACCTGCTGGCCGCGGGTTCGGTGATCGTGGCGCTGCCCACGCTGATCGTCTTCCTGCTGCTCCAGCGGCACTTCATCGCGGGACTGACACTCGGGTCCAGCAAGGGCTGACCCGCCCGTCGGCCGACCCGCAGCCCGACGCCCCCGCCGGTGACCGGCGGGGGCGTCCGCGTCCGTCCGGTCAGGGGCAGGACTCGCTCAACTTGACCGTGCCGAAGTCCAGTTCGGTACCGACGTCGACGGTCCTGCCCGCCGCGACGCTCTGCGAGCACACCTTCCAGTTCCGGTCGAAGACCTGCATCCGGCCGGCCCCGGTGCTGTCGTGGGACGTCAGGATGAAGAAGCCCTCCGCCTGGGCGGAGTCTTGGGCCTCCTGGAGGCCCATGCCGACGAAGTCCAGGACCTTGGCCCGCTCGTCGGCGGGCGCCTTGGCGTCCGGGGGAGCGACGGCGGGCTTCGGCGCCGTCGTCTTCGGCGCCGCGGTCTTCGCGGCGGGCGCCTCCGGCTCGGCGACCGCCGGTTCCGCGGCCTTCGCCGTCACGGTGGCGGTCACCGTCGGCGCGGGATTCGCGGCCGTGGTGGTCGTCCTGGTCTCGCCGCCCGCCGAGCCGACGACGACGCCGAAGAAGAACAGCCCGACGGCGGACGGAATGACGACGCGTTTACGTGCCCAACCGGGCTTGGGCGCCGGCGCCACCGCCTGATACGGGGCGGTCGGCTGCTGGTTCCAGGTCATTGATCCCCCCAAGGATGCTTCGTGGAGACTTGACCGTAGCGGTCCGGTTCCGGCCGATGTGAAGCAGGGGTTCCGTTAGTGACGAACCTGTGACCGATCGTCATAGGGGAGGGGTGGGTGCGGGCTTCGGGGCTGCTCGGGTTCGCGAAGACTCAGGCCTCGGGTCGGCTGTGCACACCGGCTACGAGGGCGTCCCCGACAAGGCCGGCTGCCGAATCCCCCAGTGCAACCGCCGGTTCGGCCGGAGCGTCCCTCGCATTTAGTTGAAAAGCCGACGCAGCCCTCATCTTTGCCGATAGATTCGCTCACCCCCACAATCCGCCGCAGAACCATGTTGAGGGGACATCATGAGCGAGACCTACCCACCGCCGCCCTCGCAGCCGCCCACGGCGCCGGCGGCCCGCTCCCGCTGGAGCCACACCCTCACCGTCGCCCTCATCGGCTTTTCTGCCGGTGCCGGGATCGTCGGCGCTGCCTGGTGGGCCACAAGCGCCACCAGCGACAGCAAGGAGACGACGACAGTCTCAGCGGCGGCCAGCGCGACCACGGCAGCAGTCGGCAGCGAACCGTTCGACCTGACCGGCACGTTCGTCCTGACCGATGGCGTGATCAGCGACGGCGCCACGAGCTGCAAGGGGTCCGGCGGCTACGACGACATCGGCATGGGGACGTCCGTCACCGTGTACGACGCCGCCGGTGCCGTCATCGGGTCCAGCGGGCTGTTCATCTCCACGCACGACAAGACGGCCGGCACCTGCACCTACCAGATCGCGGTCGAGGCCGTGCCAGGTGGCCACGACTTCTATCAGGTCGAGATCTCACACCGAGGGAAGATCCAGCTCTCTGCCGCTGATGCCCGCGCCGGCAGCTTTGCCGGCTCCCTCGGCTAGCCCCGCACCCGTTCTGCACCACCTTCCGGTCACCAGAAAAAGAACCAACCGTGTCCCAGCAGTACCCGTACAACGCCCAGCCCCATCAGGCGTACCCGGGCGGCCCGGCGCCGTACCAGCCGCCACCCCCGCCGAAGAAGGGCATGTCCGCCTGGGCGATCGTCGGCATCGTCGTCGGCGGACTGTTCGTCTTCCTCATCGCCCTCGGCGCCCTTGTGGGCGGTGGGGAGGACAAGGCGGACGCGGGGAAGACGTCCGACAGGGCGGCGGTCGCCCCGGCCGAGGATCCGGACGCGGACGCCAAGCCGGCCGACGAGCCCGCTCAGAAGCCCGCGGAGAAGAAGGCACCGGCCGAGCCGGAGAAGAAGAAGCTCACTTCGGCTGAGGAGTTCAAGGCGTTCGTCGCCAAGAACGGCACCCCGACCGAGCAGACCGCCGTCAAACACGTGACCAAGGTGCAGGGCGCCGAGGAGCAGAACGACATCCTCGACTCGGTCGACGTGTACACCGACTTCACCGGCGGATTCATGAGCAAGGACCAGAACCAGGCCAAGCTGATCGCCTCGGCGTTCGCCGACTGGAAGGACTCCGAGAACGGGTTGGTGACCGTGTACGGCTCCGACGGAGACATGATCTCCAACGGCAACTTCTGATCTCACCGCGCATCGCGGCCCCGGCTTGCGGCTGGGGCCGCGTCTGCGTGTCCCGCTGAGCGGTCGGCACGGCCGACTGCCGGGCGAAGAGGCCACCCTGGGCATCCGCTCGCGCTGCAGGCGCGATGCAGAGCGCGCCCCGCCGCCGCAGCGACAGGGTCACGACCACCCGTCAGGTCACCGCGTCCGCGGAGTGCTGGGTCACGATCACCAGGAACGCGTCCGACTCGAGGTCCATCACGACCTCGGCCGGCTGGCCCTCGTCACGGCGCTGGCGGGCGAACTCCTCCGCGGGCCAGCTGCCTCGCGGGCCCCCGGCGGGGAACCACTCCAGTACCGTACGGCGCATCGCGCACCCCCTCTGTCTCTGCAGCTCCAACGACGCTCCGCCGCCCCATGTCACGGCCGGGCGCAGCTTTCGCTTCGTAGGGTGAGACGCGGCCCGCCGTCGTGCGGTGGCCGCGAATGGGCAACAGCACGGACACAGTTGCGTCCGCGATCAGGCTCCCGGTTCCCCCCACGGGTTTCCGTGGCAGGGTGTTGCGGGCAATCCACAGTGGGCTACGGAAGAGGGGGAACCGTGATCGTCTGGGTCAACGGTGCGTTCGGAGCGGGCAAGACCACCACCGCGCGCGAACTGATCGACCTGATCCCGAACAGCACGCTGTACGACCCCGAACTCACCGGCGGCGGACTCCGCCGGCTGCTGCCGCCGAAGCGGCTCGCCGAGGTGAGCGACTACCAGGACCTGCCGATCTGGCGGCGGCTCGTCGTGGACACCGCGGCGGCCGTGCTCGCCGAGCTCGGCGGTGTTCTCGTGGTGCCCATGACGCTCCTGCGGCAGGAGTACCGCGACGAGATCTTCGGCGGCCTCGCGTCCCGTCGGATCCCGGTCCGGCATGTGCTTCTCCGCCCGGATGAAACGATCCTGCGCGAGCGGATAGCCACCCGCGAGGAGCCGGACATACCGGATGCCGAGCAGCGGGTCCGTCAGTGGGCCCTCGACCACATCGAGCCGTACCTCGCGGCCCTCGACTGGATCCGCGAGGACGCGCTGGTCGTCGACAACGGCAGCCTTGACCCCCGCAGCACGGCGCAGCGGATCGCCGACGCGGTCAGCAGCGGTGAGGCCCCGGTCTGCGAGATCGTGCAGACCCCGGAACCGACAGCCGAGACGCTGGCCGCCGGTGTGCTGCTCTTCGACGAGGAGGACCGGGTGCTCCTCGTCGACCCCACCTACAAGCCGGGCTGGGAGTTCCCCGGCGGTGTCGTGGAGCGCGGCGAGGCTCCCGCGCAGGCCGGGATGCGCGAGGTCGAGGAAGAGCTCGGCATCCAACTCGACCGGGTGCCCAGCCTGCTGGTGGTCGACTGGGAGCCGCCGAGGCCGCCCGGATACGGCGGGCTGCGGCTGCTCTTCGACGGCGGACGGCTGCAGGGCCGGGTGGCCGGACGGGTCCTGCTGCCGGGGTCCGAGCTGCGCGGCTGGCGCTTCGTGGGCGAACAGGAGGCCGCCCACCTGCTGCCGCCCACTCGTTACGAGCGGCTGCGCTGGGCCCTGCGGGCGCGCGAGCGGGGGACGGTGCTGAACCTGGAAGCCGGCGTTCCCGTCGGCTGATCTTCCGCACGGCTCCTGCGGCGCGGCACAGGAGTGCGACACGGGAGTGCGGCACCGGGGACCCGGCGGCTTCGCTGCGTGCGGAAGCCGCCGGATCCCGCCGGCTCAGCCCTGCTTGGACGCCGCGTAGTTGACGAGGAAGTGCGCCTCGGCGACGGACAGCCGCTCCAGTTCCTCGGGCGACACGGACTCGTTCACCGCGTGGATCTGCGCCTCCGGCTCGCTGAGCCCGATCAGCAGGATCTCCGACTCCGGGTACAGCGCGGCGAGCGTGTTGCAGAGCGGGATGGAGCCGCCCATGCCGGCGGTCTGCATCTCCTCACCCGGGTAGGCGAGCCGCATCGCGTCGGCCATCGCCGCGTACGCCGGGCTGGAGACGTCCGCCTGGAAGGCCTGGCCCTGACCGGTCTGCTCCACGACGACCCGCGCACCCCACGGTGTGTGCGCCTCCAGATGCGCGGCCAGCAGCTTCGTCGCCTGCGCCGCGTCCTGGCCCGGCGGCACCCGCAGACTGATCAGCGCGCGAGCACCCGCCTGCACGGACGGCGTCGCGCCCACGACGGGCGGGCAGTCGATGCCGAGGACGGTGACGGCCGGGCGCGCCCAGATGCGGTCCGCGACCGATCCGGAACCGATCAGCCCGACGCCGTCCAGCACCTTGGCGTCCCGGCGGAAGTCGGCCTCCGGATACTGAAGCCCCTCCCACGTCGCCTCGCCGGCCAGACCGTCCACCGTCGTCGAGCCGTCCTCGGCGCGCAGCGAGTCCAGCACGCGGATGAGCGCGGCCAGGGCGTCCGGGGCGGCGCCGCCGAACTGGCCGGAGTGCAGATTGCCTTCGAGGGTGTCGACCTGGACACGCACCAGGGTCATGCCGCGCAGGGTGGCGGTCACCGTCGGCAGCCCCAGACGGAAGTTGCCGGCGTCGCCGATGACGATGGTGTCGGCGCTCAGCAGCTCGGGGTGAGCCTCGGCGTACTGCTCCAGCCCGCCCGTGCCCTGCTCCTCCGAACCCTCGACGATCACCTTGATGTTCACCGGCACCCCGCCGTTCGCCTTGAGGGCGCGCAGGGCGAGGAGATGCATGATGAAGCCGCCCTTGCAGTCGGCGGCACCGCGGCCGAACCAGCGGCCGTCGCGCTCGGTCAGCTCGAAGGGCGGGGTCACCCAGGCGTCGAGGTCCAGCGGCGGCTGGACGTCGTAGTGCGCGTACAGCAGGACGGTGGGCGCACCGGCCGGGCCGGGCAGGTACCCGTACACCGACTGGGTGCCGTCGGGGGTGTCGAGCACGGCGACGTCCTGGAAACCCTCGGACCGCAGGGCGTCGGCGCACCAGTTCGCCGCGGCCTCGCACCCGCTCCGGGGGAACTGCGCGGGATCCGCCACCGACGGGAAGGCCACCAGCTCCGTGAGCTCCGCCTTGGCGCGGGGCAGCAGGGATGCGACGGTCTCGGCTATCGGATCGGCGGTCATGGGCACGCTCCTCGTGGGTGCGACGTTGTGTGCTGTGTGTACGGCAAATGCGTGGCCGATCCTCCCACAGCGGTGGTGGGGTGACCGCGCCGTAGGATGCCGTCGAGAGCATGGGGCACGCGTCGGATCGGGAGCAGAACCACATCGTGAGCAGCGAGAACGGTGTCACCGGGGCAGGGGAAGCACAGGAGCACGACGAGACGGTGTGGGACGTGGTCGTCGTCGGCGCCGGGCCCGCGGGGGCATCGGCGGCATACGCGGCGGCGGTGGCCGGCCGTCAGGTGCTGCTGCTGGAGAAGGCCGAACTGCCGCGCTACAAGACCTGCGGCGGCGGCATCATCGGCCCCTCGCGCGACAGCCTGCCGCCCGGCTTCGAGCTGCCTCTGCTCGACCGGGTGCACGCGGTCACCTTCTCGATGAACGGCAAGCTGGCGCGTACGCGCCGGTCCCGGAGGATGCTCTTCGGGCTGATCAACCGGCCGGAGTTCGACGCCGGACTCGTCGAGCAGGCGCAGAAGGCGGGCGCGATTCTGCGCACGGGCGTCACCGTCTCCCGCGTCGAGCAGCACGGGCCCGCGGTCCCCGACCGGCGCACGGTCGCCGTGGTCACGTCGGACGGCGAGACCGTCCTGACCCGCGCGGTCGTGGGAGCCGACGGCAGCGCCAGCCGCATAGGGGCGCATGTCGGTGTGAAGCTCGACCAGGTGGATCTCGGCCTGGAGGCGGAGATCCCGGTGCCCGCGTCGGTGGCGGAGGACTGGGCGGGCCGGGTGCTCATCGACTGGGGCCCGATGCCGGGGAGCTACGGCTGGGTGTTCCCCAAGGGGGAGACGCTCACCGTCGGCGTGATCTCGGCTCGCGGAGAGGGCGCGGCGACCAAGCGCTATCTGGAGGACTTCATCGCCCGGCTGGGACTCGCCGGCTTCGAACCCTCGATCTCCTCCGGACACCTCACCCGGTGCCGCAGCGACGACTCACCGCTGTCCCGGGGCCGGGTGCTGGTGTGCGGCGACGCGGCAGGGCTGCTGGAGCCGTGGACCCGCGAGGGGATCTCCTTCGCGCTGCGCTCGGGCCGGCTCGCGGGGGAGTGGGCGGTACGGATCTCGGAGGCCCACGACGCCGTGGACGCCCGCCGCCAGGCGCTGAACTACGCCTTCGCGATCAAGGCCGGTCTCGGTGTCGAGATGGGCGTCGGACGGCTCATGCTGAAGATCTTCGAGCGCCGTCCCGGGCTGCTGCACGCGGCCATCAGCGGCTTCCGTCCGGCGTGGAAGGCGTTCGCGGACATCACCCGCGGTTCGACGACGCTCGCCGGCATCGTGCGGACGAACGGGATGGCCCGGCGGGCGCTGGAGGCGCTGGACCGGCGCGGGGGCTGACGGCTCCGGCGTTGGTGGGCTCTGAACGGTGCGGCGACCGGGTTCCGGCGTTGGTGGGCTGTGGCGGTACGGCGGCCGAGTTAGGCGGTGCCGCGGTTGGGGTTCCGGCGGTGCCGCGTCCCGGCGGGGCCGCGCCCGGGTTCTGACGGTGTTCGAGCCGGCGCCGGTGGTGCGCCGGAGCGCCGGTTCTGTGGTCCTAGCGCGGGCGGACGCGGCACGCGAACTCCGGTCCCGACGGGGGCGCACCGGCTCAGTCGGTCACGGTGAGCCGGAAGACCGGGTGCTTGTGGGCCGCGGCGAGCAGCTCCTCGTCCGTGGACTTGGCGTTCACGTCGCCGAAGAAGCGCCCGACCTCCCAGCCCCAGCGCTCGAGGTACGTACGGAGCAGGGTGGGCTTCTCCTCGTCGGCGAGCTCGACGGCGGTGAAGTGCTGGGTCTTGCGGCCGAGCTGCAGGCGGCCACCGCCGGCGGCCCGCAGATTGCGCACCCACTGCGAGTGGCCGCGGGCGGAGATCAGATAGGGCCCGCCCTCGTAGGGGAGGGGGTTGACCGGGATGCTTCTCCATTCACCGCTCGTACGGCCGCGGACGGAGAGCTCCGCGGTGCCCATGAGGCTGATGCCCCGGCGGGCGAGCCAGGCGATCGAGCCGTTGACGATGGTGTCGAGGCGGCCGGGCTTGATGTAGTGCGTCTGCGACATGACGGTCCTCGGGTTCGCATGGTGTGGTGCTCGGTATCGAGAGCACTGCTCTCGCTTAAGAGCAGTGTGCACCCGTGAGGCGATCCAAAGCAAGAGCAGTGCTCTCAAAAGTGGCGACGACCCGCCATTCAGATCAGCGCTCTCGGAATAGTGCGGTGCTCCGAACCGTGAGAGACTGCGCCCCATGACCACGATCCGTGGGGCCAGGGAACGAGCCCGTATCGAAGTGACCGCCGCCATCAAGGACGAGGCGCGCAAGCAGCTCGCGGCCGAGGGCGCCTCGAAGCTGTCGCTGCGCGCCGTCGCCCGTGAGCTGGGCATGGTTTCCTCCGCCCTCTACCGGTACTTCCCGAGTCGCGACGATCTCCTGACCGCCCTGATCGTGGACGCCTACGACGCGGTGGGTGCCGCCGCCGAGGCGGCGCTCGCCGGTGCGTCCGCCGCCGGCCCGGCCCACCCCGTCGCCCGCTGGACCGCGGTCTGCTCCGCCATCCGTACGTGGGCGCTCGACCACCCCCATGAGTACGCCCTGATCTACGGCTCGCCGGTGCCCGGCTACAGCGCGCCCATGGACACCGTCGGACCCGCGTCCCGCGTCGGCCTCGCCCTGATCTCGGTCGCCCGTGACGCCCACCGCGCCGACGGTCTGGCGCTCCCGCCGCTGGAGGAGGCGCTGCGCGCCGAGGCCGACCGGCTCACCGCCGACATCGCCCCCGATCTGCCGGCGCCCGTCGTCGTGGCCCTCGTCGCCTCCTGGTCCCAGCTGTTCGGGCTCATCTCCTTCGAGCTCTTCGGCCAGTTCAACCGTGTCGTCGAGGAACGCGACGTCTTCTTCGCCCACACGGCGGCCCGCCTCGCGCACGAAGTCGGACTGCGGAGCCCGCGGGTCGCCGGAGCCTGATCCTGACGCGGGCGGGCCGACGTCGGCCTCGGCGCGGCTTGCGGGGAGCGCGCGCCCGGCGCCGAGCCACGTACCGCCCCCGCCCCCGCCCCCACCCCCGCCCCACCCACAAGCCCCGCCCTCGCCTCCCGTACTCCACAGGGAGTACTCCTGATCGCCACGCCCGGCTGACGCCCCGCGGCCCGGTGCGCGTCTAGCGTGGCCGTATGGATGAGCAGCACACGCGTGCCCGGGGCGGCGGTCCCCCCTGGGTGCGGCGTCCGGGGGGAGAACCGCCACCACCATTGCGTCTGTGGGAGGCGCGTCGCAACGCCCAGGTGATTCCCTGGCCGTCGACGCTGGCCCTCGCCGTCTTCGTGTTCGTCGGCTCGCGTTACGCCGCGATGGGCCAGCCGGACCGGGTGAGTCTCGACGCGCTCGCACGCGTCCTCCTGCTCGCGGGCCCGGCCGTCCTGCTGCTCCGCAACCGGTGGCCCGTCGTCTCCGTCTTCGGCGTCTGCGCCGTCACCCTCGTCTACTTCGCTTTGGGCTACCCGTACGGACCGGTCTTCATCTCCGTCGCGGTCGGCGCCTTCGCCGCGGTGACCTCCGGCCACCGGCGTGCGGCCTGGTGGGCCGTCGGAGGGCTGTGGGCCGGGCATCTGCTCGTCGCGCACTGGCTCTACCGGTATCTGCCCCCGGGCAAGGACGACGCGGCGCCGTGGGGGCAGGAACTGGTGATCGCCGCCTGGGTGGTGGCTATCCTCGCCGCCTCGGAGCTCGTCCGCGTCCGGCGCGAGGTCTGGGCACGCGAGCGCGTGGAGCGGGCGGCCGCCGAGAAGCGCCGCGCCGACGAGGAGCGGCTGCGCATCGCGCGCGAACTGCACGACGTGCTCGCGCACTCGATCTCGGTCATCAACGTCCAGGCGGGTGTCGGTCTCGCGCTCCTCGACTCCGACCCCGAGCAGGCACGGACCGCACTCACCACCATCAAGGCGGCCAGCAAGGAGGCGTTGGGCGAGGTCCGTCAGGTGCTGGACACGCTGCGTACGCCCGGAGACGCCCCGCGTGCACCGGCTCCGGGACTCGACCGGCTCCCCGAACTCGTCGACCAGGCCGCGAGCGCCGGCCTCACCGTGGAGATCGAGACGGAGGGGACGCCGATCCCGCTGTCGCCCGGTACTGATCTCGCGGCCTTCCGGATCGTGCAGGAAGGCCTCACCAACGTGGTGCGGCACTCGGGTTCGCGCGCCGCGCGGGTGCGGATCGCCTACGCGCCCGGCCGGCTCGACCTCCGCATCGACGACGACGGACCGGCCACCGGCTCCGAGGCAGGCGGGAGCGGCAACGGGCTGGCGGGAATGCGGGAGCGGGCCGCCGCGCTGGGTGGCACGATCGAGGCGGGTCCGCGCGCCGACGGCGGGTTCCGCGTCCGGGCCGTCCTTCCCGTGCAGCCGAAGGAGACGATGTGATCCGCGTACTGCTCGCCGATGACCAGCTGTTGGTCCGAGCCGGGTTCAGGGCCCTGCTGGACGCCCAGCAGGACATCGAGGTGGCCGGTGAGGCCGCCGACGGCGAGGAGGCGGTGCGGCTGGTGCGCGAACTGACCCCGGACGTCGTGCTGATGGACATCCGGATGCCCCTGCTCGACGGGCTCGCGGCCACCCGCAGGATCACCGGCGACGAGCGGCTCCACGACGTGAAGGTCGTCATGCTGACCACCTTCGAGCTCGACGAGTACGTCTTCGAGGCGATCCGCGCCGGCGCCTCGGGCTTTCTGGTGAAGGACACCGAACCGGAGGAACTGCTGCGCGCGGTACGGGCGGTGGTGGCCGGCGACGCCCTGCTGTCGCCCGGGGTGACGCGGCGTCTGATCGCGGAGTTCGCGGCCCGTTCCAAGGAGCCGAAGGACGCGGAGGGCCTCGGTGAACTCACCGAGCGCGAACGCGAGGTGATGGCCCTGGTCGGTATCGGCCTGTCGAACGAGGAGATCGCGCGCCGGCTGGTCGTCAGTCCTCTGACGGCCAAGACGCACGTCAGCCGCACGATGGTGAAGCTGGGGGCCCGCGATCGGGCCCAACTCGTCGTCCTGGCCTATGAGTCGGGGTTGGTGCGGCCCGGCTGGCTGGGCTGAGCAGGCGCGGTCGAGAACCGCCACAGCACGGTCACCAGCCGCAGGACGAAGGCGATGGCGGCAGCGGCGGCGCCGGCGAGGAGCAGACCGTGTTCGACGGCGTACGGCATCGTGAACATGGCCTTGGGTCCGGCGATCACGCCGAAGACCACCGCGGCGACGAGCACCGCACTCAACAGCGCATAGCCGATCTCGACCGTGATCGCGTCACGGTCCGCCTGTGTCCGCCGTCTCTTGTTCGGCACGCCCGCCCCCTCCGGCTCCATGTCCGAAGTGTCACAGGACGGTGGCCGGCGGGCAAGGAGCCCACCGGCCACCGTCTCCCCCGTGGAAGGGCGGCGTCGGTCGCCGCCGCCCCGGAAGCGTCCGCCGGTCCTCGCCGGACGCTCCCTGCGAGCGGGGTGCCGGTCAGTCGCCGACCGTCACCCGCTCGGGCTCGGGTTGGGGCACCGACGTGGCGACCACTACGCCGCCGCCGGTGCGCCGGGTGCGCAGCCCGGTCAGGGTGATGAGCAGCCCCGCCGCCGCGACGACGGTCACCACCGCGAGGCCCGGGCGGAAGCTGTCCAGCACCTGCTGGGGAGAGTCTCCGGTGTCGCCGGCGGTGATCACCGCGGTCACCACGGCGAGGAAGATCGCACCGCCGACCTGGATCGACGTGTTGAGCAGACCGGAGACCATGCCCTGCTCGTGGTCCTCGACGCCGTTGGTGGCCTGGATGTTGAGCGAGGGGAAGACCAGCGCGCACGCAGCGCCGAGCAGCAGCATCGACGGCAGGATGACCGCCGCGTAGCTCGGTGCGAGGTCGATCCTCAGGAACAGGGCGTACGCGACGACGAGGAATCCGAAGCCGAGGGCGATCACGCGCGGCGTGCCGAAGCGGTCCACGACGGAGCCGATCTTCGTCGACGAGAGCGCCACGAGTGCCCCCGCGGGCAGGAAGGCCAGCGCCGTCTCCAGGGCGGACCAGCCGAGCAGGGACTGCATGTACTGGGTGACGAGGAACTGGAAACCGACGTACGAGCCGAAGAAGAAGGCCGCGCCGAGGTTCGCGCGGATCTGGCTGCCGGAGCGCAGTACGCCCAGCCGGATCAGGGGGTGGGAGCTGCGGCGCTCGATGGTGACGAAGGCGGTGAGCAGGGCGGCCACGGCGAGGAAGGACAGCAGCGTACGGGCGGATGCCCAGCCCACCTCCGGTGCCTGGACGACGGTGAAGACGAGCAGGAGCATCGAGGCCGTGCCGGTGACGGCTCCGGGCAGGTCGTACCCCTTTCCGGAGTCCTCGCGGCTGCTGCGCGGGATGAGCTTGATGCCGGCGACCAGGGCGATCAGGGCGATGGGCGCGGGAAGCAGCATGGTGAGGCGCCAGCTGACCTCGGTGAGCAGGCCCGACAGCACGAGGCCCATGGAGAAGCCGGTGGCGGCGCAGGTGGTGTAGATGGCCAGCGCTCGGTTGCGCTGCGGGCCTTCCTTGAAGGTCGTGGTGATGATCGACAGTCCGGCGGGCGCCGTGAACGCGGCGCTCAGGCCCTTGATGAAACGGCTGGCGATCAGCAGCGGTCCGGAGTCGACGAGCCCGCCGAGCAGGGAGGCGACGGCGAAGACGGCGAGTGCGATGAGGAAGACCCGGCGGCGGCCGAGGAGGTCGGCGGCGCGGCCGCCGAGGAGCAACAGGCCGCCGTAGCCGAGGATGTAGCCGCTGACGATCCACTGCAGGGTCGAGGTGGACAGATCGAGATCGGTGGCGATCGACGGCAGGGCGACGCCGACCATCGAGACATCGAGCGCGTCGAGGAACATCGCGGCGCAGAGCACGAGCAGCGTGCCCCACAGCCGAGGGCTCCAGCGCTCCTGCGCCAAGGGGACGTTGGGCGGAGAGATCATGTGCAGCACAGTACATGCACATGCATTCAATGCAAGTGCATTTAATTCCGATGCAACAAAGTGGGGTTTTCTGCTAGCGTGCGCCCATGGCAGCGAACAAGTCCGAGCGCGCACTCGTCGACGAGTGGCGCGATGTGCTGGCGCTGCACGCCCGGACGATGTGCGAGCTCGACCGCGAGCTCCATCACCACGGGCTCGGTGCCAGCGACTTCGAGGTCCTCGACGTACTCGCCGAGGAGTCGGCCGCCGACGGCGACTGTTCGTTCCGGGTGCAGGAACTCGCGGCCCGCGTCCACCTCAGCCAGAGCGCGCTGTCGCGTCTGGTGGCCCGCCTGGAGAAGGACGGGCTGGTCACCCGCGGTATGTGCAGCGAGGACCGCCGGGGTGTGCGGGTCGCGCTGACCGACGCGGGGCGAGCACGCCATGCCGAGGTCCAGCCGCTCCAGCGCGCCGTGCTCTCCCGCATGCTGCCGGGCGCCACGGCCTGAACGACGCTGTCCGAAACGGGGCGCCACGGCCGGAACGCCGCTGTCCGGACCGGGCGCCACGGCCTGAACCCGGCCACGCCTGCCCGGGCTGCCGTCCGCCTGAGCCCGCCCCGCCCCGGACCTGCGCTACGACCAGGTGACGGAGGACTTCTCCCGCCACTCCCGGGCGAGTTCCGTGTCGCCCGCGACGGTGACGGCGCTCAGGGGCAGCCGGTTCCACAGCGTGAGATAGAGCTGCTCGGCGGTGCCGATGAGCTCGCAGTCCGCGGCGACCTCCGCGATCGGTTCCGTACGCGGTGCGTCCGTCGAGATCCACATGGTCCACACGTCGTCCGTGTCGAGCGGCCTTACGCGCAGGGCGCGGGGCACCTCGGAGCGCAGCCGGCTCCGGGTGCGGCCGTGGAAGCCGCAGAGCAGTTCGTCGATGCCGTCGACGGCGAAGTCGGCAGGCACCGGGCCGGGTTTGCCGCTCAGGGCGGACTCGGCGTCGGCGCGGTGGATCGCCGTCTCGTGCGCCTGTCGCCGGGCCCAGAACGCGAGCGGAGACGGGGCGGGAAGGAAGGTCCAGCACCGCACATCGGCCGGTGACTCGGTCAGTGCCCCGACGAGGAGGCCGTGGCCCTCGCGGAACCACTCGATCAGTTCGTCGCCGTCGAGGTCGTTCTCGGGTACGGCGGGACGGAACTCCTCATGGCCTTCCGCCACGAACGCGGTGGCCCAGCGGTGCACCATGCCGATGTGACGCAGCAGGTCACGCATCTGCCAGCCCGGGCATGTGGGCACCGGCGTCGCCGGGTCCGTCCGGGTGGCCGCGGCGGCCAGCAACTGGCCCTCCCGTACGAGTGATGTGATCAGCTCGGCGGTCTCCATGCCGCAGATTGTGCCACTCGGTTCATGTCCGGTGGGGCCGTCGCGTCAGGCGACCGGCGTGAATGCGCCCCCCTGTGCGCCCCCTCTGGCAGGGCCCCGGTGGTGTGCGCCGACGAGCGGTCAGGCGTCCTGCGGCGCGGTCGCGTTCCGGGCCGCCCATCCGATCAGTGCCGCACCCGCGGCCAGTGCCGCGACCGTGGTGAGCGCGACGGGCAGCGAGAACCAGTCGGCGAGGAACCCGATCGCGGGCGGTCCCAGCAGCATGCCGCCGTATCCGAGCGTGGAAGCGGCGGCGACCCCGCCGGGGCCGGCGAGTGCGCCCGCCCGGGCCACGGCCACCGGGAAGATGTTGGCCAGGCCGAGGCCCGCCACCGCGAAGCCGAGCAGCGCGAGCCACACGGTCGGGGCGAGCGAGCCCAGCAGCATGCCGGCCGCAGCCGTCGTGCCGCCCGCGACCAGCGTGCGGGTCTGTCCGAGCCGCTCCAGCAGGGTCGTCCCGGTGAGACGGCCGGCCGTCATCGCGAGGGCGAACAGGGAGTATCCGAGGGCGGCCACGCCCGGGTGGGCGTCCAGGTCCTGCTCCAGGTGGAGCGCGCCCCAGTCGGCCATCGCGCCCTCGCCGTACGCCGTGCAGAGCGCGATCACGCCGAAGACCGTGACGAGCCTGCGGGTTCGGCCCGTGAGCCGGCGCGGCACCGGGTCCTCCTGGGCGCGCTCGGTGACCGGAGCCGTCCGGCCGAGCAGCACCCGGCCGACGACGGCCGTGACCAGCAGGCCGATGACGGCGAGGAGCAACAGATGCACGGTGGGGGACAGGCCGCCGGCCACCAGGGCTCCCAGCCCCGCACCGACCATGCCGCCGAGGCTGAACGCCGCGTGGAAGCTCGGCATCACCGGCCGACGGAGCGCGGCGACCAGGTCGACCGCGGCGCTGTTCATCGCCACGTTGATCCCGCCGTACGCGGCGCCGAAGACGAGCAGGACGAGACCGAGGGCGAGCGTCGAGTGCGTCAGCGCGGGCAGCGCGATGCTGAGCGACATCAGTACGGCACTGGCGACGGTGACCGGATGGCTGCCGAAGCGGCGGCACAGCCGGCCCGTGAGGGTCATCGTCACGACCGCGCCCGCCGAGACGCCGAGCAGCGCGAGCCCGAGGTCGCTCGCGGATGCTCCGGTCTGTTGCTTGATCGCGGGAATGCGGACCACCCAGCCGGCGAAGAGAAAGCCGTCCAGGGCGAAGAACACGGTGAGGGCGGTGCGGAGGCGGGACAGGGGGAGTGGGGCGGTGTTTCCGCTCGGGCCCCCCGGTGCGGCCGTCCGTAGTTTGTTTAGTTGCGGCACAAACTCAGCATAGGGGTGGGGGCCCGATCCGGACAAGGCGGCTGCGCAACGGCTGGATCATGGGAGACTCGCCACCATGAACGGCAAGGCGACGAGCACCAGATCAAGGCTGGAGAGGGGCCGCAGCGCGCTCGGCCCCGCGCTGGAACTGGTTCACACCGGACGCGCGCCCACCCGCGCCGTGCTCACCGCCGAACTCGGGGTCACCCGTGCCACGGCCGGAGCGGTCGCCGCCGAGCTGGAGGCGCTGGGCCTGATCCGGGTGGACTCCCGCCCCGGCGCGGCCGCCGGATCGCAGGGCCGTCCCTCCCACCGGCTCTCCGTCGACGACACGGGCCCGGTCGTCCTCGCCGCCCAGGTGCACGCCGACGGTTTCCGCGCGGCCCTCGTGGCACTCGGCGGCCGGACCGTCGCCACCGCCCCCGGCTGTGTCACCGTCTCCGCCGACCCCGCCCAGGTGCTCGGCGAGGTCGTGGCCGCGGGCGCCGCGCTGCTGCGCGAGAGCGGCCGGCGCTGCGTGGGCGCCGGCCTCGCCGTGCCGTCCGCCGTCGCCGAACCCGAGGGCACCGCCCTCAACCCGCTCCACCTCGCCTGGCCCGCGGGCGCTCCGGTACGCGACATCTTCGCCGAGCGGGTACGGGCCGCGGGCATCGAGGGACCTGCCTTCACCGGCAACGACGTCAACCTCGCCGCCCTCGCCGAGCACCGGCACGGCGCGGGCCGCGGCGCGCAGCACCTGCTCTGCGTCGCCACCGGCCACCGCGGCGTCGGCGGCGCGCTCGTCCTCGACGGACGGCTGCACACCGGCAGCGCGGGCCTCGCGCTGGAGGTCGGCCATCTGACGGTCAACCCCGAGGGCCGCGCATGCCACTGCGGAAGCCGCGGCTGCCTCGACGTCGAGGCCGACCCGCTCGCCTTCCTCACCGCCGCGGGCCGTGACCCCGGCCCCGAGGTCTCCCTGCTGGAGCAGTCGAGGGAACTACTGCGCACGGAGTATGCCGATCCCGGCGTCCGAGCCGCCTGCGAGGAGCTGATCGACCGTCTGGGCCTCGGGCTCGCCGGGCTCGTCAACATCCTCAACCCCGACCGCATCATCCTCGGCGGACTGCACCGCGAGCTGCTGGGTGCGGACCCCGAGCGGTTGCGGGCCGTCGTCGCCGACCGCAGTCTGTGGGGGCGCAGCGGCGGTGTGCCGATCCTCCCCTGCACGCTCGACCACAACAGCCTGGTCGGGGCGGCCGAACTGGCGTGGCAGCCGGTCCTGGACGACCCGCTGGGCGCACTGCTCTGACCTCGCCGTCCCCTGCCGGCAGGACGGGGACGCACGGGTACTCGTCCGGGGCATCGGCGGCACTTCTCCGGGGCATGCGCCGGCACTCGTCCGGGGGCATGATGGACGCTTCGCGACGTATGAGCGGGTAGTCGACGACCTATGACCCACAAGCCCGCCGGTGCACAGCCCCCTGCGCACCGGTTCCAGCACCTGCGCGACAGGTTCATGGCCTCCTGGGCCGGCCTCGTGTGGTCGCGCGGTCGCGAGCTGGAGCTGATGCACCGGGCCATGGGATTCGCCGCGCTCGGCTTCCTCACCCTCGTGCCGCTGCTGATCGTGGTCGCGGCGGCCGACCCGGCGAGCGGCCAGGGATTCGCCCGGTGGCTCGGGCAGGCGCTGGGAGTCTCCCCGGCCTCCGAGGACGAGGTCGGGCGGCTCTTCGGAGTGCCGGGTGCCGCCTTGCAGCGCACCACCGCTTTCGGTCTCGCAGCGCTCACCGTCTTCGGTCTGACCTTCGGCTCCGTGGTGCAGACGGGCTACGAGAAGGTGTGGGACCTGCCGACGGCCCGCTGGCACACCATGTGGCGGCACGTCGTCTTCCTCGCCCTGCTGATCTGCTTCCTGCTGGCCTTCGTCAACACGCCCAACCCGCTGGACTCCGCCCTCGGCGCCGCGATCGGTGTCCTGGCGGACCTGATCGGCACCTGCGCCTTCTTCTGGGTCGCCCAACGTGTGCTCCTCGGCGGCCGGGTCCGCTGGTGCGCCCTGTTCCCCGGGGCGGCCGCCACGGCCCTCGGTCTGCTCGGGCTGCGGATCTTCTCGCAGCTCGTCTTCTCCCCGCTGATCGCGTCGAACACCGTGGTCTACGGCCCGATCGGGACCGTCCTCGTCATCCAGTCCTGGCTCGTCGGAGTCGGCGTGGTGGTCTACGGCGGCGCGATCATCGGGCGCATCATCCACGAACGCCGCGTCCACCGCCGGATGGCGGAGGCGGACGAGGAGTGACACGGCCCCGGGCCGGGTGCGGCACGGATCTGCGCCACCGGGCCCCTCGCCCCTGACCCACGGCCGTAGGGACAGGGCTGAGCCCTCACCCCCGCCGGAGCGGGGAGCAGCCGTGAAAGCCCTGCGTACTCCCCGGGTGGTACGCGCACTGCCGCTGGCCGTACGACGACGTCGGCCCCCTGCGGCGGGAGCCTCGGTAGCGACAAGGAATCACGCACCACCATCGCCACCGAGGAGTTGACCGAGATGAACACCCTGGCGCACACAGGCGGGCCCGGCCCGTGGATGCTCTTCTTCCCGCTGGTCTGGGCGGCCGTCGTCGTCGGCGTCGTCACACTGGCGCGCCGCACCGGCTTCCGGCGCGGACGCCGCGGCCCCGGCCCCTGGAACCAGCGCCCCGCACACGGCGAGAACTCGCCGATCGCCCTGCTCGGCCGCCGGTTCGCCGCCGGTGAGATCGACGAGGACGAGTACTGGCGCCGGCTGTCCGTGCTCGACGAGCAGTTCGGCCGCGTCGGCAAGGACGGTGCGGTGTGAACACCACGACCGCGACCACCCCCCTGTCCGCGACCCGGACGCGGGCCGCCGCGCGCGTCGTCGACGCCGTGAAGGTCTACGGCAGGGGCGACACCGAGGTGAGGGCCCTGGACGGGGTGAGCGTCGACTTCCCGGCCGGCCGTTTCACCGCGATCATGGGGCCCTCGGGCTCCGGCAAGTCCACGCTGATGCACTGCGCTGCCGGGCTCGACACCCTGACATCGGGCTCGGCCCTCATCGGCGACACCGACCTCAGCTCACTCGACGACCGCAGGCTCACCCTGTTGCGCCGCGAGCGCATCGGCTTCGTCTTCCAGGCGTTCAACCTCATCCCCACGCTCACCGTCACCGAGAACATCACCCTCCCCATGGACCTCGCCGGCGACCGGCCGGACCAGGAGTGGCTCGACGCGCTCATCGACACCGTGGGACTGCGCGACCGCCTCGGCCACCGGCCGGCCGAACTCTCCGGCGGCCAGCAGCAACGGGTCGCCGTGGCACGCGCCTTCGCCGGCCGGCCCGACGTCGTCTTCGCCGACGAGCCCACCGGCAACCTCGACTCCCGTTCGGGCGAAGAGGTACTGCGCCTGCTGGGCCGTGCGGTGCGCCGGACCGAGCGGACGGTGGTGATGGTCACCCATGATCCCGTCGCCGCCGCGCACGCCGACGAGGTCGTCTTCCTGGCCGACGGACGGCTCGTCGACCGGATGGAAGCCCCGACCGCCGAGCGCGTCCTGGACCGTCTGAAGGCGTTCGACACGCGCGACCGCGACACCTCTGCGGAGGCGACAGCATGAGCAGCAGCCGCGCGTCCCTGCGCCTCAGCCTCAGCTCACTGCGGGCCCACAAGCGGCGCTTCGCGGGAACGTTCACCGCCGTCCTGCTCGGGGTGGCCTTCCTCACCGGCACCCTCGTCATGGGCGACACGCTGCGCGGCAGCTTCGACACGATGTTCGCCAGTGCCAATGGCGGCACCGACGCCGTCGTCCGCAGCTCCAACGTCGTCACGGTCCCCGGTGACGCCCAGGGGACCCGGCAGAACGTCCCCACCGACCTCGCCGCCCGCATCAAGGGGGTCGAGGGCGTCGCCGCCGCGGAGCCCAGCATCCAGGGCGCGGGACAGCTCGTGGGTGCCGACGGCAAGCCGATCGGCGGGCAGGGCCCTCCGACGGTCGCCGGCAACTGGATCGCCGACACCGAACTCAACCCGTATCAGCTCGCCGAGGGCCGCGCCCCCGCCCGTACCGGCGAAGTCGTCGTCAACCGCGGCGCCGCCGAGACGGGCGGGCTGGAGATCGGCGACCGCACCGTCCTGCGCACCCCCGACCCGGTACGGGTCACGGTCGTGGGGCTGGCCACCTTCGGCGGCGAGGACGGCATGGGGCAGGTGACCTTCACCGGTATGACCCGGGCCGACGCCGAGAAGTACCTCACCCCGAAGCCCGGTGAGGCAGCGTCCGTCCAGGTGCGGGCCGGGCCCGGCACCGGTCAGCAGGAACTGGTCGACGCGCTCCGCCCCGTGCTCCCCGCAGGCGTCGAGGCCATCACCGGACAGGCGTCCACCGAAGAGAACCAGGACATGATCTCCGGTCAGTTCCTGAGCCTGTTCACCACCTTGCTCCTGGTCTTCTCCGGCATCGTCCTGCTGGTCGCCACCCTCTCCATCTACAACACCTTCGCCATCGTCATCGCCCAGCGGACCCGCGAGAACGCGCTGCTGCGCGCCCTCGGAGCCTCCCGCCGCCAGATCGTCGGCTCGACTCTCGCCGAGGCGAGCGCCGTCGCGCTCGTCGCCTCCGGTGCCGGGCTGCTCGGCGGTATCGGTATCGCGGCAGGACTGCGGGCGCTGTTCCCGGTCATCGGATTCCCCTTCCCCGAGGGCGGCCTCGTGATCAGCGCTCTCTCCCTGCTGCTGCCGCTCGCCGTCGGGGTGCTCGTCTGCCTCGGCTCGGCGCTGATGCCGGCCGTGCGCGCCGGACGTACCGCCCCGCTGGCGGCCCTGCGCGAGACGGCGGTCGACCGGTCGGCCGCCTCGGTGAAGCGTGCCCGCACCGGCGGGGCCGTGGCGCTCGCCGCCCTCGCCGTCATCCTCGCCGGCGTCCTCGCGGCCCCGTCCATCTGGCTTGCCGCCACCGGCGCGATCCTCGCCCTCGCCGCCTTCGTGGTGCTGGGCCCGGTCGCGTCCCCGTACGCCGTACGGATCCTGGGCGCACCGCTCGACCGGCTGCGCGGTGTCTCCGGCAGGCTGGCCCAGCGCAACGCCCTGCGCAGCCCGGGGCGCACGGCGGCGACCGCCACCGCCCTGATGATCGGCGTCGCGGTCGTCTCGCTCTTCACCGTCTTCGGCGCCTCGCTCAAGGCCACCATGGACCAGACGGTCTCGCGCTCCTTCGCGGGTGATGTCGCGGTCAGCGCACCCTCGTTCGGCGCGGGCGGCAGCGGGCTCAGCCCGAAGCTCGCCCCGGCCATCGCGGCGCTGCCCGAGGTGGAGACCGCCGTCGGTCTCGGCCAGGGCGTCGCCGAGGTCGACGGCGCGGGCCGTCAGCTGACGGTCACCGATCCGGTCGCCCTCGGCAGGGCGTTCGACCTCGGCACGGTCCGGGGCTCGCTCGACGGGCTCGGCAGCGACGGCATGGCCGTGGCGGCCACCGAGGCCGGGAAGCGGGGCTGGAAGCCGGGCTCGACGGCCGACGTCACCTTCACGGACGGCACGTCAAAGACCTTCACCGTGCGCGCCGTGTACGAACAGGCGGAACTCGCGGGCGACTACGTCATCACCCGCGCGGCCTGGGCCCCGCACCGCGGCCAGGACTCCGACACGCTGATCGCCGTCGGTTTCAAGGACGGTGTGCCGACCGCGGACGGCACGGCAGCCGTCGAGAAGACCGTGTCCGCCTACGGAAACCCCGAGGTGCAGACCCGCGAGGAGTACGCGCAGTCCGCGGCGGGCGCCATCGACATGATGCTCACGCTGGTCTACGCACTGCTCGCGCTGGCCGTCGTGATCGCGCTGCTGGGCATCGCCAACACGCTCACCCTCGCGATCCACGAACGCACCAGGGAACTGGGCCTGTTGCGGGCCGTCGGCCAGACGAGGACCCAGCTGCGCGCCATGGTGCGCTACGAGTCCGTGCTGGTCGCCGCGTTCGGCACGGCCGGCGGACTCGCACTCGGCGGACTGCTCGGCTGGGTGCTGGTCAAGGCGTCCGAAGGCACGGGCGACACGTCCTTCGCCTTCGCGGTGCCGCCCGTCCAACTGCTGGTGGTGGCACTCGTCGGCCTGGTCGCCGGAGCGGTCGCGGGCTGGCGGCCCGCGCGCCGTGCCGCGCGCCTGGACGTGCTGCGGGCCATCGCGACGGAGTAGGGGGTGTTTCAGAAGTCTCGCCCGCCCCGCGACGCCCCGGCACGCACACGCGCGATGTTGGCGGAGTCGTCCAAGTACGTCCCGTACGAGGGCAATCTCCCCGGCCTCCGGCGGGGGCGCCCCCACCGCCTTGCGATGGCGCGCACCCGACGCCGCAGGGCTCGCCCTGCGGGCGGACGGCGCTCCTTCTGAAACACGTCCTGGCACCGTCGCCGGCGCCGCGGCCGCTGGTCCCCGGCGGGCTCACACGCCCGCCGGGACCGGGGCTGCCGCGACACCGGCAGGGGCCGGTCAGCTGGACACCGTCGACGGCATCGCGGTGTGCTCGGGCGCGACCGGCGGAGCCGCGGTGAACGGCCCTTCCGTGGTGGCCCCGTGCACGATCGGATGCACGGGCAGCGCAACGGCCGCCGACGGCGCCGAGAGCGTGAACCAGACGGCCTTGCCCAGGTCGCCCCGGGGATGCACACCCCAGCAGTCGCTCACGGCGGCTATCAGTCCGAGACCGCGCCCCGACGTGTCGAGAGCATCGCTGTCCCGCACGGTCGGCAGCCGCGGGTCGTTGTCCTGTACGGACACCGTGAGGCGGTCGAGCAGCAGCTCGATGTCCACGGTGCACATCTTGTCCGGCTCGGCATGCCGGTGGACGTTGGTCAGCAGTTCAGTGACGCCGAGCGCTGCCTGGTCGATCAGAGGATCGAGATGCCAGTAGCGCAGTTGCGCCGAAATGATTCTGCGGACCTGTCCGATCCGCGACGGCAGGGCTTGGAGCTCCACCGTGCAGTGCCTGCTTGGCTGGCTGATCACGGCTGCGACTCCCCGAATGAGGTCCGGAAGAGAACGGAGGATCGGATCCAGCAGTTGGCTGGCTGCTGATTTGTCCGGCGGGCTGGATCACAGCGTTACCGCCGGTGCACCCTGAGTGATGTGAGACCAGCGTGAACCAATGACGACGGTCCCGCAACCTGGCAGCACCCGGGTGGGGAATCTCAGTCCCTGCGGCCGCCCGCGCCGCGCACCGCGTCCAGGAAACGCCCGGCCAGTGCCCGGGCTTCGGGCCGGTGATTGCGCTGACCCATGGTCAGCCGGTACCGCTTGCCGTTCACCGTGACCGCCGTGCTCGCCTCGTCGGCGAACCAGGGCCGGCCCGCGCTGACCGCGCGGACGGGGGCGCTGTCGATCACCCGGCCGTAACTCGTCAGCAAGGCCACCTTGCCGTCCTTGATCAATACCTGTCCGGCCTTGGTGAGTGAGCGCGGCCATCGTTCGATCCGTACGCCCGTGGCCCGGAACTCGGGCTCCGCCATCGCCATCGGCCCACCGCCCCCTTCGTCAGGTCATCTCCTGGCAGTCTGCACAACTCCGGCCGCGTGCACCAGTACGTGTCCGCAGGTAGCGCACGTCCCGGCCCACAAGCGACTCCTATGGATGCCCAAAGTCAACGTTTGTGCAGGTGAGGGGCTTACTGTGGCAGGAGGGATGCAGTACTGGCCAAGGCGAGGGGCGACGCTCATGAGCACGGACGAGAAGCGTGTGACGGACGGGGCGACGGCGACCGCCGACGTCGACCGAAGCGACCCGCAGTACCGGGCCTGGCTGAAGGAGGCGGTCCGCAAGGTCCAGGCGGACGCCAATCGTTCGGCGGACACGCACCTGCTCAGATTCCCGTTGCCCGAGGAGTGGGGCATCGACCTCTACCTCAAGGACGAGTCCACCCACCCCACCGGCAGCCTCAAGCACCGGCTGGCCCGTTCCCTCTTCCTCTACGGCCTCTGTAATGGCTGGATCCGGCCTGGCAAGCCCGTCATCGAGGCGTCCAGCGGCTCCACGGCCGTCTCCGAGGCGTACTTCGCCAAGCTGATCGGCGTCCCCTTCGTCGCGGTGATGCCGCGCACCACCAGTACCGAAAAGATCCGGCTGATCGAGTTCCACGGCGGCCGGTGCCACTTCGTGGACGACTCCCGCAGGATGTACGAGGAGTCGGCGGCACTCGCCGAGCGGACCGGCGGCCATTACATGGACCAGTTCACCTACGCCGAGCGAGCCACCGACTGGCGCGGCAACAACAACATCGCAGAGTCGATCTACCAGCAACTGCGGCTCGAGCGGTACCCCTGCCCCACGTGGATCGTCGCCACGGCCGGCACGGGCGGCACCTCCGCGACCGTGGCCCGCTATGTGCACTACATGCAGTACGACACCCGCATCTGTGTCCCAGACCCGGAGAACTCCTGTTTCTTCGAGGGGTGGACCCAGAGCGACCCGCAGGCCAGCACCGACTGCGGTTCCCGTATCGAAGGCATCGGCCGGCCGCGCATGGAGCCGAGCTTCGTGCCCGGAGCCATCGACCGGATGATGAAGGTGCCCGACGCGGCCAGCGTCGCGGCCGTAAGGGCACTGGACGCGGCCATCGGGCGCAAGGCGGGCGGCTCCACCGGCACCGGTCTGTGGAGCGCGCTGAGGATCATCGCGGAGATGGTGGCGGACGGACAGCGGGGGAGTGTCGTCACCCTGCTCTGCGACCCGGGCGACCGCTATCTGGACAAGTACTACTCCGACGCGTGGCTGGCAGGACAGGGTCTGGACATCGCTCCGTACACCGCGACCCTGGAGCGCTTCCTGTCGACGGGCGTCTGGCCCGACTGACGCGGCCCCAAGTGGGCGGTCAGGATGTGGCGGACCGGGCGAGCCTGCGGTCCAGCCGGCGTATCGCACGCCGGAAGGACGTGCCGAGGCCCGCTCGGCTCAGCCGCAGCAGGGCGCGCACCGGCGCCGGACCGTCCACGGCGAAGGTCCACCGCACGCGGCTGCCCTGTGCCGTCGGAGTGATCACCCATTCCTCCAACAGGGCCCGCAGACCAGGTGCGTTGGTCGTGTCCACCCGGTACGCGTAACGCTCATGGGGGTCCGTCGCCATGACCGTCTCGCTGAAGAAGACGCCGCCCTTGAGCTTCACGTCCCGGCCCGCGCCGTCGCGGGTGGGGACGGCCGAGGACACCGCGTCGAACCAGGCCGGCCAGTCCGTCACGTCCTCGGCGAGCGCCCGGTACACCGCCTCCGGGGAGGCGGAGACGTCGCCGGTGAAGACCAGACGTACGGGGGCGGACTCGGGGAAGTCGAGTTCCACGGGGTGGAGTCGGCGGGGCATGGACCGTACCTCCGGTGCAGGGAGCGGGGCCCACACCGTAACTGACAACTTGTCAATTGTCCGCCCCCACAGAGCGGTCGGCGTCAGCCCCCGAGCGCGGAGAGGCTCTCCCCGCCCCGCATCCGGCCCGACAGCGTCACCCGAGCGTCCCGGGGCGCGGGCACGGCCATCGTCGGACCCGCGGCTCCGGCCGTCACTGCTCCGGACGCGGAGATCCGCGTGACCGCCCGACTGCCGGCCGCCAGCAGGAACCATCTGCCCGACGGAGACCGCCAGTGCGTGCCCGCCAGCACATGCTGCCCGAACCTGCTGCAGGCCGCCGAGTCCTTCGCCTCGGCCACCACGACCCCCGGCGCGGTCGCCGACCCGGCCGGCGGCTGGAACTGCACCAGCACCCGGCCGCGCCCGCGCCAGGTGTCGGCACGGGTGCACACCCAGGCCGCCCGTCCGCCCTTGTCGGGCAACTCCTGCTCTGCGTACGTCCAGTTGTTGACGGCCCGTACGCCGGACCCGCGCAGCGTGGCGAGCAGACAGGCGCCACGCGCCCAGCCGGTCAGCGCGGGACCACCGGTCGCCTCGCGCGGCTGCCGCGCCGGAGCGCCGGACGACGGCGGCGGGGTGTGGGTGAGATGGACCGGAGCGAGATCCCCGAGGTCGGTCACCAGGAACGCGTGGTTCTCCACGATCCGCTCCGACGACCGCAGTTGCAGCACGGGCCACGAGGAACACGAGCCGCCGGGCGCCGGGCTCGGCACCATCGCGGTGACCCCGTCGGCGGAGACGCCGAGATCCCGTGCGGGGCTGTCGGGCGCCAGCAGATCACGCGTGGTGGTCTGCGCGATCCACGGCGCCAGCAGATAGCGGGCACCGGACGCGGTACGGCTCACGACCAATGCGGCGGCGGTCGTCACATCGGCGTTGTCCGTACGGGCGAAGTCGAGCGCCGCGGGGCCGTCGCCGAACACCGGCTCGGCATAGCGCACGACCCGCTCGCCCTCGTGGAGCAGTACCACGGCCGCTCCGTCCCAGTCGCCCGCGAACAGCAGCCGGGGTGGTTTCGCCGGAGGGACCTTGGCCGTGTCCGCGGTGGCCGAGACCTTCAGCTCCGCGTCCGGCCGGGCCCACGCGCGCAGAGCCCGTTCCAGCAGCGCCGTGTCGTTCACCCGGTCCCCGCGGGCCGGCCAGACCGAGAAGTCGATCCGGGAGGTGTCCGCCCACTCGTCGCGCGGGGCGTGTTCGAGCAACTCCGGGTCAAGCGCCCGGGCCAGGGCCACCTCCCGCGCGTCCATGGCCGACACCGGGCCGGCATCGCGGTTCGCCTCGTCGGACACCGCCACCACCGCGGCGGCGATCACGACGAACGCCGCGCCGGCGGCGACCGAACGGGCACGCTGCCGGCGGCGGAGCAGATCCGTGGGGCGCGTCTGGACGGCGCAGGGATCGAACTCCGCGCTGCGCAGGAGCGATTCGGTACGGCCGTTGCCGGCACGCCGCAGCCGTGCGGCGGACCACAGCGCCTCCTCCGGATCGGCCGCCCCCGCCTCCTTCAGCAGTGCCAGGACCTCCTGCTCGGACAGGCCCTCCAGCACGGTCAGCGCGAACGCCGCTCGCGCGGGTGCGGCCAGCGCCGACAGCGCCTGGTCGAGGGCGAGTTCCTCGGCCCCGCCGGCGCTCGGAAACAGGCGCAGACCCACCACGAGGGGCAGTCCGGGCCACCGCAGCGTGGAACCCGCGGCGCGGGCGGGCCACCAGCGCGGCCGCCGCTCGTGGCGCAGGGCGGCCCGCAGCACCCGGGCACGCACCCAGAGATAGGTGGACGCCTCCGTGCCGCGCTGAGCGGGGAGCCGCGGCGTGCGCTGCGAGCGGTGGGCGCGGGGCAGTGCCCGCTGGACCGTGGAGTGCGCGGCGAGAACCCGCCGGTGGCGGCCCAGCGACGCGGGCAGTGTCAGATAGGCGAGACGGACGAGCCGGGGATAGTGCTCGATGAGGGTTGCTTCCGCCTCGTCGATCCCGGGAAGCCCGGCAGCTACGGCGCCTGCGGGCGGCTGTTGGCGTGTCGGCATCGGTGCTGGGCCTTCCGGATGTGCGGTGCGCTCTCATTCGCCACGTCAAACGACAAAATCGTGCGACGGTCACACAGGCGGCGTGTCGCGAGGGCACGCACGGGCCTGCTCGGGACTCCCGGAGGGGGTGCGTTCGGGCTGCGCCGCCCGGGTGCGTTCGGGCTGCGCCGCCCGGGTGCTTTCGAGGCGGCCGGCTCGGTGTAGTGGAGACGCCGGCCCGGTCCCGGCGCGGCAATCGCTCAGTGGCCGCGACCGGCAACTGCCCGTCCAGCGCTCGTTCCTTTGGGGCCGGTCCCGCTCAGTGGCCGCGACCCGCAACTGCCCGTCCGGCGCCTGCTCCTGCGGGCCGGGCCTCGCTCAGTGTCCGTGCCTCCGCAACAGTCCGTCCAGCGCGCTCGTTCCTACGGGCCCGGTCCCGCTCAGTGGCCGCGACCCGCAACTGCCCGTGCGGCGCCCGCTCCCGCGGGCCCGGCCCCGTTCAGCGCTCGCGTCCCCGCAACAGCCCGTCCAGCGCCCGGCCGAACACCACCCGCCCCACGCGGACGACCAGCGGATCCAGGACCCGCGGCAGCAGCCGGATCCGCAGCTCCTCGGTCCACACCACCACCGCCCCCGCGCCCTGCGGCTCCACCTCGATCTCCGCCCAACCGGTGATCACCCGGCCCCGCTTCTCCAGCCGGCAGCGGGCCGTGCCATCCCCATCCGGCGGGACCCAGCGCACGACCTCCATCGGATCGTCGAAGCCGACCCGTCCCACCCCTGAGCGCACGACGAACAGCGTGCCCTCGCCGGTGGGCACCCCGGAGACCGAGGACAGCCGAGTGAGCGGCACCTGCGCCGCATGGGAGCGCCAGTCGGTGACCCGGCTCCACGCCTCGTCCGCGGTCAGTGTCACCGCTCGCGTCAGCCGGAACGCCGTCACCGGGGTCAGCCCTCCTGTCCGTCCTGCCCGGAACTCTCCGGACCGCCCGCCACCACCAGACCCGGCAGATGCTCCGCGATCTCCTCGCGCGCCTCCGCGGACAGCCCGGCGTCCGTGACCAGCGTGTCGATCTCCGCAAGGGCGGCAAACGAACTCAGGCCCACCGTCCCCCACTTGGTGTGGTCGGCGACCACCACCACCCGCCGCGCGGCCTGTACGAAGCGGCGGTTCGTCTCCGCCTCCGCCAGGTTCGGCGTGGACAGCCCCGCTTCCACCGAGATCCCGTGCACCCCGAGGAACAGCACATCGAAGTGGAGCGAGCGGATCGCCTGGTCGGCGACGGGACCCACCAGCGAGTCCGACGGCGTACGCACACCACCGGTCAGGACCACCGTCGCGCCGCCCGGCCGCGGACCGGCGGTCGCTCCCGCGCGCTGCGCGGCGTGGAACACGTCCGCCACCCGCACCGAGTTGGTCACCACCGTCAGATCCGGCACATCCAGCAGATGATGCGCGAGCGCGTACGTGGTGGTCCCGCCGGACAGGGCGATCGCGCTGCCGGGCACCGCCATCTGCGCCGCAGCCCGCGCGATGTCCTCCTTGGCGCTCAGCTCCAGCGCCGACTTGGCCTCGAACCCCGGCTCGTGGGTGCTCGCCTCGACCACCGGCACCGCACCGCCGTGGACCTTCTCCACGACTCCCTGGCGGGCCAGCGCATCCAGGTCCCGGCGCACGGTCATGTCGGAGACATTGAGCTTGCGGGTGAGTTCGTTGACCCGAACCCCGCCGCGCCTGCGTACCTCGTCGAGGATCAGAGCACGCCGCTGCTCCGCGAGCAGGTTCTGGTTGTCCGTCACTGCCGGGGCCGGTCCTTTCACGTCGTCGTGAGCGTCCGAGGTCAAGGTTTCTCATCCTCGCACGGCCCGCACGCCCCGGGCTCGCGGAGATTCGGTGAGAGCGGTGCGGTGAACAGCTGAGATCCCGGATTCTGGGGCATGAACACTGCGCGGTCGCGCACGGATCGATCCTCCCACCGAGAGAGCGAGTCACAGAAGTGTCCCCTGCCACTCCGGTACCGCAGTACGGAGGGCCCGCGCTCGAGCTGCTGGTCCACGGCGTCGGCGGTGCGACCCCGCAGGACATGCTCGGCGACCCCCGCACGGTGCGGGTCTCCGGCGACGAGAAGGCCGCCGTCTTCCGCCGTACCGAGGACGAGGAGGCGGAACACCGGCCCGAGCTGTACGCCGACCGGCCCATCCCCGAGGCGTACTGCTGGTCCAACCTCACCTCGGGCAACAGCGCACGGGCCCTGTGGCTCCTCCTGCTGCCGTTCATGGTCGTCAACCTCGCGCACTGGATGCGGCCGCGCGCCCGGGGCCGCCGGCGGACGACCCGGACCTACGGGGTCCTGGTGCGGCTCCTCGCCCTCAGCCTCACCGTGCTGCTCACCGCCGCCGCCTGCGAGGTGGCACTCGACCTCGTCGCCTGGCAGTGCGCGGGCTCGGCCGCCTGCGCAGCCGACCGGTCGTGGCTCGGATTCATCTCGAGCGCCCAGGGCGGCTGGTGGTCGCAGCCCGGCCGCCGGCTCGCGCTCGCCTCCCTGCTCCCGGCCGCGCTGGTGGGCCTGCTCTGGTATCTGTCCAACCGCACCTGGAGCGCGTACGAGTCGCAGCGGCCGCCGAGCGGCCAGGACGTGCCGGAGGGCGAGGCCGGGCCGAAGGACGACGAGGGACACACCAAAGGCCCGGCCCTGCGTCCCGCGCTCGGCAGGCCCGGCTTCTGGTACGGCCGACGGCTCGTCGCCCGGCTGCGTGCCGCGCACACCGCGGCCGGTTTCCTCACCGTCTCCGCCGCCGTCGCCGGAGCCGCCGCCCGGCACGACCGGGGAGCCGGCAGCACCCCGCTCGCGGTCTGCGGATGGCTGATCGAGGCCGCACTCGCCGTCGGGCTCCTGGCCGTGCTGCGGGTCGTCTTCCGCCGGGGCCGCAGCGAGCGCCGGATGGACGCCCGGCTGGACCGCGTCACCGTCAGCGTGCTGCCCGGCGCCGCACTCGCCCTGTTCGCGCTATCCCTGCTGTACGCCTGCTGGTCCCGGCCCGGGTGGAGGTCGAGCGGCACCCTCCCCGGCGATGTCACCTTCGGGGTCATCACCGTCGCCCAGGGCGCACTGGTCGTCGCCCTCGCCGTCGCGGCCCGGGCGCTCCACCGGCACGCGCGCGACGCCCGGACCGTCCTGCACGGTCTCGGCGGCCCCGCCGTCGCGATGCTCGCCTGCGCGCTCGGCGGGGTGATGACCGGAGGCGTCGCCCAGCGGGTCGCCGACTGGCTGGACGGCCCGGGCACCCCCGGCATGGACGGCGAGGGCACCATCCCCGGACCGCCCGTGCTGCTCAGCTGGCAGGCGTCCGTCATCCCCGTGCTGCTGGTGCTCCTCCTCGTCCCGGCGGCCGTCCTCGGCGTCCGGACCTGGCTGACCGGCCGCCGCATCGCCGAGGGCGTCGAGTCGGAGTACGACGCGGAGCGCCCCGACGCCGTACGGACGCGGCGGATCGCCGGCACCCGGGCCCGGGCGGGCCTGACCGACGACGCCCCCTGGCTCGTCGGCATCGTCTCCGGCGCCACCCTGCTGCTCGGTGCCGGGGCCGTCGCCGGAGCGTGGGCCGGGGGAGCCGTGCCGGGAGAGGCGTTCGCCGGCAGCGGCGGGTTCGTCGAGTCCGTCGCCGACACCGCGCAGTCCCTGGGCTCCTGGCTGATCGGCTTCGGTTTCATACTGTTCGTGACCTGGGGCCGCCGTGCCTACCGCGACGCCTCCGCCCGGCGCACCATCGGCATCCTGTGGGACGTCGGCACCTTCTGGCCGCGCGCCGCACACCCCTTCGCGCCACCGTGCTACGCGGAGCGAGCCGTTCCCGACCTCACCTGGCGCATGTGCACCTGGACCGAACGGACCGGCGGACGGCTCGTCATCTCCGGCCACTCCCAGGGCAGTGTGCTGGCGGCCTCGGCCGTCTGGCAGCTCCCGCCGGAGACCCGCCGCCGGGTCGCCCTGCTGACGTACGGATCCCCGCTGGAGCGGCTCTACGGCCGCTGGTTCCCCGCCTACTTCGGACCCACGGCGCTGCGCGAGCTGCGCGGCGAACTGGACTGCTGGCGCAACCTCTGGCGGGTCACCGACCCGATCGGCGGGCCCGTCCGCGTGCCGGCCGGGGGCGACCACCCCGATGTCGACCGGGCGGCGCTCAAGGACCCGCTGATATACGGCCGTTCACGCCGGCACCCGTTGCCCGAACCGATTCTGGGCCACTCCGACTACCAGGCCGATCCGGCTTTCCGCACCGAGCGCCAGGAACTGCTCGACCGGATCGGCGCGGCCGTCCCCCGCCAGGCTCAGGGCAGTTCGGGCAGGTCGTCCGGGTAGAGCAGGGTCAGGTCGTCGGTGTTCATCTCGGTGAGCTCGGCGACCCGGCCCGCGTGCCGCTCCACCATCGACTCGAACGTCTGCCGCGCGGTACGGCCGTTGCCGAACGCGGGCCCCTTGGGCAGCGCCGTGAAGTACTTCAGCAGCGCGTCGTCCGTGCCCTCCGCGAGCCGGTACTCGTGGTCCTCTGCCTGCTGCTCCACGATCCGCAGGAGCTCGTCGGCCTCGTAGTCCTGGAAGGTGATGGTCCGTGAGAAACGGGACGCCACACCGGGGTTGACCGACAGGAAGCGCTCCATCTCCGCGGTGTAGCCCGCGACGATGACCACCACCGCCTCCCGGTGGTCCTCCATCAGCTTCACCAGGGTGTCGATGGCCTCCTTGCCGAAGTCACGCCCCGAGTCCTCGGGCGACAGGGCGTAGGCCTCGTCGATGAACAGCACCCCGCCGCGAGCCCGGTCGAACGCCTCCTGCGTACGGATCGCCGTGGAGCCGATGTGCTCACCGACCAGGTCCACCCGGGACACCTCGACGAGATGACCGCGCTCCAGCACACCCAGCGAGGCCAGGATCTCCCCGTACAGCCGGGCCACGGTCGTCTTGCCGGTGCCGGGGGAGCCGGTGAACACCAGATGCCGGCGCACCGAGGCGGCCTTCAGCCCCGCCTCCTGGCGGCGCCTGCCCACCTCGATCATGTTGGTGAGCGTGCGGACCTCGCGCTTGACACTGTCCAGGCCGACCAGCCCGTCCAGTTCGCCGAGCACGGCACCCGAGGTGCGCACCGGCTCGGCCGGCGGCGCGGGCTCCGTCGGCTGGGCGGGCTGTGCGGGGACCGCCCCGAGCAGACCGGCCGTCTGGGTCGCCGTCACCACGGCGGGAGTCGGCTCCGTCTGCGGCCGCACCGCGCTCTCGTCGCTCGTGCAGTCCTCGACGACCGGACCGTCCGGCTCCGCGAACTCGTAGCCTCCGCGGGCACACCGCTCCGTGCGGCAGCGGTTCAGCGTCGTGCGGCAGCCGTCCATCACATGGAAGCCGTACCCTCCGCTGCCCGTCACCCGGCAGCCGCGGAAAGTGCCCCGGCCCTCCGCCGAGACATAGAACCCCGCCTCGGCGGGCGAGGTGACCGTGCACCGCTCGATCAGCGGATCGGCGCCCTTGGTGACGATCACCCCGGTCTGCGCGGCGTCGATGGTGCAGCCGCTGAGCGTGCCCCCGCTGCCGTGGTCGCGGAACCACGCCCCGGTCGACACCTCGCGGATCCGGCAGTCGTCGAGCTGCGCGCTCGCCCCGTCGCTCACCGACACCGCGGTGTTCCGCACCTGTGTGAGATCGCTGTCGACGACGTCCACCCGCGAACCGCGGTCCAGGACGAACAGAGCGTCCGGCACGTCGTGGACGCGGCACGATTCGAGGACGGCCGTGGCCCCGTCGCTGACCCATACGGCCGGATAGTCGCCCGTACTGTCGTGTATCTCGCACTGGTTGGCGTCCACCCGGGTGCCCGGGTCCCAGACCGACAGCCCGTTGCGCCCGAAGCGGCGCACCGTGGAACGGGTCAGGGTCAGCACCGAGCGGGACCGCAGATCGACCGCGTTCTCCGGAATGTCGTGGATGTCGCAGTCGGAGAGCGTGAGTACGGCGTCGGTGTCCAGCGTGATCCCGTCGGCCGAGGTGCGGTGCACGCTGGAGTCCGTGAGATGGGCCGTGGCGCGTGAGGCGACCTGCACACCGCTGCCCTTGATCTCGTAGATCTCGCAGCCGAGTGCCTCCAGACCGGTGCCCTCGCCTGTGACGCTCAGGCCCGCGCCCGAGGCGTGATGGATGCGGCAGCGCTCCAGGCGCGGATGCGCGCCGCCACGGACGGAGACGCCCGACTGCCCGGCCGCCACGACCTCGCACTCCTCGAACACCCCGCCCGCGCCCTCCAGTACGGCGATACCGATACCGGCGGGATTGTCCACCGTGCACCGGCGGACGGTGGGACGGGCCGCGCCGCGCACCTCCAGGCCCGCCGCCGAGCGTGTGACGATCCGCAGATCGATCAGCTCGGGTGTGCCGTCCTCCACCAGCAGCGCGGGCGCAGCCGAATCCTGCCCCTCGACGTGCAGATCCTGGACCGTCGCCGAGGCGCGCACGGTCAGCGGCACTCCGTCGGCGGGCGCGATGCGCACCGAGCCGACCGCTCCTTCGGCACCGCGCAGGGTGACCGCCCGCTGGAGCACGAGATTCTCGCGGTACGTCCCCGGGGCCACGGTGAGGATGTCGCCGTCCCCCGCGGCCTCCAGGGCCGCGGCGAGAGAGGCGTACTCACCCGTGCGGCGCCGCCACCGTGATGTGCCGGTGTGCGTCACCTGGACCGTGCCCTGTGCCATGGTGCTGCTCTGCCCCCACCTCGTGACATTGCTCCGCCGCGCCCTGAAGAGGGGGGCGCCCCCCGGACCCCGCGAGGGGGTCGCACCACCGTAGCGCGCGGGACGGGCCGGAGTTGACGAGTCGGGAGGTCAGCTGCCCGCTCCGGCGCGGCCCCAGTCGGGACCGACGACGGCCCAGGCCCGGTCGAGCCGGTCGTACCGGCGCCGCAGGAGCCGCCAGGTGATCAGTCGTCTGGCGGATTCGATCACTCCCACGCAGGCGAACGCCCCGACCACGCCCGCCAGTACGGCGTGCACCTGGGCCGTCTCCGCGTCCAGGGGACGGCCGGCCGGCTGACCCCGCTCGTCGGTCCAGATGGTGAGCGCGTCGCCCGGCCTCGGGTCGGGGAGCACGGTGGATATCCGGCCCGTGTGCTTGCTGCCGTCCGCCGCGGTCCAGCGGGCCACGACCGCCCGGCCCTTGTCGCGGGCGGCGGACTCGGGGTCGTAGGCCGACGCCCTGGCCGGCGGGGCGTCACGGAGCACCGTCGCGGTGACCTGGTGGCGGTTCTCGAGCTGCGTGCGCGCCGACTGCCTCAACGACGTGTCGGCGAGGGACCCCGCGATCCAGCCGACCACCGGGGTCGCGGTGAGGAGAAGGAGGGCGGCGATCAACGCCACCCATGCCTCGGCGAGGTCGGTCGCCCGGCGCAGGGTATTGCGCCGCCAACGCCAGACTCCCGTGGCTGATCGCATGACCTGCACCCCCTTCCGCGTCCGTGATAGCCACCAACGGCACGGCATACGCACGGGATGCGCGAAGAGAGAGGAACATCACCCCTTCGCCGCGGCGCTCCCGTCGACCGCTCAACGCGCGTGCCACGGCACAGGGTTCCCATAGAACGGCTCTTCAGTACAGAAGAGCCGAGGACCGGACAGGGTGGTGCATCCACCGACGGTCCCCGGCGAGCCCCTGCGGCGCGATGGCCGCCTCGCCGGGTGTGGACCCCGCCACCGATGTGACCGGGGTGGACGTGAGGACTACGGCGCGATCAGTACCCGCCGCCCTGGTACGGGCGGTTGTACGGGTCGTTGTAGACCGGCTGGGCCTGCACGGGCCTGGCCGCGGCCGGGCGCATCGCCTCGTACCCGCTCGGCACCGGACGCTGCTGCTGGGGCTGCTGCGGTCCCGGGTAGCCGCGCGGCACGGACGGCTGCTGGGGGATGTACGCGGTCGCCTGCTGCAGAGGCATCGGCTGCTGCATCTGCTGCGGATAACCGTAGGACGGAGACGGGGACGGAGCCGCCGGGAGGGCGGGCAGCGCCGAGGGGAGGGCCGGCAGATAGCTGCTCGGACCGTCGTACGCGGAGGGCACTCGGATCGGGGCGATCTGAGGCGTGCCCCGCTCTGCGACGAGGGAGTCGTAGATGGGGGTGTCGGGGAACGACGGAGCGGAGTAGTAACCGCCGCCGTAGGTGGAGCGGGGGGAGGTCATGGCCATAAGTTAAGCCCACGATGTGCTGGTTGGGGAGTCCGATAAGAGGGTTGTTTCGGGAGATGCGAGTGGCCACGGATCCCCAATGCGAGCGAACCCGGGAAAATCGGTCGCGCGGCAGAGCATCGGCCTTGTAAAGGGCAAGCTGAGAGCGGGTTACCCACGGGTCGGCACGGGCGCTGGAGGCCCTGTGAGGATTAGGTTGGCGCCCAGTGAACTTTTCCGGACACTCCGACTCGCGATGGGGGCGAGCATGTCCATGCTTAAAGGAGCCAATACTCCGGTGGCGGCGCAGCAGGTGCGCGTCGAATTGGGTTGGCGTTCAAGTCCTGGCGTACCGGATGTCGACGCCTCGGCGCTGCTTCTTGCCACCGGCTCGGGCAAGGTCCGCTCCGACGCGGACTTCGTCTTCTACAACCAGGCCTCGCACGCCTCGGGGGCGGTACGCCACGAAGGGAAGCAGAACGGGTCCGGCGGTGTGACGGACCTGATGTGGGTGGACCTGGGGCAGGTGGAGGGGGCGATCGAGAAGATCGTGCTGGCGGCCTCCGCGGACGGCGGCAGCTTCGGCCAGGTCCCCGGGCTCTACATCCGGGTGGTGGACGCGTCCAGCGGCGCGGAGATCGCGCGCTACGACAGCCAGGACGCGTCCGTCGAGACGGCCTTCGTGCTCGGTGAGTTCTACCGGCGCCAAGGGGCGTGGAAGTTCCGCGCGGTCGGTCAGGGCTACAGCACCGGACTCGCGGGTCTGGCCACGGACTTCGGCATCTCGGTCGACGAGCCGCAGGCGGCGCCGGTCCCGCCGGCTCCCGCCCCACTCACGCCTCCTCCCGCTCCTGTCGCACCCGCGCCCGTCGCGCCGCCCACCCCGCCGGCCGCCCCGCAGGCCCCGGCTCCCGTACGGCTGACCAAGGTCACGCTGACGAAGGACGCTCCGTCCGTCTCGCTCACCAAGCAGGGCGGCACATCGGGCGCCATGCGGGTCAACCTCAGCTGGCAGGTGCGTAAGCAGTTCAAGGGGTGGGGAGCCAAGCTCGGCCGTGCCGTCGCCATGCACGGAGACCTCGACCTCGACCTGTGCGCGCTCTACGAACTCACCGACGGGCGCAAGGGAGTCGTACAGGCCCTCGGCAACGCCTTCGGCGCGCTGCACCAGCCTCCGTTCATCCACCTCGACGGCGACGACCGCACCGGCGGCACGTCCGGCGAGAACCTCACCATCAACCTGGACCACAAGGACCAGATCCGCCGCGTCGTCATCTTCGTGACCATCTACGAAGGCGCCCGCAGCTTCGCCGACCTCGACGCGACGGTCACGCTCCAGCCGCAGCACGGAGCACCCATCGACTTCTCGCTCGGTGAGTGCACCGTTCCCTCCACCGTCTGCTCGCTCGCGCTGATCACCAACACGGGCTCGGACCTCGTCGTCCAGCGCGAGGCCCGCTTCCTCGTCCCGGAGCGCGGCGTCAGCCCGCAGCGCACCGTCGACTACACCTACGGGTGGGGCATGAACTGGACGCCCGGCCGGAAGTGACGGGCGCCGGCCGGTTCGGCGGTCAGGACTCCGGTGTGGCACTGGGGCGAGCGTAGGTACGCCCCTTCCACGCCGCACCCCGGCCACGGTAGTGCTGCACCGCCGAATCGACCGTCATCAGCAGATAGAGCAGCGCGGTGAAGGGCAGCGCCGCGGCGAGCAGCGGCGTCTGCCGGTAGTAGCGCAGCATCGGCAGATACGTCGCCGCCATCACCGCCCAGGCCAGACCCCCGGCCCAGCCGGCCGCGGGGTCGTGCCGGAGGATCCCGGCGCACAGCGCGACGGGCGGCACGAGGTACACCAGCGTGAGCCCGACGACCGTGCCCGCCAGCAGCAGGGGACTGTGCAGGAGTTGGGCGTACGCGCTGCGCGACACCATCCGCCACAGATCCGCCAGGCGCGGATAGGGCCGTACACTGTCCACCTTCTCGGCGAGCCCCAGCCAGATGCGCCCGCCGGACCGCTGCACCGCGCGCGCCAGGGACACGTCATCGATCACCGCATGCCGGATCGTGACCGGTACGCCCGCGCGCTCGGCGGCCTCGGTGCGCAGGAGCACACAGCCGCCGGCCGCTGCCGCGGTGCGCGCACCCGGCCGGTTGACCCACCGGAACGGATAGAGCTGGGAGAAGAAGTAGACGAAGGCGGGCACCACGAGGCGTTCCCAGCCGGTCGCGATCCGCAGACGTGCCATCTGGGAGACGAGATCGAGTCCGCCGGTGCGGGCCGCGGCCACCAACTCCCGCAGACTGTCCGGCGCGTGGGCGATGTCGGCGTCGGTGAGCAGCAGATACTCCGGCTCGTGCTCCTTCGCCAGGGCGATGCCGTGCCGCAGGGCCCACAGCTTCCCCGTCCAGCCGGGCTCCGGTTCGCCGGGGGTCACGACGCGCAGCGGCAGCCCGCCGTACCGCTCGGCCAGAGCGAGCGCCACCTCTCCGGTGCCGTCCGTGCTTCCGTCGTCGACCAGAACGATCTGCGCCCGTCCCGGGTAGTCCTGGGCCAGCAGGGAGGGCAGGCTCGCGGGAAGGGACCCGGCCTCGTCGCGCGCGGGCACGACGACGGCGACATCCGGCCAGGCCGCGAGGTCCTCGCGGCGCGGCAACCGCTGGTCCGTGACCCAGAAGAAGCCCTGGCCCAGCAGGAGCCATCCCCAGGCGGCCAGCGATCCGAGGGCGATCCAGGCAACGGCGCTCATGTGCCGCAGTCTGCCCCACCGGACCGGCCCCGCAAGGGTGGTCGACTATGGTGACCGGGTGAAGATCGCGCTCATGGACTCCGGAATCGGCCTCCTCCCGGCGGCCGCCGCGGTGCGCCGGCTGAGGCCGGACGCGGATCTCGTCCTCTCCTCGGACCCCGACAACATGCCATGGGGGCCGCGCACACCGGACGATGTGACCCAACGGGCGCTCACGGTCGCCCGGGCGGCCGTCGCCCATGCACCGGACGCCCTGATCATCGCCTGCAACACCGCGTCCGTGCACGCACTCCCGGCGCTGCGCGCCGAGCTGGAGCCGGCGATCCCCGTCATCGGTACGGTCCCGGCCATCAAGCCCGCGTCGGCGGGCGGGGGACCGGTCGCGATCTGGGCGACGCCGGCCACCACCGGCAGCCCTTACCAGCGCGCGCTCATCCGGGACTTCGCCGACTCCGTCGCGGTCACGGAGGTCCCGTGTCCCGGACTCGCCGACGCGGTGCAGCAGGCCGACGAGGATGCCATCGACCGGGCGGTGGCCGCGGCGGCCGCTCTCACGCCACGCGATGTCCGCGCCGTCGTCCTCGGCTGCACGCACTACGAACTGGTCGCTGAGCGCATCCGCGCGGCCGTGGGACGGCCCGTGACCCTGCACGGCTCGGCCGACGCGGTCGCCGCGCAGGCGCTCCGGCGCCTCGGCGAGCTCCCGGCCCCCGACGCCGCCCCGAGCAGCCGGCTGACGGTGCTGCTCAGCGGCCGCGACGAGGTCCTGCCGGCCCAGGCGGCGCACTACGCGGAGGGCCGGCTGCTGCGGACAGTGAGCTCCGCGCACTGAACGTGAGATCCGCGTACCGACGGTGAGCCCCGCCTGCTGGTGCGGCACGTCGGCGTGATCCTCGTGACGGACCCCATGCTGCGGCGGCAGTTGCTGGGTACTCTCCTTCCATGAAGGACCTCGCCCGAGATTCTTATGCGTCCGCGGAGCCCGCCCCCGCTGTGTGGACCGGCCGAGCGACGAACCGTATGCAGTGGCTGCTCGCCGCGGCGGGTGCCGCCTTTGTCGCACTGGGTGTGGAGCTGGCGGTTGCCTCCCAGTGGACCTCCGGTATCGCCCCTCTGCTGATGTCGGTGATCGGCTGTGTCGCCGCCGGTCTGCTGATCCTGTACGGCACCCTCGCGTTCGTCCATGTGGCGGTGAAGGTGGACAGCGACGCCGTCGAGGTGCGCTGCGGTCACATGGGCCTGCCGCGCCGGCGGATTCCGCTGTCGCACGTCGTCGGCGCGGAAGTCGCCGCCAAGGTCACCCCGAGGCAGTGGGGCGGCTGGGGTTACCGCTGGCGCCCGGAGAAGGGCACCGCGGTCGTCGTACGGCGCGGTGAGGGCATCGTCGTCACTCTGGGCGACGGCAGAGTGTTCACGGTGACGGTCGATGATGCGGAAGCCGCCGTCCTGGCCATTCGCGACGGGCTGCGCAGGGGCACGGGCACGGCGGCCAAGGCCTGACGCTCCGCCCGTCGCTCGGCCGAGGTGCGCGTGATGTGCGGGTGCCGTCCCGCTCCGACCGGCCTCCGACATGTCCTTGACCGTCAGCGCGCGTCCGTCAGCGTGCGCGCACTGCCGCCGGGGCCGGGTCGTCGCCCGTCTCCGCCGGATCACCGCCGGCCACCCGCGCGGTCGCCAGGCCCGCCAGCAGCCCCGCACCGACCGTGACCGGCGCGAAGCTCAGTGCGTTGCCCAGGCTCGCCAGCGCCGCGAGGGCCGTGAGCGCCGCACCCGCGCTCAGGACCACCGGGGTGGAGCGGGGTGAACGCCACAGCCCGTACAGCATCCAGCCGAAGGCCGCGCCCAGCAGCACCACGCCCACCACGCCCTGCTCGGCGGCCTGTTGCAGCGAGGCGGAGTGCGGTTTGCCGTCCGAGCCCGCCACCTGCTGTGCCGTGGGACTGAGCAGGCCGAAGCGGTCCGGTCCGACTCCGCGCAGGGGATCGTCCTCGGCGAGCTCGACCGCGTCGTGCCAGAGCGCGACCCGGTTCTGCGTCAGCTGCCCCTCCAGGGACACCGTGAGCCCGTCCGGCAGGGCGTCCTCGGCGACTCCCCACGATGTGGCGACCAACAGGCCCGTCACCAGGGCAAGCGCTCCGAGAGGTGCTGTCCGGCGGTGCATACGCGCGGCCGCCAGCGAGCAGAGCAGCACAGCGGTCGCGGCAGCGAATCCGGCCACCGATCCGAGCCACAGCGCGGTGCACGCGACCGCCAGCGCCAGTCCCCGAAGCGCCAGCCGCAGCACCGGAGGCCGGGCTGCGCAGGCTCCGCAGGAGGCGGCGCCCGCGGCCAGGACCAGCAGGGCGGCGGCCGCTCCGGTGTGCCCGGGCTGAAGGGGGTCGCCCGCGCCCGCGCCGGGTACGCCCTCCGGTGAGGCCATCGCCAGTCCGAGGGCGGCGAGGGAGACGGCCGAAGCCGCGGCGACCGGCAGCAGCGTGCCGCAGATGCGGCCGAAGGCGTATCCGGCGGCGACGGCGAACACCGCCAGCAGCACGCCTTCCGGTCTGGCCTCCCGGCCGGTCGCGCTGATCAGTGACCAGGCCGCGCACGCGCCGAGGACGACGACACCGGCGACATCGGTCGCGACGCCGCGTTGGCGCGTCGCCGACCGGTCGTACGGTGCATGCATTCCGCCGACCCCCCGGACCCGTGGCAGCCCCCGCCGCAGCAGCCGACCGCGTCCGGCGGCACGGCTGGCGCACACGGTAACGGCAGAGACACGGTTTTGTGGATGGCTTGCGCAGGAACGTTGCTTCCGCTGCCACGGGCGGTCGCCGGACCGGAATGCCGCCCGCACCGCCTGCCGCCGTAGACTCCGCCAGGTGAGCGCCACCGTCACCGCCCTCGACACTCCACCGTCCGCCCCCTCCGGGCTCCGGCCGCTGCTGCGCCGGTTCGTCCGGCCCGGGGCCGCGGCTCTGGCCGGAGTGCTGCTCTTCCTGAGCTTCCCGCCCAGGCCCCTGTGGTGGCTGGCGCTTCCCGCCTTCGCCCTGCTCGGCTGGTCCCTGTACGGGCGCCGGCTGCGGCCCGCGTTCGGTCTCGGCTATCTGACCGGTCTCGGCTTCCTGCTGCCGTTGCTCAGCTGGACCGGCGAAGAGGTGGGCCCCCTGCCGTGGATCGCGCTGGCGGCGATCGAGGCGGTCTTCGTCGCGGTCGCCTGTATGGGCATGGCCGCGGTCAGCCGGCTTCCGGCCTGGCCCGTGTGGGGCGCGGCGGTGTGGATCGCCGGTGAGGCGGCTCGCGCCAGGGTGCCGTTCGGCGGCTTCCCCTGGGGCAAGATCGCGTTCGGCCAGGCGGACAGCGTCTTCCTGCCGCTCGCCGCGGTGGGCGGCACACCGCTGCTCGGCTTCGCGGTGGCGCTGTGCGGCCTCGGGCTGTACGAGACGGTCAGGCGGGTGATCGACTTCCGGCGTACCGGCGTGCTGCCGCGCGGTCCCCTGGCCGCCGCACTGCTCACCGTGCTGGTCCCGGTGACGGCGGCGCTCGCGGCGCTGCCGCTCGTCGACGACACGGCCGAGGACGGCACCGCCACCGTGGCCGCGATCCAGGGCAATGTGCCCCGCCTCGGACTCGACTTCAACTCCCAGCGGCGCGCGGTGCTCGACAACCATGTGCGCCGTACCGAGGAGCTCGCCGCGGAGGTCAAGGCGGGGAAGGTGGCCAAGCCGGACTTCGTGCTGTGGCCCGAGAACTCCTCGGATCTCGACCCGTACCGCAACGCCGACGCACGTCTCGTCATCGACGAGGCCGTGAAGGCCATCGGGGTGCCGACGGTCGTCGGAGCGGTGGTCACCCCGGACACCGGAAAGCTCCGTAACACCCTGATCGAGTGGGATCCCGTCCGCGGTCCGGTGAACACCTACGACAAGCGCCATGTGCAGCCGTTCGGCGAGTACATCCCGATGCGCTCCGTCGTGCGGCTGTTCAGTTCGGACGTGGACCGGGTCCGCCGCGACTTCGGCCCCGGCGACAAGGTCGGTGTCTTCGACCTGGCCGGCACGAAGGTCGGTCTCGTCACCTGCTTCGAGGCCGCGTTCGACGACGCGGCACGGGACACCGTGACGCACGGCGCCCAGCTCATCTCCGTGCCCAGCAACAACGCGACCTTCGGCCGCAGCGAGATGACGTATCAGCAGCTGGCCATGTCGCGCGTGCGGGCCGTCGAGCACGGTCGCTCCGTCGTCGTCCCCGTGACCAGCGGCGTCAGCGCCGTCATCATGCCGGACGGAAAGATCGTCCAGCGGACGGAGATGTTCACACCGGACGCTCTGGTCGCGGAGGTGCCGCTGCGTTCCTCGCTCACCCCGGCGACGCGTCTCGGGACCTGGCCCGAGATCGCGCTGCTGCTGATCGCGGCAGGCGGCGTCGGCGTGGTGTCCGTGCGGGGCGTACGGCGGCGGCGTGAGCGGGCGACGCCGGGCGAGCCGGTCGCACCGGGCACCGGCGACGCCGGATAGACCGAGCTGCGGCCCGGCGGGCCGTAAGGTCGAAGCCATGGCTACCCCCGACTTCATCCGCGACATCCGGGCCACCGCCGGGAACCAGCTGCTCCTTCTGCCCGGCGTCAGCGCGATCGTCTTCGACGACGAGGGGCGTGTGCTGCTGGGACGGCGCGCGGACAACGGCCGGTGGTCCGTGATCGGCGGGATCCCCGAGCCCGGCGAGGAGCCGGCCGCGACCGCCGTGCGCGAGGTGTACGAGGAGACCGCGGTGCGCTGTGTCGCCGAACGGGTCGTGCTCGTCCAGGCGCTGCCGGAGCCGGTCACCTATCCCAACGGGGACCGGTGCCAGTTCATGGACATCACCTTCCGCTGCCGGGCGGTGGGCGGCGTGGCCTGTGTCAACGACGACGAGTCGCTCGAGGTCGGCTGGTTCACCGTGGATGCGCTGCCGGAGCTCAAGGAATTCGCGCACTTCCGGATCAAGCAGGCCCTGGCCGAGGGACCGGCATGGTTCCAGCCTATGCACGAGCAGTGAAGTATGGGTGGTGACCACATCGGTCGGGGAATGATCGCTGCCTAGGGTTCGCAGCATGACGTCCCCCACCACACCTGGCGTTCCTCCTACCGTGGTCGACCTCGATCTCGGCGGCCGCACCGCACTTGTCACCGGGGCAGCGAGCGGCATCGGCCGCGCCTGCGCGCTGCGGCTCGCGGCCGCGGGGGCGAAGGTCAGGGCCGTCGACCGGGACGCCGACGGACTGGAGACGCTCGCCGCGCTCGGCACGGAAGCCGGCGGAGCCGTGGAGCCCCAGGTCCTGGATCTCACCGACCTCGACGCGGCGGAGGCGGCGGCCGCGGGCGCCGACATCCTGGTCAACAACGCCGGTCTCCAGCTGGTCCGGCCCATCGAGGCCTTTCCGCCGGACGTCTTCCACACGGTGCTCACCGTGATGCTGGAGGCGCCGTTCCGCCTGATCAGGGGCGCCCTGCCGCACATGTACGCGCAGGGCTGGGGGCGCATCGTCAACATCTCCTCCGTGCACGGGCTGCGCGCCTCCGCCTTCAAGTCCGCGTATGTGGCCGCGAAACACGGTCTCGAAGGGCTCTCCAAAACGGCGGCCCTGGAAGGCGCCCCCCATGGTGTGACATCGGTCTGTGTGAACCCCGGCTATGTGCGCACCCCGCTCGTCGAGCGGCAGATCGCCGATCAGGCGGCGGCCCACTCCCTGCCCGAGGATCAGGTGCTCGCCGACGTCCTGCTCAAGGACTCCGCCGTCAAGCGCCTGGTGGAGCCCGAGGAAGTGGCCGAGGCGGTGCTGTATCTCTGCACGCCGCAGGCCGCGTTCATCACCGGCACCTCGATCGCCCTCGACGGCGGCTGGACCGCGCACTGACGGGTGACCCGGTTGTCCCCAACGGCCCGCTCGTCCACAGGGCTGGTGCCACCTCCCGTACGGCAGGTAATCCTGTGTCCATGTCCCACGATCAAGCCGACTACCTGGAGCTCCTCGCACGCGGCGCCGCCGCGGAGGCGTACGACCGGCCGGCACTGCTCGCCCGTGCGAGCGGCGCCGGACCGGAGAAGCTCGCCGCCCTCGAACACGCCAAGCAGCTCGCGCTGCGGGTGCGCGCCGAGCTGGAGGGCCGGCGCCGACGCGAGGCCGAGCTCTCGGCGCTGTTCGAAACCGCGCACGACCTCGCCGGACTGCGCGACCTCGACGCCGTGCTCCGCGCGATCGTGCAGCGGGCCCGCTCGCTGCTCGGCACGGAAGTGGCCTATCTCAGTCTCAACGACCCGTCGGCCGGAGACACCTATATGCGGGTCACCGAGGGGTCGGTCTCGGCCCGCTTCCAGCAGGTGCGGCTCGGTATGGGAGAGGGCCTCGGCGGTCTCGTCGCCCAGACCGCCCGCCCCTATGTCACCGACAGCTACTTCGACGACGCCCGCTTCGAGCACACACCGTCCATCGACACGGCCGTACGGGACGAAGGCCTCGTCGCGATCCTCGGTGTGCCGCTGATGCTCGGCAGCCAGGTCATCGGCGTGCTGTTCGCCGCCGACCGCCGGGCGCGAGTCTTCGAGCGGGAACAGGTCGCGCTGCTGGCCTCCTTCGCCGCCCATGCGGCCGTCGCCATCGACACCGCGAACCTGCTCGCCGAGACCCGCTCGGCTCTCGCCGAACTGGAGAAGGCCAACGAGATCATCCGGGACCGCAGCGGCGTCATCGAGCGCGCGTCCGAGGTGCATGACCGGCTGACCGAGGTGGTGCTGCGCGGCGGCGGCGTCGACGATGTGGCCGCCGCCCTCTCCGAAGTCCTCGACGGCACCGTCCGGTTCACCGACAGCCACCCCGACGCACCCGGCGCGGACGGGCGCGCGGTACGACGGGAGCAGGAGTGGGTGGCGGCCGTCTCGGCCGGCGGTGAGGACCTCGGCGCCCTGGTGCTGGCCGGCCATGCCGACCTCGATCCCGTCGACCGGCGCACCCTGGAGCGCGGTGCGATGGTGACCTCCCTGCTGCTGCTCGCCCGCCGCTCGGCCCACGAGGCCGAACAGCGCGTACGGGGCGAACTGCTCGACGACCTCCTCGATGCCCCGGACCGCGACCCCCGACTGCTGCGGGAGCGTGCGGCCCGGCTGGGGGCGGATCTCGACGTTCCCCATGTGGTGCTGGCCGCGCGGATGGAGGGGCCGGACTCCGGCGTGCCCGAACAGGAGAGCGCGGGCCGCGGCGCGAGTGCCCGGGGCGCCGGCGGACGGGGTGCGGGCACCGCGGTGGAGCGCGAGAGCGCCGACCGCCAGCGGCTGTGGGCAGCCGCCTCGCATCTGGCGGCGACCCGCTCGGGCCTGGCCGCTGCACGGGACGGGGGCGCGGTCCTGCTCCTGCCGCTCGGCCCCGACGACGACGCCTCCGAGCTGGCCCGCCGCACCGCCCGTCAACTGGGCGGCGCACTGCGGGAGTCGGTCACCGTCGGGGCGTCCGCTTCGGTCGCCGTGCCGGCGGACGCCCCGAGTCCGATAGCCGGGGCGTACGACCAGGCGCGGCGCTGCCTGGACGCACTGCGGCTGCTCGGCCGGGCCGGCCAGGGTGCCGCGGCGCAGGACCTCGGCTTCCTCGGACTGCTCCTCGCCGATCCCGGGGACATCGACGGCTTCGTCGGGCGCACGATGGGCGAGGTCGTCGCCTACGACCGCCGACGGGGCACCGATCTGGTGCGGACCATGGACGCGTACTTCGCGAGCGGGATGAGCCCGGCCCGGACGAAGGACGAGCTGCATGTCCATGTGAACACGGTGGCCCAACGTTTGGAGCGCATCGGCCGGCTCCTCGGTCCCGACTGGCAGTCGCCCGGCAGAGCGCTGGAGATCCAACTGGCGCTGCGGCTGCACGCGATGTCGGAGGCGGTGGCGCGCTAGACGCGCTGCCGCGCGGACTTCGTCGTCCTGGTCGGGGCGGAGGCGGGGGGCCGGGCCCTGCGGCATGGCTGGCCGTTGCCCGGCGAGGTGGCGCCCGCGGGACGGTCTCGGCGCCGTGCCCTGCTGCTCGCTGGGTGCGTCCGACGCGTGATCCGCAGGCCGTTGCCTGCCGCGTGCGCCTACGGCGGGGGCTCCGAGGCCGTTGCCCGGCGAGGTGGCGCCCGCGGGACGGTCTCGGCGCCGTGCCCTGCAGCCCGCTGGGTGCGTCCGGCGCGTGATCCGGAGGCCGTTGCTTGCGCTGCATGCGCCTACGGCGTGGGCTCAGAGGTCGCTGCCTGCCAGGGGCGCCCGCGGGACGGGAGCCGGCGCGGTTGCCTGCTGTCCGCCGGGTGCGTCCTCGTGCTCCGGCACCGCTGCCGGGTGAACACGCGACCACCCGTACTCCGGCACTGTCGCCCGGCGAAAGCGCCACCACCCGTACCGCACCACCGCTGCCCGCCGAACGTGCCGCCGCGCGGGCTCCGGGGAGGGAGCCCGCGCGGCGGCGCAGGGCCGGAGTTGCCGGCCTGCGGATGCGTGTCAGGCAGTGGTCCGCGCGTCCGCCGGGGTGCCATCGGCGGGAGCCTCGACCGCCCCGCCCGACTCCTTGATGCCGGTGCCGCTGCCCCCGGGCCGCGCCGCGTCGACGTCCGCCAGGTCCCGGTGCCGGGTCTCCTGGGCGCAGGCGATGGCCACGACAGTGATCAGCGCGGCGGCGATCACATACAGGGCGATCGGTGTCGACGAGTCGAAGTCGGCGAGCAGCGCGGTCGCGATGAGCGGGGCGGGCGCACCGGCGGCCACCGAGGAGAACTGCGCGCCGATCGAGGCCCCGGAGTAGCGCATACGTGTCGCGAACATCTCGGAGAAGAAGGCCGCCTGGGGTGCGTACATCGCGCCGTGGAACACCAGCCCCACGGTGACGGCGAGCAGCAGGGCCCCGAAGCTCGCCGTGTCGATGAGCGCGAAGAACGGGAACATCCACGCCCCGACCCCGATCGCGCCGATCAGATAGACGGGCCTGCGCCCGATGCGGTCCGACAGCGCGCCCCACAGGGGGATCACCGCGAAGTGCACGGCGGAGGCGATGAGTACGGCGTTGAGCGCGGTCTGTTTGCTCAGGTCCACCGCTGTCGTGGCATACACCAGGATGAAGGCGGTGATCACGTAGTAGCTGATGTTCTCGGCCATGCGCGCGCCCATCGCCACCAGCACGTCCCGCCAGTGGTGCCGCAGCACGGCGACGAGCGGCATCTTCTCGGCTCCCGCGGCACTCGCCTTGCGCTGCTCGGCATGGGCCAACGCGGCCTTGAACACCGGGGATTCATCGACAGAGAGACGAATCCACAAGCCGACGATCACCAGGACCCCGGAGAGCAGGAAGGGAATGCGCCAGCCCCACGACGTGAACGCCGCGTCCGACAGCAGCGCCGTGAGCGCGGACAGCACACCGGTGGCCAGCAACTGGCCCGCGGGCGCGCCCGTTTGCGGCCAGGACGCCCAGAAACCGCGGCGTCGGGCGTCGCCGTGTTCGGAGACCAGCAGCACGGCCCCGCCCCACTCACCGCCGAGCGCGAAGCCCTGCACGAGCCTCAGCACGGTGAGCAGTACGGGCGCCGCCGTGCCGATGGTGGCGTGCGTCGGCAGCAGTCCGATCGCGAAGGTCGCACCACCCATCAGCAGCAGGCTCAGCACCAGCAGCTTCTTGCGGCCGAGCCGGTCACCGTAGTGGCCGAAGACCAGCGCCCCGAGAGGACGGGCAGCGAAGCCGACGGCGTAGGTGAGGAAGGAGAGCAGGGTGCCGACGAGCGGGTCGGAGCCCGGGAAGAACAGCTTGTTGAAGACGAGCGCGGCGGCGGATCCGTAGAGGAAGAAGTCGTACCACTCGATGGTGGTGCCGATGAGGCTCGCGGCGACGATGCGGCGCAGACGGGCTGGAGCTGGGGGAGCGGTTGCCGAGGCAGCCATGGTCACCACTTCCGGGCGGGGGACGGGGACGTTGCGATGTCGCCACACCGTAGAAACACGCAGGTCACCGGCACATGTGGTGGGACACCATACTTCAGTCGCCGGTGGTGAGTGGACCCCCCATGCGCCAGCGCTCGACCGTCGCCGAAGCCCGCGTTTCCGCAGGGTCGCGGTCCATCTTCTGCCGGTCGCTGCAAACGGACATATGGTTCATCTGTTGATGTGGCGACAAGCCTGGAAAGGGTTCACATGCGCCCCGCACTCAGCTCTGCTGCCCTGGCCCAGCTGCGTCAGCAGCGTCCCTATCCGGCAGTTACGGTCCTGATGCCCACGCACCGTCGCGAACCGGACAACGCGCAGGATCCCGTCCGGCTGCGCAATCTCATGGCCGCGGCGAAGGAACAGCTCCAGGCCGATCCCGCTGTCACCCGGGAGACCCGTAGCGAGGTCACCGAACAGCTGGACCGCGCACTGGCCGAAGTCGACCTGGCACATGCCGAGGACGGGCTCGTGGTCTTCGCCGCGCCGGGGGAGCACCAGGTCTGGTCGCTCGGCCGGACCGTTCCCGAACGGGTGGTGCTCTCGGACACCTTCCTGACCCGCAATCTCGTCTCGGCGCATGCTGCCGAGCGGCCGTTCTGGGTGCTGGCCGTCTCTGCCGACCGCGCCAGTCTGTGGAGCGGCACGACGGACCGCGTCACCGAGGAGGAGGCCGGGTCGTTCCCGCTGACTCGCAGCCTCGAGGACCCTGACGCAGAGCGCAAGGAGCGGATCGGCGATCTGCCCAGCACCTTCAGCGACGAACTCACCCGTCAGTTCCTGCGCGACGCGGACTCCGCGATGAACGCCGTCCTGGCGTCCCACCCCCGGCCGCTGTACGTGGCCGGGGAAGCGGCGGCGCTCGCCCTTCTCGGCGACGTCGGCAGCGTGGCCGCGAAGGCCGCGGCCCGCATTCCGCACGGAGGCCTCGCCAGGGGACCCGCCGACGCGGTGTGGCAGGCCGTGCGGCCGTTCGCCGAGGCCGGCGCCGAGCAGGACGTCGCCGATGTGCTGGCGGAGCTGGACCGGGCCCGCGGGCGCCGGGCGTTCGCCGCCGGCGTGGACGAGATCCGGCAGAACGTCGCGACGGGCCGAGTGGCACTTCTCGCGGTCGAGGAGAACTACCGGGAGACCGTGCGGGACACGGGAGAGCACCTCAATCCCGCGGAACCGGGCGATCTGGACGCCCTCGACGACATCGTCGACGACATCGTCGAACGGTCGCTGGACACCGGCGCCGAGGTGCGGTTCGTCCCCGACGGCACGCTGGCCGACGTCGGCGGAATCGCGAGTTCCCTGCGCTACTGAGCGCGGTGAGCAGGAAAGGATCTCCGATGAGCGCAGCATCCCCACGCCGGTCGAGTATGCGGCGGCCCGTTGCCGCGGCGGCGACCGTGGTCATGGTGGCGGTGGGCGTTACCGGGCTCGTCTCGTGCGGCGGCGACTACAACGGCTCCACGAGCAGTTCGTATCCCAGTCCCCGCCCCACACCCCCGGAGACCGCCTCCTTCTCCGGTGACGTGCCGTCCGCCCTGGCCTCCGACGCGGCCTCGGCCCGTGCGGCCGCCTCGGCCGCCGCGTCGTCGGCGTCCGCCGCGGCCTCCGCCCTCGAGTCGTCGATCTCGGCCGAGGTGGGGCGGGCGAACCAGGAAGCCGCCGAGGAGCTGAAGGACGTGAAGGGGGGCGGCAACGCCCGGGCCGACGTCACGCTCCGGGGCAAGCCCGTGGCCGAGACCGGTGGTCTGCGGGCCGTCATCGTGAACATCACCAACAGCACGGACGAAGAGGCTTCGTACGCCGTGCAGGTCGACTTCAGGGACTCCTCCGGCAAGGTCGTGGAGAGCCGCGTGGTCGGCGCTCAGGACCTCGCGCCGGGCAAAAGCGCCCAGCCGCTGGCCATCAGCAGGAAGCCCGCCGATCTGAACCTCACGCCCACGGTGGCCAAGGCCCAGCGGTACTGAACGCCCTTGCGGTGCCGGCGCCGACAACCCCGACAGCCCGTAGCTGCCGGGAGCGGCGTCAGCCCCAGCTCTGCGTGTAGTGGCTGCGGAAGTCCCGGCGGTCCTGCGCCGACCAGATCGACCGGGTGGCGATCAGCCCGAGCAGACTCACCGTGATGACGATCAGCCCCGGAGCGACAGCCTCGGGACCGAGGATGTTGGTGACCGTCCGTCCCTCGCCCCCGCCCGGGTTGAGGGGGGCGTTGCCGCCCGCGGTGTTCGGCGGCGGGAGGTCGGGGTTGAGCGGTGCCTGGGCCGCGCCGTTCGCGGCGGCGCCGCCACCGGTGAGACGTACGCCGAGGGCCGCCATCGCCTTGGTCGCCGGCTGGAAGTAGGTGACGCCGCCCCTGGTGCAGTCGCCGTTGCCGCCCGACGTCACGCCGAGCGCCAGACCCTCCGCGAACAACGGGCCCCCGCTGTCACCGGGTTCGGCGCACACCGTCGTCTTGATGAGGCCGACGACCGTGCCCTCGGGGTAGTTCACGGTCGCGTTCAGTCCGGTGACCTGTCCGGTGCGCAGCCCGGTCGTACTGCCGCTGCGGAACACCTGCTGGCCGACGAAGGGTTCGGCGGCCCCGTTGATCTGGACGGCCTGGCCTCCCCCGATGTTCACCACATTGGGCCCACCGGGGATCTCGCCGTTCTGGTACTGCACGAGCGCGAAGTCGTTGCCGGGGAACCTGCTCACTGTCATGTTGCCCACCGGCTTGCTGCCGCTGTTGTCCTGGAACCAGGTGGTGCCCGCGGGTCCGCAATGGCCCGCCGTGAGGACGAAGTTGGCCCGGCCGTCGGTGACGTTGAAACCGGCGGAACAGCGGCCCTCGCCGGCGAGAATCGGCTCGGCGCCGTTGATCCTGGTGGTGAACGACCCGGCCGTGCGTTCCATCCGTACGGACGCGCCGATCTTCTCGGCGACGGCGGACAGCCGGTCCCAGTCGGCCGCCGACACCGTGCTGTCGGCCTGCACCGACACCGTGTTGGTCGCATAGTCCAGTGACCACGCGGTGCCCGGCACCCGCGGAGCCTGGCCCAACGCATCAGTCGCCGACCGCAGTTGGCTCATGCTGTACCGCACGACCTTGGCGCGCGCGCCCGCACGCTCGACCTCCTCGGCCGCCTGCTCGTCGGTCACCGCCACGACCTCGCGCCCGTCGTCGCCCATCCAGGTGCCCGCGGTGCGCGACGTGCCGAGCTCCGACACGAGCCGGGTGCCCACGTCATTGGCCGGTGTCCCGCCCGCTCCGGGGGTCTCACCTGCCACGGCGTCCGTGACCATCAGCCCTCCGCAGAGCAGTCCTCCCACGGCGGCAAGCCGTGCGATCCGCTGCAGTCTGCGTCGTGCGTGCGTCATCCCTGGCCCCTTGGTCGTTGCGCGACGCCGCTCCGAACGCCGAGGGCACCCGGACACCAGGAGCCCTCCTTCCATACGTGGGAGGGCGGCCCACGGTTCACCGCGCCGCCGGGCGGCGTGGACCGAGTCCGACGGAGGCCGGGCCGGCAGGAGGCATTGACAACCCAAGGTTGACACCCTCGAGGTGTCAACCTACGGTTGACGCATGGAGAATCCCGGCCGCATGACCCATCCCGTACGGCTCGACGACCTCATCGAGGCCATCAAGAAGGTCCATTCCAACGAACTCGACCAGCTGTCGGACGCGGTCATCGCCGCCGATCACCTCGGGGACGTGGCCGACCATCTGATCGGTCACTTCGTGGACCAGGCCCGGCGTTCCGGTGCCTCGTGGACGGAGATCGGCAAGAGCATGGGCGTCACCCGCCAGGCGGCTCAGAAGCGATTCGTCCCCAAGGGCAGCGCCGAGTCGGATCTCGACCCCAGCCAGGGTTTCAGCAGGTTCACCGAGCGGGCCAGGAACTGCCTGATGGCGGCGCACAACGAGGCCCACACCGCACGGAACACCACGATCGGGCCGGCGCATCTCGTTCTCGGGCTGCTCGCCGAGCCGGACGCGCTCGCCGCCCGTGCGATCGTCGCGCAGGGTGTGCCGCTGGACACCGTCCGCCGGGCCGCGACCGCGGCATTGCCGCCCGCGGCCGACGAGGTGCCCGACCTGGTCCCGTACGACGCGTCGTCGCGCAAGGTCCTGGAACTGACCTTCCGTGAGGCGCTGCGCCTGGGCCACAACTACATCGGCACCGAGCACATGGTGCTTGCCCTGCTGGAGTTCGAGGACGGCGCGGGCGTGCTCACCACGGCCGGCGTCGACAAGGCCGCGGCAGAGGGCCATATCGCCGACGCCGTGGCGGCGATCATCGTCGCCCGCCGGCAGGATTGAGACGCGCGCCTGAGAGCCGGCGCATGGCGCGCACCACGACGTCCTACACGGCGGAGCGCCTGCGCTGGGCGTGACTGCCCGCGAGAAGCGCCTCCGTGATGAGCCGCACGCCCCGCGCCAGCCGGTTCAGCTGCTCCAACTCGACGGCGTAGAGCCGGATCGTGCTCTCGATGATCTGGTCGGAGACGCCCAGCGTGGGGAGTTCGGCCCGGCAGGTCTGCAGGGCGACGCGTACGGTCCGCATTTCGTGCTGGAGCTGCAACTGCGCATGGCGGGCCAGCAGGATGTGATGACGGGTCAGCGTCGAGTAGCCGGCGTAGCGGGCCGGCAGGAGATCGCGCAACCAGCGCGCCGCCGTGCGCTCCCAGTCGTGGCTGCCGGGGGTCTTGACCTGTACCGGCCAGTCCGAGTCGATCGGGGTGAAGGTCTGGGACATCGTCGTCGCTTCCGGATGGGGCGGATCGGCACAGGGTCGCTGGCCTGGGGAGTCTCTGGCGGCCCCGGCCCAGGGGTTGACCGGGGCCGCCGGGTGGGCACATCCGCAGGGGGCGGAGGGTGCCCGGACGGAACACCGAGGGGCGGGACGCGAGGAGGAGAGCGTCATACCTCGGTGTCCGTGCTAGGGGGCTCGTACCGGATCGCCGTGGTCGCCCGCACCGATGACACCCGTGAGCCGTTTCGGCCCCGGCGGATCTCTGCGGAGTGCGCCGTGTGCGGCGGGGCGTGGCGAGGTGTGCATGGGGCGGTGCCGACTTTCCTGGGCGACGGTGCGGGCCGGCCTGGGATCCGGAGGAACCGGGGCCACCAGGGCAGTAAATATATATACCGTTGAGTACGCAAGGGTATGAAAAATTTCATGCACGATGAGGCATGAAACGTCCCGATCGATTCCACCGGTGATGCGCCCGCGGATCAGTCCTCGAGGAAGAAATCGTGCTGTTCGGCGGCCTGCTCGTAGCTTTCGAGCCGGCTCTGCGTGCGCTGCGGATCGGCGTCGGCCATCGCCTGGAGCAGCGCGGCGGACAGGACGCCCGGCGCCGCGTAGGAGTCGAAGACGAGCCGTGACCCGGTGGCGGCGGTCAGGGCCACATCGGCCTCGTCCACGATGGGGCCGAGTGACAGGTCGGTGATCAGCGCGACGCGCAGCCCCGTGCTGCGGGCCGCGCGCATCGCCGCGAGGGTCTCGTTCGCATGCCGTGGCATCGCGAACGCCAGCACCCAGGTGCCGCCGGCGGCCCGTGACTGAAGGAGTGCGTCGTACGCGACGCTGCCGCCGCGGGTCACCGTGCGCACATCGGGATGGATCCGGCGCGCGGCATAGGCGAAGTACTCCGCGAGCGAGACGGAGATCCGCAGTCCGAGAACGGTGAGCGGAACCGACCGGGCGAGTTCACGGCCGACGTCCAGCACCTGGTCGGTGTCGGCCAGCACCCGGCGCAGATTCTCGAGGTTCTCGATCTCGGCGTCCACGGCGGCCTGCAGTTCGTTGCGGCGGATCTGTTCGCGCGAGTCGGGCGAGCCCGCGACGGCGCTGAGCGCGATGGGCTGAAGCGCCTCGCGGAGCGCGGGATAGCCGCTGAAGCCGACCGACGAGGCGAACCGGGTCACCGAGGGCTGGCTGACCCCCACCCGCTCCGCGAGATCCGTGATCGACAGGAACGCCGCCTCGGTGAGGTGGTCGGTGATGTACTGCGCGATCCGCCGCTGTCCCGGCGAGAGCCGATGGCCGCCGAAAAGGGCGAGAACCCTGTCTGTTGGGGCCGGCTCCGCGTCGGGAGAAAGTCTCCCCGGCGTGATCGCAGACGCCTGTGCGCGTGCCTGCTGCCCTGATGGCACCGGTGTCACTCCTTCTCGTCCCACTTTCGCTCAAGATAGCTCAGTCGCCCGGGTCGGCAGGGAGACTTCCGGCAGGTGTGGGACCCGTCGTCTCATATTCCGGATGCTCGCGTGGACGCCGGCTCCGTTGCCCGCAGCAGCATCGAGGCGCCCTGCCGTGCCTGCCCGGCCGCGTCGGCGGAGCGGGTGATGGCCGCCGTGGCCATCGCGCCCTCGGCGAGCAGGACGAGCGGGCCGGCGAGTTCCGCGGGGCGGCCCGCGTCCTTCACCAGGCTCGCCACGTAGGCCCCGAAGGCGCTCTTGTGGTGGCGGGCCGCCTCGGCGACTGCCGGGTCGACGGCGCCGAGCTCGCCGTAGGAGTTGATGAAGGCGCAGCCCCGGAAGTCCGGCTGCGCGAACCAGTCCCGGAGCCAGTCGTAGACGGCGAGGATGCGTTCCTCCCCGTCCGCCCGGCTGTCGGCGTACTCCATGACCTGCGTGCGCCAGCGGATGTCGCGCCGTTCGAGGTAGGCCCGCAGCAGCTCCGCCTTGGAGGGGAAGACCTGGTAGAGGCGCTTGAGGGAGACGCCGGACGCGGAACGGATCTCGTCCATGCCGACGGCCTGGACGCCTCGTTCGTAGAACAGCTCCTCGGCCGCGTCGAGCAGTTTCATACGCGCTTCCGTCAGGTCCACCGGTGCTCCAGTTGCGCGAGAATCATCGTTCTCCTAACCTACATCGCCATGCGGAGAACGCTCGTTCTCCGCTGGTGGAGCCCGCAAGGGGAGTCACCTCCGGCACCGAAGGAGACGTCATGTCGTTCCGTCCTCCCGTCCCGCCCTTCACCCGCGAGAGCGCCGTCGACAAGGTCCGCCTCGCCGAGGACGGCTGGAACAGCCGCACCCCCGAAAAGGTCGCCCTCGCCTATACGGAGGACTCCCGCTGGCGCAACCGCGCCGAACGGTTCGCCGGACGCGACCGGATCGTCGCCTTCCTGACCCGCAAGTGGGCCAGGGAGCTGGACTATCGCCTGATCAAGGAGCTGTGGGCGTACGGCGGTGACCGTATCGCCGTGCGCTTCGCCTACGAATGGCACGACGACTCCGGCCAGTGGTACCGCTCGTACGGCAACGAGAACTGGGAGTTCGACGAGAGCGGTCTGATGCGGGTGCGGCACGCGAGCATCAACGACGCACCGATCCAGGAGTCCGACCGCGCCTACCACTGGCCGCTCGGCCGCCGCCCCGACGACCATCCCGGACTCTCGGAGCTCGGATTCTGAGACGCGCGCCGGGACGCCCGGCAGTCGCCGGGGCGCACGATCTGTGTCGACAGAGATGCGCGATACGGCTGGGGGAGGGCATTCTTACTGTGTGACCTGGTACGCCGCGGCCGGGCACACTCCGCAGGATCGGCGCGGGGTCACGGCCGGGACAGGGAAGAGCGACGGCCGAGTTCCCGACGAACTGGAGCTCGTACTCGCTCAAGCCTCCGTGAGCGCCATCGAAGCGGTCGGGGGGTTCGCCGGTGGCGTCTATCTGCGGTCCGAATCCGAGGGACTCCTGAGGCTGGCCGTGCTCGCCGGGCTGCCGCAGCGCCTGTTCCGGCCCTGGTGGCGCATGCATGTGAACAGGCCGTTCCCCGTCGCCGAGGCCTACAGATCGGGACGTGCCGTCCACTTGGCGGACGCCGAGGAAGCGATGCGCCGCTTCCCGCAGCTCATGGCGGGCCTGCCCTTCCCCTTCGGATCGCTCTACGTTCCCGTCGTCGCCGACAGCGAAAGATTCGGCGTTCTGGTGGTCCTGCGGCGGGCCACCGTCGGGCAGCCCGTCGACAACAGCGACCGCCACCGGATCCACAACGCCGCCCGGCGGCTCGGAGCCGCGCTCGCCGCACTGAGCGCCCGGGGCTCGCCCGTCGCCTGGGAGGGCGAGCCCGTCCCCGTCCAGCTGCCTGCCCTCACCACACCCCCCGTACGCATCGGCCACTTCGAGTGGGAGCTGAGCAGCGGCACCGTCACGGCGGACGAGGACATGTGCACGATCCTCGGCGCTGATCCGAAGGGGTTCCCGGGCACGATCGAGGCGCTGACCGAACGGCTGTCGCCGGAGGACATGTTCGGCCTGTGGGCCGTCGCGCGGCAGGCGCTCGACTCCAGCCGGCCGGTGGCCCGGCGAATGCGGCTGCGCGGACCCGACGGCCGGCCGCACCTGCTCGAGCTCACGGGCCGCCGCGCCGACCCGCCGGAAGCCGGACAGGGGGACCGTCTGACCGGATTCCTGGTGGACCTCGGCACCGGGCCGATCATCTCCGAGGCGACGGAGCGGCTGCCCCGCGGGATCTTCTCGCTCGACCGGCTCGGCCGGATCACCTACCTCAACCAGCGCGCCGAGAGGATGTTCGAGCGCGGCGCGCCCGAACTGACCGGGCGCATCCTGTGGGATGTGGTGCCCTGGCTCGGCAACCCCGCCTACGAGGACCACTACCGGGCCGCGATGATGTCCCACACCGCCGTGCACTTCATGGCCCGGCGGACCGAGGACGAGTGGCTGTCCGTCTCCCTCTTCCCCGGCCATGACGGTCTGACCGCGAGCCTCATGCCCGCGGACGAGCCGTCGTACGCCCCGGGTTCGGTGATCACCCCCGGCACCGGCCTCGGCTCACCGGCCGACCGCGCCTCGGCGCTCTACCGTCCGGTCGCGCTGGCCATCGCCCTGACCGAGGCCGTCACGGCACGTCAGGTATCCGCCGTCGTCACCGAGGAACTGCTCCCGGCCTTCGGTGGCAGGCAGCTGGCGATCTATCTGCTCAACGAAAGACACCTCTACCTGGCCTGGGAGACCGGCTTCCCGCAGGGGTTCCTGGACCGCTTCGACGGCGTGGCGCTCGACGCGCGGCTGCCCGGAGTCGAAACCCTGACCTCCGGCCGCCCGATCTTCTTCGAGTCGATGGAGCATCTGGCGACCGCCTATCCCGGCATTCCGCTCGACGCCCACGTGGGCGCGCGGGCCTTCCTGCCGCTGATCGCCTCCGGCCGGCCGGTGGGCTCCTGCATTCTCGGCTTCGACCAGCCGCGCGGATTCAGCCCGGAGGAACGTACGGTCCTGACCGCGCTCGCCGGACTCATCGCGCAGGCGCTGGAGCGCGCCCAGCGCTACGACAGCGAGGCGGCGCTCGCCCGCGGACTGCAGGACGCTCTGCTGCCGCACCGGCTGCCCGTCCTGAGCAATGCCGCGACCGTGGGCCGCTATCTCCCCGGCACCCAGGGCATGGAGGTCGGCGGGGACTGGTACGACGTCGTCGAGCAAGGTGACAAGATCGCCCTGGTCATCGGCGACGTCCAGGGGCACGGGGTGTCCGCGGCGGCCACGATGGGGCAACTGCGCACCGCGCTGCGGGCGTTCGCGCTGGCGGGCCACGATCCGCAGGAAGTGGTGACCGGTACCAACCGGCTGCTCATAGACCTCGACCCGGGCCAGTTCGCCAGTTGCTGCTACATCGTCGTCGATCCGGCGACCGGCATCACGCGGGCCGTAAGGGCCGGTCATCCGCAGCCGCTGCTGCGGCACCCCGACGGCAGGACCGACGTGCTCAACCTGGCGGGCGGAGTCGTGCTCGGCGTCGACCCCGCTGCCACCTATCCGGTCACCGAACTGCGTCTGGAACCCGGCGCGGTGCTGGCGTTGTTCACCGACGGTCTGGTCGAGGAGCCGGGGCGCGACATCGACGTCGGTATCGACCGGCTGTGCGCCACGTTCGCCGAATGCGGATCGCTGACCCTGGCCGAGACGGCGGACCGGCTGATCCGGGAGGCCGGTCAGGCGGCGGACCGGCCCGACGACATCGCGCTGCTGCTCGCCACCCGCTGGGTGTAGCGACCCGCCGGCCGGGTCACCTTCCGCGCTAGAGGTCTCAGCCCGCGCCCGGCGCGGTCGCCGTGCTCTCCCGTTCGAGGAGCCGGGGGAGCGGTACCCGCACCGTCCGTGCCGCGCCACCGTCCAGCAGGGCCGTCAGCTCCTCGGCGGCGAGCCGTCCGAAGGCGACCGTGTCCCGGGACAGTGCGGTCAGCCAGGGATGGGCCATCCGGCACAGCACGGAGTCCTCCCACGAGACGATCGAGACGTCGCCGGGGACGTTGAGTCCGAGACCGATCGTCACGGCGGCGCCCGCGGCGGCCATTACGTCGTTGTCGTAGACGAGGGCGGTGGGCGGCGCCTCGCCTGTCAGCACCCGCCGGGTCACCGCGGCACCTTCGGTGTCGGAGTAGTCGGTGGTCACCGAACGGGCCTCGGCGAGATGGCGCCGCTCGGCCTCCACACGCAGCGAGCGGATGCGCCGGTCGGTGTGGGCGAGCGAGGACAGACCCGCGATGTGCACGATCCGCCGGTGGCCGAGCTCGTGCAGCCGGCCGACGATCACCGCCATGGCGCCGGTGTCGTCGGCCCGCACCTGGGAGAGATTCGGGTGTCCGTCGGGCAGCCCGCCGATGACGACCCCGGGCAGTCCCAGTTCGTCCAGCAGCGCCGGGCGCGGGTCGTCCGTCCGCGGATCCACCACCAGCACACCGTCCACGCGGTGCTCGGCCCACCAGCGGCGATAGACGGCGCACTCGTCCGCCACGTCCTCCACCACCTGGAACAGCAGACCGAGGTGACGCTCCGCCAGCACTTCCTGGATGCCGGAGATCAACTGGAGGAAGAAGGAGTCCACGCCGAGCGTCGTCGCGGGCCGTGCCACGACGAGCCCGACCGTCGCCGCACCTTCGCCGGACAGGGCACGGGCGGCCGTGCTCGGCCGCCAGCCCAGCTGCTCGGCGACCCGGCGCACCCGGTCGCGGGTGATCTCCGAGACCCCCGGCCGGTCGTTCAGCGCGAAGGACACGGCGCTCTCCGACACACCGGCACGGCGGGCGATGTCCTTCATCGTGGGGCGGCGTACCGGTGCCCGCCTGGACGGTGGACCCGCCGCCCCCGGCGGTGTTTCCGCTGCCACTGGGGCCCCTTTCACACTGCGTACTAAAGCGCTTGAGCACGCATACCCTAAAGCGCTTTAGTTGATCCGCGCAAGTGCTTGCTCGCACGGCTCTGACCTGGACTAATGCAGAGCGGAACGCATTAGTTGGCGCGAATGTCTTGACTTCAAGGCCAGTTCACTTGCAGGGTCTGGTCGCAGTGAAACAGCCGGTGGCCGCAGCTCCGGCGTCCGCACGTCTGGTCCGAGCAAAGGAGCCGTTCACCGTGCGCATCAACCGCAGGGCATTCGCCGCTGCCGCCGTCATCGCCGTCGTCCTGCCGCTGAGTGCCTGCGGCGGCGCATCGGACACCGGTTCGTCCGACGCCTCCGGCAAGGTCGAGGGCCGGATCACCTTCCAGACCTGGAACCTCCAGGCCAACTTCAAGGACTACTTCAACGGCCTGATCGCCGACTTCGAGAAGCAGCACCCCGGTACCGACGTGAAGTGGGTCGACCGGCCGGCCGAGGGCTACGCCGACAAGATCAGCGCGGATGCCGCCGGAGGCACCCTGCCCGACGTCGTCAACGTCTCGCCGGACCTGGTCGCCCCCCTCGCCAAGGCCGGGCTCGCCCTCGATCTGGACAAGGCCGCCTCCCAGTACCGCAAGGAGTATCTGGAAGGCGCCTGGCAGAGCCATCGGATACCCGGCATGGAGGGCACCTTCGCCTTCCCCTGGTACCTCAACACCGGCCCGCTCTTCTACAACAAGCGGCTCCTCACCGAGGCGGGGCTCGACGCCGCGCAGCCGCCGAAGACGTACGACCAGGTCTTCGCCGCCGGGCTCCAGCTGGCCCAGAAGAGCAAGGGGAAGATCGCCACCCTGGCCAATGTGCCCACCATCGAGGACTTCGGCCGCTACGACGTCCCGCTGATGAACAAGGAGGGCACCGGCTTCGCCTTCAACGACGCGAAGGGCGTGGAACTCCTCACCAAGTACAAGGAGTTGTACGACGCCAAGGCGCTGGATCCGCAGGCACTCACGGCCACGCCCGAGTCCGCGGGCCACAAGTTCCTGACCGAGTCGGTGGCCATGAACCCGGGCAGCGCACTGGACCTCGGGAACTTCAAGAAGCAGGCGCCCGGCCTGTACAAGAACATCGGGATCACCGACCAGGTCAGCAGCACCGGCCACGCCAACATGTACGTCATGGGCGTGATGGTGAACTCCCGGTCGCAGCAGAAGCCCGCCGCCGTCGCCTTCGCGCACTTCGTGACCGACGCGACCCGCCAGATGGAGTTCGCCAAGAAGGTCGCCATCTTCCCGAGCACCGCGGGCTCCCTGGATGACCCGTACTTCACCAAGGAGGACGGCAGCGACGAGACCCGCGTCCGGGTCGCGGCCGCCAAGTCCCTGAAGACGGCCGTCAATTACACACCGGTGCTGTTCAGCGAGCAGATGAAGACCGAGCTGCGCAACGCGGTGGCGCGGGCGCTCCAGGGCAAGGAGAGCCCCGAGGAAGCGCTTGACAACGCTGTCAAGGCCTGCGACCGGCTGCTCCAGCAGAGCTGAGCCGGAACCGCGATGACCACCTCCACCGTTTCCTCCGCCGCGGCGAGCCCGCCGGAGCGCGTCGAGCCGAAGAGGGCGGCCCGCTCCGGCGGCGGCCGTCCCGGCAGCCCGATCAGGCGCCAACTACCTACCAGCCCCTGGCTGTTCGCCCTACCCGGTCTGCTGATCGTCGGGGCCTTCAGTCTGTATCCCTTCATCAGCACGCTGGTGAACGCCTTCACCGACCGCCGCACCCTGATCTCCGGACAGTTCGTGGGCCTCGCCAACTTCGAGGAACTCCTCCACGACGACATGTTCTGGATCGGACTGCGCAACAGCACCCTGTACGTCCTCGGCGTGGTGCCCGCGCTGGTGATCCTGCCGCTGCTGCTCGCGATGCTTGTGCAGCGCCACATCCCCGGTATCACCTTCTTCCGGTCGGCCTTCTACACACCGGTGGTCGCCTCCATCGTGGTCGTCGGTCTGATCTGGGTGTGGATGCTGGACGACCGCGGGCTGATCAACGCCGTCCTGGAGGCGGTGGGCGTCGGCAAGGTCGGCTTCCTCAGCGACCAGTGGCTGCTGCTCGGCAGCGCCATGGCGGTGACGGTCTGGAAGGGCCTCGGCTACTACATGATCATTTATCTGGCCGCGCTGGCGAACGTGCCCCGCGAACTCCACGAGGCCGCGGCGGTCGACGGGGCGGGCCCCGTCCGGCGCTTCGTCACCGTCACCGTCCCCGCCGTCCGCTCCACCATGGTCCTCGTCGGAGCCCTCTCCTCGGTCGCCGCCTTCAAGGTCTTCTCCGAGGTCTATCTGATGGCCGGCCCCAGCGGAGGGCCCGCGGGCGAGGACACCACACTCGTGATGCTCGTCCAGCGCGTCGGCACCGGACTGTCCGGACGCGTCGGCTACGCCTCCGCCATCTCGGTGGTCGTCTTCGTCGTCACCGTCGCCCTGATGCTGCTCGTGCTCCGCGCCGACCGCCGGGAGGACGCGTGAAAGCGATCAGCGTGACGGACGCCGAAGGCCGGCGGATCCCGGGCTGGCAGCTCGTGCTGCGCTACCTCCTGCTGCTCGCCGTACTGGCCCTGACCGTCGGGCCCTTCCTGTGGCAGTTGTCCACCTCGCTCAAGGGACCGCACGAGGACATCTTCAGTTCCCCGCCGAAGTTCTTCCCCAGCGACCCGACCCTCGACAACTACACACGCGTCGCCAACACCATCCCGGTGTGGGACTACGCGCTCAACTCCCTGAAGGTCGCAGCGACCAACGTAGTCACCAACTGCGTCGGCGCGGCACTCGCGGGCTACGCGCTCGCCCGGATGCGCTACCGCGGACGCCGGGCCGCGACGCTCGCCTTCGTCCTCGCGATGCTCGTCCCCGTCGAGGGCATCATCATCGCCCAGTTCACCACCATGCGGGACCTCGGGCTGAACAACACCCTGGTCGCCGTCCTGTTGCCGGGCTGCATCGGAGCGCTCAACGTCCTGCTGATGCGCAACGCCTTCCTGGGCCTCCCGCAGGAGGTGGAGGAGGCGGCCTACGTCGACGGCGCGAACGTGTGGCAGCGATTCCTGCGTATCGCCCTGCCCTCGGTCAAGGGCACCCTCGCCGTGGTCGCGATCTTCTCCTTCATGGGCGCCTGGGACGACTTCCTGTGGCCGCTCATCGTCCTGAGCGATCCGCAGAACTTCACGCTCACCATCGGCCTGAACTATCTGCACGGCACCTTCGCCAACGACGAACGCCTCGTCGCCGCCGGAACGATCATCGCCGTGCTGCCCCTGATCATCCTTTTCGCCTGTCTGCAGCGCTTCTTCTTCCGCGGTGTCGGTGAGGGGGCCGTCAAGGGCTGACCGCCCGGCCCCCCATCGCCGTCGCACCACAGAACGAGGACACCCCTCCCGTATGAGCTCTTCCGTGCCGCGCTTCGGCGCCAACTACACGCCCAGCCAGGGCTGGTTCCACCACTGGCTGGACTTCGACCTCGACGCCGTGCGCGCCGATCTCGACTCCATCGCCGGCCTCGGCCTGGACCATATCCGCGTCTTCCCGCTCTGGCCGCTGTTCCAGCCCAACCGCACGCTGATCCGCCCGCGCGCCGTCGAGCAGCTCGTCCAGCTCGCCGACGCGGCGGCCGAGCGCGGGCTCGACGTCAACGTGGACGGACTCCAGGGCCATCTGTCGAGCTTCGACTTCCTGCCCGCCTGGACCCAGACCTGGCACCGGCGCAACATCTTCACCGATCCGGACGTCGTCTCGGGGCAGGCGGAGTACCTGCGCACCCTCGCGGCCGCGCTCGCCGACCGGCCGAACTTCATCGGCATGACCATCGGCAACGAGATCAACCAGTTCTCCGGCGGGCCGCACCCCGACCCCGACCGCATCTCACCGGCGGAGGCGGGCAGTTGGCTCGCCCGGCTGCTGGACGCGTGCGAGGCGGGCGCACCCGGCAGGCTCCATCTGCACGCCGAGTACGACGCGGCCTGGTACCGCGACGACCACCCGTTCACCCCCGCACACTCCGCCCGCCTCGGCGCCATGACCGCCGTGCACTCGTGGGTCTTCAACGGCACGGCACAGCGCCACGGCACCACCGGCACCGCCACCGAGCACCACGCCGCCTACATGATCGAACTCTCCAAGGCGTGGGCACCGTCCCCGGACCGCCCTGTCTGGCTCCAGGAGGTCGGCGCGCCCGCCCCCCTCGTCCCCGCCGCCGACGCCGCCGCCTTCACGGAGGCCACCGTGGCGAACGCGCTGGACTGCCCGGACGTCTGGGGCGTGACCTGGTGGTGCTCCCACGACGTGTCGCGTTCGCTCGCCGACTTCCCCGAACTCGAGTACAGCCTCGGTTTGTTGACCAACGACCGGGAGGTCAAGCCCGCCGGGCAGGCCATCGCGCGGATCGTCGAGGAACGGCGCGACCGGAAGAAGCCGCCCGAGCCGCGGACCCTCGCCCTCGTCGTCGACGCGGGTGACGACGAGACCGGGCCCCGGCGCTCCGTCTGCGCACCCGGCGGCGCCGTGTTCGAGGCCTTCGCCCGGCTGACCGCCCAGGGTGCGCGCCCCACCACCGTTCTCGCGAGCCGCAGCGACGACAGGGACCATCTCGCCGCGCGCGGCATCACCGAAGTCGTCACCCCCGAACAGGCCGGCTCATGACCCGGTCCGCCACCACCACAGCACCGTAAGCCGTCCCCCAACGACACGGAGCACACCATGACCCCCCACCTCAGCAGACGAACCCTCCTCCTGGCCTCCGCCGCCGCGGCCGTGGCGCCGGCGGTCCTGCCCGGTGCGGCCTCCGCCGCGACCAAGGCCGCCTCCGGCGCGCCGTACGCCGCCTACTGGTACCCGGACTCCTTTCCCGCCGGGACCCCCGGCCCCGGCATCACCTGGCGCAGCCTCAAGGCCTGGCGCGCCGAGGACGACGCGGATCTGGCGTTCAACTCCGCGACCGTGCCCCTGGCGAGGCGCTTCACGCCGGTCCCGGTGAACACCACGGCCCGCGCCGGCCAGGCGCGCATCCAGTCCCTGGTCTCCTTCGCCCCCACCGCCGGCAACCCCTCCCAGGGCTCCGCCACCGCCGACCACTACGCCCTGACCCACTGGTCCTACCTCGACGAACTCGTCTTCTGGGGCGGCTCGTCCGGCGAGGGCCTGGTCCTCGCGCCCAACGCGCCCGTCGTGGACGCCGCACACCGCCACGGTGTCCCCGTGCTCGGCAGCGTGTTCCTCCCGCCCGTCGCCTACGGCGGGGATCTGCGCTGGACCCGGGACCTGGTCCAGAAGGACTCCTTCGGCCGCTTCCCGCTCGCGGAGCGCCTCGTCGCGGTCGCGGCGGCGTACGGCTTCGACGGCTGGTTCATCAACGCCGAGACCGGTGGCGGGGACGGGGCGCTCGCCGCCGACATGACCGGCTTCCTGAAGGAACTCACCGCGCTCGGCAGGCCGAAGGGCCTGCGGGTGTGCTGGTACGACTCGATGACCGTGAGCGGATCGGTCAGCTGGCAGGGGGCGCTGAACGACCGCAACAAGCCCTTTTTCCAGGCGGCCGACTCCATGTTCGTCGACTTCCGCTGGTCGCGCTCCACGCTGGCCGCCTCGGGTCGCACCGCCGAGCAACTGGGGCGCAGCCGCTACGCGTTGTGGGCCGGTGTCGACGTCGAGGCGAACGGCTGGAACCGGTCCGTCGACTGGGACGCCATCATCCCGGTGAACACACCGGACGTCGTCTCGCTGGGCTTCTACCGGCCGGAGTGGACCCGAAACCACCTGCCCGCGGGCCGCACCCCCGCACAGTTCCACGCCGCCGACGACCGGTTCTGGAGCGGGCAGTCCCTCGACCCGTCGCGGCCGGCACCCGGGGACCCCTGGCGGGCCCCGGCGCTCGCCGTCGCCGACCGCTCCACCGTCGACACCCTGCCGTTCGCGACCGTCTTCAACACCGGCCACGGACTGCGCTGGTACGAGAGCGGCAAGGTGACGTCCGACGCGCCGTGGAACCACCTCGGAGTCCAGGACCGCATGCCCTCGCGCCAGTGGGTCGTGCGCACCACCGGACAACGGCCCACGGTGGCCTACGACTTCGGCGACGCCTGGCACGGCGGCAGCAGCCTCCTCGTCGGCGGCGCCCTCACCGCTCCCACCACCCTCGACCTGTACGCGTGCCGGCTGCCTCTCACCGCCGACACCGTCGTCGAACTCGTCCACCGCAGCGAGAGCGCCGGGGTCACCGTCGAACTGGCCATCGCCACGGCCGAGCCCGCCGGACCCGGACAGCCGCATCCGTACACCTATGTGCCGCTCGCCGCCCCGGGCCGCGGCTGGACGACCACCACCGTGCGGCTGACCGGTCTGTCCGGGAAGGTCCGCGCGCTGGGTGTCCGGCTGACCGGCGCCGGAGGCCCGGTGACCTGGCGCCTCGGCTCCCTGGCCGTACGCGACAAGGCGGCACAGAACCCGTCGGCCCCCGCCGGTCTGCGGATCACCGCAGCGGCGGGCGGCGATCTGCGCTTCGCCTGGCAGCCCGCCCCCGGAGCCGTACGCCACCACACCCTCCACCGGGTACTGCCGGACGGGACACGGCGCTTCCTCGGCGCCACCTGTCAGCGGGCCTACTTCGTCCCGGGCCTGCGGCCCGAACAGGGCGAGAGTGCGGCGCGGTTCGAACTGCGCGCCGTGGGGGAGCTCTACACCGCGTCGACTCCCGTGACCGCCACCCACCCCTGGTAACCACCACCGCAACCCTCGGAGCCACCCCACATGCATGACGACCGCAGCCTCGTCGAATCCCGCCTCAGGAGGGTCCTCGACGAACGCATACGCCCTGCCGTCCACCCCAGGTCCGTTCCGCTGGACATCGCGGTGTGGAACGCACCCGGCGAGCCCGTCCCGGTCGCCGAAGGACTCGCGGCCGAACCGGTGCCGATCAAGGCCGGCGACATGTGGGGTGCTCCCTGGGGGACCAGCTGGTTCCGGGTGACCGGCACCGTTCCCCAGGAGTGGGCAGGACGGACCGTCGAGGCACTGCTCGACCTCGGATTCGACGAGAACATGCCGGGCTTCCAGTGCGAGGGCCTGGTCTACCGGGCCGACGGCACTCCGGTGAAGGGCCTCAACCCGCGCAACCAGTGGGTCCGTATCGGCGCGCCGGTCCAGGGCGGTGAGGAGGTGCTGCTGCACATCGAGGCCGCGTCCAACCCCGTGATCCTCGACTACCACCCCTTCCTGCCGACGCAGCTCGGCGACAAGGAGACCGCGGGCAGCGAGCCGCAGTACCGGCTCGCGCGCATGGACCTCGCCGTCTTCGACGAGACCGTGTGGAACCTCGTCCTGGACCTGGAGGTCCTCGGTGAGCTGATGCAGGAACTGTCCGCCGACAGCCAGCGCCGGCACGCGATCCTGCGCGCGGTCGGCCGGGCCCTGGACGCCGTCGACCTCCAGGACGTCAACGGCACGGCGGCAGAGGCACGGGCCTGCCTCGAAGAGGTCCTGTCCACGCCCGCCGAGCCGTCCGCCCACCGCATCAGCGCGGTCGGGCACGCCCACATCGACTCGGCCTGGCTGTGGCCGCTGCGCGAGACCGTGCGCAAGGTCGCCCGGACGACGTCCAACATGACGGCACTGCTGGAGGACGAGCCCGACTTCGTCTTCGCGATGTCCCAGGCACAGCAGTTCGCCTGGATCAAGGAACACCGCCCCGAGGTCTACGCCAAGGTCAAGGCGGCCGTCGCCGACGGGCGCTTCGTGCCCGCCGGCGGTATGTGGGTGGAGTCCGACACCAACATGCCCGGCTCGGAGGCGATGGCCCGGCAGTTCGTGCACGGAAAGCGCTTCTTCCTCGACGAGTTCGGCATCGAGAACGACGAGGCGTGGCTCCCCGACACGTTCGGCTTCGCCGCCGGACTGCCGCAGATCATCAAGGCCGCCGGTTCCAAGTGGCTGCTCACCCAGAAGATCTCGTGGTCGCAGACGAACAAGTTCCCCCACCACACCTTCCAGTGGGAGGGCATCGACGGCACCCGCATCTTCACGCACTTCCCGCCGGTCGACACCTACAACTGCTCCATGAAGGGCAGCGAGATCGCCCACGCGGCGCGCAACTTCAAGGACAAGGGAGTCGCACACCACTCGCTCGCCCCGACAGGATGGGGCGACGGAGGCGGCGGTACCACCCGCGAGATGGTCGCCAAGGCCGCCCGGCTGCGCAGTCTCGAAGGGTCGGCGACCGTGAGCTGGGAAAGGCCGGCCGAGTTCTTCGCCAAGGCCGAGGCGGAGTATCCGCAGGCGCCGGTCTGGGTCGGCGAGCTCTATCTGGAGCTCCACCGGGCCACCCTGACCAGCCAGGCGAAGACCAAGCAGGGCAACCGCCGCAGTGAGCACCTGCTGCGGGAGGCCGAGCTGTGGGCCGCGACCGCTGCCGTACGGACCGGCTTCCCCTACCCCTACGAGGAGTTGGACCGGCTGTGGAAGACGGTGCTGCTGCACCAGTTCCACGACATCCTGCCCGGCTCCTCCATCGCCTGGGTGCACCGCGAGGCCGCCCGGACGTACGCCACCGTCGCGGATGAGCTGAACGGCATCATCGACGCGGCGCAGCGTGCGCTCGCCGGCGATCCCGCCTCCGGCACCCGGCTGGTCTTCAACGGCGCACCGCACGAGCGGCACGGCGTGCCCGCGGGAGGCGCGTCCGCCCCCACCGACGGCGGCGGCGCCTCGCTCACCCCGCGCGAGGACGGCGGCTTCGTCCTCCACAACGGCCTGCTGGAAGTGGAGATCGACGGCCGCGGCCTGGTGGTCTCCGCCTACGACAGCGGGGCCGAGCGCGAGACGGTCGCACCGGGCACCGCCGCCGGCCTCCTGCAGATCCACCCCGACTTCCCGAACATGTGGGACGCGTGGGACGTCGACGAGTTCTACCGCAACACCGTCACCGATCTCACGGGCGCCGACGAGGTCACGGCCGTGACCTCCGAGAACGCGGCCGCCGTACGCGTCGTCCGCAGCTTCGGCGACTCGAAGGTCACCCAGGTGCTGACGCTCCCCGCCGGAGCCAAGCGCCTGGACATCGAGACCGAGGTCGACTGGCACGAGACGGAGAAGTTCCTCAAGATGTCCTTCCCGCTCGACATCCATGCCGAGCGCTACGCCTCCGAGACGCAGTTCGGGCACTTCCACCGGGCCACCCACACCAACACCAGCTGGGAGGCGGCCAAGTTCGAGGCGTGCAACCACCGTTTCGTGCATCTGGAGGAGCCCGGCTGGGGTGTCGCGGTCGTCAACGACTCGACGTACGGCCACGACGTCACCCGCACCGTGCGCGACACAGACACCGACACCGACAGCGGCACGACGACCACGCTCCGGGTCTCCCTGCTCCGGGCACCGCGCTTCCCCGACCCCGAGACCGACCAGGGCGTCCACCGGTTCCGGCACGCACTCGTGCCCGGTGCGCAGATCGCTGACGCGGTCCGCGAAGGCTTCCGTATCAACCTCCCCGAGCGCACGGTCACCGGTGAGGGTGCGGTGGCCCCGTTGGTGACGGTCGATCAGGACGGGGTGGTCGTCAGTGCGGTGAAGCTGGCCGACGACGGCAGCGGCGATGTGATCGTGCGGCTCTACGAATCGCGCGGCGGTCGCGTCCGCGTGCGCCTCGCGACGGAGTTCGAGGCACTCGGCGCGGTCACGACCGATCTGCTGGAGCGGCCTCTGGCCGGCGTTCCGCAGCCCGAACTCACCGATGGAGCAGTCCGGTTGAGCCTGCGCCCCTTCGAGCTCGTCACCCTCCGGCTGGCCCGCCCGCAGGACTGACCCGCGACAGATGCGGCAGCACGCCCCACGCCGCGAGCGCGGGGCGTGCTGCCGCATGGGGTTACAGCGGTAGCGCGCAGACCGCTACCGGAAAGCGAAAGGGGCCCCCCGCAGGCCGCAGTTCTCCGGTCGTCCGATCGACGTGGAACACGGACACCGTGCTGGAGCGCTGGTTGGCGGCGAACAACAGATTCTGCGACGGCGACAGGGCGATGTGCCGGGGGTGGTCGCCGCCGACCGGGACGGTGCCGAGCAGCCGCAGCCGCGCTCCGCCGTCCTCCACGGCATAGCGCGTCAGGCTGTTGTGCCCACGGTTGGCGAGAAACGCGAACCGGCCGTCGCGGGTCACCGCGAGCCGCGCCGGATAGCTCGTTCCCGGGCCCGCCCCGGTGGGTTGCGGCGCGCCCGGGGTCAGCCTGCCCGTGGCCGGGTCGTAGCCGCAGACCGCCACCGTGTTGTCCAGCTCGTTGGCCAGGAACGCGTAGCGGCCCGAGGGATGGAAGGTGAGGTGACGCGGCCCGGCGCCCGGTCGGACCGTCGCCCGCGACACCGCGGTGAGCGTGCCGCGCGCGGTGTCGAGCCGATAGGTGTAGACGGTGTCGGTGCCCAGATCGACGGCGAGGACATGACCGCCGTCCGGGCTGGTGATGATCTGGTGCGCGTGCGGTCCCCCCTGGCCGGGGCCGGGCGGCGGTGCGGAATGCGTCACGAGGGCCGTGCGTGCCCCCAGCGCGCCGGACGCCTCGATCGGATGCACGGCGACGCTGCCGGACGTGTAGTTGGCGCTCAGCAGCCAGTTGCCGCCCGGATGCACGGACAGATGGCACGGGCCCGCGCCGCCCGTGGCGCGGCTGCCGAGGACCTGGTGCCGGCCGTCCGAGGAGAGCCGGACCGCGGTCACCGCGCCGTCCTGCCGCTCGTTCACCGTGTAGAGCGTGCTGCCGGAGGGGTGGAGTGCCAGGAACGACGGGTCGCCGACGCCGGTGACGGTGCCGGTGGCGGTGATGTGCCCGGTCGTGTCGTCGTACGCCGCCAGACCGATGCCGGCGCCACCACCGGCGACGGAGGTGTAGGTGCCCAGAAAGAGACGGCGCGGCCCGCGGGGTGCGGCGTGAGCGGTCGCCGGTAAGGCGGTGGTGACCGCCGCGGCCACCACGGTCCCGAGGAACCTGCGCCTGCCCGGCGCTTCAACCGGGGGCACGGGACGGCCGGTGTCCGCCGCTGCTGCTCTGCTGCTCATGTGCTCTACCTCGGAAGTCGGTCCGGGTGGTGCGAGGTGGGGGGCGACGCCGGTGGTGCGGGGTCGGGGGCGGGAGGACAGGGCAGGGGCGCGGCTCACGTCAAGGTGATCGCGTACACCTCGACCCGCGCATCGTCGGGGAGCGTCACCGAGCGCGGCGACCTGGTGCTGTCGAGCGCCGCCGAGTCGCCGAACAGCCGTACCGGCGGCCCGTCGACGCCCTGTCCCGCCTTGATCCGGTGCGGCATGTCGAGGACCACGGTGCTGCCGGCCGGCGCGGAACCCGCCCAGTCGCCGATCGTCACCGGCAGTTGTGCCGCAGTGCCGTCGGTGTAGCGCACGGTCAGCGAGGTGGTGACCGGACCGTTGTGGGAGGCGGCCACCAGCCGCAGAGACGACCGGGCACCGGAGGGCAGCAACAGCGTCTGGCCACGGGCCTCGACGAAGTTCGGCGCGGTCCCCGACGGGTCGGGCGCACGATAGGTCGTGCCGCTCCAGGTGACCGGCCCGGCAGGGGGCAGCAGCCCGGCGTCGTAGCTCCAGCCGCCCCCGTCGAAGTCACCCTGGCCGGACTGGTCCGTCGTCGCCGTGCCGTCGTGGTTCAGCGCCCCCGTCAGATCCACCGCGCAGGTGGACCCGCCCTCAGCCGCGCAGGACGCGGCCGGACGCACCTCGACCGTGGCGCTGCGGACGACCGCGGCCATGCCCGGCGCGGTGACCGTGATCCGTACGGGATACGAGCCCGTCGCCGTTCCGGCGGGTACGCCGACCGCGATGGGGACCGTCTTCTGCACCGGCAGATGACGCGAGTTCAGCGTGAGGCGAGATGCCCCCTTCACGGACCACCCGGCGGGAGCCCGGACACCGACGGTCGCCCGGACCTCGCCCGGGGACTGTGCGAGGACGTCCACCGCCAGATGCGCCGTCTGCCCGCTGCCGCCGGCCGGTACGACATCGGCGGCGGTGGGCAGCGAGGCGTCCAGTTGGCGGCGTCGGTCCGCGCCGCCCCCGGCGTTGACGGACGGCGGTTCGGCGCCCGGGGTGGTGCCCCACGCGGACGGTGTCGTGCCGAGCCGGTGGTCGAGACGGCCGCCGTCCGCGACGGCGTCCCAGTCCAGCCAGGTCCGGTTGACCGGCGCGCCGTCGAGAGTCACGGTCTGCACATACCGGCGTTCGTCGCTCGCGCCCGGAGCGGTGATCTTCAGCGTGCCGCCCTGACGCCGGCCGTGCCGGCCGACCGTCACCACCGCCGACTCGAACTGCGGGCTGGACAGGGCCAGATGATCGGCGCCGCTCATCACCGGATACAGCCCGAGCGACGAGAACACGTACCAGGCCGACATGGTGCCCAGGTCGTCGTTGCCCGTCATACCGTCGGGCCCGGTCGTGAACAGCGTCATCGCCGCCCGGGTGACGGTCGCCGTCTTCGCGGGCGCGCCCGCCCACAGATACATGTACGGGGCGTGCAGATCCGGCTCGTTGTTGGGGTTGTAGGTCGGCTTGCCGTAGTAGTCGTACGGCTGCGAGATCCAGTCCCTGCGGGCGGTCCCGGCCGGGTCGGTCAGCAGCTTGTCATGGACGAAGAAGGCGTCCAGACGCTTCTCCGTGGCCTTCCTGCCGCCCATGAGCCCGATCAGCCCGGCCGGGTCCTGGGGCACCAGCCACTGGTACTGATAGGCACCGCCCTCGTGGAACTGATGGCCCGCTTCCACCGGATCGTAGGGGGTCACCCAGGTGCCCTGCGAAGTCCGGGGGCGGAACTGGCCGATGGAGGAGTCCCACAGATTGCGGTACCACTGCCCCCGCCCGGCGAACATCCGCGCGTCGGCGGCGTGTCCGAGACCCTTCGCCATCAGGGCCAGTGAGGCGTCCGCCGCCGCGTATTCGAGCGTGGCCGACGCGGGGTGGTTGCAGTCGTTGTCGCCGCCCTTGTCCGCGCAGTCCTTGCCGAGTCCGAGGCCGGACGGGATGTAGCCGCGTTCGCCGTAGAAGTCCACGCCCGAGCGGCCGTTGTAGGGGGAACCGGCGGGCGGGGTGGTGGTGGCGTTCTTCCGCAACAGCGCGTACGCCTCCTTCTCGTGGCCGGCGAGGAGCCCCTTGGACCAGGCCTCGACGAGGAACGGTGTCACCGGATCGCCGGTCATGATGTTGGTCTCGCTGTTGGCGAGCGCCCACCGCGGGAGCCAGCCGCCGTCCCTGCCGATCGCGACGACGGACAGGGCGACATCGCGGGCCACCCCGGGTTGGAGCAGCTCCAGCAGCTGGTTCTGCGGCCGGTAGGTGTCCCACAGGGAGAAGTTCTGATAAGGCGTGTAGCCCTCCGCCGTATGGGCCTTGCGGTCGAAGCCCACATACCGGCCGTCCACGTCGCCGGCCACGTTCGGGTGCAACTGCGCGTGGTAGAGCGCGGTGTAGAAGGCGCTCTGCCGCTCGCGCGAGCCGCCACCGATCCGGACAGACCCCAGCTGCTTCTGCCAGGTGCTGTGCAGGGCGGCGCGCGTGGCGTCGAAGTCGTACGAGTCCTTCGTCTCCGCGGCCAGGTTCTTCCGGGCACCCTCGATTCCGGTGTACGACAGGCCGACCTTCACCACGACGTCCTTGTCGGCGCTCGCATCGAAGGTCACCCAGGCGCCGTTGCCCCCCTCGCCCGCGGCATCCCTGCCGCCCGGCGTGGGGGTCGACCCGCGCCAGGTGCCCTGCGCCCTGAACGGGCGGTCGAAGGTGGCGGTGAAGTAGACGGTGTGACGGTCCTTGCCCGCGCAGAAGTTGCCCGCGTCGACGCGGCCCTCGACCGTCCGGTCGCCGATCACATGGACCTCGGAGTCGTACACCTTCTGGTTGGCCCTGCCGGTGTTGAACAGCACGTTGGCATCGCCCGTGGACGGGAACGTATAACGCTGCCAGCCGGTCCGCTGTGTGGCGGTGAGCTCCGCGTCGATCCCGTACGACGTGAGGTTCACCCGGTAGTAGCCAGGCTCCGCCTGCTCGTCGTCGTGCGAGTACTCCGAGCGGTACTCATCGGGGTTCACGCTGCCGACAGCGCCCGTGGTCGGCATGATCGGCAGCTCACCCGCCACCCCGCAGCCCACGCCCGACAGATGGGTCTGGCTGAACCCGTGGATCTTGTTCTGCTGGTAGTCGTAGCCGCCCTGGCCGCCGGTGTCCGGACTGACCTGCACCATGCCGAACGGCGCGCTCGCGCCGGGAAAGGTGTTGCCGAAGTTCTGGGTGCCCACGAAGGGGTTGACGAGCGCGGCCGGGTCGTCCGCGACGGCCGGTGCCCCGGCGGCCACGGCCGAGCCCGCCGGACCGGACAGCCCACCGGCCAGCAGGACGGCCGCCAGCAACCGGGCGGTTCTCGTGCGCATCCGAACGGCCGACTCTCGCATCTGGGCGCCCCTTGCTGACAACGTTGTCCGATTCGGGTCCGGGAAAGCTTTCATGGTCGTCCGAAACCTGTCAATGGCCCGTTCACACCCCGCCGTCGGTGAGCGGCCGGGTCTCGCCGGTCCGGCCCGGACGCGGGCGGCGGGCCTCGGTGGAGGTGCGGCCGGGGGCCGGACGGTGGGCGGTCCTCTCCAGCGCGGCGAGCACGAACTCCGCGAGGACCGGGCCGCATTCGGCCGGCACAGCGCCGGGCGAATCCGGCTCGGTGGAGGACCGGGCACGGTCGACGAGCGGGACGGGTGAAGGGTGCGGCTCTCCGGCGCCGGCACGGCGGTGGGTGCTGTGCGCTGTCGTCGACTCCAGTGCCGCGAGAGCGGCTTCGCCGCAGGCCTCGGCGGCGTCGAGCCACGGGCCGGTGTCGGCGAGGAAGGCGGGGTCCCGCAGGCGGCCGCGGAGCACCGCGGGCGCTTCGTGGACCGCGCGGAGCGCTTTGCGCAGCGGAGCCGCGTGGCCGTCGCGGCGGAACTCCGAGACAAGGGCGGCGAGTTCACCGCCCTGACGACCGGCCGTCCCCCCGGTGCGGTGGACGTCGGCGAAGGCGCGCAGGGCGTCGGTGGCGGCCTCGTCCCCGCCGGTCAGTTCGTCGAGCGCGGCCGACCAGGACCGTTCGGGGTCGTAGTCGCCGTCGTTCCAGGCGTAGTCGGCGAATCCGGACAGGGCGATCCGCGAGGCCCGGGGCGGCGGGACGGTGACCAGTCCGAGCACCTCCTCGGCGAGCCCCGGGCCGTGTCCGGCGTAGGGCCCGAGCGACAGTCTGCCCGGTGTGCCGCCCTCCGGTCCGGGGTCCCGTACCAGCAGTCGGCGGCCGAAGGCCCGGCGTGCGGTGGCCCGTTGGCCTCGGGACGCCGGGCTCCCGGCACTCCACTGGACGGCGATGCCGGGATCGAGCTCCTGCGCGAGCCGTCGTAGGTAGTCGTTCTGCCCCGGGCCTGCGCACGCGGTGGGCGCGATCTGCAGGGGTGCCACTCCGGGGTGCCCTGGGCATTCCGCGTGGAGGGCATTGGCCAGACGCGCCTGAGCGTGCGCCAGGGCCCTGGGCTCCGTGCCCGCCGCGCCGTCGCGCCGACCGCCACCGAGGTCCTCGAAGGCGACGACAAAGCTGCGGACACCGATGTTCCTCAGGGCCGCGACCTTCGCGGTCAGCTCACCCAGGGCGTACTGCCCCGGCCGGCCGGGGGAGAGGACGTAACCGAACTCCACGTGGTGGGCGCAGGCGTGCCCCACCAGCTCCGCGATACGGGCGAGTTCACCCGGTGGAAACAGCGAGCGCCCCTCGGGTCCCCGGCAGGGGGCGTCCGCGGGCGCGTAGTAGTACGCGTTCACCTTGTGCCCGCCCAGCCACTCCAGGTCGGCGAGGCGGCGCTGATGCGACCACGGTGAGCTCCGCGAGACGTCGACGACTCCGCGCCGCGATAACGAGGGCCAGTCGCGGATCACCGTCCCCCGCAGCTTCGGCCCGTGCACCAGCCGGCGCAGCGTCCGGGCCGCGTAGTACGTGCCCGTGGGGTCCGCGCCGCTCAGCACGATATGACGGCGACCGTCCCGGCCCGCGCCGACGGCGAGGACGTACCCCTCGGCGGCCATGGTCTCGGCACCCTGGATCCCGAGCGCGCTCAGCGCATCGGCCGTCGCCCCGTTCTCCCGGTGGCCGCCGACGTGGACGACGAACCGGTCGCGTACGGGCGCGTGGTCGTCCGACCGGCCGATGGCGCGGACGCCCGCGTCGTGGAGCACCTCCTCGACGAGGGCCAGGGCGCCGGCATCGGTCGACGCCCCGCGGACGACGGTCACCGCCGCCGGAAGGCGGACGGACTCGGGACGCTTCTGCACCGAACGGGGCCGCGGGAACAGCCGCGGCGCGAGGTCGTCGCGACCGGCCGCGGCTCGGCCAGGGCTGCCGGCGACTGCCGGGGCACCTTCGAGGAGCGAGAGCATCAGGGCGACGGCATGTGCGCCCCGGGAGCGCCGGTGGGGTGGGAGCGCCGCGGATGTGGTTCCGACTGCCATCGCTGTGCCGCCTCCTCGTCAATGCCTTGATGCTGGAGGACTGGACCACTGGCTGACATCGTTGTCAAGAGGGTGGGGCGTTCTGATCTGTCCGCTCTTCGGCGACGCTCCGGAATGCCCTGGTCACACGGCGAAGGCCCCGCGTCCGCTGTCACCGCGATACGCGGGGCGCCGGGGAATTGACCGGATGTCAGCCCTGCTGGAGGGTCAGATCGCCGCGCTGGGTGGTGAGGACGACGGGGATCGGGATGAAGCCGCGCGAGGCGTCCAGTTCGATGAGCGACGCCTCGCCCTGTGCGGCCCCGGGCGCCAGCAGGCCCATGTGGTTGCCGGTGTTGCGCCACTCGCGCTCCTGGCCGTCGCAGATCGCCGTGGTGCTCCCGATGCCGACCTGGGTGTCGCCCTGGGTGGCCTTGGAGCTGATGACGATCGGGCTGGTGCGCAGTGACGAACAGCGGTAGGTGCCGCTCAGCGTGAGCGTTCCGTCCTCCGCGATCAGGCCGACCCCGTCCACGGTGACGGTGTCGGGAGCGAATTGAGCACTCGCGCTGCCGGGCGTCAGGCCGGTCGCGAGGGCGGCAGCGATACAGACCGATGAAATGAGCGTTGCGCGTCGAGCAGTGATCATGCAGAACAGAACGACCGTCCGCGGCCGAGGTGTCGCACCATCGCACGGACGAGCGAGTCCGTGCGGTCCTGACGAGGGCGTACCGGTCATTCGGCTGAGCGCGGAAGGCGTACGGGGAATGCATCCGACATCCCATGAATGATGGAGGGTTCAACAAGTTCGGCCCTCGGGTCACCCGTCGAGTGCGTTTCGCATATGCCAGCCGTCGGGCCTTCGGGGCGCGGTGGGAATGGCGACACGCCAGTTCCTCCGAACGAGTGTTTTCCCCGTCACTTGATGGTGAGTAGGGTGTGGCCCGCTGTCGGTGATCTATCGCGTCGTACACCGGCGCAATTCCGCCTGGCCGGAATGTGTATGAGGGTACGTCTGTGTCGTCTGCGGGGGACGGAGGGGGATCGTGGCCGCTGGTTCGTTCGAGGGGCAGTACGTCTGGCATCCGGCGGCCGACGACCGTCAACTGGCCCGTGCGTGCGTCGACGTGAAAGCCGGCCGCTATCTCAGCGCCCACGAGGTGCTCAAGGACGCTCGCGACGATTTCGATGTACGCGCCCACCGTTCGCTGGTGCTGGCGTCCGAGGCGGCCGACTCGGACCTCGCCGAGCGCTGGCTCGCCGAGGAGCCGGGCCCCGAGTCGGCGCTGCTGTGGGCGCGTGTGGCGATGCTTCGCGCGCTGCGCTCGGCCGACGCGCAGGACCGGCGCACCGGAACCCTGGCGGGCATCGCGAACGGCGCCTGCGAGCGGGCTGCGCAGTTGCTGCCCGAGGACCCCACGCCCTGGGTGGCGCAGCTGGCCCTGGCCCGTATCCGCCGGCCCCTCGACCCGGCCCCGCAGGGCCTGTTGACCGCACCGCCCGGTCCCTGGCAGCTGTTCTCACGGGTACTGCGGCTCGATCCCTGGAACCGCGAGGCCCATCACCGCTTCCTGTCCTTCTTCTTCACCCGGCACGGCGGCACGGCCAGCGCGCGCTGGGACGTCGCCTCGTTCCTCAGCCACCGCGCCCCGGCCGCATCCCCGCTGCGGCTGCTGCCGCTGGTCGCTCTGGTCGAGGAGTACGACCCCGCCGCCCTGCTCGCCGACCGCACCTGGCGTCAACCCCAGTGGCTGGCCACCTCGATGGGGCTCTACCACCACTGGTTCCCCCGCACGTCCGACTACCGCTTCACGCCGGTCCTGGACCTGTCGTATCTGGCGCACGCCCTCTACATGGCGCAGCGTGAATTCGAGGCGCGGGAAGTCCTCACCGCGATGGGGCCCTATGCGTCGCGGATGCCATGGAGCGTTTTCGGAGCGCCGGGCGAGCAATTGACCCGCGCGAGACGCACCTGCGGGCTCCCCGTCCCGAGCGCCGCCTGAATCCTCCCGGCCGATCCCGCCTTTTCGACTCCTTCTTCCAATCCCTCAGGGAAAGGACGCAGTTGTGTCCGAGCGTATGTCCGCACCCCGATTGAAGAACCGTCATCGCCACGACGGCGCCGTCGCTCTGGATGACGACGCGACCCTGCATGCGATGGGTTATCCGCGAAAGCTCACGCGGCGATTCCGCGCATTCGACAATTTCGCCATTTCCTTCACCATCATCAACATCATCTCCGGAATCTTCTCGGCCTTCGGATTCGGCATGGGCGCCGGCGGCCCGCGGATTCTGGTCCTGGGGTGGATAGGCGTGTCCGTCATGGTGCTGTTCGTCGGCGCCGCGATGGGCGAGATCGCGTCCGCGTATCCGACGAGCGGGGCGCTGTACTTCTCGGCCGGCAAGCTCGCCAAACGGAACCGCGGTGCCTGGTCCTGGTACACCGGCTGGCTGAACTTCGTCGGGCAGGTCGGCGGCACGGCCGCCACGGGGTACGCGGCCGCCACCTTCATCCAGGCATTCGTCGTCATGCAGTGGCCGGGCTACGAGATCACCGGCCAGCGGACGGTGCTCATCACCACCCTGATCGTGCTGCTCCAGGCGCTGGCGAACACCTACACCGTGCAACTCGTCGCCGCCCTGAACCGGATCTCCGTGTGGTGGCTGCTGATCGGCATGGTGGTCATCGTGGTGTGTCTCGCCTTCATACCGACGCACCATCAGTCGCCGTCGTTCGTCACTCATTTCGTGAACAACACCGGCTTCAGCAACGGTCTGTACGCCGCAATGCTCGGTCTCCTGGTGACCAGTTGGACGTTCACCGGCTTCGACGGCAGTTTCCACATGTCGGAAGAGACAGTGAAGGCGACCGTCAACACCCCCAGGGGCATCATGCGGGCGATCGGGTGCTCGGCGGTCGCCGGCCTCGTCCTCATGCTCGCCCTGGTGTACGCGATCCGCGATTATGCGGCTACAGCGAGTGCTTCCGCGCCACCGGTGCAGATTCTCATCGACGGACTCGGCGCGAGCACGGCGAAGCTGCTCCTGCTCATCGTGATCGGCGCCATGCTGTTCTGCGGGCTCGCCAACATGACCAGCAATACGCGGCAGATTTTCGCCTTCTCCCGGGACGGCGCGATGCCCGGCTCGCAGCTGTGGCATTCGGTGTCCCTGCGGACCCGCACGCCCGTCAAGGCGGTTTGGCTGGCGGCCGCGTGTTCGCTCGTCCTGATCATTCCGGCGTGGTGGTCGCACACCGCGTTCACGGCGATTGTGAGCGTCAATGTGGTCGGGCTGTATCTCGCCTACGGCGTGCCCATCTTCCTGCGGCTGCGTCTGGGCGACGCGTTCGAGGCCGGCCCCTGGAGCCTCGGGCGCTGGGGCAAGCCGGTCGCGCGGGTGGCCGTGACCTGGATCGTGTTCAGCAGCGTGCTGTTCATGCTCCCGCAGGTCTCCCCGATCACGGGGACGACCTTCAACTACGCCCCGATCGCCCTCGGGGTCGTCCTCCTCATCGCCACGGTCTGGTGGTTCGCCACCGCACGGCGCCGTTTCCAGGGCCCGGTCAGCTACGGCAGCCCGGACGAGGTGGCCGCCATGGACCTGATCTGACCCGGCCCCGATCCGCCGCCGGGCCGCACGGCCCACCCGTTCGCCCGGCCCACCGTCGGCACGATCCGCAGAAGTACGGCACGAAAGGTGCGCAACCCCATGAACACTCGCGACGAATCCACCCAGCCGTCCTCGGCGGGCCCGAGCGGCACACCCGGCGCGGTACCCGGCATCGGTGAACTCGCCATCAGCGGCGCGTCGTTGGAGGACTGGCACCTGGTGGCCCGCTGGGCCGCCGACGAAGGGTGGAACCCGGGCAACGACGACGTCGCCTGCTACCACCCCACCGACCCGGCGGGCTTCTTCGTCGGCCGGATCGGCGACACGATCGTCTCCGCGGTCTCGATCGTCACCTACTCGGACCGCTACGCCTTCCTCGGCTACTACCTCGTGCACCCGCTGCACCGCCGGAAGGGCCTCGGCCTCGCGACCTGGCGGGCCGCCTTCCCGCACGCCGGCGACCGCGTCGTCGGCCTGGACGCGGTACCCGCCCAGCAAGCCACCTACGGGCGCGCCGGCTTCACCGCGGTGGGCGAGAACATCCGGTACCGCGGCCGCCCCGCCCGGTCGGGCACGCCCGCACCGGGAGTGGTCTCCGTGGCCCCGGAGCACCTGGACGCGATCGCCGCGTACGACAGGGAGTGCTTCCCCGCCGACCGGCGGGACTTCGTCTCCCGCTGGCTGACCGCGGCCGGCCACCGGGCGTACGCGCGGCTGCGGGACGGCCGCGTCACGGGCTACGGGGTGATCCGTCCCGCGCTCGAAGGCCACCGCATCGGCCCGCTGTTCGCCGACACCACCGAGGACGCCGGCGCACTTTTCGACGCCCTCACCGCACACCTCGGCCCGGACGAGGTGGTCGCCCTCGACGTACCCGAAGCCCGGAAGGATGCCGTCGCGCTCGCCGCGGCACGGGGCCTCGAACCCCGGTCGGTCACCGTCCGGATGTACAACGGGCCGGCGCCGGAGGTGGGGGCGGAGCGCATGTTCGGGGTCACCTCACTCGAACTCGGCTAGCCGTCCGTCGCCGAGGGCCCCCGGCCTCACCGCTAACCGGCCGGGGCCGGCGGCGGTGAGTCCGGTGCCGATGCGGTGTTGCCCGTGTCCGCCGAGTCGGACTGCGGCGGCGGTGGAGGTGGCGGCGGTGGCTCCGGTGACTGGGTGGGCGGGGGTTCGGGGCTCTGCGGTTGCGAGGGCGGGGGCTCAGAGGGTGAGTCCGGCGGGTTCGAGGGCGGTGAACTGGGCGACGACGGCGGGCATTTCCCACCCGGCGACGGACACGCGGACCCGGACGAGCCCGAGGGGGAGGTGCCCGGTGTGGGCGCCGAGGGGAGCGGCTTCTTCGGGGGTGCCGTCTTCTTGTCGCTGCCGCCGGTGCCGCCCGCGGGGCGTTCGAACCAGTCGTCGTTCTCGCCGTCGAAGACCACGAACTCCTTGACCGGCTGCGGCGCGGGCGCGACGATCACTTCCTTTTCCGGGCGATAGCCGGGCCAGGCGTCGCCCGTGCGCTTCGGTGTGCCCTTCAGCTCCTTGGGCTCCTGGAGCGGGTTGCCGCAGGCACAGCGCACCGTCGGGACGCCGCGGTCGTCGATGAGGACGGCCGTGCCGGTCTGGAGCACCGCCTGGTAGCTGGTCGGCTTGCCGTCCCGGTAGCCGTGGTTGGTGACGCGGGTGTCCAGTCGCAGCTGGACGGGCGTCAACGAGCGCAGATACGCGGGTACGGCGCCGGGCTCGACATCCACGACCGAGGCGAAGGCCGTGTTCTTGGCCGGATTGTCGGTGAGGTAGGTGACCTGCTGCTCGACATCGCAGCTGGCGACCTTGCGGGTTCCCCCGTACAGACCGGGTGTTGAGCCCACCACGCTCTGCGTCTGATTCGCGGCCTTCGCGGTCGCGGTCGGCTGCGCCGACTCGTCGGTGGGCGCGTCCTCGCGTGCGGTGGAGGGGGTGTAGGGATCGGGGCCGGCCGTGCCCGCTGCCTGGAGGAACACCTCGCTGCCGGAGCCGGAGCCTCCGTCGGGGCGGGTGAAGACGACGATCAGCGCCACGGCGGCCACCAGCGCGACGGCGATCGTGGCCACCTTGGGTACGGAGCGCCACCACGGGCGCTGCCCTCCGTCGCCGGGCCCTCCCGTGGGAGTGCCGGAGCCGCCCGTTCCGCCGGAGCCGCCCGTACCGCCGGGTCCGCCCGGTCCGCTCGGGCCACCGCCGCTCGACGGGCCGGGCGGCGGGCCGGGTGGTGGCGTCGGTCCTCCCCGCGACGGTCCGGACAAGGGGCCTGACGGTGGACCTGTGGGGCGTTCGGACGGTGGCTGTTCGGCGCTCACGGGCTCTTCTTCCCACGATGAGGACGTCAAGCGGAGTGGAAATGCACCGCATATTCCGTTGAAGACGTTTCATGGCACTTCACGACCATTGTGTGCTCCGTATCCGCACGGCCCGCAAGCTGACGCGGTCGGCCCTCCCGGCGGGCGGAGCGACGCTCGGCTGCTTAGCGTGGCAGCGTGAGCCACGAGGAGATCCGCGACCGAGACCGGCCCGCCCGTGCCTCGCACGGCTGGCTCCAAGCACTGGTGGCAGTGCTCGCCGGCGTGGTGGCCCTCCTCGTCACGGCAGGCCTCGGTCTGTGGGCCGCCGGGGCCGCCGAACTGCCCGGAGGCGCCTTTCCCTCCGTCGTCGCGGCGGTCGTCGTGATGGCGGTCGGCGGCTCCGTCGAGCTCTCCGGGGACGCCGGGCTCATCGCCGAGACGAGCGCGGGACTCACCGTGCTGCCCCTCTCGGTGACACTGGCCGGCGCCGTGGTCATCGCCGAGGGCTTTCTGCGCCCTCTGCGGCACCGCGCCGTCGCGAGCGCCCGCGAGCTGGCCGGCTGGGCCGGCCGGCTCGCCGTGCTGTGGGCGATCGCCCTCATCGCCCTGGCTGCCGTCGCCCGGCACTCCTTCGCCGTCCCACTGGGCGAAGGGACCGTCTCCGACATCGGTGACCTGCTCGACTCCGCCCCGCAGGTCGGCTTCCGCGCGAACATCCCCGTCACCGTCGTCCTGGGACTGGTGTGGCTCGCGGGCCTCCTCCTGCTGGCCGTACTCGTCTCGCGCAAGACCCCGTTGCCCGGCCGTCTGCTGCGTTTCCAGGAGTCGGTGCGCCCGGCGGCATTCGCCATGGTCGTCCTGCTGCTCGCCTACGTCGTCCTGGGCATCGTCGTGGGACTCGTGGTCGCCGCGACGCGCGGGCACACCGCCGAGACGTTCGCGGTGATCCTGCTCGGGCTGCCCAACCTCGCCTGGATCGCCTTCACCGTCGGACTCGGCGCCACCTGGGACGGCAAGGTCGAGGGCCCCTTCGGGCTGCCCGTGCCGCAGATTCTCGACGAAGTCCTGCGCACACCGGGCGGCTCCACGGTCAACCTGAGTTCGCTCACCGAGCGGGACAGCCGCGCCTGGTGGCTGCTCGTCGTGGCCGCGGTACTCCTGCTGGGCGCGGCCTTCCTGATGGCCGTGCGCTCACCCGCCCGCGTACGGCCGTGGCAGCACGCCGTGCACATGGCCGTCGCACTCGTCCTCACGGTGCTGACCGTCTGCCTCGTCGCCCGGCTGACCGCGCACTACGGACTGTCGCTGCTGGGCATCGGGGACATCGACGGAGGTCTCGGCGGTGATGTGTTCCTGCGGCCGCGGCTGTGGTCCGCCCTGGGGCTCGCCGCCCTGTGGGGACTGGTCACCGGCTTCCTCGGCAGCCTGCCGGCACTGCGTGTCCACCGGCGCGGCGAGGTCGGGACCACCGACGTCTGAGAACGGGACAACAGGCCGTGCCCTGCCCTCACGGATCCGGCCTCAGGCCGGCAGCCCGGGGAACACCGGCATGGCCCAGCTCGGCGGCGGTGGTGGCGGGCCCGGGTCCACGGCCCCCGCTACCGCGGCCAGATCCCCATGGGCCGGCGGGTGCCCTGCCTCGGTCCCGCTCCTCGCCGCCGCCCGCAGCGACGCCACGAACTGCAGACAGGAGCCGTACCGGTCGTCCGGGCTCTTGGCCAGCGCCTTCGCCAGGACGCCGTCCACCGCGGCCGGCAGGTCGGCGCGCTTCGACGTCAGCGGCGGTGGCGGATCGAACTGATGGGCCCACAGCAGCGCCATGTCGTCGTCCCGCTGGAAGGGGGGCGTCCCGGCGAGGGTCTCGTAGACGACGCAGGCGAAGCTGTAGACGTCGCACCGGCCGTCGACGGGACGGCCGGAGATCTGCTCGGGCGCCACGTAGTCGAGCGTGCCCACGAACTGCCCGACCGAGGTGAACCCCGTCAGCGACAGCGACTTCTTCGTCAGCCCGAAGTCCGTGAGATAGACGTGCTCGGGGTGCTCGCTGTCCGTGCCCTCGGCGACCAGGATGTTGCCGGGCTTCACGTCCCGGTGCACCAGGTCGTGGGTGTGTGCGGCGTCCAGGGCCGAGGCGACCTGCGCGGCGATCCGGCCCGCCGTGGCGAACGGCAGCGGTCCCTTGCGGTCGAGCAGGGCCCGCAGATCCTGCCCCGCCACATAGCGCATCGCGATGTAGAGAATGCCTTCCGTCTCGCCCGCCTCGAAGACCGGGACGATGTGCGGATGATCGATGGCCGCGGCCACTCGGGACTCATGGGTGAACCTCTGGCGGAAGGTGTCGTTGCGGGCGAGCTCGGGCGCGAGCAGTTTCAGCGCGACCGTACGGTCCAGCCGCAGATCCTTGGCGCGGTACACCACCGCCATCCCGCCGCGCCCGATCTCGTTCTCCACGCGGTAGCCCGCGATCTGCTGTCCGACCAGGTCGGAGGGCCTTCCGGTCGGCAGACCGGTGTCGCGCGGACTTCTCGCCATCATGTGTCACCCGGCCGGGCGGGCGGATCCGGATCGGCGTCGGCAGGGGGTACGCGGCGGGTCTCCTGCCCGTTCTCCGGGACCTGGTCCTGGGCGGCCTGCGGCTGCGCCTGCGCGGGATCGACGGACCGGGTGGCTTCCGGGGGCGGGGGCGCCGGGGTCACGACACGAGTGGGCTCCGGAGGAGCGGGGGCCCGAGCGGGGGCGGGTTCGTCAGGCCCGGCCGCTTCCGGTCGAGCCTGAGCGGGGGCGGGTCCGGCCGGTTCCGCCGCTTCCGGGCGGCCCTGCGCCGGAGCCGGTTCCGCCGGTTCCGCGGCTTCCGGCCGAGCCCGAGCGGGGGCCGGTTCGTCAGGCCCAGCCGCCTCCGGCCGAACCTGTGCCGGAGCCGGTCCCGCGCCTTCCGGCCGTGCCTGCATCGGTGCCGGCCCCGCCGCCTCCGCCTGGTCCACCACCCGGGTGGGCTCCGGCGGTGCTGCCGCCCGAGCTGCCGGGCCGGCCGACTCCTCCGGCCCGGCAGCGGTCGCGAACGTGCTCAGCCGCGCGCCGTCGCAGTACACCCAGCGCTCGTGCTCGGAGTCGTACAACCACACCGACTCCCCGTCCACCACCATGCCGACCCGCAGTCCCCGCGTCCGGCGGCGGAACGTCTCCCGGTCGGTCCGGCCCGTCGCCAGCTCCTCGGCCGCGCGCCGGTAGGTCCCGAGGGACTCCCCGGCCCGGGTCAGCAGCGGCCGCGGATCGGCCGTGCGGGTGAGGGGCTGACCGGTGGCCGGGGGCTCCTGCGGCACGGAGATCAGCAGCCGGCCGTCCACCCAGGCCGACCAGCCGTTGGCGCACTCGATACGGCCCCAGTCGCCCCGCCGGTCGACCAGTCGCACCGGCAGCAGCGCGTCCAGCGGCGCCGTCGGCCGGGACACGTCCGGCTCCTCCCAGGCGGGCAGACCGTCGCGGGGGACGACATGTGTCGGACGGAAGTCCTCGATGGTCATGGTGGCTTCGCCCTACTTCCGCATGACGGCGGGCTCGTGGCGGCGCAGCAGCCGCAGGACGGCGTAGCCGAAGATCACCGAGAGCACCAGCAGCATTCCCATGTTCAGCAGCCACACGCCCGCGGAGTGCTCGAACAGGGGGTCCGCCGTGAGATCGCCGGGCACGATCCGGGACAGGCCGACGGTGCCCGCCATCGCTCCCAGCGCCCAGCGCGAGGGGATGAACCAGGCCAGCTGCTCGATCACCGGCAGCCCGCTCAGCCTGAGCAGGGCTCCGCAGAACACGACCTGCACGATGGCGAGGAGCACCAGCAGAGGCATGGTCACCTCTTCCTTGCGGACCACGGCGGAGACGAGCAGGCCGAGCATCATGGCCGTGAAGGACAGCACCGCGACCGCAAGGGTGATCTCCACGAGGGGTGGCAGCAGCACCCCTTTGCCACCGGGCGCGTTGGGGGCGACGCCGACCAGGCCGACCAGGGTCAGGACCACGGCCTGGAGCACCGTGACCGTGCCCAGCACGACGACCTTGGACATCAGATAGGCGGATCTGGACAGCCCGACGGCTCGTTCCCGCCGGTAGATCACCCGTTCCTTGACCAGCTCGCGCACCGCGTTGGCGGCACCGATCAGGACACCGCCCACACACAGGATGAGCAGCGCGTTCATCGCCGTCTCCTGGGTGAGACGGCTGCCGGCGAGCGCACGGGCCATCGCGCCCATCACGAACGGCAGCGCGATCATGATCACCAGGAAGGTGCGGTCGGCGGAGAGCGCCGCCGCGTACCGGCGCACCAGGGTGTTCAGCTGCGATCCCCAGCTCTGGGCCTTGGGCGGCGCCACGAAGGCGGCCGCCGACTCCTGCGGCTGGTGGGGCTGGGGGGAGGCGTTCGCGATGTACCGCCGCTGAAGCGGCGAGTCCCGGTACGCACCGGCCCAGTCGCGGTCCCGGTCGTTCTCGAACGCCTCGAAGGCCTCCGGCCACTGCTCGAAGCCGAAGAACGGCAGTGCCTCATCGGGCGGCCCGTAGTAGGCGATCCTGCCGCCGGGCGCGAGGACGAGCAGCCGGTCGCACACCTCCAGGCTGAGCACGCTGTGCGTGACCACGACGACCGTGCGTCCGTCGTCGGCCAGGCCGCGCAGCATGTGCATCACCGAACGGTCCATACCGGGGTCCAGCCCGGACGTCGGTTCGTCGAGGAAGAGCAGCGAGGGTTTGGTCATCAGCTCCAGCGCCACGCTCACCCGCTTGCGCTGGCCGCCGGACAGACTGTGGATCGGCTGGTCCGCACGCTCCTCCAGGCCCAGCTCGCGCACCACTTCCTCGACCCGGGCCAGGCGCTCGGCCTTGCCGGTGTCCTGGGGGAAGCGCAGTTCGGCGGCGTAGCCGAGGGCCCGGCGCACGGTCAGCTGGGTGTGCAGGATGTCGTCCTGCGGCACGAGGCCGATGCGCTGGCGCAGCTCGGCGAAGTCCCGGTACAGATCGCGCCCGTCGTACAGGACGGTCCCCTCGTCGGCGGGTCGCAGGCCGGTGAGAGCGTTGAGCAGGGTGGACTTGCCGGCCCCGCTCGGGCCGACCACGCCGAGCAGGCACTTCTCGCCGACCGGGAACGAGACATGGTCGAGGAGAGTCTTGCGTCCGTGGTCCACGGTGACCGCGAGGTCCTGCACATCGAGGGAGACCTCGCCGGTGTCGACGTACTCCTGGAGCTGGTCGCCCACCAGGCAGAACGCGGAGTGGCCGATACCGACGATGTCACCGGAGCCGATCCGGGCGCTCTCGACCGGCTGGCCGTTGAGGAAGGTGCCGTTGTGGGAGCCGATGTCGACGATCTCGTAGGTGCCGTCGGAGTGCGCCCGCAGCTCGGCGTGGTGGCGTGAGACCACCAGATCATCGATGACCAGGTCGTTGTCGTCGCCCCGGCCGATACGGACGGTGCGGGCCGGGAGCGGACGCACACTGGTCGGCTGCCGGAAGGTGCCGGTCGCCCGGGGCATCGAGACCACCGAGGGCCTGTCCCGCCCGCCGGACACGGGCTCGGGCGCCGGCTCGGACACGGGCGCGGGCGCCGGCTCGGACACGGACACGGGCGCAGGCGCCGGCTCGGACACGGACACAGGCGCGGGCTCGGGCACCGGCTCCGGCTCCGGCTCCGGCTCCGGCTCCGGCTCCGGAGGGGCCTGCCCGGTCAGCACGGCACGTGCACCGTCGACGGCATGGCCGAACCGCAGGACGCTGCCGGGTCCGACGTCGCCCTGCTCGTCGATGCGCCGGCCGTCGGCGTAGGTCCCGTTGGTGCTGCCCTCGTCCGCGACGGTCCAGTGGCCGTCGTCGGCGTGCAGCACCGCGTGGTGCCAGGACACCCGGTCGTCGTCCAGCACGATGTCGCTCGAGGGGTCGCGCCCGATGTGGTAGTCCCGGCTCGGACTCATCACCGTGGAGCCCGCGTCTGTTTCGAGGACAAGTTCGGGCGCAGTCGGTGCTACAGGCCGCTCTCCCATGCTCGAATTCTAACTTTTCGTACCGATATGCGCCCAGGCAGTGGCCGGGCGGGACTGGTGCAGATGCGTGTGGCAGCGGCCGCGCGTCTCCAGCCCGGAGGGATCGTGACCGCCGCGCAGGGCCCGCTCGATTGCCCGGCGCTGTTCCGCCGGCCCGGTGAACAGGCGCCGCGGGTAGGTCCGCCCGGGATCCGCCCGGGTGACCAGGCCGTGCCGGGCCAGCCGGTCGGCCACCGGCCGGTACGTGACGGTGCGCGGCACGAACGCGCTCACCCACACCGGGATGTCCGCACAGCGCAGCAGTGTCTCGAAGCTGCGCCAGGTGACATGACCGATGCCTGCGGTGACGGTGATCAGCCCGGTGGCGGCCATCGCTCGCCGCAGATGTCTGCTGGGCGGACAGCACTCCAGATTCTCGGTGTACGTCTCGTCCAGCAGACCCACGGCCTGGGCGTACCGGACCGCGTTGCCCGCGATGTCGACCCCCACCACCGGGACCGCGTCCGATCTGCGCCGCAGGGCGAAGAACTCCCGGTCGTGCCGGACGAGTTCGGCTGGGGTCAGTGTCTGTGCGTCCGGGCGGGTCCAGTGCCCATACAACTCGGCAAGCGTCACATGGTGGTTGAGCAGTGCCGCGTTGATGCCGTACGAGCAGCACAGGTCGAGAACGGTGAACGGCCCTCCGCCGTGGACCGACGCGCGCTCGGCGATCGTGGCGCGGACGGCCCGCTGGGCGTGATGCGGTGTCTCGTACGACAGCTGGACCAGCCGGTGCACGTACGCGCGCGGATCGGGCCGGTCGTGGAGGTCGTCGAACCGGCTCCGGTCCAGGTCGATACTGCTCCGTCCTCGGATCATGGCAGGCCTCCACAGCTCTCACGGACCGTCGGGTGCAGCGCGGAGGAACCTCTATCGGAGACGGGCCGCGGACCGGTAGACCGCACCGGGCAGAACCGGCCACGCTGCGCGCACTGCTGACGCGTCGTCACCGCACCGCCGGTGGTTCCTTGGTTACCCTCGCACCGTCGAATCCCCCGACGACGGAAGGCGATGTGCGTGACCATGCCCTCAGCTCAAGGCGACCCGCACGCAGCTCAAGGCGACCCGCACGGCGACGGCGCACCCACGACGGTCGCGGTGCTCGGCACCGGGATCATGGGTGCCGCCATGGCGCGGAACCTGCTCCGCGGCGGGCTGGCCGTCCGTGCCTGGAACCGCACCCGGGCGAAGGCGGAGGCCCTCGTCGCCGACGGGGCGTACTGCGCCGACTCGCCGGCCGACGCCGTCCGGGGCGCGGATGTGGTGCTCACCGTGCTCAACGACGGCCCGCGGGTGCTCGCGGCCATGCGGGAGGCGGCCGACGGCTTCACCCCGGGCGCGGTGTGGGCCCAGTCGGCCACCGTCGGGGATGCCGCCACGGCGGAGCTGGCCGACTTCGCACGCGAGCACGGACTGACCTTCGTCGACGCCCCCGTACTCGGCACCAAGCAGCCTGCGGAAGCGGGCGAACTCATCGTGCTGGCGGCCGGTCCGGACCGTGCTCGGGCGGCGCTCGCTCCCGTCTTCGACGCCGTCGGGCGGCGCACCACCTGGGTCGGCGACGACGGCTCCGACGGCGGTGCCAGCAAGCTCAAGCTGGTCCTGAACAGCTGGGTCGCCGCTCTCAACCACGCCGCCGCCGAGGCGATCGCCCTGGCCGACGGCCTCGGTGTCGATCCCCGGGCCTTCCTCGACAGCGTGTCCGGCGGGCCGCTGGACAACGGCTATCTGCGTCTGAAGACCGAGGCGATCCTGGCCGGCGACTTCACCCCCAGCTTCAGTGTCGACAACGCCCTGAAGGACGCGCGCCTCATCGTCGAGGCGGGGGAGCGGCGCGGAGTCGCGATGGATGTCGCCCGCGCCGGGGCGGAGCGCTTCGAGCGGCTGGTCGACCGGGGGCTGGGGGAGAAGGACATGGCCGCCAGCTACCTCGCTTCCTTCGACGACCCGGAGAAGGCCCCGGAGCCGCGCGCCGAGTGAGGCCCGCGGCAGCCGGGCCCGTCCTCGTCCGCACCTTCCCGGGTGGGGAAGGTGCGGACGAGTCCGGTTCCCCTCAGGCGCGGGCGAGCCGCAGCGTCAGGATCTGGAACGGGCGCAGGGTCAGCGACACCGTGTCCCCGCCGCAGGACACCGCCTCGTCGGCCAACGGCCGCTCCAGCAGGTCGTTCACCTGCGCCCCGGCGAGGGCGAATCCGGTGCGCAGCGTCGCGTGGGCCCGCCCGCCGAGACTCTCGTAGAGCCGCACCACGACATCGCCCGAGCGGTCGTCGGCGAGTTTGACCGCCTCCACCGTGACGGCCGGGTTGTCACTGGTCACCAGCGGAGCGACCGGCCCGGCCTCGGCCACCCGCAGCGGCAGATTGAGCGCGTATCCCTCCGCGATCGCGTCCTGCACCGTCGCCCCGGGCAGCAGGGCGTAGGTGAAGCGGTGGCGTCCCTGATCGGCCTCGGGGTCCGGGACGCGCGGCGCGCGGACCAGGCTGAGGCGGACCGTGGTCGTCGTGCCGCCGTCCTCGCGGGTGGTCCGTGAGACGTCGTGCCCGTACGTCGAGTCGTTGATGACGGCGACGCCGTAGCCGGGCTCCGCGACATGCACCCAGCGGTGCCCGTAGACCTCGAAACGGGCCGCCTCCCAGCTGGTGTTGGTGTGCGTGGGCCGGTGCACGTGCCCGAACTGGATCTCCGCCGTGGACCGGTCGGCCCGGACGTCGACGGGGAAGACCGCCTTGAGGATCTTCTCGGCCTCGTGCCAGTCGATGTCGGTCTCCACGTCGATCCGCCGGCTACCCGCCCGGACCGTCACCGTCTGGGTGATCCGGGAACCCTTGCCGAAGGCCCGCTCGATCCGCACCGCGCCGAGCAGCGGCCCCGACTCCACGACCGTGACGGACTCGGCGTCGAGCAGATCGGTGAAGCGGTTCCTGTAGTGCTTGTCGATGTCCCAGGCGTCCCAGTAGTTGGGCAGGTCGCTGTGCAGCCGCAGCAGATTGCCGGGCCCGGCCAGCACCTCGCGGCCCGCCACCAGGTCACGTACGGAGGCGAGTGTGCCGTCGGGCGCGAACTCGACGCGCACCAGGCCGTTGTCGAGCACCCGGTCCGTCGTCGTGACCTGCCGGGGAGCCGTGCCCGTCCCGAGCGCGGCACTGCCGCTGCCGGGCACCTCGGTGTACGTCAGGCCGCCGTCCGGGGTCCGCACCACTTCGGCGCGGTCCAGCGGGCTCGTGTTGAACACCTGCGGCGCACCCTCGCCCAGCGCGGCCAGCGCCTGGGACGTCAGCGCCTCCAGCTCCCCGGCGACCCGCGCGTACTCCGCTTCCGCCTCGCGGTGCACCCAGGCGATCGACGAACCGGGCAGGATGTCGTGGAACTGGTGCAGCAGGACCGTCTTCCACAGCCGGTCCAGCCACTCGTGGGGATAGTCGTAGCCGGGGACCCGCAGGGCGGCGGCCGTCGCCCACAGCTCCGCCTCGCGCAGCCGGTGTTCACTGCGCCGGTTGCCCTGCTTGGTGCGGGCCTGCGAGGTGTACGTGGCGCGGTGCAGCTCCAGATAGAGCTCGCCCGACCACACCGGCGCGTCGGGGTACTCGGCCCGGGCCGCCTCGAAGAAGGCGTCCGGGTGCTCGACGCGCACCTTGGCCGAACCCTCGAGGTCGGCGAGCCGCCGGGCGCGCTCCATCATCTCCCGGGTGGGACCGCCACCGCCGTCGCCGTGCCCGAACGGCGCGAGCGAGCGTGTACCGCCGCCCTTGTCCTGGTAGTTGCGGACAGCGTGGGCCATCTCCTTGCCGGAGAACTCGGCGTTGTAGGTGTCCACCGGCGGGAAGTGCGTGAAGATCCGCGAACCGTCGATGCCCTCCCACCAGAAGGTGTGGTGGGGCAGCTTGTTGGTCTGGTTCCACGACAGCTTCTGGGTGAGGAACCACTCGTTGCCGGCGAGCTTCGCGAGCTGGGGATAGGCCGCGTTGTAGCCGAACGAGTCCGGCAGCCACACGCCCTTGGTCTCGATGCCGAAGTGCTCCATGAAGAACCGCTTGCCGTGCACGAGTTGGCGTGCGATGGCCTCACCGCCGGGCAGATTGCCGTCCGACTCCACCCACATGCCGCCGACCGGAGCCCACTGCCCGTCGGCGACGGCCTTCTTGATGCGCTCCCACACCCGCGGGTAGTTCTCGCGCACCCAGGCGTACTGCTGTGCCTGGGAGCAGGCGAAGACGAACTCCTCGTACTCTTCCGCCAGGGCGGTCACATTGGAGAACGTGCGCGACGCCTTGCGCTTGGTCTCGCGGATCGGCCACAGCCAGGCGCTGTCGATATGGGCGTGGCCGACCGCCGACATCGTGTGCGCGCTCGCGTGCGCCGGCCGCGCGAGGACCGGCCGCAACAGCTCCCGTACGTCCGCCGCCGAGCCCGGGATGTCGTCCAGGTCCAGTGCGTCGAGCGCGCGGTCGAGGGCGTGCATGATCTCGTGGCGACGCGGTTCGTGGTCGCCGAGCTCCAGCATCAGCTCCCGCAGCACCTGAAGGTCGAGGGAGAGGTGCCAGACGTTCTCGTCGAGTACGGCGAGGTCCGCGCGGGCGAAGGTGTAGAGCGGCGCACGGCCCGCGGTGGCCGGATCGCCGAGCGGGGTCGGGCCGCGGAAGTCGTTCGCCAGGATGTCAGGGTTGGAGGCGGCCTCGATGAGGTAGTCGACCCGTTCGCCGCCGGCGGCCGGGTGCGCGACCGGGACGTACTGGTTCTGCGGGTTGACTGCCTTCAGCGGGGTGCCGTCCACCGTGTGCACCAGCGCTTCCGCCTGGTTGCCCGGCCAGTCGCCGACGAAGCCCAGGTCGAAGACGGACTCGACCCGGCGGCCGGCCCACCGGGCCGGGACCTCGCCGCGCACCCGGAACCACGTGGTGCCCCAGGGCGGACCCCACGGTGTGCCCGTCACGAACGGTTCGTACGACTGGGCCGCGGCCTCCTCGAACGGCACCGGCTCGCCCGGCGCCTCCCAGGCCTCGATCACGAAGGGCACCGCGTCGGTATGGACGGCGGGCCGGATGCGCTGCTCCAGGATCCGCTCGACACGTTCCTCGATACGGCGGCGTTCGTCGTGCATGTACGGCTCCTACGTCAGATACGCGAGTGCGGGATGGGCGCCGGTGTATCCGTCGACGAGACGGCGGGCGACGGTCACGGAGTCGACCAGGGGATGGAGGGCGAACGCCTTGACGGCGGCCGCCCGTGATCCGCTGCCGGCCGCGGCCAGCACTTCACGTTCCACGGCCTTGACGGCGAGGACAAGACCCGTGGCGTGGGCGGGCAGTGGACTGACCGAGACCGGATGCGCACCGTTCGCGTCGACGAAGCAGGGGACTTCGACGACGGCGTCCGCGTCCAGCACCGACAGGGTCGTCCGGTTGCGCACGTTGAGGATCAGCGTGGTGCGCTGGTTGTGCGCGATGGCCCGCATCAGGGCGAGCGCCACCTGCTCGTAGCCGCCCGACTCGAGATCGCTCGCGTCCCGCTCACCGGCCCCGGCGGCCTCGCGGTTGTGCGCCATGTACGTGGCCTCGCGTTCGGCGCGCGTACGGTCCCAGGTCTCCAGCGCCGGGGCGTCCGGGCGCTCCATCTCCGCGTAGAAACGGGCCTGTTGCTCGTGCAGGAACGCACCGCGGGTCTGCTTCGCCTCCTGGTAGGCGCGCACCGCCTCACGGTTGAAGTAGTAGTAGTGCAGGTACTCGTTGGGGATCGCGCCGAGGGACTGGAGCCAGTCGGGGCCGAAGAGCTTGCCCTCCTCGAAGGAGCCGAGCAGTTCGGTGTCGGCGAGCAGCCGGGGCAGCTCGTCGCGGCCCTCGACGCGCAGCCCGCGCAGCCACCCGAGGTGGTTGAGGCCCACGTAGTCGATCCAGGCGTTGTCCGGGTCGGCGCCCAGGGCGCGCGCCACACGCCGGCCGAGGCCCACCGGTGAGTCGCAGATGCCGATGACCCGGTCGCCCAGATGACGGGCCATGGCCTCGGTGACCAGCCCTGCCGGGTTGGTGAAGTTGATGACCCAGGCGTCAGGCGCGAGTCTCGCGACCCGGCGCGCGATGTCGACGGCCACGGGAACCGTCCGCAGGCCGTACGCGATGCCACCGGCGCCGACGGTCTCCTGGCCGAGCACTCCCTCGGCGAGGGCGATGCGCTCATCGGCGGCGCGGCCCTCCAGCCCGCCCACGCGGATGGCGGAGAAGACGAAGTCGGCCCCGCGCAGGGCCTCGTCGAGGTCCGTGGTGACGGTGACCCGTGGTGCGTCCGGCACCCCGGCCGCCTGGTCGGCCAGGACCCGCGCGATGGCGTTGAGTCTGCCGGCGTCCAGGTCGTGCAGGACGACGTCGGTGACCCGGCCCGCGGCGTGGTCGCCGAGCAGGGCGCCGTAGACGAGCGGCAGCCGGAAGCCCCCACCGCCGAGGATCGTGAGCCTCATACCTCCATCACCTTCACTCCTGCCTCGTCGAAGGCGGCGCCGGTCGCCGGATCCGCGGGGGCGTTGGTCACCACGGTGTCGAGTGCGTCCGGGCCGCACACCCTGGCCATGCCGGTGCCGGGGAACTTGCCCGCGTCGGCGAGCAGGACCACCGCGTCGGCGGCCGCGATCATCGCCCGCTTGACCGGGACCTCGACGACGGTGGTGTCCATGACGTGGCCGTTCGGGCGGATGCCGCTCGTGCCGAGGAAGAGCCAGTCCGCGTGCAGCTGGCGGAGATTGTCCTCGGTGAGGAAGCCGACCAGGGAGCGGTACTCCCGGCGGACCATGCCGCCGAGCAGGATCAGCTCGATGCCGGTGTCGTCGGCCAGCTCCTCGTACACCACCAGATTGCTGGTGATCACGGTGAGCCGGCGGCCGCGCAGCTGCCGGGCCAGCCGGTAGGCCGTGGTGCCGATGTCGAGGAGCACGGACTGTCCGTCCTCGACCATCGCGGCGGCGCGGACCGCTATGGCGTCCTTCTCGGGCACCCGGATCTCGGCGACCTCGGCGAAGGGCTGATCGCCCTCGTCCACGGCGGCCCCGCCGTGGACCCGGGTGAGCAGACCCTCCTCCTCCAGCTTGACCAGGTCCCGCCGGACGGTGGCGGCGCTCACACCCAGCTGCTCGGACAGGTCGGTTACGGCTGCGGGGCCGCCTGATCTCAGGGCCCGCAGGATGAGTTGATGTCGTCGCTCAGCCAGCACACCGGGCACGCTACTCGTCAATCTCAAGCATTTCCATGCATCTTCGTGCTCAACTCTTGCCAATTCTGTTCGTCGGGCGCACGATCCTGTGCACAGCTTGCAGGTCTTTGACGAGAGGGCGGGCGCGTGGACGAGGAGCCGAGGGCCGATGTCCTCCTGACCGGCCTGCTCTTCCACGACATCGTCCTCACCGGCCTCGGCAAGCCGCCCACGCCGGGGGAGGAGATCTGGACCCGCGGGATGGGCTGCGGCCCGGGCGGGATCGCCAACCTCGCCGTGGCGGCCGCCCGCTTTGGACTCACCACCTCGCTCGCCGCCGTCTTCGGCGACGACCTGTACGGCAGACAGCTCAAGGAGATCCTCGCCGGGCAGGAGGGCATCGACCTCAGGTGCTCCCGCACGGCCGAAGGTTGGGACACACCGGTCACCGTCTCCCTCGCCCACGGCCACGACCGCGCCCTGGTCACCCACGGCACACCGCCCCCGTACACACAGGACCAGCTGCTGCCCGACCCGCCGCCCGCCCGCACCGCACTCGTGCATCTCGGCGCCGAACGCCAGGAGTGGCTCGGCAAGGCCGCCGCCTCCGGCACCCTGATCTTCGCCGACGTCGGCTGGGACCCCAGCGAACAGTGGTCCGGCGAGCTGCTGGAACAGCTCTCCCTCTGCCACGCCTTCCTGCCCAACGACACCGAGGCCATGCGCTACACCCGCACCGACAGCCCGGCCGCCGCGCTCGGTGCGCTCGCCGACCTGACCCCCGTCGTTGTGATCACCCGCGGACGCGAGGGCGCGCTCGCCGTCGACCAGCTCACCGGGGAGTACGCCGAGGTCCCGGCCCTTGACATCGTTGCCATCGACGCCACCGGGGCCGGTGACGTGTTCGGGGCGAGCTTCGTCGCCGCGAGCCTCGGCGGCTGGCCCCTCGCCGACCGGCTGCGCTTCGCCACCCTCGCCGCCGGCCTCTCCGTCCGGCGCCACACCGGCGCGCTCGCCGCACCCGGCCTGCACGGCATCGCCCACTGGTGGCACACCACCGGCTCACGCACCCCCGGGCTCTTTCGCGACTACGCCTTCCTGGCCGACCGGCTGCCCGCCGACCCCGGCCCGGCTCCGCACGAGGCGCCCGTCACCCCCCGCTGACCATCCGTCCGGACACACCGACCCCGAAAGGCGGTAGGAGCAGTGCACCTCTCCCGAAGAGGACTGCTGCGCGCAGGGCTGGCCACCACGGCCGCCGCCGCGCTCGGCTCCACCGCGGCAGGCTGCGCCGTCCCCCGCGGCTCCACCGGCCGCACCATGACCCTCTGGTACTGGTCCGGGGGGCTGAGCGAGAAGGTCGTCGCCGACGCCGAGCGCCGCTTCACCGGCGTGTCGCTGCGGCCCGTCCAGATCGGCGGCTACTACCGCTCCAAGCTGATGACCACGATGACCGGGCAGGCGTACATCCCCGACATCGCGGGGCTGAGGGGCGAGGACATGGCGTCCTACCTCCCGAACGCCGACCAGTTCGTGGACCTGCGCACCCTCGGCGCCGAGAAGTTCAAGGACCAGTACCTGCCCTGGAAATGGGACGCCGGCACCGCGCCCGACGGCCGTCTGATCGGCTTCCCGATCGATGCCGGACCCGTCGGCCAGTTCTACCGCGCCGACACCTTCGAGGCGGCCGGACTGCCCACCGACCCCGCCGAGGTGTCCGCCCGGACCTCGACCTGGGAGGCGTACTTCGCGACGGGCGAGACGCTGCAGAAGAAGATCAAGGGCGCGTACTGGGTCGTCGACATCATCGCCGTCTACAACTACGCGATCGGCCAGGGCACCCGGCGCTTCGTCGACGAGAACCGCCACTTCATCGGCGACGGGGAGCATGTCCGCCGCGCCTGGGACCTGGCGCTCGAAGCGCGCCGCCGGGGCCTCGTCTCCCCGATGCTCTCCGGCACCCCCGACGCGATCGCCGCCACCGAGAAGGGACTGCTGCCCGACCAGCTCGGCGCCTCCTGGATCGGCGGCGACCTGAAGCTCAACCTGCCGAAGACCAAGGGGACATGGCGCGTGGCGCAGATGCCCGGCGGGCCCGCCAACGACGGCGGCTCGTTCCTGTCGATCACCCAGGCGTGCCGCGAGCGCGAGCAGGCCTTCGAGATCATCACCTGGCTCCTCGGGGCCGACAACCAGACGCGGGGCTTCGTCGACGCGGGCCTCTTCCCCTCGACCCCGGCGTCGTACCGGCAGAAGGCGATGCTCGACCCCGACCCCTTCTTCGGCGGCCAGCGCACGGTCGACGTCTTCGGACCGGCCGCCGAGAAGATCCCCGTCGCCTACAACAGCCCGTACGACGTGGCCCTCGGTCAGCCCATCAGGGACGAACTGACCCGTGTCTCGCAGGCGGGCAAGGACCCGAAGCGCGCCTGGAGGGACGCCATGAAGACCTGCCGCCGCATAGCCGACCATCTCGGGGTGAGCGTGTGACCACCGCACCCGCCCTCGACCGGACGGCCGCGAGCCGGCGTACCCCGCCCGAGCCGCCGCCGCGCTCCAAGGCCCGCTCGGTGCTCCGGCACTGGCGGCTGTACGCAGCGATATCGCCGTTCTACCTGATCTTCCTGGCGTTCGGCCTGATCCCCGTCGGGTTCTCGCTGTACCTCTCGTTCCACCGCTGGGACGGCCTCGGCTCCATGGAGTTCGCCGGCCTCGCCCAGTACCGCTATCTGCTCTCCGACACGCAGTTCTGGAACGCGCTGGGCAACACCCTCGTGATCTGGGCGATGGCGACCTTCCCCATGCTCTTCCTGGCGCTGCTCGTCGCGGTGATGATCAACTCCGCGAAGCGGCTGACGAGTTTCTACCGCTTCGCCTTCTTCGTGCCGAACGTCACCTCCGTCGTGGCCGTCGCCATCGTCTTCGGCTCGGTCTTCTCCACCAACTTCGGCCTCGTCAACGCCGTACTCCAGGGACTGGGTCTGGACCCGGTCGCCTGGCTCCAGACACCGTGGAGCATCAAGGTCTCCATCGCCGCATTGATGAGCTGGCAGTGGGTCGGCTACAACGCGATCATCTTCCTCGCGGGCCTGCAGACCATCCCCGGCGAGCTGTACGAGGCGGCCCGGGTCGACGGCGCGAACCCCGTGCAGACCTTCTTCCGGATCACCGTCCCGCTGATGCGCCCCGTCATCCTCTTCGCCCTCGTCGTCTCCACCGTCACCGGGCTCCAGTCCTTCTCCGAGCCGCAGGTGCTGCTGTCCACGACGTCCAACACCTCGACGTTCGCGGGCGGTCCCGACAACGCGGGCCAGACGATGGTCCTCTACTTCTTCCAGCAGAGCTTCGACAACAACGACTTCGGCTACGGGGCCGCCGTCGCCTGGGGCATCTTCCTCGTCGTCGTCATCTTCTCGATCGTCAACTGGCGCCTGGTCGCGCGCAGGGAAAAGTAGGAGGGGCCCGCCGTGCACCGTGACAAGGCCGTCAAGGGCGCCCGTGCCTCGGGAGTCGCCCTCCACGGATCGCTCCTCATCGGCGTGATCCTCTCGCTGCTGCCGTTCTACTGGGCGATCGTCATGTCGACGCACACGTCCAGCGAGATCTTCCAGTACCCGCCGAAACTGCTGCCCGGTTCGCACTTCGGCGAGAACGTCCGCAACCTCTTCGACACCACCGACTTCTTCGGCTCGATGCTCAACTCGCTGATCGTCGCCGGGTCCGTGACCGTGCTGGTGCTGTTCTTCGACTCGCTGGCCGCCTTCGTCTTCGCGAAGTTCGCCTTCCCCGGCCGCCGGGTGCTGTTCGTGCTGATGATGGGCATCTTCATGGTGCCGGCCCAGCTCCAGGCCATCCCGCAGTTCGTCATCATGGCGAAGCTGGGCTGGATCGGGTCCCTGACCGCACTCGTCGTCCCCGCCGCGGCGAACGCCTTCGGCATCTTCTGGATGCGCCAGTACATGAAGGGGGCGATCCACGACGAACTGATGGACGCCTCCCGGCTCGACGGCTGCGGATTCCTGCGCCAGTACTGGCACGTGGCACTGCCGGTGGTGCGGCCCGGACTCGCCTTCCTCGGCATCTTCACCTTCATGTCACAGTGGAACGACTACGCGTGGCCGCTGATCTCCCTCATCAACCCCGACAACGTGACCCTCCAGGTCGCCCTGTCGCAGCTCAACAGCGTGCACGGCAACACCGACTACGGCATGGTCATGGCCGGTGCGGTCCTCGCGCTGATCCCGCTTCTCATCATCTTCCTGATCGGTGCCCGACAGATGATCGCCGACCTGGCCAAGGGAGCCATCCGCTGATGCTGCCGCTCCGTCCGTGGGAATCGCCCGAGATCACCTCCTGGCGCCGGCTGCCGATGCACGCCGTGGACCGCCGCCCCGGCAGCATCTGCCTGGACGGCATCTGGCGCTTCCAACTGCTGCCCGCCCCCGACGCCCCGCTCGCCGACCACTGGTCGTCCCTGGAGGTCCCCGGCGTCTGGACCATGCAGGACGCCGGGGCGCCCGATCTGCTCCACTACACCAATGTGACGATGCCCTGGCCGCACCATCCGCCCGCATCGCCCGCGGCCAACCCCACCGGCGTCCACGAGCGCGACATCGACATTCCCGCCGACTGGGCGGGCCGCAGGATCGTCCTCCAGGTCGGTGCCGCCGAGAGCGTGCTGATCGTCGAGGTCGACGGGCAGGCCGTCGGCATCGGCAAGGACTCCCATCTGGCGAGCGAGTTCGACCTCACCGACGTGGTGCGTCCCGGAGAGCGCAGCACCCTGCGCCTCACCGTCGTGAAGTGGTCCGACAGCTCCCACATCGAGGACCAGGACCAGTGGTGGCACGGCGGCATCACCCGCTCCGTCCTGCTCTACGCCACCGATCCGCTGCACCTCGCCGATGTCGCCGTACGGGCCGGTCGCGACGGTGCGCTGCGGATCGACTGCCGGGTGCGCCTGGCCGGCGGAGCGCTCCCGCCGGGCTGGTTCGTCAGTGCCGAGCTGGAGGGCTGGGGCGAACTCGCCCAGGACACCGCCTTCGACGCGGCGATGCGGGACGACGAGCGCGTCTCGGAGTTCCTCGGAGAGGCCCGGCTGAGCGCCACGGTCACCGGCGTCCGGCCGTGGTCGGCCGAGACACCCGCGCTCCACCGGCTGACCGTGCGGCTCCACCGGGCCGACGGCACCGTCGCCGACCGCTCGCGGCACCGCATCGGCTTCCGTGACATCGAGATCCGCGGCCGGGACCTGCTCGTCAACGGCGAGCGCGTGTTCATCCGCGGAGTCAACCGGCACGACTTCCATCCGCTCACCGGACGCACCCTCACCGTGGAGGAGATGCGCGCCGACCTGGCGACGGTGAAGCGCTTCGGCTTCAACGCCGTACGCACCTCCCACTACCCGAACGACCCCGCGCTGCTCGACCTCGCCGACGAACTCGGCCTGTACGTCGTGGACGAGGCCGACATCGAGAGCCACGACCATGCCCACGAGATCGCCGACGACCCGCGCTATCTGCCCGCCTTCGTCGACCGTGTCTCCCGCATGGTGCTGCGCGACAGGAACCACCCGAGTGTCGTCGTCTGGTCGCTCGGCAACGAGAGCGACTACGGCGCGAACCACGACGCCGCCGCCGGCTGGCTGCGCCGCCACGACCCGACGCGCCCCCTCCAGTACGAGGGAGCCGCGAAGACGGACTGGTCGTCCACGCGGATCGCGAGCGACATCGTCTGTCCCATGTACGCCTCGCTCGACGAGATCGTCGCGCACGCCCGCTCCGGCACCCAGACCAAGCCGCTGATCCTGTGCGAGTACTCGCACGCCATGGGCAACAGCAACGGCACCCTCGCCGACCACTGGGCCGCGATCGAGTCCACGCCCGGTCTCCAGGGCGGTTTCATCTGGGAGCTGTGGGACCACGGCATCCTCCAGCGGCTGTCCGACGGCCGCCCCGCCGGACGGGCCGGGGCCGGCGCCTACGCGGACGGCGTGGCGGGGGAGGGCCACCGCTGGGCGTACGGCGGCGACTTCGGCGACACCCCCAACGATGGCGCGTTCTGCGCGGACGGGCTGCTCTTCCCCGACCGCACGCCGAAGCCGGCGATGTACGAGCACCGCGAACTGGCCGCGCCCCTGCGGCTGTCGTACGACGGCCGCACGGTCACCGTCCACAACCACCAGCACTTCCGGGATCTTTCCTGGCTGACCGCGGAGTGGCTGCTTTCCTGCGAGGACGGGGGAGAGGCCACCGCCCCGGCCGCGCTGCCGGCCCTGCCGCCCGGCGGCTGTGCCGAACTCCCCGTGCCGGCCGAACTGACGACCGCGCTGCCCGCCGACGGCGGGGAGACCTGGCTGACGCTGCGGGTCACCACGGCCGCGGACGAGACGTGGGCGGCGCGCGGCACCGAGATCTGCACACCGCAGATCCGGCTCCGTGAGCGCGGGACCGTACCGTTCGACACCACGCCCGCCCCGGGCCGTATCGAGGTCGACGACGACGGACTACTTCTGCACCCGCTGCTCACCGCACCGCCCGTCCTGAACCTGTGGCGCGCGCCGACCGACAACGATCTGCTCGGCGGAGCCGCGGACCTGTGGCGCGAACTCGGCCTGGACGCCCCGGTCCGCAAGCCGCTGTCGGTGAGCCGTGAGGGCGCCAAGGTGTCGGTGCGCTCGGCGTACGACACCGGCGCCGGGACCGTCGTGCACGAGCAGGTCCTCACGCCGGTCCAGGACGGGCTGCTCATCGAGGAGAGGGCGGTGCTGCCGGACGGCCTGTCGGACGTCGCCCGCGTCGGATCGGTCTTCGAGACGGTCGCGAGCCTGGACCGGATCGAGTGGTACGGGCAGGGCCCCTGGGAGTCCTACCCCGACCGCCGCTCGGCTCCCGTCGGGCGGTACGGCGCGGACGTCGACTCGCTGTTCACCCCGTATCTGCGGCCCCAGGAGAGCGGCGGCCGCCATGGCGTCCGCGGCTTCGCCCTGCGGCCCGCCGACGGCGGACCGGGCCTCGCGGTCCGGCTGGACAGCCCACGGCAGGTGGGAGTGGGGCGCTACCGGGACAAGGACCTCGCCGACGCGGCCCACCACGACGAGCTCGTGCCGCGCCCGTGCCCCGTGGTCCGCATCGACGCGGCCCACCGCGGCCTGGGCACGGCCTCCTGCGGGCCCGACACCCTGCCGCCGTATCTCGTGGGGGCCGGCACCTACACCTGGTCGTGGGTACTGCGGTCGCTCTGACGCGCGCTCGTGCGGCGCGCCAGTCCGGGGTAGTCCACGACGAATCCGTCCGCGTCGAACTCCACGTCGCGGCGGAAGTCCTCCGAGACGAACCGGACGCGCGCGCCGTGCTCCGAGGCGCCGAGGTGGGTGTAGGTCTGCGGCGAGGCGTGCACGGTGAGATCGGGCACCGACACCCACGCCATCTCCAGGCTCTGCTCACCCGCGGCGGTGTGCAGTCGATGGCGCAGCACCGGCATGGTGTTGGTGAGCGGGCACAGCGCCAGATCACAGTCGAGCGCGCCGTCGAGCCCGGGCAGCGGCTCCCCGTTCGCCTGCCACGCGCCACCGCCGTCTCGTCGCAGCCGCAGCGCGCGCATCCCGTCGGCCGACTCGACCGTCACCCGCAGCTCGCGGGTCACGAAGCCCGCGTCGGTCTCCAGCTCGTAGGAGACCCAGTACGGCTCGGGCACCATGCCGACGGCGCGGCCCCGCGCCCGCAGATCCGCATGCCCGAGATCCACCCACGCCGTCTCGTATCCCCGGCTCTGGGTGACTTCCCATGTGAGAACGTGCGACGTGACCATGGACACAGATTAGGCGCGTCGTGGGAGGTCCGGGCGCCGCGGCTGCGCCGATCTTTGTCTCAAACCCTCACGTAAAGGCGGTTGGACTTGCGTTCGAGGGTGGCCCGCATGGTGGGATGAGCCGATGCGACCCCCCACACGCATATCGACGCATTCGCGAAATCCGTACGAGGAACTCGCTCAACTGGCAGATCCGGAGCCCGACTACACCGACTACGTTCCGAGGGATCCGCTGGAGCTCGGACTGCGGTCCGACACCGACGACGAGGACGACTGGCAGCCGCCCAACCACCGCGGCAGGAGCCGCTTCGCGGCGCTGCCCGCCCTGGTGAAGCTGGTCCTGGTCACGGGCCTGTTCGCCGTCTGTCTGCTGCTCGCCGACCGGCTCGCCGAGGCGTACGCGCAGACCAAGGCCGCCGACAAGCTGCAGAATTCGCTCGGTCTCGCCACGCGGCCGGACGTGGACATCCACGGCTTCCCCTTCCTCACCCAGGTGCTCGGCGACCGGATCGACCGCGTCGACGTCACCGTGCCGGACGTCTCTGCGGACCGTGTCTCGCTCGCCGAGGTACGGGCCAGCGTGCGAGACGTCCGCATCGTCGGCGACGCCCCCACCTCCATCCAGGGTGCGGTCATCGGCCGCCTCGACGGCGAGGTCCTGCTCTCCTTCGACGATCTCAATCGCGAACTCGGAGCCTCCCAGCTGACGTTCACCGGCAGCGGCGACGACGCCGTCCGCGTCAACGGTGAACTCGCCGTCGCCGGACAGGATCTGAGCGTCCGTGCCCATGCCAGGATCACCCGCGACAACGGCCGTGCCCTCACCACGACCATCGACGGCATGCAGCTCGACATCCCGGGCGTCGCCGTCTACCGGCCGGGCAAGGACCCCGAACACTCCGGCCTGCGGCTGCACCGGGAGACGGCCGACCTCATCAGCCGCGAGGCCGCACGCGCCAAGGCGCTGCTCTCCGTGCCGGCGATCGTCGAACGGCTCGGCGTCAGCGACGCGCAGGTGCGCCGGGCGCTGGCGAGCGAGAAGGAACTGAACCGGCTGACGGGCGCCCCGAAGTTCGCCGAGCAGCTGATGAAGGTCAACCTCGTCGATGTGGTGGTCGCACACCCCGAGCTCCTGGAAAAGGTCGGCATCGACCCCGCACTGATCAAGGGCCTGCTCGCGCTGAGGCCCCCGGAGCTGTCGGAGCGGCTGTCCCTGTCCTTCGAACTGCCTGCGTCGCTGCGTGAGCTGAGTCTTCAGGACATCAGGGTGGAGAAGGAGGGCATCAAGGCCCGGGTGGTCGGTTCGGGCATCAAGGTGGGAGAAGCGGGTGGCGCGGAGGCGTCGGGTCGGTGAGGTGAGGTGAGGTGAGGTGAGGGGGCGGGGGGCGTGAGCCTTCCGCCGCGCGGCGCTCTTGCTGCGTGCTCGCGCCCGAAACTGCCGCCGGGTCGGTGCCCGCGCCCGGGACAGCTGCTGCGGGCTCGTGCCCGCGCACGACCGCCTCTCCGGGCCGGCGCCCGGGACCACTCTTCAGGGGCCCGCCGGGACCACTGCTCCTGGGCTGTTGCTCCGGCAGGTGCCCGTATCTGCCGCTCCGGGCGGGCGCCCACGCCCGCGACTCCGGCTTGGACTCCGGGACCACTCTTCCGGCCGCGTGCCGGGGCCACCACGCCGGCCCGCGCCCGCGGCCGGTGCTGCGGGCACGCGCTCGGGGCCACCGCATCCGCCGGTGCTCGCCGCTCCCGGGAGGGCGGGCGCCCGCGCCGGACGACGCCGTTCTGAGCCCGCGCGCGAGAGCAAGTCCTCGGCTCTGTACGGGGACTACTGCTCCGAGGCCGCACTGGGAACCGCCCAGGGCTCGCGCCCGGGACCGACGCCCAGGGGCGTTGCTACGACTTGCCCTCAGGCAGGGCGCCCGCGCCGGCGCCTGTGGCCGCGTCCACCGCGGGCGCGGGGACCACAACCGGGAGGCTGTGCCCGGGACCACTGTTCCGGGCTGACGCTCGGCGGCGCCCATGCTCGCGTCCACGACCACCTCACCGGTCCGGCGACCGGACACCACTGGGCCCGGCGATCGAGACGGCCGCACCGGCTCCGGGTCCACCGCACCCGCCATCGGTCGACCACCGCGACTACCGCTTCGGGCCCGGGCGGCGGAACCCAACGCCCGGCCCCCGCCGGCCCCGCGAGTACCCCCGGTCCCGCGGCCGCGACCCCCGCTCGGCGCGCGCAAGCGACTACGCCCCGGCGCGCGCCGCAACGCCCTACGCCTGCGGCTTCCAGAACGCGTCCAGAATGCGTTCCGCCGCCAGCGTCGCCGTCAACTGCCCTTCCCGGACCTGCTGTTCGAGGTCGGGCGCGAGTGCCCGTACCTCGGGATGCGCGCGCAGGCGGTCGCGCAGCCCGTCGTGGACCATCGTCCATGCCCAGTCGATCTGCTGGGAACGGCGCTTCGCCGCGAGGCGCCCCGTCGAGTCCAGCAGTGAGCGGTGCTGCTCGACCCGCTCCCACACCGTGTCCAGGCCCGTGCCCTCCCGTGCGCTGCACGACAGCACCGGGGGAGTCCACGCCGCGTCGGCGGGGTGCATCAGCCGCAGCGCGCCCGCGAGTTCACGTGCCGCGGAGCGGGCGTCCCGCTCGTGCGGTCCGTCGGCCTTGTTCACCGTGATCACGTCGGCCAGCTCCAGCACACCCTTCTTGATGCCCTGGAGCTGGTCGCCGGTGCGGGCCAGGGTGAGCAGCAGGAAGGTGTCCACCATGTTGGCCACGGCCGTCTCCGACTGGCCCACGCCGACCGTCTCGACGAGCACCACGTCGTAGCCCGCCGCCTCCATCACGATCATGGTCTCGCGCGTCGCCTTGGCGACACCGCCGAGCGTGCCCGACGTGGGGGAGGGCCGTACGAACGCCGCAGGGTCCGTCGACAGCCGCTCCATCCGCGTTTTGTCGCCGAGGATGGAGCCGCCCGTACGGCTGGACGACGGATCGACGGCGAGGACCGCGACCCGGTGGCCGAGCCCGGTCAGCAGCGTCCCGAGCGCGTCGATGAAGGTGGACTTTCCGACCCCGGGCACCCCGCTGATCCCCACCCGCCGGGCCGAACCGGCGTACGGCAACAGCTCGGTGAGCAACTGCTGCGCCAGCGCCCGGTGATCGGGGCGGGTGGACTCCACGAGCGTGACGGCGCGCGCGATGTACGCGCGCGAGCCCTCACGTACGCCCTTGACGTAACTGTCGATGTCGATCGTCGGTGGCATGAGCTCACAACTCGTGGCCGAGCGAGGCGCCCAGCGTCTTCACCAGGTCCTGCGCGGCGTCGGGAATCACCGTGCCGGGAGGGAACACGGCTGCCGCGCCGGCCTCCAGCAGGGTCGGGACGTCCTGCGGAGGGATCACCCCACCCACCACGATCATGATGTCCTCACGGCCCTCGGCGGCCAGTTCCTCCCGCAGCGCGGGCACCAACGTCAGATGGCCCGCGGCGAGCGAGGAGACGCCGACGATGTGGACGTCCGCCTCCACCGCCTGGCGGGCGACCTCGGCCGGCGTCTGGAACAGCGGGCCCACGTCGACGTCGAAGCCGAGGTCGGCGAAGGCCGTCGCGATCACCTTCTGGCCGCGGTCGTGCCCGTCCTGGCCCATCTTGGCGACCAGGATGCGCGGGCGACGGCCCTCGGCCTCCTCGAACCCCTCGACCAGCGTCCGGGTCGTCTCCACCGCCGGTGACGTCCCGGCCTCGTTTCGGTACACACCGGAGATCGTACGGATCTGCCCCGAGTGGCGCCCGTAGACCTTCTCCAGGGCGTCGGAGATCTCGCCGACGGTCGCCATGGCACGCGCCGCGTCGACCGCCAGAGCCAGCAGATTGCCCTCCAGGCCCGCGCCCGGACCGGACTCGGCGGCCGCGGTGAGCGCCCGCAGCGCGTCCTGGCAGGCGCCCTCGTCGCGCTCCGCGCGCAGCCGCCGCAGCTTCTCCACCTGCTGGGTGCGCACCGAGGAGTTGTCGACCTTGAGGACGTCGATCTCCTCGTCGGTCTCGACGCGGTACTTGTTGACGCCGATGACGGGCTGGCGTCCCGAGTCGATCCGGGCCTGCGTACGGGCGGCCGCCTCCTCGACGCGCAGCTTGGGGATGCCCGCGTCGATGGCCTGCGCCATGCCGCCGGCCGCCTCGACCTCCTCGATGTGCTGCCAGGCGCGGCGGGCGAGGTCGTGCGTGAGCTTCTCGACGTACGCGCTGCCGCCCCACGGGTCGATGACCCGGCAGGTCCCGGACTCCTGCTGGAGCAGGAGCTGGGTGTTGCGGGCGATGCGCGCGGAGAAGTCCGTCGGCAGCGCGAGCGCCTCGTCGAGCGCGTTGGTGTGCAGCGACTGCGTGTGTCCCTGGGTGGCCGCCATGGCCTCCACACAGGTACGCGTGACGTTGTTGAAGACGTCCTGCGCCGTCAGCGACCAGCCCGACGTCTGGCAATGGGTGCGCAGCGACAGCGACTTGGCGTTCTTCGGGTCGAACGTCCTGACCAGCTTCGCCCACAGCAGGCGCGCCGCCCGCAGCTTGGCGACCTCCATGAAGAAGTTCATGCCGATCGCCCAGAAGAACGACAGCCGCGGAGCGAAGGCGTCCACGTCGAGACCGGCGCCGATGCCCGCGCGCAGGTACTCCATGCCGTCGGCGAGGGTGTACGCCAGCTCCAGGTCGGCCGTGGCCCCGGCCTCCTGGATGTGATAGCCGGAGATCGAGATGGAGTTGTACCGCGGCATCTTCTGCGAGGTGTACGCGAAGATGTCCGAGATGATCCGCATCGAGGGCCGCGGCGGATAGATGTAGGTGTTGCGGACCATGAACTCCTTGAGGATGTCGTTCTGAATGGTCCCGGCCAGCTTCTCGGGCGGCACGCCCTGTTCCTCGGCGGCCACGATGTAGAGCGCCAGAACGGGCAGCACGGCACCGTTCATGGTCATCGACACGCTCATCCTGTCCAGCGGGATGCCGTCGAACAGCTGGCGCATGTCGTAGATCGAGTCGATGGCCACACCGGCCATGCCGACATCGCCCGTCACCCGGGGGTGGTCACTGTCGTAACCGCGGTGGGTCGGCAGGTCGAAGGCGACCGACAGACCCTTCTGCCCGGCGGCCAGATTGCGCCGGTAGAAGGCGTTGGACTCCTCCGCGGTGGAGAACCCGGCGTACTGACGGATCGTCCACGGCTGGTTGACGTACATCGTCGGGTACGGGCCGCGCAGATACGGCGCGACGCCCGGGTACGTGCCCAGGAAGTCCAGCCCCGCCAGATCCCCGCCGGTGTAGAGCGGCTTGACGGGAATGCCCTCGGGGGTCTCCCACACCAGGTCGGTGTCGCCCTTGCCGGTCGACTCCTTCACCGCCGTACGCCACTGGTCCTCGGAGACCTGCGACGTGCCGCCGTCCCCGAGTTCGATCTCCGTGAAGTCCGGGATCCGCATCACGCCACTCCGATCCGGTCGAGGACGGTGGTGAGGACGGCGACCGCGTCGCCGCCCGCGACGACGAACTCGTCGACTCCGGCCCGTTCGTACGTCTCACGCTGGTCGCCGGGACGCCCGGCGAGGAGGACAAGCCGCGCGCCGGCCGCCTTGAGCGCCTCGGCCACCGGCACCGCGTGCTCGGCGTAGAGGCTGTCGCTGGAGCAGACGCAGGCGATCTGCGCCCCGCTCGCGGTGAACGCCTCGGCGGCCGTGGCCGCGTCGACCGACACCGGGTCGTGGACCGGTTCGATGCCGCCGGCCTGGAAGAGGTTGGTGGCGAAGCTCACCCGCGCGGTGTGGGCGGCCGCAGGGCCGATGGCCGCGACGAAGACACGCGGCCGGGCGTCGGTGGCGGCCAGATGCGCGTCCGAGCGGGCCCGCAGCGCCTCGAACGCCTCGTCGCGGCGCACGGTGGGAAGTCCGCCGGAGGGCGCGGCGGGCGCCGGGTCGCGCTGCACCGGTGCCTGGGCGAGCAGCGGGAACTCGCTGACGCCCGTGATCGGTTCGCGCCGCTTGGCCAGCGAGGCGCTGCGGCTCTCCCAGGTCGCACCGATGCGCTCGGCCACCAGCCCGGAGCGCAGCGCGGCGGGCAGCCCGCCGGCCCGCTCGATCTCCTGGAACCAGGCCCAGGCGGCCTGCGCGACCTCGTCGGTGAGCTGCTCCACGTACCAGGAGCCGCCGGCCGGGTCGATCACGCGGCCCACGTGCGACTCCTCGACGAGGATGGTCGAAGTGTTGCGTGCGATACGGCGGGCGAACGCGTCGGGGAGACCGAGCGCGTGGTCGAAGGGGAGCACGGTCACCGCGTCGGCGCCGCCGACCCCCGCGGCGAGCGAGGCGACCGTGGTGCGCAGCATGTTCACCCACGGGTCGCGCCGGGTCATCATCACCGGCGACGTCACCGCGTGCTGGCGCTGCGCGCCGGCGGAACCGGCCCCGCACGCCTCGGCGACGCGCGCCCACACCCGGCGCGCCGCACGGAGCTTGGCGACGGTGAGGAACTGGTCGGCGGTGGCCGCGTACCGGAACTCCAGCTGACCGCAGGCGGCTTCGACGGAGAGCCCGGCGGCGGTGAGGTCACGCAGCAGGGCGACGCCGGTCGCCAGCGAGCAGCCGAGTTCCTGCGCGGCGGACGCGCCGGCCCCGTGGTACGGCAGCGCGTCGACGGTCAGGGCGCGCAGCCCGGGCCGGGAGGTGTGGCACAGCCGGGCGAGTTCGACGGCCGCGGCGGTGTGCCCGGCGAGGTCGTCGTACGCACCGGTGCGCGCGGCATGACCCAGGGGGTCGGCGCCGAGGTTGCCCAGCGCGGCCTCGGGAGCGAGTCCGCGCTCCTCGTGGATGCGCAGCAACTCCCGTGCCGCCGTGTCGAATTCGGCACCGGCGTCGAGTACGACGGGAGCGAGGTCGAGGTAGACGTCCTTCAGGGCCGTCGCCATGCCCGAGACCGGGACACCGGTCGGCCCGACGGTGAGCCAGAGGGAGGTGACCCCGTTCTCCAGGTCCGCGAGGACGGCTTCGTTCGTACGCTCCGGATCCGGGCGGTCGTGCCGCTGGCGCACGTCCCAGCCGGACACCGCCCCGCCCTCGGGCCTTCCGCCCCGGGTGAAGGGGGCGAAGCCGGGAAGGCCGGCGCTGTCGTACGCGCCGTCGCCCGCGGTGTACAGAGGACGGGTGGAGATCCCGTCCTCGATGGCTGTGGACAGCGCGTCCTCTGCCGCCGTGTCCGCGGTGTCCTTGCCTGCCTTGCGCAGCACGCCGGCGACCAGTTGCTGCCACTGCTCGTGGGTGGCATCCGGGAATTCGGCGGCCAGTGAGAACCCGTCATCGGGGAGGACCGTCATGCTCAGATGCTAGGTCAAGCACACAACTGTGCAGCAGAGGAGAAGGCTGTGACCTTGCACTCTCCCGGTCGCTCTTGATCCTTCCCGGGCGATGCCCTATTTCCGCGGGCCGTTCGACGTGCGGGAACGTCCGTCCCGCGCGCGCCTCGTGTCGGGGTCGGCGGCCGGGCCGGGGAGGGGGACGGCGCGCCGCGGACCGTGGGACAGCCGGGTGCGCGGGTCCGGCGACGGCCGTAGCGTGGACAGCACAGTCACAGGAAGGCGGAAGCCCGCAATGACCGGTGAGATCTCCTTCTTCGAACTGGGTGTCGGCGACCCTGCCCAGGCCCGTGCGTTCTACGGCGGACTCTTCGGCTGGTCCTTCGAGGAGGGCACGACGGAGGGCGGCGGCTACGCCATCCGCACCCCGGACGTCCCGGGCGGTGTGCACGGCAGCGACCCCGGCGCCGGCCCGTACCTCTTCTTCCGCGTCGACGACATGCGGACCGCCCTGGCGCGGGTCGCCGAACTCGGCGGCACCATCGACGACTTCGACGTCGGCGGGGACGAGGAGACGGTCGCCCGCTTCGGCCGGTTCACGTTCTGCCACGACGACCAGGGATCGCCCTTCGGGCTGCATGAACCCCCGAAGGGCGAGCCTGCCTGACGGACCCGTGGGGGACGGTGCTCTGCCGCCGCGGTCCGTCGCTCGGAGCCTCCCGCCCGCCGCTCGGACCCGGCGCCCCTCCCCTGCGGCTGCTCAGCCGATCGGCGCCGGCAGCGGCACCACGTCGTACGCGAGGTCGATGACATCGCCGGTGGCCGGGTCGCCCAGCTCGACGCGCCAGCGGCCGGCGAACTGGTCCACGCCGTCGCGCATCGGGATCGTGCCCGAGATCAGCACGGTGCCGGGAATCAGATCGCCGCGCCCGCGCAGCACGTCCGCCCAGTAGGCCGGCGTCAGCAGCTCGGCCAGCGTGCCGTTCTGGATGAGGAGCTCGTCGCCGTCGTGGGTCACCCAGGCGCGCAGGGTCAGCGTGTCGAGCCGGTCCTCGACATCGGCCAGCCGCCAGGCCCGCCGGGCGAGGACATCGGGGCCCGCGTTCTTGCTCCAGGCCACGCCGTGCACCTCCAGCTCGCGGTCGGTGTGGTCGCACGCGGCGGTCAGCAGCAGCTCACCGTCACGGTCGACGACGAGAGCCCACTCCGCCTCACCGGAGGTGCGTCCGTGCTGCGCGCCCACCTGTCCCGTCTGCTGGGCCAGGTACGCGGAGACCGGGTACAGCGCCGGGGTCGTCGAGGGGGCGGGCACGCCCAGCTCGGCGAGCTCGGCCACATGGGCCGCCACGTCGTCCTGGCTGCGGCCGGCGTATCCGGCGTTGAGCACCTGGACGACGTCGACCTCCCGGGTCGATCCGTCGGGAAGTTCGAAGCTCAGCAGGGCCATGATCTCTCCATACCGGGGGAAGCGAAGCGGATGAATGTGCGCCGAGGGGTTGCGCATACGACCTGTATGCAAGAAGTATGCCGGAAGGTCGACATCACGCCCTCGCACAAGGACGGAAACCGTGAAGCGCACCAGCACCAGCATCGACAAGCCCCGGGGCGGCAGGCCGGCGGTCCGCCGCGCCTTCTTCGCCAGCCTCACCGGTACCGCCCTGGAGTGGTACGACTTCGCCATCTACTCCGCGGCGGCGGCCCTGGTCTTCGGCGACCTCTTCTTCCCCTCGGGTGACCCCACGACCGGGACGCTGCTGGCCTTCTCCACCTACGCCGTCGGCTATGTCTCCCGCCCGCTCGGCGGCTTCGTCTTCGGCCGGCTCGGAGACGTCATCGGCCGCAAGAAGGTCCTGATCGCGACCCTTGTCCTGATCGGCGCCGCGACCCTGCTGATCGGTCTCCTGCCGACGTACGCCACGATCGGCGTGACGGCCCCGATCGTGCTGGTGCTGCTGCGCTTCGCCCAGGGGGTCGGCGTCGGCGGTGAGTGGGGCGGCGCCGTACTGCTGTCCAGCGAGTTCGGCGATCCGCGCAAGCGCGGGTTCTACGCCTCGGCCGCCCAGATCGGCCCGCCCGCCGGAAACCTGCTGGCCAACGGTGTGCTCGCCGCCCTCGGCGTCCTGCTCACCGAGGACCAGTTCCTGTCCTGGGGCTGGCGCGTGGCCTTCCTGCTCTCCGGAGTCCTGGTCGGCTTCGGTCTGTGGATCCGGGCCAAGCTGGAGGAGACGCCGGTCTTCAAGGCGATGGAGGCCGAGCAGACCCGCCCGGAGGCGCCCATCAAGGAGGTCTTCGCGACCCATCCCCGCGCCCTGGCCGCGGCGATCCTCAGCCGCGTCGCCCCCGATGTGCTCTACGCGCTGTTCACCGTCTTCGTGCTGACCTACGCGACCGGTGAACTCGGCATGTCCCGCGGCTCCGCCCTCGCGGCCGTCCTCATCGGCTCCTCGCTCCAGGTTGCCCTGATCCCGCTCGCCGGAGCGCTCTCGGACCGCGTCAACCGCCGTCTGGTGTACGGAGTCTCCGCCGCGGCCGCCGGTATCTGGCCGTTCCTCTTCTTCCCCATGATCGGCGGCGGCAGCTGGCCGCTGCTCGTGCTCGGAGTGGTCGTCGCGCTCGCGCTCCACTCGCTCATGTACGGTCCGCAGGCGGCCTTCATCGCCGAGCAGTTCACCCCCCGGCTCCGCTACACCGGCTCCTCGCTGGCCTACACCCTGGCCGGCGTGATCGGCGGCGCCGTCGCACCCCTGCTGTTCACCGCACTGCTCGACGCCTACGACAGCTGGATCCCGCTGGCCCTGTACGTCGCGGTGACCGCCGCCGTCACCGTCACCGGACTCCTCCTCGGCCGCGACGGCACCGACGACGAGGACACGCCGATGGCCGCGGAGCACCCGCAGCCGGCCGTCGGCTCTGCGGCCACGACCACCGCCGGCTGACCTCAGCACCCCGGAAAGGACCCCCATGCGCATCGCCCTGAGCCAGATCACCACCGGCCCCGACCCGGCACAGAACCTCGCCGTCCTGCGGGAACAGGCTCACCGCGCGGCGGAGTCCGGCGCACGTGTCGTCGTCTTCCCCGAGGCCGCGATGGCCTGCTTCGGAACCCGCCTCGGCCCGATCGCCGAACCGCTCGACGGCCCGTGGGCCACCGAGGTCCGGCGGATCGCCGAGGAGGCCGGACTCGTGGTGGTCGCGGGCATGTTCACCCCGGCCGCCGAGGGCAAGGTGACCAACACTCTGCTGGCCACGGGCCCCGGCGTCGAGGCGGCCTACGACAAGATCCATCTGTACGACGCCTTCGGCTTCGCCGAGTCCGACACCGTCGCCGCCGGGTCGGATGTGGTCACGATCGACGTCGACGGTGTCCGCGTCGGACTGGCCACCTGCTACGACGTCCGGTTCCCCGAACTGTTCCGGGCGCACGCCGACGCCGGAGCCGTGCTCACCCTGCTGCCCGCGTCCTGGGGAGCCGGTCCCGGCAAGCGTGACCAGTGGGAACTGCTCACCCGCGCCCGGGCGCTCGACGCCACCCTGTGGGTCGCAGCCGTGGGTCAGGCGGACCCGGTCGCGTCCGGCGCGACGGTGACCTCGAAGGCGCCGACCGGGATCGGCCACAGCGCGGTCGTCGGCCCGGACGGGACCGTGAGGCAGCGGCTCGACGCGGGACCGGGTCTGCTGGTGGCGGACATCGACCCCGACGAGGTCGCGGCGGTACGCCGGGCCATTCCGGTCCTGGCCAACCGCAGGCTGCGCGCCTAGGGGCGGCTCTGCGCGGCCACCGCGGGAGCGGGGCCGGTCCTTCGGGATCAGGCCCCGCACGTACTAGCCGGGTCGGCGCTCCCTAACCCGCGAGGAGCACCTTGAGTGTCGTCTCCAGGTGGCTGTCGATCGCGGCGCACGCCGCTTCGGCATCACCGGAGGCGATCGCCGAGAGGATCGCGTGGTGTTCCTCCAGCACCGCCGCCTGGCGCCCGTGCTGGTTGAACAGGGCCACCACGCCCGCCCGGATCTGCCGGCTGCGCAGTCCGTCGTAGTGCCGGTCCAGCAACGCGTTGCCCACCGCCGAGACGATCGTGGCGTGGAAGAGATGGTCGACGGCGATGAAGTCCCTGGCCTGGCCGGGCGTGCTCAGCGTCCGCTGCCGCTCCAGGATGTCGTTCAGCTCCCGCATCGGCGTACCACCGCGCGAGATGAGCTGCTCGGCCGCGTACCGCTCGACGATCCCGCGCAGTTCCATCAGTTCGGTGATCTCACGGCCCGTCAGCGGCACGACCTGTGCGCCGCGCTTGGGCACCAGGCGCACCAGGTCCTCGGCGGCGAGCAGCAGCAGCGCCTCCCGGATGGGAGTGCGGGAGACCCCGATGCGGTCGGCGAGGTCCTGCTCCGAGAGGAAGGTGCCCTGCATGTCGGGATCGGTGAGGACATGGTCCTTCAGATACGCGTACGCCTTGTCCCGGCCCGACGCCACGGCTACCCCCACTTGGTTGCATACAACGGGTATACCGAAATTACCACGCGTTCCGCGGTCCGCGGGTACGTTTCTGTGCGCCTCGGGTAACACCTACCCCATGTGCTGGAGTGCGACGGCGGATCTGGTGGCGGGCACCGGCATCGCCGCGATCGGGGTGGTCTGCGTGGCCCGGGTCCGCCGGGTCGGCGATCTGCCGCTGGCCGCGCTGCCCCTGCTCCTCGGGGCGCACCAGATCATCGAGTCACTCGTCTGGCGCAGCGGCGGCGGGCCGGGTGCGGCCACCGACGCCTGGGCCGCCATCGCGCTGCCCCTGCTGCCGCTGTGGGTACCGCTCGGGGTCCTGCTCGCCGAGCCCGCCGAGGTGCGCAAGAGGCTCGTCGTCCCCCTCGCGGCCGGCCTGACCACCGCCGCCGTTCTCTCCTACTGCCTGGCCACGCGGACGGTCACCGCCGAGATCCGCGGACACACCGTCGGCTATCTCCTCGATCTGCCGCGCTCGCCGCTGATCATCGCCGGCTATTTGCTGGCCACCGTCGGTGCGCTGCTCCTCGCCCGGGACCCGGCGCTGCGGCTGCTCGGCATCGTGGCGGGGGTGGGCGCGGTGGTGTGCCTCCTGCTGTGGCGGGAGGAGTTCGTCTCCACCTGGTGCGCGCTGGCCGCCGTCGCCTCGGTCGTTCTGCTCGTCTGGGTGCGGCGGCGGCCTCAGCCGCCCGCGGCACCGCACGTGGCCGTCTGAGAACCACCCGCGCCCGCGGCCCCGGCATCACCGGCGGCAGCGCCCTCGTCCGCGGACACGGTGCCCGGCTCGTCGCTGCGGGCACGCAGGGTGAGCCGCCCCGACGTCTTCTGCGAGGGCAGGAACGCGGCCAGCACCAGCCCGGCGAGCACCGCCCCGGTGGCGATCAGGAACGAGACCCGGAAGCCGTTCATGCTCGGCACGAGCACATCGCCCATCGGGACGGCGGTGTGCGCGAGCACCATGCCGATCACGGCACTCGACACCGAGGTGCCGATCGACCGCATCAGCGTGTTCAAGCCGTTTGCGGCGCCCGTCTCGGACGGGTCGACCGCGCCGATGATCAGGGCGGGCAGGGAGGAGTACGCGAGACCGATGCCGGCGCCGAGCACGACGGAGATGACGACGGTCTGCCAGGCGGCACTCATCAGGCCGAGGCCGGCGCCGTAGCCGATCGCGATGATCAGCATGCCGAGCAGCAGGGTCGCCTTGGGTCCGCGACGGGCGGAGATCCGTGCGTAGACCGGGGCGACGAACATCATCGTCAGACCCAGCGGCGCGACGCAGAGGCCGGCCACCACCATGGAGCGGCCGAGACCGTAGCCGGTCGATTCGGGCAGCTGGAGCAGTTGGGGAAGGACCAGCGAGACGGCGTAGAACGCGACGCCGACCATGATCGACGCCAGGTTGGTGAGCAGCACCTCGCGACGAGCGGTGGTCCGCAGATCCACCAGCGGCGCGGAGCTGCGCAGCTCCCACACGCCCCAGGTGAGCAGCACGGCCACCGCGACGCCGAACAGGCCCAGCGTCGTCGGGGAGCCCCAGCCCCAGTCGCCGCCCTTGGTGATCGGCAGCAGCAGGGACACCAGGCCCGCGCTCAGCCCGAGGGCCCCCACCAGGTCGAAGCCGCCCTTGGCGCGCAGCGAGGACTCCGGCACCACCAGCACGGTGAGCAGCATCGACAGCAGACCGAGACCCGCCGAGGCGAAGAACAGCGTGTGCCAGTCGGTGTGCTCGGCGACGAGAGCGGCCGCAGGCAGGGCGAGACCGCCGCCCACGCCGATCGACGAACTCATCAGGGCCATCGCCGAGCCGAGCCGCTCCCGCGGCAACTCGTCGCGCATGATGCCGATCCCCAGCGGTATCGCACCCATGGCGAAGCCCTGGAGAGCGCGGCCGACGATCATCGTCACCAGGTCGTCGGTGACACCGGAGATCAGCGAGCCGACGACCATGACGGCGAGGCTTGCGAGCAGCATCCGTCGCTTGCCGTAGAGGTCACCGAGCCGTCCCATGATCGGGGTCGACACCGCACCGGCCAGCAGGGTGGCCGTCATCACCCAGGTCGCGTTGGCAGGGCTGGTGCTCAGCAGGACCGGCAGATCCTTGATGACAGGCACGAGCAGGGTCTGCATGACCGCGACGGTGATGCCGGCGAACGCGAGAACGGGGACGACGCCACGAATGCCCCGTCCCCCCGCGCCGGTCAGTCCACCGCCCGGCTGTGCCCCTGGCGGCTCTTCGGTTGTGTCGTGCGGCATGCGGGCGGCCTCCGGGGCTGACGGGGTCCAGCGGCTTGCGCCATGTGCGGGGGACAGCGGAATTCGCCCGGCCCCTGCCGGACGAACCTGGGGTGTGCACTGGCGAGCCAAGTATGTGCACGGTGAACGTTTTCTTGTCCGGCCGTTATTCCGTGGGCATCCGGGTACCCGGCGGGCGCAGTGAGGTGCCGAGGACGAGAAGGAGTTGAGCACATGCGCCGGCCACCGCGACACCCCGCGCCCGGGCCGGGCGGCGGGGACACGATGGAGGGGCGGCGCCGTGCGGTCCTGACCGAGGACCCGGAGTTCCTCACGTCCGTCGGCGCCACCGGCCCGGGCGGGGATCGAGCCGCCAGGGGCACGCGAGGTGCGTGATCGCTGTACCGCGGCCGCCGCCTGCTGCGAGCGGGCGACGCGGTCCGTACGGCAGGCCGCCGCCCGGCGACCGAGCGACAGGCCGGCCGCCAGGCCCGGCAGAAAGGAACGACCATGACGGACCGTCGGCAGGAGGATCCGGTGCAGAGCGATCACGAGCCGGACCAGCCCGTACCCCGCGACCCTCCCGACCAGCAGGACCTGGGCGGTGAGGACGCGCTGGACCTCCCTCGCTCCTCTTCCGACGAGACCGAGGACGGGGAGGGCGGCCGGAGCGGCAAGGACGACGACAAGCCCGATCAGAGCCTGCCGGACGCGGACGAGTCGGGGGCGGGCCCGACCGGAGAGCCGCGCAGCGGCTCCGTCCACCCCGAGCAGCCGGTCCCCGACGAGCCATCCGGCTGACCCGGCTCGCACCCCGCGCCGAGACGGGCGAGCCTGGAGAGGCGCCACCCCTCCCGGCCCGCACCACGGCCGCACCGGAGGAAGAGGAAAGCGAGAGGAATCCGATGGGCGTGTTCGAGCCGATCCGCAGCCGGGCCGTGTTCCGGCGGCACACGGGATCGGATCCGCTCGGCCGGGGCCGGGCCGTGATCGAGGCTCCCGCCCGGTCGGCGCGCGACATCGCAGGACTCCTCGTCCTCGGAAGCCCGCCCGGCACAGGCCCGGTGCGGCGGGCGCTCTCCCTCCCGGTGACCGCGACGGCCGACGACTTCGGCGGCCCCGCGAGATTCGTCGGCAGGCTGCCGGTGATCGAGCTGACGTCGTCGACGGGCACGACTGGTGGGGGCCGGTGGCCTGCGGGCCGGCCGGCCACGAGTGGGGCGAAGCACCTGGTGTCGCGTGGGCCGGGGCGGCTCTCTTCGGCTCCGGTGCTCGCCGCAAGTACGGTCGTCGCCGATTCGGCGGGGGCCGCCGCCCACACCGTCGGCCCGTCGGCATTCGCAGCCCGCGCTGCCGACACGGCGACGCTCGCCGTCCGTACCGTCTCAGGGCGACAGTGCCGTGGGCCCCACCTGCCCGGCTCTTCGCGACCGGCGCCCGGAGCCGCCCGGAGCCCGGCACGCGGCCTCGGCCCCGCCAGGAGCGCTCACCGGCCCTGGGCGCTGCGGCGCACACCGCGACCGCACACGAGCCGGCGGCCCGGGCCGCCGGACCACAAGCTCGGCTCGTCAGGCACCACCCGGCGCGAGGGACGGCGTTTCGACTCGTGCCCTGCCCGGCAGCTCACAACGGTCACCGGCGCCGAAGCCGTACCCCCCGCGGCAGCTGTACCGCACCAGCCGCACCATCGCCGGCGGCCTCACGCCACCCCGGCCCCCACACGCTTCGGGTTCGCCGCCGAAGGGATCGCGCCTCGACCGGCGAACCCCTGCCCGGTCGGCCCTCGGCGGCCCCCGCGAACACCGCACGGAGAGCGAGGAATCACGGTGAACAGTGCCGATCAGAGCACCACACCTGTCGTGGTGAGCATCACCGGATGCGCCAAGGAGGACGCCGACAAGGTCTTCCGGGCGCTGGGACAGTCGCATGCGTCCGACCGCGATGACGGGGACGCGCCCCAGTACGTGTCGGGCGATCACGCGACCGTGTGGACGGCGACGTTCGACGTCTCCGGCACGCACACGGCCTCCGGGCCCGTAGAGCTGTCCGAGCCCGTCGAGGCCGAGATCCAGGGCGGCTACTGGGCCGTCGACCGGATCCAGGAGACCCTCGCCTCCGCTTTCACCGTGCAGGAGCAGGGCATGGCGGCGGGTGACCAGGAGAAGGACGTACAGCTGCGGCTGTCGAGTGGCGGCAGCTGACCGACACCCGCCGGGAGGCTGTCCGCGGCAACCGGACGGCCCGAGCGCGCACGTGTCGGAGAACCGAGTTCGAGGAGGACAGTGCCCATGCCCATCGCCACGGTCGACCCGGCCACCGGTGAGACGCTCAGGACCTTCGACGCGCTCGGAGCCGATGAGATCGAACGGCGCCTCGCGCTCGCCAGGAGCGCTTTCGCCGAACACCGACTCACCGACTTCGGCCGCCGCGCGCAGCTCCTGGACCGAGCCGCCGATCTGCTCGGCGACGACGAGGAGGAGATCGCCCGCACCATGACCACCGAGATGGGCAAACCCATCGCGGCGGCCCGTGCGGAGGCGGCGAAGTGTGCCAAGGCGATGCGCTGGTACGCCTCCCACGCCGAGAAGCTCCTCGCCGACGAGCACCCCGACGCCGCCGATGTGAAGGACTCCGGGGCCTCCCGGGTCGTCGTCCGCTACCGGCCGCTCGGTGTCGTGCTCGCCGTCATGCCCTGGAACTTCCCGCTCTGGCAGGTCATGCGGTTCGCCGCCCCGGCTCTGATGGCCGGCAACGTCGGACTGCTCAAGCACGCCTCCAACGTCCCGCAGACCGCCCTGTACATGGAGGATCTCTTCCTCCGCGCGGGCTACCCCGAGGGGTGTTTCCAGACGCTGCTGGTCGGTTCCGGCGCGGTGGAGGGCATCCTGCGCGACAACCGGGTGGCCGCGGCGACGCTGACCGGCAGTGAGCCCGCGGGCCGCTCGGTGGCCGCCATCGCCGGCGACGAGGTGAAGAAGACCGTCCTGGAGCTCGGCGGCAGCGACCCGTTCATCGTGATGCCGTCCGCCGACATCGACCGCGCCGCGGCCACGGCCGTGACGGCCCGGGTGCAGAACAACGGGCAGTCCTGCATCGCCGCCAAGCGCTTCATCATCCACACCGACGTCTACGACGCCTTCGTGGAACGCTTCACCGGAAGGATGCGCGAACTCACCGTCGGCAACCCGCTGGACGAGTCCGTGCAGGTCGGCCCGCTCGCCACCGAGCAGGGGCGCGCCGACGTCGAGGAACTCGTCGACGACGCGCTGGAGCGCGGCGCGACCGCGCTGTGCGGCGGTGGGCGCCCCAAGGGACAGGACCGCGGCTGGTTCTACGAACCCACCGTTCTGGCGGATGTGACCGAGGAGATGCGCATCCACCGCGAGGAGGCGTTCGGCCCGGTGGCCACCGTCTACCGGGTGGCCGACGCGGAGGAAGCCGTCGCGCTCGCCAACGACACCCCGTTCGGCCTGAGTTCCAACGCCTGGACCCGGGACGCGAGCGATGTGCGCCGCTTCGAGCGGGACATCGAGGCGGGTGGCGTCTTCTTCAACGGCATGACCGCCTCCCACCCCGCACTGCCCTTCGGCGGCGCCAAGCGCTCCGGCTACGGCAGGGAGCTCTCCGACCACGGCATCCGCGAGTTCTGCAACATCACCACGATCTGGCACGGCGCAGCACCCGACCGCGCGAGCTGACGCCGACAGGAGCCCCCACCCATGGACGACGCCACCGCACCCGCCCCGGAAGGCCTCGGCGACACGGAACTGGCTGCCCTGGACGCCCACTGGCGGGCAGCCAACTACCTCGCCGTCGGCCAGATCTACCTGATGGCCAACCCGCTGCTCACGGAGCCCCTGCGACCCGAGCACATCAAGCCGCGGCTGCTCGGCCACTGGGGCACCTCACCCGGGCTGAACCTCGTCCACACCCACCTCAACCGGGTGATCAAGGCCCGCGGCCTGGACGCGCTCTGCGTCTGGGGCCCGGGCCACGGCGGGCCGGCCGTCCTCGCCAACTCCTGGCTGGAAGGCACCTACTCCGAGACGTACCCCGACGTGAGCCGTGACGCGGAGGGGATGGAACGGCTGTTCCGGCAGTTCTCCTTCCCCGGCGGGGTGCCCAGCCACGTCGCCCCCGAGACGCCCGGATCCATCCACGAGGGCGGCGAACTCGGCTATGCGCTGGCCCACGCCTACGGCGCGGCCTTCGACAACCCGCACCTGGTGGTGACGTGCGTGATCGGCGACGGGGAGGCGGAGACCGGGCCGCTCGCCGCGTCCTGGCACTCCAACAAGTTCCTCGACCCCGTCCACGACGGCGCCGTCCTCCCCGTCCTGCACCTCAACGGCTACAAGATCGCCAACCCCACCGTGCTCGCCCGGCTGCCCGAGGCCGAACTGGACGACCTGCTGCGCGGCTACGGTCACGAACCCCTCCATGTCACGGGCGACGACCCCGCGACCGTGCACCGTGCCATGGCGGCGGCCATGGACAAGGCCCTGAACCGCATCGAGGAGATCCAGCGCACCGCCCGCAGGGACGGCGTGCAGGCGCGTCCCCAATGGCCGATGATCGTCCTGCGTACGCCCAAGGGCTGGACCGGACCCGCCGAAGTCGACGGCCTGCCCGTCGAGAACACCTGGCGCGCCCACCAAGTGCCGCTGTCCGGTGTCCGGGAGAACCCCGAGCATCTGCGGCACCTCGAGACCTGGCTGCGCTCCTACCGCCCCGAGGAGTTGTTCGACACCGCGGGCCGGCCCGTGCCGCAGGTGCTCGCCTGCGTTCCCGGCGGCGGGCGGCGGCTCGGCGCGACACCGCACGCCAACGGCGGACTCCTCGTCCGTGAACTGCCGTTGCCCGCCCTCGAAGAGCACGCCGTCGCCGTCGACAAGCGGGGCACCACGCTCCACGAGCCCACCCGGGTGCTCGGCACCCTGCTGGCCGATGTGATGCGGACGACCGCCGAACGACGGGACTTCCGCGTCGTCGGCCCCGACGAGACCGAGTCCAACCGTCTCGGCGCCCTGTACGACGTCACCGGCAAGGCCTGGCAGGCAGAGGTGTACGCCACCGACGAGCATCTCGCCCGCGACGGACGGGTGATGGAGGTGCTGTCCGAGCATCTGTGCCAGGGCTGGCTCGAGGGCTATCTGCTGACCGGCCGCCACGGCCTGTTCTCCAGCTACGAGGCCTTCGCCCACATCGTCGACTCCATGGTCAACCAGCACATCAAATGGCTCAGGACCTCCCGCAGACTGACCTGGCGCCGGCCCATCGCCTCGCTGAACTACCTGCTGACCTCGCACGTCTGGCGGCAGGACCACAACGGCTTCTCGCACCAGGACCCGGGCTTCGTCGACCACGTCCTCAACAAGAGCCCCGAAGTCGTCCGCGTCTACCTCCCCCCGGACGCCAACACCCTTTTGTCGGTGGCCGATCACGCGCTGCGCAGTCGGGATTACGTCAACGTCATCGTCGCCGGCAAGCAGCCCACCTTCGACTGGCTCAGCATGGAGGAGGCCCGCGCCCACTGCGCGCGCGGCGCCGGAGCGTGGCCGTGGGCCGGTACGGAGGACGGCACCCGCGAACCCGACGTGGTGCTCGCGTGCGCGGGCGACGTACCGACCCAGGAGACGCTGGCGGCAGCGGAACTGCTGCGACGGCACGCCCCGGAGCTGTCCGTACGGGTGGTCAACGTCGTCGACATGGCCCGGCTGATGCCGCACGAGGAACACCCGCACGGCATGACGGACCCCGAGTACGACGCCCTGTTCACCCGGGACCGGCCGGTCATCTTCGCATACCACGGCTACCCCTGGCTGATCCACCGCCTCGCCTACCGCCGCACGGGCCATGCCCACCTCCATGTCCGCGGCTACAAGGAGGAGGGCACCACCACCACGCCGTTCGACATGGTCGTCCGCAACGACCTGGACCGCTTCCGGCTGGTGATGGACGTCGTGGACCGCGTGCCGGGGCTCTCCGTCCGGCTCATCGCGCTGCGCCAGGCGATGGCCGACATGCGCAGCCGCCACCACGACTGGATCCGCGAGCACGGCACCGACATGCCCGAGGTCGCCGACTGGACCTGGGGCAGCTCCGCGGGAGCCGAGGAGGCGCACGTCTGGCGGGGCGGCGAGTGACCGTCCCGCCGTTCGCGGGTATCGCTGACGGCAGCCGGCGCCCGGGCAGCTCCGAGCGCATCAGGAGCTCCGCGCTCACCCCGTTCGGCGCCGTGCCGCAGGAGCGGTGATGGCGCGGGACTGCACATGCTCGTACACCATGGTCGACTGCACGTCCGCGACCTCTCGCCGCTCGGTGAGCCGGTCGATGACGAAGGCGTACAGGCCGTTCACATCGGGGACGGCGACATGGATGAGGAAGTCGAACGGCCCCGATGTGACGAACAGGCCGATGGTCTCCGGCAGTTGGGCCGCCCATTCGCGGAACCCCTCGATGACCGGACGGGACGGCGGTCTGATCCGGACCGAGATCAGGGCCTGCACCGGCCGTCCGACGGCCGACAGGTCGAGCGCCGCGTGATAGCCGCCGATGACGCCGCGCTCGCGCAGCGACTTGACCCGCTCCAGGGAGGTGGAGGGGGAGACACCGGTCTTGGCCGCCAGATCGCGGTTCGTCTGCCGTGCATCGTGCTGCAGCTCCCGCAGAAGAGCCCAGTCGAGCGCATCAAGTTCCATGAATACTCTCCTTTGCCTGATGACGTTCGGCAGGACTCCCCAGAGTACGCATGAGTGCTTAGCGTTTCGCGGTATGACCGATCACCACGACGCGGCGGCCGCTCGGCTGCCCCGCACCGACGTACGCACCGACATCCCGACCCGACAGGCACCGCTGAAATGGGTCGTCGTCGTCGACCAGGACCTTCCCGCGGGGAGGGCGGCGAACGCCGCGGCCTGCATGGCCGCGGCGGTGGGCAAGGCCCTGCCCGATCTTCTCGGCAGCGACGGCCACGACGGCTCCGGCACCGCGCACGCGGGACTGCCCTGGGCGGGCTGCTCCGTGCTCGCCGCCGACGCCGCGACCGTCCGGGAACTGCGGGAGAAGGCCGTCGGCAAGGAAGGCTTCTTCGTCGCCGACATGCCCGAAGCCGCACAGACCTCACGCGTCTACGACGCATACCTCGACCAGCTGGCCGGCACGAAGAGGGAGGATCTGACCTACCTCGCCGTCAGCTTCGTCGGACCGCGCAACCAGGTCGGCAAGCTGGTCGGCAAACTGGCCCTGCTCTGAGCCTGGCGGGAACCGCGGTCAGCCGGCCACGTGCAGTACGAGCTTGCCGCGAGTACGGCCCTGCTCGCCCCGGCGGTGCGCCTCGGCCGCCTCCGCCAGCGGCAGCACGTCCTCGACCTCCACCCGGACCGTGCCCTCGTCGATCAGCGCGGCGATACGGGCGAGCGAGGGGCCGTCCGGCTCCACCAGATACGGCTTCGCCACCAGGCCCCGGGCCTCGGCCGCGGCGACCAGTTCGGGCGAGACGCCCGACGGCACGGCGACCAGCGTCCCGCCGGGGCGCAGGGTCTCCAGCGACCGGGTGCTGGTCTCCTCCACGCCGTCGCCGATCAGATCGATGGCGACGTCCACGTCCTTCACCGCGTCCTCGAACCGGACCGCGGTGTAGTCGACGAGCTCGTCCGCTCCGAGCGAGCGCAGCCAGTCGTGCTTCGCCTCGCGTGCGGTGCCGATCACATACGCGCCGAGGTGCTTGGCGAACTGCACGGCGAAGTGGCCCACGCCGCCCGCCGCCGCGTGGATCAGCACCCGCTGCCCCGGCTCGACCCGCGCGGCGTCGACCAGTGCCTGCCAGGCGGTGAGCCCGGCCAGCGGCACGGCGGCCGCCAGGTCGTGGCCGACCGTCGACGGCTTGCGCACGAACTGCCGTGCCGGGGCCGTCACATACTCGGCGTACGCGCCGGCCTGGCGCGGGAACCACGGCATGCCGTACACCTCGTCGCCGACCTCCAGGGTGTGGACACCGAAGCCGACCGCCTCCACGACGCCCGAGACGTCCCATCCCAGGACGAACGGCGGCTCGCCGAGGACACCGGCCATGCCGCCGCCCTCCCGCGTCTTCCAGTCCACCGGGTTCACACCGGCCGCGTGCACGCGCACCAGGATCTCGGTGGGCAGGGGCTCCGGCCGTGCCACATCGGCGAGGCGCAGAACATCCGGGCCCCCGAAGGTGTCCTGGGTGATCGCGCGCATGGTCGGGCTGCTGGTCATGTACATCTCCTGCGAGAAAGGTCCGGGGGTGCGGGCGCACGGCCCCGGCGGGCTGGTCGACAACGCCGGAAAGCTACCCCCGGGGTAGTGGTAACCCGCAAGGACATCTACTATCCCTGAGAAAGTATTGAGGTCACAGCACTGCCGAGGAGACGTCCATGCCCATACCCTGCACCACGGGCCAGCACGCGGACCACGATGTGTACGCCTCGCTGTGCCCGTGCCGGGACATCCTGGACCTGATCGCGGGCAAGTGGTCGGCCCTCGCGATCGGCGCCCTGGAGGAGGGCCCGCAGCGCTTCGGCGCGGTGCAGCGGCGGCTCCAGGGAGTCAGCCCGAAAGTGCTGACCAACACCCTGCGGAAGCTGGAGGCGCACGGCTTCGTCGAGAGGACTGTCTACCCGGCCGTACCGCTGCATGTCGAGTACGCGCTCACCCCGCTGGGCCGCGGTGTCGCCGAACCTCTCGGGCAGCTGCGCAGCTGGGTGGAGCTGCACCTCCACGAGATCCGCGGCACCGACTCCTGCGCCCCCGCCCCGGTCTGACCCGGGGCGTCGACCGCCCTCCGCCTCAACTGCCCCCGGCCGTCGCGAACGGCACCTGGGAGACGGCCTGCGCGGCAGATGCCTGCGGATGGGCCCACAGACCGCGCGACCGCAGACGCGGCAGCACCCCCTCGCCGAACCAGTAGGCCTCCTCCAGGTGCGGATAGCCGGACAGCACGAACTCCTCGATGCCGAGGGCCCGGTACTCATCGATCCGGTCGGCGACCTCGTCATGGCTGCCGACCAGCGCCGTACCGGCACCACCGCGGACCAGGCCGATACCCGCCCACAGGCCCGGCGAGATCTCCAGTTCGTCGCGTCGGCCGCCGTGCAGCGCGAGCATCCGCCGCTGTCCCTCCGACTCGCTGCGTGCCAGCCCGTCCTGGACGGCGCGCACGGTCGCCGGATCGAAGCCGGCGAGAAGCCGGTCCGCCTCCGCCCAGGCCTGGTCCGAGGTGTCCCGGGTGATGACATGCAGCCGGATGCCGAATCGCACCGTGCGACCCTCCCGTGCCGCGAGCCGGCGGATCCAGCCGATCTTCTCCGCCACGGCGGCAGGCGGCTCACCCCACGTCAGATACACATCCGCGTGACGGGCGGCCACGGTGCCCGCGGCGGCCGAGGAGCCGCCGAAGTACACGGGAGGGACGGGATCCGGCAGCTGGGCGAGCTTCGCGTCCGTCACCCGCAGGTGCTCGCCGTCCAACGTGACCGACCTGCCGGCCCACAAGTCCCGCACGATGTGCAGGAATTCACCCGTGCGTGCGTAGCGGGCGTCCTTGTCCAGATAGTCGCCGTACGCCCGCTGCTCATGGCTCTCACCACCGGTGACGACATTGAGCAACAGCCTGCCGCCCGACTGCCGTTGATAGGTGGAGGCCATCTGCGCGGCGAGCGTCGGGGAGACGAAGCCGGGACGGAAGGCGACGAGGAACTTCAGCCGCTCCGTCTCGCGGCTGATCATCGCGGTGGTGAGCCAGGCGTCCTCGCACCATGCGCCCGTCGGCGTCAGTGCGCCGGTGAAGCCGAGGTCCTCGGCGGCGCGGGCGATCTGGGAGAGATAGCCGATCGTCGGTGGACGCTCGGCATGCGCGGCGCCGGCGGGCGCGCCGTGCCCGCCGCCCACGACATGGCGGCTGTCGCCGCTGGTGGGCAGGAACCAGTGGAAGGTGAGGGACACGGGTCTCCGTTCGGTGTCGTCGTCGGGTCCTCGGTGGCGGGAGTCGTCAGCCGGCCGCGGCGAGCACGGCGGTCCGGCCGAGCGCCGAGGAGAACTGGTCGACGACATGGTCGAGCGCCTCGGACGCGTGCGGCGCGATGGCGAGCCCGCCGTCCTCCTGGACGGTGATGTCCTTGTCGAGCGTGAACCAGCCCTGGACGACATGGGCCGCGCCCATCGAACTCAGCACAGGCCGCAGGGCGTAATCGATGGCCAGTACGTGTGCGGTGGTGCCGCCCGTCGCGAGGGGCAGCACGGTCTTGCCGGTGAGCGCGTACTGCGGCAGCAGATCGAGGAGCGCCTTGAGCACACCGGAGTACGAGGCCTTGTAGACCGGCGTTCCGATGACCACTCCGTCGGCGCGCGCGAAGAGTTCGGCCGCCGCCACGATCGCCGGATGCTGGAAGTCGGCGCCCAGCAGCGCCTCCGCCGGGACGGTACGGACGTCGAACGGGAGCACTTCATGGCCCTGGAGGGCCAGTCGAGCGTCCAGATGGCGCAGCAGACGGCCGGTGCGGGAGGTCGCGGAGGGGCTGCCGGAGACGGACAGGACGGTGGCCATGGGAATTCCTTCGGGGAGTGGGTGGGCCGACTGCTGCCGCGTCATCTCGATGCGTTCGGGCAGGCGGAACGACGATGCGGGGAACAGCCGGATTCAGGCGCGCAACCGTGGGGGAACGGCGCGGAATTGTTCACGCGCCGGCAACAGAGGAAATCCCCGGACCCGGAACCCCCGAGGGGCCGGTGGTGCGGGGATTCGGCCCGTCAGCGGGCCGTGACGCAGCAACAAGAGGCGCTGGAGACACGGGCGAGGTCGACATGGCGTCGCCGTGTGAGGTCCAGTCGCGTCTGCATGTCCACGATTGCAGCAAGGCGACGACGGTGAGTCAAGCAATCCGTGATCGGTCTCGTATACCGGACCGGCCGCCTCGAGCCCGTCCACGGGCGCCGGATGCCCAGGGAGTGTCGCGCAGCACGCCCTGCGACCCGCACTTCCGGCACCACGGATCCGGCTCGGCGACGCGGCACTCGATCACCGCCTGATCCGGCTCAAGGCGTTGCCCGCGGCTCCCGGACCGAGTTCATCGATACGGCGGTACCGATCACTCCGTTGAAACGGGGTTCCTGCGCCGGTTGGCATGAAAGCGCGCCTTCTTCTGGCGATTCCCGCACGTGTTCATGTCGCACCATTTGCGGGTACGGCTTTGGCTGGTGTCGAAGAAGGCGGCTCGGCAGGTCGGCGATGCGCACAAGGCCAGCTTTCCGTCCCGTTCGCCGGCGATGATGCTGACCGCGTCGGCGGCGATCACGCTGAGGGCATCTTCCACGCAGGAAGCCGAGCCGAGCCGCCATTGCCGCTTGCCCTCGGGCGTCAGGATGGCCGCGGCCCGACCCTGCGCGCTGCGCTCATTGATGACGTGGACGGCGGACGCGGGGAGAGCGTCCTGGATCGCGGCCGCTGTGGCGGCGGCGTGAATCGACTCCCTCAGTTCCCGGGCGAGGTCGAGCTGGGCGGTGGTGCAGGAGTCCACGGCGAGGCCGCTCACCGCCAGCCAGTCGACGAGTCGGTGCGGCGTGGGGATGCGCTCCACGGCGTCGCCGTGACGCTCCGACAGCGTCCCCGTGAAGCTGGTCGCCAGCACGGAGCCGAGGCGGAAGTCAGGGAACTCAGGAGGCATGGAACCACCTTAGCCGGTTGCACGCCGGCATAGAGGCGAGGTAGAACCGTCTTAGCCGGTTCTCGAAGGTCATGGCCGGTTCCGCGATGGCCAGGAGGTGTCATGCCCCGCCCAACCAGCGACGTGCAAGCATGCGAAGCCCACGCAACCGACGCCGACCTCGACGATCTGCGCGCTCGACTGGCCGCGGCGCGGCTTCCGGAGGCTGAGACGGTCCACCGCAGCGCGCCCGGCCCTCGCCGATGGGACCAGGGCGTTCCTCTCGCAGACCTGGTCGGTGTCGTGAACTACTGGCGTACCGGGTACAACTGGCGCTCGTTCGAAGAGCGCCTCGACCGAATCGGCCAGTTCCGCACGACCGTTGACGACCTGGGTATCCACTTCCTGCACCGCCGATCCCCGCGGGCAGATGCCACTCCTCTGATCCTGACGCACGGCTGGCCGGGCAGCATCGCCGAGTTCGTCGATGTGGTGGACGAGCTGGCAGATCCGAAAGATGCGGACAGGCCGGCGTTCCACGTCGTGGTCCCGTCGCTGCCAGGCTTTGGGTACAGCGACAAGCCGGCCACCACCGGGTGGGGGACCGAAAAGATCGCGGCCGCATGGGTGGAACTGATGGGAAGGCTCGGATACAGCAAGTTCCTGGCCCACGGCGGCGACTGGGGAGGGAATATCACCACGGTTCTCGGCGGCAGGTTCCCGGCGCACGTTCTCGGCATCCACTCGACGTTCGCGGAGGCGCCGCCCGGGTCGACAACGGACGGGCTGACGGCGGCCGAGCGCACATGGACCGAGGAAACCCGCGATTTCTGGCGCCACCGCGCGGCGTACGCGAAGCAGCAGGCCACCCGACCGCAGACCATCGGCTACTCGCTCGTCGACTCACCGGTCGGGCTTCTTGCGTGGATCCTGGACAAGTTCGCGGAGTGGTCGGACACCGAGGACAGCCCGTTCGAGACGATTTCCATCGACCGCGTTCTTGACGACGTCACCCTGTACTGGCTGACGCGGACCGGCGCGTCGGCGGCCCGCATCTACTACGAGAGCCACAACTCGCTGGATCCCGGCCTTCGGGTCGACGTCCCGTCAGCAATCAGCATGTATCCCCGCGACATCGAGAAGTGTCCGCGCCCCTGGGCGCAGGAGCGGTACCGGCAGATCGTCCGATGGAGTTCGCCCGGAGCCGGAGGACATTTCCCGTCGCTGGAAGTGCCCGAGTATTTCGTCCAGGATCTGCAAGAGGGCCTCGCGGCAGTGCTCGCCGCTCATCGGTGAACGCGGCTGGGTGCCGGCACTCGATCACCGCCTGATCCGGCACAAGCGGAGCGTGTCGGGACAGCCCTTAGCACCCGCCACCGGAAACCGCATCCCGGGCGGGCCCGGCTGCGCGCCTGACGGGCAGATGGTAGGACGGTCATGAGGGTCGGCAGTGGGCGGGACAGCAGCTGAGCACCTCCGGCGTCCCCTTCCCCTCCCGTTTCCCCTCCGGTACCCGATGACCTGCCTGCACGGAGAGGCTCGCTCATGGCCGAGGAACGGTTCGCACCGCAGGGGACAGCTGCGTCCGGAGCGACGAACGGCTCGTTCCCCTCGCGCGATCAGGAATCCGACGCAGTGACCGACCTTCGGCGTACCGGCATCGACCCGAATTTCTGGTACCCGGTCGCCGTCTCGAAAAGTGTCCGCAAGAACAAGACCTTCGCGGCCACCTTCGCCGGTGAGCGGATCGCCCTCTATCGCGGCGCGAGCGGTAAGGTCTATGCGCTGGAGGACCGCTGCGCCCACCGCCAGGTGCCCCTGAGCATGGGCGTCGTGGAGGGCGAGGCTCTGCGCTGCTGCTATCACGCCTGGGCCTATCGCGGAAACGGCCGTATCTCGCAGATTCCCTATCTGCCCAAGGGCGTCGACCGGCCGCCCCGCGGTGTGCGCGCCTATCCGATCCGCGAAGCCTACGGCCTGGTCTTCGTCTTTCCCGGTGACCCGGAAAGGGCGGCGACGGCAACGCTTCCCGAACTGCCGGAATTCGCCTCGGCCGGGCACAGGACCATGACGTTCTCGCGAACCGTGCGGTGCCACTACACGTTCATGCACGAGAACCTCCTCGACATGAACCACCAGTTCCTGCACCGGGGCGTCCTCGGCAGGATCCAGCCGCAGCTCCTCGGCTTCGACACCGGTCCGCGGTCGGTGGAGGCCCGGTATCTGTTCGTTCCCGCCGGCGGGAAGAAGGACCGCGGTGCCGGTCTGCTGTCCGCCGAGGGCATCGGCGGCGCCAACTCGCCCGATGTCGTCACCATCCGCACCGAGTACCCCTACCAGACCCTCCGGACGGTTCCGCAGAACGCCGAACTCCCCGCGTTCTCCCTCTGGGCGGCCTATGTACCGAAGGACGTCGAGCAGCGCATCACCCATGTCTACGGCCTGCTGATGATCGCGAAGCCGCCGATCCCGGGAGCGCTGCATGCTGCCTGGCCCCTCATCCGCCGTTTCACGGAGCGGGTGTTCGCCCAGGACCGGATGGCCGTCGAGGCGGAACAGCGGGCCTGGGACGAGCAGGGCGCGGACTGGAATCAGGAGGTCTTCCCCCTGATCCGCGACGTCCGCGACGTGCTGCGCACCAACGGCGTGCCCATCCGCCCCGAGTCCGCACTGTGCGGAGCCGCCGCGTTCTGCGGCAACGCGATGCTCAACGGCGCCGCACCGCACGCCGGTCGGAGCCACGCCGGCTGACTCCGACCGTGCGGCCGTGCTCAGTCGGCGCACTCCAGTGACGTGAGGTCGATCGCGTCGGCCATTGCCTGCATCCCCTTGTCGTTCGGATGCAGATGGTCGCCGCCGTCGAAGGTCGGCAGCAGCTTTTCCCCGTCGTACGGGCTTCTCAGTGCCCGGTCGAAGTCGGCCACCGCGTCGAACAGTCCGCCGGTCCGGATGAAGTCGTTGACCTCCTTGCGTACGGCCTCCTCGGCGGGCCCCCATTCGGACCAGCCCTTGAACGGCAGCACCGTCCCGCCCACCACACAGGCGCCCGCCGCACGGGCCCGGGCGGCGATCTCGCGGTAACCGGCGATGAGATCGGCGGCCGTCACCCCGGAGTGGGCCTTGATGTCGTTGATCCCCTCGAAGACGACGACGGTCCGCACGCCCGCCTGCGACAGCACGTCCCGGTCGAGGCGGCGCAGGGCGCTCTGTCCGGCGCCGTCCGCGAGGACCTTGTTGCCCGAGATCCCCTCGTTCGCCACGCCCCGCACGCTGCCCTGGGCGGCCTGGAGCCGGCCGGCCAGATAGTCGGGCCAGCGACGGTTCCTGTCCACCGATGACTGCCAGCCGTCGGTGATCGAGTCCCCGAGGGTGACGACGGCACCCGCGCCGGGCGCCGCCTCCACGGTGAGTGCGTCGAGATAGAGCCAGGAGCCGCTCTGCTCAGCGAAGGTGTCCGCGCCGGACTCGGCCGCGTGGTCGCCCGTGGCCGCGTACGACGTCTGCAGGGCCATGCCGTGGCCGGTCGCGGGGCCGCCCGCGTCCCGCACGTACAGACTGATCGCCAGATTGCTCCGGGCCTTCACCGCCCCCGGCAGCGGATCGCTGTAGCGCACCTCGCCGGGCGCGAGCGTCACGGACCGGGAGCCGGCGAAGGTCAGCCGCCGGTTGCTCCCGGGCACCAGCGCTGCTCCGCGCGCCGGGACGCCCGCGTAGGCGGCCCCGAAGGCCACGGGCCGGTCCCCGAAGGCGTTGGACAGCCGGATCCGCAGTCCGCGTCCGCCCGCGCTGGTGTGGACGACGAGGCGGTGGCTGCGGTCGGCGACGGCGTCGCCCATCCGGTCCGCGCTCGCCGCCCAGGTCACCACCTGTGGGTGCGCGGCAGTCGGTACCGGCGTGGTGGCCGGTACCGACGAGGCGGAAGGTACCGGCGTGGCGGAAGGTACCGGCGAGGCCTGTCCGGGTGTGCACAGAGCGAGTGCCAGCGCAGGCCCGAGAAGCACGGCCCAGCGCCGGGGCCTCACCCGAAGTCCCGCAGGGTGACGGACTTCCCCGGCCGCAGCGTGACCGTACGGGACGAGCCCCGCCACGACACCGTGGTCGTCCGCCCGCCGACGCTGGTGATCCGCGCCCGGTCGACCGTGCCGTCACTCCAGTCGAGATCGACGACGAAGCCGCCCCGGACACCGACACCGGTCACGGACCCCGACGCGGCCCAGGCGCCGGGCAGTGCCGGCAGGAGTTCGACGTGACCGGGCCGCGCGTACACGAGCATCTCGATCACGGCGGACGGTGTGCCGAAGTTGGCGTCGATCTGGAAGATCCCCCGGCCCTTCTCGACCTCGTAGATGTCGAAGAGGTTCATCGCCGTGCCGTTGACGCCACCCGTGGACGGCCGCAGGTTGTTGGCGAACAACTGGTAGGCGTTCTCCGCCTTCTTCAGGCGCGCCCAGCACAGCGCCCGCCAGGCGTTCGCCCAGCCGAAGCTCTCCGTGCCGCGTGCGGTGAGCAGGGCCGTCGCTCCGTCGAGGAGTTCACCGGACACGGCTCCCGGCCGGATGCGGTCCCCGGGGAACAGCCCCATGAGCGGCGAGAGATGACGGTGCGTCGTCTCGCCGAGGTTGTCAGGCGACATCCACTCCTGGAGCCACCCGGTCTTCGGACTCACCTCAGGCAGATACAGCCGCTCCTGCATCGCTCCCACCGTCCGGCTGTACGCGGCGTCCTTGCCCAGCACCGAACACGCCTGGCGGTACTGGTCGAACAGCGCCCACACCACCTCCTGCCCATAGGCGTTGCCCCGGGTGTCCTGCGGCCCGTGCTCGGGCGACCAGTCCCGGTCCGCCACCAGGACCTCGCGCGGTTCGCCGGTCTCCCGGTCGGTGACCGTCATCGGCACCAGGCGTGTCTCCCAGAACTCGCAGGCACCCTTCAGCAGCGGATGGATGCGGGCCAGATAGTCCCTGTCCAGGGTGTATTCGTAGTGCTCGAACAGCGAGATGCACAGCCAGGCGTTGCCGGGCGGATGCCACCACCATCCGAGGCCGCCGTGCACATTGGTCGAGTACGCCACGGTCCAGCCCGCGACCTTGCCGGAGGTGTTGCGAAAGCGGTTGCGCGGGTCGTTGAACAGCTCCTGGGTGAGCTTGCTCCACGACGGCAGCTGCGCCAGGCAGTAGTCCGCGAGGGCGTCGAAACAGCGCGAGAGCCCGGTGCGGTCAGCCATCCAGTAGTTCATCTGGATGTTGACGTCGCTGTGGTAGTCGCCCATCCAGTCAGGGTCGTTGCCGTCCAGCCACAGGCCCTGGAGGTTGAGCGGAAGTCCGTCCCGCGATCCCGAGATCATGAGGTAGCGGCCGTACTGGACGTACAACGCCTCCAGTTCCGGGTCCGGTTCGGCGTTCTGTGTACGGGCCTTGAGCCGCTCCCAGGTGTCGAGACGCCGCTGCTCGTCCGTCGACTCCCCGAGGGAGAGGCTCATCCGGTCGAACAGCGCCCGGTAGTCGGCCACATGGGTGTGCAGCAGCGCCGTGGAGGAGTGCCGGGAGGCGGCCGTCACCTTCGTCCGGGCGAGTGCGGCCGGGTCCAGATCCGGATCCCGGTAGTCCTGGGCCGCGTTCGGCGCGTAGTTCGTACCGCCGGTGACCACGATCGTGAGTTCCGAGCAGCGGGAGAAGGCGATCCGGCCGCCCTGCACCGAGACGGAGCCGCCCCGGCCGGTCGCGGTGACGGCCGCGCCGTAGCGCAGCCCGTTGTCGAACGTGTCGCCGAACCAGAGCGTGTCCCGGGAGCCGTCCGCCGTCGTCGTCTCGCCGTGAGTGCCGTCGAGACCGATGGAGCCGGTGTACCGGCCGCCGCCGCGCTGGGTGAGGCGGATGACGATCACGTCGTCGGGGTGACTGGCGTAGATCTGCCGCTCGTACGTCACGCCCCCGCGGGTGTACTGGGCGCTGACCAGGCCCTGGCTGAGGTCGAGGCTGCGGCGGTAGCCGGAGACGCCCTGGAGTTCATGGTCCGGTATGTCGACCGCCAGATGCGTGAGCTGCGTGAAGCTCCCGAAGTTCTCACGGGCGTAGGGGAATTGGCCGTCCTGGTCGAGCGTGCCGTTCCGGTGTCCCGTCCACAGCGTGGCATCGGTGAGATAGACCAGCTCGCGGCCGGGGTCGCTGCTCACGAGTGCGCCGATCCGGCCGTTGCCGACCGGGAGGGCCTGCTCGATCATCTTTCGCTCACCGGCCGGAGCGCGGTACCACATCCGGGTCGTCGCACCGGGGGAGAGCATCGGGGAGACGGGGGGCCGGACCGGCGCCGCGGTGGCGCTGAAGGCGGGGAGTCCGCCGAGAGCGGTCGCCGTACCGAGGGCGGTGGCGAGGGAGAGGAATCCCCGGCGGCTGGGCTGTGCGGGTCTGTGCGGGTGCTGGTCGTCCACGAGGCACTCCGGTGATCGGGGCATGACAGGGCGGGGGGTTGGCGAGGAGGACCGCACGAGACATGGGGCCTCGGGGGAGAGCGGGCGGCCGGGGGCGGTCAGGCGCCCCCGGCCGCCGGTTCAGGACCGCTGCTGCTGCGGGACGTCGATCCGGTCGATGTCGGGCGAGTAGCCGGAACCGCTGTCGAACGTGATCGTGTTGCTGCCGGCCTTCAGCGTGACGGGAACGCTGACCCTCTCGGCCGCGCCCCAGCCGCCGCTGGACGGGAAGTCCCAGGTGGCACCGGGCGACCCGTTCGCGCCGACCCGGATCTGCCGCGGGTCTCCGGAGGTGTAGGCGACGTTGAGGACATAGGTGCCGGCCTTCTTGACGACGACCTCGTTGAAGCGGAGCGAGCCGCCGACGTACAGGTTGCCGACCTTCTTGCCGCCCGAGCACTCGTCGCAGCCGGCGACGGACGCGCTGCCGGCGAGCGTGTTGGCCGGGGCCTCCGCCTCGTAGGCCGTCATCGCCGGCGCGGGTCCGCCCGGCTGTACGACGAACAGCCGTGAGCCATGGGCGGGTACGGCCTGGGTGATGCCGCCGTTGTACCGGCCGAGGTTCTCCTTGTTCCACACGTCGCGCACGGAAGCCCGGCCGCCGAAGCCGAGGCTGGACCAGTCGGCCGTGACCGCGGCCGGTGTGTCACCCAGGTTGAACAGGGCGACCGTGTACGTCCCGTCCGGGTTCTTCGCGCCCCACACCTGACTGTCGCCCGCGGTCACCGGCCGGGCCGCCGGTGAGGCCTGCTGATTGAGCTTCAGCACCTCGCGGTTGGTGAGGAGGGAGAGGCCGTAGGAGTCCAGCTCGGTGATGTCGTCACCCGTGTACAGCGGGGACTTGGAGATCGCCCACAGGGTCATGTAGCTCTGCCGCTCGGCCTTGGTCAGCCCGTCCATCGCGCCGTTGCCGACGTTCAGGGAGTCCAGGTCGTTGAACCCGCCGGGGCCCCCGTGCCGGGTCCACGCCGGGGTGTCGCGCCACCGGTCCTCGACGGAGTTGTCCCAGGTCACCAATGTGTTGCAGTAGCACTCGACATCGGTGTCGATACGCCAGCCGTTGGAGTACTTCTTCCAGTCGGCCACGTGGTTGACGTCCAGCGACCACGAGAGTTCGAGGTGGATGGGGCGCCCGGCGGTGGCGATGGCCTGCTTCCACGCGGCGATGTCGGCGCGGTTGTCGTAGTTGTCACCGCTCTTGAAGGAGCCGGGGCCGACGCCGTCGATCTTGAGGAAGTCATAGCCCCAGTCGGCGAACAACTGCGCCTGGGAGTCGATGTACTTCTGGGCGCACGCCTGCGAAAAGTCGATCTTGTAGGCGCTGTCCCAGCCGTTCGTGGTGCGCAGATCGCTGTGGACGATGTCGCCGGTGGTGCAGCCGGGGGCGTTCCAGACGGGCACCTTGCCCTCGCCGTAGGCCTCCTTCTCCAGGCCGACCGGCAGATAGATGCCCGCCTTGAGGCCCTTGCGGTGCAGGCGGTCGGCCACCGCCTTCATCCCGCTCGGGAACCGCTCGGGGTCGGCCTGCTGCCGGCCGTACGCGTCGAAGTGCGGCTTCCACTGCCAGTCGCGCCACCAGCCGGCGTCGATGTTGACGTACTCGTAGCCGTAGGGCTTGAGCTTGGCGGCCATGGCGTCCGCCTGCTTGAGCACGTTGGCCTCGGTCAGATAGCTGTAGTCACCCCGCGGGTTGAGGCCGGGGTACTTGCTGGACTGCATGGACCAGCTGGTCCATCCCATGTACGGCTTCTGCGCGACGGCGTCCTGCGCGGGGGCTTCCTGCGCACGTGCGTCCGGTGTCACGGCCGCGGGCGCGGCGGGGATCGTGGTGGCCGGTCTCTGGATCGATGCCGTGGGTCCGGTGGGAGGCGCGGCCGAGATGAGGGCGGTGGCGACGGCGAGTGCCACGGCTCCTGAGGTGAACGCTGCGGGGGACAGCATGGGGCTCCTATCGGGGTTCGGATCCGATGAACGTCTGAATCGCGGCGGCCGCGGCCCCCCGCGCCCATTCCTCGAAGGGCAGCGGACGGGTCGTCACCTCGCACCGGGCGGCGGCCCCGAAGGCCGCCGCTCCGAAGGCGTCACGAATGTGCTCGGCGAACAGGTCGTACGCCGCGAGTCCCTCGCCCGAGATGATCACGCGCTCGGGTCCGAGCAGATTGACCACGGCCCCGATCGCGCGCCCGATCGCCTCACCGGCCCGGGCGTACGCCTCCCGGGCGCCCGCGGCACCCGCATGGGCCAGTTCCAGGGCTTCGGCGGAGTCGGCCACCGGACGGCCGGTGTCCTCCCGGATGCGCCGCAGAATCGCGGAGTCCGAGGCGATCGCCTCGACGCAGCCGGTGTTGCCGCAGTGACAGACGGGCCCCTGCGGGTCGATGGGGAGATGGCCGATCTCACCCGCCACACCGTGCGAGCCGGAGACCACACGGCCGTCGACCACGAGTCCGCAGCCGATACCGGCGCCGACCGTGACGACGGCGAAGTTCGCGCAGCCGACGCCCCCGCCGAACCACTGCTCGGCGATCGTCAGTGCGCGGACATCGTTGTCGACGGTCACCGGGAGCCCTGTCGCCGCCGACACCAGCTCGGCCAGCGCGATGTCGCGCCAGCCGAGGAAGGGGGAGTAGTGCACGACCCCGGCGGAGCGGTCGACGTCCCCGGACACGGCGACGCCGACCCCTTGCACCGCGACTCCGAGGCCCTGCGCCTCGGCGGCCAACTCCTCGGTCAGCGCGGCGATGAGCCCGATGACATCGGCCGGCCGCTGCGTCGTGAACGGTGCGTGGCGCGCGGTCCTGATGCGGCAGCACAGGTCCGTCAGTACGGCGATGACCTCGTCGCCGGTCACCTTGACGCCGATGAACAGGGCCCGGCCGCCGTCGACCTGTACGGGGTTGGCGGGGCGCCCGAGCGATGCGCGCATCCCGTCGCCCTCGGTCTCGATCACATAGCCCGCCTCGATCAGCGGGCGGACCGCTTTGGTCACGGCGGCGGAGGAGAGCCCGGTGCGGCGGGCGAGTTCGACCCGGGTGAGCGGGCCCTGGGAGAGCACGGTGATGAAGACGGCGGAGGCGGCGGGGGTGGCCACCGGGAACGTCTCCACACGGTACGTCGACGGCATGGCGGGAAACGTAGGTGAGTTAATTTCCGCTGTCAATAAAAGAAACCGAAACCGTGGGAAGAGATGCCGCCGGGGCGGTGAGGCCGTCAAATGCCTGGTCCGGGTGGTGAGTTGTCCGACGATGTGGGCGGCGCGGCCCGCGATACGCGGAACGCTCAGGTGCGTCCGCGATCTGCCCCGGGGCGGGCAGGGCCGGTGCGCACGCCCGGGACGGGCGGAGTGGTCCGACGGCCGAGTCGGTCAACGCCGCACAGTGCGCGGTCAGTGTCAACGCCGCACAGTGCGCGGTCAGTTGCGCAGGGCCTCGTACGCCACGCCGGCGAGGACCAGGTCCTCCCATGCCATCCCGACGCTCTTGAACAGCCGCGGACGGGAGCCGTCGACCCGCGCCTCACCGCGCGCGAGCCCGGCGAAGGCCACGAGTTCGTCCGCATCCAGCGCCCCCGACTCCACCGCGAGCACGACATCGCCGGCCTCGCGGAGCGCGGCGGACCGTGCCTCCACCACCACCATCGAGCGGCGCACGGTCTCGTCGTCCACCTCGCGTGCGTCGCGCTCGTGGGATCCGACGGCGACGACCGTCGCCCGCGCGGGCAGTGCCGATCCGTCGAACAGGGGCGTACGGGCGGTGGTGCAGCAGGCCACCAGGTCCGCCGTGGCCACCGCGTCCGCGGTCCCGGCCTCGACGGAGACGTCCGCTGCTGCCTCGTACTGCCCCAGGAAGCGCGCCAGCCGCTGCGGGTCGCGGCCGACGACCGTGATGTGCCGCAGCGGCCGGATCGCCCGCAGGGCCTCGACATGGCTGTGGGCCTGAGGTCCGGTTCCGAAGACGACCAGGCGTTGTGCGTCGGGCACGGCGAGCAGGTCCGCCGCGGCGGCCGACACCGCCGCGGTGCGTACGGCGGTCAGTGCGATCCCGTCGAGCACGGCGACCGGGCCGAGCGTTTCGGCATCGAGCAGCAGATAGCTGCCTTGGATGCGGGGGAGTCCGCGGTCCGGGTTGGCCGGCGCGACGGAGGCGATCTTGACGCCCGCGTAGCGTGCGGCGTGCGACGGCATCAGCAGCAGCTGTCCGTGCTCGACGGGGACCACGGACCGGGCGGGATCGGACTCCGGGTCCAGTCCGTCGCGCAGAGCCCGCTGGAGGGCGGCGATCGCCGACGCCATGGGCAGTGCGGTGCGTACCGCGTCGGCGTCGAGGAAGGCGATCGTGCCGTCGTTCATCCGGTCCTCCGGGGAGAGCTGCCCTGCCTGCCTGCGTGCATGTCTGCCTGCGTGCATGTCTGCGGCGCGGCGGACGCCGGAGCGGCCGGCTCCGGCGCCGCACCCGGCCCGACGGGAACAGTCTCGCCCGCGGCAGGCCCCTTTCGCGACGGCACAGCCCTCAGGCGCGGTCGGGCCCCTGCTCCCGTACCTCCTCGACATGCCTGAGCGAGTCGCGCAGATCGGTCAGCCAGGTGTCCGCGTTGCGCTGGACCAGGCGGACGCACCAGGCGAGGGCATCGCTGCGGCTGCGGGCGACACCCGCGGCGATCAGTGTGTCCAGGAGCTGCCGCTCCGGCTGGCGCAGCCGGGTCATCGTCGGCGCCGAGACGGTGGTGAACATGGTCCGCAGGCCGCCGCACTCGACGCCCCATGAGACCTTGCGCCCGAACTTCCGCTCCGCCTGCCGTGCGACCTGCACCCGGTCGTCGCGGGTGCGCTCCCTGAACTCCGCGGCACGGCCTTCCCGCGCCGCTTCCCGTTCCGCGGGCGAGACGTCGTCGGCGAGCTCCGGCTCGGGTATCCGGCCGACGACGGTGATCTCCTCGCGGTCCACAGTCACTTCCAGGAGCTCGGCGAAGAGCCCGTCGGGCAGTCGCCCGGCGAACCAGCCCCGCAGCACCTGTTCCTGCTCTTGAGTGATCATGTAATTCAGATTACATCCGTGCTTTCGGCAGCGGGAGAGGGATCAGCCCAGGGCGTAACCGGCGCCGGGCGGCCTGGTGGATCACCGTCCGGCAACGGCTCGCGCACCCTGGCGGCCGGTCCTAAGGTGGCGACTGTGAGAGCGGAACGGCTGATCTCTGCTGCGCACGCCGCCGGGATGCCCGACACCCCGAGTCCCGTCGCGGCATCGAGCGGCGCCGGCACGGCCGCGCCCGAACGGCCGGCGGCCGTGGTGAGAGGTGCGGCCCATGCGTGAGATCCTCCCGACGCTCCGTCAGTGGTACGAGGCCGGTGCCACCTTCGGTCTCGCAACCGTCGTCGGCGTCAGCCGCAGCGCACCCCGGGGTCCCGGCGCGTCGATGGCGGTGGGGCCGGACGACCAGGTCGTCGGCAGCGTCTCCGGGGGATGCGTCGAGGGCGCGGTCTTCGAACTGGCCAAGGAGGTCGCCGAGAGCGGCCTGGCCCGGCTGGAGACCTTCGGATACAGCGACGAGGACGCGTTCGCCGTGGGCCTCACCTGCGGAGGTGAGATCACCGTCCTCGTACGCCCGGTGTCGGCGGCCACCGACCCGTCCTTCGGTGAGGTCGCGGCATCGGTCGCCGACCACCGCCCCGTGGTGGTCGCCACCGTCGTCGACGGCCCCGCCGCGCGGGGCGCGTCCATCGCCGTGTGGCCGGACAGCGTGTCGGGCTCGCTGGGCTCCACGGGACTCGACGCCGCGGTCACCGACGACGCCCGCGGCGAACTCGCCCAGGGCGCGACCGGCCGACGCCACTACGGCCCGCACGGCGAGCGACGCGTGGACGACGTCACGGTCTTCCTGCACTCCTTCGCCCCACCACCCCGGATGCTGGTCTTCGGCGCCATCGACTTCGCGGCCGCGGTGGCGGGGATCGGAGCCTTCCTGGGCTACCGGGTCACGGTGTGCGACGCCCGCCCGGTCTTCGCGGACCCACGACGCTTCCCCGACGGCGTCGAGGTCGTCGTCGACTGGCCGCACCGCTATCTGCGCACGACCGGGACGGACGACCGGACGGTGCTCTGCGTCCTCACCCACGACCCCAAGTTCGACGTACCGCTCCTGGAGGTCGCCCTGCGCTCACCGGCCTCGTACATCGGCGTCATGGGCAGCCGCCGCACGCACGATGACCGCATGGCACGCCTGCGGGAGCGGGGCCTGACCGAGGACGAACTGGCACGCCTCCACTCACCGATCGGCCTCGACCTCGGCGCCCGCACACCGGAGGAGGTGGCGGTCTCGGTGGCGGCCGAGATCGTCGCCCTGCGCTGGGGCGGCACGGGCACACCGCTGGCGCGGACGGCGGGGGCCATTCACGGGGCGCGGACGTCGGGGCTGAAGTCGGTCTGAGGGGGAGGCTCCTCCTGCTCGCGGCCGGCCCGGCGGCTCGTCATCCACGAGCTCCAGCCGACCCCGCAGGATGACGCGTCCGAGACCTCCGGAGCGAACACCGGGACCGCAAGCGGCAGTTGCCCTGAGGTTCTCCCCCCAGGTGATGTCGTCGTCGATGGTCCACTCGACGTGATACTCACCCGGTGGGGCGGCCGGATCTCCACACCACCGGACCCAGGCGTCGCCGAACGCCGTCCGTATCAGGGCAAGTCCTGGACTCCGGGGAGATGTCGCGAGCTCCATGATGTCGACCAGCATGGCTCGATCATGAAGTATCGGCGTTGCGGCGGCGCGGGCGTACGTCGCGCTGACGTCGATGCCGGCGGCCAGGTGTCCGCAGTGAGGAGAGGTACGGGTGTGTCCAACGAGGTGACGAGAACAACGCCTGAGGTGCATCGGAGCGCGTGGGATCAAGCCTTGCGGTCCATCTTCTGCGCGTTCCCGCTCGTCCACCTGCTCCGCCGCACTGCCACGTGTCACCGCCGGTGCCACACTGGCGGTGTGGCGGACAGTGAACGGCAGATGGACCGGCGTCTGGAGCGAGCCATCCTCGATCTGCTGGAGCGTCGCAGCCCGACTGCGAGCATCTGCCCCTCGGACGCCGCGCGGGCCGTGTACCGAGGGGACGACGACGGCTGGCGTGCGCTGATGGAGCCGGCCCGGGACGCGGCCCGGCGGCTGGTCGCCGCCGGCGAGGTGGAGATCACCCAGGCCGGACGCCCCGTCGAGCCGACAGAGGCCCGCGGCCCGATCCGCATCCGCCGCGCCCGTTGACGCACCTCAGGCGTGGCATTGCCCAGTTGCCGGGCTGCACGGTTGCGCCGTTCGTCGGCTCACGCTGCCTCAAGCACCTGGCCGGCTGGAACCCGCCAGGCACCCCCGTACGAACGCATTGCGAAACGTCCCGGCCGGGTCCAGCCTGTCCGCAAGCGCCGCGAAGTCGCCCACGTGCGGATAGCGCGCCCGCAGTTCCGCCGACGGTACGCCGAAGACCTTGCCCCAGTGCGGTCGCGGCGCGAAAGGCGACAGGCACTCTTCGACCAGGGCGACCACCGGCAGGACCGCCGCCGCGTCAGGGACCCAGGTGAAGTGGAAGGCGACCGTGTCGCGGCCCTGGGCCGGGCTGAGCCACTGGGTGTCGGCGGCGACCGTGCGTACCTCGCAGATCTGGAGGACGGGGGCCAGCGCCGTGCGCACGGAATCCAGCTGCCGCAGCGCGGCGAGTGCGTCGGCACGGGGGAGCAGGTACTCCGACTGGAGTTCGGCGCCGCTGCTCGGAGTGAACTCGGCGCGGAAATGCGGCAGTCGCTCGTGCGACGGCCCGGGTGCACCCAGCTGCGGAGTGCAGTTGACCGCGGGCATGCCGGGTACGGGATGCAGTTGTTCCGTCGCCGAGGCCGCCGAAGAAACGCCGGGCACGTCGAGAGGCGGTCCGTCGGAACGCCGTTTGAACCATGCCTGCGTGAAGCGTGACGCGCGCCAGTCGGTGAAGAGACTCACGCTGTACGCCGCCGAGCTCACGGCCTCGAAGTCCAGCCCCGCCAGCGGCAGATCGGTGAAGACGTGCTGACTCACGTCGAATGCCGGCTCCAGATCGAGCGTGAGCGCGGTGACGACTCCGAGGGCGCCCAGTGAGACCACGGCGCCCTCGAAACCGGCGTCTCCGCGGCGCATCACGAGCGAGGAGCCGTCGGCGGTGACCAGTTCCACGGCGCTCACCGCCGATGACAGTGGCTGGTTGGCGCTGCCGGAACCGTGTGTGCCGGTCGCGACCGAGCCCGCCACCGAGATGTGCGGGAGCGAGGCCAGATTGGGCAGCGCCAGTCCGTGCCCGTGGACGAGCCGCGCCAGTTCCGCGTACCGCACACCGCCCCCGGCGCGCACCGTGCGGGCCCCCGTGTCGACCTCCACGGAGGACGGGAAACGCGTGAGGGACAGCAGCGTCCCGCCCGGACCGTCGACGTCGGCGATCGTGTTGAACGAGTGTCCGCTGCCGAGGACCCGCACCTGGGTGCTGTCGGCGACCAGGGTGCGCAGTTCGTCGAGCGATCCGGGAGTGTGCAGCTGAGCCGTCGAAAAGGTGATGTTCCCTGCCCAGTTGGTCACACCCATGCCCGCAGCCCTTCTGGAAGCCCTCTACGTCAGTGCGTTGCCGGGCATGCTCCCATGCGGTCGTACGGCCGGGCTCCGACCGGGTGCTCCGGCGCCGACGTGCTCCGCCGCCGGCCTCCTCGGCGTGCCGTTGTCTTCCGACGCGCCGTCCTACGCTGGTGCGCCGCCCTGCTCGGGCATGCCGGTCTGGCCGTTGCGCCGCGTGACCATGGGGAGCGCACGCACCAGGTCGGCCGGGAGGGTCAATCCTTCCTCGGAGGAAGGATTGACGGCGAGCCACAGGTCGTCCGCCGGCCAGTTGGCGGCCAGGTCGACGACAGGGATGCGCACCGCGCTTTCGGGGTCCCCGCCGACCGCCAGCAGAGCGTCCTCCGACGTGAAGACCGGGATGTACCGCGTGCCGTCCTGTTCGATCACCGGCAGTGCGATGGCACCCTCGGGACGTTCCTCCTCGCCTTCGGCCGGCGGCGCCTGCGGCAGCAGGGCCACGCTGTTCGCGAGATCGATGAGCGCGGCCTGCGTGTCCGCCATGTCCGCCGCGGACGGGGTCTCCTCGGGGGAGGGCGTCGGGGGCCCGTGCTCGTCGGGGGTCGAGGGGGTCATGGCCAGTCCTCTCGTCGGCGTTGCCTACCGCCCGTCCGCCGAATGCGGGTGGACGCGGTTTGCCTCAGTCGCCGCCGGATGCCGCCCAGCGGCGCGGGGCCGGGGGCGAGCGTGGCAATACGTCCAGGCTAAGCCGCCGGGCGCCGGGTGCGCAGTCGACGATCACCGCGTCCGGTGGGCCGGGGCCCCGCCCCACGGACCCCGGCGGTTTCGACCCGCCCGGGAGCGCCTGCCCCTGAGGCTCGGGCGGCCACGTGCGCCCCAGTGGCCCGCGTACATCCCGCGGATCGGCCCCCGGCGTACAGCCCGCGCACCGACGCCCGTCGCACAACTTGCGCACCCCAACCCCGGCGCACATCCCGCGCACCGACGCCCGGGGTGCAGCTCGCGCACGACGCACGGCGAGTACGAGCGCCCCGGCGCGTCGATGGCCCGGTCCGGCCGCCGCAGGGCGGACGATCTGGGAGACGTCGTCCAAACACAGGAAGGCATTCTTCGTGGCCACCACACGCAACGCGCACACCGAGTGGGAAGGCGAACTGCTCAAGGGCTTCGGGGAGGTCACGTTCGACTCGTCGGGCCTCGGCCACTTCCCCGTGACCTGGGCTTCTCGTGCCGAGGATCCCAACGGGAGGACGAGCCCGGAGGAGCTGATCGCAGCCGCCCACTCCAGCTGTTTCTCGATGGCCCTGTCGAACATCCTCACGAAGGCCGGTACGCCTCCGACGATGCTCACGACGAAGGCCGCGGTGACGTTCGAGCCGGGCCCCGGGATCACCGGCATCCACCTCACGGTGACGGGTCAGGTGCCGGGTACGGACGAGGCCGGCTTCAAGGCGGCGGCCGAGGACGCGAAGGCCAATTGCCCGGTCAGCAAGGCTCTCACCGGCACCACGATCACGCTCACCGCCGCGCTCGACTGACGCCGCGATCCCTGTGCCGCGCCGCCGCCCGCCGCCTGGGCGGCGGCCCGCCCTGGGCTGTGGGAAGGCCGTCAGAGAACCCACTTGTACTTGGCGCCGCCGACCCATCTCACCTGCGCGGGGTCGTCCAGATCGATGTGCTTCAGACCCGCGCTGTACGCCAGGTCGAGCAACTCCACGAGATCGCGGGCGATGCCGGCCAGTTCCCCGTTGATCTCGACGGAGCGGAACGGCGGGTCGCCCTGCATGACGGGGTGAACCACGATCGGCGGGGGCCAGGGGCTCCGCGGCTCATCCTCAGGGGTGGTCATCATGACCGACCGGGACGATTGGGCATCACAGCTCCCTGATGCAACCGTGGTTCATCGGACGCAGGGTGCGCGTACGCAACGCAAGGTGCGTGTACCAGGTCCATTTTAGAAGCGCCGCTGCTCACCGCACTTCGGGGCGCGGGGGTCTCCCGGTGCCGGTGCCCCCACCGAGGTGGGCGCGTCGGCGCGGATCAGTCCGGAGGCAGGCACAGGACCGGAATCCGCTGGACGGCGTTGTTGCCGAAGCCGCCGCGGTTCCACGGCTGCGTCAGAGGCTGGACATGTCCCTCGGCGTCGCCGGCGCGGACGCTGAGCACGTACGTCCCGGGTGCGGCGTCCCACCACGTACGCCAGCGCCGCCACGCCCAGCCGTGTCGGCCCGGAGGGTCGACTTCCGTCGCGCGCCAGCTTCGGCCGTCGTCGGTGCTCACCTCGACCGCGGTCACCGGTGCCCTGCCGGACCACGCCCGGCCCTCCAGGAGGACGCGACCCGGCCTCAGCACGCGGGCACGGGACATGAAGTCCGGGAACCCCGGCGGGATCATCAGGGCCCGCGGGGCGATCCGGGTGACCGCCTCGCCGGGCTCGTCGGCCGACTGCCGGTAGCGGTAGGCCACCGCCTGCTGGAATCCCGTGAACGGCGTCGCGGTGACGTCGATGTCGCACAGCCATTTCACGTGCGCCATGCCGTACCAGCCGGGCACCACCAGCCGCAGGGGATGGCCGTGCTGCGGCGGCAGGGGAGATCCGTTCATCTCGTACGCCACCAGCACCTCGGGGTCGTCGCCGGTGGCCACCGCCAACGGCAGGCTCCGCCGGTAGTCCTGCTCCACACCCCGCTCGATGCCGTGGTCGGCGCCGGTGAACACCGCCTCCACGGCATCCGCCGCCGGCCCCGCCTCGGCCAGGAGCACCCGTAGCGGTACTCCGGTCCAGTCGGCGGTTCCGACCGCCTCGACCAGCCACGGCTGGCTGACCGGTCGTGGCGAGAGGCGCGCGCGACCGTTGCCGGCGCATTCCATCGTCACGCGCTGGGTGACGGCCGGGAAGGACCGCAGGGCGTCGATGCCGAGGGTCAGTGGGGTGCGGACCAGCCCCTGCACGGTCAGCTCCCACGCCTCGGCAGCGGCGGCGGGAATGTCGTAGTGGGTCAGTACGTAGTGCAGTCCTGGCGGGGTCACGTCGTCGCGCATGGCTTCCAGCGGCAGCCCGTGGTTCCGGGCCGCGAGCGCCAGTTCCTCCAGGCCGATGCCTTCGCCGGGCCCGGCCACCCGTGCCGGACCGCTGACCCGGCCGATGTGTCCGTCCATGACCCCATGGTGCTCTTCCACGGCAGTGCGGGCGCCTCGTGGGACGTGCGGGGTTTGCGGCGGTCCCCGGTCGGCGGGACCCTGGACGTACGAGCCATGTGGACACCTGAGAGGCCCTGACCGCGCGTCGGTTGCGGGCCATGCCCCCGTCGGCGGGGACCACGACGGCGGGGCGTTCGGAAGCTGCGGCCGGGACGGCCGGAAGAGCCGGAAGAGCCGAAGGGCAGGCGGGTCACGGTCCGTGCCCCCGCCGGAGGAGATCGTGATGGACGACACCACTCTGGAAGCGATGCGGACAGCGCTGCGCGGTCCGGTCATCGGCCCGGACGATCTGGACTACGGGCAGGCCTGCAAGATCTACAACGGGATGATCGACCGCCGGCCGGCGGCCATAGCGCGATGCACGGACGTGGCCGATGTCATGGCCGCCGTCGATTTCGTACGCGACCACGGTCTCGAGCTCGCCGTGAGAGGCGGCGGCCACAGCGGTCCCGGACTGTGTCTGGTGGACGAAGGCGTCACCATCGACCTGGCGCCCATACGCTGGACGCACATCGATCCCGGCACGCGGACCGCCCTGGTCGGCGGCGGCAGCCAGCTCGGCGACCTCGACCACGCCGGCCACGCCTTCGGTCTCGCCACCCCCTCCGGCATCAACTCGACGACCGGCGTCGGCGGACTCACCCTGGGCGGCGGCCACGGCCACCTCACCCGCAAATACGGCCTCACCATCGACAACCTGGTCTCCGCCGACGTCGTCCTCGCGGACGGCAGCCTCGTCACCGCGAGCGAGAGCGAGCATTCCGATCTGTTCTGGGCGTTGCGTGGAGGCGGCGGGAACTTCGGCATCGTCACCTCGTTCCGCTACCGGCTGCATCCCGTCAGCACCGTGGGCGTCGCGTTCACCCTGTGGCCGGTCGAGCGGACCCGTGAGGTGCTGCGGTGGTACCGCGAGTTCCTGCCGCAGTCCGCCGACGACCTGAACGGCTTCTTCGCGCTGCTGTCGGTACCGCCCGGCCCGCCGTTCCCCGAGGAGATCCACGGACGGAAGATGTGCGGGGTGGTGTGGTGCTGGACCGGCGACCCGGACCGCCTGGACGAGGTGCTCCGGCCCGTGAACGACGCCGGGACCCCGGCCTTCCACTTCACGACGCCGATGCCCTACCCGGCGCTCCAGAGCATGTTCGACGACCTGCTTCCGAGCGGACTCCAGTGGTACTGGCGCGGCGCCTTCTTCGACCGCATCACCGACGAGTCCCTCGACGTCCATCTCCACTACGGTGAGAACCTCCCCACCCCTCTGTCGACCATGCACCTGTATCCGGTCGACGGCGCCGCCGGCCGGGTCCCGAGGGATGCCACCGCCTGGAGCCACCGGGACGCCATCTGGTCCGGTGTCGTCGTCGGCATCGACCCCGACCCCGCCAACGCCCCGGCGCTCAAGGAGTGGTGCACCGCCTACGAGGAGGCGCTCCGCCCGTACTCGATGGGCGGCTCCTATGTGAACTTCCTGGGTGAGGACGAGGGCCAGGACCGGGTCAGGGCCACCTATGGGGACCACTTCGACCGGCTGGCGGAGATCAAGCGGACCTACGACCCGCACAACCTCTTCCACGCCACCCAGAACGTCCGGCCCGCCGAACCGGCAGGCCGCTGACGGGCCCACGGTCCGGATGTTCCGGGCTCCGCCCCCGTCGCCGTCAGGTCGACCACACGACGAGCACGGCCGCGACGACCGTGGCGGCGGCCACGCACAGGAAGGCCGTCCGCACGGGTGCCACCAGGAGGTCGGTCACGGCCATCCGGAACCGGGCGTCCGACACGGGGACGGCACGCACGTCTCCTGGGGCGGTGCACACGGCGCCGCCCTCGTCCTCTCCGCCGCACGGCCGTTCGTCCGGTGGCCGGGTGACGGTCACGACCGAAACCCCGGCCACGGGCAACGGGTCACTTTCCCAAGCGCTCATGCCGAATCAACCGTCCGGCCGGCCGAAAGGGCCCGGCACGCGTCCGATCCGCAATCCCGCCGTCACCGAGCCGTTAGCCGATATGGCGCCCAGGCTCAGTGCGGCGGGAACACCGGCCCTGCCGTCACGGCTGCTCGGGGGCGGGGAAGCGCAACACCTTCTGGTCCTTGAGGGCTTCGGTCATGTACGTCCGCCAGATCTCCGACGGGAACGAGGCGCCGTGGACCTTCTCCTGGCCACCCGTACCGAACATCTCCAGGAATGTGCCGTTGCGGTTCTTCTCGTCGTCGTCGAGGCGGTACATGTCGATCGCGGTCGACAGCTGCGGGGTGTAGCCCACGAACCAGGCAGACTTGTTGCCGTCGGTCGTACCGGTCTTACCGGCGACCTCACGGCCCGGCAGCCGCGCGTTCCGTCCGGTGCCTTCGTCGTTCTCGACGACATCCCTGAGCACGTCGGTCACGGAGCCGGCGACCGCGGCGGGGAAGGCCTGCTTGGACTCGTCCTTGTGCGCGTGGACCACCCTGCCCTCCCGGCTCACCTTGGTGACGGAGTACGGCTCACGCTGCTTGCCCCCGTCCGCGAAGGTGCCGTAGGCCCCGGCCATACGGATGGCGCTGGGGGAGGAGGTACCGAGGGAGAACGAGGGGACGTCCGACGTGTTGAGCGAGTTCTCGAGAAGGCCCGCGTCGACGGCGGCCCGGCGGACCGAGGGGATGCCGACGTCCATGCCCAGCTGAACGAACGGTGAGTTCGCCGAGCGGATCATGGCCTCACGCAGCGAGAGGTTTCCGTACGACTCGTTGCCGTCGTTCGTCTGCAGCCACTCCTTGCCCTCCGCGGTCAGCCACACCGAGCCGTCATAGTTCTTGATCTTGAGCTTGTCCTGGCCGCTGTAGACGTTTGTGTCGGGATCGACGGGCGTACGCTCGGCACTTCCCTGAGTCGCGCCGCCCTGCGGGTCGCGCACACCGTCGCGCAGCGCCGCCGCCAGGACGAAGGCCTTGAAGGTCGATCCGACCGGGACGCCGGTCGCGTCGGCGTTGTTGGTGAAGTGCTCGGTCGCGTCCTCACCGCCGTAGACGGCGACGATCGCACCCGTCCGCGGGTCGACCGACGCACCGCCGAATTGGACGTGCGTGTCCGTCTTCGGCCGCTTGTCGGGCTTGATGCTGGCCTCGCGGACCTTCCGCACCGCCTTCTCGAGCTGGTCGACCTTCTTCTTGTCGAAGGTGGTGTGGATCTCGTAGCCGCCGCGCGCCAAGTCGTCCGAAGTCAGGTCGAGGGTCCGGTCCTTGAGGACGTTCGCCTTGGCGAGTTCGACGAGATAACCGACCTGTCCGCCGAGCTGGGTCCCCTTGGAGATGGACTGGGGCATGGGGAACGAGGGGTACTGCGCCCGCTCGGCAGCACTCAGATGCCCGTCCTTGACCATCTCGTTCATGACCCACTTCCAGCGGTCGGTCACCCGCGCCAGATTGGCCTCCGGTGTCGCCGCCGGATCGACGTCCACGGAACCGGCCGGATCGAAGTACACCGCGCCCTTGAGCAGCGAGGCGAGGAAGGCGCACTCGCTGGGGTTCAGGGCTTTGGCGTTCTTCCCGTAGTACGTACGGGCCGCGGCCTGGATCCCGTAGGAATCCCGCCCGTAGTAGGCGGAGTTGAGATAGCCGGCCATGATCTCCGACTTGTCCATGTCGGCGCCGACCTTGATGGAGACGAACAGCTCTGCGACCTTACGGCTCACGCTCCTCGGCTGGTCGCCGAGCCGGGTGTTCTTCACATACTGCTGGGTGATGGTGGAACCGCCCTGGGTCTCACTGCCCTTGGTCATGTTCACCACGGCGCGGCCGATCCCCATGGGGTCGACGCCCGCGTCGGTGCGGAACGTCTTGTTCTCCGCCGAGATCACCGCGTTCTGCATGGCCTGCGGGATCTGATCGATGCCGATGATCTGGCGGTTGATCTCTCCACCGGTGGCGGCCATCTGCGTGCCGTCGGCCCAGTAGTAGACGTTGTTCTGCGCCTCGGCCGCGCTGGTCGGGTCAGGGACCTCCACCAGTGCGTAGGCGACGGTCGCGGCCCCCACCGTTGCGGTGACGACGGCGAAGGAGGTGCCGACGACGAGCCGCCACGAGGGTATCCAGCGGCGCACCCCGCCCTTGTCGCGACGGGGGTAGTCGATCAGGCGCTTCTTGTCGGCATGTGCGTCCGTGTCGCGGTCGGCCTTGCCGTCGCCGCCCTCGACATCTCCCCGGCCACCGTCGCCTTCGGTGTGGCCGGTGTCCGTCCCGTCCTCTTCGGCGTGGCCGGTGTCCGTCCCGTCCTCGGGGGCCAATCCGGGACGACGGCGGTCGTCCGTGTTCTCGCCGTCGGGGGACTGGGGCCCATCGGGACGGTTCTGGGTCATCGAACGGACACTCCTCCGGGAGGCGAATGTGAAAGCCGGCCGCGCAACTCCCGGCGCAACCATCACGATTGCCGGAACGTTGGCATGGCGGCGCGGCACACAGTACACGCCGGTCAGGAGAGTGCCCGGAGGGTTTGTCGGGAGACGAAACCGGCCGTGCCGGAGGGACATTCGAAACCTCGACGGGAACACATGCTCGTTCGTGTGCTCGACGTGAACGCCGGAGGTTCCTCATCGCACCGGTCGCGGCCGGTCGCCCATCACCCGGGCTGGCTGTTGTCCTTCAGGGTGCCCCACCCGTGCCAGCGGTCGATCTCGATCCATGCGCTGAACCGGCGGCGGTCCCGCTGCGGGTACGGCTTGCCGAGGTACTGCTGGGCCAGCCGGTCGATGTCGAGCAGCTCCTTGTCCTCGACGAGGTCGGCGACGCGGCCGATGATGCTGAGGTGGGTGTACCAGTTGCCCTCGTCGAGCACGGTGAGCGAGACACGCGGGTCGTTCCGCACGTGCTCCAGGCGCTTGCGACCCTCGTCCATGTTGATCAGCACCCGGCCGTCGTCCCACAGGTACCAGGTGGCCGTGGACACCGGCTGGCCGTCCGAACGCAGGGTCGTGACGACTGCCGGGTTGGCCTTCGTCAGCATGGCGACTGCTTCGTCGGGGAGCGGTGGCTTCGACATGGGACACCTTCCGTCAGGCGTTGCTGAAGTCGTACGGACGGTCATCGGCATGATCGTCCGAACCGGGCGTTTCGAGGCTTTTCGGCCGCCATGACCTTTCTACATGTCGAGCCGTCGCGCCACTGCATCCCTCTCACACAGTGATACGCATCAGCGGGCGGCTTTGTTCGCGCAGGTGATGCACACCGTGGCCGTCGGGCGCGCGGCGAGCCGCTCCGGAGCGATCGGGCCGCCACAGCGCTCGCAGATCCAGTAGGCGCCCGTGCGCACCCGCTCCGCGGCCCGGTCGAGGTCCTCCAGATCGGCCCGTGCCCGGGTGAGCATGTCCCGCAGCTGGGCACGCTCGAAGGCGACCGTGGCGCCCTCGGGGTCGTGCTCGTCGTCGATGTTGGTCATGGTCGACGCTTCGACGACGCCGTCCCACAGGCGCGTCAGGGAGTCGATCAGCCGCCGACCACTGGCGCGGGCGTCGTCGATCAGCTCTGCCGCGGCCTTCCGCTGGGCGGGTGAGCTCGCGGCCGCTCCGGTCTCGTCCTCCATGCCGGGGCAGAACAAATCGGATCAGCCGCTCATTCCGGTGTGTGCCATTCGTGCCGTCCCTGCCGTCCCTGCCGTCGCCGTGTGCGGCAGCCGCCCGGCGTCGTCCTCGGCGCCCCGGAGGCTTTGGTGGCCCGCTCACCGCTCAGGTGCGGTGCTCCGGCGCACACGGGCGAGGACGAGGACGGTGTCGTCGATCGGGGGATCGGGCAGCAGGCGCGACAGCATGCGGTCCGCCATCGTTTCGAGCTGGTCCGAGACCTGGCTCAGTTCCGCGCAGACGGCGGCCAGGCCCTCTTCGATGTCGTGGCCGCGGGCCTCGACGAGGCCGTCGGTGTACAGCGCGAGAATCGCGCCGTCCGGGATATCGGTCTCGATCGTCCGGAACGGGTGACCGCCCACGCCCAGGGGCACGCCCAGGACCTCGCCGAGGATCTCGACCGTGCCGTCGGGGTGCCGTACGAGGGGCGGCGGGTGGCCGGCATTGGCGATGCGGGCTCGTCCTGTCGCGGCGTCGTACGAGACGTAGAGGCACGTCGCCAGCTCGATGCCTGCCTCCTGGGCGCAGGCGTCGAGTTCGGCGAGCAGGTCCGCCGGCTCGTGGTTGTGCCTGGCCAGTGCCTTGGCGGTGATGCGCAGCCGCCCCATGTCCGCGGCGGCCCGGACGCCGTGTCCCATCACGTCACCGACCACCAGCGCGACGCGGTCGCCGGGCAGATCGATCACGTCGTACCAGTCGCCACCCACCTCGGTGACCTGGCTGCCGGGCACGTAGCGGTGGGCGACCTGCACATGGGGGCTGGTCGCCAGCGCGCTCGGGAGCAGTGCGCGCTGGAGGGTGAGGGCGATGTGCTGCACCCGGCTGTAGAGACGCGCGTTGTCCAGGCACAGAGCGGCCCTGGAGGACAGCTCGCCGGCCAGGCGGAGGTCCTCGTCGGTGAAGGCCGGCCTGGCCGCGGAGCGTCCGAACATGGTGATGCCCTGGACGGTGCCGCGGGCGATGAGCGGGGCGATGACGAGGCCGGTCAGGCCGCTGTCCCTGAGGAGCTGGGCACGCGCCCGGTGAATGACGGTCCGGGTCATGAAGTCGTCGTCGACCGGGACGTAGAGGGGGCGGCCCGACATCAGTGTCCGGTGGATGGAGGAATCCGGTGGGTAGGTGACACGGTCCAGCCCGCCCACGAGCTCGCCGGCGGGTGGGGCCAGGACCGTGCCGGAGGCGATTCTTCGGGTGACGAGCGGCTGCTGCGGGTCGAACAGCGCCCGCTCGTCCATCCACTCCACGACTTCCACCACGGCGGCGTCGCAGAAGTCGGGAATCGCGGCGGCGACCACCTCCCGGGCGGTGACATCCACATCCAGGGTGGTACCGATCCGCGCGGTGGCCCGGGCCAGCAGAGCCAGACGCCGACGAGCGGCACTGGCCTCCATGATGGCCTGCTCCCGCTCGGTCACATCCACCATCAGGCCGCCCACCCCGGACCGTGTACCGACCGCGCCGCTGAGCGGGAAGAGACTCACCGACCGCACCTGGTCCAGATCCGGGTGACCAGGGGTACGCAGCCCCACGAGAACACCGGCGACAGTCCGTCCCTCTTCGGCGACCGAGCGCAGCATCCGCAGATAGGCGCCGCCGTCGGAGGTGATCATGATGTCGTCCATCGGCCGCCCGATGTGCTCCTCGATGGACACCCCGTCCATGTCGGCGAGGGCCTCATTGAGGTGGACGTACCGCAGGTGGTCGTCGAGCATGACCAGGCCGATGGGGGTCGTCTCGAAGAGGGAATCGAGAAACGCCAGATTGGTCTTCACCCGATCGAGGACGTCACTGCGGCTGGCCAGCGCCAGGACCATCGACGTGCTGTCGGTACCGACCACGCGGAAGGCCCGGAAACCGCAGTCGAAGACCTCGCCGTTCCGGTGCCGGGCCGGCAGCCGTCCGCGCCAGTACCCCAGCGTGCGGCCGTGTTCCGCCAGCCGGACCGAGGGGCCGGGGGAGTCGTCCGGGCCGTCGGAGAACAGTACGGCGGCGGCCTTGCCCAGCACCTCCGCGGAGTCGTGCCCGAAGAGTCCCTCGGCGCCCGGCCCCCAGTAGCAGATGCGGTTGTCCTCGTCGATGCCGAGGACGGCCACGGGCACGTGTTCAAGAAGCGACCCGGGCTCCGACCAGAGCGGTCCAGGAGCCCGATCATCCTCCGAACGGTCTGACGCCACTGACGTCGCCTTCCACTCGCGGCACACAGCGTCTCGCCCGGTACCCCGACAGGCGGGCGAGGCGCCGAGAGTCTTTCCCCACCAGTGTGCCGACATCAGGGCGGCTCCGCCGTGCCAGGAGGGGGCGCCCGGGCGGCCGGGCCGGTCTGCGACGCAGTCGCGGGTGCAGGGATCTCGACGCCGCGGGCCCCGGCCGCCGGGGCGAGGTACGGGAGCGCTCGGGCGGGCCGTCGCCGCGGCCGAGCCGTACGGACAGGCGAATGGCGTGCTCGTCACCGGCTGCCCCACAAGGCCTCGCGGGGCAGCGACGCCCTACGCGAACCGCAGCCGGACGTCTCTCGCGCCGCGGGCCGCGGCCACGGTGTCCGCCTCGGCCTCCACGGCCTTGCGTACGGCTGCGGACAGCGGCCCGAACGGCGTGACCGTGAGGTCGAGCCTGCGGCCGGCGGCCTTGGCACGCCAGGTGCCGGCGATCTCCGAGCCGGTCAGGAGGACGCCCGGGCCACCGATCGCCCGCCAGATCTCCTTCGCGCGGTCCTTGTCGGGCACCAGAAGACTCCGGTCCCGCGCCTGGAGGAACGGATCACCGGGCGGCAGCAGGCGGACGAGCCCCCGGAACGTCGACGCGAACTCCGACTCCGCCGATACCAAGGCGTCGAGATCGGTCTCGGGCAGCCAGGACGTCCGTCCCTCGATCCGCACCTCGGCGAGGTCGTCCGGCCACAGCGCTTTCACCACGGCCGGCTTCGTGCCGAGGTACTTCGCCACCTCGGCGGGTGTCGCGGGACCGAGGTGGCGCAGATACGCCCGCACCAGCCCGGCGGTGCCCGATGCCTCGGCCGGCACCGGGAACCCGTGCTCCAGCGGAGCGAGAACGGTCCGGCCCCCTTCCACGCCCACCCCGGTCGCACCGAAGAGCCCGGCCTGCTGAAAGAGCAGCCCGGAGATGTGCTCGGCTCCGCACCGCTCGCACCAGTACGTCAGCGACGGGGGCACGGCGGCGCTGACCGCGGTACTCACCTCGCCCTTGGCCATCGGGGTGGTGACCGTGTCGCGGAACGCCTCGGCGGTGAGGCGGAAAGCCTCGACCCCGAGCCGCGCCCCCTCCTTGATCACGGCGGTGTCGATCCGCGCTGTCGCGTCCGTGTCGCCGACCGGCCAGAGCGCCGTGGCGAGACCGGGAAGACTCGCGCGGCTGTGCAGATGCGGCGCGCCACGGAACGACCACACGAGCTCCAGCCCCTCGGCGGACGCACTGCGAGCGGCGAGCGCCAACCGGGCAGAGCCGTACGGAGTGTCCTGCACCCCGAGGTCGAGCACCCCCGGTGCGGCGGAGGCCCGGTCGAAGCCATGAGCCGCCACCCGATGGGCGAGCACCTGCTCCCGCCGGACCTCGATCCGCTGCGCGCTGCTCACGACGACGGCCCCCTTCGTACGTCCTGTCCGTACCGTATACGCGGTTCAGCGGAGGGGCAGGGCACCGCAGGCGCGTAGATCATCCGATAACAAGCCCCTTGGCCTCCTCGCCTCACCTCAGTGACGACAAGAAGGCGGCAACGGGGGAGGGGTAAAACTGCGCGGCGTTACGTCCGCGTTGCCCGGCGATGCACGGACCGGCGGGACGCCCGTACCGGCTTCCCCTGGCCACCCTTCTCGGAGCTCGCGGGGCCGGTCCGTAGGATCCGGCGCATGGCCTCTCCGCGTATGCGCCACGCCGGTCGCGTGACCCTGATCGTCCTCGCCGCTGTCGTGGACGTCCTGTCAGTTGTCTTCAGCCGTAGCAGCAAGGGTGGCGGCGGGTCCGCCGATTCGGGCGACGACTGACACCGGGAATTCGGCTCCCGCCACCGGGGCTCATGACCGTTCGTGCCGTACCGCACGTGCTTGGATCTTCGGATGTCGGATCCCTTGCCCGAGGGACGGCAGGAACCGAGAGCACGGGAACGGGACGTATGCGAACGTCGATGACCGCTGTGGCACTGCTCGTGGCCGTGGCACTGACGGGCTGCGAAGGCGGCGGGACCACGCAGGACGAGAATCGCGGCAGGAGTGACGCCTCACGGAGTGCCTCGCCGTCGCCCGCCGAGGCGGGCGAGTCCCACGAGGTGACCCTGGCGGTCGAGGGGCTGGGCAAGGTGCCGATCACCTACCGCGCCGAGACCAGCGGTTTCGCCGAGCAGACCCTGCCGTGGCGGAAGACGGAGACCGTCCGGCTCTCCGCCGCGGAACAGAAGGCGGGCTATCCGGTGTCGATCGTCCCGGGGGCCATCAAGTCCGTCGACGGTACGCAGAAGCCGGCCCCCTGCTTCATCACGGTCGACGGCAAGGCGGTCGCGGACAACGACGGCGGACAGACCCTGAAAGGCTGCTCGTTCACGATCAGGTAGCGGGCGAACCCGTAGGGGAGCGGGCCGCCTCGGCCCGCTCGGCAGGTATCACCGCGCCCGGTCTGCCGTGAGGCTCTGACGGGGGAGCAGCAGCGGCGTGGCCAGCATAAGAAGGCCCGCGATCGCGAGTGCTGTGCGCGGCCCGGTGAGGCCGGCCAGCAGGCCCCACAGGGCGGTCAATGCCGCGATGGTGGCCTTGCTGGTGACCGACCAGGCGGACAGCGTGCGGGCGATGCGATCCGTTGCGATGTGGTCGAGTCGGTACGTGACGAACACCGGGTTGAAGACTCCCATGCAGGTGATCAGCCCGAGCTCGACGGCCATGACGAGCAGGAGCCCGGCAGCGCCGGGGCCGGTGAAGGCAAGCGCGAGCAGCCAGCACGCCCGCAGCCACCCGGATGTGAGCAGGACCCTGTGCGACCCGTACCGCGCGACGAGGCGGCGGGCCAGCCGTGAGCCGATCAGCCCGCCGATGCAGGGCGCGGCGAAGGCGAGGCCGTACTGCCAGGGTGCGAAGCCGAGTTGACCGAGCATGAGGACGGCCAGCAGCGGTGAGGTCGCCATGATCAGGCCGTTGACGAGGACCGTGTTGAAGAACAGGGGACGAAGGGCCGGCTCGGCCAGGATGTGCCGCCATCCGTCGAGGACATCGCCGGCGCGGAGGCGGGGCCGCGCACCGGCGCCTGCGGGAGGTGCCTCCTTGCTGCCGATCGCGCGGATGGCCGCCGCCGACAGCAGGTGACTGACCGCGTCCGCGAGCACGGTCATCACGGGACCGAACAGCCCGATCGCGGCTCCGCCGACGGGCGGTCCGAGCATGGTGGCGGTCCATGTCGTGGCCTCGAACCGTCCGTTGGCGACCAGGAGGTCCTGCGGCGGCACGAGTGACGTGAGGAATGCCCCACCGGCCGCCCCGAAGGTGATCTCGGCGGCGGAGACGACGACGGAGACGACGAGCAGCTGGACGAAGGTGAGCAGATCGAGGGCGTACGCGACGGGGATGCTGATCAACGCGGTGAAGCGGGCCAGGTCCATCGCGATCATGACGGGGCGCTTGCGGCGGAAGTCCACCCACGGCCCGAGCGGCAGCGCCACGGCCGCGCCGACCGCCAGGCCCGCGGCGGCCAGCGCCGCGACCTCCGCCGCCCCGGCGTGCAGCACGAGGATCGCGATCAGGGGGAAGGCCCCGAACGCGAGCCGTGTGCCGAAGGTGCTGATCGCGTACGCGGACCACAGCCACGCGAACTCCCGGCCCAGCGACCGCCTGGCGCCCATGCCCAGCACACCCCTCGCCGCCGCTCCCCGACACCCTCGTTCGACCGGTCACATCAAAGCCACCAGTGGGTCCGCGCATCAAACAACCGCTCGGTTCGTGAGGTACAACCAGAAGTTGTACTCCCAGCACACGGCCTAGGATGTGCGGCGTGGATCTCCAAGCCGTACGCACGTTCGTCGCCGTCGCGGACGCCGGGCAGTTCCAGGAAGCGGCCGCGGATCTGTCGATCACGCAGCAGGCCGTCTCCAAGCGCATCGCGGCGCTGGAGAAGGCCCTGGGCGTCCGGCTGTTCACGCGTACGCCGCGTGGTGCCCGGCCGACCCTCGACGGGCAGGTCTTCCTGCCGCACGCCCGTGATCTCCTTCGCGCCGCGGAGAGAGCTGCTGCTTCCGTACGGCCCGGCAGTCGCGCGCTGCGTGTCGATGTGATCGGCCGACGGCTTGCGCCGGCAGGTCTGATGCGCGGCTTCCACCGTGCCCATCCGGGGATCGCGCTCGACGTGGTGACGCTCTTCGACGCCGACGCGGCGATCGCCGCCGTCCGGAACGGCACGATCGACGCGTCGTTCCGCGCTGTCACCCTGCCCGCCCGGCAGCTTCCCGAAGGCGTCGAGACCGTCCGGGTCTTCGACGAGCCACTGCACCTTCTCACCGGGCCGCGTCATGCGCTGGCCACTGCGTGCGCGGTCGCACCCGCACAGCTCGCGGGGCACCGGATCTGGATGCCCGGCATCGTCGCCGGTACCGAGTGGGCGGCCTACTACGAGGACCTCGCCGCCGCCTTCGGGCTCACCATCGAGGCGACCGGCCCCGATTTCGGCACCGAGCCGCTCCTCGAAACGATCGCCGATTCCTCGGTGCTGGCGACCTTCGTGGGTGAACAGACCGAGTTCGTCCGGCCCGCCGGTGACGACCTGCGGCGCGTCTTCGTGCGCGGACCCACGCCGGTCTATCCCCACTCACTGATCTGGCGCAGCGACAATCCGCATCCCGCGCTCACCGCACTCCGCGACCATCTCGGCTCCCTCCGGTCCGGCCACCGCCATGGCGAGACGTGGACACCGCAGTGGGCGCAGTGATCCCGCAGGCGTCGCGGGCCGGTTCCACGAGGGCGGTGGACCGCTGCTCGGCCGCGAACTGCCGGGAGGGCTCGATCCTGGACAGAACGGGTCGTCCCGGTCAGGGTCGTCACTGTGAGCCCTCACCTGCTCGGCCCGACGCTGCGTCCCTTCACGTCCGCGGACCGAAACGCCGTCCTCGCCCTGGTCGATGACGACCGGATGGGCGGTCAGCCGGTCTCGACCCCGGCGATGCTCGACGAGGCCCTCCAGGGCCGCTCGTCCGTCGACGCCGGGTGGTGGGCGGAGTTGGAGCCCCCGGACGTCGTGGTGGCCGAGGACACGGACGGAGTCGTCGTGGGTGTGGCGTCCTACGCCCTGCGGCTCAAGGACGACACGGGCCAGTTGCTGTGGCTCCACTGCCGGGAGGACGCGCGGACGGCCGATGCGCTGGTCCGCCATGCCCTCGCCGCCTTCGGGACGCGTGAGGCGCATGCCTTCAGCTTCGCGTCGGCTCTTTCCCTGGGTCTGGAGGCATTGCCGGTCCTGCACCGTCCGGCGACGGCGGAGGCGCTTCGGCGGGCCGGGTTCGCCGGGGAGCGGCTGTGGCGGTACATGCTGGCCGCGCTGCCCGTCGACGGCATGCCGCGGTTGCCGGACGTGCGGGTGGGCCACGAGCCGGGGGACCGGCAGGCGTGGCGACTGGAGGCTCACCGGGACCGCCGGGTGGTGGCCGAAGCCGTCGTGGGTTCTCCCGTACAGGGGACCGGTGTGCTGCGCTGGATCGGCGTCCTGCCCGACCTGCGCGGCCGGGGCCTGGGCCGTGCGATGCTCGGCAACGCTCTCGGTGTGCTGACCGAATGCGGAGCCGACAAGGTGGTCCTGTACGTGGACGACGACGCGGCGGCCGGGGACGAGCGGGACCGTACGGCGGCGATCTCCCTGTACGAGTCGGTGGGTTTCGCGGAGGTGGACCGTCTGTACTCCTACTCCCGTCCGCGTGACCCCGGAACCGACGGGATGCCCGCGCCGAAGGCGTCGTAGCCGCGCCCGGTTCCGGTCCGGACGCGGGCGATCGGTGTCGCTACCCGGGGAGCACCCGGACCTCGGCGCTCGGCAACCCGGCCCACCATCCCGCGTACCGGCGGTAGACCTGCGCGTCGCGGTCGGCCAGCAGCGCCATCAAACCCTTGGCCTCCGCGGCGAGTTCGTCCCAGACGGCGGCCGGGAGGGTGTGGAAGGCCGTCGCCTCGATGCCTCCCTCCACGGGGCGCCACACGCCGGCCACATAGCCGTCGACCAGCAGGGTGGGCAGGACGTCACCGTTCACCCGGATGACCAGGGGCCGGTATGGCGGCGGGATGATGCGGCTGCGGTCGGCGTACGCCAGCAGGACGTTGTCCCACATGGCCATCAGCCGGGGCGGTGCCGGTGTGTCGGCCGCCGGGCGCGGGGCGCCGGGGATGTCGAACAGGGTCTTGCCGTCCGGCCCTTCCCACTCCTCCAGGTTGTCGGAGAGCGCGCCCACCGCCTCACGGGCCCTCGCGCGCGCAACCGTGGCGAACTGCGCGATGTCCGCAACCGACGCCGGCCCGAACCCTTCCAGATAGCGGCGGACCAGCGTCTGGAGCGAGGCGGCGGACGTGTGCGGGTCGAGCGCCGGCCGGGTCCCCGACGCGACGTAGGACGGGCGGAGCCCGAACGACCACGGCCCTCCGGTGGGGGCGTGCACCAGGGGTGCGTACGACCGCAGTCCCCACCACGCGCCGGACTTCGGCGGCACACCGATCCGTGCTTCGAGCCAGGCTTCCATCTCGGCGGTCGTGCGCGGCCGGTCCGCGAAGGTCAGCAGTTCCGGGACCAGTGCGTCCGCGTCGTCGGGCGACAACCCGCTCGCGGTGAAGCGGGAGTTGAGCCGGGCGGCACGCAGCGTCGGATGCATGGCCTCGCGGAACGACCGGTAGTCGTCCCGGTGGACGGCGTGCAGGGTGATCCGTACCAGCGTCGCTTTCACGATCGCCCGCTCACCGAAGGCGGCGTCGAGGTCGGCCGGGTCGAATCCGCTGAGCCGGTTCCACAACGCGAGATACGGCGACGCGGCGTGCTGTGCCTGGAGTGCGACGAGACGACGGACCGCGTCGACGGCACCCAACGGCTCCCGCCGCAGAAGCAGCTGTCTGCCGAGCGTGGACCGGTTGAGTTCCCGTGGAGTGATCCTCATACCGCGATTGTGCCGAAAATGGTCAGCCGGCTCATCGACCCGTCCGGCTCCGGTATCCGTGCAGGTGGAGGTGCGGGCGCCGTCGCCCCGTCATTTCGCGCCACCTGCGGGTGCTGCGGTTCCCCGTCGGGACCTGAGCGAGCAGCTGCGGCATCGGTACCGCGGGCTGGAGCACGAGAGCGGTTCCGGGAGGTGCGAGGACAAGGAGCCGTGGGCGTTCGTGCCGCAGGCCCGATATCAGCCGGATGACCTGCGAGCCGTCAGGGACGGCCGTGCCAGTCGAGGCAGACGACCATGGCGTCGTCCTCGGAGGGCCCGGGGCCGCGATGGCCGGCGAGCTCTTCCAGTACCGCCCGCGGTACCTGGGACGGCGGCAGCAGCCGGGTGTCGCGCACGGCCCTGATCAGGGCGCGCTCGCTGTAGCGTTCGCCGCTCGGCGAGGGCACGTCGTAGACCCCGTCGCTGACGAAGAGGAGCCGGTCGCCCGGCTCGACCTGAAAATGCTGCGGCGTGTAGTCCGTGACCTCGAACATGCCGAGCGGCAGCTGCGCCTCCAGTTCCACCGGCTCGACGACGCCCTGGCGCATGCGCCACACCCGCGGCGACCCGGCGTCGATGACCTCGGCCCTGCCGGTCGGCAGATGGAAGCGGAACAGCAGCATGGACAGGTACTGCCGGCCGGCGTGCTGGCCGTAGACCGCCTGATCGGCCAGGGACGCCTGACCGGCGAGGCTCAGACCGGCGCGGCGTGCGTTGCGCAGAGCGTTCACCGCCAGATTGGTGAGCAGCGCGGCATCGATCCCCTCGCCCATGCCGTTGTTGGCGCTCAGCGTGAGGTGGTCGGCGGAGGCGGACCAGTCGAAGTTGTCCCCGTAGATGGCGTACGCCGGCTCCAGCTGGGCGCCGATGCTGTACTCGGTGCGCGAGCAGGAGCGGCCCGGGAGCAGCTGCCACTGCATCTCGGCGGCCAGAGTGAGCCGCTCGGCCCGCCGGGCCAGCAGGAACACGTCCGTGTCGCGCTCGGCCACCATGATCTCGTGAGCCAGGGCGTCGGCGATCTCCTGAAGCGCTTCGACGGTCGCGGGACCGGGCTCCGTACCGGGCAGGGTCACGCTCAGCACCCCCAGGCGGTCACCGCGGACACTCACCGGCAGGTGGACCGTCACGGTCGGAGCGCGGTTGCCGGTCTCGGCGACCATGTGCGGCTCCTGCGCTCCGAAGGCGCGGCCGGCGGCGCTGGAGTTCAGAGGCAGGGGCGTGGTCGTGCGCGGCAGTTTCGCCACGGGCTGGAGTCTGGTCATGGCGTAGTCCGCCATGAGGAGGTCGACCGTCACCGCGTCGAAGCGCTCCTCGATCAGCGCGCGGGCGACGTCGAACAGCGCATGGGGTGCAGCGTCGCGGAGCTGACGCTCCACCCCGCCGGGTCTGTCAGCCTTCACATGTCCCATTTCTGCGGAAAGGAGTCCATCCTACGACCGGGGCGGTCCGGCCTTGCCGGGGCGATGTACCTCCGGGGAGTGTCACACGCGCGGGTCCGTGGGGTCGGAGATCCCGGGTTCCTCGCGGATGTCGGTGCCGGGGCCTATAAGTGGTGAGCATGACTCCCACTCCGATGCACTGGAAGCTCGTCGTCGACGCCGACGATCCGCACGCGCAGGCCGACTTCTGGGCGGCCGCGCTGCACTACACGGTCGAGGACCACAGCGTCCTGATCGACAAGCTCCTCGGCCTCGGCGCCATCCCGGCCGAGATCGTGGTCGATCGCCATGACCGGCACGGCTGGCGTGACGCGGCGGCGGTACGCCACCCCGAGGACCCGCACGACCCGGAGAGCGGCGCGGGCCTGGGCCGCCGGCTGCTCTTCAACCGCGTGCCGCAGCCCGAGAAGACGGCCAAGAACCGTCTCCACATCGACCTGCACGGCCCGGCCGGCGAGCGGGACAGCGAGGTGCAGCGCCTGCGGGCTCTCGGCGCCCAGGTCCAGACCCACATCAAGGAACCGTCGGGGGAGTGGGTGGTCATGACGGACCCGGAGGGCAACGAATTCTGCGTGCACTGAGGCTTTTGCCGGGTCGGCGTGGCGCCTCGGACGCGTCGGGCACGAGGCGGCGGGATCGATTCTCGGCCTGGTCCGCGGCGGTCGGATCGAGTCTCGGCCCGTCTGCGGCGGCCGGAGCGTCACGGCCGCTCCGGAGCGGCCGTGGTGGCAGGGGTGACCCGGAGCCGCTGGGCGTCAGGGGCGACCCGGTGCCGTTGGGCGTCAGGGGCGACCCGGTGCCGTTGGGCGTCAGGGGCGATCCGCTCGGTCCAGGAACCGCCCGACCTCGGTCGTCAGCTCCTCGGGCACCTCGGGCAGCGACGACACGACGGCCACCAGTTCCCGGCGGAGGTCGGGGAACATCGACCACGCGGCGGGGCTCTTCCGCATCACCACCGACAGGAGATCGCCCTCGTAGTACCTGCCTTCGGCCAGCGGATCGTCGCGCAACACGGCGAGCGCGACGGGGAGGAGGAAGGGCAGGCCCACATCCTGCGCGATCAGGGTGCGGAGGTCGTCCACCGTGAGCGCTCCGACCTTCACCCGCCGCAGGGCGTGCACCGTCCTGACCAGGCGTGTGGTCCCGGCAGACGGCTCCGGCCAGCGCTCGCCTTCAAGGTCTTCGAGGGACCGGTCCAGGTGCAGCAGGCGGCTCATCCGTACAGGCTAGAGGGCGCGCGACGGGGCGCGGCGGTCACCCTCATGTGCATTCAGCGAAAAGTTGTCGAGCGGCAACAGTGTGGATGTGTGGCGAGTGGGCAGGCGGTCGTCAGACATGGCCCCCACCCCGAGGTGAAGTTGTGACTTTCTCGACTCAGTTGACCGGCGCTTCGGCTCAGGACCTCGACGCTGCCGGGGCGTCTACGGACGTGACCGGCAGCGGAGCCGACGCCCTCCCGTGGATCGAGGATGCGGGCAAGATCGCTCCCAAGGATGCCCGGCAGCTGTCGAAGCTGTTCTTCGATCAGCTCCAGGTGCTGGAGGAGGGCACTCCCGAATACCAGTACGCGCGCAACACCCTGATCGAGATGAACCTCTCGCTCGTCAAGTTCGCGGTGCGCCGGTTCCGCAACCGGGGTGACGGCGAGATGGAGGACATCACCCAGGTCGGCACGATCGGCCTGATCAAGGCGATCGACCGGTTCGAGCTGTCCCGCGAGGTCGAGTTCTCGTCCTTCGCCATCCCCTACATCGTGGGGGAGATCAAGCGCTTCTTCCGCGACAGCACCTGGGCGGTGCATGTGCCGCGCCGCCTTCAGGAGCTCCGTGTCGAACTGGCCAAGGCCAAGGAGGAGCTCGCGAACCGGCTGGATCGCGACCCCACCGTGAAGGAGCTGGCCGACCACCTCGATCTCACGGAGGACGAGATCATCGAGGGCCTCGTCGCCGCCAACGGCTACATCGCGGACTCGATCGACACACCGACCGCGGGTGACGAGGACTCCAGCGACGGGGGCCGCACCGTCGTCGACGGCATCGGCGACGACGACCCCGCCATGGACCTGCTGGAGAACCTGCACTCCCTCGCTCCGCTGCTCGAACAGCTCGACGACCGGGAGCGCACCATCATCGAGATGCGCTTCGGCCAGGAGCTCACGCAGGCACGCATCGGCGAGGAGCTCGGCATCTCCCAGATGCACGTATCGCGTCTTCTCGCCCGCACGCTGACGAAGCTCCGTACCGGGCTGCTCACCGGCTGACGGGCAGTCGTACGCACCGCGTCACCCCCACCGGCCGTCCGAAAGACACGCCTTGGCCGCACGAACTTGATCAGGTTGCTGGGCAGGCCGGTGGGGAGCGGTGTAGCGTCAGCGTCAGCTGTCGTGGTTCCAAGTATCCAACGTCCGTGAGCCCCGTGTTCACGGGCGTCTTGCTGTTCAGAGTGCCTGAGGACCAGGGCGATCACCTCCGGCTTCCGCAAGGTGCGGAGCCGACGTCAAGTCCTTGGAGGACAAATGGCCAGCGGTACGGTGAAGTGGTTCAACGCGGAGAAGGGCTTCGGCTTCATCGCCCAGGACGGTGGCGGTCCGGACGTCTTCGCCCACTACTCCAACATCAACGCGACGGGCTTCCGTGAGCTCCAGGAGGGCCAGCAGGTCTCCTTCGACATCACGCAGGGCCAGAAGGGCCCGCAGGCGGAGAACATCACCCCCGTCTGAGTCGCCTGAAGGTGCAAGAGGGTGCCCCGTTCCCGGCTTCCGGGGGCGGGGCACCGGTGTGTCGTGGGGCAGTGCTCCGAGGCGTGACCGGGCCCGGTGGGTCGCGTGGGGCTCTCCGGTACGTGAGAGGGCGTCAGTCGTGCGTGCCCCTGCCCGCCTTCTCCTTCGACCGGGCGGACCGGTTCTTCGACCGGTGATCCTTCTCCGGGCCGTGCCCGGGCGATCCGTACTCCGGTGTACCGAAGGACGCGGGCGGCCGGACAGCGCCGGGTCCGCCCGGGAGCGAGGTGCGGGAGCCGACCACCGGCAGCTGTTCCGCGGGGGCCACGCTGCGGGCGGGGTCGACGGCACCGGCCGGACCGCGGGGCGCGGCGGCCGGCCCCGCTGCCGCCGGCGCACTTCCGGGCTCGGGCGCGGGTGTGCCGGGGCGCCCGTGCCGGGGCGCGGACTCGGGCTCCGGGGCGGGATCGGGCTGGGGGACGGCCGTCTGCCTGCGGCCCGCGTCCGAACCGCCGTCCGCCGCCGTGAGCGTGGTGCCGAGCACGGCGGCGAGGGCGGCAGCGCCGGCCATCATCAGGCGCCGGCTCCGTGTCGGCCCGGGTGCGGCGGAGGCGTCGATCCGGTGGGTCGGGGCGCCGTCCCGGCGGCGGGGAAGGACATTGCCGTGAGCGCCCGAGCCGAGCGAGCGGACGGCGAACCGGCGCGGGGCGGGCGAGGGAGGCGCGACCTCGGGAGGGTCCAGGCGCTGTGACTCCAGCGCCGCCGCGCACTCGTCCGCGTCCGGTCGATCCGCCTCCTCCACGGAGGTCATGGCGGTCAACAGGGACGCCATCTCGCCGGGGAGGGAAGGAGGCAGGGCGGGAGGCCGGTGCAGACGCGCGATCGCGGCTTCCAACGGGGTCCCCGTGTACTCGAGTTCGCCCTTGAGGCACTCCAGCAGCACCAGGCCCATGGCGTAGATGTCCGCCGCCGTTCCGGCGCCCTTGCCGAGCACCTGCTCCGGTGCGAGATAGGCCGCTGTGCCGATCAGTGCGCCCGGCTCGGTGTGCGTGGGGGTGTCGAGCATCCGGGATATGCCGAAGTCGGTCAGGTGCGGCTTGTCCTCGGCGTCGAGCAGGATGTTGCCGGGCTTGACGTCGCGGTGCACGATTCCGGCGGCGTGCACATGGGTCAACGCTCCCGCGAGCGCGGCTCCGAACCTGCACACCCAGGAAAGGGGACGCGGGCCGGAGGCGATGCGCCGCCGCAGAGTGACGCCCTGGACCAGCTCCATGACCAGGAAGTCGGAACCCTCGTGGTGCCCGGTGTCGTAGACCGTGATCAGACCGGGGTGCTGAAGGCGGGCCAGCAGGAGCGCTTCGTCGGCGAAGCGTTCCTCCATCTCCGGATCAGCCCCGGGCCGGAACACCTTGACGGCCACCGGACGCCTCAGGCGCAGATCCAGACCCCGGTACACGTCGGCGGCCCCGCCTCGTCCGGCGAGGTCGTCGATCCGGTAGCGGCCGGCCAGCACGTTGGCTGTGAGCCCGGATTCCCACACGGACGGCGTGCGGCGGACCTTCATGAGGTCTCCCGAGTCTTCGACGGCAGCGGGCAGCGTCCTGCGACGCTCCACCCGTGTACCCACCACATGGCCGACCATCCCCGGCAACGCACGTGGGAGCCCCGACGGCGCTCACCGGGGCCGCCTGTCCTCAGGCGCTGCGCGGCTTGCGTCCGCTCGTCTTCTTGGCAGCGGCCTTCTTCGCGGTGGCCTTCTTCGCCGCGGTCTTCTTGGCCGCCGTCTTCTTCGCGGCCCGCTTCTTCGAGGTGGGCATGTCGTGGACGGTGGCGTGCTCGCCGCTCTCCCCGCGGGACTCCTTCGCCGCCTGAACCGACGCGTTCAGTGCGGCCATCAGGTCGACGACCTCGCCCGCCGGCCGCGCTTCGTCCTCGGCCCGGGTCGGTGTCCTCCCCTCGGCCTTGGCGGCGATGACCTCCTCCAGGGCTTCGCGGTAGTGGTCCCGGTAGCCGGAGATGTCGTCCTCGCTCATGGCCTCCATCAGCGCCACGGCGCCGTCGATCTCGCTGTCACCGACCTCGACGGGATCGGGGGCGAGTGTCTCGGGGGAGCGGATCTCGTCCGGCCAGCGCATCGCATGGAGAACGATCGCGTCGTCCTTCACCCGCAGCAGCCCCAGCCGCTCGCGGCCGTGCCACGCGAACTTCGCCACCGCCACCTTGCTGGACCGTTCCAGCGCCTTCCGCAGCAGCGTGTAGGGCTTCGCCGACACCGCTCCGCTCGCGGCCAGGTAGTAACCGTTCGAGATACGGATCGGGTCGATGCTGTCCGCCGGTACGAACGCGACGATCTCGATCGCCTTCGCCGTCGGCAACGGCATGTTCGCGAGGTCCTCGTCGGTGATCTCGATCAAGGTGTCCTTGGAGACCTCGAACGCCTTTCCGATCTCGTCGTCGCGCAGCTGCTTGCCGTCCAGCTCGCAGATCTTCCGGTACCGGATCCGCCCCATGTCGTCCAGGTGGTACTGGTGAAAGCTGATGTTGTGACTCTCGGTAGCCGGCAGCACCTTGATGGGGATGGTGACCAGGCCGAACGAGATGGCTCCGGACCAGACGGGGCGGGGCATGACGAACCTCCGTGTGCAGCCCCGAGACCGTCAGCGTACGGCCGGGTCCCCGACGCGGCACCCCCGCAGCCGCCAGTCCGGGGACGGCGCAGGGGCCGCCTTTCCGGGGGGGACCGGCTGGGGCGTACGCGACGGGCCGGGCCCGCGTGGCCGCGGCTGAGCGTCTCTCGCACGCGGCCGTACCCAGGCATGCCCCGCCCGGCCGCACCGGCCCCGCCCGTCCGACGTCCGTCGCGTGTCTGGGCATCACCGCTCCGGGCACTCGGCACCCTATGAACACTCTCGCCGCCCCCCTCCGCGACAGCAGCATTCCTCTGATGACCAAGGGGTACGCCTGGTTGCCCGACCGTATGCGCAGCAGCGGGGGCTCGCCGGTGCAGACCCGGATCCTGGGCCGGCCGACGACGGCCGTCCATGGCCGGGAGTCCGTGCGCTTCTTCTACGACGACCAGCATGTGAAGCGCCGATCCGCACTTCCCGGCCCCGTTCTCGACACACTGTTCGGCCGCGGCGCCGTGCACACCCTCGACGGCCACCAGCACCTGGCTCGCAAGGCGCTCTTCATGTCCCTGCTCAAGAACCGGGGTGCCGTCGCGCGCCTGACGGAGCTGGCCGGAGCGGAGTGGGATGCGGCGGCGCGCGAATGGGCGATGCGCCCCGCCGTCGAACTGTTCACCGAGTCGAGCCGGGTGCTCACCCGCGCGGTGTGCGACTGGGCCGGCATTCCGCTCGGCGCGGCCGAGACCGCGGAGCTGGCGGATGATCTGGTGGCGATGGTCGACGGCTTCGCCGCGATCGGCCCCCGGCACCTCACGGCCCGTGCCGCTCGGGCCCGGCGCGAGGTGTGGCTGGAGGCCCTGATCCGTACGGCGCGGGCGGAGGCCGGTACGGACCCGGGCACCGACCGGGGCACGCACTACCCCGCCGGCTCACCCCTGCGGGCGGTGGCGCTCCACCGCGACGACAGTGGCCGGCTGCTCGACTCGCACACCGCCGCCGTGGAGGTCCTCAACATCATTCGCCCCACGGTGGCCGTCGCCTGGTTCGTGACGTTCGCGGCTCACGCGCTCGAGCGGTGGCCGGGCCGACGGGACGCACTGCGTCAGGGTGACCCGGCGTACGCGGAAGCCTTCGCGCACGAGGTTCGGCGCTTCTACCCCTTCGTGCCGTTCGTGGGCGGTCTGGCGGCCGGAGACCTGCGGTGGCAGGGCGTGGTCATTCCCGAAGGAAGCCTCGTCCTGCTGGACGTCTACGGCCAGCAGCACGACCCCGGCCTGTGGCCCCACCCGTACACCTTCCGCCCCGAGCGCTTCCTCGGCCGGAGCGTGGCGAGCGACGAGCTGATCCCGCAGGGCGGTGGGGACGCGGCCACCGGCCACCGGTGCCCGGGCGAGGACATCACCGTCGCCCTGCTGGCCTGCCTGTCCACGCGGCTGGCGGACATGAACTACCTGGTGCCGCCGCAGGACCTGTCGATCAGTCTGCGCCGGGTGCCGGCGCGTCCGAGCAGCGGCTTCGTCATGTCGCTCCGGGTGCCCTCCGACGCCTGAGGGGTACGGGGGCGGATACGTCTCGCGTGCGCCGGTGCCCATCCTGTAGGCGCCGGGGGCGAGTTGGGACGGTGTGGCCGCAGACGTCGTCCCACCGCGGCACTTCCCGACCCCGGCACGCCGGAACAGATCGTGTGCGCGGCGCATCGGAGGGCACCCGGTGGAGGAACGCGGAAAACCGGATCGTCAGGAAAGGACCCTCCATGTCGGCATCTCTGATCGAAGCCGTGGACGTCAACGCCCCCGTCTCCGTGAGCTGGGGTCTGTGGCAGGACGTGACCGAGTGGCCGCGCTTCCTCAGCCATGTCGAGCGGGTCGACCGGCTCGACGACCGGAGGTTCGCCTGGTGGCTCTCCCTGCCGGGTGCGGACAAGCAGTTCATCGCGGAGCTCACCGAAGTCGTGCCGGAGGACCGGATCGCGTGGAAGACGGTCGCCGGGGTGCACCACGCCGGCGTGGTCACCTTCCACCACCTCAGCGACACCACGAGCCGCGTGACCCTTCAGGTCGAGTACGAGCCCGACGGCTTCCTCGAACACCTCGGCGCGCTCACCAACCTCGACAAGACGCTCGCCAACTACGACTTGGGCGAGTTCCAGCGCATGGCGGAGGAACTCGCCGGCCGGCGTGTCTGACGCGCGACGGCCGCGAAAACCCGCAGGAGCCGAAAGGTCCCGCTGAACCCGTACGGTCCGAGCCCTCCGCCGCACATGCCGGCGGAGGGCTTCGGCTTGCCCGGCCGCGCTCGACGACCGGCCGCTGTGGCCCGACTCCCCGGCTGTGGGCCGCGAATTGAGTTGCCGGGAGCGGATGCCGCTGACAAGGTCGTCGCCATGCCCACCCTCCCCGCGTACGACGGCACCGAACTCGCCTACCACGTGGTCGGCGACGGTCCTCCCGTGGTCTGCCTGCCCGGAGGACCGATGCAGGCGTCGGCCTACCTCGGTGACCTCGGCGGCCTGTCCGCGCACCGGCGGCTGATCCTGCCGGACCTTCGGGGGACCGGGAGATCCGCGGTGCCGCAGAGCGCCGACTCCTACCGCTGCGACCGGCTGGTCGACGACATCGAGGCGCTGCGCGAGCACCTCGGCCTCGACCGGATGGACCTGCTCGCCCACTCCGCGGGCACGAACCTCGCGGCGCTCTACGTGGCCCGTCACCCCGAGCGGGTCGGCAGGATCGCGCTCATCACGCCGAGCGCCACGGCCCTCGGTATCGCCGTCCCCGGAGAGGCCCGGCGCGAGACCGCGCAACTGCGCAGCGAGGAGCCGTGGTTCCCGACCGCCTTCGCGGCCCTGGAGGCGATCACCTCGGGCAAGGCGACGGACGACAGCTGGCAGGCCATCGAGCCGTTCTTCTACGGCCGTTGGGACGACACCGCCCGCGCCCATCAGGCGGCGAAGGACGGTCAGAAGAACGAGGAGGCAGCGGCGGTCTTCGGCGCCGAGGGCGCCTTCGATCCGGATGCCACGCGGGCGGCGCTCGCGCGCTTCGCTGGGCCGGTACTGGTGCTCGCGGGGGAGTTCGACCTGAACTCTCCCCCCGGGCCGACGGCGGAGTGCGCGGAGTTGTTCCCGGACGCCGCATACGTCGTCCAGCCCGGTGCCGGTCACTTTCCGTGGCTCGACGACGCGGACCGTTTCGTCGCCACCACCGCCCGCTTCCTCGGCCGGCAGTCATGACCGAACCAGTCATGACCGACTCGACCGCACACCGGGACGATGCCGAGGTCGCGACGGCCGCGGCGCGTGCCGGTGCGGAGGTTGTGCTCGCCAGGTACGGGCAGCGGCTCTCCCGCATCGACAAAGGTGCCGGGGACTTCGCCACCGACGCCGATGTGGCGGCCGAGGAGGCGATCCTCGCCGTCATCCGCGCTGCCCGGCCCGAGGACGCGGTGCACGGCGAGGAGGGCGGCCGACGGGGCCCGGCGGACGCGGGGCGACAGTGGTTGGTGGATCCCCTCTGCGGGACGCTCAACTACGCGGTCGGCAACATGCTGGTCGCGGTGAACGTGGCACTGCGCGACGGCCCGGCGGCGGTGGCCGATCCGTTCAGCGGCGAGGTCTTCTTCACCGACGGCACGACGGCGTGGGTGCGGCGCGACGCGGTGGACGAGCTGCTGACACCCACGGCCGCCACCGGGTTGGTGGACGTGAACCTGGATCCGCCTTTTCCGAGCGCCCCCGGATTCAGGGCGGTGGACCTGCTCGCTCACCCGGATTTCGTCGCGGGGTTCCGGCCGCGGGTGGTGTCGAGCACCCTGGCACTTGCCTGGGTCGCGGCCGGCAAGCGCGCCGCGTACGTCACCGACGGCGGTGACCTGACCGAGAGCGTGCACTTCGCGGCCGGTATCGCTGTGTGCCGGGCCGCCGGCTGCGTCGTCACCGGAGTCGACGGCGTGCCGGTCGGAGAGACCGGACGGGCCGGCCCGGGAGGCCGGGGTCTCGTCGTGGCCTCGGACGCGGAGACGCATGGGCGGCTGCTGTCGATGATGCGCGGACAGGGCTGACACAGAGGGGGCGTTGGCCCCTGGCGACTGCCCGGGGGTCTCAGTCGTCGCCGACGACGATGGTGCGCTCTTCCTCGTCTCGGCGGTCGCTCTGCTTCGGCACTGATCCGTCCTCCGGGACGATCACAGCGGGCATGCACATGCGCACGGGCTCTCCGGTGCTGCTGTGCCGACTGGTGATCAGCCCGCTTTCCGTGGGTGAGCCGTTCACGGTCAGACTCCTTCATCCTCAATTGGCGTGGAAGGGAAAATGCCCTGAGGGCATTCTGTGAAGCGGGTACCCGTCCGAGCGATCACAACACATCCCTGCTCCTTTCCCGGGCCGGGAATACGTCAGCATGAGATGCGCAGTTTCGTTTCCATGAGCCGCGAATCATGTGAGGTCCCGGCATTTGCCTGACAGCGGCGTCGAATCTGTTCCGGCGGGTGACGTAACGGAGCAGGACAGCCCTGAGGCGTTGGCCGACGTCAGTCTGCGGTGGCGGCGCGAAGATGTCCCAGTCCTATGCGGTCCGTCTCTTCGAGGGACCCGTGCAGGCGGTGGACGACGATCCAGCGGCCGTCGGGGACGGCACCGGCGAAGACCGTTGATCTACGGGTGCCCCCGTTGTGCCACATCAGCGGCAGCGGTCCGGTTCGTTGCCAGCTGAGTGACGGCTCCCCCAGCGTGCGGTCGAGGACGAGGCCGGTCAGTACGCGGGCGACGGTGCGGGGAGCGGCCCAGAGACCGCCTGCGGGCAGAATCGCGCCTGTCATGTCCCACGGTGTGACGCTGCGTCCGAACCACCCGCTCGCGAGTGATCGGTTGTGTTCCGGCGGGTGCGCGGTCATCGCTTCTGGTGGCAGGCCGAGTGGAGAGAGGACGTGCGTGGCGACAAGATCGCTGTAGTCCTGGCCGCCGGCCGCCGTCAGGACTGCCCCGAGCACGGCGTAGCCGAAGTTGGAGTACTCCTCGCGTTCTCCTGCGGGTGCGGTGGTGAGCCGGTCGAGACCCGCAGCGAGGATCGCACGCAGCCTGTCGTCGCTGAACTTCTTGTAGGGATCGATGTTTGTGGTGCCGGGTGGCACCGGGGGGAGGCCGGAGGTGTGCTCGGCGAGATGCCGCAGGGTGATACCGGACCCGGCAGGGGCGTCGAGCCACCGTTCGACAGGATCGTCAACAGTCAATACGCCCTCCCTGGCCAACTGTTCGAGGATGGTTCCGGTGATGACTTTGGTGAAGGAGCCCACCTCGGCGTACTTGTCGGGGTCGTGTCCACCGGTAGCGAGTGGGGCGGTGTTGTGTGAGCTGCCGATGATGCAGGTGGGGATATCGGGCATGGTCATCCTGCCGGTTGGGGAACGGGGAATTACGCCCGTGAACACAGCAATGGAGACGTGAAAGCCGATCGAGGCGGCGGCTTGTGTTCCGACGGGGGCGGAAGGTGGCCCACGTGGGGCTCAGTTGTAGCCGACACCTCGTACCCGAAATTGCTTGAAGGGTGCAAAGTCGGACTCACTTGCCTGCCATGATCACGACTCTATGAGGGTGTCTTGGATGTCCTCAAGATGTTGCACTGTGATGATCAGCACAACGCGTGATTGTTGAATTGAGTACGGTAAATGGAGGAACTAAGGGCCGTCCCGCAACTGCCTGGACCCCTGCCCCTGGGACGAGCCATGTCAGTGGCTGGTGACAGGATTACGGGGTGTTGATTGAGGGATACGACGACGGCCCGTTGGACGCAGGAGAGTCACTGCTTGCTCGCCCGGGCTTCTGGTCGAACTACTTGTCGGAGATCTGCGCTGGTGGAGCCAACGCCGAGAGTCCCGTTCCGGAGTGGTTCGGCGAGGACGGAGCTGATGTCGATGCCTTGTCCGAGATCCTCTTCGATCCCGAACGCTGGCCGGTGCTCCGGGTGCCCAGTGCGGACGGCTCCGGAGTCGTGGTGGTATTCCGCAACCTGGTCGGCGACTGCGGCATCGACTTCCTGCTCATCCATCCAGGCCAGAGCCACGCCCAGCAGCTCGCCAGTTGGGAGGGGGAACTCTCGGGGACCGGGCTTGCGTGGCGGGAACTGGTCCGCATCGCCGAGAACCCCGCGTCAGAAGCCGACGGTGTCGACGGTGTCGACGAGCCTGCCGCCCGCCTTCTGTTGCTTCTTCCCCTTCTCATTCTCAACGACTTGGAGGTGCCGGAGGAGGCGTCTGCCCGGCTCAGCGCTGCCCTGACCGCAGTAGGGGTGGCGCAAGACATCGCCTTGAGCACGACGGAGCATCTGCTCACCGGCCTGACCGGGAGACCGTGGCACGATCCCGCATGGGGCTCGCCTCTGAGCAGCTGAGACTGCCGCAAAGACCGCTGGTCACGCATGAGACGATCGCGTTGTGGCTGGTGTGATCACGGTGTCGGAGCCGTCCTGGATAGCCCGATTCACCGGGCTGAGCCCGAGCCAGTTCGGCAAGCTGGTCACCGCGCTGCGGCGCGAGGATGCGGATCCGGTGCGCAAGGGCCGGCCCTGGAGCCTGGCGCTAGAGGACCGGGTGTTGCTCGTCGCTGCCTACTGGCGCACGAACCTGACGGGGACGTCGGATTCGCCGTACCTCGTGGCCCGGTGTTCGCCCCCGGAACCCGGTCGGCATCCCGCCGTGCACGGCGGGACATTCCACACCGGCTGCTAAGGGCTGTCCCGTAATCCCCGGTGGACCAGCGCGCGGCGTCAGATGCGGTGCATCGCAAGGCGAAGGGTCGTCCTCATACTGGGCGTATTCGGGCGATCCGACAACGCAGCGAGGTGCCGTAGATGTCGTCGTGCGCCCGCCGGGGATTACGGGACAGCCCTTAGGTCACAGTCTTCGGCGAATTCCCCGGAGAGCTCAGCCGGTGCCTCGGCACTACGACGACACCGGCAGGCCCCTGCCCCCGTACTTCTACTCGTACTCCACCGTCAGCGTGGCCCTCGTGTCCTTGTTGACGAACACATACGCATTCGACGTCTGGTTCGCCGCGAAACGCAGTCGCAGTTGTGTCACCCCCGAGCGGTTCACCGCCGCAAGTCCCGCCGTCGACAGGTTCGTCGAGGATCTGGTGCCCGCGGTGAACGCGGTGACCTCCGCCGATCCCGGGGCCGTCGTGGTGGCCGACCAGTCCGCCGGCTCTACCGTGCAGGCGCTCAGGCAGCCGTGGTGCACATCGACCAGCAGGCGGTTGCCCGTCGGGCTGGTCCATGGGGAACCGGAGCCGCTGCTGTGGGTGAGCGTCACATAGGCGCGGGTGAGCTGTTTGCCGGGCGGGATGCGGGAGGTGTCGAAGGACAGCACGCTCCGGTTGTACTTGCCGTCGCTTCCGCGGCCCAGAGCGAGGCCGTACGTCGTTTCCAGCGTGCCGACGGACGCGACCGAGCCGTCCGCTGCGGCCTTGATGTAGCCGTCCTGGGCGTCCGTGCTCGGCAGTGTCATTCGGTTTCCGGCAGGCGGCGGTGTGCCGTCGCCGCCGAGTGCCCTCACCATCGCCATGACGGTCTCGATCTGCTTGCCGCCGTGCCGGGCGTAGGCGGAGTCTCCCTGGTAACCCCACCAGTTCCAGCAGCCGTTGGGGTTGTCGAGCGTGGTGGTGGGGACGGCCTGCGGGTACAGCACGATCAGGTTGTTGGTGTCGGCGTACTCGTTGAGATACGCCTTGTCGATGAACTGGCTGCCGAAGCCCTGGTACGAGTAGCCCTGCTTGCAGCCGTGCAGCGCGACCACCAGGGTGCAGGCCGCGCCGTCCGCGCAGGTGTCGGGTACGTAGACGAAGCCCTTCTCGTCCATCGAGATCGTCCGTGCCTGGCCACCGGGCGCGTAGGGGTTCTGGTCGAACTGGGTCAGGGTTCCGCCGGGTGCGGCGGCGGGGGCGGTGACGCTGCCGAGGAGGTGGCCGAGCAGGTCGCGTTCCGCGTCGAAGCCGCAGTTGTTGATCCACGGATTCGCCGTGACCGTGCAGGAGTTGGGGCCGAGCGGGCTGATCCACGCGTGGCCGGCCGCCGTGCTGTTGTCGTAGCGGACGCGCGCGCCCAATCGGCCGTAGTAGTCCGACAGCGCGTCGGCCACCGGGCGCTTGACGGTGGTGTCACCCGATCCGCTGAAGACGTAGACCGGATCTCCGGCGAGCTGGGACACCGGGTCCACGAGACCCTGCGCCGACCAGTCACGGGTGGTCTGTTCGAGCTTGTCGAGCTGGAGGTCCTGAAGGGTGTCCATGCAGGCCAGCAGGGCCTTGTTGAGGTCGTTCTGTGCGCAGAAGTTCGGGCCGGACGCGAACGCCGCCGAGCCGTCGAACGTGCCGGAGTACGCGACATGCAGTTGGGTGGCCATATAGCCGCCGGACGAGATGCCGGCGCTGTAGACGTCGCTCACGTCGTACGGTCGCAGCTCACCCGGTACCGGCGCCCGTGCCGGTGCGGATACCGGTACGGGCGCAGATGCCTGGACCGGTGCCTGGGCGGCGGCCGCGGGCGCGGAGGTGGGGAAGGCGAGGGCCACGACCAGCAACGGAATGAGCGCGGCGGGCCGGAGGAGACGGGCAGCGGGCGACGATCTCATGGACCCTCCCGGGTGAGGTGCGGCCCACGGCGGAATCCCGTCCGTGGATTCCGGGAGATTAGGAGCCCGTCACCCGACCGGATATGTCGCTCGCACCTACAAAGCACCGAGGGGGCGTGTGTGCACAGCGGAGACCACGAGGACGAAGTGCCGCATCGGGCATGGCAGTTGACGCCCGCAACCCGCAACCCGCAGCCCGCAGCCCGCAGCTCGCAACCCGCAACCCGCAACCCGCAACCCGCAACCCGCAACCCGCAGCCCGCGGCCGAGGCACCTTCGCCCCGGCCGCTGCCCTCAGTTCCTCACCACGCGCCGCGGCGTGGCCGCCCCTCCGGTGAGGCAGGGGTCCAGGAGTCGTCCCTCTCCTGCCGGGAGCGTGCGTTCGAGCCCGGCGATCGCACGGGCTCCGAGGGGCCCGCGGTCTGTCCGTCGGGGTCCAGTACGTCCGCGCCGTACAGGGCCTGCACCCAGTTGGCCTGGTACACGGTGTCGAGGTAGCGTTCGCCGAGGTCCGGGGCGACGGCCACGGCCGTGAGATCGCGCGCGTCGTGCCGGGCCAGCCAGCCCATGGCGCCGCTGACCACCGTGCCCGTGGAGCCGCCGAACAGGAATCCGCGTTTGGCCAGACGGCGGCAGGCGCGAACGGTGTCGGCCTCCTCGACGCGGACCGCCTCGTCCACGAACGACTCGTCCAGCAGCGGCGGACGGACGCTCATGCCGAGGCCGGGGATCATCCGGCGCGCCGGGGCGCCGCCGAAGCTCACCGAGCCGACACTGTCCACGGCGACGATGTGCACCGGCCGGCGCGACTCGCGGAAATACCGTGCGCAGCCCATCAGGGTTCCCGTGGTGCCGGCGCCGACGAACAGGACGTCGAGCTTCGGGAAGGCGCGGGCGATGGCGGGGGCGGTCCGCTGATAGTGCGCCTTCCAGTTGGCCGGATTGGTGTACTGGCTCAGCCATACGTAGCGGTCGTCGGACGCACACATGGCGCGGACGTAGTCGAGGCGCGCGCCGAGGAGTCCGCCGTTGGACCGCTGGCCGGCGACGATGTGCACCTGGCTGCCCAGGGCCTCCATCATCAGCCTGGTCGCAAGATTGCAGCGGGAGTCCGTCACGCACAGAAACCGGTAGCCCTTGCTGGCCGCGATCATGCTCAGTGCGACGCCGAGGTTGCCGGACGAGGACTCGATCAGGATCGAGTCCGGCGTCAGGATGCCCTCCCGCTCCGCGGTCTCGACCATCTCGGTCGCCGCCTTGAGTTTGATCGAACCGGCGAAGTTGAAGCCCTCGCACTTGAGGAAGAGTGAACGCCCGTAGATCGCCGAGAGATCGACATAGAGCTCCTCCTCGTTGAAGGCCTGAGGTACGGAGATGACAGGCACGATGGCCTCCGTGTGGTGGGGGGCGCGCGGGTGGGCTGCTCAGCCGTACCGGCGCAGTTCGTGGAAGAAGCCGTCGGCGACCCGGAGTTCTCCGGTGCGGGCCACCTCGTCGTAGACGTATTTGCCGACCGCCAGATCGAGCACCCCGAGACCGAAGGGGGAGAACACGACGGGCCGGTCCGGCGGCACCGTGACCCGTCCGGCCATCACGTCGTCCAGCGTGCCGTGCACGAAGTCCCGGTTGCCGGTGCGCTGTTCGGTCAGATGCGGTGAAGTGCCGGCTCGCAGGCAGTGCTCGATGTCGTCGACGATGTTCGTCGACGCGAGCAGGATCTCCGGATCGAGGTCGCGCAGCGACACATGCAGGACCACGGGGTTGTGCTCGAACCACGACAGGTCGCCGACGTGCGGCTGACCCGCGACGGTGGCGAACACCACCAGGTCGCTGAGCCGGATCAGGTCCTCGGCGCTGCTGTGCACGGTGATGCGTCCGCCGCCGCCCGACTGTTCGAGGTAGACGCGGAAGCCCGCCGCGCTGTCGGCCGACAGGTCGTGCACCCCGATCTCGTCGAACGACCAGCCCGTCCCCACCAGGAAGGTGTGGATGTACCGGGCGATCAGACCGGCCCCGAAGAAGCCGACGCGCAACGGACGCGGCCGGTCACGGGTGAGCCGGTCGGCGGCCGACGCGGCCGACGCGGCGGTCCGGGTGGCGCTGATGATCGAGCTCTCCAGACAGGCGAACGGATAGCCGGTGTCCGGGTCGTTGAGGATCAGCACCGCCGAGGCCCGGGGGATACCGGAGGCCACGTTCTGCGGGAAGCTGGAGATCCACTTCAGTCCGTCCACGCGGTTCCGGCCGCCGATCGACGCCGGCAGCGCGATGATCCGGGAGGTGGGACGGTCGTGGAAGCGGAGGAAGGACGACGGCGGGTTCACCGACTCGCCTGCTCCGTGCAGCCGGTACGTGCCCTCGACCACCTCCACGATCTCCTTTTCGCGGCCTTCCAGAGCGTGTTGGACCTGGTCGCCCGTGATCACGGCGAAGGACGGCGCGGACAGCGGTTCTGGCATGGCTGGCTCCGTTGCGGGAGAGGGGGTGGTGGTCATCGGACAGCCGCCTGGACGGTCGGCGAGCAGTCGCCCAGGCGCACCGGGTCGGCCATCGCCACGACCACGTCCCGGGGTCCTTCGAAGGGCTCCCTGCTGTGCGCGGTACGGATGTTGTCGACGAGCAGCAGGTCACCGGCCAGCCAGGGCTGCCGGGAGGTGTGGGTGTCGTACACCGCGTTGATCAGCTGGACGGTGTCCTCGGTGAGGGGGTCGCCGTTGCCGTAGCGGGTGTTGAACGGCAGACCGTCCGCGCCGTACTCGTCGATCAGGTACTCCCGCACCTCGGGTGCCGTCGTCCACTCGTTGAGGAACGCGATCTGGTTGAACCAGCACCGCATGCCGGTGACCGGGTGACGCACCACGGCGCTGCGCAGCTGTCGGGTGCGCAGTCCACCGTCGGGCTGCCAGGCGAACTCGATCGCGTTGGCGCGGCAGTAGTTCTCGACGGCGGCGCGGTCCTCGGTGCCGAACGCCTCCGCGACGGAGGCTCCGATCTCGTCGTTGTAGCTGCGGGTGAGCAGCCAGCCCTCGCGCTCGAACCGTTCGGTCAGGGCGGGGGGCAGATCGTCGAGCACGGCCGCCGAGTCGGCGACCGCGGTGGCCCCGCCCTCGGTGGGCGCGGTCAGGCACGCGAACATCATCAGGCCGGGGAACTCCTGTGTGTAGCTCAGCTCGTGATGCATGCACATCGGCTGGTTCGACGGCCAGGCCGTCGACGAGTAGACGCCGTCGGAGTAGGTCTCCCGCAGCGCGAAGGCCTCCTTGTCGGCCGCCGGTCCGGTGGCGAGCTGCCGGAGCACCGCGGCGACGTCGTCCGCGTCGCGCAGCCCGAGGCCGCGGACCAGGACCGCGCCGTGCTCGGCGACGGCGGCGCGCAGTGCGTCCCGCTGCTGGGCGGGCCAGCTCATGGTGTCGGTGCCGGGTTCCAGTTCCAGCACGGGAGGCCGGCCTGGGCGCGATTCCAGGCCCGGCAGCGCGGTGGTGAGCGAGGAGGGCATGGTGGGCTTCCTTTCAGGCGGGGGGCCGGACGGATGCGGCGGAGGGTTGGTCGTGCCAGGAGACGGCGCCGTCCTGTGGACCGGCCGGCTGTGGACCGTCCGGCACCGACACGGGCCTCAGCAGCGGCGAGTTCTGTGGGGAGGGGGCGTCGGCGGCCGCGGCTCGTTCGTCGACGAGGGCGGCCAGGTCGGCGAGGACCGGGTGGCGGGTGATGTCCTTGAGGGAGACGACGCGGTCCAGGGACACCACGAGCTTGACCGCTGTCAGCGAGGTGCCGCCGTGGTCGAAGAAGTGGTCGAGCCGGCCGACGCGGTCCTGCGGTATGCCGAGCACCGGGGCCCAGGCCGCGGCCAGGCGCTGTTCGGTCGGCGTCAGCGGTGCGCGGTGGCCGTTCTCCGCCGCTTCGGGCGGCCCGGCGGCGTCGAGCTGTTCGGCCAGCGCCGTCAGCGCCTTCTTGTCGATCTTGCCGTTGGCGGTCAGGGGCAGGCTCTCCTGCCAGTGGAAGGACGACGGAACCATGTAGGGGGGCAGTGACCGGCTCAGCCGGTGCCGCAGGTCGTCGGCCTCCCGCGGGCCGGGGCCGGAGTAGAACGCCACCAGATGCGCACTGCGGCCCGCGGCTCGGGTGATCACCACCGCACCGTCGCGGACACCGGGTGCCCGCAGCAGGGTGTTCTCGATCTCGCCGATCTCGATCCGGAAGCCGCGGATCTTGACCTGGCTGTCCTTGCGGCCGAGGAACTCCAGCTTTCCCCCGGGCAGCCAGCGGCCGTAGTCGCCGCCCCGGTGCAGCCGCAGGCCAGGACGGTGCGGATCCTCCATGAAGGCGGGCCGGGTGCGTTCGGGGTCGTTGATGTAGCCCCGGCCGACGCAGACGCCGGAGAAGACGATGGCGCCGGGAGCCCCCAGCGGCACGGGGGAGAGGTGCTCGTCGACGACGTAGATGTGCACGTTGTTGACGGGGCGGCCGAGCGGTACGCGGTCGGTGTCCGGCACCCGGTCCATGACCTCGTGGTTGGTGTCGTCGGAGGTCTCGGTCAGTCCGTAGGCATTGACCAGCGCGATCCCCGGCTGCGCGGCGAACCAGCGCTGGACGAGTTCCATCTTCAGCGCCTCGCCGGTCACCGACACCCGTCGCAGATCCGGGAGTTCGCGGGGATGGCGCTCCAGGCAGGAGAGCACGGCGTCGAGGTAGGACGGCACCACCTGGAGGACGGCGACACGTCCGTCGACGATGGTGTCGAGGAACTGCCGTGCGTCCAGGACCGCTTCCTGCCCGACGAGCAGGGTCCGCCCGCCGGCCAGTACGGGCGCGAGCAACTGCCACAGGGAGATGTCGAAGCACTGGGGCGCGGTCTGGGCGACGACATGTCCCTCGTCGATGCCCAGGTCGTCGATCTTGGCGTAGAGGTGGTTGAGCATGCCGGCGTGCTCGCACATCGCGCCCTTGGGTTCACCGGTGGATCCGGAGGTGAAGAAGACGTAGGCGAGCTGGTCCGGCCCGACGCGGACACCGGGGTCGGCGTCGGAGTGGTCCTCCGCGTAGGCGGCCTCGACGAGGAGCGTCTGTACTCCGGGGCGGGACTCTGCGGCCGCCGACCGATCGGGCTGCGATGGGTCGGACCCCGCTGCCCGGGCCCCGGACTCTCGGCGCTGCGACTCCAGTGCCTCGTCGAGTGTCGCGGTGCTGCCGGGTTCGGTCAGGACGAGCCGGCACGCGGCGCGGTCGAGCATGGCGGCGATCCGGCCGGCGGGGAAGTGCGGTTCGACGGGCAGATAGACGCCGCCCGCCTTGAAGACGCCGATCACCGCCGCCATCCAGTCGAGATTGCGCTCGGTCACGACCGCGACGACGTCCTGGCGGCGCAGTCCGCGAGCCAGGAGGGCGCCCGCCAGGCGGTTGGCGCGGGTGTTGAGCTCCTCGTACGTCCACTGCCGTTCGCCCTGTACGGCGGCGACCGCGTCCGGACGGATCCGCACCTGCTCTTCGAACAGTTCGTGGAACCGGCGGTCCGGCAGCTCCCGGTGGGGCCCGGCGAGCCCGTCGAGCTGGAGATCGAGTTCCCCGGCGGACAGCAGGCTCTGCCGCCCGTGATCGGCCTCCGGATCGGCGGCGATGAGCGCGAGCGCGGTGAGGTGATAGCCGGCGATCCTGGCGGCGCATTCGGCGTCCAGCACATCGGTCCGGTAGAACAGCCGCAGACCGCGACGGGCGCCGTGGTGGGGGAGCGCCACGCGCAGTACGGTGTCCCGCTCCCGGCCCTCGCCGTCGCCGTCGCCGTACGGATCGAAGAGGGTCTCGGGCAGCGGCTCCCCCAGACCCAGCTCGCGCCTGAAGTCGTCGACGGGGAAGTCCTGGTGCGCCAGCAGCTCCGCCTGTGCCCGGTCGGTGTCCTCGATCAGCGCACGCCAGGTCCCTGAGGCGGTCGACAGCCGGCACGGCAGCGGCGTGCCGTCCGGCGTGCGGACGTACGTCGCGACCGCCTGCTCGCCGGACAGCGCCGCGAGCACCTTGGCGTGCGCGGCCAGCAGCACCGAACTCAGCGGCAGGTCCGCCTCGTCCGCCCACCGGCGCAGCGATGCCAGCAACTCGTCCGGTACGGCCGCCGTGTACTCGGCGGTCCCCGGCACGCGGTCGCCCGACCAGCGGGGGATCGCGGTGAAGGTGCCGGCGGTGAGCACCCCGCGCCAGAACTCGGCGTCGGTCTGCGTGGACGTTGCCATCACTCCTACCTCCACTGCTCGCCGGTGTCCCGGCCGATCGGCCGAGCCGGGTTCCCGGTCCACCGGGCGTTCTGCGGGACTGCCTCGCCCTTCATGAGGAAGGAGTCGGGGGCCAGCTCCGCGCCGTCGCCCACCGTCACGCCGTAGTGGACGAAGGCGCCGACCCCGAGCGTGCAGCCGGCGCCGATGCTGCTGCGGTCGGACTTGAACGTGCCGTCCTCCTGGGAGTGGCACTGGACGACACTCCCCGCGTTCAGCGTGCAGTTGTCGCCGACGGCGACCAGGGGGCGCTCCGTGAACGAGCAGCCGTCGTCGAAGACTCTGCGGCCGAGCCGGACTCCCAGCAGCCGCCAGATCAGGTTCTTGTACGGGGTGCCGTTGTAGATGCGCAGCCAGGTCTCGTTGGGCACCTTCCAGTACCGCTCACGTCGCCAGAAGCGGCGGTCGTAGATCGAGCAGAACACCGGACACAGCGGGTGCAGAGCGGTGACGGCCCGCTCGACCAGTACGTAGTACACGGCGCCGGACAGGAGGAGGAGGAGGTTGCCCAGCGCGATCGCCAACGCGCCGAGCGAGGCGTAGAGCTCCGCGGTCACCGCGACGAGGAGTGTGAACCAGGTGAAGTAGAACCACCGCACCAGCAGATACAGCACCATGGTGACGACGTTGTGCTTGTTCTTGGCGGCGAGGTTGGCGGGCAGCTCTTCTTCGTTCTTGAGCTGGTCGAACGTGCTGTCCCGGTGGACGGACCGGGGGATCTCGAAGCTGGGCGAGCCCAGCAGGCCGACGCCTTCACGGACCGTCCCGTCGATGGGGACCATCACCTTCGTGGCGAGCAGGCAGTTGTCGCCGGTCCGGCCCCGCGACGGGTAGGCGATCCTGTTCCCGAGGAAGTTGTGCGGGCCGATCGAGGTGCGGGAGACGCTGAAGGACGTGTTCGAGAAGTCGGCGTTGACCATCGACAGGCCGTCGGCGATCATCGTCCCCGTTCCGACGGAACTCAGGTACGGCGTCTCGTGCTTCACGTCCGTGCCGAAGTTCGATCCGGTCTGTTCGACCGGCGAGAGCTGGTACCCGAGCGTCCGCAGGTAGTGGACGATGGCGGAGCTGTCGCCGAACAGCCGGGTCATGAACTTCCTGTTGGTGAGGAGGACGATCGCCCGGTGCATCCCGTAGTGGATTCCGTACAGGGGATAGACCCGGCCGGGTGTCATCGCGCGGTTGAACAGCCGGGGCAGCGTGGTCATGATCAGCAGGCCGACGGGTATGGCACCGAAGAAGAGCACGACCGAGGCCACCAGCGCCTCGACGTAGAACGTCCAGCTCGTCAGCGCCGCGGGCCCGGGCTCCAGGGCCGCGGCGAACTGCGGCACCTGGGAGAACATCAGGCCCACGACACCCACCGCGAGCGGCATGTAGAAGAGCAGTGCTGTCAGCAGCTGAAGGACACTGTGCACGGCCCGTCGCACGGCACCGCAGCCGGCCGGTCCCACTCCGCGGAAGTCCACCGCGCTGTCGGCCGGAACGGCGGGGGATCCGTGCCAGTGTTCTCCGGCGGGGACGGTCTGTCCGCTGTGCAGCGAGGAGGCGTGGGCCAGTTGGGCCCCGTCCCCCATGGAGCTCCCGATGTCGAGCACGGTCGCCTCGCTGACGGTCACGTCCCGCCCGAGCGTGACCGGGCCCGTCTGGATGCGGCCGGCGTGGGCCCGGTAGCAGGCGAAGAACGAGTCCTTGCGGATGACGGTTCCGTCGCCGACCGCGAAGAGGTCGGTGCACACCGGCATGTTCCGGGAGAAGATCACGACACCCCGGCCGACCTTCGCTCCCAGCAGCCGCAGATAGAAGGTGTAGAGCGGCGAGCCGACGAACAGCACCAGCGGGTTCGCCCGCACCAGCGTCTTGACGAGCCAGAACCGTACGTATCCCAGGCTCCAGACCCGTATCTCGCGCGGCTTCCACCGGCCGATGACCGTCCACTTCACCACGACCGGCAGGGAGCACAGCACCAGGAAGCCGACGGCGCCGAACACGACCGACCGCAGATAGATGTCGGCCACACCCGACCCGGCGGAGATCCACTCGTAGCCCCGCGCGGTGATGAACGCGATGACACAGGAGTATCCGACGAACGCGAGCAGTTGCAGCGCTCCGCACAGGACGTACTCCCACAGGCTCGTCCGAGCCGTCGGTACGGGAGCAGGCGGTGGCTCGACGGGGGTGGAGGGCTGTGGTGCGTCGGTGAGCGCCGTGGCGAGGCTGTGGATCGTCGGATTCCGGTATACGTCCTTCATGGAGACCGACGGCAGGTCCGCGCGCTTTCTGATGCGTGCGCAGAAATGTGCCATCACCAGTGAGTCGGCGCCGAGCTCGTCGAAGAAGTGGCTGTCGGCCGACACCTCCGGAACGCCCGCGACATCGGCCAGCATCTCGGCGAGGATCTGCTCGGTTCCGGCGGCGGACGGTTCGGTTGGCGCGGTGGGTGTCTGCCCGACCGGGACTGCGGGGGTCTGTTCGCTTGGGGCGGTGGCGGTGTCGTACCCGTTTTTCCGGACCACGGCGGATTCCGCCGACCCGGGTGCCGGGCCGGGGGCCAGTGCTTCAACGGGCTTTCCCACCATGCGAGCTCCTCGGAAGGTCGTGACGGCCGGACCGCTACGGGCCCAGGCGCAGGGCCCGGGCGTCGCCCCCGCGACGCGTCGATCGTGCGATCCGTACGGCGGGTGGCGTATCGAGCACGGACGGCAAACCGGTCGGCACTTCACCCGACCCGGTGCCCATGGGGCTCGACGCCGGACACTGCCGGACGTCTTGACCTGTATTCGACACGGGCAGTGGGACGGATTGGCCAAATCGTGACTTGTCTCGCATATCGGTCTTGATCTCGAACCGTGGACAGTGCCGGGCCGCCCCGGGGGTGGAGGTGGCGGGAACCCTGTACCGTCCGCGCAGCGCCTGAACCCGGAGCGACGAGAGGTGCGCGGGCGCCCTTCAGCCCCGCCCGCCCCGCCCGGCAGAACCATCCGGGTGACCGCCGCCGCGGCCGGAACCCCGGCCATGACGAAGAGGCTCCCGGCGAACGCCTCGCCCGGCAGCGGCGGTGGCCCGCGGCCCGTACGGGCATGGCCCCCACGAGCGCCGTGCCGAGCGTCCCGCCCGGATGGCGGACGTCTTCAGCAGCCACGACGCGCCGCCGCGCCGACCGGCCGGCGGGGCTGCCGTCACGACCGATGTGGCCGGGTTGTCGACAAGCGGGATCGACGTCGCCCGCACCAGCAGCGCGGCACCGATCGGCCGGAAACGGTGACTGCCACGGCCGCGCCCAGGGCGGAGCCGAGTGCACCGCTCGCCGCACCACCACCGTCGCCTCGGCGAGCGCCGAAGTGGCAGGACAGTGCGCCGGTGGCCGGCCCGCTCTCCCGGGCGCCTACGCACGGACGGTGTGTGAAGGGCGCCGCGCATCGAAACCGGCCGCGCGTGACACGCCGCAATGCGCTCTCCCCGCAGCCGACGGGAAAGGCGGTCACACGCTGTGCCCCGACCGGGCGGGGTCGACGCAGAACGTCGCCCCGCCCGCCGACGAGCCCCTCGCGAGAGGCCGTGCACGGCGCGCTCATCCCCGAGCTGCGGTCACTGCCGGCCGTGCATCCCCCGCGTGCCCCCGTGGCACAGCTCCAGGCGCGGCCGATCAGGTGAATCCCGCAGGCCGCGTGCCACCTGGCGGACCGTGCCTACGCGGGAGGGGCGACCAGGCTGTCCGACTGGTTCGCCCTGCGCAGCGAATCGGCGACGAACCCGCCGGCTTTCAGATCCTCGACGAGCTCCCGGAGGAACTCGACGGTCTCGGTCCGCCGGGTGACCGGCGTGCCCACCGCCTGCTGGATCTGCATGAAGCGGTCCTCGATCAGACGCATGTCTGGATGCGCGGCGACGAACTCGGTCATCGGCTGCCTGATGCCTGCCGCGACCTCCAGCCCCTCGGTGCGGAACGCCTCGGTCCCCTCGTCCGCGCGCACCACCGTCGCGTGCTGGAGCGTGCGGGAGAGGAAGAGGTCGTAGGCCGATCCCTTCTTCACTCCGATGCGCACACCGGCGCGGTCGATGTCGGCGGCGGAGGTGAAGGGTGAGTCGCGGGGTACGGCGTACACGCCCTCGATCACGACGTACGGGGCGGTGAAGGCCACTTCGGCCTCCCGCGCGGGATCGACGGCGAGGAAGCACAGGTCGGCGCGGCCCGAGGTCATCGCCTCGTACGACTTCCGCGCCGCGTCGAAGCAGAGGAGTTCCACCGCGACGCCCAGCCGCCTGCCGACCTCACGCGCGATGTCGACCGTGATGCCGGACGGCGCCTCCGGTGTGCCCTGGGCCAGTACCGCGTTGCCCAGATTGATCGAGGCCCGCAGCACGCCACTCGGGGCCAGGTCCTCGGTGATGGCGGCAGTCGTGATCCTCATGAAGGGGAGTGTAGGTGCCGAACCGGTGCCACCGGCCCGGGGGACCGGCCTCCACCCCGAGCGGACGATCGCCGCGCTCCGCAGTGCCGCTGGATGGCCCAACTCCGCACCGCCACACGCACGGTGGGGGCCGAACCGATGATTTTGACATAGCCTTGACAAATTACGATTGCGTTGCGAACATGCAAAACACTCGCACGACGTAGACAAGAATCTTGCGATCCATGCAAGAACTCCGCAGGGCCGTATGCCCCTTGACGGTGGACGCATGCCGTCGCGCGCCTTGCCTGACGCACCCCCACCAGGTCAGGAAGGAACCTCCATGTCCTTACGCCGTCTTCCGGCATGGGCGGCACCACTCGCCGCCCTCGCGCTGGTGCTGTCCGGCGCACCGGTGCCCGCCGCGGCCGCCCCGGCGCCGGCCGCCATCCCGCCCTCCGACTACCAGCAGGTCCAACTCGCCTACGGGGCAGCCGAACTCGGCGAGGCGATGTCCCTCGCCGTCCTTCCGGACCGCTCCGTCCTGCACACCGCGCGCGACGGCACGGTCCGGTACACGGACCCCGCGGGCAACACCAAGGTCGCCGGCAAGCTGGACGTCTACACCCATGACGAGGAAGGACTCCAGGGCGTGGCGGCCGACCCCGGCTTCGCCGCCAACCGCCATGTCTACCTCTACTACTCGCCCAAGCTGAGCACCCCCGCCGGCGACGCCCCGGTCACCGGCACCGCCGCCGACTTCGAGCAGTGGAAGGGACATCTGAATCTGTCCCGGTTCACGCTCAGGAGCGACGGCACACTCGACCCCGCCAGCGAGAAGGTCGTCCTCGAAGTCCCCAACGACCGTGGGCAGTGCTGCCATGTCGGCGGTGACATCGACTTCGACACCGCCGGGAACCTCTATCTGACCACCGGCGACGACACCAACCCGTTCGAGTCCAGCGGCTACAGCCCCATCGACGAACGGACCGACCGCAACCCGCAGTTCGACGCCCAGCGCTCCTCCGGGAACACCAACGACCTGCGGGGCAAGGTCCTTCGGATCAAGCCACAGCCCGACGGCAGTTACACCGTCCCGGCCGGCAACCTCTTCGCACCCGGCACCGCCAGGACCCGGCCTGAGATCTACGCGATGGGATTCCGCAACCCGTTCCGGATGTCCGTCGACCGTGCCACGGGAGTCGTCTACCTCGGCGACTACGGCCCCGACGCCGGCGGTACCGACCCGAACCGGGGCCCCGGCGGTCAGGTGGAGTTCGACCGCATCACCGGCCCCGGCAACTACGGATGGCCGTACTGCACCGGCACCAACACCGCCTCGGAGACGTACAACGAGTACACCTTCCCGAGCGGACCCGGCGCCGCCATGTACAACTGCGCCGGCGGGCCGGCCAACAACTCCTTCCGCAACACCGGACTCGCCACCCTTCCCGCCGCGAAGCCCAGCTGGATCAAATACGGCGACGCGGGCTCCCCGCCCGAATTCGGCGGCGGCTCCGAGTCGCCCATGGGCGGCGAGGTGTACCGGTACGACGCGGGCCTCAACTCCTCGGTGAAGTTTCCGCAGTCGCTCGACGGGCGCTACTTCGCCTCCGAGTACGGACGCCGCTGGATCAAGGCCGTGGAGGTCAGGTCCGACGGCTCGTACGGCCTGATCGAGGACTTCCCCTGGACCGGCACCCAGGTCATGGACTCCGACTTCGGACCCGACGGCGCTCTGTACGTCCTCGACTACGGCTCGGGCAGCGGCAATCAGGCGCTGTACCGCATCGAGTACATCGGCGGCAGCAACCGCAACCCCATCGCCAAGGCCGCCGTCGACAAGACCTCCGGGCCCACACCGCTCACGGTCGCCTTCTCCTCACAGGGCAGTTCCGACCCCGAGGGCAAAGCCCTGACGTACTCCTGGAACTTCGGTGACGGCACGACGTCGACAGCCGCCAACCCCAGCCACACGTACACGACGGCGGGCACCTACCGCCCGACGCTGACCGTACGCGACCCCGAGGGTCTGACCGGCACCGCGAGCCTGGTCGTCACGGCGGGCAACACCGCACCGACCGTCACCCTGACGACTCCCGCGGACGGAGCGCTGTTCTCCTTCGGCGACACCGTGCCCTTCACCGTCACCGCCACCGACCCCGATGACGGGCCGGTCGACTGCGCCAAGGTGAAGGTCACCTATCTGCTCGGGCACGACAGCCACCGGCACCAGATCACCTCGAAGAACGGCTGCTCCGGCTCCATCGCCGTCCCGGCCGACGGCGAGCACGACAGCGCCGCCAACCTCTACGGCGTCTTCGACGCCGAGTACACCGACAACGGCGGACTGACCTCCCACAGCGTCCGCATCCTCCAGCCCAGGCACCGGCAGGCGGAGCACTTCACTGCTCAGTCCGGTATCCAGACGGCGGACCACGGAGCCGCCGAGGGCGCCAAGACGGTCGGCTTCACCGACAACGGGGACTGGGTCTCCTTCCAGCCGTACGCGCTCTCCAACGCCAGGAGCGTGACGGCACGGGTCTCCTCGGGTGGCGTCGGCGGAACCCTCGAAGTGAGGGCGGGCTCGGCGACCGGCACCCTGCTGGGCAGCATGGCCGTCGCGCCGACCGGCGGCTGGGAGAACTTCACCGATGTGTCGACGAACCTGGCGAACGCCCCGTCCGGCACCACCACCCTCTACCTCGTGTTCAAGGGAGTGACGGGCCAGGGGAACCTCTTCGACGTCGACGCGTTCACCTTCGCCACCGGCGCACCCACCGGACCGAAGACCGTCGAGGGTGAGGCGTTCACCTCCGGGTCCGGCGTCCAGCCCGCGGCCCACGGCAACGCGAGCGGCGGCCAGACACTCGGCTACATCGAGAACGGCGACTGGGCCGGCTACGCCTCCGTCGCCACGGCCGGTGCGAAGACCTTCTCCGCCAAGGTGTCGTCCGGCGGAGCCGGCGGCACCGTCGAGATCCGCGCCGGCTCCGCCACCGGCACCCTGCTCGGCACGGTCGCGGTCGCGCCGACCGGCGGCTGGGAGACCTTCACCACCGTCTCCACCACGCTCACCGCCACGGGCACCGGACCTCTGTTCCTCCGGTTCACCGGCGGGTCCGGCTCCCTCCTCGACATCGACACCTTCACCCTCGGCTGACGGGTGGAAGGAGACATCGTGAAACGCATCCACCGCACGCCCGGACGCCGCTCCCTGGCGTTACTCGCCACCCTGGCGCTCGGACTCGCCGGGGCAGTGACCGTGCCCGCCACCGCGGCCGCGGCCGACTACGACGTGCTCGTGTTCTCCAAGACGGCCGGCTTCCGGCACGACTCGATCCCGGCCGGGATCGATGCCATCCGCTCGCTCGGCACCGCCAACAACTTCTCCGTCACCGCCACCGAGGACAGCGCCGCTTTCACCGCCTCCCAACTCGCGGGCTACGAAGCCGTCGTCTTCCTCAACACGACGGGCGACGTGCTCGGCGACGCGCAGCAGAACGCGCTCCAGTCGTACGTCGACGCGGGCGGCGGCTTCCTCGGCGTCCACGCGGCCGCCGACACCGAATACGGCTGGCCGCACTACGAACAGCTCGTCGGCGCCCGCTTCCAGAGCCATCCCGCGATCCAGCGGGCAACGGTGAAGACCGAGGACCGCTCGCACCCCGCGACCACCCACCTCGGAGCCGACTGGAGCCGGACCGACGAGTGGTACAACTACCGCTCCAACCCCCGGGCCGGGGTCCGTGTCCTGCAGAGCCTGGACGAATCCTCGTACAGCGGCGGCGAGATGGGCGGGGACCACCCCATCACCTGGTGCCATCCGCAGGGTTCGGGACGCTCGTTCTACACCGGTCTCGGCCACACCGCCGAGTCGTACGCCGACCCCGCGTTCCGCTCGCTGCTGCTCGGCGGCATCCGCTACGCGGCAGGCACCGCCCCCGCCGACTGCAGCCCGCGGGGCGGAACCGGGCCGAAGACCGTCGAGGGGGAGTCCTACACCTCGGGGTCGGGCGTGCAGCCCGCGGCCCACGCCAACGCGAGCGGCGGCCAGACGCTCGGATACATCGAGAACGGCGACTGGGCGGGCTACGCGTCCGTCGCCACGGCCGGCGCCCGGACCTTCACCGCGAAGGTCTCCTCGGCAGGAGCCGGGGGCACCATCGAGGTACGGGCGGGTTCCGCGACGGGCACGCTGCTCGGCTCGGTGCGCGTCGCGCCGACCGGCGGCTGGGAGACCTTCACCACCGTCTCCACGACCCTCACCGCGACCGGGAGCGGACCCCTGTTCCTCCGCTTCACCGGCGGCGCGGGTGCTCTCTTCGACATCGACACCTTCACCCTCGCGACGGCGCCGCCGGTGACCGAGGCCCTCTCGCAGAACGTGCACCTCTTCTACTACCCCTGGTACGGCACGCCCGCGGGTCAGGGAAGCTGGCGGCACTGGCAGCAGGGCGGTCGCACCCCGCCCGACGACATCGGCGCCGACCTCTACCCGGCCCTCGGGCCGTACGACTCCGGGGACACCACCGGAGCGGTGGACCAGCACATGCGATGGACGGCGCAGTCGGGTGCGGGCGTACTCGTCTACAGCTGGTGGGGCCGCGGCGGTTACGAGGACGGCATCGCCCGCCGGGTCATGGACGCCGCCCAGCGCCACGGGATCAAGGTGGCCTGGCACATCGAGCCGTACGCCGGGCGCACCGCGCAGTCCGTCGTCGACGACATCCGCTACCTGAACTCGACCTACGGCGGCCACCCCGCCTTCTACCGGGACGCCGCCCACGGCAACCGCTCGGCCTTCTACATCTTCGAGAGCCTGCGGATCGCCGACTGGACGGCGCTCGACCAGGTCACGGCGAGCAGCATCGTTCTCGCGCAGACCACCGACACGACGAAGATCGCCCACTTCTCCGGTCTCTACACCTACGACGGCATCGCGGGGGCCACCGCCCCCGGCTGGAAGCAGGCCGGTGACTACGCCCGCGCGAACAACCTCATCTGGGCCCCCTCGGTCGCGCCCGGCTATGTCGACGACCGTGCCGTGCCCGGCAACACCACACCCACACTGGGCCGTTCGAACGGCGCCACCTACGACAAGGAGTGGAACAACGCGCTCGATCCGGCGATCGGCGGCTCCCCGGCATGGGTCTCCGTGACGTCCTTCAACGAGTGGCACGAGGGCAGCTCCATCGAGCCCGCCGCGGCCAACCCGCCTGCCGGGCACGGCTATCAGACCTACTCGGGTGCCTTCGGGAAGACCGGCGCCGCGGCCGAGACGGCGTATCTCGACCGTACGAAGTACTGGGTCGGCGAGTTCGAGAAACTGCGAGCCGCGCGACGCCCCTGAGATGAGTCCGCCCGTTCCTGCCGCGTCGCCGGATTCCGCAACCGGCGCCGCGGTGCGCCTCTTCGTGCCGCGCTGTCCGGGCCGGTGGTCAGTGACCGATCGAGCTCTGCGGCAGGGGGAGCGGAAGATCGAGCGGGCGGGTGCGGGCGTCCGGGTCGATCCAGTTCACCGGCGGCGGGTCGAGAAAGGCCTCCGCATGGGAGACGTGACCGCGCGCTCTGACCGACGAGGGCAGCGGATCACGGATGAGCGCGCCCTCCGGCAGCCCGCATTCGTGCAGTAACTCCGCGGTCTCGTGCACGAACATCACCGGCCCGCAGAGGTAGACCGTCTCGCCGGGCCAGTCCCGGCGTTCCCGCAGATGTGTGTGCAGCCGTTCCGCGGCCCGCATCCGGCCCTCACCGCGTTCCTGGTACCACCAATAGGCGCTCAGACAGGGGTGCTTGCGCAGGATGTCGTCCAGGGCCGCGCCGTCGTAGAAGTGCGACTCGCCGCGGGCCACGACGTCGATACGGATACGGGGTGCGGGCCTGCGGGAGAGCAGTGCGTCCAGGACGGACTTGACCGGGGCCCAGCCCGTGCCGGCGGCGATGAGGGTGACGGCGCCGGTGTCGGGCGGCGGGGTGAGCGCGGAACCCGAGGCGGCGCCGAGCCGCAGCACCTGGCCCGGCTCGGTCCGGTCGCACAGCACATTGCTGAGCTGACCACCCGGCACGCGGCCCACATGGAATTCGAGCACATGGCTGTCGCCCGGGCGTCCCGCGAGCGAGTAGGGCCGCCACACGCCCGGCAGCTCCGGGTGTTCGATCGTCGCGTACTGGCCGGGGAGCCAGGAGTAGGGCTCGGACACGGACGCGCGCACGACCGCCGTGTGATCGCCGTGGAGCCGGTGCGACAGGATGGTCGCCGCCCACCAGGCAGGCTCGCCGGTGGCACAGGACCGGCGCGCCCCGCCGGTCATGGCGCAGGCGGCGTAGTCGTACACCCGCTGCCAGGACGCCTCCGTGCGCCGGTCCCACGAATCCGGGCTGTGGTGGCTGATCGCGGCGACGAGGCTCTCGCCGACCGCCCGGTAGTCCTCGTCCAGAATCCCGAACTTGCGGTGGTCGCGGCCCAGGACCTCCAGATGCGCGGGGAGTCCCGGGTGCCCGAGGTGCTCCACCACATGGACGAGGGCGGTGAACAGCCGGTCGTACTGGTCGTCCATGGCGGGTGGGAACAGCGGGCGCAGCTCGGGATGGTGGGTGAACAAATGTGCGTAGAAGTACCGGACCACATGAGCGGCCCGGCGTCGGACCCGCTCCAGACTGGCTCTGACCACATGAATGTCGTCATATATGTCGTCGTCCATGGAAATCCCCCGGGGCTGCACGTACGTGCGTCAGTTGAACGCGCGTCAAGTGCCGAGCCAGCGCACCGTATCAACTCGGTGGCGGATAAGGGCCGTTCGGAGCGGAATATGTTCTGAACGGGACAATATTGTGAGCCGTCGGACAGAGCGGCCGACTGTACGTTCGGATCTGCGGGCGAGATCCGAACGACAGGAGCGCCGAGTCCCTCAGAGCCCTTGCCAGGCGGGCTTGGCGGCGTAGGTGGCGCGGAAGTAGTCGCCGAGCTTCAGCCGGGACGCCGCCGCCTCGTCGACCACCACCGTGGCGTGCGGATGCAGTTGCAGCGCGGATGCGGGGACCAGGGCGGCCAATGGGCCCTCGACGGCGAGCGCCACGGCGTCGGCCTTGGCCTCGCCGGTGGCCAGCAGGACCAGGTGACGGGCTTCCAGGATGGTGCCGATGCCCTGGGTGATCACATGGTGCGGGACCTCGTCGAGACCGCTGAAGAACCGGGCGTTGTCCTGGCGGGTCTGCTGCGTGAGGGTCTTGATCCGGGTGCGCGAGGCGAGCGAGGAGCACGGCTCGTTGAAGCCGATGTGCCCGTCCGTGCCGATGCCGAGGAGCTGGAGGTCGACTCCGCCCGCTTCGGCGAGCGCCCGGTCGTAGGCGGCGCAGGCGGCGGCGACGTCCTCGGCGGTGCCGTCGGGGCCCATGAAGGCCTCGTCGGTCAGTCCGAGCGGTTCGACGACCTCACGCAGAACCACCGACCGGTACGACTCGGGGTGGCCGTACGGCAGGCCCACGTACTCGTCGAGCTGGCAGATCCGGGCCCGGGAGGTGTCCACCTCCTCGGCGCGCACCTTGGCGGCGAGGGCTTCGTAGACCGGCAGCGGGGTCGACCCCGTGGCGACCCCCAGCAGGGCGTCGGGCTTGCGTCGCAGCAGGTCGGCCATGGCTTCGGCGATGAGTTCGCCGCCCGCGGCGGAATCCGGAACGATGACAACTTCCACGAAGATCCCTGTCTCTGAAGACATCACTGGTGTAGACCAATCTACCCGGTGAGCGGGGGTGCTGTCGCGCGAAGTCCTGCCGTACCTCCGGGGAACGCGGGATGGCCGGTCCGGAACACCCGTGGGCACGCGGCCGCGGAGGCCGGGTCGTCCGGTCAGAACAGCGGCAGCTGACCGGGGAAGGCGGGCACCACGGAGCCGTCGAGCGACGGCTGCACCGCCGGGTCGTAGGGCGCCTGCCGCAGCGAGCCGGGGCACGAGACCAGCTCGGCGGCGGTGCGCGAGGCGGCTGGGTCATGGCGGGCGAAACGGCCGCCGACGACGGCGATCTCGCGGCGGCAGACCGGGCACAGCCGGCGGGGAGCGGACATTCGTCCAGTCTGCCAGCACGGTCCGACAAGGGGCGTTGCCGGACGCGCGCGGTGTGCGGGTGGCCGGCCGGTGGGCTGCGCGGGTGGCCGGCCGGGGCCGCGGGGTGCGCGGGTGCGGGGATGCGCGGACCTGCCGGTTCAGGCCCGACCTGCCGTCGCCCGTTCCCGTCCCCGTACCGGGACGCGCGACCCACGGTGCCTGGCTCCGGACGCCCGGGCTGTCGGTGCCTGGCCCCGGACACGCTGCCCGTGCCCGTGCCCGTGCCGGTGCCGGTGTCGGTGTCGGTGTCTGTTCGCGGGCGCTCGCTCCCCGGATGTGCCGCGCACCCGGCCCGCGGGCTCCCCTTCGCCGCGCGCCCGCACCCGCAGGCCATGGACCGGCCGCTGCCGTCAACGGGGACAATGGGCGCGTGACCCACCGCTACCACGTGCTCGGCCCCACGCAGGTGCTGCGCCCGGACGGCACCGAGGCCCGGCTCGGCGGGGCGCGGCTGCGCGCGCTGCTCACCGCGCTCGCGGCCGGCGGCGGGCGGGCCGTCTCCCCGGCCGAGCTGACCGCACAGCTGTGGCAGGACGACGAACAGCGGCCCGCCGATGCGCCGGCCGCCGTTCAGGCGCTGGTGGGACGGCTGCGCCGGACGCTGGGCGCAGCGTCCGTGGATCTTCTCCCCGGCGGGTACCGGCTCGCCGCCGTCCGGGACGACATCGACCTCTTCCGTTTCGAGCGTCTGGCCGCGCAGGGTGCGGCGGCTCTCGGCGCCGGTCACGCCGAGGAGGCGGCCGCCGTGCTGGACGAGGCGCTCGCCCTGTGGCGCGGCCCGGCCCTCGCCGACCTGCCGGGCCGGGAGTCCGATCCGCTCGCGGTACGGGCGGAACGGCGGCGGACGGAAGCGCGCCGCGCCAGGATCGCCGCCGACATCGCACTCGGCCGCGCGGCCACCGTGCTCCCGGAACTCGCCCCGCTCGCCGCCGAGTCGCCGCTCGACGAGCCCCTCCAGGCGCTGCACATCCGAGCCCTCGCCGAGACGGGCCGCACGGCGCAGGCCCTTCAGGAGTACGAGGACGTACGGGTGCGCATCGCGAAACAGCTGGGCGCCGATCCCGGCCCCGAACTGCGCGCTCTGCACAGCCGGTTGCTGACCGGGGGCACCATGCCGTCCCCGCCCGCGGGCACAACCCGGCGGGGAAATCTCCCCGCCGGGCTCACCTCCTTCGTGGGCCGCACGGACGAACTCGCCGGATTGGCCGGGGCGTTGGAGAGCCGACGACTGGTGACACTGACGGGCCCCGGTGGTGCGGGCAAGACCCGGCTCGCCCTGGAGGCCGCCCGCGCCGCCGCCGGGACCTGGCCCGACGGCGTGTGGGTGGCAGCCCTGGCCGGTGCGGGCGACGAAAACGCCGTCGCCGAGGCCGTGCTGACCGCGCTCGGCGCCCGCGAGACACAGGTCCGCGGGCCGTCCGCCGCCGAGAGTGTCGTCCGCGACCCGCTCACGCATCTGGTCGAGCACTGCGCACGGAGGCGGATGCTGCTCGTCCTGGACAACTGCGAGCATGTGATCGGCGCCGCCGCCCGGCTGGCCGAAGCACTCCTCACCGGCTGCCCCGGCGTACGCGTCCTGGCCACCAGCCGCGAGCCGCTCGGCGTGCCCGGAGAGACCGTGCAGGGCGTCGGGCCGCTGCCGCAGGACGTCGCTCTCGTCCTCCTCGGCGACCGTGGCGCGGCCGTACGCGCGGGCTTCCGTACGGACGAGGACCCGGCGGCCTGCGCCGAGATCTGCCGACGGCTCGACGGCCTTCCGCTCGCCCTCGAACTGGCCGCCGCCCGGTTGCGCGCCCTGACGCCGCGGCAGATCGCGGACCGGCTCGACGACCGGTTCCGCCTGCTCACCGGCGGAGGCCGCACGGTGCTGCCCCGTCAGCAGACGCTGCGTGCGGTCGTCGACTGGTCGTGGGACCTGCTGGGCGCGCAGGAACGCACCGTACTGCGCAGGCTCGCCGTCTTCTCCGGTGGCTGCGCGCTGCCCCAGGCCGAGGAGGTGTGCGGTCCGGGCGCCCTGGACGGGCTGACCGGCCTTGTCGACAAGTCGCTGGTGGTCGCCGTCCCGGACGGACCGGACGGGATGCGCTACCGACTGCTCGAGACCGTGGCCGAGTACGCGGGGCAGCGGCTCACCGAGGCCGGCGAACGGACCGCCGTGGAACGGCGCCATCTGCGCGCCTACCGGGAGCTGGCCCGCACCGGCGAGCCGGAGCTGAGAGGTCCGGGTCAGGCCGACTGGCTGGACCGCTTCGAGGCCGAGCACGACAACGTACGCACCGCCCTGCGCACGGCGGTGCGGCTGGACGAGGAGCAGGAAGCGCTCTGCCTGGCGCTGTCGATGAGCTGGTTCTGGCAGCAGCGCGCCCACCAGGCCGACGCCCGCGCCTGGTCGGCCGCCGTGGCGGCGCTCGGACCCGATCCGTTCCGGGCCCCGGTCCGGGCGGCGGAGCCCATGCCCGCACGGTGCACGGACCTCGCCCCGCCCTGGCCCGAGGAGGTCCTGTGGGAGGCCCGGCGCGGAATACGGCTGATGGTGATCGCGAGCGACGACCGGATCGGCACGGCCATGGACGATCCGGCGACCCAGGAGTATCTGCGCGGAGTGGTCGCCGCCTACCGGCCCGGCCTGCCGCAGCTGAGCCGCCAGCCGGCCACGATGTGGTTCTTCGCGCGTCTGATGACCGGTGAGTTCGGCGGGCTCGCCGAGACCTTCGACGCCATCGTCGCCGGAAGCGACGGGCAGGCCGAGGGCTGGGATCTGGCACTCCTCCTGCTGATGCGGGCCAAGGTGATCGGACACCCTGCCGGCCCGGCGCGGCCGGCCGCGGACGCCGACCGCGCGCTGGCGCTCTTCCGCACGGCAGGGGACCAGTGGGGCATCGCGGAGTCGCTTTCGGCGCGGGGCGAGGAGTACGACAGACGGGGGAGGTACGAGGAGGCCGCCGCGGACTTCGAGGAGGCCATGCGCAGTTCCGCCCGCGTGGGAGCCGGCGCCCAGGTGCTCGTGCTCCGGTCCCGGCTCGCCACCCTGGCGCTGAAGACGGCCGGGAACGATGACGAGCGCGCCGACGCCGAGCGGCAGCTCCTCGAGGTGATCGACCGCTCCGAGGGCTACACCGGGGAGGTGCTGAGCACCGCCCGTATGGCACTGACCCGCCACTACGGCGCGATCGGCCGCACCGGATGCGCGCGCGGTCAGCTGGAGGGGATGGAGCGCGAGCTGTCCGCCTCCGCGCCCGCGCTGTTCCGCGGCCTGCTCGTCGGTATGCACGGCTGGCTGGCCTGCGTCGACGGCGCGTACGTGCGGGCCCGGGACCGGGTCAGGGACGCGGTGGGGCAACTGGACACCATGGCGCACCTCGTGGCCCCGCAGCTGGTCGCCGATCAGTTCCTGTGCGCGGCCTGGGCGATGGCCCATCTCGACGCGGCCGAGGACGGTGCGCGGCTGCTCGGCGCCTACGACAGCATCGGCGGGCAGCCCGGCGGGTTCGGCTTCCAGCCCTTCGACGACCGGCACGAGGTGCGCCGGCGGGCCGAGAGCGACCTCAGGAGGGTGCTCGGTGACGAGCGCTACACGCGGGCCCACCGTACGGGCCGCGGGCTGTCCGGGCAGGAGGCCTGCGCGCTGATCTGACTCAGCGCACGTCGACGAGGCGGGCGAAGGCGACCACATTGGCGTCGTAACCCGTCTTCGCGGAGTAGCCGCCACCGCAGGTGATCAGGCGGAGTTCCGGGTCCGGCCCGTCCCGGTAGACACGGTCGGCGGGGAAGTCCTTCTTGGCGTACATCTCTACGCCGTAGACGGAGAAGACCGCGGTGCGTCCGTCCTCGCGCGCGACGTCGATGCGATTGCCCGGCTCCAGCGAGCCCAGCAGATAGAACACCGCGGGTCCGGCGGGATTGTCGACATGACCCACCATCACGGAGGTGCCGCGCTCGCCGGGAGAGGCGGCGCCCATGTACCAGCCGGTCAGGTTGTTGTTCGTCAGCGGCGGTGTCGCCACCCAGCCGTCGTCGTCGAGCCCGACGCGGGTCACGGGGGCGTCGAGCCGCAGGGTGGACACGCTGATCCGCTTCGGCGGCGAGTGCGGCAGGGGACCGGGCGCGGGCGGCAGCGGTCCTGCGGCCCGGTGCGGGGCGGCGGCAGCGGCGACGGGGCGGGGCGGCCCCTCGGCGGTCTCCGTCGACCCGTTGCGCAGGAAGAACAGGCCGAGCAGCAGCACGCACACGAGGGTGAACCACGAGCTGCGCCGGGCGGTCGTGTGCACGGACGCGCCGCTCAGACGCTGTCCCCGGCACGCCGGCGCAGCAGGACGATACCGCCGCCGACCGCACCCGCGACCAGCAGGGAACCCAGAGCGATCTGTGTCGGGCTGAGGCCGGAGAGACTGCCGCCGGATCCGGCCTGCACACCGCCGCCGGGTTTCGTGAGTCCGCTCAGGTCGTCCGTGGAGCCGGTGTGCGTCCCGGCGGAGGGAGTCGTGTGGGGGACCCCGCCGGCGCCGACGCTCAGTTTCGCCGTGCCCTTCTCGCCCTCGCAGTCGAAGGTCACGTCGTACTCGGCACCCGGCTCGGCGTCATCGGAGACGGTCGCCGTGGCGGGCAGCCCCTCGGAGAGGGTCACGGTGTCGAAGACACCCGACGAGGCGGTGACGGTGGGGGATTCGCATTCCGTGGCGCCTAGCGTCACGGTGCCGCCGGGCTCGACGTCCTCCGGGCTGACAGTGAAGCCGAACGAGGTGACGGTCCCCTCGTCCTCGGCGAGAGCGGCCGGGGCGCCGAGGGCCAGCGCGGCGACGGTGCCGGCGAGGGCCAGGGACGCGACTCGTAGGGCACGCATGGTCAGGTCTCCGTTGGTAGGAAATGCACCACAACGAGACCGACGCTAGGAGCGCCGTCCGGCCCCTGCCACTCCTGGGGGGCCGAACGGCCCCCACGCTCCCCGGGCGTGGGGACCGCGGGCTCACACCTTCCGGTAGCCGTACGCCTCGGAGGCCGCGGCCTCCACCGCGTCCAGGTCGCCCCCCGCCGACGCGGTGACCACCGCGGCCACCGCACCCTCCAGGAACGGCGCGTCGATCAGCCGCGTGGCGTCCGGGAGTTCGTCACCCTCGGCGAGCAGGGCCTTCACCGTCAGGACGGCGCTGCCCAGATCGACGAGTACGGCCACCCCGGCGCCCCCGTCGACCGAGGCCGCCGCCTCGGCGATCAGCTCGGAGCTGGTGCCGAGACCGCCGTCGGGGGTGCCGCCGGCCGGAGCGACGGGCGCGGCCCGGCCACCCGCCAGTCCGGTGGCCAGGGCGGCGACGGCCGCCGCCACCTCCTTGCTGTGCGAGACGAGAACGATCCCGACCGTGCTCCCCTCGCTCATGCCGCCACCTCCGCGAGGGCCGCCAGCAGGAGCGCCGACGAGGTCGCCCCCGGATCCTGGTGCCCGATGCTGCGCTCACCCAGATAGCTGGCCCGGCCCTTACGGGCCTGCAGGGGGACCGTGGCCAGGGCGCCCTCCCGCGCGGCGTCACGGGCCGCGGCGAAGGACTCGGTCGTGTCGCCGAGTGCCGCGACCGCCGGTTCGAGCGCGTCCAGCATCGTCTTGTCGCCGGCCTTGGCACCACCGAGCTGCGCCACGGCCGCGACGCCTGCGCGCAGCGCCTCGGCCAGCTGTGCGGGAGTCACCTCGGCGTCGTCGCCGAGGGCTTTGCCGGTGCGGCGCAGCAGCGTTCCGTACAGCGGTCCGGACGCGCCGCCCACGGTGGAGATCAACTGCCGCCCGGCCAGGGTCAGCACGGCTCCGGGAGTCTGCGGCGCGTCCTTGTTCAGCGTCGCGGTCACCGCGGTGAAACCGCGCTGGAGGTTGCTGCCGTGGTCGGCGTCGCCGATCGCCGAGTCCAGCTCCGTGAGATGCGCCGCCTCGCGGTCGACCAGAACCGCGACCGCGGTCAGCCAGCGGTGGAAGAAGTCGGCGTCGAGCACATGCACTCCCTGAGGTCAGTCGGTCCCGGTCGGTTCAACGGCCCCAGCGGAGCGCGGGCGTCTCCACCGGCGCGTCCCACAGCCGCAGCATCTCCTCGTCGACCTGGCACAGCGTCACCGAGCAGCCCGCCATGTCGAGCGAGGTCACGTAGTTCCCGACGAGCGTACGGGCGACGGACACACCGCGCTCCGCCAGCACGCGCTGGACCTCGGCGTTGAAGCCGTACAGCTCCAGCAGAGGGGTGCTGCCCATGCCGTTGACGAGCACCAGTACGGGACCCGTCGGCGGCCGGTCCACGAGAACGGCGTCGACGGCGAAGTCCGCGATCTCCCGCGAGGTCATCATCGGGCGCCGCTCCCGGCCCGGCTCGCCGTGGATGCCGATGCCCAGTTCCAGCTCGCCCGAGGGGAGATCGAAGGTCGGGGTGCCCTTGGCAGGGGTGGTGACCGCGGTCAGCGCGACACCGAAGCTGCGGGAGTTCTCGTTGACCTGCCGGGCGATCGACTCCACCCGCTCCAGCGGCATCCCCGCGTCGGCGGCCGCTCCGGCGATCTTCTCGACGAAGAGGGTCGCGCCGGTACCGCGCCGACCCGCCGTGAACAGGCTGTCGGTCACCGCCACGTCATCGTTGACCAGGACCTTCGCGACCTGCACGCCTTCGTCCTCGGCGAGCTCGGCGGCCATGTCGAAGTTGAGGACGTCCCCGGTGTAGTTCTTCACGATGAACAGCACGCCCTGGCCGCTGTCGACCGCGGAGGCGGCCCGCGCCATCTGGTCAGGGACCGGGCTGGTGAAGACCTCCCCGGGACACGCGGCGGACAGCATGCCGGGACCGACGAATCCGCCGTGCAGCGGTTCGTGGCCGGACCCGCCTCCGGATATCAGACCGACCTTCCCGGCGACCGGCGCGTCCCGCCGTACGATCACCCGGTTCTCCACGTCCACGTTCAGCTCGGGGTGAGCTGCCGCCATCCCGCGCAGGGCGTCCTCGACCACGGTCTCCGGGACATTGATGAGCATCCTCATGGGTTCCTCCTGATGACGCGGACGGCTGGGGCTCTGTACAGAAACCCAGCACTGTCGGGCCCCGCCGTCAAGCGCGGGAACCTTTCCCGGCGTGCCCGGCGATCTCGGTCGTGGGTCCCGTCATACCCAGGATCGCGGGGGCGCGGGTGTTCGTCCAAGGGAAGGACCGCGGCGGGACTCCGCGACGGGTCCGAGGCCCGCGCGCTGCCCCCGGACGCGGAGCCCGGACTGACCCGCCTCCGCCCCCGTACGGCGCCTCAGTCGCCGTGCGCCCCGTCCACCAGCAAGCCCGCGATCGCCGCGTGCGCCACGTCCCGGTGGACATCGCTCACCTGGCCGTCCCCGACCTCCACCACCCGCCACGCCCCGTCCGTGCGCAGGGCGAGGTCGGTGGTGACGAAACGGCAGCCGAGACGCCGTACCGCGGCCCGCACATGCCCCAGCTCGGGCTCCGGAGGATGCGGGGAGACGCTGTCGGGATGCGCCGTCACCAGGCGGGGTTCGCCGTCGAGCCACCACACCCGCGCCTCGGTCGCGGTGGACCGGGGCCGTACGAACGACTCGTACGCCCGCAGGACGAGCCCTCCGGCCAGATCGTCGCCCTGGAGAGCCACGAAGCGCCGCACGATCTGCGCGAGCCGGGCGGTGTCGGCGAGGTCGGGGACGAAGCACGCCTCGTCCCACTCGTGTTTGCGGGACTTGACGTAGTCCTTCACGATCCCCGGCCCGCCGGGGAGTTTCCCGGCAGCCGCGGCAAGGTCCTCCTGCGCAGGGACGCGACCGGGCGTGGACGGGATCCACACGCTCTCGGGGGTGATCCCGCAGAACGCGTCGTACCAGCCGGGCAGCTCATGGGCGGCCCGGTACTGCCCGGGCGCGACGACCAGGCTGCCGCCCCGCAGGCGTACGGCTTCCGCCAGCGCCTCGTACCGGTGGGACGGCATCATCCAGCCCCGGTACCAGGCCCCGGCCGCTCCATGCGGGACTCTCGCGACCGCCTGTTCTGCGTCGCCGCCGATCAGCGCGTCGTGGTCGATCAGCGCCACCCGGCCGCCGTGCTCACGGACCGCGCGCGCCTCCGCCGCGAAGTGCTCGTCCACGCGGCGGGGTGCGAGGACATCGCTGCAGTACAGGACCGCTCGTGCCATGGCGGCCACCCTACGGGGAACACCTGATCGAGTCCGGGCGTTTTATGCTCGAAGTGGCGGCCACGCCGTGGCCGCCCTCCACCGGATCCCCGGGAACTCCATGCACCTGTCCCGAGCAGTCCCCGCAACCCTCGCCGGCGCACTCGTCGTGGTGCTCGCCGGCTGTTCGACGGGCGCCGCCGACACCTCCGACGCGCTGCGGACCGGGACCGTCACGGCTCCCACGGCCGGCACCGCGTCCGAGCCCCCCGCGCCGGCCCCGGGCGCGGCGAAGGAGCCGGTGAAAGCGCCGGCGACGAGCTCGCCCTCGGTGGAGCCCGCCGACCGGACCACCCCGCGGACCGAGACCGCGCTGCTGTCCATCCCGGCGATCGGGCTCGAGGACCTCCGAGTCGTGCCCTACGAAGGCACGACCGACGACTGGCCGGGCACCCGCATCCAGAACCGTGGCGTAGGCGCCAGCCCGTACGGCGAGAGCGGCGGCGTCGGCCCCGGTGACATCGGAAACTACCTGGTCACCGCCCACCGGCTGTCCGCGGGCGGACCGCTGCGGGACCTTCCCTCGCTCAAGAACGGTGACTCGGTGATCGTCGAGGAGGGCGGTCTCGTCTACGAGTACGAGATCACCGGCACCCGGCAGACGTCCTTCCGCTCGGACAGCTCGCTCGCCGCGCAGCGCGCTCCCGTTCCGGGGAAGCCGGGCGAGAAGCCCACCCAGGCGATGATCACGGTCTCCACCTGTGCCACTCCCGAGGACGACGCCGCCGGCAACTTCTGGCGCGACGACCGGCACAACCCCGAGCACCGCATCGACAAGATCGGTGTGCTGAAGAAGGCACCCACCCCGGCCGCGGGCGACTGACCGCCGCCGACCGCTGTCGGCCGGGCTCAGGACACGGCTTTTCGTCAGCCGGCCGGCTTCACGGCCTTCGGCGCGCAGCGCAGTTCGTTCCCGTGGACCGGTGCGCCCTCCACGCTGCTGCGATCGTGGACGACCTTGATCACGGTCGACGCCCGGGCGCCGACCCGCACATCGAAGACCTCGCCGTGGCCGGGAACGGCACGGAGCCGGGCTCCCGGGATCGCCGCGGCGAGCGAGGCCGCGTAACGCTCCCGGTGCGGGTCGTAGGTGATCACGGTGGGCCCCGGCGGCCGCGGCCCTGCCGGTGTGTCCTCGACGACGAAGCCGTCGGCCCGCAGGGCACGTGCCACGGCGGGATCGTCGACCCGTGCGCGGATCGAGCCCGGAGCCATCTCGACGGGGGTGTCCGTGCTGGGCCGGATGCCCGTGTCGCCGACGATGGGCCGGTCCTCGCGCAGTGCCGCCCACAGCGCCGCCGACCGGGGCTCGTCCCACAGCAGCGTCGACCCCCATTCGGGCACCCGGTGGTCGAAGTCCGCGATCGGCACGGTCGCGAACTCCGTCTGCTCGGCCGTCAGCCGTCCGAGCGCGAGGCCGAGATGCATCAGATCGTCGAGCCCGGTGTGCGCGTCGGTGCGGACCGCCTTCGTCAGCTCCAGGGCGGTGAGCACCGAGGACGCCGGGTTCGCGAAGGCCCCCTCGCCGCGCAGCCGGGTCACCATCTCGATCAGCAGACGCTGCTGGCGGCGTACCCGGCCGAGATCGCCCGGCGGTGTGACGTGACGGGCGCGGGCGTAGCGCAGAGCCCGGTTGCCGTCCACATGGTGGGTGCCCTTGGGGAGTCGCAGCCCGGAGCCGGTGTCCACCAGGGTCTTGTCCGTGCACACCGTGGCGCCTCCCAGCCGGTCCACGGTGTCGGCGAAGCCGGTGAAGTCGGTCTCCAGATAGTGGTCGATCCGCAGCCCGGTCGCCTTCTCCACCGTCCGTACGGCCAGGTCGCCGCCACCGTGCTGGAAGGCGCCGTTGATCTTCCCGGAGTGGCGGGGATGGCCGTGGTCGGCGAACTCGACGTACGAGTCGCGGGGGACGGACACCACGGTCGCCCGCCGCTCGTCCTCGGCGAGGTGGACCACCATCATCACGTCCGTGCAGTTGCACTCCTTGCCGCCCACATGGAGGCGTTTGCGGTCCTCGGAGGAGATGCCGGTACGGCGGTCCAGCCCGACGACCAGGATGTTGGTGCCGGCGGCCCTGTCGCCGATGCCCTCGGGGGATGCGGCGCCTTCGGCCGCCCAGAGGGAGCCACCCGACGCCAGTGCGGCGATCAGAACAGCCGTGACAGCGAAACTGCGCATGGATGACTCCTCCGGCACCGGGGCTCGGGTGGTCCGATGAACCGAAGAAATCATGAAGGTGGTGCAAAAGGTGCGTCGGCACGCCAGGAGCCGCCTGCCGGGCGCCGTGTAGGGGCCGTCCGCCGTAACGGCGAACGGCCCCGGCCCGGTGAAGTGCGGCCCCCGAAGCGAAGGGCTCGATGCACAGGGGCCCGTGACAGCGGCTCAGGCGGTGAGGATCGCCGGGTCGCTGACGCCGGGGCGGCCGTTCTCGACATGACCGGCGAAGCGCCGCAGGAAGCCCGCGTCCTTGTCGGACACCACGCTCAGGTCGTACCAGCGCTTACCGGCCTGGAGGTCCACGACGTGCACGACGCGTCCGCCGGGCCCCACGGTGAACGTCTGCTTCTTGCCGCCGTAGGCGTTCGTGACCGTCAGCCGGCGGGTGGTGCTGCCCGCGTTCGTCAGGGTGAGCTCGACGGAGCCGGTACCCGCCACATGGCGGGCCGTCACCTCGGGGCCGGCCGTCGTGCCCGGGCCCCTGAAGCCGCGCACGAAGCCGTTGGGGCCGTACACGGTGAGGTCGTACGCGCCCTGGGAGTACGCGGTGTTCCAGGTGTCGGAGACCTTCTGGCCCGCGGCCGTGGTGTACGTCCACGGCCCGTCGGTCCGGTTGCCGGCGGCCACCAGGAAGAAGGCACCCGCTGCCGCTCCACCGCTGAAGGTCAGCGTGAAACGCCCGGTGGACGGCGTCGAGGCGCCGTCGACCAGCGGTGCGTACGGCAGCGGACGCGCCGGCCTCGACCCCTTCTCCTGCCGGGGCAGCACGGCCGTGGCGGGCGGCTTCGGCACATAGTCCGGGTGCCGGTCGTTGTCCGGCGGTTCGTAGGCGTCGGTGTCCGGGAGCCCGGCGGGATCGGTGTTGCGCAGGCCGAAGTCGAAGGCCGAGGTGAGGTCGCCGCAGACCGCGCGCCGCCACGGCGAGATGTTCGGCTCGGCGACGCCGAAGCGCGCCTCCATGAAACGGAGGATCGAGGTGTGGTCGAACGTCTCCGAACAGACGAACCCGCCCGTGCTCCACGGGGACACGACGAGCATCGGAACGCGCTGGCCGAGGCCGTAGGGACCGGCGGCGTAGCTGCCGTTGCCGGCGAACCGGTCGAGTGCCGTGTCCACCGTCGACAGCCCCTGAGCGGCGGAGGCCGGCGGATAGGGCGGGGCCACATGGTCGAAGTACCCGTCGTTCTCGTCGTACGTGATGAACAGGGCGGTCCTGCTCCACACCTCCGGGTTGGAGGTGAGCGCGTCCAGGATCTGCGCGATGTACCAGGCGCCGTAGTTCGCGGGCCAGTTCGGGTGCTCGGTGAAGGCCTCGGGAGCGGCGATCCAGGAGATCTGCGGCAGCTTCCCGGCCTTGACGTCGGCCTTGAGGCGGTCGAAGTAGCCGTCGCCGTTCTTGACGTCCGTACCGGTGCGGGCCTTGTCGAAGAGCGGGTCGCCGGGCTTGGCGTTGCGGTACTTGTTGAAGTACAGCAGGGAGTTGTCGCCGTAGTTCCCGCGGTACGCGTCCTCGATCCAGCCCCAGGAGCCGCCGGCGTCGAGGCCGTCGCCGATGTCCTGGTAGATCTTCCAGGAGACACCGGCCCGTTCGAGACGCTCGGGGTACGTCGTCCAGTCGTAGCCGAGTTCGTCGTTGCCGAGGACCGGGCCGCCGCCCTTGCCGTCGTTGCCCGTGTGACCCGACCACATGTAGTAGCGGTTGGGGTCGGTCGCTCCGATGAACGAGCAGTGGTAGGCGTCGCACACGGTGAAGGCGTCGGCCAGCGCGTAGTGGAACGGGATGTCCTGGCGGGTCAGATAGGCCATCGTTCCCGCGGACTTGGCGGGGATCCATTGGTCGTACCTGCCGTTGTTCCAGGCCTTGTGGCCGCCCGCCCAGTCGTGGTTGAGCCCCGCGATGAACTGCATGCCGAGGTCCTCGGCGTCGGGGTGGTAGGGGAGCACGTCCTTCGTACCGTCCGACTGGTGCCACACCGACTTGCCCGGGCCGGTGGTCACCGGACGGGGGTCGCCGAATCCCCGCACTCCCTTCAGCGCGCCGAAGTAGTGATCGAAGGAACGGTTCTCCTGCATCAGGACGACGATGTGCTCGACGTCCTTGATGGTGCCGGAGCGGCGCCCGGCCGGAATGGCCGCCGCGCGGTCGATGCTGCTCGACAGTGCCGAGAAGCCCGCGGTCGCGCCGGCGATCTGGAGAAAACGGCGCCGATTGAGTTCAGGCATGAAGATGGGCCCTCTTGGAGTAGGGGGAAGGGTCTGGCGGAGTGTCCAAGAGGAGCGAAGGGAAGGGAAGGGACGCGGTGGTGTCAGGGGTGTGAAGGACCGTGGTACGGACCGCGAACAGCCTTCCTGAGCCGCAGGTCGGGGAGGTGGGCGAGCGTCGCCGGGGCGCCGGCCGCCCCGATCCGTTCGGCCCCGCGCGGCCGCCGGGCGCGGCGTCACAGACGGGTGGTCGCACAGGGGCGGAGTGTGCGGCGCGGGCAACGGCAACGGGCCGACCGTCACACGGTCGGCCCGCCGCGCGGGACGTCGGGGCGGTGGACCGGACGCCGCCGGCCCACCTCGTCCTCCTCGTCCCAGGCCGGTCGTCGGTCAGGTGGCGGTGCCCCGCTCGGCCTCGACGATCGCCGTCAGCTCGTCCTTGCGCGCCTGCCGCGTACTGCGGCGCGGCTGCGGCGAGACGGCCAGCGAGAACGAATGACCGGCAGGGTCGGAGTAGATACGGACATCGCGCGGACCGCTGTTGTCCTTCGTGTCCACCGGCCTCGCCCCCAGACTCACGGCTTCACGCTCCGCCTCGTCCATGTCGCCGCGCTCCACGAGGATGCGCAGATGGGCCTGTTGGGAGTCCTCGGGCCGCGGCCAGCTCGGGGGTGCGTAGCCGAAGTCACGGTGGATGGCCATGTGGACACCGTCCTGACCGACGATCTCCACGAAGTCGGGATCGGTCCCGACGTGAACCTCTGCGCCGAACAGGCCGGCGTAGAACTCCGCCAGTTCCATCGGTTCGGCGCAGTCCAGTACGAGCACGCTTGTCTTGTGGACTGTCATGCGCCTCGCGTACCCGCGGTCGTCGCGGACACACGGCTCGTACACCGCACGGTCACTTCTTCCTCGGCCAGTTCTCGGCCTGGAACATCCAACTCTGCTGCTCCAGCACGGCGGTCAGCCCGATCAGCAGATCCTGGGTCACCAGGTCCGACTCCTCGGTCACCGTGATCCGTTCACGCAACCGCAGGATCGCCGTGTTGAGCGCCTCGACGAGCAGCTCGACCACGTCGGTGTCCTTCAGCCACCCTTCCTCCACATGCGGCAGAGCGCTGGTCTTGGCCACCGTCTCGACCCGCCCGTCGGGGGTGACGCCGAGCGACGCGGCCCGCTCGGCCACGGTGTCGGCGTACTGCCGAGCCGTGTCCACGACCTCGTCGAGTTGCAGGTGGATGCTGCGGAATCGGGGGCCCACGATGTTCCAGTGCGCCTGCTTCGCGAGCAGCGAGAGATCGAGCAGGTCCACCAGGGTCCCCTGAAGCGCGTCTCCGGTCACCTGCCGGGCCTCGTCGGTGAGCGTGCTCTTCACCACAGACATGTCGTTCCTCTCCTCGATCTGTACGGGGTGCGTACGAAGGGAACGGGTGCCCGGGCAACGACCGTGAAAACGGGACTTCAGTCCTTGTGTCCCGGGGCCTGAGCCACCGTGTCGAGCAGGTCGGCCGCGCTCAGGGTGTTGATGACTCGCTCCGCCGGAACGCCCGCACGCTCGGCCCGGTCGCAGCCGAGGATCTGCCAGTCCAGCTGGCCCGGCGCGTGCGCGTCCGTGTCGATGGCGAACCGCACACCCGCCTCGACGGCGGTCCGCAGCAGACGCATCGGCGGATCGAGCCTCTCCGGCCTGCTGTTGATCTCCACGGCCGTATCGTGCGCGGCGCAGGCCTCGAAGACCGCGGCCTCGTCGAACCGGGACTCCGGCCTGCCCCGGCCGGTGACCAGCCGGCCCGTGCAGTGGCCGAGGACGTCGACCAGCGGGTTCTGCACCGCCCTGATCATGCGCGGGGTCATCTTCGCGGGCTCCATCCGCAGTTCGGAGTGGACGGAGGCCACCACGAGATCGAGCCGGTCCAGCAACTCGTCCTCCTGGTCGAGCGAGCCGTCCAGCAGGATGTCGCACTCGATGCCGGTGAGGAGCCGGAAGGGCGCCCACTGCCGGTTCAGCTCGGCCACCACGTCCAACTGCTCGCGCAGCCGCTCGGCGGACAGCCCCCGCGCCACCGTCAGCCGGGGCGAGTGATCGGTGAGCACCACCCACTCGTGCCCCAGGGCGATCGCCGCCCGGCCCATCTCCTCGATGGAGCTGCCGCCGTCCGACCAGTCCGAGTGCACATGGCAGTCTCCGCGCAGCAGGGCCCGCAGCTCCCCGCCGCCGTCCGCGAGGGGTGCGGACGCCTCCTCCTCCAGGCGCTCCAGATAGGTCGGCACCCCACCGGCGAGGGCCTCCCGGACGACCTTCGCGGTCTTCGGGCCGATGCCCTTGACCGCTTCCAGAGTCCCCGCGTCGGCCCGTTCGGCGATCTCTTTCCGCGGCATCGCCGCGAGGGCCGCCGCCGCGTTGCGGAAGGCACGGACCCGGTAGGTCTCCGCGAGCGAGCGCTCCAGCAGAAAAGCCACTCTGTCCAGCGCCTCGACCGGATCCATCACGGCTCCTTCCTGTGCGGCCGTCGTTGCCTCCACTCTCGCCCGCACCAGCGGTGACGGCATGCCGAAAGAACGCGACCGGTGCCTGTCCAGGGTTTGGACGGGCGCAGACGTGCAACACGCAGTCGGGAGGAGCCATGGCGAATTCAGCAGAGAACACAGACAACAAGAGCCGGAGCGAGGCTTCCAGGCCGGGTCCGATGGATGTGCTGCGTCAGGCATGCGCACAGCTGACGGAGCTCACCGGCCGGGAAGCCGAATCGGTCTCGTCGTTCGAGCGGACGGAGGACGGCTGGTCGCTGGAGGTGGAGGTGCTCGAGATGGAGCGCGTCCCCACCACGACCAGCCTTCTGGCCACCTACCAGGTGACGCTCGACGAACAGGGCGAGCTGAGCGGATACCGGCGCATACGCCGATACGAGCGCGGCAGGGCCGACCCCAAGTAGGCGGCCGCCGTGCATCACTTCATTGAGGAGGGCTGACGGCAATGACCGTTGTGCCGGCACAGCAGCAGCAGCAAGGACGTGGTGGTGGCTCGAGCGGCCTCTACGACGTCCTGGAACTCATTCTCGACCGGGGACTCGTCATCGACGCCTTCGTGAGGGTCTCCCTCGTCGGTATCGAGATCCTGAAGATCGACATACGTGTCGTCGTGGCCAGCGTGGACACGTATCTGCGCTTCGCCGAGGCGTGCAACCGCCTCGACCTGGAGTCCGGACCGCACAAGGACCCGGGTCTGCCCGAGCTGGTCGGCGAGATGACCGAGTCGGGTGCCCGCGGCAAGACCAAGGGCGCGCTCTCGGGTGCCGCGCAGACGATCTCGGACTCCTTCCAGCAGGCGCGTGACGAGAGCCAGACCGAGTCCAAGCCGCGCAGTTCCCGTACCCGCCGCCCGGCGGCACGCAAGAAGGAGGAGGAGACGGAGTGAGTACCTATGTCTACGGCATAGCCAGGAGCTCGCACCCGAGCCTCCCGGACAAGGCGGACGGTATCGGTGACCCGCCGCGGCCCGTACGCGTCATCCGCCAGGGGCAGCTCGCCGCTCTGGTCAGCGACGCCCCCGACAACCTGAGGCCCAAGCGGCGCGACCTGCTGGCGCACCAGAACGTCCTGCGTCAGGCCGGCGAGTCCGGCTCCGTCCTTCCGCTGCGGTTCGGCGGAGTGTCACCCGACGACGAGACGCTCGCCGCCGTCCTCGCCGAGCGCGAGGAGCACTATCTGGAGCGCCTGGGCGCTCTGGACGGCAAGGTCGAGTACAACGTGAAGGCCTCGCACGACGAGGAGTCGGTGCTGCACCGGGTACTCGCCGACGACCCCGAGCTGCGCTCCCTGGCCGAGGCGAACCGGACCGCGGGCGGTGGCACCCACGAGCAGAAGATCCAGCTCGGCGAGCGCATCGCGGCGGCCGTCCAGCAGCGCGAGGCCCGTGACGGCGATCTGGTGCGGGCGACGCTGGAAGGCGTCTGTGAGGAGGCGAGCGCCGGGCCGCAGAGCGTCGGCTGGCTCGCGAACCTCTCCTTCCTGGTGAACCGCGAGCGCAGCGCCGACTTCGTGAACGCGGTCGACGCGCTCCGTGTGGAGCAGCCGCACCTCGTGCTGACGGTCACCGGACCGCTTCCTCCCTACAGCTTCGTGGAGTGAGCCATGGGCCTCATCTCCGAACTGCTGCTTCTGCCCGCCGCCCCGGTGCGCGGCACCTTCTGGGTGCTGCAGCAGGTGGTGGACGAGGCCGAGCGGCAGTACTACGACCCTTCGGCCATTCAGAGCGAACTCGCCCGGCTGTCGGACCAACTGGACGCGGGCGAGATCGACGAAGCCGAATTCGACCGCCGGGAGGACGAGCTCCTCGACCGGCTCGAGGCGATGCAGAACAGAGAGCAGGGATGATGAACAACAGGCTGGTTCTTGGCCTCGCTGTGGGGGCGGGGTACGTGCTCGGGCGTACGAAGAAGGCGAAGCTGGCGTTTGCCGTCGGCACGCTGGTGGCAGGCAAGCGACTCCAGCTGAGCCCGAAGGCCATCGGGGAGTTCGTCACCCAGCAGCTGCAGAACAACCCGCAGTTCAAGGAGTTGGGCGATCAGCTGCGGCAGGACCTCGGCGGCGTGGGCAAGGCCGCGACCGGCGCGCTCGTCAACCGGCAGCTCGAAGGGTTCGCCGACCGGCTGCACGGCCGCACGCTGGGTGTGCAGGACCGGCTCCAGGGCGTCGTCCCCGGATCCCGGGACGAGGACGAGGGACACGCAGAGGACACAGAGGACGCAGAGGCGCGGGACAGCGCCGATGGCGAGGACGGTGGCGACGAGGAAGAGCACCGCGAGCGCCGCGAGCCGCAGAAGAAGGCGGCCCCGCAGAAGAAGACCGCCGCACGACGGACGACGGCCAAGAAGACGGCCGCGCCCGCGCGGCGCGCCACGAAGAAGACGGCGTCCAAGACGACCGCCGCGAAGAGGGCCGCCTCGAAGGGAGGCCGGGACCGTGGCTGAGAAGACGTCGCCGCTGAGCGGGGACAACCCCGCCATCCAGCGGGTGAAGGAAGAACTGCAGAGTTTCCTGGCGGCGCAGGCGCAGCAGGCGCTGATGTCCGCCGGCCGAAAGCTCGGCCAGAGCACCAACAAGCTCAACGACATCGCGGAAGGCAGAAGCCCCGGCTTCGCCAAGCTTGCGCTGGAGGGCGGCCGCAAGGCGATGGAGGGCAAGGGCCCGGTCCGCAGCGCGGTCGAGCTCGGCGCCTCCCATCTCAAGGACAAGGTCACTGGCGTGTTCAAGAACCTCGGCGGCAAGGGCAAGTCCAAGAGCGGCGGCGGCAACAAGCCGATCGTCATCATCGAGTCCATCGACGTCGGCGTGTCGGTCCGTGACGCGTACGACCAGTGGACCCGCTACCAGGACTTCTCCACCTTCGCCAAGGGCGTCAAGAGCGCGACGGTGGCCGACGACACCTCGTCCGACTGGCAGCTGAAGGTGTTCTGGTCCAGCCGCAGCTGGAAGGCCCGGACGACCGAACAGGTGCCGGACAGCCGCATCCAGTGGACGTCCGAGGGCGCCAAGGGCAGCACCAAGGGCGTCGTCACCTTCCACTCGCTGGGCGAGAACCTGACCCGGGTGCTGCTGGTCATGGAGTACTACCCCAAGGGTCTCTTCGAGAAGACCGGCAACATCTGGCGCGCCCAGGGCCGCCGGGCCCGGCTCGACCTCAAGAACTTTGCCCGCCACATATCGATGCGCGGCGAGGCCGAGGACGGCTGGCGCGGTGAGATCCGGGACGGCGAGGTCGTCGTCACCCATGACGACGCCGTCGCCGAGGAGCAGGAGCAGGAGCAGGAAGAGCAGGACCAGCGCGACGAGGCCGAGGGCGAGGAGCCCGAGGAGGAGTACGCGGACGAGGACCTTCCGGAGGAGGAGGAAGAAGAGGAGCCGGAAGAGGAGTACGTCTACGAGGACGAGGACGAGGCCGAGGAGCCCGTGGACGAGGAGGAGCCGGCCGAGGAGGACGAGCTCCCCGAGGAAGAAGAGGAAGACGTCGAAGAGGACGCGGTGCGTGAACCGGCCGGGTCCGGAGGCCGTGGACGCCGATGACCACTGCAAGCAGGCTCCCCGATCCCTACGGCTCCGGCGGAGGCGCGAACCTCGCCGACATCCTCGAGCGCGTGCTCGACAAGGGGATCGTCATCGCCGGTGACATCCGTATCAATCTGCTCGACATCGAGCTGCTCACCATCAAGTTGCGGCTGATCGTCGCCTCCGTCGACAAGGCGAAGGAGATGGGCATCAACTGGTGGGAGGACGATCCCGGACTGTCCACCGGTGCCCGCCGCAACGAACTGGCCGCCGAGAACGAGCGCCTCCAGCGCCGTATCGCCGAACTGGAAGAGGCGGCGCAGCCGGCGGTGGACAGCGCGGAGACGAAGAAGGAGCGTAGGGAATCCGCATGAACGAACTGCGCTATGTGTACGCCGTGTCCCGGCCCTTCCAGGCCGCGCTCCCCAAGGACCTCCTGGGGGTGGCCGGGGCTCCGGTGTACGCGCTCGGCCACGGCGACCTCGTCGCCGTGGTGTCGGCGGTGTCGCCCGACGACTTCGACGAGGCTCCGCTCAAGGCGCACCTGGAGAACCTCGACTGGCTGAGCGACACCGCCCGGGCCCATGAGTCCGTGGTCGCGGCCCTCGCCTCGGTCACCAGCCCGTTGCCGCTCCGTCTCGCGACCGTGTGCCGGGACGACGACGGGGTGCGGCGTCTGCTGGACTCCGGGCACGCCCGGTTCCTGCGCACCCTCGAGCGGCTCGACGGCCGGGTGGAGTGGGGCGTCAAGGTCTACGCCGAGACGCCCGCGCAGTCGCCGGACTCGGCCGGGCCGGCCCCGGCGACCGGCCGCGACTATCTGCGCCGGCGGCTGGAGGAGCGCCGGACGAGCGAGCGGTCCTGGGAGTCGGCGGACGTGGTGTCGCGCCGGCTGCACGAGGAGCTGGCCCGCCATGCGGAGGCGGTACGGCTGCACCGGCCGCAGCAGGCCCAGCTCTCCCAGGCGGCGGGCCACAACGTGCTCAACGCCGCCTATCTCGTACCGCGTGAGGAGAGTGCCGCCTTCGTCGAGACGGTGAACCGTCTCCAGCCCGAGGAGCCGGGGCTGAGCGCGGAGCTGACGGGTCCCTGGGTGCCGTACTCCTTTGCCGGCGAGGAGGACGAGCAGTGACCGCCGGTGACGGGTCGCCCCTCGCGCAGCGTCAGGTCGCCCTGGTCGACCTGCTGGACAGGCTGCTCGCCGGCGGTGTCGTGATCAGCGGCGACATCACGCTGAGGATCGCGGACGTCGACCTCGTCCGCATCGATCTCAAGGCCCTCATCAGTTCGGTCACCGAGCAGGTGCGGTCGCCCTGGGAGGGAGCACCATGAGCCAAGAATCGCGGAAACTCGATCTCGACGCCGACACTGTCGAACGCGACCTGGCAAAACTCGTCCTGACCGTGGTGGAACTGCTGCGCCAGCTCATGGAGCGCCAGGCGCTGCGCCGGGTCGACCAGGGGGACCTGAGCGAGGAGCAGGAGGAGCGGATCGGCCTGACGCTGATGCTCCTGGAGGACCGGATGGGCGTGCTGCGGGACGAGTTCGGGCTCAAGCCCAGTGACCTGAACATCGACCTCGGCCCGCTCGGCCCTCTGCTGCCCAGGTCGTGACGGCCACCCGCCGCTCAGGTTCCGAAAGCCCCGGCACCGGCCGCCCCGGAACCGATTCACCCGTCCGGACGCCCGCGTGCGGGGAAGGAAGGCTGCATGAAGGCACTCGTCGTCAACTGCACCCTCAAGCGGTCGCCCGACCCCTCCAACACGCACGCTCTCGCGGAGGTCGTCGGCCACCGCCTCATCGAGCTGGGCTGCGACGTCGAGTACGTGCGTGCGGTCGACCTGGACATCAGGCCTGGGGTCGTCTCGGACGCCGGGGACGGGGACGAGTGGCCCGCGGTGCACCGGAAGCTGCTCGGCGCACAGATCCTGATCGTGGCGTCGCCGACCTGGGTCGGCAGGCCCTCGTCCGTGGCGCAGCGCGTCCTGGAGCGGATGAGCGCGCTGATGTCCGAGCAGGACCATGAGGGGCGGCCGGTCGCCTACAACCGCGTCGCGGGCGTGGTGGTCACGGGCAACGAGGACGGCGCGCACCATGTCATCAGCGAGATCACGGGCGCCCTCGGCGACATCGGCTACACGATCCCGGGTCAGTCCTGGACGTACTGGCATCTCGGCCCGGGACCGGGACCCGACTATCTCGACGACGAACGCGGGCACGAGTGGGCCCACCGGACCGGACGGACGATGGCGGCCAATCTGTACCGGACCGCCTACGCGCTGATCGCCCACCCGCTCGACGTACCCGAGCAGTAGACCTGCCGAGCAAACCCCCGAGCGGAATGAAGGAGCAGGCCATGGATCGCGCGGCGGTCTTCGACGTCGACGGCACCCTTGCCGACACCAACCACCTCCATGTGACGGCCTGGTGGGAGGCGTTCAGGCAGTCCGGCCACCGGGTGGAGATGTGGGACATCCATCAGGCTCTCGGGCTGCCGAGCCACCACCTGGTCGCCCGGCTGCTCGGGGACGACCGGGACACCGACGGGGACGACACCGTCATCACCGCGCACAAGGTGCTCTACGCGACCTTCTTCGATCGCATCGCGCCGCTTGAGCGGGCGCCCGACCTGCTGCGGGAACTCGCCGAGTCCGGGTGGAAGGTGGTGCTCGCCACCTCGGCGTCGGGCGGCGAACTCGCCGCGCTGCGGCATGCGATCGACGCCGACGACGCCATCACCGCGACGACGAGTGCCGATGACGTCGAAGAGGGCAAGCCCGCGCCCGAGCCGGTACATCAGGCCCTGGAGCTCGCGGGGGTGTCCGCGGACCGTGCCGTGTTCATCGGCGACGCCGTGTGGGACATGAAGGCGGCCACTGCGGCGAACGTCGTCGGAGTGGGGCTGCTCAGCGGTGGCATCTCACGGGCGGATCTGGAGACGGCCGGTGCGCGGGCCGTGTACCGGAACGCCGCGGACCTGCTGGAGCAGCTGGGCAGCAGCCCCATCGCGGACATCGAGCGGCGCCGGAGCAGCTGAGCGGGCTCTCGGCCCGGTGACCCGGTGACCCGGTGCCGCAGGCTCGCGGCAGAGCCCGGCGGCCTGAAGGCGCGGCAGAGCGGCGGCTGGAAGGCGGCTGGGTCGCCGCCCGCCCGCGGCTCAGGCCGCCTTGTGCCCCTGAAGCGGTTCGGTCGCCTCGCCGGACCCCTTCCGCACGCCGCGCAGGAACTCTTCGATCGCCTCGGTCGCGGACCACTCCGGGCGCCACCCCAGCTCCTCCCGCGCGCGGGTCGAGTCCAGCAGCGGCAGTCGCAGCACCGCGTCGAACAGATGCGGCGACGCCGGCACGGCATGCAGCCCCCAGGCCGCCGCCAGCGCCGCGCGTACCGCCCGGCGGGGCAGCCGTACGATCCGGGCGTCCAGCAGTTCGGCCAGTACCTGGGCGTCGACGGGCGGAGCGGCGGCGAGATTGAACGCGCCGCGCACGTCGTTCAGCAGCGCCAGCCGGCAGGCCTCGGCGGCGTCGTCGGTGTGCATCACCTGGAACCGCAGTCCCTCCAGGTCCGGTACGAACGGCAGCAGGTCCGGCCGGATCAGTGGCCCCGGCAGATGGCGGCCGCCGAAGATGCGGCGCTGCTCGCTCGCCGCTGTCTCTTTGAAGAGGAACCCGGGCCGCATCCTGACGACCCGGATCTGCGGGTGCTGCCGCTCGTAGCTGTCCAGCACCCGCTCGAGGTAGGCCTTCTCCCGGCAGTACGCGGCGTCCGGCCACCCGTGCGTGGGCCAGGACTCGTCGACTCCCGGGGCGGTCTTCGGACCGGGGGAGTACGCCCCCACCGACGAGGCGTGGACCAGGGCGGGCACGCCCGCGGCCACGACGGCGTCGTACACGGCGATCGAGCCGAGGACGTTGCTCTGCCAGGTGACCACCGGGTCGTGTGTCGGCTGGAAGCGCCAGGCGAGATGGACGACCGCGTCGGCGTCGGCGAAGTGGCGGCGCAGCGCGTCCGGTGCCGACGCCTCGGACAGATCGACGGACGCCCAGGTGGTCCGGGGCGCGGTCATGCCGGGGATCCGGCGCGCCAGTCCGAGGACGGAGGCGATCTGTGGATCGGCGCCGAGGGCCCTCACCACACTGGTGCCGACGTTCCCGGTGGCTCCGGTGACCACCACCCGCAGTCCTTTGTCCGCGCTCATCAGGCACTCCGTACTGTTGGGGCCGTATCGGGGATAGATGTGCCTCCGCATCGGGGAGACCGGTGCTCCGCGCGCTCCGAGTCCCCCACGGGCAGCCGGTGAAACGGGGCCATCCGGAGGATCGGCCGCTTGTAGGTTCATCCGAAAACCCGCCGCTCACCGTGACGGCGCCATCTCAACGGGCACCTCAGTCACATGAGGAACGCGAACGAGCCGCACCCGACGGACCGGCGGGACGACGAGGCGGCCGAGCGGCCGCGCCGTGTGACCGTGACCGAGAACGGCCCGGTGCTCGTCGAAGGTCCGGTCGAGGTCGTCCTCGACGACGGCACCACGGTGACGTCCGACCGGTTCACCGTCGCGCTGTGCACCTGCCGGCGCAGTCGGACCTACCCCTGGTGCGACACCAGCCACCGACGTCGCACCAAGCGGTGAGCGCGCCCGGTCCACGTGCCTGACATGCGCGAATCCGCACGAACGCCGGTCGTCGAACTCTTCCACCGGTACCGCGAGCCTGTCGTCGTCCAGACCGTCCGGTCGACCGCCGCCGCCACCATCGCCTACGTCGTCGCTCTCCAGCTGAGCAGCGAACCGGCCCCGCTCACCGCACCGCTGACGGCCCTTCTCGTCGTCCAGGTGACCCTGTACTCCACCCTGACCACCGGCGTCCGACGCGTGAACGCGGTCGTGGCGGGGGTGCTCCTCGCCATCGGCTTCAGCGTGCTCGTCGGTCTCAGCTGGTGGAGCCTCGGGCTGATCATCCTGGCGTCCCTGGTCGTCGGCCGGGTGGTCCGGGTGAGCGAGTTCGTTCCCGAGGTGGCGATCAGCGCCATGCTCGTCCTCGGCGTGACCCAGGTGGCAGACACCGCCTGGGACCGCATCCTGGAGACGGTCATCGGCGCCGCCGTCGGGCTGGCCTTCAACGTGCTGTTCGTGCCACCGGTGTGGGTCGGCACGGCGGGGGAGTCCATCTCGGATCTGGCCCGGCGGATGCGTCAGCTGCTGCTGCGCCTCGGTGAGGAGCTGACCACCCCCACGCCGGTCGCGGCCGCCGCGGCCCGGCTGCACGAGGCGCGCCGGCTCGACCACGACATCGCCGACGTCGACGCCGCCCTGCGCCAGGCCGAGGACAGTCTCAGGCTCAACCCCCGGGTCAAGGAGGGGCTGCTGCACCGCGTCGTGCTGCGGACCGGACTCGACACCCTGGAGATCTGCGCGGTCGTCCTGCGCGTCCTCGCCAGGACCATGACCGACCTCGCCAAGGAACGGGACGAGGAGAACCTCTTTCCCCCCGAGGTGGGCCGCGAACTGGAGGACCTGCTGGGGCATGCCGCCGACGCACTCGTCAGCTTCGCCGTCCTTGTCACCACACAGACGAGCGAGGCCGCCGAAGCGGCGGAGAGCCGGCTCGCCGCGGACCTGGCGGCGGCCGCCACCCGTCGCGAACGCGCGGCCCAACTGCTTCTCCAGGGCGTCCAGCGCCACCCGCGCCACTGGCAGCTCCACGGCGCGCTCCTCGCCGAGATCGACCGCATCCTCGACGAACTGGCCCCGGAATTCCGCTCCCAGCGCCTCATGGAGGAGCTCGACCGCAGCGCGCGGGAGCAGCGCGAGAAGTACCCGAGGATCGCCGCGGCCCGCGAATGGGTCAAGGAACGGCGACGGGAGCGCGCCGCGGCCCGCTGACCCGGCCGTCCCCCAAGGGCCCGGCCCACGGCCCGTGCACGGCCCCGTTTACCGGGTTTGACCATCGGGTACCCGCATGCGGCGCCATGGGCGGTGACGGAAGGCCGCCCCCGAGGAGGCACTGCCCATGAGCTCTGGCGGAGAAGCGACCACCGGGACCATCACCACCAAGGTCCCCGCGAGACTGGACCGGCTGCCCTGGTCGCGATGGCACTGGATGATCGTGATCGGCCTCGGCACCGTGTGGATCCTCGACGGTCTGGAAGTGACCGTCGTCGGCAACATCGCGAGCCGGCTCTCCGAGGACGGCAGCGGACTGCCGATCAGCGACGCCCAGGTCACCGGTACGGCCGCGGCCCTCTATGTGGCGGGTGCCTGTTCGGGCGCCCTCTTCTTCGGCCGGCTCACCGACCGCTACGGCCGCAAGAAGCTGTTCCTGATCACCCTGGCCGTCTACCTCGCGGCCACCGCGCTGACCGCCGTCTCGTTCTCCGTCTGGTGGTTCTTCCTCTTCCGCTTCCTGACCGGCTTCGGCATCGGCGGTGAGTACGCGGCCATCAACTCCGCCATCGACGAGCTGATCCCCAGCAAGTACCGCGGGCGCGTCGACCTGATCATCAACGGCAGTTACTGGCTCGGAGCCATGGGCGGCGCGCTGCTGTCGGTTGTCGCCCTGAACACCGACATCTTCCCCAAGGACCTCGGCTGGCGGCTGACGTTCGCCCTCGGTGTCGTCCTCGGCCTCGTCATCCTGCTCGTACGCCGCCATGTGCCGGAGAGCCCGCGCTGGATGTTCATCCACGGGCAGTCGGAGGAAGCGGAGAAACTCGTCGACCAGGTCGAGCGCGAGATCGAGGAGGAAACCGGCCGGCCGCTGCCCGAACCCGCTACCGAGATCACCATCGAACAGCGGCGCAGCATCGGGTTCGTCGAGATCGGCAGAAGCGTCTTCCGCGACTATCCCCGGCGGGCGACCCTCGGCTTCGCGCTCTTCATCGGACAGGCGTTCCTCTACAACGCGATCACCTTCGGATTCGGCTCGATCCTGGTGAAGTTCTTCGACGTCTCCAGCAGCACGACCGGCTACTTCTTCGCCGTCATCGCCTTCGGCAACTTCCTCGGCCCGCTGCTGCTGGGCCGGCTGTTCGACACCTGGGGCCGGCGTCCCATGATCGCGGGCACCTACATCCTCTCCGGCGTCCTGCTGTTCGTCACGGCCTGGATGTTCGGGGCCGGTTGGCTCAACGCCACGACGATGACCCTGTGCTGGTGCGTCGTGCTGTTCTTCGCGTCGGCGGGCGCCAGCTCGGCGTACCTCACGGTGAGTGAGATCTTCCCGATGGAGACGCGGGCCATGTCGATCGCGTTCTTCTACGCCATCGGCACGGCGGCCGGCGGAATCTCCGGCCCGCTGATCTTCGCCGAGCTGACGGAGAGCGGAGTCGTCGCCGACGCCGTGCTCGCCTTCTGCATCGGAGCCGCGCTGATGGTGCTGGCCGGCCTGGTGGCCGTGTTCTTCGCCGTGGCCGCCGAACAGAAGTCCCTGGAGGACATCGCCACCCCGCTGTCCGCGGTGAAGGCCAAGGGTGGCGAGCTGCGGGGCAACGCCGGTGACCTGCGGTCGAAGGAGCCCGGTGGCCCGCCGAGCGCGCCGGCCGTGTGACCGCACGTCAGGAGGCAGGTCCGCCGTGCGCTCCCGGGCCCGTACATGGTCGGCGCGTTTTGAGGCAGCCGTGCCGGGCACTGTTGCGTACATCCGGGGAAACACCGGGAGCGCTGTCCCATCAGAGACGGCGGGTGCGTTCTGCCGGTCTCGACGCGGCGCGCAACGGGTGCGGGTGCGCGGCCGGATTCACGGCAGAAAGGCGGGAGAGCCCCATGGTCTCGGGAGTATCCGGGCAGCCACCGGGGGAGGGCGCGGCGGACGGACGCTTCGGCGTCGAGGTGCGCCCCGCCGGGACGACCGTGGTCGTGCTGCTCACGGGCGAACTCGACCACGACACCGCCGAGCCCCTGCGTGAGGCCCTTCAGCAGTGTCTGGAAACCGCTCCCGAGCGCGTCGTGGTGGACTGCGGGGATCTCCAGTTCTGCGACTCGACCGGCCTGAACGTCCTGCTCCGGGCGCGACTGACGGCGCGCGAAGCGGGAAGCCGCCTGGAGCTCGCCGCACTCCGGCCTCCGGTGGCACGCATGTTCGATATTACCGGCGCCCATGCGGTGTTCCGGGTGTACGCCGGCCTGGACGAGGCTCTGGCGGACGAGCGGCCGACCTAGCGGAGGATCTGATGGGTGCAAGCCTCCGTGGACAGGGGCAGACACGTCGTCTCGCCCTGTTCGGGACCAAGGGCGTGGTGAGCCGATGCCGCGACTTCACCGCCGAGGCCCTCGACGACTGGGGATGGACGCCGGCGGTGGGGGAGCGGGGAGCGGTCGTCGAGGATGTGCTGCTGCTCGTCTCCGAAATGGCCACCAACGCCTGTCTGCACGCCGGCGGGCCCACCGAGCTGGTGCTGCGCCACGGCCCCGACGGTCTGCGGATCGAGGTCGCCGACACCAGCGCACAGCCGCCGCATCCCCGGCCCAGGGAGGTGTCCCTGCCCGGTGGTCACGGGCTGATCGTGCTGGAGCGCCTGTCGCAGAGCTGGGGCTGGGCCCCGACGGACGGCGGAAAGATCGTCTGGGTCCAGGTCACGTCGCCGGACCGGCAGGCGGGGACTCCGGATCGGTAGGGCCGTCGGCGGGAGGCTCGTCACTCAGCAGCCCTGCGCGCAGCGCGCCGAGGATGCGGGCCAGCAGACGCGAGACATGCATCTGCGAGAGGCCGAGCCGGTCGCCGATCTCCGACTGTGTCAGCTCGTCGCCGAAGCGCAGGGACAGCACGAGCCGGTCCCGCTCGTCCAGCGCGGCGATGAGCGGTTTCAGGGACTCCAGGCAGTCCACGATGTCGTAGGACCTGTCCTCGCAGCCGAGGCTGCGGGTCAGCGCTCCCACCGTGCCGTCGTCCTCGTTCGCCGGGACGTCCAGGGAGCGCGCGACATAGCCGTTGGACGCCCGCTCGCCCTCGACGATCTCCTCCTCGGTGACGTCGAGCCGCTCGGCGAGCTCTGCGGTCGTCGGCCGGCGCCCCAGGTCCTGTTCCATCACATCGACGGCCTTGGCCAGGTCGATCCGCAGCTCCTGGAGCCGGCGCGGCACTCTGACGGCCCAGCTGGTGTCCCGGAAGAAGCGCTTCATCTCGCCCACGATGGTCGGCAGGGCGAAGCACGCGAATTCCACGCCGCGGCCGGTGTCGAACCGGTTGATCGCCTTGATCAGCCCGATCGTGCCCACCTGGATGATGTCCTCCATGGGCTCCGCCCGGTTGCGGAACCGGGTCGCGGCGAACTTCACCAGGCTGAGATTGAGCTCGACGAGGGTGTTCCGGGCGTAGGCGTACTCCGCTGTTCCCTCGTCCAGCGTCGCCATGCGCTCGAACAGTGCCGCCGAGAGTTCCTTGGCGTCCGTCGTACTGACGGAGCCGGGCTCGGTGAGGTCCACGGTCGCCGGAACGGCGAGGGTGCGGGACATGGGGCTCCTTCGACGGGGCGGAGGCCGGCGCTGTCGGATACAGCGGGACCGTCGTCTGAGCTACCTGCTGAGAAACTCCCATTTTAGACGCTTCACCATGTTTCGGCCGTGGTTCGTGGCTGCCCGGGCGCCCCACGGGGCGGCAGGGGGCGGTACGGGCGGGGGCGCCGCCCGGAGGGGGGAACATCTGTACGCAGTTCCGGGTGTCGCGGGGGTGGCGGCGTGCCACAGTGGATGCGAAAACCGCCGTTCACCACGGTCAGCCCCACGGCAGTCCTCTCACGGCGCGGCCGGTGCGGCGCCGTGAATGACGACAGGCGAGGTCGACGATGGATGTGCCGGACCGGACGCCCGATCCGCGCCGGACGCCTCCCGCTGCCCAGCTCAGCGAGGAGGGGCTGCGCAAGCTGCTCGCCGGGCTCACGGCCGTACGCGACGGCGATCTCTCCGCCCGCCTGCCCGACGACGCCGAGGGTCTGCTGGGCGAGATCGCGATCGTCTACAACGGCATGGTGGAGCAGCTGTCGCTGGTCACGTCCGAGGTCACCCGCGTCGCCAACGAGGTCGGGGGCCAGGGCCTGCTCGGCGGCCATGCGCGCGAGCCCCGCGTCAGCGGTGTCTGGCAGGAGCTGACGACCGGCGTCAACACCATGGCGGACAACCTCACCTCGCAGGTCCGCAACATCTCGCAGGTCGCCACCGCGGTCGCGCGCGGTGACCTCACCCAGAAGATCAGGGTCGACGCCCGCGGGGAGATCCTGGAGCTCAAGGAGACCATCAACACGATGGTGGACCGGCTGTCCTCGTTCGCCGAGGAGGTCACCCGGGTCGCCCGCGAAGTGGGGACCGAGGGAAACCTGGGCGGACAGGCGACCGTCCGCGGTGTGTCCGGGACCTGGAAGGACCTCACCGACAACGTCAACTCCATGGCGAACAACCTGACCAACCAGGTCCGCAACATCGCCCAGGTGACGACGGCGGTGGCACGCGGTGACCTGACCCGCAAGATCGACGTCGACGCCCGCGGGGAGATCCTGGAGCTCAAGACCACCATCAACACCATGGTCGAGCAGCTGTCCTCGTTCGCGGCCGAGGTGACCCGGGTGGCCCGTGAGGTCGGCCGGGAGGGCCGTCTGGGCGGTCAGGCCGAGGTCGAGGGAGTCTCCGGCACCTGGAAGCGTCTCACCGAGAACGTGAACGAGCTGGCCGGGAACCTCACCCGGCAGGTCCGTGCCATCGCCGAAGTGACCAGCGCGGTCGCCGAGGGCGACCTCACGCGGTCCATCACCGTCGTGGCGCCCGGCGAGGTCGGAGACCTCAAGGACAACATCAACGCCATGGTCGAGTCGTTGCGGCAGACCATCCGGGCCAACGAGGAACAGGACTGGCTGAAGACCAACCTGGCCCGCGTCTCCGGCCTGATGCAGGGCACCCGCAGCCTGCCCGCCATCGCCGAACTCATCATGGACGACGTACCGCCGCTGGTCTCCGCGCAGTACGGCGGCTTCTTCCTCACCCACGAGAGCGACCGCGGTCCGGAACTCGTCATGACCGCCGCCTACGGTTCGCCCGACGACCCCTCGGCCGGCCCGCGCCGCTTCCTGTTCGGGCAGTCCCTCGTCGGACAGGCCGCCCGCAGCAGGCGCACCGTCGCCGTCGACGACCTTCCGCCCGGATACGCCACCATCGCGTCCGGCTCCGGCAGCATGGAGCCGAGCAGCCTTCTCGTCCTCCCCATCGTGGTCGAGGACCAGGTGCTGGGCGTCATCGAACTGGCGGCCCTGCGGCCGTTCACCCGCATCCACCGCGACTTCCTCGACCAGTTCATCGAGACCGTCGGGGTCAACGTCAGCTCGCTGATCGCCAATGTGCGTACCGACGAGCTGCTGGAGCAGTCCCAGCGGCTCACCGCCGAACTGAGCACCCGGTCCGCGGAGTTGCAGTCACGGCAGGAGGAACTCCAGCGCTCCAACGCGGCGTTCCGTGAGAAGGCGGCGCTGCTCGCCGACCGCAACCGTGACATCGAGCGCAAGAACCTGGAGATCGAGCAGGCCCGGCAGGAACTGGAGGACCGCGCGCAGCAGCTGTCGCGGACCTCGATGTACAAGTCCGAGTTCCTTGCCAACATGAGCCACGAACTGCGGACACCGCTCAACAGCCTGCTGATCCTGGCCCAGTTGCTCGCCCAGAACCTGGAGGGCAACCTCACGGAGAAGCAGGTCGACTACGCCGAGGTCATCCACTCGGCCGGCTCCGACCTGCTCCAGCTGATCAACGACATCCTGGATCTCTCCAAGGTCGAAGCGGGAAAGATGGACGTCCACCCGGAGGCGTTCGAGCTGGCGCAGCTCCTCGACTACGTCGAGGCGACCTTCCGGCCGGTGGCCGGCGAGCGCGAGCTGGAGTTCCGGGTGACGGCCGCCGCGGACATACCGGCCCAGCTGACCACCGACGAGTCCCGGCTCCGGCAGGTGCTGCGCAATCTGCTGTCGAACGCGCTGAAGTTCACCGAGCAGGGCCGGGTCGAGCTGCGCATCGAGAACGCCGACGCCGCCGAACTGCCGCTCGCCCTGCGCGACAGCGGGGCGACCCTGGCCTTCCGGGTCACCGATACGGGTATCGGTATCCCCGCGGACCGGCTGCAGACCGTCTTCGGCGCCTTCCAGCAGGGCGACGGCACCACATCACGGCGGTACGGCGGCACCGGCCTCGGGCTCTCCATCAGCCGCGAGGTCGCCCAGCTCCTCGGCGGCACCATCACCGCCCAGAGCACGCTGGGCGAGGGCAGCAGCTTCACGCTCTACCTGCCGGTCCACGCCCTGGCCGCACCCCGGGTGCCCGCGACGGCGGAACGGGCGGAAGCACACGCCCGGGCCCTGCCGCGCACGGTCGGTCAGGCGCCGGGAGCCACGGTCCTGGTCGTCGACGACGACACCCGCAATGTCTTCGCCCTCACCGAGGTCCTGGAGCACGAAGGCATGCTGGTTCTCCAGGCGGCCGGCGGCCAGGAGGGGATCGAGGTACTGCATGCCCACGAGAACGTCGATCTGATCGTGATGGACGTGATGATGGCCGGCATGGACGGCATCGCCACCATGGGCGCCATCCGGCGGATCCCCCGGTTCGCCGAGGTGCCGATCATCGCGGTCACCGCCAAGGTCATGCCCGGTGACCGGGCCGAGGTGCTGGCCGCGGGGGCCAACGACTATGTGGCCAAGCCGGTGGACACGGACCAGCTGATGACGAAGATCCGCAGCTGGCTGGCCCGGGAGAGCCGCGGCTCCGCCGAGTGAGCACCTGCGGGCGGGCCCTGCGGGCAGGACCGTGGTGACCCACGTGCCGCTCCCGGCACGATCCGAGCGACAGGCACTAGCGGACCCGTACCGCGATCAGACTCGTGTCGTCGTCGGTGTCGCCGGTCGCGGCTCCCAGCAGCCGGTCCACCTGGTCGTCGATCTCCCGCCCGGCCAGTTCCTCCGCCGTGCGCAGCAGCGACCGGAGGCCTTCGTCGAGTGCGTCGTGGCGGCGCTCGATGAGACCGTCGGTGAACAGCAGCAGGGTGTCGCCCGGCTTCAGCTGGGTCGTGATCTCCTCGTACCGGGCGTCCGGAGTCGCCCCCAGAAGGATGTTCTTCGGCGGAGCCAGCAACTGCGCGTGTCCCTCGCGGAGCAGCAGCAGCGGCAGATGGCCGGCGCTCGCCCAGCGCAGGGTGCGGTCCGCCGGGTCGTAGAGCGCGCACACGGCGGTCGCGGTCGGGCGCCCCTGGGTATGGATGGTGACCTCGTTCAGCCAGGACATCAGGCGTCCGGGCCGGTGACCGGTGAAGGCCAGACCGCGGAGCGCGTTGCGCAGGGCGACCATGCCGGTGGCGGAGTCGATGCCGTGCCCGGCGATGTCCCCGACGGCCACGAGGACCTTCCCGTCCGGCAGCGGCAGTACGTCGTACCAGTCGCCTCCGACGCGGTACTCCTGCACCGCGGGCCGGTAGCGGGCGGTGGCCTGGAGACCGGGCAGCACCTCCAGGGCGGGCATCTCCGGAACGATCGCCTGCTGGAGCTGGAGCGCGAGGCGATGACGCAGGGCCGCCTGCGCCTGGACGGCGGTCAGTTGGTCGAAGGTCGCCGAAAGGGCCACCTCGGTGTGGAACTCGGCGGAGACGTCCTGGTAGATGCCCGAGATGCCGATGAGCGTTCTCTGGTCGAGCAGCGGTTCTGCGGTGATGCGCACATGCCGCTGCCGGCCGTCGTCCCGGACCACACGGATCACCGTGGCGGCGCCTCTGCGTCGCTGGGTGAGGTTCCGCAGCAGCTCGGTCAGGTCCTCGTCGTCCTCCGGATGGACCCGCTGGTACAGCTCCATGAGCGGGATCGGCCGAGCGTCCCTGGGGGCCCCGAAGATGCCGTACGCCTGCTCGCCCCACGAGGACGTACCGGTCAGCAGGTTGTCCTCGAACGGTGCCACGCCCTGGAGCCTGGCGACGGCACGGGTGGCCGCCGTGCCCCGGTCGGTGCTGCTGTGCCACAGGACGACGGTCCGCTCGGCCCCGGCGGGCAGCACCCGCACATCGAGCAGCGGAGCCGGCGCGTCGGCGTGGTCCACCGCGGGCAGTCTGGAAGCCCGCTGGAGCGAGGAGGTGGAGTGCGCGAGTTCGGCGAGCTCGGCGATCGGTGCGTGGAGCAGGGGAAGCGTCCGGCTCAGGAGCTGACCGGTGGTGTGTCCCGCGCTGCCGAGGGCTTCCACCGCCGCCTGGTTGAGGTGTTCGACGGCAAGGGCACCCGCCTCCGGGTCGCGTACCAGCGTGAGTGCGGGGTGGGCCATCGCGTCGAGCAGCTCGTCCAGCGCCGGCAGCGGGGCGGGCTCCCACAGGGGAGCCGTCAGGACCCGTGCGGCCACGTCCATCAGATCGGTGAGGGCGCGCCGCACCGGCCCGTCGAGGTCGGCGCGGTCGGGCCAGACCGCCAGGGCCACCCCGACGGTCGTGCCGCGCAGCCGCAGGGGCAGCACCGCACGGGCCGCCTGCGGTGCCGGGCCCGGCAGCACGTCGTCGGGCGGCGGACCCGCCGCGAGCCAGACCGGTGAGTCCTCCAGCAGAGCCGGCCGGAACGACGCGGGAAGCGACGGCGGGATCCACCGCCACTGCGACGCCTCGGTGGCCCCGACGCCGGCGTGCCCGGCGAGCTGGAGACATCCCGATCCGGTCCGCCGCCACAGCCACAGGCTCCGCACACCCAGATGCCTGAGCCCGCCGTCGAGGAGGGCGGCTGCGGCCTCCTCGACCGTGTGATGCGCCTCCGCGTCCGTCATCGCACGACGCATCCGGCGCGCCTCGTCGCCGCGCGGTCCGCGGTCGGCGTATGCGGCGGACGACGCGGTCGCCGTGGCCGGAGGGGGAGAGACCGCGACCGTACCGGCGACGCCGTTCACGACGTCGGCGGCGAAGTCCTCCGTGCTCAGGCCGGTTTCGGCGGCCATGCGGGCCAGCTGCTCGGCGGCCTCGGCGGGGGAGGTGGCCAGCCGGGTCACCAGCACTCCGGTCGCCAGGTCCAGCAGATGCCGTCGCACGAGTTCGGCCCGCAGATCCGCGTTCCGCGCGGACAGCTCGGCCGCGGCCGCGGCCAGATCGTCCCGCTCCCGGCCTGCGCCGGAAGGATCCTGTGCGGACGTGCTCACGGACTCTCCCATCCCGGGCAGAGAGGTGCGACACCGTGTGATCGCACCCGATCCGGATTCTACGGGGAGGGGCCCGGAGCGGCACTGCCTGCGGCGGGCCCGGCAGAGGCGGGCCGTGAGCCCTATCCGGTGCCGTCGCGCAGGGTCGCGATCGCAGCGCGCAGTGCGGTGCGTACGGCCGGGGGCGGCGGCGGGCCGTTGACGCTGTCCACGATGTGCCGTGCCACCTCGCGCAGCTTGACGTTGCTGTGCTGGGAGACGTCCACCAGCAGCTGCCAGGCCTGCTCCGGTGTGCAGGCCGCGGTGGCCATGACGATTCCTCGCGCCATGTCGATGACCGGGTGCGAGGCGAGCGCCTGCCGCAGTCCGTCGACCTCTTTGCGCAGCTCCTCGGACTCGGCCTCCGCACTCACGACGCGGTACTGCTCCTCGTCAGAGGCAGCCCATGACGCGTCGGCGGCGTTCCCGGTGCCCGCCTGCTCGTCACTCATCCCCGACATGCCCGCATTCCCTTCCGGCCAGGCCGAGCCGTCCCGCACGGTGGACGGCATCCTCGTTCCGCTCATTCCCCCGGCCGGAGCCGACACGCACGCGGACGGGTCCGTCCACCCCGACGGGTTTCGGTCCGCCGGACCGCGGTACCCCCTCAGCACGTTCCCTTCGCGCGAGGAAGCGCAGGCGCCGGGCAGGTTGGACCCATCAGCTCCCGGCGCCGCTTCCCGTCTCGGTGCGGCTGGTGAGGGTGAACAGGGCGCCGTCGGGGTCGCGGACCGCGGCCTCCCGGCCCTCGCGTGTCAGCCGCTCCGCCATCACGGTGCCGCCCTGGTCGCGTACGGCACCGGTCGTGGCGTCGAGGTCGGCGACGGGGAAGTGCACGTCCCAGCGAGGACGGACGAGCGGGTCGGGTGCCGCCTCCACCGCGCCGGAGTTCAGCCGCGCCAGCACATGCCCGTTGTTGAGGAGGACCACTTCGTCGTTCTCGTAGCTGACGTCGCAGCCGCCCGGGCTGTCGCCGGCCCAGTCGAGGACCTCGCCGTAGAAGATCGCGGCGTCGAAGGCGTCGCGGGTGCGCAGCAGGAGCCAGGCGGGCGCGTCCTTGTGGCCGGACTGCCAGTCGGGCAGAAGCGCGCCCTCCCAGATGCCGAAGACGGCACCGTCGCGGTCCGCGGCGAGGGCTCCGCGACCGAGGGAGAAGGCGAGCGGACCGACGGCGACCGTGCCGCTGCGCTCGCGGATGCGTGAGGCCGCCACGTCCGCGTCGGCGACGGCGAAGTACGGCGTCCAGGCGACGGCGACCTGAAGGCGGGGCGCCAGTGCGCCGATGCCGGCGACCGGCGTCCCGTCGGCGAAGGCGACGCTGAACTCGTCACCGAGGGCCGCCCGGCGGAACTTCCAGCCGAGGACGGCACCGTAGAAATCCTGGGAGGCGCGGAGGTCGCGGGCCATGAGGCTGACCCAGCAGGGTGCGCCGAACATGTCCGCGCTCGACGCCGTGCCGGCGGCGTGGGCAAATCTCTTCTTGTCCATCACAACACTCGTGTCCTGAGGTTACGCGGCGTCCTCGACGTGCCCCGGGACGTGCGGCCGCGGGCCTGGGGGGCGGGTGCAACCGGGATCCGGCTCCTCCTCATAGTCCCCTCAGGTCCGCGTCCCCGCGAGTCGCGCACCGGCTGCCGGGCCGGGAGCCCGGCAGCCGGGCGGCGGAGCGCTCAGGCGCGTTCCTCGTCCTGGTAGGGCCAGCGCAGCAGGGCACCGAGCCCGCCGACGGGCACGCTAGGGCCGCCCACCGCCGGTACCCGCAGGACCTCCGCGTTCGTCGCGACGGCCGAACGGATCAACGCGTCGTCCGCCCGTGCCGACGACGGATGGACCTCGCCCAGGTACTGCGATTCCGTGCGGCGTACGGCCAGCTGGTCGGGGTCGTCGCCGACCCACACCTCGCGATTGCCGTCCGGGCCCTCGGGCCGTACGAACAGGGCCGCGATCCGGTGCTCACGCGCGGCCTCGACCAGCGCGGGCACCCCCTCCGCGGTGGCGTCCCGGGCCGACAGATAGCGATCGAGCTCGTCGTCGGCCCGCTGGTGCAGCCGGTCCGCGCGGGCCCGCTCCACGTCCGCGTCGAGCAGCCGGTTGCCGCCGTCCGAACGGCTGCCGTGCTCCGTCTCGACGACATGTGCGTGCAGCCGTGCGGGGAGCTTGCGGTGCACGGCGCGGCGCTGCCGGTCGTCACCGGCGAGGACGACCAGATCGGCGTCGTGCCGGTCGCAGGCACCGGCCACCGCGGCCGCGGTCGTGGCGGCGTTCTCGTCCCAGGTGTTCTCGACGCTCTGCTGGAAGTGCTGCTCCGACCAGTCGGCGCTCGGGCTGCGGTGCAGCGGCCAGTCCCTGCCCTCGGCCTGTCCGGCGCTGCGGTGACCGTGGGTGCTGCGGACCTCCAGATCCGCACCCTGGCGGTCGATGTACGCCACGAGGCAGACCGGCTCCTGCTCGGCGAGGTCCAGCAGGGGTGCCACGCGGGGCACGGCCGACCAGGTGACGTCGCCGTTCCCGGGCGGACGGGCCGTGAGCGCGGGGTCCAGAACGACCTCCCCGCCCGCGGCGAAGACGGCACGACCGGCCTTGCCGGGCAGGGTCTCCGGCGCGATGAGCGCCTCGTACACGGCCTGGCTGGTCGCCTCGTCCGCGCCCTGTCCGCTCAGCTCGCGGCAGGCCGCACGGGCCTGGAGTTCACGCCGGCCGGGGTGCGCCTCGTCGGCCCGGTCCGTGCCCAGATAGACACTGGCCCAGGGGCCGGGACGCTCGTAGAGGGGCGCGAGAAATCCGAGTTGCATGGGCTACCTCCAAGAGGGCCGGATAGTGCGTCGGGGGCGGGTACCCGTCTGCACAGGAGCAACACGGAAACCGCTGTACGGAAGGAGCACGGCTGTCATGACGCAGGCCGAGAAGGAGCCCAGGGGCATCGACGCCGGCAGCCTCGGTGAGCACGAGCTCATCCGGGAGCTGGAGACCATCCACCGCAGCCGGCACGACACGCTGCTGCACGGCTCGCCCGCCGCGCTCTCCGCACACACCACCCGGATGGCGCAGCTGGAGGAGGAGTATCTGCGCCGCCACCCCGAGCGTTCGGTGTCACCGGGCCGGACCCGGGCGGGTGCGCGCGACCGGTCGGAGGCCGGACCGGACGCGGGGTGAGCGGTGGGCGGTCATCTGGGCTCGGGCCATGGACAGGCCGGCCGCGCTTCCCGCATGACGGGAGCACGGCCGGCCGGTGGTGACCTGCCCGGTGGCGGGCCGGTGGTGTCCTGTCCGGCGGCCGTCCAGGGGTGTCCTGCACGGCTGCCGCCCGCCGGCGGTTCGTCAGCCGGCCGAGCCCTTGGCGAACGCCTCGTTGAACGCGGCGTTGAACGCCTTCAGATCGTCCGGCTTGCGGCTCGTGATCAGGGTGTTCGGACCCGACGTGCAGACCTGCACCTGCTCGTCCACCCAGGTGGCGCCGGCGTTGCGCAGGTCCGTCCGCAGGCTCGGCCAGGACGTCACCGTCCGGCCGCCCACCACATCCGCCTCGATCAGGGTCCAGGGGGCGTGGCAGATGGCGGCCACGGGCTTGCCCGCGTCGAAGAACGCCCGGACGAAGGCGACCGCCTGCTCGTCCATGCGCAGGGCATCCGGATTCGCGACCCCGCCCGGCAGGACCAGACCCCCGAATTCGTCCACGGAGGCCTCACCCACGACCTGGTCCACGGGGAACGTGTCCGCCTTGTCGAGATGGTCGAAGGCCTGGACCCTGCCGGATCGGGTGGAGACGAGCTTCGGGGTGTCGCCCGCGGCCTCGACGGCCTTCCAGGGCTCCGTGAGTTCGACCTGCTCGATGCCTTCGGGCGCCACGAGAAATGCGATCTTCATGGGTGTCGCTCCTTCGATGGGGCGGCCGGGGAGCCGGTCAGGCCTTGCCCCCGGCCATGCTGATGTCCGCGAGTGCTGACTCCGGGTCCTGCGCCACGGCGAGATCGCCGATGCTCACCATCCCCAGGGGACGGCCGTCCTCGACCACGGGGAGCCGCCGCATCGCATGCGTCCGCATGAGGCGTACGGCGGTCGAGACCTCCGCGTCGGGATCGATGCACACCGGATCCGCGGTGCACACGGACTCCGCGCCGACGGTCACCGGGTCGATCCCGTCCGCGACGGCGCGCACGGCGATGTCGCGATCGGTGACGACGCCGACGATCCGGTCGCCGTCGGCCACCAGGACGTCGCCCACGTTCAGGGTGCGCATCAGACGCGCCGCTTCGACGAGGGAGGCGTCCGGGCGGACAGCGGCCACGCCGGCCGTCATGACGTCCCGCACGAGCTGTGCCATGGCTCCTCGCCTTCTCCGCGGGTCCTGCCGTGGGCCGGCAGGGGTCCGGACAACGTCCGTCGCGCCCCGCAGTACCCGCCGTCGGCCGCGGTATGCCGCGACGCGGGCGCGGGATCGATGATCGACGCGAGCGTGGATCGTGGGTTTGAGGGCGATCAGCGCGGAGACCCGCTGGACGGGCCGAGCGGCCATGGGAAAGGGATGAGGGGGTGCTTCGGGTGCGGACGGCGGTCCGCACCCGAAGCCGTCCCGCAACCGTTCCCCGACCTGCCGGCCGACACAGCTCGGCAAGCCTCCCGCAAGCATGACGGGCCCCTCCGGGGGTACTCGCGGGAGACCAACCGTCCGTACAGGAAGGTGAGTCAGATGGGCCTAGGTGGGTGCATCATCCTCATCGCCGTCGGTGCGATCCTCACATTCGCCACCGACTGGGAGATGAAAGGCGCCAACCTCGATGTGATCGGCCTGATTCTGATGGCCGTCGGCATCATCGGGGTCGTCACGTTCAGCAGCATCGCCAAGCGCCGGCGCGTCGTCGTACCGCCGACCGCGCCCGTGGTGTCCGAGGAGCGCCGCACGTACGAGTGACGGAACACGCGGCCGCCGGGTTTGGCGGGGGGTCTCACGGGCACTCGGGAGGCCGTTCACCAGTCCATACTCCAGCGCCGGAGTCGATCGTGAATCGTTCCCGTGTCGTCGTCGTAGGAGCCGGATTCGCCGGTTTCCAAGCCGCGCGCTCTCTCTCCCGGACCCTTCGGGGCGAGGCCGAGATCGTGCTGCTGAACCCCACCGACTACTTCCTGTATCTGCCGCTGCTGCCACAGGTGGCCGCGGGGATACTGGAACCCCGGCGGGTGACGGTCTCGCTGCCCGACACGCTGCCGGGGGTGCGGCTGGTCCTGGGCGAGGCGGACCGCGTCGATCTGGCGGCGCGTACGGTCCACTACACGGATCCCGAGGACGGCCGCGGCGAGCTGCGCTACGACCGCCTCGTCCTGGCCGTGGGAAGCGTGAACAAGCTGCTGCCCGTGCCCGGCGTCGCCGAGCACGCGCACGGTTTCCGGGGTCTCCCCGAAGCGCTGTACCTGCGCGACCACATCACGCGCCAGATCGAGCTGGCCGGCCCCGGTCCCTTCACCGAGGAGGACGTCGCACGGCGCACCTTCGTGGTCGTCGGCGCCGGATACACGGGCACAGAAGTCGCCGCGCAGGGACAGCTGTTCACCGACGCCCTCTCCCGCAAACAGACCGGGCACGGGGTCGGCGGCCGACCGCGCTGGATGCTCCTCGACCTCGCCGACCGCGTCCTGCCCGAGCTCGACCGCAGGCTCTCCCGTACGGCGGACCGGGTGCTGCGCGAGCGGGGCGTCGAGGTGCGTACCAACACCTCGGTCAGTGAGGCGACACACGACGGCGTGCGGCTGGACAACGGGGAGTTCGTTCCCACCAGGACGCTCATCTGGTGCGTGGGCGTGCGTCCCGATCCGCTGGTGTCCGACGTCGGACTGCCGGTGGAGCGCGGACGTCTGCTCGTGGAGCGCGATCTGGGGGTTCCGGGCCGTCCCGAGGTCTTCGCCTGCGGTGACGCCGCGGCGGTGCCCGACGCGACCCGGCCCGGCGAGTACACACCGATGACGGCTCAGCACGCCTCGCGCCAGGGCAAGCTGGCGGGCCACAACGTCGCCGCCTCCCTCGGTCATGGTGAAAAACGCCCGTACGAACACCACGATCTGGGATTCCTCGTCGACCTCGGCGGCGTGAAGGCGGCCGCCAACCCACTGGGCATACCACTGTCCGGGCCGCTCGCAGGAGCGGTCACCCGCGGCTACCACCTCGCCGCCATGCCGGGCAATCGCGTACGCGTCGCGGCCGACTGGCTGCTCGATGCCGCACTGCCGCGCCAGTCCGTCCAGTTGGGCCTCGTGCGCTCCTGGTCGGTCCCGCTGGACAGCGCTTCACCGGAGCTGGCAAGGGTCTCGGGCGGTTCCTCCAAGGAGCATTGAGATGCGAAACGACCAACTCGCAGAACTCGGGCAGCAGTTGCGGGTGGACGCCGTCCGCGCCGCCGACGCCGCGCAATCGGGTCACCCGACCTCCTCCATGTCGGCCGCCGATCTGGGTGCCGTACTGCTCGCCAACCATCTGCGCTACGACTTCGCGCAGCCCGACCATCCCGGCAACGACCGGCTGATCCTCTCCAAGGGACACGCCTCACCCCTGCTGTACGCCATGTACCGCGCCGCGGGTGTCATCGACGACGAGGAGCTGCTCACCTTCCGCCGGCTCGGCAGTCGCATGGAAGGACATCCGACACCCCGTCTGCCCTGGGTCGACGTGGCCACCGGGTCGCTCGGCCAGGGGTTGCCCGTCGGCGTCGGCATGGCCCTCGCGGGCAAGCGGCTCGACCAGATCCCCTACCGCGTCTGGGTTCTGTCGGGCGACAGCGAGATGGCCGAGGGTTCGGTGTGGGAGGCCGTGGAACACGCCGCCTACGAGCATCTCGACAACGTGACGCTGATCATCGACGTCAACCGGCTGGGGCAGCGCGGGCCCACCCGCCACGAGTGGGACCTCGACGCCTACGCCCGCCGCCTGCACGCCTTCGGCTGGCACACCATCGAGATCGACGGCCACGACGTGAGCGCCATCGACTCGGCCTTCGCCGAGGCGGAGTCGACCATCCAGAAGCCGACCGCGATCATCGCCCGTACCCACAAGGGACGCGGAGTCCACGACGTCGAAGACCGCGAGGGCAAGCACGGCAAGCCCCTGCCCGACGCCGAGAAGGCCATCGAGGAGCTGGGCGGACCGCGCTTCATCACGGTGGACGTGGCGGCGCCGCCCGCGGCACGCGTCCTGTACGGATCACGCGGCGGACGGGCGGAGATGCCGGCGTACGACGTGGGCACCTCGGTCGCCACCCGTGACGCCTTCGGAGACGCGCTCGCCGCACTCGGCTCGGTGCGCCCGGAAGTCGTCGCGCTGGACGGCGAGGTGGCCGACTCGACCCGCACCGCCGCGTTCGCCAAGGCGCACCCCGACCGCTTCTTCGAGTGCTACATCGCCGAACAGCAGCTGGTCGCGGCGGCGGTGGGGATGCGCACCCGTGGCTACATCCCGTTCGCGTCCACCTTCGCCGCCTTCCTGACCCGTGCCTACGACTTCGTCCGGATGGCGGCGGTGTCCCACGCGCCGATCAATCTGGTCGGCTCGCACGCCGGTGTGGCGATCGGAGAGGACGGCCCCTCCCAGATGGGCCTCGAAGACCTGGCCATGTTCCGCGCGGTGTACGGCAGTACGGTGCTGTACCCGTGCGACGCCAACCAGACCGCCCGGCTGGTCGAGGCCATGGCCGACCTGCCCGGCATCGGCTATCTGCGCACCAGCAGGGGCGAGACTCCGGTCCTGTACGGGCCCGACGAGGACTTCCCCGTCGGCGGCTCCCGGGTGCTGCGCTCCGGCGATCAGGACCGGGTCACCGTCGTCGCCGCCGGTGTCACGGTCCATGAGGCACTGCGGGCCGCCGACCTGCTGGAGGCCCAGGGCATCGGCATCCGCGTCATCGACCTCTACTCGGTCAAGCCGGTCGACGCCGCGACGCTCCAGGAGGCGGCCGGCGCCACCGGCTGTCTCATGACGGTGGAGGACCACCGACCCCAGGGCGGTATCGGCGACGCCGTGGCAGCGGCCCTGTCGGACGGCCGCCCGCTGCCCCGCCTGATCCGGCTCGGTGTGCAGAACATGCCCGGATCCGCCACCTCCGCGGAGCAGCTGCATCTCTCGGGCATCGACGCCGAGTCGATCGCGGCCGCGGTGCAACTGCTGGTGGAGGAGGCCGTGGTGCGCTGACCCCGCGCACCGCCGCCGTACGGGAGACGAGGGAGGCACGATGAGTACGAAGAGCGTGCGGGCCGGACGGCACACCGTGGAGATCCACCGGCCCGACAAGAAGCTCTTCCCCGACGACGGCCTCACCAAGGAGGACATCGTCGGCTACTACCGCAGCATCGCGCCCTTCATGGTCCCCCACCTGAAGGACAGGCCCCTGATGCTGGAACGGCATCCCGACGGCATCGGCGGCCTGCGCTTCATGCAGAAGCAGACACCCGACACCTACCCGGAGTGGATCCACCGCGTGGAGGTGGACAAGGCCGACGGGACGGTGGTCCACCCGGTCTGCGACAGCACGGCGACCCTGCTCTTCCTCGCCGACCAGGCCACGCTCACGTTCCACCGCTGGCAGTCGAAGGTGAAGCGGCTGGAGCGGCCCGACCGGATGGTCTTCGATCTGGACCCCGCCGAGGACGACTTCGAGGCCGTACGCCGGGCGGCCCGGCAACTCGGTGAGCTGCTCGAGGAGCTCCGGCTGCCGTCGGCGCTGATGACGACGGGGTCCAGGGGACTGCATGTGATCGTGCCGCTGGCCGGTGACGCGGACTTCGACGAGACGCGTGCCTTCGCCCATGACGTGGCGGAGAAACTCGCCGAGCGCGACCCGGACCGGCTGACCACCGCCGTACGGAAGAAGGCCCGGGAAGGCCGGCTCTATCTGGACATAGGGCGCAACGCCTATGCCCAGACGGCCGTTGCGCCCTACTCGGTACGAGCCAAGCCGGGCGCGCCCGTCGCCACACCGATCACCTGGGAGCAGGTGAACGACCCCGAACTGACCGCGCAGCGCTGGACGGTGACGAACGCTCTGGAACAGGCCCGGACGAAACCGTGGGAGGGGATTCTGTCGCGCGGCCGCTCGCTGGCCCCCGCTCGCAGGCGGCTCGACTCCCTCGGCTGAATTCGGTGCGGAATTTCCCGGGGAGGCGACGATGCCGGGAGGCGACGATGTCCACCCGCCGACGTTCCTGTTTGAAGGATTAAGGAAATCGGTCCGGGAAAGCCGCGTTTGATGCGATGCGACAGGGGCAGGCGCAGTTTGTGCTTCGGACCGGAGGCACGTCCGTGGAGCGGAAGCACGCCCCGGCGTGAGCGATTCCACCGGCCCATGGACGCCAAGATTCCCGTTCGCACCGTGAGGGAGTGGCGCGCATCATGCGCACACACGCGAGCACGAAGCACCTGCACAACGATGCCCCCGACACCCAGGCCGCATTCGACCGGCTGTCCAGACTTCCCATGGGCCATGAGCGCGACATATTGCGCCAGGACCTGGTGAATGCCTGGCTTCCCATGGCGGAACGCCTCGCCGGCCGGTTCAAGAACCGCGGCGAGACACTGGAGGACCTGCGTCAGGTGGCGGCGCTCGGCCTGGTCAAGGCCGTCGACCGGTACGACCCCGAACGCGGCTGCGCCTTCGTCAGCTACGCCGTGCCGACGATCACCGGAGAGGTGAAGCGGCACTTCCGGGACCACATGTGGTCGTTGCACGTACCGCGGCGGGTCCAGGACCAGCGCAACCGCGTCCGGACCGCCCAGCACGAGCTCGCCCAGACCGTCTCGGGACGCGCGCCGACCGAGGAGGAGATCGCGGCCAGGGCAGGGCTCTCGCTGGAGGAGACCAGAGCCGGACTGGAGGCCATCGGGTCCTTCAGCACCCTCTCCCTCGACGCGGAGATCCCGGGCACCGAGCGCGGCCACACGATGGCCGACGCCATGGGCACCTCCGACCCGGCGCTCGACGTGGTCATCGACCGCGAGGCCGTCAAACCGAAACTGCGCCGTCTGCCCGAGAGGGAGCGGCGCATTCTCTACATGCGCTTCTTCCGGGACATGACGCAGAGCAGCATCGCCGAAGACCTCGGAATCTCCCAGATGCACGTGTCGAGGCTGATCAGCCATTCCTGCGACCGGCTGCGCAGAGAAATCATGCAGGACGCCGCATAGAGCGGGGGGTGCGGAGTCCGTGACGGGACGGGAGGCTCCCGATGGCGCGGACAGAGGCCGACCGGGATCGCGGCCGGGAGGAGACGGAGGAGGAAAGGGCCGACCGGAAGTGGTCCGATCTCCTCCAGGAACTGCGCGTCGCCCAGACCGGTGTCCAGATCTTGTTCGGATTCCTGCTGACCGTGGTCTTCCAGCCCCGGTTCACCGGTCTCTCCGGGACCGATCAGGACATCTATGTGGCGACCGTCATGCTGGGGGCGGCCACCACCGGGGCCCTCATAGGGCCCGTGTCCTTCCATCGTCTGCTGACCGGCAAGCGACTGAAGCCGCAGACGGTGGTGTGGGCCTCCCGTCTCACCGTCCTCGGGCTCGTCCTCCTGCTCTGCACCATGGCTTCCGCACTGCTGCTCATCCTGCGGGTGGCACTGCACAACTCCCTGGCCATCTGGCTCGTGGTCGCGATGGTTGGCTGGTTCGTCATCTGCTGGTTCCTGCTGCCGGCCTGGGCCCGTATCCGGCACGCCGATGACGTGCAGTCCCAGCCGAACAAGCCGGAGGACTGATCCGACGACGCTGCAACGGCGCTGATCCGACCGACGCTGCGGGGGCATGGATCCGACCACCTCCCGGGCCGGCGCCGCGGTCGGTCCTTTCAGGCCGCGGGCGCCTCGGTGATGTCCAGGAAGACATGGTCGGCCTGCGGCCAGGTGGCGGCGATCCTCTTCTTGATCCGCACACAGACGAGTTCGACCTCCTCGCTGTCGAACCCCGGTGTCAGATCGACGCGCGCGGCGACGAGCGTCGAGTCCATCCCGAGCCGCATGGTGAGCAGCTCAGCGACATTGTCGATCTCGGGCTGGCGGTGCAGGAATTCGCTGAGGCTCTCCCGCAGTTCGGGAGTCACCGCCTCGCCGATCAGCCGGTCGCGGGCCTCCCGGCCGAGCCGGTAGGCGACGTACACGAGCAGCAGACCGATCGCGAGCGAGGCCGACGCTTCCCAGACGACCTGGCCGGTGATCATGTGGAGTCCCATTCCGGCCATCGCGAGCAGCACACCGAGCACGGCCGTGCCGTCCTCGGCTATGACCGTGCGCAGGGCGGGATCGGCCGCGCCCTCCTTCTGCCTGCGCAACTGGTAGAGCGCGCGCACCAGTGAACCGCCCTCGGCGATCAGGGCGACGGCGAGTACCGCCAGCCCCGCGAGATAGCCGGCGTGCGACTCCTGCTTGTCCTCGCCGAGCGCGTGGATGCCCTGGTAGAAGGAGAAGCAGCCGCCCATGACGAAGATGCCGACGGCGGCCAGCAGCGACCAGAAGTAGCGCTCCTTGCCGTAGCCGAAGGGATGGCGGGCGTCGGGCGAGCGGCGGCTGCGGCGCAGCGCGACCAGCAGGAAGACTTCGTTGACGCTGTCCGCGACGGAGTGCGCCGCCTCGGAGAGCAGTGCGGGCGACGCCGTGACGAGCCCGCCGGCCGCTTTGGCGGCGGCGATCAGCAGGTTGGCCGCGAGCGCGACCAGCACAGTGATCCGGGTCCTGGCGTCGGTCTGTCGGCGATCCACTGTTCTCACCGTAGGTAGGGGGCCGGTTGAGCACCGGCCGTGCCCGGGCGGCATGGACGAGTGCCGTGACCAGGTACCCCGGGACAATCTGCGCGAACTCCCGCGTGAACGATCGCTTCACGCCAACTGCTGCGACAAGCCCGGGTAATGAGGAGGTTTAGAAACCGGAAGAGGGGGGTGGGGCGGGTGCCCACAGGTGAGGTGGTGGCGGTACTGTGCGCGCACCGCCAGAAGGGTGGCGCGGTAACAGTGGAGGAATCAGTGACAACCAGCAACACATCGCGGCGGCGTTCCGGGGCCCTCATAGCGGTCGCGGCCGCCGGCGTCCTCGGCGTCGGCCTGGCCGCCGGCCCGGCGTTCGCCCACACGCCGAAGTGGTCGGCGAGCTGCACCGAGGTCAGCGTCGACCTGACCGCCTACGGCGCCAAGTCCGAGAACACCGTGACGATCACCGCGGACGGCAAGGACCTGCTGCCCACCGAGACGTTCCAGAACGAGTTCCACAAGAAGATCGAGCTTCCGAAGCACGACAAGGAGCTCACCCTCCGACTGGTCGTGAAGGCGAGCGACGGCGAGCAGTTCTCGGTCGACGACACCAAGACGGCGCCGGTGTGCGAGGACGACGACAACCCGCCGCCGTCGGCGACGCCGTCGGACACCCCGAGCTCCTCCGCGCCGACCCCGTCCGAGGCGCCGAGCACCACGCCGCCCACCACCGACGCCCCGGTCCCCTCCAGCGCGCCGACCCCCAACGCGGGCAGCGACGACCTGGCCGAGACCGGCTCCTCCAGCTCCACCCCGCTGATCGCCGGCGCTGCCGCCGTGGTCATCGTCGCGGGCGGCGGCATCATGTGGGCCGCGCGCAAGCGCCGCAACACCGCCTGAGACCGCACGCCGGCCCGTGACGGGCCGGTGAGAGCGACGTGACAAGCGGGCCGGACGTCACAGGACGTCCGGCCCGCCGTGTGTTGCGGTATGTCAGGCCGCGGACGGGGTGTAGTGCGCGGCCTCGTCGCCCTCGACGATCCGGCTCGCCGTGCCGTCGATGCCGACCGGAACGTCACCCGCGACCGTCACGCGGTGCAGCAGGCGCGGCAGGTCGCCGTAGTCGTCCGGGGCGTAGTGCTGGGTGATGCGGTTGTCGAACAGGACCAGGTCGCCCGGCGCCCACGTCCAGCGCACCACGTTCTCCGGGCGGGTCACATACGCCTGGAGGATCCGCAGGATGTCGCGGGACTCGGACGGCGACAGACCCACCAGGGACTGGGCGAACCCTCCGATGAACAGGCCCCGTTCGCCCGACTCGGGGTGGACGCGCACCACCGGGTGCTCGGTGCGGTATTTGGTGGACACGAACTGCCGCCGGTGCTCCGCGGCCTTCTCGGACTTCGGCTCCGCGTAGTCGTAGGCGTTGGTGTGCACCGCCCACAACCGGTCGGCCAGCTCACGCAGCGCGTCGGGCAGATCCCGGTAGGCGGCCGCCGAGTTGGCGATCAGGGTGTTGCCGCCGTACGGAGGGACGACCAGGCTGCGCAGCGTGGACGCCTTCGGCGGGGTTCGGACGAAGGTGACATCGGTGTGCCACTGGTTGGCGCGGATGCCCTCGTCGCCGTCCACCGGGAGGATGTTGGGCCGGCCGTCGACGGACGGGACCGTCGGATGGGCGGTGGTCAGTTCGCCGAAGAGGGAGGCGAAGCGTATCTGGGCGGCGTCGTCGAGATCCTGGTCACGGAAGAAGAGCGCTTTGTGTTCCAGGAGTGCCGCGTTGATCTCGGCGGTGATCGCGGGGTCGAGCTCCCCGGAGATGTCGACGCCGAGGATCTCCGCGCCGATGCGGCCGCCGATGCGGCGGATGTCGAAACCGGTGCTGCTCATGCGGATTGCTGCCTTTCGTAGGGATTTCGAGGGGGCTTGGCCGAGGACGTGCGGTGGCCCGGAGAGGGGTCAGGAGGCCAGGACGGTGCGGCCCGCGGGGCGCTCCAGGCCGTAGTGGTCGCGCAGGGTGCGCCCGGTGTACTCGGTGCGGAACAGACCGCGGTCCTGAAGCAGCGGGACCACCTGGTCCACGAAGTCGTCGAGCCCGCCCGGGAGATACGGCGGCATGATGTTGAAGCCGTCCGCGGCACCCTCGGCGAACCACGTCTCCAGCTGGTCCGCGATCTGTTCCGGCGTCCCGGCGAAGACGCGGTGGCCGCGACCGCCGCCGAGGCGGGCGATGAGCTGCCGGATGGTGAGCTCCTCGCGCCGGGCGAGCTCCGCCACCAGCGTGAAGCGGGACTTGTTGCCGTTGATGTCCTGCTCTTCCGGGAGGTCGGGAAGCGGGCCGTCCAGCGGCAGCCCGGTGAGATCGGTGCCGAGCATCCCGGACAGCTGCTGAAGCCCGTACGCGGGAACCTGAAGCTCGGTCAGTTCGTCCTCGAGCGCCAGTGCTTCGGCCTCCGTGCCGCCGATGACCGGGCAGATGCCGGGCAGGATCTTGAGCTGTTCCGGTCCGCGGCCGTACTTCGCGAGCCGTGACTTCAGGTCCTTGTAGAAGGTCTGCCCGTCGGCCAGCGTCTGCTGGGCGGTGAAGACGGCCTCCGCGTACCGGGCCGCGAACTCCTTGCCGTTCTCGGACGATCCGGCCTGCACCAGCAGCGGATGACCCTGGGGGGAGCGCTGCACATTGAGCGGTCCGTCGACACGGAAGTGGGTACCGCGGTGGCCGATGGCGCTGACCGCACCCTCCTCGGAGTAGACCCCGCGCTCGCGGTCGATGACGGGGGCGTCGTCCCGCCAGCTGTCCCAGAGCTGCTTCGTCACCTCCAGGAACTCGGAGGCACGCTCGTAGCGCACTGCGTGCTCCAGATGCTCCTCGCGGCCGAAGTTCCTGGCCTCGGCGACATTGCCCGAGGTGACGATGTTCCAGCCGGCGCGGCCGCCGCTCAGATGGTCCAGCGAGGCGAACTTCCGCGCCACGTGGAAGGGTTCGTTGAAGGTGGTGGAGACGGTGGCGATCAGCCCGATGTGCTCCGTGGCGACGGCCAGCGCGGAGAGCAGGGTGAGCGGTTCGAAGCCGCCGACCGCGTTGTAGCGGGCGTTGCCCCACAGCGCGACGCCGTCCGCGAGGAAGAGCGAGTCCAGCTTCCCGCGCTCGGCGGTGCGGGCCAGCTCCTGGAAGTAGGACAGATCGGTGATGCGCTCCGGCTGGGTGCGCGGATGGCGCCAGGCGGCGTCGTGGTGGCCGGCGTTCATGAGGAACGCATTGAGATGGAACTGACGGGGAGTCTCGGCTGACATCTGCTGTTTCCTCTAGTTTCCGGTCGGGGTGCGCCAGGAGGTGAAGCGGCGCTCCAGGGCCACGAGCAGCTGGTTGAAGGCCACGCCGATGGCGGAGATGGTGATGATCCCGGCGTACATCTCGGGGATCGCGAAGTTGAACTGCGAGGAGTTGACGAGGTAGCCGAGGCCGGCCTTGGCGCCCACCATCTCGGCGGCGACCAGGACGAGGATGGCGATCGCGCCGGCCAGCCGGATGCCCGTGAAGACGGTGGGCACCGAGGCGGGCAGGATGACCTTCTGGAAGATCTTCGGGGCGGGCAGGTCCATCGAACGGGCGAGCCGCAGAAGGGTCGGATCGACGCTGCGCACGGCGCTGATGGTGTTCAGCAGGATGGGCCAGGTGCACGCGTAGAGCACGATGGAGATCTTCGAGGTCTCCCCGATGCCGAGCAGGAGGACGAAGACCGGCAGCAGGGCCAGCGCGGCGGTGTTGCGGAACACCTCCAGCAGCGGCCCGAGGAGGTCGGCGAGCGGCCGGTACCAGCCGATGAGAAGTCCGAGCGGTACGGCGAGCGCCACCGCGAGCCCGAATCCGGACAGCGAGCGCACCAGGCTGGCCTGCGCGTGCTGGGCGAGCTGACCGTCCGTCAGCAGCCCCCACCAGGCGACGGCGACCTCGGAGAAGGGCGGCAGGAACGTCCGGTCGACGAGCCCGAGGCGGGGGGCGATCTCCCACAGAGCCAGGAGCGCGGCGACGGCGACCGTCCTGGTGACCACGGTCAGCAGGGCGCGCCCGGTGAGACCGGCCACGCGGGGGAGTGTGCCCTTGCGGACGGGGGCCACCGGGGTCGCATCCCCGCTCCGTGCCGGGCCGGCCGCCTCGGGGGCCTTCGTCGCAGCCTGCTCGGCGGTCGCCGTGGCGGCTTTCTCGGTGGTGATGCTCATGGTGTGACGGCCTCCCTCTCCTGCTGCTGCGCGCGGCTGACCTCGTCGCGCAGCAGGCTCCAGATCTGATGGCGGTGGTGCGCGAACGCGGGGCTGGAACGCGGATCGGCGGCGGCATCGCGGTCGCCCAGGTCGATCGGCACGACCTCCTTGATCCGGCCGGGCCGGGAGGTGAGCACCGCGACACGCTGCCCGAGGTGCACCGCCTCGTCGATGCCGTGCGTGATGAACACGATCGTCTTGCCGGTGCGCTGCCAGATCCGCAGCAGCTCGTCCTGGAGCGACTCGCGGGTCTGGGCGTCGAGCGCCGCGAACGGTTCGTCCATCAGCAGCACATCGGGGTCGTAGGCAAGGCTGCGGGCGATCGCCACGCGCTGGCGCATACCGCCGGACAGCTCGTGCGGATGCCGGTTCTCGAAGCCGTCGAGACCGACGAGCGCGAGGTACTCCCGGGCCCGCGCGGCCCGCTCGCGGCGCGGCACCCGGGTCGCCTCGAGCCCGAACTCCACGTTGCCCTGGGCGGTCCGCCAGGGGAGCAGGGCGTACTGCTGGAAGACGATGCCCCGGTCGAGACCCGGTCCGGAGACCGGCCGGCCGTCCAGCAGAATGCGGCCCTCGGTGGGCTCGGCCAGTCCGCCGAGGAGATCGAGGAGCGTGGACTTCCCGCAGCCGCTCGGACCCACCACGACCAGGAACTCGCCGGGGGCGATGTCGAGGTCGATACCGTCCAGCGCTGTCACCGGCGTCTGCTTCCCGCGCACGGGAAAGGTCTTGCCGACACCCTGGAAACTGATTTTCGCCGTCATCGGTCAGCTCCCCGTCTTCTTGCCCGCGTTGAACTCATTGGTGTAGAGGTCCGGCACCTTCACCCGGCCGGACTCGAGGTCGCCGCGCTCGGTGAGCCAGTCCGCCCAGTCCGACAGCTCCTTCTCCGCGATCCGGCCGCCGGGCGCGGACACTCCGTAGGAGCGCCAGTACTTGAGCGCGGCGTCGGTCTCGTTCCTCTTCCGCTTGGCGACGATCTCGGTCATCCTCGCGACGACCTCCTCGCGGGGTGTCGTACGGGACCAGTCCAGGGCCCTGCCCACCCCGGTGACGAAGGTCTTCGCCGTCTCGGGGTTCTGCTTGATGAAGCGCTCGGTGAAGACATAGGTGCCGGCGCTGAAGGCACCGCGGAGGTCGAAGTCGCTGAACAGCTTGCGCACCCCGCCCGCCTCCAGGGCCTTGTCGCGCAGGATGCCGCCGAGGACGCCCACGTCGATCTGCCGCTGACGCAGCGACTGTTCGGTGTTGACGGGCGGAATCACGATCCGCTCGACCTGCTTGGCCTCGGCGCGGCTCAGCCCGTTCTTCTTGAGGTAGATGTCGAGCATCGCCTCGTGATGGGCGCCGAGGGTGTTCATTCCGACCTTTTTGCCGATGAGGTCGCGCGGGGAACGAATCGCGCTGTTCTCGGTGACGTAGAAGCCGCTGAAGGCGTATTTGTCGGAGCCGTAATAGCTGATGACCGCCTTGATGGGAGCCTTGCGGGAGGCCAGTTTGACCACGGCCCCGTTGAACGCGCCGCCGAAGTCGGTCTGGCCCGACGCGGCGGTCTGGATGTCCTGGGGGCCACTGATGGTGTCGCCCACCCAGTCCAGTTTCAGATCGCCCAGATAGCCGAGTGATGCGGCGAGTTCGGGCGGGGTGACGGCACCGGCCGAGCCCTGATAGCGGAGTGTCTTGGTATTACGGATGCCGCTGCCACTCGCGGTGCCGCACCCGGCGGCCGCGAGTGCGGAGATGCCGGAGAGCACGAGGAAGCTTCGCCTGGAGAAAGTCATGTCATTCCGTTTCGGGTACGCGAAGGTGCCTGAAAAGCGCGCGAGAAGGACGCAATGCATTCAGGAAAGAGTCGGCGCAAGACGGCAGGGAAAAAGCCGGGAAAGGTCCTGCCGGTGCCATCACCGCGTGACGGGGTGCGAAAGGTTTCAGGCCGTCAGAAGTCCACTGGAGGTGGGACGTGCACGGGAGGAGAGGTCAGCTGGGCGTGTTTCAGCGGCCGGCGGCACAGAGTGCGCTGGCGTGCCGTCGAAGGTCGACGTGCAGGCGCGATACGAGAATGTCAGCTTGACTCACATCGGCGAGAATGGCAGCGATTTCAGGCCGCGTCAATGCGCTGTGGGAGTCGTCTCGCATGGTGAATTGTTACGGCATTCTTTCGCGAATGTGGCCCGGCCGGGGCGGTCAGGATCGCAAGGCGTCCACGATCATGACAGCGCCTGTTCTCCCGACGGTCCCTCAAGCCCTCTGGTGCAACGGCCCGAGCGCCGCGATGCTGTCCGCCGACAGCGCTTACTGCGCGCTCAACCAGCCGTGATCCAGGAGTAGTTGTGATCCCAGGCAGAGCAAGACGGGCCGTCGTGCTGATCGCGACGGCATCCGCCCTGGCGGCGGGGGTCTCCCGGCCGCCGCCGACTCGACCCCCGACCCCCGCCCGCGCGACGCAACGGAAGTGTTGCGTCCCGTTGCGCCGCCGCCCGCGAGCGGAGCTCCCGGCAGCGCGAGAACCGTCGCCGACGGCGACGGCATCGAGACGGCGCGCAGCTCCCGGCCGATCGCTCCGGGCGTCCGGCTCACCTCGTACGACCGGCTCGAGTCCGACAGATGGCTGCGGGTCGACGCGCTCTCCGTCGACCTCGACGGCGGCCGCGTGCGGGCCGACTACCTGTCCTCGGGCAAGGTCTCCGAACGCTCCACGGTGTCCCGGCTCGCGGCCGCGCACGACGCGGGCCCCGGCCGGCGTACGGTCGCCGCGATCAACGCGGACTTCTTCGACATCAACCAGACCGGCGCCCCGCAGGGCCCCGGCATCAAGGACGGCAAGGTCACCCACTCGCCGGCCGAAGGGGCCAACCGCGCCGTCGGCATCGGGCCGGAAGGCGCGGGACGCGTCCTCCAGCTCTACTTCGAGGGCACGCTGACCCTGCCCGGCGGGCAGCACCCGCTCGCGGCGTACAACGCCGCGAACGTCCCGCCCGGCGGCATCGGGGCCTACAACGCGGCATGGGGCAGCGCCGACCGTGCGCTGACCGTGGATGCGGCAACCCCCGTCGCCGAGGTGCTCGTCCAGGACGGCAAGGTCGTTTCCGTCACCGACCGGCCGGGCAGCGGGCCCGTCGCCGACGGCACCACCGTGCTCGTCGGGCGGGAGGCCGGCGCGACCGCGCTCGCCGCGCTGCGGCCCGGCGACCCGGTGTCGACCACGTACCGGCCGCGCACCGACAGCGGCCCCGTCCCGCGCACCGCGGTCGGCGGCCGCGAACTCCTCGTCGTCGACGGCACACCGCAGAACCACGAGGGAGAGGGCAACAACATCGCGGCCCCCCGCACGGCCGTCGGCTTCTCCCGGGACGGCAGCGCCATGCAGGTCATCACCGTCGACGGACGGCAGGCCGACAGTGGCGGAGTCACCCTCACCGAACTCGGTCTGATGATGAAGCGGGCCGGCGCCCACAGCGCGCTCAACCTCGACGGCGGCGGCTCGTCCACGCTGCTCGCCCGCGAACCCGGCAGCGACGCGCTCCAGGTGGAGAACAGTCCCTCCGACGGCAGCGAGCGCACCGTCCCCAACGGACTCGCGTTCACCGCGCCCGACGGCAGCGGCAGGCTCCGCGGCTACTGGGTGGAGACCCGCACACCTCCCGGCTCGGCGCCCACCGCCGACCCGGTCAGGGGCGGTCACCCGGAGCGGGTGTTCCCGGGACTGACCCGCCGCCTCACCGCCGCCGGATACGACGAGAGCTACGGGCCGGCGGCCGGCGCACCCCGATGGCGCTCGTTGCGGCCCTCCGTCGGCCGGGTCGACGAACGAGGAATCTTCCACGCCCGCGACAGCGGGACGGCCGTGATACGCGCCGAACGGGCCGGAGCCCAGGGCAGTACGGAACTCACCGTGCTCGACGATCTCGCCCGCATCGAGCCGACCACCCGGCGTATCGGGCTCGCCGACGGCGACGCCACCGGAAGCTTCGGCATCGTCGGTCACGACGCACAGGGCAACAGTGCCCCGGTCGAACCCGCCGATCTGGAACTCACCTACGACCGCACGAGGTTCGACGTCGAGGACGACGGAGCCGGTGGCTTCACGGTGACCTCCCGCACGGGCGGCGGCGCCGGGCAGATCACCGTCAGGGCCGCGGGCGTCACCACGTCCCTGGCCGTCAGTGTGGGCCTGGCCGAACAGCCGGTCTCCTCCTTCGACGACGCCGGCTCCTGGACCTTCAGCCACGCCCGCGCGGCCGGCGCGGTCGCGGCCGTCCCCGACGGGCAGAGCGGCACCGGACTGGAGCTGACGTACGACTTCACCCGCTCGACCGCCACACGAGCCGCCTACGCCAACCCGCCGCGGCCGATTCCCGTACCGGGGCGCCCACAGTCCTTCACCCTGTGGATCGACGGAGACGGCAACGGCGCCTGGCCGACCCTGCATCTCAAGGACGCGGCGGGCTCGGACCAGTTGCTGCGAGGGCCGTACGTCGACTGGACCGGCTGGCGTCAGGTCACCTTCAGCGTGCCTGCGGGCGTCGCCATACCGCTGTCGGTGCACCGCTTCTACCTCGCGGAGACCGCCGCGGCCCGGCAGTACACCGGACGCGTCGTGATCGACGGACTGTCCGCGCAGGTCCCGCCCGACATCGCGCTGCCCGACCTGCCGCGCACCGCCGACCCGCTGATCGACTCCGCTGCCGAGACGGGGGACCGGGACTGGCGGTTCGCCGTCATGTCCGACGCACAGTTCGTCGCCCGCGACCCCGACAGCGCGATCGTCCGGCAGGCCCGGCGCACCCTGCGGGAGATCAAGGCGTCCGGGGCGGACTTCGTCGTCGTCAACGGCGACCTCGTGGACGAGGGATCACCCGCGGACCTGGCGTTCGCCCGGCAGGTGCTCACCGAGGAACTGGGCGGCGATCTGCCCTGGTACTACGTGCCCGGCAACCACGAGGTGATGGGCGGCAGAATCGACAACTTCATCGCCGAGTTCGGCCCCGCCCACCGCACCTTCGACCATCGCGGCACTCGCTTCCTGACGCTCGACACATCGAGCCTGACGCTGCGCGGCGGCGGCTTCGAGCAGATCAAGGCGGTACGTGCCCAGCTGGACGCGGCGGCGAAGGACCCGGCCGTGGGTTCGGTGATGGTCGTCGAGCATGTGCCGCCGCGCGATCCCACCGTGCAGAAGGGCAGTCAGCTCAGCGACCGCAAGGAGGCCGCGCTGATCGAGCGGTGGCTCGCGGACTTCCGCCGTACGACAGGAAAGGGCGCGGGGCTGATCGGCAGCCATGTGGGCGTCTTCCACGCCGAGCACGTGGACGGCGTCCCGTATCTGATCAACGGCAACTCGGGGAAGGCACCGGCGGGCCCGGCCGGCGAGGGCGGCTTCACCGGATGGTCGCTCGTCGGGGTCGACGAGGTGAGCCCGGGCGAGCAGCTGATCGCCCGGCACCGTCCGTGGGAGGGGCGGCCGGACTGGGTGTCCGTCCAGACGCGGGCCCATGTCGACGCCCTCACCCTGGAGGCGCCCGGATCGCTGCCTCCCGGGAACAGCGCGGACGTCCGGGCGACGGTCGTGCAGGGCACGCGCACGGTCCCGGTCGCCTTCCCCGTCAGCGCGGACTGGACGGGATCGCTGAATCTGTACATCGGCGACCCTGATGACGCCCGTCAGCGACACGCGGCGGCGTTCGACCCGGCGACGGGACGGCTCACGGCGCTGAGACCGGGCACGGTGACCCTCGCGGTGACCGTGGGCGGAAACACCCGGAGCGTGGAGCTGCGGATCGCCCGTCAGGCGGCGGGAGAACGGGCGTCGTAGCCGGACGACGGCATGCATGACCGCACGGCGGACGGGGACGGAAAGGACGGACCCCGCTCGCCGTGCGGGAAGCCCCCGCACCGGGCAGCCCTGGCCGTAGGCCGTGTCCGTAATCGTCAGTCGTTGTCGCCACTCCGGCCACGAGTACGGGGGTTCGACCGCGGGCACCGGCCCGGACGCAGACCGTGCTGTCGCCGGCCCGCCCGGGGCCCGGTCAGCCCTTTGCCAGCCCGAGTTCGTCATCCCCCAGCGGCTCGAAGAACCGCTCCACGTCCTCGTCCGTCACCTGCGACAGCAGCGCCGGCGACCACTGCGGCCTGCGGTCCTTGTCGACGACCTGGGCACGCACCCCCTCGGCCAGATCCGGCCGGGAGAAGGCGGCCGACGACACCCGGAACTCCTGGTCCAGGACCGGTTCGAGCGCGCCGAGCGCCCGGGCCCGCCGCAGCGCCGCCAGGGTCACCTTCACGGCGGTGGGCGACCGCGTCAGGATCGTCTCGGCTGCTTCCTTCGCCGCCGGCTCGCCGTAAGCGACCAGCCGGTCGAGGATCTCCTCCACCGAGTCGCTCGCGTAGCAGGCGTCGATCCACCCGCGGTGCGCGGCCAGTTCACCCTCGGGCGCGTGTCCGGTGTACGTGCGCAGCGCGTCCGCCACCTCCAGCCGGGCGAGCGATGCGGTGAGCTCCGGCAGACGCCCGGACGGCACGAAGTGATCGGCGAGCCCGCACAGCAAGGCGTCGCCCGCGCCCACCGGAAGCCCGGTGAGCGCGAGATGGGTGCCCAGCTCGCCCGGCGCACGGGACAGCAGATGCGTACCGCCGACGTCGGGTACGAAGCCGATGCCGGTCTCGGGCATGGCGACCCTGGAGCGCTCGGTGACGATCCGGACGTCGCCGTGCGCGGAGATGCCGACCCCGCCGCCCATGACGATTCCGTCCATCACGGCGACGTACGGCTTGGGGTAGCGCGCGATACGGGCGTTGAGCCGGTACTCGTCCCGCCAGAAGTCCGTGGCGGTCCGGTCCCCGGCGAGCGCCGCCGTGCGGATGGCCCGGATGTCGCCTCCCGCGCACAGCCCCCGCTCGCCCGCACCGGCGATCACGACGACGCGCACGGCGTCGTCGTGCTCCCATGCGGTGAGCGCCTCGTCGACGGCGTGAACCATGGGATGGGTGAGGGCGTTGATCGCCCGGGGGCGATTGAGCGTGATGTACGCGGCGTGGCCCTCGGTGTGCAGGAGTACGGAGTCGTCGCGGGCCATCGATAAGGTCCTTCCCGGGTGCGGATCTTCGGTCCCATCCTCGCGCACGCGACCCCGTGCACACGAAGCGGAACCCTTCCCGGCAGTCCGACCGGTCGGTATGTTCGGTATCAGTCGGACACGGCAGGCCGGACCACCCGGCCGAGGCGACGGAGGGCCCATGTCTCAGAGCGCACCCACGATCGACGGACACTGCGACGACCGCTTCCGGTCGGTGCGCGAGGCCTTCGAGGAGAACTTCCGCGACCGGGGCGAGCTGGGGGCCGCCGTCTCCGTGATCCACGACGGCGAAACCGTGGTCGACCTGTGGGGCGGCTGGGCGGACGAGGCCCGCACCCGGCCCTGGGAGCGCGAGACCCTGGTCAACGTCTGGTCGACCACCAAGGGCGCCACCGCCCTGTGCGCCCATCTGCTCGCCGACCGGGGCGAGTTGGACCTGGACGCGCCCGTCGCCACGTACTGGCCCGAGTTCGCCGCGGCGGGCAAGAACGGCATCCTCGTCCGCCACCTCCTCTCCCACCGTGCCGGACTCGCGGGACTGCGTGAACTGCACACCCTTGAGGACCTCTACGACTGGGAGCTGACCTGCGCCGCTCTCGCCGCCGAGGAGCCGTGGTGGGAGCCAGGCACCCAGTCCGGCTACCACGCCATGACGTACGGCTTCCTGGTCGGCGAGGTCGTCAGACGTGTCTGCGGGCTGCTCCCGGGGGAGTTGCTCCAGAAGGAGGTCACCGGACCGCTCGGCATCGACTTCACCATCGGGCTGCCGGAGAAGGAGGCGGGGCGGGCCGCCGACCTGGTGCATCCCCCGGCCGCGCCGTCGAGCGAACAGGCCGCGATCTTCGCCCAGATGACTCCCGTCGCGCTGGCCGCGCTGGTCAACCCGATCGTCGGCGCGGCGGACGCCAACACCCCCGAGTGGCGCGCGGCCCAGATCCCGGCGGCCAACGGACACGGCACGGCCCGTGGAGTCGCCGCGCTCTACGGGATCTTCGCCGGGCGGGGCGAGCACGGCGGCCGGCGCATCCTGTCCCCGGAGGCCGCCGAACGGGTCCGCGAGGGCCAGGGCAGCTGCCGTGACCTGGTGCTCGGCAGGGGTTTCCAGCACGACACCGAGGTGGCGCTCGGCCTCTGGCTCAGCGGCGAGAACGGTTCGTACGGCCCCAACCCCCGTGCCGTGGGCCACGACGGCTTCGGCGGCTCGTGCGGTCTGGCCGATCCGGAGGCGGGTCTGAGCCTCGGCTATGTGATGAACCGTATGGGTCCGCACATCGCGGACGACCCCCGGAAGATGGCTCTGGTGACCGCCGTATACGCATCGCTGTAGGCGGGTTCGGGGCCGGGGCCGTCGGGTTCGACGGCCGAGACCGGTGGGTTCGACGGCCGGGGCCGGCGGACTCCCGCCCCTCCGTGCGGCCGTGGCCCTTCCGGATTCTTGCAACACGTTCTACCGTGTGCGCCGCGCCGTGACGGTCGCGAGACTCTGGAGGGGCCGTGCACCTCGAATACACGCCTGAACAGCAGCAGTTGCGCGCCGAACTGCGCACCTACTTCGCCCGGCTGGTGCCGGACAACGTGTACGCCCGCTACGCCGACCCCGGCGAGCAGAAGCGCTTCTACCGCGAGACCGTCCGCCGCCTCGGCACGGACGGCTGGCTCGGCGTCGGCTGGCCGACGGAGTACGGCGGGCGCGGGCTGAGCCCCATGGAGCAGTTCATCTTCTTCGACGAGGCCGCTCAGGCGGGCGTACCGCTGCCGCTGATGGCCCTGAACACGGTCGGCCCGACGATCATGCAGTTCGGCACCGAGGAGCAGAAGGCGTACTTCCTGCCGAAGATCCTCTCCGGCGAGATCGACTTCGCCATCGGCTACAGCGAGCCCGACGCCGGTACGGACCTCGCCGCTCTCAAGACCCGCGCGGTGCGCGAGGGCGACGAGGAGACCGGCCACTACACCGTCAACGGACAGAAGATCTGGACCACCAACGGCGACACGGCCGACTGGGTGTGGCTCGCCGTGCGGACCGACCCCGGCGCACCGCCCCACAAGGGCATCACCATGCTCCTCGTGCCGACGTCCGACCCCGGCTACTCCTGCACCCTGATCAACACCCTGGCCTCCCACGACACGACGGCCAGCTACTACGAGGACATCCGCGTCCCCGCCTCCCGCCGCGTCGGCCAGGAGAACAAGGGCTGGCGGTTGATCACCAACCAGCTCAACCACGAACGCGTCACCCTGGCCGCGCACGGCACCATGGCGATCCGGGCACTGCACAACGTCCAGCGCTGGGCGGCCGACACCAAACTCGCGGACGGCCGCCGGGTCATCGACCTCGGCTGGGTGCGCGGCCGGCTGGCCCGCACCCACACCCGGCTGGACGCGATGAAGCTGCTCAACTGGCAGATGGTGAACGCCGTCCAGCAGGGCACGCTCACCCCGCAGGACGCCTCCGCGGTCAAGGTCTTCGGCTCCGAGGCCCGCCGCGACGCCTACGCCTGGCTCATGGAAGTGGTGGGCGCGGCCGGCCCGCTCAAGGAGGGCTCGGCCGGCACCGTGCTCCACGGCGAGCTGGAGCGCGGGTACCGGTCGGCCGTGATCTTCACGTTCGGCGGCGGGAACAACGAGATCCAGCGCGAGATCATTTCGTGGATCGGACTGGGGATGCCGCGGGTGCGGCGATGACGATGCCGTGACGAGGGCTCACAGCCGGCACCGGGATCCATGGGGATCGAAGGTGCCGTCATTCCTGCCTGCCAGGAGGCCCCCGGATCTCTCCGGGGGCCTTGGCCTGTGTCACCTCTGATCCCGGCCACGGGGTGGGTACCTGGGGTACCCGCGGCGAGGCCGGGGTTGCTCACGGGGCGTTCAGCCCGAACACCTGATGGCTGGTGTTGCCGGCGGCCGGGCTGTTGATGTTGCTGTTCGTGCTGATGTTGTTGAACAGCGGGATGACACCGTTGAGGTTGATGGGAAGAATCGATTCGCCCCCGCCCCCGCCTCCGCCGTTGTCGTCGTCGCAGTCGCCCCCGGTGATGTTCGTGGGGTCGGAGTACGAGGCCGCGGCGCTCCCTCCACCCGAGACCGTGACCGTGTTGGTCACCGTGCACGGAGCGTCCTCGGCGACCGACACCGTCAGCTCGAGTACCGGAAAGGACTGGAACGGCTCCACCACGGTGTTGTTGGTGCACGTGATCGACGTCGTGCTCACGTCGCAGTCCCAGGAAGACTGCGACAGCGTGCCGCTCACGGTCAGGCCCGCCGGCAGCGTGTCCGTGAGGGTCACTGTTCCGGCGGTCGAGTCGATGGTGCTGCGGTTGCTCACCTGGAAGCTGTAGACCCCGGTTTCGCCCCGGGCGAAGTCGCCCGAGTGGAACTTCGCGACGGCGAGCACCGGCGCTGCCAGTGCCGGTGTGGCGCCCACCGCGAACGGAAGGACGACACTCGCCCCGAACACTGTGGCCAGGGCGGCCATGCGCCGCCCCAACGGATGCCTCATTGCCATGAACATTCTCCTGTCGCGTGAAGTACCGCGTGGCTCGCCCCGTGGCATGAGAGCTGGGGCGCCGGACGCGGGAGGACTGCACATGGACAACGCGCCGGCGGACAGCCGGCCACTGGGGCCGGCGTCCACGTCACCCGATCGCCCACGCAATGCCCTCGCCTGTACCAACGGACTCGCCGAGGGCTCGTCGGTGCGGGCACGCGCCAGGAGGCTGTCGTCAGCGGACGACGTCGAAGACGTTCTTCTGCAGACCGTTGGCGTAGGCCTCGTGCTCGACGAGCTCCAGCTTCTGGGTGTCCTTGTCCGTGTCGCTGAACAGGCGCTTGCCCGCGCCGAGCAGGAGCGGGAAGACCAGCAGGTGGTACCGGTCGATCAGGCCGGCGTCCGAGAGGCTCCGGTTGAGGGTGGCGCTGCCGTGCATGATGATCGGGCCGCCCTCGGTCTCCTTCAGGGCCGCAACCTCGTCGAGCGAACGCAGGATGGTGGTCCGGCCCCAGTCCGACACCAGGTCGTCGTCGGTCAGCGTGGAGGAGACGACGTACTTCGGCATCTCCTTGTAGTCGGAGAAGTCCTCCATGCCCGGCCAGACCGGGCTGAACGCCTCGTAGCTGGTCCGCCCCAGCAGCATCGCGGTGGCTTCCTGCTGCTCCCTGCCCTTGATCTCGTACGCCTCGGGAAGGAACTCCATGTCCTTGAAGGTCCAGCCCGAGTTCCGGTAGCCCGGCTCACCGCCCGGGGCCTCCACCACGCCGTCGAGCGAGACGAAGGCGGTGCTGATCAGGGTGCGCATCGAAGTGTCTCCCAGGTGTCTCGTGATCGGGTGTCGGCAGGTTCGCCCGGTCGGCTTCGACCGGACTTCCCCTGCGCTACGCAACTCTCCCTCACTGACCGCTGATCGTGGTGGAACTCATCGGTCGTCACCACTCCGCCGGCCCGGGCACCCGAGGTGAGGCACGTGGCGCGCCGCGGGTGCCCGGGGGAGCCGGTGGTCAGCCGGTCACGGCCACGAGCTCGGGACCGTTCGTGAACCGGCCTCCGCCGACGCCTCGCCGCGCCGCCCGTCCCTCGGGTGCGGTGAGGGGGACGTCCGGGTCGCCGAGCAGCTCGATGAGCGAGGCACGCGCGCGGGCCACCCGGGAACGGACCGTTCCCACCGGGCAGTTGAGGGCCTCGGCCGCCTCCGCGTAGGGCAGACCCAGGAGCTGCGTGAGGATGAAGGCCTCGCGGCGCTCGGCCGAGATCGTGGCCAGGAGTTCCGCGAGGGCGATGCCGTCCTCGAAGCCGGGGCTGTGCCGCGGCTGGGCCTGTTCCGCGGCGGCCTGCCAGTCGGTCCTGTCGGAGAGCTTCGGCCGGGCAGCCGCGTGGCGCAGGCTGTCCACCACGGTGCGGCGTGCGATGGACAGCAGCCAGGTGCGGGCGGACGAACGGCCCTCGAAACGGTGGAGGCTGCCGAGCGCCCGGAGGAAGACGTCCTGGGTGAGGTCGTCGGCCGCCTGAGGGTCGGCGCTGAGGTAGGCCACATAGCGCCAGACGTCGCGGTGCAGTGCGCGGACGAAGCGGTCGACCCGCACCGGATCGCCGTCGCGAGCGGAGAGCGCCAGGCGGGTCACGGCCGCGTCGCCTTCGGGGGTATGGCGCGGCGGCCTGGTTGCGACGGGACGGTGCAAGGGGTACGAGGCAGGGGTCATCGCCAGAAGTCCTCACGGGAAATCGGGTTCCGGCGTCGCGCCGACGGGCGAGGCCGGTGAGGGGTACGGCCTGCCGGACGGCACGGCCGATGCCCGATGCGCGTCGTGGAAGACTCCGCGGCACCGGGGAACCAGCTGTCAGAAGACAGCGATCCCCGGTGGTGGACCCCGTGAGGTGATGGCGTGGGCGAGAAGGAGCCGTCGTGGCGCGTGGGCTCGCCTGCTCCGGCGTACGCGGATGCGTGAACCGGGCACCGGGGCGGGCCGAGGGAGCATCAGCCGCAGGGGAGCGACCAGCCATCCGGCCAGCGAACGCAGAACGCGGAACGCCGCCCGCTCTCCGTACGCGAGCCACAGACCGCACAGCAGTGACGCCAGCAGGTGCGCCGACAGCATTCCGGTCGGTGACATGTCGCCCATGTCGTGGCCGCTCAACGCCGTGGTGGCGGTGGCCCCGTCCGCCGACCCGTGCAGCGCGTGATCGTGGACGTCCATGCCCTCATGGGGCATCGTCATGCCGGGCTGGTGAGCAGGGCCGCCGTTGCCGACGCCCCCAAGGGCCGTACCGGAGGCCGGTGCGGAGGAATCCGCCGTCCCGAGCGCCAAGGACCGGGCCCATTGCCGGGCCAGCGAACTGGCCGTCGGCGGCGACGGGTACACCATGGCCTGTGCCAGGGAGAAGCACGCGTGCATCCCCGCCTGAGCCACGACGGTCGCCGAGGTGACGACGAGTAGTCCGCGTTCGCGCCCGCCGAGGGCCCAGGCCCCGGCCGTTGTCGCGCCGAACGCGGTGGACATCGCCCACCAGGGAACCGATGTCCCGGACATGAGGATGTGGCCGAAGGCAGCGAGCAGCACACAGACGGCGGCGAACACCGCGGCCCGTAACGCTCGACACCCCCGGCCCGACATCATGGCGGCCTCATCCTTGCATTCCCCCTCGTGGCCGGGCACCCGTCGGTACGGAATTCACCACGCGCCCCCTCATGCTGGGCCGGATATGTGGTGCAGGCCACAACTGCCCAGGGGAACCAGGGCGTTGGGGCGTCCGACTCCTGGTGCGGCGGGTGGGGAGATGTCGGTGGCGGGAACGGAGACACGGTGGCGGCAGAGGGCTCAGCGGCAACGGCGTCGGCGCCGCCGCCGGACAAGCGGCAGGCCCGTGCACTCACCGCACTGCTGACCTGTGCCATGGCCTTCTCGATGCTTCAGTTGTTCCTGCTGGGCGCGCTCGGACCTCGGCTCGTGGACGAACTGGGGATATCACCGACCGTGCTGGGCCTCACCACCACGATCGGATTCGGGACGGCCGCCGTGCTGTCCCCTGTGGGTGGGCGCATCGTGGACCGGATCGGTCCGCGGCGCGCAATGGCCGTCCTGCTGGTGGTGTCCGCGGTCGCACTCGCCCTCATCGGCGCCGCGCCCGGCGCCGGTCTGCTGCTGGCGGCGGTCGCGCTGGGCGGTGTTCCCCAGGCGCTCGCCAACCCGGCCACGAACAAGGCCATTCTCGGGTCGGTCCCACCCGCACGCCGCGGATCGGTGACAGGGACGAAGCAGTCCGGTGTCCAACTGGGCGCGTTCGCCGCGGGGTTGCCGCTGGCCGCCGCGGCCGCAGGCATCGGGTGGCGGGGCGCGGTCTGGACGGCCGCGGGCGCCGCCCTGCTGACCGGACTGTGGGCGCTGCGCACTCTTCCGGCCGACCCGCCGCCACCGCAGACCGCCACACGGCCGTCCCTGGTGCCGCGTGGTTTCGTCGCCTGGCTGGCCGTCTTCTCGCTGTTTCTGGGGAGCGGTATCGCTTCGGTCAACACCTACCTCGCGCTGTTCGGCGTACGGGAGTTGGAGATGGGCCCCGGCACGGCAGCCGCTCTCGTGGCCGTGCTCGGCGTGGCGGGAATCGCCGGCCGGGTGGGGTGGTCGAAGGCAGCCCGGCCCGGGCGCGCCGCATGGCTGCCCGGATGGCTTGCGGTCGGTGCCGTGGGCGCGGCCGCTCTCCTCGTGGCGGCGCTGTCGGCAGCTCCCCTGGCGTGGGCCGCTGCCGTCGCGGTCGGTGTCTTCGCGGTGTCGGGCAACGCGGTCTCCATGGTGCTGGTCGTGCAACGCGCCGCACCGGGCCGGGCGGGACAGGACTCGGCGCTGGTCGCCGCGGGATTCTTCGCCGGATTCGCGGTGGGGCCCCCGCTCTTCGGCCTGTTCGCGGAGGCGGGACGGTACGGCGCCGGCTGGATTCTGGTGGCGGTGGAATTCGCCGCCGCGGGTGCCGTCGCCTTCACCTGGGCCGTACGGGACCGGCGAGGACGCGCGGACCGGTCGTCGTGACGTCGACGGACTGGGCCGGTGACGCCCTGAAGGCGGTGATCGGCCGCGTGACGGTCACCGAGTTCGAGGTCGGCACACGCTTTCCCCTGTTCGCCGACCCCGACAGCGGGCGGTGGGCAACGACGGGGCGCGGGTCGTGGACGGGCGGATTCTGGGCCGGGCTGTTGTGGTTGCGGGCGCGGTACACGGGCGCCGCGGCCGACCGGGCGGCCGCATCCCGGTGCACCGCGCGCCTGGCGCCGTGGGCGGACGCCGACACCGCCACCCGGGGCCTGATCCTCTGGTACGGGACCGCCCTGGCCTCCCACGACGCGCAGGCCACTGCACTGCGCGAGCGGTCGGCGCGCACCTGCCTGGAGGCCATGGACCCCGAACTCGGCCTCGTCCCCTGGGGATCGGCGCTGGGAGGCCCTCGCCTCCTCGCCCGCGCGGACGGTGTGCCGGGGATGGTGCCCTTGCTGGCAGGTGCCGGGCCCGAGGGAGCCGCGGCAGCAGGCGCACACCTGCACCGCCATCTCGAACTCTGCCTCGGTGACGGCAGCGAGCACCGGCCCTGGACACAGCCCGCCTGGTGCTACGACGCGGGGTCGGGATGGCAGCCCTGCGAGGACCCGCCGCGGGGCTGGAGCCGGGGGAGGGCATGGCTGCTCCTGGCGGTCGCCGACGCACTGCATCTCCCGACGCTCCCCGGACCGCGGGCCGCGCCTCTCTCAGGGGCGGCCGAGCGCCTGTTGGCGCTCGGGGCCGTGCTGGACGGACCGCTCGTCCCGCATGCGCTGGACGAACCGCTCGTCCCGCATGCCGACCCGTCCCGTCCCGACGGTCCCCTCGACACGTCGGCCGCCGCGATCACCGCTGTCGCCCTGCTGAAACTCGCCCGTCTGCCGGGCCCGAGGGCGACCCAGTACGCGGACCGGGCCGTCGAGATCCTGCGCCGCCTGGTCGGCACCCATCTGTCCGGACCTCGCGCACATCGGCCCGCCGGTATGTTGCTGGACGGCTGCTACGACGCCGGCCGGGGCACCGCCGTCCGGCACGAACTGGTCTGGGGCGACTTCTTCCTCGCCCTGGGGCTTGCGGCGCTCACCGGCTCGGTCGACATCACGGACGTGTAGGACTCGGCCCGCCGTACCCGCGCAGGACCCGCCGCGCCACAGCGGTGATGTGCAGCTCGTCCGGCCCGTCCAGGATGCGAGCGGTGCGGCCCGTGCGGAAGAGTGCGGGCAGTGCCGTATCCGGGCCCAGTCCGGCGGCGCCGTGGACCTGGATCGCCGCATCCGTGACCTGCTGGAGCATCCGGGCCGCCGCGACCTTGGCGAGGCCCACCTCGATGTGTGCGTCCTTCCCCGAATCGATGAGAGCGACTGCCTCATGGACGAGAGGGCGCGTGGTGCGCAGGGCGAGCAGGGCGTCGAACACCTGCTGCTGGACGAGCTGGTGGCCGGCGAGCGGGCCACGGGATCCGCCGCGGGAGACCGCCCGCTCACACATCAGATCGAACGCCCGCCGGGCCTGGCCGAGCCAGCGCAGACACCGTAGGGTGCGGCCCCGCTGGAGGCGCTCACCGGCAACGGTGAGCGCCTGGCCGCGTGCGCCGACGAGATGGTCGGCGGGTACACCGACCTGGTCGAGTTCGATCTCCCACTGGCCGGCCGCGCCGAGAACCGGGAGTTCACGGACGACGCGGAAACCGGGGGAGCCGGTGGGCACCAGCAGCAGGGAGAGCCCCTCGCGATCGCCCGCCCGCCCGTCGGTGCGGGCCAGCACCGTGACGAGGTCAGCGCCGGCGGCTCCGGAGGTGAACCACTTGCGCCCCGTGACGGCCCACCGGCCGTCCCGTTGTCGCACCGCACGGGTCTCGGTCATGAACGGGTCCGTGCCGGGAACATCGGGCTCCGTCATCGCGTAGCAGGTCCGTGCCTCCCCGGCCACGAGCCGCCGCAGATACCGGTCACGGACACCGCTCTGCGCGTGCCGCTCCAGCATCGACACATCCAGGAGGGGAGCGGAGCCCAGTGCCGCGGGTCCGTGGTCGCTCGCCCCCTCCGCCTCGGCCAGTTCGGCGTACTCGCCGAACGTGAGGCCGCGGCCTCCCAGGTGCACGGGCAACGGCAAGGCCCACAGCCCCTCCTGCTTCGCTCTGCCCTGCAACTCGCCCAAGGCGGCGACGGCATCGGGTCCACCCGCGTCCAACACCCGTTCGTACGGAATCACGCGATCGCGGACGAACGCGCCGACACGCTCACGCAACTCGGCCAGTTGTCCGCCCCGTTGGCCCGCGCCCTCACTGCCTCGACCTGCCATGCCTCTCCTCGAGTTGCCGGGAACTTGTGGGAACGGTTGTCCGACTGTCTCCACGTGGAACTGGTCGGGTGCGGACGCTCCCGAGTTCCCCGAGTTCCCGGGTTCCCGAGTTCCCGAGTTCCCGGGTTCCGGACGACCGGGCGCCGGCCACCGCCGCGCCAGGAGAGGAGAGGCATGGCATCACCCGCCACCACGCAGGCGGTCCGGCCACTCGACACGCTGCGGTTCGACGCCTCGGGACCGCCGCAGCTCATGACCGTGGTCTCGGAGCATCTACGCCTTCTCGGCGCGCAGCCGGCCGGCACCGCGCCGGGGACCGGGTCGGCAGGCCGCACGGTGCTGAGCGGAGAGGACTTCGCGCCCGTTCGGGCCCGCGCGACGTGGGCCTCCCCGGGGACTGGGATCGACGACGAGGCCACCGTGCAGGCCGCCACCGGCATCATGAGCGTGCACGGCCGCCGCGACGGCGACCCGCGTGGCCTGGCCGTCGACTATGCGTCCGTCGCCACCGGCGTGCTCACCGTGCAGGGCCTCCTCGCCGCGCTGCTGGCCCAGGCGCGCGGTGGCGATGGGCCCGCCGACGTCACCACCAGCGCGCAGCGTGCAGGGCTGCTCGCCGTCTCCCAGTACCTCGCCGCCTCCGGGGCCGACGAGGGCGAGGCAGCCGAACTCGCCCCCGGCGGGCCGCCGTTCGTCTCGTCCGAGGGTCTCCACTTCGAACTGGAGACCCTGGACCCGGGTGCCTGGGCCGCGTTCTGGCGTGCTCTGGGCGCGCCGCCGGAGGCAATACGCGCCGGCTGGCGGCCCTTCCAGTTCCGCTATGCCACGGCCTGTGCCCCCTTCCCCCAGGCACTGCACACCAGGGCACAGGCGCATCCCTGGCAGCGGATCCTCCAGGCCGCCTCCCTGTCGGGGGCCGAGGTCTGCGCCCTGCGCACACTCGCCGAACGGGCCGTCGAATACGACGGTGCCCCGCCCTGGTCCATGGACCTCCTCGGCCCCGGCCGTCCGCACCCGGCGTCCGCACCCTCTCCCGAACGCCCCCTCGCCGGTCTGACCGTGCTGGAGGCAGGACGCCGGATCCAGGCCCCGCTCGCCGCGCACCTGCTGGGACTGCTCGGCGCCGACGTGATCCGCATCGAGCCGCCGGGCGGTGATCCGCTGCGGGGCATGCCGCCGGCGTGCTCCGGTGTCTCCGCCCGCTGGCTCGCCCTCAATCGCGGCAAGCAGGCTGTGGAGGCCGACATCAAGGCGCCCGCCGGCCGCCGTCTGCTGCGGGAGATGGCGGCGGAAGCCGATGTGTTCCTGCACAACTGGGCACCGGACAAGGCCGCGGAACTCGGCCTGGACGCGGGCGACTTCGCCTCCGTGAACCCCGCCCTGGTCTACGCGTACACCAGCGGCTGGGCCGGCCGCCTGTCCGATGCCCCCATGGGCACCGACTTCATGGTCCAGGCCCGTACCGGTGTCGGCGAGGCGGTCCGCCCGGACGGGGAGACGCCCGCGCCCTCCCTGATGACACTGCTCGACGTACTCGGCGGACTGCTCGGCACGGAGGCGGTGCTCGCGGGGCTGCTCCTGCGGGAACGCACCGGGCACGGCGTGCGCGTCGACTCCTCGCTGCTCGGCGCCGCGGACACACTGACCACCCCCTTCCTGAGCCGGGCGGCTCGCGGTGAGAGCCCGAGGCGGCCCGCCGGGTTCCGGCGTCCGCTGCCCACGGCCGACGGCTGGGTCGCGTCGAGCGACACGTGCGCCGCCGCGGCAGCCGCGTACGACCTGCGTGACCTTCCGACGGACGACGCGCTGCGGCAGCTGCGTGCGCACGGTCTCACCGCCACCCGTGTCACCACCGACCTCGCCGAACTGCACGACGACCCGCGCTTCGCCGGCTCGATCAGCCGCGACGCGCACGGTGCCCCCGCCGTTCCCGACCCCTGGAGCTTCATATGACCGTCGAACTGCACGACCTGCTGCCCGCGGACCTGCGCCGGTCCTGGGTGCTCGACGGCACCTGCCCCGATCTGGACCTCTACAGCCTCTTCCGGGCCCGTCAGATCATGGACCTGCACCACACCGCGGTCCTCGATGCCAAGGGGAAACTCTGTTACACCGCGCTGGACCGCAAGGTGCGATGTCTGGCCACCGGCCTCAGAGACCTCGGCATACGCCCGGGTGACGTGGTCGGCGTCCAGCTCCCCAATAGCCGCAACGCCGTCATCGCCGATCTGGCGCTCGCCGCCCTCGGCGCGGTCGCCCTGCCGTTCCCCGTCGGGCGCGGCAGCCGGGAGGCCGATTGCCTGCTGCGCCGCGCCGAAGCCGTGGCAGTCATCGCGGCGACCGAGCACCGGGGCGCCCACCACGCGGCCGAACTGCACACCCTGTCCACGGCGCTGCCCGCCCTGCGGCACGTGATCGCCGCGGGACCGGGCGCCGCACCCGAGGGCACGATTCCGCTCTCCGCGCTGCTGCGCTCCGACCCGAGCGGCTTCGTCCCCGCACGGCCCGACCCCGACAGCGCCGCCCGCATCCTCGTGTCCTCCGGCTCGGAGGCCGAGCCCAAGATGGTCGCGTACTCGCACAACGCACTCGCGGGCGGACGCGGCAACTTCCTCGCCTCACTCATCCCCGACGGGACCCCGCCCCGCTGTCTGTTCCTGGTACCGCTCGCCTCCGCCTTCGGCTCCAACGGCACCGCGGTCACGCTTGCCCGGCACGGCGGAACGCTCATCCTCCTCGACCACTTCACCCCCGAAGCAGCCCTCGCGGCGGTGGCGGAACACGAGCCGACGCACATCCTCGGCGTGCCGACCATGGTGCGCATGATGCTCGAACGCCTCGACGCCACGAGCGAGAAGCCGGTCAGCGGTGGGAAGCCGGTCACCGACAGGAAGCCGGTCACCGGCGAGAAGCAGGGCGAGAGGCTGCCTGCGCCCACCGCGCTGATCCTCGGCGGGGCGCCGCTCGACGAGCCCACCGCGGCTGCCGCGGCTCAGGCGTTCGGCTGCCCTGTCGTCAACCTCTACGGCTCCGCCGACGGCGTCAACTGCCATACGGGACTGGGCAGTACGACCCCGCCCACCGACGAGTCCGGCGTGGTCGCCGGCCGCCCCGACCCCCGGGTGGCCGAGATCCGTATCGCCGACACCGACACCCACGCCGAGGTGCCGGAGGGCGGCATCGGTGAGATCATCGCCCGCGGCCCGATGACCCCCCTCTGCTATGTCGGCGCCCCCGACCTCGACGCCCGCTACCGCACGCCCGACGGCTGGGTGCGCACCGGAGACCTCGGCTTCCTCGACGAGGACGGCACCCTGCACATCGTGGGACGGCTCAAGGACGTCGTCATCCGCGGCGGCGCCAACATCAGCCCGGCCGAGGTGGAGCGGGAGTTGCGCTCCCATCCCCGGATACGGGACGTGGTGTGCGTCGGCGTTCCGGACCGCCTGATGGGTGAGCGCCTCGCCGCGTGCGTCGTTCCCCGCTCCGGCGAGGTGCCCACGCTCGACTCGCTCGGCCGGCATCTGACACGGCGGGGTCTGGAGCAGCGCAAGCACCCCGAACGGCTGTTGGTGGTCGCCGAGTTGCCGTTGACACCGGCGGGCAAGCCCGACCGTGCCGCCCTGCGTGAGCACCTGGCGCAGGCCCCGCCGCCCGTCCACGAGGCACCCGCCGCGCCGTCACTCGCCCAGGCCGGCTGAGCCGATTCCGGGCGCGGCGCGCGGCGCCCGTGCCCATCCGTACGACGACCATCGGGACAGGAGAACCGAATGAACCGCAGGAAACTGCTCCGGGCCTCGACCGCGATCGGAGCCGCGGGGGCGATGGCGGGAGTCGCCGCCGCACCGGCCGCGGCCGCGGCCGTCCAGCCCGTCCAGGAGGCCGGTGGACCCCTGAGGGTGCACGTCGTGATGTACGACGGTGTGGAGGAGCTCGACTTCGCCGCTCCCTGGGAAGTCTTCTCCGCCGCCCGCTTCTTCACGGAGCGCGAGATCGACGTCCGCTACGTCACCGTGTCCGGCCCCCGCGCCGTGCAGGCCGCCTACGGAACGAAGGTCCGCGTCGAGCACGGCTGGGCCCCGCGCACCGCGGACGTCCTGGTCGTCCCCGGAGGAGGGTACGCACGCAGTGAAGGCCCCGGCGTCCGGGCGGAGATCGCGCGCGGCACCCTTCCGCGCGCCCTGGCCTCGGCGGTGCGCCCCGGCCTGACCGTCAGCGCCGTGTGCACAGGCACCATGCTGCTGTCCGCGGCAGGTCTGACGAGAAGCCGCCCGTGCACCACCCACCACAAGGCGCGGCCCGACCTCGAGAAGCAGGGAGGCCTGCTGAAGAACGGACGCGTGGTGGACGACGGCGACCTGGTCACCGCCGGCGGCATCACGTCGGGCCTGGACCTCGCCCTGTGGCTCGTACGCCGTGAACTGGGCGCCGAGGTGGCGACCGGTGTGGAGGCCATGCTCGAATACGAGGCCCGCGGCACGGTCTGGACCCCGCCCGCACCACCCCGGCCCCGGTAGTCGCGCGACCAGGAGAGGCGGGAAGGCGACACGCTGCCCTCCCGCCTCTGTGCGGCCGGACACCTGCGCCGGCCGGCAACGCGCCGCTCAGGAGGCGCCCATGGCCTTCTTGAGCTCGGCCGCGGCATTGCTGTAGACGGGCAGCAGGTCGAAGTCGTCGCCCGGATAGTTGACGATCTTCACCTGCTTCGCTCCGGAGTCCGGCAGGACCGTCCCCGTCGACATGTGCGCGTTGTCCAGGACGAAGGCCGGTTCCTTCTTCGCGAGTTCCGCGAGCTGCGCCGGGGTCACGGCCTCCGGCCCGTAGGTCCCGACGGTGGTGGCACCAGCCAGCTCGGCCGACCAGCCCGTGAAGACCTGGCTGACGACATTCGGGCTCTTCCCGCCGGGCCAGGCGGCCTTGAGGTCCTTCGCGAGCTTGGCGTACTCGGTGTCGAAGGCGGCCTTCCACGTCGCCGCGGCCTTGCCGGTGCCGAACAGCTTCGCCAGTTTGTCGACCTCCGCCTTCACCTTGTCGGCGTCGTTGTCCAGATTCACCTCGACCAGCTCGGCCTTGGAGCCGGCGGCTTCCTTGATCTTCTCGGCGTACGGCTCGAAGGGCGCGTACAGCACGAAGTCGGCCTCGGCCACGGCCGCCAGGTCCGACGGCTTCGGGTCGTAATCGGGCGCGTGGTGCACGGACTTGGGGACGATGACCTTGATGTTCTCGGCACCGGCGGCCTTGGCGAAGGCGCCTTCCCAGGTGGTGGTCACGACCACCGACGGCTTCCCCTTGTCCTTGCCGCTGGCGCTGCCCGCCGACGTGTCACTGTCGCCCCCGCAGCCGGTGACCAGGGCCAGTGCCGCGCTCAGTGCGACGAGGGAAGGGATGCGGAGGCGGTTGCGCGCCATGAGGTGATTCTCCGTTCGGGTACGAGATGGACGGCGAGGACCACGGCCCCCGCCGTCAGGACGAGGACCGGGCCGGGCGGCCAGTCCAGCCACAGGGCCACAAGGAACCCCGTCAGATTCACGACGATGCCGATGCCGACCGCCCACAGAGTGATCGACTTCAGCGAGCCGCCGAGGCGGCGTGCCGCGAGGGCGGGCAGGAGCGTGAGGGCGTCGACCAGCAGCGCGCCGGTCAGCTTGATCGCCCCGGCGACGGCGACCGCGACCAGGACCAGCAGGACGACGGTCAGCCCGCGTACGGGTACGCCGGAGCACTCGGCCAGCTCACGGTCGTACAGGAGCAGACCCACGTCACGGCGACGCCACCAGAACAGACCGGGCACGACGACCGCCAGCACGGCGAGGACGACGAGATCCGCGGTGCCCACGGACAGGATGGAGCCCCACAACAGCGCGAACGCGCCGGAGGCGTTGACGCCCGAGACCGCGAGGACGAGCAGCGCGGCCGCGATGGCCAGACTCATCAACAGTCCCATGGCACCTGACAGGCCGTCGGGCGTACGGGCGAGCGGAGCCACCCCCGCGCCCGAGAGAGCACACGCGACCAATGCGCACAGCATCGGATCGAGCCCGGTCAGCAGGCCGACCGCGATCCCCAGCAACGCCACGTGCATCATCGCGAACCGCACCGGCATGATGTCCAGGCCGACGATCACCACACCGATCACCGGCAGCCCGATCGCCGCCAGCAGGAGGGCGATGCCGGCCCGCTGGACGGGCAGGAGCTGGAGGAGCGCGCCCACATCGGCGGCAGCCGGATTCACCGGACCTCCCGCAGCCGTCCGGCGGCCATGTCCAGCACCCGGTCGCACCGCTCGGCGAGCGTCCGGTCGTGGGTCACCACGAGCAGGGTGACGGGCAGCGCGGTGAGGACATCGGCGGCCTCCTCCTGACCGGTGAAGTCGAGAGCCGCGGTGGGCTCGTCGGCGAGCAGCACCTGGGCACCCGCCGCGACACAGCCGATCGCCCGCGCCAGGTACATGCGCTGCAACTGGCCCCCGGAGAGGGTGTGCAACGGTCGTCCGGTCAACGCCCCCACGCCGAGCCGCTCCGCGGCCTCCCCGGCTTCGGTGGGCGCCGCGCTGCTGGCCAGCAACTCCTCACCCAGGAGCGGAAACCGGCCCCCTGCCGGCTTCTGCGGAATCCAGGCACAGACCCGCCGCCGCCAGGCCCACTCGGCCGATGTGCGCGTACCGCGGCCCCCGACCAGGATGGTGCCGGTCACCTGCCGGTGCAGGCCCAGGACGGCGCGGAGCAGGGTGGTCTTTCCCGAGCCGTTGGTGCCGGTCAGCGCCACCCGCTCACCGGCCGCGATCTCCAGATCGACGGCGGCGACGGCGTCCACCCGGCCGTGACGGCACGCGACCTCCCGCATGCGCACATCCAGCCCACCCATCCCATGCCCCTCTTCGCTCCGACTCCGAGCGGGAGAGGCCGGATGCTGCGCCCTCCCACGCGGCAGTAGTCGGACGGCGGGCCCGGGGAGTTCCCGGAGATCTTCCGTGCCGTGGAGTGTCATGCGACCGGCGTGCCGTCCGCGGCTCGTGCGGTCCGAAAGCCGGCTGCTCGTCGGCGAGTCGGGCCACCGGTCACCGGCACGTCATCCGCGCGGACGACCGTCAGCTGCCCAGGAGGCGCACGGCGAGCGCCGTCTGCCAGGTCCAGCCGATCGTGAGCGAGACGCGCTGGATCAGGCCGCCCCGGTCCACCCAGCGTCCCTGCCGGCTGAACACGGCACTCGCCGACACCATCGTCGTGGCGAAGAGCACCCCGCCGGCGATCGAATACACGGCCCAGCCCGGCGAGGCGGACGGAGCGAAGACGAAACAGGCCGCGGCCAGGGCGAGAAATCCGATGACGGAGAAGAGGTCGTGCAGCGTCCCCGCCCGGGTGGGGTGTTCGAGCCGGTCGGGGGTGCCGGCCGGGTAGCCGCTCACCGGGTCCGTGAGAAAGGCGCCCGCGCCCAGCAGACCGGCCCCCCATACGCCGATCAGCACCGCACCCGCAGGGGAAGGCCCATCGCGCCACAGGCCCACCGCGAAGGTCAGCGACAACAGGCCCGACAACAGGAAGTTGACGCTCTGCGCCCACCCGGCGCGGCCGAGAGCGAGCGAACTGACGGGATGGCGCAGGGGCTTGTAGTCGGCACGCGTGGCGCCCTCCACCACGTACGCGAGGGTGAAGAGAGGACCGGCGGCCATCCCGCAGACGAGCAGCGCTTGATTGCCCACCCTGTCAACATAGGTTGACGTGGGTGCGTGCGTCCACCCTCATGGCGGTGGCCTCATGGTCGCGGCCGAGCCGGGCATCAGTTCTCGCCGTGGCCCAGGGGGTCCAACTGGGCCGCCGTCGCGTCGTTGGCGCTGGTGGACTCGCTCAGCACGCGCCGGCTCTCATCCGCGGCGAGTTGCTCGCGTGCGGCGGCCGTCGCGTAGCGGAAGGCGTCCGCGCCGACGAGGAGACGCAGGGGCGGATCGTCCATGGCCACGACGTCGAGGAGCAGGCGGGCCACTTTCGCCGGGTCGCTGGCAGTCAGCGTGTCCGTGTTGTGCATGGCCGCCGAGGCACCCACGGTGTCGGCGTACTCGGGCCGTATCGGCGCCACCTTCATGGACGACCCCGACCAGTCGGTCGCCATCCCGCCCGGCTCCAGCACGGTGACCTTGATGCCCAGCGGCGCGACCTCCTTGGCGAGCACCAAGGAGAAGCCGCCCACGGCCCACTTGGCGCTCTGGTACGCGGCAAGGCCGGGGGTCGCGAGGCGTCCGCCGACCGACGACACCTGGACGATGTGGCCCGATCGCTGCTCGCGCATGACCGGCAGCGCGGCCTGGGTCAGCCGGACGACGCCGAGGAGGTTGGTGTCCACCTGTGCCGAGAAGTCGTCGAAGTCGACATCCTCGACAGAGGCGATGTTGGCGTATCCGGCGTTGTTCACCAGCACATCGAGTCCGCCGAACCGGTCGAGGGCGGTGCGCACGGCAGCCTTCGCCTGGGCCGCGTCTGTGACATCGAGAGGTGCGACCGCGATCCGGTCACCGAACTCGGCCACCAGATCGTCCAGGGCCTGCGGGTTGCGCAGGCCGGCCACGACCTGGTGGCCCGCCTGCGCCGCCGCGCGGACGATCTCGCGCCCCAGGCCCCGGGAGGCGCCGCTGACGAGGAAGACGGACGGCATGGGTCACACTCCAGACCTTCGTGAGGGCGGCAGGCGGGCCCGACACGGGGCCTGCGAGATCCCCCGTCACCCGGTCCCGCTCGGGCGCGTGCCTGCCTCAGCTGCGCGCGAAGTCGAGGAGGTCGGCGTTGAACCGATCGGCATACTTGGGGACCATGGACAGGCCGTGGGGTGCGCCCTCGTAGACCTTGTAGACCGCGTCCTTGACGATCTTGGAGGACTTCTCACCGGAGGCCACGATCGGAACGATCTGGTCGTCGTCGCCGTGGACGATCAGCGTGGGAACGTCGATCTTCTTGAGATCCTCGGTGGTGTCGGACTCGGAGAACGCCTTCACGCAGTCGTAGGCGCCCTTGATGCCCACCGTCATCGACCAGAGCCAGAACTCGTCACGGGTCCCCTGTGTCACGGTCGAGTCGTCGCGATTGGCGCCGTAGAAGGGGGCGCTCAGGTCCTTGTAGTACTGGGAGCGGTCCGTCGCCACACCCGCCCGGATCTCGTCGAAGACGTCGATCGGGAGGCCTTCGGGGTTCGCCTCGGTCTTGAGCATCAGCGGGGGGATCGCGCCGAGCAGCACCACCTTGGCGACGCGGCCCGTGCCGTGCCGGCCGACATAGCGCGTGACCTCGCCGCCACCGGTCGAATGGCCGACCAGGATGACGTTCTGCAGGTCCAGGCCCTCGATGACCGCTGCCAGGTCGTCGGCGTAGGTGTCGAGGTCGTTCCCGTCCCAGGGCTGGCCGGAGCGTCCGCCTCCACGCCGGTCGTGAGCGATGGCACGGAAGCCGTTCTCCGCCATCAGCTTCAGCTGCGGGTCCCATGAGTCCGCGGTGAGAGGCCAGCCGTGGGAGAAGACGACAGGCTGCCCCGACCCCCAGTCCTTGTAGTAGATCTCGGTGCCGTCCTTGGCGGTGACGAAGGGCATGTCCGTTCCTTTCGCACTGGTCCTGAACCCGGCGCTTCCGCGGAATTCGGCCCCCGGACGGAACGCCGGATGTCACGCCGCGAACCAGCAGCAGACGTGCAGGAGGGCGACGGAGAGGAGGTCGGCAGCGAAAGGCGACCGGGATGGGCACGTCGTTCGAACAACGGTATCCGAGTGTCGGCGCTTCAGCGCGTCGAGCGGGCGCGCGTACGGCGCTGTGCCGGCACAGCGCCGAACCGGCGGGCGGCCGCTGGGCGACACCGTCGCCCTACTTCTTCACCCGGTACCGCAAGTGGGTGACGCCGGTGCCTTCGACCACCGCGACGGGCCCCTCGAACTCCACAGGCGTGGTGCCGAGTTCACCGAACAGCGTCTTCCCGCCGCCCAGGACGACCGGTACGAGCTCGACGCCGACCTCGTCGAGCAGCCCGGCCTCCAGGCACTGCCGCGCCATCTGCCCACCGTTGACGACGACGTTCTTGTCCCCGGCGACCTCCTTCGCCCTCGTCACCGCGGCCTCGATGCCCTCGGTGACGAAGACGAAGTTCTCGTCGTCCTCGGGGCGGTCGTCAGGGCGCTGGTGGGTGAGCACGACGGTGGTCACGTCCATCGGGTGGCGCCCGCCCCAGGCCTTCGTCATGTCGTACAGGTACCGCCCGACGACGAGTGCACCGGTGTTCTCCCACTCCGGCTTGACCAGCCCGGCGCTCGCGGCGGAGACGCGGATCGGCGGCACATCGGGACTGGCGGACGGGATCTCGACGTCGCCGTTGCCGTACCACTGGAACAGCAGGTCGAAGCCGCTCTCTCCGGGGCCGGCGATGTAGCCGTCGAGGGACATCGTGGCGCCGGTGACGATCTTGCCCATGTCGTTCTCTCCTTCGGTTTCTGTGGTTCTCATGGATAGGTCGTAGCCAGTGCCCTCGCTTTCGACATCCTGCGCAAAAAATCTTTGCGCAGTCGGATGCGTCACCGGCGTGGCCGGCCGACTACCGAACGCACACGAGGCGACGCCCGCCCGCCCCGATCAGCTCGCGCAGAGTTCCGCGAAGCGACGCGTGCTGATGTTGCCCCCGGAGAGGACCAGGCCGACGCGGCCCGGCAGGCGGTCCACCGCACCTGCCAGCAGGGCTGCCAGGGCAGTCGCGCCGCTGGGTTCGAGGACGATCTTCAGGCGTTCGAAGGCGAACCGCATCGCCTCACGGATCTCGTCGTCACTGACGAGGGCGATCCCGTCGACCAGGCGCCGGTTGATCGAGAACGTCAGCTCGCCCGGTGTCTCCGCCGCCTGGCCGTCGGCGATCGTGCGCGGTACGGGAATGGCGACCCGTGTGCCCGCCTCGAGGGACCGCTTGGTGTCGTCCCCGGCCTCCGGTTCGACCCCGATCACGCGGGTCCGTGGATGCACACCCTTCGCCGCGGTAGCACTGCCCGCGATGAGTCCGCCGCCGCCGACCGGCACCACCAGGGCGTCGAGTTCGCCCACCTCGTCCATCAACTCCAGTGCGGCCGTGCCCTGTCCGGCGATGACATGCGGATGCTCGTACGGCGGGACGAGCGCGAGGCCGCGCTCGATGGCAAGGGCGTTGCCGATGGCGACCCGGTCGCCGGTGTAGCGGTCGTAGGTGACGATCTCGGCGCCATAGCCGAGGGCGGCGTCGGTCTTGGACTGCGGGGTGTCCTCCGGCATGAGGATCACCGCCGTGGTGCCCAACTCCCGCGCCGCGAGGGCGACCGCTTGGGCATGGTTGCCCGAGGAGTACGCGGCGATGCCACGGGAGAGCTGATCGGGCGTCAGGCGTGAGGCGGCGTTGTACGCACCCCGGAACTTGAAGGCGCCGATGCGCTGGAAGTTCTCGCACTTGAGGAAGACCTCGGCGCCGACGAGCGCGTCCAGCGTGCGCGAGTGCACCACCGGGGTGCGGTGCGCGACCCCCTTGATACGAGCGGCGGCGTCCCGGACGTCGTCCGGAGTGACCGGTGGGTTGTTCGCCGTCATGGTTGTCCTCCATGGGGTGGTGGTGGGGGAACGAGGCGACAGCGGTCGCACGACCGGTGTCCGGAACCCCCTTGCGGACGACCGGACGACCGGACGACCGTCAAACCACCGTATTCAACTGTGGATCTCTTCGGCCGACCGATGCCACAGGCCTTGAGGATCGCGATGGCGAAGGGGAGCCGCAGGAGGGCTTCCGCGCAGAACGCCCACCGAGAGGCACATCTGCAGAATATGGCCCGCGATGCGCAAACCTCGCCTGCCCCAGGGTCGTTCGGCCGTAGCCAAGTGATCAGTGCGAAGGTAAAGTCCCCTGCGTGCTGGGCGCCCGGATCACACCGGTGCCGGGCAATGTCGAGACCTCCGTGACCACGAGGCGCCCGACACGACAACCGGGGGAACGAGTCCGGGGGGACCTGTGACCGAAATCAAGACCACGCGCCGAGCGAACGACAGCATGTGGGCCCTGCCCCTGGCGGCGCTGGCCCCGCTGGTGCTGCTCAGGCTGCTGACCGAGCCGTCCACGCCGTGGCTCGCCCTGTCCTGGGCCCTGTGTGTGGCCTCCGCGCTGCTCCTGGCCGCCGGATGGGCCGCACTGCGGCAGCACGGGATCCGGGGAAACACCGCATGGGGCACCTGCGTTCTGGTCCACCTCGTATGGGCCTGGCAGGTCGTCGCGCTCATCGCGGAGTAGGAGCGAAGCCGGCAGGGTGGGGAGGAACGGCGCTTCCTCCCCACCCTGCCCCCGCCTCAGGAGGCGGGCAGTTCCGACCTCACCTCGCGTGCCGCGGCGACGAGGTTCTCGAGGGACGCGCGGGTCTCCGGCCAGTCGCGCGTCTTGAGGCCGCAGTCGGGGTTGACCCACAGGCGTTCGGCCGGGATGGCTTCGAGGCCCTTGCGGAGCAGGTCCGCCGCCTCGGAGACACCGGGGATGCGCGGTGAGTGGATGTCGTACACACCGGGGCCGGCTTCGCGCGGGTAGCCGTGCTCGGCGAGTTCACGCGCCACCTGCATGTGCGAGCGGGCGGCCTCCAGGCTGATCACGTCGGCGTCGAGGTCGTCGATGGCCTGCACGATGTCGCCGAACTCGGCGTAGCACATATGGGTGTGGATCTGGGTGTCCGGACGCACGCCACTGGTCGCCAGACGGAAGGACTCCGTGGCCCAGGCCAGGTAGTCCGCGTGGTCGGCCGAGCGCAGCGGAAGGGTCTCCCGCAGGGCCGGCTCGTCGACCTGGATCACCGGACTGCCCGCTGTCTCCAGGTCGTTCACCTCGTCGCGCAGGGCGAGAGCGACCTGACGGGCGGTGTCGCCGAGCGGCTGGTCGTCGCGGACGAAGGACCAGGCGAGCATGGTGACCGGGCCGGTGAGCATGCCCTTGACCGGACGGCTGGTCAGGGACTGGGCGTACGAGGTCCAGCGAACCGTCATCGGCTCGGGGCGGGAGATGTCGCCCGCGAGGATCGGCGGCCGGACGTACCGCGTGCCGTAGGACTGGACCCAGCCGTGCTGGGTGGCGAGATAGCCGGTGAGCTGCTCGGCGAAGTACTGCACCATGTCGTTGCGTTCGGGCTCCCCGTGGACCAGGACGTCGATGCCCGTCTTCTCCTGGAAGGCGATCACCTCCTGGATCTCGGCCTTGATCCGCTCCTCGTAGGCAGCGGTGTCGATCCGTCCGCGGCGCAGGTCGGCGCGTGCGGTGCGCAGTTCGGTGGTCTGCGGGAAGGAGCCGATCGTGGTGGTGGGCAGCAGAGGCAGGCCGAGGTGGGCACGCTGGGCGGCGGCGCGTTCGGCGTACGGCTGGGAGCGGCGCCGGTCGGTGTCCGTCACCCCGGCAACCCGGGCCCGGACCGCCGGGTCCCGCGTGAGGGCGGAACCGGCGCGGGAGGCGAGATCGGCGCGGTTGGCGGCGAGTTCGGCCGCGATGGTGTCGGTCCCCCGGCCCAGGCCCCTGGCCAGGGTGACGATCTCGGAGGTCTTCTGCCGGGCGAAGGCGAGCCAGCGGTGGATCTGCGGGTCGATGTCACGTTCCGCGGAACTGTCCAGCGGGACGTGCAGCAGCGAGCAGGAGGAGGCCACGTCGACCCGGTCGGCGAGGCCGAGCAGGGTGCCGAGGGTGGCCAGCGACTTCTCGATGTCGTTGATCCAGATGTTGCGCCCGTTGACGACGCCCGCGACCAGGCGCTTGCCGGGCAGTCCGCCGACGGCGGCCAGAGCGTCGAGATTGGCCGCTGCGGCGTTGGTGAAGTCGAGTGCCAGTCCGTCCACGGGAGCCTTGGCGAGTACGGGCAGCGCCTCGCCGAGCCGGTCGAAGTACGAGGCCACCAGGAGCCTGGGCCGGTCGGTGAGGGTGCCGAGGTCGCGGTAGGCGCGTTCGGCGGCGTTCAGTTCGGCCGGCGTGCGGTCCTGCACCAGTGCGGGCTCGTCCAGTTGCACCCAGTCCGCCCCGGCCGCCCGCAGATCGGCGAGCACCTCCGCGTACACCGGCAGCAGCCGGTCGAGCAGGGTCAGGGGGTCGAAACCGGGCGCCACGCCGGGGGCGGGCTTGGCCAGGAGGAGGTAGGTGATCGGGCCGACCAGCACCGGCCGGGCGGTGTGACCGAGGGCCAGCGCTTCCTTCAGCTCGGTGACCTGCTTGGTGGAGTCGGCGGTGAAGACGGTGCCGGGTCCCAGTTCCGGAACGAGGTAGTGGTAGTTGGTGTCGAACCACTTGGTCATCTCGAGCGGGGCGACGTCCTGGGTACCGCGCGCCATGGCGAAGTACCCGGCCAGGGCGTCCGCCTCGACGGCCGCGCGGTGGCGGGAGGGGAGGGCGCCGACCATCACGCTCGTGTCGAGGACGTGGTCGTAGTACGAGAAGTCACCGGTCGGGACCTCGTGGATCCCGGCTTCGGCCAGTTGCTGCCAGTTCGAACGACGCAGGTCCCGGGCGGTCTCTTCCAGGGCCGCGGCGGAGACGCGGCCCTTCCAGTAGCCCTCGATGGCCTTCTTCAGTTCACGGTTCGGCCCCTGACGGGGGTATCCGTGGACGGTGGACCGTGCTGCCGCGGCTGCGGGCTTCGCTGTCACTGAACTCTCCTTCGCGAGTTGCCTGTCACCCGGCGAGGGGGAAGGCGAAGGGAGCACAGACCGGACGGGGGAGTGATGCGTCGGTGACGCACGTGCCCGTCGGTGTGTACGCCGACCCGCCCTCGAGGTCACCGGGATATCCGCGCACGATCGGTCGTGCGCGGACAGCGGGCAGGTCTTCGGACTCACGGGCACGCCTGCCGGACATCTCCCGGCGGACACCTACTGGCCGTCGCTTCCCGGGCCCGTACCGGACCCAGTGCGTATGACGGCGGTCGTTCCCGCTCACCGCTGCGGGGCAGTCCCGGATTCCCACCGGGTTCCCTCTTGCGACGCACGTACCTGGCAGGCACGGCGAACCAGCTGCATGCGCCAGCCTAGAGCCCCGCAGGCCGCACCGACACCACCGCTCATCATCCGGACGGTGATCGACATGCGGGCGACCGCGGTACCGCCGCCCGACGGCGCGGTCCGGTGTCGGCCCGATGCCCCTACGAGGTCAGCCGGACCGTCCCCAGGATCTTCCGCACCGTCGCGTCCGGAACCTCGTCCGCCACACCCTTCGCGCCCACGAACGTCCAGGAGACGAAGTCGCCGCCGGGGTCCTTGAACGCGAAGGTGGTGACCTTGCCGTCGGTGTCGCACTTGTCCTTCTTCGGCGCGCCCGTGGACACGCCCGTCGCCAGGCTCCCCGTGATCCCGGAGGCCGTGGTGTACGGCTCCACCGCACCGGCCTTGATGCTCGTCCTGTCCGGCTGGGTGTACGCGCCGTAGAGCCACAGGGACACACTGCTGCGCGCCGCGTCCTCGATGGTCTTCGCGCCGCTGTCCCCGCGGGTGCCCGCTGACGCGAGTGCCGTGTCCTCGGGAGAACCGTCCATGGCGGCGTCGGACCGGCACCACTTCTCCTTGAGCATCGCGGGGCTCGACATCCCGATGAGGGGCTTCTCCTCCGGATCCCGGTCGTCGGCGACGTAGTTGACCCAGCCAGGTCCCTTCAGACCCCACTGCGGGGGAACGTCGAAGGCGATGCCCCGCTTGGGATTCACCACCACCTTCCAGCCCGCGACGACCGGCTTCGGATCGTCCGTGTCACGCGGGTTGTCGTCGGCCGGGCTGCCCGAGGCGGACGTCGTCGGGCCGGGATCCGCGGTCTTTCCCTCGTCCCCGCCCAGGACCACGAATCCGGTCACTCCGGCGGCGACGACCACGACGAGGGCGGCAGCGACGGCGATGACCGTGGACGTACGACGGCCGCCACGAGGAGGCGGCTGCGGCGCACCGGCCGGCATCGTCGGCGAGCCCGCCCACGGTGCCTGCTGCGGAGGCCCGTAGGGGCCCGTCTGCTGATACGGATTGTTCTGCCCCGCGTACGGGTTCTGGCCGTCCCCCGGCTGCTGTGACCACATGAGGGGAACCCTAAGGGTCGCCTCTGACCGGCGAAGACGCAGGTGTCTGCGCTGTGACGTGAGGAGTTGGGCCGGCACCGGGCCGCGGCGTACGTCGCGGCTGCCGCTCGCCGGTCGGTTCCAGGGCACTGAAACCGCTCTGAAACCGCGCTGAACCCGCTGTGCCGCAAGCTCTGCGGCATGACATCGACATCGAACGAACTCGCCATCGCAGCCACGGGGCTGCACAAGGCCTTCGGCGAGAAGAAGGTCCTCGACGGCATCGACCTGGCCGTGCCGCAGGGCACGATCTTCTCCCTCCTGGGCCCGAACGGCGCCGGCAAGACCACCGCCGTGAAGATCCTCTCCACGCTCATCGCGGCCGACGCCGGCGAACTGCACGTCGGCGGCCACGATCTGACCGCCGAGCCGCAGGCGGTGCGGGCCGCGATCGGTGTCACCGGGCAGTTCTCCGCCGTCGACGGTCTGATCACCGGCGAGGAGAACATGCTTCTGATGGCGGACCTGCACCATCTCTCCCGTGCCGAAGGCCGGCGTACCGCCGCCGAGTTGCTGGAGCGCTTCGACCTCACCGACGCGGCGAAGAAGCCCGCCTCCACCTACTCCGGCGGTATGAAGCGACGTCTCGACATCGCCATGACGCTGGTCGGTGACCCCCGGATCATCTTCCTCGACGAGCCGACCACCGGACTCGACCCGCGTGCCCGTCACAACATGTGGGGCATCATCCGCGAGTTGGTCTCCGGCGGTGTCACCGTCTTCCTCACCACGCAGTACCTCGAAGAGGCGGACGAACTCGCCGACCGCATCGCCGTCCTGAGCGACGGGAAGATCGTCGCCGAAGGAAGCGCGGACGAGCTGAAGCGGCGCATCCCGGGCGGGCACGTGCGGCTGCGGTTCACCGATCCGACGGCGTATCAGTCGGCCGCCGTCGCCCTGCGTGAGGTCACCCGGGACGACGAGTCGCTGTCGCTTCAGATCCCGAGCGACGGCAGTCAGCGCGAACTGCGCTCGATCCTCGACTGGCTGGACTCCGCCGGCGTCGAGGCGGATGAACTGACCGTGCACACCCCCGACCTCGACGACGTGTTCTTCGCCCTGACCGGCCCTGCCGGCACCACTGCCGTCCCCAACCAGTCCAAGGAGACCGCCCGATGAGCGCCTTCTCCCTCGCCGTCCGCGACTCGAACACCATGCTGCGGCGCAACCTGCTCCACGCGCGGCGCTATCCCTCGCTCACCTTGAACCTGCTGCTCACGCCGGTCATGCTGCTGCTGCTCTTCGTCTACATCTTCGGCGAGGTGATGAGCGCGGGCATCGGCGGCGGCGGAGCCGACAGATCCGAGTACATCGCCTATGTCGTCCCGGGCATCCTGTTGATGACCATCGGCAGCACGGTCATCGGGGCGGCGGTGTCCGTCTCCACCGACATGTCCGAGGGCATCATCGCCCGCTTCCGCACCATGGCCATCCACCGTGGCTCGGTGCTGATCGGACACGTCGTCGGCAGCGTCCTGCAGTCGGTCGCCAGTGTGGTTCTCGTCGGCGCCGTCGCGGTCGCCATCGGCTTCCGCTCGACCGATGCCACCGCCCTGGAGTGGCTCGCGGCCTTCGGACTGCTCGTGCTCTTCGCCCTGGCGCTCACCTGGATCGCCGTAGGAATGGGAATGGCGAGCCCGAACGCCGAGGCGGCCGGCAACAGTGCGATGCCGCTGATCCTGCTCCCGCTCATCTCCAGTGCGTTCACGCCGATCGACGCGATGCCGGGCTGGTTCCAGCCCATCGCCGAGTACCAGCCCTTCACACCGGCCATCGAGACCCTGCGCGGCCTGCTGCTCGGCACCGAGATCGGCCACAACGGCTGGCTCGCCGTCGCCTGGTCCATCGGCCTGGCGGCGCTCGGATACCGCTGGTCGAGCGCGTCGTTCAACCGCGACCCGAGATGAGCTCACGGGCTGCTTCCCGCAGTTCGTCCCGCTCCAGGGCGGCGTACTCCGACAACGCGTCGGCGTACGCCGCCCCGGCGGCGTTCCCGGCGGCTTCGACCGCCTGCCGGGCGCGGGCCGCCGCCATGGTCGGGAACTCACGGAACACCTGCAGGTGTTCGGCCAGCGCGATCATCCGTACGGCACCGGCACCGGCACCGGCACCGGCGGCCCTCCGTCAGTCCCCGGGTGAGCGCGATCTCGGCCCGCCCGCCGAGGCCGGGCCGGTAGAGGGCGTCCGGCTCAGGGGTGGTGTCGCTCTCCGTCTGCCGCAGCCAGTAGTCGGCCTCGTCGGGGTCGCCGCGCTGCAGGCAGGCGAGGACGAGACTGGTGCGGATGAAGACGTAGTCGTGCCCGTCGCCGAGCCGCGGCACGACCTCGAGCGCGGCCTTGAGGTGTTCGTACGCCTCCTCGCCCTGCCCCGTACGCAAGCACAGCTCGCTCAGCCGGGAATGCCCCATGAGCTGCATGGACGGATTGTCGGCGGAAGCCAGTTCCGCGAGTATCCGGCGGGCGGAGGCGAGCGCGCGGTCGATGTCGTGCCCGTACTCCCAGACATAGGTGGCGATGCATTCGGCGACGCCGGCGACCAGTGGCTGCTCGTCGTCGCAGAGCCGTCGCAGCACGTCGTAGTCGGGCGGCAGCATCTCGGGGACCGCGCTCAGGACGACCGCGATGGCGCGCAGCAGCGTGTCCGGCGGGGCCGGGGGCAGCCGCCGGAGGATGACCAGCTGGCGTACGGCGGTCGGCCCGTGCCCCATGAACAGGGCCGCCGTGCACAACACCGCGGCGGCGCGGGCCACTTCGACATCTTCGGGCTCGGGGTAGTAGTGCGAGAGCGGCGGGCCGGTGTCCGCCGCGAGGGCGGAGAGTCGGTGGAAGCCGGAGTCGGTGGACCACAGAGCGGCGAGGACGGCGGTGAGGGCGGCGATGGTGGGGCGGTCCGTACGGTCCAGGGCGTGCCGCAGGGCCGGCACGAGGTTGTCCTGCTCGCCCCTGATCCGCTCCCAGGCGGCACGCGGTTCAGGGCCGAAGAACCAGTCGTGGTACGCGACCCCGAAGTCCCGCGCCCAGGCGAGGAATCGGCCGATGGCCTCCGCGTCCTCGCCCGCTTCCGCGCGCCGGGCCGCGCTGAACTCCCTCACGGTCTCCAGCATCCGGAACCGCACCCCGGCCGGGGTGTCGGCGACGGTGATCAGCGACTGGTCGGCCAGCTGCTCGAGCAGAAGCAGTGCGTCCTCGCCGAGCACATGCTCCGCAGCCTCGCCGGAGATTCCGCCGGGGAAGACGGACAGGGTGCGCAGCGCCGCCCTGGCGTCCTCGGCGAGAAGGTTCCAGCTCCACTCCACGACCGCGTGCAGCGTGCGGTGACGCTCCGGCACGTCCCGCGCACCGCCGCGCAGCAGCGCGAACCGGTCGCCGAGGCGGCGGGCGATCTCCGGAACCGACATGACCCGCACCCGCGCCGCGGCCAGCTCGACGGCGAGCGGCAGTCCGTCGAGATGGCTGCACAGCTCGGCCACCGCGTCCGGCGGCAGCTGCACCCCGCTCCTGGCGGCCCGGGCCCGCTGCGTGAACAGTTCGGCAGAGGTGTCGGGAGCGAGCTCCGGCAGGGCGTACACCGCCTCCGATGTGAGCCCCAGCGGGGCCCGGCTGGTGGCGAGCACCCGCAGGTCGTCGGAGGAGGAGACCAGGGTCCGTACGAGGTCGGCAGCGCCCTGGACGACCTGTTCGCAGTTGTCGAGGACCAGCAGCGCGGGCCCGGAGCCCAGCGCGCCGAGGATGCCGGGCACCGGATCGGCGGGGGAGTGGCCGCTCTCCCCGGGACTTCGGCCGGGGTTGCCTCCTGCGGCGTGCCGCCCGTCGCCCGCGCCGAGCGCGGACGCCACCTCCGCGGCCACGTCCTCGTCCGCCGTGACACCGGCGAGCGGCACGAAATACACCACGCGCTGCTCGGCCCGGCGGCTGATGGCGTGCGCGAGCCGGGTCTTGCCGAGGCCGCCGGGGCCGACGACGGTGACGGCGCGGGAGGGGCGCAGCAGCCGCTCCACCGCGGCGATGTCCTCGTCCCGGCCGAGGAGAGGGTTCGGCTCGTGGGGCACGCCGTGTCTGACCACCGGCGCCTCGCCGCGCAGCAGTTCCTGCTGGACGGCCTTGAGCCCGGCGCCCGGATCGGTGCCGAGCTCGTCGCGCAGCTCGCGGCGGTACGCCTCGTACCGCATCAGCGCGGCGGACGGGCCGGCCTTCGCCGCCTCGCCGCGCAGCACCTCGGCGAGCACTTCCTCGTCCCGCGGATGCTCCGCGGCGGCCAGGGCCAGCGGGCCCGCCGCCTCCGCGTGCCGGCCCAGCCGGGCGAGCGCGAGCGCCTGCGTACGTATGAGTGCGCCGCGGACGGGAGCGCGCTCGGAGCGCAACGCGGCCACGGGGTCGTTGCCGGCCTCGTCGGGGGTGCCGCGCCAGAGCGCGAGCCCGGCCTCGGCCGCGGCCAGCGATCCGGCGTGGTCCCCGGCCCTCGCCCGGTCCGCGCCGGCGGCGGCGTGCAGCAGCAGGGCGGAACTGTCGACCTGATCCTCGGCCAGGGCGAGCCGGTATCCGGTCGGTGTGCTCGCCAGGACGTCGGCGCCCAGCTGCGCCCGCGCCCTGGACACGAGGACCTGCACCGCCTTCCCCGGTCGCTCCGGCAACTCGACCGGCCACAGCCCCGCCACCAGCCGCTCGGTGCTGCAGCCCGTACGCAGGTCGCCCGCGAGCAGCGCGAGCAGGCCGCGGAGCCGGGGCGCTGTGACCTCCTGTCCGCGGAAGGCGACACGCGGCAGCAGGGTCAGGTCGGTGGTCACCGGTGCAGACTAGCCAACGCTCCCGGGTGACCGGATCCCGCCTGTGCGAAGTGACGGTGGGCCACCAGCGCGCGGCCGGGCCGCTGTTGGCCTCGTTGCAGCGGACGCCGCGGTGTCACGAGAACACCCCGGCCCTACCGCCCCCGTACCGTGGCGATCGCCTCCTTCGCCGTCTTCTCGACCAGCGAGATCCCGGACTCCATCGACGCATGGCCGTCGGAGAGCACCGCGATCAGATATCTGCGTCCGTCGATGGTCACGCGTCCCACGCTGTTGATGTCCCACAATCCGGTCTTGGTGCGTGGAAGCCAGCCGTTCTTCAGAGCCCATCCGGAACCTGCCGCGGCCGATACGCCCCAGTCCTGTTCCGCCTCGGTCCGGCTCATCAGCCTCTGGATATACGCACGAGAGGGCCGGCTCAGCTCCGGAGGGGTACCGGAGGAGGCCGTCGCCGAGTCCTCCGCGAACGCCGCCCGCAACAGGATGAGCTGGTCCTCCGCCGTGGTCTGGGTGAGACCCCAGTGCATTCCCTTGCCGCCCTTGGTCGACGTCAGGCCCAGGCGCTTGTTCGCCGCGTCCAGACCCTCGGCGCGGCCGATCTTGCGCCACAGGGCGTCTGCCGAGTCGTTGTCACTGTGCTCGATCATCGCGGTCGCGTAGGTGTGCTCCCGTATGGTCAGTTTCCGGTCCTCGTCCTGCACCTTCAGCAGGAGCGCCGCGAGAATGTTGACCTTGACGATGCTCGCGGTGTCGTACGTGGAGGCGTCGCCGTACACCTCGACGCCCCAGTCGTCGCCGTCCAGCGCCGCCACGGCGACGGACAACCGCGCCTTCGCGACGGGCAGCACGGGTGCTGGTTTCGGGGCCCCCGCCACGGGGGCTACGGGTGGGTCCGCGGGCAAGGGGGCGGCCGTGCAGGCGGCTCCCAGGAGGACGGTGCCGGCGAGCAACACCCAACGCCGTCTGAATCTCTGATAATGCGTTTTCATGCTTAATGCGTCGCACCATTGCGGGGCGTCGGCCCGGGTCGGCACTCTTATGGGCGCGAGAAAGCACCCGTTGGGCCCAGCGACTCGCCGACAGGCGCTCTCCGGTTCCCCGGGCGACGTGGTGTATCGCCCTCCTGTCCGGCGATGAGATGCGCCGGGAGCCTGCCGGGCACGCCATTGCGTAACGCCTCCTTTCGTCACGCCTCTTCGCACGGACCGGAACCGCGTCCCGGCGACACGGCATCGCCCCTGGTCAGCGACGTTCCGCGGGCACCTCCGTGTCACGCAACCAACGGTGCGGTGATGCCCCATGTGCGCGCGTACCCGTCGATCGCATGCTGGGCGCATCGTCGATCGGGAGGAGAGAGGGAAACCATGGGGGTCATCGCGGTGGAACGAGCGGCGCCGGCGAGCTGGAAGGTCATCGGGTCCGCAGGAGCCTCCTGCGAGCGGGAGAGAACCCTGCGAACGCTCTACGACGAGCACGCGGCGGTGCTGCTCCGGTTCGTCGTCCGCCTGGTCGGTGGGGACCGGCAGCAGGCGGAGGACATCGTGCAGGAGACCCTGCTGCGCGCGTGGGACAAGGAGGTGTTCGACGGCACGCGGCCCGTACGGCCCTGGCTGTACACGGTGGCCCGCCGGCTCGCGATCGAGACCTATCGACGGCGCAGGGCGCGCCCCGAGGAAGTGGACGGCAGCGGTCTGGACGAGCACGTCGTGGCCGAGGCGGACCACATCGACGCCATGCTCTGCTCGGTGGTCCTCACCGATGCCCTGGACGCCCTGTCGGAGCGGCATCGCGAGGTGCTGCGGGAGACGTACTTCCGGCAGCGCACCGTCCACGAGGCCGCCACGGCGCTCGGCATTCCGCCGGGCACCGTCAAATCGCGCATCTACTACGCTCTGCGGGCCCTGCGGGCGGCGCTGGACGAGCGGGACGTCCGCATCAGGCGCTGAGGGACGCCGCCCGGCTGGGCGGAGCGCTCCGGAACCGGCCCGCGAGAAGACCGCCCCCGCAATCGGTCCGTCGGCAGATCGGCGCCGGAACCGGATCACCCCCCTGGGGCGGATCTCAGCCCCGAGCGGAGTCCGGGGCTCCGGCACCCAGATGCCGCGTCGCCCACGCAGCCAACTGCGCACGCGACCGCAGGTCCAGACGGGCGCGGATGTTCTCCAGATGCGATTCCACCGTCCGCTGGGACACATGGATCCGCTGGGCGAGTTCACGGTTCGTCAGCCCCACCGCCACGAGCCGGGCGATTTCGCGCTCGCGGTCGGTCAGCGGCAGGGGACCGTCGCCATGCTCCTGCCACACGTCGTGCACCGCGTAGTCGAGAGCCCGCGGCAGACTCAGCGCATGTCCCTCCCGCTCGGCCTCCCGCGCGCCGGCCGGTGAGAGGCGGGCGCGGGCCTCGGTCAGGGCCTGCCGCAGCTCACGTTCCGTGGCCGGGTCGCTGTGCAGTCGACGGGCCCGCCGCAGAGCCGAAGTCACCGCACCGAGTCGCAGCGCGCGGCGGGGCTGCTCGCGCTGGGAGGCCGCCACCGCGAGGCTCTCCAGCGTGAGCACGCCGGTGACCGGGAGGATTCCGGAGTCGGCCGAGACCAGATAGGCCCGGAGTCCTTGGCGAAGATGCTGCTCCGCGGCCTTCGCGTCCTTGCGCGCCAGCGCGTGGGCACCCGCGGTGTGCAACCACTCCGGGGGCAGCGGGTGCGGGGAGTGCCGGCGGTAGAGGGGCAGACAGCTCTCCATCAGCTCCCCTGCCCGGTCCGTGTTGCCGCACTGCAGTGCCGTCCAGGCCAGATTGTGCAGACACACGGCGGTGTCCAGGGGGCGGCCGAGCGGCTCCACGATCTCCAGGCACCGTGCTGACGCGGCATAGGCGTCGGCGTTCCGGTCGCAGGACAGATGGACCCGGGCCAGCGTGCTCAGAGCCCGGACGAGCGGGATGGGGTGCCCCGCCCCGAGGGCGAGCCGGGTCGCCTCGGTCACCAGAGCCATGGCTTCGGTGTGATCTCCCTGACCCGCGGCCAGCGCTGCCGCCTGTTCGAGTGCCGCGACCCGGGCCGGATGCGCCGGACCGGTGCTCTCCAGTGCGGTCCGCAGCAGCGCGCGACCCTCGGCGGCCTGTCCATGGTGCCGCCAGCAACGGCCGAGGGCGGCCGCGAGCGGCAGATGACGGCTGTCGCCGACGCGTGCCGCCCAGTCCACGGTCGCGGTGAGGTTGGCGCGCTCGATGTCGAGCGGTTCGAGCTCCTCGTAGCAGTGCAGCATGTCGTCACCGACGATCGGTTCGGCGAGCCGCAGCAGATGACTCGCCAGCCGGTCGAACGTGGCGTCGGTCTCGTCGGCCAGGTCCAGCCGTTCGCGTCCGTACATCCGGATGGACTCCAGCTGTCGGAATCGGTTCGCCGCCGACGCTCGTTGCGGCACGATCAGTGAGCGCGCTTCCAGATCGGCCAGCAGGTCGATCATGTCCTCCGCCAGGACGGTCCGCCCGTCGGCGCACGCGGCTGTCGCGGTGTTCAGGCCGAACCCGCCGACCAGCACCGACAGTCGCCGCATCGCCGCCTGTTCGTGCGCCTCCAGGAGGTCGTGGCTCCACTCGATGGTGGTTCGCAGGTCCCGGTGCCGGTCCGCCGCGGTCCGTGAGCCACGGGTGAGAAGGCGGAAACGGTCGTCCAGCCGGGCGTTGATCTCCGCCACTGTCAGCAGCCGCACGCGCCGGGCCGCCAGCTCGATGGCCAGCGGTATCCCGTCCAGCCGGGTGCACAGGGCGGCGACGTCGTCCACGTTCTCGTCGGTGAGCTGGAAGTCGGGAGCGGCGGCGCGTGCCCGCTCCACGAACAGCCGGACGGCGGCCGAGGTGAGCAGGTCGGTACGTGTGCGGTTCCGGCGGGACCCCGGCAGCGGCAGTTCGCCCACCCGTACGACGGTCTCGCCCGGAACGTCCAGCGGTTCCCGGCTCGTCGTCAGCACCCGCAAGTGCGGGCAGCGGCTCAGCAGCGCCTCGGTGAGCCGTGCCGCCGGCAGGACGAGGTGTTCACAGTTGTCGAGGAGCAGCACGGCCCGGTGCGGGGCGAGCGTGTCGGTGACCGTGTCGAGTATGGGTCGGCCGATTTCCTCGGAGATGCCCAGGCAGTCCGCGACGCTCTGGACGAGCAGCGCACCGTCGGTGAGGGCGGCCAGTTCGACGAGCCACACACCGGCCGGGTAGCGGGGCTGCACCCGCAGGCCCAGTTCCACGGCCAGCCGCGTCTTCCCGGCGCCGCCGGGCCCGGTGAGCGTGACCAGCCGGTGGCGCGACAACAAGGCCTGAAGTTCGCCCAGTTCGGTATTGCGGCCCACGAAACTGTCGAGCGGAAGGGGCAGTCGGCCCACCGTCCCGGGTGCGTGTGCGGCGGGGTGATCCGGATCGGACGCCCTTGGTGGTGGCGTCCCTGTCCGTACGCCTGCGGGCTCCGGCGAGGACTCCTGCTGCGGTCGTGGCGAAGGCGTCGAGGCGGCCTTCTTGCTCCGGCCCGCGGACGCCCGTTGCCGGTAAGCACGTTGCCGGCATGCGCTGGAGCAGTATCGGGCGGGGCGGCCCACGCGACCGCCGGCCTTGGTGGGCCCGACGTCCAGGCCCACTCCACAGATGGCGCAGTGACCGGTCGCGGACGGCACGGGCCCCTACTCTCCGTCAGGCGCTGTGTCGGACTGCGGGCGCCGTTTCCAGCATCAACGCCCTTGCATTCGCTCATGGTTGTTCGAGCCGTCACTCTAGCGGCGACGGGTCATGAGCGTAACGGCGCCTGCCGCGGCCCGGGCGGCGAGCCCGGACGTGCGCGGCGGCCGCCCATCAGTCGAACGGCGGCCCGGACCTGGCGATGTCGTGCTTGAACACCTGGACGTCCCGGGCGTCGATCGAGGTGGTGGGAGGCGGAGCGGCGGCCCGCCAGGCGTCCAGCGTCTCCTGCGACTCCCAGTGCTCGAAGATGTTCACCCGCCCCGCGTCGACCGGATCGGGCGAGATCGACACGTCGAGACAGCCGGGCGCCCGGCGCGACTGCTCGACGATGTCGCGGTGGCCCTCGACGAACCGGTCCCGCTCGCTCGGCTCCACGTGCACCGTCCCGGCGACGATCACTGCCACGGTCATCTTCACTCCTCCTGTGTCCCCAGGGCTCCGGGCCCCGGCACGGCCGACAGGGTGGCGGCCCCACCAGTACCGACTGGCGGCGCTCCCGAAACTGATCGCCCGGCCATCCCCCGATCGGGCCGGGCCGCACCGCGGCACACCGCGCTTGTAGGCCCGCACCCGGAGTCGCCCCTGACCGTTCCCCTAGGTTTCCCTGATATGTGTCAGCTTCCTTTGACAGGTGTCCGAGAGGGGTGTCAGCTTTGAGTGACAGGTACGCAGGAGGGGAGCCCCGATGACCGGAGTCCCGGACCCGCAGCCGAGCGGGGACGAACTGCTGAAGATCCTCGGGGCGCTCGGAAATCCGCATCGCATGCGGATCATCGCCGCCCTCGTCGACGGAGGCCGCAACTACGTCAGCCGTCTCGCCCGGGAACTCGGCATCGGTCGCCCGCTCCTGCACATGCACCTGCAACGACTGGAGGCGGCGGGGCTCGTCACCGGCGAGCTGGAGCTGTCGGAGGGCGGAAAGGCCATGAAGTACTTCGAGGTGACGCCCTTCTGTTACGCACTGACCCCCGAGACCGTCGCCGAGGCGGCGCGGACGATCACCGAGGAAGCGAGAGAGACCGTGAAGGAGACTGCGCGATGAACGGAGCGGACTGGGCGGGAGTGGCCGGCGCCGGCGGTGTCTTCCTGTTCCTCATCGTGGTCGTGTGGCAGATCGCCGCGACCTGGCGGGCGCGCATGCTGGCATCCCGAGAGCAGCAGTACAAGGAGCTCGCGGGCAAATACGCGCAACTCCTCGAGGACAACGTCGAGTTGCACCGCCGCACCCTCGACGAACTGACGCAGGCCCGCACCTCGATCAGGTCGATGGAGAAGATGATGCGCGAGATCGAGTAGCGGTACGCAGGCGGTACGGAAGCGCGGCACGTCCGTCGGTACCGCAGCAGTGACACGGCCGGGAGCGCCAACTCCCGGCCGTGTCCATGGAGAACTCGTCCCAGGCACATCCCACCCGGACACCGCGGCAGGTCGGCAAACCATCACGCCGCGGTGCGGGTCCTGTGCGCCCCGAGCCGGTCATCGACCGGCAGCACTCCACATCCAGGAGACTACTCATGAAAGCGCTGTTCAAGCGGGTGGCGACCGCCCCCGGCGGCCGACGCACCAAGTGGCTCGTCCTCGCCGCGTGGCTGATCCTCGCCGTTGCGCTGGGCCCGCTGGCCGGCAAGCTCGGCGACGTCGAGGACACCGGGCCCAACGCCTTCCTGCCGCGCGGTGCGGAATCCGCCCAGGTCAACACCGAGCTGAAGAGGTTCCGTGACGACGCGCTGATGCCGGCCGTCATCGTCTACACCGGCACGGACGCGGCAGCGGCCTCCGCGAAGGCGACGGCCGACCGCAGTGCCTTCACCCGCCTCGCCGCGTCGGGCGAGCAGGTGACCTTGCCCCTTCGGTCGCAGGACGGCGACGCTCTCATGACCGTCGTCCCCCTCGACACCAAGGGTGAAGTCACCGATGCCGTCAAGGAGTTGCGGGACATCGCCGGCTCCAACGCACCACCCGGCGTGGAGGTCGAGGTCGGCGGCCCCGCCGGCTCGCTCGTCGACCAGGTGGCCGTCTTCGACTCGCTCGACTCCACCCTGATGATCGCCACCGGCCTCGTCGTCGCCGCCCTTCTGCTGATCACCTACCGCAGTCCGGTCCTGTGGCTCTTCCCGCTGATGTCGGTCGGCATCGCCGCCGTTCTCACCCAGGTCTGCACGTACCTGCTCGCCAAGCACGCCCATCTGCCTGTCGACCCGCAGAGCGCGGGCATCCTGATGGTCCTGGTCTTCGGCGTCGGAACGGACTACGCCCTGCTGCTCATCGCCCGATACCGTGAGGAACTGCACCGCCACGAGGACCGGCACCGGGCGATGACCATCGCGCTCCGCCGCTCCGGTCCGGCGATCCTCGCCTCCGCCGGCACCATCGCGGTCGGACTCGCCTGCCTCTCGCTCGCCGACATCAACTCCTCGCGCTCCATGGGTCTGGTCGGAGCCGTCGGAGTGATCTGCGGATTCATCGCGATGATCACGGTTCTCCCGGCGCTGCTGGTGATCGCGGGCCGCTGGGTCTTCTGGCCGTTCGTCCCGCGGTTCGGCACACCGGCCCGCAAGGCGACCACCGTCTGGTCCCGCATCGGGTCCGCCGTCGCCCGGCGTCCCCGCTGGTCCTGGATGATGTCGGTCGCCGTCACCGGCGTGCTCGCGCTCAGCGCCTTCGGCATCAGCATGGGCCTCACCCAGTCCGAGATGTTCCAGGACAAGCCCGAGTCGGTCATCGCCCAGGAACGGATCTCCGCGCACTACCCGTCGGGCGCCTCCGACCCGGCGACGATCGTCACCGCTTCCGCCCAGACGCCCCAGGTGAAGACCGCCGCGGCGGCGGTCGCGGGCGTCGCCCGCGTCGAGGACGGCGATCGCACCTCCGACGGCGAACTGACCACTCTTGCCGTGGTGTTGAAGGACACCCCGGACAGCCCGGCCGCCAAGAACACCATCGACGGCGTACGGGATGCCGTCCACCGCGTGTCCGGCGCCGATGCCCTGGTCGGCGGCACCACCGCCCAGACCCTGGACACCCAGCGGGCCGCGGACCGCGACCTGCGGACCGTCATCCCCGTGGTGCTCCTGGTCGTACTCCTCGTCCTGGTCTGGTTGTTGCGCGCCGTCGTCGCCCCGCTGCTGCTGCTCGCCACCGTGGTGCTCTCGTACTTCGCGGCGCTCGGCGCCTCGAACCTCGTCTTCGAGCACGTACTCGGCTTCGCGGGGGTCGACTGGTCCATTCCCCTGATGGGCTTCGTGTTCCTCGTCGCCCTCGGCATCGACTACAACATCTTCCTGATGCACCGGGTGAGGGAGGAATCCATCCGTCTCGGCCGCAGCCGCGGCGTACTGGAAGGCCTGACGAGCACCGGAGGTGTCATCACCTCCGCCGGCGTCGTCCTCGCCGCGACGTTCGCGGTCTTCGCGGGACTGCCACTGGTGACCATGGCGCAGATGGGCGTCATCGTCGGGATCGGGGTCCTGCTCGACACCTTCCTCGTCCGCACGGTCCTGGTACCGGCCCTGGCCCTCGACCTGGGCCGCTGGTTCTGGTGGCCGGGCCGCCTCTTCCGCGACCCGGACCCGGAGCCCAGGGAGGCCGCCACGCGGCAGGAGGCAGGGCTGACGCCGGAACATGCCTGAACCCGAGGCGGGAGAGCCGGCTGCCGGACCGCGGTCCGGCAGCCGGCTCTCCTGTCGGGGCTGCCGGTCGATCCCCGCGCCTCGTCAGCGACGGATGTCCTCCACCTTCGCGAAGCCGCTCGCCCGGTCCCACCGGAGCTGTGTCAGCCACTCGACGGACCGTCTGGTGAAGGTGAGTTGCCGGGCGTTTCCCGAGGCGGTGACCTTCTCCCAGCCGTCGAAGTTCTCAGTCACCTCGGTGTGCCATGCCGACCGGTTCGTCTCCCCGACCGCGGCGAGGGACTCGGTCGGTGGTTCCCCATCGGCGCAGTAGGGGCCCCAGTCGGCGATGACCGCCACCACACCGCCGAACGCCGTGAGCTTCATGCTCCCGCACGGGTCAGCGGTGGTCCTGTGCACCAGGTGGGGCTTGCTCCATGCCGTGGCCCCGGGGTCGACGTGCTGCTCCATGAGGCCGCGGCCGGGGCTGTAGTACATACCGACGCGTCGGCCTCCGTCCATCACGACCTGCTCGTCGAAGGGAGCATGCGAGGGGGCGGTGGGAGAGGCCGGGGGATCCTCCGCGTCCGCCACGGGCCCGCCGCCGCAGCCGGCCACCGCCAGCAGCACCGCCACCACACCCACGATGCGCCGTGCCCGCATGTACGTCACCTGGCCTGCCCTGTCCGCGAGTTTCTGTGCGAAGGGAGCTTGCCCGTCACCTCGCCGGCGACACCGGGGCGTACGCGACCGGCCGAGCCCGGGGCGCGGGGTTCAGGGAACGCCCGGCGGAACCGGCGGCACGGTTTCAGTCGTGTACCGGACGCGACGGCGGGCGATCGACGTTCCTGGTGATGTGGGGGAGCGGGAGGGCCGGTCGCCGTCGTACGGACGCCTCGCACCGGTGCCATGCCCTACCTCGGGGGATCAACACATGCGTCGAGTCACCCGATGGGCAGCGCCGCTCGCGGCCTTGCCCCTGCTCCTGACAGCTACCGCCTGCGCCGACGAGGACGCGAAACCACCGTCCCCCGAGGCCAGGCTGTGCGGTGTCACCATGGCGAGTTGGTGGTTCGACGCGACGGGCGCCGGCGATCTGTCGGGCCGGCTGCGCGGCGGACTGCCGCTGCCGAAGCCCACGCAGACGGCGTACACCACCGCCACCGCGAGATGCGTTGTGTACTCCGGTGACGAGCAGATCGGCCGGTTCCTGGCCGAGGTCCCGCCGGCCGACCGGGTCGTCAACGCCGCGGCACAGCTCGCCGAACGACCGGCGGACAGGCGCTTCACCGCTGCCGGAGGCAAGGGTGCCGTGGATCCGGATCAGGACGAGGACGGCGCGGCAGCCTGGTGGACCTGCAAGAGCGCTCTGCTCCATCTCGAGGTCCTTCGCCCGCGTGATGCCGGCAAGCGCATCGAGCTGACCAAGGACCTCGCAGGCCGCGTCGCCGCTGCTGTCGGCTGCCCGGGACCCCCTCCCGCGGGTGCTTCCGGCTGAGCCGGTCCGGCCGCCACGGGTCCGCCGCACGTCCGCCACGGCTCAGGCGGCGGCCTTGCGCCGCTGGAGCAGCCGAGGGTGCAGGGCGAGCAGGATCGCGGCGATGGCAGCCCACAGGGTGAGTGTGATGAGCGGGCCTGACATGTGTGCGCCGTTGAAGTAGCTCAGGTCGTTGATGGCCCGGACGGCGGCCCCGGGCGGCAGGAGCGCGGAGATGATCCGGGCGGGGGCGGGGAGCAGATCGGCACCGATGACGGCACCACTGGTCGCATTGCCGACGGTGAGCAGCAGGAGCGTGGTGACCGGGAGCCCGACAGGCCCGAGAGCGGTGCCGAGGAACTTGGTGGTGAAGGCCGCGGCAGCTGCCAAGAGGGTGAGGGTGAGGATCAGTGGAAGCAGCGGGGCCGGAACTGCTCCCAGGACGGGTCCGGAGATGACCGCCGCGACGGTGCCGATGGCCGCGGAGGCGCCCGTCAGCAGCCAGAACCGGTGGCGCAGACGGAGGACGCTGACGAGGCCGAGAGCGTTCGAGCCCAGCACGAAACCGGCGAGCGTCACGCCGAAGGCCATGTAGAAGCCGGCCAGTCCCCGCGAGTCGAAGTGCGCCAGCGGCACGACGTTCTCGGTGGTCACATGTGCGCCCGCGCCGTGGGCGTACGCATCGACGAGGCCGCTCACGGCCGCGGTCGTGGACGCTCCGGCCGCCCCGGCGACCTCCAGCCGCAGCTGGTCCGGTCCGTCGGCGCTGAGCACGGCGACGACATTGTTGTGCACCAGCGCGCTCCGGGCCGCGTCGGCGTCCGTCGCAGGGTGGACCTCGACGGCCTCGCCGAGAGCCTGACGTATCTCGCCCGGCAGGTCGGACCCGGTGACGGCGACGGGGACCTGGTGGGGCTGGGGGTCACGCTGGAGACCGACGTAGCACGCGATGAACGCCGCCACCACGATCAGCGCGATCACCGTCGGCTGGAGCCATGCCCGCACCGGCGGCCGACGGTTGTCCGAACTGAGCTTGGACGATGTCTCGGCCACCGCGGGGGGCGTTTGATGACGCTCGGTCACGGATCCGGCGGGAACTGTCATGAAGGGCTCTCTCGTGGGGGCGGAGGAGGAATGCGGACGGCAGGCGGGAGCAACCTGCGGAGATACGAGCATATGCTCGTATCTCTGAAATCGCAAAGATGGGCATCCGACGTGGACCTGCCCCGAGTGTGTGCCTCGCGCCGCGATCGAGCCGCCTTCTTCGATTAGGTGCATATACTCTTATTGTCTCGGTGAAGCTACGGAGGAGATCATGGCCGCAACGCCCGCACAGACGGCCCCCGCCTGCAACAGCATGGCCCTGCGCAAGGCGGCCCGGTATCTCGGTGCGACGTACGACAAGGCCCTCGCCCCGGTCGGCCTTCGCGCGACGCAGTTCGGCATCCTCCAGAAGCTCAGCAACGAGGGCGAGACGACGATCACCCACCTCGCCGACATGATCGCCATGGACCGCACGACACTGGCCACCAATCTCAAGCCGCTCGCCCGGGAAGGGCTGGTGACCGTCGAGCGCTCGGCAGCCGATCGCCGGGCGCGCATCGTCGCGCTCACGCCGGAGGGCAACGCCCGCCTGAAGACGGCGCTACCGCTGTGGCGCACCGTGCAGGTTCAGTTCGAGGACACCTTCGGCGCCGGCAAGGCCTCCCGGCTGCGCGCCCTGCTCGACGAGGTGCTCGACACCGGCTTCCAGCCCTGGGCCGAGTGACCCGGCCCTGTGGCCGGCCGCCCGCTTCGCCCGGCGCAAGCAGTGGTCGGGGCGCGACACTGGGTTTCAGGGACAGGTGCCGGGACCGAGGAGGCAGACCGATGGCGACGACCAGCGACAGTTCGGATGCCCTGCCGGCCGCGCACCGCCGGTCCGAAGTGATCGACAGCGTGGTGTGGGAGCCGAGCGAGCGGTGGGTGCGGGCGACCAAGGGCGAGGTCACGGTCGTGGACAGCCGGCGACCGGTTCTCGTGTGGGAGCCGGGCCGTCCCGTGCCTCTGTACGCCTTCCCTGCCGAGGACGTCCGGACGGATCTGCTGCACAGGACGGAGCGGCCGGCCAACCCGCGCCGGCATGCGGGAGCGACGGTCTTCTACGACCTCGCCCTCGCCGGCCAGTCCATCAAGGCGGCGGCCTGGACCTATCCCGGCGAGGAGCTGGCCGGACACATCAGCTTCGAATGGTTCGGCCACGATGTTCTCGACCACTGGTACGAGGAGGACGAGGAGATCTTCGTCCACCCGCGCGACCCGCACAAACGGGTGGATGCCCTGCCGAGCACCCGTCACGTCCGGGTCGAGATCGAGGGCACGACGGTCGCGGACACGCACACGCCGGTTCTGCTGTTCGAGACCCATCTGCCGGTCCGCTACTACTTCCCGCGGGATGACGTCCGCCTCGATCTGCTCACCCCGACCGACGCTCACACCCGCTGCCCGTACAAGGGTGTGGCGACGGAGTACTGGTCCTGGGAGGGCGACGGAGCCGTACTGCCGGACATCGCATGGAGCTACCCGGACCCTCTGCGCCAAGTGGAGATCATCAAGGACCGGGTGGCCTTCTACAACGAGTCGGTGGACATCATCGTCGACGGAGAACGGCAGGAGCGCCCGGTCACGTTCTTCAGCAAGCGGTCGCGTTCCTGAATCCGCGCGGGGGATGGTGCCCGCGTCGCAACTCCGGGCGCGGTGTGCGAGTTGGCTCGATGCCTGGACACCGCGACCGCACACACCCGCTACTGTCCTCGGCCATGACCGAGTCGACCTACCTGCACGCCACACGCGTGGCCTACGACACCGTCGCCGCCGACTAAGCCGAACTCGTGCCTCCCGCCTTCGGGAGCGACCTGTACGGCCGCGCGATGATCAGCGCACTCGCCGAGCTCACACGAGGCGGCGGCGGGCCCGTCGCTGATCTCGGGTGCGGGCCCGGGCATGTGACGGCGCATCTGCACTCGCTCGGGGTGGACGCGTTCGGCATCGACCTGTCTCCGGAGACCCTGGCCGTTGCCCGTCGGATGCACCCGCACTTGACGTTCGACGAAGGGTCGATGACCGATCTGGACCTGGCCGACGGTGCTCTGGGCGGCATCCTCTCCTGGTACTCGATCGTTCACACCCCTCCGGAGCTGCTGCCGGTGGTGTTCGCCGAGTTCCACCGAGTCCTGGCCCCGGGCGGCCATCTGCTGGTCGGCTTCAAGGCCGGTGACAGACACCGGCACTTGGAGAACGCGTACGGTCACGAGCTCTCGCTCGATGTGTACTGGGTGTCTCCCGACCGCATCGAAGAGCTGCTGAGCCGGGCCGGGCTCGAGGTGGACGCCCGGATGATCCGTGAGCCCAGCGAGGAGGAGAAGCCCCGGCAGGGGCGGCAGGCATACCTTGTGGCTCGGAAGCCCGCCCGCCGCTGAGGGGAAGCAGGTGTGGCATCAGTCGCCGGAGCTGTCCGCGGGCGCGAAGAGGCGGAACGGGCGGCCCACCGGGCAGAGCGGCACCGGAACGTCCTCCCGGGGCTGGACCTCCGCGAGGGTGGCGCCCCGGGCGCGGGCGACGGCCTGGGGCAGATCCACCTCGATGTCGAGGTGGATCATCTGCTGCCGTCCCGAACACCGCCAACTCCTGTGCGCCGGGGGCATCGAGCACGGTCGCGGCGCGTGGGTGGCGCGGTCGTGTCCCCGTGGCGTCACGCTGCCGGCGAACGCAGAGATCGGCGGGCCTGCCGGGCTCCGCGACGGCGTACCCGTCGGTAATGCCGTCGGCTGCGGGCCTGGGCGACAGCTCCCGTCATTCCTGCGGATAGTCCGGGTACAGCCACCGCCGCAGGGCCCGGCTCATGAACGGCATGACCGCGTACGTCAGGAGCGGGGCCAGGATCACGGGGAAGACGAGGGTGCGGGCCAGGAGCGGCCAAGCGTGGAAGTACTCGGCGAACACCCCGTCGTAGAGCAGCGCGAAGGGGTAGACCGCCACGATCGTCACGATCGACATCTTCCAGCGCGCCGGTGGCCGGGCCGGGCCGTTGGGGACGTTGAACCAAGTCTCCAGGCCCGTGGTCGTCAGCTTCGGATGAGCCGAGCGGGCGAAAGGTTTGACGCGCTCCTGCCAGGCTGCCCGCTGAGGTGATGTCATCCACCGGTCCAGGGTCTCGGTGTCCGCGAACCGGACGACCGCGTGGTAGCGGTGGCTGTCGCCCTCCGGGTGCAGCCAGGTCACTCCGCGGTGGCCGGTGAACGCGGCGGCCTCCGTCTCGATCTCGTGGGCCCACTCCTCGAATTGCTCTTCCCTGCCGGGCACCACCTCCCAGGTGTAGACGACCGTCACCGCTTCTCGGGCTGCTTCTCGCACGCTTTGGCTCATACCGCAAATCTTACGGTTGCGCCAGGTTTGTATGTGTATGAGCATGGAGGGGTGCTTTCTCTGGAGGTGTGCTATGTCCGCACGCGGCCCGGCCCTCACGGAACGAGGGGCAGCACTCGAGGAACGAGGTCCCGGTCCGGTCCGGGTCACCTTGTCGATCAACGGCACCGAGCACACTCTCGACATCGAGCCCCGCGTCAGTCTGTTGGACGCCCTTCGTGAACGTCTGGACCTGACGGGCGCCAAGAAGGGGTGTGACCAGGGCACTTGTGGCGCGTGCACGCTGTGGGTCGACGGGAAACGGGTGCTCGCCTGCCTCACCCTCGCCATGACCTGCGAGGGTCGTGAGGTGACCACCGTCGAGGGCCTGGCCGACGAGGGCGAACTGCACGAGATGCAGCGGGCCTTCATCGCCGAGGACGCGTTCCAGTGCGGTTACTGCACCCCCGGCCAGATCATGTCCGCCGTGGCGCTGATGCGCGAGGGTCACGCCGGGGACGACGCCGAGATCAAGGAGTGGATGAGCGGCAACATCTGCCGCTGCGCCGCCTATCCCCATATCCGGGCCGCGATCCGCTCCGTCCGCGACCAACCGTAGGGAGGCCCGACGTGCGGCCGATCACCTACCTCCGCGCGACCGACACGGCGACCGCCGTTGCCGCCGTGAGCAGCGACCCCACCAGCGACTTCCTCGCCGGCGGCACCACCGAGGTCGATCTGCTCCGCCAGAACGTGCTGAATCCCCGCCGGCTCGTCGACATCAACGAACTTCCGCTGACGGGCATCGAGGGCACCGAGGAAGGCGGCCTGCGGATCGGCTCGCTGGCCCGGATGAGTGAGGTCGCCGCCGCTCCCGTCGTCCGTGAGCGCTTCCCGCTGATCGCCCAGGCCCTGGAGCTCGGTGCGTCCGCGCAGCTGCGCAACATGGCGTCCATGGGAGGCAACCTCCTCCAGCGCGTGCGGTGTTCGTACTTCCGCGACGCGCACTCCGCGTGCAACAAGCGCGAGCCCGGCACCGGCTGCTCGGCCATCGACGGCTTCAGCCGCGGTCACGCGGTGCTCGGCACCAGCGAGCACTGCATCGCCACCCACCCCTCGGACGTGGCCGTGGCCCTCATGGCGCTGGACACGCGTGTGCACACGATGGGTCCGAGCGGCGAACGGGCTTATCCCATCGACGACTTCTTCCTCCTCCCCGGGGACTCGCCGCACCGCGAGCACCCCTTGGAGCACGGCGAACTGATCACGGAGATCGAGGTGCCTCCCACACCCCTCGCCCGGCGCTCCCTCTATCTGAAGGTCCGGGACCGCGAGTCGTACGAGTTCGCGCTCGTCTCGGTCGCGGCCGCGATGTCCGTCGCCGACGGCAGGATCGTGGACGTTCGGATGGCGCTGGGTGGTGTGGCCACCAAGCCATGGCGTGCCGAGCGGGCCGAGGACTTCCTGATCGGCGCGACCATCATGCGGGACAACTTCGCCATGGCCGCCCGTGTGGAGATGGCCGCCGCCCGGCCGACCTCCATGAACGCCTTCAAGGTCGAACTCGCGCAGCGCGCGATCGTCCGCGCCCTCGACATGCTCAGCAACGGAACGGGAACCGCGTCCGCGTCCGGAAGCGAGAGCGGGAGCCCGTCATGACCACGACCACCCCCTCTGCCATCGGACAGCCGCTCGACCGCGTGGACGGTCGCCCCAAGGTCACCGGGGGCGCCCGCTACTCCGCCGAGATCCCCATGCCGGACATGGCGTATGCGTATGTGGTGGGCTCCCGTGTCGCCGCCGGACGGGTCACCGGCATCGACGCGAGTGCCGCACAGGCCGAGGAGGGCGTACTTGCCGTCCTCACCCACCAGAACCTTCCGAAGATCGCCGAACAGCCGCCGCTCGTGCCGTCGCTCGGCGGCACGGCGGCACCCGCGCAGACCTTCTTCCCGATGCAGGACGACACCGTCCACTACGCCGGCCAGCAGATCGCGATCGTCATCGCCGACACCTGGGAACGCGCCCAGCACGCCGCGCAGCTGCTGAGCGTCTCCTACGAGGAGACCGCCCCGGTCACCACCCTCGACCAGGGCCGGGACCACGCGTACGAGCCCGAGAGGATCTTCGGCGGCTGGATACCGGGCCGCCTCGAGCGCGGTGACGTGGAAGCCGGGCTGGCCGACGCCGACATACGGGTGGAAGGCACGTACACATACGCCGCGAACAATCACAACCCCATCGAACCCTCCTGCACCACGGCCGAGTGGGAAGGCGACGAGCTGCTTCTGTACGACGCCACCCAGGGGGTCAATGCCACGCAGATGACCGTCTCCCGGCTGCTCGGCATCCCGATGTCGAAGATCCGGGTCATCGGCCACTACGTCGGCGGCAGTTTCGGCAGCAAGGCGATGATCCATGCCCACTCGGCGCTCGCCGCCATGGCGGCCCGCGAGGTCGGCAGGCCCGTCAAGCTCGCCCTCACCCGCGAGCAGATGTTCACTTCGGTGGGACACCGTGAGGAGCAGGAGCAGCATGTGGCGATCGGTGCGACGAGCGAGGGCCGGCTGACCGCCGTCCGGCACCACAAGCTGTCCCCGACATCCCACTTCGACGACTGGGCGGAACCCTCCATCGGCATCTCCTCGCAGCTCTACGCCTGCCCGAACTACGAGGGCGTCTACCGGCTGTTCCGGGCCAACACCATGACCCCCACGTTCATGCGGGCACCGGGAGAGGCGAGCGGTATGTTCGCGCTCGAGTGCTCGATGGACGAGCTCGCCCACGAACTCGGCCTGGACCCCATCGAACTGCGGCTGCGCAACCACTCCGACGTCGACGCGATGTCGGGGCTTCCCTGGTCCAGCAGTGGTCTGCGGGAGTGCTACGAGCGGGGAGCGCGGCGCTTCGGCTGGCAGGGACGCGATCCCCTCCCGGGCGCACGCCGTGAGGGCAACTGGCTGATCGGTACGGGCATGGCCACCGCCGCGTACCCGGTGCCGCCGCTCCCCAACGCCCAGCGCGCCCGCGCGCGTCTGTACGCCGACGGGACCGCGGTCGTCCAGGCCGCAACCCCCGACTTCGGCACCGGTGTTGCCACGGTGATGGCCCAGGTCGCCGCGGACGGTCTCGGCATGAGCGTGGACCGCTGCCGTTTCGAGGACGGTGACACCGATCTGCCCAACATCAACGCGGCAGTGGGCTCCGCGGGCGCCGGCATGATCAGCGCGGCCGTGCACAGCGCGGCCACGGCCCTGCGCGAGCAACTCATCAAACGGGCCGTCGCCGATTCCGGTTCGCCGCTGTACGGCACGGACCCCGTCGATGTGGTGGTGCAGGACGGCGTCATGACGGCCGGCACATCATCCGACCCGTACACCGATCTGATGCAGCGCAACTTCCTGTCGGACGCCGAGGCATCGGGGCAGTGGAGCCCGCCGCCCCCCGACGTCCCCTACGGAATGATGACCTTCGGCGCCCAGTTCGCCGAGGTCGGGGTGGACGCCGAACTCGGCCTGATCCGGGTGCGGCGCATGACCGGCGCCTTCGCACCCGGCCGGGTGCTCAACGCCAAGACGGCTCACAGCCAGTTGATGGGCGGCATGCTGTGGGGTCTGGGGCAGGCGCTCCTGGAAGCCAACTACATGTCGCCGGACACCGGCCGCTGGGTCAACTCGAACCTCGGTGAGTACCTCGTGCCCGTCAACGCGGACGCGCCGGACGTCGACATCGAGCTGGTCGAGATCGAGGACGGCATCGTCAACCCCCTGGGCGTGAAGGGAGTCGGCGAGATCGGCCAGGTCGGCGCGGCGGCCGCGATCGCCAACGCCGTTCACCACGCCACCGGACGCCGGATCCGCAAGCTGCCGATCACCATCGAGGACACGCTCTGAGCCCCGGGCGAGCCAGAAGTGATGAGCTCATGGCTGTCGCGTCGGGGAGTCGGCCGGGCGGTTGAGCCATTCGGTCATGACCGCCTGCTCACCGACGGTCTGGACGTCAGGAGGGGTGGCGCCGAGCGTTTCGCGGAGGGCGGCCGCCCGGTCGCTGACGACGGCCGATGCGCCGGACCCGCGGTCTTTGTCGGTGCGCCCGACCGTCGCCTCGTCCGTGCACCCGCTCGGCCCGTGCCGTACCGGCGACGACGCCCTCGCCGACGGCGATCTGCGAGTCCATGGCATCGGCGGACTCCGCGCGGCCGACGCCTCGGTCCCGCGGACCGTCCCGTCGGCCGGCACCGTCGTCACGGTCCGCGCCGTCGCCGAACGGGCGGCGGACCTGATCCGGCCCTGGGCCGTGTCCGCGCGACAGCGACCGCCCGCACCACGACAGAGCACATCCGAAGGATCGGGAACGGCCATGGAATCACCGGACCCCACGCTCGGCACGACCACCCTGACCGCCCTGCTGGAGAGCGCGGATGATGTCGCAGGAGCGGCACTGGCGGCCCTCCTGACCCGCTCCGCGGCCGGGTTCGCCGTCTGGGACACCGACCTGCGGTGCGTCTGGGTGAACGACACCCTGGGGCAGTACGACGGAATCGCCCGGGAGTCCCGACTGGGGCGCGGACCCCGGGATGCGCTGCCCGGCGACGCCGAAGACCTCGAGACGGCGATGCGGCAGGTGCTGGCCACCGGCTCCGGCCTGACCGGCCGCGAGTACCGGGTGCCTGCCGCGGCGGGCACGGTGCGCGACAGTGCCTACTCCGCCTCCTTCGTCCGTCTGGACGATGCCGACGGCCGCCCCCTGGGCGTGTGCCTGGTGGTCCTGGCCGTCCGCGACAGGCGGTGGGCGGGGGACCGGCTGGCCGTCGTGAGCGAGGCCGGCGCCCGCATCGGCACCACGCTGGACGTGATGCGCACGGCACAGGAGCTGGCCGACTTCACCGTTCCCCTCGTCGCCGACTACGTCACCGTCGACCTGACCGAGGCGGTGCAGCTGGGCGAGGAGCCGCTGGAACGGCTGGAGCCGTCCCAGGGACGCATCCCCACGTTCCGCCGCGCGGGCAGGGCGTCCATCCACACCGGTGCCCCGGAGTCCCTGTGGACCCGCGGCGAAGTGGTCTACGTCCCCAAGGCGTCGCCGTTCATGCAGGTGCTGTCGACGGGAGGCCCGGTGCTGGAGCCGATACTCGACACCTCGGCGGACTCCTGGCTGGCCAACGACCCGGCGCGGGCGGAGAAGATCCGCGCTTTCGGCATGCACTCCCTGATGGTCCTCCCGATCCGGGCGCGCGGCGTCCTGCTGGGTGTGGCCGTGTTCGTCCGGACGGACAACCCGATGCCGTTCGACGAAAGCGATCACCAGCTCGCCGCGGAACTGGTGTCCCGGGCCGCACTGAGCCTGGACAACGCCCGCCGGTACACCCGCGAGCGGGCCACCGCCCTCGCCCTCCAGCGCAGTCTGCTGCCGAGCTCCGTGAGCGGCGGAACCGCCATGGAGGTGGCGGCCCGCTATCTGCCGGCGGACGCGGCGGACGGCGTCCGCGGAGTCGGCGGCGACTGGTTCGACGTCATCGGGCTGCCCGGCGGCCGGGTGGGGCTGGTCGTCGGCGACGTCGTCGGCCACGGCATCGACGCCGCCGCCACCATGGGCCGGCTGCGCACGGCGATCCGCACACTCGCCGACCTGGATCTGCCCCCGGGGGAACTGCTGACCCGGGTGGACCGGACGTTCATCGGACTCGTCGAGGACGAACCGGACTCCGACATGCCCCTGCCCTCCATGGGCGCCACCTGTGTGTACGCGGTCTACGACCCCGTCGCACGGCGCTGCACGGTAGCGCTGGCGGGGCATCCGCCGCCCGCCCTCGTCGACCCCGGGGGCGGTGTCACCTTCGCCGAGCTGCCGACCGGAACACCCCTCGGTCTCGGGATGCTGCCTTATGAGGCCGCGGAGTTGGACCTGCCCGCGGGAAGCCTCATCGCCCTCTACACCGACGGGCTCGTGGAGGACCGCCGCCAGGACATCGGCGTCGGCATGGAGCGGGTGAGCAACGCTCTCAGCCGGACCGGTCTGTCCGTGGACGACCTCTGCTCGGTGGTGATCGACACGCTGCCGACCGAGACCACGTCCGACGACGTCACCCTGCTGCTGGCCCGCGCCCTTCCGTGATCCTGTCGTGCAGGTCTTCGTGCGCCGCGCCCATGGGCTCGGCCGGTCGGCAGGGGAGTGTCCCGACGGAGCGCCCGCCCGGCCGAGGCCGGGGCGGGCGCCGTGGCATCGTGAGCCGCCTGTGGCCCGCGATGCTCTCTCAGTACAGCCGGGCGTACGCACCCCAGCCCGTACCGATCGTCACCGTCGCCCCGAAACCGCCCGCGGCGTTGCCCTTGTTCCGCAGCAGACTGCCGTCCCCGTGCCGTGACACCAGGTCCGGATAACCGTCCCGGGTCACGTCACCGACCACCATCATCTCCCGGCGTCCCGCGCCCCAGTCCTGGAGCAGCAGCTTGCGGGGCAGGAACTTCCCTTCCCCCAGGCCGTCGTAGCGCCAGACCTCGCCGCCGCTGTCCCGGGCCACCAGGTCGCCGATCCCGTCACCGGTCAGATCGGCCGCGCCCATGATGGTGTAGCCGTTCCAGCCGGGTCCGATCAGGATCGGCCTGCCGTATCCGGTCATTCCCGCGTTCCCCGGATACAGATAGAGACGTCCGGTCGATGCCTGACGGGCAATCAGGTCAGGTGTGCGGAAAGGGTCGTTGTCGGCAGCCGGGACGATCGCGTCGAATCCCGCCCAGCCTGCGCCGACCAGGGTCCGCGGAGTCTCGGGGGTGACCCGGGCCCCGCAGCCCGGGGCGTACCGCCAGAGGTTGCCGTCCGGGGTACGGGCCACCACATCACCGCAGCCGTCATTGGTCAGGTCACCCGCGGACACGAAGCGGGTGGTCGTGTCCCAGCCGGTGGAGGTCCAGGAGCCGCTGTCCCGGGAGAGATGGTGGACGGCCAGCTTGCCGGCGGTCGTCATGGAGAACATCTCGCCGTACCCGTCGGCGTCGGTGTCCCGGAACGCACTGCGTCCGCCCGCCGCCCGGGTGTGCTCCAGTCCGCGGCTCGTCAGCTCCTGCGTCCCCGTGCCGTCGCCCGAGTCGACGCCGAGCGTCCAGGTGTACGCCCCGCTGGGGACCGGTTGGTTGTCGGAGTCCTTTCCGTCCCATCCGGCCTGCACGGAGGCGCCTTCCCGGTCCCGGCCGCGGATCTCCCTCACCACGTTGCCGTACGGATCCTTGATGGTGACCGTCCAGGAGGCCGCCGGACGGCTGAGCCGCCAGTCGCCCCGCCAGGGCCCGAACCCGGCTTCGGGGGCCAGGTCGGTCACCGTGACCGACTGGCGGGGCACGGTCACCGGCCTGATGCGGATCCGTCCCTCGGCGTCGGTGAACGCCACATGGCCGCCGAACCGGTCGACGTCCCAGGCTGCGGACGGTACGTCGGAGGCCAACGTCTGCTCCACGTACGGAAATCCGCCGCCCCGATGGAAGTCGACCAGCTCCAGCCGGCGCTCCGACGGCTCGTACCAGACCAGATAGCCGTCACCCATCCTGACGCCGTCCTGCGAAGGCACCGCGACGTTCTTGCGGGTCCCGAAGTCCCACACCCCGGCCTTGTCGACTCCCGGGCAACGCCAGTACAGCCACCGCCCCACCACTTGGAGCTCCTCGGCGGTGCAGCCCGTCCCGAGTGCGATGTCCCCGGACTTCGCGCCGGTCTTCAGGTCGTACGACTGGACGGCGCCCGGCTGTTCGCCCCGGGTCCACACCTTGGTGGCCCACACGGACGCCGGACGGCCGTCGGCGATGTGCTGTGCGCCGGCATCGCCGTCGAGGTCTCCCACCCGGGTGTCGAAGCCGTCGAAGACGGCGACGTAACGGCCGGCCGCCGAGGTCAACCGGTCCTGCCGCCATTCGGTTTGGAGCGAGACCTGCCGCGGCGGCCGTGTACCGCCGACGGAATTGTGGCTGCCCCACGGCTCCTGATAGCCGATCCGGCCGTCGCCGAGCCCCCACAGTCTCGAGTCGAGCTCCGAGCAGAAGGTGCCGGGGTCGTCCCGGCACGGATAGTCGTTCCAGAAGTTGTCGACGACGAGGCGCCGGGGCCCGGCGGTGGGCGTACCGGTGACGGCGAGGTCGTACTCGTACAGGCTGCGCTTGGTCGCGTCGTCCGCGCGGCCGGTGACATGCAGCCGCCCACCGGCAAGAGCCAGTGCCTCGGGAGGGACGACGCGGCCGTCCCTGACGCCCAGGGTGATGACCACGTCCTCCGCCGTCCCGGAGGCGGCCGTCCCGGCGGTGCCCGGCCCGGCGACCGCCGGGCCGGCCGACACCAGCGAGGCGCCCACCACGAGTGCGCAGGCAATGACAAGAGCGGTACGGGTTCTGTGTCCGGAGCTCTTCATCCCGATCCCCCATCGAGCGGTTCCGTCGTGTTGGTGCGTACGACACCGGGGACCGCCGATGGGTTGTACGCAACGCCGTGAACGCGAAACCCGGGTCACGGGTGCCGCCGGCCTTCCGCGGAACCTTCGCCCGTCCGAGGAGCCGGCGCCGACCGGGGGCCGGGCCCGGCTTCCGACCGTGCGGCCCGGCAGCCTTCGGCCGTGGAGCCCCGGTCCCGGGCCCGTGGTGAGATGCGGGGCGGGTTCCGGGCACGTGTGGTGGCCGCCGTTCGTTGGAAGGGGCAAGACGGTCGCTGCGACCCGTGTGCCCTGGGAAGGGCTGTGCTGTCCGGGGCGTGTGCGGCGGCCGAACCGCGCGCTCGGTGAGCGCGCCGAGACCCTCTGAATAGTCGGCCTGATCTGTGCCCGTGGACGGCGCCCTGTGACAGGGCCGCCTTCCCGGCAGCGACGGCCGATTCGTACGGGGCGATTGGATCAAGGTCATTCCTGACCACTGCGGACGTCAGTGCCGGCCGCATCCGACACCCGTGAGGGAGCTCGTTTTCATGGATTCGCAGACCGTTCACCCTGCCCCGCCCGATGTCCGACAGGAGGCGGGGAGCGATTTCGCCCGGCTGTCCCGGAAGATCGCCGACGCGGGTCTCATGGGCCGTCGCCCGGGCTACTACGCGGCCCGGATCGCCTCGGTGGCCGCGCTGTACGCCGGCGGCTGGGTCGCGTTCGTCCTCGTCGGCGACAGCTGGTGGACGCTCGCGGTGGCGGCGTTCCTGGCCGTCGTCTTCGGCCAGGTCGCCCTCCTCGCGCACGACGTGGCACACCGGCAGGTGTTCCGGCTGCGCAAGGCCAGCGAACGAACCGGCCGTATCGCGGGCAACGCCGGTATCGGCATGGGTTACGGGTGGTGGCAGGACAAGCACACACGCCACCACGCCAACCCCAATCACGAGGAGCTGGACCCCGACCTCATCCCCGATGTCCTGGTCTGGTCGAGGAAGCAGGCGCACGCCTCAACAGGGCTGCCCCGTCTGCTCGGTCGGTACCAGGCGTTCCTGTTCTTCCCCCTCCTGACGCTCGAGGGCTTCAATCTGCACCTGTCCGGTGTGAGGTCGCTGGCTGATCGTTCGCTCAAGAACCGTGTGGCGGAGGGAAGCATGCTGTTCGCGCATTTCGCCCTCTACCTGGGTGCACTGCTGCTGGTGCTGCCGCCCGGTATGGCCCTTGCCTTCCTCGCGGTTCACCAGTGCCTGTTCGGGGTCTACCTGGGCTCGATCTTCGCCCCCAACCACAAGGGCATGCCGATCCTGACCGGTGACGACCGCCCGGACTTCCTGCGGCGCCAGGTGCTCACCTCGCGCAATGTCCGCGGCGGTTGGTTCACCGATGTCGCACTCGGCGGACTGAACTACCAGATCGAGCACCACCTGTTCCCGAGCATGCCCAGCCCGCATCTGCGCAAGGCGCAGGTCATCGTCCGGCGCCACTGCCAGGAGCTGGGAGTGGACTACCTGGAGACCAGCCTGATCACGTCCTACCGGCAGGCTCTCGCCAGCCTCCACCACGCCGGCGCCCCCATCCGACAGGCTGTCCCCGCGTAGTTCGGGGCATGGAGTCCGGTGGGGCCGGCGGTCCCCGTCCCGCGCGGTCGCAGCGACCTCGCCGGTGGCTGTGAGTGACGGCTCCGAATTGTGTGTCACCGGAGGCGGGGGTGCGGCAGTTCTCGGGATGCGGCTGTCTCATTTGGGTACAGACTGGACAACGTGGGGCTGATAAGAAAGCCGGCGGCCCCGGTGTGATGTGCCTGCTGCGGGTGCCGGCCGCCCCGGTCGCCTGATGTGAGGGGCCACCGAAGGTGCCTACCCGGGGGCTGCCCCTTTCGAGAGACGGCAGTTGACGCGCCCGGGCGGCGAAGTCCCCGCATTCCGGCGGCAATCCGCACCGTGTGAAAGCGCCGATGGAAGGTGATGGATTCATGGACAACCAGACCAAGGTGGCTCTGGCGGCGGCTGTTGCGGGCGGGTACGTGCTGGGCCGGTCGAAGAAGGGCAAGCTCGCGCTGACAGTGGCCACGTATCTGGCGGGCAGACGATTCGGGCTGGAACCTCGTCAGCTGGCGGCTGAGGCCGTGAGTCGTCTGGGTCAGCTCCCGCAGGTCGCCGAGCTTCAGGAGCAGTTCAAGGGCGATGTCCTGGAGGCAGGGCGGAAGGCCGTTGCGGCCGTCGCCGACCGCGGTATGAGCTCCCTCGCCGACACTCTCCAGAGCCGCACGAGCGCACTCGGTGACAAGGTGCGGATTCCGGAGGGGGACGAGGAGCCCGAGGACGAGGACTGGGACGAGGACGAAGAGCCGGAGGACGAGGAGCCGGAGGACGAGCTCGACGAGGAGCCGGAGGACGAGCTCGACGAGGACGAAGAGCCGGAGGACGAGCTCGACGAAGAGCCGGAGGACGAGCTCGACGAAGAGCCGGACGAGGACGAAGAGCCGGACGAGGACGAGGAGCCGGATCGGCAACCGCCTCGCCGTGCGAAGAAGTCGGCCCCGGCGAAGAAGGCGGCGGCCAAGAAGTCGGCTCCGGCCAAGAAAGCGGCTCCGGCCAAGAAGGCGCCGGCGAAGAAGTCGGCCCCGGCCAAGAAGTCGGCTCCGGCCAAGAAGACGCCGGCCAAGAAGGCCCCCGCCAAGAAGACGGCGGCCAAAAAGACAGCGGCCAAGAAAGCAGCGCCGGCCAAGAAAGCCGCGGCGAAGAAGTCTGCCCCGGCCAAGAAGACATCCTCGCGTTCCGGGCGTCGGAGGTAGGCAGTCATGACGGGAAAGGAAGACGCAGGGTCGGGGACGCAACCGTCGGGCATGGACCGGCTGCGTGAGGAATTGTCGGGGTACGCCAATGCTCAGATGGGGCGGCTTGCCGACAAGGCGGGGGACAAGCTCAAGGACGTCACTGGGCAGCTGACCGACGTGGCCGAGAACGGCGGGTCATTGCCTGCCATCGGCTCGAAAATCCTCGGGGGTGAGTCTCCTCTCAAGGCAATCGTGTCCGGGAAGGCGAAGGGCGTCATGGATAAGGTCAAGGGAGCGTTCGGCGGCGGCAAGGGCAAAGGCAAGTCGAGCGGCAAGTCCATGAACATCATCGAAGTGCTCGATGTCGGAGTGCCCTTGCGCACGGCCTACGACTTCTGGACCCAGTACGACCAGTTCGGCGGCTTCATGAAGGGTGTCCAGAGCGTTTCGGCGGGTGATGAGGTGGAGAGCGACTGGAAGGTCAAGATCGCTCTGTCCAACCGCAGCTTCAAGTCGAAGGTCCAGGAGCAGATACCCGACGACCGCATCGCGTGGACGTCCGAGGGTGCCAAGGGGAGCACCAAGGGCGCGGTCAGCTTCCATGAGCTGGCGCCCGCGCTGACGCGGATCGTCCTGGTCGTGGAGTACTACCCGTCGGGCTTCTTCGAGAAGACAGGCAATCTGTGGCGGGCCCAAGGGCGCCGTATGCGCCTGGACTTCAAGCACTTCCAGCGCTACGTGTCCCTCACCGACGATGAGCCCGAGGGCTGGCGCGGTGAGATCCGGGACGGCGAAGTGGTCGTGTCCCACGAGGACGCCGTGGCGGAGGAAGAAGAAGCCGAGAGCGACGAGGATGCCGAATACGACGACGAGGACGCCGAGTACGACGAGGACGGCGAGGAAGCCGACGAGGACGAGGAATACGACGAGGACGGCGAGGAAGCCGACGAGGACGCGGAGGACGCCGACGAAGAGGAGGAGTGGGAGGACGAGGAGGACGCCGACGATCGGTAGAAACCCGATCCGCCGGCGCCCGCCCGGAGCTCTCCGCTCTACTCGACGCGGTCGGTGCGGCCCTTGTCACCGCTGTCCGAGTCGTCACCGGGGATGTGGACGTCGTTGACGTTGATGTTGACCTCGACGACCTCCAGGCCGGTCATCTGCTCGACCGTGTCGACGACGTTGTTGCGGACCGCGCGGGACAGGTCGGGTATGGACGCGCCGTACTCGACGAGGATCTGGAGGTCCACGGCCGCCTGCTTCTGGCCGACCTCGACGGACACACCCTGTCCGGCACTGGCCGAGGCTCCGGGGATCCGTCCCTTCATCGCGCCGTACGCACGTGACGCGCCACCGCCCAGCTGGTACACACCGGGTACCTCGCGGGTGGCGATTCCGGCGATCTTCTGGACCACGACATCGGCGATGGTGGTGCTGCCCTGCCCCTCTTCGGAGTTCTGGCCTCGCGACACCGCCGTAGGGCCGGTGCTCTTGCCGGTGTCACCGGCGGCGAACGTGGAGTGATCGGCAATCTTCATGACGCCCTCCTCGGGCTCCCGTACGAGGCGGTGTCGCGCTCGTCGTACCGGTAGGACCCCTGGCAGGGAAGAACGTCACGATATTGGCGGAATCATCCTCACCGTGCCTGATCCGCGGGGTTGAGGGCGGCGGCGTCGATGTCGGTGACGACCAGGCGTAGTCGGGCGTCCTTCCACCTGGTTCCCTCCAGCACCGCGTGCAGGGCCGCCTCGGCCCTGCTGAGGACCGCGGGAAGGGGGAGGACGAGGGCGACCAGACGGATCTCGACGACATCGTCGCGGACGGCAACCGCCGACGCGTCGAGGTTCCACGGCACGCGTGAGCCGATGGGGGTGGTGGAGGACGTCGCCGGACGCAGGCCCGGAATCCCGGCAACGGCGGCCAGGAGGGAACGTGTCAGGTCCGTACGAGGTGTCACCTCGTACCGGCCCCGTACGGCTCGATGTCGGTGATCGAGACCCCGACGGAGTGTGGGACCAGCCCGGTGGCATCGGCGACCGCACGTGTGACCTCGCGCTGAACTGCCTGCGCCACGGCCGCTGCCTGGTCCTGCGCCGAGGTGACGAGGTCGACGGAGACGCGCAGCACCGGTGGTTCGGCCGACCGGTCCACCCTCACGTGTACGCCCTCGGTCGGCGCGGGTGTCAGGCCGTAGATCTTCTGCCGGGCCGAGCGTGCCACCTGAGTGGCGAGGCCGGTGAGGCCGGGTTCGAGTCGCACCACACCGGTGACACCGCCCGCGGCATGAGCGGCGACCGCGGCGATCACCGGATCGGCCATCACCCACTGGGTGCGCGGAGCCCCGGTCCTGTCGTGGGGGAGGGGTGTTCCCATCGCGAGCACCTGTCCTTGTGCGTCGGCCGGTCTCAGAGGCCGGAAGCCTCGTCCCGGTGGTGTTGTGCGTCGTAGAGGTCCTCCACCGTCAGGTCCACGTGCACGAGGGACACTCCGACGCGTGCCGATGCGGCGGCCCGCACGCGCTCACGTACGTCCTCGACCGCCTCGGAGTGGAAGCCGCGATAGCCGACAGCGATGGTCAGTTCGACCCGGACGGCGCCATCCGTCTCGGTGGCGGTGATCCGGCAGTGCCGGGCGCGCACACCGTCGACGGAATCGGCGGCGGACCGCAGCACGGCGGCTACCGCCTGTTCGCTGACCCGGACCTCGCCGGGCTCCGTACTGGGTAGAAGCAGCATGTGATGGCGGCCTCTCTCCGCCCGCACCGCGGACATGATCCGGGCAGTGACCCCGGCCGGCGGATGGATCTCCTCCGCGGCGAGCTCGCCCGTCACCTCCCGCAGCACCGCCAGGCTCTCCCGGGCGGCAGCGCAGTACTCGCAACCGGGGTCGTGGCCGTCCGACTCGTCGCCGCCCCTCGGCGAGGGCCGCTCCCACACCGTCTCGATGTCGCGGCCGCACGGGAGCGTGGAGCCCTGCGCGTCGTTCATTTCCATGGATCCATCACCTCCGCCAGGTGGGCGCGGGCGCGTGCGATGCGTCCGCGCACCGCAGTCCGGGTCGTGCCCGTCGCTCTCGCGATCTCGTCGTAGGAACGCCCGTGCACCTCCCGCAGCAGCCAGCAGGCGCGCTGTTCGGCAGTCAGTTGCTGGAGGCCGTCGGAGAGCGCGACCAGCTGTTCACCGACCTGTGCCGACCGTTCCGGGGATCCGGCTGCGTCGCCCGATGCGCGAGCGTCCAGATCCGCCACGGCCATGGGCCTGCGTGCCCGGATGACATTCAGACACCGGTTGGTCGTCATCCGGTAGAGCCAGCCCACGAACGCGGCACTCTCCCGTAGCCGGCCCAGGCGGCGCCAGGCGGTCAGGAAGACCTCCTGCACCACGTCCTCGGCATCGCCACGACTGGCGAGCATGCGCAGCGCCAGGCGGTACATCGGGCCCTGATAGCGAAGCACCAGTACCTCGAAGGCCCTCACATCGCCGTCACGGGCGCGTACGACCAGGGTGGCATCGTCCAGAGCCGTCTCGTGCACGCCGGGCACGAGGGGCTGGGAGCCGATATCGGCCATCGATGTCACCTGCAACACCTTCCTGCACCATCGCCCCCGCGTGCCGGGCACTGGAGAAGACACGAGGGCGGCGCTTTCGTCACGGCGCATCACGCCGCGCCGCGCGTCCGCCTGCGCGTCGTGCCGGCCGGTGACGATGTCCCTTCCACGGTAGGACTGCCCGGCCCTCCGAGCCACCGCCACGGATGGACGGGCCGACGGGCCGCCTCCCCGCGGTGGGGGAAAACCCCCAGCTCAAGACGGAGGCAAGACGGAGGTCTGCCACGGTCCGGCGACCGATCCGGGGCCCGCATGATCGAGGTGGGCTCTCTCACCAGGCGGTACGGCACCACGGTCGCCGTCGACGGCCTGGGCTTCGATGTGCGGCCGGGCGCCGTCACCGGAATCCTCGGGACCGACGGCTCGGGCAAGTCCACCACCATGCGCTTGATCCTCGGCCTGGACGGACCGGACGGCGGGCACGTCCGTAGCAACGGCCGTCCATATGGCGAGCTCTCCTGGCCGCTGTCCGAGGTCGGGGCGCTGTTCGAAGCCCGCTCCTTCCACCCCGGTCGCAGCGCCCACCACCATCTGGCGCCCTCGCGGCGGGCGGCGGGATGGACCCGTCACGGGTCGGCGAGGTGCTCGGGACCGTCGGTATTGCCGGCGTCGCCCGCAGGCGCGCGGGGGTGTTCTCGCTCGGCATGGCGCAACAGCTCGGCATCGCCGGTGTGTTGCTGGGCGATCCCGGAGTGCTGCTCTTCGACGAGCCGGTCAACGGACTCGACCCCGAGGGCGTGCACTGGATCAGCAACCTGATGAGGTCGCCGGCGGCGAGGGCTCCCTGACGGGCCGCGAGAGAACCGTGCTCTCCCTGATGCCGAGGCAGATTCACGCCGGTATCGCCCAGACGCTCGTGGTCTCGGCCGGAAACGTGGAGAAGCATGTGGCAAGCATTTTCCGGAAGTTGGGCCTGCCGCCCTCGGAGGACGACAACCGGCGGGTACCGGCGGTCCTGCGCTTTCTGCGTACGTGAGGAGGCGGCCCGATCGGGAAGGGTTCGGCAACGGTCGGCCCGAAGGCGACCGGGCGGGCGGCGGGTCGGCCGAAAAGACGCCCCTGGACGTACGTCGGCCCTGATCACGGCAAGCGCGCGTCGTGCCGGTCACGCGCCTCCGCGCATCCCGCCGGCCATGCGCCACGCCTGCGACGGGCGCCCTGGAGCGAGGGACACCGCTTTCCCTTGGGTAGGGTGCCGTGCGACATCGGTGTCTTGTGTAGGGGGAATTGCGTGATGAGTGGTCAGCAGCACGACCGGGGGAAGGCCGAGGTCTTTCAGCCGCTCGCGGGAGACGACCCGGCGACCATCGCCGGATACCGGCTGACCGCGAAGCTCGGTGCCGGAGGCATGGGCAAGGTCTACCTCTCGTACACGCCCGGCGGACGGCCGGTGGCCATCAAGGTGATCCGCCCGGAGTTCGGCGAGGACCCGGAGTTCCGCCGCCGTTTCGCGCAGGAGGTGAAGTCAGCGCAGCGCGTGCAGGGCCTGTTCACCGCCCCCGTGATCGACGCGGACACCGACGGGCAGCAGCCCTGGCTGGCCACGGCGTACGTCCCGGGTCCCTCGCTCGCCGACGCGGTCGCCCGGCACGGTGCGCTTCCGGTCGAGGCGGTGCTGCTGCTCGTCGCCGGCATCGCCGAGGCCCTGCACGTCATCCACGGCGCCGGCATCGTGCACCGTGACCTCAAGCCGTCGAACGTGCTGCTCGCGGCCGACGGACCGCGCGTCATCGACTTCGGTATCGCCTACGCCGCCGACGCGACATCGCTCACCGGCAGCGGCGTCACCATCGGCACACCGTCGTTCATGGCCCCCGAACAGGCCGCGGGGCAGCGGGTCACGGCGGCGACCGACATCTTCGCGCTCGGGCAGGTCGCGGCGTATGCCGCGGCCGGTATCCCGGCCTTCGGCGAGGGCACCTCGCACGGCGTGCTGTACCGGATCGTCCACGAGGAGCCGGATCTCAGCGGGGTGCCGGACCGGCTGAGGGAACTCGTCACCCGCTGCCTGGCGAAGGACCCCGCGGCCAGGCCGTCGATCGCCGACATCATCGGACTCTGCCAGTCGGCGAACGCGGAGACGGTACTGCGGCGGCCCGAGGACTGGCTGCCCGCGGCCGTCAGCGCCGACATCACCGGACGCGCGGCGGCACCGGCCCCGGCCCAGACACCGCCGCCGCCCGCCACCACCCCTCCGGCGGCGTACTCGCCCACCACCCCGGTGACGCCAGGCACCCCGCCCCCGGGCTACGGCCCTCCCGCCGCGCACGGGCCCTCCCCGCAGTACCCGCCCCCGCAGCACCACCAGCCCACCAACCCCGGCCATGCCCACGCCTACGCCCAGACCCAGGTCCCGGCGAACCCGAACCCGAACCCGCGCCCGGCCCCTTACGTCGATCCCCATGCCCGGCGCCCCACCGGCGGTGGCGGCAAACGCGCGGCGCTCATCGCCCTGGCCGTCCTGCTGGTCTTCGGTATCGGGGGCGGGACGGCGTACCTGGCGATGAAGGACGACGACAACTCGCAGGGGAGCGGTACATCCCAGGGCGGTTCGTCCTCGGACACGGGGGAGAGCGGCACCGGCGGCAAGGAGGAGTCCGCCCCGAAGCCGGACCCGGCGCCGGCGCCGCCGAAGCCCGTGGAGTACCCGGGTATCAATCTCACGGCCGGCTTCCATCTGACGCTCAGTGACGACGACGTCCGGCCGCAGGAGGGCGAGGACGGCGGGTACGAACTCTCCTACGACACAGGCGGTTACCTCGACGCGGAGAGCAACGAGGGCAATCTGGTCCTGCTCGACCCGGGCCAGCAGGGGTCCCTCGAAACGTGCCGCAAGGACACCCGGTTCACCAAGAACGTCTATGTGAACAGGCTGTCGAAGGGCCGTCAGATCTGCATCACGACCGGGACGGGTCACTTGGGTCTGCTGACGGTGCAGGGTTTCTCGGCCGAGGACTCACCGAGCAAGTACCTCACCCTGGACCTGACGGTGTGGCGGAACGCGGCGAGCGGGACCTCGGACGGCTGAGGACGGGCCGGACGCCGCAGAACGGGGGCCGGGGTTTCCCGCGGCCCCCGCTCTGAGCGGCCCGTTTCTGGCCGGTCGTCGTTCCTGAGCGGGCCTGTTGACCGCCCCGTTCCGAGCGGACCCCGTTCTGAGCGCGACGGTCAGCGCGTGGGGTTGAATCCCTCGGGCGGTGCCTCGCCCTGCTGCCGGCTGGTCCGGCGGCGCAGCTCACTGGCCTTCTCGCGCAGGCGCCGGCGCACATGGGGGTCGGTGGACTGTTCCGCGGCCTGTTCCATCTTCAGCGCCTGCTGCTTCATGTCCTCGGTGGAGCCGTGTGACGGGTTTTCCGGGCTCATGGTCACTCCTTCGTGACGGAGATGCGGTCCCCCCAACAGCCAAACAGTGCCCAGGACCGGACGCACGTCGAACGGCTACCCACTGTCACGAATCCCCGGACGCTCGGTGAGTGAGGTGAGCCCGGTGCGGCGCCCTGCCCGCCGCCCCGCAAGTGCGGCGCCCCCGGGGAGGGTGGGGACGCCGGTGACGTCAGGCCGTTGGCCCCTTGGACGACCGGTTCCCCTCCAGCCAGGTACCGATCACCGCGATGTCGCCGATCTTCGAGATGGGCACCCGTCGCGGATCGTCCTCCAGGACGACGAAGTCGGCGCGCTTGCCGGCGGTGATGCTGCCCGCGCTGTCCTCCCAGTGGCACGCATACGCGCCGTCCGAGGTGTAGGCGCGCAGCGCCTCCTCGACACCGATGCCCTCGTCCGCGCCGATCGGCCGGCCCGACTCGGAGGCCCGCTCCACCATGAACTGGATGGCCCGCAGTGGCGCGCCGTCGGCGACAGGACGGTCCGAACTCCCGACCAGGCGGACGCCGTTGTCGAGGAAGCCGCGGCCCCGGTAGAGCCACGGTGCCCGCTCACTGCCCATGATCGCCGCGTAGTCGTCGCCGAAGTACCGCAGGAAGCTGGGCTGGACGACGGCGGTGGCCCCCACGGCGGCGAACCGGGCCAGCTGGTCCGGGCGGACAAGACCGGCGTGTTCGACGCGGTGCCGGGCCTCCGGGCGGTGGTGCAGGCGCTGCGCCTTCTCCAGGGCGCCCAGCGCGACATCGACCGCGCGGTCCCCGATGGCGTGCACGGCGAGCTGCCAGCCCGCGAGGTGGCCCTGGACGATGGTGTCCTCGAGCTGCTCGGCGGGCATCTGGAGCTGACCCGCCGACTGTGTGCCGAGGTAGGGCTCGGTGAGTGCGGCGGTCCGCGCCATCATGCCGCCGTCGGTGAAGACCTTGAGGGCGCCGAGCGACAGGTGCCCGTCCCCGAAGCCGGTGCGCAGACCGAGGCCGAAGGCGCGCGACGTCATGTCCTCCCGCGCGGCGTCGACGGGCTTCAGGGCGTCCGCGGCCACCATGAGCTGGAGCCGGATCGGCAATCGCCCGGCCTCGTGGGCGAGTTGGTAGGCAGCGGCTTCGACGGGGCTGTGGGCGAAGAGCTCGCTGCCGATGCCGGCTTCGGCACACGCCGTCACACCCTCGCTCCGGCACGTCCACCCGGCGGTCTCGATCGCGTCGACGAGTTCGGTCAGGGAATGCGGTGGCCGCAGCCGCAGGGCCGCACCCATGGCCTCCTCGGCGAGAAAGCCGTTCGTGTGCGGGACGCTCTGCGGAAGCAGGTCCAGGATCGCGGTGTTGACCAGGCACGCATGTCCGGAGATGTGTCCGAGGTACACCTTGCGCCCGTGGCTCACGGTGTCCAGTTCCGCGGCGCCCAGGGGGCGGTCGAGGGTGCGCTGGTCGTAGCCGCCCAGGTCGACCCAGCTGCCGGCCGGTGCGTCGGCGACGGCCTGCGCGACGATGCCCAGGATGTCGTCGACGCACGTGCTGGGGGCGATGTCCGGTGTCCGCGCCTTCAGTCCCGTCCAGGCGAGGTGCACATGGCTGTCGATGAAGCCCGGCAGCACGGTCGCCCCGTCCAGGTCCACCACCTGCCGGGCGGGGAGTGCGGCCACCTCCTCGTCCAGGCCCACGATGCGTCCCCGCCAGATGCCGATCTCACGGGCGGTGGGGCGTGCCGGGTCCATCGTGATGACACGTGCGTTGGTCAACCTGGTGCAGAGCACAAGCTGATCCTTTCCTGTGAACGGGTCGTCATCCCACTCCGGAATGTGCTTAGGTGAGGCTAACCTAAGAAGGTGTTGCGAGTGGATGAGCGACGAGTCGACCCCGCGAACCGGCTGGAGTCGTGGGCCGATGGTGTGGTGGCAGACCTCGACGCACAAGAGGACGTCGACAGGGCCCTGCTCCACGCGTTGGGTGCGAAACCGACTCTGCGCGAGGAGACCGCCGCGCGGATGGCCGACGCCGTACGGGCTGCCGCTCTCGGGCTGGGGCCGCCGGGGTGCGCGGTGGCGGCCGGCGTCTCCGAGCGGTTGCTGGCGGCCTGGCAGGAGCACGACCCCACGTTCGCGGCCGCGATGGCTGCCGCGGTCACGATGGCCAGGGCGCGCGGACCGGCCCCGGGTGCGACGACCCTCAACCCGACGGCGCTGCGGGTCCTGTTGACGGCCATGCGCGGCGGCGCCCTGCACGGCCCGGCGGCCGCACTCGTCGGGATGTCCGGGCGCGCGTTCTACCGGCTGCGCAGGGAGCGTCCCGAGGTCGGCGCGCTCGTGGCGGCCGCCCGTCGGGCGAGGCCGAAGAAGGCGGACCGGCGCAAGAGGTCCACATACGAGCAGCACTACCGGCTGGTGCGGATCGACGGTCCCGACGGCGCGGCGCAGGCGGCTCAAGTGCCCCCGGAATCGGCGCACTCGGGCCCGCTCTGAGTGCCGTCGTCCACGCCGTCCCGCCGCCGGATCACGCAACTGCCTCGATCGTCGACGAGGGGTGGCCCATCAGGTCATGGTTAGTCTAGCCTTACCTAAGTTCTCGTGCTCGGTCCATGGGCACTGCCAAGCAGGTCCGGAGGAGTGCGGTGGGGGCAACAGACCTGTCGGGGCGGGATGTTCTGCGGAGCTCTGTCACAGGACAGCGTCGCGACGTGGCCATCGGCTCGCTGCTAGGCGCCGGGCACCAGGCGGGCGAGGCCCTGGTCCCCGTGCTCATCGGTGTCGTGATCGACCAGGGTGTCGCCAAGAGCGACACCGGCGGGCTGCTGCTGGGCATCGCGGCGCTGGCCGTCGTCTACGTGGGACTGTCGTTCAGCTTCCGGTTCGGCGCCCGTGCCGGTGAACGGGCGGCGGAGACCGCGGCCCACCGTCTCAGGACCCGGCTCGTCGGCCGGATCCTGGCGCCGGAGGGCGGCGCGGACAGCGGACGGCTTCCCGGAGAGCTCACGAACATCGCGACCGAGGACGCCAAGCGGGTCGGCGCCGTCAACATGGCCGTGATCGTCGCCGTCGCGGCGATGACCGGACTCCTCGTCAGCGCGGTGGTCCTGGTCCGCATCTCGGTCCTGCTCGGACTCGTGGTGCTCCTCGGCACACCCCTTCTTCTGTGGCTCGGCCACCTGCTGAGCAAACCGCTGGAGCGCCGGAGCGAGGCCGAACAGGAACGAGCGGCACAGGCGTCCGGTATCGCCGCGGACCTGGTGGCCGGGCTACGGGTGCTCAAGGGCATCGGCGCCGAATCCGCCGCTGTCGCGCGCTACCGGCAGACCAGCAGTGAGTCCCTGTCCGCCACTCTCCGGGCCGCACGGGCGCGGGCATGGCAGAACGGCATCGTGCTCGCGCTCACCGGCGTGTTCATCGCCCTCGTGGCCCTCGTCGGCGGACGCCTCGCGACGCAGGGGGACATCAGCCTCGGCGAACTGGTCTCGGCGGTCGGCCTCGCGCTGTTCCTGCTCGGACCGCTCTCGGAATTCTCCTGGATCAACTCCGAGCTCGCGCAGGGCCGTGCCTCCGCCACGCGCATCGCCGGAGTGCTCGGCGCGGACGGTGCGGTACTCCCCGGCGCCGGCCGGCTGCCGCAGCCCGTCCGCGGCGCGGTCCGCCTGCGCGGCGTCTCGTACGGCACACTCCGGGACCTCGATCTCGACATCGCACCCGGCGACCTCGTCGGCGTGGTCGCCACCGACTCCGCCGACGCGACCGCGCTGCTGCTCTGCCTGGCCCGGCGCTCCGACCCCGACAGCGGCTCGGTCGAACTGGACGGCGTACCGCTGACCACCCTCGACCCCGCGGACGTCCGCACCGCGATCCTCGTCGCGGAACACGACGCGGACCTCTTCGAAGGCACGCTCACCGGCAACGTCCGTGCCGCGGCGCCGCCCGAGCACGACATCGGTCCGGCGCTCGCCGCGTCGGGCGCGGACGAGGTGGCCGGGACGCTGCCCCAGGGCGGCGACACGATCGTGACCGAACGCGGGCGCTCGCTGTCCGGCGGACAGCGCCAGCGCGTCGCGCTCGCCCGCGCTCTGGCCGCCGACACACCCGTCCTGGTGGTGCACGACCCGGCCACGGCGGTCGACGCGGTCACCGAGGCCAGGATCGCGGCCGGCCTGAGGGACATCCGCCGCGACCGCACCACCGTCCTGGTGACCACGAGTCCGGCGCTGCTGTCCGTGACCGACCGGGTCGTCCTCATCGAGGACGGCCGGGTGGCGGGCTGCGCCGCCCACGCCGAACTCGTCCGTGACCGCATCTCCTACCGTTCGGCAGTTCTCTCATGACACCACGTCAGACCGGCCGACAGGCCGACGGTCAGGCCTCGACGCCCGCCGACGCGAATCCGGAGCACCAGCAGTCCTCGACGCCCGCCGACGTGAACACGGAGCGACAGACCGTGCAGGAGACCGCCGCCAGCGGCGAGCCCGTCCGGCAGCTGCTGCCGACGGCGACCGCGGCGCGAACCCGCGCCGCCGTCGGTGAACTCGTGCGCCCCCACCGGCTCCTCGCGCTGTGCGGCTTCGCCGTCATGGTCGGCGCGACGGCCGTCGGACTGCTGATCCAGCCGCTGCTCGGGCGCGTCGTCGACCTGGCGGCGGACCACCGGCCGCCGGACGCGATCACCACGATCGTGGTGCTGCTCGCCGCCGTCGCCGTCGTCCAGGGACTCACCACCGGCCTCGGCCTCTCGCTGATCTCCCGGCTCGGCGAAACCGTCCTGGCCCGTCTGCGCGAACGGTTCGTCGAACGGGCCCTGGGGCTGCCCCTGGAGCAGGTGGAGAAGGCGGGCTCCGGCGACCTGACCGTACGGGTCACCGCCGACGTGTCGCTGATCGCCGACGCCGTCCGCAACGCCCTGCCGGAGCTGGCCCGTTCACTGCTCGCGATCGTCCTGACCCTCGGCGCACTCGCGGTGCTCGACTGGAGGTTCCTGCTCGCCGCGCTGCTCGCCGTGCCGGTCCAGGTACACACGGCACGCTGGTACGTCCGACGGGCCGTACCGCTCTACGCGGAACAGCGCATCGCCACCGGCGCCCAGCAGCAGCAACTGCTCGACACCATCGGCGGCAGCACGACCGTCAAGGCGTTCCGGCTGGAGGGGGAGCACAGCGAACGGGCCGCCGGGCGTTCCTGGTCCGTCGTCCAGCTCACCATGCGCGGTGTCCAGCTCGTGCTGGGCTTCTACAGCCGTTTGCACGTGGGGGAGTTCATCGGTCTCGCCGCCGTCCTCGTCACCGGCTTCTGGCTGGTGCGCGACGGATCCGCGTCCCTCGGCACGGCGACCGCCGCCGCGCTGTACTTCCACAGCCTCTTCACCCCCATCAACTCCGCGCTCGTCCTCATCGACGACGCCCTGTCGGCCGCCGCGGGCCTCGCCCGGCTCGTCGGCGTGGCCGATCAGCCGCTCCCCGAGCAGCCCGCGCGCCCCGCGACCCCGCGTGACGCGTCCATCACCGTCACCGGCCTCTGCCATGCGTACGAGACCGGGCATCCCGTGCTGCACGACGTCGACCTGACCCTGCTGCCCGGAGAACGCGTCGCGCTCGTCGGGGCGAGCGGTGCCGGCAAGACCACCCTGGCCAAGATCATCGCGGGAGTGCACCGGCCCTCGGCCGGCACCGTGCGGCTCGGCGGCGCCGCGCTCCACGAACTCGGCCCGGCCGTCACCCGCCGTACGGTCGCCCTGATCACCCAGGAGACCCACGTCTTCGCCGGGACGCTCACCGACGACCTCCGGCTGGCCAAGCCCGGGGCGAGCGACGGCGAACTGCGCAGCGCACTGGACCGGGTCGACGCGCTGGGCTGGGCCGAAGCCCTTCCCGACGGACTCGCCACCGTGGTGGGCGAGGGCGGACACCGGCTCAGCAGCGCACAGACACAAGCGCTCGCGCTCGCACGGCTGATCCTCGCGGACCCGCCCGTCGCGATCCTCGACGAGGCGACCGCCGAGGCCGGCAGCACCGGGGCCCGCGCCCTGGAGAAGGCCGTCGCACGCGCTGTCGACGGCCGTACGGCACTGATCGTGGCGCACCGCCTCACCCAGGCCGCGACCGCCGACCGCATCGTCGTCATGGACGGCGGACGCATCGTCGAGACCGGCACCCACGAGGAACTCCGCCGTACACAAGGACGCTACGCAGCCCTGTGGGAGGCGTGGTCGGACAGCCGCGACCGCGGCGTCTGAGGAAACACAGCCCCCCACACCGTCACTGCTCCACAGGAACCCGAACCGAAGGACCACCGATGGCCCGCTCCCTCAGAGCTCCCCGGCTCGCCGCCGCGCTCGCCTCCGTTCTGCTTCTCTTCGGAACCGCCACTGCCTGCGGGGGCGACTCCGATTCGGACACGTCCACGTCCACCGGCAAGGACGCGTCGGCCGGCAAGGCCTTCCCTGTGACGATCCCGCACAAGTACGGGAACACGACGATCAAGTCCGAGCCCCAGCGGATCGTGACGGTCGGACTCACCGACCAGGACGCCCTGCTGGCGCTCGGCAAGGTGCCGGTGGGCACCACCGAGTGGCTGGGCGGCTACAAGGGCGCCATCGGCCCCTGGGCCACGGACAAACTGGCCGGAGCCGCCGCGCCGACGGTGCTGAAGGACACCGGCACCGGCCCGCAGGTCGAGAAGATCGCGGCCCTGAAGCCCGACCTGATCCTCGCCCTGTACGGCGGTCTCACCAAGGAGCAGTACGCGTCCCTGTCGAAGTTCGCCCCGGTCGTCGCGCAGCCGAAGGAGTACAACGACTTCGGCATCCCGTGGCAGGAGCTGACGAAGCGGGTCGGCACCGCGGTCGGCAAGCCCGCCGAGGCCACGAAGGCCGTCGCCGACGTCGAGGCGAAGATCGCCGCGGCCGCGGCGCAGCACCCCGAGTTCAAGGGCGCCACCAGCGTGATGGCGACGCCGTACGAGGGCACGTTCGTCTTCGGCAGCCAGGACTCGCGCTCGCGCCTGCTCACCAACCTCGGGCTCAAGCTGCCGACCGGCCTGGACAAGGCGATCGGCGACAAGTTCGGGGCGAACATCAGCAAGGAACGCATGGACCTGCTCGACCAGCAGGCGGTCGTGTGGATCGTCGGCGACGTCGCCAAGGACACCGCGAAGCTCCACAAGGACGCCTCGTACGGCGACCTGAAGGTGGTCAAGGAAGGCCGTGAGGTCTACATCCCGGAGACCAGTGACTACGGCAACGCGACGTCGTTCGTCTCCGTCCTGAGCCTGCCCTACGTCATGGAGCGGCTGGTCCCGCAGCTCGCGGCCGCGGTCGACGGCAAGCCGGCCACCAAGGTGGAGCAGCCCGCTTCCTGACCCGGCCCGACCGGTTCGTATGTGAAGGAGCCGGGCCGCGAGATCACTCGCGGACCGGCTCCTTCGCCGTCTCCGGGTGGGCCGCCGACCCTGTCGGCGGCCCACCCGGCGGGGTCAGCTGTCCATCGACTGCGCGAGACTCCTCGGCCGCATGTCCGTCCAGTTGGTCTCGATGTACTCCAGGCACGCCTGCCGCGACGCCGGCCCGTGGGCGACGGTCCAGCCGGCCGGGACGTCCACGAAGTCCGGCCACAGGCTGTGCTGGTTCTCGTCGTTGACCAGCACCGAGTACACGCCCTCGGGGTTCTCGAACGGGTTGCTCATGGTGTCCTTCTCCTCGGTACGGATGTGTGGGTCCGGTCAGTTCTTCGGGGCCGCGGGCGTTGTGCGGGCGGCCCGGGCGAGCAGTCCTTCGAGTGCCCGGAACCAGGTCTCGGCCAGGTCCTGGACGGTCTCCCGGGAGAGCGGCCCGTCAAGGTAGGACCAGTGGGCGGCCAGCACCGGCCCGTCCGCGCGGTCCTCCGTCACGACGTTGATGCTCAGTGCGTGGCCCTCACGCATCGCGGGCTCCGGGCCGATGTCGGCCACGTCCTCCTCGGGGGCGTACGACCAGTCCACCGCTTCCGGGATACCGAAGCGGCCCAGGTAGTTGAACTCGATCCTCGGCGCTTCCCGTTGTGCCAGCACCTCACGGGTGTGCGGATTGAGATGCCGCAGCAGACCGTAGCCGACGCCGTTCGCCGGCAGTGCGGTCAGATGCTCCCGTACGCTCGCCACCGCCTCCTCGACCGCCGGGCCGCCCGCGAAGGCGTCGGCCAGGTCGACGGGACCGGGGTCGAGACGGACGGGGAAGACACTGGTGAACCAGCCGACCGTACGCGACAGGTCCGCGCTGTCACCCGCGAGTTCCTCCTCGCGTCCGTGTCCTTCGAGGTCGACCAGCACCGAGGTGTCGCTGCCGCCGTGGCGACGGCGCCAGTCGGCGACCGCCAGCCCCAGACCGGCCAGCAGCACGTCGTTGACCGTCGCGCCGAACGCCGCCGGGACGGTCGAGAGCAGCGGTGCCGTGCGCCCCGTCGGCATACGCAGGTCCAGCTCGCGCATCGAGGCGGTCGTGTCGTGTGCCGGGTCCAGCTCGCGCGCCAGCGGGAAGGGCTCCGAACCGCCGTCGAGGACGGCGGTCCAGACGGGCAGCTCGGCCTCCCTCGCCGGGTCCCGCGCCAGCTCGGTCAGATGCCGGGACCAGCGGGCGAACGACGTGTCGACGGGAGCCAGTTGCGCCGGGCGGCCCGCAGCCACGTCCTGCCAGGCCGCGGCCAGGTCCGGCAGGAGCACCCGCCAGGAGACACCGTCCACCACCAGGTGGTGGGCCATCAGCAGCAGGCGACCGGGCTCCGTGCCCGCGTCGAACCACACGGCCCTCACCATCTCGCCCGCGTCCGGGTCCAGCCGGGTCCGGGCGAGGTGGGCGTGCTCCGCGATCGTCGTCCGCAGCGTCTCGTCGTCCGCTCCGGACACATCCACCCGCTCGATCCACGTGCCGGCGTCGAGAGCACCGGCCTCCGGAACGTCCAGGCTCCAGCTCGTGGTGTCGTCGATCGACGGCCGCACGAGCCGGGCCCGCAGCAGGTCGTGCCGGTCCGCCAGCGCCTGGAGCACCGAGGTCAGCGAGGACACTTCCAGCTCCGCCGGAGTGCGGACGAGCGCCGCCTGGTGGTAGCTCCCGAAGGGTCCGCCGAGTTCCCGCAGCCAGTGCATGACGGGGGTCAGGGGCACACTGCCCGTGCCGTCGTCGGATGCGTGTGCCTCGTCCGCGCCGGTGAGTTCGGCGACCGTGCTCAGCCCTGCCGCGGTGCGGTGCCGGAAGACCAGCCGCGGTGTGATCCGCACACCCGCCGCGCGAGCCCTGCTGACCAGCTGCATGGCCACGATGCTGTCGCCGCCCAGAGAGAAGAAGTCGTCGTCGGCGCCCACCTGTTCGAGTCCCAGCACATCGGCGAAGACCGTGCACAGGGCCTTCTCCAGCGGTGTCGCGGGCTGCCGCCCCGAGGACAGCGCGGAGAAGTCGGGTGCGGGCAACGACCCGCGGTCGAGCTTCCCGTTGGGCAGCTTCGGCAGCTGGTCCAGCAGGACCGTCGCGGCCGGGACCATGTAGTCCGGCAGCGTCGCCGCGAGATGACCGCGAAGCCGACCCGGGTCCGGTGACTGCCCGGCGGCCGGGACGACATAGGCGACGAGTTGCTTGCGGGGACCGTCCTGACGTGCCGTCACCACGGCGTGGCCGACTGCCGGATGGGCCGCGAGAACGGACTCGATCTCGGCCAGTTCGATACGGAAACCGCGAATCTTGACCTGGTCGTCGGCGCGACCGAGGTAGTCGATCCGGCCCTCCGCCGTCCAGCGCGCCAGGTCGCCGGTGCGGTAGAGCCGCGAACCCTGCCCTCCGAACGGGTCGGCGACGAACCGCTCGGCCGTGAGCCCCGGACTGCCCAGATATCCGCGGGCCAGGCCGCCGCCCGCCAGATACAGCTCACCCGTGACTCCGGGCGGCACCGGCTGGAGCGAGGCGTCCAGGATGTACGCCCTGGTACCGGCCACCGCCCGTCCCACGAGCGGCCGTTCGCTGTCCCGGACCCGCGCCACCAGGGCATCGACGGTCGACTCGGTCGGCCCGTACAGATTGAACGCCTCGGTTCCGTCGAGAGCGGCGAGCTGCTGCCACAGTGCCGTGGGCACGGCTTCACCACCGACGCCGACCACGGTGAGCGGGCAGTGACCGTCCCGCAGCAGCCCGGTCTCCGCCATCTGCGCGAAGAACGACGGGGTGACCTCCAGGAAGTCGAAGCCGTGCCGGGTGACGTCGGCGGCGAGCAGCTCCGGGTCGCGGCGCGTCTCCTCGGACACCACATGGACGCAGTGCCCGTCGAGCAGCCACAACTGGGGCTGCCAGGAGGCGTCGAACGAGAACGACCAGGCGTGACCGGCCCGCAGATGCCGTCTGCCGGTGGCCGCGACCGCCGGCCGGTACAGCGTCTCGCGGTGACTGTGGAAGAGGTTGCCGACACTCTCGTGGGTGACCACCACGCCCTTGGGTCGGCCGGTGGAACCCGAGGTGTAGATGACGTACGCCGGATGGCCCGGCGCGAGAGGCGCCGTGCGGTCGGTGTCGGTCACGTCAGCCGTGTCCAGGGCTGCGGTGCGCTCGACGGTCGCCGGATCGTCCACGACCAGCACGGGCACGTCCGTACGCGGCAGTTCGCCGGCGAGCGCGCGGGTGGTGAGCAGCACGACCGGACGGGCGTCGACGAGCATCTCCGTGGTGCGGCCGTGGGGCGCGTCGGGATCGAGCGGCAGATAGCCCGCGCCCGCCTTGTGGACCGCGAGGATCGCCACCAGGGTGTGGGCCGTGCGCGGCAGGGCCAGGGCCACGTACCGCTCCGGCCCCGCGCCGTGCGCCACGAGCAGCCGCGCCAGCCGGTTGGCCTCGGCGTTCGCCTGCGCGTAGGTGAGTTCCACTCCGTCGGATGCGACCGCCGGCGCCTCGGGGGACAGCCGGACCTGGTCCTCGAAGAGCTGGGGCACCGTGGTCGGCAGCGCGGTGAGCGGCCGGTCGTTCCACTCATGGAGGATGCGCCGGCGCTCGGCGTCCGCGAGCACGCCGATCCGTGTCACGGGGGTGTCCGGGTCGGCCGCCACGGCCCGCAGGATGCGCAGGAGCCGATCGGCGAACGACCGGGCGGTCGTCTCGTCGAAGAGGTCGGCGCTGTACTCCAGCACACCGTCGACCCCGGTCCCGTCGGCCCGTTCGACGAAGTCGAAGGACAGGTCGAACTTCGCCGTCGTCTGGCCGACGTCCACCCGCCGTGATCGCAGACCCGGCAGAGACGCCTCGTCGCCGCCGGCCGCCAGATAGACGACCATCACCTGGAACAGCGGGTGGCGGGCGAGCGACCGTGCCGGATTGAGCACCTCCACCAGCCGCTCGAACGGCACGTCCTGGTGGTCGAAGGCGGCCAGGTCGCCCTCCCTGACCCGGGCCAGCAGCTCACGGAAGGTCGGGTCGCCGGAGGTGTCGGTGCGCAGCACCAGCGTGTTGAGGAAGAAGCCGACCAGGTCGTCCAGCGCCGCGTCCGTGCGCCCCGAGATCGGGCTGCCGATCGGGATGTCGTGACCGGCGCCCAGCCGCGTCAGCAGCGTGGCCACCGCGGCCTGGAGCAGCATGAACATACTGACGTCGCCGGCGCGCGCCAGCCGCGTCAGGTCCGCGGTCAGTTCGGCGTCGAGCGAGAGATCGGCCGAGCCTCCCCGGTAGCTCGACTCCTGCGGCCGCTGCCGGTCGACGGGGAGTGCCAGCTCCTCCGGCAGACCCGCCAACGCCTGCTTCCAGTGGGCGATCTGGCGGGACGTCAGACTGCTGGGGTCCTGCTCGTCGCCGAGCGACTCCAGGTGCCACAGCGTGTAGTCGGCGTACTGGACCGGCATCGGCTGCCAGTCGGGCGCCAGCCCGGCGGTGCGTGCCCCGTAGGCGATCGCGAGGTCCCGGTTCAGCGGCAGCTCCGACCACTCGTCCCCGGCGATGTGATGCAGCAGGAGCAGCAGGGTGTACTCCTCCTCGCCCGTCCGGAACACCTGGACCCGCAGCGGAGCCTCACGGTCCAGGGCGAATCCGTACGCCGCCGCCTGCGCCAGCCGCCCGGGCAGCTCGTCCTCGTTCGTTTCCTCGAACTCCACCGGCACGAGCGCCTCGTGCGGGTCGAGCACCAGCTGGTAGGGGCGTCCGCCCTCGTCGGGGAAGACCGTGCGCAGTGTCTCGTGCCGCTCGACGAGGTCCGCCACCGCGGCCCGCAGCGCGGCCATGTCGAGCGGCCCCGTCAGACGCCAGGCGGACGGGATGTTGTACGTCGCGCTGGGGCCCTCCACCTGGTAGAGCACCCACAGGCGGCGCTGCGCCGACGACAGGGGCAGTCGTTCCGGCCGGGTGGTGCGGGCGGTCAGGGCGGGACGGGCCTCCTCCACCGCGCCCGACAGGTGCTCGGCGAGCCGGCCCACGGTCGGCGCGTCGAAGACGGTCCGCAGCGACACCTCCGCCCCGAACACGGAACGGATCCTGGCGACCAGCCGCATGGCGAGCAGCGAGTGGCCGCCGAGTGCGAAGAAATCGTCGTCGACGCCGACCCCCGGCAGTCCGAGGACGCCGGCGAACTCCGCACACAGCAACTCCTCGCGCGGCGTGCGCGGCCGCCGCCCCGACGACAGCGCCGCAAGATCGGGCGCGGGGAGGGCGGCCCGGTCCAGCTTGCCGCTGACGCCGAGCGGCAGCGCGTCCAGCACCACGAACGCCGCCGGGACCATGTGCCCGGGCAGTGCCCGCGCGAGATGGGCGCGCAGTGCCGCGAGGTCGGGTGTGCGGCCGGGCGCGGGCACGACGTACCCGACGAGCCGGGGCACTCCGGGGGAGTCCTCCCGTACGACCACGGCCGAGGCGGCGGTGTCCGGGTGGGTGTCGAGGACGGACGCGATCTCACCGAGCTCGATGCGGAAGCCGCGCAGTTTCACCTGGTCGTCGGTGCGGCCGAGGAACTCCAGGGTCCCGTCGCTTCGTCGCCGGGCCCGGTCGCCCGTGCGGTACATGCGCGTTCCGGGCGGGCCGTACGGGTCCGCGGTGAAGCGCTCCGCGGTGAGTCCCGGCCGGCCGAGGTAGCCCCGCACCACGCCTTCGCCCGCGAGATACAGCTCACCCCCGACACCCACCGGCACGGGCCGCAGCCGCTCGTCCAGGACATGGGCGCGGATGTTGCCCACCGGAGCCGCCCACGAACCGTCGGCGCCGCCGTGCCAGCCGTACGCGTCGACGCTGCACTCGGTCGGCCCGTACAGGTCGTGCACCTGGACGCCGGGCAGGGAGCACAGCCGCTGCCAGAGGGCGGCGGGGGTGGCCTCGCCGCCCACGGTGAGGGTGCGCGGGAGGTGCCGGTCGGCGGAGAGGAAGCCGTGGTGGGTGAGTTCGCGCAGATGGCTCGGGGTGAGGTCGACGTAGTCCAGCCGTGCCCCGTCGATCAGCGCGAGCAGAGCGGCAGGGTCGGCCATCGTCGGCTCGTCCGGCACATGCAGCTCGTGCCCGGCCAGCAGCCACAGCAGTGGCTCCCAGGAGCCGTCGAAGCTGAACGACGCGGCGTGCAGGGCGCGCAGCGGGGCGCCTTCCGCCGCCTGTTCGGCGGGCTCGATGACGTCCGTGTACTGCGCCGCGAAGAAGTTGCTCAGACCGCGGTGGGTGCCCACGACGCCCTTGGGCCGGCCCGTGGAACCCGAAGTGAAGATCACGTAGGCGGCCTGGTCCGGCTCCGGGCGGGGCGCGGGGGCCGCGCTCGCGCCCTCGTAGGCGGCCGGATCGTCCAGCAGCACCGTCGGACAGTCCGACACGGACAGCTCTTCCGCCAGCGCCGTCGTGGTGAGAACGCACAGCGGAGCCGTGTCCGCGAGCATCATCTCCAGTCGGTCCGGGGGATAGCCGGGGTCGAGCGGCAGATACGCGGCACCGGCGCCCAGCACACCGAGAATCGCCGGGACCGTCTCCGCCCTGGGCAGAGCCAGACCGATCACGGTCTCGGGGCCCGCGCCGCGCCGCAGCAGCAGTCGGGAGATCGCGTCCGCCCGCGCGGCCAGCTCACCGAAGGTCAGCCGCGAGGCACCGGACACCACAGCGGTCGCGTCGGCGCGGCGCCGCGCCACGTCGGCGAACAGCTCCGGCACGGTACGGGTCTCCCGTGGCCGGGCGGTGTCGTTCCACACCGTCGTGGCCGCCGACTCCTCCTCGTCGGTGAGCACCGTCAGAGCGCCGACCGGCCGGCCCGGGTCGTGCACGATCTGCTCCAGGAGGCCCACCAGCCGGTCCACGAGCCGGGCAGCCGTGCCCGGTTCGGTCAGATCCGTGGCGTACTCCAGCAGCAGCGCCATGTCGTGCCCGGCGCCGTGGTCGACGAAGGTGAAGTCGAGGTCGAATTTGGCCGTACCGGTGTCCATGTGGAACCACTCGGTCGGCATACCGAGCAGATCCGGGTCCCCGTCGGGGCGGTGGTGGTAGCCGAGCATGACCTGGAACAGCGGGTTGCGGTCGGCCACCCGGGCCGGGTTCACCGCCTCCACCACCCGGTCGAACGGCACGTCCTGGTGCTCGAAGGCCGCGAGCGCCGACTCCCGTACCCGGTCCAGGAGTTCGGCGAACGACGGGTCACCGGACAGATCCGTGCGCAGGACGAGCGTGTTGACGAAGAAGCCGACCAGCTCGTCCACGGCACTGTCGGTACGCCCCGCGATCGGAGCTCCGAGCGGGATGTCGTCGCCGGCGCCCAGCCGGTGCAGCAGCACCGCCGTCGCCGCCTGGAACACCATGAACATGCTGCAGTTGTGGGCGGCGGCCAGATCGCGCAGCTTTGTGGCGGTCGCGTCGGCGAGTGTGGTGCGCACGACGGCGCCCCGGCCCGTCGTCCGGGCCGCCCCCGGACGGTCCAGCGGCAGGTCGAGCTCCTCCGGCAGGTCCCGCAGAGCCTCGGTCCAGTGGCCGAGCTGCCGCTCGCCCACCTCCGCCAGCAGCCGTTCCTGCCACAGCGTGTAGTCCGCGTACTGCACCGGCAGGGGCGCCCAGTCCGGAGCGGTGCCCGTGGCGCGCGCCGCGTACGCCGCATTCAGATCGGCCAGGAACGGCCGGTCCGACCACTCGTCGGTGGTGATGTGGTGCAGCACCACGGCCACCACGTGATCGGCCGGTCCCAGGCGCAGCACCTCGGCGCGGAGGGGCAGTTCGCGCCCGAGGTCGAACGGACGGCGCTGGGCCGACTCGATCCGCCCGGCGAGCCCGGCCGCGTCGCACTCGGCCACGAGGAACTCCAAAGCGGCCTCCCCGGCCGGGACGATGACCTGGTACGGCTCACCGTTGTGCTCCACGAAGCGGGTCCGCAGAGCCTCGTGGCGTCCCGCCACATCCCGCAGGGCGGCCCGCAGGGCCTCCAGGTCGAGTTCGCCGCGCAGCCGGAAGACCAGCGGGAAGTTGTACGCCGCTCCGCCACCGGTGATCCGCTCGACGAGCCACAGCCGGCGCTGCGCCGCCGAGAGCGGGATGCGCTCCGGGCGCTCGGCGGCCCTTCCCAGGGCGGGCCTCGCGGGCCGGCCCATGTCGGCACGGCCGGCCAGCAGTTCGGGTGTCGGCGCCTCGAACAGGTCACGGATGGCGAGTTCGGCGCCCAGCTCGGTACGGGCCCGGCTGATGAGCCGGGTCGCGAGCAGCGAATGGCCGCCCAGGTCGAAGAAGTTGTCCTCCGCGCCGGTCCGTGCCAGACCGAGCACCTCGGCGAACAGCCGGCACAGCACCTCCTCGCCGGGGGTGCGCGGCCCGCGACCGGTCGACAGGGCGACTGCCGGTTCGGCGTCCGGCAGAGCCCGGACATCGAGCTTGCCGTTGTCGTTCATCGGCAGCCGGGGCAGCACGACGAACGCGGCCGGCACCATGTAGCCGGGCAGACGTCCGCCCAGGTCCTCGCGCAGCCGTCGCACGAGAGCCCCGGCGCCGCGGGCCGTGGCCGGGGTGTTGGCGTGCACGGCCGTGCCGTCGGTCGACGGCAGCAGCAGCCCGGACGTACGCCGGACCGCCCCGTCCCGCACGGCCACCGACTCCTGCACGAACACCGCGTCGAAGCAGCCGAGTTCACTGGACCATGTGGTCAGGACCCGGTAGCCGCGCTCGGCTCCGAGCAGGCCCAGGGTCTCGGTCTCCACGCCCTCGGGCGCGCCGCCGGGAAGCCGGCCGGCGTCCACCGCCCGCATGGCGGCGAGTTCGCCCGCGGTCCGGGCGTCGGGCACCCGTCGCACCCGCAGGCACTGCGGGCGCTCCTCGTCCAGCCGTACCGTGAGCTCGCCGACGCCGTTCCAGTCGGACTCCGGAGCGTCGCCGAGGTCCAGCGCAGTCGCGGTATCGGCGTACAGCACGACGTCGTAGCGGTAGCGGGTCAGTTCGTTGTGGTGCCGGCCGGCCTTGGTGCGCAGCTCGACGCCGAAACCGAGCGTGGCGAACCAGTCCGGGTCGACGAGGAGTTCCTTCTCCAGGGCGATGCCCCGGTCGACGGCCTTGCGGACCGTGTCCGGATCGGCGTCGGAGCCGGCCCGCGTGACCTGGATCCCGGTCTGGAAGGGCCGTGCCAGTCGCAGATTGCGCACATCGCCGATGAACAGATGGCCACCGGGGGCGAGCAGACCCATCGCCCCGGTGATGACCTGGGCGAGGTGGTCGAGGCTCGGGAAGTACTGCACGACCGAGTTGATGACGATCGTGTCGAAGTGACCGACGGGCAGCCCGTCCGTCACATCGGCGCTCTGGCAGCGCAGTTCGACCTTTCCGGCGAGTGAGGGGTCGCGCCGCAGGTCCTCGCCGATCTTGCGGATGACGGGGGCGGCGAAGTCGGTCGCCCAGTAGGACTCGGCGTCCGGAGCGAGCTGGGAGAGCAGCAGACCGGATCCGACGCCGATCTCCAGGATGTGCCTGGGCCGCAGCTCGCGGATCCGTTCCACGGTGGCCGCGCGCCACTCGCGCATGTGCTCCACCGGAATGGGCGTTCCGTCGTACGAGCTGTCCCAGCCCGCGAAGTCCTCGGTGAAGACCGCGGTGCCGATCTCGCTGTACTCGGCGGAGTAGATCTCCTGCCACTCGCCGATCTGCTCGCGCTCGGCCGTCTCCCGTGCCTCGTCGTCCGGTTCGGCCGGCACGACGTAGGCCACGAGCCGCTGGGTGCCGGGCGCTGCCGTGTCGTCGCGCGCGATGACGGCCGCCTGCACCACCTCGTGATGCTGCGCGAGGACCGTCTCGATCTCACCCAGCTCGACCCGGTGACCGCGGATCTTGACCTGGTCGTCGGTGCGGCCGAGGAAGTCGAGATTGCCGTCTGCGCGGCGGCGCACCAGGTCGCCGGTCCGGTACATGCGCTCGCCGGGCAGACCGTACGGGTCGGCGACGAAGCGCTCTGCCGTCAGGCCGGGCCGGTCCAGATAGCCGCGGGCCAGCCCGACCCCGGCGATGTACAGCTCGCCGGGGACCCCGTCGGGGACGGGCCGCAGCCAGGTGTCCAGGATGCGGGCGCGTGTGCTGCGGATGGGACGGCCCACCGTGGGCGTGGCGCTGTCGTGCGTGCCGCCGCCGAGGGTGTTGATCGTGTACTCGGTGGGCCCGTACAGGTTGTAGCCGTAGGTGCCCTCCGTGTCCCGCAGGGCGTTCCACACGGTCTCCGTGACGGCCTCGCCGCCGAGGAGGACGAGCGGCGGGCGGTGCCCCTCCAACAGCCCTTCCTCGATGAGCACATGGGCGTACGTCGGGGTGACGTTGACGACGTCGATGCGGTGCGTCTCGCAGTAGGCGACCAGGGCGATCGCGTCGCGCCGCAGCTCCTCGTCACAGATGTGCACCTCGTGGCCCTCGACGAGCCACAGCAGCTCCTCCCAGGACATGTCGAAGGCGAAGGAGACGGTGTGCGCGATACGCAGCCTGCGCCCGCCGGCCGAGGCGATGGCCGGCGCGAAGATCTCCTTCTGGTGGTTGAGCTGCATGTTCGTCAGCCCGATGTACGGCGTCACCACGCCCTTGGGGCGGCCGGTCGAGCCGGAGGTGTAGATGACGTAGGCGGGGTGGTCCAGGCTGAAGCGCACCTCGACGGCATCGGCGGAGCGGGCCGCCAGGTCGGCGGCGGTGCCGGGGCCGTCCAGCAGTACCCGCGGCACGTCGCCGGTCAGGGTCCGTGAGACGCCCTCCGTCGTCAGAAGGAGCAGAGGCTTCGCGTCCTGGAGCATCAGCGCCAGCCGGTCCGCCGGGTGGTCCAGCTCCAGCGGCAGATAGGCCGCGCCGGTGCGCAGCACCGCGAACAGGGCCACCACCATGTCGACGGAACGCGGCAGACCCAGGGCAACGACCGTCTCGGGGCCGGCGCCGTGCGCCAGCAGCAGCCGGGCCATCCGGTTGCACCGGGCGTCGAGTTCGGCGTAGGTGAGGACCTGCTCGCCGAAGACGAGGGCGCTCTCGTCCGGGGTCCGGCCGGCCTGCGCGGCCAGCATGTCCGCCACGGTCTCGTGCGGCACCGGCTCACGTCCCGCCACATCCTCGCGGGCCAGCGTGGCGGCCTCGCCGGGCAGCAGCGCGTCGAGCGAGCCCACCGGTGCGGACGGGTCGGCGATGAGGCGGTCCAGCAGCAGGGTGAATCGCTCCAGGAGGGTCCGGACGGAGGGGCCGTCGACGAGGTCGGGACGGTACGCCAGGGTGACACGGACGCTCTCGCCGGGCGTGACGACGAGGTTGACGGGGTAGTGCGTGGCGTCGACGTTGGCCACGGCCGTCGCGCCGTGCCTGTCCCGCAGTTCGGCGAGCCGCTCGTCCGTGTCGGCGTTGCGGAGCACGAACAGCGTGTCGAAGAGCCGCCGGTGACCCGTCTCGGCCTGGAGCACACCGAGCCCCAGGTACTCGTGCGGCATCAGCTCCAGACGCTCGCCCTGGATACGGCGCAGCAGGTCCAGGACGCTCTCGCGCGGATCGAAGGCGATACGCGCGGGCACGGTGTTGAGGAACATGCCGATGACGTTCTCGACGTCCGGCACCTCGCTGGGCCGCCCCGCCACCGTGGTCCCGAAGACGACGTCGGCACGGCCCGTGGCGCTCGCGAGCGCCAGGCCCCACGCCGCGTTGAGCACGGTGTTGAGGGTCAGCCCGTGACTCCGCGCGGTCTCCCGCAGCCGCTCGCCCGCTTCCGCGGCGAGCACGGTCTCCAGATGCTCGGGGATCACCGGTTCCAGACCCCGGTCCGCGGCGGACGGCACGAGGAGCGTCGGCTCCTCCAGACCGTCCAGCGCGCTGCGCCAGGCCGCTGTGGCCCGGCTGTCGTCCTGGTGCTCCAGCCAGGTCAGGTAGTTGCGGTAGGAGCCGGGGCGCGCCAGCGCCGCCGCGTCGCCGCCGCTCTCGTACAGGGCGAAGAGCTGGTCGAGGAAGAGCCAGGCGGACCAGCCGTCCCACAGGATGAGGTGACGGCCGATGACGAGCCGGTCGCCGCGCTCGTCGCCGAGGCGCACCAGCAGCATGCGGAAGAGCAGAGGCCGTGCCAGATCGAAGCGCCGGGAGCGCTCCTCGTCCATCAACGCGCCCAGCCGGGCGTCCTGTTCCGCGGCCGGGAGCGAGGAGAGGTCGACCTCTTCGAGAGGGATGTGCGGGTCACGCACGATGAACTGGACGGGCTGGCGCAGCCCTTCACTGGTGAACCCGGCGCGCAGACTGGGGTTGCGGTCGAGCAGCACGCTCGCGGCCGTCCGCAGCCGGTCGGCGTCGACGCGCCGCGCGAAGTCGAACGACTCGTGCACGGTGTACACGTCCAGCGAACCGTCGTCGTACGTCGAGTGGAAGAACAGGCCTTCCTGGAGCGGCGCGAGGGGCCACACGTCGTCGATCCGGCCCGGTGCGAGCCGCTCCACCCGGGACCGCTCCTCGGGGGTGAGGTCGATCGCGGCCGCCGCCGGTTCGGTCTCCCGGTCCTCGGTGACGGTCGCGGCGGCCGCGAGGGCGGCGGGGGTGCGGTGGTCGAAGATGTCGCGCGGATCGAGCGCCAGACCTGCCCGGCGGGCACGGCTGGACACGCCGATGGAGCTGATGCTGTCGCCGCCCAGCAGGAAGAAGTCGTCGTCGACGCTCACCTCCGGCAGCTTCAGCACGGCCGCGAAGATCTCGGTCAGCACCTGTTCCCGTGCGTCGCGCGGGGCGCGGACGGCGGCGCGTACGGCGTGGGGCTCGGGCAGTGCGGCCCGGTCCAGCTTGCCGCTCGGGGTGAGGGGGAGGGCGTCGAGGACCACATAGGCACTCGGCACCATCGGTGCGGGCAGCACGGCGGTCAGGGCGTCGCGCAGTTCCACCGCCTCCGGGCGGGCCCCGCCGGCCGGCACGACATAGGCGACCAGCGCCTCGTCGCGGATGGTCACGGCGGCCTGCGCGACCGGTGCCGTGTCCACCAGCGCGGCCTCGATCTCGCCGAGCTCGATGCGGTTGCCGCGGAGCTTGACCTGGCGGTCGGTACGGCCCAGGTACTCGATCACCCCGTCGGCCCGGCGGCGCACCAGGTCCCCGGTGCGGTACATCCGGCTGCCCGCCGGTCCGTACGGGTCGGCGGTGAACCGTTCCGCGGTCAGTGCGGGGCGGGCGTGATAGCCGCGCGCCAACTGGACGCCGCAGAGGTAGAGCTCGCCCGGGACACCGTCGGGAACGGGCCGCAGGCAGGCGTCGAGGACGCGCAGTCCGGTGTTCCACACCGGCCGTCCGATGGGCACGACGACGCCCTCGTCACCGTCGTAGGTGTGATGGGTGACATCGACGGCGGCCTCGGTCGGCCCGTACAGGTTGTGCAGCGGCACCCCGGTGAGCGACTGCCAGCGCTGCGCGGCGGACACGGGCAGCGCCTCGCCGCTGCTGAAGGCACGCCGCAGCGACGCGGACCAGGAAGGGTCGCCGGTGATCTCGTCCGCCTGGAGGAAGGCCTCCAGCATGGAGGGGACGAAGTGCAGGGTGGTGACCCGCCGTTCGCGGACCAGAGCGGTCAGATGGGCGGGGTCGCGATGGCCGTCCGGGCGGGCCAGGACGACGGCCGCGCCCTGGAGCAGGGGCCAGAAGAACTCCCAGACGGAGACGTCGAAGCTGGACGGCGTCTTCTGGAGCACCCGGTCGTCCGGCCGCAGCCCGTAGGCGCCCTGCATCCAGGCGAGCCGGTTGACGATGGCGCGGTGGGTGACCGTGACGCCCTTGGGGCGTCCCGTGGAGCCGGACGTGTAGATCAGATAGGCGGGGCTGTCGGGACCGGCGGCCCGGACGGCGACGGGTTCCGTCTCCGTATCCGGCGTCGTCGCTCCGTCGAGGACGAGCACGGTGACGCCATCGGCCCGCGGCAGCCGCCCGGCAGTCCCGGGCACCGTGACGGCGAGCGTGGTACCGGAGTCGGCCAGCATGTGGGCGACGCGGTCGGCCGGGTAGTCGGGGTCGACCGGCAGATAGGCGGCGCCGGACTTCAGCACGCCGAGCAGAGCCACCATCAGCTCGGCCGACCGCGGGACGGCGACGGCCACGAAGGACTCGGGAGCGGCGCCTCGGGCGCGCAGCCGGCGCGCCAGTGCTTCGGCCCTCGCGTCCAGTTCGGCGTACGTCAGCTCCTCGCCCTCGAAGACGACGGCCACGGCGTCTGGGGTGCGGGCCACCTGCTCGGCGATGGCCGAGGCCAGGGTGGCGACCGGGACGGCCCGCTCGTCCCCGGCGGGCAGGGCTCGCGCCCGCTCCTGCCCGGAGAGCAGTTCGACGGATGCGGCGACGGCGGAAGGGTCGGCCGCCACCGCCTCCAGAATCCGCGTCAGCCGGTCGCCCAGCGCGCGGACGGCTTCGCCGTCCAGCCGCGCGACGTGGTGCTTCAGCCGCAGGTCGAGCCGCCTGCCCGGCTTCACGATGAGCGCGAGGGGGTAGTGCACCGCGTCGTGGAATGCGTGGCCCGTGATGCGCACTGTCCCGGAGGCATCGCGCAGGTCCCCGTCGGCGGGGTAGTTCTCGAACACCACCAGGGTGTCGAAGAGTTCCGTGCCGCCGGCCGTGCCCGTCAGCCGCTGGATCTCCGCGAGTCCCAGGTGCTGATGGTCCATCAGTTGCGCTTGCTCGTCCTGGAGGCGGGCGAGCAGCACACCGAGTGACTCGCCGGCCTGCCAGCGGAACCGGGTGGGAAGGGTGTTGATGAACAGGCCCACCATGGACTCGATGCCGTCGACCTCGCTGTCCCGGCCCGAGACGGTGGTGCCGAACACCACGTCCTGGCGTCCGGTGAGCCTGCCGATCAGCAGACCCCACGCGGCCTGGACCACGGTGCCGAGGGTGACGCCGTGCTCGCGGGCACGTTCGGTCAGCCGCCTCGTGGTCCCTTCGGACAGTTCGACCCGGACCTGGCCGGGCACCAGGGCGGTGCCGTCCGCCGGAGTCCCGACCAGCCGCGTCGGCTCGTCGACACCCGCGAGCGCCGCGCGCCAGGCATCGCGCGCCGCGTCAGGGTCCTGCCGGGCGAGCCGGGCCAGATGGTCGGCGTACGGGGTCACCTCGGGCAGTCCGGGTTCGGGTGTGCCGTAGTACGCCATGAGTTCGCGGTGCAGCACGGGCAACGACCAGCCATCAGCCACGATGTGATGGAACGTCAACACCAGTCGGCAGTGCTCCGGCCCGAGCCGGACCAGGGCGCAGCGCAGCAGCGGGGGCCGGGCCAGGTCGAACCGTCCGGCGCGCTCGTCCGCGGCTACCGCGTCGGCCAGCGTCTCGCGGACGCCGCCGTCCTGCGCCGACAGGTCGACCTCGCGCCACGGCAGTTCGGCGTCGCGGGGCACGATCTGCACAGGGGTGCCGTCGGAACGGCGGCGGAATCCCGCACGCAGCGGGGCATGCCGGTCGAGCAGAGCCTGCGCCGCCCGGCGCAGGGTCTCCCCGTCGAGGGGACCCGACAGGTCGAGCACCTGCTGGACGACGTAGGCGTCACTGTCGGCCGCGCCGATCAGGGAGTGGAAGTAGAAGCCTTCCTGGAGCGGGCTCAGGGGCAGCAGTTCCTGCACCGTGAGCGGCATACTGCGCTGGATCTCGGCGAGGTCGCCGGGGGCGAGTTCGACCAGCGGCTGGCGCGCGTCGGCGGCGGGAGCGGTGACGAGGTCGACGGCCACCTCCGCGAGCGCGGCCACGGTGCGGTGCCGGAAGACATCACGGGGGGTGAGGCGCAGACCCGCGCCCCTGGCGCGGATCAGCAGCTGGATGGCGGTGATGCTGTCCCCGCCGAGGGCGAGGAAGTCGTCGTCGACGGTGACCGCACGCAGCCCCAGCACCTCGGCGTACAGGCGGCAGAGCAGTTCCTCGCGGGCGTTGCGCGGGGCGCGGCCCGAGCTGAGCGCGCCGTAGTCGGGCACGGGCAGGGCGTTGGCGTCCAGCTTGCCGCTGGGAGTGACCGGCAGCGCGTGCAGCGGGACGAAGGCGGACGGCACCATGTAGTCGGGCAGCCATTCGGTGGCGTGCCCGCGCAGGGTCTTCATCAGCACGGTGACATCGCGGAACGGCACCGGCCGGTTGGCCTGCGGGAACCGGCCGCCGGGGCGGTACAGCCCGTCGAGCGCCCCGGCCGCCGTCTCGTCCGTCCCGTCGGTGAAAACGGCGTCCAGCGAACCGTCGTCGGCCTGACCGTTCCAGGTGATGTCCACCCGGCGGCCGTGCTCGGCGGCGAGCGCGAGCAGTTCCTCGGGGTCCACGCCGAGCTCCGCGGGACGGCTGGTGTCCTCCAGCCTGCGCAGTGCCGACAGGTCGTCGGTGAGACGGGCGTTGGGTATCCCGGTCACGCGCAGCCGCCCGGGCCGCTCCGCCAGCAGGGTGGCCACCTCGGCCGTCCCGCCGGTCACGGACCAGTGGATCTCCCGCTCGGCGGGAGCCGGACGCGCGGAGCCGTCGCTCGGGCTCAGGACGACGTCGTAGCGATAGCGGCTCAGCTCGTTGTGGTGTGCGGCCCGCTTGACCCGTATCTGGGCGTCGAAGCCGTCGAGCCCGGCGAAGTAGTCCGGGTCGAGCAGCAGTTCGCCCTCCCAGCGCACGGACCGCTCGACGGCGGTGCGCAGGGCGTTCTTGTCCGTCTCGCCGTCACCGTCGGCGCGCCGGCTCTCCACGGCGGCGCGCAGGGTGCGCAGCAGCCGCAGATTGCGGATGTCGCCGACGAACACCCTGCCGCCGGGCGCCAGCAGGGCCGACACCTTGCGCAGGACGTCCGTGAGATAGGCGGAGCTCGGGAAGTACTGGGCCACGGAGTTGATGACGACGGTGTCGAAGAACCCCTGCGGCAGCCCGTCGGTGTCGTGCGCCGGCCGGGCGCTCAGTTCGACGCGGCCCGCCAGCTCGGGCACCGCGTCCACCTGCGTACGCAGCGCGCGCACCGCCTCGTGGGAGACGTCCGTGCCCCAGTAGGTCTCGCAGCCGGGCGCGATCCGGGACAGCAGAAGGCCGCTGCCGACGCCGATCTCCAGGACCCGGCGGGGGCTGCCGAGTTCGGCGATGCGGGCGATGGTCTCGTCCCGCCACTCCCGCATCTCGGCCACGGGGATCGGACGTCCGTCGTACATGCTGTTCCAGCCCGCGAAGTTCTCGCGGAAGCCCTCGGACCCGGCGGCGCTGTAGAGGAGTTCGTGCAGGTCCTTCCACTCCTCGACCTGCTCGCCCTCGTCGTGACCGGGCCGCGCCTCCAGGGAGGGTACGACGTAGGCGGCGAGCCGCCGGTCGCCCGGCCGGTCCTCGCGGGCGATCACCGTGACCTGGTCGACGGCGGGGTGGCGGCGCAGGACGGACTCGATCTCGCCCGGCTCGATCCGGAAGCCCCGGATCTTGACCTGGGTGTCGGCGCGTCCGAGGAACTCCAGCCGTCCGTCGGCCTTCCAGCGGACCAGGTCGCCGGTGCGGTAGAGCCGCCCGCCGGGGGTGTCCGCGTCGCCGAAGGGGTCGGCGACGAATCGTTCGGCGGTGAGGTCGGGCCTGCCGAGGTAGCCGCGCGCCAGACCGTCCCCGGCCAGGTACAACTCGCCGGCGACACCGGCGGGGACCGGCTGGAGCCGGGCGTCCAGCACATAGGCGCGGGTGCCGGGGTCGGGGATGCCGATGGGGACGACGGAGCCGGCCGGGGTGTCGGGATCGCACAGCCCGAGGGTGGAGTTGGTGGTGGCCTCGGTCGGGCCGTAGGCGTTGAACATCATCCGGCCGCCGGCATAGCGGCCGACCAGCTCGGGGGAGACCCGCTCGGTTCCGGCCAGCAGGGTCGCGGCCGGGGGAAGGACGACGTCGTCCGGCATCGCCGCGAGCAGGGCGGGCGGCAGGATCATGAAGGTGATGCCGTTGTCGTTGGCGTAGTCCGCGAGCGCCGCGCCGGGCACCCGGCGTTCGGCGGGGACGACGACGAGACGGCCGCCGGACAGCAGACCGAGGCACAGGTCCCAGAAGGCCACGTCGAAGCTGGGCGAGGCGAACTGCAGGACGCGGCTGTGCGGACCGATGCCGAACCGCTTGCTCTGTGTCGCGACGAGCTTCGCCACACCGCTGTGCGCGAGGACGACGCCCTTGGGCCTGCCGGTCGAGCCCGAGGTGTAGATGACATACGCGGCGTTGAGGACGGTGAGAGCCCCACCGCGGTCCTCGTCGGTCGGGTCGTGGACGGGCCGGTCCGCCAACTCCGCGGCGGTGGCGGGGAAGTCGAGCAGAAGCCGAGCCATCCCCTCGTGCTCGGGGACGTCCCTGGCGGTGTCCGCCGTCGTCACCAGGACCGCCGGTGCCGCGTCCCCCAGCATGTAGGCGATGCGGTCGGCCGGATAGTCGTGGTCGATCGGGAGGTACGCGGCCCCGGACTTGAGGACGGCGACCTCGGCGACGATCAGGTCGGCCGAGCGGGGGAGTGCCAGTGCGACGATGCGCTCAGGGCCGGCACCGCGGGAGATCAGGGCGTGCGCCAGCCGGTTGGCGCGCTCGTCCAGCTCGGCGTAGGTGAGGCGTTCGTCCTCGAAGACGAGCGCGATGTCGTCGGGACGCCGGCGTACCTGCTCCGCGAACATGGCGGGCCAGGTGGCGGACGGGACGGTGTGAGCGGTGGCGTTCCACTCCACGACCACGCGCCGGTACTCGTCCGGTGTCATCAGCGTCAGAGCGCCGACCGGCGTCTCGGGGCGAGTGGAACCGTCGGCCAGCAGGGTCACGTAGTGGCCGAGAAGCCGGTCCACGGTCGCATCGTCGAAGAGGTCGGCACGGTAGTGCGCCCGCACCTCTCCCGGCAGGGCTTCCAGTACCAGATCGACCGGGCCGGGCGCGGCGGTGAACGGCCTGGCGGCGGTCGCGAACGCGGTGTTGAAGAACAGCCCGCCGCCCCGGGTCGGTTCGGGTCGCAGCGCTTCGACCAGGGCCGACAGCTCGACTGGACGCGCCTCGGCCTCATCACGGGCCGCCGTCGTCCGGCGTACGAGATCGGCGAAGGTGGGCTCCCCCTCGCACGAGACGCGCACGGCCAGCGGTCCGTGCCCCACGGTGACGTCGGGGGCGCCGCCGTAGCGGTGCAGCAGGGCGACGAAGGCGGCCAGCAACAGGTCGTCGGAGGTGTCGTGTCCGAGGGGAAGCGTCCGCACCCTGTGCCCGCCGGTCGGGGCCGGCGGATAGGGCCGGTCGGCGGGCAGCACCGTCTCCTGCGGGAGAGGTGTGAGCAACTGCTGCCAGTACGCCAGGACTTCTTCTGAACCGGACACAGTGGCCGAGCCTCCCCAGCAGTCGGTCCCGGCCCCCGGCCGGGGTCGGTCCGCGTCATACTAAGGTAAGGATTACCTAATTAGACAGGCTTTCATGCGGCAGTGGGCCGAGCGGCCGAGCAGCCCTTACATTTAAGGCCTGCCTAACCTAAGGATGTTGACGTGGGGAGCACAGTGATCGGCGCCAGAAGGCCCCGCGGCATGCTCCTCATGGTGCTGCCCGCCACCGCCCTTGTGGCCCTGTGCGCCCTGTCGTTGGCCTTCGGCGCACTGAGCGTTCCCCTCGACCAGGTGTGGAACACACTTGTCGGCCAGGCCCCCAGCACCCGGATCGAGAACGTGGTCTGGTCCGTCCGCGTACCGAGAACGGCGCTCGGCCTCGCCGCCGGAGCGGCTCTCGGCCTGTCGGGCGCGCTGATGCAGGCACTGACCAGAAACCCCCTCGCCGACCCCGGAGTTCTCGGCGTGAGCGCGGGAGCCGCGTTCGCCATCGTCTTCTCCGTCGGCGTTCTCGGACTGGGCTCGGTCTACGGCTACATCTGGTTCGCCTTCGCCGGGGCGATGGCCGCCAGCGTCCTGGTCTACCTCCTCGGCGGACTGGGCCGCTCGGGCACCACGCCCGTCAAACTCGCCCTCGCCGGCGTGGCCGTGACCTCGCTGCTCTTCTCACTGACCAGCGCGATCGCCCTGACCGACCCGGACGCCCTCAACCGCTACCGCTTCTGGTCCGCGGGATCGCTGGCCAACCAGAACGAGGAAGTCCTCGTACGCGTCCTGCCGTTCCTCGCCGTCGGCGCCGTGCTCGCCCTGGCCTGCGCCCCCGCACTCAACAGCATGGCGCTCGGCGACGACGTGGCCGCCTCGCTGGGGCTGAGGCTGGGCCTGACCCGGATCCAGGGCGTCCTCGCCGTCACACTCCTCACCGGCGGCGCCGTCGCCGTCATCGGGCCGGTGGTGTTCGTCGGCCTCGTCGTCCCCCACATCGCCCGCGTTCTGGCCCAGTACGCCGGTGTGGGCCCCGACCACCGCTGGCTCCTGCCCCTGTCGGCGGCGCTCGCGCCCTGTCTGCTGCTCGCCGCCGACATCGTGGGACGCCTTCTCGCGCGGCCGACGGAGATCCAGGCCGGCATTCTCGTCGCCTTCATCGGCGGCCCCTTCTTCATCGCCATGGTGCGCCGTCGACGACTCGCGGAGCTGTGAGCATGACCGATCTGCTGTCCCGCACCCCCGGCCGGGTCACCTTCCGGCTCGGCGTCCCGCCCGTCTCCGGAGTGCTGCGGCCGCGCCTGATGTGGGTGAGCGGCCTACTCGCCGTCGCCACCTTCCTGGTGTTCTGCCTGGGCATGACGATCGGGGACATCCCGTACTCGTTCATGGACGTCGTACGGGCCCTGCTCGGTACGGCGGATCCCGGCACCCAGCTCATCGTCCAGGAACTGCGGCTGCCACGCGCCGTGGCCGGTCTGCTCGTCGGGTTCGCCTTCGGTGTCTCCGGAGCGCTGTTCCAGACGATGACACTCAACCCCCTGGCCAGCCCGGACATGATCGGCATCACCCAGGGCGCGGGCGCCGCCGTGGTCGCCGGCATCGTGCTCGGCTGGGACGGAGGGCTGAGCACCCAGGCGCTCGGCCTGATCGGGGCGCTGACCGCGGCGCTGCTGGTGTACGTCCTCGCCTGGAAGCGCGGCACGACGGGCTACCGCATCGTTCTCGTCGGCATCGGCATCGCCTGGATCTGCACCAGTGCCACGGACTACCTGATGGCCCGCGGCGAGCGGTTCCAGGCGCAGGCCGCGCTCGGCTGGCTCGTCGGCAATCTCAACGGCCGAGGCTGGGACCAGGTCGGCCCGCTGGCCGCCGCCATGGCGGTTCTCGTCCCCATGGCGCTGTTGCTCGGCCGGCTGATGCGCACGCTCCAGCTCGGCGACGACGTCGCACGAGGCCTCGGCACACGTGTGCAGCCGGTCCGACTGGCCGTCCTGCTCGCGGGAGTCGGACTGGTGGCGTTCGGCACCGCCGCGGCCGGCCCCGTCGCGTTCGTGGCGCTCGCCGCGCCCCAGATCGCCCAGCGTCTGGCGCGTACTGCCTGGCCGCCGCCGGTGGCCTCCGGGCTCACCGGAGCGCTGGCGGTGCTCGTTTCGGACCTGATCGCGCGGAAGCTGATCTCCGGAACGGAGCTTCCGGTCGGGATCGTCACGGGAGTGCTGGGCGCTCCCGTCCTGTTGTGGCTGCTCGTCCGTGCCAACCGCGCCGGCTCAGGAGGCTGAACACGTGTCATCGAAGTCTGTGGACCCCGCGGGCCCCGATCTGCGGGCCGAAGGCCTGCGGCTGGCGTACGAGAGCCGGGTCGTCGTCGACGGCCTCGATGTGGTGATCCCGCCCGGCCGGGTCACGGCGATCGTCGGGGCGAACGCCTGCGGCAAGTCGACCCTGTTGCGCGCCCTGGCAAGGCTGCTGGCGCCGAAGGCCGGCTCCGTCCATCTCGACGGCCGCGCCGTGCAGTCCATCCCCACCCGGGAACTGGCCCAGCGGCTCGGCATCCTGCCGCAGTCACCGGTCGCGCCGGAGGGACTGACGGTCATCGACCTGGTGGGGCGGGGCCGTTCACCGCACCAGACCTGGTGGCGGCAGTGGAGCCGGTCTGACGAGCAGGCCGTTCACGACGCCCTGCGCGCCACGTCGATGGCGGATCTCGCCGACCGTCCCGTCGACGAACTCTCCGGCGGACAGCGGCAGCGCGCCTGGATCGCGATGGCGGTGGCGCAGGGGACGCCGGTGATGCTGCTCGACGAGCCGACGACGTACCTCGACCTCGCGCACCAGATCGATGTGCTGGACCTGGTCACCGACCTCAACCGGCATCAGAACCGCACGGTGGTCATGGTCCTCCACGACCTCAACCAGGCCTTCCGGTACGCCGATCACGTCATCGCCATGAAGAAGGGGCGGATCGTGGCCGAGGGTGCGCCGGGGGACGTCATCACCGCGACCACGGTCGAGGACGTCTTCGGGTTGCGCTGTCAGGTGGCCAAGGACCCGGTCAGCGGCACCCCGATGATCATTCCCATGGGGCGCCACCACGAGGTCGCGGACGCGGTCCCTCCGGCCGATGTCGATGCCGATGCCCACGCGGTCGATGAGGCCGGCGCCGGCGCGGTCGCCGTCACCGGATCTGCCGGCTGACGCACGAGCGGCCGGGGAGACGAACGGCCCGGCGGGAACGGGTGGGTGCCCGCTCCCGCCGGCCCGATGACGTCAGGACGGCCCGTCACGGCCTCCGGTCGTCACACGGGATCCATCACGGACGGTCCGTCAGATAGCCGCCCATGGTGCGGAAGTAGTCGGTGGCGGCGAGTTCGGTGCCGTCCTCGGTCCGTACGCGCTTCAGCAGGAGGCCGTGGTTGCGTCCGGTACGGGCGTCCGCACCGGCGACGATGACGATGCCGTCCCCCTCGCGTATGAAGATCCGCCCCGGGGTGCCTCCGTAGCGCCCTTCCGACACCGCCGCGGAGACGACGCGCAGCCGCTGTCCACGGTGGTGGGTGAAGGCGTTGGGGTAGGGGTCCGACTGCGCGCGGACGAACCTCTCCAGATCCTCCGCCGGCCAGCTCCAATCGATCCTGCTGTCCTCCACGGAACGCTTGTGGAAGAAGGTGGACTTCGAGCGGTCCTGCGGCGTCCACACCGCCGTGCCGGCGGCGATGTGGTCGAGCGCGTCGTGGACGATCGGTCCGATGAGGTCAACCGTCTTGCGGAACAGGTCTGTTGCGGTGTCCTCGGGTCCGACGGACACCGAACGCTGGAGCACGATGTCGCCCATGTCGAGCTCACCGTCCATGCGATGGGCCGTGACACCCACCTCCGGCTCGCCGTTGATCAGCGCCCAGATCAGCGGCGAGAAGCCCGCGTACGTGGGCAGCAGCGAGTCGTGGACGTTGAGCGTGCCGTGCGGCGGCAGGTCGAAGATCTCCGGTGGCAGCCAGGTCCGCCAGTTGTTGGCCACGATGATGTCGGGCTCGACGTCCCTGAGAGCGCTGAGCAGTTCGTCGTCCCCGGGGCGGTTGCGCAGCAGGACCGGCACGCCGTGCTTCTCGGCCAGGTCCGCGACGGAGTCGTCCCAGATCTTCTCGTAGGCGTGCTCGCTCTTGGGGTGGGTGACGACGAGGACCACTTCGTGTTCGGAGTCCAGCAGAGCCTGCAGCGTGCGGTGGCCCCAGGTCTGATAGCCGAACATGACGACCCGCATGTGAATCCTCCTCAGACATTGCAAGGTAAGGCTAACCTTATCTAACATGTGCGTGCTTAGGGAGGCGATGACGCGGTGAACACACTGCAGAGTGGGCCGGGCACCATCCACGACGTTCTGGGCATTGGGTTCGGTCCGTCGAATCTTGCTCTCGCGATAGCGATCCAGGAGTACAACGCACAAGTATCCGAAGAGGACAGGCTCGAGGCGACGTTCCTCGAGAAGCAGCCCCGCTTCGGCTGGCACCGGGGCATGCTCATCGACGACGCCACGATGCAGGTGTCGTTCCTCAAGGACCTGGTGACGATGCGTGACCCCACCAGCGACTTCAGCTTCCTGTGCTACCTGCGGGAGCGGGAACGGTTGGTCGACTTCCTCAACCAGAAGACGCTCTTCCCGCTCCGCATCGAGTTCCACGACTACTTCGAGTGGGCCGCTGCCCGCGTCTCCGGCCTGGTGGAGTACGCGACGGAGGTCGTCTCGGTGAAGCCCGTGACCGAGGACGGCGAGGTCCGCTGGTTCGAGGTCACCGGCCGCAACCCGGCGGACCCGCAGCGGCCGATCGTGCGCAGGGCGCACAATCTGGTCATCGCGACCGGCATGGAGCCTCACCTCCCGCCGGGGACCGTGCTGTCCGACCGCGTCTGGCACAACAGCGAGTTGATGCCGCGCGTGGCCCAACTCGTCGGCGAGGGAACCCCCGTACGCCGGGCCGTCGTCCTCGGTGCCGGACAGAGCGCCGCCGAGGCGGTCGACTATCTCCACCGCAGCTTCCCGGCCGCCGAGATCTGCTCCGTCTTCGCCAAGTACGGCTACACCCCGGCCGACGACAGCCCCTTCGCCAACCGGATCTTCGACCCCGAGGCGGTCGACATCTACTACCAGGCGCCGCGGGACGTGAAGCAGGCGCTCTTCGACTACCACCGCGGGACCAACTACTCCGTCGTGGACATGGATCTCATCGAGGCCCTGTCCAGAACGATGTACCAGGAGAAGGTCCAGGGCCGTGAGCGGCTGCGGATGCTCAACGTCTCCCGCATCCGGGAGGTCGAGACGAGCGACGACCGGCTCGACATCACGGTGGAGTACCTGCCGACCGGCGACCGGGACGTGCTCACGGCCGACCTGCTCGTCCACGCGACGGGCTATCAACCGCGCGGCATCGGCGAGCGGTTGGGGGACATCAGCAAGCTCTGCATGCGCGACGAGGAGGACGCCCTCCTGGTGGGCAGGGACCACCGGGTCGCCACACTGCCGGGCGTCGCCTCCGACATCTACCTCCAGGGCGGCACGGAGCACACGCACGGCATCACGTCGACGCTGCTGTCGAACACGGCGGTGCGCGCCGGAGAGATCCGCGCGTCACTCGTCGCCCGGCGCATGACGAGGGGACGGGTGGCGAACGGCATCAGCTGAAGGAACGGATTGCCGGCCTCGCGGACGGGTGGTCGGCGGATGCGTACGACATGAGTCAGTACGGCATGAGGTGAGGCGGCGGGCACGCCATGGACTCGGTCCGGGTTCGTGGCCGCCGCCTCTTTCCGAGCGGCTGCGCGACGGCGGGACCGACGGCCTGGTGTGGCCACGGCCGGGCGGGAATCCTTCTCTGGGCCCGGGGTGGTACCCCAGGTCCACGCCCGTGCGGGGCCGCCGTCGTGGATCAGGCCCACCGGACCGGTTCGACACGCGGAGGCTGTCCGTGACAGGGCGACCGCGAAGGGTGGGGCTCGGTGATCACGGCCGGCGCGGGGAGCGGACCCGGCGCGCGATCATCGTGCTGATCGTCGGGTGACGGGCGGGGTGCTCCTCAGGGGGCCGGTGCTCTGCGGAGGCACCGGCTGCCACGGGGGATCAGCGGTCCGCGATGTCCTCGCGGAGACCGTCGGAGAATTCCCACCACGACATGGGAAGCCAGTCGCCGTCGACAAAGGCATCGACTGTCGCGCCGCGACCGCGGACAGTCACGGTCGTTCCCGGCGGGTACACGGTGCCTGAGAGCCCGGGTACGGGGACGAGCAGGGTTCCGAGTCGCTGTGCTGACACCTTGGGCCCTCCATCTCACTGTCTCGGCAGAAATCCGATCGAATGTGCCGAGGCTACCGGCTTGTCCGATCGTGCAGTCGGGAGAATCATGAGAAATAGGTCACGTGGGGAAATCGGGGGGAACCGAGAACCGGTCGAAGCGAGGTGGCAGCCATGAAGGCAGTCGTTTATCAGGGACCGTTCAGCGTAGCGGTCGAAGATGTTGAAAAGCCCAGTATTCAGCATCCCAACGATGTGATCGTCAGGATCACCTCCACCGCCATATGCGGCTCCGATCTGCACATGTACGAGGGCCGTACCGCTGCCGAGCCCGGCATCGTCTTCGGCCACGAGAACATGGGGATCATCGAGGACTGCGGTCCGGGAGTCACCTCTCTCGAGGAGGGCGACCGTGTGGTCATGCCCTTCAATGTCGCCTGCGGGTTCTGCACCAACTGCGTCGACGGATACACCGGTTACTGTCTGACCGTCAATCCCGGTTTCGCAGGCGGTGCTTATGGATACGTCGCCATGGGCCCCTGGACCGGCGGCCAGGCGGAATACCTCCGCGTCCCCTACGCCGACTTCAACTGCCTGAAATTGCCGCCGGGTGAGGAGCACGAGCGCGATTTCATTCTGCTCGCCGACATCTTTCCCACCGGCTACCACGGCTGCGAACTCGCCCAGGTCCGTCCCGGCGAAAGCGTCGCGGTGTACGGCGGCGGTCCGGTCGGGCTCATGGCCGCCTATTCGGCCATGCTGCGCGGCGCGAAGAAGGTATTCGTCGTGGACCGGGTCGCCGAGCGTCTGGCGAAGGCCGAGGAGATAGGCGCGGTGCCGATCAACTTCGCCGAGGGCGACCCGATCGAGCAGATCAAGGACCAGACCGGAGGCGTCGGCACGGACAAGGGTGTCGACGCCGTCGGCTACCAGGCGACGGCACAGGGCACGGACCGCGAGGAACCGGCGACCGTCCTGAACTCGCTCGTCGGCACGGTCCGGGCCACCGGTGCACTCGGAGTCCCGGGTCTGTACGTCCCAGCCGACCCCGGAGGCCCCGACGAGGACTCCAAGAAGGGCATGCTTCTCGTGTCGGTCGGCAGGCTCTTCGAGAAGGGTCTGCGGATGGGTACGGGGCAGTGCAACGTGAAGCGCTACAACCGCTTCCTGCGCGACATGATCATCGAAGGCAGGGCGGAGCCCAGCTTCGTCGTCTCCCACGAACTGCCCCTGGACCAGGCGCCTTCGGCGTACGAGAAGTTCGACCAGCGGGTCGAGGGCTACACCAAGGTGGTGCTGCACCCGTAGGCACCGCAGCGCGGGCCGCGGGCCGTTGAATGCCCGCGGCCCGCCGCACGCGGTGCGCCCCCCGGCATGGCCGGCCGCTCCGGCCGAGGCCCAGGCGTCGACTCACGCGTCCAGTTGCCGGCGAATGAGCGTGTCGAGTCGCTGCCATGCCGGGGAGGCGGCGTTGACCGTGCTCTGGATGAGGCCCGGGATCTCGGAGGCCGTACCCAGTTCGGGCATCTCGCCGGGACCGTAGCGCTGGCGCGTCGCCTCGGCGATCCGGCGGGCCAGGTCGTCGAGGCGGGGGTCGTCGGCGTCGAGGTCGTGCGCACTGTCGTAGGCGAGGAAGAGCTGCCGCAGCGCGGGATCGGCCAGGGTCTCGGCTTGGTCCTGGAACAGTGTGGTGGCGTCGTCCGGGTGTGTGGCGAACACGAGGATCCACAGGTCGCGTTGCAGATCGACCCATCGGGGAGTGAATCCCCAGCGGGCCAGGCGTTCCAGATGGGCGCCGACCTCGGCGGGGAGCGAGCCCAATCGCCCGGCGGCGAGCCGGTGCAGGCGCCCCCGCGTCGCCCGCAGGGCGTCGATGCGGGTGGTGAGCGCATCGTCGATCTCGCGCAGGGCCTGCTGGAACTCCTCGTCGGTCGCCGATCGCAGGTCGCGGATACGGGCCAGGGGGACACCGGCTTCGGTGAGAGTGCGGATCTTGATCAGATCGATGGCATCGTCCGCGCCGTAGCGTCGGTAGCCGGACGCGTCGCGGGCGGGCTCGGGGAGCAGCCCCTTGTCGTGGTAGACGCGGATGGTCTTGGTCGACACGCCGACGTACTTGGCCAGCTGCCCGATGGTGATCACCCGGCCATCGTCGCACTTGACCTTTCCCCCGGGGCAGGGTTGCAGCATGGCGTCATGCCGAACACGAACACGAACAGGAACACCGACGTCGACCGGGAGACCCTGCGCGAGCTGGCCGACGAGGGCAGCGAAACCGCTCTGGACCGGCTGGCCGATCTCGCCGACGCGACCGGTGACGTCGGGGAGCTGAGCGAACTGCTGGACGAGGGATCCCTGCGGGCCGGGTTCCTGCTCACGCGGCGCGCGGCCGCAGCCGGCGACCTGCGCGAGCTACAACGGATCTCCGACGCCGGGTACGACGAGGCCGGGAGGGAGCTGGACCGGCTGCTGAGGGCACCGGCCGACGGGCCGAAGGACTGAGAGGCGGTCAGCAGCGCGTCGACGGACGACGCTCCCCCTGCGCTCTCCGCGCATTCCGTGACGGATGGACTCCCACGGTCACGTGCCGACAGCTAGGGTCGATCCGGTCCGGCGGAGGCGGCGCGGTTCACAGGGGATGCTCATGGCACGAGAGTGCTGGTTCTGCGGGAGTGAAGCGGCGGCACCGCAGCACGATCGTGTCATCGGGATGCACCGGGACGTCGACAGCAGTCCGACCTGGACTCTCGGTGTCCGCACCAGATGGCACAGGACCGGCATCCGTGTACCGCGTTGCGCGCGCTGCCGTGGAGGTCACCGGATCGAGCAGGCGATGATGGTGCTCGCCGCCGCCGCGGTGACCGCGTATTCCGCCAGTGGGCAACTGGACAGGCTCCTGGGCATCCTGCCGAGTACCTCGTCCGGCAGGGTCCTCTCGGCGGTGTGGGCAGCGGTGGCCTGTCTCCCCGCACTGGCCTGGATCGCCACCCGGCAGGCGTGGCTGCCCTGGCAGCGCCTCGCACCTCGCCACCTGCGCCACGCGCGCCGGCACCCGGGGGTCCAGGAACTCAGGGAGGACGGCTGGAAGTACAGGCCCGGGCCCTTCCCGTACTGGCAGAACCCCGAGGACCCGGCCCTGGCGCGGCTGTCCGCGCCGCCCGCCGGCGCCCGGAAGGCCGCCGGCTGTGTCACCGCGGTGCTCGGTCTCGTCTCCGTCGTCGTGACCGTAGTTCTGTATGTGCGGGACAGCGAGCTGGCGGCGGTGTTCCTGGTGGCTGCCCTCGGCCTGTTCTTCCTGTCGTCGAAGATCAACCCCGAAGCATGACCGCGGACCGCCCACGCTGACCGCTCTCGTTGCCGAGGCTGATGAGCACCCACGTGCGGGACGTACTTGCGAGTCGATCGCAGCTGGTCAGAGGCCGTATGACGGTGGTAGCCGCAATGCCCTTCCTGTGCCACGGTGGCTGCATGGACGCCATGGAGGGGAACCGGCACCACCACGGACACCACGGCCACGCCGAGGCCGGGCATCGACATGAGCCACATGCGTCCCGCCCGGCCCGGGTACGCCACCGGCTGGCTCACCTGGTCCGGCCGCACAGCCACGAGTCGGTGGACAAGGTCGACACAGCGATGGAGACCTCCCGCGAGGGCATGCGCACGCTCTGGCTCTCCCTCGCCGTCCTCGGCGCCACCACCCTCATCCAGGCCGTGATCGTCGCCCTGTCCGGGTCGGTCGCCCTGCTCGGCGACACGATCCACAACGCCACCGACGCACTGACCGCGCTCCCGCTCGGCATCGCCTTCGTCCTCGGCCGGCGAGCGGCCAACCGCCGTTACCCGTACGGCTACGGCCGGGCCGAAGACCTCGCCGGCATCCTGATCGTGGCGGCCATCGCCGCCTCCGCCGCACTGGCCGCCTATGCCGCCGTCGACCGCCTGCTGCACCCGCGCGACATCACACACCTGTGGGCCGTGGCCGGGGCCGCGGTCGCCGGGTTCATCGGCAACGAGTGGGTGGCCCGCTACCGCATCCGCACCGGCCGGAAGATCGGCTCCGCGGCCCTGGTCGCCGACGGACTGCACGCCCGTACGGACGGATTCACCTCACTGGCCGTGCTGTTGGGCGCGGGCGGCGCCGCCCTCGGCCTGCGCCTGGCGGACCCCGTCATCGGTCTGCTGATCACCGCCGCCATCCTGTTCGTCCTCAAGGATGCTGCCCGCGAGGTGTACCGGCGCCTGATGGACAGCGTCGATCCCCGTCTCATCGAGACCGCGGAGACCGCGCTGCACGCGGTGGACGGCCTGCGAGGCGTCGGACCGGTGCGGATGCGATGGATCGGCCACACCCTGCGCGCGGAAGCCGATATCGTCGTCGACCCGCACCTGACCGTCGTCGAAGCACACCGGCTGGCCGTCGCCGCGGAGCATGCACTGATCCACGCGGTACCCCGGCTGACCGCCGCGACCGTCCACACCGACCACACGGCGGCGGACGGCGACCCGCACGAGGCCCTCGCACATCACACGGGCCGGGTGGATGTGGTCGCGGCCGGCCCCGCTGGTGCCGGTGCCCCCTGACGGCCCCGATGCTGCCTCAGCCGGTCGACAGCTCTTCCGGCTGTCGGGGGCCGACGCCGGATCAGCTGCGTCGACGATGTGCAGCCCATGGTCCTGCGCCGGCTCGTGGATCCGCAGGAGTGCGGGTACGGCGCTCATCGCTCCACTCATGAGGATGATCACGTGGTCGGTCCCCACAGCGAGCGGAGACGCGAGCCAGGGCGGCCTCGGCTCGTCGCTGCGGGGGAGGAACTCGGGGTACCGACTGAGCGACGGCCTGGGACGACGGTCCACGTCCGGGCGCGAGACGGCACGCCCACGGCACCTCGCGAGGCCCCCGCCCCGCGAGACGCCGTGGTGCACTCCCAAGGTCAGCCGGACGTCATTCGGCCTTCGCCTGCGCCGAGATGCCCCCGTCCACCGGCATCGCCGTCCCGGTGACGAAAGAGGCACGCCCACTGCACAGCCACACCGCCGCCTCCGCTATCTCCCGCGGATCCGCCATGCGCTTCTGGATCTGCGGGGCGATGAACGCCTGTTCCAGGTGCGGGAATTGGCGGACCGCCTCGTCGATCATCTCGCTGCGCGTGGTGCCGACCACGAGGGCGTTGACGCGGATGCCCTGCGCGCCGTACTCGGCCGCCGCCGCGCGTGTGATGCCGAGGATCGCGTGCTTGGCCGCCACGTACGGCACGGACGCGCCCGTCGCGTAACGCCCCGCGGTACTACTGGTGTTGACCACCGAGCCGCCCCTGCCCGACGCCAGCATCACCGGCAGCTGGTGCTTCATGCAGTTCCACACCCCCCGGACGTTGACGTCCATCGTGCGGTCGAAGATCTCGTCCTCGGTCTCGTGCAGCAGTGTCCCGACCGTGGCGTAGCCGGCGTTGTTGAAGGCGCAGTCGAGCCCGCCGAACTGTTCGACGGCCGCCTCCACCACCCGGCGCACGTCGCCGGAATCGGCGACGTCACCCGGAACGGCGAGCGCGCGGCCGCCCTTGGCGGTGATCTCCTCGGCAATGGCGCGCAGCTTCTCGGCACGGCGTGCCATCAGTACGACGGCGGCCCCCTCCTGCGCGAACAGATGCGCGGCGGCGGCGCCGATCCCGCTGGACGCGCCCGTGATCATCGCCACCTGGCCCGCGAGCATGCCCTGGTGGTTCCCCTGTGTGATCTCTTCTCCGGTCATCGGACGAGCATATGTAGATCACGGGTGTTGTCGCATCGGTGTTCGACCCGCCGGCGTACTCCTCATCCCGGCCGCTCTGCCGTTACCGTCGTTGACAGAAGCGCACGTCGCGGACGCCGCATGGTCCCCACGAGAAATCCTGGTCACACATGAGCGATGCCGACCCCGGGCTGTTCGGGCCCGACTCCGTCACCTGGCACCTGCACGGCGACCCGATGATGTGGGTGGCGGGCGTCCGCGCCCTGTACCTCCAGGCGCTGCACCCCCGCGCCGTCCGCGGGGTCATGGAGAACTCCGACTTCCGCAAGGACGCCTGGGGCAGGCTCCTGCGTACCGCCGACTTCGTCGGCACCATCAGCTACGGCACCACCGAGGCGGCCGAGAAGGCGGGCGCCCGGGTGCGGCGGATCCACTCGCGGCTGAAGGCCACCGACCCCGCCACCGGCGAGCGGTACGGCGTCGACGAACCGGACCTGCTGCTGTGGGTGCACTGCGCCGAGATCGACTCCTACCTCCATGTCGCCCGCCGCTCCGGGTTTCCCCTCAGCGACGCCCAGGCCGACCGCTACATCGACGAACACCGCGAGAGCGCACGCCTCGTCGGCCTCGATCCCGAGGCCGTACCCGCCACGGCCGCCCACCTCGCCGAGTACTTCCGTACGACACTGCCGCTGCTCGCGGCCGGGTCCGACGCGCGGGACGTGGACGACTTCCTCCGGCGTCCGCCGACGCCCGCCCTGCTCGTGCCCGCACGGGAACTGCTGTGGAGGCGCGTGGCGAACCTCGCGTACAACACTCTGCCGCCGTTCGCCCACGAGCTGTACGGCCGTCCGGCGCCCCCACCGCGGCGCGTCAGCCGTCAGCTGGCCGCCACCGGCAGACTGTTGCGCTGCATCCCCTCCCGCGTCCGCTGGCAGCTCCCGCCGGGTCACATCCTGAAAGCAATGGCCCGTCTCGGACCGGACACCCGCCCCGCCCCGTACAAACTCCGCAGACAGGAGGCCATACTGAACGGGCCGGGTGGGGCGCAGCAGAGCAACGGGGGCGACAGCACGCGATGGCGGAATCCAGGCTGATCCAAGGCCGCTACCGGCTGCTCGAACGCATCGGGCGCGGCGGCATGGGCGAGGTGTGGCGAGCTGTCGACGAGGCGCTCGGGCGTCATGTCGCGGTCAAGTGCCTCAAGCCGATGGGTCCGCAGCACGACGCCGGCTTCGCCACGGTCCTGCGCGAACGCTTCCGCCGCGAGGCCCGGGTGGCGGCCGCCCTCCAGCACCGCGGGGTCACCGTCGTCCACGACTTCGGCGAGTACGACGGCGTGCTGTACCTGGTCATGGAGCTGCTGGAGGGCCGCAACCTCAGCCAGTTGCTGGAGGAGAACAGCCAGCGCCCACTGCCCGTACGGGATGTACTCGACATCGCCGAGCAGGTGTCCGACGCTCTCGCGTACACGCACGGGCAGGGCATCGTCCACCGCGACCTGAAGCCCGCCAACATCATGCGGCTCACCGACGGCGCGGTGAAGATCTGCGACTTCGGTATCGCCCGGCTCGGCGAGGACATCGGGTTCACCTCCCGTCTCACCGGTACGGGCATCGCCATGGGCACGCCGCACTACATGTCGCCCGAGCAGATCAGCGGCGGCCATGTCGACCACCGCAGCGATCTGTACTCGCTCGGGTGCGTGCTCTACGAGATCGCCACCGGGGTCCCGCCGTTCGACCACGACGACGCCTGGGCCGTCCTCGTCGGCCACCGCGACACGACGCCGGAGCCGCTGCGTACGCACCGATCGGAGATCCCGGACTCCTTCCAGGAGATCGTGCTGGACCTGCTGGCCAAACCGCCCGAGGACCGGCCCACCGACGCCAAGCACCTCACCCTCCGGATCGGCGCGGCGGCGCGCCCGGGCGTGGCGCACGCCCCGCCGCCGCAGAGCCCGGCGGAGGGACCGGCGCCCGCACCCCGTCTGCCGTCCTGGACCCGCGGGATGACCACCGGGCACAAGGCCACCGCGACCTCGGTGCTGCGGACCTCGCTGCCCGACCACACCGCCGGGCTGACGGGGGAGTGGACCACGCTCACCGACCCGCGGGGTGGTCCGGTGCTGCCGGCGTCCGCCGGACCCGAGCGGCCCACTCCGCCGCCCGAACTGGTCGCCGTCCTCGCCGGCCGGCACAGCGCGGGCCTGAGCCTCGGCCGCCTCGGCCGCTGGGAGGAGGCGGGCGAGGTGCACCGCGCGGTCGCCGCCGAGCGCGAACACGCGCTGGGGCCCGACCATCCGGACACTCTCGCCAGCCGCTACGAGGTCGCCTTCACGCTCAGCAGGACCGGGCGGGCCGCGGACGCGCTGCGCGAGTTCGGCCGGGTGGCCGAGGGGCGCGAGCGGACCATGGGCGCCGACCACCCCGAGGCGCTGGCCGCGCGCCAGGAGACGGCGTACGTCCTCGGGCAGCTGGGCCGCCACTTCGAGGCGCACGACGTCTACGCCTCGGTGCTCGCCGCCCGTGAGCGCACCATGGGCCCCGACCACCCCGACACACTGCGCTGCCGGCACAACCTCGCCTTCAACCTCAGCAGGCTGGGACGGCTGGAGGACTCGTTCCGCATGGCCCAGGACGTCGCGGCGGCCCGCTCCAGGGTCCTCGGCGCCGACCACCCCGACACCCTGGTCACGCAGTACGAGGTCGCCTACGCGCTCGGCCGCCTGGGCCGCTGGTCGGAGGCGCTCCAGACGTACCGCGAGGTGGCGGCCGCCCGTGCCCGGGCGCTCGGCCCCGACCATCCCGACACCCTCGCCGCCCGCTACGAGGTCGGCATCAGCCTCGGCCGGCTCGGTCACAGCGCCGAGGCGCTGGAGCTCTACCGCTCGCTCGTCGCCGACCGCACCCGCATCCAGGGCCCCACCGACCCGGAAACCCTGCGCGCCCGGCACGGTGTCGGCGTGAACCTGGGCAGGCTCGCGCGCTGGGAAGAGGCGCTCGCGGAGGCGCAGGACGTCAGCGCGCTGCGCGAACGTGTCCTCGGCGCCGACCACCCCGACACCCTCGTCAGCCACCGCGAAGTGGCCGTCGGCCTCGGCTGGCTGGGCCGCTGGGCGGATGCGCTCACCACTCACCGGCACGTCGCGACGGCCCGCGAAAGCATCTTCGGCCCGGACCACCCCGACGCCCTGGCCAGCCGGAACGACGAGGCGCACTGCCTGGAGCAACTCGGCCGCCAGGAGGAGGCGGTGGAGCTCTACCGCACGGTGGCCGCGCTCCGGGAACGGCGGGGCACGCACGGGCGGTAGGTGTTCGCAGGGTGGGCACCCACGGCCGGCAGCGACCGTCGTACTGATCCCAACGAGTCGGACCGGGTGTCCACAGGGCAGGACCCCGGCCCCCATCAGGGGATATCGTCCGCCCATGTCCGCACACACTGCGTATGACGTCGTGATCGTCGGTGGAGGCCACAACGGCCTGGTCGCCGCCGCCTACCTCGCCCGCGCCGGTCGCTCGGTGCTCGTCCTGGAGCGCCGGGAGAACACCGGGGGAGCGGCCGTATCCACACGGCCCTTCGCCGGGGTCGACGCGCGGCTCTCGCGTTACTCCTACCTCGTGTCGCTGCTGCCGGAGAAGATCGTCAGCGAGCTCGGTCTGCGCTTCTCCGTGCGCAAGCGCACCGTCTCCTCCTACACCCCCAAGGGCACCGGCGGCCTCCTCGTCGGCGCCGGCCGGACCCGGGAGTCGTTCGCCGCGCTCACCGGTGGCGAGGGCGAGTACGCCGCCTGGGAGGACTTCTACGGCATGACCGCCCGCCTCGCCGAGCGGGTCTTCCCCACCCTCACGGAACCCCTGCCGACCCGGGACGCGCTGCGGGCCCGGATCGACGACGAGACCGCCTGGCGGATCCTCTTCGAGGAGCCCATCGGTGAGGCGATCGAGAAGCGGTTCAGCGACGACCTCGTCCGGGGTGTCGTCCTCACCGACGCCCTGATCGGGACGTTCGCCGACGCCCATGATCCGGGCCTCGCCCAGAACCGCTGCTTCCTGTACCACGTGATCGGCGGCGGGACGGGCGACTGGGACGTGCCCGTCGGCGGGATGGGCGCGCTGACCGACGCCCTGGCCGCCGCCGCCCGGGACGCCGGCGCGAAGATCGTCACCCTGCACGAGGCGACCCGCATCGAGACGGACGGCGAGCACGCCACCGTCACCTACCGCTCGCACGACGCCGAGGGAACGGTCGACGCGGGGCATGTGCTGGTCAACGCCTCACCGCGGGAGCTGGCCGCCCTGCTCGGCGACGAGGCGCCCGAGCCGGCCGAGGGCGCACAGCTCAAGGTGAACATGCTGCTGCGGAGGCTGCCGCGGCTCAAGGACCGCTCCGTCGACCCGCGCGACGCGTTCTCCGGGACGTTCCACGTCTCCGAGGGGTACGGCCAACTGGCCACCGCGTACCGGGAAGCGGCCTCGGGCAGGCTGCCCAGCGCGCCGCCGTCGGAGATCTACTGCCACTCCCTGACCGACCCCTCCATCCTCGGCCCCGAACTCGCCGCGCAGGGCTACCAGACACTGACACTGTTCGGACTGCACACCCCGGCCAGGCTGTTCACCGCCGACAATGACGCCGCGCGCACGGAGCTGCTCGCCGCCACCATCGCTGAACTGGACACCTATCTCGACGAGCCGCTCGCGGACTGTCTGGCGCTCGACGAGAACGGCGAGCCGTGCATCGAGGCCAAGACGCCGCTCGATCTGGACCGCGAACTGCTGCTCCCCGGCGGCAACATCTTCCACCGCGACCTGTCCTTCCCCTACGCCACCGAGTCGACCGGGCGGTGGGGCGTCGAGACCGCGCACGCCAACGTCCTGCTCTGCGGTGCGGGCGCGGTGCGTGGCGGAGGCGTGAGCGGGGTGCCCGGCCACAACGCCGCCATGGCGGTGCTGGGCCGGTGACACCGCGTCAGTCCGTGGACGCCGTCCAGCCCGTGGCCTCGATCCGGGCTGCGTCCCGGGGCCTGCGTTCGTCGAAGACGGTGCGGCCCCGGTCCGTGACCTTGATCGCGTCCACATAGACGCCGCGGCCCACATAGAGCTGGTCGGTGGCGTAACGCCAGCGCAGCCGGACGGTGGTGCCGCGCCAGGCGGCGAGGTCCGCGGTCAGCCGGTGCCAGCGGCGGCCCGACCAGCCGGTCGCGGTGCCCGCCGGATGCGGCTGGGGCGCCGCACCGTCCCGTGCGGTCGTGAACGGCACCGGCTGCCAGCTCGCGCCGTCGTCCGACGACGCTTCGAGGAACAGGCCGTCGGAGCCCGGCTCGGTGTCCCACCACAGGGAGCATCCGAGCCGGGCAGACCCGGACCCGGACCCGGAGGCAGGCGCGGACGCCAGCGCGAGCCCGGGCAGGGTGAGCGTCGCGGACGAGGCGGCGGCCATGCCCGCGAACCAGGCCCTGCGGCCGTGGTCGGGACGTACGGGGACGGCACGGGCGAGGTTGTTGGCCGCGGCGGCCCGTGGCGCGCTGCCACTCCGCCAACTGCGCACCGGGTGGACCGAGTTGCCGAGCACGATCAGGAACGAGTCGGAGCCGGGGTCGAGGACCAGACTGGTGCCCGTGAATCCGGTGTGCCCGGCGGTGCGCGGGGTGGCCATGGCTCCCATGTACCAGTGCTGGTAGAGCTCGAAGCCGAGGCCGTGCTCGTCGCCCGGGAAGGCGGTGTTGAAGTCGGTGAACATCAACTCGACGGAGGACGGGCGCAGGATGCGGGACCGCCCGTAGACACCGCCGTTGAGGAGTGTCCGGGCCAGGACCGCGAGGTCCCAGGCGCAGGAGAAGACGCCGGCGTGACCGGCGACGCCGCCGAAGCCGAAGGCGTTCTCGTCGTGCACCTCTCCCCACACGAGTCCGCGGTCCAGGCCAGACCAGGGCAGCCGGGCATCCTCGGTGGCGGCGATCTTGGGCCGCCAGGAGGCGGGTGGATTGAAACGCGTCCGGTGCATCCCGAGCGGAGCGGTGATCTCGTCCCGGAGCAGTACATCCAGTGGGAGACCGGTGATCTTCTCCAGGATCAGCTGGAGGGAGATCAGATTGAGGTCGGAGTAGAGGTAGGCGGTGCCCGGCGGCGTGACCGGAACCTCGTTCCAGAGCAGCCGGAGCTTGCCCTCACGGGTGGGCTCCTTGAAGAGCGGAATCCAGGCGCGCAGCCCCGAGGTGTGGGTGAGCAGCTGTCGGACGGTGATGTCCTGCTTCCCCCCGGCTCCGAAGTCCGGCAGATACGCGGTGACCGCCGCCTCCAGCCGCAGTGCGCCCCGCTCGATCTGCTGCACGGCGAGCAGCGAGGTGAACAGTTTCGACACGGACGCCAGATCGAAGACCGTGTCCTCGGCCATGGGGATCTGCCGCTCGGGCGGGAACTCCACGCCGGTGTCGGTCTTCTCGTCGTACGCGGCGTAGCGCACCGCTTTGCCGATCGGCCGGTGCAGCGCCACGGTGCCGCCGCGTCCCGCGAGCAGTACCGCCCCCGCGTACCAGGGGTGCTTCGGCGACGGGCCGAGGAACGTCTGTGCGTCGGTGACGAGTTGCTCCAGGTGGCGGGGGATCAGACCGGCCTGCTCCGGGCTGCCGCGCCGCAGGGTCGGCCGCCCGCCGGCCGGACTCGCACCTCCGCCGGGAGCCCCACCGCTCTCGGCGGCCGCCGCGTCGGCGAACGGGATCGGCCCCAGCGCGAGCGCTCCGCCCAGGGCCAGCACTCCGCTGCCCAGTCTCCGTCGGCTGATCCCTCTGCCCTCCGCGCCCTGTGTCATCCGGAACCTACCCTCTCCTGAAAGTATCTTTCGGGATCACGATCAGCAGTGAAACTTTCTTGCGGGGCTCGGGCGGTGTCAACCACCTCAAAGAATCTGACACAGCATCAGAAAATCTCTTCCCTCGTCCCTCCGGCTGCGGCATCCTGCCGCCCATGGAGACGGAGCTGAGCAAGAGACTGGGGATCGAACACGCCATCTTCGGCTTCACGCCGTTCCCCGCGGTGGCCGCCGCCATCACCAGGGCCGGCGGGTTCGGCGTCCTCGGGGCCGTCCGCTACACCGCCCCCGACGACCTCAGACGCGATCTCGACTGGATGCAGGAGCACAGCGACGGCAAGCCGTACGGACTCGACGTCGTCATGCCCGCCAAGAAGGTCGAAGGCGTCACCGAGGCCGATGTCGAGGCGATGATTCCGGAGGGGCACCGGAAGTTCGTCCGCGACACCCTGGCCAAACACGGGGTGCCCGAACTCGCCGAGGGCGAGGCGGCGGGGTGGCGCATCACCGGATGGATGGAAGAAGTCGCCCGCACACAGCTCGACGTCGCCTTCCAGTACCCGATCAGGCTGCTCGCCAACGCCCTCGGTTCCCCGCCGGGCGACGTCGTGCACCGCGCCCACGACCAGGACGTCCTGGTCGCCGCACTCGCCGGCAGCGCACACCACGCCGAGCGCCACGCCGAGGCGGGCATCGACATCGTGGTCGCCCAGGGCTACGAGGCGGGCGGGCACACCGGCGAGATCGCCTCCATGGTGCTCACTCCCGAAGTGGTCGACGCCGTCGACCCGTTGCCCGTACTCGCCGCCGGCGGCATCGGCAGCGGTGAACAGATCGCCGCGGCACTCGCGCTCGGCGCACAGGGAGCCTGGCTCGGGTCGCTCTGGCTCACCACCACCGAGGCCGACCTGCACTCCCGCGCACTGACCGCCAAACTCCTCGCCGCCGGCTCCGGCGACACCGTCCGCTCGCGGGCCCTCACCGGCAAGCCCGCGCGCCAGCTGCGGACGGAATGGACCGACGCCTGGGACGGCCCGGACGGACCCGGCACCCTCCCGATGCCGCTCCAGGGCCTGCTCGTCGCCGAGGCCGTCTCCCGTATCCAGAAGCACGAGGTGGTGCCGCTGCTCGGCACACCGGTCGGCCAGATCGTCGGACGGATGACGTCCGAGCGTGCTGTGCAGACCGTCTTCGACGATCTGACCCGCGGCTTCGAACGGGCCGTGGACCGCATCAACCGCATTGCCGGAAGGAGTCAGTGATGCCCAACGGTTTCTGGGCCCAGGCGGCAGCCGACCCCGGCCGCACGATCCTGACCGCGCCCGACGGTACGGCCTGGACCGCGGGCCGGCTGCACGCCGTCGTCAACCAGCTCGTCCACGGGCTGCGCGCCGCGGGTCTCGAGCGCGGTGACGCCTTCGCCGTCGTGCTCCCCAACGGCGTCGAACTCCTCACCGCCTACCTCGCGGCCTCCCAGTCCGGGCTGTACCTCGTCCCCGTCAACCACCACCTCGTCGGCCCCGAGATCGCCTGGATCGTCGCCGACTCCGGCGCCAAGGTCCTCATCGCGCACGAGCGGTTCGGCGACGCGGCGACGGCAGCGGCCGACGAGGCGAAGCTGCCCGTGAGCCACCGGTACGCGGTCGGCGCCGTCGACGGCTTCCGTCCGTACGCCGAACTCCTCGACGGACAACCGGAATCCGCCCCCGAGGGCCGCACGCTCGGCTGGGTCATGAACTACACCTCGGGCACCACCGGACGGCCGCGCGGCATCCGCCGGCCGCTGTCCGGCAAGGCCCCGGAGGAGACCTACCTCGGCGGGTTCCTCGGCATCTTCGGCATCAAGCCCTTCGACGGCAACGTCCACCTCGTCTGCTCCCCGCTCTACCACACGGCCGTGCTCCAGTTCGCGGGCGCGGCCCTGCACATCGGGCATCCGCTGGTCCTGATGGACAAGTGGACGCCCGAGGAGATGCTGCGGCTGATCGACCGACACAGGTGCACGCACACGCACATGGTGCCGACACAGTTCCACCGGCTGCTCGCCCTGCCCGACGACGTCAAGGCGCGGTACGACGTGACGTCGATGCGGCACGCGATCCACGGTGCTGCCCCCTGCCCCGACCATGTGAAGCGGGCGATGATCGACTGGTGGGGGACCTGCGTCGAGGAGTACTACGCGGCGAGTGAGGGAGGCGGCGCCTTCGCCACCGCCGAGGACTGGCTGAAGAAGCCCGGCACCGTCGGCAAGGCCTGGCCCATCAGTGAACTCGCCGTCTTCGACGACGACGGCAACCGCCTGGCCCCCGGTGAACTGGGCACCGTCTACATGAAGATGTCCACCGGCGGCTTCAGCTACCACAAGGACGAGGCCAAGACGCGGAAGAACCGGATCGGCGACTTCTTCACCGTCGGCGACCTCGGCCTTCTCGACGAGGACGGCTATCTCTTCCTCCGTGACCGCAAGATCGACATGATCATCTCGGGCGGTGTCAACATCTACCCGGCCGAGATCGAATCCGCGCTGCTCACCCATCCGGCGGTCGCCGACGCGGCGGCCTTCGGGATACCGCACGCCGACTGGGGAGAAGAGGTCAAGGCCGTCGTCGAACCCGCCGACGGTCACGAGGCCGGCGACGCACTCGCCGCCGACATCCTCGACCACTGCGAGCAGCACCTCGCCGCGTACAAGCGCCCGAAGACGGTGGACTTCATCGAGGTCATGCCGCGGGACCCGAACGGCAAGCTCTACAAGCGCCGGCTGCGCGAGCCGTACTGGGAGGGCCACGAACGCGCGATGTGACGCGCCGGGCCGGGCGGGCGGCTTCCCGGCTTTTCCCGTGAGGCCTGCCGACCGGGTACCGGCGTTCGGCCGGTACCCGGTCGGCGATCGCCACGTTCCCAGGGGGACTCGCCCCGGAGCCGCGCCGGGACCCCGTTGGCGGAGCACCTCGCGCGTCCCGCCCGTGCCCCTGGCAGCGTGGCCGTCATGAAGACCGGCACCGCACCGCTCGCGGCTCAGTGGACCACTTGGGTGCCGGTCGTCGCCGTGGTCGCGCTCGTGCTGGCCTGGGGGCGCGAGCTGCCCGGGTTCGTCGTCGCCCTCGTCGGGCTCTGTCTGGTGGGCGCCGTCCTCGCCGCCGTGCACCACGCCGAGGTCATCGCGCACCGCGTCGGCGAACCCTTCGGCTCCCTGGTGCTCGCCGTGGCGGTCACCGTCATCGAGGTGGGACTGATCGTCACCCTCATGGCGGGCGGCGGGGACAAGGTGTCGACGTACGCCAGGGACACCGTCTTCGCCGCCGTCATGATCACCTGCAACGGCATCGTCGGACTGTGTGTGCTGGTCGGAGCCCTGCGCAACCGTGTCGTCGTCTTCAACGCCGAGGGCTCCGGCGGCGCCCTCGCGACCGTCTGCACCCTCGCGACCATGACCCTGGTGCTGCCCACGTTCACCACGAGTCAGCCGGGCCCGGAGTTCACCGGGGCGCAGCTGACCTTCGCCGCCGTCGCCTCGATCTGTCTGTACGGCCTCTTCGTCGCCGTCCAGACCGTGCGGCACCGGGACTACTTCCTGCCCGTCGAACGCGACGGCCAGGAGCCCGCCGCCGACGAGCACGCGCCCCCGCCCACCGACAGGCAGACGGCGGCGAGCCTCGGCCTGCTGATGGTGGCGCTCGTCGCCGTCGTCGGAAACGCCAAGCTCGTCTCGCCGACCATCGAGAACGCCGTGGAGTCGGCCGGGCTCCCCACGGCGGTCGTCGGTGTCGTCATCGCCCTCATGGTGCTGGCGCCCGAGACCCTCGCCGCGGTCCGCGCCGCGCGCCGGAACCGGGTGCAGACGAGCCTCAACCTCGCGTACGGATCCGCCATCGCCAGCATCGGTCTCACGATTCCGGCCATCGCGCTCGCTTCGATCTGGCTGTCCGGGCCCCTGGTCCTCGGTGAGGACGCCACCCATATGGTGCTCCTCGTGCTCACGGCGGTGGTGAGCGCGCTGACCGTGGTGCCCGGACGAGCCACTCTGCTCCAGGGCGGCGTCCATCTGGCGCTGTTCGCCGCGTTCGTCTTCCTCTCCTTCAGCCCGTGATGCGTTGAGCCCTTGCCGTCAGCGCTCCCGCACCTTCACGATCCTCAGCTGCGGCGAGCGGAGGATGTCCTTCTCGCAGAACCGGGACGACACCCACCGCTCGCCCGAGAACAGCACGGTCTGGTCGCTGTAGTGCGGCGACGCCGGATTCGACGACTGGGAGTACGTCAGCAGGGTGCGGGCCACGGGGCAGCGGCCGCCGTTCCAGCCGACCGCCTGGATGTGGCTGGACCCCGTCGAGACCTCCGTGTAGCCGCCGCCGGCCGCGTTCCACACCGGCTCGACCTTGTTCCACACGCCCAGCGCCTCCGTACCGCCGTGGACCGGGATGCGCTTGCCGTCGCGTACCACGAACTGGTGGGCACCGAGCGGGGCGTCGAGCGGGATGCCCGCGGCCCGCAGTTCGGCGACGGCGCCCGTCAGGGCCTTGGCGAAGCCGGGGGACGGGGTGTTGAGCGTGTTCGGCGTGTTCACCGGATCGGCCGCGGAGAACGGCACCTTCCATTGTTCGGCGAGCGGCAGCGTGGCGAAGCCGCGCCAGAAGCGGTCGAACAGCAGCGCGCCGCGGCTGTCCGTGTCGGCCCGGCGGTCCCACGCCGCGAGCGCCGCGCATGCCGCGGTGTCGCCGGGCAGTACGGCGGGGCAGGCCCGCGCGGCATCGGCGGCCGCCAGATCGGCTGCGGGCACCCGATTGGCGAACTGCTGCCGCTGGAGGTCGGCCACGGTCAGCCCACGCCGCTCGGCCATCGCCGCCACGTCCTGGATCGCGCCCCGGGTGCGCAGCGAACGCGGCGTGGCGAGGTTCCCGAAGACCCGTTCGTAGCCGGTCAGCGGACGGTCGGCGTTGGCGAGCCAGGCGCTGTCGTTGGAGTTCTCCGCGTACGGGGCGTCCCGCAGCGTCGGCATCGTCGACGGTCCGAAGATCCCGGGCTGCACCGCGTCCTTGTCCGAGCCGAGCGCGCAGTCCGTCCGTGAACCGTCCAGCACGGCCACGCCCGAGGCCGGATAGGTGACCTTGCCCAGCGGAGTGGAACAGCGCTGGGCGAGGTCGTCCGTGATCCGGGGCAGCACCTGGGACTGGGTGAACAGCGAGTGTCCCTGGGCGTCGGCGGCGATGGTGTTGATCCAGGGCAGGCCCTGCGTTCGCCGCAGGGCACGGACCATGTCGTCGGTCGAGCGGGCCTTGCCGAACGCGAGCGCGGTGTCGGACGCCCGCAGATTCGCGGCGTTGGGGTCGTTCAGCGCGTACGCGGTCGTCGCCGACCACGGCAGCGGCAGCGACGGACCGAGCGAGGTGACGACCGGCCCGTACCGGGTCCACCACTGCGTGCGCGTCACGGGCTCCCCGCCCTTGACCCCCACGGTCACCGTCCGCTTGCGCATCCGCTCCGGACTGCCGTCCACCAGGTACGTCGTGGGATCGGCGGGGTCCAGGACGAGCTGGTGCAGATTGAGCGTGACGCCGGTCGCGACGGTGTGGCTCCAGGCCACCTTGTCGTTGAAGCCGATGTTGACGACCGCGGTGCCGAGCAGGGAGGCGCCGGAGACGTTCAGCTCGCCGGGGATGGTCTGCTGCGACTGCCAGAAGCGGCGGCCGCCCTGCCAGGGGTAGTGCGGGTTGCCGAGCAGCAGACCGCGCCTGTTCGCGGTCGTGGCGCCGCTGAACGCGACGGCGTTGGAACCCATGGTGGCGCTGTCGGGGGAGAAGAGGTCGCGTGCCGCCTTCGCCGTCGCCGCGGCCTCGGGGGCGGCGACCGGTGCGGCGCCCGGCGGCCGGGCGGCGGTGATGCCGTCGATGGCACGGCCCTGACCGCCGAGCACCGAGACGGCGAAGCCGCGCCTGGCCACGTCCAGCGTGCTGATGGGCCGTACCCAGTCGGCGCCGCGGCAGGCCGGATCGGTGATGCGGTTCTGCTTCAGCCAGGCGTTGTAGCCGGCCGCCCAGCCGCGCATCAGCTCCTTGACCTGACGTCCGGGGCCTGCGGGTGCCGGGGTGGCGAGCAGCTTCTCCACGGTGCGGGCGTCCCGTACACCGGCGAAGTAGAGGTCGCTGGAGAGGTTCTTCGTCGCGGACGACAGCGAGCCGTCCGGGGCCGCGTCGGGGCCGAAGTGACGGGAGCGCTCCCCGCGCACCGTCACGAAGCCGTCGGCGAGGACGCAGACCTGGTCGGCGGCCTGGGCCCAGCCGGTGCCGAAGCCGAGATTCGCGTAGTCCTTGGCCACGATGTGCGGAATGCCGTGCTCGGTGTAGCGGACGACGGCGGAGAGCCCGCCGCCGGAGGGGTGCCGGTCGTGCCGGTCTCCGGAATCGGCGACGGCCGCCGACGGCAGCGCGGCCGCCGCGGTCATGAGCGCGACACCGGCGAGTCCGAGGCGTCTCAGGCGGGTGCGGAAGAGCAACGTGCCTCCCAACAAGGTCAGTTCGAACTCCCGGCAAGGTCAGTTCGAAGCAGGATGGTCCATGCATTCAGTCGCGGCGCGAGGTGTCAACATCCCGTTCGGTATCCGCGGACTTGACCGTCCACCGGGCACCGCACAGGATCGCGCCATGACAGCTGTACGCAGCAACACCGTCGACTCCGTCCTGCGGAGCAGCGCCCGGCGCACCCCCGACCGCACGGCCGTGCACTACGCGGACCGGACCTGGAGCTACGCGGAACTCGACGCCGCGGTCACCACGGCGGCGGCCGTCCTGACCGGCCACGGTCTGCGGCCGGGGGACCGGGTCGCCTCCTACGGCCACAACTCCGACGCGTACCTCATCGCCTTCCTGGCCTGCTCGCGGGCGGGTTTCGTGCACGTACCCGTCAACCAGAACCTCACCGGCGACGACCTGGCGTACATCATCGAGCAGTCGGGCAGCGCCCTGGTGCTGGCCGATCCCGACCTGGCGCCCCGGCTCCCGGACGGACCCGCCGTCAGGTCCCTGCGCGACGCCGACGACTCGCTGCTGGCCGAGCTGTCCACACCGCGCGACTTCACGCCCCAGCGGGAGCCGGAGACGGAGGACCTGGTCCAGCTGCTGTACACCTCCGGCACCACCGCGCTGCCCAAGGGCGCGATGATGACCCACCGGGCGCTGTCCCACGAGTACGTCAGCGCGATCGCGGCTCTCGATCTCAACGAGAACGACCGGCCGGTGCACTCGCTGCCGCTGTACCACTCCGCCCAGATGCATGTGTTCCTGCTGCCCTACCTCGCGGTCGGCGCGGAGAACATCATCCTGGACGGACCGGACGCCACCGCGATCTTCGACCTGGTGGAGGCCGGACGCGCGACCAGCCTCTTCGCCCCGCCGACCGTGTGGATCGCGCTGGCGAACCACCCGGACTTCGCCACCCGCGACCTCGGCGGGCTGCGCAAGGCGTTCTACGGCGCCTCGATCATGCCGGTGCCGGTGCTCGAACGGCTCCGGGAACGCCTGCCCGAGCTCGGCTTCTTCAACTGCTTCGGCCAGAGCGAGATCGGCCCGCTGGCCACCGTCCTGGGCCCGGCCGAACACGAGGGACGGATGGACTCCTGCGGCCGCCCCGTGCTCTTCGTGGACGCGAAGGTGGTCGACGAGGACGGCAAGGACGTCCCCGACGGCACGGCGGGCGAGGTCGTCTACCGGTCCCCCCAGCTGTGCGAGGGCTACTGGGACAAGCCGGAGGAGACCGCCGAGGCGTTCCGCGACGGCTGGTTCCGCTCCGGGGACCTCGCCGTACGCGACGCCGAGGGCTACTTCACTGTCGTCGACCGGGTCAAGGACGTCATCAACTCCGGGGGAGTGCTGGTGGCTTCACGGCAGGTCGAGGACGCGCTCTACACCCACCCCGCCGTCGCGGAGACCGCGGTCATCGGCCTGCCGGACGACCGCTGGATCGAGGCGGTCACGGCGGTGGTGGTGACCCGCGACGAGGTCACGGAGACCGAACTCATCGACCACGCACGCGAGAAGCTCCCCCATTTCAAGGCCCCGAAGAAGGTCCTGTTCGTGGCGGAGCTCCCGCGCAACGCGAGCGGAAAGATCCTCAAGCGGGAACTGCGGGACCGGTTCGCCGAGTAGGAAGGCCTCGCGCTCCCGCTGCCGGTGCGGCGGTCACCCATGCCGGCGCGTCCGTCACACCCACGGTGGCGGCCCCTGCGGGATCAGTTCGTGGACGTCCAGCAGCAGCGCCGCCTCGACGCCCAGTGCCGGACCGGCCGTCCTGGCCGCCCAGGTCAGGAACGGTCGCGGCTCGAAGCCGTTCGTTCCGAGGCCCTTGGTGTACTCCGCGTGGGCGGCGAGTGAGGCGATGCCCCTCTCCAGCGGATCACCCGTCACATCCACACCGTGCGTGGGTTCTGCGGCCCCGGCGAAGCACACGAGGCGCACCCCGCCCCACGGCTCCAGGCCCTCGTCGGCGAGCTCGGGGAAGATCCAGCGGTTGCCCGCGTCCCTCGCCGCGTCGAGCGCGGCGAGGCCCACCACCCGGTGGTCGGCCTGGTTGGTGATGCCGCCGACCATCCGCACGGTGAACGCGCCCGACACGATGACCTCGGGCCGGTGCCGGCGGATCGCCCGGACGATGTCGCGGCGCAGCGCCGGGCCGTATTCGACGACGCCGTCGCGGTGGTCGAGGAACTCCACGACGTCCACGCCGACGGCGCGGGCGCCCGCGCGCTCCTCCGCCTCGCGCAGCGTGCCCGCCTGATCGGGGTGCATCCCGTCGATGCCGGCCTCCCCGCGCGTGGCCAGGAGGTAGGTGAAGCTCTTGCCCTGCGCGGTCCAGCGCGCGACCGCCGAAGCCGCCCCGTATTCGATGTCGTCGGGGTGCGCCGCGATCGCCATGCCCCGCTGCCAGTCCTCGGGCAGCGGGGGCAGGGGCGCGGGTCCTGTGCCTGTGTCGCCGCCTGTGTCCTCGAAGGAGCTCATACGCTCATGATGGCCGTGCGGGCACCTCACGGCAGCCGCAAGGACAGAACCGGCAGCAAGCGGTCAGCGGAGGTCGACGATGCGCTTGATCTTGCCGACCGAGCGCTCCAGCGTCTCCGGATCCACGACGTCGACCGAGACCGACACCCCGATGCCGTCCTTCACGGCCGCGGCGATCGCCCGGCCCGCCTCCTCCCGCTGGTCGGGCGTCGCTCCGTTGCGGGCCTCGGCGCGGACGGTGAGCGCGTCCAGACGCCCGTCGCGGGTCAGCCGCAGCTGGAAGTGCGGAGCGACATGCGGTGTCCGCAGCACGATCTCCTCGATCTGGGTGGGGAAGAGGTTCACTCCACGGAGGATCACCATGTCGTCGCTGCGGCCGGTCACCTTCTCCATCCGGCGGAACACCCGGGCCGTGCCCGGCAGGAGCCGGGTCAGGTCCCGGGTCCGGTACCGGATCACGGGCATGGCCTCCTTGGTGAGCGAGGTGAAGACCAGCTCCCCGGGCTCGCCGTCCGGCAGCACCTCGCCGGTGAACGGGTCGACGACCTCCGGATAGAAGTGGTCCTCCCAGATGTGCAGGCCGTCCTTGGTCTCCACGCACTCCTGGGCCACGCCCGGCCCCATGACCTCGGAGAGCCCGTATATGTCGACGGCGTCGATGGCGAAGCGCTCCTCGATCTCCCGCCGCATCTCCTCGGTCCACGGCTCGGCGCCGAAGATCCCCACCTTCAGGGAGGTCGACCGCGGATCGACACCCTGCTTCTCGAACTCGTCGAGCAGCGTGAGCATGTAGGAGGGCGTCACCATGATGATCTCGGGGCGGAAGTCCTGGATCAGCTGCACCTGACGGGCGGTCATGCCGCCGGAGGCCGGGATGACGGTGCAGCCGAGGCGCTCGGCTCCGTAGTGCGCGCCGAGGCCGCCGGTGAACAGCCCGTATCCGTACGCCACATGGACCTTGTGGCCGGGCCGGCCGCCGGCCGCGCGGATCGAGCGGGCCACCACATCGGCCCAGGTGTCCAGGTCGCGCTCGGTGTAGCCGACGACGGTCGGACGGCCGGTGGTGCCGCTGGAGGCATGGATGCGCCGGACCTCGGACTGCTCGACCGCGAACATGCCGAACGGGTAGTTGTCCCGCAGATCGGTCTTGGCGGTGAAAGGGAAGCGGCCGAGATCGGCGAGGCTGTGGCAGTCCTCGGGACGCAGACCTGCCGTGTCGAACGAGCGGCGGTAGAAGTCCACATGGTCGTACGCATGACGCAGGGTCGCCCGCAGCCGTTCGCGCTGCAGCGCCTCGAGCTCCTCGCGGCTCAGCCGCTCCGCCGCGTCCAGCAGGTCCGTCATGCCGGATTCTCCCGTCCCAAATCGGACGACCGATCATTCGGTCGTGGTGCGTCGGGATCAGTAATTCAGCCCTGCGGCCAGGCGTCAAGGGATGTGGATGGCTCCTACGGACGGCACCGGGATTGTCTCCGGCGGTTCGTCATCGGGTGAAGTGGAGGGGTGCCTCCGGGGTGATCGCCGCCGGACGGGGGAGGATGCGGGAAGGAAGTTGAATCCCGCATGCATTTTGACGAAGGAGACCGCGATGCCGCAGCCCGAGGGTGCCGAACTGGAAGCCGTGCAGGCACGCCGGGAGCTGCTGAAGCAGCGGTATCTGCGCGCGCCGGAGGACCGGCCCCCGACGACGGTCCGCGGCATCCACCACGTGGCCTTCATCTGCCGCGATGTCGAGGAGACCATCCGCTTCTACCAGGAGTTCCTGGGCTTCCCGTTGGTGGAGATCGTGGAGAACCGCGACTACCGCGGCTCCACCCACTTCTTCTTCGACATCGGCCACGGGAATCTGCTGGGATTCTTCGACTTCCCCGGACACGGCCACCCGCCCATCGAGGAGACGATCGGCGGCGTACAGCATCTGGCGCTGTCCGTGGACGCGGAACGGTTCACCGCGGCACGCAAAAGCCTCGACGACGCGGGCGTCGAGTATCTCGGCCCGGACCGCGGGGTCGAGGACAGCCTCTACCTCCGGGACCCCAACGGCGTTCCCCTGGAGCTCTATCAGGAGCGGCTCGGCGTCTTCAACGGCGAGCAGATCCTGGGAGCGGACCCCTCCTGAGGCCTGTCCCGCCCTCGCGGCCTGCGAACAGGGCCTGTCCCAGGCCGTCCTCGCCTCGCGGGAGATGCCCGGCCCGAAGCGGGTAGCCGACCGGCATGGGTCAGATCCTCGTCGGTACGTGTTCGTGGACGGACAGTGCGCTGCTCGCCAGCGGCTGGTACCCGCCGGGCAGGCGGGACGCCGAAGGACGGTTGCGTCACTACGCGGAGCGGTTCCCCGTCGTCGAGGTCGACGCCACCTACTACGCCCTGCCCAGCGTCCGCAACAGCCTGCTGTGGGTGGACCGTACGCCCGAGGGCTTTCGGTTCGACGTGAAGGCTTTCTCCCTGCTCACCGGGCATCCGACGCGATCGAAGGCGCTGCCGTCCGACCTGCGCGACGCCTTCGCCCGGCGAGGGAGGCCGGGGCAGGGCGACGACGACCCGGGTCTGCTCGACGAGGTGTGGCGCCGCTTCAGCGAGGCGGTGCTGCCCCTGCGGGACGCGGGCCGCCTCGGGACGCTACTCTTCCAGTTCCCGCCGTGGTTCGCCCCGGGCGCCACTGCGGAGGTCCTGCTCGACCGGTGTCGCAAGCGGACCGAGGGATGGCCGGTCGCGGTTGAGTTCCGGCATCCGGCGTGGTGGCAGGAGGACCGGTGCGTGGCCACCTCCGCGCTGCTGAGGGACCTCGGTCTCGCCTCGGTGAGCGTGGATGTCGCGCCGAACCTGCCGCTGTCGCTGCCTCCCGTCACGGAGGTCACCGCCGCCGGGCCGGCCGTGGTCCGCTTCCACGGACGCAACGCCGCGTGGGGTTCGGGCACCAAGGAGGAGCGGTTCCGCCACACCTATACGGACGGCGAGTTGACCGAGTGGCTGCCCCGGCTGACGGAGATGTCCCGGCGGGCCGAGCAGCTCCACGTCCTGTTCAACAACTGCTGCGGCGACGCGGCCGTGCGGGCCGCCGAGTCCATGGAGCGACTTCTCGCCGGGGCGTCCTGAAGGAAGCGCCCCGGCGAGGCATCCGTGTCCGGGCGCTCACTGCCCGGCGGCCTCCGTCGCCACCGTGCGCGCCCAGCGGTAGTCCGCCTTGCCGCTCGGCGAACGCTGGATCTCCTTCGCGATCACCAGCTGGCGCGGAATCTTGTAGCCGGCCAGCCGGGTGCGGCAGTGCGACTGGATCTCCTCCAGACCGGGCTCCGTCGCCCCCTGGCGCACCTGCACCACCGCGGCCACATGGTTGCCCCAGGTGGCGTCCGGCACCCCGGCCACCAGCGCGTCGTACACATCGGGGTGGGACTTGAGCGCCTGCTCGACCTCTTCCGGATACACCTTCTCGCCACCGGTGTTGATGCACTGCGAGCCGCGGCCGAGGACGGTGACGATGCCTTCCTCGTCGACCGTCGCCATGTCGCCGAGCAGCACCCATCGCTCGTCGCCGCGCTGGAAGAAGGTCTCCGCGGTCTTCTTGGGGTCGTTGTAGTAGCCGAGGGGTACATGCCCGCGCTGGGCGATCCGGCCCGGCTCGCCCACCGCGACCGGTTCGTACGTCGCCGGGTCGACCACCTCCGTACGGGAGTTGACCCGCAACCGGAAGCCCTTCTCGGGGCCGGAGTCCTCCGTCGCGGTGCCGTTGAACCCGGATTCCGACGAACCGAAGTTGTTCAGCAGCATCACGTTCGGCGCGAGCGCGGAGAACTGCGCCCGTACCGTCTCCGACATGATCGCGCCGGACGAGGAGACGCTGAACAACGCGGACAGGTCGGTGCCCTTCAGGGGCCCGTTCAGCGCGTCGATCAGCGGCCGCAGCATCGCGTCGCCGACCAGGGACACGCTGGTGACCTTCTCCTTCTCGATCGTCCGGAGGACCTCCTCCGGCACGTACTTGCGGTGGACCACGATCCGCTGGCCGAAGTTGAAGCCGATGAACGCGGTGAGGGTGGACGTGCCGTGCATCAGCGGGGGAGTGGGGAAGAAGGTGATCCCGTCACCGCCGGCGGCCACCCGCTCGGCGAGCTCCTCGGGCGAGGAGACCGGCTCGCCGGTCGGCGCACCGCCGCCCAATCCGGAGAAGAACAGGTCCTCCTGACGCCACATCACCCCCTTGGGCATGCCGGTGGTGCCCCCGGTGTAGATGATGAACTGGTCGTCTGCGGAACGCTGTTCGAAGCCTCGCCCGGGTGATGCGCCCGCCGTCGCGTCGGCGAAGGGCACGGCGTCCAGCGGCGGTGCGTCCTGCGGGGGTGTGCCCACGCGGACGAGATGCCGCAGCTTCCGTGTCTTCGGCAGCGCGGCCGCGACCCGCCGGGTGAACTCCGCGTCGAAGACCAGGGCCGCGAGGTCGGCGTCGCGGTAGAGGTAGACGAGTTCCTCTTCCACGTAGCGGTAGTTGACGTTGACCGGTACGACTCTCGCCTTGAGGCAGCCCAGCACGGTCTGCAGATACTCGATGCCGTTGTAGAGGTGCAGGCCGAGATGCTCGCCGGGTTCGATGCCCGCGCCGAGCAGATGGTGGGCGACACGGTTGGCCGCGGCGTCGAGCTCCGCGTAGGTGAGCCTGCGTTCCGCGCCGGTGCCGGGGTGGTCGATGTACACAAGCGCCTCGCGGTCGGGGACCACGTCGACGACCGACTCGAACAGGTCGGCAAGGTTGTACTCCACCGTTCCTCCTGACCGCGGCGCATCCCCGGCGAACTCCGGCTCGGCGGTCATTAGAGCGCCGGGGGACACAACTGGGAAGGGGCGCCGCAGAAGAAATCTGACTGGGTGTCAGAAAACTATTGAACTGGGCCCCGGCCTACTGCAACCTGTTCCAGGTCGAGACGGGAGGTCCGCACATGGAAGAACGAGGTGGAACCGAGCACCTCACCGTGCGGCGCGAAGGCGCCACACTCGTGCTCACCCTGAACAGGCCGGCGGCGAAGAACGCCCTCTCGCTGCCGATGCTGGTCGGCCTCCACGACGGCTGGATCGAGGCCGACGAGGACGACTCCGTACGCTCCGTCGTGCTCACCGGCGCCGGCGGAGCCTTCTGCGCCGGCATGGACCTCAAGGCGCTTGCCGGCCAGGGGATGGACGGAGAGCAGTACCGCGACCGGATGAAGGCGGACCCGGATCTGCACTGGAAGGCCATGCTCCGTCATCACCGCCCCCGCAAACCGGTGATCGCCGCGGTCGAGGGTGCCTGCGTTGCCGGCGGCACCGAGATTCTTCAGGGCACCGACATCAGGGTCGCGGGCCGCAGTGCCACCTTCGGACTGTTCGAGGTGAAGCGGGGACTGTTCCCCATCGGCGGCTCGACCGTACGGCTCCAGCGCCAGATCCCGCGCACCCACGCCCTGGAGATGCTGCTCACCGGCCGGCCCTACAGCGCCGATGAGGCGCGGGACATCGGGCTCATCGGCCACGTCGTTCCCGACGGGACGGCGCTCGACAAGGCCCTCGCCGTCGCCGAGCAGATCAACGCCTGCGGTCCGCTCGCCGTCGAGGCGGTGAAGGCATCCGTCTACGAGACCGCCGAGATGACCGAGACCGAAGGACTCGCCGCCGAACTCGAACGCGGCTGGCCGGTCTTCGACACCGAGGACGCCAAGGAAGGCGCCCGTGCCTTCGCCGAGAAGCGCGACCCCGTCTACCGCCGCGCCTGACCCGAGGGAGAGACCCCGGATGCCCGAGCTGCTGAGCGCCCCGCTGGTCGTCGAGTTCCCCTTCACCCGCTCACTCGGCCCCGTACAGAGCGCCTTTCTCACCGGACTGCGCGAGCGGACGGTCCTCGGCGTACGGACGGAGGACGGCCGGGTGCTCGTACCGCCCGTCGAGTACGACCCGGTCACCGCCGAGGAGATCCGTGACCTGGTCGAGGTCGGCTCCTGCGGGACCGTCACCACGTGGGCCTGGAACCCGGCCCCGCGACGCGGTCAGCCCCTGAGCGAGCCGTTCGCCTGGGTGCTGGTGCGGCTCGACGGCGCCGACACCTCCCTCCTGCACGCCCTCGACGCACCCGGGCCCGAGGCCGTCCGCACCGGGATGCGGGTGCGCGTCCGCTGGGCCGGGGAACGGACCGGCGCGATCACCGACATCGCCTGCTTCGAGCCGTACGACGGCGAGCCCGAGGTCCACGGGACGGAGCACGACGGGCAGTTCGACGACGCCGTCACCGGCATCGTGGCGCCCGCCCGGCTCGACTACGTCTATTCGCCCGGCCGCGCCCAGACCGCGCACATCGCCGCGCTGGCCGACCACCGGACCGTCGGTGAGCGCTGCCCCTCCTGCCACAAGGTCTATGTGCCGCCCCGGGGCGCCTGCCCCACCTGCGGCGTCGCCACCACGGACCGCGTCGAGGTCGGTCCGCGCGGCACGGTCACCACCTACTGCATCGTCAACATCAAGGCCAAGAACCTCGACATCGAGGTCCCGTACGTCTACGCCCACATCGCCCTGGACGGCGCCGACCTCGCCCTGCACGGGCGCATCGCCGGGATGCCCTACGACCAGGTGCGGATGGGACTGCGGGTGGAGCCGGTGTGGAAACCGGGCGGCCGCCACCCCGACCACTACCGCCCCACCGGCGAACCCGACGCCGACTACGACACCTACAAGGAGCTGCTGTGACGCACGACGTGGCGATCGTCGCCTTCGCGCAGACGGACCACCGGCGCCGCAGCGACGACCTCTCCGAGGTCGAGATGCTGATGCCGGTCCTCCACGAGGTCCTCGCGCACACCGGCCTGAAGACCGGCGACATCGGCTTCACCTGCTCGGGCTCCTCCGACTATCTCGCCGGACGGGCCTTCTCCTTCACCATGGCCCTCGACGGCGTCGGTGCCTGGCCGCCCATCTCCGAGTCCCATGTGGAGATGGACGGCGCCTGGGCGCTGTACGAAGCCTGGGTCAAGATCCTCACCGGTGAGGCCGACACTGCACTCGTCTACTCCTACGGCAAGTCGTCCCCCGGCCAGGTGCGGGACGTCCTCACCCGCCAGCTCGACCCCTACTACCTGGCCCCGCTCTGGCCCGACTCGGCGGCGCTCGCCGCACTCCAGGCGCAGGCGCTGATCGATGCCGGAAGCGTGGACGAGCCGGAGCTGGCCGCCGTCGCCGCCCGCAACCGCGACGACGCCCGGACCAACCCGCACGCCCAGCTCAGCGGATCGGTTCCGCAGGGCGAGTACATCGTCCAGCCGCTGCGGGCCGGGGACTGTTCCCCGATCGGGGACGGCGCCGCCGCCGTGATCCTCGCCGCCGGGGACCGCGCCCGTGATCTGTGCGAACGACCCGCCTGGATCCGGGGGATGGACCACCGGATCGAGGCCCACAGTCTCGGTGTACGCGATCTGACCGACTCGCCCTCCACCCGGCTCGCCGCACAGCGCGCCGGAGTCTTCGAGCGGCCTGTCGACACCGCCGAACTCCACGCGCCGTTCAGCTCCCAGGAAGTCGTCCTGCGGCGAGCTCTCGACCTCGACGACAGCGTGAGGGTCAACCCGTCCGGCGGAGCGCTGGCCGCCAATCCGGTCATGGCGACCGGCCTCGTCCGGCTGGGCGAGGCCGCCGCCCGTATCCATCGCGGCGAGTCCGACCGGGCACTCGCCCACGCCACCTCCGGCCCCTGCCTTCAGCAGAACCTGGTCGCCGTCCTGGAAGGGGAGGACCGTGCCTGACACCGCCCGAGGCAAGGAACCCGTCGCCGTCGTCGGCGTGGGCCAGACCAAACACGTCGCCGCCCGCCGGGACGTCTCCATCGCCGGCCTGGTACGCGAAGCCGCCCGCAGAGCACTCGACGACGCCGAGCTGACCTGGGCGGACATCGACGCCGTGGTGATCGGCAAGGCCCCCGACTTCTTCGAGGGCGTCATGATGCCGGAGCTCTACCTCGCCGACGCGCTCGGCGCCGTCGGCAAACCGATGCTGCGGGTGCACACCGCGGGCTCGGTCGGCGGCTCCACCGCCCTCGTCGCCTCCAACCTGGTGGCCTCCCGGGTACACGGCACGGTCCTCACCCTCGCCTTCGAGAAGCAGTCCGAGTCGAACGCCATGTGGGGCCTGTCCCTGCCGGTCCCCTTCCAGCAGCCCCTGCTCGCCGGCGCCGGCGGCTTCTTCGCCCCGCACGTACGCGCCTACATGCGGCGCACCGGAGCCCCCGACACGGTCGGCTCCCTGGTCGCCTACAAGGACCGCCGCAACGCGCTGAAGAACCCGTACGCCCATCTCCACGAGCACGACATCACGCTGGAGAAGGTCCAGGCCTCCCCGATGCTGTGGGACCCGATCCGCTACTCCGAGACCTGTCCCTCCTCCGACGGCGCCTGCGCGATGATCCTCACCGACCGGGCCGGGGCCTCGCGCGCACCGAACCCGCCCGCCTGGGTGCACGGCGGTGCGATGCGCAGCGAACCGACGATGTTCGCCGGCAAGGACTTCGTCTCGCCGCAGGCCGGCAAGGACTGCGCCGCCGATGTCTACCGGCAGGCCGGCGTCACCGACCCGCGCCGGGAGATCGACGCCGTCGAGATGTACGTCCCCTTCTCCTGGTACGAACCGATGTGGCTGGAGAACCTGGGCTTCGCCGCCGAGGGCGAGGGCTGGAAACTCACCGAGTCCGGCGTCACCGAACTCGACGGGGACTTGCCTGTGAACCCGTCGGGCGGAGTGCTGTCGACCAATCCCATCGGCGCCTCCGGCATGATCCGCTTCGCCGAAGCCGCACTTCAGGTACGCGGCCGGGCGGGCGAGCACCAGGTCGAAGGAGCTCGCAGAGCCCTCGGGCACGCGTATGGCGGAGGGTCGCAGTTCTTCTCGATGTGGCTCGTCGGCGCGGAGCCGCCCCGCACCTGACGCGTCCTTCCGTCCCCGGTGGCTCCCGGCCTTCTTCCGCGGCCTGTCGGTGACCGGGGACGATCGCTAGTCTGAGGCCGGAGACGATGCGGGAGGAGCACGGACGTGGCCGAGAGCACGACCACCACGCAGATGTTTTCGGGCTGGGACAAGCCTGAACTCGACCTCACCAACGCCGACTGGCAGTCCGGCAGTCAGGGAACGGGGGATGTCCAGATCGCCTTCGTGGAGGGCTTCATCGCGATGCGCAACGGCGGACGGCCGGAGGGCCCGTCCCTGATCTTCACACCGGCGGAATGGCGAGCGTTCGTGCTGAACGCCCGCGGTGGGGAGTTCGACCTCACCTGACGGCTCGCGCTGTCCCTTCCCCCTCCCGCCCGCCCTCGATCCCGGTCGATGTGGCCGCGACGGTCCGACCGCTGCGGCCACCGAAGCGATGCCGCGTGGACCCCTCGGGGCGCGTGTCGATGCGGGACGGGGCCGGGGGAGGCGCCTGCCCCGGTCATCCGCGCGGGCCGTGAACCCCGTCCGCCTGTTTGCCATCCGCGGGCTGCGGTGCGGGCGACCGATCCTGCCGCCGTGCGCGCGCCTCAGGTCCCGTACGGCCCGTCCGCACCACGCGTCCCGCACGGCCCGTCCGCACCGCGCGTCCCTCGCGCACTCGTGCGGCACCCCGCCGACGGCCCGACTCGTACACCCGTACGTGCCTACACGTGTGAGTGAACGCTGCGCGGACTTCTCCCGTATGACTCTGCATGCCCCGCACGCCGGGGTGCGCAGCGTCCCGCGAGGATTCCGTTCCAACAGCGTGAGGATCAGCCATGAATGACGCCATCAACCCGTCTCTCCAAGCCCTCCCTGACGGGGAGGCCGAACTCCGCCTGGTGGTCCGTCTGCAATGGGAGGACGTCGCCGCGCTGGGTCAGGAAGCGGGTCGGCTGTCAGCCCAGATGCAGCGCCCCGTGAGCCTCGACGAGGCCGTCGGCCACCGGCTCCGCTCGCGGACGACCGCGAGCCATGCCAGGCCCGCGGCAGCGCAGCAGACCGCGCCGTCGTCCGTCTCCTCGCTCACCGGACGATCACCCGGCGAACACGCACGGCAGGCGATAGAGAAGATCAACGGAACCGCCGGCCCCGGAATGAGCCCGACCCAGACCTCCGCCTAGGACTTCGCGGTCCTGCGCCCACGGCGGCCGCACCTCACCAGGCAGACCCCGGCCCACCGCACGCGGTCGTATACATGTGCGGCGGGCCGGGCCGCAGAACTCCCCACGTACCGACAACTCCCTTTCCGGACGCCCACGTTTCGCAAGGACAGGTCCCTGAGAGCGCGCGCGGGCGTACGCTGAGGTGCCTCAAGGACGTGTGCCGGCGGCCCCTTCACCGCGCCGGGAGCACGCCCGGCCGTGGGGGTTACAGATGACGCGACGTGCCGGCGGAACGAGACGCCGACTCTTCGAGCGTGAGGCCGAACTGGCCGCCGTCGACGAAGCTCTCGATGAGCTCACCGGCTTCCGGACGGACGACCTCGACCCGCCCGAGCGGCCGCGCGGCGCGCTGCTCGCCTTCGCCGGCCCCGCGGGTCTCGGCAAGACGACGCTGCTCAACGAGGTGCGCCGACGGGCGGCCGCAAAGAGCTGCACCGTTCTCTCGGCACGCGGCGGCGAGCAGGAGCAGCAGGTCGCCTTCCACGTCGCCCGCCAGCTGATCCAGCCCCAGCTGGCCGGCACCTCCGAGGCCACCCTGCGCATGCAACTGGGCAGTTGGTACGCCATCGTGGGCCCGGCGCTCGGACTGTGCACCGCGGACGCGGGCGCCCCGCCCGACCCGCAGGGCCTGCGCGACGGGCTCGACTGGGTCCTCACCCACCTCGCCGTGCAGCGCGCCCCGCTCGTCCTGGTCCTCGACGACGCCCACTGGGCCGACCCGGAGTCGCTGAGCTGGCTCGCCGCGTACGCGCCGCGCGCCGAAGAACTGCCGATGCTGCTCGTCGTCGCCTACCGCCCCGACGAACTCCCCGACCATGCCCAGCAGTTCCGGGGGATCACCGGGCGGGCCGGACAACGCCCCATCGACCTCGCACCGCTGACCGCCCCGGCCGTGGGCAGTCTCGTACGCGACCGGCTCGGCGCGCATGCCGACGAGGCGTTCTGCCGCGAATGCTGGGCCGTCACCGCGGGCAACCCCTTCGAGGCCGTCGAACTCACCGCCAAGGTCAGCGACCGCGGCATCGAACCCCTCGAAGCCGGCGCCCACCTGCTGCGCGACCTCGCCGCCGCGGTCAAGGGAAGCGGTCTCGTCTCCCGGCTGGAGCGGCTCGGCACCTCCACCGTCCGCTTCGCCTGGGCCGGAGCCGTCCTCGGTACCGAGATCCAGCCGTCGCTCGCCGCTTCCGTCGCCGGGCTCGGCAGCGAGGCGGCGGCCGACGCCGCGGACCGGCTGCGCGACGCCCGTATCCTCACCGGCTCCGACACCCTCGAATTCGTCCACCCGCTGATCGCCACCGCCGTATACCGGGCCATTCCCGATGCCGTGCGCGTCGCGCTGCACGGCCTGGCCGCCTGGGCGGTCGTCGACGCCGGGCTCGGCTCGACCGCCGCCGCCCGCCACTTGATGGAGGCCCATCCCGACGGCGATCCCTGGGTCGTCCAGCATCTGCGCCGGGCGGCGGGAGAGACCCTGCGCGCAGGTGCCCCGGACGCCGCCCGCCGCTTCCTCGCCCGCGCACTGCGCGAGCCGCCGGCCTTCGACGACCGGGCCGCCGTCCTGTACGAACTGGGCTGCGCCTCCCTGCTCACGGAACCCGCCACCACGGTCAACCATCTGCGGGCCGCACTCGAAGAACCCATCACCGACCCCGCCCTGCGCCAGGCCATCGTCTACCGCCTCTCCCAGGTCCTCGCCCACTCCGACCGCCTCGCCGAAGCCTGTGACGCGCTCGCGCGCGAGACCCGGCGCTCGACCGACCCGCGCACCCGGCTGCGGATGCAGTCCGAGAAGTTCATGTGGGACGCCTTCCGCGCGGACGAACCCGACTCCCCGGCCCGCTCCCGGCGGCTGGCCCGCCTCGCCGACCGCCTCCCCGGCACCGATCTCACCGAGCGGTACATCATCGGGCTGCGCGCCTGGGACGCCACGCTGCGTGCCGAACCCGCCTCCGTCGCGCTCCACCACGCCGAACGCGCTCTGGAGGGCGGCCTGAGCTGGGCGGTCGAGGACCGCGGCTTCGAAGTCCCGGTGCTCGTAGCGCTCGCGTTCCTCTACGCGGACCGGCCCGGCCGGGCCGAGGAACTGTTCGCGGCAGGTACGGCGGAGTTCGAGCGCCAGGGCTGGCGCGGCGCCCACCTCTCCTTCGCCTACACCCTGCTGGCGTACATCCGCTACCGGCGCGGGCGGCTCGCCGAGGCCGAGGACTTCGTCCGGGCGGGACTGCGTCTCGCCGAGCGTGTCGGTCCCCGCACCCCGGCCGCGTGGTACGCCGTCGGCACCCTCATCGAGGTACTGCTCGCCCGCGGCCGCACCGACGAGGCGATCACCGTCGCGCAGGACCACGGCTTCGGCGAGCCCTTCCCCGCGGCCGTCACCTTCCCCGACTCGCAGTCCGTCTACGGCGAACTGCTGCTCGCCAGGGGCCGGACCAAGGAGGCGGCCGTCGAGCTGGCCGCCGTGGGCCGCCGGCTCGACCCGCGCGGTATGCGCAACCCCGCCTGGTGCCCCTGGCAGCTCCATCTCGCCCTCGCCGAGGCCCACGACGCACCGGAGAGAGCGCGGACCATCGCCCTCGACGCCGTCCAGCGTGCCCGCCGGTACGCCACCGCCTCCGGGATCGGCCAGGCACTGCGGGTCGCCGCCGAGGTGTACGACGGCAGCGAGCGCACCGCCTTCCTGCGGGAAGCCGTCACCTGCCTCGAACGCTCACCGGCCGCGTACGAACTGGCCCGCGCCCTCGTCGGCCTCGGCACGCATCTGCGCGGCACCGGCCACCCGAAGGAGGCCGCGGAGTATCTCTACCGAGGGCTGGAGGCCGCCGGCCAGTGCGACGCCGACGGGCTCGCGGACACCGCCCGCGACGAGCTCGCCGCCGCGGGGCTGCGCCCCCGACGGCTGCGCGCCATCGAGACGGACGCCCTCACCACCCGGGAGCGGACCGCGGCCCTGCTGACCGTGAAGGGGGACGACGCGGCCGCCGTGGCCGCCGCCCTGCACCTCGACGAACCCGCCGTGATCAAGCTGCTCTCGGCCGTCTACCGCAAGGTCGGCACCGACGAGGCGGGACTCGCCGCGGCACTCGGCGAGGACACCGAGGAGGCGACGGTCGGCGGGCGCGGAAGGTGACCGAACAGTAGCCCGAAGGCACCCGGCCCCGGCTCTGGCGCACCCTTGCGGACACGTACCATGGCGGTATGTCCTTCCTCCGCCGCCGCAGCGCCGCCACTCCCGCGGGTCCGGACTTCGACGTCCTGGCCATGGACCCGGGAGACTGGCCCGGCAACCTCGGCGCGGGCCTCCTTCCCGCTCCCGACGGTTCCTGTCAGGGAGTCTTTCTGCGGTACGACCTGTTCGGCGGCCGCGGCCCGGCGATGATCATCGGCAACCTCCCGGAGGGCTCGCCCGCCCGCGAGGTCGACGAGGGACAGGTCCCCTTCGAGGTGGCGCAGCTGCTGCTGGCCCTGGAGAACGAGGAGCCCGTCGAGGTCGTCGAGACGGAGGACCTGCCGGTGATGCAGGGGGACAATCTGCTGATCGTCCGCCGGCTCAAGCTCTCCGAGAGCCGTATCTCCTGCGTCCAGTTCGACCGCAGCGACAATGTGCTGGTCACCATCGCCAGCTGGGACCGTCCGATCACGGACGACCTGTACGCGCTGCTCAAGCCGCTGCCCGCGGAACTCTTCCAGCAGGGCTGACCCTGCGGCTCGAACAGGGCTGACCTTCCGGCCGCCTTCCGGTGCGGGGCCGCGAAACCCGTCCGGCTCCGCGGCCCGCGTTCCTCGGCCGCCGCTATCGAGCGAGCATCGCGGCCACCCGCATCGCCGAGGTGCCGAGCCCCGTCGGCTCCTTCAGCAGCGTCGTGCCCGCGCCCCTGCGCAGATCCTCCGCCTGGTAACGGCGCACCCCCCGGTGCCAGTTGAGGATGCCCGCCAGCCAGTCCTCCAGCTCGTGCACATAGGCGTCGAGTGCGGCCCTTCCCGCCTTGTCGAGGGAGAAGTCCTCGTACAGCAGCGGCAGTTCCCGCTCCTTGACGTGAAGGAACTGGCGGAGCCGGCCGCGCATCAGATCGTCGACGATGGAGACCGCGGCCGGATAGTCGCAGTCGAAGAACGTCTGCACCACCAGGACCGCGTTGTGCACCTCACCCTCGACCTCGATCTCCTTCTGGTAGGAGAAGAGATCGTTGACGAGAAAGGCGTAGTCCGCTGCGGCGTTCTCCAGGCTCCGCACCGTCCCGCTGCGCAGCACCTCCGGTGGCAACTCCCCCTCGTGCCGCAGCCGGCACAGGCTCATCGTCAGGTCCGACCCGAAGGTCAGCCGGCGCATCTCGATGTAGTCGACCGGGTCGGGGACGCGGTGCTGCGCCTGGTTGTGCAGCTCCCACAACCAGCTCTCGAGCATCACCTCGATCGACCGGCGCAGTCCCACCCGTGCCCCGCCTTCCATCGGGCCGGCGGTGCGCGCCCACAGATCGGCGAGCGCTCGCTCCATCGGGCTGACGGCAAGGGCCGAGGCAGCGGCCGGTTCGTCGACGGGCATACAGGCCAACAGCCGCTCGTTGCACAGCTTCGCCCCGACGAGATTGCGCGGACGGCCGAAGACGAGGGGGTAGTAGTCGTCGCCGTAGGTGCCCCAGGTCAGCCACTCCGCGCTGAGCTCCAGTTCCTCGGCCGTGGCGTCCGGGTCCAGGCCCGCCGAGCACAACGCGAAGTCGAAACCCCGCAGCATCGGCCCGTCCCAGATGTCCCCGAGCAGGCCCATCCGGTCCGCCCAGGCGACCGACTTGTCGAGCGCGTCCCGGTGGTGCGGACTGATGGAGAGAGGGAACGGCAGGTCGAAGTCGGGCAACAGCGACGGTCCCACCCGCTGGTGCGGAACGTGGGCGAGGCCGCGCAGCCGCGATGCCGCGGGACGGCCGAAGAGTGTCGTGATGTCGAGGGCCGAGGTGCCCACCACCCCGCCGACATGTGAAGGCCCGGTGTCCACGCCCTCGTTCATATAGCGGCTGGAGCGCATGTGCCATTCGTGACCACCGGACTGCCAGTCCTGAAGTCCCTTGGTGTACGCGGCGATCGCGGCGCAGTCGACCGGAGTCAGGCCCTTCTCCACACAGAGGGCGGGGACTTCGGTCAGCGCGGTGTTCTCGAACTGCTGGACCCGAGAGGTCAGCAGGTCGTTGACCGCCTCGGCCGCCTCCTGCGTCGTACACCCCAGGAAGGTCTCCAGCACGAGCACACCGTTGCTCAGCTCACCCTCGTCCTCCACCTCGCGCTGGTAGGAGAACAGGTCGTTGCGCAGATGGACACCGTCGGAGAACGCGTCCCGCAGCACTCGCAGCGGACGTGAGTCCGCGACCGCCTCGGGCACTTCGGCGCCCGCCGCGTACTCCACGAGCCCCGCCGACCAGGGTGCGCCGCCGACCTTCCGGCGCATCTCGATGTACTCGACGGGGTTGGAGATCCGCCCCTCGTTGATGTTGGTGAGCTCCCACATCGACTCGTTGAGGAGGTTCGCCGTGGACTCGGCGAACCTGGCCCGCCAGCCGTCGGACATGCTCGGCACGGTCCGCGCCCACAGATCGGCCAGTCCCGCCTCCACCGGGTTCTGCGGCTCCGGGATGTCGGCCGTGGAGCCCATCGGCATGAAGGCCGGCAGCCGGTCCAGATACGCCTTGCCGCCCTCACGGTCCTGGCTGCGCTTGAAGACCTCGAGGAAATGGTCGTCGAAGAAGAAGACCCACACATACCAGTCGGTCACCAGGGACAGCGCCTCGGCACCGCAGTCGGGGTGCGTATAGGCGCACAGCAGGGCGTAGTCGTGCGCGTCGAGATCGGCCTCCTCCCAGATGCCGGACCCCTCCAGCATCCCCATGCCGCGGGCCCACTCCTTGGTGTGCCGCCGTGCCTCCTCGACATGGGGGTTGAGCCGTGCCGGATACGGGACGTAGAAGTCCGGCAGAACGAAGGGCTGTGCCATCTGTGCGTGGGCCTTTCGGTGAGCATCCGCGCCAGCGCGGACCGGGTGGACGGGCGAGCCCTACCCGTCCCTCGGACGGCCCACGCACAACGGCCCATTAGTCACACAAGCTCACAAAGAGGAGACGGTGCGCCACCGGACCCCTCGACCGGTGGCGCCCGCCGGCTACCTCAGGACGCGCACATCCGCGGCCTTCACGAACGCCACCCGGTGCCCGAACTGGATCTCGTAGTACAGCTCCTTGCCCCGCACGACGCGATGTCCCGCCACATCGAAGGTCGTCGCGTACAGGTACTCACCCGGGACCCGGTCGCCCACCACGTACTTCTGCCCGGCGAGCAGCTTGTACGGCAGCGGCGACACCGGCTGCACCGGCACACCCTCGGGATAGGCGGCCGCCTCCGGATAGGCGCGCCCGTACACCGGGATCTCCGCCAGGCCGGCCCTCGGGGTCAGCAGGGCCTCCCGCGCGCCCACAGCTGTCGGCCGGCTGTGCGGATTGTGGAACCAGGCCTTCTGTCCGAGATACCAGATGGCGGTCCACTCGCCGCGGCGCTCCGCCACGGCGTACTGCTGGCCCGTCGAGGCACGCGCACCCGTGTCGTTGACCCCGGTGGTCGAGTCCTGCCCGCCGGGCCGCAGGCCGATGTCCTTGACCAGCGGCGCGTCGTCCGCCGGGGCGGTGTGCAGCCGGACCGCACCCGAGCCGTGCGGTGCGCACGCCTCGGCGGGCTTCACACAGCCCGTGTAGAGAGGCTGGTTGCGGACGTAGTCGGGACGGATGGTCACCACGTCGCTGCGGGGACCGGCACCCGGCACGAACGGACGGCCCAGCAGCGTGAAGTAGTGCGCCCAGTCCCAGTACGGGCCGGGGTCGGTGTGCATGCCGGCGATCGTCGCGGGGGTGGTGCCCGGCACCGTGTCGTGCCCGAGAATGTGCTGCCGGTCCAGCGGGATGTCGTACCGCTGCGCCAGATACCGCACCAGCCGTGCCGAGGTGCGGTACATCGCCTCCGTGTACCAGGCGTCCGGCGAGACCAGGAAGCCCTCGTGCTCCAGGCCCACCGACTTCGCGTTCACGTACCAGTTGCCGGCGTGCCAGGCGACGTCCTTGAGCGGCACGTGCTGGGCGATGTGCCCGTCGGAGGACCGCAGGGTGTACTGCCACGACACATACGTCGGGTCCTGCACCAGCTTCAGGGTGGTGTCCCAGGAACCCTCGGTGTCATGGACGACGATGTACTTCACCGACTGCGACGCAGGGCGGTTCGCCAGGTCGTGGTTGCCGTACTCGCCCTCGCCGAACTCCTCGTACGGCGCCGGGATCCACTCGCAGGCCACGGTCCGCGGACACTCGGTCTTCCCTGCGTCCGCCGTGCGCAGCCCGAGCCGGGCCGTCTGCCCGGCGTCGGTGACCGCCGACGGGTCGGCCGCCAGGGAGACATGCTCGCCGCTGTCCGTGGTGCGGGACTGGCCGGTGCGGATCACGTCGAAGACGTCGCCCGCGTAGACCGCGGCGGTCGCCGTGTCGTCGGCGCCCGAGAAGCGGGCGACGGCGCCGAACCAGTCGGAGGGCCGGTCGCTCAGCGGTCGGCCCAGCTTCTTCTGCGCGTCGGCGAGGAGGGCCGCGCCGCCGCGCACATTGGCCGCGGCGTTGTCCCGCAGTTGCGCCGCGCTGTAGCCCGACAGCTCGGCCGCGCGCTCCAGCGTCCGCAGCCGGGAAGGGAGTTCAGCGGGATCCGGCAGCGCGGTCCCGGCGGCCCGCAGGGGCTTACGGGCGTCGTCGCCGCGCGGGTCCTCGCTGCCGTGGGAATGGTGCGGAGCCTCGGCCAGCGCCGTGCGGGCGTCCGTGAGATGCATCGGCCCGTAGCCGCCGGTGACACTCGCAGCGCCTCCGTGCGTGTCCCACCGGGACTGCAGATACGACACACCGAGCAGCACGCTCTGCGGTACGCGGTACTGCGCGGCGGCCGCGGCGAACTCGCGCTGGAGCGACCCGGATCCGCCCTGCTCGGCGGTGGCGGACGGGCCGGCCGAGACCAGCGGCAGCAGCAGGGCTGCGGACGCCACCGCGCCCCCTGCCCTCAGCATGCGACGGCGGGCGCTTCGCGGGCGCGCGGGGGCGGAACGTTGCAAGGCAGCCTCCAGGGGCGGATGGTGCGTGGCGGGGCCTGCGGGGTCGGTCTCGACTACAGGGGTATCGGCTGCCGGACGATCCGTCAATCGCACTCAGGTGGAGGAAATTTGCACGTCAGCGCAGGTTCCGGGGAGTTTCGCGGTGAGGGGCCGCGGGCCTGCGGTGCGTCAGTGGTCTGGGCCAATTCCCCTCCACGGAACGGACATTGACCACGGCACGGCGACGCCCGGTTCCCGGGCCCGGCGAGCGGCTCGGTTCACCTGAACGGCGAGCCGGACGGGCGTCGTCGTGGGCCGAGCGTGTGTAGTCCGCGATGATCCGATCGAGCGGCTCACCGGGGGAGCGGCCGGCGTTCTCCGTCAGGCGCGCGCGAGCCGGTCCATGCCCTCGGTGATGTTCTCGCCCCGTCGTTCCACGACGCTGTTGGTGTCCAGCAGCAGAGGATCACCGCTCTGAAGCCGCACCGAAGCGGTCTCGTGCGGGAACTTGGGCATCGTGATCCGTCGCGCCGTGCGTAGGTGGTGCGCCGGGTGCCCCGCGCGAGCGTGTACGGCCGCTCGGCCCGGAGCCGTCCGGACGGTTGACGGGCCGTCGGGGGCACCGGACATCGCCCGCACAGCGCGCTGCGCGCCCAGTGTGTCGGCACTGGGCGCGCAGCGCACTTCCCCCTCTGTGGCGACCGGTCAGCGAGTGCCGACCGCCGCACGCACGGCCCGGCGGGCCAGTGCGCAGTCGTCGTGCAGCCGCCTGAGCAGCAGTCGCTGTTCCTCACCGGCCGACAGACCGCCGGCGGCGGGTGCGGTGGCACCCGTCGCGGGAGCGGCCTCCCGCATCGTGCGCTGCACCGCTGTCTCGTAGGTGCGGATCTCCCGGGTCAGCACCAGCATCAGATTCACCAGGAAGGCGTCCCGGGCCGCGGGCCCCTGCTGCTGGGCGAGCTGGCTGATCTGCCGCCTCGCCACCGGAGCGTCGCCGAGTACTGACCACAGGGTGGCCAGGTCGTACCCCGGCAGATACCAGCCGGCGTGCTCCCAGTCGACCAGCACGGGCCCCGTCGGCGACAGCAGGATGTTGGACAGTAAGGCGTCGCCGTGGCAGAACTGGCCCATGCCCTGCTTGCCACCGGCGTGCGCCAGCCCGTGCAGCAGCTTCTGGAGGTCGCCGAGGTCACGGTCGGTGAACAGACCCAGTTCGTGATAGCGCGAGATACGGGACGCATAGTCGAGGGGGGCGTCGAACATTCCGGCCGGCGGCCGCCAGGTGTTGAGCCGCGCGATCGCGCCGAGGGCGGCCCGCACATCGGCACGGGGCGGAGCCTCGGCCGGGTGTCGCGCGAGGGCCGCCGCCCGGCCCGGCATCCGCTCGATCACCAGGGTGCAGTTGTCGGGATCCGCGGCGACCAGCCGCGGGACCCGCACCGGTGGGCGGTGCCGGACGAAGGCGCGGTAGGCAGCTATTTCGTGCCGGAACCGTTCGGACCATGCGGGTGAGTGGTCGAGCAGACACTTGGCCACCGCCGTCATCCGCCCCGTCGTACCGACGAGCAGGACCGAACGTCCGCTGCGGCGCAGCACCTGGACCGGATTGAACTCCGGGCAGATGCGGTGCACCGACGCGACAGCCATGCGCAGCTGCGCGCCCTGAGGGCCGGACAAGTCGATTCTCCCGCTGAGGGGTTGGCCGACCGCCCCCACCGGCCGTCGAGTCCGGCCGGCGTTGGTGGGGTCGAGATACGGTCCGGAGCCGGCCGGTACGGCGGAGCGCTGCGGCCGGTGTGGGGCGGACACGGAGGACGATGCTGTGTACATGGGGGTGACAGATCCCTTCGTGCGCCGACAGTTTGCGTGCGCGGCCCCGCCCCGGCAGCCGGTCAACACCCTGGGGAGTGCGATCGGCTGCCGGGCCGGGGTGGCGCGTTCCTACGTCACACCAGAGCGCGGGTGGCACACCATCTGGCGCACCCTGGCGAACCCTGGCGAATAGTCGCCCCGCATCTGACAGGGGGTTACTGTCAACTCAGCCGAGAACCTGGGGGCTTGACGTGACCGGAGAACCCAACACCCGCCTCTGCGACCTGTTCCGCCTGGCCGGCTGGTCCAAAGGGGAACTCGCAAGACTCGTGAACCGGCAGGCGGCGGCCATGGGCCACCCGCAGCTGGCGACCGACACCTCGCGGGTGCGGCGCTGGATCGACATGGGGGAGACCCCGCGCGATCCCGTGCCGCGCGTGCTGGCAGCTCTGTTCACCGAGCGACTCGGTCGTGTCGTGACCATCGAGGACCTCGGGTTCGTACGAAGCGGGCGAGCAGGAAAGCGGAAGGACGCGCAGGGAAGTGACACCAACCCTGACGGCCTCCCGTGGGCGCCCGAACGCACCGCGGCGGTCCTCACCGAATTCACGGGAATGGACCTCATGCTCAACCGACGCGGCTTGGTGGGCGCGGGCGCCGCGCTCGCCGCAGGCTCCGCACTCAGCAGCGCCATGCACGACTGGCTGCACACCGACCCCGCACTCGCCAAGAACGCACCACATTTCGAGAACGCCCTGCAAGCCGACTCCGTCGGGTTCGACCGCTACGAGGCGGCGCCCATCGGATCGCAGGAGATCGAAGCTCTGGAACGTTCCGTCGAAGTGTTCCGCGCCTGGGACGCCGCCCGTGGCGGCGGCCTCCAGCGCAAGGCCGTGGTGGGCCAGCTGAACGAGGTGGGCGGCATGCTCGCCTACCGACACCCGGACCACCTCCAGCGGCGCCTGTGGGGCGTCGCCGCCAACCTCGCCGTACTCGCCGGCTGGATGTCGCACGACGTCGGCCTCGAACCCACCGCCCAGAAGTACTTCGTCATCGCCGCGCACGCGGCACGCGAGGGCGGCGACCGCCCGCGGGCCGGCGAAGCGCTCTCCCGTGCCGCCCGGCAGATGGTCCATCTGGGCCGTCCCGACGACGCACTCGACCTGATGAAGCTCGCCAAGACCGGCTCGGGTGAACAGACCCTGCCGCGTACCCGGGCGATGCTGCACACCATCGAGGCCTGGGCACAGGCTTCCATGGGCCGCGGTCAGGCCATGCGCCGCACCCTCGGTGAGGCCGAGGACCTGTTCGTCTCCGACAAGGGAGATGTGCCGGCGCCCAGTTGGATGCAGATGTTCGACGAGGCGGATCTGCACGGCATGGAGGCGCTCGCCTACCGCACGCTGGCCGAGCACGACCCGTCGGCCGCGAACATCGCGCAGAACCACGCACGGCAGGCGCTGCAACTGCGTGAGGGCGGACGGCAGCGGTCGAAGATCTTCGACTACATCTCCCTGGCCTCGGCCTGTTTCATCGCGGACGATCCCGAGCAGGCCGACCGCTATGCACGGCTGGCGCTCGTCTCGATAGGAGAGACCTCGTCGCACCGGACGTGGGACCGGCTGCGGGAGATGTACCGGCTCACCGGGCAGTACTCGGGCTACGCCAGGATCGAGGACCTGCGCCAGGAGATCCAGCAGGCCCTGCCCACGGGCCCGTCGAAGAAGGCGAGGAGCACCGACATCTAGGCGCGCAGTGCGCCGAGCGCGCCGAGTGCACCGATATCCGACCCGCGCCCGGGACCCACGTGCCCACACCCCGGACCCACGTGCTCATACCCAGGACGCTCGCGCCCGTGCACAGCACCCCCGTGCGGTCGGGCCCGGTGGACCGGATGCCTCCTAGGCGCCGATCTTCACCACCATCACGCAGGCGTCGTCCTCACGGCCGCCTTCACCGAACACCTCGAGGACTGCCCGTACGCACTCCTGCGCGTCCCGGGCCGCGGCGAATCGTGGCGCCAGTGCCAGCAGCCGGCCGGTGTCGCTGTCCCCTGCGGCGCTGGTGCGCGTCAGACCGTCCGTGTGCAGCAGCAACAGGTCACCGGCGAGCAGGGGTACTTCGGCCTGCTCGTACGTGGCGCCGGAGGTGGCACCGAGCAGCACACCCTCGGGGGGTGTGAGGACCTGCCCCGTCCCGTTGCGGAACAGCAGCGGGGCGGGGTGTCCCGCCTGCGCCCAGGAGAGGGTGCGGTTCGCCGGGTCGAAGCGACAGCACACCGCACTGCCCAGGGCCGGCTGGACGGAGGTCTCCAGCAACTGGTTGAGGTGCGCCATCAGCGGTCCGGGTTCGATACCCGCGACGGCCATGCCGCGCAGCGCACCGAGCAGCATCGCCATGGCCGATGTCGCGCTCACGCCGTGCCCCGTGAGGTCGCCGACGCTCAACAGCGACCCGCCATGGGGCAGTTGCAGGGCGTCGTACCAGTCACCGCCGATCAGGGCGCTGTTGGCGGACGGCAGATAGTGCGCGGCGACGTCGAGTTCGGCGGGGCCGTCGAGCGGGAACTGGAGCGAACCCCGCCACGGCGGAAGCACCGCTTCCTGGAGTTCGACCGCGAGCCGGCGCTCGGTCTGCTCGAAGTGCTGTTTGCGCTGTGCGTGGTCGCGGCTCTCGCGCAGCGCGCGCTCGCTGCGGCGCAGCTCGCTCACGTCCCTGAGGACCGCCCACATGGAGGCGGTGGACCCGTCGGAGTCGAGGACGGGCTCGCCCATCATGTGCACCGTACGGACGCGGCCGTCGGCGCGGACCATGCGGAACTCGCCGTCGATCGGGCGCCCGTCGACCAGACAGTCCGTCACCATCGAGGTGAGCAGGGCCTGGTCATCCGCGAACACGATCGACGGCAGCTCGTCCAGGGTCATGGGACCGCTCTGCGGGGAGCGTCCGAGGATCTGATAGAGCTCGTCGGACCAGCTCACCTCGTCGGTGAGGAGGTTCCACTCGGCGCTGCCGACCCGGCTGAGGAGCGATCCGGTGCTCTGCGCGCTGTCGGCCTCGTACTCCGCGAGTTCGTCCTCGAAGAGACCGAGGGACTCCGCGGGCAGGCCTTCCTTCAGCTGTCCCAGATGGGCGCCGAGGTCGTCCAAGTGATGGACGGCGAGGTCGCACAGCGCCCGCTGCCAGCGGCCCTGGGGATCGTCCTCCTCCAGCACGGCGTCGCGGCGTACGGCGTCCACGTCACCGCGCAGCCGGCGCGTCCGGGTGATCAGAGCATCGACGGCGCCACGCTCCGGCGGCTGTGGTGCGGCACGGTCCGCGAACACATGGGAGGGCATGACGTACTCCGATACAGGCGTGGCCACGGCCAGTCTGAAACACGGTCTGAACAATGGACCAGTTACGACTGTTGCACAGGGAGCGATGGCCCGTAAGGGATTTGGCAACACTCGATACGGTGGTGCCTCTGTCATATGCCACAGGCCGGGCAATGGGATGGTCCGGCCGGGGGTTGAGCGATGAGTTCAGGGGGCAGCAGGGGTCTAACCGATGGAGAGAGCATGCGGCAAAGTCGCCGCACGCGCCACAAGTTGGAGGTCCACCATGTGTACGCACCAGTCACAGGTGGAATCTTCTCCTCAACGGTCCGACGCGTACGAAGCCGTTGCGGCTTGAGAGGGTGAGTCCGATGGCCAAGGCCGCTCAGATCCGTATCCGAAAGCCCGCTCCGCAGAGGCCCGCCCGAGAGCTGGACCTGCGCACCCCGTCGGGCCGGGTGCTTCCCTACTGACAGCGCGCGTGCCAGGCACGCGCCCATGACGACCGTGGCCGCGACCGAGACGGCGAAACCCAGCCAGGAAGCATCGAACCAGAGACTGTTGAGCCGTCCCAGGCCGGTGAGATAGCCGGCCCACAGCACCCCTCCCACCACCGACCAGAACAGATGGCGACGCCGTGACACCCCCGTGGTGCCCACGGCGACCGCCAGCACGGTGCGGCCGCCCGGCACGAAGCGGGCGGCCACCGTCGTACGCCCCAGCCGGCCGGTGAGCGCCTTCCCCATCCTGGCCGCCGCGGATGTCAGGGCCGGACGTCTCAGCGGGCGGCTGCGTGCCAGCGTCACCACGAGCAGGTCCCCGAGCACCGAAGCGGCCGCCACCGGCACCGCGACGGCCAGCAGACCGACCTCCTGGGTGGTCGCCCACAGAGAGGCGGCCAGCACGAGCGTGCCGCTCGGCATCACCGGCACCAGCGCGTCGAGGAAGACCGCGAGCAGGGCGACGGCGAGTATCAGCGGAGAACCGATGAGCTCGTGGGTCAGGTCGGACAGCATGCCGTTCAGCCTGGTGCGACGGCCGCCCGACGGCAACTCCTTTTGTCACTCGGCGTGTTGATCCGGTCGCAGACTTCGCGAGGGGGCGTTGTCAGTGGTGGGCGGCAGGATGGACACATGACGACGACCTCACCCGCCGCCCCTGCCGCGGCCGCATCGATCGCCGACTCCTCCGCCTACGCGGAGGCGGTCGAAACCGCCTCCCGCGCCGCCGCCGCGTACTACGCGACGGGGGAGAGCACCCTCGACGACGACGCGTACGACCGGCTCGCCCGCGGGATAGCCGCCTACGAGGAGGCGCATCCCGAGGAGGTCTCGGCGTCCTCGCCGACGGGCAAGGTGGCGGGCGGTGCGGCCGTGGGGGACGTGCCGCACACCGTGCCGATGCTGTCGCTGGACAACGTCTTCTCCGCCGAGCAGCTGGCGTCCTGGACCGCGTCGGTGGAGCGGCGCATCGGCAGACCCGTCGAGCAGTGGAGCGTCGAGCCGAAGCTGGACGGCCTCGCGGTGGCCGCGCGCTACGAGGAGGGCAGGCTTGTCCGGCTGATCACCCGCGGCGACGGCACCGCGGGCGAGGACGTCTCGCATGCGATCGGCACGATCACCGGCCTGCCCGACCAGCTCGCCGAGCCGGTCACCCTCGAGGTGCGCGGTGAGGTACTGATGACCAACGAGCAGTTCGAAGCGGCCAACACCGTGCGTACGGCCCATGGCGGCGCCCCCTTCGCCAACCCGCGCAACGGCGCTGCCGGCACCCTGCGCGCCCGGGACCGGGCCTACCGCGTCGAGATGACCTTCTTCGGCTACGGGGCGATGCCGATGTCCGGGACCGGCACCGACCTCGCCGACCAGCTCGCGCAGTGGCCCCACAGCACCCTCATGTCCCATGTCGCCTCGCTGGGTGTGCACACCGCGGAGGACACCGCCGTCGCCCCACGCACCCTGACGACGGCCGACGAGATCATGGCGAGGATCGAGGAGATCGCCGCCCTGCGCGCGGATCTGCCGTTCGGGATCGACGGCATCGTCATCAAGGCCGACCGGGCGGCCGACCAGGCCGCGGCCGGATCCGGCTCGCGAGCCCCGCGCTGGGCCATCGCCTACAAGCTCCCCGCCGTGGAGAAGGTCACCACCCTGCTGGACGTCGAGTGGAACGTAGGGCGGACCGGGACGCTTGCACCCCGCGCCGTCCTGGAGCCGGTGGAGATCGACGGCACGACCGTCACCTACGCCACGCTGCACAACCCCGCCGACATCACCCGCCGTGACCTGCGCCTGGGTGACCGCGTCATGGTCTACAAGGCCGGCGACATCATTCCCCGGATCGAGGCGCCGGTCGTCCATCTGCGGACCGGCGATGAGAAGGCGATCGTCTTTCCCGAGGTCTGCCCGCAGTGCGGTTCCGGCATCGACACCTCCGAGCAGCGCTGGCGCTGTGTGCGCGGACGCGACTGCCGGCTGGTGGCCTCCGTCTCGTACGCCGCGGGGCGCGACCAGCTCGATATCGAGGGACTCGGCGACACCCGGGTCGTCCAGCTGGTCGAGGCGGGCCTGGTGGGCGACATCGCCGACCTGTTCACGCTCACCCGTGAGCAGCTGCTCGGTCTGGAGCGGATGGGCGAGACCAGTACGGACAACCTCCTGGCGGCCATCGAGACGGCCAGGTCCCGGCCCCTGTCGAGAGTGTTCTGCGCCCTCGGCGTGCGCGGCACCGGGCGCTCGATGTCGCGTCGGATCGCCCGGCACTTCGCGGCCATGGAGCACATACGCGCGGCGGGACCCGACGCGCTTCAGCAGGTCGACGGCATCGGGGTGGAGAAGGCGGCGGTCGTCGTCGCCGAGATCGAGGAGCTGTCTCCGCTGATCGACAAGCTCATCGCCGCGGGGGTCAACATGACGGAGCCGGGTGCGGTCCCGCCGGCCGTCGGCGAGGACGCGGACGCGGGCGGCGAAGAGTCCGCGGACGGCAGCGGGCCTGCCTCGCAAGCCCGTCCGCTCGACGGCATGGCCGTGGTGGTGACGGGTGCCATGACGGGCCCGCTGGAGAAGCTGTCCCGCAACCAGATGAACGAGCTCGTCGAGCGGGCCGGCGGCCGGTCCTCGTCCAGCGTCTCCGGGCGGACCTCGCTCCTGGTCGCGGGTGAGGGCGCGGGTTCCAAGCGGGACAAGGCGGAGAAGCTGGGCACGCGGATCGTCTCGCCGGAGGAGTTCGCCGATCTGGTGTCCGATTTCCTCGGTGAAGAAGGCTGAGCTCCTCGGCAGACAGGCGAACAGGCGCACAGGACTGAGGGGGCCCGGCCGGCCGGCCGGCTGAGCGGGCCGGGCCGCCTGATCGGGCTGCGCGAGCGGCCGACCGCACGCGCCGGACCGGGCCGGGCCTGAGCCGACGGCCGGCCGCGTATGTCTGCTGCCGCGGCCGACCACCTGCCGGTTGCCGCCTGCTGCCGGGCCCGCCACCTGCCGCCTGCTGCCGGGCCGCCACCTGCCGGGCGGCACTTTTCCGGGTGTCGCCTGGCAGGAGGCAGTGCACGGCGGCAATAGGGCCGCTGTGCACTTACCCCGTGGGAAGTGGGCGCGTATCCAGGAATCAGAGGCTGCTGATCAGGTGCCTGGACCAGGGCTGATCCCGAGGAGGGCTCATGGACGCCCCGACCGCCACGACGGCCGACACGGACCTTTTGGAAGAACCCCAGGAGGACCCGACCGTACACATTCTCTGGATCAACGCGGGCCTGAGTTGCGACGGGGACTCGGTGGCGTTGACCGCCGCGACCCAGCCGACGATCGAGGAGCTGGCGCTGGGTGCCCTGCCCGGACTGCCCAAGGTGGCCGTCCACTGGCCGCTCATCGACTTCGAGTGCGGCCCCGTCCAGGGCGCCGACAACTTCATCGAGTGGTTCTTCAAGGCCGAGCGCGGTGAGCTGGACCCGTTCGTCCTGATCGTCGAGGGCTCGATCCCGAACGAGCGCATCAAGCCCGAGGGCTACTGGTGCGGCTTCGGTGACGACCCCGAGACGGGCCAGCCGATCACCACCAGCGAGTGGCTCGACCGGCTCACCCCCAAGGCCCTGGCCGTGGTCGCCATCGGCACCTGCGCCACCTACGGCGGCATCCACGCCATGGCCGGCAACCCGACGGGTGCGATGGGCGTGCCGGACTATCTCGGCTGGGAATGGAAGTCCCAGGCGGGCATCCCGATCGTGTGCATCCCCGGCTGCCCGGTCCACCCCGACAACGCCTCCGAGACGCTGCTGTATCTGCTCTACCAGGCGGCGGGCGCCGCCCCCATGATCCCCCTGGACGAGGAGCTGCGGCCGACCTGGCTGTTCGGCGCGACCGTCCACGAGGGCTGCGACCGTGCCGGCTACTACGAGCAGGGCCAGTTCGCCGAGGAGTACGGATCCCCCCAGTGCCTGGTCAAGCTCGGCTGCTGGGGCCCGGTGGTCAAGTGCAACGTGCCCAAGCGCGGCTGGATCAACGGAGTGGGCGGCTGCCCCAACGTCGGTGGCATCTGCATCGCCTGCACCATGCCGGGCTTCCCGGACAAGTTCATGCCCTTCATGGACGAGCCACCGGGCGGCCATGTGTCGACGGCGGCGAGCGGCATGTACGGCACGGTGATCCGACGGCTGCGGGGCATCACCGCGAGGACCGTCGACAAGGAACCGAAGTGGCGCACCAAGAGCGAGACGCTCAAGACCGGCTACCGGCCGCCGTGGTGACCCGAGTTCCCCGCTGAGCCGGACACTCAACAGGAAGGTGGCGCGCACCATGGCGACGGCGACGAACAAGCCCGCCGGTGACGGCGACGGCCTCATGGAGATGTCGTGGGACCCGATCACCCGCATCGTGGGCAGCCTGGGTATCCACACAAAGATCGACTTCGCCGCGAAACGCGTCGCGGAGTGCTACAGCACCTCGTCCATCTTCCGCGGGTACAGCGTGTTCATGCGCGGCAAGGACCCGAGGGACGCGCACTTCATCACCAGCAGGATCTGCGGCATCTGCGGCGACAACCACGCCACCTGCTCGGTGTACGCGCAGAACATGGCCTACGGAGTGGCGCCGCCGCACCTCGGTGAGTGGATCATGAACCTCGGCGAGGCCGCGGAGTACATGTTCGACCACAACATCTTCCAGGAGAACCTGGTCGGTGTGGACTACTGCGAAAAGATGGTCCGCGAGACCAACCCGGGCGTGCTCGAACTCGCCGAGCGTACGGAAGCACCGCACGCCGGCGACCACGGCTACCGCACCATCGCCGACATCATGCGGTCGCTGAACCCCTTGGAGGGTGAGTTCTACCGCGAGGCCCTCCAGGTCAGCCGCTACACACGGGAGATGTTCTGCCTGATGGAGGGCCGCCATGTGCACCCCTCCACGCTGTACCCCGGAGGCGTCGGCACCGTAGCGACCATCCAGCTCTTCACCGACTATCTGACCCGGCTCACGCGCTACGTGGAGTTCATGAAGCGGGTCGTCCCGCTCCACGACGACCTCTTCGACTTCTTCTACGAGGCGCTGCCCGGATACGAGGAGGTCGGCAGGCGCCGTGTCCTGCTCGGCTGCTGGGGTGCGCTCAACGACCCGGAGTACTGCGACTTCACCTACGCCAACATGGCCGAGTGGGGCCGGCGGATGTTCGTCACCCCCGGTGTGGTCGTGGACGGCAAGCTGGTCACCAACAACCTCGTCGATATCAACCTCGGCATCCGGATCCTGCTCGGCAGTTCGTACTACGAGGACTGGGCGGGCATGGAGAAGTTCGTCGAACGCGACCCGCTGGGCAACCCCGTCGACGAGCGCCACCCGTGGAACCAGCACACGATTCCCGCCCCGCAGAAGCGCGACTTCGACGACAAGTACAGCTGGGTCATGTCGCCGCGCTGGTTCGACGGCAAGGACCACCTCGCCCTGGACACCGGCGGCGGCCCCATCGCACGGCTGTGGTCCACGGCCCTGTCCGGCCTGGTCGACAACGGCTACGTCAAGGCCACCGGACACAGCGTCGAGATCAATCTGCCCCGGACCATGACCAAGCCCGAGATGGCGCTGGAGTGGAAGATCCCGGAGTGGAGCAACGCCCTCGAACGCAACCGGGCCCGCACCTACTTCCAGGCCTACGCGGCCGCTTCGGCACTCCACTTCGCCGAGATGGCGATGGAGGAGGTACGCGCCGGACGCACCCAGACCTGGGAGAAGTTCGACGTGCCGGACGAGTCCATCGGCTGCGGATTCACCGAGGCCGTGCGCGGTGTGCTGTCCCACCACATGGTGATCAGGGACGGCAAGATCGCGAACTACCACCCCTACCCGCCGACCCCGTGGAACGGGAGCGTCCGTGACGTCTACGGCACCCCCGGCCCGTACGAGGACGCGGTGCAGAACACACCGATCTTCGAGGAGAACCCCCCGGAGAACTTCAAGGGCATCGACATCATGCGGGCCGTCCGCAGCTTCGACCCGTGTCTGCCGTGCGGCGTGCACATGTACGTCGGCGGAGGCCGGACGGTCGAGCAGACCCATCTGCCGACGGGACTGAGCGGACTGGCCTTCTGATCCTCAGGAGAGGGGCTTGCCGATGGCCGGACAGGACACGGGTGAGCGCATCGCCGCGCTGCTCGACGAGCTGGGGGACAAGGCAGGACCCGAGGTACGCGACACGGCCGACGAACTGGTGCGCTGCGTCGTGGAGTTCTACGGCGAGGGGCTCGCCCGGACCGTGCGCCTGCTGCGCGCGGCACCGGGCGGGGCCGACCCGATCGAGGTGCTGACGGCCGACGAACTCGTCAGTGATCTGCTGATCCTGCACGACCTGCATCCCGAGGACACCATGACCCGGGTGGGCCGGGCCCTCGACAAGGTCCGCCCCTATCTCGGCTCCCACGCGGGTGACGTCGAGGTCGCGGGCCTCGACACGGCGCCGGCGGAGGGCCCCACGCTGCGGCTCCGCCTGCGCGGCAGCTGCGACGGCTGTCCCTCCTCCACCCAGACCGTGCGCTGGACCATCGAGGAGGCGGTCTCCCGGCTGGCGCCGGAGATCGCCCTGATCGAGGTCGAGGGCGTCGCCGAGGACACCCCCCAGGAGCAGCCGCTGCTCCAGATCCTGCCCCACCGCCCTGACGACGCACCGGACGGGCCACCCGCCGGCGACGGCGGGCGCGTGTCCGTCAACGGAGAAGGGGACCCGGCCCACTGGCACACCGTGGCCCGGCCGACCCTTCCCGTCCACGACCGCGACACCGGCGTCATCGATGTCGCGGGGCACGCGCTGCTGCTCGTCCGCCTGCCGGGCAACCTGTACGCCTATCGCGACCACTGCCCCGGATGCGGCGGCAGCCTCCACGACGCGCTGCTGGAGGCGGAGTTGCTGCGGTGCGCCCGGTGCGCCGCAACCTTCGACGTACGCCGGGCAGGGCGGGGCGAGCGCGGGCATCTGGAACCGGTACCGCTCCTGGAGGAGGACGGGTCGGTGCGGGTCGCGCTGCCCGGTGAGCTGCTGGGGGCGGGGCCATGAGCGCGGACGTACTGAAGCAGTTCACCCGGCGGCCCCCGCCGCCGGGGGAGCGCTGCGAGCTCTGCGGGGAGCCGCTGGCGTCGGAACACCGGCATCTGGTGGACACCTCACGGCGTTCCCTGAAGTGCGCCTGCATGCCCTGCCACATGCTCTTCACCCGTCCCGGTGCCGGGCAGGGCCGTTTCCGGGCCGTCCCCGACCGGTATCTGACCGACCCCGACTTCACGCTCGACGAATCCGGCTGGAACCGGCTCCAGATCCCCGTCGGCCTCGCCTTCTTCTTCCGCAACTCCTCCCTCGACCGGCTGGCGGCCTTCTACCCCAGCCCGGCGGGCGCCACCGAGAGCGAGCTGGACCCCGAGACCTGGGACGCCGTTCTCGGGCGCACCCGGCTCGCGGAACTCCTCGAACCCGATGTGGAGGCGCTGTTGCTGCACCAGGAGCGCGGCTCCCCGGCCACCTGCACCCTCGTGCCGGTCGACGTGTGCTACGAGCTCGTCGGCCGGATGCGGCTGCACTGGAAGGGCTTCGACGGCGGGGCCGAGGCCCGTGAGGACCTCGCCGAGTTCTTCCGGCGCGTCACGGCGGCGGCCCGTCCGCTGGAGGCCCGCCCCGGGCGCGAGCACACCGCCGGTGAAAGGGAGCCTCAGCCCGCTCCGGAGCCGGGGGGCACCCCATGACCGACCTCCACTTCGAGTGCACCGGCGCGCGGCCCGAACCCTTCGGAGCGAGCCCCACCCTGCTGTTCGGGCTGCGGATCGAGGAGTCGGACCATCAGCCCGTCCATGCGATCGCGCTGCGCTGCCAGATCCGGATCGAGCCCGTCCGCCGGCAGTACGAGCCGGAGGAAGTGGGCATGCTGGGCGACCTGTTCGGCGAGCCGAGCCGCTGGAGCAGCACCCTCAAGCCGATGCAGTTCGCGCACTCCTCCATCACCGTGCCCGGCTTCACCGGCACGACGAACATCGATCTTCCGGTGCCCTGCACCTACGACACGGAGGTCGCTTCCGCGTCGTACTTCCGGGCCCTGTCCCGTGGCGAGATACCGCTGCTGTTCCTCTTCTCCGGCACGGTCTTCACCGGCAGGAACGGTTTCCGCGCCGAACCCATCCCCTGGCACAAGGAGTCGAGCTATCTGATGCCCGTGGATGTGTGGCAGCAGATGATCGAGGAGTACTTCCCCAACTCGGGATGGCTGAGGCTGCGCAAGGACTGCCTCGATTCGCTCCGGCGCTACCGCTCGCAGCGTGCCCTGTCGTCGTGGGAGCAGGTCTTCCAGGAACTGCTCGCCACGGCCGGTGCGAAGGGGGGCGACTGAGATGAAGAACCCCGTCGAGGACGCCTTCGACCAGGCTCGCGCGGTCGCGGACGCCGTCCTGTTCGAGGGCTATGTCCTCTACCCGTACCGTGCCTCCTCGGCCAAGAACCGGATGCGCTGGCAGTTCGGCGTCCTGGTGCCTCCCGCCTGGGCGGTCACCGGCGGCGAACACTCCGTACAGCGCACCGAATGCCTCCTGGAGCCCCGTGACGGCGAGCGGCTGCACGCGGAGTTGCGCTTCCTGCACGTCCGGCGGCGCACCGTCGAACGGCTCGGACCGGACGGCTCCTACACCGAGGTGCCCGAACTGGAGCTGGCGGACCGGGTCGTCGTGCCCTGGGACGAGGGCGCCGAGGAACGCGTCCTCATCCATGCGCCCCTCATCGAACTGACGGAGGATCAGGCGCACGCGCGCGCCGTCCGGTTCGACCTGCCGCCCGCCACCACGTACGAACCGGTGCTGGACGAGGACGGCACCACGCTGGGCCGGCTCGTCCGGCGCAGGGAGCGGCTGTCCGGCGAACTGCGCCCGCAGATCGAGGAACTGCCCGGCCCCTACCGGGTCTCGCGGCTCACGATGACCGTGCACAACACCACCGAGGACGCCGGTCCCGAGAGCGGCGGCCGGGAGGCGGCCCTCGCCCACAGCATGATCGGCACCCATCTGCTGCTCGGAGTGCCCGGCGGGCGCTTCCTCTCGATGACGGACCCGCCCGAATGGGCACGCCCGGCGGTCGCCGACTGCCACAACGACCACACCTGGCCCGTCCTGGCCGGCACGGACGGCCGGGAGGACATCATGCTCTCCTCGCCGATCATTCTGGAGGACCACCCCGTCCTCGCCGACGAGAGCCCGGGACCCCTCTACGACGCCACCGAGATCGACGAGATCCTCTCCCTGCGCACCGCCGCCCTCACCGATCAGGAGAAGCGCGAGGCCCGCGGCACGGACGTCCGCGCGTCCGAGGTCATCGACCTGGTCGACACCATGCCGGAAGCGGTGATGGAACGGCTGCACGGGGCGATCCGCGGACTGCGCGAGGTGACGGGCGAGGAGCCGGCGGGCCGGGCGCCCGCGCCCGAGGCCGGGCTGAGCTTGCCCGACGGCGCCGGACACCCCTGGTGGGACCCGGCGCAGGACGCCGACGCGATGGACGTGCCCGCCACCGTCACCATCGACGGCGAGGCCGTGGGCGCGGGAAGCAGGGTTCTGCTCACCCCCGGCGCCCGTCGCTCCGACGCCCAGGACGCCTTTCTCCTCGGCCGGCACGCCACCGTCGAGGCGGTGGTCAGCGACCTCGACGGCGAGACCCACCTCGCGGTCGTCGTCGACGACGACCCGGGCACCGACGTACGCCGGCAACAGGGCCGCTTCCTCTACTTCAAGCCCGACGAGGTGGCCCCGCTGAAGGAGGAGCCATGACCGCAACGGAGACACCACGCCGTGTCCTCGTCGCCGGAGTGGGCAACGTCTTCCTCCAGGACGACGGATTCGGTGTGGAGACCGTCCGGTGGCTCGGCCGCGACCCCTCCCGACTGCCGCCCGGCGTCGAGCTGATGGACGCCGGTATCCGCGGTGTGCACCTCGCCTACCGGCTGCTGGAGGGTTATCGCACGCTCGTCCTCGTCGACATCGTCGACCGGGGCGGCGCACCCGGCACGCTCTACACGATCGACGTCGGCCCCGAGCCGCCTCAGGCACGCGAACCAGGGCCGCTCGACACCCACGCCATGGATCCCGCCACCGTGCTGGGCCTGCTGCACGACCTGCACGCGGGCGCGGGCGGCACCCTTCCCGACGAGGTCTACGTCGTCGGGTGCCAGCCACAGAACACGGACGAGGGCATGGGCCTGACCCCGCCGGTCGCGGACGCCGTGGAGCCGGCAGCGGGACTCGTGCTCGGCCTCGTGCACCGCGCAACCTCCGTACCCCAAAGGAGCTGAACACGATGGAGGCACACATGGAATGGACCTGGGCCGGACTGGCGGCCGTGGGACTCGCGATGGTCTACGGCGTCGCCAGGGTCGTGCCGGACGTACGGCGTTACCTGCGCATCCGGCGCATGTGATCCGGATGGTGCGGACCGGGGTCCGGGGCTTCCCCGCCCCCGCCCGCGACGTCCTCGAGCTGCACATACCGCTCGAGGAAGAGGTGGAGGGTGCTGTGCAGCTCACCGAGGCGTACGAACCACAGGGCGAGGTCCATCGCGCCCTGCTGGGTGATGGAGTACACCCGGCGCGCGGGACCCGTGGCCGAGGCGTGCCAGTGCGAGGAGACCTCCCCGCAGCTCTCCATACCCCTCAGCAGCCGGTACACGTGCGCCGATTCGGCCTCGGCCCAGCCGAAAGCCCCCAGTCGCTGCACCAGCTCGTAGCCATGACCCCGACGTTCGGCGAGCAGCAGGAGCAGGACCGGGGTGAGCAGAGCCCGTCGCTCGACCTCGTGACCAGCCATCGTTCTTTCAGAGTAGCCAGGCAGGCCGGGTCCGCCCACCGGGGCGGGGCGGCCGGCGGGCCGGGCAGGTGAGCGCCGTGCACGAACTCTCCATCGCGATGGCCGTCATCGACCAGGTGAGGGACGCGGTCCCCGACGACCGGGTCGAATCGCTGACCCTGCGGATCGGCGAGCTCGTCGCGGTGGTCCCCGAGGCCCTGGACTTCTCCTTCGGTCTGGCCGCCGAGGGCACTCTGCTCGCGGGGGCCCGGCTGGTGATCGAGACTGTTGACGGAGAGGCCCACTGCGACGGCTGCGGCCGGGACACACCGACGGGGATGCCCCCGGTGCTGTGGTGCGGCGACTGCGAGCGCCCGCTGACCCTGCTCGCCGGCCGGGAACTGGAGATCGTCCGGGTGGTCGTGGCCGACGAAGGCCCGGACGGGACCGCGGTGGGTGACACCGCCCGGGACACGACGCGCGACGAGGAGACGAGCCATGTGCCGCACCGTTGACCTCCACCAGGCCGTGCTCGCGAAGAACGACGAGAACGCCCTGGCGCTGAGGCGCTTTCTGGCGTCGCGCGGCACGGTCGCCGTGAACCTGATGTCCAGCCCCGGCAGCGGCAAGACCGCCCTGCTCGAACAACTGCTGACCCGCGCGGTCGCGGCGGGCACACCGGCCGCCGCCGTCACCGCCGATCTGGCCACCGAGAACGACGCCACCCGGCTCGCCCGCTCCGGCGCCCCCGTGCAGCAGATCCTCACCGACGGCCTGTGCCATCTGGAGGCAGGGATGCTCCAGGGCCGGCTGGAGGACTGGCTGCCCGACGGCACCAGTCTGCTGTTCGTGGAGAACGTCGGCAACCTCGTCTGCCCCGCCTCCTACGACCTCGGTGAGACGCTGCGGATCGCCCTCGCCTCGGTGACCGAGGGTGAGGACAAGCCGGTCAAGTACCCGGCGGCCTTCGGTCTCGCCCAGCTGGTGGTCGTCACCAAGACCGATCTCGCGGATGCCGTGGGCTTCGCGCGCGAGACGTTCCTCGGTGGAGTCCAGCAGGTCAATCCCGGTGTTCCGGTCCTGGAGACCTCCGCCCGCACCGGAGAGGGCGTCGACGCGCTCCTCGCCCACATCCTGCGCGGCGCCGAGGGCGAGGAGACACACACCCCGGTGCTGGCGCGGCAGCACGAGAAGCCTCTGCACAGCCACGCGAACGGCACGGTGCGGGAACCGGGGCCGGTGTCATGACCGGCGACCGGAGCCGAGATCGCAGGCAGGTCACCGTCCGCGGTGTCGTGCAGGGCGTCGGCTTCCGGCCCTTCGTCTACACCCTCGCCGAAGAACTCGGTCTGACGGGTTGGGTCACCAACAACGCGGACGGAGTCGTCGCCGAGGTGGAGGGCCCGGGGCGAGCCGTCGCGGACTTCTGCACACGGATCGCCGCCGAGCCCCCGCCGCTCGCCGTCGTCGAGTCCGTCGAGCACCGCGCCGTACCCCCACAGAGCGGTGACCACGGGTTCACCATCCGGCCGTCCGCCGGCGGACCCGGCCGCACCCTGGTCTCCCCGGACACCGCCACCTGCGACGACTGCCTGCGTGAACTCGCCGATCCCGGCGACCGGCGCCACCGGCACCCGTTCATCACCTGCACGCACTGCGGTCCGCGCTTCACCGTGGTGACCTCGCTGCCGTACGACCGGGACCGGACCACCATGGCCGCGTTCCCGATGTGCGCCGACTGCCGGCGCGAGTACACCGCGCCCGGCGACCGGCGGTTCCACGCGCAGCCCATCGCCTGCGCCTCCTGCGGCCCCCGGCTCACCCTGCGCCGCGGCACCGCGGACACCGCTCCGCGCGAGGACGCCGCCGCGCTCGCCGAGGCCCGCAGCCTGCTCACCCAGGGCGCCGTCCTGGCCGTGAAGGGTCTCGGCGGCTACCACCTGGCCTGCGACGCGAGCGATCCCGCGGCCGTTCGGACGCTGCGCAAGCGCAAGAACCGTGGCGACAAACCCTTCGCCGTGCTGGCGGACTCGCTGGAAACGGTCGAACGGCTCGCCGAAGTCGGTCTCGAGGAAAGGGAGTTGCTCCTCGGTCCGCGCAAGCCCGTCGTCCTGTTGCGGCGTCACCGGACCGAGACCGCCGCCGACGTGGCGCCCGGTGTCGCGCCCGGCAGCCCTGACCTCGGCGTGATGCTGCCGTACACCCCCCTGCACCGGCTGCTCCTCGGACTGCCCGGTGATCCGCCCGGTCCCGCCGTCCTCGTCATGACCAGCGGGAACCGCGCAGGCGAGCCCATCGTCACCGACGACACCGAGGCCCTCACCCGACTCGACGGACTGGCCGACGCCTGGCTGATGCACGACCGCCCCATCCATGTGCCCTGCGACGATTCGGTCGTCCGGATCTGCGCCGGTGCCGAGTTGCCCGTGCGCCGCTCACGCGGCTACGCCCCCTTCCCGGTCGCCCTGCCGGTACCCGTCGTCCCCGCCCTCGCCGTGGGCGGCGATCTGAAGAACACCTTCTGCGCGGGCGACGACCGCTACGCCTGGATGTCCGCGCACGTCGGGGACATGGACGATCTGGCCACCCTGACCGCGTTCGAACGCGCCACCGCGCATCTGACGGACCTCACCTCCGTCACCCCCCGGATGCTGATCGCCGACCGGCACCCCGGCTACCGCTCCACCCAGTGGGCGCGACGCGCGGCCGAGACCTCCGGACTGCCCCTGCGCCAGGTCCAGCACCACCACGCCCACGTCGCCTCCGCGATGGCCGAACACGGCCTGGACGGCACGGCACCGGTCATCGGGATCGCCTTCGACGGCACGGGGTACGGCGACGACGGCGCGGTCTGGGGCGGTGAGGTGCTCATCGCCGACTACGACGGATACCGGCGGTTCGCCCACCTGGCCTATGTGCCGCTGCCGGGCGGCGACGCGGCCGTCCGCAACCCCTACCGGATGGCCCTCTCCCACCTGCGGGCGGCGGGGCTGCCCTGGTCGGACGACCTGCCGTGCACCGCGGTCGCCACACCGGGGGAGCGCAGACTGCTCGACCGTCAGCTGGAGCGCGATCTCGCCTGTGTGCCCACCTCCAGCATGGGGCGCCTCTTCGACGCGGTGTCCTCGCTGGCGGGGGTCTGCCACCGGGTGGAGTACGAGGCGCAGGCCGCGATGGAACTGGAGAACGCCGCACTGTCCGATGTCACCGGCAGTGTCGGCGACGACGCGCGGAATGACGCGTACCGGTTCATCCTGAGAGCGGAGACCGAGGACCCCGCGGCTCCGCTGATCGCCGATCCGGCGCCGGTCCTCGCGGCCGCCGTCGCGGACATGCGCGGCGGGGCTCCGGCCGGGCCCGTGGCCCGTCGTTTCCACCAGGGCGTGATCGCCCTGGTCCAGGAGGTGTGTGAGGTGGCCCGACACCGTACGGGCATCGAAACGGTGGCTCTGAGCGGCGGGGTGTTCTGCAACGCCCTGCTGACACAAGGCTGCTGCGGCGTCCTGGAACGGGACGGCTTCACCGTGCTGCGGCACCGCCGGGTGCCGCCCAACGACGGCGGTCTGGCCCTCGGACAGCTGATCGTCGCCGCCCGAGCCGAGGAGTGAGGGAGGAACGCATCATGTGTCTGGCCGTACCCGGCAGAGTGCTGGAGATCGAGGAACGTGACGCGACGCGGATGGCCAAGGTGGACTTCGGCGGCGTCGTCAAGGACGTGTGTCTGGAATACGTCCCGGACATGCAGGTCGGGGACTACGCGATCGTCCATGTGGGCTTCGCGCTGCAACGCCTGGACGAGGAATCGGCCAAGCAGACTCTCGAACTCTTCGAGAACCTGGGCGTGCTCGAGGAGGAGTTTGGCGACGCCTGGGGCAAGGCTGCCCGGGACGCGGGCGCGGAACGCCCCGCCGGCACCGAACTCCCCGGCGCCGGGGACACCCCCGTGGAACCCGCCGACAAGGAGGCGCGGTCATGAAGTATCTGGACGAGTTCAGCGACCCGGTCCTCGCCAAGCGGCTCTTCGACGACATCCGGGCCGTCACCACCCAGCCGTGGTCGCTCATGGAGGTCTGCGGCGGACAGACGCACTCGATCATCCGGCACGGCATCGACCAGCTGCTCCCCGAGGAGATCCAGCTGATCCACGGACCGGGCTGCCCCGTGTGCGTCACCCCGCTGGAGATCATCGACAAGGCGCTGGAGATCGCCTCCCGCCCGGACGTGATCTTCTGCTCCTTCGGCGACATGCTGCGCGTGCCCGGCAGCGGCCGCGACCTCTTCAAGGTCAAGAGCGAGGGCGCCGACGTACGCGTCGTGTACTCGCCCCTGGACTCGCTGCGGATCGCCCAGGAGAACCCGGACCGTCAGGTCGTCTTCTTCGGCATCGGCTTCGAGACCACGGCACCCCCGAACGCGATGACCGTGTACCAGGCCAAGAAGCTCGGCATCTCCAACTTCAGCCTGCTGGTCTCCCATGTCCGGGTGCCCCCGGCCATCGACGCGATCATGAACTCCCCGGACTGCCGGGTGGAGGCGTTCCTCGCCGCCGGCCATGTGTGCACCGTCATGGGCACCGGCGAGTACCCCGGTCTCGCCGAGAAGCACCGGGTGCCGATCGTGGTCACCGGTTTCGAGCCCCTGGACATCCTGGAGGGCATCCGCCGCGCCGTGCGGCAACTGGAGTCCGGGCAGCACACGCTGGAGAACGCCTACCCCCGCGCCGTGCAGGCCGGCGGCAGTCCCGCCGCCCAGGCCATGCTGGCCGACGTCTTCGAGGTCACCGACCGGTCGTGGCGCGGCATCGGCATGATTCCGCAGAGCGGCTGGCGCCTGTCGCCCAAGTACCGGGAGTACGACGCCGAGTACCGCTTCTCGGTGACCGGCATCGACACCGAGGAGTCCACGGTCTGCCGCAGCGGCGAGGTGCTCCAGGGCCTCATCAAGCCGCACGAGTGCGCCGCCTTCGGCAAGGAGTGCACACCGCGCAACCCGCTCGGCGCGACCATGGTCTCCAGCGAGGGCGCCTGCGCCGCGTACTACCTGTACCGGCGGCTGGAGGCACCGAACAAGGAGGCGAGTTCCGTTGGCTGACTTCGCTTCGGCACCCGTCGACTTCTCCGGGTGGACCTGCCCGGCGCCCCTGCGCGATCACGAGCGGATCGTGATGGGGCACGGCGGCGGCGGGACGCTCTCCGCCGAGCTGGTGGAGCACCTCTTCGCGCCGGCGTTCGGCAGCGACGTCCTCGCCGAACTGGGCGACTCCGCACATCTGACACTCGGCGGTGCCCGTCTCGCGTTCTCGACCGACTCGTTCGTGGTGCGGCCCCTGTTCTTCCCCGGCGGCAGCATCGGCGACCTCGCGGTCAACGGGACCGTCAACGACCTGGCGATGGTGGGAGCCGTGCCCGCCTACCTCTCCTGCGGATTCATCCTGGAGGAAGGCGTCGAACTCGCCCTCGTCGGGCGGGTGGCCGAAGCACTCGGAGAAGCCGCCAGGACCGCCGGGGTGGTCATCGCCACCGGGGACACGAAGGTCGTCGACGCGGGCCACGGCGACGGCATCTTCATCAACACCGCGGGCATCGGCCTGATCCCGGACGGTATCGACATCCGTCCGCAGCGCGCGGCGCCCGGCGACGTGGTCCTCGTCAGCGGACCGATCGGTGTGCACGGTGTGGCGATTATGAGCGTGCGCGAAGGGCTGGAGTTCGGCGTCGAGATCCAGAGCGACACCGCGTGCCTGGCCGGGCTGGTGGCGGACATGCTGGCGGTGTGCCCGGACATCCACGTCCTGCGCGACCCGACCCGCGGTGGTCTGGCCACCTCCCTCAACGAGATCGCGGCGGCCGGGGGCGTGGGCGTCACGCTCGACGAGCGGTCCCTGCCCGTGCCCGACACGGTCGCCAACGCCTGTGCCTTCCTCGGGCTCGACCCGCTGTACGTCGCCAACGAGGGCAAGCTGGTCGCCTTCGTCCCGCCGGATCACGCGGACGCCGTTCTCGCGGCCATGCGCGCGCACCCCTTGGGCAAGGAGGCCGTGGCGATCGGCCATTGCGTCGAGGAGCACGCCGGGATGGTGGTCGCGGCCACCGGTCTCGGCGGCACACGTGTGGTGGACATGCCGCTCGGCGAGCAACTCCCGCGCATCTGCTGACGAACAACCCGACCGCCGCCGCCGGCTCAGCGGCGGCGGTCGGGCATGTCAGTGCCTGTGGAGGTCCGGCCGGCGGCCGGGTGTGTCACGGTCCGACGAGCGCCCATCTGTCGAGCGTTTCACGGCTGAGGAAGGCCAACTGCGCCCTCTTCTCCGGCTTGTCGATCTCGGGCCCGAGCACGAAGCCGGACCGCACCATGCGGGCGACGGCCTTCTCGTTGCGGGCGTCGGGCTCGACGACCACTCGCAGGACCTGCGGATCCTTGAGGACGAATCCCACCAGTGCCGCAAGAAGGGCACTGGTGAAGCCGCGCCGCGATCCGCCCTCGGCCGGCGGGCCGACCAGCAGGTGGATGCCGAAGTCGCCGGGCTGTACGTCGTAGCACTCACCGACCGGGTCGGCGCCCGGCTCGTACGTCTGGAACAGTGCGACCGGCTCGTCGTCGAGGTGGACGAGGTAGGCGTGGTGGGTGGCGAGCGAGTCCACGAACTCGTAGATCTCCTGGACCTGTTCGCGCGTATGACCGCCCATGCCCCAGTACCGGGCGCGTTCCTCGGTGACCCAGCGGTGGACGAGGGCCGAGTCGGCGGCGGGATCCAGCGGGACGATGCGCACCGTGCCGAACCCGTCGACAGCGGCCTCGTGCACGGCCGTACGGGAGCGGGTGGTGTGTTCAGCGGGCATGTCTTCCTCGGTGAGTAGGTTCCAGTCGGTGATGACGGGGACGAAACCGCCGTGCAGCCACAGCGGCAGCTGGTCGCGCCGGTGCGGGTCGCCCGCTCCGGAGGCGCCGAGCGGCACCACCCAGAGGCTGTCGTCGCGGCGGGCCAGGTCCCAGACGTAGCGCGCGGCAGGGCCGCGGGCGCTGAGGTCGCTGACGCCCGGGATGCTGGAGGTGGACAGCACACAGTCCTGGTCGCCGGAGAGCCCCGGCCAGTCCTCCGGCTCGCCGTCCGGCTCCGCCTGCCAGGGCGCGAGCCGGTGCGTCTCGCCCCAGGTGGCAGCGGTCGGCGCCGCGGCGGCGGCCTCCTCCAGGGCCGTCCGTACGAGGTCCTCGCGGTCGAGTTCCGGCAGCGCGGAGGTCACGAGCAGCCCTTCCAGGGCGAAGGCGACCTTGGGGACCAGTGCCAGCCAGGGCCGCAGGGCCTCGGGGTAGGCGGCGAGGTCGACCTGCTCGGCAAGCTTCGCGAGCGCCGGGTGCTCCGCGACCAACCGCACCGCGACGGAGCGCAGCCGGGCGTACGCCGCCGCGTCCTCGCTGTCGGCGTCCATCCGCCGGTTCCAGCCGACCAGCCGCTCCCGCAGCCGGGCTGCCTCGGGGCTCAGCCCGTCGGCGCCGGCGACGAGCCGCAACAGAGGCTTCGCCGAGTCCAGTTGGGTGTCCATGTGGACGGTGGCCATGCCCGCGGCGGTCCAGGAGTGCTGCTCGTGCAGCAGGGTACGGATGCGTCCGGCCCGGTGCGGGGGAGCGAACTCGACACCGAGTGGGCCGGCGATGCCCCTCTCGTTGGCCATCACGGCGATGCCGTCGACGCGCCGTCGCGGTGACTCGTGCCATCCGTCCCAGTCGTGACCCGCCTCCCACGCCGGCACGACGCGCAGCATGTTGTCGGGGTGGCGCACCGGGACGCGTCCCGCGACGCGGTGCAGCACCCCGCCCTCGGTGTCGGCGGCCTGGACCACATTGACCGGCTCGGCCCATCGATCGAAGGCTCGGTCCACGTCGTCGACCGTGCGGGCCCGCAGCAGCGCGGGCAGTGCGTCGAAGCCGAGTTCGCCGGTGACGCGCGGTGGTATGCGCAGGCTGATCGACTCGGCCGCGCCGGGACCGCCGATGATGACGGGGCCGCGTTCGGTCTCCACGACCTCCACGGTCACGGGGTCGGCGTCGGCCACCTCGATGGTCTCGCTGTGCACGGAGACGGAGCGCCATCCGTCCGGGCCGAGGGCCTCCAACTGCCCGTCACGGTCCCGGAATCGCTCGCGGTAGAGGTCCTGGTAGTCGGCCATCGCATTGGTGATGGCCCAGGCGACCGAACCGGTGTGGCCGAAGTGGGCGATGCCGGGGACTCCCGGCACGGCCAGTCCGACGACGTCGAACTCCGGGCAGGCCAGATGGATCTGCTGGTAGATGCCCGGGTCCTCGATGAACCGGTGCGGGTCGCCGGCGATGAGCGGCGCGCCGCTCGCCGTACGGTCCCCGTCGACGAGCCAGCCGTTGCTGCCCGCCTGGCCCATGCCGTCGGTGGCGAACAGATCGATCGCGTCCTCGCCCAGCGCCCTGGCGACCTCCTCGCGCCACAACTTGGTGGGGAAGCCCGCGAAGAGGATGTGCGTGCTCAGCCAGATGCCGAGAGGCACCCACGGCTGCCACGGCGCCGGTCGAAGACCGGTCGACGCGAACTGCGGTGCGCGCTCCGCTCCTTCGTCCAGGCCGGCGTTGACCCCGTCGACATAGCTGGTGATCCAGGCCGCCGTAGCGGGTTCCAGGCGCTCGAAGCAGCGCCGTGCGGTGTCGTCGAGACGGGACTGCCGCGCGAACCGGTCCCAGCCGACGGCGCCGCTTCCCAGGAAGGACGCGGAGGTGCCCCGTGCCCTGTGTCTCTCCACCTCGATCTGCCACGCCCGGTCGAGGGCGGCATTGCGCCCCTGCGCCCAGGCGAGTTCGGCCGCGCTGCCGGCCCGCAGATGCGGGACCCCCCAGGCGTCGCGGTATTTCCTGATGTCCACTTTTCCCCGCCCTGTTGGCTCAATCCCCCGAATGCTTAGGTTAGGCTGGCCTAAATTAGAGCACGGATGTTCGGGAGACAATCCCGGACCAAGGGGGAAGGAGCGGGCTGTGGGGCATGGCTGGGAGGGCGTCGTCCTCAAACTGATGCGAGGCAAGGACTTCGCATTCACCGTGACAGGAAGCGAGGACGTCACCGATCACTTCCGGCGGGTGCACTTCACCGACGGCGGCATGCTGGCGCAGACCGGGGTCCACCCCACCATGTGGGTCCGGGTGTGGTTCGACAACGCGGGAAAGCCGCATCAGCGCGCCTACACCCTGGTGGACGCCGACCCCGACGCGGGGACGTTCAGTCTCGAATTCGCCCTGCACGACGGCTGCGCCAGCGAATGGGCGCGGAAGGCTCAGCCCGGCGACACCGTCGAGGCGACCCTCCAGGGGACGGGGTTCACCACGCCCGACCCGCTCCCCGGCAAGCTGCTCGTCGTCGGAGACCCCGCCTCGCTGCCCGCCATCAACTCCCTGCTCGCGGCGCTCCCCGCGGTGCCGGCGGTGATCTGGTTCGAGACGACGCACGACTCCGACAAGGAGCTGCCGCTGCGCCTGGACCCGGCTCTCCACGAACTGCGCCCGGTCCCGCGCCGCGATGCCGGCAACCACCTCGTCACCGAGGTGAAGGACGCCCTGCCCGGCCTGCTGCGCGACAACCCCGGGGCGTACGTCTGGGTCGCCTGCGACACGGCGACGACCCGCTCGCTCAGCACCTTCGCGCGCAAGGACCTGGCGCTGCCGAAGGAGCAGGTCAACGCGCTCGGTTACTGGCGCGCGGCCTGACCACGACGGAGCGCCGCCGGGGCCGGCAGTGGCCGCCCCCGGCCGGCGCCCGTCAGTACTCCGCCGAGACGCGGACGTCGCCGGCCCACACCCGACGGACGGGCCGTCGGTGTCACCGCGTCACCGGCAGGGTGATGCTGCTGACGCCGGTGCGTACGGTCATGCGGGTCCCCGCCTGGTACCGCAGCGTGTAGTCGTGGTCGGTGGAGATCAGGACCACGCCCAGCCGGTGCCCCTTCTTGAACACATGGTCCTGGGGCTGCATCGACCACTTCAGCCGGTACTCCCGCCCCTCGACCACCCGGTCCTCGCGGGAGAGGGAGTGCCGGTTGCGGGCGTCCAGCCAGCCGCGCGAGACGATCTTGAAGTCGGTCCTCTCGGTGCGGTGCGCCGTGCGGTAGGCGCAGCCGGTGTCCCCGGGGATGCCCTCGCCGTAGCAGACGAGCTGCGACGTGTCGGCCACCGTGCCCGCGGTTGCCCGGGTGTCCAGGCCGTAGTCGACGAGCAGCGCCGTGACATACGGCGATGTCCCGTCCAGCGAGGCACGCACCGACACCTCGGGCACACCGTTGACCCGCAGATCGCTCGCCAGCGGGCCGGTCGTGTACGCGAGCCGGTGCGGGTCGGCGCTGTCGGGATCGGCCACCAGCGTCTCCGCCGGCAGGGTGCGGCCCGCGTCCGTGAGTGACTGCTTCACCTGCGCTCCCGGCAACGCCTCCAGCCCACGGACTCCCAGACGCAGCGTCAGATCGCGCGTGCCGCGGGCAGGCCAGTCGGACTGACGTCGCCAGCTGAAGTCCGCCTGCTCGACCTCGACCGGCGGCTCGTCGAGCGCGCCGTTGTCCAGGTCGTACAGCCAGTAGTCGAACCACTGGTGCAGCTGGCGAAGCCATTCCTCCATCCGCAGGGGCATCGGGTTGATGTGACCGGCCTGGTGCAGCCACATCTTGCGCGGCACGTCGTGCTTCTTCAGCGCCTGCCACAACTGGCCGAAGTGCTGCGTCTTCACGTTCCAGTCGTTGCCGCCGTGCACCGCGAAGACGCCGGCGCGGATCCTGCCGACATCCCGGAGGTAGTCGCGCTCGGCCCAGAACCTGCTCCAGTCGCCGGTGACGCGGTCCTGCTCCGCCGTGAGGCGGTCCAGCACCGGCCGGCAGATCTCGCGGTCGGTGCGGCTGTAGACGCCTTTGGCGAGAACGTCGGTGTCCTCGCCCTGAAAGCCGCCCGGAGCCACCACCCCGCCGCCCGACCGGTAGTAGTCGTACCAGGAGGAGATCCCGGAGATCGGCACGATGGCCTTCAGACCTCTCACACCCGTCCCGGCGACGGCGGTCGGCAGCGTCCCGTTGTAGGAGATCCCCATCATGGCCGCGTTGCCCGTCGACCATGCGGCGCCCACCGGCCGCCCGGCCGGATCCCAGCCCCTGGCACGGCCGTTCAGCCAGTCCACGGCCGCCTTGGCGCCGAGCGTCTCATTGCGTCCGCCGGAGGTCGGGCAGCCGGTCGAGTCACCGGTGCCGAGGCTGTCGACCTGCGCGACCGCGTACCCGCGCGGCAGGAAGTAGTTGTCGGTGTAGCCGGAGAACGGCACCGAAGGACCGATGAGCCCCGGCAGCCGGGTCCGGTCGCCGAGCCGACGGCCGTCGGGCAGACCGTCCTCGTCGAGATCCACCGGGTGGAACGGCACATCGTTGCCGCCGCCCCAGTACGGACTCGCCTCGATGATCGTGGCGACCCTCAGCCCGGCGTCCGTCTCCTTCGGGCGCAGGATCCGCATCCGGACCGTGTCCCGTCTGCCGTCGTGATCGCTGTCCGCCTCGGTCTCGACGTCGACGAGCTGCGAGACGGCGTCGGCGCGGGAGAAGGCGGGTTCGGTCCGGTTGCCGACGATCTTCAACGCCGGCTCGTCGTCACCGTGCGCCACCGGCGCCGGGAGCGCGGCGAGCAGGGAGGCGGCGAGCGCGGTGACGCCGAGCCTGCGTGCCGTACGTAATGCGGTGGGTCTCGCCATCGTGTCTCCAGGGCCCGGAAGGTGACGATCACGCGGGGAGCGCGCGCACATTCCACCGCGTGCACGCGCCCCACGCCAGACACGCTCCCGCCACTTCCGCCCCATGGCGCAAAGAGCCGCCCTCGGCTCCTTTTCCGATCTGATCCCGGCGGATCACCGACCGATCACGGGCGGGTCATACTCGTTCCATGCAGTCGGACATGACAGGAGCCGGCCGGGGCCGGCGGCGGCAGGCCGCGCTGATCCGGCGGGCCACCGTCCGGGACGCGAAACGGCTCACCGCGCTGGTGCGAAGGTCACGCGCCTACGAGGGCCCCTACGCCCCGATGGTCTCCGGCTACCGGGTCGGCCCCGACTACATCGAGACCCACCGGGTCTTCGTCGCGGCCGACGAGACCGGCACCGTCCTCGGCTTCTACGCGCTGCTCCTCGACCCGCCCGAACTGGACCTGATGTTCGTCGCGGACAGCGCCCAGGGCCGGGGCATCGGCCGGCTCCTCGTCGCCCACATGGTCGCCGAGGCGAAGGCCGCCGGGATCGAAGCCGTACGCGTCGTCGCCCACCCGCCCGCCGAAGGCTTCTATCTGAGTGTCGGTGCCCGGCGGACCGGCACCGTCCGCGCCTGCCCGCCCGCGGTGATGTGGGACCGTCCGGAGCTGGTCATCGACACGATCTGACCGCGGCCCCCGCGCCGGACGACCACTCTGACTGCCCCCCGGCCGGACGACCACCCCTGTCCGTCCGCGATACGGCGACGGCACCGCTGTCCGCGACCCCCTTTCCGGCCATTCGCCCGGCTCATGGGCGGGGTCGACGATCACGCAGAGCCGCAGGCCGGACACCGTGTCGGACCGGCCCGAACGCATGGTGGACAGCTCCCTCACCTACCGCCGCCGGTGCCTTACGATCGCGACGGACGGTCTCGTCGTGTCACCGCCCGCCCTGTACCCCATGGAGGTCAACCGTGTTCTGGACGGCCAGAGGACACCGCAGTCACCGCAGCAGCTTCCGCATCCGCGCCGCGGCCGGTGCTGCCGCCGCGGGGATGTTCCTTGCCGTCGGCTGTTCCTCCGGCAGCGACGGTCCGGGAGAGGCGGCGGGCGGCGTGCCCGTCGTGGAGAAGGGCAAGCTGACCACCTGCACCCATCTGCCCTACCCGCCGTTCCAGTTCGAGAAGAACGGCAAGATCGTCGGCTTCGACGTCGCCCTGGTGGACCTGGCGGCGAAGAACCTCAAGGTCGAACAGAAGATCCTCGACACCCCGTTCGAGAACTTCAAGACCGGTGCCTTCCTCAACTCCGGCGAGTGCGACCTCGCGGCCGCCGGCATGACGATCACCGAGGAGCGCAAGAAGAACGTCGACTTCACCGTGCCCTACTTCGACGCCACCCAGGCCCTCCTCGCCACCAAGAAGAGCGGTGTGACCTCGCTCGCCGACGTGAAGGCCAAGAACAAGAAGCTCGGCGCACAGGCGGAGACCACCGGCGAGAGCTACGCCAAGGAGCAGGGCTTCAACCCCGTCGCCTTCGAGAGCTCCGACGCCGTCCTCAACGGTCTGCGCACGGGCCAGGTCGACGCCGTCGTCATCGACTACCCCGTCGTCCAGGGCTGGCTCAAGGACAAGAAGAACGCCGCCGAGTTCGCCCTCGGGCAGAACATCGAGACCGGTGAGCAGTACGGCTTCACGGTGAAGAAGGGCAACGCCAAGCTCCTCGCCGCGCTCAACAAGGCGATCACCGACGCCCGCGCCGACGGCACCTACGACAAGCTCTACCAGCAGTGGATCGGTCCGCTGCCCAAGGCTTCGTCGTGACCTCTCGGCTGACCAAGCGGCAGCAACGCCGCATCTCGCAGGGCATCCAGTACGCGGTCTTCGTGGCGGTGCTGGTCTTGATCGGCGTCTTCGCCGACTGGGGCCGGCTCCAGCAGCAGTTCGCGCAGACCGACCTGGCGTCGCGGCTCTTCCCGGACATCATCACCATCGCCCTGCGCAACACGGTGGTGTACACCCTCTCCGGGTTCATCTTCGGGCTGGTGCTCGGGCTGATCATCGCGCTGATGCGGCTCTCCTCGGTGGCGCCCTACCGGTGGTTCGCCGGCGTCTACATCGAGGTCTTCCGCGGCCTGCCCGCCCTGCTGATCTTCATCTTCGTCGGCGTGGCGGTCCCCCTCGCGTTCCCGGGGGTGGAGATCCCCGGTGGCACCTACGGCAAGGTCGCGCTCGGCCTCGGTCTGGTCGCGGCCGCCTATATGGCGGAAACGATTCGGGCGGGCATTCAGGCGGTCCCCAAGGGACAGATGGAGGCCGCCCGGTCGCTGGGCTTCTCGCACGCCCGCGCCATGGTGTCCGTGATCATCCCGCAGGCCTTCCGCATCGTCATCCCGCCGCTCACCAACGAACTCGTCCTGCTGTTCAAGGACTCCTCGCTGGTGCTGTTCCTCGGCGTGACGCTGGAGGAACGGGAACTGACGAAGTTCGGCCGTGACCTCGCGAGCGAGACGGCCAACTCCACACCGATCCTGGTCGCGGGCCTGTGCTACCTCCTCGTGACCGTGCCGCTGAGCTTCGTGGTGCGCCGCCTCGAAGCGCGCGCCGACAAGGCCAGGTGAGGACGAGATGCCGAAAAAGACGGAGACCGCGGAAACCATGGCCACCGACCGCCCGGAGATCGAGATCCGAGGGCTGCACAAGTCCTTCGGGGACAACCACGTCCTGCGGGGCATCGACCTGGAGATCGGCCGCGGCGAGGTGGTGTGTGTCATCGGGCCGTCCGGCTCGGGCAAGTCGACACTGCTGCGCTGTGTGAACCTGCTGGAGGAGCCGAACGAGGGCCAGGTCTTCGTCGGCGGCACCGAGGTCACCGACCTCGATGTCGACATCGACGCCGTGCGCCGTCGTATCGGCATGGTCTTCCAGCAGTTCAACCTGTTCCCGCACGTGAGCGTCACCGAGAACCTCACCCTGCCCCAGCGCAGGGTGCTCCGCCGGGACAAGGCGCAGGCCGCCGCGGTCGCCCGGGAGAACCTGGCACGCGTCGGTCTCGCAGACAAGGCGGACGCCTACCCGGCGCAGTTGTCCGGCGGACAGCAGCAGCGGGTCGCGATCGCACGGGCCCTGTCGATGGGCCCCGCGGTGATGCTCTTCGACGAGCCGACCTCGGCGCTCGACCCCGAACTGGTCGGCGATGTGCTGTCGGTCATGCGGCTCCTCGCCGCCGAGGGCATGACGATGATGGTCGTCACCCATGAGATGAGCTTCGCCCGCGAGGTCGCCGACCGGGTCGTGTTCATGGACGAGGGTGTGATCGTCGAGCAGGGGCCGGCGGCGCAGGTCGTGGGCGACCCGCAGCACGAGCGGACGAGGAACTTCCTCAACCGCATCCTCGATCCGGCCGCTGCCGCCGCACCCGTGGCCGAATCGCAGGACCGGCTGCGGAAGTCGGTTGACGGGCCGTCCGAAGAGTGATGGGATCCCACGTCAGCGTCGCGGTGTACCCGGCAAAGAGACCGCCGTGGACATGGAGGCGCCGCACCATGGGACACCGATGGACACCCCTGTCGAACCCGACGGCCGCATCACGGCCCTCGGTAATCAACTGATCGGCATTCATCTCGCGCTCCGCGAAGAACTCGAACAACTCCGCGAGGACGCCGACGCCTGGCTCGAAGGCCGGGGCGCGCGGCCCCGGGAGCTGCGGGCACACTGTCTGGCCTTCTGCACGGCCCTCACCCGGCACCACACCGGTGAGGACGGCGGGGCCTTCCCGGCACTGGCCCGACAGCACCCTGAACTCCGCCCCGTCATCGAGGAGTTGGAGCACGACCATCAGACAGTCACCGAGATCCTGCGTGCCGTGGAGGATCTCGTGGCCGACGAGGCGGCAGTCGACCCCGCGCGCGTACGGGCCGAGCTGGAGGGCCTCACCGCGCTGCTGGAGTCGCACTTCGCCTACGAGGAGAAACGGCTCGTGGCCGCGCTGAACGCGCTGCCCGCGGGAGCCGGGGACGCCGAGAGCCTGCTCGGCACACCCGGCACCTGAACGCCTGAACGCCTGACCGTCCGACCGCACGGCGGACGGGACGCCGGAGCACCGGGCTCCCAGCTCTGCGCTCCGGGCTCCGGCCGCCCGGCCCGCCATGCGATCCTCGGATCACGCGGGTCCTGCCCCATCGCACTAGCGTGGACGTATGCGCCCGCACGACACCGCAGGTCCGCCGCCCGAGCCCGGTGACGGCGACTTCCCCGCCCGCCGCGCGCCGCTCTGCGGCGATGTCGCCGAGCTGGATGGCGTCGTCACCGGCTGCCGCGCGTGCCCGCGTCTCGTCGCCTGGCGCGAAGAGGTCGCCGTGGTGAAGCGGGCGGCGTTCCGGGACTGGGATTACTGGGGCCGTCCCGTGCCCGGCTTCGGCCCCACGGACGCGGCTCTGGGCGTGGTCGGACTCGCCCCCGCGGCCCACGGTGCCAACCGGACCGGCCGCATGTTCACCGGCGACCCCTCGGGAGACTTCCTCGTCAAGGCGCTGTACCAGGTCGGACTCGCCTCTCGCCCGACGTGCACCGACATCGACGACGGCCTGGAACTGTACGGGTTGCGGATCACCGCGCCCGTCCGCTGCGCGCCGCCTCAGAACAAGCCCACCCCGGCCGAGCGGGACACCTGCCGCCCGTGGCTGGCACGCGAGATCGAGCTGCTCGCCCCCTCGCTGCGGGTGATCGTCGTACTCGGGGCATTCGGCTGGCAGGCCCTGCTGCCCGTGCTGCGCGACGCGGGCTATCAACTCCCTCCGCGCCGACCGGTGTTCGGTCACGGTGCACACGTCGTCCTGCCCGCCGCCGGTGACGCCCGCGATCTGCATCTGCTCGGCTGCTACCACCCGAGCATGCGCAACACCTCCACGGGACGGCTCACTGCGCCGATGCTCGTGGAGGTCTTCGACCGCGCCGCGCACCTCGCCGGCCTGGATCGACGGGACGGGTGAGATGCCCTTCTCCGCTCATGTCGCGCGGCGGAACCTCACAGCGACGCCATGTGCGGCAGGACGACATCCGGGGTGAGCGGCAGCTCCCGCAACCGCACCCCGATGGCGTGATGGACGGCGTTACCGATCGCCGCTGCCGCGCCCACGATGCCGATCTCCCCGATGCCCTTGCTGCCCATCGGGTTGAGGTGATCGTCCTCCTCGTCGATCCAGTGCGCCTCGATCTCCGGGACATCGGCGTTCGCCGGCACGTGGTAGGAGGCCAGGTCGCTCTCGGTGAAGTCGCCGAAGACCGGGTCCAGATGGCTGCCCTCCGTGAGCGCCATGCCGATGCCCATCGTCATCGCGCCGGTGAACTGGGAGCGGGCGGTGCGGGCGTTGAGGATCCGGCCGGCCGCGAACATCCCGAGCAGTCGGCGGACGCGGACCTCGCCCGTCACCGTGTCGACCTGGACCTCGGCGAACTGCGCGCCGAACGCATGCCGTGAGTAAGGGGATTCCTTCGCCGTCTCCTCCTCCGAGTCGACGGTCACCGTCAGTCCCTGCGCCGGCAGCTTGTCCACCAGCCCGTGCAGACGCTCGACGAGGGTCCGGCAGGCCTTGTGCACCGACCAGCCCCAGGACGCCGTCCCCGACGAGCCGCCCGCCAGCGGGGCATGGGGCAGGTCGCTGCTGCCGATGTCCACACGGACGGACTCCAGCGGTACCCCGAGCGCGTCCGCCGCGATCTGCCCGAGCACGGTTCGGGCCCCGGTGCCGATGTCCGTCGCGTTGACCCGGATGCGGAAGGTGCCGTCGGCGGCGGCATGCGCCGAGGCGCTGGAGGCGCTCACCTGAACCGGGTAGGTGGCGGCCGCGACCCCGGTGCCCAGCAGGAGGGCGCCCTCGCGGCGGATGCCCGGCTGCGGGTCCCTGGGCTGCCAGCCGAAGAGCCGGGCCCCTTCGGCGAGGCACTCGGTGAGATGACGGCTGCTGAAAGGACGGCCGCTGTCGGGCTCCTCATCCGGCTCGTTGCGCAGCCGCAGAAGTACCGGGTCCACGCCGGCGGCCACGGCCAGTTCGTCCATGGCCGACTCCAGGGCGTACATGCCGGACGCCTCGCCGGGCGCCCGCATCCAGGAGGGCGTGGGGACGTCCAGCGCGGTGACCCGGTGACTCGTACGGCTGTTCGGCGAGGTGTACATGATGCGGGCGGGAACGGCCGCCTGCTCGACGAACTCCCTGATCGTGGACGTCTGCGTGACGACCTCGTGGGCGAGGGCCCTGATCACGCCGTCGGTGTCCGAGCCGATCCGCACCCGCTGGATCGTGGGAGCGCGGTGACCGACGACCGCTGCCATCTGGCGGCGGGGGAACACCACCTTGACGGGCAGCCCGGTGTGACGGGTGGCCATCGCGGCCAGCACCACCTGGGGCCGGGGCGTGCCCTTGGAACCGAAGCCGCCTCCGACGTGTTCGGAGAACACGGTGATCTTCCCCTGCCGCAGCCCGAACATCGCGGCGAGGGTGTCGCGTACGGTACTTGCGCCCTGGCTGCTGTCGTAGACCGTCAGATGTCCGTCCAGCCACCACGCGGTCGCGGCATGCGGCTCCATGGGGTGGTTGTGCAGCGCGATCATGCTGTACGTCGCGTCGACCTGTACGGACGCCGAGGCGAAGGCTCCGTCGAAGTCCCCGCGCTCTCGCAGGCCGGCCGCGCCGGCGTTGGCCTCCTCCGGGGTGTAGAGGCCCGGGTGGTCGCCCGTGAGCGTGACGTCGGGCTTCTCCTCGTCGTACTCCACCCTCAGCGCGCCGGCGGCCGCTTGGGCGTTCTCCGGGCTGTCGGCGACGACGAGGGCCACGTACCAGCCGCGGTGGGGAACCTCGGCGCTCTGGAGGACCGCGAGGTTGGCGTCGTCGGGAGGCTCCAGCCGGGGCGCGTTCTCGTGGGTGAGCACCTCGTGCACGCCCGGCAGAGCGAGCACCTCGTCCGCGTGGACGGCGGTGACCCGCCCCCGGCCGATGGTGGCCGGGACGGGCCAGGCATAGAGACAGCCCGGTGCGGTGTGCTCGGCCGCGTAGCGTGCGACGCCCGTGACCTTGTCGGCGGCCTCCCGGCGTACGGCAGGCGACCCCAGAACGCCCGGTGTCTGCGTCATGACAGGTCCTCGCTGTTCGGGTGTGGGGCGAGCCCGGTCAGCACGCTGACGGCGAGATTGCGGGCGAGCGGCACCTTGAATCCGTTGTCCCGCAGCGGCGATGCGGCGGCCAGCTCGGCTTCCACGGCCCGGGCGAAGCTTTCCGGGGTCGCGGGCGCACCGTGCAGTGCCTCCTCGGCGACGCGAGCGCGCCAGGGGCGGTGGGCGAGCCCGCCGAACGCGAGGGCCGCGTAGCGCACGGCGCCCTGTTCGAGGTCCAGCACGGCGGCGACGGACACGAGGGCGAAGGCGTAGGACGCCCGGTCGCGGGCCTTGCGGTACCGGGAGCGGACGCCGATGGGGCCGGGCGGCAGTTCCACGGCGGTGATCAGCTCACCCGGCCGGATGACGGTGTCCTGCTCGGGGTGGTCGCCCGGGAGCCGGTGGAAGTCGGTGACGGGCACGGCACGCTCACCCTCCGGGCCGTACAGATGCACGGTGGCGTTGAGCGCGGACAGGGCCACGGCCATGTCCGACGGATGGGTGGCGACGCAGTGGTCGGAGTGGCCGATGACCGCGAGATCCCGGTGGGCGCCCTCCCGTGCGGGGCACCCGCTGCCGGGGAGTCGCTTGTTGCAGGGTTTCGTCGTGTCCTGGAAGTACGGGCACCGTGTGCGCTGGAGCAGATTCCCGCCGGTGGTCGCGGTGTTGCGCAGCTGGCCGGACGCGCCGGCGAGCAGCGCCTGGGACAGGCAGGGGTAGCGGGACCGGACGCCGGGGTGGGCGGCGAGATCGCTGTTGCGCACGCCCGCTCCGATACGCAGCCCGCCCTCGGGGGTGTCGGAGATCCGGTCGAACGGCAGCCGGCGGATGTCGATGAGCAGCTCCGGCGCGGTGACACCGAGCTTCATGAGGTCCACGAGATTGGTGCCGCCGGCGAGGTACTGCGCTCCGGGGTGGGAGGCGAAGGTGTCGATGGCGTGATCGGCGGTGGCCGCGCGGAGGTACGCGAAGGGTTTCACCGCGCCACGTCCTCGATCGCCCGGACGATGGACGGGTAGGCGCCGCAGCGGCACAGATTGCCGCTCATGCGCTCCCGGATCTCCATGGGGGTCAGCTCCGCCTCACCGCCGCCCGTGTACTCCGGCGGTGTCACATGGGAGGGGTGCCCGTCGGCCGCCTCGGTCAGCATGCCGACCGCGGAGCAGAGCTGGCCCGGGGTGCAGTAGCCGCACTGGAGGGCGTCCCGCGCGATGAACGCCTCCTGCAACGGGTGGAGCGACGCGCCGTCGGCGAGGCCTTCGACGGTGGTGATGTCCGCCCCGTCGTGGGCGACCGCGAGCAGCAGACAGCTGTTGGCGCGACGGCCGTCGACGAGCACGGTGCAGGCGCCGCACTGTCCGTGGTCGCAGCCCTTCTTCGTACCCGTCAGATCCAGATGCTCCCGCAGCACGTCCAGGACGGTGGTCCTGTGGTCGAGTGTCAGAGGGCGCTGGGTTCCGTTCACCCGGAGGGTGAGGGAGGAGCGGTGGGCGCTCACCGGGCTCTGGGTGACCGTGCCCTCCGGTCGGCTGGTTGGCTCCACGGCGCAGTGCCCTTCGCTCGCTCGTCCGGCGCTTTGCCCCTTTCCTACCAGTAAGCAGCGTTCGGCGCGGCTCGGGAGACCGGGACGTGCGTCGGGCCGGCGGCCCGCCTCGCGGCGGACCACCGGCCCTCGTCGTGCGTCGATCGGGTGTGCCCGGTCAGCGCCCCGATCGCTGAGCGGATCGGGGCGTCGAACCGGTGTGTCAGAAGACGCTCACGCCATAGGCGCTCAGCGCCTCGGTGACCGGCTGGAAGAACGTGGTGCCACCGGCGCTGCAGTTGCCACTGCCGCCGGAGGTCAGACCGAGCGCGGTGGAACCGGCGAACAGGGAGCCGCCGCTGTCGCCGGGCTCGGCGCAGACGTTGGTCTGGATCATGCCGTAGACGATGTCGCCACCGCCGTAGTTGACCGTCGCGTTGAGACCGGTCACCGTGCCGCCGCGCAGACCCGTGGTGCTGCCGCTGCGCTGCACGGCCTGGCCGACGGAGGCGTTGCCCGCGGACGTGATGTCGCGGTACGAGCCGTTGTAGAGGTAGACCCGGCCGTCGGCGGCCGACGCGTTCGAGTGCCGGATGATGCCGTAGTCATTGGTCGGGAAACTGGATCCCGTCCTCGTGCCCAGCACCGTGGTGTTGGCCGAGTTGGTGTACCAGGTGCTGCCGATGTTGGTGCAGTGGCCCGCGGTGAGCGCGTAGTAGGTGCTGCCGCTGCGGACGTTGAAGCCGAGGGAGCATCGTCCGCCGCCGGCGTAGATGGCCTGGCCTCCCGCGATGAGCTTGTTGAAGGTGCCCGGGGTGCGCTTGATCTCGAGGGTGCCGGCCTGTGCCCCGGCGGCCTTCTTGATCTGGGCGATCTCGGCGGCCGAGACGCTCTGGTCGGCCGTGACGACGAGCTTGCCCGTCGCCTTGTCCGTGTACCAGGCGGTGCCGGCGACGTCCGCGCCGAGCACGGCGTTGTTCGCCTGGGCGAGCTGGGCCGTCGTGGCTCGTGCGACGGTGCCCGTTTCGGCGACGGCGGTGGGGGCGGCAAGCGCGGAGACGGTCAGCAGACCGGTGGCTACGGCGATCAGCCGGCCGCGTCTGCCTACGCCGCCGAGGGGGGAGAAGCGCTTGATGTTCACTACATCCTCCGGTGGGGGATCCGGGGCCCGTTGGGTGGGCGGGCCCTTGAGCGCCGAACGGCCGGCTCGTCGACCGGGTGAACGGTCATGAGCCTGCCAAGCGGTGCGGTAGGAATCCTGTGCTCCGGATGGGGTGGCGACAAGATCGCCTTTCGGCCGCTCTACGCGCGTCCGTGGTCCGCGCGAGGCGAATTGCCGGGCGGCGGCCACTGGTTGGGCCGTGCGGGCGATGGCGGCGCGGGCGTCGCGAAGGGGTGGCGCGGTGCGAGCCACCGTTTGCTCACGTAGCGTCAGCTGGCGGGCGCGTCAGGTGTGACACAAGGTTTTCGAGTGGTACGCGCGGCGTGAACCGGAACGTCGCGCACCGTTTCGGCTGTTCAGCGTCTGATCGACAGCGGCAGCGTTCGTTCGCGGCCTCTCGGGTGATCTACGCGCATCGAACAGGCCCACCCGTGGCGGGTGCACACGGGCGCGAACCCTTCCGAGGGTGCCGTCGGGCGGTCCGGGCGGGGCCTGGCGCGGCGGTGACACCCCGCCGGCGACTCGGCCGACCGGTCCGTGCGGGGCGGACGGACCGTGGGAAGCCGCCGTTATGGGCCCGATCGCCACCCTTGGGTCACCCTCGGCACGTGTCCGGAACTGGACGCGTCGATTCGGCTCTTCGCGGGAAGAGGCGCTCCGGACCGGACTACTTCGTCATTCCCGATGCGTCCATGAGGGCCTGTGCGGTGGTGAGTGTCAGTCCGTCGAGCTGCTCGGCGCCCACGCCGGCCCGTGCGCTCGCCCCGTCGAACAGAAGCGTCAACTGCCGTGCGAGCAGGACCGGGTCGTGGGCGCCGCCGTGCTGCGCCTCGAGGCGGAAGTACTCCGTGAGGGTCCGCTTCACCTCGCGGGCGACCTTGCTCGCCGGATGCTCCGGGTCCTTGAGCTCGACCTGTGCGGCGAGGAACGGGCAGCCCCGGAAGTCGGCGGCCAGGGCCTCCGCCTCCAGCCGCTCGAAGACATGGAGGATCCGGTCCCTCGGCGGTCGGGAGTCGTCCGCCGCGGGGAAGAGCGCCGTGGCATACGCGGGGGCGCGCCGCTCCAGGCAGGCGGCGAGGACCGCGTCCTTGCTGTCGAACAGCTGGTACATCGAGCGCTTGGAGACCCCGGCGGCCTTGCACAGCGCTTCGACGCCGATGTTGACGCCCTGCAGGTAGAAGAGCTCGGCCGCTGCGTCGAGCAGCCGGTCGCGGGTGGACGCCGTCGCTGTCGTGGTCATGCGAACGAGATTACCTCGCGGACTTGCCTATGGAAAACGATCGGTTTACCTTGGTGGAAACCGATCGGTTTCCATGCCGTGCGAAACACCCCTCTCGCGGCCCCACACGGAACGAGGAGAGATCACCATGCAGATCGAGGGCGCAGTAGCTCTGGTCACCGGAGGCAACCGCGGACTGGGGGACCAGTTCGTCAAGGCGCTCCTCGACCGCGGAGCGGCGAAGGTCTACGCGGCGGCCCGCAACCCGGACACCGTGACCACCCCGGGTGCGGTGCCCCTCGCGCTCGACATCACGGATCCCGCATCCGTACGGGCCGCGGCCGAGCAGGCCCAGGACGTGACGCTCCTGATCAACAACGCGGGAATCTCCACCGGGACGGGCATCCTCGACGGCAGTACGGACGGGTTCCGGCGCGAGATGGACACCCATGTCTTCGGCACGCTGGACATGAGCAGGGCCTTCGCCCCCGTGCTGGCCCGCAACGGAGGCGGCGCGCTGCTCAATGTGCTGTCGGTGCTGTCCTGGTACGTGTTCCCGGACAACGCCGCGTACAGCGCGGCCAAGGCCGCCGAATGGGCCGTGACGAACGCCCTGCGGGTCCAGCTCGCCGCGCAGGGGACCCTGGTCACCGCGCTCCACGTGGGATACATGGACACCGACATGGCTGCGGCGGTCGAGGGGCCCAAGACCGACCCGGCCAAGGTCGCCCACGGGGCGCTCGACACCATCGAGGCCCGCCGGTTCGAGTACCTCGCCGACGACATCAGCGCGCAGGTGAAGGCCGGCCTCGCCGCCGACCCCGCCGCCCTCTACCCGCAGGTGGCCGAGCTGCTGGGCTAGATCGTCCCCGCTGGCCGGCGTCCTGCGCCAGGCCTGACGGATCGCGGTCTCGCGCATCCCGGCGGCGCCCGGCGGCACTGGACTCCCGCGGCTCCCGTTCCCGGCGGGGGCCGCGGGTCTTCCCCGGCCGGGCGGCCCTCAGAGCAGCAGCCGCAGCCTGGTGTCCGCGACACCGACACGTACGCTCTGGCCCCAGGTCAGCTCCAGGGCGTCGCTCTCGATGCCGTCGCCGAAAGCCACCAGGCGGTCGGACTCCACGACCAGTCGCAGTTGCTCGGCGCGTTCGAGGACGCCCCCGACCAGTGTGGTTCCGGTGGTGGGGGAGGGCCAGGCCTCGCGGACGAACCAGACGAGCCGGGGATCGGCGGGACCGGGCAGCACCGGCCGGCTGGCGCGCTCCTGCCACAGGGAGCGCAACCAGCCGGTCGATCCGGTGCCTGTGCCGACGAGAACACCCGACGAGGCCTGCGTCTCCGAAGCATCGTCGTCCCCGCCCGCATGCAGCCGGTAGCGGGCGCTCTGGTGGCCGGGCCGGCCGAGATAGATCTCGTTCAGTGCCCGCAGCCGCTCGGTGTTGTCGGCGACCGCCTCCACCATGGTGAGCTCGTCGAACGAGCCGCCCGTGCTCGTCGCCGCTCCCAGCAGCCGGCCGGCGTCCCGCGACCGGTGGCGCACCAGGACGCCCGGGTTGCGGCCCGGATCCGTGTCGATGCCGATGACCGGCTGACCGGCCAGGTACTTCGCGGTGTTGGCCACCAGGCCGTCCGCCCCGACGACGACCACGACGTCCTCGGGGCCGAAGAGGAAGCGGTCGAGATCGGCTCGCTCCACGCGCGCCTGCCGCCAGTTCAACGGCACCGAGGCCGTCACCTCGGAGAGGATGCGCCGCGCGCGCCGATGGCGTTCGGCGACCTCGTCGATGCTCCGCCCGCGTGAGGAGAGGAAGAAGCCCGCCTGCCCGTGTGTCCCGTGCAGCGCGAGCAACTCCTCGTACTCACTGGTGCGGTGCACCAGCACCGCCCGCGGGGCGAGACTCATTCCTGTTCCCCCTGCGGGCGGCCGAGCTTGGCGAGCAGCCCGGTCAGCACGTCCGGGGACACGGTGAGACTGTCGATCCGCGGCAGGTTCTCGGCCAGCCGGGAACCCGTCAGCGCGTGCAGCGTGGACGCGTCGACCTCGGCGTGCACCCGCAGCCAGGCGGCCTGGGCGTGCGCCCGGGCGTCACCCACCTCACGGGCGGCCTCGGCCTCCGCCTTCGCGAGCCGGACCGTACGAGCCGCTTCCGCCGCCGCCCGTACACCGTCGGCAGCGGCCGTCTCCTCGGCCTCGCGACGGGCGTTCGTGCCGCGCTGTTCGACCAACTGCTCCTCCCGGCGGGCGAGTTCGATCTTGCTGGCGAGCTCGTTCTCCGCGATGGCGCGCTCGCGCTCCACGGCCACGGCCCGCCGTTCGTAGGTCGCCCGGTCCGCCTCCTGCTGGATCTGTTCCCGCGCGGGCGTGCGCAGCGCCCGTTCCACCTCGGGCTCGGGCCGCAGGGCGACGACGCGGACGGCCACGACGGCGATGCCCGTGGCCGCCAGCCGGGGCTCCCCGGCCAGCCCGTCGCTCATGCGCTCCCGTACGGCGGCGACACCGTCCGTCAGGGCGGCGGCAAGGGGGGTGCGGGCCAGTACGTCGAGGGCGTGCTGCTGGGCGGTCTCGGTGAGCAGGGTGGAGATCTGCTCCAGCGGTGCGCCGCGCCAGACGCCGGTGTCGGGGTCGATGGAGAAGTCGAGCCGCGAGGCGGCGGTGGACGGTTCGCCGATCCGGTAGGTCACGGCGGCCTGGACGCTCACGTCCTGGAAGTCCGCGGTGCGGGCGTGGAAGGCCATGGACTCCTCCCGGTCGTCCACGGGAATCTCACACAGCGCGGCGGTGAGCGCGCGGTACCAGAAGCTCAGGCCGGGTCCGTCGTGGACCAGCTCGCCCCGCCGGTGGTGGCGGACGTGAGCCGTGGGCGCGGAACGAAGGTGGCGCCATCCGAAGCGCCTGATGATGTCGGCCATGCCGGGACCCCTTTTCGTCTCCTCGACGATATAGGCTCCGACGGGTTATCGTCAATAAGACGAAAGTGGTCGGGTGTCTGTGTGGCGACCGCCCCGGCTGTGTCCTCCGGCCGTCAACGCGCCGCCCGCTCGGGCCGGTTCGCAGCCCCCGGTGGTCATCCGCACCGATGCGCACCCACAGCTAAGCGGCCGGCCCTCAGAGGGCCGGCCGCTTAGCTGGTGCTGATGGTCCGGTCAGGCCACCGGAACCGGGTACGTCGGGTACTCCACCCCGGAGACGTGCTGGACGACGCGGATGACCTGGCACGAGTAGCCGAACTCGTTGTCGTACCAGAGGTAGAGGATCGCGTCGTCGCCCTCGACCTTGACGGCGCCGGCGTCGACGATCGAGGCGTGGCGCGAGCCGATGAAGTCGCTGGAGACCGCGTCGGGGGCGCTGATGAAGTCGATCTGGCGCTTGAGCGGCGAGTTCAGCGAGACGTTGCGGAGGTGGTCGAGGACCTCCTCGCGGGTGGTCTCGCGTGCGAGCCGCAGGTTCAGGATCGCGATCGAGACGTTCGGCACCGGGACGCGGATCGAGCTGCCGGTGATCCTCGCCTTCAGGTCGGGCAGTGCCTTGGCGACGGCGGAGGCGGCACCGGTCTCGGTGATCACCATGTTGAGCGGCGCGGAGCGGCCACGACGGTCGGCCGCGTGGTAATTGTCCAGCAGGTTCTGGTCGTTGGTGAACGAGTGGACGGTCTCCACGTGACCGCGCAGCACGCCGTACTCGTCGGCCATCGCCTTCAGCGGCGGGACGATCGCGTTGGTGGTGCAGGACGCGCAGGACAGGATCTGCTCGTCCGGCTTGATCGTGTCGTGGTTGACGCCGTGCACGATGTTGGGGACGTCGCCCTTGCCCGGGGCGGTCAGGACGACCTTGTCGATACCGGGGCGCAGGTGCTTCGACAGCCCCTCGCGGTCACGCCACTTGCCGGTGTTGTCGATGAGGATGGCGTCCTTGATGCCGTACGCCGTGTAGTCGACCTCCGACGGGTCGCCCGCGTAGATGACCTTGATCTCGTTGCCGTTGGCGTTGATCGTGCTGTTCGACTCGTCGACCGTGATGGTGCCCTGGAACTGGCCGTGGATGGAGTCGCGGCGCAGCAGCGAGGCGCGCTTGACGATGTCCTGGTCGCCACCCTGGCGGACGACGATGGCCCGCAGGCGCAGGCCGTTGCCGGAGCCGGCCTTCTCGATGAGCAGCCGGGCGACGAGACGGCCGATGCGGCCGAAGCCGTAGAGGACCACATCGCGCGGCTCGCGGCGCTCGATCTTGTCGGCGCCCGTGGCGCCGGCGACGGCTTCGGCGGTGAACTCCGCCACCGAGAGGCCGCGGTCGTCGGTCCGGTAGGTCTCGGCGAGCAGGCCGATGTCGATCTGGGACGGACCGAGGTCGAGCGTGGTCAGGGCCTGCAGGAACGGAAGCGTGTCGGTGACCGAGAGCTCGACGCCGGCGATCTGCCGGGCGAAGCGGTGGGTCTTGAGGATGCTGACCACCGACTTGTTCACCAAGGAGCGGCTGTGGAGAAGGACCGTGACGTCCCGCTCCCGGTGCAGCTTCCCGATGACGGGGATCATCGACTCCGCGATCTCCTCGCGGTTCTTCCAGTTGGTGAACGAGTCGTCATTGACAGTCACAGGAATATCTTTCGAGCTAGGCGGTGCTCATATGCTAACCCGTCCGTCTTTTGATCATGCGGGCGGTGTCGGCCCGGTGAGAAAGGCGCCCATCTCCGCCCGGCCCGTATGGCAGGCTGCGCCGCATGTCGGGAGATCCGTACGACGGCCACAACCCCCTGCTCGTACTGCTGCTGGCCCTGGCGGGCCTCCTCGTCACACCCTGGGTCGGAGTCCGGGCGGTGGTGTTGCTGATCCGTGCGGGCGCCACGCGGTCCGCGCGTGCCGGCGCCAAGGGGCTTGCCGTGCTGGCCTGGGCGGGTGCGGTCGGTGTGTACACCTGGGGCGTACTGCACCTCGCCTTCCTGGACGAAAGCGGACAATCCCTGGCGTGTAGGGACGCGGTGGGCAAGGAGAACGCCCAGCGCGTCGAGGGCTACGAACCGTCGTTCGTCCCCCTGCACTTCGGGTGCCGCGTCGAAGGCGGGCGGATCCACGAAGGCGCTGTGCCCGGCTATGTGAATCCCGCGGCTGTGGTCTTCGGCGTGATCGCTGTCGCTCTGACAGTCGCCGTCCGCTCCCACCCCGAGCCGGCGGAGACAACCGCGACCAGTGCGCCCTCGTCAACCTGAGGTGGAGCGCCGGTAGTCGCGAACACCTCCTCCAGTCCCAGGGGTGTCAAAGCCGTCGGCTTGATCTCGGCATGTCCGACCAGGAGCCCGTCGCGACGAACCGCCCGGACGTCGAACAGGCCCTGGGCGTAGACCTTTGCGAAGAGCCGCCCGAACAGGCGCGGTCCGCCGCTTCAGGAGCCGGGCCGTCACCCATCCGCTCCCGCTCCGGCCCTCGATTCCGAGGACGTGCCCTGGGCGGCCGCCCGGTGGAGGCTGGGCCGGGTGCCGTACACACGCTTGAAGGCCACACTCAGTCCGAAGGCGCTTCGGTAGCCCACCTGCCGGGCGATCGATTCCGCGGTGGCCTCGGTGCGCGCCAGCAGATCCGCGGCCCGTGCGAGGCGCCAGCCGGTCACATAGGCCATGGGCGGCTCTCCGACCAGGTCACTGAAGCGGCGGGCGAGAGTCGCTCGCGATACGCCGGCCTCCTCGGCGAGTGTGGTCACCGTCCACGGGCGCGCGGGTTCGTCGTGGATCAGCCGCAGGGCCTTCCCCGCGACCGGGTCGCCGAGCGCGCGGTACCAGCCGGGCGGGTCGGCCTCCGGGCGCGTGAACCATTCCCGCAGCGTGGCCAGCAACAGCAGATCGAGCAGTCTGTCCAGGACGGCTTGCTGCCCCGGATCGTCCCGGCTGATCTCCAGGGCGGTGAGGTCCAGGATCGGCGAGGGCCTGCCGTCGTGGCGAACGACGAGCACCCGCGGCAGCGTGCTCAGCAGCCGTTCGGAGACCCGGCCGCCGACCTGGTAGCTGCCGGTGAGCAGGACGGTCGGGCCGTCCAGGCTGTTCCCGCAGGTGCGAACGCCCAGAACGAGTTCGTCGCTGATCTCCTCGCCGTCGGCGGTCGTGCAGTGATCGGGTCCGTGGAGCACATACAGCGGCGCCGTCGGTACGTCGGCGCAGTCGGCGACGGAGAACGGCTCCGAGCCGACGACGATGGCCACATCTCCACCGCCGAGCGCCACGGGCGCGGCGTCGCCGGGGACGACCCAGCCGGTACCCCGCAGCATGGTGATCAGGGTGAGCGGTGTCCGGTCGGCGAAGCGCACCGACCACGGCGGGGCCACGAGGTTGCGGCTGAACAGGGCACCGTCCGACCGCACTTCGTAGAGCAGGCTTGCCAACGCATCCATGCCGCAACGCTAGACGCCGATGTGCTGTCGCGGTGAGACGTTGAGACATCGAACTGAGCGGACAGGCCATTCCACCGCTCACCCCCGAACGCATTGACTGTCCGCATGACAAACAAACCGATCCTGGTCCTCGGCGGCACGGGCAAGACGGGACGCCGTGTGGCTTCCCGCCTCCGGCAGCGCGGACATGAGGTCCGGGTGGCTTCTCGGAAAGGGCCGACCCGATTCGACTGGAACGACGAGAGCACATGGGAGCCGGTGCTGGAGGGCGTCGGCGCGGCCTACTTGGTGGACTCGCAGCTCGATGACGCGGCGGTGTCGCTGAGTTCCTTCAGCAAGCTGGCCGTGTCGGGTGGCGCGGAGCGGCTGGTGCTGCTGTCCGTCCGCGACTGGGTCGTGCCGGCCGGCGAGGAGAAACTTCCCTGCGAGCGCGCGGTGCGGGAGTCCGGTGCGCAGTGGACGATCCTCAAACCGGCTTGGTTCGCGCAGAACTTCAGCGAGGACGCGTTCTTCCGAGGTCAGGTGCAAGACGGTGATGTCGTGATGTCGGCCGGGAACGGGGTCGAGCCGTTCATCGACGTCGAGGACATCGCGGACGTCGCCGTGGCAGCCCTCACCGGGGACGGCCACGGCGGGCAGGCCTACGAGCTGACCGGGCCGCGTCTGCTGAGCCTGCGGACCGTGGTCGACGAGATCGCCCGGGCCACCGGCCGGGACATCGCCTACCGTCCCGTCCCACCGGCCGACTTCGCGGCCTACGCCGTACGGCAGGGCCTGTCGCAGGAGTACACGGCCCTGCTGAGCATGCTCTACGGGTGGATCAGCGAGAACCGCTTCGCAGAGCTCGCCGATGGCGTACAGCAGGTTCTGCACCGCGAACCCCGTGACGTCACGGACTACATCAGAGCCACCGCCGCCACCGGCGTGTGGCACGGCTGACCGGAACCTGCCCCGGCCGGACACCGTCCGGCCGGGGCGGTCGGTGTCCGCGGGTCTGCAGCCGACCGTGATTCCGGTGCCATGCTGGGCGAACAACGACACAGCGAGGTGAGGGCACACCATGCGGTTCCGTATCACCGTCGAGACCGACGCCCCCGACGGTCTGGAAGAGACAGTGGCCCTCTGCACGGACGCCGCGGCCTACTACGTCGACCTGCCCCTTCCTGCTCGCCACCGTTACGAGCTTCGCGGGTGCTTGCCGAAAGGCGGACTCGCCGCGGCTGTCGCATCGGCGCTCGCCGGCGGCCCGGCTCCACTCGGCGGGCTCACCCTGCACGCTCTGGACCGGCACGGAGTGCCCGTGGAACCGGCCTGGGACGTGTGGTGCCTGGCGGACGTACGGATTCTGGGCGGTGGGCCGGCGGGCGCGCATGACGCTCCGGTCGACATCACGCTCGAGGCGGTCATGGGCGGCCACGCAGGGGAGAACGCCGACGAGCAACCGGAAGTCCCCGAGGTGCCCCCGCTGTTCAGCGGATTCGTGCTGACGGGCACGGGCGACGAGGACTTCGGCGTCTGCACGCAAGTGGCTCTGATCGACAAGGAACCCGAACCCGACATCGCACCTCCGCGGCTTCTGGGATGCGAGCTCCGGGGGCCGTTGTCGGCCGCATGGGGATCGGGAGAGGACCAGTTCGACCTGGGCGGTGTATATCTGTCGTCCCTGGACCGCACCGGCGTTGTCATCGACGAGCACTGGACCTGTCTGCACGTCGCATCATGGACTCCCTCTCCGGCGGGCACGGGGCTCGTGGACCTCACCCTCGACCTGTCGTGCAACGATTTCAGGTCCTCGGCTGCCGGCACGGTCCACGACATGTGGTGGGACGGACCGCCCCGGGAGCCCAATCTCTGGGCCCCGCTCAGCGGCTTCGAGCGCGGCGCCTGGTCGAGGGCCACGCAGAACAATCGGGCCGCGCGTCCCACGCCCGGCACTCGGCCCGAGGTCACGCGCCATCTGGACGGCAGATACATCACCGACGAACAGGGCTTCGCCCTCGCCCTCGGCGAGGCCGTCAACGGCCCGGGTGGCTACTTCGGCTCATGCTTCGGGACCATCGAATACGCACTCGGCGACGACTGTGGTGCCCGGCCCCCTTTCACCCTGGTGTGGCACGACCACGAGGTGGCCCGCGCATGCCTCGGTCGCACGCCTCTCACGTACGACGCGTCACCCCCCTTCGCCGAGATCCTGGCGTTCTTCGCTGCGCACAAGGTGGACGTCGTCCTCGCCTGAGGGCGGAGCCTGACGCTGCTGCATTTGCCTCACGTGCGCGGTGCGGTGAGTGTGTGGGACCGGCGGCGGGTATGACGGACCGCATGATCGCGCCGCCGATTGCGGGTCCAGTGGCGTGGCGGCCCTATCGGTGCACGGCGAAGTGTGGGTGACAGGCGATGCGCGTGGTGTTCCTGCTGTCTCTGGGGGTCGTCTTCGGCGGCCTGATCTATTTCCTCGGGGTGGCTCTGCTGTAGCCATGACCGGCCCGGCTCCGCGACGGCATGCCATCAGGCGCTCACTGCCGCGGCCGCGAGGCCGCAGGCGTCCTCCACCCGGGGAACGGGCGAATGTCGTCCCGTGCGGACGGGCGTAGTGTCCCCTTATGGGTGAGGTTCGGTGCGGTTGGTGCCGCGCACGCGCGATCGGACGGACGCGGGTGTTGCGCCCGGTCGCTCCGCGGGGGGCCGGATGAGCCGGAAACCGTTCCGCCCCACGGCGACCGTGGACTCCGGCGGTCAGCTGCTGGACACCGCTCTGATCGATGTGGTGCGACAGGCCGGTGCGTCCCGAGGGATGTTCTATGTGCTGTCGCCGGCGGGGGAGGCGTTGTGGCTGGTGGTGGTCACCGGCACCCCCCGGGAGATCGCCGCTCCGTGGACCCGGGTGGGGCTGGCCGATCCGATTCCGGTGGCGGACGCGGTGCGGGAACGGCGTCTGGTCTGGGTCGGCGGCATGGAGGACGCGGCGCGCCGATACCCGCGGCTGTCCCTGGTGCTGCCGTACGACTTCGCCCTGGCGGCTGCCCCGGTCACGTCGAAAGGCACGGTACAGGGCGCGCTGGTCCTGCTGTGGCCCGGTTTGCATGCGCCCGGTATGAGCCCCGCCGAGCGCGAGGCCACGGAGGAGGGCTGCCGGCGCCTGGGGCGCATCCTCCAGGTGGCTGCCGACGAGGGGGCGTCACTGCCGCCGAACCGGCCCCGCATCCTGGCCCCCCTGGCACTGGGGGAGGCGACGGCGACGGCGGCGTTCATCGACCGGCTGCCGGGCGGGTCGTGCGCCTTGGACCTGGGCGGCCGGATCACCTTCGTCACCCCGGATGCGGCCGAACTCCTCGGCGCCGACGCGGCCGACCTGCTGGGCGCACGGCCCTGGGAAGCCCTGCCGTGGATGGACGTGCCCGAGGTCGAGGACCGCTACCGGGCCGCGCTGGTCAGTGAGCAGCCCACGTCGTTCACCGTCGTGCGGCCGCCGGACACCTGGCTGGCGTTCGAGCTGTACCCGGACCCCTCCGGCATCAGTGTCCGCATCACCCCGAGCCGCCCCGCCGAGAGCAACGCCGCAGCTCAGCCCGTGCGCAGCGCGGGGCCGAGCCGTGCCACCCTGCTGTACCACCTGATGCACATGGCCGCCACGCTCACCGAGGCCATCGGCGTCCAGGACGTCGTCGACCAGGCCGCCGACCAGCTCATGCCGGCGCTCGGCGCGCAGGCCATGGCCATGATGACCGCGGAGGAGGGGCGACTGAAGATCGTCGGTCATCGCGGCTACAACGCCGCGCTCATCGAGCGCTTCGACCTCATCCCCCTGTCCGCGGACACTCCCGCAGCCCATGTCCTCGCCACCGGCGCTCCGAGCTTCTTCGCCTCCTTCGCCGACCTGAAGCGCTCCTATGCCGCGGCGGTCCATCAGGACGACATGGCCTCGTGGGCCTTTCTGCCGCTGATCGCCTCCAACCGCACCATCGGCACACTCGTTCTCGCCTACGCCCGGCCCCGCACCTTCGCACCGGCCGAACGTGCGGTCCTCATCTCCCTGGCCGGCCTGATCGGCCAAGCCCTGGACCGGGCCCGGCTCTACGACACCAAACACCGCGTCGCCCGGCGCCTCCAGGACGCGCTGCTGCCCGACGCCCTTCCTCGCGTCCCGGGCCTGAGCGTGGTGGCCCGCTATCTGCCCGCCGGACACGGCATGGATGTCGGTGGTGACTTCTACGATCTGATCCGTCTGGACCGCACGACCGCCGCGGCGGCCATCGGCGACGTCCAGGGCCACAACATCGACGCCGCCGCCCTGATGGGGCAGGTCCGCACCGCCGTCCACGCCCATTCCACGGTGGGCGCACCCCCAGGGGATGTCCTGAGCCGGACGAACCGTCTGCTCATCGACCTCGACCCCGGCCTGTTCACCAGCTGTCTGTACGTGCACCTGGACCTCGGACGCCAGGCCGCCTGTCTGGCCACGGCCGGCCACCCCAGACCACTGCTGCGTCACGCAGACGGCCGTACGCATGTCCTGCATGTCCCGCCCGGGCTTCTGCTCGGCATCGACCCGGAAGCGGAGTACCCGGCTCTCGAAATCCCGCTGCCACCCGGCAGTGTGCTCGTCCTGTACACCGACGGACTCATCGAATCCCCCGGAGTGGACCCCGACGACGCCGTCGCCGCACTCGCCCGGCTCGTCGAGGACGCGGACGCCGACGACCTGGAAAGCCTCGCGGACACGCTGATCGAGCACGCGCCAGGCCGTGGCGACGACATCGCCCTGCTGCTCATCAGCCCGCAGCAGAGCGGTGGATGACCGGAATCCAGGCGTGGCGGCCGCCCCGACTCCCCCCGAAGCAGGGTGGTGGGTCGCGACAGCGGGTGTGTGAACCGCGTTTCCTCCCGGTCGCGTTGAACGGTCCGGCACCTTCGTCCGTACTGACGGGTGCGCGCCGTGCCAGTCGCCGTCCCAGTGCTCCCGACACAAGAGCAGTTCGTTCGTCGGACCGAACCGGGAGGCACCCATGCCATCGAATCGACGCGCCCCATCCGCCCTGCCCCTGCGCACGATCGGGATCATCCTCGCCGCATGCGCGGTCGTCGCCACGTTGCTGATCGTCACGCGAGGCGGCGACGAGGAAGCGGCCGCCGATCCGGTCTCCGCGGGAGTGCCGCAGCATGCCGGCGCCCATGACGCCGGTGCCGACGCGGCCGTCGAGGCGGCGCCACCGGAAGGCCAGTCCCTTACCGAGTTGGACAAGACGTTCCTGGTCAAGGTGCGTCAGGCGGGCCTGTGGGAGATCCCGGCCGGGAAGCTGGCACAGACGCACGCCGCGAGTGAGTCCGTGAAACGGGCCGGACTGCACCTCATCGACGGTCACAGCAAGCTCGATCAGCTGGTCCGCGAAGACGCCCGGATCCTCGGCGTCGCCCTGCCCAATGAGGCCACAGCGGAACAGCAGGGATTCGTGAAGCAGATGGAGAACGCCCAGGGGGCGGAGTTCGACCGGATCTTCGCCAACCTGCTGCGGGCCTCGCACGGAAAGATCTTCGCCACGATCGCCGAAGTCCGGGCGGGTACGCAGAACGACCTGATCCGCCGCCACGCGCGTCAGGCCAACCAGACCGTCCTGGACCATCTCGAAGTTCTCGAGGACACCGGGTTCGTCGACAGTGCGACGTTCCAGGAGGTCGAAACGGCCGTGAAGCCGAAGTAGTGCTGCGTCGTGCCGATCGCACCCCGTGGTGGCTTCGACCAGCCCTCTGGACCAATCCATTGCACTGTGCAAAGCTTCCGGGTGGGGAGGCCCGGCATCGAGCCGGCCCCTGCCCGGGAGCACGGCACTGGCACGGTGACGCCGCTCGCATAGGGCAGAGGGTTCGATGACGGATCTCTCCTTGTCAGGTGGTCGGTGAAGCGGGCCGCGTCCGGCCGTACCGGCGTCCTCGGCGCCCTCGTTGTGTCTGCTGCCCGGTGGCCGGTCCGTAAGCTCCACCCCATGACCGGATCCGCAGCCGAGAGTCTCCATGCATGCCGGACGAACCTCGGCCCCGCGCCACGCACGTTCGACTTCGGCGACAAACGCCGCTATCTGCGGATCCCCCTGCCCGAGTGGATCGCGGCCGCGGAACCCCTGCGGGAGATTCTCTGGCAGCAGAACACCCTGCTCCGGGAAGGGCGGTTGGTCTGGGCTTCCTTGGTGCGGGCGGACGAGCGGCTCTTCCTGCCCGGTGATCACGACCACCCCGCGACGGTGATCTACAGCCCGGACGCCGCCGCCTTCGACGAGCACCCCGAACGCCTGCGCGCCACGGCCCAGGCTCTGTACGCGCTGAAGAGCGACGGCCACGAGGATCCTGCGTCGGGTGCCTTCGCCGCGACGCTCGCCGACGAGACGCAATACCTGCCGAGGATGCGCGTGCCGAGGAATCTGGCGGGTGACGACGAGGTCTACTGCACCCACATCATCGTCTGCCGCCGCCATCTGCCCGACGGCGTCCTCCGTCACGCCCTCTTCCCGTTGCTCATCCACCCGGACCTCACACCGAGGGCGATGATGCTGCCGAGCCGCTACTGGCCCCCGGAACTCGCCCACTGACGCGCAGCCCTGGCCCGAGGGCCGTCCTTGCAGGAGTCGATGCCGGCGCGCGGTGAAGGCGGGGTGTCAGCGCCCGACCGGGCCCAACTCCCGTTCGGCGACGCCGCGGAAGCTGCTCGGCGGGCGGCCGGTGAGACGCTCGACCGTGTCGGTGGTGCGGTTCTCGTCGCCTTCGGCGATGGCGAGGTCCATGCCGGCGAGCATCTCCGCGAACTCCGTGGGCATCTCGGCGCTGAGGCGGTCCCGCATCTGCTCGTACGTCAGCCGACAGTGGCTGACGGCCCGTCCGGTGACCTCGCCGAGAACGGTGGCGATGTCGTCGTGGCTCAGTGCCTGCGGTCCGGTCACGACGAGGTCGGTGTTCGGGGCCTGCGCCTCGGTCAGTGCGTGGACGGCGACGGCTGCGATGTCATCCGCGTCGACGAACCCGATGCGCCCGTCACCGGCCGCCGTCCGGATGGTCCCCTCCTCGCGGATGGTCCGGGCGTGTGCGTGGTCGCCGGTGAAGTTCTGCATGAACCACGAGGGCCGCAGGACCGCCCACTCGGGGAACAGCCCCGGTAGCGCCCGGTGCACCTGGCCCACTGCGGGACCGCCCTCGGGGATCGCCGACGAACTGAGCAGCACGGCGCGGTGCACCCCTGCGCCGCGGGCCTGCCGGAGGAAGGGCAGCATCACGGCCGCCGGGTCCGGAGCGCCGAGCGGCGGGATGAGATAGATCCGGTCCACGCCTTCGAGGGCGCCGGCGAAGGAGGCGGGGTCGTCCCAGTCGAACCGCACCGGGCTGCACCCCTCCACCGGTGTGGCGCGTCGGCCGGCCGCCTTCACGGGGTGTCCCGCGGCGGTGAGCCGCGCGGCGACGCGGCTGCCAGTGGTGCCGGTGGCCCCGACGACCAGGGTGAACTTGCGGGCCGTGGTCATCCGTTGCTCCCGGCGAAGTCGGTGGCGGGGTCCTGGAGGGCGAGCGGGTTCCAGTAGTCGCGGTACCGGGTGATGAGGCCGTTCTCGACGGTGACGACGGCGATGTAGGACATGTCGAAGGGGCCTCCGGTCTTTACCAGGCGGCCCACACCACGCATCTCGACCACGATGGTCTCCGGGGTGACGGTCCGGTGGATCTCGACATACGGGAAGTCGTGAAGATCGATGTGGTCCGGGTAGCCGCGCATGTAGCCGGCGACGGCGGTCTTGCCTTCCAGCCGCTTCGGCCAACCGTCCGGTGCGAAGGGGAATTCGAGGACGCCGGCCTCGTCCCACAGGTCCACCCAGGCGGGGATGTCCTTGTCCAGCAGCAGCTTCAAGCCGTGCCGGTACAGGTCCGCGGGTGTGGTGATCGCGGTCATGGGGTGACTCCGTCCAGTACGATGCGGACCGTGGGTCCGCTTCGTGTTCGACAATACGGACCCGTGGTCCGCTTTGCAAGGAGGAGCCGCATGCCCGACCGCAAACCCCGCGCGGACGCGACGCGCAACCGTGAGGCCGTCCTCGCGGCCGCCGACGCACTCTTCGCCCGCTGCGCGAGCCCCGAGGCGGTCACCATGGCCGACATCGCGGCAGCGGCCGGCGTCGGGAAGGCGACGCTCTTCCGCGGCTTCGGCGACCGCACCGGCCTGATCCGTGCGCTGTACGAAATGCGCCTCGCACCGGTCAGACACGCCGCCGAGCAGGGGGAGTCGCCGTTGGGCCCGGCCGCTCCGCCGCTTCAGCGCGTGCCCGCCCTCCTCGACGCCATCCTGTGCTTCAAGATCGACAACCGCCATCTCGCGCTGGCGCTGGAAGGGACCGGCGGCGACAGCCCTTACGCGGCGGAACACTACGAACGCTGGCACGGCACGCTCCGGGCCGCGCTGGAGCGGATTCCCGGACTCGCGGACAGCGAGTTCACCGCGCACGCACTGCTGGCCGTGACCCGGGCCGACCTCGTCGAGCACCTCGTGGGCCGGCAGGGGATGACGCGTCAGCAGATGAGAGACCGCCTGGCGGCGTTCACTGCCAGAGTCCTGGAGGCACCGGGGGACTGAGCACCGCACCGGGTGAGGCCCCCGTACGGGTCGCTCGCCGCGGTCCGGCACGATGGCTCGCATGAACGCCGGGGGAGACGAGTACGCACAGCTGCTCACGAGGGCGGGTCTGGAGATCGTGGGTGACGGTCGCGGCGACGACGTCCTGCCGACGTGGGTCGCCATGCGTCCTGTTGTGGCGGGCAACGCGGAGCCGACCGTCGCAGTAAGGCACGACCGGCCGGACCTCGTCGCCGAGTTGAACGCTCAGTGGTTCCGCCTCGCCGTGGAGTGCGGAGTGATCGGCGAGGACGGCGACTTCCTGATCTCCGCGTCGGGCGGTGCGGGTGGGGGATGGACGCGCGTCCGCCTGGCCCACTCGTGGGACCTCGCGGGGACGCTGGGGGACAGGCCGGGGTTGGCGGAGTTCCTCACGGCGGCGACCGACGGGGACGCGATCCTCGGGATGACGAGCGAGGAGTACGAGACCTGGCTCGTCGCGAAGGACCGGGTGGGGCAGTGGCAGGAGGAGACCGCTCGGGCCGCGGCCAGGGAGAGCCCTCAGGAACGGGCGGCCGCCTGGGCCTCGTTGCTGAACGGGCCGCGTCCCACCGAGCAGCTGTACGCCTCCTGGATGGAGGGGCTGGGAGGCAACAGGGCCGCGCCCGAAGACGTCCTGCGGCGGTTGCTGGGCAGGGCCCACCACTTCCTGTGGCGTAAGCAGCCGGCCTCCGTGGTCGATGCCGCGATCGCCCACCCCGACTGGCAGGTCAGGAGCCGTCTGGCGGAATCCCAGCCGGACATGACGGCCGATCAGTGGACCCGGCTGGTGTTCGGCGAGCCCGGGCATGCGCGCCGTCTTCAGCTCGCAGAGCTGGCCGCGCACCGGCAGGTGAGTCTGACGGATGCCGGCTACGAGCGACTCGCCGGAGATCCCTCTCCGCACGCCCGTGCGGCGGCAGCCCGTCTGCCGGGGCTGCCCAGGCGCCTGCTCACCCTGCTGGCCGACGACCCCGATTCAGCGGTACGGGCCACGGCATGCGCCCACCTGTGGCCCCATCTCGACCGGCCGTCACGGGACGCCCTGCTCACCGACCCCGACGGCGAGGTGCGCACCGCCGCACTGCTGAAGCACCACGAAGACCATCCGATGCCACGGTCCCTCTTCGACGAGCTGGACCTCGGCCCTCGCGGGATCGAACGGTATGCCGTCGAGCGCGCCCACGCCGAGGAACGGTCCGTACATCCGGATCCGCAGTGGCGGCTGGCGCTGGCCCGCAACCCGCACCTGGAACCGGGCCTGGTGGCGCAGCTGGCCGAGGACCCGGACGACGATGTGCGGCTCGCGGTCTCGCTCCGGCCCGACCTCACCGAGGAACAGCGCGCGGCCGTGCGCGTCGACATCGACCCGCGGAACTTTCGGCGCGGCGTGTCGTGGGTGACGGACCTGCACGACGACCCGGAGGCTATGCGGCTCTGCGCCGCCTCGTCCCATCTCCTGGTGCGCAGCGGTGTCGCCCGCGCGAAGCGTCTGCCGCCGGACGTGGTGGAGCGGCTCGCCCGGGACGAGGACCGGGTCGTCCGCCTCTTCCTCGCCGAGTCGTGCGACGACGCGCCGGGCTGGATGCTGCTGGAGGTGTGGCGTTGGTGGTCCGGCAGCTTCAGTTTTCCCGGCCGGCCGCACGGGCACCCCAACTTTCCCCGCACAGGTCTGCTGCGGTACGCGGACGACCCTCATCCACGGATGCGCCTGCTGGCGTTGGACGACCCCGACTCCACGGCCGAATTGGTGGAGCGGTTCAGCCGGGACCCCGACGAGGAGGTACGGGCGCGGGCCGCGAGCGACCCTCGGCTGTCCGCCGCATCCGCCGTACGACTGACCGACGACCCCCGGTCGTCCGTGCGCCTCGAGGCCGCCGGGAATCCGTGCCTGCCCGCACGAACGCTGATCGGACTCCTGCGGGACCGCGAGCGTGCTCAGGTCGCGGCCGGGAATCCCGCGCTGCCCGTGTCGGTGATGCACGGGATGATCGACGCCCGCGAGTCCCCCGTCACGGGGTGAAGTGGCGGCGCGAGGCCTCGATGTGGCCGAGGTAGCGGTGGGTCCAGTCGCACATGCCGTCGATCGTCACCCGCAGGGCCTGGCCCGGCTCGGTGAGGGTGTACTCGACCCGCGGCGGCACGACGGGGTGCACTGTCCGCTCGATGAGGCCGTTGCGCTCCAGCATGCGCAGGTTCTGGGTGAGCATCTTGTGGCTGATGCCCTCGATCTCGTTCCGTATCTCGCCGAAGCGCAGGGTGTGCTCCCCGAGGGCCTCGATGATCAGGAGCGCCCACTTGTTGGCGACGTCCGAGAAGATCTCCCGCGCCAGCGAATCCGCGCGCCTGAGGTCCGCTTCGTCGGGCGAGCCGCTGAACTGCTTGGTCACCATCAGGTTCCCCAGTCACCGAAAAGTGCGTTCTTCCACGTCAGCGGTCACTCTCCTACAGTTCCTGAGTAACCACAAGAGACCGGGAGTGCCCCGGTCCGGTGACAGCGGGCCCCTGGGCCCGTCATGAACAAGGAGGCGGGCAGCATGGCCATCACCCTGGTGAACCCCAGCGGATTGCCGCAGATCGATGCCTACCGGCAGGTGTCGATCGCGACCGGGTCGAAGCTGGTCTTCATCGCCGGGCAGGTCGCCTGGGACGCCGAAGGGACCACGGTCGGCGAAGGTGATCTCGCCGCTCAGGTCGAGCAGTGCTACCTCAATGTCGGCACCGCGCTGGCCGCGGCCGGTGGATCCTTTGACGACGTGGCGAAACTGACCGTCTACGTCGTCGACTGGACCCCCGACAAGATGCCCCTGTTCCTCGCAGGTGTCGCCCGGGCGGCCGAGAAGCTCGGGGGCACCCCGGTGCCGCCGGGCACGCTGCTGGGAGTCGCGGCACTGGACGTACCCGACCATCTCGTCGAGGTCGAAGCCACCGCGGTCATCGACTGAACAGGACCTCCCCGCAAGGAGGTTGCGCGAGTCGCCCGTGGCCGCGGGACCTCGACGCCGACCCGCACCGCGGCGCGATCGGGTCGCCGGCCCCGGGCTCACCCAGCCCCGGGGCCGGACCCGATGTGCGTGACTCGCGCCCACGACGGTGGCGAGTCCGGCACGTAGTCCGGATCGTCCTCGTCCCAGGTCGCGCGCGTCTGCCGAGGGAACAGACCCACCACCGTCCGGCACGGTGGTCGCGTGTCGGGCCACGGCGTCTGTCCGTCGGTGAGGGCCACGACGACGTCCGGCCGGGGTCGCGTGCGGAGTGCCTTGGCGAAGCCCGTACGCAGATCCGTACCGCCGCCGCCCATGAGTGGAATTCCCTCGGCGCGGCACAGCGAGTGCGCGAACTCGGCCGCCGCGTCGCACGGCACCACGGTGACCAGGTCGCGGCGGCCGCCCACGGCACGGGAGATCGCGGCGACTTCGAGGAGCGCGCTGCCCAGTTCGGCATCACTGACCGACCCGGACGTGTCGATGACCACGGCGACCCGGGGCGGCACGCGCCGCCGGCTCGGCAGGACGGCGCCCGGCACGCCGGCCGAACGCCGCGACGGCCGGCCGTAGGTGTAGTCCTCGCCCGCACCGGCGGCGGAGGCCGCCGAACGCACCGCCGCCCCCAGCAACTCCCGCCACGGCTGCGGCGGGTGGAAGGCCTCCTCCGCCCATCGCCGCCACCCCTTGGGCGCGCTCCCCGGACGGCCGGTGATGCCCTGCGCCACCCGGAACCGGACCGCGTCACGTTCCTGGTCGCTGAGGCCGTGCGCGCCGTCCGGTCCCAGTTCCCACTCCCGTGCCAGTCCGTCGGCGCCACTGCCGCAGTCGAGCCAGGTCATGCTCTGCGTACGCGGCCCGAGCCCGAACTGGCGCAGATAGTCCTCCATCAACTCCCCCTCGGGGAGCCCCAGAAGCTCCGGATCGACCGCGCCGTCGGGCCGGACCAGCCCGTCACCGAAGGCGTCGTCGTTGATCTCGCAGTCCGCGGCGATGTTCATCCGCAGCCGTTCCCCCGGACCGGTCAGCCCCCGCTCCTTGGCGACCCGGTCACTGCGGCCGTGATGGTCGCGCAGCAGGTGCGACACCTCGTGCACCCACACCCCGGCCAGTTCCTCCACCGGCGTCCGTGCCACGAAGGCCGGTGAGACATAGCACCGCCAGTGCCGGTCCACGGCCATCGTGGGTACCGTCCGCGACTCCACGGTGTGCAGGGCGAAGAGTGCGGTCGCCAGGTACGGCCGGGCCCGGGCGGCCTGAAGCCGGGCGGCGAAGAGTTTGTCGAGGTCCAGTGTCCTCGGTGCGTCCGGCATCATCGTCCGGCCCGCGTGGCGACCGCGGCACGGGCCGCCGCCTTGTCGGCTCGCCGGGACAGGGACACCACTCCGGCGAGGCCTTCGATCGACGTCGGTACGTCCCAGTCCTCGCGGCGCAGCGACGCGAGGGTGGTCGCGGGGACCACCACCAGATCCGGAGCTCCCGTCTCCAACGCCCTGACCAGCAGCGCCCAGGCCGCGTCCCAGCGGGACTTCTCCGGCCGGGTGCGGACCGCCTGCACGACACCGTCGAGCACGGCCTGGCGCAGATCTCCCCGTTCGGGCAGGACCGCGCTCGCCGGGTCGGCGAGCAGCACCTCGGGATCGGGGAGGTCCATCCGGTCGAGACCGGCCAGCAGCTCCAGCCCCGGACCGTCGCCCACGGTGCCCCTGACCAGCAGGGAGAGTACTTCCCGGGAGCAGCCGGCCGCGGTCGCGAAAGCGATCAGACACAGGGTCATCTCCCAGCTCCGCGGTGACGGCCACGGTCCGCCCCTGCGCATGTCGTTGCTGGGCAGCCGGTGCACGAGACCCGGGCGGGCGGCGAGCAGCCCGCACACCGCGCGGCGGGCGAAGTCCACGGCGTCCGGCAATCTCGCCGGGTCGAGCCGGGGCAGTGTGGCCCGCGGCCACGTCCCACCGAGGCCGCGTACCACCACCTCGTGGTCGTGGGTCCACTGGAGATGGACGAAACGGTTGGCCAGCGGCGGACTCAGCTCCCAGCCGTCCGCTGCCGAGGACCGAGGGTTGGCGGCGGCCACGATCCGTACGCCGGGCGGCAGTTGGAGGGAGCCGATCCGCCGCTCCAGCACAAGACGCAGCAGGGCGGCCTGAACGGCCGGTGGCGCCGTGGACAGTTCGTCCAGGAACAGCAGCCCTTTGCCTGCCCGTACGAGTCGCACCGCCCAGTCCGGCGGGGCCATCGGGACACCCTGTTCCGCCGGATCGTCCCCGACGATGGGCAGACCCGAGAAGTCGGAGGGCTCGTGCACACTGGCGATCACTGTGGTCAGCGGAAGGTCCAGGGCTGCGGCGAGTTGTGTCAGGGCCGCGGTCTTGCCGATTCCCGGCTCGCCCCAGAGGACGACGGGCAGGTCGGCGGCCACGGCGAGCGTGAGTGCCTCCAGTTGTGTGTCGGGACGCGGTTCGGTGGTGGTATCGCGCAGCAGCGTCAGCAACTCACCGGCGACGTCGAGCTGGGAAGCGTGGGAGGGGTCGTCGGGGAGTGTGCCGGTAGAGGCAGTGGCGGACGGGGTGCATGTGGGCATGTCTGATCACCTTTGGGGTTCGTGACGGGGCGAGTGGGTGCGGAGGACCGAGGTCCCCGGGTCAGCGCGCGGTGGTGTGGCGCGGGCGGGAGCGCAGGTCACGGGGACGAGCGGGCCCCGGGCGGAGGCGGTCGGGCCCGGGGCCGACCAGGCCTGCCCGGTAGATGCCGTAGGCGATCCGACGCTGCGCGGCCGCCTCCAGCGCGTCCCGAAGAGCGCCGTCACGCAGCACGGCCTCGCAGCCCAGCAGGCCCTCGACGACGGCCAGCGCACCGGCGGTGTCACCGTGCTCCAGACGTTCGCGCACGCCGACCAGACAGTCCGGCCGACGATGTGCCTGGTCGATGAACCGCAGGCAGGGAAGGGGGGTACCGGTCAGTGCGAGCAGCAGTTCTTCCCGGAGGATCTCGGCGGGGTCGTGGTCCAGGGGCACGAGGACCCCGTCGACCAGACCGACCCGATGCCGAACTCCCCGGCACTCCACCAGGTGTGGTTGTCCCGCGCCGGTGGGAACGAGGGAGACTGCCGCCGGCGCATGGCCGGGTACGAGTGCCGAGGCGACCAGGGGGTGCAGCCGGCCGGCCTCGATCGAACCGGTGCGGATCAGGTCCAGATCGGGCAGCACCCAGGTCGCCGCATCGGGCAGGACGGGCAGGGTCGAGATGTCGCCGTCGGCCGGCGCCGGCGTGATCCGCAGGGTGGACGGTCCGGGGCCGTCCCCGTCCGCGGCGGGCTCCAACAGCAGCCTGCGCCGTCCGCCGAACCGCACGGCGACCGTGCCGTCCCTCCGCCCCTCGGCGCGCAGCAGGATCGCCGCCTCGTCCGCCCATCGGTCAATGGCACACCGGAGCTCCCGCGGCACCAATCCCGACGGATCCGGATCAGGGGGAGGGGAGTCGGCGGACAGCGCACCCGCGCCGGACCGGACCCGCAGCTCATCGGTCCTGCGCGCGTCCCAGAGGTGCCGGTGCAGGTCGAGGCGGAACCGCCGGTCGGGATGGGGGTGCGGATGCCGTCGGGCGCCGGGTTCGGCATGGGATCCGTCCCACAGCGCGAGGCTGATCCGCTGACCGCCGTCCGCCCAGGCAGGCGGAGTGCGGACCACCAGTTGCACAGTCGATCCGTCGTTCTGCCCGGCAGCGTCGTACCGGGCGAGGACAATGGTCAGACCTGGGCGCAGCAGTCCGTCGGGAGCGACCCTCGGCATGTGCCAGCGCAGCAAGTCGGGGGCCAGATGGCGGAGATCGGCCCGGATCCGGGTCGCGAGGTCGCGGCCATGAGTGCGGACCACGGAGCGCATATCGAGGTCGACATCGATGCCTGCGGCGGCGCACGCGCCTGCCCAGTCCCCGGCATGGCGGCGGGCGGTCGCAGTCTCGATCATGGACGGCGGCACGGCATAGTCACGCACGCGCAGCCAGAAGGAAAGGCGGGAATCCCCGTTCGCGATCTGAGTGAGCATCAGCACTCACCTTGCGCGGACGGGACCCCCAATCTGTGAACAGAATGAGTGATCATCGCGGCGAGCATAGCGCGCCGGACCGCGATCTGCCAGGTTCCGCGGGCGGGAGCGGGGTCCGCCGGGCCAGTGGGCCGCCGTCCCGGGGAGGCTAAGCGGCATGGCACCGGACGACCGGGACGGCGCGAGGCCGGCGATCCTCAACCGCCTGATTGCCCGCACGAGTTGCCTGACGATCGGCGTACGGGGCATTCCCATTCTCGTCGGGACGGTGCTGTTCGTATGGGGGTCCGATGGCGACGGGACGTGCCGGCACGCCCGCCCGGCGCCGGACGCCGAGCCGTCGATCGGCAGGCTCGGCCATGCCGGCGCGAGCCGCCTCTCTGCGCGCCCTCGCGATGACCTGACGACCGGCGGTCGCACGCCGTCCCCAGGGCGTTCAGAAGATGCTGGACCGCTGAGTCGGCCGGTCCGGCTAGCTGCGGGCGGCCAGCCAGATGATGAGGTCGCCGGCGATCCCGCCGATGTTCGTGTCGGTATCGACGCTGTGTTCGCGTCGTGTGCTGTCGCGCAGGACGATCTCGTAGCCCCCTTCGTCGAGGACGGTCACCGAGGCGAACCAGGCGGGGTCGTCCTCGTGGGGCTGGACGACGATGAACGTGTTGTCCGAGTCGTTGAGTTCGCTGATGAGGTCGAACAGGGCGTCCTCGGACGGGTCGTCGATGTGGTGCCCGTTCTCGCTGTCGGCGCAGTAGTAGGTTGCCGCCACGATCCGTTCTCCTCTGTGCCGAGTTGCCGCCGGACGGCGCACTTAGACGCGGCGCGCCGCAACCACCGCTGAACTGCCCGGTGTTGTCAGTACCTCCGTGGCGTCCAGCGATGGATGAGTGAGATAGAACAGGCGGAGTTCATCCACTTCACCCTCGAAACGCGGCGGCCAATGGGGCGACGGGGTGAAGTCGTCCAGGACGAGCAGGCCACCGGGCGCGAGCATCTCGACGACCCGCCGTGGGTCGTCACGCTTGCCGCCGCCGTCGCAGAAGAAGACGTCGAAAGGGGCGTGCTGCTCCAGCAAGCGCCAGTCGCCGGTGAGCACGCTGACGCGTGCGTCGTCCGCGAAGACATCGGCCGCTCGACGGGCCGGCTCCTCGTCCCGCTCCACGGTGACCAGGTACGCGTCGGCGCCCAGCCCACTGTGCAGCCAGGCGGTGCCCACTCCCGAGCCGGTGCCGCTCTCCGCAATCACCCCGTCGGGTTTCGCAGCGGCGGCCAGACTCAGCAACCTGCCCACTTCCGGAAGGCAACTCTTCGTGAATCCCGTCTCGGAGGCGACACGCTCCGCGGCCACCACGCGAGCCGGAACCGCACGTTCTGCCACGGTCACGCCCCCTTCATCGTGAACGGGACGCTATCCGTCGGCGGGAGCGTCCGTACGGACTTTCGGCCGTCAGGCCGTGTCGAACCCTTCCCGGCCGAAGCACTGGGGTCGCCCGGATGACGCAGGCCATGAGTGATCCACTGGAAGGATAGGGGTACGAGCACGTGAGGCGGCCCGCCCGTATGCGGCTGCCCGCGCAACAGGCGCGCGGTGCGTGGGTGACGAGTGGCAGAGGGGAGACGACGCATGGCCGAGCAGCCGGGCCGCGACTGGACGGCCATGACGCGCGCGGACTTCGACCCTGACGTCCCTCTGCAGTTGGCAGTCCCCACGGGGCCTGCGGCCATTCCGGCCGAGCCCGACGAGTGCGGTACGGCCCCGCTGTTCGGTGACGAGTCGCCGGTCCGGCGAGCTCCGCGCACGGTCCGGCGCCGGGCGGTGCGCATCGATCAGGACGGCCTCTTCTGAGTGCATGCGGACGATCCCGGTGTTGACGCCTTCGGGACGGTGGAAACGCCAACTGCACAGGAATCACAGCGCAGTTCGTCAGGACGGCGGACCCGGTCCGGTTGCGCGCACCCGGCAGCAGGCGGCGGGACCGATGACGGAAAACTCCGTTGCCCGGTCGCCCTGTGCGCGCGTACCTTCGTCCGCATGGGAACTCTGTGACAGCCCCCCGCACGACCGCGTCGAGCTCTGCTCCGCGGTCGCGGCGTTGATTCGTCCTCGAATCCGTTCTATCGGCATCGGCCGAGAACTGGGGCTTTCGCATGCGTGCGCCACATCCCTCGTCATCCCTCTCACAGCTTTCCCTGCGCGGTGTCTCCAAGCGTTACGACGACCGCACCGTGCTCGACCAGGTTTCGTTCAGCCTCGCCCCCGGTGAGAAGGCCGGCGTCGTCGGTGACAACGGGGCCGGCAAGTCCACCTTGTTGAATCTTCTCGCCGGCAGAGAGCAACCCGACGCGGGGGAGCTGACCGTGACCGCGCCCGGCGGGACCGGGTATCTCGCCCAGAGCCTCGGCCTGCCCCCGGAAGCCACCGTCCAGGACGCCGTCGACCTGGCGCTGGCGGAGCTGCGTGCACTCGAAGCGGCTCTGCGACATGCCGAGAGAGCCCTCGCAGAGGCCCCCGTGGACGCGGATCTGACCGATCGCCTCGCCGAGTACGCGCGGCTGACCGAGCAGTACGAGGCCCGCGACGGCTACGGCGCCGACACCCGTGTGGACGCCGCGTTGCACGGGCTCGGTCTGCCGGGGCTCGCCCGGGACCGGCAGCTCGGCACCTTGTCCGGCGGTGAGCGGTCGCGGCTGGCGCTGGCCGCCACCCTGGCGTCCCGGCCCGAGCTGCTGCTGCTCGACGAGCCGACCAACGACCTGGACGACCGGGCCGTCGGGTGGCTGGAGGAGCATCTTCGGGCCCACCGCGGAACCGTCGTCGCGGTCACGCACGACCGTGTGTTCCTGGAGCGGCTCACCACCACGGTTCTGGAGGTCGACGGCGGTCGCGTTTCCCGCCACGGCAACGGATACGCCGGCTACCTCGCCGCCAAGGCCGCCGAGCGCCGCCGACGGCAGCAGCAGTACGACGAGTGGCGTGCTGAGCTCGACCGGAGCCGCCGGCTGGCCGAGTCCAACGTCGCGCGCCTGGGCAGCATCCCGCGCAAGATTCCGAAGGCCATCTTCGGTTCCCCCGCGTTCCGCGCGCGGGGGCGGGCACACGGCGCGATGAGCCGTATCCGTAACGCCAAGGAAAGGGTCGAGCGGCTCACCGCGCACCCCGTGGCGCCGCCGCCGGACCCGTTGTCGTTCACGGCCCGCATCGCCACCGACAGCGGACCGGGCGAGGCGCCTGCGGCGAAGCTCGACGGTGTCGTCGTGGACGACCGGCTGCGGGTGCCCGAGCTGAGCATCGGCCCGGCGGAGCGGTTGTTGGTCACAGGCCCCAACGGCGCCGGTAAGAGCACCCTCTTGCGGGTCCTGGCCGGGGAACTCGCCCCGGACGTCGGCACCGTGGTGGTTCCCGGGCGAGTGGGACACCTGCGGCAGGAGGAAACGCCGTGGCCGTCGGCACTGACCGTCCTGGAGGCGTTCGCACACGGCCGCCCCGGTGACCGGGACGAACACGCGGACCAGCTGCTGTCGCTGGGGCTGTTCGCACCGGAGGCACTGCGGCTGCGCGTCGGGGAGTTGTCGTACGGCCAGCGGCGCCGTATCGAACTGGCACGTCTGGTCAGTGAGCCGGTGGACCTGGTTCTGCTGGACGAGCCCACCAACCATCTCTCACCGGCGCTCGTGGAGGAACTGGAATCGGCGCTGACCGGTTTCGAGGGCGCGCTGGTGCTGGTCACCCACGACCGTCGGATGCGGTCGCGCTTCTCCGGCTCGCGGCTGGAGTTGCGCGAGGGGGCGGTGACCGGCGGACGGTGAAACGTGGGGACTGCTGTGTGCGTTTCGGTGATGGCGCGCACGGCGGTCACCGCGTTGCCGGGGGTGCAGCGGGCTGGTGACGACCCCCACGCCCGAGGTGTGCCGGGTCGTCCGGTGGCCGGTGACATGGATCTGCGGGAGTGAGGGAACGACGTCCGGTGGTCGCGTGATCTCGCGTGCGTAGGTGATCGACGTGGTGGAGCGGCACCTGCTCGTGGCAGCGGCCGGGCAGGCGACGCCGCCGATGGTGGTCGTCGGTGGGGAGCGACATGCGCTGGGCCGGCTGATCCATTGCCGGCCTGCGCGGTGCGCACGAACGCGGGAGCCGGCCGATGCCCTCGTCGGCCACGGCCCGTTCGTCGTCGACGCCCTGGACGGCAGCTTGCGCATGGTGCACCGGCAGTCCTGCGGTGACGGCCTCGAATGGGAGGACCAGTACCGGGAGAAGGTCCGGGGCGAGCTCTCGCCTCGGGAGCTCGATGTCGAGGTGCGGCGGCTCGCATGTGCGGGCCGCCGGCTCGACGCGTCCAAGGCGGTTCGCCGCGCCGAGGGCGGACTGAATCCTGCCGACGCCCCCCGCTACGTGGATGCCGTCGCTGAGGGAACCGACCCGCCCGCCGAACTGGCGTCCCGACTGCCGCAGGCCGACACGCGATACCTGGCCATCACCCCGTACGGCGGCCCCTGCCGCGAGCCGACGCACTGGTCGGGTGCAGGGGACGACTCCTCGCGCTGACCTTCGTACGGCACTGGTCCCGAGACGGGAAATGCCTGGTCAAGCACTCGTCTGCCGGTGCTCCGCTTGACACGGGGTATCTCGGTGGCAGGCTGGTGGCAGCGCCTGCCGCTGTGAATCCGGCGTGTTGTGCGGCCGACGCCGCTGAGTCATGCCGGTACGTTCAAGCGGTACGTGCAAGCCGGTACGTACGTCGCCCGCGGGTGGTCCAAGGAGATCTGCCGAGGAGGTGCCACCATGACTGACGTGTTCCGTGTCTGCAGTCACCTCGACCAGGTCCGGCCCGTGGTCACACCCGACAGCCCGGATTCCTGCATGGAATGCGTCGCTGAAGGTGGCACATGGGTGCACCTGCGGGAGTGCCAGATGTGTGGGCATGTGGCCTGCTGTGATTCCTCACCCGCCCGCCACGCCACCGCACACAACGCCTCCACCGGCCACCCGTTGATTCGCTCGTACGAACCGGGCGAGACCTGGTGGTGGTGCTACGAGGACCAGGTGGTCTTCGACGTCGAGGGTGAGGGCCCGGCCCGAGCGGCTTAGGGCTTGGCCCAGTCGGTCCGGCAGTCCCCGCGAGCTTGCGCGACGGGCCACCCGATCACCGGTGACACACATGTCTGATGCTCAAGGAGCTGTCATGCAGGAAGACAAGCACCCGGCCTACCGTCCTGTGGTGTTCCGAGACCGTGCGGCGGGTTACGCCTTCCTCACGCGTTCCACGGCCACGAGCGATCAGGAGATCACCTGGGACGACGGCGAGACGTACCCGGTGGTGGACGTCGAGATCTCCTCGGAGAGCCACCCCTTCTACACCGGCAAGGCGCGGACGGTCGACTCCGAGGGGCGCATCGCCCAGTTCGAGCGTCGTTTCGGGAGCACCCCCGAGTCCGGCGGCGAGGGCAGTGCGTGAGGCGACCGCGTGGCTCACAGCACGGGGCCGTGTGCGTCACGTTTGATCTTGTGGGGCGAGCACACACCGCCGAAGCGGCCTGATCCCGGACACGGCTTTCCCGGTCCACCACCCCTGTCCTGGCCACCCTCGACGGCGGGCCGACACCGGAAACGGCGCACCACGACTTGATAGGCAAGTGAATGCTTGCCTATTATGTGGTCGTGGCCGACGACCTTTTCAAAGCCCTGGCCGATCCCACCCGGCGCACCATTCTCGACGAGCTCACGGAGAAGTCCGGACAGACCCTGTTCGAGATCTGCTCGCGATTGAGCATGAAGCATCAGCTCGCGATCTCACGCCAGGGGGTCTCCCAGCACCTTGCCGTGCTGGAGGCCGCCGGGCTCGTCGAGACCAGGCGGGAAGGCCGCTACAAGTTCCACGACCTGAACACGGCCCCCCTTCGGCAGATCGCCGAGCGATGGCTCGTGCCCGACACATCCGGACCGGAAGAGAGCACCCCATGAAGATCCGTCTGACCAGCGTCTTCGTCGACGATCAGGCCAAGGCCCTGCGCTTCTACACCGAGATCCTCGGCTTCGTGAAGAAGCATGACGTCCCGTTGGGGGAGAAGGACCGGTGGCTGACCGTCGTCTCGGCCGACGAGCCCGGCGGCACCGAACTCCTCCTGGAGCCCGCCGGCCACCCGATCGTCAAGACCTACCGGGACACGCTCGTCGGCGACGGCATCCCGCTCGCCCAGTTCGCCGTCGAGGACGTGACGGCGGAGTACGAGCGCCTGCGCGGCCTCGGTGTCCGCTTCACCCAGGAGCCGCTGGAGATGGGGCCCGTCACCACCGCCGTCTTCGACGACACCTGCGGCAACCTCATCCAGATCGCGACCCAGCCGCAGTAGGCGGTCGGCTGCGCGGGCCCGCCCGCGACGGGAGCACCCGCCCCGGAATGCAACGGCGGCGGGGTCGCGGCTCCGGCAGCACGGCTCAGTCCGTGAAGAGCGCCGCGATCCGGGGCAGCCGGGCGGCGATCCGGCCGTGGTCGTCGAAGTCGAAGTCCCAAGCGGGGTCGAGTGGGGGGTAGTTGATGCTGAAGGAGCCTCCGGGCAGCTGCGCATCGGTGGCTCTCTCGTAGGCGTCCCAGGCGATGCTCAGGGTCCGTTCCCCTTCCAGATCCATGCCCACGCTCGCTGCCGCGCGGACGGCGGGCAGGTCGGCGAGACGATCGGCATCGTCGACGACCTGCTCGAAGGTGGTACGGCCCTGAGTGATCAGCCAGCCGCGGAAGTACTCGAAACCGTCGTCCGAACACCCGCCGTTGATGAGATAGGCGGCAGCCCAGAGGGGCGACTTGTGCGACGCGGCCATCACGTCCCACAAAATCTGCTGGGCGTCGAGGATCTGCTGGGGTTCCTGGGCGGCCAGCAGTTCCGTGGCCCGGCGGGCGATGTCCTCCGCATCGGTCGGATCCGCAGCTCGGCCGCGAGCTTGTTCCATGACGTTCCAGAACTCTTCGGTGTCCATGGCGGCACAGCCTGGCACCCGGGTACGACAACCGACGGAATCCCGCCGTGCCGTGCACCCCGGAATACAGAGGCGCGGGACGCGTTGAGAAGCTACAACTCCCTTGCAGCAAAGGGCTGTACGGCGACTGGAGGGCGTGTGGCGGAGCGTGGACCGGGGTCACGTACCCGGCTGGACCGGATATCTTTGCTCGGCACCTTGCCCTTCGCGGCCACCGCGCTCACCGGCACCGTCGCGGTGTACATGGCTCTGGTGGCCTTCGGGAACATCACCGACTTCGACACCAATCGGCAGTTCGTCCAGCATGTGCTGGCCATGGACACCACGTTCAAGGACGAGGACGTCATGTGGCGGGCGATCGAGTCCCGCACGCTGAGCGACATCGCGTACGTCGGGATCATCGTCTGGGAAACGGTCGCCGCGGTCGTCCTCGTCGCGGCCACCTGGTGGTGGGTGAAAGGTCTCGCGCGAGGCGAGTTCATCCGGGCGCGACGGGCGTCCACTCTGGGGCTGACCATGATGCTGCTGCTCTTCGGTCTCGGATTCATCGGCATCGGCGGTGAGTGGTTCCAGATGTGGCAGTCGTCCGACTGGAACGGGCTGGATGCCGCGAGCCGCAATGTGATGCTCGCTGCCTTCGTGCTCGTCGTGATCCATCTGCCCGCAGTGGGCGGCCGGGACGAGGGGGCGGAGACCGCCGGCCCGGTGCGGTGAGTACGGCTCCATGAGCCCTCCGACGCCGGGCAGGTGCCGCGGGGCTGCCGGACCGCACCGCTGAAGTGTGCTCGACGCCGGAGGCGTGACGGAGGCCCGTCACGCCTCCGAGAGCGCTCCCGCACCGTCCGCGCGCCCGCCTGACCCGACGTACCCGGCCTCGCTCAGTGGCCCGCCCGGCCCGGATCGACAGACCCAGCTGTGTCAGGTTCATTGACAGAAGATGAACGCGGCCGGATTCTGAGAGCGCTCTCACCCTTCAGGCACCGTCCATTCCCTCCCCTCTGGCGACCCACAGGCCGCGTGGGCGCCGCACTTCCCGTCCCTCGGGATTCACCCCCACAAGGAGGAAAGAGCGTGTTCCCCTTACCGAAAATGCTCGCGTCCGCGATGTCGGCGTTGGTCGTCGCCACGGGCCTGACGGTCCTCGGCCCGTCGACATCCGCGGAGGCCGTGCCGGCGACCATTCCCCTCACGATCAAGAACAGTTCGGGACGCAGCGAACCCGTCTACATCTACAACCTGGGCACCGAACTCTCGTCGGGCCGGCAGGGCTGGGCCGACGCCAACGGTACGTTCCACCCCTGGCCGGCGGGAGGCAATCCGCCTACGCCCGCCCCCGACGCCTCGATCGCGGGACCGGCCAACGGGCAGACCAGGACGATCCGGATGCCCAAGTTCTCGGGCCGCGTCTACTTCTCCATCGGCCAGAAGATCGTCTTCAAGGTCACGACCGGCGGTCTGGTGCAGCCCGCCGTGCAGAATCCGTCCGACCCCAACCGCAACATCCTGTTCAACTGGTCCGAGTACACGCTGAACGACGCCGGTCTGTGGATCAACAGCACCCAGGTCGACATGTTCTCGGCTCCGTACGCGGTGGGCGTCAAACTCGCCAACGGCACGGTCAAGAACACCGGCAGGCTCAAGCCGGGCGGGTACAACGCCGTCTTCAACCAGCTGCGTTCGGCGGGCTGGGGCGGACTGATCCAGAACCGCCCCGACGGCACTCCGCTGCGTGCGCTCTCACCCGGTCACGGCATCGAGGCGGGCGGCCTCTCCGCCGGCGTCATGAACGACTACATCAACCGGGTCTGGAGCAGGTACAGCTCGTCCACGCTCACCGTGACGCCGTTCGCGAACCAGCCGAACACCAAGTACTACGGCAGGGTCTCGGGCAACGTCATGAACTTCACGAACGGCTCGGGAGCAGTGGTCACAAGCTTCCAGAAGCCCGACTCCGACAGCGTCTTCGGCTGCTACAAGCTCCTCGACGCCCCCAACGACCTGGTCCGCGGACCGATTTCCCGCACCCTGTGCGCGGGCTACAACCGCTCGACGCTGCTGACCAACCCCAACCAGCCCGACCCCAACAACGCCAACTTCTACCGGGACGCGGTCACCAACCACTACTCGCGCATCATCCACGGGCAGATGGTCGACGGTAAGGCGTACGGCTTCGCCTTCGACGACGTGGGTGCCCATGAGTCCCTGGTGCACGACGGCAACCCGCAAGAGGCCTACATGACGCTGGAACCGTTCAACTAGGGCCTGTCCGCCCCCTGGGCCCTGTCCGGAGAACGGCCGGACAGGGCCTTCCGGCCCGTCCGCCACTGTCGTACCCAGGTTCTATGGTGGATCTCCCGAAGGAGGACACCTACGGACGGGGCGAACGGCATGACGGACTTCACGGGACGCTGGAAACTGCTCGGGGCGGTCTCCCACGACCCCGACGTGGCATACGAGTCCGAGGACGAGATCAGGATGGACGCGGTGATCGGCGGCACCCGGCTGGACCTGGCACTGCTCCTGCGCAAGTGGCTCGCCGGCGAGACGTTCGATGCGGAACCGCCCCTGGAACCGGCGGCGGGACTGACCCTGGACATCGGTGACGACGACACCTTCACGGAATCGGGTACGGCCGAGGTGGAGTGGTTCTGCGAGGAGGGTGTCCTCGAAGCCAAGGCCCTGCCGTTCGACGGCCGGATCGTCACCACCCCCGCCGGGAGCCACCTCCTGCTGCACGATCCCGTGACCGAACCGGCCTCCGCGGATGGCTACCGGTACGGCGACGTCCGACTGCGGCTGGACGACGGCGACACGCAGATCGCCGACACCGTCGTACGGGCCGGCGACAGGCTGCGCCGGACGGTGTCCGTGGTGACCGACGAGATGTACCTCAGCCGCGTGCGGTACGAGTACGGGCGCGCCTGACCCCGCAATCCACCTGACCCCTGCGACCGTCGACGCTGCCACCCGTGAACCGCCCGCCGGTCCCCGCCGGTTCCCGTCAGGGGCAGCTGTATGCGAATCGGACGTCCGCCGTGCGCGGGGACGGTGAGACGATCCGCAGTTCCGCCCGGGCGCGGTACTCCCCGGACCCGTGGAACGTCCACAGCAGATGCAGCCGCGCCCGCTCCTGGCCGCGCGTCAGCTTCTCGGTCAGCAGTCCCGATGTGGTGCCGTCGCTCCGCACCCAGCGGTAGGTGAGGGTGCCCGGCCGGCCGTTGGTGTCCACCACGCCCACTACATCGGCCGTGCCGTCGCAGCCGGGACCCTCGGTGACCGTACGGACGGACACGTCCTGCACGGCGAGACCGGGCCCGAAGCGCTGCCAGGCGAGGAAGACGAGAACCGCCAGCAGCACCACGCCCGCCAGGGTGTACCGGCGGAGGCCGCCGCGGCGGGGCTTCTCGGGAGGCCGGCCGTTCTCGGGCAGTCCCGCCAGGGTGCCGCCGTGCCAGACCGCGGCCGTGGAGTTGTGGGGGACGCGGTTGCGGGCGAGCGCCGTCACGCCCGGCCCGAAGCGCAGGACCTTCCCCTCCACCCGGTCGGGCTCCGCGTCCGGCCGCACACGCTGGACCAGGGTCGCCCTCTCGGTGCCGGTCTCGGGTTCGGGTTCGGGTTCGGGGCGTTCGAACCACTGGCTGCCGAGCGCGGTCGCGCTGTACTCGTCGCCGCCGTCGTCGTGGCCTCGTCCGACCTCTGAACGGTCATGGCCGCCCTCGGAGCCGGGTCCTCCGTCGTGGTCACGGAGACGGTGGGTTCGGTCGTCGTTCATGAGATCGTGCACCGCCGGATGAAGACCTGCTGGGAGGAACTGCCGGAGGCGGCCGCCGGGTTGGTCGACGCCCGTACTCCCCAGTAGCAGCCCCTCCCCTGGAAGGTGTGGTCCAGCGTCAGCGTGTACTGCGTCGCGCCGCTGCGCTCGAAGGTCTGCGACCCGTCCGGGACGCCGAGTTGCCCTTGGGTGTCTCCCGTGAACCAGGTGATGACGACGGTGACGGGTCCCGTTCCGTCGGTGGCGACGTCCACCGACGCGACGCCGCCCGTGGTCGACACCTGGCGCAGGCCGGTGACGGACACGGACTTGACCCTCAGCGGAGCCGTGGTGGGCTCCGAGGGTGTGGGTGCGGCGGTCGTGGGGTCCGCGGTCGGTGGGCTCGGGGGAGTGGTGGGCGGATCCACGACGGGCGTGGGGGTGACGGCTCCGCCGCTCGCGGTGTCCGTCGGTGAAGGGGACGGGGAGTCCGTGGCGGACGGCGAGGCGGATGCGGACACGGAGGGACTCGCCGACGGGGACGGGTCCTCGCTCGGCCAGACGGTCGTGCCGGGCCGGGCACTGGTGGTGGCGAGAGACTGGGCCGTCACCTGTGGGACGCCGCCGCCCGTGGCATCCGCGGCCACCACGACCAGTATCCCGATGACGATGGCGGCGACACCGGTCAGGATGCCCCGGAGGCCGGGCTTCCAGCTGCCGCCCCGGCTTCCGCCGAGCGCCGTCGTGGCCACCGCCGTCGTTCCCGCCGACTGTCCGCCGGAGGAGGGGAACAGGAGCGGCAGCAGGGCGGCCAGCGCGGCGAGCCGCCGCTGACCCCGCTCTTCCCAGTCCTCGCCGTACGCGGCCCGGGCGACGTCCTCCAGCTCGTTCACGAACGCCGCCGCGTTCTCCGGGCGTTCCTCCGGGGTCTTCGCCAGTCCGCGCCGGATCAGCGGCCGTACCGGTTCGGGGGCGTCGTCGTCGGGGACCGGCGCGCCGATGTGCTGAAGGGCCAGTTCGGCGAAGTTCTCGCCGGTGAACGGCTTGTGTCCGGTCAGGCATTCGTAGAAGGTCGCGGTCGCCGCGTAGACATCGGCGGCCGGAGAGGCGGGTTCCCCGTTCCACTGCTCCGGCGCCATGTACGCGGGGGTCCCGGCCACTCCGGGGGTGGTGCCACGGCCCGCCGCGATACCGAAGTCGACCAGCTTGGACGATCCGTCCGCGGCGACCAGGACGTTCTCCGGTTTGTAGTCACGGTGGACGACCCCCGCGCGGTGCGCCGCGGCCAGCCCCAGCAGGGAGCCCTTGAGGACCACCAGTGCGGCCTCGGGCCCGGTGGCGCCCTCGCGGAGCAGCAGCGTGCGCAGGGCGACACCGTCGACGAGCTCCATCACGATGGCGGCGCCGTGCGGCGCTTCGACGTACTCGTACAGGCCGACGACGTACGGCGAGTCGAGACCGCCGAGCAGCCGGGCCTCGGAGCGGAAGTCCTGGACGAAGGCGGTGTCCGTCCGCAGGGTCTCGCTGAGGTACTTGACGGCCACCGGAACGCCGGTCGCGTCATGGACGGCCAGGACGACCCGCCCGCTGGCGCCGGAACCCAGCTCACGGGTCTCCGTGTACCCGGGCACTGTCCACGCGTTCATCCGTCCCCCTTGCCGCAAGTGCTCCCGCCGTATGTCCGGGGCGTGGTCGCACGGAACGCGACCGCCGCACGGTAGCCCACTTGCTCTCCCCAGGGCAGACACAATTCCGTCACGACCGGTTCCCGTGCCCCGGGGACCGAGGAACAGCTCCCGGCCGGCGGCTTCTGCCGCGCTCGCCGTCCCCGGCGCCGCTCGTTGCTATGCGGTCCGGTAACGCAGCAGCAGTACACCGGAGTTGAACTGCCGTGTCTCGACCAGGCGCAGCCGCGGGACCTTTTCGGCGTCCTCGAAGAGACGCTGCCCGTGGCCGATGACGACCGGGTACACGAATAGCCGGTACTCGTCGACGAGTCCTGTCCCGACGAGTTCGCGCACCAGGGTCATGCTGCCGGTGGTGACGATGTCCTTGCCCGGAGCGGACTTCAGCGCCTCCACCTCCTCCATGAGGCCGCCGCGCAGAACGGTGGTGCGGTCCCACTCGGGATCGTCCAGGGTGCCGGACACCACGTACTTGGACACCGAGTTGAGGTAGTCCGACACGCCTGTGGTGTCGTCGGTCCGGCGGGGCCAGAAGCCTCGCATCTCCTCGAAGGTGACCCGCCCGACGAGAAGCGCGTCGGCGGCCGCCATATGGGTGCCGAGTGCTGCCTCGATGTCGGACCGGTCCGCCTCCGCGTCGACCCCGGCCGGGCCGAACCAGCCCTCTGCCGCATCGATGACGCCGTCGAGCGTGATGTTCTCGGTGATGATCAGGTCGCGCATGTCCGGGCTCCAGACGTCGGTTCGGTCTCCTCCATAGGACTGCCGCCGTGCGCCGGACTCATCGGGTTGCCGGGTTCATCGGGTTGCCGGACTCATCGGGTTGTGGCGTCCGGGATGCATTCGCGCTCCGTGCGAGGCACGGTGGAGGCATGCCTCCTCACCCACCGGTCATCGTTCACCCTCCGTCGCCCAGCGGCGGCCGAAGAGTGACCATCCACGGACAGATCGCCGGCCTCGCGCACGGCCGCGGCGACCTGGCGGAACTGCTGCGCAAGGAACTCGGTGCCCAGGACGAGGTGATCGATCTGTCCGACACGGATCTGATCGAGTGGCGTGGCGGCGGAGTCGACGACTGGCCGCATCCCTGAGGAGCGGGCCGCATCGGGAAAGAGGAAGCCCCGGCTGGAGGGGGGAATCCAGCCGGGGCGGTATGAGGTGGACACGGAGGGCGGTCGCCTCGCGGCGAAAGGCTCCATGGGGCTTCAGCCGAACGATCTTCCCCATGGGCTGTAGGTAGGGCCCGGGGACACTGTCCCCTCCGCAGCCACATACCGCTCAACGGGCGGCCGGCCCGCGTTGTTCCGGTATTCACCGTTCCGACATGTGATGTGCCTTATGCCGACCGCGGCCTCGTGCCAGGAGCGGTCACGCAGGCGCGAACCGGCCCCGGGGCCCAACGGCGTCGATCACCACGGCCGGTTCGGTAAGTTCCGGCGTATCCATGGCCGCGACGGCTGCACGGCGGCCTCAGTGGAGGGCGCCCGCTCCTGTGCTCGCGGCGCGGGCCTGCGCATCATCGTCGTGGACGGCCAGGTGGTAGACGGCGAAGGCCCTGCCGATCACCGGCTGGGCGACATTGCGCACCCGTACACCGCCGCTGGTCATCCCGTGTTCGGCGCCGTGATGCGCGTGCCCGTGGACCGCGAGGTCGGCGCCCGCGGCGTCCATCGCCTCCGCCAGCAGATAGCTGCCGAGGAAGGGGAAGATCTCCAGCGGCTCGCCCGCCAGCGTGTCCGCCACCGGCGCGTAGTGCGTCAGCGCGATCCGTACGGTGCAGCCGCGCGCCTCCAGATCCTCCAGGGAGCGCCGCAGTTCCGCCGAGCAGCGTTTCGTCAGGCGGATGAAGTCCTTCATCTCGGGTTCGCCGAAATCGCCGCCCTCGCGTCCCGCGAAGCCCCCGCCGAAGCCCTTGGTCCCGGCGATCCCGACGCGTACACCGCCGATGTCGAGCACCGTGCCGTCGCCTTCCAGCACGGTGACGCCGGCCTCGCCGAGCAGGTGAGCGATCTCGGTCTGGAGATCGCTGTGGTAGTCGTGATTGCCCAGCACGGCCACCACGGGCACGTCGAGGCCGGCCACCTCCCGGGCCACGACGGCGGCCTCGTCGAGCGTCCCGTGCCGTGTCAGGTCCCCGGCGAGGAGCAGCAGATCCGCGCACTCGCCCAGCGTCTCGAAAGCGGGGCGGAGCACGCCGGCGCTGTCCGGGGCCATATGGATGTCGCCGACTGCTGCTACGCGGATCACGCCAGCTCCTCGGGGTGGTCGGGGGCGGTGGCACACACCACCACCAGGTCCTCACGGACGGGCAGCCCCGAGAGCTCGTCCTCGGCGATACGCAGGATCTCGTCGCGGCAGGCGGCGCTCGGCACGCTGCCGGACAGCAGGACGCTGTCGCCGCGTATCTCGATCCGCACGCCCATCTCCGCGGCGGATCCCTTCGCCAGCCGCTCGCGCAGATGGGCGATGCGGTACTCGGCGGTATCCGTGTGGCTCATGAGTCCTCGTCCCCCTGCTCGGTGTCCGTACCCCGCTCGTCGATGATCTCCAGACGTTCCAGAAGGTAGAGGAAGGCATCGGGCATCGGAGCGTCCTCGTAGTCCCGGCGCAGCCGGTCCCAGTCGATCTTCTCCCGCAGCGTCCGGGCGATCGGCAGGACGGCGCCGAAGTCGCAGTGGTGCTCCGAGAACGCGGCCATCAGGCTGCTCACCAGGTCGGTCGGGGAGAGGACCGGCATCCGGACCGAGTCCACCGGCAGGATCTCCGCCCGGTCCAGCAGCTCGTGCGTCACGGGACGCTGGGCGAGCTCGAAGATCAGGTCGATCTCCTCGCCGTGGCTGCGCGCCTTGATCAGCCAGTCCTCGGGAGGCGTGCGGACCTCGACGCCCGCGGCCTCCAGCTCCTGGGTCACCGCCTCGGCGTCCTCGCGCAGGATGCAGAAGTCCACGTCGTGCTGGAAGCTCGCGGGCACCCCGTGCGCGTAGGCGGCGACGCTGCCCACCAGGGCGAACGGGTGCCCGCCGCTCTTGAGCCGGGCGGCGACGTGCTTGGTCGCTTCCAGGATGGCCTGCGTACGGTCCGGCGGCAGGGGCCATGGGCTGCTCCGCCGGCCGGCGCCCTGGGCGGCTTCGGCGGGGAGACCGGTCGCCGGGCTGCCGACGGCCAGGTGCAGGCCGGTCGGCTCCGCGCGGTCGCCGAGCTGCGTGGCGTCCTGAGAGTGCTTGCTCACGAGTGCACCGTCCTCCTCGTCGGCCGGCCGGGAACTGTCGGCTTCCCGTCCTGTGGCGTGGTCCCTCTTCACTCCGTGCCCATCTCGCGGCGTTCCTCATCGCTCCAGGCCCGGGTGTCACGGGGCTGGACGTACGGTTCCTCGTCCGCGGGATGCCCGCCGACGATGGCCCGCTCGCGTGCCATCTCGGCGTCGAACTCCAGGCCGAGCAGGATCGCCAGATTGGTGATCCACAGCCACACCAGGAAGACGATCACGCCGGCGAGGGTGCCGTAGGTCTTGTTGTAGGAGGCGAAGTTCGCCACGTAGAGGGCGAAGCCGGCGGAGGCCGCGATCCAGATCAGCAGGGCCAGGAAGCTGCCGGGCGTGACCCACTTGAAACCGCGCCCCTTCGCGTTCGGGGAGGCCCAGTACAGGATCGCGATCATGACCGTGACCAGCAGCACCAGGACGGGCCACTTCGCGATGGACCACACCGTCAGCGCGGTGTCCCCGATGCCGAGGGCGCTGCCCACCTGCCGGGCGATTCCGCCCGTGAACACGACGATCAGCGCGCTGGCGCAGGCCAGGACCATCAGCACCACCGTGACGACGAGGCGCAGGGGAGTGACCTTCCAGACCGGGCGGCCCTCGGGGATGTCGTAGACGGCGTTGGAGCTGCGGATGAACGCCGCCACATAGCCCGATGCCGACCACAGCGCCGCCAGCAGACCGACGATCGCCAGGACCGATCCGGTGCCGCTGCTGGCCTGGAGCTGCTCGACGGCGTCGGAGATGATCTGGCGCGCCGACCCGGGGGTGAGCTTCTCGAGATTGTCGAGAATCGACTGCGTCGTGGACTTCCCCGCGACGCCGAGCAGTGACACGAGCACCAGCAGCGCCGGGAACAGCGCGAGCACTCCGTAGTACGTGAGCGCGGCGGCCCGGTCCGCGAGTTCGTCGTCCTTGAACTCCGCGGCCGTACGGCGCAGCACCGACCACCACGACTTCTTGGGCAGCTCCGCCGGAGTGTCCGGGGCCGCCTCGGACTCACCCGGAGGAGGGTTCCCGGTCTGCGCCGAGGGGTCCTCGGGGTGTGCCGGAGGCTGTTCCTTGGTGTGCCAGATGCGTGCCATGCCGTTACGGGTAACCGCAAAACCGCTGAAGTCACCTGCCCGGCAGAAGTCCCGCCGTGCGGCGGCCGTGCGGATGCCCGGCGGGCCCGCAGCCGCTACGGGGTGCCGTCCTCCTCGTCGGGAATCGTGTGCATCGCGGCTTCCTCCGCGGACGCCGCGCCACCGTCGATGCCGACGTCCCGCGCCGTCACGTCGTTGTACTGACGGGACGCGTAGCCGTCCTGGGTCAGCCTTCCGGAGCGGGCGTCTCCCGCCTCGTCGTCGATGGGCTCGCCCTCGCCGCGGGGCAGATCGCCGATCCCGTCACCCGGCTCCGGTTCGACGTCCGGAGTCTCCTGGGCGAGCCGCTGATCGAGGGACTCACCCTCCCGCTGTTCCTCGCCGGTGGTGCCGTACTTCCCCACACCCAACGGGCGCTCGGGCGGTGAGTAGCCTTCCTCGACGATGTCGTCCAGGTCCCGCTCGCCGATCGCATTCTCCAGGTCGAGGTCGTCGGTCGGACGGTTCTGGCTCTCCGTCGCGTCGGGCTGGTACACGTCGTCGCCACGTGCTTCGTCGGACATGTCAGGCTCCTCGTCTCCCGTGAGATCGGCCCCGTGGTGGGCGGGCACGAATCGAAGCGCGTGCCGCACCGGCGTGCGTACGCGCAAAGTCGCACATTCCGGGTGCCCGAAGAGAAGCGGGTAAACCACTGGGACTGCTGGGAAGCCACGTCGCCATGACGGCGGCGTCCGCTGCCGCAGGTGCCCCGCTCGGGCCGAAGCCCAGGGCCACCGCTCAGGACGACGGGATCCTGGTGAACCGTCCGGCGATGCGCAGATCGGCCTCGATCCGGGCGGCCGCCGACCGCAGCGCGGGCAGCACCTCCGCCATGCACTGGTCCACGGTGCGGCGGCTGCTGTGCATGGCGACGTTCACCGCCCCGACCGCTCGGCCGCCGAGGTCTCGCACCGGCACCGCCAGGGAGCGCAGTCCCTCTTCGAGTTCCTCGTGGACCAGTGCGTATCCGTCTTGCGCGACCTGTGCGAGAACGGCGTCGAGCCGCTCCCGGTCGGTGACGGTCCGGGTCGTCAGTGCGCGCAGTTCCGTTCGTGCCAGCAGCGCCGCACGATCGCGCGCCGGCAGGTCGGCCAGCAGGACACGCCCCATGGATGCCGCGTACGCCGGAAATCTCGTACCGATCCCGATGTTGACGCTCATGATGCGGCCGGTCGCGACCCGGGCCGTGTACTGGATGGCATCGCCGTCGAGCACCGCCAGGGATGCCGAGTCGTGCACCTCCCGCACGAGGGCGGCCAGATGCGGTGAGGCGATGTCCGGCAGCGTGATGCGCGACAGCGGCGGATACCCGAGCGTCAGCACCTTCGGGGTGAGGCGGAAGGTCCGCTCGCCTGCCTCCACGTGTCCGAGGTGCTCCAGGGTGATCAGCGCGCGGCGGGCGGTGGCGCGCGCGAGTCCGGTGGCCTGGGCGACCGCGGCGAGCGTGAGCTCCGCGCGTCCCTCGCCGAAGGCGGTGAGCACGGTCAGGCCGCGGGCCAGCGACTCCACGAACTCGGCACCGAGTTCCTGCTTGGAGGCGCCGGTCCAGGCGGCGAGCCCGCCCGCCCGGGGCTCGGTCGCGACCCGGCTCGTCCTCAGCCGCTCCTCCATCGCGGCCACGGCGTCCCGCGCCCGGGGCAGCAGCGACTCGCGCATCGAAGCCGCGGTATGGCGGCTGGTGTGGCTCACCACGCCGACGGCGCAGACCACCCGGCCGTCGGGGGAGCGGACCGGCAGGGCGAGCGTGATCAGGCCCGGTTCGACGAGCTGATCGTCCAGGGCCCAGCCCTGCGTGCGGGCCTGTGCGGCACGTTGCTCGAAGCCGGGCTCCTCTTCGGCGGTATCCGCAGCCGGCAGGACGGCGTGGCCCTGCGGGCCGGCGCCGCGCCGTGCGCGCCGGTGCGACCACTCCTTCTCGCTCCAGGACGCGGCGAACACCGCTCCCTGCGCGGTCCGTTCGGCCGGCAAGAGGTCTCCGATGCCGAAGGTGAGCGACATCGCACGCCGCCGCCTCGTCCGGTGGACGAAGCGGATGCCGTCACCGTCGGGCACGGCAAGCGAGACGGACTCGTCGAGTGAGTCGGCGAGCTGTTCCGCGAGCGGGCCGAGCGGGCCGGGCAGCCGGATCGCGGCGAGGTAGGCGTTGCCGAGTTCCATCAGCCGGGGCGCGAGGACGGCGGTGTGTCCGTCGAGCCGGAGGTAGCCCATGCGCGCCAGGGTCGCGGCGATCCGGTCGACGGTGGAGCGGGCGAGCCCGGTGGAGCGTACGAGCTCGCTGACGGTGGCCCGTCCGTCCGCCTCGCTGATGTCGTCGAGGACGGCGATACCGCGCATCAGCGGGCCCACGGCCTCCCGGGGCGCCGCGTCGGAGATCGGGGTCGTGACGGCCATCGGCCCTCCGTGCGGTCGTCTTGCGTCGATGCCCTGGAGCCCGGCCTCGGCCCCCAGTCGGCCCGTGGGGCCGTTGACATCGCGTGGCCGGTGAACGCACACTCGTCCGAGTGAAAAATGAACTGTAGTTCATCTGGCGAACCACCGCATCCCTGTCGGTGCTTCCGCCCCATGACAAGGAACCTCCGCGATGGACAAGGTCAAGCAGAGCGCAGCCGACGCGGTCGGTGACATCGGGGACCACGCCTCCCTGGCGGTCGGCGGCTTCGGCCTGAGCGGAGTGCCGAACACCCTGATCGCGGCCGTCCTCGCCCGCGGGGTCCGCGGACTGCGGGTCGTCTCCAACAACTGCGGGGTCGACGGTGCGGGCCTCGGAACCCTGCTCGCCGCCGGCCGGATCGCCCGTGTCACCGGCTCGTACATCGGGGACAACAAGGAGTTCGCCCGCCAGTACCTCGGGGGAGAGCTGGAGGTCGAGCTCGTACCGCAGGGCACGCTCGCCGAACGGCTGCGGGCCGGTGGCTGCGGCATCCCCGCCTTCTTCACCCCCGCCGGTGTCGGCACCCAGATCGCGGACGGCGGGCTGCCCCTCCGCTACACCCCCTCCGGGCCGGATACCGGTACGGGCGCGGTGGCCGTGCCGAGCCCCGCCAAGGAGGTCCGCGTGTTCGACGGACAGGAGCACGTCCTCGAGTACGGCATCACCACCGACTTCGCGCTGGTCCGGGCCGCGAAGGGGGACCGCTACGGCAACCTCGTCTTCAACAAGGCCGCACGCAACTTCAATCCGCTCGCCGCGATGGCCGGGCGGGTGACCGTCGCCGAGGTCGAAGAGCTCGTGGAACCGGGAGAGTTGGACCCCGACGCCGTCCACCTTCCCGGTGTGTTCGTGCAGCGCGTGGTCGTGCTCGACGCCGGGCAGGCCGCGGACAAGCGGATCGAGAAGAGGACGGTACGAGCCTGATGGCGTGGACGCGGAACGAGATGGCCGCCCGCGCGGCCGCCGAGCTGACCGACGGCTCGTACGTCAACCTCGGCATCGGACTGCCCACCCTCGTCCCCGGCTTCCTGCCCGAGGGTGTCGATGTGGTCCTCCACTCCGAGAACGGCATCCTCGGCGTCGGGCCCTATCCGACCGACGAGGAGGTCGACGCCGACCTCATCAACGCGGGCAAGGAAACCGTCACCGTCCGGCCCGGAGCCGCCTGCTTCGACTCCGCCCTCTCCTTCGGCATGATCCGCGGCGGTCACATCGACACCGCCGTCCTCGGTGCCATGCAGGTCTCCGCCACCGGTGACCTCGCCAACTGGTCCGTCCCCGGAAGGATGATCAAGGGGATGGGTGGCGCCATGGACCTGGTCCACGGAGCCCGCCGGGTGATCGTCCTCACCGAACACACCGCCCGGGACGACACCCCGAAGATCGTCCGGGAGTGCACCCTCCCGCTCACCGGCAGGGCGTGCGTGCACCGCGTCATCACCGACCTCGCCGTCCTCGACATCACCGAGGAGGGGCTGCTGCTAGTCGAGACCGCGCCGGACGTCACCCCCGACGAGGTCCGGGCGAGAACCGCGGCGCCCGTCCGTCTGCCCGTCACCACCCCATGACACCCCCTTACGCCCGCACCCAGGAGCTGAGATGACCGACCGCCTCCGTGATGTCTACGTCGTGGACGCCGTCCGCACGCCCATCGGCAAGTACGGCGGCGCGCTGTCCGGCGTCCGGCCCGACGACCTCGCGGCCGGCGTCCTCGGCGCACTCGTCTCCCGTACGCCCGACCTCGACCCGGCGCGGATCGACGACGTCATCTTCGGGAACGCCAATGGGGCCGGGGAGGACAACCGGGACGTCGCACGCATGGCCGTGCTGCTGGCCGGACTGCCCGTCACCGTGCCCGGCGCCACGGTCAACCGGCTCTGCGGTTCCGGTATGGAGGCCGTCATCCAGGCCGCCCGTGCCATCGCCGTGGGAGACGCGTCCATCGCCGTCGCGGGCGGTGTCGAGTCCATGAGCCGCGCGCCCTGGGTCGTGCCCAAGCCCGAACGCGCCTTCCCCGCGGGCCACCAGGAGATGTTCTCGACCACGCTCGGCTGGCGGATGGTCAATCCGAGGATGCCCGAGGAGTGGACGGTCGCCCTGGGCGAAGGCGCCGAACTGGTCGCCGACCGCTACGGCATCGACCGTGAGGCACAGGACGCCTTCGCGCTCGCCAGCCACCAGAAGGCCGCCCGTGCCTGGGACGCGGGGCTGTACGACTCCGAGGTCGTCCCCGTCGACGGCGCCGACCTGGCCCGAGACGAGTGCATCCGCGACAACACCTCCATCGAGGCACTCGCCAAGCTGAAGCCCGTCTTCCGCCAGGGCGGCACGGTCACGGCGGGCAACTCCTCACCACTCAACGACGGCGCCGCCGCTCTGCTCCTCACCGACGAGGACGGTCTGCGCGCCACCGGCCGGGAACCGCTGGCCCGCATCGGCGCCACGGCCGTGACCGGCATCGAGCCGCAGTACTTCGGCGCCGGGCCGGTCGAGGCGGTACAGCGCGCACTCAAGAAGGCGGGCCGAGGGGTCGGTGACCTCGGCACCCTCGAACTCAACGAGGCGTTCGCGGCCCAGGCGCTCGCGTGTGCCGGCCAATGGCCCGGACTCGACCCGGCCGTGATCAATCCGCGCGGCGGCGCCATCTCCATCGGCCACCCGCTGGGCGCGTCCGGCGCCCGGATCACCGGAGCAGTGGCGCACCAGCTCGCGGCTGCGGGCTCCGGCACGGGCATCGCGGCCCTGTGCATCGGTGTGGGCCAGGGTCTGGCGCTCGTCCTGGAGAGGTGACCGTGTCGGGGGCGGCGGGCCCCGGTGAGCTGTCCGTGACCCGGCCCGCGGTCACCGGGAGCTGACCCGGGGACCGCCCACGCCACCGGCCCCGTCCAGGGAGCCTCATCCAGGGAGGAGGAGTGCTGATGGACACCACCGTCGGTATCGTCGGGGGCGGCCCGGCCGGGCTGCTGCTCGCCCGGCTGCTGCGCAACGCCGGCATAGCGAGCGTGACGCTGGAGTCCCGCGACCGGGGGTACGTCGAGAGCCGCCAGGGCGCGGGCATCCTGGAACAGGGCACGGTGGACGTCCTGCGCTCCGCGGGGGTCGGCGAGCGCATGGACCGCGAGGGAATGACCCACGACGGGATCGAGCTGCGCTTCGACCGGCGTGCCCACCGGCTCGACCTCCTTGCGCTCACCGGCGGCCGGAGTGTGATGGTGTACCCGCAGGCCGAGGTGGTGAAGGACCTGATTGCCCGCCAACTGCGCCAGGGCGACCCGCTGTTGTTCGAGGCGGAGGTGCTCGCGGTGGAGGGGGCCGACACGGACCGGCCTGTCGTCCGCTTCCTCCACGAGGGACGGGAACGGACGCTGTCCTGCGACTGTGTCGTGGGCTGCGACGGCGCCGACGGAGTGACCCGCACCGCGATCCCCGAGTCGGTCCGGACGACGTACGAGCAGGTCCACCCGTACTCCTGGCTGGGCATTCTCGCCGAGGCGCCGCCCGTGTACGACGAGTTGATCTACGCACACTCCGATCGCGGGTTCGCCCTGGCCGGCATGCGGTCCGCCACGGTCAGCAGTCTCTGTCTCCAGGTGCCGAACGGCACCGATCCCGCCGACTGGCCCGACGACCGGGTATGGGACGAGCTGGACGCCCGGTTCGCCCTCGACAGCGACCCCGGGTGGCAGCTCCGACGAGGACCTGTGGTCGCCAAGACCGTGCTGCCGTTGCGCAGTTCGGTGACCGAGCCGATGCGGTACGGCCGGGTGTTCCTGGCCGGGGACGCTGCCCATGCCGTGTCACCGACGGGGGCGAAGGGCCTCGATCTCGCGGCATCCGACGTGATCACCCTGGCCCGCGCCCTGATCCACGAACAGAACACCGGATCGGCGGAGCTCCTCGACGCCTACTCCGACACGTGCCTGCGCCGGGTCTGGCGCGCGGAGTACTTCTCGTACTCCATGACGACGATGCTCCACACCGATCCGGCCCAGTCCGCCTTCGACACCCGTCTGCAACTGGCCCAGCTGAACCGCCTGGCGACCTCGCGGCACGCGGCGGCGGAGCTGGCGGACAACTACACGGGGCTTCCCGTCGGCTGAGGCGGCACGAGTGCGGACAGGGTGGTGGCCCCCGGGATCCGGGGCCACCACCCTGTCCGCGGCAGAGGGTCTCCGAGCGGGCTGTCGCACCCACCGGTCAGGACGCGGCGGGGCGACGGTGCGTCAGCCGGATCGTCAGCACCGGAATGATCACGGCCGCGGCGACCAGGTGCGACAGGGCCAGGACGATCTGGGTCGAGAGCGATGTGTGCGGAGCCATGAACGGCGGTGCGAGGGACAGCACGGTCATCGCGACGGTCGTGACGGCGAAGGTACGGGCCGGACGCTTGGCGAAGCGGGCCAGCAGCACCGCGAGGACGATGCCGACGACGGACCAGAAGAGCACACCGAACGCGAAACCGAGGGGTGGGATCGCCGCCGCCGCATCCGCGCCGGGATTCGCCGCCTCCATCGGGACGCCCGCGCCGCGGGCGACGGTCGCGAAGACTTCGGTCGTGATCGCCCCCGCGACGGCGGCGACGACACCGGCCCGCCACACGGGCTGCGCGATCACTGCGGCACGGAACACGCGGGCCGCACGGGAGGTACGGGGTTCGGTGGTGAGGGTCGTGGTGGTCATGATGCTGCCTCCTGGCGCATGACGGGTTGTATTTGTCATCGAGGCAGACGGGACCGTGGCCGTGAACTCATCGGTTCCGGCAGAGTTTTCTCCGAGGTGTCGAGATCGACGGAGCCGGCACTGTCGGACCCCGGTGACAGACTCGTGTGCACCACGGAACAGATCGCAACGAAACCGTGGGCACCACAGAACGGATCACAGAACGAAACACGGAACGGCCGCCGCGATCCGATGAGTTCTCGTTGCCGGCCCGGTCGTATCCGGTGACACAAACAAGACGTACGGAGCGCAGCATCCTTGATGAGAGACCCGGACTCGACACGAGGCCGGACGCGATGAGAGACAGACCCGGAGATTCAGGAATCGGAGACATGAGATGTGCACACACCGACCCACCTGCCCGACCGCCGCCCACCCCGACCGTGACGCCGCACGTATCGTCGTCGCCCACCCCGAACAGGGCTGGAGCCTCCTGTGCAACGGCACGGTCGTCTTCGACGACACCGGCGAGCTGCTGCCGGACGGTGAGATCATCCCGCCGCACCGTCCTCTCGCCACCACCCCGCCTTCCCGTGGGCAGTTGACCGTTGCCGCCTGACCTGTCCGAACCGCCTGATGTGCCCGTCAGGACTCCGGTCACCGATCACCTCGCGTGACCCGTCGCCCTCGCGTACCACCCGCTGACCCGGACAGCCGCCGGTGCCGCAGCCGGCCGGCATCGCCCCTCGTGTTCTCGCTCGTCCGACTTCGTCCGACGGTGTTTCCGTCCGTCGTGCGCACGGGCGCCCTCGCACCACCGGTTTGGCCGCTGCAATCCGGGCAACCCGGCGTTCGAACGGCGTCCAGCAAGCGAATTCACCGAGTTGGGCACATGACACGTGATACGGGAAGGCAGCCATGTCCACAGTCCTGACCATCGTCGCACTGGTCGCGGTAGTTGCGATCGTCGTCGCCGCGGTGTTCTACCTCGGCCCGGGCAAGGGAGGCGGACGGGGGCTCAAGCGCCGGTTCGGTCCCGAGTACGACCGGGTGCTCGCCCGCCACGACGGCGACACCAAGGCCACGGAACACGAACTGAACGAACGGGTCAAGCGGCACGGTGACCTGAGGCCGAAGCCCCTCGCCAACGAGGCGCGCGAACAGTATGTCGCCCAGTGGGCCGGTCTCCAGGAGCAGTTCGTCGACTCCCCGGCCCAGGCGGTGGCCGACGCGGACAAGCTCGTCGCCCGTCTCGCTCGGGACCGGGGCTTCCCCGAGGCCTCGCAGCACGACGAGCACCTGGACGCCCTCTCCGTGCACCACGCCCAGCACGTCGGCGGCTACCGCCGTATGCACCTGGCCACCCGCGCCAAGTCGAGCACGGAGGAACTGCGCGAGGCGATGGTCGAGGCCCGCGCGCTCTTCGAGGCCCTGGTCACGGCCGGGCCCGAGGACACCCGCACCACCCGTGAGCGTCCTGTCGACAGCGGCCGCCGCGGCCACCTGCTGAAGCCGAAGGGGAGTGGCGTGTGATGGCGTACGAAAAGGAGAAGGTCCCGGCACCGAAGCGCATCGGTACCCCCGACCCGCTGGAGACGGAGAAGCCGGCCGCGTCCCGCGCACGGCCCGAGTCCGGCGAGCCGCTGGAGCCGGCGAAGCCTGTGGACTCCGGCCGACCGGTCGAGCCCCGCGAGCCCGCCGGACCGGCGACGTTCGTCGAGCCCGCCGCCGCGACCGGCACCCGTGAACCGGCCCGTCCGGTGGCGGCCGACACCGACGCCACCGCACCGCGGATCGGGACCACGGACGTGCCCAGGACTCCGGAGTCCCACGACACCCCGGTTCCGCACAGCGCTCCGGCCGGCCCCGCGCACTCCGAGCCGCAGGAGCACAAGACATCGGGTCATCTGATCGCGCAGGATGAGCGGGAGAAGCTGGCCCGTCGTCTGCGCGACTCCCTCAGCGGGTTCGTCGACGCCCCGCGGCACGCCGTCGAGGACGCGGCCGCGGTCATGGACGACGCCGCCCAGAAGATCACGACCGCGCTCACGGAGCAGCGCCGCGCCCTTCGCGCCGACTGGCACGGCGAGGGGAAGGGCGGCTCGAGGGAGGCGGACACCGAGGATCTGCGCCTTGCGCTGCGCTCCTACCGCGAGATGACGGAACGACTGCTGCGTCTGTAGAGCGTGTGACTGACGGCTGTCGACGGATGAGGCCCGGCCATCGGCCGGGCCTCATCCGTGCGCGGGGATCCACCGCCCGGCGCCCCCCGGCCAGGCGCAGACCTCACGCGGATGCGGGCGGGCTCGCCGTCCGGCGCCCGAGCGTGTCGACCGCCGCGATCACCCGGTCCCAGAACAACTCGGTCTCCAGGTGCACGGCGACCCGCGCGTTCACCGGCCGGTCCAGATACTGATGGAGATCCACCACCGTCGCGCCGCGCGTGTACCGGCCGTGCAGTTCGACCGCGACGTGCGCGTCGACGCACTGCACGATCGCCGGGTCGATGACCCGTGCCACGGCGACCGGATCGTGCACCGGCGGCGAGGTGAAGCCCCACAGCCGCTGGTACGTGGAGGCGAAGTAGGTCATCAACTCCACGCACATATGGCCCAGTTCCGTGTCCAGTCCGTCGAGCCGCGCCAGTACGTCGGGGGTTGCCGGAGCCTGGTGCGTGACATTGAGACCGCACATCGTGACCGGCACACCACTGCGGAACACGATGTCCGCGGCCTCCGGATCGACATGGATGTTGAACTCGGCGGCCGGGGTCCGGTTGCCACGCTCCGTGGAGCCGCCCATCAGCACGATCTCGCGGATACGGGCCGCCGCATCGGGATACCGGGTCAGCAGGAGGGCGATGTTCGTCAACGGCGCCGTCGGCACCAGGGTCACCGGCTCCGGATGCCCGGTCAGGATCCGGTACATCAACTCCACTGCGTGCTCGGGAACCGTGTCCACCGTCGGTTCCCCGAACCGGGGGCCGTCCATGCCCGAGTCGCCATGGACGTCCTCCGCCACGAGAAGGGGCTGTACGAGCGGCTGTGCGCACCCCGCCGCGATGGGGACGTCGGTGATGCCGGCGACCGTACAGACACGGCGCGCGTTGAGCGTGGTCTTCTCCACCGTCTGATTGCCGGCCACGGTCGTGATGGCCAGCAGATCGATCGCCGGGTCTCCCGCGGCGAGCATGATGGCGATGGCGTCGTCGTGTCCGGGATCGCAGTCGATGATGATCGGAACGGGCGGCACGGTGCTCCTCGTCGTCAGAATCGGCAGCGTGTTCAGTGTGCCCCTCGGCCCGTCCCGCGGGGCGGACATCAGACCTGACGTCGGCCGGCCAGGCTCCGGAAGAACGCCCGTACGTCGCCGACCAGCAGATCCGGTACCTCCATCGCCGGAAAATGCCCTCCGCGGTCGAACTCTGTCCAGCGCACGAAGGTGTTCGTCCGCTCCCCGATGTGGCGCAGGGGAATGAAGTTGTCCATCGGGAAGACGGCGAGCGCGGTCGGCGCGTCCGACACGTCCGGCGGCATGCCCCAATAGGCCGCGTGTGCGCGCTCGTAGTAGATGCGGGCGGACGATCCGGCCGTACGCGTCAGCCAGTACAGCATCACGTTGGTGAGCAGGTGATCGCGGTCGACAGCGCCCTCGGGGTGTTCGCGCCTGTCCGTCCACTCGTGGAACTTCTCCGCGATCCAGGCCAGCTGGCCGACCGGGGAGTCCGTCAGTCCGTACGCCAGGGTCTGCGGCCGTGTCGCCTGGATGTCGGCATAGCCCTGGCGCTCGCGGATCCACACCTTGTTGCGCTCCCAGGAGGCGTGCGTCCGCTCGCGCTCCGCCGGGCTCAGGGCGGCCAGAACCTCGGCGCCCGGCTCCTCGGGCGCGGCCGCACCCGGCAGGAGGTTGAGGTGGACACCGATGACCCGGTCGCGGTGGATGCGGCCGAGCTCACGGGCGATGGCCGCACCCCAGTCGCCGCCCTGCGTGCCGTACCGCTCGTAGCCCAGGCGCGCCATCAGCTCGCCGAAGGCGGCGGCCACCCGCTGGAACTCCCAGCCGCGCTCCTTCGTCGGCCCGGACAGTCCGAAGCCGGGGATGCTGGGCATCACCAGGTGGAAGGCGTCGGCCGGGTCGCCTCCGTGCGCCCGCGGATCGGTCAACGGGCCGGCGACGGCGGCGAACTCCACGACGGAGCCCGGCCAGCCGTGCGTGACGATCAGGGGTGTCGCGTCCGGCTCCGGGGACCGGAGATGGGCGAAGTGGATGGTCGCCCCGTCGACCGTCGTGGTGAACTGCGGCCATGCGTTGAGTGCGGCCTCCGCCGCCCGCCAGTCGTACTCGTGCCGCCAGTACCTGACGAGCTCCCGCAAGTGACCGAGCGGGACTCCGTAGTCCCAGCCTGCCCCGGGCAGTTCGTCCGGCCAGCGGGTGCGATCCAGACGTTCGTGCAGGTCGTCGAGCTCGCTCTGCGGGATGTCGATACGGAAGGGGCGGATGCTGTCGTCGTTCGAGGTCGTCACGGCGACGGATGCTATCTCTGTGCTGCGGCCGTCTGTCGACGCATTTTCAGCAGACTCCCACGGGCGCCATCCCAGGTCGGGCGGCGATCCGGGCCCGTCGACCGCCGGGGGCCGGCCGGAGCCGGGGTCGTTGGCGGAACCCGGAGGCGGTCGGCACCTGGTCGGTGGCGGCTCGGGAAGCGGCGCGCGCGGCCACCGGCGGCCGCACCGGGGCTCATTCGGGGGTCTGCGCCGCCGGCCGTTCGGCCGCTTTTCTCGCCGCCGACGCCTCGCGGCGCGCCGACTTCGCGGCATGCTCGGCCGCCTTCGCGGTGTCGCGCGCGGTCCGTGCCTCCGCGCGGGCGTCCTTCTGCTTCCGCTGGGCGGCCTTGAGTTCCCGGGCCAGTTCCGACACCCTTTCCTCGGCCTCGTCCCGCGCGCTGTCCGCCCGATCCCTCTCCGACTCGGCCTCCCGCTGCTCCGCCTCCAGGGCACTCGCCTTCTCTTCCGCGGCTTCGGCGGTCTCGGCCGCCTTCCGGGCCCGGTCGACCTGCTTGCGCTGTTCCCGCTCCTCGGCCCACGACCGCGTCTGCGTACGGGACTGTGTCCGCTTCTCGGGCTTCGCCGGGCGGCCCGGCGGCGTGGCCGACTTCTCTCGGGGAGGCACCGTGGTCTGCACCGCCCCGGCAAAACCCACGGCCGCGCTCAGCGGCCTGGCCAGACGTCCCGCTGCCCATTCCTCGGCAGCCCGAGGATCGGCGAGCACGGCATGCAGCGTGTCCTCGATCTCGCGCTGCGCCGCCTCGCCGACCGACTGGCCGGCCGCCTCCGCCAGCTTCCGCGCTTCCCGGGCCAGCGCACCCACGAGAGCGTGCTGCTGCCGGCCGAGCTCCCTCAGCTGCCCACCGTCGAGCTGCTGATGGGCCTGGCGCAGCCCTTCCCCCAGGCTGATCAACGGCTGCACCTTCTCCGGCTGCTGCCGTACGAGAAGGTTGCAGGCCCAGGCCGACAGCGTCGGACGCCGCAGCTCCTTGATCTGTGCGGCCAGTTCGCGGTCTCCCGCTGTGCGGGCCCGGGCCGCGCGCTCATTGCGCGCGGCCGTGAAGTCCTGGGGCAGCAGCTGGTACAGCTCGTCGGTCACGCTTTCCAGATCCACGGTCCTCCAGCGGGCGCTGCCCCCGTGATCGATTCTCCCACCGCCGGACCGGCGTCGCTTCTGGAGCCCGGCCGGGAAGGGAGCGCGGTCGAGGGGCGGCGACCGCGGGCGTCGGGGTTCCGGGGAGTGAACTGCCTCTCCCCGGAACCCCGACGCCCCCTGAACTCCGGAGCCCCGACGGACGCCCCTGAACTCCGGAGCCGGCCGCGGTCCGTCTCACCGCCGGACGGTTCAGCCGACCGTCGTGGTCTCCTGCTCCGGCGTCTTGGCCGCCGCCTCCTTCTCCGCCGCGGCCTTCCGCCGCTTGCGGCCCGGCAGGACGAACAGCACGAGCAGCGTGCCCGCGCCCATCGTGATGCCTCCGACCAGGCTGGTGCTCGACACGGCTTGGGCGAACGCCTGGTGGACGGCGTCGAGGAGCGCCTGTGCCTGCTGGGGCCCGACGGCCGGGTCCTGGGCGAGGCGCTCGGCGACGGCGAGTCCTCCGCCGACGGAGTCCGTCGCGGTGTCGAGGGCCGCGGCGGGCAGCCGACTGCCGACCAGGTCGGTCAGCTCGCTGCGATAGGTGGTCCCGAGCAGCGAGCCGAGGACGGCGATTCCCAGTGATCCGCCGAGTTCGAGTGCGGTGTCGTTGGCCCCGCCGCCGACGCCCAGTTCGTTCTCCGGGAACATCGACATGATGGTGTCGGTCGCGGGGGATACGCTCAGCCCGATCGCCACACCCAGCAGCACCAGGGGCCCGACGAAGTCCGTGTATGTGGAGTCCATGTCGATCAGCGTCAGCAGAAGGACGCCGACGGTGCCGATGACCATGCCGGCCACCACCGTTGTCTTCATGCCCAGCTTGGGCGTGAGGCGTCCGGTGAGAGCGGCACCCACGAACACCGCGCCGGCGAGCGGCAGAAGACGTACGCCGGTGTCCAGCGCTCCGTAACCGAGCACGAACTGCAGGTGCTGCGTGGCGTAGTAGATCGAGCCGAAGGTGCCGAAGAAGAAGAACAGCACGGCGAGCATGGAGCCGCTGAAGGAACGGATCCTGAACTTGCGTACGTCCAGCATGGGCTGCGGATGACGCAGCTCCCACAGGACGAAGAGCAGCAGGCCCACGGCGGCGACCACCGCGGCGGCGACGGGACCGGTGCCCCAGCCGAAGTGGGGGCCTTCGATGATCGCGTAGACGAGTGCGGCGATCGAGACGATGGACAGCAGTCCGCCGCCGAAGTCGAGCCGTCCCATGCCCTCCGCCTTCGACGGCGGGATCAGCGTCAGGGCTCCGACGAGGGTGAGGACCACGATGGGGACGTTGATGAGGAAGGTGGAGCCCCAGGCGTGGTTCTCCAGCAGCCAGCCGGCGACCAGCGGGCCGACCGCGATGGCGAGGCCCGATGTGGCGGTCCAGGCGGTGATGGCGCGGCCTCGCTCCTTGCGGGGGAACGTCGCCACGAGCAGGGACAGCGTGGCCGGCATGATCACGGCGGCCCCCACACCCATGATCCCGCGGGCGGCGATGACCAGCCCGGTCTCGTCGACGAGGCTTCCCATGACCGATCCCGCGCCGAAGATCAGCAGACCGACGACGAGGGCACCCCGGCGGCTGTACTTGTCGCCTATCGCGCCGAGGACCAGCATCAGCGCCGCATACGGCACGGTGTAGCCGTCGATCACCCATTGCAGATCACTGCTGCTCAGGCCCAGGTCACGGGTCATGTCCGGGGCCGCGACGATCAGTGACGTGTTGGCCATCACGATGATCAGCAGGCTGAGACACAGCACCAGCAGCGCCCACCAGCGCCGCGCATAGGGCGTGTCCATCCTGTCGACCGGCGTCTTCGCGAGGAGAGGCATCGTCTGGTCTTTCGAGGGAGGGGATGGGGGGAGCACAGCTATTTGCACGCTCATGTGCAGACTAGTTACTTGCACAGGCGTGTGCAAATGGGCTGCCCGGGGGAGGTGGCGCGCCGGTGCCGGGGCAAGGTGGCGCACCTGTGCCGGAGCGGTGTGTGGACGATGCCGCCCACGCTGAAGCGCGGCTGGTCGCAGCCGTACGGCGTGGGTGAAAAGGCCCCGAGAGGGGTGGGTGAAAGGCCCCGAGCGGCGTGGGTGGACCTGCCCTGCTGGGGGTGGGGGGATCAGAGAGTGTCGTCGGGCTCGATGACGACGTCGATCGACTCCGCCAGTTCACGCACCACGGTCTCGGCCCGCTCCGTCGGCACACCGGCGGCGATCAGCGTGGTGACCGCGGTGGCTTCCGCGTTGTCCTTCCAGGCCTGCGTGTTGAGGCTCTCCAGCAGGGACAGCGTCAGGGCTTCGAGCGCGGCGCTGAGGACGTCCGGCGGAACATGGGCGTGGAAGGTGCCCGCGGCCTGGCCCCGGTCGAGGATGCCGGTCACTTCCCGGCGCGCGGGCGCCAGTACGTCGGTGACGCGTTCCATGCCGAGATCGCGTCGTGCGAGCGAGAGCAGCATGCGGTAGCGGTCGCCGATGGGCCACATGGTCAGGAGGAAACGCGCGAAGGCCCGCTCGGGGTCCTCGGACGGAGCGGTCGCGACGTCGACCGCGGTCCTCAGCACGCCCGCCGCCTCGTCGGCGAGGGCGTCGAGCAGTGCGGTGCGGCCGGCGAAGTGACCGTAGACGGTACGTCGTACGACCCCCGCGGCCCGGGCGATCTCCTCGAGGGTGGTGTCCGGGTTGAACGCCAACTCGCGGCGTGCGACGGCCAGGATCCGCGCCCGGTTCGAGCGGGAATTGCTTCGTTGCGGCTCGCGGGCGGCGGGCTTGGTCACGGCGGTACCCCGGGGGACGGGCGTCCTCGGACGGGAGGACGCGGTCGGTGTCACCATGCTTGCACAGCCCTGGGCAGACACCCTCGCACCCACCGGCGCTGCGGCTCGTCGATGGACCACCACGAACGCCCGCACCCCCGGCGGCCCGGCCCCCCGGCCGGGCTCGCCTTCGTCCATGGGTGGCGCGCTTACTGTACCTCGGCACAGTAGGAACGGGGCAGGTCGTGCGGGGGTTTCCGGCGGTAAACACCGCACGTCCGGCCGTCGTTCGCGAAGCCGTGCACCGTCGTGGTCGCCCTCACCTCACCGATCGCGCCATCGCGAACGCAACCACGACGTACGGCACGGCGAACAGCGCGAACAACGCGCCGTGACCGGTGTATTGGGACGCCGTGCCGTAAGCCGCGTACATCAGCAGCGTCGACACACTGGTGCCCAGACCCGCCAGCGATGTCACGGTCGCCCGGCTCGGCCCGGTGATGGCCGCCTGCAACCGGGCGTCGGCGACCACGTCGGCCATCTGGAACACCAGAAAGGCCGACGCGAGAAGCAGAAAGCCGTACGGGCTGCCGGACAGCGCGCCCACCGCCATGACCAGTCCGGCGACCGCGACGGCCGCGCCCATCGTGCGCACCGCCAGACGTTCGGCGCGCGCGGCCAGCAGGCTGCCGAGTGTCACACCGACCCAGACGGCCAGGACGAGAAAGGGCACGTCCCGCGTCGATGCCCCCGTCTCCATGGCCAGCAGCGGCACATACTCGTCCAGCGCACCCCACACCGTGGTCAGGAGGATCGCCATCAGCAGAGCGTTGCGTACGGCCTTGCTCCCGCGGACCTCGGCCAGACCGGTCCTGAGCGTCGCCGCGTAACCGCCGTCCGGGGCGTCGTCGTCCTGCCCCGCCGAGTCGTCCGACCGGTGCTCGGGCAGAAGGGCCGCGGCACCGGCGCACAGCACACACGCCACGACACTGGCCGTGCCCAGCGCCGCGTAGCCGCCGAGGGCGAACAGCGGGCCCGCTGCCGCGGTGGCCACCGCCGTGGCGGCCATGCTCACCGCCCCCGCGCGGCCCATGAGCCCGACATAGCGCGACGCGGCACCGAGCCGGTCGAGCTCCTCATAGACGAGGGCCTCCTGCGCTCCGGAACGCAGCGCACCGCCGGTGCCCCAGAGAACGAAGCCGACGGCGAAGGCCCCGTATGACGGGGCCACGACCCACAGGGCGAAGCCGGCAGCCGACAGCAGCGGCCCGATGATCAGCAGCAGACGGCGTGAGACCACGTCGGCCCACACGCCCGAAGGCACTTCGAGCAGCAGTCCGGTCAGCGACCAGATGGCGAAGAGGGAGGAGATCTCGGCGGTGCTCAGGCCGTGTTCGGCGAAGAGCAGTGCGTAGACCGGGTAGAGCAGGATCAGATCCTCGAAGCCGGCGGACACGAGGAGCGTCCGCTCCAGCCGCCGGATCTGCGGGCCGGGCACGCGGGTGCGTGCGGGCACGCCTGAGGTGGGAAAGAGCATCGAAGGTCCTTCTGCGAGCGGAACGGTTGACGGCGTCGGCGCTCGTCCCGTGGGCGGCGCTCGACAGCCCGTTCCGTGCGGACCTTCAGTGGTGGATCAATGTCGTCGTCGGTTCATGCCCTCAGTGTACGAAGGCGGCCGACGTGCGGCACGGGAATTCTTCCCGAGGCGACGGGGTGCGACCGGGCACGGCGGGAGCGTGCACACAGGCCCCCGGACCCGGGCTGTCCGGGTGCCCGACTGCTTCACGCAGTGCGCCCCGGGCACCCGGACAGCATCCTCAGCCGGGCCAGGTGCCCGTCAGCCGGTGGGTGGCGGTCGCTCCGCCGCGGTCCACCGCGGCCTTCACGACGGCGAATATCGCGCCCTGCAGAGCGGCGGCGATCAGCACCTCGCGCCATGAACGGTCCTGGTCCGTGGCGTCGGGGGCGTCGTCCTGACGCCCGATGGCCTTCCACGCCTGCTTGAACGCGGCGCCCGCGATCATGCCGCTCACGGCACCCAGAGCCATGCCGACCGGCTTGTACGCGATCTTCGACGCCTTCATCAACGGTTCCTGCCACGGCGCTTGACGGCGATCAGCACCAGCGCGCCCGCGGCGGCGGTGAGCAGCAGCGGCCCCTTGCGGCGTCGCGCGACGTCGCCGGCCTGGCTCGCCTTGTCGGTCACCGCGTCCGGCGTCTTCTCCTGGAAGGTGTGCGCCACGGTGGCCACGGTCTCCGCGATCTGCGCCTTGGCCTGAGCGGCCTTCTCGCGCACCTGCTCGGGTGTCTTCTCCTGCGCGATGTGCGCCACGCGGGCCGCGGTCTCCTGTACCTGGGCCTTGCCCTGTGCGGCCGCGTCCTGGACCTGCGTCTTCGCCTTGGCGGCCTTCTCCTGCGCCTGACCCTTCACATCTGCCTTTCCGGCCAGCTTCTCCACGGTGATGCCCAGTTCCTCACGAGTGCCCTCCACCTGCCGACGCAACTCGTCGGGGGTGGGGGAGTCCTTCGGGCCGGTCTTGCCACTCATCGGTGTGCACTCTCCTTGATCGCGGCCACATCGGCCTTGACGCTGTCGATCGCCCGCTCGGGAGTGGGCGGTGTGGCCATACCGACCTGCTTCTTGCCCATCGCCGCGAGAACCGCCGCGATGACGAACAGCACGCCGGTGATGATCAATGCGGCCGCCCACAGGGGCAGGACCAGCACCAACGCCGCGATGGCGGTGGCAGCGAGGGCCTGCAGCCCGATGAACGCCACGATGCCGGCGCCACCGAACATGCCGCCGCCCTTGCCGAACCGCTTGCCCTTCTGCGTCATCTCGGCCTGCGCCAGCCGGAGCTCCTCGCGGACGAGCTGCGACAACTGCTGCGACGCCTGGGAGACCAAGTCGCCCACTGATTCCTTGGATTCGCCGTGCTCTACGCGGCGCTCAGAGATGGTCACCGCTGCTCACCTTCCCTCCTCGCTTCGTCGGCGGGGTGTGCTGTGCGGTCGTCGTACCGAGATCTCGCGCCCGGCCGGGCGCTGAAGCGCGGTTCATGACCCCACCGCTGCTTCGCTGCGGGTACCCAGGGGGAGGAGACCCATCCCTCGGGAGGACCGACGGCATGAACAGAGCTGCCGCGGCACCTTCCCGGCGCCCGCGGCAGCTCTGTGTGCACCGCGCGTGACGCACGGTCGCGGACGTGCTTGGTGCCCCGAACACGCGATCCCGCCGGAGAAGGGGCGCTCGATGCATGGCCCCGTGCCCACCTGTGGCGCCGAGCGCTCGGGTCAACCCCCGGCCTGTGACGGCCTGTTGTTTGCCCGTGTTCAACAACCGTGTGGAATGCATGGGTTTCGCAGGGGTACGCGGCTGACGAGCGGGACGTCGGGTCCCCCATGACGGAGCATGACGGAGAAGGAGCCCTGCCGTGCTGATGGCCCACCCCGCGGTACTACAGAACCTCATCGAGCAGTACGAGACGCTGAAGGTCCTGCACGCCGAGGCCGGAAGCGCGGAGGTCCGGCGCCGCATGGACGACGTCGCCTACACCCTGTGCGTCTCCACCGGTACGCGGGACGTGGACGCCGCACTCGTCGCCGCGCGCCACCGGCTCCCTGGCGCCCGCCCGCAGGACGACTCCCTGCTCAGCGTCTGAAGCAGGTCGCCCGGCGTCCGACGTACGTCCCGGGCCGCGGGCCCGGGACGCACCTCCCGCAGGACAGTGCGCCGTGGAACGACGGATCTACACGTCGTTCCACGGCGCATATGCGTCCTGGCCGCCCATGCCGGGCTGCTCGCTCTGCTGCTGGAGCCGGCGGGCCTTGTCCTCCAGCCGTTGCCGCAGTTCGGGATCGGTGGTGCGGGCGGCGGCCGCCGACAGTTCGAGGGCCTTCTCCCGCAGCTGGCGGGCACGGCCACCGGATTCCTTCGCCACGCTCATGGACAGCCTCCCTCAACTCGTGCAGACGGATGAGATCAGCGAAACAGCGAGCCCGCGGCTGCGCATCTCCAACTGTCACTCTCCGCCGTCTGCGCAGCTCACGACCGCACTCGGCACCGGGTCACCACAGCGCGCGGGGGCGAAGGGCGGTCTGCCCTTCGCCCCCGCGCGCTGTGGGACGTCTCCGTCGGTCCGCTCAGATGCCCTGCGCCGCGTCGAGTTCCTGGTAGTAGCGGCCGACCGACGACAGATACGCCATGTCACCGGTCTCGCTGTCCCGGGAGAACAGGGGCGCGCTCTTGATCTCGTCCCTGGTGCGTCCCAGGAAGACCTTCTGCGCCTCGACGTCGATACGGGTCACCAGGCCCGCGGGGATCAGGACGCTCTTGCCGAACACCCACACGCCCGTGTCGACGACCAGATGCTGCACACCCGTGTCGTCCTGCTGCCTGTCCACGTGTCCGACCACGCCGTCGGACGCCTCGACGACAAAACCTGTGAGGGACAGACCTGTTGAATATCCGTCGGCTGCCGAATAGCTCCAGATGCTGTTCACTGCCATCTCCTGTCCCTGTACCTGGAGGAAAAAGCGGCCGGGGCGCGCGCTGGAGGAGACCAATCCTGTACGCGCGCTCCGGCCCGCAGACCCCGGCTACCCCGTCGCGGGAAGCGCACGCTCCCCGATCACCGGGCAGGCCGGTGGCAGCGGAAGATCTCAGCCGACCCTTGTGTACGTCACATCGAAGTCCGGCGTCCAGGTCTCGCCGTCACGCGATCCCTCCCAGCCGCCACTGATCGTGCCGCCCCCGTCGTCGATGGTGGCGGTGAATCTCTGGTGGAAGCCGGGCGCTGCCCGCCACTGCTTCCACACACCGTCGTTCACACTCGTCCGGTAGACGCGGGCGACACCCCGGCCATCGGCATACAGCGTCGTGAACTCGTCGGCCGTGTCGTCGTAGCCGGTCAGCGTGACGGTGGGGAACGGCAGATGCGGACCCCACTCGGCGGGAACGGCCGAATCCGGCCCCACGTCCGCGCGTTGCACGAGAACGACCCCGCCCTCCAGCCAGGAGAACTCGGTCCGCACCGGCCCGGCCCGGCGCCCGAGGGCCCACATGTCCCATACGCCCACGAGCACGTCCAGGCGGCGCAGCGCGGAATGAGGTGTCGGTTGCCGCATCGGGCCTCTCCTCGTCTGGGGATCGGTACCTGCGAGATCAGTACCCAGGAGTGGAGACCGGACCGGACGGCCGGACTCATCGCTGTCTCACGCCCCGTACCGAAACGACCCCGTACCGAAACGACCCCGGTGCCGGTGCGCCTCGGTGGCGCAGCGTTCCGGTACCGACGCGTTCCGGTACCGAAGCGTTCCGGTGGCGATGCGTCGCCGTACCGAGGGCCCGCCGCTCGCGCCGCGGGCCCGGTGCCCGAAGGGTGTCAGCAGGTGCGTCCGGTGTAGAACGCGCCGTCGATCTTGCCGGAGGATCCGAGCCAGGTGGTCCCGGGCGCCACACAGCGCTCGTAGTTGGGCCCGAAGACTTCCACCTCGACGATCACGCGGGAACCGTCGCTCGTGCAGTGCTGGTAGTAGGCGTCGCTGGACGTCTCGTAGAACCCGCACGGGTTCATGCGGGCCGTTCCCGCGGCCGGGGCCGCGGGGGCCGCCGACGCGGTGGTGGCGCCGAGGACGAGGGCAACGGCACCGATGACGACCGACAGGGAACGGCGCATGACCATGGATGTCTCCTACTCGAAAAGGTGATGCCCGCAGCCGAAGGGCTCGGGTCCACAGAGAGGATCCATGATCACGAACGGTGTGCTGTTCGAACTCCCCCGAACGGCGGCAGGAGTTCACACCGTCGGGTGTCCGCTACGCCTTCGGCGGCGCGTTCATCTGCTCGCCCGGTGAGAGCGCGATCTCTGCCCACACCTGCTTGCCGCCGGCGAACGGCACCGAACCCCAGGCAGTGGACAGTGCCTCGACGATGAGCAGTCCGCGACCGCCCGTCGCGTCCAGGTCCAGGGTCGTCGGCCGGGCGGGGGAGCGGGGTGAGGAGTCGTTGACGGCGATCCTCAGCCGGTCCTGAGCGAGCGTCAGGTCGAGCCGCACCTGCCCCTGGGTGTGCGCGATCGCGTTGGTGACCAGTTCCGAGACGATGAGGAGAGCCACGTCCATCTCGTCCACCGCCTCCCAGCCGCGCAGGGTCCGGGCGGTGAAGCGGCGGGCGTGCACGATCGCGTCGGGGAGCCTCCACACCGTCCAGCGCGCCCGCTTCGGCCGTATGAGCATGCCGTCGTAGCGCAGGAGCAGCACGGCCACGTCGTCGTCCCGCCGGTCGACGTTCCCGAGGAGGTCGTCGGCCGTGCGTCCCGTGTCGGACGGATCCGCGGCGCTGAGCAGCGAACGGAGGCGGTTCATACCGTCCTCGAGCGGCAGGCTCGCCGACTCGACCAGCCCGTCCGTGAGCAGCGTCAGCACCGTGCCTGGAGTCAACCCCGCCTCGGTCATGGGGAACTGAGCATCCGTCATGACGCCGAGCGGTGGGCCGCCCTGGACGTTCAGTTCGTCGGTGGAACCGTCCGGGTACCGCAGCAGGGGCTGAAGATGGCCCGCCCGTACGAAGAGGGCGATGCCCTCCTCCATGTCCAGGTCCACATAGCAGCAGGTCGCGAAGAGGTCGGTCTCCATGCCGATGAGCAGCCGGTTCGCATGGCTGACCACGACGTCGGGCGGATGTCCCTCCACCGCGTACGCCCTGATGGCCGTGCGCATCTGTCCCATGATGGTGGCCGCCTCGGCACTGTGCCCCTGGACATCACCGATGACGAGTGCCACATGGCTGTCCGGGAGCGGAATGACGTCGTACCAGTCGCCGCCCACTTCGAGCCCGACCGTCGCGGGCAGATAGCGCGCCACGGCCTTGCCGCCGGGCAGCACCGGAAGCTTGCGGGGCAGCAGACTGCGCTGCAGCGTTCTGGCCAGCTCGTGCCGGGCGTCCAGCACATGGGCGCGCATCAGGGCCTGGCCGACCAGACTGGCGGTCGCCGTCAGCAGGGACCGTTCCTCCGGGCCGAACCGGTGCTCCTGGTCCCAGCCCACCAGACAGGCTCCGACCATCCTGCCGTCGGCCAGCAGCGGCAGCACGGCGAGACCGCCGGGTCCGATGTTCGCGAGTCCGGGTTCCAGATCGGCGCCGGGCAGCCACACGGAGACCGTGCCCTCGCGCAGCGCGCTCCTGAGGGTGGGCAGGGCGCTGCTGGCCGCGTCGGGCCACTCGGACCGCCACTCCGATCTCCATACCTCCGGCCAGGCGTCGGGGTCGGGCGGATCGAGGATGGTGACGACCAGGCGGTCGGCCTCCAGCTCCGCCACGGCGACCCGGCTGGCGTCGAGCGGTGCGCGCAGAGCCGCGACCACGACCTCGCTGACATCCCGGACGGTCGTGGCGCCGGCCAGCTTGGCGGACAGCCGCTGCACACGGGACACCTCGTCGGCGTTGGGCCGCAGATAGGAGGCGTCGGCGACGACACCCAGCATGCGTTCCGGCTTGCCGTCGGGCGAGAGCAGCATCCGGCACCGCAGGCCGAGCCAGCGGAGCTCGCCGTTGGGCCGGCGGATACGGAACGCCAGTTGGTGGTCCGTGGACGACGACCGCCCCGGCTCCACGATCGACATGAGCGCGGGCACATCATCCGGGACGGCGCAGGCGAGGAGTGTCTCCGCGCGCCCGTCGAAATCCTCGGCAGCGACGCCGAGCAGTTCCAGGACCTGGTCGTCGGCCTTCATGTCGCCTGTCTTGAGCACCAGCGTGAAGGCGCCGCTGCGGGGTGGGAACAGTCCGGCACCCCGACGCGGACGGACCTTCGGCTGCCGCTTCACGACCTGTGTGTCGAGCGCTTCGATCCCCGCCGCGACCTGATCGGCGTACAGCTCCAGCAGATGCCGGCAGTCCGTGTCGAAGCCCTCCGCGGAAGCACCCACGACAACGAGGCAGCCGAGCTTGCTGGTGTGGCCGCCCAGGGGAAGGGCGCCCAGCGATGTACTGCTCGGCCAGGCCTTGACGCATTCCGCGAGGACGGTGTCCGGACCGGGCGTCGCGTCGCCCGCCCGCGCGTACTCCGTCAGCTGCGCCGGGCCGAGCCATCGGATGCGGTCGTCGCGGAAGGCGTCCGCGATCGGCGACCTGCCGGAGAGGTAGAAGGCCTCGGGCAGTGCGCAGATATTGTCGGGCCCTTCGACCACGTCGGCCAGGTCGAGCCGGCCGTCTTCCCCCGAGTAGAGATAAACGGCTGCGAAATCGGCCCCGCAGAAAGCAAAACCCTGCCTTGTCAAGGCTGCATCGCCTCCCAGGAAGCCGTGGCCGCGCCAAAGGTTCGTGGCGTAGAGATACCCGCTTGGCCGAGATCGAGCCCTCGCCGTGAGCGCCTCACTCTATGCCGGGATGTCCGTGGTGGAAGGGCCGAACGAGCAGCTCTGTGATGACCGGTCATCAGAATATGACCTCTGTGGTCGGAAACGGACAGTGAGGCCGGACAGGTGTGCGACGTTCAGGGGGTGAGAGCGTCGCTTCTCCATTGCTGTGTCGCGGACGACGACTGGGCCGGTTTGAGAACCACCGCGGTGTACGCCGTCCGGTCGACGGGGACCACCGCGAGTCCCTGTTCCTCGCGGGGTACGAGCAGCCCGTCGGGCGACAGATCGAAGGGCGAGGCCGCCTCGTCGCCGCTCTGCGTGCTGCACGGCGAGAGCTGGAGCCGGAACGAGGTCCGGTGGAACGCCAGGCACAGGTCGTCCGTCCCGGCATTGCGCAGCAGACCGGCCGCGTCGAACTGCCAGCGCTGCGTGGGCTGCGTCGAACAGGGCGCGGTGACGGCCGTGGCTCCGGATGTCGCGGGGGAACGCGCGTCGAGGCACAGACTGGTCGCGGCGTTGCGGAAGCGGGCCGACGGGGCGGCGGAGGGACCGGGCGCCGGTGCCGTCGCGGACGGGGGTGCGGACGGAGCCGGGGAGGCCGAGGACGGCGAGTCGGCCGGGAAGAGGAAGAAGCCGGCCGCAAGAGCCGCGATGACAACGTTTCCGGCGATCACCAGCGTGAGGACCGGGCGCTGCCGGGCCTGCCGCAGGACGAGTCGCGGCTGCGAGCCGGGTGTCCGGTGCCTGCCGTGCTCCGGGAGCGGATCGCCGGCGGGGACGGCTCCGCCGGTGGTTGCGGTGCCGGCCTGCCGGGCGGCCAGATAGGCGTCCGCGCCGAATTCGAGCACCGCTCCGGCGAGGAGGCGGCGCAGCCGTCCACCGGAGTGGTCGAGCTGATCCGCGGCCCGGCGGCAGAAGGCGCAGCTGTCCAGATGCTCCTGGAGGTCGGCCATCATCGGCACTCCGGGACGGCTCGTGTAGACGTCGAGGAGCCGGTTGTACCTGCGGCAGTAGTCACCGCCCAGATTGAGATGGGCCTGCTGGCACGCCGTGCGCAGGAGCACCCGGTCGCGCTGGAGTTCCACCCGGGCCGCGGCCGGGTTCGGGCTGCCGATGACGGCGGACGTGCCGATGTCCTCGGCCTCCACCTCCGCGTGCCACAGACGTGCCTGCGCGCGTTCCGGCAGCGCGTTGAACGCACGTCGCACGAGGTTGGTGTGCTCGGGACGGGACTGCGCCCCCGCCCTGTCTCCGGGCAGTTCGCGCAGACCCGGCTGGAGGGTGAATCTGCGCTCGTCCCCGGCCCATTCCCTGGCCGTCTGGAGCACGGCGGTCAGCAGCCGGATGCGCCACGGACTGGCGGGACCCGGGGCATCTGAGCCGGGGCTGCCGGGGGCACCGGGGGAGAGGTCGCCGATGGTGCGGAGGAATGCGCCGCCGGCTAGTTTCTTCGCGCTCTCGGGAGAAACGGTGCAGATGTACGCGTAGTCGAGAACTGCCCGCCAATGGTGGGCCAGCAGGCTCGAGACGGATATCCCATTCGTCTGCACCTTTTCCGAGCCAAGGGAGGGATTCCCGTCCGGAATCGGAGATTCGCCCCCGGAGGAGGCGGATGGCCGCGGAAATTCTTTCACCCTTGCGCCCCCATTGGTCTGTACTATTGCCCGGCGCGGCGGAAAGCAGCGGACCGGCCTGGGTGGGGCCTTGGTCGGGGATGGGCTGCTCCGCCGTCCGAGCTGCACGTACTGCGTGGCTCGTGGGCACAGAGTGCACTAGATCGCGCGCCTGGGCAATCCCGACCTTGACGCCGCGCCGGAATTGTGGTGTTCGCGGCTGCGTCCTTTTGTCGAGCTGACCCGGGAGTAGTGATTTGTGGTCCGATGTTTCGGTGCACCGGCTTGTTGAGAACGAAACTATCGAGTTCTGTGAATTACCTCACCGGTAAAGATCCGGCCACCATTGGCGATGATTGTCACATGCAGACACGTGCCTCATCGAGATGCGTGGATGATCCTGTCACTCGTGCGAGTGAACAATGAGGCGCAGGGATGCGATTGGGGGCTCATCCAAGCTATGCGGCCAGGTGTTGGAGCGCGGTCAGTGTGCCCTCTCGGCGCAAGCCCTGGGAGTGCGAGGACTTCTGACGCTCCGTCACCGTTCAGCGGCTGACCCTGCCCAGGTCGGAGGACTGTGCCGCGCCTTTTCGAGCCCGCCTGGATTTTCCGCGCGACCCCGCTCCACCGCCCGATCCGCGACCCGTGGGCGTCTGCTCACGGCGCCGGCGTCCCACCCCGCGCCGCCGCCGGGGCAGTCGGCCGGCCGTAGGGGCGAAAACGGTCCGGGCAACAGAACCATTGCGCTTGTGCCGGTCTCGGTCAGGGCGGATTCTGGAGGCAATGAATCGGGCTGGTGTGGCGCCATGAGCGATGGGAATGCGACGAAGGGTCCCGACTTCCGTGGTCCGCTCGACGTCACCCGAGCCGCCACGGCGGTTCTCGATGCCCACGACACCGTCGTCGGATGGAGCCGCGCCGCCGAAGAGCTCCTCGGATACACCCAGGACGAGATCATCGGCCGGCCGCTGGACGCCTTTCTGTCGCCGCGGCACCCCGCCGAGGTCCCTGCGGCCGAGTCCGGACCCGGTTCCGGCACACCCAGCGGCACCGAGATCCGTATCGCCCGGCATCGCGACGGCCGCAGCCTGATGGTCGCCACCGCTGTCTGCACACTGCCCGGTGGCGGCCCGGCGGCCCGCGTGCTGGTCGCGACCGATCTGGAGGGCCTGAGGCTCTGGGAGTCCCGGCTGGCGCTGCTCCAGGGCCTCGCCACGCAGTCACCCGTGGGCCTCGGCATCTACGACACGGAGCTGCGCCTCACCTGGTGCAACGCCGCCTACGAACGGGAGATCGGGCTGCCGTTCGCCGAGTTCCGCGGCCTGCGGGCCGATGAGCTGTACTCGGAGGGCAGGTTCATCACCGAGGGCGATCCGCACACCCTCGACGAGGTCATGCACCACGTCCTCGACACCGGTGAACCCATCCTCGACCTCCACTTCCGTGGCCGGCCGCCCAGCGACCCCGGACAGGAGCACCTCTGGTCCTGCTCGTACTACCGCCTCCAGGATGCCGACGGGCATGTCTTCGGCGTCTGCGAGGACGCCTTCGACATCTCCGACCGTTACGAGGCGCAGCAGCGGCTGGCCCTGCTCGTGGAGGCCGGGCGCAGCATCGGGACCGTGCTCGACGTCGTCCGTACGGCCGAAGAGGTCGCCGAGGTGGCGGTGCCGGATTTCGCCGACACCGTCACCGTCGATCTGGCGTCCGGCGTCCTGGAGGGCGAGGAGCAGGGTCCGGGCGGTTCGGAGGCCACCGCTCTCGTACGGGTCGCCGCCCGGCCCGAACCGGCCTTCGGCCCCGACGACCCGGCACGGACGAAACCGCCGGCCCCGGTCGAGTATCCGACCGGTTCGCTTCAGGACCGCAGTCTCTCCTCCGGCGGGCTGGTGCTCGAGGACAACACACTGGTCGTGCCGCTGCGGGCCGGGGGGAACGTGCTCGGGCTGGTGACCTTTGCGCGCCAGTCGCCCTCGGCGGCCTTCGACCGCGGCGAAGTCGCGCTGGCGGACGAGCTCGCGGCCCGTACGGCCGTGTCCATCGACAACGCCCGGCGCTTCACCCGGGAACGCAGGGCTTCCCTCGCCCTCCAGCGGCAGCTGCTGCCGCAACATCTGCCGCAGCAGTCGGCCGTCGACCTGGCGTACCGCTACCTGCCCACCGACGACGTGACCGGTGTCGGCGGTGACTGGTTCGATGTCATCGCGCTGTCCGGCAGCCGGGTCGGACTGGTGGTCGGTGACGTGGTCGGGCACGGCCTCCAGGCGGCGGCCACCATGGGACGCCTGCGGACGACGGTGCGTGCGCTCGCCCAACTGGACCTGACACCGGACGAGTTGCTCACCAGGGTCGACGATCTGGTGGGGCAGTCGGCCGACGAGCCGTCCGCGGGCTCCGGCGCGCAGGACCCTCCGCACGACGACGCCACGGGAGCGACCTGCCTCTACGCGGTCTACGACCCGGTCACCCGGCGTTGCACCATGGCCCGGGCGGGACATCTGCCGCCCGCGATCGAGGCGCCCGACGGCCGTGTGTCGTTTCCCGCGCTGCCGGCCGGGCCGCCGCTGGGTCTCGGAGGCCTGCCCTTCGAGTCCATGGACATCGAACTCCCGGTGGGCAGCCTGCTGGCGCTGTTCACGGACGGTCTGATCGAGTCACGCGACCGCGACATCGACCAGGGTCTGGACGCTCTGGGCAGGGTGCTCGGTGAACGACGGGGGAGTCTCGAAGAGCTCTGCGACCGCACGCTGTCCGAGCTCCTGCCGGGCGGTACGACGGCCGACGACACCGCGCTGCTGCTCGTCCGCACCCGTGAACTCGGCCCCGGGAAGGTCGTCGACTGGGAACTCCCGGCGGAGGCGGTGGCGGTGGGTCACGCCCGGGGGCTCGCCGCCGAACAGCTCCACGAATGGGGCCTGGACGACCTGGTGTTCTCGACCGAGCTCGTCGTCAGCGAGCTGGTCACCAATGCCATCAGGCATGCCGAGGGGCCGCTGCATCTGCGGCTCATCCTCGACCGCTCGCTGCTCTGCGAGGTCGCCGACACGGGCCACACCTCGCCCCATCTGCGGCACAGCGCCGAGGACGACGAAGGCGGGCGCGGACTGTTCATCGTCGCCCAGCTCGTCCACCGGTGGGGCACGCGCTACACCCCGTCCGGCAAGACGATCTGGACGGAGCAGCCCTTCCCGTCCGAGGGGTGACAGCGCGTCGGACGGCGTGCTGCGGGTGGCATGAGGGGACCATGAGCAGGGTGGGCACCGGCCGGCGGGAGCGGTGCCGCAAAGTGCCCGCGGTGCGCGACTGCCTCCGCCCTTCGGGGGAACCCGGAGCCCGTGAAGACACTTACTCGAGCTCCTGAGAAGCAGCACCCCACGGGGCGCTCGCCGGTGCCGTGGTGGGTGAAGGTACCCGTCGCCCTGCTGGTCGTCCTGGTCCTGTTCGTGCTCGCCGGACGCTTCAGCCTGGTGCCCGGCCTCGATGACGTCTTCGGTGAGGAGACCAAGGACCGATCGGGTCCTGCCGTACTCAAATCCATTCAGGACATGAACCGTTACGAGGGCGCCGCCGGCAACTTCCAGATCGTCGTCGACCTGGAGAAGGACGCCAAGTTCCTGCCGGACGCCATCCGGGGCACCCGCACCCTGTACGTCGGCGCGGGCACGGTGAGCGCGTACGTCGATCTGAACCGGCTCGGCGACAAGAGCGTGACCGTCAACGAGGACCGGACCGAGGCCACGCTGCGCCTGCCGCACGCCCGGCTCGGCACCCCGGCCCTGAACGCGGACCGTTCGTACGCCGTCTCCAAGCAGCGCGGACTCCTCGACAGGCTCGGCGACCTCTTCTCCGACAACCCGGCCGACGAGCGGGCCGTGCACCGGCTCGCCGCCCAGCGCATCGGTGAGGCCGCCAAGGAAAGCGAGCTGAACGTACGCGCCGAGAAGAACACCACGGCCATGCTCCAGGGCCTGCTGCGTTCCCTCGGCTTCCGCCAGGTGACCGTGACCTACGGCTGACGAACCCGATCCGTGCCGCCGCCCGGCGCCTTGGCGCGCCGGGCGGCGTAGTGTCGAACTCCCCATGGTCGACTGAGCGTTGAACTCCCTCTCACCGCATCCGGCAGTACTGCCGGGCGAGCGCGTGGAACGACTCCTTCGGCTCCCAGTGCCAGCCGGACGCCGGGTCGTCGGCCCTGTCCCTGATCGCCTTGACGATGCTGTACGAGGCCATGTCGAGGTCGTAGCGTGGCTCCGGCCGGTGCGGGGCGTCGGGCGTCACGAAGGTGTACGCCATGGCCGCGTACAGGTTCATCGACTCGAACACGTCCAGGACATCGGTGAGATGGGCGGCCTGGGTCCGCTCGCTGCGGACGAGGTCGCCGCGGATCTCGGGCGGGTCCTTGCTGTGGTCGACGGTGTTCCAGCCCATGCCGCCCTGTTCCGGAGCGCCCAGGAAGGTGCAGCTGCCGAACTCCAGCATCGCCAGCGGTTTGCCCCGTCGCAGGTACCGGCTGATCTCCCGGACGTGGTCGGCGCGGCGGGGGTGGGAGGAGTAGTAGTCGATGCCGACGATGTCGAAGAGGTTCCAGTCGACCTGCTCGTCCTGAGCCGCCGCGTATGTCAGCCGGCCGCGGAAGACGGACCTGCCGACGGCGGCCGCTCGTGCGGTGAAGGCACGCAGCCGACGTGCCATGAATTCGGGGTCGACGTTCCCGCTCAGCAGGTTCTCGATCCGTTCCACGGCATTGTCGCCGGGCACGATTCCCGGCACGAACAGCACGAATTCGCAGCCCGCACTGAGGTGGATCCGGGCGCCCTGCCGGCGCAGACGGTCGGCGTGCCTGCCCGCCTCCGCCACATGCTCCAGGATGTCGGCCTCGGACCGGTCGCCCAGGGTCGGTTGGAGCCAGACATGCAGTCCGCGTTCGACGGCCTCGGTGGCGGTCGAGGTGAGCCGGTCGACACCGACGCCCCCGATCAGCACCGAGCTCGCATGCAGGTCGTTCCTGATCGCCAGCATGTCCTGCCGCATCCGTGCGGTACTCCAGGCGGTCCCCGGGGTCTCGCCGTCACCGACCTCGTAGCAGACGCCCCGGTAGGTCAGGCCGCGCTGCTTGTTCTCCTCGGCGCGGGTCTCCGGCGCCGCCGCGGCTGTCCCCGCCGTCGGGAGCAGTCCGGCCGCCGCGATCCCCGCGGCCCCCGCCCCGGCCAGAAACCGAGCCCGGCTCATCCGCTGGTCACGCACCATGTCTCCCCGCCTCTTCGTCCACGGTCACAACGCCACGGTCGGGTGACGTCGCCGTTTCCGAGTCTGGTCGGGTGGACGGGGTGCGGCGTCCGGCGAAGGTCTCTGATGCGGTGCCGGAGGGATGAACCGCGGTGTGCACACAGCGACTTCGGTCACGGGGGAGAGGGCCCTGCGGCGTGGTCCGAGGGCCGGGAGGAAGGAGGGCTCACGGACACGACCTAGGTCGATCGGCCGGGCGAGACGATCTCGTCCAGCACCTTCCGGACGGTCTCGAAGGCCGATCCGAACACCTCGGCGCGACGCGCCCCGTCCGGATCATCGCCCTGCATCTCGCCGGTCCGGGCCTTCCACGACTCCTCTTCACGGCCCGCCCAGTCACGCGCTCGCTGGATTCGCCGCAACAGCTCGTCTGAGTCCACAACGTCCATGGCTCACGCCTACCCACTCGCGGCGTCCGTGTGCGGTGGGATGTCACATCGGTGCTCGGTCCACGCGTTCGGCGGCACCGGCGGCGACTGCCGGGCGGTGCGTGCGAGGCGGGCCGGCGTCCGGGTGTCAGGCGACGGTGGACGGCACGGACACGCTGGTCAGGCGCTCGGCCTCGGCCCACAGGCGGGCGTTGGTCGCGGGGTCCAGGGCCCGGCGGGTCACCCGTGCCGTGCCGGTCGGGCCGACGAGGCCGAACCGGGCGCTGGGACCGTAGTAGCCGTCCGCGACGGCTTCCGGATCGGTCGCCGCGTACAGCAGCGGTTCTGCACCCTGCTCGACACCTTGCTTGGGCAGGAAGTCGATGGCGCTCACCAGTGCGTGCAGCCGGGAGGGCTTGCCGCGGCCGAGGCTCGCGCCCGCGGTCTGGAGATTGGTCGTGGTGTACCCGGGGTGGGCGGCGGTGCTCAGCAGGTTCCAGCCGCGCTCGGCGGCGACCGCGGTGAGCTGCCGGGCCATGATCAGGTCGGCCAGCTTGGACTGGGCGTAGGCGAGGTTGGGGCTGTAGCGCCGGTTCTCCCACTGGAGATCGCCGAAGTGGATCCGGCCGTAGTTGGCCGTGCCGCTGCTCATGGTGGCCACGCGCGGAGCCGGGGCGGTGAGCAGCAGCGGCAGGAGCCGCAGCGTCAGGGCGAAGGGGCCGAGGAAGTTGCTCCCCAGTTGCAGTTCGAAGCCGTCGGCGGTGGTCATGCGGGTGGGCGGTGCCATGACGCCGGCGTTGTTGACCAGCAGGTCGAGGGGTGTGCCGTCGGCGATGAGCCCGTCGGCGAACTCCTTCACCGAGTCGAGGTCGGCCAGGTCGATGCGGCGAACTTCGAGCTGGGCGTGGGGGTGCCGAGCCATGATCTCGTCGCGGGCCCGCTCGCCCTTGGAGAGGGTGCGGACGGCGAGGACGACGCGGGCTCCGGCGTCGGCGAGACGGCGTGCGGTCTCCTTGCCCGTTCCGCTGTTGGCGCCGGTGACGACGGCGAACTTCCCGGTCTGGTCGGGAACGGCATACATGGTGGCTCCTGGGATGGCAGGTGTGCCGACGGCTAGCAGACCGCCGGTCTGTTGTATTTCGAAGTTAGCAGACCGGTGGTCCGATAACAAGAGACCGGGGGTCTGTAGCATGTGGTCATGGCAACGACATTCCAGCGCGCCCGCAACGAGGAGCAGCGCGCCCAGCGCCGCAAGGCGATCCTGGACACGGCGGCCGCCATGCTCACCGAGATGCCGGTGGCGCAGGTGAGTCTGAACGAACTGAGCCGCCGCGTCGGTCTCGCGAAGTCGAACGTGCTGCGCTACTTCGAGTCCCGCGAGGCCGTTCTCCTCGAACTTCTGGACGCCGCGTGCCAGGAACTGGTGGAGCACCTGCGCACCACGCTGCCGGAGGCGCTCGACGCTGCCGCACCCGTCACCGAACGCGCCGACAGGATCGCCGCCGTCGTCGCGTCCGCGCTGGCCGAGCGCCCGGTGCTGTGCGACCTGATCGGGGCTCAGGCCGCGGTGCTGGAGCGCAATGTCTCCCCGCAGGTCGCCGCGGAGTACAAGCGCTCGGCCATCGCCGGCGCCATGGCCATGGCCGAACTGGTCCGCACCCATCTGCCCGAACTCGGCGAACACGACGCCCTGCGGTTCACCGGCGGCATGATCATGGTGACCGGCGCCGTCTGGACGCACGCCCATCCGTCGGCCGCCATGCTCGCGGCCTACGAGGCGGACCCCGCCCTCGCGGCCCTGCGCCTGGACTTCCCGTCCACGCTGCGCCAGACGCTCGAAGTGCTGCTGTCGGGACTGCTCGCCCGAGCCGCCGGCTGACCCGGACCCCCGCGCACCGGCCTCCGCGCGTCAGAAGGACCGGCACAGCTGGAAGGCGGGCAGGGTAGAGGGATGCGACTGCTGCTGACCTCCGACACCCATGTTCCCAAGCGCGCCCGGCACCTCCCGGCCGAGCTGCTGGAGCGGATCGACGAGGCGGACGTGGTGCTCCACGCCGGTGACTGGGTCGACAGCGCCACACTCGACCTGCTGGAGGCCCGCTCGTCCCGGCTCCTTGCCGTGTACGGCAACAACGACGGCCCCGAACTCCGGGCGCGCCTGCCGGAAGTGGCGCGGGCCGAGCTCGGCGGTCTGCGCTTCGGCGTCATCCACGAGACCGGCCAGGCCAAGGGGCGGGAGCAGCGGTGCGCGGAGCGGTTTCCCGACCTCGACGTGCTGGTGTTCGGGCACAGTCACATCCCCTGGGACACTGCTGCTCCGGGTGGGCTGCGGCTGCTGAACCCGGGTTCCCCGACCGACCGGCGACGTCAGCCGTACCGCACCTTCATGACCGTGGATGTGGCCGAAGGGCGGCTGTCCGACATTCGCCTGCACCGTCTTTGACCTGCGCAACCGGATCGAGGGCGCGGCAGGCCGCGGGCGGGCCCCGGCGCGGGGCGCGCTCCGGGCGATGGGTAGTTTGGAGCTCAACCAAACTCCGCGAGATGCCCGGAGTCCGGTGTCGACCACACTCCCCGGGAGATGCCCGTGCCCGTCCGACCGCGACTGCTCTTCGTCACCGACCTCGCCTATCCGGCACGGGGTCGCCGCTACTGCGACGAGGACATCTTCCTGACCTCCCGGCTGCGCGAGGAATTCGACCTCGCCCTGTGCCACCCGCGGGAGGCCCTCGCGCTGATGGACGGCTTCGACGCGGTCGTGGTGCGCAACAGCGGCCCCGTCCTGCACTACCAGGACGCCTACGACGCCTTCCGTGACCGGGCCACTGCCTGGGGAATTCCCGTCTACAACCCGCTCTCCGGCAGGGGAGACATGGCCGGCAAGCAGTATCTGCTGGATCTGACCGCTGACGGCCACCCCGTCATACCCACCGTCGACCGGCTCGCGGACCTCGACGTCCTTCCGGCGGCGCAGCAGTACGCGGTCAAGCCCAAGGCCGGCGCGGACTCGATCGGCCTGGAGTTCGTCACCCGCGAGCGCCTGTCGCATCTCACCTACGGTGAGGTGCTCGTCCAGCCGCGGATCGACTTCCGCTACGAGGTGTCCTTCTACTTCGTCGACGACGCCTTCCAGTACGCGTTGTACGCCCCCGATCCCGAGCGGCGGTGGGTGCTCGAGCCGTACGAGCCGACCGGGGCGGACATCGACTTCGCCCGGCGCTTCATCGACTGGAACACCATCACCTCGGGCATCCAGCGCGTCGACGCCTGCCGCGCCCCCGACGGCGAACTGCTGCTCGTCGAGCTGGAGGACCTCAACCCGTATCTGTCGCTGGACCTGGTGGCCGACGAGACCCGTCAGAACTTCGTCGCGGCGATGAAGGCATCGATCCACCGCTTCCTCGACATGGCGGGGCGGCTCTGAGCTCAGGAGCTCCGAGCTCCGGGCCTTGGCGCGAGCAGGTCGTCCACTTCGGCGGCGAAGAGCAGGGCGGGGTCGAAGTCCATCCCCGCGAACTGGCCCGCGAGTTCCAGTGACAGGACGCCGTGCAGACGGGTCCAGAACGTCAGGAACCGATGGAGGGCCTCCGGCGGTGCGGGGTGGCCGGCGGCCCAGTCCCGGTGGTCCTCCAGATGGCCGGCGAACGGTGTCGGGGCGCCGCCCGGAGCCGTCGCGGCGCACGCGTCGACCAGAGTCGTCATGATCTCGGAGGAGATCGCGGTGATGTCCTCGGGCGCGTGGTAGCCGGGGATGGGGGAGCCGTAGATCAGGAAGTACCGCTGCGGGTCCGCCAGCGCCCAGCCGCGCAGGGTGTGTGCCAGCCCCGCCAGGTCGGCGCCGGTGTCGGAGGCCGCGCGGAGGGTGTCGGCGAGGCTTCGGTACGCCTCACGGACGAGCTCGGTGATCAGGTCGTCGCGGCCGGCGAAGTAGCGGTAGAGCGCCGGCCCGCTCATGCCCATCTGCTTGGCGATCGCGTTGAGGGAGAGCGCGGACGCTCCCGCCGTGGCGATCTGCTCCCAGGCGCGTTCCGTGATCTCCGCCCGCACCTGGGTCCGGTAGCGCTCCCGCGGTGTGTTCGCGCCTGTCGTCGCCATGGCCTGCCACCGTTCCGATCCATCGGTCTACAGCCTCAAAATTTCGTTAGAGGTTATCACGCAACCCATTGACCGGCCGCTTCGCAGGGGGTTATAACTTCTAACGAACGCATGAGCTTCTAGCGGAGCGCGGCTGCGGAGGCAGTCGCGTGACACGCCCACCGGCAGTGCTCACCCCTTCCGACAGAGGAGAACTCCATGTCCGGCATCCGCAGCACCGGCAGTCGCGCCGCCCTCTGCTCCGTCCCTCTCGTCCTCGGCCTCCTCGGCGCAGCAGCAGCGCCCGCCGGGGCCGCCGCCTCCCACACCCCCCACCCGGACAGGTCCGTCACCTGCCGCGGGAAAGGCGTCGACCCCGACGCTCTCGTCCGTCACCGGACCGCGGTCGTGATAAACGCCCCGCTGCGCACGATCTGGAGGCTTCAGACCGACGTGGAGCGATGGCCGACCTGGCAGACCCCCGTCGAGTCCGTGAAACGCCTCGACCACGGCCCGTTCCGCAAGGGTTCGGCGTTCCGGTGGACGACCCCGATCCCTCCCAACCCCGCAACTCCCGCCACCAGTCTGGACATCACCTCGACCGTCCGGCAGATCAAGCAGAACTCGTGCATCCGGTGGACCGGACCCGCGGTCGGTGAAGGGCTGCACATCGACGGCGTGCATGTATGGACCTTCACCAAGGTCAAGGGCGGCGTCCGGGTGAGCACCGACGAGACCCACACCGGCGCCCAGGTCGAGGCGGACGTCCCCACGGCGACCGAGCTCCTCGGCGCGGGCCTGGAAGCCTGGCTGCGCCAACTGAAGTCCGCCGCCGAATCCGACGCCCACGACCGGCCGCACTGACCGACGGGTCGGGCCCGCGTGCCCCTCGCTGCGGAGCGGAGCCGCCAGCTGTGGCCGGTCGTCACGCCGGCCGTAACGGGGGCCCGCCGCCCGGCCGTCGAGCGTCGGTGGCCGGAGCGGACCGGCCGCAGCGGGCGGACTGCGCCGGGTCCGGTCCGGTCATGGCCACGAAGGGATCGCCGTGCAGGGCACGCCGCCGTCCTCTTCGTTCAGGAGTGGCGGGGCAGGGCTCGGCTCCCGCGGGGCAGCGCATCCCGGCCCGGGCGCCCGGCGCTCCGGCTCAGGCGCCGGCCAGCGCGGCGTTCGCGCGTTCCGTGACCAGGCACAGCACCCGTCCCGCGACCGCGAGGTCCTCGGCCGGAATGCCGCCGTACAGCCGGGCGGCGATCTCGGCGCTCTCGGCGGAGGTGGTGTCGAACAACTCCCGCCCGGCGTCCGTGAGCCGCACCCGCGATGTCTCGGCCGGGTCCTCTTCCAGCAGCTTCGCGGCCGTCATCTCCTCGATCACGCCGCGTGTGAGTGACTCCTCGGTCTTCAGCGAGCCGGTGACGTCGGCGACGAGGCGGTCACGGTCGACGGACTCGCCCGCGGCCACGAGGGCCCGGAGCGTGACACTTTGGTGGAACGTGACGCCGTGGCGCGCCAGTACGCCCTCCAGGAGGGCGCGCCCGGCGTAGTGGGCCAGGGCTATGACCCGGGCGTTGGCCGCGGGTGCCGTGGTGGTGGTCATGACGGCTCCTTCTCGTTCTCGGGGTGCGGACCAAGAGGTGCGTCGAGCAAGGTGGCCAGCTCACGGGTGAACTGCCGTGTGCGCGCGCTGTTCTGACCCCCGAGCGGCTCCAGCAACTGGTCGAGCAGACCCTGGACCACCGTGATTGCGCGTCGCGTGACGGCAAGCCCCTGCTCGGTGAGCGACAGCTGCATGGCGCGCGGGTCGTTCGGGTCCCGGGTGCGGGCGACGAGCCCGGAGGCCTCCAGTGCGCGGGCGAGTTTGGAGACGTACAGCGGTTCGAGCCCGGTGTGGTCGGCGAGGCCGCGCTGACTGGGCGTCAGTCCGGAGCGCCGCATGCCGTACAGCGACGCCATCAGCGCGTACTGCGCATGGGTCAGGCCGAGCGGCGCGACCGCCCGGTCGACGGCCACCCGCCACTTCATCGACAGGCGCCAGACGAGAAACCCCGCCGTGGCGTTCTCCCTTGCTGAACTCACGAGAAATACCGTACATGGCTACTATGTACATGGCTACTGTTTTCTGTACGGCGGGATCCGTGGGTGACGGTCCGGGGCGCTCGCGGACGAAGAACCGCCTCCCCGGGCGGTGGGGAGGCGGTTCGATCGGGGGGTGGCGCGGGTCGGCGGTCCCGCGGTGGGTGGTCGGTCGCGAGGACTCCTTCACTATGACGCAGTGGAGCCGTTCAGGTCTAGACCAACCGTTCGGTCAACTCGGCTGTTCACGGGTGGAGTTCCGGGCGCTGCCGCCGGAACTCCACGGCAGCCGTGAGCCGTTGCCCGGGAATCCGCCGTGCGCTTGTCATGGACCTGGTGATGTGCCTCGGCTACGCTCCGCCCGGGAGCGGTTGAGAGCGCTCCCACGACTGTGCCGTTCCACCCCCACCTCGTTGGAACAATCGAAGGGCAACGCCTTGAGACGCACAACAGCTCTGCGCACCGGCATGTCCGCACTTCTCGTCCTGGGTGCCTGGGCCGGTGCCGGACTCGCCCCGGCATCCGCCGCAGCACCCGCCCCCACCGCCGAACCGCAGGCGTCCGCCGGCCTGCTGGACGCCATGGAGAGGGACCTCGGCCTGACGAAGGATCAGGCCCGGTCCCGCCTCGCGGCGGAGCGGGCCGCCACCGCCATCGAGAGTACGGCGCGCCGCGCGGCGGGCGCCGCCTTCGGCGGTGCCTGGTTCGACGCGGGCACCGGCAAGCTCGGTGTCGCCCTCACCGACCCCGCCAGGGCCGACGCCGTCCGCGCCACCGGCGCGTCGGTTCGGCTCGTGACCTACGACGCCGCCCGGCTCGATGCGGTGAAGAAGAAGATCGACGGCTTCAAGGCCCCTGCCGGCGTGAGCAGTTGGCATGTGGACCCGCGTATCAACCGCGTAGTCGTGAACGTCGTCGCCGACCAGCAGGCCGACAACGATGTCAAGGCCTTCCTCGCCCGTGCGCGCCAGGCCGGACCCGTCCAGGTCGAGAAGACGGCCGAGGCGCCCAAGACCTTTGCCGCGGGCACCGTGGGCGGCGACCCGTACTACACCGGAAACGTCCGCTGCTCCATCGGCTTCTCCGTCCACGGCGGCTTCGTGACCGCCGGGCACTGCGGTGGCGGGGGTGCGGCGGTCAGGGGCTGGGACGGCTCCCACATCGGAAACTTCCAGGGATCGTCCTTCCCCGGTGACGACTACGCCTGGGTCAGCGTCGGCAGCGGCTGGTGGACCGTTCCCGTGGTCCTCGGCTGGGGCACGGTGCCGGACCAGTTGGTCCGCGGGTCCGCCGAGGCTCCCATAGGGGCTTCGATCTGCCGGTCCGGTTCCACCACGCACTGGCACTGCGGGGCGGTTCTCGCGAAGAACGAGACCGTGAACTACAGCCAGGGCGCCGTCCATCAGATGACGAAGACGAGCGTGTGCGCCGAACCCGGCGACTCGGGCGGCTCCTTCATCAGCGGCGACCAGGCGCAAGGCGTCACCTCCGGCGGCTGGGGCAACTGCAGCGGCGGAGGCCAGACCTGGCACCAGCCGATCAACGAGATCCTCGGCCGGTACGGGCTGCGGCTCCACACCGCCTGACGGACCGACCGGGCGGCCGGTGCGGCACTTCCTCCCGGTGCCGTACCGGCCGCCGCCTCCGGGCGCGCACGGTACCTCGCGGGTGGGCCGGTGCCGGCCGAGCTGCAGGCCGTCCGCCTCGCCGTGCACCGGGCCCGGTCCCGCGTGCACCGACAGCCGGGTCCGGCCGGACGCCGGTCGGCCTCGCGCCGGCCGCCGCTCCGGAGCGGAAAGATGGAGCTCATGGCTTTCCATGAGCTCCATCACCGCGAACTGCCGCTGGTTCTGCCCAATGCCTGGGACGTGCCCTCGGCTCTGGCATTCCTCGACGCCGGCTTCGAAGCCATCGGGACGACCAGCCTCGGCGTGGCCTCCAGCATGGGCCGCCCCGACGGCGGGCGTGCGACCAAGGCGGCGAACATCCTCCTCGCCCGCGCCCTGTCGCGATTGCCGTGCTACATCAGTGTGGACATCGAGGACGGCTACGCGGACGAGCCGGACGCTGTCGCCGACTACACGGCCGACCCGGATGCGGCGGGCATCAACATCGAGGACAGTTCCGCCGAGCGGCTCATCGGGCCGGAGGCGCACGCCGCGAAGGTCGCGGCCGTCAAGCGCCGCCGCCCGGATCTTTTCGTCAACGCCCGCGTCGACACCTACTGGCTCCGGCAGGAGGCGACCGTCGACGCGACACTCGACCGTGCCGCGCTCTATGTGGAGGCCGGTGCGGACGGGATCTTCGTGCCCGGTGTGTCGGAGCCGGCCGTGCTCCGCGAGCTGGCCCGCAGCATCCCGGTGCCGCTGAACGTGCTCGCGGTCCCGGGCCTGTCGCCCGCCGACCTGGCGGCCCTGGGCGTCCGCCGGGTGAGTACGGGCTCGCTGCCCTACCGCGCCGCCCTCCATGCCGCAGCCGATGCGGCGCGTGCCGTACGCGAGGGCCGCGCCCTGCCCGAGGCGACGCCCTACCCGCAGGTGCAGGCCCGGCTCGAGGGATTTCAGCAGCAGACCCGCTGACGGTTCCTCTCGCCGTAAGGCTGCGGGCCGGGGCGCCCGTCGGTGGGCGCGGGATTCCGTTTCTCCTGCGCCAAGCCGGATTTCCCGTGCCGAGACCGTGGTTCGGCGCGAACATTTTCGCGTCCGAAGCTTCCGCTATGTCAGTAAGTGTCCAGGGCCTTCGTGGAGAGATGTCTGCGTTCACTTAACTAACGGACAAAACCTGTTGCCATCTCGTTAATATTGCACTTCTTGACGCATTTGTCGGAGCGGAGTTGACTTCCAGCCACCTCGGTCGCAAGCAAGCGGCCTGTCAGGGAGGTTGATTTCCACAGATGAACGCACATTTGCGTCGCACCGCCATAGCCATCAGCGTTTCCGCGATGGCCGTGTCGCTCGCTGCCTGTGGCAGCGAAGAGGGCACGGGCGTGAGAACCAGCGACGACATCACCGTCGGCCTGCTCCTTCCGGAGAACGAGGCGGCGCGCTACGAGAAGTTCGACAAACCGGTCATCGAGAAGAAGGTCAGCCAGCTGACCAATGACAAGGGCCGGGTCGTCTACGCCAACGCCAAACAGGACGCGGCTCTCCAGGCGCAGCAGGTCGACACCATGATCGAGAGCAAGGTCGACGTCATCATCATCGACGCCGTCGACTCCAAGGGGATCGCGACCGCGGTGCAGAAGGCGAAGGACGCCGACATCCCCGTCGTCGCCTTCGACCGTCTCGCCGAGGGGCCGATCGACGCCTACACCTCCTTCGACAACGAAGAGGTCGGCCATGTCCAGGGGAAGGCGCTCCTCGAAGCGCTGGGGGACAAGGCCAAGTCTTCGAAGATCGTGATGATGAACGGCGCGGTCACCGACCCGAACGCCGCCATGTTCAAGAAGGGCGCGCACTCCGAGCTCGACGGCAAGGTGGAGATCGGCAGGGAGTACGACACCAAGGAGTGGAAGCCGGAGAACGCCAACGCGAACATGCAGGAGGCGATCGTGAGCCTGAGCGGTGACAACATCGCCGGTGTCTACTCCGCCAACGACGGCATGGCGGGCGGCATCATCGCCGCCCTGAAGAAGGCCGGCGTCTCCCCGCTCCCGCCGGTCACCGGCCAGGACGCGGAACTCGCCGCCGTACAGCGCATCGTCGCCGGCGAGCAGTTCATGAGCGTCTACAAGCCCAACGCGCCGGAGGCGAGCGCCGCCGCGGAGATGGCCATCCTGCTGGCCAGGGGTATCGGACTCGGCGCCATGGCCCAGGCCGACATCGACAGCCCGACCACCAAGGGCATTCCGTCGGTACTGGTGCCGGTGGTCTCGCTGACCAAGGAGAACATCAAGGACACGGTCGTCAAGGACGGTGTCTACACGGTCGAGGAGATCTGCACCGCGAAGTACAAGGCCGACTGTGAGGAGATCGGCCTGACACCGTAGCGACGGGCCTTCGGGCACCGTTTCGACGCACCTTCGGGACCCGTTACACCGCGCCGTGACTCGGCAACCCCGCACCACCTGCGGGGTTGCCGATGCGCTCCCTCGTGCACCCGGCGTGCTCCCGGCGTGCCCCCGCGCGCCCGTTCTTTCGGCGCCGATGTGGGCACTCGGGTGAGGGTGGGGCGGCGGCCGGCAGATCGGCCGCGGTAGTCGGTGAGTTGAAGGGGTGGACATGATCCGGGTCATCGTCGCGTACGACGCGCAGCTGATGAGATCTGCTCTCGTGGAACTGCTGCGTTCCGATGGCGCGCTTGACGTCTCGGCTGCATCCTGCATTCCGAGGAGGCAGGAACGGGGGGCGCTGTCGCCTGATGTGTGTGTCGCCGACGCGGACTCCCTGGAGCCGTCGGTGCGGGGAAGCCGCGCTGCACTCTCCGAGGCCTGCTCGGAGGGCGCGTTGCTGGTGCTGGCCTCACCCGAGAAGCCCGGAGTGCTGCGCAAGGCGTTCAACGCCGGCGCGCTGGGCTATGTCGACAAGGACTGTTCTCCCTGTCGATTACTCGAGGCCATTCACACCGTTGCCAAAGGCGAGCGATTCATCGACGAATCGCTCGCTTTCGGGTTTCTCCAGGCCGCGGAGATGCCCCTGACTCCTCGCGAACTCAGTGTGCTGTCGCTCGCCGCCGAAGGTGCGACGATCGCCGAGGTCGCCGGTGACCTGCATCTGTCGCAGGGCACGATCCGCAACTACATGGCCAGCGTCATCCGCAAGATTGGGGCCCGCAACCGCGTCGACGCGATCCGGATCGCCCAGGGCGCCGGCTGGACGTAAGGCAACCCGACAGCGACACGAGGGGCCGGCAGGGGGGCGCTCAGCGGTCCTCCTGCCAGTGGCCCACCAGATCCCGGTAGAGCTCCGAGCGGGTCAGGAGCTCAGGGTGGCTCCCGAACTCCGCGCGTGTTCCGTCGAGGACGAGTACCCGGTCCGCCCGCAGCGCGGACGACAGGCGGTGGGCCACGACGATCAGGGTTCCCGGCCGCCGGGCGAGCGCCCGCTCCGCATGGGCCTCCGCGGCCGGATCCAGGTGGCAGGTGGCTTCGTCGAGCAGGAGCAGCGGCGCCGGAGACAGATGGGCGCGCCCGAGGCACAGCAGCTGACGCTCACCCTGTGACAGGGTGGAGGGTGTCACGTCGGCGTCGATCCCGCCGAGGCGCCGGATCAGCGGCCCGAGACACAGCGCATCGGCGACCGCCTCGATGTCCTCGGTCGGCGCCCCGGGACGAAACGCGGTGAGGTTCTCGCGCACGGTGGCGGTGAAGACGTACGCCTCCTGGGGTGTCAACACCCGCAGCGGCGCCAGCTCGTCGGCCGGGCGCCCCGTGACCGGGCGGCCCGCCAGGTGGACCGTGCCCCGGTCCGGTGTCAGCATGCCGGCCACCACGCCGACGAGCGTGGACTTCCCGATGCCGCTCGGCCCCACGACCGCGATGTGCTCCCCGGTCCGGACGGAGAGATCGAGACCGTCGAGGACGGGCCGGGCCCGCGGCCCGTACGCCAGGCGAACGGAGCGGAAGTCGACGGCTGTTGTCGAGTCGGCCCGTTTCACCGGTGTGTCGGCGACGGGCCCGACGGAGGACGCAGTCCCGGACGTGTCCCGGACGAACCGGTCGAGAACCACCACGAGCCGGGTGCCCGCCGCACCGAGCGCCGTCATGAGGGTGTGCAGCGCCGGCAACAGCGCCTGGACCAGGTAGGTGAGCGCACCGATCAGCGCGCCCGCCGTCACGTTCCGGCTCAGCAGCCATGGGGTGGCCACCAGCAGCAGAATGACGGGCAGTTGGCCGCCGACGCCCAGCGCCAGCGTCCGTACCGCGGCCCAGCGGGCCAGCGAACGGGACGCCTCCTCGGCGTCCGAGATCAGCCGCGAGCCCCGGCGTTCCGCCTCGGTCTGGATCCCGCAGGCGACGATGTCGCGCAGCGCGGCACGGACGGCTCCGCTGTGGTGCGTCAGCGCTTCGTCGGCGTCGAGGAACCGGTTCTGGGCCGTGGCCATCGGCCGCAGCGTGGCGGCGAACAGCGCCATGCCGAGGACCAGGGGCGGCAGGACGATGAGCAGGAACTCGGGCGCCAGCGTGAACAGTCCGGCCAGCGCGCCCGCTGCGGTGAAGGCGAACGACCGCAAGGTGAGCACCAGTCCGGCGAAGCTGTCGCGGGCGATCTCCGTCTGCTGGGTGAGCCGCGACACCGCCGTGCCGTCCGTGCGGCCCGGTGCGGCGACCGCGTTGCGCAGCGATCGCGAGACGGCCCGCGTCACCAGGGCGTCCCGGAGGGGCTCGACGAGATGCGTCAGCTGGGCGAAGACACCGAGGACGACCGGCGCGGCCACGAGGATGGACACCGCGGCGGCCGACAGCCACAGCAGTCCGGCTTCCGTGTCACCCGCGAGAAATCCGCGGTCCAGAGCCTGGGCGATGCAGTAGCCGCCCAGAAAGGTCTGTACGGACTCGACGAGGGACCAGCCCGCCAGCGCGGCCAGGGCCCTCTTCCGGTTCGCGAGGAAGCGGCGGGCGGGGGGCAGCAGACGCCGTAGCGCGCCGGGCGCGACGCGGGCGCGCGGCTCGCGGGTCTCGGCGGCCGTCATCGGGCGGCCCGTCCTGCTGCCGGACCGCGCACCACGTCCGCGGTTACGGGACGGGGCGGTTGCGCCTGCTGCGGTGCGGGTGCCCTGTCCGCCGGCGCTTCGGGGGTCGCTTCGCTGGGCGCTTCGGATGCGGCGAAGACCGAACGGTAGGCGGGGTCCTGCCAGAGATCACGGTGCCGCCCCACGGCCCGTACCCCGCCGTCCTCCAGCCAGATCACCAGGTCCGCCCTGCTCGCCGAGGAGATCCGATGGGCGACCACCAGCCGGGTGCCCGGCCGTACCTCCTGGGCGAGCGCCCGGTCCACCTGCCGTTCGGTGGCGGTGTCGAGACTGGACGTGGCGTCGTCGAGGATGAGCAGCCGGCCCGCATGCGCGAACGCGCGGGCCAGCCCGAGGCGTTGCCGTTCCCCTCCCGACAGCGGTGCGCCGACGACGGGGGATTCGTAGCGTTCGGGCAGGAGTTGGACGAATCCGTCGGCGCCCGCCGCCCGTGCAGCGGTACGGATCTCGTCCGCCGAGGCGCGACGGGCCCCGGAGGCGATGGCGTCGGCCACCGTCCCCGCCAGGAAGACCGGCCGTTCGAAGGCGTACGCGACCTCCTGGCGCAACCGGTCGCGTGCGAGGGAACCCAGCGGGACACCGTCGAGCAGGACGCTGCCCTCGTCCGGTTCGGTGAGGAGCCCGGCGACGGCCGCCAGGGTCGACTTGCCGGCTCCGGACCGGCCCACCACGGCCGCGGTCTTCCCGCCGGGCACCACCAGGTGTACATCGGTGAGCACCGTGCGGCCCTCCCGGACGACGGTGACTCCGCGCAACTCGACCGTGCCGTTGCCCTCGTGCGGCAGTGTTCCCTCTCCGTGCCGAACGGCGGGCAGGTCCTGGAGCACGGCGAGGCGGGCGGCGGCGCTGCGGCCTCGGACGATCGCACCGAGGAGGCCGGCCAGGGCTCCCATGCCCGCCGCCAGGGCTGCGTAGCGGGACGCGGCGAGCAGTTCGCCGACACTGATGGCTCCGGCGGCGAGCCGTATTCCGCCGACACCCAGAACAGCGGTCGTCAGCAACGGCAGCAGCACCTGACTGTTCGCGACCGCCCTGCCGTGGATCCGCCACATGCGCCGTCCCTCACGGTCCAGGCCGGCCAAGGGCTGGAGAACGCGGGCCCGTTCCCGGTCCTCGATGCCCGCGGCGGCGATGGTGCGCGCCCCGTCGAGCGCTTCCAGGAGCCGGGACGCGATGTCCGACTGGATCTGCTGGTACCGGCCCACCGTGTCCGAGGACTTGCGGGCGAAGGCACGCAACACAAGGACCAGCAGGGGCAGTCCGGCGAGGAAGGCGAGAGCGACCCACACGTCGATGAACAGCAGGGCGATCACGGCACCGGCCGGACCGAGCAGGGACGCGCTCAGCGCGGCGGCCGCCGCGGGCACCGTCCCGGCCTCGGTCGCGTTGACCGACAGACGTGTCGCGACATCTCCCGGGGAGAGCGGGGACGCCCGGTCCGGTGAGGTCGCCAGAAGCCGTCCGAGGGCGCCGGTCCGCAGCCAGGCGGTCGACCGGGCATTGGTGACACCGGTCAACAGGGCTACGGCTGCGTCCAGGAACACTTCGGCGGTGAGGAGCACGGCGCTGAGCACGACCCAGGACGTGGCATCGCTCTGCCGGTCGAGGAGGAGGTCCAGCGTGTGTCCGACAACGGCGGGCGACGCGACGGCCGCGCCGGCGGATGCGACGGAGCAGAGCAGGATCGCCGCGGTACGGGTGGCGCTGCGCCGGACGGCGGCACGCAGCAGGCGGTGCGCGCCACCGGTGGGCACCCTGCCACCGGAGTCGGTGCCGCTGGGGCGGGGGCGCTTGTAGGCCATCGCGGGGGCTCCTCTGTGGCCGGCCGCGGGCCACGGCCTCGTGCGGGTCGGGGAATGCAGGCCGTCCCGGGCGGCGAACCGCCCGGGACGGGACGGGCCCCGGCCGGCGGCGTGGCGCCACCGACCGGGGCCCGGCGACCTCAGTTACAGGTCGTGACGCTCAGGCTGCTGTCGCCACAGAGCAGCAGGCTGGCGCGGCTTCCGCCGGTCTCGACGTCGCCGATCGCCTCTTCCTTCGGGGTCTCCATCGACTGCAGGTCGAGAAGGTTCATGATGTTTCCTCTCATTCGGGGACGGTGGTGCTCAAGGACGGCCCGGAGTCGGGCCGGTTCTGGGGCCGCCGGAGCGGCGGGAGGAACGGCAGATGAGCGTGATGGTCGCCCTGTGCCGCCGCGAGCGCGAGCAGACAGCCCGCGGTGCCGGTCGACAGGTCCATCGAGAGACGCATCATCTGCTCGCCGGGGAAGGCCAGGTGGCCCTGGTACGTCAGGGCGTGCCAGGCGAGGGCGTCGATCTGCCGGCGGACGTCGGCCGGCTGCGTACCTGGTCCGCCCGTGGTCGTACGGCTCAGATGGAGAACCATGCCGGCGGCGCCCCGGAACAGTCCGGGCTGGGCGTAGAAGGTCGCCTGTGCGGCGCGGACGATCTCGGTCCGGGCGCGCTCGAAATCGGTGTCCGGGCGGTGGGCCAGGTAGTCGTCGAGCACCATGCCGATACCGACACTGCCCGCGCCCAGATACGGCATGGTGCGCCAGCCCTCGTCGACCTGGAGGGTGCCGCCCGCGCCGTGTACACAGCGGGCGAGGTCACGGCGCAGAGCTTCCGCCGCCAGATCGAGGAGGGCGCTGTCGCCGGAGCGCTCGTACAGCCGCAGGAACAACAGGGCGGTACCCGACGCTCCGTGCAGCAGCCCGGCACGCGATCCGTCGCGGCCCGTGTGGCTGCCTGCGTTCTGCCCCGGCCCTGCGTCCAGGGAGCGGGCGGCGAGATCCGCACACCGCAGCGCCGCCGTACGAAGGTCCGTGTCGCCCGTCTCCGCGGAGAGGGCGTCGAAGGCGAGACCCAGTCCGGCCAGGCCGCTGTGGAGGTCCGGCGCGAGTTCGTCCCACGGCTGGCCGAGGGCGAGTTCGGCGAGCGACAGCGCGTGTTCGGTGTGGCCGAGACGTTGCAGGGTCCAGGCGACGCCGGCGAGGCCGTCGTAGAAGCCGACGGGTGTTCCCGACGGCGGTTCCTTGCTCCGCAGGAGTAACCATTCCTCTGCCGCGGGGCAGCGGTCCGCCCCGCTCGCGTCCAGCGCGTACAGCACGCCGGCCGCTCCGTAACCGAAGGTCAGACCTCCGCCCGCGGTACCGAACTGGGCGATGTCACCCGGGAAGACACGGTCCTCCCGCTCCGGTGACGCGGAGGCCAGGACGGCACGGACCAGGGAGTCGCGGCTGTGCGGCCAGTCGGCGGGTGACACGGGCAGATAGCTGCCGGACCCCGGGGAGCCGGCGGCGCCTGCCGGTGCACTGCCCGGGTCCCGCAGGATCTCCCGCACGGCATCGTCCAGAAGGGCACGGTCCACCGGGAACTGACGAGCGATGATGTCGGCCAGGTGCGTGGCCTTTGCCCGGTCGACGGCGAAGAGACTGGTCAGCGGGATGAAGAGCGCGAGCCGCAGACACGCCAGGGCGTAGCGGTCCACGTCGAACCCGCGACGGCCGGCCGGCGCGACGAAGGCCGGATGCGCCACCGTCTGGCGGCCGTCCTGCCCCTTCTGGTGCGCGGCCTCGAAATCGAGGAGGACGACGGACGACTCGTCCTCGGAGACCATGATGTTGAACAGATGCAGATCGTTGAAGACCACGCCGCGGGAGTGCACCGCTTCCATGGCCTGCTCCACCATCCCGTGGATGCGCAGTGCCCACGCCGTGTACTCCGCGAGGCGATCCGGCCCCGGATCGGCGTCGATCAGCGGGTGACGGCGGGCGAAGAACGAGTTGAGCGGCTTGCCCTCGATGTACTCCAGTACCAGGAAGTGATGGTCGCCGAGGACGAAGGCATCGCGGACCTCAGGGGTGCATGCCAGGCCCGACAGCCGCTCCAGCGCGGTCCGTTCGCGGTGCAGACGCGTCACGGCGTCGGCGCCGTCGGCGGCCAGCCCGGCATGCGGCCGCGCTTCCTTCAGGACCACCTTCTCGCCGGTGCGGTTGTCACGGGCGGCGTACACACCACCGCCGTTGGAGAAGTGCAGCGCCTTCTCGACGGTGTACGGCATGGCGTCGACCGTGACCGCCGAGCGCGCGTCGAGGTGAGGCTTCAGAAAGTCGGGCGGCGTGACCCATGCGGGTATCTGGAACACCGGTCCCCGCAGGTCCGGCACCAGTTCGCCGTCGGCGTTCGCGACGGCGGGGCGCAGCTCACCGTGCTCGTCGTAGCAGTGCCGCCGGGTGAAGCTGCCGTAGCGCAGGTGGACGGGTCCGTCGCCCCAGCGGACGTCACTGAGGATGTACGGGCCGGCCTCGCCGGCCAGGAGAGCGGCGAGCTCCTCCGCGATGACGCCGCACTGCTCGTCGTCGGCCGGATAGACGGTGATGAACTTGCCGCTGCCGGCCCGGTCCGCGTACTTGGCGTTGCGGTTGTGCAGCAGATACCGGCTCGGCATGAACTTGAAGGCGATGTCCCGTGCGACGCAGTAGGTCCACACCCGGGCGAGGACCGATTCGGCGTTGTCGAGACAGGCGGACACGTGGATCTTCCAGCCCTGGGCGGGCAGATCGGTGTCGACCGGGCGGAGCGCGAGCCAGTCGCCGGACCGGTTGCGCTGCCAGCCGGCGGGGACGGGGCGGCGCGCGGGCTCGTACGGGGAGGTGCGTCCGGCGTCGTCGGTGAGCGACAGCCGGTGCGGCGCGTCGTAGAAGTGCCGGTCTGCGTCGCAGAAGACGGCGTACCCCTTGTTCACGCGAACTCCCTCGGTCGATGACGGGACCGACGCTGTCACGTGGTGGAGAGGCTCCGACAGTCACGGCTGTCACCTTCGACCTGTGCAGAACGCACAGGTAACCACCGCCCTGCCGGTCATCGGGATGTTTTACGTTTCGTCCATCGCTGGATAAAGTGTCCAGCGTCAAGGTGGCGGGACCGGCGGGAGGAGACCTGGTGGACGACCGGCACACACCTGAGGACCTGCACGGCGGCGAAGCAGGGGACGGACGCGAGGACCGGCCCGGGCACGCTCCGCGCCTGGTCGACGAGCGTTCCGGCAGGACGTACGAGCTGGACGCCCGCCGCTGGCGCGGTGACGACGGCGCGCCGTTGAGCGTCTCACCGCTGCCGGGTCTCACCCCGGCCGACATCGACAGCGGCACGCGTTCCCTCTGGCGCTACCGGGCCGCGCTGCCGTCGGCCGTCGGGCGGCCGGTCACCCTGGGGGAGGGCAGCACCCCGTTGCTCGACAGGGAGTGGGACGGCGCACGCGTCGGCTTCAAACTGGAGTGGTTCAACCCCACCGGCAGTTTCAAGGACCGTGGCAGCAGCGTCATGATCTCGGCGCTGGCGGCGACCGGGGTGCGCGAGGTGATCGAGGACAGCTCGGGCAACGGCGGCTCGTCGGTCGCTGCCTACTGTGCCGCGGCCGGCGTCGGAGCCACGATCCTCGTGCCGGAGGGGACCTCACCGGCGAAGATGCTCCAGACCCGGGCGTTCGGCGCCACCATCGAGCCCGTCCCCGGTGGGCGGGACGCGACCGCCGCCGAGGCCCTGCGCCGCTCGGACCGCACGTGCTACGCCGGGCACAACTGGAACCCCTTCTTTCTCCAGGGCACCAAGACCCTTGCCTACGAGCTCTGGGAAGACCTCGGCTTCGCCGCCCCGGACGCGGTGGTCACCGTGGCAGGAGCGGGCAGCCTCGTGCTCGGTCTCGATCTCGGATTCTCCGAACTGCTGACAGCAGGTCAGATCGCCAGGCGGCCACGGCTGTTGGTGGCGCAGCCCGCCGCGTGCGCCCCCATCCATGCCGCGCTCCACGGCGCCCCGGCGCCTTCGTTCGGCCCGACGATCGCCGAGGGCACCGCCATCCGTTCGCCCGTCCGGCTGCCCGAGGTGGTGGCCGCCGTCCGCCGGTCCGGCGGAGACATGGCGGCGATTCCCGAAGCCGCCATCGCCGACGGCGTCCGCCGGCTCGCCGCCACCGGGTTGTATGCCGAGCCCACGAGTGCGACCGCCGTCGCGGCCATCGACGTCTTCCGCGAGCGGGGCGCCATCCGCGAAGGGGAGACGACGGTGGTGGTGCTGACCGGTTCCGGGCTCAAGGCGGCGACCGCGATGGGGAATCTGTTCACGGAAGGCACCGTCGCGTGAGCGCCGCGTCCGGGGACCACGAGCGCGCGGAGGACGAACTGCTCCTGCGCGAGGGGGAGAAGATTGTCGTCGCACTGGGGCGGATGTTCCCGGGGCTCTGCGAGGTCGTCCTGCACGACCTGCGCTATCCGGACCATGCCGTCCGGGCGATCGAGAACAACCTCTCCGGCCGTACCGTGGGCGACCCGGCGACCGAACTCGGCCTCGCCCGGATCGCGGATCCCGACTACCCGAGCGTCCTTCAGAATTACCCCAATCGCTTTCCCGACGGCCGTCCCGCCAAGAGCACTTCCATCGGTCTGAAGAACAGCCGGGGCCACTATGTGGCGGCCATCTGCCTCAATCTGGATGTCTCCCTCTTCGCCACGGCGGCCCGGAGTCTCGCCGGGCTCGTGCGAACCGAGGAGCCCGATGTATCACTGGAGGAAACACTCCGGGCCCGCAGCAGCGGTGAACTGCGCGCGGCTGTCGAGGAGTTCTCCGCCGCGCGGGGTCAGACCCCGCGAAGCCTCGATGGCGCATCGCGGCGTGAATTGGTGCGTTCACTCAAAGAGCGCGGCTTTCTTGAGGTGAAGCATTCGGTGCAGGCCCTCACGGACCTTCTGGGCATCTCCCGGGCGACGGTCTACAACTACCTTCGCTAAGGGCTGTCGTCGTGCGCCCGCCGGCGATGACGGGACAGCCCTCAGACCTGCCCGAGGGCCGGTGACGACGCGGGACCACCCGCAGACCGTCCAGATCATGCAGAGATACCGCCTGAGAGTGCAAACCGGTCATATCGCCATTAATCCAGGACGGAAACGGGCATCTAGGTCATGCTGCATGTCCGAAAAGTCGTCTCCTGAGTAATTGTTCACCATGTGGCGCAATGTCTGAATTAGGGGAACCAGAGGCGATTTACTTTCTTTCGTGCGCCCCCGCGGACTGCCCGGCTTCGCAATTGGTTGCAGTGAAATGGGTCACTCCGCGGGGAAATCGCGATCTATGCACGTCGGCCCAGATCCGTTCTGCGTAAAGAAAGTTGAACCTCCCGCCCGATGCGGCCCGACGGTATTTACCCCCATTGGATCATCGCAGGGGTTTACGTCGTGAATTCGGGGCTTGTTCCCTCGCGCCCGCCTCGCTTAACGTCACCGTCAATCCGGGTGGAACGCCGAATCCTGCCGCCACCCGTAAACCACGACCACTGACCCATGGCAGGAGCGGGGGAACCAGGTAAGCCGCCGATCCGCAATCCGGAACGGCTCGGGGTCAAGTCGCATTCAACCGCGGCCGGACATCTCCAGTCCGCACCCGACAGCTCACCTCGCAGGCGACGGAGAGGAATGCGTCATGCCTGCAAAGGGTAAGCACCGCCGTCCCAAGAACAGTTCACTGACCCGGGGCATTGTCGCCGCGGGTACGGGCGGGGCCGCTCTGGTCCTCCCGGTGATCGGGGCGACCACCGCCGGCGCCGCCCCGGCGACGACGCACCCGTCCCTGGGCCACAAGGCCGTGGCCCCCGCCGCGCCGGTTCCCGCGAAGAAGGCCCCCACGACCTACTCCGTCGTCGCCGGTGACTCCCTGTCCTCGATCGCGGACCAGCTCGCCGTGAGCGGCGGCTGGAAGAAGCTCTACCAGGACAACCGCAGGGCCGTCGGCGCGGACCCGGCGCTCATCCACCCCGGCCTGAAGCTCTCCGTCGGCAAGAAGGCCACGGCGGACGCCCCCGCCCCGGCCAGGACCTCCACCGAGCGGGCCGACCGCTCCGAGCGGACGTCGATGCCGGCCGTCGAGACCGTGGCGAAGGCCGCACCGGCCGAGAAGGCCGCACCGGTCAAGAGCTACACCAACGACCTGGACGGCTGGATCAAGGAGTCGCTGGACATCATGGCCCAGCACGGCATCCCCGGCTCGTACGAGGGCATCCACCGCAACATCATGCGCGAGTCCTCGGGCAACCCGCTCGCCATCAACAACTGGGACTCCAACGCCGCGGCCGGAACCCCGTCCAAGGGTCTGCTCCAGGTCATCCAGCCGACGTTCCTGGCCTACCACGTGCCCGGCACGGCGATGGACAGCTACGACCCCGTCGCCAACATCACCGCCGCGTGCAACTACGCCGCGGACCGGTACGGCTCGATCGACAACGTGAACGGTCCCTACTGAGCCGCCCGCCGAGCCAGGCCTGACACGGCACGGCCCCAGCAGCGCCGAGGCGCCGGTCCCACCTGACGGGGGACCGGCGCCTCGGCGCTCGCGGACCTCAGAGTTGCTCGAGGGGTTTCTCGAGTGACCGCCGGCGTCGGGCGGGGCCCTGCACGGGCCCCCTCGCCGCGGCCGCCGCGGAGTGCAGGGCCCGCAGCGCCAGCAGGAGTACGCCGATGTCGTCGAGATAGACCGGGTCGGGAAGCAGGTCGACCGGGCTGACGGCGTAGACGAGCGAGCCCCAGAAGAGCGCCTTGTTCTTCAGCGGCACCCCGGCCTCGCGCAGGACGGCGCGCGCCTTCCACACCCTGACCGCCAGCACCACGGTCACCACCAGCATCGCCAGAACGGCAGTCGCGGCGACGATCAGAGCGACCGTCAGTTCGGTACTCATCGTGCGGTCTCCTCGGAGTGGAGGTCGGTCCGTCTCCACCCGTGTTCCCTCCATGGAGGCGTCCAAGGGCCTACGGAGCCGGTTGTCCCTCGAACCGGTGACCCGCGGCCGCGGGGCCTCGTTCTCCTGCGCAACCTCGGTCCCATGTCTCCGCCCCCACGCCCACACCACAGCGGTTTCGCCGGCCGACGCCGGCAGTCCGTCAGAAACCGAAGGTCACCGCGACGGCAGCACATCATGGGTGCGGACGTACGGTGGGGGGATGAACGCAGACCCGCTGCCGCCGATCGTGGTGGTTCTCCCGGACGGACAGGAGGTCCGCGGTCTGGTGCACTCCCGGCTCCAGACCTCACGCGGATGGATGTACCAGGTCGGTGTGCCCATGTGGCAGACCACGGCCGAGGAGTGGGTGGAGCCGGCCGAGTTGGTGCTGTGGGTGCCCGCCGAATACGTCCGGCCGATGGAGGGCGTCCCGTACGAGGACATCCCCACGCAGCAGGTGGAACCTGTGCCCGCACCGGCAACTGCCGCTGCGGGTCCGCCCGCTGCCGCGGCACCCGCGCCCGAACCGGACGGGGTACTCGTCCCCGCGGCAACCCCCGCTGTGGAGGCGGGTGAGTCACGACGGGCCTGGCGGATCGAGCGGTTGCCGCGTGAGCGCGGCCGCCCCGGCTGGAATGTGGTGCACGTGCATGACTGCGAGGATGCCGACGACGGCGATGTACTCGACCTCGACCAGACCCTGATGGTGCTCCGGCGCCCGGGCACCAGGGCGTGCACGAAATGCGGCGCCGCCGAAACCCTGACCCCGTTGCAGTGAGAGCGACAGGGTGACCGAGACGGGTCGAAACTGCCCGAAGTCTTCGAACAGCATGTCTCGTTGTGAGTGTGAGCACCGTCGATACCTGCCCGGACGTTCAGTGGAGCGTTGTTTGTAGGTAGCATCCGGCACCACAACTGGTATGCGAGGAAAGTGAGCTGTCATGCCGGAGCACAACCCCAACCACCTCCAGTCCCACTACGCCCAGCAGGTTGCAGCCGACCTGGAGAACAACTCCTCCGAGCAGGAGCGCATCAGGTCCGAGGCGGCAGCGTTGCAGGCCCGGCTGGAGACACTGCAGAAGGACCACGAACTGCTGGTGAGCATGCAGGCCGCCCTGGGCGGCACACCGGCGAAGAGCACCAAGTCGACCAAGAACGCCAAGCCGGCGAAGACCGCCACGGCCGCCAAGGGCGCGACCGTCCCGAAGGCGCGTCGCGCGAGCGGATCCGCAACCACCGCTGCCGCAACCACCGCCAAGGGCAAGAGCAAGCCCGCCAAGAAGCCGGCGGCAACCACCACCGCGCCCAAGAGCACCACCGCGCCCAAGGCCAACTCCGCGCCCAAGAGCACCACCGCGCCCAAGACCGCCTCCACGCCCCTGCGGGAGCTCGCCGTCGGCATCCTGGGACGGCGCCAGGAGCCCTGGTCCGCGGCCGAGGTCACCCAGGAGCTGGCACGGGCACACCCCGACCGCCCGCTGACCGTGCAGTTGGTGCGCAACGCCCTCGAAGCGTCCGTCGCCAAGAACCAGAGCGAGCGCTCCAAGCAGCAGAACTCGGTGTACTACACGGCGGTCGACAAGAAGGCCGCCGCGGACGAGCCGGCGGTTGCGGCGAGCGCACCGGACGCCTGACACCGGCCGCGCGACACCCCTCGGGCACCCCGACCGACACACCCCGCCCGGGGGTCAGGAGACTTCCTTGATGACGGCGTTTCCCGCGGCCGCGGCTCGCGCGTAGAAACCACGCACGATGTCCACGCCGGCGGCCAGGGAACCGTCCTCGACGACGCTCTCCGTCCGAAGGGTGCCGTCCGGCTGCGGGATGTCCGTGCTGAACGAGTAGAAGGTGGCCTTCCGAAGGAGATCACCACGACATGCGATCAGCGTCGGGGCATCGAGGCCCTGAAGGAAGGAGTGGACGGCCCTCACCTGGTCCGGCATGAGCAACAACGGGTTGTAGAGCCGTCCTTGGTTGCCTCCCTGCTCCGCGAGGACGAGTCCGCCCATCACCACGTCACGGGCGGGCGCCGGTGCGGAGGTGAGCAGCTCGCCGTCCTCGTCGAAGCTCTCCGCGCCGGTGAGCAGCACATGGAGGGCGTCCCAGTTGCGGCGGACCTCACTGGTCTCCTCGATCACCCTCGGGTAGGCAGTTCCGTCCTCGTCGTCCTCGAACACGACGTCGTTCCAGGCGAGCCGCAGCCTCTCCCGTCCGGCGGACGGACCCTCCGGGTGCTCCAGGAGCTCTTCGATCTGCGCTGCGTCGTGCCGTGTGAGCGTCAGCCATAGGGACATCCCGCCACCCTACGGAGTGTGGCCCGCCCGCACGCTCACCGGCCGCCGGTGTCCTGTGCGGCGGCCAGCTCACGCACCGTTGCCATGTCGCTGAACGGCACCAACTGCTCGCCGACGATCTGGTACGGCTCGCTGCCCTTGCCCGCGACGAGAACGATGTCGTGCGGGCCCGCGGCGGCGAGGGCGATGTCGATGGCCTGACGGCGGTCCGTGCATCGTTTGAAACGGCTGTCCGCGGCCAGCAGACCGGGAGTGATCTGGTCCAGGATGGCCTCGGGATCCTCGTTGCGCGGGTTGTCCGAGGTGAGGACGACCAGATCGGAGAGTTCCCCGGCGATCTCGCCCATCTGCGCGCGCTTGGTGGTGTCCCTGTCGCCGCCGCAGCCGAAGACGGTGATGACATCTCCTTCGGCGAACTCCCGGATGGCGGTGAGGACTTTCTCGAGCGAGTCGGGCGAGTGGGCGTAGTCCACGATCACGGCGGTGCCGGACGGGGTCTGGTACCGCTCGAAGCGGCCGGGAACCGGTGGCATCAGGCCGAGCGCGGCGATGAGCCCCGGCAGGTCGTGCCCCAGCAGGTGGCAGGCCGCGACGGTGGCCAGTGCGTTCGACACCGAGAACCGTCCCGGTACCGGAACGGCCGCCGGGTAGTCGCGTCCGGCGTGATGGAGGGTGAAGCGTGTACCGAACGCGTCCATGCTGAGATCGCTCGCCCGGTAGTCGGCCTCGCCGTCGATGGCATAGGTGGTCACCGCATCCGGCATCATCGCGCTGATGCCCGCGCCCACCGGGTCGCCCGAGTTCACCACGGCGCGCCGGCACAGCCCCTGGAACAGGCGCAGTTTGGCGTCCCGGTAGTTCTCCATCGTGCCGTGGTCGTCCAGGTGGTCCTGGGTCAGGTTGGTGAAGATGCCGACGTCGATGAAAGCGTTGTCGACGCGGTGGTTCAGCAGGCCCATCGACGTGGCCTCCAGGACGACCGTGCTCACCGCGCGGTCGCGCATATGGCCCAGCAGGTACTGGAAGTCGGGGGACTCCGGTGTGGTGAGGACGGACCTCGGCATGGGGATCAGCTCGTCGCCGATCCGGCTGCCGGCGGTTCCGATGACACCCACCCGTGCCTCTTCGGAGATCCGCAGCACGGACTCGACCATGTACGACACCGAGGTCTTCCCGTTGGTGCCGGTCACGGCGATCATGTCCATCTGCCGTCCGGGTTCGCCGTAGAACCGGGAGGTGACGACAGCCGCGGCCGTACGCGCGTCCGGGACCCGCACCACGCACACGGCGGCTCCCGTCTGCACCGCCGGCGGGAGGCAGGGAGCGGAGTCCTCGACGAGGACGGCGACGGCGCCGCGCGCCAGGGCCGGGACGACGGCCTCGGGACCGCCCTCGCGATGACCGGGAACCGCGATGAACAGGGATCCGGGAGACACACGATCGGCGTCGAAGCACGTTCCGGCGGTGATCACCGTGTCGGGATCGCCCGCGAGGACCTCGTGCTCGTGCCCGGCCAGCAGTTCGCTCAACTTCACAGGGATCCTCTCGGAGGTGCGGACAGTCCGGTGGTGTGCCGTCGCCGACAGGGGCGACGGCACGCCGAACGGCCGCGGGAGTGGTGCAGGGGGAGTGCGCGGTGGAGAGGGGCGGGCCGCGGAGGCGGGACCGTCACCGGTCGAGCGGGGGAGCACGAGGGAAGGCGCCCGTCCTACAGGCCGCACAGGCGTCGTGGACGGGAGTGGGTGCCCGGACGGGGCCCGGTCAGGAGATGGCTAGCCGTGGCCGTGCAGCGCGCGGCAATGAATCCGCGGCGCGAACGGGCGCATCGCGGACGGGGCCCTTCGCAGGCACTCCCTCATCGCGTGTGTGCAACCCATGGGGGGAGTGTACGTGGCACGGAGCACACCGGAATCCACTCGCGGTCGTCGTGGCAGCGGACCGCGATGGTCACACCTCGGCGGGTACATGCCGCCGGTCACTCCCGGCGTCGATCCCCGGCGCATACAGCGGGAGCAGGGCGCGCCGCCACAAGCGGGCCCTGCTCTCCCCGGTCTCACCGTCCTACCGGGCCGATACTCCCTCGGCCATCGCCAGCAGTTCCTGCAGCCGCAGGCCGCGCGCCGCGTTCAAGGGGTGATCAATACCGGAGCGGACCGCGGTCGCGAATTCGCGGCGCAGCACCGGCCAGCACTCGTCGTGGTCCATGTCCGCGGTGTCGTAGACGAGTTCGTCGCCCGGTCCGAACAACTCGATCCGCGTCCGGGCCGGTTCCAGTTTCACCGACCCGGACAGCGATGCCTGGCTGACGGCTCCGTCGGCGTGCTCGCAGGTCAGCTCGATCCAGCGGCGGGGGTCACCGGTGCTGCGGATCGAGGTGATGGGGCCGACGGCGACGTCGAGCAGGTCGAGCAGATGCGGGCCGAGGTCCAGCAGGGCGCCGTGTTCGAGGCGCCAGGAGGTGGCGAAGTCCCCGCCGAGGAAGGCTCCGTGGAGATAGCAGGACCGTGCTCCGCTCACCGTCAGACCTGCCGCGCGGGCGAGGAAGTCCCGGGTGCGGGGGTGGTAGCGCTTGGTCAGGACGAGCTGGGTCACGACCTGGTGCTCGGCGACGGCGTCGGCGACCCTGCGGGCGGCTGCGAGGTCCGGGCCGAGCGGCTTCTCCAGCAGCATCGGCCGGCCCGCCTTCGCGGCCCGTACGGCGAGTTCCGCCTGCACCGCCGGGGGCACGGCGAAGGCGACCGCCTCGCACTGCTCCAGCAGTTCGTCGAAGGACGCGGCGACCTTGGCGCCGAAGGGAGCCGCCGTCTCCTGAGCCGCCTCCGGGCGCCGTGCCCAGACAGCTGTCAGCGTCGTCTCGGGGCCGGCGGCGAGCATCCGGGCATGCATCGCCCTGGCCCAGGGCCCGGCGCCGACCAGTCCGACCCGCACGGGGGCCGGGAGGGAGTCGTCCGAAGGTGAGGCGTGCTGCACGGGTGCTCCTGGGAGGAAAGCGCGAAACGCGTGGGGGAGACGGTCAGGAGGGCGAGCCGGTCGCCGCCTGGAGGCGGGCGTCGGCCAGTTCGGGGGCGTAGAGGTGCTCCACCACCATCGCGGCGGCTCCGCTGAGGGCGGCGTATTCGCCGAGGCGGGAGGTGACCACGTTGAGGTGGGCGGTGGTGCGGGGCATGGCCCGCTGGTAGAGGAGTTCCCGGACGCCGGTGAGGAACGGGGTACTGGCCAGGTCGCCGGCGAGCACGAGGACGCCCGGGTTGAGGAGGGTCACGACGGTCACCAGCACCTCGCCGACGCGCTGTCCCGCCTCACGCGCCAGCCGTACGGCATCGGGCTGCCCGGCGGCGAGATGGGTGCGCACGTCGGAGCCGGAGGAGGTGGGGACACCCGCCGCGGCCAGTTGCCCGGCGATGGCCCGGCCGCTGGCCACGGCGGCGAGGCAGCCGTAGGAACCGCACATGCACAGCGCGTCGGAGCGGTCGTGCAGCCGGATGTGGCCGATGTCGCCCGCGCCGCCGTCGATGCCCCGGTAGGGCTCACCGCCGACGACGACTCCGGCACCGATACCGGTGGAGACCTTGACGAGGACGAACGCCGAGCAGTCCGGGTAGTGGTGGCGCTGCTCGGCGTACGCCATGAGGTTGGCGTCGTTGTCGACGAGGACCGGGACGGGTGCCGCCGCATTCACCTGCCGGGCGTACGCCTCCTGCATCCGTGACCGGATCGGGTACTCGTCCCATCCCGGCATGATCGGGGGCTGCACGACCCGCCCCGTGTCCCAGTCGACCGGACCGGGTACCGACAGCCCGATCCCGCACACCGCACTCGCGTCGACGGCCGCCTGCGTGAGCAGGTCCGGGAACCAGGAGGCGACGGTGTCCAGGACCAGGTCGGGGCCGTCGGCGATGAGCAGTTGCGCGGTGTGCTCGGCCAGGATCCGCCCCGAGAGGTCGATGACGGCGGCCCGCCCGTGCCGGGTCTCCAGGTCGACGGCGAGCACCACGGCGTGCGTGGAGTCGAACTCCAGGCGCACCGAAGGGCGTCCGCCGGTCGAGGTCCCTGTGGTGTGGGACAGCCAGCCCGCGTCGAAGAGCTGGTCGAGGCGGTGGCCCACGGTGGATCGGGAGAGCCCCGTGGCGAGTTGGAGCTCGCCCCGTGTGGTGGCCTGTCCGCTGCGGATCAGTTGCAGCAGATGGCCTGCACTCGCCTGGTTCGCCGGCATGGTTCTCGACTCCTAGCTCTTGTCCGCGCCGCTGGTCAGACCCTCGGTCAGCAAACGTTCCGCGGCGAAGAACAACAGCACCACGGGAATGGTCAACACGACGGAGCCTGCCATGAGGACGGTCTTCGGGACCTCGATTCCGTTGGCGAGCTGCTGCAGGCCGAGGGAAACCGTCCAGGCGTCGGGGTCCGCCGCCAGGAAGAGGAGCGCGAAGAGGAACTCGTTCCACGCGATCATGAAGACATACAGCCCTGTCGCCATCAGCGACGGCAGCGCCAGCGGAAGGATCACCTTGCGCAGTGCCTGGAAGCGGGTGCAGCCGTCGAGCGCCGCCGCCTCCTCGATGCTGTACGGGATGGTGACGAAGTAGTTCTTCATCATGTAGATCGACACGGGCACCGTCTGGGCGATGTAGACGATGGCGAGACCCAGCAGGCTCCCGGACAGCCCGACCTTGGCGAACATCACGAAGAGCGGGACGGCCAGCAGGGTCGCCGGGAAGAGGTAGACGGCGAGGAAGATCGCGCCCACCTGCCGGCTGCCGAAGAACTTCAGCCGGCTGATCGCATACGCGCCGGGCACGGCGGCGGCGAGGGTGAGCAGCACCGTTCCGAGGGAGACCGCCGCCGAGTTCCCCAGCAGGCGCAGGAATCCCTGGCCGCCCTCCGAGGTCGGCCGCAGCACCGCGCGGTAGGTGTCGAGCGTGAAGTCCGTCGCCGAAACCCACAGCGAGCCGGGATCCAGCAGCAGCGCGTCGATCGGCTTCACCGACAGCAGGAGCATGTAGTAGAAGGGCACGATGGTGATGACGGCCAGGAAGGCGATGGTCACCCACCGCAGCACTCCGAACAGTCTCTCCTCGAACTGGGTACGGGTCATGACCCCTCCTCCTGGACCCTCTTGGCGAAGAACATGAAGTAGATGCCGAGCAGGACGACCAGCACGCCGGCCAGGACCAGGGCCTGAGCAGCTGCCGCGCCGACGTCGTAGCGGGCGGTGAGGAAGTCGTAGACACGCACGGCCACGACATCGGTGCCGGAGCCGCCGCCGGTGAGCAGATAGACGTCGTCGAACTTGTTGAACGTCATGATGAAGCGCAGGACGCACAGCAGTGCCATGACGGGCATCAGCTGCGGCAGAAGTATGTGGCGGAACCGCTGCGTCGGGGTGGCGCCGTCCACCCGGGCGGCTTCCTCCAGGCTCTCCGGGACGGCTTGCAGCCTGGCCAGGAGGAACAGGAAGGCGAAGGGGAAGTAGCGCCATATCTCGAAGACGATGACGGTCAGCAGCGCGAGGGGGATGTCGAAGTGCGCGCCGAGGACGTTCAGCTCGTACGAGCGGGTGGACAGGAACGCGATCGGGTCGTCCCAGCCGAGGAGCTTCGAGCCCCACTCGTTGACGATGCCGTACTGGGGGCTGAGCGCCACCTCCCAGGCGAAGGCGACGGCGACGACGGGTGCGACGTACGGCAGCAGCATCGAGCCGCGCAGCACACCTCGCCCGCGGAAGGGCTTGCGCAGGGCCAGCGCCGCGATCAGGCCGAGCAGCACGGATCCGGCGGTGGCTCCCACGGTGTAGATCAGTGTGGTGCTGAGGCTGGTCCAGAATCCGGCGGAGCCGAAGATCTTGCTGAAGTTGTCCAGGGTCCAGTTGCCGAACAGGCTCATGCTCTGGATGTCGACGAGCCTGGCGTTCTGGAAGGCCAGCAGGACGGTCCACAGGATCGGGATGATGACGACGACCAGGACGACCAGGAAGGTCGGGGTGACGAAGGCCAGTCCGGCCCGGTTCTGGCGTTGTCCGGAGGTCAGATGGCGGCGCTTCGGTGCGCCGGGTGGTGCAGTGGTCATGGCAATCCTCGACGGGGCGGCGGGGCCGCGGTTACTGGAGGGACTTCTGCAGGGCGGAGACTTCTTCGTCCGCCTCGCGGGCGGCCTCGCCCGGCGAGATCTGGCCGCTCGTCATGGCGCCGAGCGCCTTGGGAACGGGCAGTTCGCCGTTGGTGGCGCCGACCAGGGCGCCCTGGCCCTCGGTGATGCCCCAGCGCTTCATGTCGCCGACGCCCTGGGTCAGTTGGTCCAGCAGCGCCGCGGAGTACACCTCGTTCATGGGCTTGCGGGTGTCGACGCCGACCTCGCTCGCACGCCAGGCGCGCTCGTAGCGGTCCGGGTCGTCGGCGGTGCCCGGGCGGACGGGGATCTTGCCCTCGGGCGCCATGCCGATCCAGTCCTCGTAGCCGCTGTTCATCATGTACTCGACGAACTTCTTGGACGCCGCCGTCTCCGCGGTCCGGGTGACCGCCCAGGACGTGACCTCGCCGAACTGGGCGGGCTCGGCGCCGTCGGGCCCCTTGAGCGCCGTGACGATGCCGCTGTTGTCCGAGAGGAAGTCCTTGTCCTTCTTGCACGCGGAGCAGCTGGGCAGTGCGTCGTCGCGCAGTCCCGCCAGCTCGTCGAGGAGGAAGGAGGACCAGACGATCATCGACGAGGTGCCCGAGAAGTAGCTGGCCCGGGTGGAGTCGACGGACTGGGTGCCGGGGGCTCCGTAGGTGCGGCCGAGCTTGTCGTACAGATCGAAGGAGGTCTTGCAGGCCGGTGAGTCCAGCCGCACCTCTCCCTGCTCGTCGACGAGACGGCAGCCGTTGGCGAGGGCGAGGTTCTCGAAGCTCTGCTGGGTGAAGACATCGCCCGGGTCGGTGGCGACCGAGATCCCGTCGCGGCCCTTCGTGTCGAGTCCCTTGGCGGCCTGGAGCAGCTTGTCGTACGTGTCGGGGACCGGCAGTCCGGCCTGGGCGAGCAGGTCCTTGCGGTAGACGAGGAGCTGCAGCCAGGCGTCGGAGGGGACGGCCAGCTGCGTGTTGCCCTCCGAGGTGAGCCGCAGGGCGTTCGCATTGAACGTCTTCGTACCGAGGCTGTCGACGATCTCGCGGCTGACCTGCGTGTTCAGCAGTTTGTTGCTGTACATCTGCCAGACCTGGCCCATGGGGACCGCGCCGATGACATCGGGCAGCTTGCCGGCGGCGGCCGCCGACATGATCAGCTGCGGCAGCTGGCCCTCGTCCACGCCGACGAGGTCGACCTTGATCCCGGTCTGCTTCTCGAACCGGTCGATGATCTTGTTGGTCGCCGCCATCCGCGGAGGAAGGTTCTCCTGGGACCACACGGTGATCCTGTTGTCCGGCCGGGCCGCGTCGCCGGGGTCGGCGCAGCCGGCGAGGCCGCCGAGGCCCACGATCGCGGCCAGGCCCGCCGCCGTCGCCTTTGACCGACGGATCCACTTGAGCATGTGATGTCCTCACCGTGCTTATGTCGAGTTCGAAAGCATCACAGCATCACTTTTGCGTGTTGACAAGACATAAGCCTGGGATATCTTCGACCTAAGTGGAGAGTCCAACCCCTCGGAGCCCCTCGTGGAACGTGTTGTCCAGTTCACCGGCCCTCGCCAGGTCGACGTCGCCGAGCACGCCGGTGCCGCGCTGCCCCCCGGCCATCTACGGGTCCGCACCCGCTACTCCGGCATCTCGGCCGGCACCGAGCTCACGGCCTACCGGGGCACGAACCCCTACCTCACCCGCACCTGGGACCCCGAGGCGCGCCTCTTCCGCGACGGAGCGGCCGGGATCGAATACCCCGTCGCGGGCTGGGGCTACTCCGAGGTCGGCGAGGTCACCGAGGTCTCGCCCGAGCTCGTCGGCACTCCCGGCCTGCCCGTCGTCGGTGACCTGGTCTGGGGCATCTGGGGCCACCGCAGCGAAGGCATCGTCCCCGCCGAGCGCATGCGCGGCCACACCCTGCCCGACGGACTCGACCCCCTGGCCGGCGCGTTCGCCCGCGTCGGTGCCATCGCCTACAACGCGGTCCTCTCCAGCGACATCCACCTCGGCGAGGACGTCGCCGTCTTCGGCCAGGGCGTCATCGGACTCCTCGCCACCCGCCTCGCGCATCTGAACGGCGCACGCGTCACCGCGGTCGACGCCCTCGACAGCCGGCTCGCCACCGCCAAGGAGTACGGAGCGGTCCACACGCTCAACGCCCGTACCGATGCCGTCGCCGAGCGCATCCGCGAAGCCACCGGCGGCCGTGGCGCCGACACCGCGATCGAGATCAGCGGCGTCTACCCCGCCCTCCACGAGGCCCTGCGGTCCGTCGCCGTCGACGGCCGGGTCGTCGCCTCCGGCTTCTACCAGGGAGACGGCGTGGGACTGAGGCTCGGCGACGAGTTCCACCACAACCGCGTCCAGCTGATCTGCTCCCAGATCGGCGGCGTACCACCGCAGTTGTCCGCCCGCTGGAGCGTCGAGCGCCTGCAGCAGACCTTCCTCGCCCTGGTCGCCTCCGGGCAGGTCGACGTCCGGTCCCTCGTCAGCCATGTCGTGCCCGTCGAGGAAGCCGCCGACGCCTACCACCTGCTCGACGAGCGACCCGCCGAAGCGCTCCAGGTCGTCCTGGCATTCTGAAAGGCCATCCACCCATGCTCAAGACCGCTTGCCAGGAACAACTGCTGCCCGGCGACACCCTCCAGGAGAAGTGGGACTTCGCCCAGGCCGCGGGCTACGACGCGATCGAGCTGCGCGGCAAGGGGGACCGCCACTTCGAGGGCCGGCTCCCCGAACTGCGCGCCGCCCTCAAGGACGGCGTCGTCATGCCCACGGTGTGCGTCGACATGCTGCACTTCTTCGGGGCGTTCGACGCGGACCTGCGCCGCGATGCGATCGACCAGATGAAGTCCCAGCTGTCCGTCATCGGCGAACTGGGCGGCACCGGTGCCCAGACGCCCGCCTCGTACGGCATGTTCTCCCGCCGGCTGCCCCCCTTCGAGCCGCCCCGCGGCGAGGACGAGGAGCGCACCGTCCTGCTCGAGGGCCTCACCGAACTGGGCGAGCACGCCCGGCGCGAAGGTGTGACCCTCTACCTCGAACCTCTCAACCGGTACGAGGACCACATGGTCAACCGCCTCGACCAGGCCGTGGAACTGATCCGCGCCGTCGGCCTGGACTCGGTGAGGATCGGCATCGACAGCTACCACATGAACATCGAGGAGGCCGACCCCGCCGCCTCGATCCTCGCGGCCGCGCCGTACATCGGACACGCCCAGGTCAGCGACTCCAACCGGTTCCAGCCCGGCGCCGGACACCTCGACTGGCCGGCCTGGCTCTCCGCGCTGCACGCCATCGGCTACGGCGGGTACCTCGCCGCCGAATGCCGTCTCACCGGCGACCCGGTCGCCGCGGTCCGTTCCATTCCCGGCTTCCTGCGCAGGTCGGGAGCATGACGATCGCCCTTGCCGACGCCCCGAGCGCCGTCCGCGACCACCGCAGCGTGGAGCGGGAGGCCGCCCGGGTACTGCTGACCAACTGGACCGGCGCGTCCACCGTGCCGTCCCACACCCTCTATCCGCACCAGTGGAGCTGGGACTCCGCCTTCATCGCCATCGGGCTGCGCCATCTCTCACCGCGCCGCGCACAGCGCGAACTGGAGACCCTGCTCGGCGGGCAGTGGGCCGACGGACGCATTCCCCACATCGTGTTCAACCCGGCGGTGCCGCTCGACGCCTACTTCCCGAGCCCCGACTTCTGGCAGTCGACGTCGGCGGGCAGGGCCGCGGGCGCACCGGCCGGCATCGAGACCTCCGGGATCGTCCAGCCGCCCGTCCACGCGCTCGCGGCCGCGCTCGTCCACGAGAGCGACCCCGAGACCTCCCGGCGGCGCGGCTTCCTCGAACGGCTCTACCCACGGCTCGTCGCCTGGCACCACTACCTCACCCACCACCGCGACTTCGGTGGCCGGGGACTGGCGGCCGTCCTGCACCCGTGGGAGCCGGGCATGGACAACAGCCCCTGCTGGGACGAGCCCCTCGCACGCGTCGAGCCCGCCCCCGCCGCCTCGTTCCGCCGCGCCGACCTCACCCACGGCGACGCCGCCGACCGGCCCACGGACCTGGACTACGGACGTTATGTCCGTCTGGCCGGCGACTACCGCGACCATGGCTACCGCGACGCCGGCACCGAGCACTCCTTCGTCGTCGAGGACCCCGGGTTCAACGCCCTGCTGATCCTGTCCGAGTACGCGCTCGCCGACATCGCCCAGGCCCTGGGACACGACGCCGACTCCCACCGGGCACGGGCCCGCCGGCTTACCGACGCCCTGGTGGAGCGGCTGTGGGACGACGACGCGGGTCTCTTCCTCTGCCACGACGTACGGGCCGGGAGGGCCATCGAGGAGAAGAGCGTCACGGGCCTCCTGCCGCTCGCCGTTCCCGGCCTCCCCGACGACATCGCCCGGGCCCTGCTGCGTACCGCGGCCGGTGAGCACTTCGGACTGGGCTCGACCACCGCCCTCACCCCCAGCTACGACCTGCGCGGCCACGCCTTCGACCCCTCGCGCTACTGGCGCGGACCCGCCTGGTTCAACATCAACTGGGTGCTGGAACGCGGACTCCGTCACTACGGCACCGCGGACTGCGCCGACACCCTGCGGCAAGCCGTCCTCACGGCCGGTGCGGACTCCGGCTTCGCCGAGTACGTCGACCCGTACACCGGCGAGGCCCGGGGGACCACCGACTTCAGCTGGACCGCCGCCGTCGTCCTCGACCTGCTGGCCGACGTCGACTGTGGGGGAGGGACACGATGACGGCACCTCAGCTGCTCGTGCACGCCGGCACGTTCGCCGCCCTCAGCGGCGGCGGGGACATCTCCGGCACCCGCGGCACCTCACCCGACGGACTGTTCGTCCGCGACGCCCGCCATCTCAGCCACTGGCGCCTCACGGTGGACGGCACCGAGCCGACCGTCCTCGTGCCGGCGTACGGCGACGGGGGAGCAGCCGCCGTGCTCACCGCGGCAGCAACCCGCGACGAACCGTCGCCATGGACGCTGCACCGACGACAGGCCCTGTTCCACGGCCGGTTGACGGAGAACCTGCGGCTCAGCAACAACACCGCACGCGAGATCACGGTCATCGTCGCCATCGATGCCGACGCGGACTTCGCCGACCAGTTCGAACTGCGCAGCGACCGCCGGATCTACGACAAGGCCGGCGCCCGCATCACCGTCTCGGACTCGGCGGACGGCACCCGCTTCGCCTACCACCGCGAGGAGTGGCAGGCGGACACCACGGTCACCGCCGACCCGGAGCCCGCGGTGACCCCGGCATCCCGGGGCACGCTCAGAACCCTTGCGTGGCGCGTCCGGCTCTCTCCGCACGGCACGGCGGAGATCACCGTCAAGGTCACCGCCCTTGCCGGCGGTGCCGACCCGCGTCCCGCCGGGCCGCCGGACGTCCGCTCGGTCCTCGCGCTGATCCGGCGGGAGAGGGACGACTTCACCGACGAGTCCCCGCTCCCGGTACGGGACGTCTCCGACGACCTCGTCCGTGCCTGCGAGCAGGGCCTGCGCGACCTCGCCCGGCTGCGCGTCCCGGCCGTCGGGCCGGACGGCGAAGACGTCCTGGTACCCGGCGCCGGCGTGCCGTGGTTCCTCACCCTCTTCGGCCGCGACTCACTGCTGACCTCGCACTTCGCGCTGCCCTACCGGCCGGAGCTGGCGGAGGCCACCCTGCGCGCTCTCGCGGCCACCCAGGCGACCGAGTACGACCCGGCACGCATCGCCCAGCCAGGGAAGATCGTGCACGAGATCCGCCACGGCGAACTGGCCCACTTCCGTCAGGTGCCCTACGGCCGGTACTACGGATCGGTGGACAGCACCCCCCTGTTCCTCACCCTGCTCGGCGCCCACGCCGAACAGACCGGTGACCCCTCCCTCGCCCGGCAGCTGGAGCCCCACGCCCGCGCGGCGGTCGGCTGGATGTTCGCCGACGGCGGCCTCGACGAGCGCGGCTACCTCACCTACGAGGCCGACACCCACGGTCTGCTCAACCAGAACTGGAAGGACTCCGAGGGAGCGGTCTGCTTCACCGACGGCACCCAGGCGACGGGCAGCATCGCCGTGGCCGAGGCACAGGGCTACGCCTACGACGCCCTGCGCCGATCGGCACAGCTGGCCCGCACCGTGTGGGACGACCCCGCGTGGGCGGACGAGCTCGACGCCCACGCCAAGGCCCTGCGCGAGCGTTTCCACGCCGACTTCTGGATGCCGGAGCAGACCTTCTACGCCCTCGCCCTCGACGGCTCGGGACGCCAGGTCGACGCCCTCGCCTCGGACGCCGGCCATCTGCTGTGGTCCGGCATCCTCGACGACGTCCACGCACAAGCCGTCGGCCGGCGGCTGCTGGAGCCCGACTTCTTCACCGGCTGGGGCATCCGTACGCTCGCCGCGGGCCAGGCCCCCCACCACCCGCTGTCGTACCACCGCGGCAGCATCTGGCCGCACGACAATGCCGTGATCACCCTCGGCCTGGCGCGGTACGGCTTGCACGCCGAAGCCGCAGCCGTGACCGCCGCGCTCGTCGAGGCCGCGGCCCGCCACGGCGACCGGCTGCCGGAAGTGATCGCCGGCCACACCCGGCAGGAGGACGAGGGACCCGTCCCCTACCCCCATGCGTGCTCCCCCCAGGCGTGGGCGGCGGCGACCCCCCTCGCCCTGCTCACGGCGGCGGGAGCACGGGCGGAAACCTGACCTTCCGCCCCGCGTCTGCCGGAGCCCCGCCGGGCTCCGGCAGACGTGTTTCCACGCCGCCAAAGGGGCGAACACCCCACGATTTCTCCGCCGAACGGGCAGAGATCACCGCATCCGAACCCGGTCTCCCGGCCGAAGAGTGGATGTCCGGTGACACCTCCCCGTTGAACGAAGGCGGCGTGCATGCTCGGTACGCAGGTGATGCAGAACGGCACGGGCATCCTCACCGGCCGCCCGCAGACCGGCACCCCACCGACAGCGGGCCCGCACGTCGACCGGGACGTCACCGCCGCCGTCGAGCAGGTCCTCGGCCGGTACGTACGCGAGCGTGTGCACGAGGCCTCCCGGGTCGACGCACGATTCGCCGCCGATGTCGCCGAACAGCTCGCCCAGTTCGTCATACGCGGTGGCAAACGATTGCGGGCGGGCTTCCTGTGGTGGGGCTGGCGTGCCTCCGGAGGCACCACCGACGGCGAGGAGGCGGAGGCGGCACTGCGGCTCGGAGCCGCCATCGAACTGATCCAGGGGTGTGCCCTCGTCCATGACGACGTCATGGACGAGTCACCCGTGCGCCGTGGAGCACCCGCCGTGCACGCCGCCTTCGCCCAGGCACACACCACGAAGGGAATGCGCGGATCGAGCGCCGCCTTCGGGACCGCCGCCGCGATCCTCGCCGGAGACCTGGCGCTGTCGTGGGCCGACGATCTGATGACCTCCACCGCGCTGATGTCCCCTCAGGGGCCGCGCGTCCACCGGGAGTGGCAGGCGATGCGCACGGAGCTCGTCGCCGGCCAGTACCTCGACATGCACGCCCAGGCCACCGGATCCTCCTCGGTGGTCGAAGCCGTACGCATCGCGGGTCTCAAGAGCGCGCTCTACACGGTCGAGCGTCCGCTGGCGCTCGGCGCCGCCCTGGCAGGGGCCGACGACCGCACCACCGACGCGTTGCGGTCCGCCGGGCGCTGCGCGGGCATCGCCTTCCAGCTCCGGGACGACCTCATCGGCGCCTTCGGTGACCCCGCGAGCACCGGCAAACCCTCGGGTGACGACCTGCGCGAGGGGAAGGCCACCTACCTCCGCGCCGTGGCCGTGCATCTGGCCGCCACCGGCGGCCGCAAGGACGTCGCCGACGCGCTGAACCCCAGGGGCGAGGGGCGGTCACTCACCGACGACGCGGTGGACCGGCTGCGGCAAGCCATCGAGTCGACCGGCGCCCCCGCCGTCGTCGAGGAGAAGATCCACCGCCTGGTGGAGCTGAGTGTCCGCCACCTCGAGTCCCTGGACAGCGAGCCGCACATCGTCGGCGAACTCACCCGCCTCGTCGGCAGGGCCGCCGGCGTACAGCCCAACCGGACCGGAGAGCGGGCATGAGGACCGTACCCGGGCCCACGGACCATGTGGTCGTCGTCGGAGCCGGTCTGGCGGGGCTGGCGGCGGCGCTGCATCTGCTCGGCGCGGGCCGCAGCGTGACGGTGGTGGAACGGGCGCCCGAGCCGGGCGGCAGGGCGGGACGGGCCGACATGGGCGGCTATGCGATCGACACCGGCCCGACCGTGCTCACCATGCCGCACCTCGCCGACGAGGCCTTCGCCGCCGTGGGGGACTCGCTCGCCCGTCGGGTCGAGCTGATCGAGCTGCATCCCGCCTACCGGGCGCAGTTCGCCGACGGCTCCGCGCTCGACGTGCACACCGGCGCCGAGGCGATGGAGGAGGAGGTCCGCCGCTTCGCCGGGCCGGGCGAAGCGGCAGGCTACCGGCGCTTGCGGCACTGGCTCCAGGCCCTCTACCGGGCCCAGATGCGCCGCTTCATCGACACCAACTTCGACTCGCCCCTGCAACTGCTCCATCCCGACCTGGCCCGGCTCTGCGCACTGGGCGGCTTCGGACGGCTGGACGCCCGGATCGGCCGTTTCATCTCCGACCCGCGCCTGCGCCGGGTGTTCTCCTTCCAGGCCCTGTACGCGGGCGTGCCGCCGGCCCGCGCCCTCGCCGCGTACGCCGTGATCGCCTACATGGACACCGTGGCGGGGGTCTACTTCCCCCGGGGCGGGATGCACGCCCTGCCGCGCGCCATGGCCGACAGCGCACGCGACGCGGGGGCGGAGTTCCGGTACGGCACCGAGGTGACCGCCCTGCACCGGTCCGGCGGGCGGGTCCGCACCGTCGCGCTCTCCACCGGCGAACAGCTCGCCTGCGACGCCGTGGTCCTCACCCCCGACCTGCCCGTCACCTACCGGCTGCTCGGTCGTGAGCCACAGCGGGCCGTGACCCTGCGGCACTCGCCGTCCGCCGTCGTCCTGCACGCCGGCACCGACCGCACCTGGCCCCAACTGGGCCACCACACCCTGTCGTTCGGAGGCGCATGGGAGCGCACCTTCGACGAGATCACCCGCACCGGCCGTCTGATGACGGACCCCTCCCTGCTGATCACCCGGCCGACGGCACACGATCCGCTGCTCGCCCCCGAGGGGAAGCACCTGCATTACGTGCTCGCTCCCTGCCCCAACACCCGGACGGGACCGGGCGTCCGGGAATGGCACGACCTAGCCCCCCGCTACCGCGACAGCCTGGTCGCCGAGCTGGAGCGACGCGGGCTGCACGGATTCGGCGACTCGGTCGAACACGAACGCCTGGTCACCCCGGTCGACTGGACCGAGCAGGGTCACGCGGCCGGCACGCCCTTCTCCGCGGCCCACACCTTCGCCCAGACCGGCCCGTTCCGGCCGCGGAACCTCGTCCGCGGCATCGACAACGCCGTACTCGCCGGCTGTGGCACGACACCGGGCGTCGGCGTCCCCACCGTCCTCATCTCCGGCAAGCTCGCCGCCGCCCGTATCACCGGACAGGGCCGCGCGCCGCGGCGAGTCACCCGCGTCTCCCCGTACACCTCCGACATCTCCCTGCCCAGCCGGTGAAAGGCACAGCCGATGACCGCACGTGAACTCGACGCGGCAGGCATCACCGACGCCTGCCTGCGCTCCGCCTACACCCGGTGCCGCCACCTCAACGCCCGGCACGGCAAGACCTACTTCCTGGCCACCCGGCTCCTGCCGGTGGACCGGCGTAGTGCCGTGCACGCGCTGTACGGCTTCGCCCGCTGGGCCGACGACATCGTCGACGACCTCGCCGAAGGCCTCACGTCCGAAGAGAGGGACAGCGCCCTCACCCGTCTGGACCGGCAGCTGGACGCCGGGCTGAGAGACGGTCGCAGCGACGAGCCGGTGGTGCAGGCGGTGGCGGACACCGCCCGCCGCTACGCCATTGACCCCGTGCTCTTCCACGACTTCATGGCGTCCATGCGCAGCGATCTCCATGTCACCCGCTACCCGACCTACGCCGACCTCCGCGCCTATATGCACGGCTCGGCGGCCGTGATCGGCCTCCAGATGCTGCCCGTCCTCGGGACCGTCGTACCGCGCGCGGAGGCGGAGCCGCACGCGGCCGCCCTCGGCGTAGCCTTCCAGCTCACCAACTTCCTGCGGGACGTGGGGGAGGACCTGGACCGCGGCCGGGTGTATCTCCCCGAGGATCTGCTCGCCGCGCACGGCGTGGACCGTGCACTCCTCCAGTGGAGCCGGGACTCCGGGGCCACGGATCCGCGGATCAGGGCGGCGTTCGAGGAGGCCGCGCAGCTCACCCGCGGCGTCTACCGGGAAGCGGAACCGGGACTCGACATGCTGGACCGGCGGGTACGCCCCTGTATGCGCACGGCCTTCACGCTGTACGGCGGAATCCTCGACGCGATCGCCGAGGACGACTACCGCGTGCTGCACCGCCGCTCCGTGGTGCCCCGCAGGCGCCGGGCGGCCGTGGCACTGACCGCCCTGGCCGGGATCGCCGGTGCCCGGGCCCGCTCCCGGGTCACCCGGACACCCGCGGGTGTCCGGCCCCGGGCCGGCGCCCCTGTCACGGTGTCGGGCCCCGGCGCGGACGCCGGACGAGAGGAGCGTCCCCGATGAAGGACCGCACAGGCCGGTGGCGCCGGTCCCTTCCCCTGACGATGCGCCCCCGCGTCTCGTGGGAGAAGCAGCAGCCGACCTGGCAGGCGGCCCGCCCCGCGCTGATCGCGGGCGCGCTCAAACGCGCCGCGGCCCGGCCCTCCGGCAACTGGTACGTCATCGGTGCTTCGCGCGACATCGGCTCCGGCCCCCGGCCGTTCGGACGGACCGTGGGCGGCGTGGAGATCGTCGCGTGGCGCTCCGGGACCGGCGACCTCCGGGCAGGCCCGGGCGCCTGCCCGCACCTCGGGGCTCCGCTGCGCGACAGCCGGGTCGTCTGCGGCACGGTGGTCTGCCACTGGCACGGTCTGTCCCTGGACGGCGGCCCGTTCGCCGGCTGGGAGCCGTTTCCGGCGTACGACGACGGAGTGCTGGCCTGGGTCCGCCTCGACGCGCTCGGCGGGGAGACGCCGCTGGACCGGCCCGTCGTGCCGCGGCGGCCGGAACGGGGCGCGCTGGACGCGGTGTTCACCGCGGTGGGGCGCTGCGAGCCCGAGGACGTCGTCGCCAACAGGCTCGACCCCTGGCACGGCTCGTGGTTCCACCCGTACTCGTTCGTCGATCTGACGGTGGTGAGTGTCCCGGAGGGGCCGGAGGGGGGTGACGGGGCGGACACGGACGATGCCTTCGTCGTCGATGTCTCCTTCAAGGTGGCCGGACGCCTGGTGGTGCCGGTGCGGGCCGCGTTCACCGCGCCCGAACCCCGGACCGTGGTCATGCACATCACCGACGGCGAGGGAGTCGGGTCCGTCGTCGAGACGCACGCAACCCCGCTGGGGACCGACGACCGCGGCGTACCCCGGACCGCCGTGGTCGAGGCCGTCGTCGCCATCTCGGACCGTCCCGGATTCGTCGGAGCACGCGCCGCCGCTCCCGCACTGCGGCCACTGATGCGCTGGGCCGCCGGGCGGTTGTGGCGTGACGATCTCGCCTACGCGGAGCGGCGCCGGCAGTTGCGCAGCTCCGGCCGCTTCCCCGGCTGACCCTGCGAGGCAGGGCCCAGCAGGCCCCGCGGGCTCCTGGCCGCCGACGGCTCGCGGCGGTCAGGAGTACGGCTCGGAGCGGACGACGGGAGACTGCGTCGGCCCACACCCGAAGGCGAACGGCTCAGGAACGGCTCAGGGACGCCAGCGTGCGCAAGGTCCGGGACCGGCCTTCGCGCGGCACCGTCCACAGCGGATGCCCCCGTACACCCCACCGCTCCAACAGGGCGTTGGCCGCGAGGAAGCCGGTGGTGGCGGCCCGTTCCATGAGAGCCACCGGCAGATCCGTACGCACGATGTCTCCCGCCATCACCAGGGAGGGATGGGGCGTACGGACGGCCGGGCGCGTGAGATACCCCCCGACCGGGAACATCGGGCAGTCCGCGCGCCACTCGTGGCGGGCGTCGACGACCTCGGCCTCGCGCGTCTCCGGGTAGACCTCGTGCAGCTGGCCGACCAACCGCTCCTGCATCCGCAGCCGGTCCGTCCCCTCGTCGACGGCATATCCGTGCAACTCCACCACGCTGCCGCCGGTGCGCCCGGCCCAGCGGGCGGCTTCCCCCTCCCAGCGGTCGAGCACACTCACGTTGTCGAGCCCGCCGAAGCCGCTGGTGCCCAGGAACCCCGGACGGTCCGCGGCGACGGGCCGGTCGAGCCAGAGGCGCGAGACCACGAACGGCGGGGCACAGCGCAGCCGTTCGACGTTCTCGCGCCAGACGGCGTCGCCCAGGTGCGGCGAGTCGGAGACGACCGTCCGCAGACCGCGCACGTCCAGCGCGAGGACGACGGCGTCGTACCGTTCGACGGGCCCGTCGGTGTCGAGGAGGAAGGTGTCACCGGTGTCCGGTCGCAGCGACGTCACGGCCGTGCCCGTCCGCACCTCGACCCCGAGACTCCGCAGATAGCGCTCCAGGGGGTTCCACAGCGCCTGCGGGAACGGTTCCCGGGGGACGTCGAAGAGCAACCCCTCCGCGGATCCGAGGAAGTAGATGTGGAACATCACCAGCAGCTCCGCCGCGGAGAGTTCGCGGGGATCGGCGAAGAAACTCCGTGAGAAGACCTCGAACGCCAGATGGCGCGCGGCCTCGGGGAACCGGATGGAGCCGAGGAAGTCCGATGCGCTGACGTCGTCGTAGCGCTCATAGACCTCCGGAACCCGCACATCCAGCAGGGGCAGGGCCGCGACCGGGTCCATGCCGGCCAGATCCCGCCAGCCGAAGGTCGGACTCAGGGCGACGAAACCCAGTGCGCTCCACGGCGGGGTGCGGGGCACCCGCGCGAAGCTGTCGGTGGTCCCGCTGCGGTGGCGCAGCGGATAGTCCGGCAGGGGCGTGAGTTCCGAGAGCCCGGGGTCCGCACGCCGCAACAGTCCGCGCAGGTTGTAGTACTGACGGAAGAAGGCATGGAAGCCGCGGCTCATCGTCGCCGTGGACCCGTCGGCCAGTTCCACCGGCCACCCCGCGAGCCGTCCGCCCAGAACGGCCTCCCGCTCGAACAGGGTCACCCGCACCCCGCGCTCGGCGAGAGCGGTCGCGGCCGCGAGGCCCGCGATGCCACCCCCGACCACCGCTGTGCGTGGCGCGTCCCCCGCGCATCGCTCCCGGCCCCGGGCGGGCATGAGGATGTGCGCCCTGCGGTCCCTGCCCCGGCGGGCGGGACGGACGTCCGCCGCGCTCACGACGTGGACCGCCGCTCACCCGGTGCGCCCCGCCGGGCGAGGAACGTCTGGAGGATCCCGGTCTGCCAGCCCGGCATCGGGAGGGCCCGCGCCTCGTGGAAGCCCCCGCGGACCAGCCGGTCGACGAACTCCGGTGCCCGGTCGAAGGCGAGCACGCTCCGCCACAGGTAGCGGTAGAGATCGCGGTCGCCCATGAGGGTGCCCGCGGGAACGATGACGCCGCGGCACACCGCCGACCACAGGGCGTGGTGCACCGGGGAGCCGCTGAGGCTGTATTCGTGCACCGCCAGCCGTCCGCCCGGCCTCAGCAGGGCGTGCACCCTGTCCAGTACGGCGTCCGGGCGCGCCACGTTGCGGAAGAGGTAGGCCGCGAAGACGGCGTCGAACGGCCCCTGGACTCCCGCACGCGCGACCTCTTCCACCGGTGCGTGCACCCATCGCACGTGCCCGGCCCACGACTTCGCGGCCGCTCGTTCCAGCATCCCCGCGGAGGCGTCGACGGCCGTGATCTCGGCCCCCGGCGCCACCCGAAGGAGCGCCGCGGTCGACGCGCCGGTGCCGCAGCCGATGTCGAGCACCCGCAGGCCCTCGCCGCGGTCGGGCAGGCGCAGGCGGCGTGCGGAGCGCCTCAGGTCGGCGTGGTAGCCCGGGTTCATCGAGACGAGGCGGTCGTAGCCGGCCGCGGCATGGTCGAAGGCCCGGGTGAGATCCCGGTCCCGCAGAAGGGTCATCAGCTGCTCATTTCACGGGGGAGGAGGGTCATGGGGGAGAAGCACGCCGGTGACCGGTGCCTGAGCGACGGCCGTCCGGGAGGCGCCGGCGGGCCGGCGGGGGAGGAACGGCAGCTCCAGTGCGGTGCGCAGCATGGGCCACATGGGTACGGCGAGGCCGATCCGGAGATCCTCGAAGAGGCCGGTACGGCCGTCGAGGAAGCGCAGCAGCCGTTCCGGTGGTGTGCGGCGAAAGAGCGTGGAGAAGAACTGCGGTCCCTCCACACGGCCGGTGTCGAGGGCTCGGAGCATCACCGCGTCCATGGCCATCGCCCTGCGGGACCACGGTGCGGGCACGGCGTCTCCCCGTCCCGCGCGCAGCGCGGCCGCGATACCCCGTGTCTGCCGTCGCGCGGCGGAGAAGGTGTAACCGGTCGCCGGCCGGGTGGCGCCGGAGGCGGCTCCGATACGGAAGACACCGGCCCCGGCCCGTCGGGGGAAGTGGGCGTCGGTCATCGGAATCACCCCTTGTTCGGCGTCCCTGATCTCCAACTCGCCGAGCTCGAGCACGTCGGCCGTGTAGTGCCGCAGAGCCCGGTCGTACGACTCCCGCGACAGCGGGGCGCGCGAGAACCGGGTGTACTCCACCAGGGCGTCGCGGGGTCCGAGCGGCAGCACATAGCCGAACGCGAGCCCATGGGGTGGCTGGGGCACGCGGAAGTCCATCAGGTCGGCGACCTCGGGGTCGAACACCGGCTGCCGGGTCCGCACGAACCAGCCGCGGAAATGCTGGAGCAGGGTGGTGCGTGCCGGCGGCAGCGAGGGAAGAGGCCGGGAGTCGTAGACGATGCGGCCCCGCACGCGCGCCGGCAGTCCGTCGGCGGTGGTGCACCGCACCTCGGTGCCGTCCGCAGTGGCACGCACCTCGTGTGCGGTGGCCCGCAGGAGGCGGACGTGATCCAGTTCGGAGAGCCGTGTGTGCACGAGACGTTCGAAGCCGGCGGACCGGATCATCTTGTAGCGCAGGGGCCCGAGGTCGCCGCCGAACACCTGCCCGTCGGATCCGTGCACGCGGATCCGGCGCCACGACGCGGTCACCGCGTCGTCGAATTCACCGGCCGCCTCCTCCCAGAAGCACCACGTCCGCTCCGCGGGGCGCGACGGGCCCTCGGGTGCCTCGACGAGCGCGACGGACAACCGGTCCGAGCCGCCGGTGTGGCGACCCGTATCGTCCGAGGTCGCGAGGGCATGGGCCAGCGACAGGCCCGAGGCGCCACCACCGATGATCACGACATCGGCATCCGTCTCCCGCACGCTCAAGCCGGCTCCTTCGCTGACGTCTCCCTGCACGACTCCCCGCACGACCGCCCGCGGTGTCGGCCAACGGGACCATCAGAGCAACCGTGGCGCCGAATTCCGCACGACACCCCGCATGCCGCCCTCTCCGCTTGAGAGGGATTCCCGCGCGGAGGTGTTCTTGGATGCACCCGTTCGGGTGCGGGCTACTCCATGGGCGGCGACTGGCGCGGTCAGTCGCCTGAGCACGAGCCTTGGACGTCCGTGCCCGAGCGGCTCCGGACAGCCGCCCGAACATGTGGACCGCCTATCAGGCTGTCGGCACCTTGATGACTCCGAGAGGCGCGGAAGTGGGCTGCGGAGAGCCGCCGGCCGGCTCGACGGTGATCGCCACGGCCGTCGCCCCGGCCACCGGCCCGTCGAGCAGCACCAGTTGCTGCCCCTCGGTACCGCCGATCAGCCCGGCCGACCTCGTGGCTCCCGTACCGGCGAACCACGCCTCGTACACCTTGCTGGCGGGCAGCTCGGACAGACCCGCCACGATCAGAGCCGCGCGGTCCTTGCTGGGTGCGTACGCGACGGTTCCCGTGGACCCGTCGTCCCATTCCCGCGTCTGGAGCCTGACGTCGGGTGCCGCGAGCACGTCCGCCACGCCCGCTTCCCGCTGCTCGGTCCGGCTGACCGACGCCCTGGCGTCCTCGGCCTCCTGGTACTGCCACAGGGCGATCCCGCCGCCTGCCACAGCGAGTGCCAGGCACGCCGCGAGAACGAGCCGGGACACCTGCACGGTCCGTCTGACGCGCAACACCGGGGGGAGCAGGCCCTCCTGACGGGTGCCTGCCACCCGGCGCATGACCCGCTCACGCATCTCGGCCGGAGGGGTGACGGCCAGCGCCGACCCGAGGCGTGCCGCCGTCGCCTTCAGTTCGGCGACCTCCTCCCGGCACGCCTCGCAGGCCGCCACATGGGCCTCGAAAGCCCTGCGCTCGTCGGGGGAAAGCGCGTGCACGACGTAGGCACCGGAAGCCATGTGCAGATCAGCGCCGGTCATCTCGACACCCCGAGGCAGTCCCTGAGGCGGATCAGCCCGTCGCGGAGACGTGTCTTGACGGTGCCCAGCGGGAGGGACAGCGCTTCCGCCACTTCCTTGTGGGTCAGTCCCTGGTAGTAGGCGAGTGTCACCGCCTGTCGCTGCATGTCCGTGAGCAGGCCTACGCACCGGCGGACCTGCTGCCACTCCAGCTGTGTCTCGACACGCTCGGTCACCTCGTCGAACGGCCGGGTCCGCTCCAGCAGCGCGGCCTTCTGCTCGCGCTCGCTCCTGGCCTCGGCGGACCGGATCCGGTCCACCGCCCGGTGATGGGCGAGTGTCATGATCCATGTCTTTGCGCTGCCCTCCTCGGGCCGGAAGCGACCCGCCGTGGCCCACACCTCGACCAATACGTCCTGGGCCACTTCCTCGGACTGCGCCGTGTCGCGCAGAATGCGGCGCACCAGCCCCAGGACAGGGCCGCTGGCCGCGTCGTACACACCCGTGAAGGCGTCCTCGTCGCCCTGCGCGGTCCTGAGCAGCAGTTTGTCCAGGTCGTCCTCGCTGTGCGGAGGTCCGATCTCGGGTCCATGACTGACGGAAGGCACCAGGATCCCTCGCTGCCGGGTCAGGGGCCCTGCGCGCGCGTGACGGCTGGTCGCGCACGTGCGGAGCCACTCATCCATCTCAACATCGCTCGGCGTCCACCGCATGTCACGCCCGGCCCGGCCCCGCGGTCACGAGCGGGCAGAGGCCCCGCACCGGGCCTTTCGCGCCGACCCGGCCCGAAAAGTAGATTGGTGCTGTCCTCGGCGGGCCCCGCCGGGGTGGACGCGGCCGGGGAGCAGGACATGAACAGTGTCGACGCGCTGGTGGACGCCTTCGGACGGATCCAGGAGACGGTGCACGGAGCGGTGGACGGTCTGTCCGCCGAGCAGCTCAACGCACGGATCGACCAGGATGCGAATTCCATCGCCTGGCTGGTGTGGCACCTGACACGCGTTCAGGACGACCATGTCGCCGACGCCGCAGACCTCGAACAGGTGTGGCACACGGGATGGGCGGACCGGTTCGAGCTGCCCTTCGGCCCGGGCGCGACGGGGTACGGCCACAGCAGCAAGCAGGTGGCGGCCGTCCGCGTGGACTCTCCCGACCTGCTGCTGGGGTACCACGACGCCGTCGTCGAGCAGACGCTGGCCTACGTCAAAGGGCTCGACGACGAGGCGTTCGACCGCGTGGTGGACGAGGCCTGGAACCCGCCGGTCACGCTGGGGGTCCGCCTGGTCAGCGTCATCGCCGACGACCTTCAGCACGCGGGCCAGGCCGCTTTCGTGCGGGGCGTGGTCCGACGGCGCTGAGCCCCGTCATACCCGGCACCGGCCCGCCCGTTCGGCATGGCCGCCGTCGCCCCGGACACACGGTCGGGGACACCGGCGGCGACGGAGGGGCGTAGACCGTGTTCGAAGGGTTCACACTGGCGGACCGCGAGGGAGAGGGCGCCCGGCTGCGCGTGCGCCACGGCGGTGCCGGCCCGGCCGTCCTGCTGCTGCACGGCCATCCGCGGACGCACGCCACGTGGCACCGGGTCGCCCCGCTGCTGACAGCGGCGGGCCATACGGTCGTCTGCCCGGACCTGCGGGGCTACGGCGGGTCCTCGAAGCCGGTCACGGACGCGGAGCATCTGCCGTACGCGAAGCGGGCCATGGCGGGTGACTGTCTGCAACTCATGCGCTCGCTCGGTCACGATCAGTTCGCCGTCGTCGGTCACGACCGTGGGGCCTACGTCGCCACTCGCCTCGCGCTGGACCACCCCGAGGCGGTCCGCTCGCTGACGGTGCTGGACGCCGTCCCGATCGGGGAGGCGCTGAACCGCTGCGACGCCCGCTTCGCGGCGAGCTGGTGGCACTGGTTCTTCCTCGGGCAGACCGACAAGCCCGCCGAACGGATCATCAACGCCGATCCCGACGCCTGGTACCGGGCCGATCCGCAGACGATGGGGGCGGAGGCCTACGAGGACTACCGGCGTGCGATCCACGACCCGGCCACGGTGCACGCCATGTGCGAGGACTACCGCGCGGGCCTGGGCGTGGACCGGCGCCACGACGAGGAGGACCGGCGCGCGGGCCGGCGCATCCGCTGCCCGCTCCAGGTGCTCTGGGCCACGGGCGACGACATGGTCGATCTGTACGGCGATGTGCTCTCCGTGTGGCACGCGTGGGCGGGTGCCGGGCTGGAGGGTGCCCCCATCACGTCCGGCCATCACATCGCCGAGGAGGCGCCCGGTGAACTCGTCGCCGCCCTGCGGGACTTCTGGAACGGCGGACGCCCGCAGACCCGCCACGGCGGCACGCGGTAGGGCACAGCGATCGCGGCGACGGCAGGGCGCAGCGATCGGGGCAGGGTTCCGCACCGGATCCGGTGCGGAACCCTGCCCGATCGCGGGCCGTGGGCCCGGTGCTGCCGGTCAGTGCCGGCCGGAGCCTCCGGTCGTCTTGCGCCACCCGAAGGGACCCGGCAGGTTCATGGACGTCGTACGACGACCGGTGCTGCTGCGGGTGTGGCGCGGGCCGTTCTTGCCGCCCGTGGTGATCGACCAGGACTTGCGGTTGATGTTCAGCGTCACGCCCGGCAGGATCCTGAAACTCTTGCGGAAGGTGAGCGGCATGGTGCCTCCTCGGTTCGGAAGGCCGATTGCCTTGTGGCTGCGACCAGTTGGCCATCGTGTTTCCCGTGGACGGAAATCCATGTCCTGAGGTTTCCGGCTCCTGCCGTGCGCGCCCGCGGCACGGCGCTCCGCGCGGCCACTACGCTCCGCGGCATGTCCTTGGAGTGGGAACAGCTGGTGGTGGAAGCCGTCGACCCGGTAGCGCTGGGGAACTGGTGGGCCGGCGCGCTGGGATGGGTCGTGCTCAACGACACGCACGACGAGTTCGAGATCCGCCCGGCGCCGGACCGTCTGCCCGGACTGATCTTCGAGCCCGTGCGGGAACCGAAGGCGGGGAAGAACCGGCTGCATCTCGACTTCCGGCCGGTCGACCAGGACGCCGAGGTCGCGCGACTGCTGGCACTCGGGGCGCGCCATGCCGACGTGGGCCAGGGAGACGTGCCGTGGGTCGTCATGGCGGACCCGGAGGGCAACGAGTTCTGCGTCCTCGCCCCGCGTCGCACTCCATGACCGCGCACCCCGGCAGGGGCATACAGGGCTATGGGCACCCGCCGGCCGCCCGGCCGTGGGCGCGCCGTTGCCGCCCGGCGCTCTGTTCGTAGGACTTACCCAGGGAAACATCTTTCCCTGCTGATCCGCCTGCATCACTATGGGCTCTTGTTTCCCGCAGGTAACACCGATGCGTTTTCTCCGTGACGGCGGACCAGTCGGTGGTGCGTACTGAACGAGGAGTCAACAGGGTGCCAGAGCTCCACCAGGTCGGGCCCGACCCCGCCGACCACATGCCGGACTACGCCGCCCTGTCGGACGCGGAACTGACCGAACGCATACGCGCCGGCGCCCCGCCCGCCTTTCCTGCCACCCAGGAACTCAAGCGCCGCCACCTTCCGGCCGTGCTCTCCTATGCCCGGCTCTGCGGGCGAGACCAGGTCGCCGGCAATCAACTGGCCGTCCAGGCCTTCGATCTCGCGGCCCAGGAGGCGATCCGCGGCATCGAACCGCGTGGGAACTGGCGCCACCACCTGCTGATGCTCGTTCAGCGAGTGGGCCTGACCTGGGCCGAGGGCAACCGCCGCGACCGGCTCGAACCGGACTTCGCCGCATGGGCCGACGAGTCGGCCGATCGCGCCGAGTGGAGTCTGCCGGAGTCCCGGCGCCCCCCGTTCGAGAAGTCCTCCGCGATGCTCGCCGGCTTCTACGGGCTGCCCGAGCTGACGCGGGGCATCCTCTGGTACTCCGTGGTCGACCGCGAACCGGACGACACCGCGGCGACCTACCTCGGCGTCCGGCCCGCCATCGTGTCCGAGCAGCGGACCAAGGCGCAGGACGCCATGCGCCAGGCCTACATCAAGGCCTACCTCGTGCGGGCCGACGACAAGAGGTGCGCCGGCTTCCAGCGCATCATCGAGGCCTCGGTGCGGCCGGGGGACCGGCGGCGCAGCGACGACCTGACGAACCACCTGGCCGAATGCACCGGCTGCACCCGGCTGATGGCGACCCTCGCCCGTATGACCGCCAACCCCCGTGGTGTGTTCGCCGAAGGACTGCTCCAGTGGGGTGGGGCGGTGTACGCGGCCCGCCGCCCCGCGCGTGCCCTGCTCGACGCCGTGCCCGCCCAGCCGGAGCGGCCGCCGGCCGCGAGCCACCGGTCGGCGCCTGCCGCCTCGGAGCCCAGGCGGGGCGCGCGGCTGCGGACCCGGCCCGTCGTTCTGGCCGCCGTGGCGGTGGCGGCCGCGGTGATCGCCGGCACCGTGCTGGCGACCACGTCCGGGGACACCGCGGGACCCGTGGCGAGCGACCGTCCGACACCGCCGCCGCAGCCCGCCTGGCCCCCCGCGTCAGCGCCCTCGCCCGCACCGTCTCCGTCACCGTCACCCAGCCCCACCCGGGAGGCGTCGAAGACGCCCGAGCCCCTGCCGACCCCCACGGCGTCCGCTCCTGAGTCCCCGGCGCCCACGCCCTCCAAGGCTGTTCCGCCCCCACCCGCGCCGATTGTGCCGGGCGGCGGCTACACCCGCGTCGTCAACGCCGGTTCGGGGCTCTGCCTGGACATCGAGGACGGTGTGATGGAGAACCGGACCGATGTCATCACGGTCCGCTGCAACGGCGCCGAGACCCAGCAGTGGAGTCTGGAACCGGGTGGCCTGCTGCGCAGCAACGCCGACCCCGACTTCTGCCTGGACTCGCGCGGCGACACCGACCGCGGCGTGGGCATCTGGTCCTGTTCGTCCGCCGACGGCAGGAACGGCATGAACCTCCGTTTCACTGTCGACGCCTCCGGAGCCGTACGGCCGTACATCGCCCTGGACTTCGCGCTCGAACCGTCGGGCGATTCGGAGGGCAGTTCACTCGGCTTCGACCCGGCGGACGGGAACAGCGACCAGCGCTGGACCGCCGGTACCTGATGCTTCGCCGGTGCACTCCGCGCCGAACCCCAGTCACGGCATGAGGTCGCGATCTGCCGACGACCGTGACCGGAGTCGGCGGACCGGCCGCGTCAGGACGCCCCCTCGCTCGTTGAACGAGGTGGCGGACAGCATCCTCGGCGTGAGCACCCGGCATGCGCTGTTGCTGTCGGAAATGAGGCAGCATGACTGACCAGGCGTTGTCGGTGTTCGGCCGGATCAGGCAGCGGCTCACCGGGGCAATCCCCGGCCCGCGACGACCGCGTGGCCGGCTGGTGTTCACCGCCGACTTCTCGTCGACGGACCAGTGGGTCGCGGGCCGCTCCTGGGCCTATCCGAACGGCGGCCCCACCAACCCCGGTGATCACAAACTCGACCACCTGGTGTCGGACCCCGCCTACTCGCGCCGCGGCGTGTTCCGCGCGACGCCGGGCCCCGACGGGACGTGGTACGCGGGACTGCTCACCACCGAGGGCAGCCGCGACGACTTCATGGTGCGTACGGGGGATGTGCTCGAAGCCCGGGTACGCCTGCCCCGTGAGGTGGGTGCGTGGCCCGCGATCTGGACCTGGTGGGAGGGCGGCAACGAGATCGACGCCTTCGAGTACCACCCCGACAACCCCGACCTGCTGGAACTCTCCAACCACATGAGCGGCGCGGGCCATTACCACCGGGATCCCGCCATCCGTCCCGGCGCATGGGTGAACCTCCGCGTCGAGCTCGGCGCCCGGTCCGTCGTCTGGTGGGTCAACGGCGTCCGGGCCTTCACCGACGACGCCGGCCTCGACCGTGACTGGCGCGCGTATCTCATCGTGAACCTCTCCGTCGCCGACGGCACCTACCACCCCGCGCCGGAACCGGGCCGGACGTCCCTGTCGTACGAGGTGCGGCGGCTGCGCGTGTACCGCTCCTGACAACCCCGGGGCCGGGCACGGCCGACATGCGGGCCCGGCCAGGTGAGCCCGGCCCGCACCGAGTACCGAGCACCGACAGTCCGACCGCGCCTGCGGACTCAGAGGTTCCGCAGGCTGCGGCGATACGACGCGAGCGCCGTCAGGACGAAGATCAACGGCAGGCCGACACCCATGACCGCCCATGGGCTCAGCACTGATTCCAGCCCTTCCGGCAGGTCCGTGAAGAGGGGCACCAGCATGATGGCGATGAGCGGCAGAAATCCGAGCATGGCCCACGACATACCGGACAGGAGCGCGGCCTGCCGGGCGTTTCTGCGGTCGATGAGAACGGCGGCCCGTGCGTCGGGTGCCCAGTCGTCCCCGCGCAGTTCCGTCCAGATGTCGAGCAGCAGTGCCATCTCCCGCTCCATGGACACGTGCTGGTCGTCGACGTAGGGAAGCTGGAGTTTTCTGCCGTCCCGTCCATAGACGAAGGTGATGTAGGTCGGAGCGGCGCTCTGCATGGCCGCGGCAGGATTGAGCTCGGCGCGGATGTCCTGGACGTCCTCCCAGGCCACCCTTCGGCGCCGAAAGAATCCCCGGACCCCGATGGCCTTGATGTCGGCCGTCGTGGCACAGCGCCGGGAGCCGTACACCAGCCAGCCGAACAGCGCCACGACGGCCAGCGAGACGACGGTCCTGATGCCCGTCGGTATCTCCTCGATGGTCAGCACGGGCAGCAGCGCCGCCGGTGTCGCGAGCAGGATCATGGTGATCAACAAGCGCAGACGTCCGGAGCTCATCCGGTATTCGAGCGGCAGTCTCTCGTAGCTCACGCCCTACCCCCGTAGTCGCAATCGTGCCGCATTGGGACTGGCAGTGTAGGGACGTACGGTCGGTGCGGCCAGAGCGTCAACGAGCAGGTGAGGCAGGTGAGTTGGGAGTGGCAGCCGATTCCCGAGGCGGCCGGACGGCCGGTCGCGCGGGTGGCTTCATCGCCCATCGGATGGTCGAGGTGAGAGCGTGTCCGGCGGGCCGGACGAAGGCTGTCTCGACGTTGGGCAGATGGGGGAGTCCCAGCAGCTCGCGCGCCCACGGGGGAAGGGTGGAGACCGCGTTGGCGGCCAGGACGGCGTACGGACCGCGGGCGACCCACGGCAGGGGCGGGTGCCGCAGGACGAACCGGGCGGCCTCGCGGGCCTCTTGGGTCGCACGGAGTTCCGGCCGGTACGCGGCCAGTTGTTCGGCGAGACCGGCACGGTCGAGCGGTGGGTCGGAGATGCCGAGTGCCCGGGCCACGCGTGCGGTGTCGGCCACGTAGGCGTCGCACCCCGCTCCGTCCAGGGGCCGTCGCCCGTACCGCTGATGGGCACGCAGGAAACTGTCGACCTCGGCGACATGCACCCAGGCGAGCAGATGCGGATCGGCGGCGCGGTACGGCTCACCGGCGGCCGTCGTCCCCGTCACGCGGCTGTGCACCGCCCGAACGCGGTCGACGGCGCTCTGGGCGTCGTCGGCCGTGCCGTAGGTCGTCACCGCCAGGAAGGTGCTGGTGCGCTGGAGCCGGCCCCAGGGATCGCCGCGGTAGCCGGAGTGGGCCGCCACCGCGGCCATGGCCAGCGGATGCAGGGACTGGAGCAGCAGCGCCCTGAGCCCGCCGATGAACATCGACGCGTCCCCGTGGACGGTCCGGATGGGCCGCTCAGGACCGAACCAGCGGGGTCCCGGCGTGCCGTGGATACGCGCACGGTTGTCGGGACCCGCGGGGCCTGCGACGCGGGTGAACAGGCTGCTGCCCAGGCGCTCGCGCAGGCCGGAGACCCGGGGCACGGGGATGTTCACCCCTCAAGTATCCACCCGGACAGCCGGACGCCCGGATCCGCGCGACGCGGGTCCGTCCGTGGGCTCGGGGCGCCGGCCGCAGAAGGATGACATGACTGCAACCGCCCAGGGGTATGGCTGTTCTCGGCTCCCCCGAAGGAGCTGAGGCGGTCCGGGACCCGGTCCGCCTCGGGCATGGACACAGAAGGACACACACCAGCATGGCCAGTGGCACAGTGAAGTGGTTCAACTCCGAGAAGGGCTTCGGCTTCATCTCCCAGGAGGGTGGTGGACCGGACGTCTTCGCGCACTACTCCGAGATCCAGGGCAACGGCTACCGCGAACTGACCGAGGGCGAGCACGTCACCTTCGACATCGGTCAGGGCCAGAAGGGTCCGCAGGCGCAGAACATCGTCCGGGGCTGAACGGCACCTCTCGCCGCGGGGCTGCATCCGTCCGGTTCGCAGCCCCGCATCCCGTCCGTCTGTATCCCGTCCGTCTGTATCCCGTCCGCCTTGTATGCCGTCGACCCCTCATTCCGTCGGCCCGGGCGCCGCGTCGACCGACGTGGTGGCGGCCGAAGACTTGCGGGTGTCCCAGGCGCCGGAAGGATGGGGTGTGCAAGACCGCCGAGGCTGGGCAGCCGACGAGAAGACCTGCCGGGCGGAGAAAGGACGGGCATCGTGGCACGATCGCGGATTCTTGTGGTGGGGGCCGGCTTCGCCGGCATCGATTGCGTACGCCGGCTGGAGCGCAAGCTCTCCCGTACGGACGTCGAGATCTCCCTGGTCACGCCGTTCTCCTACCAGCTCTACCTTCCGCTGCTGCCCCAGGTGGCCGCGGGTGTGCTGACGCCCCAGTCGGTCGCCGTCTCCCTGCGCCGCAGCGCCAAGCACCGCACGCAGATCATTCCCGGCGGCGCGATCGGTGTGGACACCAAGGCAAAGATCTGTGTGATCCGCAAGATCACGGACGAGATCGTGAATCAGCCGTACGACCACCTCGTGCTGGCTCCCGGCAGCATCACCCGGACGTTCGACATCCCCGGACTCGTGGAGCACGGACGAGGGATGAAGACGCTCGCCGAAGCCACCTACATCCGCGACCATGTGATCGCCCAGCTCGACCTCGCCGACGCCAGCCACGACGAGGCGGAGCGCGCCTCCCGCCTCCAGTTCGTCGTCGTGGGCGGCGGTTACGCCGGGACCGAGACGGCCGCGTGCCTGCAGCGGCTCACCCAGAACGCCGTGAAGCGGTATCCGCGCCTGAACCCCGAACAGATCAAGTGGCATCTGATCGACATCGCCCCCAAGCTGATGCCCGAACTCGGCGACAAGCTGGGCCTCGCGGCGTTGGAGATCCTGCGCAAGCGCGGTATCGAGGTGTCCCTCGGGGTGTCGGTCGCCGACGTCGGTCCGGAGAAGGTGACGCTCACCGACGGACGCGTACTGCCCTGCCGCACGCTCATCTGGACGGCCGGCGTCGCCGCCAGCCCGCTCGTCGGCACGCTGAACGCGGAGACCGCCCGCGGACGGCTGGTGGTGCGCCCCGACATGACCGTCCCCGGGGCCGACGGTGTCTTCGCGCTCGGCGACGCCGCCGCGGTGCCGGACCTCGCCAAGGGCGACGACGCGATCTGCCCGCCCACCGCCCAACACGCCCTGCGGCAGGGCCGCAAGGTCGCCGACAACGTCATCGCCCAGCTCCAGGGCCGGCCGCTGGAGCCGTACGCGCACAAGGACCTGGGCCTCGTCGTGGACCTCGGAGGCAAGGACGCCGTCTCCAAGCCGCTCGGCATCGAGCTGCGCGGACTGCCCGCGCAGCTCGTGGCGCGCGGCTATCACTGGTCGGCCTTGAGGACGCATGTCGCCAAGACGCGTGTGCTGACGAACTGGATGCTCAACGCCGTCGCCGGCGACGACTTCGTCCGTACCGGCTTCCTGATGCGCGGCCCGTCCACCCTGCGGGACTTCGAGCACACGGATGCCTATCTGACGCCCGAGCAGGTGCGGGAGCACACGGCCTCCCTGCGCGCGCGAACCTGAGGGAGCCGGTCAGCCGCGGGACCGGACCGCCGTCCCGCGGCGACCCGGCCCGCTGCCGTGCGCGCGGCGTCAGGTGACCAACTGCCCGATGCCCAGCATGTTCCCCTCGCTGTCGCGGAACCACGCGCCCCGTTCGCCGCGCGCCCCCTTGCTCGGGTAGTTCCCGTCGATGTCGGCGATGGCGCCCCGCGTGCGCAGCCCGGGCAGATCGACCGCTTCGAACACCACGCCGCGCCGCTGCAGTTCGGCGACGACGGACTCGATGTCCTCGACCTCCCAGCCCATCTGCGTGAAGGTCCCCGGCGACCCGCCGGCGGAGAGGAACAGGGCGAAATCGACGCCCCCGCACCGGTACAGCAGCCCGCCCGGACGCTCGTCGACCGGCTCCAGGCCGAGCTTCTGCGCGTAGAACAGCCGCGCTCGGTCCAGATCCTGGGCGGGCAGCCGGGTGGCCACGCGGGAGCGGCCCAGCATGCTCGTGTCGTCTGCGTTCATGTCTCCACTGTGCACGCCGAGCGGGCCCGGCGCCGGGATGAGCGAGGGCATCGCGGGTACCCGGTCGTCATGGATACGAGGATGCACACGAGCAGGCAGGACGTTCCCGGCACCTGGGCGCTGATGACCGCGGTCGCTGTCGCCACGATCATCACGGCACTCCTGATCGTGATCATCTAGGGGCTGTCGTGTGGACCGGGCCAGGCTCCTCGAGCCTGGCCCGGTCCACACGACAGCCCCAGGGACGCGCCCGGCCGGTTCCTCCGTACGCGCCGCACGCCGTCCCCGCCGACAGGCAGTGACGACCGGCGGCGGACGGGTCGGCAGGCCCGACGTGCCTCACCGGATGACGCCAGAACTTCGAGCTCCCGGCCATGAGGAAAACTGTCGTGGCGACGGTAGACATGCTCTTGGTCGAGGACTACAGTCTCCCCTGAGACCACAAAGTGAGTGAGGCGCGGCAGACACGAACTGCCGCGCGGCAGGACTCATGCAGGAGTGGCACGGCAGTGGAGTGATGGGGCCGGACGCAGGAGTGGGTCCCATGGCTGACTGCCGGACCAGGTGGCCCGAGGGGCCATGCATCACCCCAGTACCGAAGAAGGATCAGAAAGAGGCAAGGAGGCAGACGCCATCAGGATCCCCCGGGCGGACTTCGAAGCGCCCGGGTACCGCAGGCCCCGGATTGGAAGGTGGTCCCCGGTCACGCATATGCGATCCCCGCACGCCCGTCCTGAAGGACTGGTACGCGGAAACAGAGAGCCGGTGCTGTAACAGACCGGCAGATGGTGTTGAAAACCCCTCGGGGCCTGGGTGCCACTCGGTACCCGGGCCCCTCGACGCGTTCCAATGGATGAGGTGTCAGTGACCGCAGAGAACATGCCCGGCCCGCACGACCGTCTCGACGACGATGACTATCCCGCGTACACCATGGGCCGAGCCGCCGAAATGATCGGGACGACTCCCGCCTTCCTCCGGGCCATCGGTGAGGCCCGTCTCATCACGCCGCTGCGTTCCGAGGGCGGCCACCGGCGGTACTCCCGCTACCAGCTGCGTATTGCCGCGCGGGCGCGCGAGCTCGTGGACCAGGGGACGCCGGTCGAGGCCGCCTGCCGCATCATCATCCTCGAGGACCAGCTCGAAGAAGCCATGCGTATCAACGAGGAACTGCGCCGCCCCGCTGCCGGGTCCCATCCGAAGGCCGACGCCTGACCGGTGGGCCTGCCGCGGTTCCGTCGTGCCGGGGAGCAGGCGCGCGTCGCGCGCCTGACCCGGTCGGACGCCGGCCGTCGGGACAGGCCCGGGCCGGTCAGCCGTCCCGTCCGCGGTCACTGCCACCAGGACGGTTCCGGGGTCGCCGGGACCGGTGGCGATAAGCGAGTACGACCAGCACGATCACGCCGGCGAGCAGCAGAAACTTCACTTGTGTCGTCTCCCGGGTCGTGTCGCTGTCAGAACGGCATCTTGCGACGCGCGCGACGGCCGGCGGAGCCGCTCTTGCCGACAGCCCGCGAGCTGCTGTGGAACGGCTTGCTGAAGAGCCGCCCGAGCAGGCCGGGAGCCTTGCTGCCCGCGCGTGCCCCCATACCGAGCGAACGCTGCGTACCGCGCTCGGGGTGCCGCGAGAGGCGCGGCAGGAGGAAGGCGAGTACGGCGAGCACGACACAGAGGGCGATGACGCCTGCGATAACCATGACGGAATCCTTTCGAAGGGTGCGGTGTCTGCCGCGTGCCCGTCATGCATGCATCTACGCTCGTCGGCGCGTGTGGGGTCCGTCGCCCTGGCCAGCGGACTTGCCTGCGTCACCGCCGTGCAGCCCTCGGACGAATCCGTACCGGCCCTGCGGAACCCTGCGATCCGTGCGCCGTGCGCTCGGTCCGCCCCTGTGCCCGGACACCGCCGGGCACAGGGGTGCTGTCAGTTGTCCGAGTAGCTGAAGTCCCCGACCGTCCAGGCGCTGACGTCCTTGATGGCGATGCGGTACATGCCACCGGTTTCCGGGATACCGAGCGTGCCCTGGAGGATCCGGGCGACGTGGAAGTGCAGATGCGTCGGCGGCTGCCCCTCCTCGCGACGGTGGGCGGCGACGTCGGTCTTCATGAAGATGCTGGAGAACGGTCCCAGCCGGTCCGAGTCCTTGAGGACCTCGGCGACCCGTTGCCTCCACACGGTTTCGGGGGCCAGGCGGCCGGTGATGACAGCGCCGTGTACGACCACGGTCAGGGACATCTGATTGGTTTGCTCCGACTCCACCATCGCGGCGACATCGACGAGCAGATCATCAGGCTTCGACATGGGCAGCGATTCTACTGTGCGGGAGTGCCGAGAAGCGCTGAGGCGTTCTCGACCGGAGTCAGCGCGACCGCCGGCTCCTCAACTGGGACGGCGCGGCAGGTGAAGCCCAGGCGGACCAGGGCCCGGGTCACTTCGGCGGCGGTGAAGTCGCGGCGGTCCTGCCGGGTGATGACTTCACCGACCTGCTTGACGGGGTAGTGCCGTCGGCCGATGATCACGGACTCTCCCGTGATGGGTTCGGGCTTGATGCCCTTCATCGCGTCCTGGACTTCGTTCTTGAAGAGGTCGAACGGGAAACGGGCGATGACGCAGCGCATGATGCCTCACAGGTCGAGGGGAAGGCAGGGCCGGGGTGCGGTCCGCGGGATGGAGTACACGGTACGGGCGATGGCCGGTGGCCGGGTGCGACTGTGCACCGGCAGGCGCCGTGGAGACGGTGACTTCACGTGAAGCCGCGTCGACGGAGCCTGCCGGTACGGGTGGTTCATGAACCGGACAGGTCCTCGTGAACCGCAGTCGTGTCCCTGGGGCGTGTCCGCAAGGACACTCCCTAGGCGGCCGCGCCGCGGACCGGCCGCTGCGAACTGCCGGACGCTGTCCGGGAAGTGCTGCCCGCACGGCGGGCCTGGGCGGGCCGGCTGCGCCTGCCGCGCGAGGAGGAGGACGCACCGCGCTTGGCACGCTCCGCCGCCGGTGCGGCGATGGTGACCGGAACACCCGACGGCGCCTGCGCGCCGGTGATACGGCTCAGTTCGGCCTCACCGGAACGGACCTGCGCGGTCTGCGGGGTGATGCCGGCGTCCGCCATCAGCCGCATCATATCGCGCCGCTGGTTGGGCAGAACCAGCGTGACGACACTGCCGGACTCACCCGCTCGGGCGGTGCGCCCACCGCGGTGGAGGTAGTCCTTGTGGTCACTCGGCGGGTCCACGTTGACGACCAGGTCGAGATTGTCGACGTGGATACCGCGCGCTGCCACGTTCGTGGCGACGAGCACCGTGACGTGCCCCTCCTTGAACTGGGCGAGGGTACGCGTGCGTTGCGGCTGGGACTTGCCGCCGTGCAGCGCCGCCGCCCGTACACCGCTGTTCAGCAGATGCTTCGTGAGCCCGTCGACCGCGTGCTTGGTGTCCAGGAACATGATCACCCGGCCGTCGCGCGCGGCGATCTCGGTGGTCGTCGCGTACTTGTCGGTGACGTGGACGTGCAGCACGTGGTGCTCCATCGTCGTCACCGCGCCCGCCGAGGGGTCGACGGAGTGGACGACCGGGTCGTGCAGGTAGCGGCGCACCAGACGGTCCACATTGCGGTCCAGGGTGGCCGAGAACAGCATCCGCTGGCCCTCGGGGCGCACCTGGTCGAGCAGCGCGGTGACCTGCGGCATGAAGCCCATGTCGGCCATCTGGTCCGCCTCGTCGAGAACGGTGATGCCGACCCGCTCCAGCGAGCAGTCGCCGCGGTCGATCAGGTCCTTGAGACGTCCGGGGGTCGCGACGACCACCTCGGCACCGCCGCGCAGCGCGCCGGCCTGACGGCCGATCGACATCCCGCCGACCACGGTCGCCAGCCGCAGCTTCAGCGACCGGGCATAGGGGGTGAGCGCGTCGGTGACCTGCTGCGCGAGTTCACGCGTGGGGACGAGGACCAGAGCGAGCGGCCGCCGCGGCTCGGCGCGCTGACCCTCGGTACGGGCCAGCAGGGCCAGGCCGAAGGCCAGGGTCTTACCGGAGCCGGTGCGTCCGCGGCCCAGCACGTCGCGTCCGGCAAGGGAGTTGGGCAGGGTGGCGGCCTGGATCGGGAACGGCACGCTCATGCCTTCCGCGGTCAGCGCGGCCATCAGGGGAGCCGGCATGTCCAGGTCCGAGAAGGCCGCGGCCGGGGGCAGCGCCGGGGTGATCGTCACCGGGAGAGCGAACTCGCCCTGGAGCGCGGCCGGTCGACGTCCGTAGCCGCCGGAGCGGTTGGGGGCGCCGGAGCGGTTGGGAGCACCCGAGCGGCCGCCGGTCTGGGAGCGGTAGCCGCCCCTGCCGGAGCCGCCGCTGGTGCGGGAGTAGCGGTCGTTCGTGCGAGTCGTGCGGTTCATGAAGAACCTTCCTCGATGCGGTACGTATCGAGGAATTCCGGCAGCGGCATGCCGCACGGAGATTCGCAGGAACGGACCGGAAAAAGATGGAGCGAAACAGGGGGAATACGGCTGCCTCGTCTGTCTGCGGGAGGCGAGAATTCGCCTGAAGGCAGGGAAAGTGCGGGCTGAACGGACCCGGTCGGGCCTTTCGCCATGGAGGGGCGCGTTCACCCGCTGCGGGCTGCCGGGGGCCGGATCGGCCCCGCATGGCGCCCGCGTGCAGATGCTGCGAAAAGCAACGAGCTGGGGCCCGCACCCCAAGGTGCGGGCCCCAGCTGCGTCGTACGTGTCAGCGTCAGGCGGGAACGATGTTCTCGGCCTGCGGGCCCTTCTGGCCCTGCGTGACGTCGAAGTTCACCTTCTGGCCTTCCTGAAGCTCACGGAAGCCCTGGGTGGCGATGTTCGAGTAGTGGGCGAAGACGTCAGCGCCGCCACCGTCCTGCTCGATGAAGCCGAAACCCTTTTCCGCGTTGAACCACTTCACGGTGCCACTGGCCATGTCATATCTCCTTCGGGGCGTTGCCCAGAGGACCGCACTGTGCGGACCTCGAGTCGCCGTGATGATTGCCCCGTTCCGGAGGACCGGAAATGCAAAAGTGCTCTCGCCGGTTCAGAAAACCGCTGAGGGCACTTGAAGTCTTTGGGAACCACAACTGCAACTGAGATCAACATTAGCACGGTGGCGCCGCGAGTGCTCGTGACGTTGCTTGTCGCCGGGAAATGGCGGCCAAAATTATTGCGGCCGTGGAGGCTAATTCTCCAGTTGCCGTAGGAGAAATATTTCCGGGGCCTGGGCAGGCGCCGGCCGGCCGGTGCGTGGTCTTGCTCCTCGGACCCCCTGTGCTGCCCGGCCCGCAGCGAAGACCACCCGAAGTGCCGAACATACGGCGATGGCGGCAGGGGACACGTGAAGGGTGAGTGACGAACGGAACGACGGCCCCGACGCGGCGCACCGGCGCCCGGTGGGCGTGAGTGACAAGACGGTCGAGGCGCTGGGTGCCTTGTCGAAGGCGCTGGAGACCACGGAGCGGGCGCGCGGGCATCTGTACGGATTCCATCAGCTGACCGGCTCGGCGGACCTGCAGCTCGACGACGCCGTCCGTCTCCTGCGCGAAGCCGGCCACGATCGCCTGGCCGATCTCGTCGAGCGGGAGATCCTGGGCCGGAATGTCATTCCCGGCCACTGGACCTTCCAGATCGTCGAGGCCTACAACGAGTCCTACTACCGGCCGTTCCAGGACGTCGAGCGTCAGGTGCGCGATCAGCTCGCCGAGGGCCGTGACCATCTGTACGAGGCCGAGATGAAGGAGGCCCGCCGGACCCCGCGGCACCCCGATCACACGGCGCTGCCGCCGGGTTCCTGACGGGCGCCGGGGAGCCGGGCCGGGCGGGTGAGAATCAGCGCGGGTGCCGGGGAGCCGGGGCCGGGCGGGCACCTCGAGGCCGGCACGCGGCCGAGGGGCGGCCGCGTCGAGGCGGCCGCCCGCGGACCCGACGAGGCTCAGCCCCGCGCCGAGGCGCCCGACGCCGGCCCCGGGCGAGGCTCAGCCCCGGACGAGACGGCGTACGTTCTCGATGTCGCCGCAGTCGGACGCCAGCTGGTCGGCCCTCGCCTTCATGAACGCCCTGCCGAGTTCGGTGCGGCGATCGCCGGCCACGTTCTCCCGGGCGTCGTTCAGCAGCGTGCGCTCCTCCTCGTCGAGGTGGTGCGCGACGGCCTCGGACAGCTCCTCCAGCTTCTCGTCCCACTCCTCGCCGCCCGTGTCCTCGACCTCCAGCAGGTGCAGCAGCGCCTCATGGCCCTCGTCGTGCTCCTCCGAGCCGTGCTCGACCTCGTCGTTGTCGATGTCCTTGTACCGCTTCAGTGCCGGGTAGACCTCGGACTCCTCCGCCTCGGCATGCGCGACGAGGAGTGCGGAGAACTCCCGCAGCGCCTTCGCGCGGTCCTCGTCCACACTGCGCATCCGGCGGAACAGGTCCTCCATGCTCCGGTGGTCCTCGAGGATCAGTTCCACCACGTCGTCAGAAGCCATGACGGCCACTCCTCTCCTGCGCGCCGTCGGCCCGGACTCGTGGCCGGGCCCGGCGCCACCTTCGATGTGTCGACCGTGTTCCCCGCGACGTGACCGGCACTCCGGGTGATCGGGCCGACCATCCGTTCGGCGAGGGCTCCGCGGGCGTCGGGATGCTCCTGGAATGCCTCCCCTGCATGATCATGACGGGAGTGGAACCATGGGCACCATGACCACCACGGAGAGCCTGGGCAACCGTGCCGTCATCGTGATCGACATGATCAACACCTACGATCACCGCGACGCGGATCTGCTCATCCCGTCCGCCGAGCAGGCCGTCCCCGCGGTGGTGCGACTGATCGAACGCGCCCGGGAGCACAAGGTCCCGGTCATCTACGTCAACGACAACTTCGGGCAGTGGCGCTCCCACCACGGCGAGCTCCTCGAAGCCGCTCTGTCGGGCCCCCACGCGGACCTGGTCGAACCGCTGAGGCCCGATGACGAGTCGCTGTTCGTCGTCAAAGCACGTCACTCGATCTTCTTCGAGACTCCGCTGTCCTATCTGCTGGGCCAGCTCGGCGTCGACCACATCGTCCTGTGCGGTCAGGTCACCGAGCAATGCGTGCTGTACTCGGCCCTGGACGCCCACATCCGGCATCTGCGGGTGACGGTGCCGGACGACGCCGTCGCGCACATCCATGCCGATCTGGCCGAAGCGGCGCTGCGGATGATGGACCGCAACATGAACGTGGAGATCCGAGGTACGGACAGCATCGAGTTCTGACGAGGGCGCGGGCGGCTCAGCTCACGACGAGCGACTCGCCCTCAGGGCAGGCGCCGGGGAGTTGACGGCGGGCCGCGATGAGCGCGGCCGTCACATCGCGGGTGCCCGTGGAGACGCACAGGGTGTAGGCGATGTCGTCCATCCGCTGCCGGACCCGGGCGCTGCCGGTCTCGGCGTGCAGCGTCCTCAGCGTTTCGTACCGGTCGATCAGGTTCTTCAGAACCGCAGGGTGAGCCATCAGCACGGCAGGTCTCCTTGTCCGCCACAAACGCCCAATTGCCCCTGATAGTGGACCGGCTGCCCGATCCCTGCATCTCCATGCCCCGTACACATATGGGGGTGCGGCGACCTGGGTGGATTTCCTTCGGCTCGGCGGCCCGGAAACGTCAGGGCGAGCCGGGCACGAGCGGCACCCGGACCTTGATCCTCTTGCCGAAAGGTTCCCGCTGCACCTGGAAGCCCTCGGACAGCGCCATGACGATCTCGAGGCCGTGCTGGCCGACACGGGTGGGCTCGGGGCCTCGCACGAGCGGCAGCGCGGGGCTGGAGTCCGACACGGTGATCTCCAGTACCCGTCCGGCGAGCTCCAGGCTCAGCGAGGAGGGGCCGGGGGCGTACTTGCAGGCGTTGGTGATCAGCTCGCTGACGACCAGCTGGACGGCGCCGACGGCGTCACGCGCGACGGCGATGCCGTGCCGGACCTGGAGCCGGGTCAGGAAATGGGCGGCGAAGTGCCGGGCCGCTGCGATGGAGCCCGGTGCGCCGTCGTACGCGGCGCCGGCCCAGGCGGCGGGTTTGCGGGCGACGGCGTCCGTCGCACTGCCATCGGCCCCCGTATCCATCATTCACGGCCCCTGTGTCCCACACCATGTCCCACAACATTCACGCCACACATAACTGTGGCGGCCTCTACCCGCCTTCCACTGTCGCACTCCCCGCAGGCCCGTGAGATCTGGTTGGGCAATCCCGTGGGCCCACCGGCCGCGTGGCGCGGTGCCCCTTATCGCGTGGTGGCCTCGTCGACCGACGGCCGGAGATCGAGGACCCCGTCGGCGCCGGTCAGGTCGAGAAGGCGCTCCAGTTGCGGGCCCGGCGCCGCGATGCGCAGGTCGGTGGCCTGGTGGATGCGCAGGAGCAGGTTGAGGAACGTGGAGTCGGCGAAGGTGATGCCGGAGGCGTCGAGGACGACCGTGGCATGCGTTTCGGCTGCCTGGGTGAGGGCTTCGGTGAGCGGCGGGAGGTTGTTGAGATCGACCTCGCCCCGGGCGACGACGACCCAGACGTCGCCGACGGCGTACTGCGTGTCGAGGGGTCCCGTGGAGGCCGATCTGTTGCCGGACGGCAACTCTTCACTTGTCATGGCGCCCATGGAAGCGAATATGCCAGTCGATCCGCAAGGACATGAGGGGACGAGATCACCGAATGACAGAACCCGACGGAAGGGGAGCCCGTTCCGGCCGGCCCCCGGTCGCCTACCCATCGCAGTTGAGTACGCGTACTCATCAAGGGCACCGCGTTCACGGACAGACTGACCGGACCGACGAGAGAGGCTCTTGAGAATGCTGAAGCACCGACGACTCCGGTACTCCTCCCTTGCCGCGGCTGGGGTGGCCGCGGCCTTCCTGGTCACCGGCTGTTCGATGGAGGACGCCATCTGCAGCAACGGCGAGTACCCGGTCAAGGCCGTCGGGGGCACCACCGGCAGCGCCTGTGTCCCCGACGACGAGGAACCGCCCAAGGGATACGTCCGCTACCCGAAGGGCAAGGTTCCCGAGCACGTCGACGACAAGTGGGACAAGTACTGGAGCACGGTCGTCGTCGACGAGAACGGGAACGTCGTCAAGGACTGACGGCGCATCCGCCGGTTCAGCGGACCGGTTGCGCCTCCGCGGTGCCCGGGCGGTCGAACTGCGTCCGGTACAACTGCTCGTAGCGGCCGCCCTCGGCCAGCAGCTCGCTGTGGGTGCCCCGTTCGACGACCCTGCCGTCCTCGACCACGAGGATCAGATCGGCCGCCCGTACGGTGGAGAGCCGGTGGGCGATCACGACGGCGGTACGCCCCTCCAGCGCCTCCGCCAGCGCTTCCTGGACGGCCGCTTCCGAGGTGGAGTCGAGATGGGCGGTCGCCTCGTCGAGGATGACGACCCGCTGACGGGCCAGCAGCAGGCGGGCGATCGTGAGCCGTTGACGTTCTCCGCCGGAGAGACGGTAGCCGCGCTCGCCCACGACGGTGTCCAGACCGTCGGGCAGTGAGGCCACGAGTCCGTCGAGACGCGAACGCCGCAGTGCGTCCCAGATGTCGTCCTCGGTGGCGTCCGGCCGGGCGAGCAGCAGATTGGCCCGGACGGACTCGTGGAAGAGGTGGCCGTCCTGGGTGACCATGCCGATCGTGTCGCGGATCGAGTCCGCGGTCAGGTCGCGCACATCGACGCCGTTCAGGCGGACCGAGCCCGCGTCCGCGTCGTAGAGCCTCGGCAGGAGCTGAGCGATCGTCGACTTGCCCGCGCCGGACGAGCCGACGAGGGCGACCATCCGTCCGGGTTCGGCGCGGAACGAAACGTCGTGCAGCACTTCCGTGCCACCGCGGGAGTCGAGCGTGGCCACCTCTTCGAGCGAGGCGAGAGAGACCTTGTCGGCGGAGGGGTAGCCGAAGCGCACGCCGTCGAACTCCACCGAAACGGGCCCGTCCGGTACGCGGCGGGCGTCCGGCTTCTCGGCGATCAGCGGCTTCAGATCGAGGACCTCGAAGACCCGCTCGAAGCTGACCAGGGCGCTCATCACCTCCACCCGCGCGCCGGCCAGTGCGGTCAGCGGGGCGTAGAGGCGGGTGAGGAGCAGTGCGAGGGCCACCACGGCGCCCGGCTCCAGAGTGCCGCGGAGCGCGTAGTAGCCGCCGAGCCCGTAGACCAGGGCGAGCGCCAGCGCGGACACCAGGGTGAGCGCGGTGATGAAGACGGACTGGGCCATGGCGGTACGGATGCCGATGTCCCGCACCCGGCGGGCTCGGGCGGCGAACTCGGCCGACTCGTCGGCGGGCCGGCCGAACAGCTTGACCAGCGTCGCGCCGGGGGCGGAGAAACGCTCGGTCATCTGGGTCCCCATGGCGGCGTTGTGCTGCGCGGCCTCACGCTGGAGCCGGGCCATCCGGGCACCCATACGGCGGGCGGGGATGACGAACACCGGCAGCAGAACGAGCGCGAGCAGGGTGATCTGCCAGGAAATGCTCACCATCACGGCGAGGGTGAGCAACAGGGTCACGAGGTTGGAGACCACACCGGAAAGCGTGTTGCTGAACGCCCGCTGCGCTCCGATGACGTCGTTGTTGAGCCGGCTGACGAGTGCGCCGGTGCGGGTCCGGGTGAAGAACGCGACCGGCATCCGCTGCACGTGGTCGAAGACCGCCGTCCGCAGATCGAGGATCAGGCCCTCGCCGAGCGTCGCCGACAGACGGCGGGTGAGCAGACCGAGCCCGGCCTCCGCGACCGCGATGACGGCGATCAGCAGAGCGAGGCGGGTGACCGTGCCCGAGTCATGTCCCTTGACGATCGCGTCCACGACCCGCCCCGCGAGCACCGGCGTGGCGACGGCGAGCAGGGCGGTGATCACGCTCAGCAGCAGGAACCGGTAGACCTCGCCGCGATGGGGCCGGGCGAATGCGCCGATGCGGCGGAGGGTGGCCCGGGAGAACGGCCTCCTGTCCTCCTGGGCGTTCATCGCGCTGTGCAGCGATGTCCACGCGGTGACTTCCATGTCCATGGGCGGTGCCTCCGGAGAGTGTGGGCCGGCGCTCGGATCCCGTCGGCCGGCATGGCCCGGGGCGCACGGACAAAGCTAGGACCTCAACCAAACTTGAGGTCAACTGCGTCGGGAGTCGGATGCTCGGGCCCGGTCGGGGTGCGGTGGAGAGCGTCGGGTGCACGGTGGCCACCGTAGGGGTCGGCGCGAGACCTCATGGTGCGTTCCCGCCCGGCCGCCGCCGACCGCGTCCGGTGCCCGGGGGAGGGCTACAGTCGTGAAGAGGGCGACCGCGATCTCCCCCATGACACGTCACTCCGAGGAGCACACGATGCCGGATGACATTCTTCAGACGATCGACGCCCTGGTCGCGGAGGAGCACCAGCTCCGCTCCCAGGCGCCCGGCTCGGGTCTGGACGCCGCCGAGCGGGCCAGGCTGGAGCAGTTGGAACAGCGCCTCGATCAGTGCTGGGACCTGCTCCGCCAGCGCCGTGCGCGTGTCGAGGCGGGCGAGGACCCGGCGGACGCCCGGGCGCGCCCGATCGACGAGGTCGAGTCGTACCAGCAGTAGCGAGGGCGCGAGCCCGCCGGGCCGGACGTGCACCTGCTCCCGTGTGACGCACGCGGGAGCAGATGCGATGGCCTACTGCGCGGGGCGGATTCGATAGTGCGTGCCCGTCACCGCGGTGAAGGCCGTGACACCGGACTCCGGACGCGTGACCGGCACCTGTACCCCGGTGGACGTCGTCACCGTCACGGCGCGTGCAGTACGGAGCCGCGCGGGCCCGCTCGCCCGCGCCCGCAGCACCGCCTCGGTCAGTACGCCGCCCGCCCAGGTCACATCGACCTCGAAGCCGCCGCGCGCCAACAGACCCCGGACACTGCCGTTCGGCAGGCCCGGCGGCAGTGCGGGCAGCAGCTGCACCTCATCGTGCTGGCTCTGCACGAACCATTCCGTGATCCTGGCCGTGGCACCGAAGTTGCCGTCGATCTGGAACGGCGGATGCAGATCGAACAGGTTGGGCGCGGTCCGCTCGGGTGTGAGCAGGTCGGACAGCAACTGATGGGAACGCTCGCCCTCCTGGAGCCGCGCCCAGAAGTTGATCTTCCAGGCGAGCGACCAGCCCGTGCCCGCGTCCCCGCGCTGCACCAGGGTCGTCCGGGCGGCGGCGAACAGCTCGGGCGTACGGGTGCGGCTGATCTGGTTGCTCGGATGCAGCCCGTACAGATGAGAGATGTGCCGGTGCTGCCGCTCGGGGGCGCCGGCGTCCCAGTCCTGTTGCCACTCCTGGAGCTGTCCGTGCGCGCCGACCTTCATCACGGCGAGCCGGGCCCGCGCCGACCGGGCCTGGGTGCGGAAGTCGGCGTCGACACCGAGGACTTCGGCGGCACCGGTGACGGCGTCGAACAGATCGCGCAGAAGCTGGTTGGTCCGCGGGATCGTGTCGGCGCGTGTCTCAGGGCGCCTTGCTGCCCTGCGGGCCTGCCGACGGGTGCTTCCGGGCGTAGTGCCGGCGCGCGCGGTCCCTGTTCCCGCAGTCGCCGGAGCTGCACCAGCGGCGTGTGCCCGCGCGACTGCGGTCCAGGAAGAACCAGCCGCAGCCGGGGCCCGCGCAGCGGTGGATGCGGCGCAGGTCGTCGCTTGCCAGGAGTTGCTCGGCTTGCAGGGCCAGCGTGCCCCGGAGTGCGGCGAGGCCGGGCGGGGCGGGCTGCCAGCGCAGCGGAAGGGTGGGGGGCAGTGCGGCCGTCGCTCTGGCCTCGACCAGGGCGCGGCGTACGGAATCCCATGCGGGCCGCGGCAGCGGCCGGTCATCGACCAGGGCGTCGAGGACGGCCCACAGGGCCTCGCGCAGCTCGACCAGGGCGAGCAGCGCCGGCTCGTCCGCGTCCTGCCCGGCGGTTGCTCCGGACCGGAGCACCCCGGCCGCGACACCCCAACGGGCCCATCCGTCCGCACCGTTCACGCGATCCGCTCGGCGTGCATCGTCATGGCGCCAGGCGACGGTGTTGACGAAATCGAGCACCGGGTGTCCGCCGATCATCGCGACGTCGGCCGTGGTCGCAGGACCTTCCTCATTCACGGGACCAGCCTACCTCTCTAACGACCATAAGGGCCTCATGGGTGTTAGCCTGAAGGCATGAACGCTGCACGGTTCAGGGAAGGCATGGCCGTCGGATCAGGGCTCGCCATGGCGGCGTTCGCGCTCGCCGTGAGCTTCGGCGCCCTGTCGCAGACCCAGGACTGGGGCACGGTCGCCCCGATCGTGTGCTCGGTGATCGTGTTCTCGGGCTCGGCGCAGTTCGCCCTGCTCGCGACGCTGGGCGCGGGCGGCGGAGTGGTGACGGCCGTCGCCGCCGCGGCTCTGATCAACAGCAGGTTCCTGCCCATGGGTATCGCCGTGGCCGGTGATCTGCGGGGCGGGCCGGTGCGCCGATCGCTGGAGGGACAGACCGTGGTCGACGGCTCCTGGGTCGCCGCACACCGCGGCGGCGGCCGATTCGACCGTGACCTGCTCCTCGGCGCGACCGCGGTCCAGTGGCCGGCGTGGATCGGCGGAACCGTCGTGGGTGTCGTGCTGGCGCCGGACGCGGATCTCCTCCATACGCTCGGTCTGGACGTGCTCACTCCGGCGTTCTTCGTCGCGCTCCTGCTCGACGAGGTGCGCAAGGAGCGCGCGAATCGTGCCGCGGCCGTGCTCGGTGCCGTCGTCGCCGGTGTTCTGGTGATCTTCCTGCCGACAGGACCCGCCTTGATCGGGTCGGCGTCGGCCGCTCTGATCGCCCTGTTCGTACCGCGGAAGACGTCGGGGAGCAGGGCCGGCACACCAGGCGAGGCTGAGCCTGCGGGCGCGGAAGCCAAGGCCGAGACCGGGTCGGACGAGACCGGGTCCGCCGAGACGGAGTCGGCCGAGACGGAGGACGCAGCGCGATGACCATGACCACCCTCTGGATCGCCATAGCCGCGACAGCCCTGGTGAGCTTTGCCTTCAAGGCCGTCGGCCCCGTCGTCCTGGGGGGCCGGGAACTGCCCGACCGTGCGCGGTCCGTCATCGCGCTGCTCGCGCCCGCGTTGCTGGCGGGATTCGTGCTGGTGGAGACGGTCGGCCCCGGCTGGCGCGACCTGGATCTCACGCTGCTCGCGGGTCTCGGTGTCGCGCTCGGGCTGCGGCTGCTGCGTGTCCCGCTCGTCGTCTCACTGCTCGCGGCGGTCGTGGTGACGGCACTGCTCAGGCTGTGGGTCTGAGCTGCCGCTGCCGCTGCCGTACGGCGGAGACGGCTTGCGCCGCCGGCATCGACGGGCGTGTGCAACAGCGTTCCGTGGTACGGCTGTTGCAGGGCGCAGGCGCTCGCGGCGCCCGGCCGTGAGGAGGGTGTCATGTGCCGGTCCGGGGGCAGGGGGCATCGCGCCCCCTGCCCTGGACCTGTGCCGGGCGAAGGGTCAGAGCGTCCCGGACTCGGTGATGGCGATGCTCGCGGAGGTACGCCCGTTCTGCGAGCCGTAGCTCTCGATCTTCGTCACGAGGTCCTGGCCCGACGTGACCTCGCCGAACACGACGTGCTTGCCGTCCAGCCACGGGGTGGGGATCGTCGTGATGAAGAACTGCGAGCCGTTGCTGTTCGGACCCGAGTTCGCCATCGACAGCAGGAACGGCCTGTCGTGCTTGAGCTGGAAGTTCTCGTCCTCGAACTTCGCGCCGTAGATGCTGCGGCCGCCCGTGCCGTTGCCCGCGGTGAAGTCGCCACCCTGGAGCATGAACTGAGGAATGACCCGGTGGAAGGGCGCGCCCTTGTAGCCGTAGCCCTTCTCGCCGGTGGCGAGCGCGCGGAAGTTCTCCGCGGTCTTGGGCACCACGTCGTCGAACAGATCGAACTCGATCCGGCCGGCGGGTGCGTCATTGATGCTGATGTCGAAGTACACCTTGATCGTCATAGTCCTCATCCTGACATCTCGACCGTGCGGGTCGACAATTCATCGACACAGGGTGGCGCGGCGGCTGCGGTGTGTGCCCGGCCGGGCGCCGATCCAGCCTACGCGCGGGCTCGCGCCCCCGCGCGTAGGCTGAAAAGTATGGACCCACGACAGCACAGCATCGGATCGGGGTTCGGAGCACTCAGCACCACGGACGACGTCCTGGCCGGCATCGACCTCACCGGGAGACTCGCCGTCGTCACCGGCGGCTATTCGGGAATCGGGCTGGAGACCGTGCGCGCCCTGACCGGCGCCGGCGCCCGTGCGGTGGTACCGGCACGACGGGTTGCCCGGGCCGAGGAGGCGCTCGAGGGAATCGCCGGCGTGGAAGTGGACGAACTGGACCTCGCCGACCTGGAGAGCGTACGGACGTTCGCCGATCGTTTCGTCGCCTCCGGCCGCAGCATCGACCTGATGATCAACAATGCCGGGATCATGGCCGCCCCCGAGACGCGTGTCGGCCCGGGCTGGGAGTCCCAGTTCGCGACCAATCACCTGGGCCACTTCGCCCTGGTCAACCGGCTGTGGCCGGCCATCGCGCAGGGCGGCGGACGCGTGGTCTCGGTGTCCTCCAGGGGCCACCAGTTCTCCGGAATCCGCTGGGACGATGTCCAGTTCGAGCACGGCTACGACAAGTGGCAGGCGTACGGACAGGCGAAGACGGCCAACGTGCTGTTCGCCGTGCAGCTCGACGCCCTGGGCCAGGGTTCCGGAGTGCGGGCGTTCTCCCTGCATCCGGGAGGCATCGCGACCGCGCTCGTCCGCCACCTCCCGCGGGAGGAGATGATCGCCGCCGGCTGGGTGGACGCCGAGGGCAATGTCACGATGGAGGGCCTCAAGACCCCGGTGCAGGGCGCCGCGACACAGGTGTGGGCGGCGACGTCTGCGCAACTGGACGGAATGGGCGGCCTCTACTGCGAGGACTGCGATGTCGCCGAACCGGCCGCGGACGACGCCGTGATGACCAGCGGGGTCAAGGCGTATGCGACCGATCCCGAGGAAGCGGCACGGCTGTGGGTCCTGTCGGCCGAACTCACGGGCGTCGATGCCTTCGCGGCGACCGCCTGACACAGTCGAACCGGCGAACGGCGACCGCCTGACACAGTCGAACCGGCGAACGGCGACCACCTGGCACAGCCGAACCGACGAGCGGCGACTGCCTGACGCGGTCGCGCCCGACGATGAGAGAGAGCCCTCAGCCGTCGGCGTCGATGACGCGTACGACGAACGAGTCGGTGTCGAGGTCCATCACCACGGTGGCGGCGACGCCCTGCTGCTGTTGCTCGGCGGCGAACTCCTCGGCGTCCCACGACCCGCGGGGAGAACCGGCGGGGAAGGTTTCCAGAACTGTCTGGCTCATGACGTGTCCCTCCGCCATCCGACTGCGTTCGAATCCCGTTCCCTTCGCTTGTTGCCTGTCCACGCATATCCATGCCACCGGCCGCGCCCGGGCACGACCGAGGCCCCGACCCGGTTGGGGCCGGGGCCCGTCCTGCGGCCCCTGGCTCTCTTCGGATCGGGGCCCGGAGGCCCTACTCCCGACCTGCCCTATGCGGCTGCGTCGAGGTGTGCGAAGACGACCACGTTCTCCGTGTAGTCCTTGGCCTTGTGGTCGTAGTCGCCGCCGCACGTGATCAGCCGCAGCTGGGCGTCCGGAGCGTCGGCGTAGACACGGTCGTTGGGGAAGTTGGCCTTGCTGAAGCTCTCCACCGAGTCGACAAGGAAGTACGCGGTCGTACCGTCCTTGCGTTTGATGTCGATCTTCGTGCCCGGGAGCACCGAACTGAGCTGTGCGAACACGGCGGGGCCGGTCTTGGTGTCCACATGACCGGCGACGATCGCCGTCCCGCGCGCCCCGGGGGCGACGCCGTCCTTGAACCAGCCGACCAGATTGTCGTCGGCGGCAGGGGGAGCGTCGAGCTGGCCGGACTTCCCGATGGCCAGCCCGGTGAAGGGCGCGTCGACGCCGATCGCGGGGATCGACAGCCGCGTCGGCGCGGACGGTGGCATCGCCGGCTTCTCTTCCGCGGCGGCGTCCTGTTCGGGAGCCTGTGCGACCACGGGCGGGACGGCACTCGTCGTGCCCTGCGTGATGCCCTGGGCCGTGGTCTGCGCCGAGGTATCGAAGGAGCCGGTGATCAGGACCAGGCCGAGTCCGATCGCGGCGGCCGGCCACATCAGCCGGCGGACGACGCTGCGTGACGCGCGATCGGACCAGGACGAACCCTCAACCGGGGACAACTGACCGGCCATGACGGAGCGCCTTTCCTTGTGCGGCGGACGTTCTGAACGCACTGATACGGAGACGAACGGGTGATGCGGGAGACGGTGGTACGAGAGAGGTGACGGTGAAACGGGATACGGCGCTGCCGTGGCCGCCTTTCCAGCCGGCCACGGCAGCGCGCTACTTCACGTGCGAGTCATACCATCAGGCGGCGTTGGCGCCGATCGAGCCACGGCGACGCAGCATGTACGCGCCGGCACCGAGACCACCGAGGAGCAGAACCGTGCCCGCGGCCGCGCCACTGCCGGAGACCGCGAGGCCGCCACCGCCGGTGTGCACGCCACCCTGCGGCTTGTCGTGCTTCCACGACTTGTCCTCGTCGCTCTTGCTGTAGCCGCTGTCCTTCTCCTCGCCCTTGTCCTTGTCCTTCTCCCAGTCGTCGTTCGACACCGTGGCGAGCGCGCCGCCGCCGGTGTGGACGCCGCCCTTCGGCTTGTCGTGCTTGCCGGAGTCGTCGTCGTCGTGCTTGGAGGAGGAGTCGTAGTCCTTGTCCTTGTCCTTGTCCTTGTCCTTCTCCCAGTCGTCGTTCGACACCGTGGCGAGCGCGCCGCCGCCGGTGTGGACGCCGCCCTTCGGCTTGTCGTGCTTGCCGGAGTCGTCGTCGTCGTGCTTGGAGGAGGAGTCGTAGTCCTTGTCCTTCTCCTTGTCCTTGTCCTTGTCCTTCTCCCAGTCGTCGTTCGACACCGTGGCGAGCGCGCCGCCGCCGGTGTGGACGCCGCCCTTCGGCTTGTCGTGCTTGCCCGAGTCCTCGTCGTCGTGCTTGGACGAGTCGTCGTGGTGGTCGCTGCTCGAGGAGGAGCCCTTGTCCTTCTCCCAGTCGTCGCCGAACGTCATGGCGTACGCGGACGGCGCCGAGATCGAGAGGGCCGCCGTGACAGCGGCCGAGGCGAGCAGAATGCGGGCAGAGCGCATGAGAGGGTCCTTCCGCCGCTACTACGTAGGCTGACACATCGTCCGCTCAGGGGTCCGCAGTGGCGACATGATCTACCGTCAGACGAATGCGGCATTCCCACCACTGGAGAGATCGGTTCGGGAGCCGCTTCTTGACCCCTTCGAGTGGAGTGGGCCCGATGTTCACCCGGTGGGCGGCACGCCACGCCGAGGGCATGTTTCGCCGTTCGTGACGCCCTATGGGGCGCTGCCTCCTTTTCGGCGCCCTCAGCGGTCCCGCCCCCCGACCCTGTCTGTCCTCAGTCGCGCAGCAGGCGCCGTGCCGTGAGGGCCAGCGTGAACTCGACGACGTCGGCAGGACGGGTGAGGGACCGTCCGGTGAGCTGCTCGCAGCGGCGCAGCCGGTTGAGCACGGTGTTGCGGTGGCAGTAGAGCCGGGCGCCCGCGCGCTGGGCCGATCCTTCGCAGTCGAGCCAGACGGCGAGTGTGTCCAGCAGCAGGTCGCGGTCGGACGGGTCGAGCCGCAGCAGGGGACCGAGGACTCGGTCGGCGAGCGCCGTGCCGAGCGCCGGGCTCGAGACGACGAGAGCGGCCGGCAGATGTTCGTCGAGCAGTACGGTGCCGCCGCTCGCGGGACAGGCGCGCAACGCTGTCTGAGCGAGACGACGGGCGTCACCGACGGCGGCCAGGCCGTCGACGGCCGAACTGATACCGATGCGGGCGCCGGGCGGACCGGTCATGTCCTCGGTCAGCCGTGCGAGACCGCCGTCGCCGATCAGCACGATCGCGTGCTCGGCGTCGGCGCCGGTGTGCCACACCGTCCGACTGCCGGGAGCCCGGGCCGCCGGCCGCGCCCCCGCGTAGGCGGAGCTCTGCCCGCCGTCGATCAGGACGACCGCGTACCTGCCGTCCTCCGGGAGGCCGAGGGCGTCGGCCACCTCCGGCAGGTCGCCGATGCGGGTGGTGCCGTCGAGCAGCGCCGCTGTCATCACCCGCAACCGGTTCTCGCGCCGCCAGGTCAGCCGGCGCTCCACCTGCCGGTAGGCCTCGGCGACCAGGGCGCAGTGCTCGTCGACGAAGTTCCAGACATCGGCCGCCACATGCACGAGCAGCCGGACGTCGTCGGGACAGTGACGGGTCGTCTCGTCGACGAGCCCCTGCCAGACCATGCCGCCGCCGAGCCGGAAGGCGTGCAGCAACGCGTCCAGGGGCAGGCCCTGTTCGGCGCGGGCCGCGCCGATCTTCCGGGAGCAGCGGTGGGCCGCCTCCCGGTTCTCCCGCGGATCGAGCAGCGAATGGACACTGTGCCGCAGCGACCGGTGGGTCTCCTGCCACACATCGGCGGCGTCCGCCTCGATCGCCGCCCGGTAGGCGGGCTCCTGCTCCCGCAGCGCGGCCAGCAGCTGGTCGGTGAGTTCCGGCAGGCCGTCCAGCAGCACCCGGGCGGCGCGGTGGAGCACGTCGCGTGCCTCCTTGTCGACCTGCGATCGGACCCGGACCGTGCCTCGCGCGGCCGTGGCCGGAACTGCCGTGGGTACCTGGATCCGGGTTCGTACGATGTGCTGCATCGCGGCCCTCCGCCAAGGTCGACTCCGTCCGGCACACGCAGCGGAACCGCTCCGTGGCCGGGACGTTCGTTGAGTCCGAAGAATGGCATACCGTCCGGTCGGTCCCTAGGGGTCCGGACGATTCTTTTCCGCCTGGTCCACGAGGCGGGACAGCTCGACACGGGATCGGACCCCGAGAAGAGCGAAGACATTGCGCAGATGGTGGTCCACCGTGCGCGGGCTGACGGAGAGCTGGAGAGCCACCTCACGGTTGGTCGCGCCGTCCGCGACGCACCGGGCGATCCGCAGCTGCTGCGGTGTCAGACCCGCCAGGGGACCGGGCTGCTGTTCCCGCGGGCCCGCGCCGCCGGTCGCCCGCAGCTCCGCCCGCGTCTGCTCGGCCCAGAGCAGGGCACCGGAGCGTTCGAAGGCGAACAGCGCGTCCCTGAGCCGGCCCCTGGCCTCCCGCAATCGGCGCCGTCGCCGCAGCCACTTCCCGTACAGCAGCAGGGTGCGGGCGCGTTCGAAGTCGCCGCCCGCCAGTTCGTGCCGGACCAGGGCGTGCTCGTACAGCGCCTCGGTCTCCTGCGCCGAGGCCAGCAGGGCGCGGCAGCGCGAGAGTTGGGCGGGTGCCTGCGGATCCGCTCCCTGGGCCGCCCACACGGCGAACTCCTCGACCGCCGTGGCGGTGTCCTCCGGCTCCCCGGCGAGCACGGCGGCCTCGACGTAACAAGGCACCGCGAGCATGCGTACGGCGAAGTGGCCGCGCCGGTGGCCCGGCCGCACCAGCGGACCCAGCCGGGCGGCGGCGTCGGCGGCCCTGCCACGTCCCAGATCGGCCCGTGCGCGAGCCCATTCGGCGAGCGTGGCGGCCTGGGCGAGTCCGTGCGGGCCTGCGATGGCCAAGGCGGCTTCGGCATGCGCGGCGACCGCTTCGCCGTCCCCCTCGACCGATGCGGCCAGAGCCAGGATGGCGTGGTGATGGGCGACCGAGTTGCGCCGGCCGGTGCGGTGGGCGGCGCGCAGCCCCTCCTCGGCGTGGGCCCGTGCGCGGGCGTGCCGTCCGGCCCGCAGCTCGGCGTAGGCGAGGTGTTCGAGGATCTGCGGGACGAGGGGTACGAGGTTGCGTGCCCGCGCTGCCGCCAGCGCACGGGCGTTGACATGGCACGCGGCGGCGATGTTCCCGAGGACGAGGGCCGCGACACCGGCCCGTACGAGCCGCGCCGGGTCGTGATCGGTGGCGGCACGGTCGAGTACGCGCCGCAGCGGCCGCCGCGCCTCGTCGAGGCGTGCGCCGAGCGCGTGCAGCATGCCCGCCCGGTAGTCCTGGAACAGGTCGCCGTCGCCGCCGGGCCTTTCGGCACGGTCACCGGGCGCCCAGGCTGCCGGCGTGCGGAACTCCGTCGGCGAGGAGCCGGCGGCCGCGCGGGAGTCGGCCGAGGACGTCCGGGACAGCGGCGACGGGTTCGCCCCGAGACCGTCCGGGCCCGCGGTGTCCGGGACGGTCTCCGCAGACTGCCGGACGTTCCGCCACCGTGCCGGCAGTTCGGGGTGCGCACGCTCTCCGGTGGGGCTCTCCTCGCCGGGCGCGGGCGCCGTTCGAGGGGCGCCGCCCAGCGCGACGAGGCAGGCCGGAACGTCACCCGCCGACCACGCCGCCTCGGTCGCGCCGAGCCTCGCCGTCAGCATGCGCTCCTGGTCGTACGGGCCGAGCAGCGCGGCGGCCAGCATCAGGATCTCGTACGCGTCCCCCACCGGCCCGTCGTGCAATGCCAGGGTGCCGCGCACCAGTTCGGCGCAGCCCCGCACGGCGTCGTGCGCCGACTCCTGCCGCCCCGCCGCGAGCAGATCGCGGGCTCTGCCCGGGTCTCCGGCGAACCACGCATGCTCGGCGGCGGCGGTCAGCCGGGACGTGCGGGCACTGCCGGGAGGCGTGAGGCGGGCCGCGCGGCCGAAGGCGACGGACCGTTCGAGGGGCGTCGCCCGTACATCGGGGGAGTCGGCGGCGGCCGCGAGACAGGCGGCGAGAGCGGGGTCGGGACCGTCGGCGGCCAGGGCGCGGTGCAGCAGGCGCGGCAGCCGGTGGCGTTCGCCGCCGAGCACGGCCGCCAGCAGGCGATGCGCGGCACGGCGCCGGGAGAGGGCCGCACCGCTGAGCACGGCACGAAGCAGCAGCGGGTCGTCGAACCGGATCCGATTCCCGGCGCTGCGTGTCACCCCGGCTGCCTCGGCGGCATCCAGGGCAGCGGGGTCGAGGCCCGCGGCCCGGGCCGCTCGCATCAGCAGTGTCGCGTCCGCCCCGGCACCGTCCGGATCCTGCTCCTGCGCGGCGGCGACCAGAAGAAGCAACTGCCTTGTTGCTAAGGGCAGTTCATCCAGTCTGCTGCCGACGACATGCACCAGCGCGGCGCCGTCGGCGAGCGGCCTCGGTAATGGGGCGTGCCCCGCGAGCTGAGCCGCGGACAGCCGCCGGACGACGGCGAAGAGCAGGGCCGGATTGCCCATCGCCTCGTGCAGCACCGCCGCCCGTACGTCCGGGTCGGCAGGGCCACCGGTCAGTTCCTCCGCCAGCTCGTCCACCAGGGTCGCCGCGGCCTCCTCCGCCAGAGGACCGAGGCGAACGACCGGGAGACCCGCGAAGTCCGCGGCGTCCGCCCGGTGTGCGGCCACCGACATCAGCAGCCCGACGGCCGGCAGCGAACCGGCGCGCCGGGCGGCGTATCCCAGAGCCGCGCGCGATGCGGCGTCCCACAGATGTGCGTCGTCGACGCAGACGAGGAGGGGTTCACGGGCATCGCCGCGCCGCAGGGCATCGAGGAGCCCGGTGGGCGAGGTGCACGCGGGCGGTACCTCGCCCGGTGGGTCGAGCTGCGGGGGAGCGCCGGCCAGGAGCGAATTCACCCCGCTGTACGAGAGGTCGCGCTCGGCCCGCGCCGCCCGGACCTGCAGTACCGTCCCGGCATCGGTGTCGCGAACGGCCCGCTCCAACAGGGCGGTTCGCCCGAGACCCGGCTCCGCGGCAAGCACCAGCGCCGCGCCTCGCCCGGACCGGACCCGGTCCGCCAGGGCGGCCAGGGCCGCCAGTTCGGTGGTGCGGCCGTAGAGCCGCAGAGAGTGTCGTGCGGGCGTCCTTCCGGTCACACCGTCACGTTACGGCCGTGTCACCCAGGGCGGAAACCGTGAGTCCGCGGGCCACTCGCTCCCGCTTCGGCCCTCTGAGCTGCAAGAACGGTACGCCGGGACGGCATCGGCCGGCTCCATCCGTGGGGCGGCTCCCAAGGATGTCGCGCCACGGCTGTGCGGCGGCACAGGCCGGTGGCGGCCGAGGGACGCGGCCGCCACCGGTGGTGTCCGTCAGGAGGTGTGCGGGCAGTTGCCGCGGTACTCCTCGATGGTCAGGCTCGGACGGGGGAGCGGGCAGAGGAACTGCTCGAAGCGGGTGTCATTGTCGATGAAGCGCTTGAGCCACGAAATGCTGTACTTCGCGATCGTCGTGTTGGACGAGTTCGGCGTGAAGTGGGAGGCGTTGTTCAGCTCCAGATACGCCTTGTCGAGCGAGGACGGCAGGGACGTGTAGAACGGCTCGGAGTGCGAGGAGACCGGTGCGATCGTGTCGCCGTCCGCCCCCACGACGAGCGTGGGCGTCCTGAGCTCGGGCCAGGACTTGTCGAGGTTCCAGCCGGTGAGCGGTATCGCGGCCTGAAGCGACGGGCGGCTCTTGGCCGCCTCCAGCGTGCCGCCGCCGCCCATCGAGTGGCCCATGACACCGAGTCTGCTGCTGTCGATCCGGGTGCGGACGGTGCTGCGCTGGGTCAGGTGGTCGAGGGCCGCGAGGAGTTGCCGGCCGCGGCTGTCGGGCTGGTCGAGGGTCGTCAGGGTGTCGATGGTGAAGACGACGAAGCCCTGGGAGGCCAGGCGCGGGCCCAGCCAGGCGATGGACGACTGGCTTGCGGTGTAGCCGGGGGAGATGGCGATGGCGCCGAACGTCCCGTCGGCGGTGGACGTCGGGTAGTAGATGGTGCCGCCGCCGAATCCGCTGACGCTCAGCGACGACACGGTGGTCTGCGACACGGCGTACGACCCGCGCGATGCCTCGATGCTCGCGGTGGTGGGGGCGGGACCGCGTTCGTAGGGATTGTCGGCGGCCTGCGCGCCCGGGGTCAGGGCGGTGCCGAGTCCTACGGCGACCAGGGCCGCCAGGGCGGCCGTCCACCGACGGGAGCGGGGCCTGCCGTCCTGGTGGGGAGCCCCGGACGGGGCGCGGCCGAGGTGCGGGTGGGGGGTGGCGCGGTTGCTCTGCTGCACGACGGAGTCGTCCTCTCGGTCGTGGCGACCGCTCAGGCGGACCTCTCCGGGACCCGGCGCCGGGCCGGGTGCGGCTGCCGGTGGGTCCGCGTGGCATCGCCGTATTCGCTGGCGGTGCCACTGTCACGGCGTCTCCACCCGTGCGGCATCGGTGTAATCACCGGTCTTGGCGTCCTCGGCCGGGCGCCGGTCCGGGCTCTGCCGGCATGGCGGACCATCGCAGGCGGCGCCGACCGCCGAAGTGGAGGGACGGCGCTTGCAGCAGACTCGTCGGAGCGCCGGAGGGGATCGACCCGGGGGATCAGCCGCAGGGACGCGGCTGACCCCGCAGGGACATCAGCTGTTCAGAGCCGCGGACACCACCGAACGGGCCTCCTCCTGGACACGGGCGAGGTGGTCCGGGCCGAGGAACGACTCGGCGTACACCTTGTAGACGTCCTCCGTGCCCGAAGGGCGGGCGGCGAACCAGGCGTTCTCCGTGGTCACCTTGATGCCGCCGATCGGCGCGCCGTTCCCGGGCGCCTCGGTCAGCACGGCGGTGATCTGCTCGCCGGCGAGCGAGTCGGCGGTCACCTGCTCGGGCGAGAGCCGGCCGAGCACCGCCTTCTCCTCCCGGGTCGCGGGCGCGTCGACCCGTGCGTAGGCCGGTTCACCGAACCGCTCCGTCATCGCGGCGTAGTGCTCGCTCGGCGTACGCCCCGTCACGGCAAGGATCTCGGACGCCAGCAGCGCCAGGATGATGCCGTCCTTGTCGGTGGTCCACACCGAGCCGTCGCGGCGCAGGAAGGAAGCGCCCGCGGACTCCTCGCCGCCGAAGCCGATGCTGCCGTCGGCCAGTCCGTCGACGAACCACTTGAACCCGACGGGTACCTCGACCAGTTCGCGGCCGAGTTCGGCGGCCACACGGTCGATCATGCTCGACGAGACCAGCGTCTTGCCCACGCCCGCGCCGGCCGGCCACTGCTCGCGGTTGGCGTAGAGGTACGAGATCGCTGTGGCCAGGTAGTGGTTGGGGTTCATCAGCCCACCGTCCGGGGTGACGATGCCGTGCCGGTCGGCATCGGCGTCGTTGCCCGTCGCGATCCCGAACCGGTCGCGTCCCTCGATCAGCGACGCCATCGCGTAGGGCGACGAGCAGTCCATCCGGATCTTGCCGTCCCAGTCCAGCGTCATGAACCGCCAGGTGGGATCCGTCCGCGGGTTGATGACCGTCAGATCGAGGCGGTGCTCCTCGGCGATGCGGCCCCAGTAGGCGACCGACGCGCCGCCCAGGGGGTCGGCGCCGATGTGCACCCCCGCGGCGCGCACGGCGTCCAGGTCGACCACCGACGGAAGATCGCGCACATAGGACCCCAGGAAGTCGTACCGTCCCGTCGTCGGAGCCGCCAGCGCCCGGGCGTAGGGGATCCTGCGGACGTCCTTCAGGCCCCCCGTGATGATCTCGTTGGCGCGCTCCTGGATCCATCCGGTCGCCTCGGAGCCGGCCGGACCACCATTGGGCGGGTTGTACTTGAAGCCGCCGTCCGCCGGGGGATTGTGCGAGGGCGTGACCACCACACCGTCGGCGATCTTCGAGGTGCGTCCGGCGTTGTGCGCCAGAATCGCGTGCGACACCGCCGGGGTGGGGGTGTATCCGTCCGCGGTGTCGAGGAGCACCGTCACGTCGTTGGCCGCGAAGACCTCGATCGCGGTCACCCGCGCAGGTTCCGACAGCGCGTGGGTGTCCGTGCCGAGGAACAGCGGCCCGTCGATGCCCTGCCGGGCCCGGTACTCGCAGATCGCCTGGCTCGTCGCGGCGATGTGGTCCTCGTTGAACGCGGTCGAGAGGGAGGACCCGCGATGCCCCGACGTCCCGAAGGCGACCCGCTGGGCCGGATCGGCCGGATCGGGATGCAGGGCGTAGTAGGCGGTCACCAGCCGGGCCACGTCGATGAGATCCTCCGGCCGCGCCGGCTGTCCCGCGCGCTCGTTCGGCATTCGCCCACTCCTCCATGTCGACCGGTGTCCTACGGGCCATGATCGCGCGCGGAGGGCGATTCCTCCGGCTGCGGCTCGGCCCGGTCCTTCATGTGGGGCATGCCCAGCGCGCGCCGGGACATCCGTTCCGCACGGCGATTGCCGGCGCTCGGGCGGGCCGGTGGCCGGTTGCGCCTCCGTCGCCGGGGGAGGAGATCAGCGCGCGGTGCGTGAAGGCGTGGCCCCGCACGGTATGCACCTTCTATGCAGACCTTCCTGCCCCATCCCGGATTCTCGGAGTCCGCCGAGGCTCTCGACCAGCGGCGCCTCGGCAAACAGCGCGTCGAGGCGCTCCAGGTCCTGCGCGGGCTCACCGTGCCGGGCTACGGATGGCGGCACCACCCTGCCGTGCGCATGTGGACGGGGTACGAGGAGGCCCTCGTCCGGTACGGACTGGAGATGTGCCGCGTGTGGACCGACGCGGGACGGAACGACACCTGTGCCGTCACCATGGTCGACGACTTCCACGCCGTACGCCCGGATGCCGCCGTACGCTCCCAGGAGGAACTCGCCTCGGAGGGCGATCTCCCGCCCTGGCTCGGGAATGAGGCGTTCCACCGCAGCCATCGTTCGGCGCTGCTGCGCAAGGACCCCGACTTCTACCGCGAGCTGTTCCCGGACGTGCCGGACGACCTGCCGTACGTATGGCCGAGCTCCGACCGCGACCCCGAAGCCACCGATCAGCCGCCGACCTGAGGACCGGACCGAGGCACCCGCGACGGCGTCAGAGCGCCGGGAATTCCGGGCCCGTTCCGAGCGCGGCGGCGGCCGCTCCCCAGATCGTCGCCTGTGCGCTGTCCAGATCGACCTTCGGGTCACCCAGCATCAGCCGGATGCCGAAACCGTCGCACAGCGCGAGCAGCAGGGTGCTCGTCGCGTCGATGTCGCAGTCGGTGAACTCTCCGGAGTCGATACCGCGCTTGATCGCCTGGCCGACCCAGGTGTGCAACTGGTCGTAGAGGTCGACGGCGAGGTGCTGCGCCGCCTCGTCCCGCAGGGCCCTCACCCACAGCTCCTGCCACAGCCGCCAGTCCTGCCGCAGCTCCGGATCCGTCGGGAGCAGGCTGTGCAGAATCCGCGCCAGCACGACCGATGCGGGCACCGAATCGGCGTCCCGCTCCAGCTCGGTGCCCGTCTGGGCGAAGGAGTGCGTCATCGCTTCCGTGAACAGCTTCTCGCGGTTCTCGAAGTGGTAGTGCAGCAGCGCCGTCGAGACACCAGCGTGCTCGGCGACCATGCGCATCCGGATCTTCTCGAAACCGACCTCGGCGATCACTTCGCACGCCGCGGCGAGAATCCGCTCACGTGTTTCCCGCGTGCGTTCTGCCATGGCCACGTTGCTGCTCCCCGCGTCGTCCGGTGCCGGTCCCGGCGGGCCGCCCGTCGGCCGCGCCGGCTTCCATCTTCGCGTACGGCCGAGCATGACCGCCCGGGGCCGGGCCGTCATGGGCGGTACGTGTGGAACCCCCTGCCCGACTTCCGGCCGAGCAGGCCCGCCTCCACCATCCGGGCCAGCAGCGGGGGCGGTGCGTAGAGGGGCTCCCGGAACTCGTCGTACATCGACTCCGCGATGGCCTGGGTGGTGTCCAGCCCGATGAGGTCGGTCAGCGCGAGCGGCCCCAGGGGATGAGCGCAGCCCAGCGTCATACCCCGGTCGATGTCCTCGGCCGACGCCGTGCCCGACTCCACCATGCGCACGGCGGCCAGCAGATACGGGACGAGCAGGGCGTTGACGATGAACCCGGCCCGGTCCCTCGCCCGGACGACCTGTTTGCCGAGTACCTCCGAGGCGAACTCCTCCGCACGCAGCGCGGTGCTCCCGGCCGTCAGCAGGGACGGCACCAGCTCCACCAGGGGCAGCACCGGCACCGGGTTGAAGAAGTGCAGGCCGACGACGTGCTCCGGGCGGGTGGTGGCCGCAGCGAGCCGGATGACGGGGATGGAGGAGGTGTTGGTCGCCAGGATCGCGTCCTCGCGCAGCACGGTCGCGTCGAGGCGTGCGAACACCGCCAGCTTGGCGGCCTCGTCCTCGGCCACCGCTTCCACCACCAGGTCCCGGTCCGCCAGCCGGTCCATGTCCGCGGTCGTGGTGATGTGCGCCAGTGCCGTGTCCCGGCCCTCCGCGTCGGTCTTTCCGGCGGCCAGGGCCCGGTCCAGCGAGGCGATGATGCGCCGTCGCCCGGCATCGGCGGCCGCGTCGTCCGACTCGACCACGACGACGTCCCGGCCGGCGCGTGCGCACACCTCGGCGATACCGGAGCCCATCAGACCGCAGCCGACGATCCCGACCCGCTCGATGCCGTCCATCTGTCCTCACTTCTCTCGGGGATGCGAGATCTCTCGGGGTGCGGAGGAGGTCCCGTGCCGTCGGACACGGGACCTCCCCGGGCCGTCAGGCGGACGGGATCTGGAGAACGCCCGTGCCGCGCTTGATGAGTTCGCCCGCGATGATGAGGCGCTGGATCTCGGAGGTGCCTTCCCAGATGCGGTCGACGCGCAGTTCGCGGTAGAGGCGTTCGACGGGGTAGGAGCGGTCGTAACCGCGTCCGCCGAAGATCTGGACGCACCGGTCGATGACACGACCGGCCGCCTCACTGGCCGACAGCTTGGCGATGGCCGCCTTGGCGTGCAGGGTCTTGCGGTCCGCCAGACCCTGGTCCACCTCCCAGGCCACCTGGTGCGTGTAGGCCCGGTTGACGGCGATGTCTACGGCGCAGTCGGCGAGCATGCCCTGGATGAGCTGGAAGTCGGCGATACGGGAGCCGAACTGGCGGCGTTCGACGGCCCAGTCCCGGGCCAGTTCGAGCGCACGCTCCGCCGCGCCCGTCGTGCGCGCCGCGATCATCAGCCGCTCCTCGGTGAACCAGGACCGGGTGATGTCGTACCCCTCGCCGATGCCACCGAGCACGGCGTCCTCGGAGACGCGGACATCGGAGAAGGTGAACTCGGGGTGCTCGTAGACGAAGGTGTGCATGAAGCGCGGCACCCGCGTCATCTCGACGCCCGGAGTCTCCTTGTCGACGAGGAAGAGCGTCGGAGCGCCGTCCTCGCCGGCCGCGGCCAGCACGATGATGAAGTCGGCGTGGTCGCCCACGGTGACGAACCACTTCTCGCCGTTCAGCACCCAGCCGTCCGCCGTGCGCGTTGCCGTCGTCCTGAGGTTCTGCGGGTCCGACCCGGCCTCCGGCTCGGTCACCGCGTAGCAGTCACGGCGCTGACCCCGGATCACCGGCACGAGGTAGCGCTCGCGCTGCTCGGGCGTGCAGAAACGCAGCGCGTTGGCGGGACGCCACACCATGTCCCACAAGGCGCCGGTGAGCCGGCCGAGCTCCTCCTGCACGGTGGCCTGCTCCAGGATCGTGAGCCCGGCCCCGCCCCACTCCGCCGGCATGTTGACCGCCTGAAGACCGCAGTCCAGCACGGCGTCGCGGATCTCCGCGTGGGCCTGCGCGGGCAGGCCGTTGTTCGCCTCGCAGTCGAGCTCGTACTTCATGATGAACTCGGTGAGCCCTCGCGCGGAGCTCCTGAGCTCCTCCTGACGGGCGGTGAGACGGAAGTCCATGGTGTTCCTCTGTGTTCGGCGGTCGGTGCGTACGCGGGCAGAAGCGGGGGGCGTCAGTGCAGGGGAAGGGCGAGCGCCTGGGTACCGCGCTTGATCAGCTCGTTGGCGATGATGAGGCGCTGGATCTCGGAGGTGCCTTCCCAGATGCGGTCGACGCGCAGTTCGCGGTAGAGGCGTTCGACGGGGTAGGAGCGGTCGTAGCCGCGTCCGCCGAAGATCTGGACGCAGCGGTCGATGACACGTCCCGCCGCTTCACTCGCCGCGAGCTTCGCCGTCGACGCCTTGGCGTGCAGCGTCTTGCGGTCGGTGAGCGGCTGGTCGGCCTCCCAGGCCACCTGGTGCGTGTACGCACGGCAGACCGCGATGTCGACGGCGCAGTCGGCGAGCATGCCCTGGATCAACTGGAAGTCGGCGATGCGGGAGCCGAACTGGCGGCGTTCGACGGCCCAGTCCCGGGCCAGTTCGAGCGCACGTTCCGCCGCCCCCGTCGTGCGCGCCGCGATCATCAGCCGCTCGTCGGTGAACCACTCCTTGGTCAGGTCGTATCCGTTGCCCACCCCGCCGAGCACGTCCTCGTCCGGGACGAAGACATCGGTGAAGACGAACTCGGGGTGGCCGTTGACCGCGGAGTGCATGAAGCGCGGCACCCGTGTCATCTTCACCCCCGGCGCCTGCTTGTCCACGAAGAAGAGCGTGGGCGCACGTTCGGGGCCCGCGTCCGCCTGCACCAACAGGAAGTCCGCGATGTCGCCGCAGGTCACGAACCACTTCTCGCCGTTGAGCAACCAGCCGCCGTCGGTACGGTCGGCGGTGCTGGTGCCCGAGCCAGGGTCCGACCCCGCCCCTGGTTCGGTCACCGCGAACGCGTCGAAGCGCTCACCACGGATCACGGGGAGCAGGTACTTCTCCCGCTGTGCCTCGGTGCCGTACGCGAGGACGTTGGCGGGCCGCCAGGGAATGTCCCAGAGGCAGTTGGTGACCTTCCCGAACTCCTCCTCGACGATGACCTGATCGAGCAGGGACAGTCCCGCACCGCCCCATTCGGCGGGCATGTTGATCGCGTAGACGCCGGCGTCGATGGCGGCACGGGTCAGTTCGCGGACGGTCTCGGCGGGCAGCGGCCCGCCGGCCTGCTCGGACTGGTCCTCGTACTGCATCAGCAGCCGGGAGTAGGCGGCGGACCGGGCCTTGAGGTCGGCCTGTTCGGGGGTGTAGCGGAACTCCATGGTGGTGTCCTCCGGGAGGGGTGGGTGCGGGAGGTCAGGCGAGTACGGCTCGGGCGTCGAGGGCGAGCACGCCGTCCGGGCGGACCAGTAGGGGGTTGACCTCGAGTTCGGCGATCTCGGGGTGCGCGGCGGCGACGCCGGTGATCCGTTCGATGACGGCTGCCGCCGCGGCGATGTCGACGGCCGGCCGGCCACGGACGCCGGAGAGCAGCGCGGCCGTTCTGAGGCTCCGCAGCAGGGCCTCGGCGCGTTCCGCGGGCACCGGTGCCAGGGAGAAGGCGACGTCGTGGAAGGTCTCGGTGAAAATGCCGCCGAGCCCGACCATCGCGACGGGACCGAAGCGGGGGTCGCGGTTGACGCCCACGATCAGCTCGACGCCGTCCGAGAGGTCGGCCATCGCCTCGACCGAGTAGGCGGCCGCGCCCAGACGGGCGTCCATCTCCCGGAACGCGGCGAGCAGTGCGGCCTTGTCGTGGAGCCGCAGCGCCACCCCGCCCGCGTCGGACTTGTGCAGGACGTGCAAGGCCTTCAGGACGTACGGGCCCGGGAACGCGTCGGCTGCCGCGAGGAGTTGGTGCTCGTCCGTGATCTCGCGCGATGCGGGGAAGGGCACACCTGCCGCACCGAGAACGGACCGGATGCCGTAGTACCCGGCATCAACCAGCGGCGGCGCGGCCGGTGGCAGCGGTGCCACACCGGGTGGGCCGCCGACGGGGCGCACCGTCGTCGCCGCCAGCGCGCGGGCGGCGTCCTCCGTGGCGGCGAAGACCGGTATTCCGGCCTCGGCCAGTGTCCGGCAGCTCGGTGACTGCGGATACATCGACTGGACGACCAGGGGCTTGGGCTTCGCCCGCCAGCGGGTGACGATCTCCCGCGCCGCCTGGGCCTCACCGGCCCCGAGCGCGGCGCCCCCGCCACCGAGTCCGCCGCCGGAGGCCGCATAGCCGCCGAAGTACCCGGTCAGCAGGACGGTGTCGACCTCGTCGGCCGCGAGGAGCCCGCCGACGGTCGTGGCGTACGAGAGAGGGTTCTGCTCGCCCATTCCGGCCAGGTCGACCGGGTTGCCCACGGCCGACTGTTCCCACAGCAAGTCCTTGAGCTGCGCCTGGGTGCCGGCGGTCAGCTCGGGGACGTCGAGTCCCGATGCCTCGGCCGCGTCGGCGGCGATGACACCGTGGCCGCCGCCGTCGGTGAGGACCGCGGTGCGCACGCCCCTGCCGCGGGAGTCGGAGTGCAACGCGGCGAGGACCACGGTCATCTCCCGTGGTGTGGTGACCAGGTGGACCCCGGCGTCCCGGCAGGCGGCTGCCACCACGTCCGACGACGAGGTCAGGGCGCCGGTGTGCGACTGAGCGCTGCGGGCGGACGCGGTGCCGCGGCCCGCGGTGAGCAGGACGACGGGCTTGCCCGCGGCTGCCGCCGCCCGGGCGAACGCGCGGCCGTCGCCGAAGTCCTCCGCGTACACGCCGATGGCCGATGTGGCGTCGTGCCGGGCGCAGTCCTCGACCAGGTCGACCAGCGTGACATCGGCCTGGTTGCCCAGGGAGACGAAGCGGGAGAAGCCCAGTCCGTGCGGGGCGCACCGGATCTGGAGCTCCAGTGCGAGGTTGCCGCTCTGGCTCAGCAGGGCGATCCCGCCGGGGGCGAAGCTGTCGGACGCCAGGTACAGCTCGGTCGTGTTGTCCGCGATCCCCAGGCAGTTGGGTCCAACCAGCACGGCTCCCGCTTCGTGCACACGGGCGGCGACGGCCTGTTGGCGCGCGAGGCCGGCGGGACCGGTTTCGGCGAAGCCCGCGGTGATGCCGACGATGGCGCGGGCCCCGCAGGCGAGTGCGTCGTCGACGGCGGCCTCGAAGCCGGGGCCGGGTACGGATATCACCACCAGGTCGACGGGCTCGCCGATCTCGAGGAGGCTGGTGGCCGCCTTGCGGCCGAGGACGGTGCCGCCGCGGCGGTTTACCAGATGGACCGGTCGCCTGTCGGGGGCACGCAGTGCCTGTGCGGCGACCGAGTGGCCGTATTTCGCCGGATCGTCGCTGGCGCCGACGACGGCGACGGACTTCGGGTCGAAGAGTGCGCTCAGATCACGTGCCATGTCACTTCTCCAGGCGAAGGGCGGCGTTGGGACAGGCATCGGCGCAGACGCGGGCGGCATCTTCGCGGCCGGAGGGCACCGGGACGGCGATGACCGCGGCGTAGCCCCACTCGTCGAGCTCGACGAGGTCGGCGGCTTCTTCCTGGCAGAGCCCGTAGCCCTGGCAGAGCGTGGAGTCGAGGAGGAGTTTCACGGTGTTCCTTTCAGTGCGGGCACGGGCGTGGCGGGGGAGGGGGCGATCTCGGGGAGGGGCACCGAGAGACCGCGGCCGCCGGGGGCGGCGGCGCAGGCCGGGCAGGGGGAGTCGAGGTGGGCCCGCGTGATGTCGGGGAAGGTGCGCAGAAGGCTGCCCGCGTTGCCGGCGGCCGCGTCGAGCAGGCCGCACGCTCCGCGTCCCGGCAGTCCCTCCGACCAGCGGAGCAGTTTGGCCAGGGCGTCGGGAGCCGCTGTGCCGAGGTGCAGCGCGTGCAGGGTGTCGCGGATCGAGCCGGTACCGGCCACGCAGACGCCGCACTGCCGGGCGCTCTCGGCAGCGAGATGGCCCACGGCATCGGAGGCGACGGACACCGGGCACTCACCGGCGCCGAGGAAGCGGATCGCGCCGCAGCCCACCGCGGTCCGCGCGGCGGTGAGTGCTTCGGGTTCGAGCGGCAGATCGAGGGACGCGGCACCGACCAGGCCGCCGAACAGTCCGCCCATCAGTGCCCCCGACGGCTCGTGCGTGCCCTGGAGGGTGGCGAGGCTGCGGAGGGTGACGCCGTAGGGGACTTCGGCGAGCACAGCGGCACCGTCGCCGCCGGAGAGCGAAACGAGGGTGGAGCCTGCCGTGCGCCGTCGTACGTCGGGCCGGGACGCGATGAGTGCGATCCGGGCGAGTGTCTCGACATTGGACACCAGGGTCGGCCGGTCCTCGACGCCGCGCTCGAAGGGGCGCGGCGGCTTCGCGGTGGGCAGGGCGGGGCCGCCGTTGATCCTGCGGACGACCGCGCTCTCCTCACCGGCGACGTAGGTGTGCGGGGTCTCGACGATCTCGATGGGCAGGGGCTGCTCGTGTTCGGCGAGCGCCCGCCGTACGGCGTCACCTGCCACGGGGTCGGAGAGATAGACGCAGCCGCGGGTGGCTCCGGTGACGGCGGCGGCATGGGCCAGACCGTCCAGTACGAGATGCGGCCGGGCGCGCAGCAGCCAACGGTCCTTGACCGAGCCGGGTTCACCTTCTTCGCCGTTGGCGACCACGACCGGGGGTGCGCCGCCGTCCCGGACGGCACGGAGCTTCACGGCGGCCGGAAAGCCGGCGCCGCCGCGGCCGCGAAGACCCGAGTCCGCGATGTGCTCCAGCAGCCGGTCCGGGTGGGCGAGCTCCTGATAGCCGCCCGCGGACAGGTAGTCGTCGGCGCTCTCGGTGGTGTGGGGCGCTGTTCCCAGCACGGTGCCCGAAAGCTCCGCCATCAGGGAGAGGATGGTCGTCGCTGTCATGCGCGTCCCCTTGCTGTGCCGTGCGTGGTCTCCGCGCCGGTGACGGACGCCGGTATGCCGGTGCGGCTGGTGCCGGTGCTGTCGGTCCCGGCCGTGGTGCCCGTCCGCAGGGCCCGTACCGCTTCCTCCAGCGCACTCCGGTCCGCGGCCGTGCTGTCGTAGCCGGGACCGGGGAGACCGATGAGCATGTGGTGGTGGTCGAGCACGACCTCGCCCGCGAGCAGTGCCGCGCGCCTGTCGCCCGGCCGGGAGCCGTCGGCGACAGCGGTCACCAGATGGGTGACCTCGGCCAGGTAGCGCAGCCAGCTGCGGCGGGTACCGCGCAGGATCAGGCGCTGCACCCTGCGGTGCTCGGCGTCCGCCAGCTCCGGCGGTACGGCGGCCGTATCGCGCCGGGGAGCGCGCAGGGCAGCCACGCTGCGGGGCAGTTCCCGTTCGGGTTCGGGGGTGAGCCCGAGCCAGACCAGACTCCGACGACCGCTCATGCGTGCCTCCGGGGGAGAGGGAAGGGAAGCCGGCCCGGCGTGACCGGGCGGCGGGGAGCCTCGGGGACGAAGTGCTGTCCGGCGGGGCTCGGTGCAGGGCGAGAACGCCGTGCGACTCCGGTGATAGGGGCCCGGTGCGCCACCGGGCGGTCGCTGCGAGGGCCGGTGACATGCCGGACCCGGCGACACCCACTAAACTAACTAACCAATTAGTCAGTCCGCAAGCCTTGACTTTGCGGAAACCCGCCAGCAACCTGACTGACCAATTAGTTAGTGCGGTTCCGGCGTCCCCCGCCCCGGCCCACTGACCGCCTGTGGGCCGCCTCAACACCGATCGCCGCACCCGTGGCATGGAGGAGACAGCCGATGCAGCCCGACATTCCCGTCACCATGACACCGCCGACCCGTCAGACCCAGGAAAGCCCGGGTCAGGCGCTGTCGGCCCGCTACTACACGGATCCCGACACGGCAGCCGCCGAGACCCGGAACATCTTCGCCAGGTCCTGGCAGCTCGCGTGTCATGAATCCGATCTGCCCGGACCTGGCGCCCGTCTCGCCGCGTCCGTCGCCGGACGCGAAGTCCTCGTGGTGAGGACCGAGGACGGCTCTCTCGCCGCCCATCTCAACGTGTGCAGGCACCGCGGAACGCGGCTGGTCACGGCCCCCGAGCCCAGTGGCAAAGCCATCCGCTGCCCGTACCACGGCTGGACCTACAAGCTCGACGGACGCCTCGTCGGAGCTCCCGAGGCACGGCAGATCCCCTGCCTGGACAAGCCGAAGCTCGGCCTCCACTCGGTGGCCGTCGAGTCCTTCCTCGGGTTCGTCTTCGTCAACCTCGACCGGGACGCCGTACCGCTGGCCAAGCAGTGCGCCGGACTCGCCGAAGCGGTCGGCCACTACGCCGGCACCGACCTGGTGCCCGTGGGCCGCAGCCGGATCCATGATCTGGAAGGCGCCGAGGTCCAGAACGCCAACTGGAAGGTGGCCGTCGACAACTACCTGGAGGGCTACCACGTACCCGTGGCCCACCCGGGCCTGATGCGCCTCCTCGACTACCAGGGCTACACCTGCGAGATCGAGGACGCGTACGCACTCTTCGCCTCACCCCTGCGCGACAAGCCGTCCTCGAACTGGGCGGAACGCCTCTACCAGCGGATCGCCGCCCCGATGCCCGGTCTCGCCGAGGCCGACCGCAGGGTGTGGCGGTACGCCGTGATCTACCCCAACACACTCATCGACTTCTACCCCGACCATGTGCTTGCCTGGACCGCGATCCCCACGGCGGTGGACCAGGTGGCCGTGCCCGGCGCCTTCTACACCCGCCGGGGCACCGGACTGCGCACCCGCCTCGCCCGGCGGCTCAACATCCACATCGGCTGGATCACCAACGACGAGGACGCCGAGCTGGTGGCCAGGGTGCAGAAGGGACTGACCACGCCGGGCTTCGAGCCCGGACCGCTGTCCCGCCGTGAGGCGGCGGTCGGCTGGTTCGCCGGACGCGTCCGCGAAGACCTCGACGGCAGCACCGGCGACCGGGCCGGCGGCGCCGCCGGGCCGGACATCCCCCGCAGCGCTCCGACGCCCTGAGCCGACACCGGCGGCCCAGGCAGGAGAAACCGGAACCGCGGCGGCGGTGCACCCCACACCGTCCGGCGGCTCCCAGGTCGAGCACGGAGTCAGGCATCCGTGCGTCCGTGACCGCGCCCTGAGCACTGTTCGTCCGTCCACGGACCCCCACGGAGAGGACCGTAGATGTCCCCCGAGGCACTCCCACCGTCCCGCCGCTCCTTCCTCCGCACCAGCACCGGCGCGGCTCTCGGCCTGGGACTCGGTGCAGCGACAGCCGGCTGCGGCTTCCTGCCCGAGGATCCGAACGCCCACGGCGATCCCGACGACCCGATCGATGTGCGCGTCGACGGGAACCTGATCTATTTCAACTGGGCCGACTTCGTCGATCCGGCCGTCTTCAAAGGGTTCGAGAAGGAGTACGGCGTCAAGGTCATCCAGTCGAACTTCGACTCGATGGAGGGCATGGCCGCCAAGCTCAACGCGGGAAACCGCTACGACCTGATCTTCCCGACGGCCAAGTGGGCCCAGCGGCTGACCGAGGGCCGCCGGCTGAGGCGGATCGACCACACCCGGCTGAAGAACGCCGAGTCCGTCTTCGGCGCGTACGACTACTTCGCCGACCCCTGGTACGACGCGCGCTCGGCCCACACCGTCCCGTTCACCATGTACAAGACCGGGATCGGCTGGCGGAAGGACCGTGTCGGCGAGCTCACCGGCTCCTGGGAGGACCTGTGGCACCGGCGCGCCAAAGGCAAGGTCTTCGTGCTGGACGACCGTGACGAGGTCCTCGGGCTGGGCGCGCTCAAGCTCGGCCTCGACGTCAGCACCGCCGACGAGAAGGACCTGGACCGCATCACCGACACGCTGCAGTCGCTCCGGCCCCACCTGCGCGGCTTCTCCAGCGACAGCTACAACAACCTGCTCAACGGCAACGCGGTGATGACCCAGGCGTGGAGCGGCGACATGGCGGCCATGCTCGGGCAGGCCAAGGACCCGTCCGTCCTGGGCTTCGAGGTCGCGAAGGAAGGCGCCCCCGTCAACTCGGACTGCTACGCCATCCCCTCCGACGCACGGCACCCCGGCACGGCGATGCTCTTCATCGACTACATGCTCCGCCCGGAGAACGTGAAGAAGAACATCGAGTACATCGGCTATCCCATGCCGGTCGGCGGCAGCGAGGACACCTACGCCGCCCTGGTGGAGCCCTTCCCGCAGTGCCTGGTCGGCGCAGACGACCTCAAGGACGAACTCTTCTTCCGCAACGGCAGCTCGAAGGGCGAACGCGCCCGCGACACCGCCTGGACCCATGTGAAGGCCGGCTGACATGGCACAACGCACCCGTCCCGACGGCGGGAAACCCCTGGACCGAGCCGACAGCGGGAAGCCCGCGCCGCGTACCGACGGCGCGGAGCCCCTGTCCCGTCCCGGCCGAGGGGCGTCCCGGTCCCGCCCCGGTCCCTCCGCCGCCGGCACCCGGCTGTGGACCTGGCTGATGATTCCCGGCACCCTCTGGATGACCGGCTTCCTCATCGCCTCGCTCGTGCTGGTCGCCGCGCTCGCGTTCGGCACCACCGATCCGCTGGGCAATCCGCAGTTCGGTCTCAACTTCGACAACATCGCGGCGATGGCCGACCCGGCCTACCGTGCCGTGCTGCTCCGCTCCCTCGGCTACGCACTGCTCACGTGCGTGATCTGCCTCCTGGTGGCCTATCCCGTCGCCTACGCCATCGCCCTGCACGGCGGCCGCTACAAGAACCTCCTGATCGCCGCCATCGTCGTGCCCTTCTTCGCCAACTACCTGGTGCGGATGTACGGCTGGTCCGTGGTCCTGTCCGACGACGGACCGCTGCTCCGAGCGCTGCGCGCCATGGGCTTCGCGGACGGGGACACCAAGATCCTCCAGACCGGCCCCGGAGTCGTCGCCGGACTCGTCTACGGATTCATCGTCTTCATGATCATCCCGCTGTACGCGGCGCTGGAACGCATGGACGTCTCCCTCATCGAAGCGGGACGCGATCTGTACGGCGGCCCCTTGAGGACCTTCTTCTTCGTCACTCTGCCCGCCACCCGGCAAGGAGCGGCAGCCGGCTGCGTCCTTGTCTTCCTGCCCGCCATGGGCGACTTCGTGAGCGCCCAACTGATGGGAGGGCCCGACCAGATCATGATCGGCAACCTGATCCAGGACAAGTTCTTCCAGGGCCAGAACTGGCCGCTCGGCTCGGCACTCACCATGCTGATGATGGCGGTCCTGTTCGTCGGGATGATCGGCTACCTGCGCCGCACCCGCAAGGACGAGGCGGAGGCGGTCCGATGACGCTGCGCCCCGCCCTCCACCCGGTGCGCCGGCCGGGCCCCCGCACCGCGGCCGACACCTCGCCGCGCGGCGCGGGCAGGTCCGCCGCCTCCCGTCAGGGCCACGCTTCCCGCACCCGACACCGCCGAGGCACCGACCGCAGGCCACGCTTCGCGATCGCCGTCACGGTGCTGTTCTTCCTCCTCCTCTACCTCCCCATCGGCGTCGTCGTCCTCTTCTCCTTCAACTCCCAGAAGTCCCTCACCGTCTTCGAGGACTTCAGCCTCCGCTGGTACTCGGCGTTCTTCCGGGACGACGTCCTGCTGTCGTCGCTCGGGATGAGCCTGCAGGTGGCCCTGGTCGCGATGGTGGGATCGCTGATCCTCGGCGTCGCCCTGGCCCTCGGTCTGGTGCGTTGCCGCAGCCGGCTCGGCTCCCTCGCGGGACTGGTCATGCTCGTCCCGCTGATCACCCCGGAGATCGTCACCGGTGTCGCGGCGATGCTGCTCTTCAAGGGCATGGGCATCACCCTCTCCACCGGCACCGTGATGCTCGCGGAGATCACCTTCTCCATCTCCTATGTGACGGTGATCCTCCGCTCGCGGATCGCGGCACTCAACCCCGAGGTGGAGGAAGCCGCGATGGACCTCGGAGCCACCCGCTGGCAGTCGCTCCGGCTGGTCACACTGCCCGCCCTGCTCCCCAGCATCCTGGCCTCGGCGGTCCTCATCTTCGCCCTCGTCTTCGACGACTTCGTCCTCGCCTACTTCACCACCGGCGTGGAGCCCCAGCCGCTGTCCGTACGCATCTACTCGGCGATCCGGTTCGGTGTGCAGCCCACCATCAACGCCGTCGGGACCCTCATGCTGGCCGGCTCCGTCGGCCTCATCGTCCTGGCGCTGACGATCCCGCGCCTGTTCGGCCGCCGCGGCGGCCTCGATCTGCTCTCCGGGAAGTGACAGCCGTGACAACCACGACCTCCGCGGACACCTCGCCCGCAGTCCGCCTCGACGGCGTCAGCAAGAGCTACGCAGGCTCCTTCGCCGTGCACGAACTCTCCCTCGACATCGGGGCCGGCGAGTTCTTCTCGCTCCTCGGCCCCTCCGGCTGCGGCAAGACCACCTCGCTTCGGATGATCGGCGGCTTCACCGATCCCACCGACGGCACCATCCTGCTCGGCGGTGAGGACGTCACCTGCCTCCCGCCCAACCAGCGCAACGTCAACACCGTCTTCCAGAGCTACGCCCTCTTCGACCATCTCTCGGTCGCCGACAACGTGGCCTTCGGCCTCAAGCGCAAGGGCGTGGGCCGGAAGGAGATCCGCGAGCGCGTCGGCAACATGCTCGACCGTGTGCAGCTCGGCTCCCTCGCCGACCGCAAACCCCGTACGCTCTCCGGCGGTCAGCGCCAGCGCGTCGCCCTGGCCCGTGCCCTCGTCAACCGCCCCCAGGTCCTGCTGCTCGACGAGCCGCTGGCGGCGCTCGACCTCAAGCTCCGCCGCCGGATGCAGGTCGAGCTCAAGCAGATCCAGCGCGAGATCGGCATCACCTTCGTCTTCGTCACCCACGATCAGGACGAGGCGCTGACCATGTCCGACCGGGTGGCCGTGATGAACGAGGGCCACGTCGAGCAGTGCGGCACCCCCGAGGACGTCTACGAACACCCGGCGAGCACCTTCGTCGCCTCCTTCATGGGTACGTCCAACCTGGTACCCGGCACCTACCGTTCCGGCTCCGTGGTCGTCGACAAGGGCCCGTCGCTGCCCGTCGGCAGCCGCAGCGGAGTGACCGAGGGCAGCAACGTCAGCCTCTCCATCCGGCCCGAGAAGATCTGGCTCTCCGACTTCACCCCCGACATGGCCATGGTGAACGGCGTCATCCGGGAAACCGTGTACTCCGGCCCCACCACCACCTATCTCATCGAACTCGCCCCCGGCATCACCGTCTCCGTCCTGGAGCAGAACACCGACCGCTCCCGTATGGAGGACCGCTGGAGCGGCGGCGAAAGCGTCGAGATCGGCTGGAAGCCCGAGCACTGTCTGGTCCTCGACGGGCACGCTGGACGCGAGAACACCGCATCCAAGGAGCGCGTATGAACCACGACGTCATCGTCCTGGGCGCCGGGCTCTCCGGACTCGCCGCGGCCCGCGACCTCGCCGCCGGCGGAGCGGACGTCCTCGTCGTCGAGGCACGCGACCGCGTCGGCGGCCGGGTGGAACAGACCCGCCTTCCCGACGGCCGGCTGGTCCAGCTCGGCGGCGAAGTGGTCGGCCGCGCCCACACCGCGTACCTCGCCCTCGCCGCGGAACTCGGTCTCACCCTCGTCCCCAGCTATGTCGCCGAGCCGGGCGCCATGGCCCGCGCCACGCCGGAAGGCGTCTCCGCGGGCGACCCGCCGCACTGGTTCACCGGCGGGGACGACGCCTGCCACCGCCGGGTCACCGCAGCGTTCACCGCCCTCGCACGGACCGTCGACCCCGACGACCCGTGGTCCCACCCCGAAGCCGCCGCGCTGGACCGGCTGTCCGTCGGGGACTGGCTGCGCGGCGAAGGGGCGTCCCCCGGAGTCGTACGTCTGTGGGAGATAGGCCAACTCGCCCTCGCGAGCGGCTCCTACGAACGCACCTCGCTGCTCGCCGCCCTGCGCAAGAACGCCGCGGTTCCCGGCAGCGGGGACGGCGACCACTACGACTACGAGGACTGGGAAGGACTGCGCGTCGCCGAAGGGTCGGCGACGGTGGCCCTGCGCATGGCGGAGGGACTGGGGGAGCGGGTACGGCTCGGCGCTCCGGTCGCATCCGTCACCGTGGAACCGGGCAGGGTCGAGGTCGGTCTCGCCGGCGGGGAAACCGTCACCGCCGGGGCCGTCGTCAGCGCCCTGCCCGTCGGCCCCCTCCGATCGGTCACCGTCTCGGGTGTCTCCGACGAACGCCTGGCCTCGCTGCATCGCCAACGCCAGGCGGTCGCGGCCAAGTTCACCGCCGCGTACGACAAACCCTTCTGGCGTGGCCGCGACCTCAACGGGCTGTCCGAGTGCGAAGGAGTGCTCGGCAGCACCTGGCCGCAGAGCGAGGGAATCCTCTCCGCCCTGATTCCCCCGGAGCGCTACGGCGTCCTGCTCGGCATGCCCTCGCACACCCGCGATCGTGAACTGCTCGGCGACATCGCCCGTCTCTACGGCGACGACGCCCACCAGCCCGTCGCCGCGTATCTGCGCCTGTGGGGCACCGACCCGTGGACCCAGGGCTATGTCACGCAGTGGACACCCGGCGATGTCACGGGAGTCGGCCCCCTGCACGCGACCCACGAACCGCCCTTCTACGTCTGCGGCTCCGACCAGTGGGTCGCCGGCTACATGGAAGGCGCCGTCCGCACCGGCCGTGCGGCGGCGAAGGAGGCACTGCGGCGTGGCTGAGACCGAGAAGGACTCCGTGATCCTCAACCACATCGGGGGCGCCGATCTGCCCGCCTCGTCCGGCGAGGTGACACAACTCGTCGACCCCGCCAGCGGCGAGACACATCGCAGCGCCCCGCGCTCCGGACCGGCCGATGTCCAGGCGGCCTGCGCCGCGGCGGCAGCGGCGCATGAGACCTGGTCCCTGACCACCCCGGGCGAACGGCAACGCGCCCTGTTGCACATCGCCGACGCGATGGAGGCACACGCGGACGACCTGGTGGCGGCCGAAGTGGGGGACACGGGCAAGCCCGTCGAGCTGTTCCGCGACGACGAACTCCCGGCGATCGTCGACGCGTTCCGCTTCTTCGCGGGAGCCGCCCGCGCCCTGCCGGGTGCCGCGGCGGGGGAGTACACCGAGGGCCGCACCTCCCTGCTGCGCCGCGAACCGATCGGTGTCTGCGCCCAGATCACCCCGTGGAACTACCCGCTGATGATGGCCGCGTGGAAGATCGCCCCCGCTCTGGCGGCGGGCAACACCACCGTGCTCAAGCCCGCCGACACCACGCCCTCGTCCGTCGCGCTGCTGGCGCGGATCGCCGCCGACCACCTGCCGCCGGGCGTACTGAACGTCCTGTGCGGCGACCGGGACACCGGCCGGGCCCTCGTCTCCCACCCCGAGGTCCGGATGATCGCGGTCACGGGCAGCGTCCGCGCGGGCCAGGAGATCGCCGCGGCCGCCGCCGCCGACCTCAAACGCGTCCACCTCGAGCTCGGCGGCAACGCCCCCGTCATCGTGCACGACGACGTGGACATCGAGTCCACCGCCGCGGAGCTCGCCACGGTCGCGTACTACAACGCGGGCCAGGACTGCACGGCACCGACACGGCTCCTCGTGCACACCCGGGTGTACGACGCGTTCGTGACCGCCCTCGCGGCGCACGCCGCGAAACAGCGCCCGGGAGCCGACTTCGGACCGCTCAACAGTGCCGGTCAACTCGCCTCCGTGGAACGCCTCCTGAACGGGCTCCCTGCCCACGCCGAGATCGTCACCGGCGGCTCACGCCTCCGGCGCCCCGGCCACTTCCTCGAAGCCACCGTGATCGCTGGGGTCCGCCAGAGCGACGAGATCGTGCAGGAGGAGATCTTCGGGCCGGTCGTCACCTTGCAGCGCTTCACCGACGAGGACGAGGCGCTCCGCCTGGCCAACGACGTACGGTTCGGACTCGCCGCCAGTGTGTGGACCGCCGACCACGAGCGCGCCATGCGGGCAACCCGGGCCCTGCACACGGGGATCGTCTGGGTGAACACCCACGGCACGACGGTGTCCGAGATGCCGCACGGCGGAGTCAAGCACTCCGGGTACGGCAGTGATCTCTCGATGTCCGGCCTGCTGGACTACACACAGGGCAAACACGTGATGCTGTGACGGCGCCGGGCCACCGCTGCGCTGCCATCGACGTACGGTCAGCCCCGGCCGAAGAACTCCTCGAGCACGACGGCCACCCCGTCGTCCGCGTTCGACGCGGTGTGCCTCCCCACGGCCGCCAGCACCGCCGGGTGGGCATTGGCCATCGCGTAGCCGGTGCCCGCCCACTGGAGGATCGCCAGGTCGTTCGGCATGTCACCGAAGGCGACGACGTCGCTCGCGTCGATGCCACGGACGGCACACAGCGCGGACAGCGTGCTCGCCTTGCTCACGCCGGGTGCGCTGATCTCCAGCAGACCGCGGCCGCCCGAGTGCGTGAACTGGGCGACCCCGCCGGCCGACTCCTCCGCCGCCGCCAGCAGGAAGTCCGCGTCGAGCTGCGCCGACCAGGCGAGCAGCTTGGTAACGGGCACCTCCGTCAGCCACAGCTCCACCAGGGATGCCACCGCCACCTCGAACTCCGCGGCCCCTTCGAAGCGCAGCCCGAACCCCGGCTCGTACAGCAGATGGTGTCCGGTCTCCAGGGCGAAACCCAGCCCGGGAGCGGCCGCCGCCAGGGCCGTGGCCACCTGGCGGGCCGTGGGCAGCGGCAGGGCCCGCGTCTCGACGACGATCCGTGAGGCGACGTCGTAGACGAGGGCCCCGTTGCTGCACACCGCCGTGCCGACCAGGCCGGTCGCGGCGGTGAGCATGTCGACGAAACGGGGCGGCCGGGCCGTGACGAAGACGACCTCCGTACCGGCGGAGACGGCGGCCCGCAGGGCGCTCAGCGTGCGCGGCGACAGGACGCCGCGGGGGCCCAGCAGCGTGCCGTCGAGGTCGGTGGCGATCAGCCGAGGACGGTTCATCGCCCGATGCTACCGAGCCGCCCGTCCCGGCTCACCCCTCGCACTGCGTGACCGGTCACCTCTGCGGACAGGGGAACTCCTTGCCTTTCGGGCCCCACGTCCGGCGTTCGTCGCCGCGCGTCACCGTGCCGCACAGCAGCTCCGTCGCCGGCTGCCCGTTGCTGCCCCGCAGCACCGCGAGCAGCTTGTTCTCCGTCACCCGTCCGCCGCCCGCCGCGCCGTGGGCGTCTATCCTGCCGGTCGCGCCGTCGAAACCGCCGCCGCCCAGGCCCTGGTAGAGCACCCCTTGCAGCAGGCCGCGGTCGAGACGGTCGTCGTGACTGCCGGTGGTGCGCCACGCCTGGTCGATGCCTTCGGCGAGATAGCGCAACGCGTCCCAGGCGAGTGCGACATGGCCGTCCTCGCGCATCGCCTTGGTGCTGGGCGTGCGGTCGGTGCTGTACGCGCGGTCGTACGCGGTGAGGAAGGCCGCTGCCTCCGGGCTCTCCTTCGCCAGGGTGGGCGCGTAGCCGTGCGAGGCGTAGAAGAGGGTGAGGCCCGTGAAGTCGTCCCAGGGGCGCTGCTGTTCGGTGAGGGCATTGGTGACGTCGTCACCGCCGAGCACGCTGATCTTCGGGCAGTCGCCGGAGAAGCGGGAGATCTCCGCCAGGAACAGCTGGAACTGACTGGCGCGCGCCGACCACACCACCGCCGTCCGCGGTTCCTTCTGGACCGCGCGGCAGACCTCGCGGGCGAGGTCCTCCACGGTGGGTACCGGCCGGCCGTTCACCGCGCCCGGTACGGGCTCGGGTTCCGGGGCGTCGTTCGGTGTGTAGAGGAGCACGTCGGTGCGCGCCGGACCGTAGGAGGCACGGAAGGAGGCGGCGAGGCTGTTGCTGTATGCGTCGGTCGCGTCCGCGACGAGGCTGACCCGCAGAGCCGTCCGTCCGCCCGTCATGGCGGCGCTCTTCGCGAACACGGCCATCAGTTCCGCCGCCCGGGAATCCGTGGGGGCCGTCTGGTAGTAGTGCTCGCCCTGGCGCAGGAGTTCATCGGCCGTCCCCGAAGTGCCGACCATCGGGATGCCGGCCTTGTCGAGAACGCGGATCGCGTCGTACGTCTTGCGGCGGCTCTGCCCGAAGCCGACGACGCCGGCGATGGAGGGGTCCCGCGCCGCGAGTTCCGCGATCCGCTCGGCGACGGCGGGCGCGTCCTTGAACCGGTCACCGGCGTTGGCGGCCAGCACCCGCAGCGGTACGCGTTCGCCCGACCGAAGCGCCTGGGCGTTGATGTGCTGCTGTGCCAGCGCGATTCCGCGCAGCTCGGCCAGGGTGCCGCCGCGCACGGGGTCCTCGGCGTCCTTGCCGCCGGTGAGCGGACCGAAGTAGACGACGGTACGGCGGCCGGGGCGGCGGTCGTCGGCGCGCCTGCCCGCGAGTTCGGTGTCGACCTCCCCGTTCTGCCGCTCGATCTGCTGCAGCACGGCCCGTACGGCCTGCTCGCTGGGGCCCCTGCCGAAGCCCGCCGCTCCCTCGGCGACACCGACGCACTGCCCGTCCGTGCCGAGGAACGTGGAGCCCTGGCACGGATCGTCGTCGTCCCCGCCCCGTACGTCCGGTACGAGGACCAGAGCCGCCGCGACGGCGAGCGCCACGGTGCCGACCCCGAGTACGCCGGCCACCTCCGCACCCGGCCCCCAGCGGGGCGACGGTGTCACCAGCGTCGGCCAGCGGCCCAGCCAGTAGACCGCCGCCTGATCGTCCTCGGGGACCTCCGTCACCGGGACGACGATGCCCGTCGGCTGCCCCGGCGTCATCCCGCGGCGCTCGATGTTGATCAGCTCCGCGCCGGCGTGCGCGAGACCGGTGGCGTCGATGTCCGGGATACGCGAGGCGAGCGAGCGCACGCCGCCCGCGACGGCGAACACCGAGGTGCAGCGCAGATCCTCCATCGCGGAGCGCAACTCCCGCAGGAAACGCTGGACGCGCGAGTCGGCGGGGCCCGCCTCGTCGAAGAGCAGCACGAAACGGGTGGTGCGCCTGCGCCGCCAGGGGTTGAACATCCGGGAACGGCACGCCTGGTCGAGATCGGCGAGCAGGGCGTGCATCAGCACCCGGTCCATCCGCTCGGGCTCAGTGGCCGGTTCACCGTGCACGAGGTCGAGGGCGGAGCGGAAGAAGTCCGTGGGCGGACTGCCGTGCTGGCGCCGTACCCACTCCGCGTACCAGCTGCGGCTGCGGGCCCGGCCGAGCATGCGCCGGTTGGCGCGCCAGCTGTAGAGGGCGCGCGGCAGCCGCTGGAAAAGCGGACCGGCGATGAAGTTCCACAGCAGTTCGAGGAGGGTGCCGCCGCTCGCCTGGTCACGGCCGCCGAGCCACCACAGGGTCTGCGCGGTGCGGGACCAGTTGCGGTGCTCCGCGTAGCAGTGGTTGCGCAGCTCGGCGTGGCGCCGCTCCATCAGGCCCTCGATGGCCGGGGCGGTCACGACGGATCGGAGCAACCGGTAGCTGTGCAGCCGCAGTTCACCGGTCCCGGGCGGCATCGTCTCCGCGAGCTGAAGGGTCAGATGCTCGAAGAGTTCGAGCGGCGGCGGATCCGCCCCGTCCGGGATCTGCGGAATGTACGCGTGCGGTGCGAGGACTTCACTGCGGCCCCGCATCCGGGACCGCAGCCCGGCGACGATCCGCCGCCCGGCACTTCCGTCGCCCGGCTCGCTGAGCAGGACGACCGGTACTCTGCTGCGGCTGCGCCGCGGCTGCACCACCAGCTTGTCGAAGGCGTCGATGAAGCGTTCGACGCCCGGATAGGCCGGAATGCGGTTCTGTGGATCCCCCGTCGACATGAGCAGGCCCCTCTTCCGTTCCCCCGAGGAACATGAGTCATTCCCGCTGACTGCCGTATGAAAGCACGGAGTTGGATCACGGCGTGGGACAACTCCGAGCCAAGTACGTGCCAACTGCGGGGCGGGGCCGGGAGGTTCGCCTCAGAGCGTCTCGGCCAGGGAGTCCGCCAGTCGTCTGCGCGCCGCCCTGGTGGCGGGGAGCGCCGCTGCCGCGACGGCGCCCAGCACGGCCCCGGCGGCCACCGAGGCGAGCAGCAGTGCCGGCGGGGCATGGGCGATGCCCGCGCCCATACCGCTGGAGCGGCCCTGGATGTCGACCAGCCAGCTGCCCGACAGCACCCCGAGCCCGGTACCCAGCGCGGCAGCGAGCAGCGCGGTGAACCCCGCGGCCGTCACGATCGCGGCGCTGATCTGGCGCGGAGTGAGCCCGATCGCCTTGAGCGCCAGCAGATCGCGGCCGCGGTCGCGCACCCCCGTGCCGATGACCGTCAGCAGCTCGGTGAGCCCGATCAGCGCCAGCACACCGATCAGCGTCGCGATCACCCCCCGTGCCGGCTCCAGCCGGTCCGCCGGATTCGGTGTCTCGCGGATCTCCAGGGCTCCGCCGGCCGCCGCGGCGAGCGCGTCGCTCACGGCACGCGGGTCGGCGCCGGGGCGCAGCACGAGATGGTAGAAGTCGGGCCGCAGCGCGGGATCGCGCTCCGCCAGGGTGTCCACCGTCGTCGAGATCACCCGGCCGCCCGCCTCGGGTTCGATGCTCCGCCCGACGATGTGCAGAATCTGCGGCCGCCCCTCGACGGTCATCCGCACCCAGTCACCGACCCGGACGTCCAGCAGATCGAGCAGTCCCTGTCCGGCGACGGCCTCGTCGGGCCCGTCGGCGGCCCGTCCCTCCACCACCGTGAAGGGATAGGGCGACCCGGCGGTGCCGAGACCACGCAGGGTGATGGTGCCGGTCTGCCCGGGTACGAGGGCCGCGACCTCCACTCCGGGATGGACGGCGGCGACGGCCGGTGGCGCGGTCAGCGCCCGGTCGAGCTGCTGCCCGGAAGGGCTGCCGGGCTGCTCGGCCCGTACGGTCAGCGCCGCGGGAACGCCCATGTCGGCGGGGCGGCTGCGGAACACGTCCAGCGTGGACCAGGCGACCAGGGCCACCGTGATCAGCAGCAGCGGGAGCGCGAGGCGGGCCACCGTCAGCAGGGTGCGCGCACGCCGGGGGAACGCGGCCCGCCACCCGAGCACCAGCGCGGGCGGCACCCGCAGGCCGAGAGCCCGTCGGCCGAGACCGGTCATGGGCGAGGCCGACGGAAGCGCGGACCGTGCCATCGGTACCGGCGGGACCCGTCCCGCCCGCCAGGCGGCGAGCGTGGTGGCGGCGGCGATGAGCAGGACCGCGCCGCTCGGGACCCCGATCATCAGGGCCGTGTGCCCGGGCAGGTCCTGCCAGACTCCGGCCGCCTCACCGATGCGGCCGGGTATCCGGGAGCCCAGGACGGCGATCGCGGCGGTGCCCAGAGCGACACCGAGCAGGGCGAACGCGAGGTGCTGGAGGAGGAAGCCGCGGACCACCTGGCCCGGGGTGAAACCGATCGCCTTGAGGACGGAGATGTCCCGCAGCTGTCCCCGGATCCGTGCGCCGATCGCGCCGGACGCGGCGAGAGCGGCGGCCAGCAGGGCACCCAGGCCGAACACCGCGAACAGCTGCCCGAGCAGCCGGTCGTCGCTGCCGGCCTCGGCCCGTGCCTGTTGCCACTTCGTCACCTCGGCGACCCGGTCCGCGCCGAGCAGCGTCACGGCCTGCTGGACGGTGAAGTCGAGATCGGCGGGGTCGTGCAGCCGCAGTCCCACGCTCTGCGAGGTGCTGCGGGGGGCGACCTGGTCGAGCGTGCGGGGCAGCACCCAGCCGATGCCGGGCTCGCCCCCGGGGCGGTAGAGAGGTTCCGCGGCCTCGGCCACGCCGGCGACCCGCAGGGTGTGCGCGGCGCCGTCCGGTCCCTTCACGGTCAGGCTGTCACCCGGCTCCGCCCACAGGACTCGGGCGACGGAACTCTCCAGCACCACACCGCCCGCGCCGGCGTCCAGCCAGTTGCCGTCGGTGACCAGCGGCCGGGCGACATCGGGCGGCCGGGTCCCGGTCGCGCGCAGGGACACACTCGCCCGTACGCCACGGGACTCCAGCGTCGCCTTCCCGGTGCGGTACGGGCCCGAGACCCCGGCGACCCCTTCGAGATCGGACAGCGCGTCGGTGTCCGCCGCGGCCCGGGTGTGGAGCCAGACATGGGCTCCGTCGGACTGGGTGAAGATCCGCTGCCAGGGGTTGGCCGCATAGCTGAAGAGGGCCACGGCGAGCAGGAGGGAACTGATGATCCCCGCGCTGGCGAGCACGACGAAGACCGACTGCCCGCGATGGGCCCGCAGATCGGCGTGCGCCCAGCGAAGTGTGGCCCGCACGCTCACTCCTTCAGTTCGAGCACACCGGAGACTCCGGCTCCCGTGGCGCGGGACCCCGCCCCGAGTGCCGCGTCGTCGGCTATTCGCCCGTCGAAGAAGCTGATGACACGGTCGGCCGCACTGGCCATCCGGGCGTCGTGGGTGACCAGCAGAATCGTCTGGCCACGCTGGTGGAAGCGGGAGAGCAGCCGCAGCACCTCGCGGGTGCCCTTGCTGTCCAGGCTGCCCGCCGGTTCGTCGGCGAGCAGCAGCGCCGGATGGTTCACCAGTGCCCGGGCCAGCGCCACCCGCTGCTGCTCACCGCCGGACAGTTCGCCGGGCATGGAGCGTTTCCGGCCTTCGAGGCCGAGTTCGCTGAGCAGTTCCGCCCGGCTCTCCCGCGCCGCCCTGGGCGAGGCGCCCGCGAGCAGGGCGGGCAGTTCCACGTTGTCGGCGACCGTGAGATCGGAGACCAGATTGAAGAACTGGAAGACGATGCCGATGCTGCGCCGGCGCAGCATCGCCCAGCGGGCCTCGCGATAGCCGTCGACCTGGCGTCCGTCGAGCCAGAGACTTCCGCTGTCGGGCCGCTGAAGTCCGCCGATGAGATGGAGCAGCGTGGACTTGCCCGCGCCGGAGGGCCCCGTGACGGCGACGAACTCTCCGGGCTGGACCACCAGATCCACCCCGCGCACGGCCGGTACCGGGGCGCCTTCGCCGTGGTGGGTCTTGGTCAGGCCCTCGGCGCGCACGATCGGTACGACGCCCCGCTCGCCGGGCGTTGTGCCCGGCTCGGCGGGAGTGGCGTCGTCGCTCATTCCAGCTCCTCCTGACAGCGTTCGAGCCAGTCGAGGTCGGCCTGCAGATGCAGCATCGCGCCTTCGATCAGCAGCTGGGAGATCCGGTTGTCCCGGTCCTCGGCCACCGCGAGCTTCGACAGGTCCCGCATGGTGTTCAGATACTGCCGACGCTGCTTGTTGATCAGCACGATCGGGTCGGCCAGTCCGGACTCCGGGGCAAGGGCGATCTTCATGAAGAACTCGTCCCGCACCCTCGGCTCGTCGGTGGTCTCCTCGAACCAGGCCAGTACGGCCTCGTGCCCGGCATCGGTGAGCCGGTAGGTGCGTTTGTTGGGCCTGCCGGCCTGCTCGACGTCCTCGCCGGCGATCAGACCGGCCTTTTCCAGCCGCCCCAGGGTGACATAGATCTGGCCGACGTTCGACTGAGGGTACGCGGCGCCCAGGAGCTTCTCAAGGTCCTGCTTGAGCTCGTAACCGTGCGCCGGTCCACGGGTGAGGAGAGCCAGGAGCGGCAGCCGCACGCGCTCCCTCCCTCCGAGGTCCGTAGTCTCTTGTTGCTCGGACGCGGGGTGTGGTTCGTGCCACCCGCCTTCTCTGCCTGGACGTCTAGTATCGCCCATGCCTAACGGGTATACATAGGCCACATTGAACGGCGTCGTGGCCGGATCGGTGTACCGGGAGGAACCTATGCGGTGGATGCATGCCGCGGGTAGGGGGCTCCTCGTACTCGCCGTACTGCTCGCGGGCTACGCGGGCTTCGGCAGCCGGGCGGGCCCGGCCGGTGACGGCCGCGGTCCCATGACGCTGGTGACGGCGGGCGATCTGACCGAGTACCTCGGTCCGCTGCTCGACGACTGGAACAGCGGACATCCGCAGGAGCAGGTGACTCTGGTCGAGCTGCCGGACTCGGCGGACGAGACCCGGGCGCAGATGACCAGCGAACTGCGCTCCGGCAGTGACCGTTTCGATGTGCTGAACATCGATGTCGCGTGGACCTCGGAGTTCGCCGCGGCGGGCTGGATCTCCCCGCTGGAGCGCGACCGGTTCCCCCTGGACAGCTTCCTGGCTCCGGTCGTGGACACGGCCACCTTCGACAGCCGCCTGTACGCGGTGCCTTATGTCACCAATGCCGGATTGCTGTACTACCGCAAGGACATCCTGGAGAAGGCGGGCGAACGGCCGCCCCGCACCTGGGCGGAGCTCGCCCGGCAGGCCAGGACCCTCGCCCCCCGCTACGGTCTGGACGGCTATGCGGGCCAGTTCCTGCCGTACGAGGGGCTGACGGTGAACGCCACCGAGGCGGTCCACTCGGCGGGCGGTTCGATCCTCCGTGACGACGGCGCCCGGGTCACGGTGGACTCGGCGGCGGCCCGGGACGGGCTGGAGTTCCTGGCGAGCGGGGTGCGCGAAGGGTGGATCTCCCCCGAGGCCCGTGACTACAAGGAGGAGGAGTCCCGGCAGGCCTTCCAGGACGGCCGGCTGCTCTTCCTGCGGAACTGGCCGTATGTCCACTCGGAGGCCAACGCCCCGGGGTCGAAGGTCGCGGGGAAGTTCGGCGCGGTGCCTCTGCCGGGTCCGGACGGTCCCGGTACCAGTGTGCTCGGCGGCTCCAATCTGGCCGTGAGCAGTCACTCGCGCCATCCGGAGTCCGCCGCCGATCTGATCGCCTATCTGACCAGCGAACGGGTTCAGCGTCAGGTGCTGACGGAGGGCTCGCTGCCGCCGGTGCGCGCGGACCTGTACGAGGATCCCGGGCTGATCCGGGCGTACCCCTATCTGCCCACACTGCGGCAGAGCGTGCTGGCGGCCGAGCCGCGGCCCAAGAGCCCGCGGTACGACCAGGTGAGCCTGGCGGTGCAGGCCGTCGTGCAGGACGTCATGGCGCTGCGGCAGACGCCCGGGCAGGCCACGGTGCGGCTGTCCCGCGAACTGGGTTCCATCGCCCGCAGGCAGTGACCCCTTTCCGCTCCCTCTGAACGGCTTGCAACTTACATGTTAAGTAGCAAGCCGTTCTTTGTAATGTGGAGATAGTCGGGCATACCCGGGCTGGTTTAGGCGACTTCGTTGACACCCTGCCGTCATCGCTACTTAACATGCAGGCATCACAGCGCACCCGATCCGGGGCGCACTCGCATCCAGCAGGAACAGGTCGACGCGAGATGCTCACCACCCTTCCGGCCGCCCCAGGCCGCTCCTCCCGCACGGCCACCGCATGGTGGCGCGACGCGGTGATCTACCAGGTCTACGTCCGCAGCTTCCTCGACAGCACCGGGGACGGCATCGGCGACCTCGCCGGCGTCCGCGCCGGACTGCCGTACCTGCGCAAGCTCGGCGTCGACGGCATCTGGCTCAGCCCGTTCTACCCCTCGCCGCAGCACGACCACGGATACGACGTCGCCGACTACCGCGACGTCGACCCGGTCTACGGCGACCTCGCCGAATTCGACCTGCTGATGGGCGACGCCCGCAGGCTCGGGCTCAAGCTCCTGCTCGACATCGTCCCCAACCACTGCTCCAGCGAGCACCCGTGGTTCCGCGAGGCCCTCACCGCCGGACCCGGCAGCCCGGCCCGCGGCCGCTTCCACTTCGCGGACGGGCGCGGCCCCCGGGGCGAGGAGCCCCCCAACAACTGGCGCGCGATGTTCGGCGGCCCCGCCTGGAGCCGGATCACCGAGCCCGACGGCACCCCGGGACAGTGGTACCTGCACCTGTTCACCCCGCAGCAGCCCGATCTGAACTGGCGCAACCCCGAAGTCGGCGACTCCTTCGAGGACGTACTCCGCTTCTGGCTCGACCGGGGCGTCGACGGCTTCAGGATCGACGTCGCCGCCGGCCTCTACAAGCACCCCGAACTCCCCGACTCCGCCGACCCCGAGGCGGACGAACGCTCCCGCGACTCGGTCAACCCGCTCGCCTGGAACCAGCCCGAGGTCCACCAGGTGTGGCGCCGCTGGCGATCGGTGTGCGAGGAGTACGCCGCGCGCGACGGCAACGAACGGCTGCTCGTCGGCGAGGTCTCCGTACCGACAGCACGCGAACACGCCGAGTACGTACGGCCCGACGAACTCCACCAGGCGTTCTTCTTCGACCTCCTCAGCGCACCGTGGGACGCCGGCGCGTTCCGCGAGACCATCACCGAGGCGATACGCGACATCGCCGGCACCGGCTCCACCGTCACCTGGGTCCTCAACAACCACGACCAGGTGCGCACGGTCACCCGGTACGCCGGTGAGCCCGGAGTCGAGGGCAGCGGACTCGGCGCCGCACGCGCCCGCGCCGCCGCCCTGCTGATGCTGGCACTGCCCGGAGCCGCGTACGTCTACCAGGGAGAGGAACTCGGCCTCCCCGAAGTCCTGGACCTGCCGGACGAAGTGCTCACCGACCCGATCTTCCACCGCACCGGCAGCCGGGCACGCATCCGCGACGGCTGCCGCGTCCCACTGCCCTGGTCCGGCCACGCCTCCCCGTTCGGCTTCAGCCAGGGCGAGGCCGGTGCCCGGCCGTGGCTGCCGCAGCCCGAGTGGTTCGCCGCGCACGCCACCGACCTGGCACTGGCCGACACCCGCTCCTTCTGGCACCTCTACCGCGAAGGACTCCAACTCCGGCGCAGCCTGCCCCAGTTGGGCGAAGGCTCGCTCCGCTGGCTGGACACGCCGCCACAGGTGCTGGCCATGGTCCGCGGCGACGGACTGATCTGCGCCGTCAACTTCGGCACCGACCCCGTGCCGGCGCCGGTCGCCGGCACTCCGCTCCTGTCGAGCGGCCCCTGCCCCGACGGCATGCTCCCCGGGGCGACCGCCGCCTGGTGGACGGGCGACTGCCCCACTGCCTGAAGTCCCTCTTCCTCACCCACCCTCGGAAGGAACCACCATGCGACGACCCTCGATCAACCGGCGTACAGCAGCAGCCGCTTCGGCCGCACTCACCCTCGCCGTCGGCGCCACGGCCTGCGGCGGCACCACCGGACCGGCGAGCGGCGGCAAGCCCCTCGACGGCCAGACCGTGACCATCGCCGGTGTGTGGACGGGCAGCGAGCAGAAGAACTTCCGCAAGGTGCTCGACGCCTTCACCGAGGAGACCGGCGCCAAGACGGTCTTCGTGCCCACCGGCGACAACGTCTCCACCTTCGTCGGCAGCAAGATCGAGGGCGGCAACGCCCCGGACGTCGCCATGGTCCCGCAGGTGGGCGTACTCCAGCAGTTCGCGAAGGAGGGCTGGCTCGCACCGCTGTCGAAGAAGGCGGCGACGACCGCCTCCGCCAACCTCGCCTCGGTCTGGAAGGAGTACGGGACCGTCGACAAGACCTACTACGGCCTCTACTTCAAGGCCGCGCACAAGTCGACCGTCTGGTACAGCCCGAGCGCCTTCGAACAGGCCGGCGTCGCGGAGCCCAAGAGCTACACCGAGATGGTGAAGACCGGCCGCACGATCGCCGACTCCGGACTCCCCGGCTTCTCCGTCGCCGGCGAGGACGGCTGGACCCTCACCGACTGGTTCGAGAACATCTACCTCTCCCAGGCCGGACCCGAGAAGTACGACCAGCTCGCCACCCACACCCTGCCCTGGACCGACGCCAGCGTCGTCAAGGCACTCACCACGCTCGGCGAGGTGTTCAAGGACAAGCAGCTCGTCGCCGGAGGCGCGGCCGGCGCGCTGCGCACCGACTTCCCCGGCTCCGTGGAGCAGGTCTTCGGCCCCGAGCCGAAGGCGGGCATGGTCTACGAGGGCGACTTCGTCGGCGGCATGGCCAAGGACGACTTCGGCAAGAAGCTCGGCGAGGACGCCAAGTTCTTCCCGTTTCCAGCCGTCGACAGCGGCAAAGCGCCCGTGGTCAGTGGCGGTGACGCCGCCGTCGTGCTCAAGGACGGCAAGAACCAGAAGGCGGCGCACCAGCTGCTGGAGTTCCTGGCGACTCCCGAAGCGGCTTCCGTGTGGGCCGGCGCCGGCGGCTTCCTGTCGCCCAACAAGGACGTCGATTTCGCCTCGTACGGAGACGACACGACACGCGCCACGGCCAAGTCGCTTATCCAGGCCGGTGATTCGGTCCGCTTCGACATGTCCGACCAGGCCCCGGCCGCATTCGGCGGGACCAAGGGCACGGGTGAGTGGAAGCTCCTCCAGGACTTCCTGCGCGACCCCTCCGACCCCAAGGCCACCGCGGCCCGGCTCGAAGCCGCGGCCGCCAAGGCGTACAAGAGCTGAGGCAGCGGTCATGGCTGTTCTCGCATCCGCCCGCGCCGCGAACCCACGGCGCCGCGCCCAGCTCAAGAAGCGCAACTTCGCGGTGGTGTTCGTCCTCCCCGCCCTGCTGCTGCTCGGTGCCCTCGTCGTCTACCCGGTGCTCTTCTCCGCCGGCCGCAGCCTCTTCGACGCCAGTGGTGACCGCTTCGTCGGCGGTCAGAACTACGCCGAGATATTCAGCGACCCGGCCACCCTCAAGGCCATCCGCAACAGCACCATCTGGGTCGTCGTCGCCCCGGTGCTGCTGACCGGCCTGGGACTCGTCCTCGCCGTGCTCACCGAGAAGGTGCGCTGGGCGACCGCCTTCAAACTGGTCCTCTTCCTGCCGATGGCGGTGTCGTTCCTGGCGGCCGGCATCATTTTCCGCCTCGCGTACGAGGAGGACCCGAACAAGGGCGTGCTCAACGCCGTCGCCGTCGGCGTCCACGACGCCTTCGACGACCGGTCCGCCTATCCGACGGCCCGGGCCCGGCAAGGGTTCGGCCTAGCCGCCGACAAGGGCGGCTCGTACCGTACGGCCGACGCGGTCGCCCCCGGCACATCCGTCACGCTCGGCTTCGTCGGGGTCGCACCCGACAAGATGCCCGCCGAGGCGAAGCCCGCACGGGCCGCCGGCTCCGCGGCACCGGCCGCGGACGAACTCAGCGGCGTGGTCTACCACGACTTCACGCCCGGAGGCGGCGGCAGCCCGGGCAAGGTCGACCCGGCCGAGAAGGGTCTGCCGGGCATGTCGGTGGAGGCCGTACGGGACGGAAAGATGGCCGCGAAGGCCACCACGGCCGCCGACGGGTCCTTCACCTTCACGGGCCTGAAGGACGGTTCGTACACCGTCCGTCTCCCGGCGGAGAACTTCGCCGCCCCGTACCAGGGCATCTCCTGGCTCGGGCCCGCACTGGTCACCCCGGCGATCATCGGCGCCTATCTGTGGATCTGGACCGGCTTCTCCATGGTGCTGATCGGCGCGGGACTCGCCGCGCTGCCGCGGGACGCGCTGGAGGCGGCCCGGATGGACGGCGCCAACGAGTGGCAGATCTTCCGCAGGATCACGGTCCCGCTGCTCGCCCCGGTGCTCACGGTCGTCTTCGTGACCCTGGTGATCAACGTGATGAAGGTCTTCGACCTCGTCTACATCATCGCGCCGGGGCCCGTGCAGGAAGAGGCCAACGTGCTGGCGACCCGGATGTGGCTGGTGTCCTTCGGCGGCGGCAACAACCAGGGGCTCGGCAGTGCCATCAGCGTCCTCCTTCTGCTGCTGGTCGTCCCCGCCATGATCTTCAACGTCCGGCGCTTCCGAAGGAGCGGAGCATGAGCGGCCACAGCACGATCGAGCGCCGGCCGTCCCCGCCGCCGGCCAAGACCCCGGCCCCCGAGCCCACCCGGGCGGCAGCCCCCCGCCGGCGCAGTATCGGCAGGCTCACCGGGCTCCTGGGCAACGGAGTCGTCCAGGCGATCCTGATCGTCGTCGCACTCGTCTGGATCACCCCGCTGGCCGGGCTGTTCCTGTCGTCGATGCGATCCGACGGCGACAACGCGGCCAAGGGCTGGTGGACGGCGCTGACCGACCCCGGTCAGCTGTCCCTGGACAACTACACCGCGCTGTTCGCTGATTCCGGCATCACCCAGGCCTTCTGGAACACCGTGCTGATCTCGGTGCCGACCACCGCGCTGGTCGTCATCATCGCCGCACTGGCCGGATACGCCTTCGCCTGGCTGGAGTTCCCCGGCCGCAACGCGATCTTCCTGGTCGTCGTCGGGCTCCTCGTGGTGCCGGTCCAGATCGGACTGCTGCCGGTCGCCAAGCTGTTCGGCACGATCGGACTCTTCGGCACCATCCCGGGCGTGATCCTCTTCCACGTCGCCTACGGTCTCCCGTTCGCGATCTTCCTGCTCCGCAACTACTTCGCGGAGATCCCCCGCGAAATGCTGGAGGCCGCGCGGATGGACGGCGGCGGAGAGTGGCGCATCTTCACCCGCCTGATCCTGCCGCTCGGCCGGCCGGCCCTGGCCAGTCTGGCGATCTTCCAGTTCCTCTGGGTCTGGAACGACATGCTGGTGGCGCTGCTCTTCGCGGACAGCGAGTCCCAGCCGCTGACGGTCGCCCTCCAGTCCGAGATGAGGCAGTTCGGCAGCAACATCGGCGTCCTGGCCCCGGGAGCCTTCCTCTCGCTCGTGGTCCCACTGGTGGTGTTCTTCGCCTTCCAGCGGCACTTCGTGCAGGGCGTGATGGCGGGATCGGTCAAATAGCAGAAAGCGGCCCCACCGGCAGGGGGGGGAGCCGGTGGGGCCGCGGAGCCCGAGCGGCCAGGGGGGAGAGGCCGCGAGCTCGGGTCGACAGTCCGTCTGCCCCCTCCTCGGCACCTGATACCTCTCGGGCGAGATTTTTTCTGAAGAAGATTTCGCGGGCTCGGGACCGGGCCGGGACCGAGCCCGCAGACAGGTCGGCGGGCTCTCGCGGGGCACTCGCGCGGGAGCCGTCTGATTGACTCGCGGCATGCTGCGTATCGGATCGGTCGTGATGGGGGTCTCGGACGTACGCCGCGCCGCGACGTTCTGGACCAGGGCCCTGGACTACGTGCCACGGGACGAGATGGAAGACGACTGGGTGGTCCTGATCCCGGCGCGGGGGGCCGGGCCCCGGCTCTCGCTCGGCCGCAGCGAGACGCCGGTGCAGGACCGTCCGCGGATCCATCTGGACCTGTACGCGGGGGACGCGTCGGACCAGGCGGCCGAGGTCGAGCGGCTGGTGTCCCTCGGCGCGCGGCGGATCGACTGGGACAGCTACCCGCAGGAAGCGGACTTCGTGGTGCTGGCCGACCCCGACGGGAATCGATTCTGCGTGATCGACACCGGCGGCGAGGTGTGAGCCCTGCCCCCTCACAGGGGCCTGCCACCGCAGGCCTGACCGGCTTGCCCCCGTCCCGGAAGGTGACCCAGCGATGTCTGCTCCGAGCCTGCTCGCCGTCTACGCCCACCCGGACGACGAGTCCCTCTGGTCCGGCGGAGCACTCGCCCGCCACGCGGCCGCAGGTGGCCGCACCGCTGTCGTCACCACGACCTGGGCCGAGGACACCGCCCGCGCCGCGGAACTGGCCGAGGCGCTCCGGATCCTCGGCGCCGGCACACCGCGCATGCTCGGATACGCCGACGCGAGAGCACAGGAATCGGCCCCGGGCAGGATGCGCTTCTGCGACGCACCGCTCGACGAGACGGTGGAGCGGCTGGTCGCGCACATACGCGAGTTCCGTCCCCGGGTCGTGGTCACCCATGACGCCTACGGCGGACTCACCGGCCACCCGGACCACCTGCACACGCACCGGGTCACCCTGATCGCTGTCCACGCGGCCGGCCTCGATCAGCTATACCGACAGGCCGGCAAACCCTGGCAGCCCAGCGCCCTCTACCTGGCCACACACCCCCACTCGGCGGTTCCCTCACTCGCCGACCACCTCACCCGACCGGGCAGACTCACCGAGATGACCATGCGCAGCGTCCCGGACAGCCACATCACGGCCACCCTGGATGTCCGCCCCTGGCTGGAGCAGAAGACCGCCGCCGTACTCGCCCACCGCACCGAGGTGCAACGTGGAGCCGCACCCGGCCTGCTCGCCAACCTCCCACGGGCCACCCGAGACGAGTTCCTCGGCACTGAGTACTACATCCGCCACAGCCTCCGTCCCCCGACCGCGCACCAGACGGAACTCACCACCTAGATCCAATACCGGTGTTTTAGGGACCTTTCTGGCGTTTGCTGATGGGTTTGGTGGGTGGCATGAGGGTGATTGTTGTTGGGGGTGGTGGGGGTGGGTTGTTGTGGTGGGGGTGTTTGAGGTGCCAGTTGGACATTTTGCGTTTGATGACGCGGGGGTTGGAGCGTTGTCTGCGGGGCGGCAGGAGTCGTTCGAGCAGTTCACCGATGGTGTGGGTGAAGGCCTGGTTGAGCCGGGAGGGGGGAAAGTGCCGCCTGGCCGGTGACGTGGCGGCGGGCGATGCGGAGGGTGCGGGTGAAGGAGATCCGGTCGGGGTCGAGGCCGGCCTGGTGGGCGGTGTGGTGCATGACGTCCCGCAGAGCGTGGTGGACGAGGAGGAAGCCGTAGATTTCCTGCTCGACGCCGTCGGGGTACTGCGATCGCAGGACCAACTGCCGGCCGCCCTGGTGGGTTTTGATCTCGTCCAGGGTGTTCTCGATCTCCCACCGCTGGTGGTAGACAGCCGCGAGGTCGGTGGCGGGACCCTGCTGCGGGTCACAGATGGTGGTGATCAGCCGGTAGACCGTCTCGTCGCCGCTGCGGCCGAGGGTGTACTCGATGACGCGGACCCGAGCCGGATCGCGCCGGTCCCGGTCGCCGGACGAGGCGATCTCAGACAGGTACGAGCCGTCTTCGAAGGCTTGAAGGACCGGAAGGACAATGTTCTTGCGGACCCTCCACAGCAGGTCCGCGCCCGTGCCGGAGGCGGCCTGCCAGAGTTCGAAGCCGGTGATGCCGCGGTCGGCCAGCAGCAGCATCCCCGGCTCCAGTCGGCTCAACAGCCCGGGAATCAGTTGCTGTTCATGGACCGACAGCGGGCCGGTCTGCGCGGCGAACACGGCATGGGTGCCGCATTCGACCAGGGCTGCGACTCTCACCTGCGGATACGCACTCCGCTGCTGTCCCCGGCCCGAACCGGGCCGGCCGAAGAATCCCGCGTTCGCCTCCGTGTCCGGCACGTCGAAAACGGTGCCGTCCACCGCGACCAGCCGCCAGTCGCGATACCAGGCACCAGCCGTCCGACCGGTCGCGACCGGCCGGCACACCCGGTCGAACAGCACCTTCAACGGCTCCGGCCCCAACCGTCTACGGGCCCGCCCGATCGCCCCCGTCGTCGGCACCTGCCAGCCCTTGTCCCACCGCCGCACCCGCTCCAGCCCCTGCGTCAAGAGTCGGGCCACTTCCTCATAGCCCTGCCCCGAGAACAGACACATCGCGAGCACGAAATACACCACCACCCGAGCCGGAAGAAGCCGCGACCGCTGTTCCAACCGCCCGCACTCCACGACCACCTCATCCACCAACTCAGGCGGAAACACCCGCGTCAACACACCCAGAGCGATCCGATCCGACAACCGCTCACCCGACGACTTCACCTGCCCAGGCCTTGGCACACCACAACCAACGACCAACACCACTCAAAGTCACCGGTATTGCACCTAGATCATGTCTCTGTGGGCGGTGCCGGAGCCGCTGCTGCCGGTGAGCAGTAACCGCTGCGGCCGGTGGCGGGATCACCGCCAGGTGATCAACGGAATCATTCACCGGCTCGGTAGTGGGTTGCAGTGGCGTGAACTGCTCGAACGCTTCGGCCGTGGACGACAGTTCACAAGCGGTACTTGCTGTGGTCGGCCGACGGCACCTGGGAGAGGCTCCGCCGGCACATCCAGGCCGCCGCCGATGCCGAGGGCGACCTTGACTGGAACTCAACATCGACCCCACTTCCGTGCGGGCTCACCAGCACGCCGCCGGCGCACCCAAGAACCCGCCACCCACCTCCGATCGTGACGGGAGCCAAATCCCGGGCGTGCGGTTGGTCCCTCGGCGGGGGATGGCCCGTCGGCTCACGAATCAAGCACGGCGGCGATGGCTTCGATCTCCACGAGTTGGCCGTCATAGCCGAGCACGGTGACACCCATCAATGTGCTGGGCACGTCGTGGTCACCGAACGCGTCCCGGACGACCCCCCACGCCGTCACCAAGTCCTCCCGCCGGTGAGAGGCAACGAGAACACGGGTGCTGATGACATCGTGCAGTGACGCGCCCGCGTCCGTCAGAGCGGTCCGCATGTTCTCCACAGCCCTGGCCGCCTGCCCCGCGACGTCCCCGATCGCCGCAGTGGAGCCATCCTCATTCAGAGGACATGCTCCGGCCAGGAAGATCAGCCGCGACGAGGCCGGGGCCGTCGCCGCGTAGGCGTATTCCGCAATATCGGACAGGGAGGCAGAGCGAATCAACGTGACAGCACGCGGCACGGGCTTCCTTTCGCAGCAGTTCCGGGGCACTCAGGACCTTCTCAGAGGTCGACTCCGCGTTCGACACGTTTTCCTGGCCCGTCGACCCCCGTGGTGGGCCACTGCCGTCAGCCGCCCAATGGATCTCACGGGGGCAGGACTCCCAACTGCCCCAGCAGGGTGACGCATCGGGCCACGAACAGGCCGTCGAGCACGTGCTCCGCCGGTCGAACGCCGAGGCGGTCCAGGAAGCGTTGGCCCACGGCACCCGGACAGAGCCTGGAACCCGTCTGCGGTCATGCGTCCGTCCCGGGTGCGGAGTTCGCCGAGCTTCCGGCGCCGCGTTCGTGTGACCGGTGACGCCAACCCCTCGATCTTTGTGGCTTCTGCCAGCACGGGCCCGCTGTCGCGTATGGAGAGACTGCCGGGTGTCCGGGGCGAGGACACCCAACGGGAGGAGTGCGCGGTGAGTGCACAGCAGACGTACGACGAGATCGGTGAATCGTTCGAGGGCTTCAAGGCCCTGCCGCTGGCCCAGTACGTGGAAGCGCCCAGCTTCCTCGGCATGGTCGGGGACGTCACCGGAAAGAAGGTGATCGACCTGGCTTGCGGTACCGGCTTCTACAGCCGTGAGCTGAAACGGCGCGGCGCGGCTGACGTCCTCGGCGTCGACATCTCCGGGGAGATGATCCGTGTCGCGGAAGGGATCGAGCAGGCGCAGCCGCTGGGTGTGCGCTACGAGGCGGTCGACGTGGGCGACATGTCGCCGGCGGGGGAGCGGTTCGATCTGGCGACCGCGGTGATGCTGCTCAACTACGCGGAGACCGTCGCCGTATTCGAGCACCTGTGTCGCAAGGTGCACGAGAGCCTCAAGAGCGGTGGCGAGTTTTTCATGCTCCACCAGACGCCGGACTACGACTTTTCCGGGCCGTCGCCGCGCCCGTACGGGTTCCTCACCGAGCTGACGGGCGAAGAGACCGGCATCGGGCCCCGGGTGAAGATCACCGCGTTGCTGGAGGAGGCACCGATCTCGTTCACGGCAGGGCTGGCGCGCCGCGAGGTGTTCGAGACGTGTCTGGCCAAGGTGGGATTCAGCGAGATTACATGGGTCCCGACCACCGTCTCGCAGGCCGGGATCGCCGCGTATGGCGACGCCTTCTGGGCGGACTACCGGGCCAACCCCGCGTTCGAGATGCTGCGCTGCCGCGCCTGAGGCTGGAACGTGCATCCCGGTGGCCCGGTTCGGGAATCTCCCTCGGATGAGGGCCGGGCCACACCCAGGAGCCTGCTCCCATGGCGGGCGGTGTCAGGCGGGAAACCCATGTGCGGCACGGCCGGCGAGCTGCGGCAAAGGTCTCCGATCATGACGACCTTTGCCCGTCCAAACCGTCACCTGTCAGAATGGTGACATGATGCACGCCTTCCCTGCCGAAAGCCCGGCACTCGACTTCGCCGGGACGCTGCGCGTGCGCCGGGGCCCCCATACGCGGGAGATGCTCGACTCGCCGAAGAGCCTCGCCCTGTGGTTCCTGGAATGCGGCATCACGGACAGTGAGGTCGCCTGCGACCCGTCCGATCTCGTCGAGGCGGTGGAACTGCGGGAGGCGATCTACCCGCTGGTGCTGGCGAGGATCGCGGGCGAGAGCTACGACGAAAAGGCCCTGTCCCTCGTCAATGAGGTGGCGAGCCGACCCGCACCCGTTCCCCAGCTCACGGCGTCCGGGCGCCGGATCGAAGCGACTGTCCAGCAGGCGCTGTCGTATGTCGCCCGCGACGCGGTCACCCTCCTGAGCGGGCCGGACGTGCCGCTGCTCAAGGAGTGCGCGAACCCCGAGTGCACCCAGTTCTACATCGATCGATCGCGAGGGGCGCGCCGCGCGTGGTGCAAGATGGACCCCTGCGGCAACAAGATCAAGGCCGCCGCCTACCGGGCGCGCAAGCGCGCCGTCCAGGCCTGATCGACGTCGGTCGCGAAGCGACCGCCCCTCTGCCGCTCCAGTCGGCGGCGATTGAATCCACTCGGCAGCCGAGTGCCGCCGAGCCATGCCATTCCCCTGTGCAGCCGCGCCCGATCCGTGGTCGGCGGAGCGCCCTTCATCCGATTTCGGGGGCCGTCGAGCCCCGGATTCCCCGACGGCCTGCCTGATCCCGCATCGGCCGCCTTCGCGCATCCCCCGCGTCACCGTCTTGACCGGTGACGCTTGAAGATGCAACTATGGCGTCACCGCTCGAACAGGTGACGCTCTTCCCGGGTGCTCCCGACGAGCAGGTCCGCCACTGTGCGGGATCCGCTACACCCCCCCATGGAGAACAGGACAGTCATGTCTCACAGCTACACCGCCCACGTAAAGGTCACCGGCGAGGGTCGCAACGGAGGACGCGTGCAGTCCGACGACGGTCTTCTGTCGACCGACCTGGCAATGCCCAAGGAGCTCGGTGGAGCCGGCACGGCCACCAACCCCGAGCAGCTCTTCGCCGCCGGCTGGGCGGCCTGCTTCCTCGGCGCCGTCCGCATCGCCGCAGGGCAGCGCAAGATCCGGCTCACCAGCACGGAGATCGATACAGACATGAGCCTGAACGGCGGCGACGACGGCTTCTCGCTCTCAGCCGTCCTCAACCTCCAGGTCGGCGGCGTCACCCAGAGCGAGGCCGACGAGCTCGCCCACGCCGCGCACCAGATCTGCCCCTACTCCAAGGCGATCCGCGGCAACATCCCCGTCACCATCAACGCCCGCGCCGTATGACCCCACCCAGGGGCCGGTGGTGCCCCCACCGGCCCCTGGCCGCAGGTCCCGAACGCCAGGCAACAGGGCACGGGACCTGCGCCGCCGCCGCTTCAGGTCAACGGCGACCACGGCGGCGGGATCGGGGCGAGGTGCCCGGAATTTGTCACCCCCGTCGTCCGTTGAGCGGATGACTCATCAACAGACACCTGTTCCAGCCCCTCTCGCGGAGGTGGAACGGCTGTCGTCGGAGTGCGGCGTGAAAACCGTGCTGAGGAGGCGTTGAAATGGATCAGGAACGCAAGCCTGTTGACGCGGCGCAGGTGCAGCGCAGCCTCCGGTTCTCGAAGCTGCCGGAGCCCATTCGGCTGGAGGACACCGTCGAAGAGCGCCCGGCCGGCACGGCCGACTCGGTGAGCGGTGCCTACAACTCCGACTGGTGGCTGATACGTATGGGCGGCATCTGAAGTCGCACACCCGGTTGGCGCGGGTTTCCATGTCGGATCGACATCATTGGCGCCCGCGCCGACGCCTTAGAGCTGCGGCCGTCGGCCCGACACGTCCCTCGGAGGGGTCTCTGTGAAGCGAAGGAAGATCTTCATTCAACTGACGTCGATCGCTGCCGCCGGTGCGGTGGCGGTCGGGTGCTTCCTCCACGTGTTCTAGGAGCAGTCCCCCCGTCGACGGGGGAGAGTGGAGAGGGGGGCGCGTTCCCGCACCGCGAAGGAGTCTGCGCCATGGCTGTCGAGAACCTCGTCCTCATCACCGGCGCCGGAAGCGTGGGCCGCAACGTCGTCGAGAAGCTGCGTTCCCAGGGCTTGCCGGTGCGTGTCATGGTCCGCCGGGACGACGACCGCGCGTCCCAACTGCGTGCGTCCGGGGCGGAGGTGGTTCTCGGCGACCTCACGAAACCCGAGACCGTCGCGGCCGCCCTCCAGGGCGCTCGGAGCATGTACTTCGCCATGCCTGTCTCACCCGACCACCTCCTTGCGGCGACCATCGTGGTGAGCGTGGCCGTGGAGCACGGAGAGCTGGACGCCCTCATCGGCATGTCGCAGATGACGGTGTCGCAGATGACCGCCACCAGCGCCGATGAGTCGCACCAGCAGCGGCTGCACTGGCTGGCCGAGCAGGTCATGAACTGGTCCGGCCTGCCGGTCGTGCACATCAGGCCGACGTCGTTCCTGGACAACCCGCTGTTCACCACACTGCCCGCCCGGACCATCCGGGAGAACGGCACGATCGTGCTGCCGTTCGGCGCCGGACGCACCTCGCCGATCGCCGTGGACGACGTCGCCAGGGTGGTCGCGACGGTCCTCGCCAACCCTGTTCCGCACGTGGGGCACGTCTACGAGCTGACCGGGCCCCGGACGGTCGACATGAACGAGATGGCCCAGGCCTTCTCCACCTCCCTGGGCCGTCCGGTCTCATACGTGGACATGCCGCTCGACCGGTGGCGCCGCGAGGTGCTCGCCACGGTCGGCCTGCCGCCGCACATCGAGGAGCACATCGTCACCATGTGCCGCCTGCACCGGCAGAATCGCTACGACCGCGCGTCCGGTGACGTCGAACGTCTGACGGGTGTCCCCGCCCGGACGGTCGAGGAGTTCGTGGCGGAACGCAAGGATTTCTATCTGGGCTGACCGGGCACATAGGGACGGCCCGCCGCTTGCCCGTCTCGCCTGCCCGGCCCGCCTACCCCGAGCGTCCGGCCCCGCTGCGATCGGTCTCCGCTGCCCACCTGGACCCGCCCGCCTAGAGCCAGCCCCGACGGGCCGCGTGCCAGGCGAGCTGCATACGCGTCCCGGCGCCGACGAGGGCCATCATGTGCTGGATCCGGCGTTGCACGGTGCGGCGGCTGAGCCCCATCTGACTGGCGATCGCCTTGTCGGCGATGCCGGCCACCAGCAGGGAGAGCACCCTGCGGTCGGTCTCGCGCAGAACCTCCCTGTCCTCGGTGTCGTCCGGCCCGACGATGGTGCCGGAGGCGCTGACGTGCAGGGGCACGGCGTCCTCCCAGTAGCGCTCGAAGAGAGCGGTGAGGGCTTCCAGCAGACTGCTGTCACGCAGCAGCGCGGTCGTGGGCTCTCCGGGACTGCCGTACGGGCCGCCCGGCACCAACGGGCAGATGGCTGTCTCCCGGTCGGCGACGGCGAGTCGCAGGGGGAGATGCGGCACGGAACGGGCGAGTTCGCCCGCACGCACCCCGGCGATAACGTTGTCGACGGCTCCTTCGTCGTCGAAGAAGGCCCGTTCGTACAGGACCCGGTAGCGGACCCCGCGTGCCAGGGCGTCGAACTCCGCGCGATTGCTTCCCGAAGGCATGGCCACGTACTGGGCCTTGCAGAACCAGAGCATCTCGTGGCGAGCGTTGTCCTGCAGCCGGCGCAGATGCTGGCGCAGTGCCTCGGCCCCGGTGATGACCTCGATGACATGGCCGGCGTCCTGCCGCCGGGTGCTGCGATAGCTCTCCAGGAGGTCGGCGACGGCGGCCCGGCTCTGTTCGAGGGCGTCCGCGCGGCGCTGGAGATGCGGCAGCAGTGCCACGTCCGGAGGTGCGGCGGTGAAGTGGAGAGGGCTCTCGTCACCGGAGATGACGAGCCCTTTGGCGGTGAGCGCCGCGAGGATGCCGTCGACCTGTTCCCGCCCGAGACCCGTCTGCGCGGCGATCTCGTCGGCCGAGGCCTTGGGCGTGATGACCAGAAGCCGGTAGACGGTCTCCTCGACCGACGTGAGGCCAGCCGCCTCCAGCATGCCGGGTCTCCAGGGCTGAGGGGTTCGCACACGACCGAGGGCGAACCAGCAGGTGAGCTTGAAATTTGGACTATAACCGAGTCAGGTGTCGCGCACCGATGACGACGACGATCTTTTCGTCTCCTCGCGGGCCGGACCGGCCGGCGGTCGGGCAGGCGCCCGGGAGCGCCGAGCGGCGGACGCCGGGGCCCCACACCCCGACATCCGCCGCGGTCCGCGGGGATGTGCCCAGGGTCTGCCGTTCGGATCCTGCCGGGGTTCCGAACGACAGACCCTGGGGCGCCGTCACCGAGCGGCGGGGTGCAGGTAGGCGCGGTCGACCGTCTGGCGGACGCTGTTGCCGGCCGCGTCCTTCGCGGTCACGCGCACGGTGACGTAGGCGTCGGAGCGCACCCGGTCCGGCCGCTTCACCGTGGCCGTGAAGCCGTCGCCCTTGCGGGCAGTGGTGGCGGTGGTCCAGGTCCGGCCACCGTCGTAGGACGTCTCGACCTTCACCGACGTGCCGCGCGGAGCCTGCATGCCGTCCTGCATCCGGACGTTGATCCCGAGGGCGTGGGTACGGCTGGGAACCACCGCGTTGAACAGGTCGGTCGCCACCGAGTAGTCGACCTGGAGCAGGGGCAGCCGCACCGGACCGGCGGCCGTGCCCGAACGGAACGTCCACGACGTCCGCGTGCCCGTGCCGAAGCGCCAGTCGTCCGAGGTCCGGGCGGTCGTCAGGTCGAGCCGGTACTCGGCATCGCCCGCGGGCACCTCGATGTCGCCCCAGGCACCGTTGTCGGACTCCTCGACCAGCTGCCCGTTGCGGTACAGGACCGCGTGCGTCGTGTCGGCGAGGTCATTCGCCGCACGCGCGCCACCCACACCGCCGCCGGGGAAGGCAGGAGCCTCGGCGAACCCGTAGTGACCGGCGGTGGAATCGGTGAACTCCGGGATGAAGACGGACAGGGTGTCACCTGTGCGCACCGAAGCCCGACCCGCTCCGCGGGGGATCGACGGCCGGGTCACAGCCCCGAACCAGCGCTCCGACACCTTCTCGCCGGGCCGGTAGGTACGCGGCATGTTCATCATTCCGGCAGCCAGCGGGCGGTCGGGGGAGTCGATGACGTTGTGGTGGACGACCTGGTCCCACAGGGTGTCGCCGCCGCTCACGTACTCGACGCGCTCGCGGCCGACCGGCGTGTGCCGGTTGGAGACGTCCCAGGCGGTGTTCTGGTACGGACGCCATCCGAACCGCTGCTCGCTCGTCCAGGACGAGGCACCCGTCTGCGTGTAGGCACTGCGGATGACGGCACTCTCCCGCTCGGAGACGGTGTGCACCAGCTTGTCGGGCACGTGTCCCTTGGCCACCTGCATGACGTCGTAGAGGTACGGGCTGTGCTCCGTGCCCGAGAACACCACCGTGGCGCCCTTCTTCGCGCGCTCCAGCAGCTCCGAACCCTGCGCGGAGGAGACTCGCATGGTGGGTACGGCCATGCGCTCGGTATCGGGACGCCAGCGCGTCCAGTGGATGATCCCCTCGGGCCAGGCGACCATCAGCGCCTTGGCGCCTGCGGACTTCGCGGCACGCGCCAGCGCCCGGGTGTCGTCGGAGGGCTCCACGCGGACGACAGCCAGCTTGCCGCGGGCGTGACGGAAGTCGGGTGCGGTCCCGGTGCCCGCGTTCACGGCACTCAGCCGCGCACCCCGGTCGCCGAAGACGGGCGAGTCCTGCTCGTAGTACGGGACGAGCGGCCGGGACATGCCGGGAACCCTGGCCTCCAGCTGAGGCGCGGTCAGCTGCCAGCGGGAGCTGAACTCGAACGCGCCCTCGGTGACCGGGGCGGTGCGGCTGACGTAGACCCGCTTGATCGAGTCGAACATCTGGAGGCCCCAGCTCCTCCTCTCACCCTCGAACTCGCGGTAGAACTGGGTGCTCAGGAAGCCGCGCTGCTCGGCGGGGCGCGGGGTCCGGATCGTCACCTCGGTGACGTCGGAGGCGTCGAACGCCACCGTCGTGTCCTTGGTGACCTTGACCTCGGGAACGATGAGTTCGCCCGCCTCACCGCCGTTCACGCTCTCCGAGAAGAAGCCGCCCTGGAGGACGTACGTGCCCTCCTCGACGACGGCGACACCCTTCTCCAGGTCCGTGTAACTCACGTACCCGGCGGGGCCCCAGATGTTCGGAAGGCCGTCGCTGCCGGAGGGCCGGCCCTGACGGTCGCGCGGGACCACGGTGAGCACGTGCTGCCGGCCGGTGACCTGGAGGGAGACAGTGGTGTGCGCCTGGACCGTGCCGTCCGAGGACTTCGCCGTGACGTAGCCGTAGTACTTCCCGCGGCTCACACCGGCCGCGTCGAGGTGCAGCGGCACCTCCGCCTCGGCTCCGGGGGCGAGCGTCAGCGACGCCGAACCGAGGCGCACCGCGCCCGCGGCGGGTGCCTGACCGCCATCGGTGGCCAGGCTGACGCCGAGGTCGAGCGTGAGGGGCCGGCTGCCGGTGTTGGCGTAGCGCACGGCGACCGTCTGCGTCTGCCCCTTCCGCTCGCCGGCCCGGACCGGGGCGAAGGCGAGGGAACCGGAGGCCGTCAGCGGCCCCATGGCCGTCGCGAGGTCGATGCGGCCGCCGCCCTGCTGGGTCACCTTGGTGCCCGACACCGTCTTCGAGGTGCTGATGAGGGCGTCCTTGAGCTGCTGGGCACTCCAGTCGGGGTGCTGCTGCGCCAGGATCGCCGCGGCACCGGCGACGTGCGGTGTGGCCATCGATGTGCCGGACGCCGCCACGTAGTTGGCGTTGACCGGCGAGCCCATGGCGGTGCCGGACGCGCGGGCGGCCACGATGCCGACACCGGGCGCGGTGACATCGGGCTTGACCGCCCCGTCGCCGAGCCTGGGTCCGCGGCTGGAGAAGCCGGCGAGGGAGTCGTCGCGGTCGACGGCGCCCACCGTCAGCGCGGCGTCGGCGGTGCCCGGCGAGCCGATCGTGGACTGGCCGCTGCCTCCGTCGTTGCCGGCGGCGATGACGAACAGTGAGCCGGTGGACGCCGTCAGCGCGTTGACGGCCTGGCTCATGGGGTCGGTGCCGTCGGTCGGCCCGCCCCCGAGGCTCATGTTGATCACCTTGGCGTCCTGGGCGGCCGCCCATTCCATGCCCTCGATGACCGAGGACTCGGTCCCGTACCCGCTGTCGTCGAGCACCTTCCCGACGATCAGCTCGCTCTCTGCCGCGACACCGCGCATGGACCCGCCGGAGGCGGCACCCGTACCGCCGACGGTCGCGGCGACATGCGTGCCGTGACCGAAGCGGTCGCCGGTACTGCCGCTGTTGGAGAAGTCCTTGGCCTGCGCGATACGTCCGGACAGGTCCGGGTGCTTGTCGTCGACGCCGGTGTCGAGGACCGCCACCCTGACGCCCTTGCCGTGGTAGCCGGCCTTCCACGCGGCGGGCGCGTTGATCTGACCGGTGCTGCGGTCCAGTACGGCCCTGACCTTGCCGTCCAGCGAGATGCGCGGAGTGACGGCGGCGCGGGCGGCGTCGGAGCCCGTGGCGGATGCCAGCGTGCTCCAGAAGCGGCCGAGTTCGCCCGCCCCGACCCTCAGCGACCGGGCGTTGATGCTGTCCAGGTCGTAGACGGGCGTCTTGGTGGCCCGGAAGGCCATCAGCCGGTCGGCGGCGGCGGAGGTGGCCCGCGTCATCCGCGCGTCCTTCTTCGCAGCCGGTGACGACTCGGACGAGACGATCAGCGGAAGCGAGGAGGAGCGCTTCTCGTCGAGGCCCGCCGCGATCAGCGCCGTGACGTCGAACAGCCGGCGGTCCAGCGTGCCGGCGGTCACCAACGACCGGGCGTCGGAGGGGATGACGGTCAGGGCCTTGTCGCCGCCTTCCTCGGTGCGGAAGGAGATGCGCTCGCGCCCCGGTCCTGGCCGTACCGACGCGACCTGTCTGCCTCCCGGCACCGTCGTCACGGTCACCCGGTCACCGGTGATCAGCCGTACGGTGGCGGAGATCTCGCGGTCGGCGATCGGCGAGTGCCCGTCCGGCGGCGTTCCGGCGGAGGCGGTCGTCACGCCTCCGACGGTGACCATCAGTACGGTCGATATCGCCGCTGATCGACGAATCCATCTCATCAGGCAAACACCTTTCGAGCGGGTGGTGGTCGGGTGATGAACGACAGAATCCGCCGAGGTCACGAGGCATGTCACTGACATCACGTGGCACAGATGCGACATGTCACAAAGGCGACGGCCGCGTGCCCCACGGGCGTTGCCACTCCATCGGTGCGCCGCGGTGGCCGTCCCGCCGGCTCTGCTGCGCCCGGTCGGGGTCGCGCCGCGCCGATGCGGTCACGAAGTCGTGAGCGGGATCCGCGAACTGCGGGCGGCACGACGGCTGTCGCCGCAGCTCCGCCAAGATCGCCCGGACAGGCGCAGAGCTTCCTATGCTTCCGGAATGGAACAGAGCGAGGTCCTCAAGCGTGTGATCGGCATCCTCACCCAGATGACCGACTGGCGGCGCATCCTCGAGGAGGACGAGGAGCGCGACATCGGGAGCGACCCGAGTGTCATCACCGCACTGCTCAGCGAAACGCTGCCCAGGATCCGCATCCCGGAGGACGCGACGCACGAGGAGATCGCGAACCTCGTGGCCGAGAAGGTCGGCGGAGCGATCCACCAACTCGTCGGAGCCTTCACCCTGGCCTTCGTGGAACTGGCCCAGGTCCACGATTCCGGACGGGACAACATCACGACGAACGACGTCCTGCGCGAACTGGCCCTCCGCGCCGAGCACCTGAACTCCAACGGGAACTCCGACGACAACGGGGATTCCGGCGGGGACTCCGACCCGGACTCCTAGCTACACGAGGGGCATGCCCCGGGTGGGCGCCCTGGCTCCGCCGCTGATGCGTGAACCGGAACGTACGTTCCTCCGGACGGAGGAAGATGCTGCACAATGCAACCTCATGAGGGGGAGCAGCGGGCCCGAACCGCCGTACGGCGACAGCGGCAGGCAGTCGCCCGAGGGCGACGAGCGGCCTCGCTGGCGTCTGGTGCTGATGACCGCGGTGCTCGTACCGGCCGTCGGAGCCGCAGGAGGAGCCGCGGGGCCGCTGTTCCAGAGCAGCGCACCTGCCTTTCAGTGGCTGCCGCTCCTCATGGTGGCCTGCCTCTTCGTCGTCCCGTTCATCCTGCTGGCACTCGGGTTCATCTGGGCGGTCAACAAATTCTCGGACGCCCTGTACCGGGCCAGGGAACGGCGCTTCGACCGTGTCCCGGCCGACAAGTCCCACGAGCGGTTCCCATAGCCGGCTGCTTGCGTGCCCGACGCCGGAGCGTGTGACGGCCGGACGGGCGCAGGGCTGCGGGGACCTGGTCCCCGCAGCTTCACCCGCGCCCGTCCGGCCCGCTCCGGTCGGTTTTCAGTCGTCTTCCGGCATGGGCGCCGGCCGGGCGTCGTTCATCCGTTCCGGCGTCCAGTAGTCCCGTACCTCGGCCACCACGTCCGGGCCGGGGAGCACATCGCCACGGGTGCTCCCGGAGTCCGGCTCGGTGCCGGGAGGCGGTGCCCCGGCGGCGGAGCGCCACGCGGCCACCGCCACGACAGCGGCGAGCAGGACGGCTGCGGTTGCCCATCGGCCGACTGTCCTGCGACGCATGGAAACGCTCCTCGGCGGGCCGGGCCCTGTCGGGGTGTCAGGTGACGCTGCCCTGGGCGTCGAACATGGCCTTGACCGAGTCGTCGAAGTACGAGCTCCGGTTCCAGCCTCCGGTGGCGAGCGTACTCATCGCCCCGTTGACCTGTCCCAGCCCGCCTGCGTCGTTGAACTCCCGCAGCCAAGGCCCTCCGCTCGACCCGCCGCCGAAGTCGCACCGGAGCTCCAGCCGGCCGTCGCCGACCGCTCGCGTGGTGCCCGTACAGGCCCACTGGAGCTGCCCGTTGTCGCGGTTGCCCGGGTATCCCATGACCGTCATGGCCTGCTCGCGCGAGTAGTTCCAGCTCAGACCGTGACCGCCGGTGACGTTGACGATCTTGTTGCCGTTGAGGGGCCATGTGGTCACCATGGCCACATCACGGCCCTTGTCGCTGCTGCTGATCCAGGAGTTGAAGGTGCGGAACTGTTTGGCCGCGAAGGTGCCGAAGGGGCGGGCACCCGAACGGAAGCGGGGTGCGTAGGTCCAGTTGGTCATCCAGGTACCGCCGCTGCCGCCGTGCACGCAGTGCCCGGCCGTGATGAGCATCTGCTTGGAGCTGCTGTTGAGGGCACTGGCCGAGCAGGTGTAGTCGAGCCCGTTGCCGGGGTCGGTGAAGAACACCTTGCCGACCGCGGCCGATTCGGTCACCAGCGGCCTCAGGGTGTCCGTGCGCCCAGCGGCCGACGGCGTGGACCCCGGACGTCCGGTGGGTCCGGGCCTGCTCTGTGCCGTACCGGGCGAAGTCCGCGGTCCGTCGAGGGGGATGGCCGTTCTCATCCGCTCGGGTGTCCAGTGGCGGGCCAGCGCCGCCGCGTCGGCCGTGGAGTCGACCGCCGCACCACCGGCGAGGCGCGGTGTGTGCCCGGTGGTGGCCGCGGTCCCGCCGGGAACGTCTGCTTCGGATCCGGGCCCGGCCTGGGCGGCGGGTCCTGCGACGGCTGGACCTGCCCCGACCAATGCCAGCATGGCGGCGGTTGCCAGCGGCAGGAGTGCGTGTCTGAGACTGCGCACGAGAGGTACCCCTCACGGTCGATGGGCGCACGCAGTACGGCAGTTCACCGCGGTGGGTGCAGTGGAAGCGACCGTAGGTGGGGCATGTGCCGCCGTGACAGTCCGAAACAAGTCCCTCCGCTCGCCCTCGGGCGGGAAGCGTGTTTTCGCACGAGACGAGGGGGCGTACCCCCTACGCCCCCCGGGGATTCAGCCGGCGCACGCCGGAGCGGGGCAGGGGCGGGTGTGTGCGCTCCCCGATCCGGGCCATCGGACCCTGTCCTCGTACAGGCCTCGTTCGGGTGTACGGTCCGGCCGGGTCGGTCCTGCTCGACCGGACCGTCCGGCCCCACCCCCGGCCGGTTCCGTTTCCTCCCCACCGGGAACCCGTCCGCCGGCCCGACGGCACCCGTCCGGCAGACTGAAGCCCTATGGCCGATCACCCGGCGATTCAGCACGCCGTTCCGTACCACGCCCAATGGGCGTCACCCGACCTGGTGCCCGCCATCATTTCCGGGGCCATGACCGCCGCCGATGATCCGCTGTGGCCCAAGTACGGAGCCCAGAGCCCGGAGGAGTACGCCTGGTGGTCCTGGCGGCTGTGCGGAGTGGCCTGCCTGCGTATGGCACTCGAATTCTGGCAGGGCACCGCGCCCACTCCGATGGCCCTCGCCGCCGAATGTGTCGAAGCAGGCGCCTACGTCCGGCGCGACGACGGCCTGGACGGCCTGATCTACGCACCCTTCGCCGCCTACGCCGAACGCCGGTGGGGCCTCTACGCGGAGTCCCGCCCCGACCTGCCCGCCACCGACATCCCGGAGCTGGTTGCCGCCGGACGGCTGCTGATGCTGTCCGTGCACCCGTCGGTCCGCGAACTGGACGCGTCGCCCCCGGGCCGCGGTGGCCATCTGGTACTCGCCGTCGGCGTCACCGACGAGCACCTCCTCATCCACAATCCGTCGGGCTTCCCCGGCCGGTCCCAGCAGTTCGCCCGAGTGCCGTGGGCGGTGCTGGACAGGTACTACGCCGGGCGCGGTGTGGTGCTCGGTCGCGAACCGTGAGCGGGTGCGGTAGGGGACTCCCGGCCCTCTGCTGCGCGCCGACTCGCCGGTCCCCCTGAGCCGTATGCCCGTCCGTAGATAGGATTCGCAGTGCGGATATACGGGGCGATTTCGGGAGGTTGCGGTGTCGGAGAGTGAGCGGACCGGGAGCGTGCGGGAGTGGCTGCGCGGTCTGGAGGTCTTTGCCGGACCCCTGCCGGAGTTCGACCCCGCGAACGCGCCGGGCGAGCCGGTGGAACTGTTCCTGTGGTGGCTGGCGGAGGCGGTCGAGGCCGGCGTACCGGAACCCCACGCGATGACCCTGTCCACCGTCGACGCGCTCGGGGAGCCCAACGCCCGGATGCTGATCCTGAAGAATGTGGACGCGGTGGAGGGGTGGCAGTTCGCCGCACATGCCGAGAGTCCCAAGGGGCGGCAGCTGGCGGACCGTCCTTCCGCCGCGCTGACGTTCTACTGGCCGGGTCAGGGGCGCCAGGTCCGCGTGCGGGGTGCGGTCGCGCCCGAGTCGGCCGACCGCAGCGCCGCCGACTATCTCGCCCGGTCGGACACGGCGCGGGCGGAGGCCCTGCTCGGCTGCCAGAGCAGGCATCTCAGCAGCCTCGAAGAGCGTGACCTGGGAGTGAAGGAGTCCCTGGCCCGTATCGAGCGGGAACCGAGGCTGGTCGCCGAGTCGTGGACCCTCTACACGCTCGTGCCCACCGAGATCGAGTTCTGGCAGGCCGACGCGAGCCGGATCCATACGCGGGTGCGCTACGAACGGGACGAAGCGGACAGCATCTGGCAGCAGCATCTGCTCTGGCCGTAATGGGCACCGGCGGATCGCAGCAGTCGCAGCGGGGGCCGGCAGGCCGTCGGCGGGGCGCGCCGTGCCCGTGCGGGCGGCCGCGCCGTGTCGTAGGACATCGGCCGGGCCGCGCGAGGCGAGAGGGCCGGAGCGAGGAGTGACCCGTCACCTCACCGGGTGAGGGCCCTCCTGGCGCTCCGCCAGCCCAGGGGCCAGTCGTCCGGCCCCTGCCGGGCGGCCGGACAGCCCTGAGGCCTGTCGCTCGGATCAGGCCGAACGGCAGACCCTAGTGGGCGGCCGCCGCCGATCGACGCCTGGCGTTGCGGCGCTTGAGCGCCCGGCGCTCGTCCTCGCCGAGTCCGCCCCACACTCCGGAGTCCTGGCCTTGTTCCATGGCCCACTCCAGGCACTGCTGCTGGACCGGGCAGCGGTTGCAGACCGCCTTGGCCTCGGCGACCTGGAGCAGGGCCGGGCCGGTGTTGCCGACGGGGAAGAACAGGTCGGGGTCTTCGTCGAGGCATGCAGCAGCCTGACGCCAGTTCTCGTACTCCACGGAGAGTGCCTCCTCCATTCGCAGTTGTTGTGTTGCCGGGCTCCCCTTCGGGTCACCGACGATCGGCCGCTGAAACTACCGATGCGTCAGTGATTCAGGCCGATGCCATCTGCCCCTGCCCCACCTCGGGGGCGGTCGCCATCATGGGCCGACAAACGGAGGCCGACCAACCACCTGTCGGACATGGGCACTTGTGTGATCGAACTCTTCCCATGCGGGTCCGAGATCTGACATGTTTCGTTCACCTTTCCCGACCCGCCCGGTCGGCGCCACCAGCGTCCCGGGCCCACGGAGGATCTCTTGCTTACCCTCATATCCAGCCGCCTGAGACGCTCGGTCGTGGCCGTGGCCGCTCTCGGCGCGACCGCAGTGTTCGTGCACCCCGCCGGCGCGGCTCCCGCAGCCGCGACCGCACCAGGGAGCACCGCGGCACTCTCGGCCCCGGCGTCGACGGCCGCATGGGCCGCCGGCACCCGGGCGTACCTGGTCATCGGCGCGCCGGGCGACACCTCGGCCCTGAGGACCGCGGTCATGAACAACGGCGGCACGGTCTTCGCGCACTACGACGCGATCGGTGTCGTCGTGGCGCACTCGACGTCCACCGCCTTCGCCGCCACCATGCGCGGCGTGAGCGGTGTCCAGCAGGTGGGTGCCACCCGGACCTCGGACGTTCCCGCGGACGCGTACAGCCCCGCGTTGCCGGCCACTCCGGCGCAGACCCCGACCACGCTGACCGAGTCGAACCGCTGGGACATGACCCAGATCAAGGCCGACAAGGCCTGGGCCGTCAGCACCGGTTCCGCGGGCGTCAAGGTCGGCGTCCTCGACACGGGCGTCGACGACCTGCACCAGGACATCGCGCCCAACTTCAACGCCGCCGACTCCGTCTCCTGCGCCTACGGCAAGACGGACGCCCGGACCGGCGCCTGGCGCGACGTCGGCACGCACGGTACGCACGTGGCGGGCACGATCGCGGCCGCGAAGAACGGCAAGGGCGTCATCGGCGTGGCCCCGGGCGTGAAGATCTCGTCCGTCCGGATCGCCGAGCCGAACACCAGCATGTTCTTCGCCGAGAACACCATCTGCGGCTTCGTGTGGGCCGGTGACCACGGCTTCAAGGTCACCAACAACAGCTACTACACGGATCCGTGGATGTTCAACTGCCCGGACAACGCCGACCAGGCGGCGATCATCGAGGGCGTCAGGCGCGCGCAGGAGTACGCGGAGAACAAGGGCTCACTTCAGGTCGCGGCCGCGGGCAACTCCAACTACGACCTCGCCAACAAGCGGACCGACACGTCGAGCCCGAACGACTCGACCCCGGTCACCCGCACCATCACCAACGCGTGCATCGACATCCCCACCGAACTGCCCGGTGTGGTGACGGTGGCGGCCATGGGCAACGGCAGCGTCAAGGCGTCGTACTCCAACCTCGGCCGGAACATCATCGACGTCGCGGCTCCCGGCGGCGACGGCGCCTCCGGCGTCTACTCGACGATGCCGGGCGGCAAGTACGGCAACATGAACGGCACGTCGATGGCCTCGCCCCACGTGGCGGGCGTCGCCGCGCTCCTGGCGAGTTCCGACCCCGGCTCCACCCCGGCGGATCTGCGTGGCAGGCTGGCCACCCAGGCGACGGACATCGCCTGCCCGTCCGACAGCCGCTGCACGGGAACGACCGCCAACAACGCCTTCTTCGGTGAGGGTCAGGTCGACGCCCTGAAGGCCGTCGGCGGCACGCCGCCGCCCGGCAAGTACTTCGAGAACACCACGGACGTCGCCATCGCCGACAACGGCACGGTGGACTCCTCGCTGCCGGTGACCGGCGTCAGCGGGAACGCACCCGCCACGCTCCAGGTCGGTGTGGACATCAAGCACACCTACCGCGGCGACCTCGTCCTGTCCCTCGTGGCGCCCGACGGCACGGTCTACACGCTGGAGGACTTTCCGAACAGCGACAGCGCCGACAACGTCGCCAAGACCTACACGGTGAACGCGTCGTCCGAGGTGGCCGCCGGTACCTGGAAGCTGCGCGTGCGTGACGTGGCCTCGCAGGACACCGGAAAGATCGACGCCTGGAACCTGTCCTTCTAGGACGGGGGCGCGTCCCCGCAACGCAAAAGGTCCCGGGCAGAGGCTGTTCGCCTCTGCCCGGGACCCACGGCAGAGCCGGCCCGGTGGTACGCACGGGGGGAACGGACCACCGGGCCGGACATCATCAGTATAGCGTTCAACTACCACTGCTCGCACACCGCGGTTCCCGCCCTCAGCCACCCGTGATCCACCGCAGAACCGTGCTGAAGGCGGAGTCCTCCAGAACGCACAGCGCGTCGATGGCGGCGAAGTCGCCGGGGCGGGGTGCGACCCCCGCGGCGGTCAGAGCCGTCTGCACCTCCAGCCGGCGCTGGTCGCCGATCGGCAGCACGTACGGGACGCGCTCCCTCGGGTCCGGAGCCGGCAGGAGGTAGTCACCGGCCGAGTCCGTGAGGGTGTCCACCGTGCGCCCTCCGAGGTACCAGGCACCGGGGAAGCGGTACGGGTCGATCTCCTGCGACGTCTGCGGCGCTGCCGTGTCCGTGGTGTGCCAGCTGTGCATGAGAGCCTCCTGTGATGTGTGTGTCACTGAGTGTCAGGAGGCGTAACTCCCGCGGCGGGTTGCAGGGGCCGGGCTTTATCAGCCGTACGCCCTAATCGGCATCTCGTCATAGGTCAGGGCCATTTGTGTGACCCCGGGGCATGTGGAAGTGAAACATTCCGCACCGCCGGCCGCGTCTTCCCAACAGGAGCCACATGTCTCTCATGTGCTCAGCGTTCTCTGAGGGGGAGAGTTGCACAGAAGACACAGCGGACCGAGTACCGTCGTCGCGGCCGTGGCGCTTGCGTGTGTCGCCGGGCTGGTCACCGCCCCGCCGACCGCCGCCGCTCCGGCCTCCGCATCGCCGGCGTCGGGCAGTTCGGCCGCCCGCGCGGACGCCGCCGTAGCACGGTGGATCACCTTGGTCACGGGTGACTCGGTGGGTGTCGACGCGGCGGGTGAACCCGTACGGATCGTGCCCGGCAAGGGGCGGGACGACATACCGATCAGGATCGAACGCACGAAGGGTCGCACGCTTGTGCTGCCCCAGGACGCACGGCAGTTGATCCGTTCGGGGCGCGTCGACGAACGGCTCTTCGATGTCGGTGAACTCACCAGGGCCCAGCATCGGGGGAGTGCGCGGACCGGGCTGCCACTGATTGTCACCTACGGCAGCCAGGGCACCACAGCAGGGGCGCGCACGGCCCAGGGGTTGAAAAGCGCTCTGCGCAAGGACGGCGCGGCCACGGTCCGCCGTACCTTCCCGCGGATCGACGCGGACGCGGTCACCGTCCCCGCAGCGTCCGCGGGCAGTGCGTGGAAGACCCTGACCCGGGCGTCCGCGAGCGGCGCCGGGCAGCGCAGCGCCGCACCCGGCCTCGAGCGGATCTGGCTCGACGGCGTCCGGAAGGCGAACCTGGACCGGAGCGTTCCGCAGATCGGCGCCCCCGCCGCATGGGCAGCCGGCTACGACGGCGAGGGCATCCGGATCGCCGTCCTGGACAGCGGAGTCGACGAAACGCATCCCGATCTCCAGGGCCGGCAGGCGGCCGAGGCGAACTTCTCCTGGGCCGCGGACACCAAGGACCGCCTCGGGCACGGCACCCATGTGGCCTCCATCGCCTCCGGCACGGGCGCCGGGTCGGCGGAGAGGTTCCGGGGTGTGGCACCGGGCTCGCGCGTCCTCGACGCCAAGGTGCTCGACGACGACGGGTACGGCAGCGACTCCGCCGTCATCGCCGGGATGGAGTGGGCCGCCTCCCAGAACGCCGACATCCTGAACCTCAGCCTCGGCCGCCCGGACAGCCCAGGCGTCGACCCCGTGGAGGAGACCGTCAACCGGCTCTCCGCCGAACGCGGCATTCTCGTCGTGGCCGCCGCGGGCAACTCCGGTCCGGGCGTCGGCACTCTGGACTCCCCGGGCAGTGCGGACGCCGCGCTCGCCGTGGGGTCGGTCGACACGGGCGATGTGATCGCGCCGTCGTCCGGCCGCGGCCCGCGCGCCGGCGGCGGAGCCGTCAAGCCCGACGTCACCGCGCCCGGAGTGGAGATCACCGCGGCCTCCGCACCGGGCAGCAGGATCGCGGGCGAGGTCGGGGAGCAGCCGCCCGGATACGTCACCATCTCGGGGACGTCCATGGCCACCCCGCACGCCGCGGGAGCCGCCGCGCTCCTCAAGCAGCAGCATCCGCAGTGGACGAGCACGGAACTCAAGGCCGCGCTGGTCGCCGGCGCGAGACCCGGTGGCGCGGGGGCCTTCGCGGAGGGCAGCGGCCGTGTCGATGTGGCGGCGGCCATGAAGGTGTCGGTCGTCGCCGAGCCGACATCCGTCGGTTTCGCCCGTCAGGCCTACCCGCACGCCGACGACAAGCCGGAGACCAGAAGGCTCACCTACCGCAACCTCGGCGGCGAGCCTCTGACGCTCGACCTCTCGGTGACCGCTGTCGGACCCGACGGGAAGCCGGGACCCGCCGGCATGTTCACTCTCGGCGCGGAGCGGCTGACCGTGCCGGCGGGCGGCACGGCCGCGGTCGACCTGACGGCCGACACCCGGCCGGGCGGCGAGGTGAACGGCATGTACAGCGCGACGGTGACGGCCCAGGGTGCGGGCCGGACCGTACGCACCGTGGCGGCGGTCGAGCGCGAGGTGGAGACCTACGACGTGACGGTCCGCCACCTCGACCGCACGGGTGGGCCGGCGAAGGAGTACTGGCCCTCGCTGAACCGGCTCTCCGGGCTCGGCGCACCAGGTACGGACTACGCGACCGCAGGCGCGGGCGGCACCTACACGGCGCGGCTGCCGAAAGGTGTCTACTACCTCGACGCACTGATCATCGAGGAGGACGAGGGCAGGAGCCAGATCTCGGCACCCCACTTCGAGGTCACCGAGGACACGACGGTCACCCTGGACGCCCGTACCGCGAAGCCGATCAGCATCACCGGTCCGGACCCCGCTGCCGAGCGGGTGTTCGCCGAGACCTTCATCGAACTCGACACCCCTGACTACGGTTTCTCGGCCGGCATGACCGGACCCTCGTTCGAGACGATGCGGACGGCCCAGCTGGGGCCGGACTTCTCGACGGACGGCACGCTGTTCCAGCAGTTCAACGCATTCGACCGGCGGGGCACGAACGAATACCGCCTCGCCTACGGCAGCAAGGTGACACGGCTGGCCACCGGGTTCGAACGGCAGGCCGAGCGGGCGGAGCTCGCCAGGGTCGGCCTGCGGCTCGGTGCCACGGTCGGCGGCAAGCAGGGAGCCCTCGTGGCGACGCCGTTCATCGACGACAGCTTCGGCTCCATCTTCAGCCCGTCCGTGACCCGGCCGCTTCCGGCGGCTGCCACGTTGTTCCTCAGCGCCCCGGCCGGTACCACCTGGGCCATCGGGCTGGACCAGTGGGACGACACCGGTTCCTCGCCGGAGATCTCGCACGGGACGGGGATCAAGCGGTACGAGGCAGGACGGGCGTACCGCGACGACCTCGGCATCGGCGTGTTCGGCCCCGGGCTCGGCGAGTCGCAGGGGGTGGTCCGGAACGGTGACACCATCACGGGCTGCCTGGACCTGTTCCGGCACGGCACGGGCAACTGGAGCTTCTCGGACACCGACACCCTCGCGACGGCGCTGTATCGCGACGGCGTCGAGGTCGACGGTTCCGGGGACATGCTGAACTGCTGGCAGGGCGTCACCGTTCCGGCGGACACGGGCACGTTCCGGCTGACCGCGTCGGCCGTACGAGGTGGCGGCCCCAGCGCCGCGACCGAGGTGAGCGCCGCATGGACGTTCACCTCCGGGCACACTGCCTCCGAGCAGTCCCTGCCGGTCTCCGTCGTCCGTTTCACGCCGCGCCTGGCGGCGGACTCCACCGCCAGGGCAGGAGCTCTGATGCGGGTGCCGGTGAGCGTCCAGGGCGCCGGCGCGGGCAAGAACCTCGCCTCGCTCGTCGTGCACGTCAGTCACGACGGCAAGACGTGGAAGAAGGCCGCGGTCGTCGGCGGCGGGGTGATCGTGCGCAACCCGCAGGCGGGACAGGCGATTTCGTTCCGGGCGGTTGTCGCCGACAAGCAGGGCAACACCCTCACCCAGACGATCCGGGACGCCTACCGCGGGAAGTAGCCGCGATCGGCACGTTCCCCCTTTGACACGGGGAGCGAACCGGCCTCACGGCCCGGGAAACGCAGAGGAGCGGCCCGGCGGACATCCGCCGGGCCGCTCCTCTGTGCGGAACGCGCCCGTGACAGGCGTCAGGCCTGCGAAGGAAGCCGGCCGGGGAGCGCATCGTCTTCCTCCAGCTCCGGAAGTTCGATGAGGTACTGCGGCTCACGGAACAGATCCGTGTAACCCGCGGCAGCTGTGGTGCTGCGCGTCGGCTCGTCGCCGTCGCGCCGGGGCGCATCAGTGGTCATGCAGGCCTTCCGAGGATGAAGTGCGACGCGGCGTGGTCGTTCCGCCGACGCTTGTGGGTGCCGGCCCGCACCACCACCGCCATGACGAGGCGCTGTGGGTACGAAGCCCGACGAATCATATGCCCGTTCGACGGGAGGAACTGACGCGCAACGCGTGCACCGCAGCAGGATCTTGTGCCCCTGTGCGGCCCCCGTGGCCGATCGGTCTGGTGGAGTCCGTCGCGGATGTCAGCCGGATGTCTTCTCCAGGAGAGTGATGATGTCATGGGTGGTCCCGGTCTCGCCGAGGAGCGGGAAGATGTGCTCGACGCTGTTGCGGTGCGCGTCGGCATCGGTGTCGGACGTGGCGTCCGTGGCGAGGGTGACGTGGTAGCCGTGCTCGTAGGCGGCGCGGGCGGTGGTCTCCACGCCGATGCTGGTGGAGATGCCCGCCAGCACGATCTGTGTGACACCGCGGCGCCGCAGCTGCACATCGAGGTCGGTGCCGTGGAAGGCACCCCAGTTGTGCTTGGTCACGGCGATGTGGCTGCCGCCCGCGAGTTCGTCCACGATCACGTCCCACCCCTCGGGCATGGCACCGAGCGGGCCGGCTTCGGTGCGGCCGGGCGGGGCGTCCGCCCCGTCGGCGGCGAAGCTGACGCGGACCAGGACCACGGGGGAGCGGTGGGCACGGAAGGCGTCCGCGAGCCGCGCGGCGCGCGCGACCACCTCGGCACCGGAGTGCGGGGCGACGGGCCTGCCGACGATGCCCTGCTGAAGGTCGATCACCACCAGCGCGGTGGTGGGGTCCAGGGTGGTGAGGGTCATGAGCGTGCTCTTTCTGGGCGGGCGGAAGGGGCGCGGTCCCGGTGCGGGCGGGAAAGAAGACCGGGGCGTCGGGCCCCGTGCGGTCAGGCGGCGAATTCCGTGAGGTCGATGGCGTAGACGGTCAGTGCATGGCCGTACGCCGGGTGGACCGTCTCGCGTTCCGGTTCCATCCCGAGCTTGCGCATCACGTTCTGCGACGCCTCGTTCCCGGGCCGGGCGATGCTGATGACCCGGTCCAGACCGCGGTCCTGCAGCGCGAACTCCAAGGTGGCATGGGCGGCTTCGGACGCATAACCCTGCCCCCAGAACTGCTGACCGAGCCGCCAGCCGATCTCCACGGCCGGCAGCACCTCCGGCAGGAACTCGGGCACGGACAGTCCGACGAAGCCGATCAGCTCGCCCGAGGCCAGCAGTTCGACGGCGAAGAGACCGAAGCCCTCCTCGTCCCACTCCTCCTCCCACCGCTCGATGTCGTCCGCGGTGGCCTCCAGATCACGGACCGAACCGTCGCCGATCCATTCCATGACGCGTGGATCCGCGTTGATGTCCGCCATGGGTACGAGGTCGTCGTCGTGCCAGCGGCGGAGGATGAGGCGGGGTGTGCGGATCTCGATCATGGGGCCCATCCTGGCCGAAGCCGTGCGTTCAGTGGTAACCGGAGTACGTCCGGCATGCATACCACCCGGTGGTCGACGGACGTGGAGGCGTCAGAGCGTCGTGATCAGACCGCCGTCGATCGTGAAGTCGGCGCCGGTGACGTTGCCCGTACGGTCGCTGGCCAGCAGCAGCACCAGATCGGCCACTTCCTGCGGGCGGGTGAAGCGTCCGGTGGCCGACTGCGCCGCGGCGCGCTGTGTCACGTCGTCGGGCGTGGCGCCGCTGGACTCCGCGACCGTCGCCGCGACCCCGTCCTCGCCGAGCCACAGCGCGGTCTCCACGGGGCCGGGACTGACCGTGTTGACGCGAACCCCGCGGGACGCGACCTCCTTGGAGAGGGCCTTGCAGAAGTTGGACAGCGCCGCCTTGCTCGCGCAGTAGTCGATGATGGACGGATCCGGCAGGAAGGCGTTGACCGAACTGACGGTCACGACGGAACCGCCACCGCGGTCGATCAGATACGGCAGAGCCGCCCGCGTGGTGCGCACCGCGCTCAGGAAGTTGATCGTCAGCGACTCCGACCAGTCCTCGTCGGTCACGGAGACGAGGCCGCCGGACCGCGGGCGCACCGCGCCGACGTTGTTGACGACGATGTCCACCCCGCCGAAGTGGTCGAGGGCCTCGCCCACCAGCCCGCCGGGTCCCTCCGGCGTCGCGAGGTCCACGAGTACCGGCCGGACCTGAGGGCCGGCCGCGAGGTCGGCGAGGGAGTCGGTGAGGGTACGGGCGCCCGCGACCACGTTCACGCCCTCGGCCACCAGCCCCTGGGTCACCGCCAGCCCGATGCCCTTGCTCGCGCCGGTGACCACGGCGACCTTGCCTGCCAGATGCAGCTCCATGGGGACTCCCTGGATCGCGGGTACCGGGCGGACCGGGGCGCGGACGTCCGGTACCACCGATTTTCCCCCATCGGCGGGCCGTCGGCAGATGCGCAGGTCCGCGGTCCCCGGTGGGAGTCAGCGGTCTTCGGGCCGCAGCGTCCCCCGCCACCGGTCTCCTGCGGCAACTGCCGACAATCGACTCTGCGGGCAGGTAATCTGATCTTGTAAATGCCGAGACGGCGGCGGGAAAACGCTGCGCGTTCTCCACCCCACGTCCAGAGACCGCGGGCTCGCCTCCGTTCCCAGCCAGGAGGGCGTCGTATGGGGCGCGCCGAGAATCCCATCGCGCCGTGCACCACATCGCTGCACGCCCTTGCCAGCTGGCTGCGACAGCGCCGCGCGGACGCCCAGGTGAGCTACACGGAACTGGCCCAGCGCACCCACTTCAGCAAGGCCACGCTCAGCCGGGCCGTATCGGGCCGGACGGTGCCCCGGCTGGTGGTCGTCAAAGCGCTCGCCGAGGTCTGCGGGGCGGACCCGGCGGAGGCGGAACGCCTGTGGAAGGGCGCACGCTACGACGCCCGCAGCACCTGGCCCGGCCACGGCGCGAGCCGCCTCCGGATCGACTACGTCACCACCTTCGCCGGACTCCACCTCGCCCTGCTGGAGCTGTACCGCAGAGACGGCAGCCGCCCCTACCGGGATCTCGAGAGGCAGGCCGGCAGCCACGGCCAGCTGCCGCACGCCACGATCGGCAGGGTCCTCACCCAACGGGCCCACCCGCGACGCGAGTTCGTCCTGGCCTTCATCCAGACCTGCGGCGTCACGGACGAGGACGACCTCGAGGTGTGGGGGCGGGCATGGGACCGGGCGCAGACCGCGCACATCCTGTCGTCCCCGCCCCCTCGGCGGAAGAACGGACCGGGCCACCGGCCGGCGCGGGACCAGCGCAACGCCTGCCGCCATCCCTGACGGGAAAGGCCGGCGACCCCACGGGCACTCAGCTGCGGCCCGATCCGGACGACAGCCCTCAGACGTCGATGCCCGTCACCGCGGCCGGGCCGAGCGGTGCGTCGTCCTCGGTGAAGCCCGCGCGGCTGAGCGCTGTCGCGGCGGCCGCCTTGGCCTGCGCCTCCGCGCCGCCGCTGTCGTCGGCCTCCACCTCCAGACGGATGCTGAACGTGCCGTTCTCGTTGATCGTCAGAATGTCGAGATCCTCCAGACGTCCGAGCGACGTCTGCTGCGGATCGGCGGGACGCAGCGTCTCCTCGACCTCGGCCCTGGCCCCTTCGCTCAGCTCGCGCAGGAATGTGCCCGGGATGGTGATGACGTACGTGGTCATGCAATCCTCCTCGCTCGAACGGACTGGCGTACCAACACGATGTGCTCTCTGCGGCCTTGCACAAGGACCTGCCCTCGATCCGGATCTTCGAACGCGGTCCGGGAGATCCGAGGGCACCGGATCAGTGACCCGCGAGGAGCTTCACGCCCACGACTCCCACCCCGATCGCGGTGTCCAGGAGCCCCGAGACGAGGGCGCTCAGCGGACCGTTGCCCATCCGCAGTCCCGTCCGCCAGCCCCACAGGAACAGGGTCGCGACCTCCACGCCGGCGCTGATCAGCAGGGCGGTGTCCAGCTCCACGACGCCCAGGGCCGACATGCCGATCAGCACCAGCGGCCCCACCGCGCAGAGCAGCAGCGGGCTGGAGATGTGCAGTGCCGTCCGGACCTCGGTCCAGGTCGCCCCTCGCCCGCTCATGGCGCGGTGCGACTGCTCGTCGGCGACCAGGGTGGCCAGCCAGATCCCGAGCGCGGTCACCGCGACGGTGATCGCGGACTCGCTGTGGCCGGGTGTGTCCGCCTCGGCGAGGGTCACGATCACGGCAGCCAGGGTGATGGTGGCGTAGATCCGCTCCTTGAGCCGTGCGGCCGCGGGGTCGCCGGCGCGGGCGGCGGTGATGCCGGTGGCGCCGGTGAGGCGATCGCCCGCGGACGGGTGCGGGGGGTCGCTGGACATACGGGCGCCCTTCCGTCGTGGTCCCTGGGTGCCCGTTTCGGGCGGGTACGCACCAGAAGGTAGCCGACCGGACATACGGAACCGGGCAGCGTGCTGCGGACTGTCGCGGCGGACCGCAGTACGTTGCCCGGCCACCGGCCCGTGCCGCTAGGACGTCGTGATCTGGTACGCCTTGCGCAGGGTCTCGTGCACGGTCCACGTGGTCCGGTCGCCCTCGCGCAGGACGCAGGCGTCGCCCGGCCCGACGTCGAACGTGGGTCCGTCCTGGACGGCGATGGTGGCGCGGCCGCTGACCACCACGAACAGCTCGTCCGCCTCGGTGTCCGTGACGACGCCGGGCGTGATCTGCCAGATCCCCCGGATGTTCCTGCCGTCCTCCGACTCCCACAGGACCTTCCCCGACACCTCGGGCGTGCCCTGCACGATCTGCGAGGGATCCAGGGGGTCGGGCTCCAGGTCGGCGTCGGGGATGTGCACGGCGAAACTGCTGAACGTCGTCATGGAGGTGACGCTAGGCAGGACGAGGTGCTGTGCGGCAGAGACACACTGCCGCACGCTCCGACCGGCGGAAGGACAGTCTGACGAGGCCCCGGTGATAAATGGGCGGCGAAGCTCCGGGGCGGCCGACGAGAATGGGGCGGGCAAGGACGTCCGATCAACGGGAGGACCGCAGCGGATGCCGGGGCACCCGGAGGACATGAGGAGATTCCGACTGGCCGTCGTCGAGTGCGCGGCCGGGGGCGGCGGGGCCGTAGAGGCCGAAGCCGTCGCCCAGCGGCTCGCCGTCGGTGTGCGGACCGTCGTCCTGGTCGAGGGGGACAGCGACCGGATCGCGCTCGAAGTGCTGGCCGCCCGGTACGGCAGACGGCTCGACGCGGAGGGGATCTCCGTCGTACCGCTCGGAGGTGCCACCAGCATCGGGCGGTTCCTGAAGATGTTCGGCCCGCAGGGGATCGACGTCCGGCTGGCCGGTCTCTGCGACGCCGGCGAGGAGGACTTCTTCCAGCAGCGGCTGGAGGCGGCGGGCGTGGGCAACGCCCGCAGTCGCGACGAGATGGAGCAACTCGGCTTCTACGTCTGCGTGGCCGACCTGGAGGACGAGCTGATCCGCGCTCTCGGACCTGAGGAGGTGCAGGAAGTGGTCGAGGCCCAGGGCGAGTTGCGCTCGTTCCGCATCTTCCAGAAACAGCCCGCGCAGCGTGAGCGGACCGTGGAGCGGCAACTGCTGCGCTTCATGGGAACGCACTCCGGCCGTAAGGCGCACTACGCACGCTCGCTCGTCGAGGTTCTCGAGCCCGGACAGGTACCGCGCCCCCTGGACCGGCTCCTGGCAGCCATCTGACCTGACACGCCTCGGCGCGCCGCCGTGCGCAGGGCACGGCGGGTGTCGTCGGGAGGCTCACCCCTCCTGAGCGGTGACCCGCTTGCTCTTGATCGCGTCGAGAAGTGCCTGGTGATCGCGTTCGTTCTGATCCGCGTAGGCCTCGGCGAAGAGCGCCAGCGAGCGGTCGAAGATGTCGCTGCGGCCCAGATAGGCGGCGATGGCGATCCGGTCGCCCGACCGCGCGTGCGCGCGGGCCAGGGTCGCCCCGCACAGTTCGGCGAACAGGTTCATGCCCCGGGGCACCATCAACGACGGTTCGGGAACGCCCTTCCAGTCCCGCAGCTGGCGAACGTAGAAGTCCCGCTCCCAGCCGTCGATTCCGTGCACCCGTTCCCAGCCCAGGAAGATGTCGCTCGCCGCCTGCATCAGACGCTGGCCCGCCACCACCCGCTCTCCTTCCGTGGCGAGCCTGTTGCTGCCGAGGTGCGGCGCCAGTGCGGAGGTATCGGCCTCCTTGGCCTGGAGGATCAGAGGGTCCTGCCCGTCCCGTCCGAGCAGCAGCACGATCCAGCAACGGGTACCGACACTGCCGACCCCCACGACCTTGCGCGCCACATCCACCGGAGTGAACCCTTCCAGCAGGTGCCGGCGGTCCGACTGAAGACTCTTCGCGTAGCGGTTGATCAGACCGGCGAGTTTCTCTTCCAGGTCGACGCGTTCCAAGTCCGGCAGGAGGTGGGCCGCGGGAGTGATGACCGGCGGATTCGCGACGATCCGCCGCTCGCCGTCGATGATCCGCGTGAGCTTGTTGAAGGCCTGGAGGCTGTCGCGGCCGCGGGCCTTCGTCAGCGCGCGGGACAGCTGCTTGCGACCCCGCTTGTGCAGCCGGCCCGATGCCATGACAGACATCTGATCGGCGTCGGACTTGGCGTACCAGACGTCGAGGGTGCGCATTCGCGCGAAACCCTGCATGTGTTCGCGGTAGGACCGCGCCGCGGACCGGACGATCATGGCGCGCTCTGCGTCCGAGAACCCGTTCTCCCGGCCGGCGATCGCGAGACTGGCGCCGAGACGCTTCACGTCCCACTCCCACGGTCCGGGCAGGGTCTCGTCGAAGTCGTTGATGTCGAACAGCAGATTGCGTTCGGGAGAGGCGAGCAGACGGAAGTTCATCATGTGCGCGTCGCCGCACAGCTGGGCGCGCAGACCCGAGTCGATGGTCGTCGCCAGATCGCCCGCCATGACCGCGGCCGCACCCCGGTAGAAGCGGAACGGAGATTCCGACATCCGTCCGTAGCGGATCGGGACGAGTTCCGGCACGCGCCGTGCGGACTGCTTGTCGATGACGTCGATCGGGTCGGGCCGATGCCGCGACGGCATGAATTCGGCGTGGCCGGACCGGGGAGCACGCGCCCGTGCGGCGCGCCCGCGGGCCGCTCGCTCGCTGGGCGACAGCTGTAGTTCCTGCAAGGCCGTCAACGGCTTCCGCTTCATCGCGCAACCTCCTGAACAGAGCACGCACACGGCACAACCTTCGGCGGGCGGGCTCCGCGCCGTGCCCGGGCGCTAGCGGTGCGTGCGGCCCGTGCACACGGAGCGACGGCCCACGGCCGACCGGGGCACCTCTCCAGCAAACCGCACATCAGCGCGAAGGGCACCTGGGCCCCGGAGCCGCGCTCCGGCCGGGGCGGTACCCGCGGCCCACCGCACGGGCACCGGCCAGGGCGGCACCCGCTGCCTACGCACGGGCACGGGCACGGGCACGGGCACGGCGGCACCGATGGCCGACGGCCCCGGCACCCGTCCGGCCCAACCCGGCGCGCGCCCCGCGTCACCGGCGACGAAGGTGAGCTCATGGCAGACACACGTGAGCGGCGTACGAAGTCGTCGTCCGCGGCCGGTTCCTCCAAGGACCGGTCGGTACGAGGCGCGGAGGATGCCGCCCGGAGCGCCTGCCGGACGCTGACCGGCCTGATCGACCATCCCTCGGAAGGTGTGTCGGCCGTGAGCCGCACCGACGACGGCTGGGTGGTCAACGTCGATGTGCTGGAGGTGGCGCGGATCCCCGACACCACCAGCCTGCTCGCCACCTACGAGGTGGAACTCGACGACGAGGGCGGACTGGTCTCGTACCGCCGCATCAGCAGGTACCGCAGGGGATCGGCCGACAGCTGACCTTCGGTTGTCCGGATCACCCGAGAGGATCGCCCGTCCATGACCACTTACAGCGACGAGGTCGTGTGCGCACCGCGCGCCGGCACGCTCTACGACGTCCTGGAACTCATCCTCGACCGCGGCATGGTCATCGACATCTTCGTCCGCGTCTCGCTGGTCGGGATCGAGATTCTGAAGATCGACGCCCGCATCGTCGTCGCCAGCGTCGACACGTACCTGAGGTTCGCCGAAGCCTGCAACCGCCTGGACCTTGAGCACGACTCCCGCACCACGACGGTGCCCGAGCTCTTCGGCGAGGGCATGGGCGGCCGGGTCGCCAAGGCCGGCGCCAAGCGGACCGCGCGGTCCATCGGGGACAAGGTCAAGGGCGCCCTCGGCCAGGGCCACGACGATGACGACGACGACGATTACGAGGAGCAGGAAGAGGAGCGCGAGTCCCGTGCATCGCGCCGGCGTCCCTCCTCACGTACGCGCGAGAGCGGCTCCCGCGAACGCAGCACTTCGTCCCGCACCCGGCGCCGTACCGAGGAGGACTGATCGTGGCCGTCGACCCCCGACCGGAGCACGGCATCTACGTCTACGCGTTCGTCCGTGACGGCATGCCGTCCCCCGTGACCGACGGCGTGGGCGGAGCGGCTGTACGGCTCGTACCGGCGGGCGACCTCGCCGCCGCTGTCTCCGACGCGCCCGCCGGTCTGCGCGCCCGGCGCCGCGACCTGATGGCCCACCAGAACGTCCTGGGCGAGCTGGCAGCCGCCGGGCCGGTCCTGCCGATGAGGTTCGGTGTGATCGCTGCCGACGAACCCGCCGTGCACGAAGGGCTCATGACACGGCACGACGAGTGCGTCGAGCAACTGTCCGCACTCGAAGGCCGGACGGAGATGAACGTGAAGGGCAGTGTGGTGCCCGACTCGTTCGACGATCTCGTACGCAGCGACACCCGGCTCCGCGCACTCGCCCTCAAGGCGCGGCGCAGCCCCGACTACCAGACGAAGGTGGAGCTCGGTGAGGCCATCGCCGCGGGTGTGCGGCGGCGGGCGGAGCGGGCGGCCGAGGACGTGCTCGTGCGGCTCGGCGCCCTGGCCGAGAGGACGGCGGGCGCGGACCTGGCCGGCGACACGGTCCTCAACATGTCGTACCTGATTCCGGCCGACGCCGTCCCGGAGTTCAGCGCGGCGGTCACCGAAGCCGCTCGGCGCCACCAGGGCCGCCTCGCGCTGAGCCTCACCGGCCCCCTGCCCTGCTACAGCTTCGTGACCGACGCCGCCGTCCCGGCGAGGGCCTGACGGATGGGACTGCTGACCGAAGTGCTGCTGCTGCCCCTGGCACCCGTACGCGGGGTGCTGTGGGTGGCGCAGTGCGTCTCGGACGAGGCCGAGCGCCAGCTCCACTCGCCCGACGCCGTTCGCCGGCAACTCGTCGAACTCAACCGCGCCCTGACCGACGGCGAGATCGACGAGTCGACATTCGAGCGTGAGGAGGAACGTCTCCTCGACCTTCTGGAGCGACGTCAGGCCGATCGCCCCATGAGGCCCGCCCACCCGACGACGCACCCCCTCGCTTTCGGTCATCCACCGTCCGCCGCCCAGCACAGCCCGGGAGCGCCGATGAACGAGAGCAGCGCACATATGACGACGCCCGCCGACCGAGGTGGCGCGTGATGGCGACAGGCATGGAGACCTGGGACGCGGGCCCGCGGTCCGTCCAACAGGGCACGACCACCACCAACCTCGCCGACCTCCTGGAAAGGGTGCTCGACAAGGGCATCGTCATCGCGGGAGACATCAAGATCGATCTGCTGGACATCGAACTCCTGACGATCCGCCTGCGGCTCTTCGTCGCCTCTGTCGACACCGCGAAGAAGGCCGGCATCGACTGGTGGGAGACGGACCCCGCGCTCTCCTCCAAAGCGGCCAAGAGCGCGCTGGCCGAGGAGAACGAACAACTGCGGGCGAGGCTCCGGGAACTGGAACCGGACGACGACGCCGACGAGCGTCCCGCGTTGCGAAGGACGGGCCGATGAGCGACCTGTCAGGCCCGGGCACCACCGCGGCGCCCCGACTCCGAGCGGACGGACCCGCTGCGGAGACCGGGCAGGCGACCTACGTCTTCGCGGTGTGCCGGCCCGCCGCGGGAGACGTCCCCGCCGCCCGCGGTCACGCCGAGGGCGGCCCGCTGCGGACCCTGCTGCTCGGGCGCCTCGCGCTCCTCGTCCAGAGTGTGCCCGCGGATGCCTTCTCCGAGGACGAACTGCGCCGCCGCCTCGGTGACCGCGCCGAGCTGGAACGCTGCGCCCGGGAGCACCACGCCGCTGTCGAGGCGGCCCGCGCGTCGGGCCCGGTCATTCCCTTCCCCCTCGCGACGCTCTACCGCAGCGACCGCAGGGCGATCGAAGCTCTCCGCGCCGGCGAACCGCGTTTCAGCGCCCTGCTCGACCGTCTCACCGGGCACGTCGAGTGGGCGGTGAAGGTCCACCTCGCGCGGCCCGCCGCCGAACCGGAGGCCGCCGAACCGACGGCCCGGCCGACCTCCACGCGTCAGGGAGCGTCGGGTCAGGGAGCCGGCCGCGCCTATCTCAGCCGCGTCAGCGGACGCCAGAGGCAGGCGGACGAGGAGCGCCAGGCCGCGTTCCGCGCGGCCGAACAGGTCGACGAAGCGGTTCGGCGCCATGCCACGGCCGCCGTACGTCACCGTCTCCACAGCGCCGAACTCACCGGCAGCAACAAGGCGCAGGTGCTCAACGCCGCCTACCTCATCGGTGACGAGGCCTACCCCGCCTTCGCACGGACGGTGGCGGACCTGCGCGGGACGCCCGCCCTGTCGGGCATCGAGATCGACGTGACAGGCCCGTGGGCCCCCTACTCCTTCGCCGAACTCGGGGACTACGCGCCGGGGCAGCCGGGCGCGGGGGCGAAGGAGCCGGCCGAACGCGCTGGCGCGCCGCGATCGGAGGGGAACGCGCGATGACGGACCGAGTTCTGCCGACGGTCGGCTACGCCGACCAGCCGCACCCCGTCCCCTGGGAAGGACCGGAGACGCTCAGCCCCATCGGCGTCCCCCTGGTCGACCTCCTCGATCGCGTACTGGCCACCGGTGTCGTCGTGAGCGGCGACCTCGTTCTCGCTCTCGCCGACGTGCCGCTGGTCCGCATCTCGCTCCACGCCCTGCTCTCGTCGGTCAGCGACCGTGTGCCGGCGCCCTGGCCCGACAGCGGTCCCCTGTGACGGCGGAGCGGGCGTCGGGCGCCCGGACGGCAGCACTGGGGCCGGAACCGCGGCTCGACCTCGATCCCGAGCATGCGGCGCGCGACCTGGCCGCGCTCGTCCTCACCGTGGTCGAACTCCTGCGCCAGCTCATGGAGCGCCAGGCCGTGCGCCGCTTCGACGACCAGAGCCTCACGCCGGAGCAGGAGGAACGCATGGGCACCGCGCTGATGCTGCTCGACGAACGCATGGACGACCTCTGCGCGCGCCATGGCCTCAAGCGATCGGACCTCAACCTCGATCTCGGCCCGCTGGGGTCCCTGCTGCCCGACGCGGGTCATCCGTAGGGCGACCGGGACGGCCCCGTCGTCTGCCCGGTCCGGGTCACAGCCAGTGGCTCTTCTGCATCACATCCCGGCCGGGCAGTTCGTTGACCTCTCGCCACGCCTGTATCTGGAGAGGCTCGATGCGGAAGTACTGGTAGGGCGTCGCCAGTTCTCTGGGGTCGAACCCGGTCTTCACGGCGAACGCGTCACCGAGATCACGACCCGGCATCCCCGCCTCCTCCCCGACCTCGATCGGTACGGCGGAGCCTTCGACGAGCACCACATCGCGTGTGCCACCCAACGCGAGCCGCACCTTGCCACCCGCCAGCAGGTTGCGGCTGGTCGGGGAGGTGCGGACGGTGGAGATGACGAAGGCGGCGCCGTCCCAGAGGAACGACAGGGGCACCAGATAGGGGTTGCCGTCCCCGTCCGCGGTCGACACCCAGGCGTCGACATCTGCTGCGAATCGTGTGCGCACATCGTGCTGGCGCTCGGAGAGGCTGCGCGGCGGCGGGAGGGTCATGAGAGCAGACTCCTTCGTTGATCGGCAAACGTCGTTGGTGCACAAGCGGTTCGGGGACGAGCGGCCGAAGGCGAGGTCGTCCTACGGATCAACAGACTGTGCCACGCGTCGAGTTGGCCCGCTCGACCGGGCCCGGGAGCAACGCGGCGCCGAGGGTTCAGTCGCTGCCGCCACCACCGCCTCCGCACGAGTGGTGCCCGCCCGAAGCAGCGCTGCCGCCCGTGTCGTGGTCCGAGTCCGGTCCGCCGTCGTCCAGTGCCCTGCCCATCCGGACCAGCCGCTTGCCGAGCCCGGACGGCACGGTCGACGCCTCCACGACCGCCCGTCGCACCCGCCTGTCCGGTACAGCGGCGGGCCCTTCGAACACATGGTGGGGGAGCACTCCCTCATGACGTGCCTCCTCCAGGCTGCGCCGTCCCGTCGCGGTCGGGCGACGCCCCGACCGCGCGAGCAGACCGTACGCAACGAGTCGCGAACCGATCTCTTCCACCTCGGGCGCGCCTTTCAGCGCGGCGAACACGGCTGCCGTGCTCCTGCCACGGGGGCAGAGAGCAAGCAGTGCCCGCTCGACCCGGTGCCCGCCCGCCTGCTCGTCGCCGGCACGCACCCGCGTTGCCCGAAGGGTCACGGCGCCCCGCTCGCTGAGTGCCACGAGCGCGACCTCGACCACCCGCCGCGGCCCGCCGGCCAGGTAGGCGATGTCGTACACATCGAGTGTCTGCGGCGCCGTCGTGACGGGTCGCCGAAAGAGAGTCCGCATGGCAATGCCCCCTGCCCTGCCCGGAAGTTCCCGTTTCTGCTGTGATGTCCAGCGAGGCATCGGCCAACCCTCGAGGGCACAGGTTCAGAGGAAAACTTGAGCTCTCCGCCTGGGCAGCCCTGGCCCTGCCGGTCCGCGGCAGGACCCACGCCGGGGCAGTTGTCAGACCCTCGCGTTACGTTGGCCCCATGGCTGACTTCGTACTGGTAGCGGGCGCATGGCTCGGATCGTGGGCGTGGGACGACGTGGTGCCGAAGCTGCGTACGGCGGGGCACGGCGCCCACCCGCTGACGCTCTCCGGACTCGCCGACAAGCAGGGTGTGCGGGCGGGGCAGCAAGCCCATGTCCAGGACATCGTCGACGAGGTGGACCGTTTGGATCTGCACGATGTGGTGCTCGTGGGGCACAGTTACTCGGGGATTCCGGTCGGTCAGGCGGCCGAGCGCATCGGTGACCGGCTGAGGCGAGTGGTCTTCGTCGACTCGAACGTCCCGGCCGACGGCGGATCCTTCGCCTCCAGCTGGTGGCAGGGACAAGCGGTTTTCGAGGCATCGATCGCGGAGCACGGAGGGTTCTGGGCCCTGCCGACCGCGGCCGACTGCGAAGGCCAAGGGCTCTCGGACGAACAGATCGCCCGGTTCGTGGACGGCGCCACACCGCACCCCGGCGCCACGCTGACCGAGCCCGCGGTGCTCACGCGTCCGCTCGGTGAGCTTCCGGCGACCTACATCAAGTGCCTGCTCGACGGTCCCGAGCCGAGCGCCGACGTGGTCGAACTGCTCACCAGTGAGCGGTGGCGGCTGGTCGAGATGAACACCGGCCACTGGCCGATGTTCTCCCAGCCGCACGAGCTGGCGGAGATCCTGCTCGGAGCGGCCGAAGGGGCCTGACGCATCGGGGGCGGCACACCCGACGGGCCCGCCGCCCCGTCGACGGGCAGGGAGACGTGACGCGGGCACCGGACCGCACGCGACCGGTCACGTCCAGGTGCTGCAGGTCCGGGCGCAGCGTCAACCGGCAACCATTGCAGTCGCCCACAGCGCGGGGAGCCCGTCGGACGTCCTGTCCGACGGGCCCACCGCGCCGGGGGAGAGCGGAAACCCGACGCCTCAGAGAGTCGCGCTCGCGTGGTCGTGCGGGGCGCGCATCTCTTCCTTCCAGGCCGTCGAGTTGGTCGGCGGTGTCACCGTCCAGTCCGGATGGCCGGGCATGCGCGGCGTCTTCGTGCCGTACAGCCAGTCATGGAGGAAGCCGGACAGGTCCTGGCCCGACACCTGGGAGGCCACGGCGATGTAATCGGCCGTGGAGGCGCTGGAGTTGCGGTACTTGTGGAGGAAGCTGTGCTCGATCCGGCGGAAGGTGTCGTCGCCGACGAGGGTCCACAGGGCGTAGAGGACGAGCACGCCGCCCGTGTACCGCTGACTGTGGAAGAGGTTCGCGGCGGTCGGTGCCGCGACGGGGCCGGCGTCCTTGCGCCACTGGTCACCGCGGGAGTAGACGTCCTTCATCCGGGCTTCCATGCTGGTCAGTCCCAGTGAGTCGGGCCAGCCGCGCTCGTACCGGTAGAGCAGACCGTAGTAGTCGGCATGCCCTTCGTTGATCCACAGATCGGACCAGGTGGCGGGTGCCACCAGGTTGCCGAACCAGGAGTGGACCAGTTCGTGCATCATGTGCGAGCCGATCAGCTTCTCCTCCTGGAGGAGGTAGTTCGGCTTGTAGATGGTGAGGGTCTGGGTCTCCAGACCGGTGAAGTCGAACGCGTCGGGCGCGTCCGTGTTGGCCGGCAGGATGCCGTACGCCTCGAAGGGGAATCGGCCCAGGCGTTGCTCGACCCACGTCAGTTGACCCGGTGTGAGAGCGAGAGCCGGTTCGAGGGCGGCGGCGCGAGCGGTCGGGACGACGTCCCGCAGCCGCATGCCGCTCGGTCCTTGCCGCTCGACTATTCGGTAGTCACCCACCGTGACCTGCACGACTTCGGTGGCTATCGGGTCGCGGGAGCGGTAGGCAAACGTTGTCATGCCGTCGACGGTTCTGGTGGAGACGAGCGAACCGGTCGCGACGCCCTTCAGACCTTCGGGGACCGTCACCTTGAAGGCGAAGTTCGCCTTGTCGCTGGGATGGTCGTTGCACGGGAAGACCGTGCGCGCCAGATCGGGCTGACAGGCGACGGCGAACCCGTCGGGCGTCGGCACCCAGCCGTTGTAGGGAGGCTTGATCTTGCGCGGGTCGGCGACATAGTCGACGCGTATGAGGAACTTGCTGTGCTTGCGTACGCAGGCAGCGGGTGTGACGACCAGCTTCTCGGCCGCCTGCTCGAACGTTGCCTTGCGGTGGTCCAGCCATACGTCCTGGACGACGGGACCGAGCAGGTCCAGCGAGAAGCGCGAGAGATCCTGTGTGGCGCGGGCCGTGATGGTCACCGACGCATCGACCAACTGGGTGTCCGCGCGATAGGTCAAGTCGAGCAGGTAGTCGGAGACCCGGTATCCGGTGTTGCCGAGTACGGGGTAGACCGGGTCGCCCAGGCTGTCGCCACCGGGCGTCCCACCACCGTGGGAGCCCTGCGCTCGCGCGGTCGGGGCGAGGGTTGAGGCAGCAGCTGTGCCGAGAAGCACGGCCGCCGGGGCCGTCACTCGGGTGCGGTTTCGCATGCGTCTCTTTCGTTGTGGTCCGTGGGGCAGGAGGTGTCGGGCATGAGAGGGGACGCGGTCGGTCGCGCCACGGTTCTCGGCACCGGTGTCGGTGGTACGGCGAGAGCCGGACGCGCCGTACACCACCGTGAAGCCGGTGGGTTGGCAGCATGATCGGCACCGAGGCGGGGGAGCGCAACTCGGGCGGGGCGCCGACGGTCTGGTGACCGGTCATGTATCCCCCACGGGCGGACGTGTCACCGCCGGTCACCGACACCTGCCGGCGTGCCCGCCCCGTGCGACCCTCCCAGGACGCTCACCCGACAAGCAGTGCCGCGAGACGCTTCGCCGTCTTCTCTCCGGCACGCTGCTTGATCAGACCTTCCTTTGCGGCGGCTCGCATCTTCACCGCGCAGCCCTCGCCCCACGGCAGTGCTTCGACCAAGGCCGTGACCACCACAGGGTTCATGCCGCCGAGCCCGCCACCCGTGACCACCCGTACCGTCCGGGCGTCCGTGCGGAGCTGCGTGCCGGGGACGGTGAGGTCGAATCTCGGGCCCGCCTGATCCAGGACCCGGACGACTCGTCCCAGGGCTTCCGCGAACGGCAGGGGCAGGACCAGGTCGATCTCGTGGACGTTCTTCTTCATCCGGCGGGCGACGCGCCCCGTCAGTCCTCCTGCCGCGCCGACGGAGGAGGCCACGGCGGCGAGTTGGCGGGCGAGGATCTCGTCCTCGCCCAGGTCCATGCCGGTCATGCCGCCCTCCCCCTACGGCACGATCGTGCCGCCCCCATGTGATCCCTCGACGAGGCCGAACACTACGAGCGGTCGAGCGGGTCCGCAACGCCCGCCTACGGCGTCAGCCGCCGCGGCCTGTGCGTCGTGCCCCCGGGCGCCGACCGCACCAGGACGCCGTGATGAGCGGCGCACCTTCGTCCCGCGGCATGCGATGAGTTTCGCGACTGCCGTCGGTCTGCCTCTCGAACACCGGAGATCATCATCTGACGGAGGCACAGACCATGGCGAAGTTCGAGACTGTCGAGGCATATGTGGAGTCCCTCGACGCGACGCTGCGCGACATCGCCGAGCACGCACGGAAGACCATCGATGCGGCCCTCATCGGCGTCGATGCCGCCATGTGGCACGGACACCCCGTCTGGAGTCTGGGCGAAGCACCGGGACAGCAGCCGGTCGCCCTGATCAAGGCGTACGGCTCGTACGTGACCTTCGCCCTGTGGCGCGGCCAGTCCGTGACGGACCCTTCCGGCCGGCTGGAGGCGGCATCGCGGCAGATGGCTCAGGTCAGGCTCCGCTCGGTTGCGGACATCGACGCCGACCTGTTCACCGGCTGGCTTCACCAGGCGCGCGATCTGGAGGCCTGACCCGGGCCCGGCTCCGCACCGCGCACCGGGAAGCCTGCGGTGCGGCGGCGCCGCAGGCCCGCGCTCCCCAGGTGAACGATTGCCGACGACCAGGTGTGTTCACCAGTGACCGGGTAGATGGCATGCATGACCTTCCAGCACCCCTCCGACCGGGACGGCGACCGCCGGGGCTGGTTCTCCCGTCTCGCGGAGAACGCCTCGAACTTCACCAGTTCCCCGGCGTTCTTCGGCTTCTGCCTGGTCCTCGTGGCCGTGGTCATCACCACCCATGCCATCAAGCTGCCGATCGAATGGCTGATGCTCACCGGCGAGACGATGACCGCCGTCACGCTGCTCCTCCTCGCGCTGCTCAAGAACTCCGAACGCCGAGCCGAGCACGCGATCCAGAGGAAGCTGGATGCCATCGCGGCGGCGCTGCTGGAGATCCAGGAGCGCGAGCCGGGCGAAGCGGTCCGGAGCCTGCGGGAGGCCATCCGGATGGAGGAGGAGACCTGAGGAGTGCGGTGGCCGGCACGGGTCCCCATGAGGCTGCCCCGGCAGGTTCCAGGGATCAGGCCGAGCGGCGGCCTCCAGCGGTCGTGCCGGTGTCTGCCGCGCGCGCGTCAGGGGTGAGGGGATCAGGTCGGGCCAGTGCTTCGGACAGGGAAAGCCCCTCCCGTGCCGCAACGATCCGACGTACTCGCAGGCCGGCGCGCGTCCGGGGACGGTACGTGGGCTCCTTGCCACATCCGCAGACCTGTCGGCCTTCGTAGCGCGGCCCTTCGCTCAGGACCGCAGCCACCACGGACCATCCACGTACATCACGCCTGCGCGGCGGCGCGACATCATGGCCGGCGCAGACAAGGGGCCGGGCGCGGTTCGGACACAACTGCTCCCGCCGGTAGCCGCCGTCGACCCGGGCAATCGCTCCGACGGTCCCGGTTCGGGTGATCGTCCACGCAGGGCCCCGGCCGACCGTTGTCGCGGCACGGAGCGGCAGTGACGGGCGGCACCACGCCACAAGGGGATGGGTCGCGTCGCAACTGTGCCATGTCACAAGTGCGTCGGCGCCGGCCCATTGAGCATGGCCGGAGGCGGCCGGACGATCAGGTCTTCCACCTCGCAGATTCTGAGGAGTCGCCTTGCGCATGGTTCCCTTCCCCAGACCTGGGCTGATCGCGCTCGGCGTGGTCACCGCCCTGGCGGTCGGGGGCATACCGGCCGCCACCGCCGTATCCGCGCACCCGGCCGGTGCCGCGTCGTCCCCCGGTGCCGCACAACGGCCCGCCGGCAAGGACCGGACGCACACCGTCACTCTGATCACGGGTGACAAGGTCACGATCGGTACCGCCGCCGACGGCACCGTCATCCGGTCCTTCGAAGGCGCGGGCCCGGCCACCACCGGGTACCACCGCGCCGTCATCGACGGTGCGACGTACGTCTATCCCGAGGCGGTCCTGCCGTACATCGGCGCCGGCAAACTCGACAAGCGGCTGTTCAACGTGACGCAGTTGATCGCCGACGGCTTCGACGACGCGCATGCCGACCGGCTGCCGCTCATCGTGAAGTACACCGACGCCACGGCCAAGTCCCGGACCCTGCCCAAGGTTGCGGGCTCGAGCGTCGTACGCCGACTGGACAGCGTGCAGGGCGCCTCCCTCGCGCAGAACCGCGACAAGGCCACGGCCTTCTGGACCGCCCTCACCGGCAACGCGGCCTCGGCGTCTGCCCGTTCGGCGAAGCCGGCGTTCGCGAACGGCATCGCCCAGGTGTGGCTGGACGGCAGGGTGAAGGCCGACCTGTCCGAATCGACCGCGCAGATCGGCGCGCAGCAGGTCTGGGAGGAGGGCAACACCGGCAAGGCCGTCAAGGTGGCGGTCCTCGACACCGGCGTCGACCCCGAGCACCCCGACCTTGCCGAACAGATCGACGCCGGCTCCAACTTCGTCCCGCACGAACAGGACTTCCTCGACTACCACGGTCACGGTACGCACGTCGCCTCGACCATCGCCGGCACCGGAAGTGCCTCCGAAGGCAAGGAGCGGGGAGTCGCACCCGGCGCCCGGCTGGGGATCGGCAAGGTCCTCGACAACGAGGGCCGTGGCCAGGAGTCCTGGATCATCGCGGGGATGGAATGGGCCGCCCGGGACCAGCAGGCCAGGATCATCAACATGAGCCTCGGCGGCGCAGGAGACCACACCGACCCGATGAGCGCGGCCGTCGACCGGCTCAGCCGTGAGACGGGCGCACTGTTCGTCGTCGCGTCGGGCAACGGCGGCCCGCGGACCATCAGCAGCCCCGGTGCCGCGGACTCCGCGCTGACCGTGGGCGCCGTCGACTCCGCGGATCGGCTCGCCGAGTTCTCCAGCCAGGGGCCGCGTGACGGCGACGCCGGCGTGAAGCCCGAGATCACCGCTCCCGGTGTGGACATCCTCGCCGCCCGCACCCACTACAAGCGCGGCGGCTCGGGCCACTACACCACGATGACCGGTACATCGATGGCGACACCGCACGTCGCCGGTGCCGCCGCGCTGCTGGCCGCCGCGCACCCGGACTGGACCGGCGCGCGGCTCAAGGAGGCACTGGTCAGCAGCGCGAAGGCCACCCCCTCCTACACGCCGTACGAGGCGGGCGCCGGCCGGCTCGACGCCGCCGCGGCGGTGCGCGCCACCGTCTTCGCGACCGTCAGTGCACACTCCGGTTTCCACACCTGGCCTCCGAAGCCGGGAGAGACCGACGTCCGGAAGGTGACGTACACCAACGTCGGCGACGCCCCGGTCGCCCTCGACCTGGCAGTCGATGCCGGCACCACCCCGGCGGGGATGTACCACCTCTCGGAGAGCCGGGTCACCGTTCCCGCCCACGGCGACACCACGGTCTCCGTGACCGCGGACCTGGAACGGCTGCCGGCCGACCAGCCGGTCAGCGGCATGGTCACCGCCACCGACAGCACCGGAAAGGTGCGTGCCCGCACCCTGATCGGCGGAGCGAGAGAGGGACTGCGGCGCACCCTGACCGTTGTCGCCAAGGACCGGGCGGGCAAGCCGCTGACCGGCCGGGTCCACGTCATCTCCGAGCGCCTCGTCACGACGATGGACGTCGCGAACGGCACCGGCACGGTGCGGCTGCCCGTCGGCAGCTACAGCGGATGGATCCACGCCGACGTGCGGGGGGCCAACGGGCCCCACTCGCTGGGCATGGCGGTACTCGGCTTCAACGACGTGCAGCTCGACCAGGACCGTACCGTCACCCTGGACGGCCGCAAGGCGCGTCGGATCCTCGCGCGTGCACCGAAGCAGACCACGGCCGTCGCACCCCGCCTGGATGTCGAACGCGCCTTCGCCCGCACTCTGTTCGCGTCGTCCATGCTGCCCAACCCGTCCTACGACAGCATCTGGGCCCTGCCGACCGGCAAGAAGGTCACGGAGGGCACGTTCGAGTTCGGTGCCCGCTTCCGCCTCGAGCAGCCTGCGCTCACCGTGGGCACCGGGGCACAGACCTATGTCGACCCGCTGGTGAAGCGTGCGGCCAAGCCGCTTCCGGCCGGCACCAGGACGCTGAAGGCGGTCTTCGCCGGCGAGGGTTCTGCCGGGCAGCTGGCCCGGCACGACGTGCGCGGACTGGCCGTCGTGGTGCGGCGCAGCGACACCGTCGCGATACGTGAGCAGGCGGAAGCCGCCGCTGCCGCAGGCGCGAGCCTGCTCCTGGTCGCCAACGACGGGATCGGCCGCCTTCAGCCCTGGGACGAGCACGCCTACAGCCCCGAGAGTCCGGCCCCGCTGACGGTCGCGACGCTCGACACCGACCAGGGCGCAGACCTGATCGACCGGCTGCGGCGCGGGGGAGCCGTACTGAAGGTCGCCTCGCACCCCACCACCGAGTACCTCTACGACGTGGTGCACCACTGGTCCGGTGCCGTGCCGACGGAGCCGACCTGGCGTGTGCGGTCGGACGAACTGGCCCGGGTGGACGTCTCCTTCCGCAACCACCGGCCGGGCAAGGCGAACGAGTACCGCTACGACGCCTGGCAGGGCTGGACCGCAGGCAACCAGCTCATCGTTCCCGCGCGCGGAGAGCGGACCGACTGGGTCACCGCCGACGCCGATTGGGTGGAGGCGGCGAGCATCGCCGGTGAGACCGGGCAGCGGTCGATCGGCCTTCTGCGCTACGCCCCCGGGAAGAAGGGCAAGGTCAGCTGGTTCGGCCCGATCCAGCGACCCCGGATGGCTCCGGGTGCCTTCCAGCCGGTTCGCTACCTCGACACGATGTACGTGCCCGCGCCGGGCTGGGGTGACTCCGGCGCCGGCCATGTCGGAGACGCCTACGCGAACTTCGGCGTGGCCAACCGGGTGTCGCTCCATCAGGGCGACCGGGAACTCGCCTCGGGCAACGCCGAGCGGCTGACATCTCCGCCACTCGCCGCGGAACGCCGGCCCTACCGGCTGGTGGTCGACAACAGTCGCGGTGCCTGGGAACACCCCTACTCGACACGCACGCTGACCGAGTGGACGTTCACCTCCGCGGCGACCGGCGCCGAGTCGACCGTGTCACTGCCGCTGATCCAGCTCGACTACGGCGTGGACACCGACACGACGGGCCGAGCGGACCGGCGTGCCGGGCTGACGGTGACCCCATCGCATCTGCCGGGCACCACGGCTGCCATCGGCAGGCCCGTCGTCGAGATCTCGTACGACGACGGGGCGACGTGGCACCGGTCCGAACTGCGCCGTGACGGTGACGGCTGGCGGACGAGCCTCGAGGCCCCGAAGAAGGCCGGCTTCGTGAGCCTGCGGGTCTCCGGACGGGACAATGCCGACAACACGGTGTCCCAGACGATCACCCGGGCCTTCGGCCTGCGCTGACCCTCACGACCACGCGCATGGGCGGGACCGCACCCGGCGGCCCCGCCCGCCGGCGCCTACCGCCACCGGGATGCACGCAACCGTGCGGGGCCGGTGGACCTATGCGGTCACAGACTTCTCGCCCTGATACAGCTCGGTGTGCTCGAAGTTGGTGAGGGTGGCGGGGCGGCCGCGCTGGAAGCCGGTGCAGACGAAATCGTCTCCGGTGGTGGCGTTCAGCGCCCAGTTCGCCGCCACGCGGGTCCGGGCAGTGAGGGTGGGCAGCGCGAACAGGTGGTAGCCGCGAGCGACCGCCTGTGCCGGCAGTCCGGACAGCTCGATGCCGAGCGGCCGTGAGACCGCGTAGTTGTCACCGAGGTCGACCACCAGGCCCAAGTCCCGGTGGTAGTACGGCTTCATGGGGCGACCGCGCAACGTGGCCACGATGTTCCGGGCCACAGCCTTGCCCTGGCGCTGCGAGTGCTGGGCGGTCGGTGGCGCGATGGCACCCTCACCCCGGGCCAGGTCCGGCACCGCCGCGGCGTCCCCGACGGCGAAGATGCCCGGTGCTCCGAGTACGTCCATCTGCGGCGTGGTGGCGAGCCGGCCTCGGATCAGTTCCGTGTCGACGGTCTTCACGAGCGGACTCGCGGCGACTCCCGCTGTCCACACCAGGGTCCTGGTGGGCAGGGTGCGTCCGTCCGTGAGTTCGACGGAACGCGGCGTCAGCCGGGTGACACTGGTCTCCAGGGAGATCTCGATGCCACGCTTGCGCAGCGCGTGGATCGCCTTGTCGCCGAGGTGCTCGCCGATCTCCGGGAGGAGCCGCGGCGCGATGTCCACCAGGTGCCAGCTGAGCTGCGAGGGATCGAGCCGCGGGAACCTCTGCACCGCCGCGTGGGTGAGCAATTGCAGGGCGGCGGCCGTCTCGGTGCCGGCATAGCCGCCCCCGACGACGACGAAGCGCAGTCGTTCGGCCCGCTCCTCGGGGTCGGTGGCGATCGCCGCGGCGTCCAGCTGCCCGATGACGTGGTCGCGCAGGTAGGCCGCCTGGGCCAGGGTCTTCATCCCGTGGGCGTACTCGCTCACGCCGGGGATACCGAGGAGCCGGGTCGTGCTGCCTGCGGCGAGCAACAGGATGTCGTAGCGCATATCGCGCTGCGGCCCCTCGGCGGTCAGGACGCTCACGCGCCGTTGCGCGGGGTCCACTCCGACGGCGATACCGGGGACGTACCGGCTCCGACGGAGTCGCCGGCGCAGCGACACCGCGACGGACTGCGGCGTCAGCAGCCCCGAGGCCACCTGCGGCAGAAGCGGCAGATAGAGCTGGTAGTCATCCGGTGAGACCAGGACCAGTTCCGCTTCTCCGGGGCGCAGGGCCTTCTCCAGACGGTGCAGGCATTCCACGCCCGCGAACCCGCCTCCGACCACCAGGACGCGCGGAAGGGGCATGGCGGACCTCCTGTCCGTACATGAGGAGACGCCCTTTCATGGTCACCCCGCGAGCACGTCCCCGCACGATGTGAGGAGTGCGCCCGCGCCGCCGCGGTCGTGCGGGCCCCACCGGCCGTACAGGACCACCTTCGCCCACGTCCTCGGCGCTGCCGTCCGCGGAAATTGGTGCGCGAATGCCTGTGCGTCACCCGGCGGACGCCCGCGGTGATTGGCATACTCCGTTTCCAGAAGATCGCATATGTCGCATTTGTGCAGCGACGCCTACCGGATGGATGAAGACGGAATATGGACACTGGGGCGCCATCGAGCCGGGGGCGTGCACATCGCGGAGAGAAGCTCGCCGACTGGGCCGACGGGCGCGTGGGTGTTTTCGGCCTGGCGAAGGCCAACATGCGCAAGATCTTTCCCGACCACTGGTCCTTCATGCTGGGGGAGATCTGCCTCTACAGCTTCGTCGTCATCATCCTGACCGGGATCTACCTGACGATGTTCTTCCATCCGTCGATGAACGAGGTGGAGTACCACGGCAGCTACATCCCCATGCAGGGCATCCTGATGAGCGAGGCGTACGCCTCCACGCTGGCCATCAGTTTCGACGTACGCGGCGGTCTGCTCATCCGTCAGATCCACCACTGGGCCGCGGTCATCTTCATCGCCGGCATGTTCGTGCACATGATGCGCGTCTTCTTCAACGGCGCGTTCCGCAAACCCCGCGAGATCAACTGGCTGCTCGGTTTCCTGCTGCTCGTCCTCGGGATGTTCACCGGCTTCACCGGCTACTCGCTGCCGGACGACCTGCTCTCGGGCACCGGCGTGCGCCTCACCCAGGGTCTGATCCTGGCGGTACCGCTGGTCGGCACGTACCTGTCGATGTTCCTGTTCGGCGGTGAGTACCCCGGGACCGACATCGTGTCGAGGTTCTACTCCATTCACATCCTGCTGCTGCCCGGCATCATGGTGGGCCTGCTGGTGGGCCACCTGATCCTGCTCTTCTTCCACAAGCACACGCAGTACGCGGGCGCCGGCCGGAAGAACCAGAACATCGTGGGCATGCCGTTCTTCCCGATCTACCTCGCCAAAGCGGGAGGCTTCTTCTTCCTGGTCTTCGGTGTCATCGCGATTCTGGCCGCCATCGCGACCATCAACCCGATCTGGACCATCGGTCCGTACCGGCCGGATCAGGCGGGGGCGGGTGCTCAGCCCGACTGGTACATGGGCTTCGCCGAGGGTCTCGTCCGGGCGATGCCCGGCTGGGAGATCGACTTCTGGGGTCACACCCTGGCGCTGGGGGTCCTCATTCCGCTGGTGGTGTTCGGTCTGTACCTCGCCGTGATCGCGGTATATCCGTTCATCGAATCCTGGATCACCGGCGACGATCGCGAGCACCACATCCTCGACCGACCGCGCAATGTACCGACCCGCACGGCCCTCGGGGTCGCCTGGTCCGTCGGCTACATCGTGATGCTCATCGGCGGGGGCAACGACATCGTCGCGACCCATTTCGATCTGTCGATCAACCACGTCACCTGGTTCGTCCGCTTCGCGCTGTTCGCCGGCCCCGTCGTCGCCTTCATCGTCACCAAGCGCATCTGCCTGGGGCTGCAACGGCGTGACAAGGCCAAGGTGCTGCACGGACGGGAATCAGGTGTCATCACCCGGCTGCCCCACGGTGAATTCGTCGAGATCCACGAGCCGCTGTCCCAGAGCCAGCTGCACATGCTCACCGCGCATGAGCAGTACGAGCCCGGGGAGGTCGCCCAGGCCGTCGGAACGGGCCGGGAGGGACGCGAACCCACCCGTGCCGAGAGACTGCGCGCCAAGCTCAGAAAGAGCTATTTCGGCAAGAACAACCAGGTTCCGAAGGTGACCGTCGAGGAGTTCGAGGACAGCACCCGCAGCCATTGAGGAGTTGCAGGCCGGCCCACGGGAGCGCTTCCTGGAAATGGGCCCGAACACGGGGTGGACGGAGAGGTGGAGAGATGAAGATCGCCGTCATCGGAGGAACCGGCCTGATCGGGTCGCAGGTCGTGAAGAACCTGAATGCCCAGGGCCACGAGGCGACACCGTGCTCCCCGTCGACGGGAGTCGACATCATCACCGGCGAGGGCCTGGACGAGGCCGTCGCCGGTACCGATGTGGTCGTGAACCTGGCGAACTCCCCCACCTTCGACGCCGCCTCGCTCGACTTCTTCCGTACGTCCATGGGCAACCTCCTCGCGGCGAGCGACAAGGCGCGCGTCCGGCACTTCGTCATCCTCTCCATCATCGGCGTCGACCAGGTACCGGACATGGACTACTACCGGGCGAAGGTGCTTCAGGAAGACCTGCTGATGGAAGGGCCCGTTCCGTACTCCATCGTGCGCGCCACCCAGTTCATGGAGTTCATGGACACGGTCATCTCCGCCTCGGCCGAGGGGGACACCGTCCGCCTCTCCCGCACGCCCATTCAGCCCATCGCGGCCGCGGACGTCGCCGCGGCCGTCACCGAGGTCGCTGTCGGTGACCCTCTGAACGGCGTCCTCAAGATCGCAGGACCTGACGTCTACGCGCTCGACGAGCTGGGCCGGCTCACCCTCACCACCAAGGGCGACACGCGCACCGTCGTCACCGACGACGGTGCGGGCATGTTCGTCGCCATCCCGGGGGATGTCCTCACCGATCGCAGCGCGCGCCTCGCGCCCACCCACTACACCGACTGGCTGGCCTGACCGGGGACGCAGCGTCACGAACGCCCTGGGCAGCCCGGCTCCGCTGCGGGCGGGTTCCAGGAGCGGAGCTTGTCCGGGTTGAGGGTGACCCATGCTTCCACGACGTGCGGGCCTGCGATGTCGAGACTGATCACGGCGGCGACCCGGTGGTCGTAGCGCGCGACGATCCCGGTGCTGCCGTTGACGGAGTGGGTGTGGAGCGTGGTGCCCGGGCGTGGGGTGAGCAGGGTCAGCAGGCTGTGGGCGACCTCCGGGCTGCCGTGGACGGGCTCGGTCAGAGCGCGGACCTTGCCGCCGCCGTCGAAGACCGCTGTGACGTCGTCCGCCAGCACTGAGGCCAGAAGAGGTGCGTCTCCGATGGCACAGGCCAGTCGGACGGTACGGACCACGGCCTCGTGCTGTCGCGGTGTGGCGGGACGCGACCGCCGTGCTCGCAGACTGCGGCGTGCGTGATCGGCGAGTTCGGTGCGGTCCGGATCCGCCTGTCCCTCGGCGACCGCGACGGGAGCGGTCCGGAACGGGTCATCGAGCACGACCGCCGACGGATCGGCCGAGCAGATACTGGCCACGAGCTTCGCGAGCCAGGACCGCGGGGCGGCGATCCGTTCCCGCGCCGGACCGGGCAGCTCGTACCACTGCCGGTAGGTCTCGGCGATGGCACTCTCCGCCTCGGAGCCGGTCCCCAGAATCGAACAGGCGACATTCAGCAGATGCCGCCGCTCGTCGAGCAGCTCCGCGATCGAGACGGAATCACTGGCCTTGTCCATACGGCGACCTCCCACTTCTACGGCACCGCACAGAACGGACGATCGTCTCGATCGTCCTGCGCCCTTGCTCATGAAGACCGGACAGACGCAGTTGTTGTGACACGGGGCAGTGGCGCTTTCGCAGCAGTCACCGCTGACGACCGCGGGCGCGGGCCCGCGGTCGGCGGCCCGAGAGTGCGGGGCGGCAGCCGGCGGGTTACTCCACGAGCTTTCCCTCGGTGGAGACCTCCTCCATGTAGGCGGAGATCTCTTCCGGAACAGGGGCGATGCTCTCGTGGGTGATTCCCGTGGTCGGCGACCAGACGAGATTGACCTGCAAGGCCTGATCCATCTCCGGATAGTCGCTGCGGTTGTGGCAGCCGCGGGTCTCCCGGCGTTCGATCGCCGCTTCGAGCGTGGCCCGGGCGGCGAGGGCGGCGGACTTGAGGTCGAAGGCGTGCGCCAGGTCCTGGAAGCCGGCGATGTCGGGGTGGACCCCGACGTTCTTCATGCGTTCCTCGATTCCGGCGAGCTCCGCCAGACCGGCGCGCAGTCCCTCCTCGTCACGGACGACGCCCGCGTGTTCGGTCATGGTGTTGCGGATGGCGCGCTGCAGGGCACGGACGTTCTCCGGGCCGTCCGCGGCGAGCAGGTCGTCGATCTCGCGCCGGGCCTCGGCCACGGCGGCCGCCGAGCGCGGCTGTGCGGTCAGGCCCTGGGAGTAGGCGGCTGCGGCCTGTCCCGTGATGCGGCCGAAGACGAGCAGCTCGATGAGGCTGTTGCCACCGAGGCGGTTGGCGCCGTGCAGTCCGCTGGAGGCCTCGCCGATGGCGTAGAGACCGCGCACGTCGGTGCTGTGGTCCTCGGGCCTGACCCACACCCCGCCCATCGAGTAGTGCGCGGTCGGTGCTATCTCGATCGGATCGCGGGTGATGTCGAGCATCTGGAGATCCAGCAGCGTCTGGTAGACCCGTGGCAGCCGGTTCATGATCGTCTGTCGCGGCAGATGGGACACATCGAGCCACACACCGCCCTTGGGCGTGCCGCGGCCTTCCTTGATCTCCGTGTAGGAGGCGAGGGCGACGCGGTCGCGCGTGGACAGCTCCATGCGCTCGGGGTCGTAGCGCGACATGAACCGTTCACCGACGGCGTTGCGCAGGATGCCGCCCTCGCCGCGGGCCGCCTCGCTGACCAGGGTGCCGGCCGCGTTCTCGGGCTCGATGATTCCCGAGGGGTGGAACTGCACCAGCTCCGGGTCGCGCAGACGGGCGCCGGCCTCCACTGCCAGCCGGAAGGAGTCTCCGGTGTTCTCGTCGCGCCGTGATGATGTGCGCCGCCAGATACGGGTATGGCCGCCTGCCGCCAGAATGACGGCGTCGGCGTGGATGAGACAGCGCGTCCCGTCGTTGAGATCGAAGCCATAGGCCCCGAACACCGCACCGTCGTGCACCAGAATCCGGGTGATGTAGACACTGTCGAGCACGGGTATGTTCAACTGGCCGGCGCGCCTGACGAGCGTGCGCTGGATTTCCAGGCCCGTGTAGTCACCGGCGAAGGCGGTACGCCGGAATTTGTGCGCGCCGAAGAAGCGCTGGGAAATACGGCCGTCGTCCTCCCTGGCGAAGGCCATGCCGTAGCGCTCCAGGTCGTCGATGCCCAGGGCGGCGCCCTGAGTGACGATCTCGACGGTGTGGGGATCGGCGAGCAGATAACTCTCCTTGAGAGTGTCGGCCGCATGCTGTTGCCAGCTGTCCCCGGGGTCCATGGTGGCGAGGGCCGCATTGATGCCGCCCGCGGCCAGGGCCGTGTGCGCGTCGTCCTTGGGGCGTTTTCCGACGGCGAGGACATCCATGCCCGCTTCGGCCAGCTCGATCGCCGCCCGTAGTCCCGCTCCGCCCGTTCCGATCACCAACACCGTGGTCGCAAGGCGCTTTTCGGTGATAGCCACATTCGCTCCGATCCTTGGGTCGTCACTGAGTACGACCGGTTGACCCCGCTGTTTGTGACACCGGGCCCGGTGCCTCGGTGCCTCGGTGCGCCGATGGGCGCGCAGGTGGTGTGGTCGCGTCCGGGACGCAGCACGGTGTGCCGACATCGTGTGACGGACAGCGCACACGGCCCCACCGTGCCTACTGCTGCTGGGCGACCCAGTCGGCGAAGCGGATCTCGCCGATACGGGCGTCGGCGCCGGGGAGCAGTGTGGTCTCCTCAAGCTGCGCACCGAAGTACGGGGCCCGGGGGTCCGACACGACGGTGCGAGGGTCGTTCATGGCCGCCAGATGTGTACGGATCAGCTCGTCCAGCTGGAACGTGTCGGCGCCGGCCACCTCGACGACACCGTTGAGCGGGTTGCCGACCGCGGAGCGCCCCACTGCTGCTGCGACGTCGTCGGAGCAGATGGGCTGGATCTTGATCGGGGCCAGGTGCACCGTGTCGTCGTCCTTGGTCGCCGCCGCCGTGATGCCCTTCATGAACTCGAAGAACTGCGTGGCATGGACGATGGAGTAAGGAATTCCGGATTCCTTGATCAGGTCCTCCTGTGCCTGCTTCGCACGGAAGTAGCCGCTCTCCTGGAGACGGTCCGTGCCGACGACGGACAGCGCGACATGGTGGCCGACACCGGCCTCCTTCTCGGCCGCGAGGAGGTTCGAGGTGGAGGTGCGGAAGAACGCCATCACGTCGTCGTCCGCGAAGGAGGGGGAGTTGGAGACGTCCACCACGACGGCGGCGTCTTCGAGGACCTCGGCCAGGCCCTCACCCGTCAGCGTGTTCACACCACTGTCGGGGGAGGCCGGTACCGCCTCGTGACCGTGTTCGGCGAGCTTGCTCACCAGCTTCGAACCGATGAGGCCGGTTCCTCCTATGACGACAACCTTCATGATGGGTTTCCTCTCGGAGTCTCGCGGCGGCGCAGCGTGGTTGAGCGCGATCGCTGCGCCGATCGACGGTGTCTGTACTCACAAGGACAGGACAGCGTCCGAGTGTGTGACGCACCTCGGTTGATCCCGTCCCCGGAGGGCGTGGCCGGCTCGCCATGTACGACCGCACAGCAACCCACCGGGCACGGGTCGGGTTCGTCCTGTCAGGGCAGCAGACTGTCCAGGGGCACGTCGGGGTCGGCGAGAGCGGCGTCATCGACGTCGGTCCGGGACCGGATCAGGTCACGGATCGGGCCGATGACGTCCCACACGTTGACCGGCATGCCGGCGAGCACCCGCCGGCCTGACATCCAGAAGGCGATGAACTTCCGGTTCTCCTTGTCGCCGCGGAAGACCACACGGTCGTAGTGGCCCCGGTCGACATAGCCGGTGTACTCCATGCCCAGGTCGTACTGATCGGTGTAGAAGTACGGCAGCCGCTCGTACGCGACGTGCTCGCCGAGCATGTTCCGCGCGGCCGTGGCCGGTTGGTTCTGCGCGTTGGCCCAGTGCTCGACACGGATGTGGCGTTCGAGCCACGGGTGGAAGGCGTTGGCCACGTCGCCGGCTGCCCACACGTCGGGTGCCGACGTCCGAAGGTGCCGGTCGGTGATGATGCCGTTGTCGACCTCGATATCGGCCTGCTGCGCGAGCTCGACGTTGGGGGTGATGCCCACGCCGACGACCACGGCATCGGCGGGCAGCAGCCGGCCGTCGGCGAGCTGCACACCGCTGACCCGGCCCTCGGTCCCGACCAGGCGCTCGACCTCCACCCCGGGAAGCAGCAAGACCCCGTGTTCGGTGTGGAGACCGGCGAACACCTGTGCCGCCTCTCGCCCGAGCACCTTGATCAAGGGCAGCTCCCCGTGCCCGAGTACGGTCACCTCCGCTCCGGCGATGCGTGCGGCGGCGGCGGTCTCCAGACCGATCCAGCCGTCGCCGATCACCACGATCTTCGCACCCGCGGTGAAGGCGGCCTTGAGGCGCTCGCTGTCCCCCACGCGACGCAGATAGAGCACATTTCCCAGGTCGGCCCCGGGAACCTCCAGGCGGCGGGGGGAGGACCCGGTGGCCAGCAGAAGCTTGGCGTACGGCACCCGGCGGCCGCTGTCCAGCACCACTTCCTTCGCTTTCAGGTCCAGGGAGATCACGGTCGTGCTCAGCAGCAGTTCGACGTCGTGCTCGGGATACCAGTCCGCGGAGTGCACGAAGATCGATTCACGCTCCTCCTTGCCCAGCAGATAGCCCTTCGACAGCGGCGGCCGGATGTAGGGCCGCTCACCCTCCGCTGCGATGATGAGGACGGGGCCGTCGTGGCCGTGCTTGCGCAGGGCGGCCGCCGCCTTTCCCGCGGCCAGACCGCCGCCGACGATCACGCAACCGGTCGCAGGAGACACTATGTTCCTCGCCTTTCGATCGGGGTTCAGGCAGCGAGTGACGTGACGTAGGGCGCCAGCTTGGCCGGACTCATCACCCACATGATCCGCTCGACGCCGTGGGCCGATACGTCGATGGACAGCAGGGCGACCGCCTTGCCCTCGGAGGTGACCAGCACGGCGGGTCGGCCGTTGGCCTCGACCCACGTGCTGTCCGACCCCGGCCAGAAGCGCGGGGCGAATGCCTTGAGGTACTTGGACACGTGCTCACGTCCCACGACCGGGATCTTCGACGCGCCTCGCGCGCCGCCACCGTCGGCGTAGCTGACGACGTCCTCGGAGAGGATGTGCTCGAGCGTGGCCAGATCACCCGTCTGCGCCGCTGCGAGGAATCCCTCGAGCAGGCGCCGGTGTTCGGCCGGGTCGACCGGCTCTCTGCGTTCGGTTGCCAGGTGTTTGCGCGCCCGGCTCACCAGCTGGCGGGTGTTGGGCTCACTGGTGTCCAGGATGTCCGCGATCTGCGCATAGGGGTAGTCAAACGCTTCTCGCAGGACATAGGCGGCCCGCTCCACCGGGTTCAGCTTCTCGAGGACGAGAAGGACCGCCATCTCGACCGCCTCGGCGCGTTCCGCGCCCACCGTCGGGTCCCGGCTGGTGTCGACCGGCTCGGGCAGCCATGGGCCTATGTACGCTTCCCGGCGGACTCGGGCGGACTGGGCCACGTTGATCGCGAGCCGGGTGGTGACGGTCGTCAGAAAGGCTTTCGGTTCCACGATGTCCCGGCGGTCGGTGTTCTGCCACCGCAGCCAGGCCTCCTGGAGGATGTCTTCGGCCTCCACCGAACTTCCGAGTACGCGATAGGCGACACCGAACAACTGAGGACGGGCCTCCATGAAATCCCGGGTCGCTCTCTCGAGCGAATCGGTGTCCTCTTCCGGGTCCATAGCGCCCCTTTCCGCACGTTAATCCTACAACCGTTGTGGGCGGCACGCTTCTCGGCCGAGGTTGCCCACACTGCCTCTGACCTGGGTCTATTCCCTTTCGGATAGCTGCTGCGGGGGCACGTCGACGCTGTTGCGTCGGGTGTGCGCACCGACCCGCGTCCCCGTGGATCCACTGGAGAGCCACCCGAGGAGACGCACGTCACACCCTGTGGTGTCACGGTCGGCGGGTGAGCCCGGTCAGTTCGGTGTAACTGCCTCTGCATCGAAGGGATCCCCCCATGGAATCGCGCGTCAACTACTTCGGTAACGCCCTTGCGGGCAAGGTCATGAAGCACCTCAACTCGGCCAACAAGGTGGTGGCCGACTCGACCCTGCCGGTCACGACCCAGGAACTGGTGAAGATCCGGGCCAGTCAGATCAACGGCTGCGGTTTCTGCACGGACATGCACACCAAGGACGCCGTCGAGGCCGGTGAGACGCAGCAGCGTCTGAACCTGGTGGCGGCCTGGCGCGAGGCCAAGGTGTTCACCGACGCCGAGCGCGCCGCCCTGGAACTCGCCGAGCAGGGCACCCGCATCGCGGACGCCGCAGGCGGTGTTCCGGACGAGGTCTGGGAGAAGGCAGCCAAGCACTTCGACGAGGACGAACTCGCCGCGCTGATCTCGCTGATCGCGATCATCAACGCCTACAACCGCATCAACGTCATCAACCAGCAGCCTGCCGGGGACTACCGGCCCGGCATGTTCGGCTGAGGCGATCCGGCCGAGCCGGACCACCACCGCCCGTCTCCTCGTCGCCGACCGCGACGGGAGGCGGGCTGCATGCGTCCGCCCGTCTATGACCTGGGCTCGTCGACAAGAATGTCGATGGCGCGGGCGAGCAGCGTCATCAGTTCCTCGAAGTCGAGCGAGGCGAGTGGCTCCATCGGGCAGACGTAGCGCAGCATGACGAGGCCGACGAGATGCGCGGACACCAGGGACGGCAACTCCGGTGTCCGTGCGGTCTTTTCGGGGGCGAGTCGGGCAAGACACGATGCGAGGGCTCTTTCGATGTGGTGGTGGAACTCCTTGGCGACCGGCTCGTCCGCCAAGCCGGTCCGGAAGACGGCGACCAGCGCCGGGCGGGTCGACTCGTCCTCCCAGTAGGAGAGGAAGGTCCGGGCGATCCACTCGCCCCGGTTCTTCGGGCCGGCAGCGTCCTTGTCCGTCAGAGAGCCGAAGAGGGTGGACAGATCGATCCGCGAGGCAACGGCGTGCCGGAAGAGGCCGCCCTTGTTTTCGAAGAAGTGGTGGATCAACGCCGGGTCCACGTCTGCCCGTTCGGCGATCCCGCGCAGCGTGGCGCCCGCATAGCCCTTGGCGGCGAAGAGTTCCAGCGCAGCTGTGAGGATCAGAGCCCTGGTGTTGCTGTGTCCCGGACGGCGGCCCCCGCCCGGGCGTCCTGCACCGCGCACTCCGGCCGAGACGCTCACGACGACGAGCGCTCCTTGGCGGGGCTCGCAGCGTCGTGGGCGCGGATGATCGCGACCACGGTGTCGGCCGTGCGGTCGAGGTGGCTGCGGCCGTCGGGCAACCGAGCTGTCGTGCTGATGTAGCTGCGCGGCCCTACGTGTGTGGCGGGGTCGAGCCGGTGCAGGGTGATCTTCCCGGCGCGGCGGGCCCGGTTCCACGCGCTCCAACGGAACAGCCGCCAGCGTTGAGGGAAGATCCAGGTACCGACCCGCGCGATCCGGTCGTGCGCACTGCCGAGCTGATGCAGGTGCTCGGCACCGGTGAGGTCGTTGGCGCCGTTGTGGAACCCGCCGAGGGTGATCAGCAGGAGCGGGGAGCGCAGGCGCCTGTGCAGTTCGTCGACCGCGCCGCCGGCGACCTGGGCACCGCCGCTGTAACTGAGCAGCACCACGGGGACACCGCTGTCTGGCCGGTAGCCGGCGAGCGTGAGCTGCGTGGAGATCTGGCTGCCGACGGCCCGGTTGTACAAGGGGCGGTACCGCTGGTCGGCGGCGACGAAGATCTGCATGACATTGTGCAGGAACAGCAACAGCTGGATGCGTCGGCGCAGCCACGCCCACACCGGTCGGTCGGCCAGCGGGTCGGCCAGTGGCGAGTAGGGCTGTACCTGTCCCAGAACCCGCAGTTCCGGGGCTCTGGTGAGAAGGGCCTTGACCAGTTGGCCGCCGTCCCGGCTGTCGCGAACGCGTCGTTTGCCGATGCCGTCCAGGTAGACCAGGTAGGCGCGCGGGGGACTGTCGGGGGCCGCGCCGCGGGCGTACGGCATGCCCTCCGGGAGCTGGGTGGTGGGTGCCCGCCAGCCGGCGCCGTAGGCCAGTACCTCGTAGCGGGCCAGCAGTGCTTCGGCGAGGAGTGCGGGGCCGATCGCGAAGACCCAGAGCAGGAAACCGTTCATGCGACCTGCTCCCGTGCCTCGGCGGCGCTGATCCTCACGACCAGACGCCGGACGGCCTCGACGGCGACACCGAGCCCCGTGCCGGCGAGGGCCACGCAGCCGGCGGCGCCCCACCAGCCCACGTCGGTGGCCGCGGCGAGCGGGCCGACCAGCCCGGCGCCGACTCCGACGAAGAGCAGCAGGTGGAGGAGGGGGCCGAGCAACGGGAAGGCGAGGACGGCAGCGAGCATCAGCGGGGCGACGAGCTCCGGTGTCCAGACCAACCCGGCGCCTGTCGGTGGCGAGGGCAGCACCAGCCCGGCCAGGGTCCATGCGGTCAGCGGCCACAACGCGAACACGGCGCCTTCCACGAGGCCGCCGGCACAGAGCAGCCCGGCCACCCGGGTGCGCGACATCCCCGGTCGGCGCACCGCCAGAGGCAGGATGCGCCCGGCGGCCTCCGACATCCCGGCGAGCAGCAGCAGAACGGCGAGTGTCATGGCTCAGCCTCGCCGTGACGGGTGGGCGGGAGCCGGCCGACCGGCGGTGTCGGCGATATACCGTTCGACCTCGTCGGCGGCGCGCCGGTAGCCACCCGCCTGGTGCTGGGCGCCCCGCAGCATGGCCGCGGCCGTCCGGAACCGGGGGGTGTGGAGCAGGCGTTCGGCGAGGGCCCGTACGGAGTCTTCGGTGACGTCCTCGTTGCGGATGGACAGGCCGGCGCCGAGTTCTTCCACGCGTCGGGCCACCATCGGCTGGTCGGCACCCTGGGGAACCACCAGCATGGGAACCCCGGCGTACATGGCCTCATTGACGCTGTTCATCCCGCCGTGAGTGACGAACAGCGCCGCGTTGGCCAGGACTTCCGGCTGAGGGACAAAACGGCGGGCGAGCACATTGCCCGGCAAGGGACCCAGGGCGGTGGGATCGGTCTGTCCGGTGGAGACGATGACACTGGCGCCCAGTGAGGCGAGTCCGGTGGCGAAGCTGCGCAGCAGGTGCGGGGCGGCGTTGAACACCGTACCGAGCGACGCGTACAGCACCGGATTCCGCAGCCGGTCGGCCGGGAACGACAGGTCGCCCGGGCGGGCGCCGATGCTCGGTCCCACGAACCGGTAGGAGTGGTCGAATTCCTCGGCAGCGGGCTGGAACGTCCGCGACGTGTAGACCAGGTTGAGCGGCTGGCGGATGTTCCCCATGTCGAGCAGGGGCAGCCCGCTCGTGTCGTAGCGGCGGTGCAGCCCCCAGCGCGAACGCAGGTAGCCCCGAAGGCTGCCCGGTTGGCTCATCGCCGCGGCCAGCAGCTCCCACGAGCCGCCGGTCGGGCTGGGCACGTGGCGGTTGAACGCGAAGGTGGTGAACGACGACGCCGCAGGCACCTTGAGCTCGCGGGCGGCGACCGCTCCCCAGGGACAGGCGCTGTCGTGAACGATCAGGTCGGGCCGAATGCGGCGCAGGTCGGTGAGCACCGGGGGCAGCAAGTGAGCGGCTGTACCCGCAAGCCCTTCCATCAACGTGATCGGTGTCGGCGGATCGGGGAGCGGCTGGTCGCCCCCGGGGTAGAGGTAGACCGTCGCGCCGAGGGCCTCGATCTCCTCACGGAACGCGGGCGAGGTGTGATAGGTGACGGTGTGGCCGCGCCGGACAAGTTCGGCCACCACGGGCAGCGTCGGGTTGACGCGACCATGCATGGCGATGTTGAGGAACGCGATGGTACTCACAGGGCAACTCCCGACGGTGAGGATGTCGATGCCTCGCCCAAGTCGGCGGTTGCCGCAGGGGCGTCGGCTCGATACAGGCCAGGCCCGGTGACGTGCAGCTCGTCGAGGAAGCGTCCCGCCGTACGGGAAGCAGTGCTGATGAGCCGCTGGGAATGGCCGAAGTCCCACGGCGCGGGCCAGACCTCGATGCCGGTCGGCAGCACGACGGTCGGGATGTGCCGGGCGACTTCGTGCAGATCACGCTCGACCTGATGGCGCATCAGCAGCAGCCCGGCCCTGGAGGCGATCGCACCGGCTCGCCGGCGCGGCACGACAGGGCTCAAGGGGGAACTCTCCGGTCCGGTCGACACCACCACGACGCTGGCAGCCCCGGCCTGCAGGGCGGCCAGGACGGGGACGTAGGCGATCACTCCTCCGTCGACGAGCGTCCTGCCCTCCCGGTCGACCGGGGGCAGGATCCCGGGAATGGCCGCGCTGGCCAGCAACGCGGACTCGAGGTCTCCGTGGTCGAGCAGCACCGGAACACCGGTGACCAGGTCCATGGCCACCGCGGTGAACGGGACCGCGAGCTCCTCGATCCGGGACGGCAGCCCTGACCGGGCGATCAGTCGGCGCAGGCCCCGATCGGTGAAGAGGCTGGCCCGTGAGGTCGGGTTGCCGAGGGGATACACCTCACGGCGGCACAACCCGGTCCAGACGTGGTCGAGCCACGGTGCTGCCCTGTCGGGCTGCGCGGCCGCGATGGCGCCGTTGAGGGCGCCCACCGATGTGCCGACGATCATGTCCGGAACGAACCCGCGCTGCTCCAGCGCGCGTCCGATACCGACGTGCGCCGCCCCGAGGACCCCACCCGCGCCTACTGCCACGGCCACGGGACGGGGAAGAGTGCGCAAGCCGGCCGAGATGGTGCCGTCGGGCGGCTCACTCGACGGCGGGGGATCCGCCCCCTTGTCGCCCGTCATGGTTCGACGCCTCTCGCGGCCACGACCACGCGTCGAGTCGCCCCCGCCGGAGCCCGAGCGACCCCATGAGGCCGGCTTCCGGCCACCAGCAATCTTCATGATCAACTTTCTCACCACCGCGGAATCGGATGTGGTCTCTCAACCAGGTCCGGGCGGCAACCCGATCTGTGACACCAGCCGGTCCATGCGCTGGGTGAAGCCGCCCTTGAGCCTTGCGGCAAGGCGCGGCAACGGTCGGCCGCGGGGCGGGTGCGGCGTCGCGGGATCCGTGATGTCGATCGCCGGGCCGCGAGCCACCGGGCCCGAGCGGGGCGCCGTCGTCCTCGCGGGGGTGTGAACGGGCCCTCTGGCGTCCATGGCGTCGACGAACGTCACCGTCTCGCCGAGTGGCGCCCTGCCCGTACGGGGGTGGTCGACCGCCGCGTCTTCGAATCCGATCGACATGCCGCAGAAGAGCATCAGGTCGTCCGGGGGTGAGATGACCTTCGCGACGGTCGCGTGGTACTTCGCCCATGCCATCTGCGCACAACTGTGCAGTCCTTCGGCGCGGAGCAGCACCATGACGGTCTGCAGAAACATGCCGACGTCGGACCACTGGGGGCGGCCGAGGCTGCGATCGATGTAGCAGAAGAGGGCGGCAGGCGCGCCGAAACACTCCCAGTTCGCCGAAGCGGCCCGCTGACGCGTCTCCAGGTCCTCGCGCTGGACGCCGAGTGCGCCGTAGCGCTGCTCGCCGAACGCGGATCGGCGTTCGCTGTACGGGGACTTCAGGGTCGGCGGGTACTGCTCGTACTCCGGCTCGTCCCAGGGGTCGCCCCCCTTCACGCGCTCGTCCACGAGGTCCTTCAGCTCGGACAGCGGCTCGCCGGTCAGGACGTAGGCGCGCCACGGCTGGATGTTCGATGCGGACGGCGCCCATGCCGCGGCCGTCAGCACGCGTTCGAGCACCTCTCTCGGGACCTGCCGGTCGGTGAATGCACGTACCGCGCGTCGGCTCGTCACCTCTTCATAGACGTCCAAACCCGGCCGCCTCCGATCTGTTCAACGTCTCCGGCTTCGTTGCAGTCGCGATGGTATCATTCGATACCATCGCGAGTGCAACCACTCTCGATGCCTGTTCAAGCCCCTGGTTCACCGCCCTGGGGCCGCTCTTTGGAGGAAGCCCATGGCCACGCTGCTGCACATCGATTCGTCCGTGCTCCCCGGCAAGGCGTCCGCGTCCCGTGCCGTCGCGGACGCCTTCCGTACGGCATGGCGGGAGCAGCACCCGCAGGGCACGGTGATCTACCGTGACGTCGCCGCCGACCCCGTGCCGCACATCACGGCCGACGCCCACACCGCCGGCTTCACCGCCCCGTCCGACCGCACCCCGGAGCAGTCCGCCGCGTTCGCCGCGCGCGTGAAGCTCATCGAGGAGCTGGAGCAGGCGGACGCCGTCCTGATCGGCGCCCCGATGTACAACTTCTCGATCCCGTCGACCCTCAAGGCGTGGCTGGACAACGTGATCCTGCCCGGCCGCACCGCGGGCGAGAACCCCTCCGCCCAGGGCACCCCGGTCACCGTGGTCGCCAGCCGGGGCGGCTCCTATGCGCCGGGCACCCCCCGCGAGGGCTGCGAGTTCGTCCAGAACTACCTGGGGGTGCTCCTCAGGGAAAGCCTCGGCCTGGAGCCGGAATTCATCGTCGCGGAACTCACCATGGCTCCCCGGAACCCGGCCATGTCGGAACTGATCCCCCTCTACCGGGCCTCTCGCGAGCGCGCCTTCGCGGACGCGACCACCAAGGCCAAGGAGCTCGCCGAGCGCCTCGCCGGGTGAACCCGGGCGGTGAGCGCCGTGTGACGTTCTGCCTCAGGGCGTCACACGGCGTCGTCGACGCCATGTTGCGTGCGCGTGCTCACGCCTCCCTGTCGGCGGGATGGGCGAAACGGGTCAGCAGTTCCGTCAGCTTCTCGGGCTCGCCGGGCCCCAGGTCGGCGACCAGACGCTCGGTCAACGGCGTAGCCGCCTCATGGGCCGCGTCGAAAAGCTCGATGCCCTGAGGTGTGATCTCCACCGCCCGCGCCCGCCGGTCGCCGGGAACGGCTTTGCGCACGGCCAGGCCCCTGCGCTCCAGATCGTCCACGACTCGCATGATGCCCGCCTTGTCCGTCCCCGTCGCCTCCGCCAGATCCCGCTGCACCGTGGCGCCGCGGTCCACCAGCACGATCAGTACCGCGAAGTGGCGCAGCTCGATGCCGAGCGGACGGAGGGCCTCCGCCATGACCGCGGCCGCGCGCCAGTGCGCGCGGCGCAGCAGCAGGCCGAGGGCGAAGGGTGAGGCGTCCCCAGGGCGGTCGGTTGCGCGCGAGGCAGCGGTTTCGTGAGGGACGTCGGCGGTCATGAGGGCATCCTAGCAGCAATCGTTTCATTTGAAACGGTATTGGGTGAAATGAACCCGGAAATCCCGTGGTCCCACGCGTGCCGACCGGGCCCCGAGTTGGCCGCGCCGGCGATGGGACCGTGCCCTCGGACAGGCGTACACATTCAGCCAACCAGGTCTTCTTCCGCCCAGACAACCTTGCCGTTCGGTATCGAGCGGCAGCCCCATCTGCGGGACAGGTGCGCGACCAGGCTGAGGCCGCGCCCGTTCTCGTCGCCCGTGCGTGCGCGGCGCAGGCGTGGGGAGCAGAGGTCGGTGTCGGACACTTCGCAGGTCAGGACCTGGTGCCGGATCAGGCGCACGTGAATCGGACCGCCGCTGTGGCGGACGGCGTTGGTGACCAGTTCACTGACGATGACCTTCGTGGAGTCCACGAGATTCTCCAGACCCCAGGCGGTCAGCTGACCGGCCGCCAGGTGCCGGGCGGCGCCGGCAGCGGTCCGGTCGTTCGGCAGCGTCCAGGAGGCGACGCGGGACGGACCGAGTGAGCGGGTCCGTACGACGAGCAAGGTGGCGTCGTCGCGCGGTCCCTGATCCGGGAGGGTGTCCATCGCTCCGGTGCAGAGGTCTTCGAGGGACCGTTCGGGTTGGGCCAGGGCGGCGGCCAGGCGCTGCATCCCCACGTCGATGTCGTCGTCACGGGTCTCGATCAGGCCGTCGGAGTACAGGGCGATGAGGCTGCCCTCGGGCAGTTCGAACTCCACGGCCTCGAAAGGGCCACCGAGTCCGATGCCGAGTGGGGTTCCGGTCGGAAGCTCGGGGAAGGTGACGCGGCCCTGCGGGTCGACGATCGCGGGGGGAGGGTGCCCGGCCCCTGCCATGGTGCACGTCCGGGTGACCGGGTCGTAGACGGCATAGACGCAGGTGGCGCCCACGACCGTGGGGGTCTGGTCCAAGGCGTCCGCGTCCTCCTCCGCCAGCCGTTGGACCGTGTCGTCGAGGTGGGCCAGTAGTTCTTCGGGGGGAAGGTCCATGTCCGCGAGCGTGTGGACGGCCGTGCGGAGCCTGCCCATGGTCGCGGCGGCGTTGATGCCGTGCCCCACCACATCGCCGACGACGAGGGCCACCCTGGCGCCGGACAGCGGGATCACGTCGAACCAGTCGCCTCCGACGCCGTGGTCCATGTCGGCGGGCAGGTAGCGCGAGGCCGCCTCGACCGCCAGACCACCCCTCAGGCGGTGCGGGAGCAGATGGCGCTGGAGGGCGAGTGCCACGGAGTGTTCACGTGCGTACTGGCGTGCGTTGTCCAACGCCATCGCGGCGCGGCCGACGAGTTCTTCGGCCAGAAGGAGGTCGACCTCCTGGAACGGCGCCGGGTTTCCGGTGCGGACGAACAATGCCACGCCCAGCAGGGCGCGTCGCGTGCGGATGGGGACGACCATCAGGGAGTGCATGCCGCTCTCATGGATCTTCCGCGCCCGTACCGGGTCCTTGTCGATCCAGGTACCCGGAGCGGTGTCCACGATCGGCTCCAGGTGGGAGGTGCCGGTGAGCAGGACGTCGGCGATGGGTGAGACGGACGGAACGGGGACCGGCTCACCGCGCTCCCAAGCGGATTCGGGGACCCCCAGATGGATCGACGCCATACCGGCACGTCGGAATGCGGGAAGGCGCTCGCTCGTCGGGCCGATGCTGATCGAGGGCCCTTCACCGAACGGGACCGACTGATCCAGGTCGACGGAGGCGTAGTCGGCAAACAGCGTCACGGCCAGGTCCGCCAGTTCCTGACTGGTCTCCATCACGTCCAGTGTTCCGCCGAGGCGCGTACCGGCCTGGCCGAGAACGGCGAGGCGCTCGCGCACCCGCCGGGCCTCGGTGACATCGACGGTGATGGTGCACACCCCGAGCGCTTGGCCGTCCGCGCCCTGGAGGCAGAAGAACGAAGCGGCGAAGGTGTGGTCCTGAGCCGGACCCGACGCCAGCCACGTCCGGTACTCGTGGACCCTGGTGGTGCCACTCTCGATCACCTGCCGCATCACGGCCTCGACCGCTTCGGACTTGGCACCGGGCAGCGCGTCCACGAAGCGACGCCCGAGCCGTCGGTCACGGGAAACGCCGTCGTGGCTTTCCACCGTGTCGTTCACCCAGGTGCAGCGCAGCTCCATGTCACGAACGGAGATGCCGATCGGAGCGCGGACGAGAAGCGACTCCCGTGCGGATCCGTTCACCTCTCGGCCCGCGAGCGGGCCGGCGTCGCTCACGGACAGGAGCCACCGGACTGCTCCGCTGTACCCGCTCACCTGCGAGAACCGCAGGTTGATGTCGAGCGTGTGGCCGTTTCGGTGACGTACCGCCGTGGTGCCCGGCCAGCCGTTCCGGGCCCGGCACTGCTCGACGAACGCCGATGTCGTCGGCGCCTCCTCGGAGCCCGGCACGACGAGTGCGGCAGATCCACCCACCACGTCCCTGGCGGCGTACCCGAGAAGCCGCTCGGCGACCTGCGTCCACGCGACCACCGTCCCCCGCTCGTCGACCATCGCGATCGCCGACTCGGAGGTCTCGCGCGCCTTCGGCTCTGGGCGACCGTATGTCACCTCGTCAGTCATGGTCATGGAGCTGTTGTCCTTACAAAGATGGGGGAGACCGTACGGGTGCCGAGAGGCCACGCGCAGACGGCCTCGGCCACCAGGAACCACCGTGGGGGTGGACGACCGGTGCGAACCCTCATCGCTGATGTTCTCGAACCCGACGCAACGCAGCCGCGGCAGTCGGGCTGCTGCTCTGCGCAGCGTCATGCCACATGACCGGACGCCGCTCTGACCTGTGACACCGCTTCCTGACCGGCAGGACGACGCGGCCATTTCCCGAGGACGAGCAGCTGTCCGCCGCCGGAATTCTGCTGCCGGAGCCCGGCGGCGCCGCCCACAGGGGCCCCGTCGTGTCACACCCCGGCAGCCGGCTCGGTCGTAAGGATGAATCGGCCTTTTGTGCCGAACCACCGCAGTCCGCAGGAGTACGCCGCCGGGAGTATTCCTGTCGCTTCTCGTCGCGAGACCTCAGAAGCGACACGGAGTTCCGCGGGAATCCATCGGTGCGCCCGAACAGGGCGCGTACTCATGCACCCAAGGAAAAGGATCAACCATGAATGAACAGACGCCGACTGTCGTCCTCGTGCACGGAGCGTTCGCAGACTCCTCCAGCTGGAACGGCGTCGTGGAGAGGCTCCAGTCGCACGACTACTCGGTGGTGGCCGCCGCCAACCCCCTGCGCGGACTGACCGGCGACGCCGAGTACGTCAGGCAGCTCGTCGCCTCCATCGAAGGCCCCGTCGTCCTCGTCGGCCACTCCTACGGCGGCGCCGTCATCAGCAATGCGGCGGACGGCCTCGACAACGTCAAGGCGCTCGTGTTCGTCGCGGCGTTCATGCCCGAGAAGGGCGAGAGCGCCCTCGACATCGCGGGCATGTTCCCCGGAAGCACCCTGGGTGAGGCGCTCCGGCCGGTGCCGATCACGCTTCCCGACGACAGCCGGACCGTGGACCTCTACATCGACGAGAGCAGGTTTCCCCACCAGTTCGCCGCCGACCTTCCCAAGGAGACGGCGGCGATCATGGCCGCCACCCAGCGTCCCGTGACCAACGCGGCGCTGGCCGAACCCGCCTTCGCCGCGGCATGGAAGGAGATCCCGTCCTGGGTTCTCGTGGCCACGGAGGACCTGAACATCCCGCCGCAGACGCAGACCTTCATGGCCGAGCGCGCCGACGCGACCTCGGTCTCCGTGACTGCCTCCCATGCGGTGAGCGTCTCGCGCCCGGTGGACGTCGCGCGCCTGATCAACGAGGCGGCGCAGGCCATCACCTGAGCGCTGGTCGGCCGGGGCCGATCACCGTGCGCGGCCCCGCAGTAGGGGCGGCCGATTGCCGACGCGATCGGCCGCCTCGGACGTCTGGGGAACGGACGAGCGGCATGGACGGGTCGGCAACGAAGTGATCCGACCGCTGGAGCTCCGACCGCCCCGAAACGACAGCTCCGACAACCGCACGCTGCCCCGGACGGCGACGCACCGGACGCCCGCACCATGCCCTCGCCGTGCTTGACCTTGTCACGATGACAAGGTCTTCACTGGGGCCCAGGAGGTGGTTCCGGTGGCCATACCGCAACAGGACACGAACACGACGCGAGGGCTCCGGGCGCTGGAGAACAGCAGCTCGTCGGTACGGCTGCGGGCAGCACTGGCGGTCGGCACGAGTCCGGACGACGAGTTCATCGACGTACTCATCGCACGGTGCGCGGTCGAGCCCGACTTCTCTGTGCGTGAAATGCTCACGTGGGCGCTGACCCGCCACCCGTCGCCGACGACGGTCCCGAAGCTCATCGACGCTCTCGGCTCGGAGCGTGCGCAGGCGCGCAGCCAGGCATTGCACACGTTGTCCAAGGTCGGGGACCGGCGGGCCTACTCTGCGATCACACGGGCGCTGCTGACCGACGCCGACGACGAGGTTGCGCGCAGTGCGTGGCGGGCAGCGGTCGCACTCGTCCCCGAAGGTGAAGGACCGCACTTGGCCGAGGTGCTGGCCACCCAGTTCGGGCGGGGCGCGCGGGAGACTCAGTTGAGCCTCAGCCGGGCGATGATCGCGCTCGGTGAGACGGCCGAGGCGGCCCTGCGCACAGCGATGATGGACGTCGACCCCCACGTGCGCCAGCACGCGATCGCCACGGAACGGCTGTTGCGCGACCCGGATGCCGGATTCGAGTTCGCGATCGAGGAGGCGAAGCGCATCGTAGCTCTGGGAACGAACAGCCAGGACGGGTGACAGGCAGTGTTGATCGGTGATGTGGCACGACGGTCCGGGGTCAGCGCCCGCATGCTCAGGCACTACGACTCTCTCGGTCTGGTGCGGCCCACGCAGCGCACCGAGTCCGGCTACCGGGAGTACTCCGGCGAGGACATCCGGCGGATCTTCCACATCGAGAGCCTGCGGTCGTTGGGTCTGTCGCTGCGCGAAGTCCGCAGCGCACTGGACGATCCCGGCTTCCGGCCCACGGAGCTCGTCGACGACCTCATCCGCCAGACGCGAGAACGCATCGCCGGCGAGACGGCTTTGCTCACGCGACTGCGTCGGATCGGTGCCGCGGAACCCGCCGAATGGGAGGACGTCCTGCAGATCGTCGCGCTGCTCCAGGCCCTGGGGTCGGAAAGCGCGGGGAAGCGTCAGCGCGCGGCCCTGTCCTCGGTGGACGAGGTGTCCTTTCCGGTGGAGGCGCTGGTCGATGCGGTGTTGAGCGAGACGGATCCGCACGTCGCCGGAGCCCTTCGATGGGCTCTGGCGCACTCGGGGGACAGCGTTGTGGCCCTGCTGGCGGAGGGCCTGGATTCACCGGTCGCCGACGTACGAAAGCGTGCCGTGCAGTCCATCGCCGAGTTTCCGGACGAGGACGCGAGCGCGCTTCTGCGGGACGCCCTCACGAACTCCGACGTCGTGGTCCGCAGGTATGCCGCTCTGGCGCTCGGAGCACGAGGGGTGGCCGAGGCCGTCCCGACACTCATCGACATGATCATCGCGGGGGTACATGACGTCGAAGCCGCCGATGCACTCGGTGCGTTGGCGAGTCGTCCTGCGTCGGCGGAGCAGATCGCTTCCAGGCTCGTCGGCCGTCTCGCCCCAGGGGCCCTGGAACCGGCCGCTCGCCGACGGCTGACGCAAGCGCTCGCGGACGTCCCGGGGACCACGACGTCAGATGCCCTCGTCGATCTGTCCCGCGACGAGGACCGTGCCGTGGCACTCACCGCGACCTACCTGCTCACGCTGCGCAGCGCCCCGTAGCGGTCGGGGCCCGCGCGTCAGAAGACCGAGAGCCCGGTCAGGGTCGTGAAGCGGTCCAGCGCCGCGACACCCGCGACCGAGTTGCCGCGCGCGTCCAGGCCGGGGCTCCACACACAGATGGTGCAGTGCCCCGGCACGACGGCGACGATCCCGCCGCCGACTCCGCTCTTGCCCGGCAGCCCCACCCGGTACGCGAACTCGCCGGCGGCGTCGTAGGTACCGCACGTGAGCATCACCGCGTTGATCTGCTTGGCCCCGCTGCGGGTGAGCAGCCGGGTGTTGTCGGCGCGCAGGCCGTGCCGGGCGAGGAAACGGCAGGCGAGCGCCAGATCGCCGCAGCTCATCTCGATCGAGCACTGCCGGAAGTAGTGTTCGAGGAGGGTGGGGACGGGGTTGGCGATGTTGCCGTAGCTGGCCATGAAGTGGGCCAGTGCGGCGTTGCGGTCGCCGAATTCCGACTCGGACCGGGCGACCTGTGCGTCGAACCCCAGTTCCGGATTGCCGCTCTCCTGCCGCAGGAACTCGAGGAGTTCGTTGCCGGCGTCCCCGTTCAGCGTCAGCAACTGGTCGGTGACCACGAGGGCGCCTGCGTTGATGAACGGATTACGCGGGATGCCGTTCTCGTACTCCAGCTGGACCAGAGAGTTGAACGCATTGCCCGAGGGTTCGCGGCCGACGCGCGCCCAGAGACCGTCCCCTCCTTGAGCGAGCGCCAGCGCCAGCGTGAAGACCTTGGTGATCGACTGGGTGGAGAAGGGCCGCTGCCAGTCCCCGATGCCGTGGACGGTGCCGTCCACCTCGGCGATGGCCATACCGAACTGGCTCGGGTCGACACTCGCCAGAACCGGGATGTATTCGGCGGGCCGGCCGCCGCCGACCTGCGGCGCGATGTCCTGAACGATCTGTTCCAGGACGGCTCGGTAGTCCATGGGGAGCCCTATCGCGGCCTGGCGGCCCGGTGGGGCGCCGCCGCTCTGGGCACACCGGTGGTGCGGGGGAGGGGCTCGATATCGCTGAGGAGAGGCACGCGCACATTCTGCACCGCTGGGGTGCGAAGGCGCGCTGACCACCGGCGGGGACGAGAGCCTGTGCCGGTGTGCGCGGGGGCGGTCGCCGCAACCGGGGCGACCCGTCCCTGCCGGCCCTATGCCCTGGCGTAGCGCTGTGTCTCCCTGCTCCAGGCGTCGTTGCCGCTGATCCAGCACCGGAGGGTCGAGAGGTGGTGAGCGAGGTGTGGTGCTTGTTCGGGGAGTCCGTAGCGCGGGGGCAGGGTCGTGGACATGGCTTCGAGGCGCAGGAATGTCTCGATGAGCTGGTCGTGGCTGCGTTCGAGGTGCGCGATGGCTTCCGGGGCGGTCATACCGTGCCGGCGGATCAGCGCGACGGCCTGATTGCTGGACTCTCCCTGGCGCAGGTCCTTGGACAGGGAATACGCGTCGTTCTGGACGACGACGATGTCCGCGCAGACCTTGCGGAGCTCGTGCACGGTCTCGCTGAGAACCAGGGGAAAGGCCACCTCATGCTGTTCTGCGGTCTCGCCGAAAGCGAGTGAGGGCCGGATGCCGATCGCGTCCCGGCGGACCTCGACGAGATGCTCCATGTCCGGCTCCTGGCCGCTGCGCCGGATGATGGCCTCGAGGATGTAGGAGTACAGGTACTTGGCCGTGTCCGCGGCGAACCGGTTCTGCCAGGTGGCCGACATGCCCATACGGCTGCGCCCGCAGAGGTCGGCGAAGGCACGCAGGAGCGGAGGGGCTGAGGCGGGTAGCGCCGCCCATTCGCCGTGGACGAACCGAATCATGGGGCGGACGACGTCTCTGACCGCCGCCGGGTCCTCGCCGAGGGGTCCGTCGAACCAGTCGTCGAACGGAAAGAACCAGAACATCCAGTCCGAGACCAGTTGGGCGCCGAGACCCCGAGCGTCAGGATGTGCGTATCCGGCGAGCCGGTCGAACCGTGGTGCGTCGAGCCGTCGGACTTCCTCCTCGGTGGTGACGATCCCGAGCGCCGTCGCCCACCGGAGACTGTTCCGGCGCATCTCCTCCACCCCGGGATTCAGTCGCGCCGGCCACGGGATGGTGAAGTGCGGACCATCCCGTGGCCGGCGCGGCACGTGGCCCTTCGAAGCTGGAGGACGCCACGGCCGGGGAGGTCATGGCGAACGCGACGCGTGCACCGGAGGTGCCCAGCCCGTTGGGCCGACCCGGGACACGGCTGTGGGGCACGGACACAGAGCAGCCCTCCTGTCGTTCGTGGGACACGTCGGCAGGTGTGTGCACCCGCGAGCCGTCTCCTCCAGGTGGCGCGAAGGGGGCCGCCTGCACACAGCAGGTTCGCGGAGACGGAACGCCGACCGACGGGCGCCGCCGCACAAACAACTCGATCGGATGAGAACGGTTCGCCCTCGACCACGACCTGTTTCGGGCCCCGCCTCCTCCGCGCACAACGGTCGGGGGAACCCATGCCGTTGGCCGGAAGGGGCAGCACCCTGACGGCACATCGGGCACGGCCGCTGCAGGAACCGGCCTCGCACAGGGCGGCGTTCATCGAATCGCAGGCCGTCCTCGGCACGGGGCGGCGGTGACCGTTCGCCCATATGTGCCCGTGGGAGCGTGGCTGCACCCGTCCTACAGTGATGTGCAGTCCGCCACCTTTTGGGGCGGTTGCCGACAGTTCATGGTTCGGTTCGGCGTGGGGAAGGGGCTGCACATGGCCAGCGCGTTTCAGGAGCGCAAGCTCAAGGGGATGTTCGCCGCATTCGACGCGGACGGCGACGGCTTTCTGCGCGAGGAGGACTTCAGGGCGCTCGTCGCCCGTTGGAGCCGGCTGCCGGGCGTAGACCCCGGGACGGACCTGCAGGCAAGGGTGACGACGCTGCTCATGGGGTGGTGGGCGGCGCTGCGGGAGACGGGGGACAGGAACGGGGACGGCGCGGTCGACATGGACGACCTGCTGTCGCTCGTCGACAAACTGCCCGCCATGGCCGGGGACGTCACCGCGACCGCCGACACCGTCTTCGACGCGGTGGACGCCGATGGCGACGGCCGGATCTGCGCCGAAGAACATCGCCGGCTCGTCGAGACCTGGACCGGTCGGCCTCTGGACGCATCCGGTGTCTTCGAGTTGCTCGACCTGAACCGCGACGGCCACCTCAGCCGCGAGGAGTTTGCGCTGTTGTGGCGTCAGTACTGGATGAGCGACGACCCGGGGGAGCCGGGCAACTGGCTCTGCGGCCGCTTCGCGACCGGGTAGTCAGCGGTCTCGCGACCGAGCGGCCGCGACGGCGTCGTTGGTTCCACCATCCGCGCGGCACGGGGTCAGTGCTCGGTGATGACCCGGGAGACGTGGTACTGGCGGATCCGCCAGGTCCCGCCGTCGCGCTGGAGGGTCAGCGACATGTGTACCGGAGCCTGCCAGCCGTCGTCACCGCGGAAGGTGACGTCCGCAAACCCTCCGGCCACCTGATCGCCGATCTCGTAGGTGTGGAGGATCGTCACATCGGCGCTTCGGTCGCGGGCGACGGCCTCGTAGTAGTCCCGTACGGACTCGCGACCGGAGAGGACTTCAGGTCCGAAGCCCTGGAAGAGGGCGTCGGGGGTGAAGAGGTCCGCCATGACGTCCGGCCGGTGGCCGTCGAAGGCGGACTTCCACTGCTTCAGCACCGCGTACATCGGGTTGCTCATCGTGGTGGCTCCTGTCTCTCGTGGGGCGGGGTGGATCATGCGGTACCGAGCGACGACTCTCCGCAACCGCACGGGTTCTCCCCGCATATAGTCGACCGGTCTATTAAAACTAGACGAGCGGTCGTATACTTGCAAGCATGGGACGCACGAGCGACGCCAAAGAGAAGATCATCAGTGCCGCGCAGACACTCATCGAGCTGCGCGGATACTCGGCGTTGGGCGTGGCCGAGATCTGCAAGACGGCCGGAGTACCCAAGGGCAGCTTCTACTACTTCTTCGAGTCCAAAGAGGCTCTCGCGCTGACGGTCATCGACGAGCACTGGGCCGCTCAGCAGCGCGACTGGACCCGCATCCTGAACAGCGATGCGGAACCCCTGCAGCGGCTGCGCCGGCTCTTCCAGGAGACCGAGGCCGCTCAGCTCGCCGGTCAGCAGACCTGCGGCACTGTCTCCGGATGCCTCTTCGGGAACCTCACCCTCGAGATGAGCAACCAGACCGAGGCCATCCGCAAGCGTCTGCAGGAGATCTTCGACGCCCAGGTCGACATGGTCGAGTCGGTCATCGCCGAGGCTCTTGAGCGGGGTGAGGTCGCGGTCGCCGATACCCATGACGCTGCTCGGTCCGTCGTCGCGCAGCTCGAGGGGCAGGTGCTGTTCGCGAAGCTCTACAACAACACCTCCCAGCTCAGCGTCCTCTGGGCGAACTGCCTGGCCCTGCTGGGTGCTCGGGTCCCGCGGGAGGAAGCAGCCCGCGCGTAACCTCTGCGGGCTCGACGCCGATCGGAGTCGAGCCGAAGCGTTACCCCGAGGGGGTCGCGTCGCACGGGAAGCTGCCTCGCCGGGCATCAGGCGGTGGGGTGGGTGGCGCAGATGCGTCTGCTGCCTGCCGCTCACGGCCTGTCGCGGTGACCGGCGTATTCCTCGACCCTAGGGTCGGCGCCATGAGCGATGAGCAGCAGTTTCATGTGGACGAAGTGTCGCCCTCCTACTGGAAGGTGACCTTCGAGAACGGCCCCATCAACCTCATCGACGTGGACACCGTCGAGCAGCTCGCCGCTCTGGTGACGCGTGTCGAGCAGGCCGATGAGTTGACCGTCGTCGTCTTCCAGAGCGCCAACCCCGACTTCTTCATGGCTCACTGGGACTTCACGGCCGACACGGCGCGAGTGAGCGCGATGCGGGCCGGGTCCACCGGGCTGCACCCGTACGCGGACAACCTCATCCGCCTCAGCACCGTCCCGGCCGTGACGATCTCCGCGATCAATGGCCGTGTCCGGGGAGCGGGAAGCGAGTTCGTCCTGGCCACGGACATCCGTTTCGCAGGGCCCCGGGCCGTCCTGGGGCAGTTCGAGGTGGGGGTGGGCTCTGTGCCCGGGGGCAATCCGATGGGGCGCCTCGCCCGGCTGGTGGGCCGGGGGAGAGCGATGGAGATCGTCCTGGGGGCGGACGACTTCCCGGCTGAACTCGCCGCCCGGTACGGCTACGTCAACCGAGTCCTTCCCGACGGAGAGCTGGATGGCTTCGTCGACGCGTTCGCCCGCCGTATCGAAGGGTTCGACAAGGTCGCCGTTTCCGAGACCAAGAGCGTGGTGAACGCGGCCACGCACATTCCGCACGACGAGTTCGCGTCCAGCCTGTCCGGCTTCTTCCGCACGTCAGGGCGCCCGGAGAACGCCGATCATGTGCGGAGCCTGTTCCGGCGTGGCCTGCAGACGCCGGGAGGCGCGGAACTCGACCTGGGCAAGCAGGTCGCGGAACGAGGCTGAGTGCGTCGGCGGCGCTGCACCTGTCCCCCTCCCCGTTCCGGTCCGCTGCCCCGGGCTCAGTGCCCGGCGCTCTGGCCGCCGTCGACGTGCAGGATCTCACCGGTGACGAACGGAGCGTTCTCCAGGTAGACCACGGCGTCGGCGATGTCGCTGACTTCACCCATGCGCCCCACCGGGTGCATGGCGGCGAGTGTCTCGTGGGTGCTCTCGGGGTGCATGGGGGTCTTGATGGTGCCCAGAGCGACCGCGTTGGACCGGATGCCGCGGCCGGCGTACTCGATGGCGAGCGACTTGGTCGCGGACTGCAGGCCGCCCTTGGTCAGCGAGGCCAGTACGGAGGGCACGTTCGCGTTCGCGTGGTCGACGAGGCTGGTGGTGATCTGCACGATGTGGCCGCCTCCCTGCTCGAGCATGTGCGGGATCGCGAGTTGGCTGATCCGGAAGAATCCCGCCAGGTTCAGCCCGAGCACCGTGTCGTAGTCCTCCTCGGTGTAGTCGGTGAAGGGCTTGGCTATGAAGACGCCGGCATTGTTGACCAGGGTGTCGATGCGGCCGAACCGGGCCACGCCCTCCGCGATGACGCGCTCGGCTGTGGCGCGATCGGAGATGTCGCCCCGGACGGTGAGCACCCCCGGATCGTCGGACTCGGCGATGCTGCGTGAGGTGGCGACGACCGAGTGGCCGAGCTTGCGGTACGCGGTGACCAGACCGGCTCCGATGCCCTGCGATGCGCCGGTGATGACGGCGACCTTCTGAGACTGTGCACTCATGATCAGTTTCTCCGATGTGGTGGTTGTCTGCCGGTCCTGAGTTATTGTCGACCGGTCGTCTATATGACAGTAGATGACCGGTCGACAAAAATCAAAGAGTAGGCTGGTGGTCTTGGGGCGGGGGTGTCGGTCAGATCGGCCGCGTGTGCATTCCCGATGGCGGCGGGGCCCTTCAGCTCGTCCCGCGAGTGCAGCGGCCGGCACCGGCTGACTGCCCCCAGTGACGAGTCGCGCGGCGGAACACCGGGATGCCGCTCACGGCGACGGTCGACTCCGTCGGCCGTCCTCGCCGTGGTGCAGCCAGGTCCGCACACCGCTCGATCGCGTCACGACCGTCCCTCTCCGGTGTACGCGGAATCCCGCGGCGCCTCCCGCAGAGCAGGAGAAGAAGACATGAACGAGTTCCTGGTCGAGCTCACCACTCACATCCCCGAGGGCACAGAGCCGGCGGAGGTGGATCGCCGGCGCGCAGAGGAATCCGGGCGTGCCCGGGAGCTTGCCGCCGCGGGCCACCTGGTACGGCTGTGGCGCCCGGTGGGTGAGCTGCGCAGCATCGGCCTGTGGCGAGCGGCGGACGAGGCCGAGTTGCGCGAGAAGGTTCTCGGCACTTTGCCGCTCTGGCCGTGGATGACCCCGGTGATCACTGCGGTGACGTCCCACCCGAACGACCCGGGCACGTCGGATCCCGCGCAGTAGAACGCACCTGCACTGCGCGCCGAGGTGAACCTGGTGCTTCCGTCCTCATCCGCTGTGTGGTGCGGATTGCGCTGAAGCGGCGAGCCTTCTCGGTACGCGTCGTCGGCCGGCGTCGTGGATGCGGCGGGCGCCGATAGGGCCTTGGACGGTCGACCGACCGTCCAAGGCCCTATCAGTGAGCAGCTGGTGCGGTACCGCCCTCGTCAGCCGGCGGGGTGGGTGAGAGGGGTGGCGGGCTGGGTGTGCTGGGGGGTGTTGAAGGCCTGGGTGAGGGTGGGGAGGTGGGGGGTGAGCGCCGTGTGGAGGGCGTTGAGGGTGTGGGGGAGTTGGTCGAGGTGCTCGGGGGTGAGGTGGTTGTGCGCCAGGAGATCGCCGGTGTGGGGGCGGAGTTGGTTGAGGGCGAACAGTTGGTGGAGGGTGGTGAGGAGGTGGTGGGTGGTCGGGTGGGTGGTGCGGGTGGCGGCAGCGTGGAGGGCTTCGGCCGCGTGGCGTTGCGTGTGGGTTTCGATCATCGTCAGCGCGGGCGTGCTGGTGGTGTTCCAGCGGGCGAGGGGGTTGCCGCGGGGGCTCGTGCGGGCGGCGGTACGGGCGCGCTGGGTCCAGAGAGTCTGTGCGTGGGCGAGAAGGTTGTGGAGGAAGGCGGGGTCGGTGAGTTGCTGGTGGGCGACGGTGGGGTCGGTCGCCTGAGCGGGGTCGATGGCGGGGGTGACGGGGGTGGTCCGGGGCGTGGGGTGGAAGAGGGTCTCGGCGGCGGCCTTGGTCCAGATGACGAGGTTGTCGCCTTCGGCGGTGATGGTGCCTTCGATATTGGTGTGCAGATCGGCGAGGCGGTTGTGCGCGAAGAGGCCCTGGGCACCGCAGCGTTCACGGGCCTCGGTGATGATGTCGCGGGCCTGCCAGGTGGACCAGGCCTTGGTGAGGGCGACGAGCCGTTCGGTGTCGGGGTCGTTCGGGGTGCGGGTGTGGGCGGTGAGTGTCTCGCGGTGGAGGAAGGTCATCGCATAGGTGGTGGCAAGGGCATCGGTGAGGCGGCCGCTGTGTGTGCGGTGGGCGGCAAGGGGGATGCGTTCGCCGGCCTTCGGGCCGCTGATGTGACGGGTGTGGGCGTGGCGGACGGCGATGTCGAGGGCGGTGCGCGCGGCACCGATGGCGGCGGCGCTCATGCAGAGTTTGCCGGTGGTGACGCGGGCGATGGAGTGGAGGAGTCGCTTGCGTCGGCTCGTGACATTGCTGCTGAGGGTGTCGTCGGGCGTGAGGTGGCCGTGGGGGGCCTGGAGCAGAGCGGTACGGGGGAGCGGGACATGGTCGAAGGAGGTGATGCAGTGGTCGACAGGGCTGCCGAGGCGTTCGGGAAGGAGGGTGACGGTAATGCCGGGGAGGTGGCCGGCGGCATCGCTGAGGGGGACGAGAAAGAGATAGACGCCATGGTCGGTGTCGCCGGTGACGAGGCGGGCGGCGACAAGCGCGGTCTTGGGGCCGCCGGTGGTGCTGGTGTTGGGCATGAACTTGCGGGCGCCGGGGGTCGGGGTGTGGAGATCGAATCGGCCGGTTGCCGGGTCGAGGGTGGCCGTGGTCTCGATTGCCGTGACGTCGTTGCCGTGGTCGAGCTCGGTGCACAGGAAGGTGCCGGTGTGCTGGAGTGAGGTGTAAGGGGTGAGGTCGCGGGTGTGACCGTCGTGGTCGAGGATGCTGCCCAGGAACAAGTTGTAGTGGATGCCGCTGATGGTGCACAGGCCGCTGTCGGTGAAGCCGGTCCACTCGTGCAGGGCGGCCAGGCGGCGGGGGTCGTGGGCAAGGGCCTCGGGGTCGCCGGCGACCTCGTTGACCAACCGCAGTCGTTGGTAGGACAGTTCGGTGCGTTCCTGGGGGGTGAGGCCGGTGCGGTAGGTGAAAGCCTCACTGTCCACCAGGGCACGCCAGGGTTCGTGGACGGTGTCACCGTCCTTCTCGTCGAAGAGGAGGTGGGCCAGTTCACCGGCGGCCAGTGCGGCCGCCACCGACCCGGCCGGGTCCTCCGCGCCCCCCGAGACCTGCTCCGGTACGTCGGTCGGGCTTGCCGCTCGCGCCGTCTCCTGCACCGACGGCTCCTGCACCGCCTGCGCAGTGCGTATCTGTGGGGAGTCCTGGGCGGTACGGCTTCGCGCGGCGCGGGGCAACTCCTGTACCTGGCCCGGTCCTTGCGCGGTGGCCTTCTTCGCCGCCCGGATCAACGCCTTTGCTCTGCAGGGCTCCTGTGTGCGGCTCTGGGCTGTCGGATTCTTCCCGATGACGATCGGCTGCTGCGCCGCAGTGGGCTCCTGAGAGGCACGAGCGCGCTCCTGGACCTTGCGCGTGGGCTCCTGGACCGCACGGTCCTGCACGGCGCGGTCCTGCACGGTGAAGGTCAGTTCCGGCACTGCCCGCTCCCCCCGCTCCTGCACGGCGGCGCGGGTGGGCGTCGTGGCGGGCTTGACGGGTACGGACTGATCCGCGTCGGCTACGGCCGCGGATGAGGCGGTGCCGGCTGTTTTGGCGTCTTGGTCGGTGGTGGGCTTTTCCTTGTGGAACGTGAGCACTGTCATGCTCAGCACCTTCTCCCCCGTGAATGGCCCTATAAGGGTGGGCCTCAGGCCACACAAGATACGTACCAACCGGTTTCTAATTCAAGGCCTGTTGACGGGTTCTTGACGGCCCGCCAGGCCGGTTGAAGTCGGAGTGTGATCGTCCGGTGGAGGGCGGCTGCGGGTGGCCGGAACGGCTCTGACGTGCAGTCTTGATGTCCAGGGCGGGGTCTGTCGCGGGGCGCGGGGAAGCTGATTGGGTCTTGAAAGAAACCGATGCCCCGGTTTTATGTGGAGGCGGAACCGTCGGTTTCTGTGGCCCTCAGGGGTCTGCTCGCCGGTTTTTGGGTACAGAGAGCATCGGTTGTTTGCCCTCTTGCCTACGGAGCGTCACTGGGTGGTACCATACGAACCCTACGGTTTCTTTTCTGGTAGGGGGTACGGGAGGTGTGTGGTGGCGCAGCAGGAGCGGGCGATCCGGACGCGGGAGAAGATTCTTGTCGCCGCGGCTGAGGTGTTCGACGAGGTGGGGTACGACGGCGCGACCATCTCGGAGATTCTGAAGCGGTCGGGCGTGACGAAGGGGGCGCTCTACTTCCACTTCACGTCGAAGGACGAACTGGCGCAGGCGGTGCTGACGAATCAGCTGGCGTCGGTTCCGCCGGTGCCACGGCAGGAGTTGACGCTGCAGGAAGGGCTGGACGAGGCCTTGCTGCTGGCGTACATGCTCGGCAAGGGCGATCCCATGGTGCGGGGGAGCGTGCGCCTGACGGTGGATCAGGGAGCCCCGCAGGACGGTCTGGACCGGCGGGTGCCGATGCAGGGGTGGATCGATCACAATGCGGAGCTGCTCCAGCGGGCGAAGGAGGGCGGAGAGTTGCTGCCGCATGTGGATGTGGCGGCGGCGGCCCGGATGTTCGTGGGAGCGTTCACCGGCGTGCAGATCCTGTCGAAGATCATGACGGGCCATGCGGACATGTCGGAGCGGGTCACGGACCTGCAGCAGCATCTGATGGCGGCGATCGCCGTGCCTGGGGTGCTGGTGCGGCTGGACTTCGCACCGGATCGCGGGGCGCGGGTGTACGAGGCGGCGATGCGACAGCAGTGGGCGCGGCCCGCGTCGGCCTGACCCTACTGGTAGTTCTCCGACCCAACACGTGGTCAGACCCTTTGTCGGCCCTGGCGTCTGTGTCTGCCCGGTTCCACCGGGCGGGGCGACGCCAGGGCCGCCCCCTTTTCCTTGTGGCGCTGTGACGCTGCGACCCATGAGGTCCTTGCCGGCTTGTGCGATCGTGGCCGGCGCGGTCGGTTACCGGCGCCTCGGGCTGGTGAGATGAACCAGGTCGTGTGAGCGTTGCCTCCTACCGCTTCGCTGCCGACCCGATCCTCCTGACCTCGCACCGGTTCCTTTCGGGCAGGAGGCGCGGCCGGGGAGCAGGGCCGGGAGCGCCCGCCTCTGATTCACCGGATGCCTATGCGTGGGGGCGTACAGGCCGACAGTAGACCAGCACGTTCATCCCTGGCTGTGCTTCGCCGGGTACGCGACTCGTGGACTTGCGGCGCGGCGGGTGCCCGGCTGCTGCGCGGTGCTGTGAGGTTGTGGGATGAGGGGGGGTCGGCGTGGGGTGCCGGGCCGAGTTCGGCCGTGCGCCGACGGCCGTGGGCCTGGTCGGCGTGCCGCCACCTCCGGCCGTATGCGGAAGGTGGCATCTCCCTTTCGCGTGAGGGTTTGCAGCGGGGTGTGAGGGGCTTGTGGGGCAGGGCTTGTGCGGGGAAGCTGGATCGGACGCGCGTGCGCACCGGGTGAACTCGGTTGCTGGTCAAGGGGGTTGACCCATGCGCGGAAACGAGGACGGGGCCGACAGGGGGTTGGGAGCAGGGGGGCGGGGGTTTGGTCCTGGTGGATCCGTGAACTCGGCCCCGGCGGCGCGGCAGAGCTGTCCGCGGGTCGCGTGGGGACCGGCACGGGACCGGGATGGTTTTCGGAGGCTTGGAGCGAGATCGCAGCCGTGACGAGCGGCGGCGGGGTTCCGGCGTCGACCGGTGGGCCGGAGGTGTTCCGGTTCTGGGGTCGTGCGGGGTGCGCCGGTCGGGCCGGAGTCGTGTCGTGGGGCTCCGCGGGGCGAGCGCCGAAGTCCTGGGCGTGAACGGGGAGTAGGCGCCGGAGAGACGGGTGGCACGGCGCTCGGTGCAGGGGACCGTGGTCGGGCGCTGCACGAGGCCGCCCGAGCAGGGTGCGGCCTCTGAGTGCCGGGCCGGTGGACAGGGCTGCGTGCCGGCGACGGCGCACGAAGGTGTGTGTGTTCGGTGGGTCCGGATGTATCTGACGAATTCTGACGAACGAGGGAGAGCTCTGATGGAAGCGATTTCTTGCCCCTATGCGCTGGATGTTTCGGGGCGCGATCTGAACGGTGAAGCCGCGCGATTGCGGGAGGAGGGCCCGGCGGTCCAGGTGGAGCTGCCGGGCGGTGTCGTGGCGTGGGCGGTGGTGCGCCAGGACTGTGTGGAACGGTTGTTGATCGATCCGCGGGTGTCGAAGGATGCGCGGCAGCACTGGCCGGCGTTTCGGGAGGGGCGGATCACGGCGGAGTGGCCGTTGTATCCGTGGGTGGCGAACGAGAACATGCTGTTCGCCTACGGGGAGCAGCACACGCGGTTGCGGCGCTTGGTGGCGGGTGCGTTCACGGTTCGGCGCAGTGAGGCGTTGCGGCCGCGGGTGGAGGCGATCACTGCCGAGCTGATGGACGATCTTGCGGCGGTGCCGGCGGGTGAGGTGGTGGATCTCCGGGCGTCGTTCGCGGAGTTGCTGCCGATGCGGGTGATCTGCGAGCTGTTCGGCGTGGAGCAGGGTGAGGCGACGAGCGCCTTGTGCGCGGCGATGCACACCGTCTTCAGCACCACGGTCAGTGCGCAGGAGATGGAAGCGGCCAGCTTGCAGTCGTTCGGTCTGCTGTCGGATCTGGTCGCGGCGAAGCGGAAGCAGCCGGGCGACGATCTGACGTCGTCGCTGATCGAGGTGCACGACCAGGGCGGCGGGTTGTCCGAGCAGGAACTGCTGGGCACGTTGTATCTGATGCTGGCCGGCGGGCAGGACACCACCTGCACCCTGATCACCAATGCGGTCGGTGCGCTGCTGGCCAACCCGGACCAGCTCACTCATGTGCGGGAGGGCCGGGCCGGCTGGGAGGACGTGGTCGACGAGACGATGCGGTTGCACACCCCCGGCGCCTATTCACCGATGCGGTTCGCGGTGGAAGATATTGATCTTGATGGTGTTCTGATCCCCAAGGGGGATCCCATTCTGGTCAACTTCGCCGCAGGCGGGCGCGACCCGGGGCGGCACGGTGAGCGGGCGGGGGAGTTCGACGTACTGCGCACCGGCCGTGACCTGCTGGGCTTCGGGCATGGTGTGCACCGCTGCATGGGGGTGCCGTTGGCGACCATCGAGGCGACCACGGCTTTCGCGGCGCTGTTCGCCCGGTTCCCCGACGTGGCGCTCGCCGTCCCGGTGGGTGAGCTGCGGCCCATGGAGACGTTCCTGATGAATGGCTACGGTTCGTTGCCTGTTGTGCTGCGGCCTGCTGTGGCCTGATCTGCCGGCCCGGCCGGGCCGCCGCCGTTGAACTCCGCAAGCCTGCACTAGGCTTGCGGAGTTCGTCATTCCGGATGCGGGACGGATCTGCTTCGGATGCGGGATGTCGGGTCCTCGCCTGCCCACACTAGAAACCGCCTTAGCGGTTTGTTATTGTATGGGGCATGGAGAATGGTCTGTGGGGTGCGCGTTCCTGCCCGTGCCCAGGCGTGTGCTCGTCGCTGGTCGGATCTGGTTGCCGGTTCGGCGGCGAGTGCGGGGTGCCGGGTCCTGCGCTGGTCGCTTGCGTGGCCCGTTGCCCGTCCCCTTGTTCCTGCCATGTTGCCGGGGTGCGTTGATGGCTGTGCAGGAGCGCGCGGTGCGTACGCGCAATGCCTTGATCGTGTCTGCTGCGGAGCTGTTCGACCGGGACGGTTTCGAGGTGGCGTCGTTGTCCATGATCAGTGCTCGGGCGGGAGTGAGCAGTGGGGCGTTGCACTTCCATTTCTCCAGCAAAGCGGCGTTGGCGGACGCGGTGGGCCAAGAGGCGGCGCAGCGCCTGGAGGTGATCACCTGTCAGCGAGGGGACGGCGGGTTGCAGGTGTTGATCGATGCCACTCATGCGCTGGTGCGGGCCCTGGGTCGTGATGCGGTGCTGCGGGCGGGGTTCGGTCTGAGTGACCGCGCGGAGCGTGACCAGGTAGGTGCGGGTCTGCGCCGCGTGTGGCAGGAGTGGGTGGAGGGCGTCCTGGTGCGGGCGGACGGGCAGGGTGTGCTGGCCAGTGGTCCGTCGGTGCGCGATGCCGTCACGGCGGTGGTGGCTGTTACCGCGGGCCTGGAGACCCTGGGCCGTCAGGATGCGAGCTGGCTCTCGCAGGCTCCTCTCACCCGGTTCTGGGGACTGCTGCTGCCCCGTCTTGCCGCCGCTTCCTGCCTCGAGACCCTGGTGGCTTCCGGTACTTGCGCCCCCACGGCCACCGCGACGGCATCCGCCCCGTAGTGAGCGCGGCTGCCGCCTGCCGGCTCAGGCCCGTACTCCCGTACTTCCGTACTCCCGTCGCCCGGCGGTCTTGCCTGCGGCCTGTCGCCCGGAGGTCTGTGACCGCGACGCCGCCATGGCGGGCCGGGCCCCGGCGCCACGCCCGCTGTCGCGTCGCGGACCGCACCGGACGCCTTCCGTATGTCGATCCGTGCCCCGCCGTGCCGGTCGCTCTGCCCCTGCTCGGCTCCTTGTCGCCCCTGTCAGCACCCCGCCGTCCCGCGCGACCTCATCCTTCGGTGGCGTCCCCTCGCGGCCGGCATGGGCCGGTGGTAGCGCTGGGCGTCGCGCACATCCTGCGAGGGATGGCCGGGATGGCCGGGATGGCCTGCGGCGGGTCGATCCGCCTGCGAGCGGCATCTGTTCACTGTGGGTGGGGTGGGCGTGGAGTGCCGGTGCCGGCCGCTCGGAGGGCGGGGAGGGTGGTGGGGGTGGCCAGGCAGCGCAAGGCGAGTTCCCACCAGTTGGTCAGTGTTTCGTGGGACAGCCAGGTGGCGTCGTGTCGGGCGAGTGTTTCGAGGCCGGTGGTGGCTGCGACGATGGAGGCGGCTGTCTCGTGGGGGATCGCCGCTTCGGTGAGCAGGTTGTGGCGGGCTGCTTCGGTGAGCTGCTGCTGGACATATGTCTGCCACTGGCCGCACAGGTCCTGTCCGCCGTGGTGGGAGATGGTGCGCGTCTGTTCGCAGCTGAGCCGGTAGCCGGCGCGTGCGACGACATCGGTGCGTAGCTGCTCGGCGAGGGCGTGCGAGGTGTCGGTGAGCCGCTGCAGCGCGTTCATACCGGACCGGCGGGTGGCCACTCCGGCCGCGCGCCGCAGCCGCATCCCCGCCGATGCCTGTACCGCGCGGGCCAGTGCTGCCTTGTTCTCGAAGTGGAAGTGCAGCGCGCCGGGGCTGACCCCGGCATCCGCGCTGATCTGCGCCAGGCGCGCCTGGACGTACCCGTGCCGCTGGAACGCCTCCGCCGCGGAATGGACCAGTGCCCGGCGGGTGCGCACGGCGCGTTCCTGTTGCTTCACCGCTGACTCCTCACGACTCGGGATGCCATATTAAACCAACCTCGCGGTTTCCTTCCAGGCCGCCCTGCGCTGCCTGTCGATCGTTCGCCTGCCTCGGATGCGTTCTCCGGCAAGGCGCATTTCCCTTCCCTGGCCTGCTGTTCAGGCCGGGTTTCCCCTTCCGTCGAGGTGGTCGGCGACTGTAGGAGTGTTCAAGAGTGACCGGGAGGTGGATGGAAACAGCACGGACGGTCGGGGATTGACAAACCGCCCGTCCCGTTTTTTACTCGTGGTGCCGAGAGTCAGGCTCTGCCGCAGCCCTCGGACGACCGGCGTGGCTACTCATGCGCGACATACACGGACAGGGGATACGGCGTGGATATCGAGGTATTGGGCGGGCTGGCCGTCACGGAGAACGGGGTCCCGGTGACGCCGACGGCCCCGAAACCGCGTCAGGTGCTGGCTCTGCTGGCCCTGCACGCCGACCAGGTGGTGCCGGTGGCGATGCTGATCGAGGAACTGTGGGGCGAGCGGCCGCCGCGCAGCGCCCGGACCACGTTGCAGACCTACATCCTGCAGCTGCGAGAGCTGATCGCCGGCGCGCTGGCACACGATCCGCAGGGGAGCGTGCCACGGACGGCAAAGGATGTGCTGCGCACCCTGCCGGGCGGCTACTTCCTGCAGACTTCGGGTGGTGCCAGTGATGTCCGTGAGTTCGAGCGGCTGGCCGGGATGGGCTACCGGGCCATGGACGCCGACGACTTCGCGGGTGCGGCGCGTCGGCTGCGGGAGGCGCTGACGCTGTGGAGCGGTGCCGCGCTGGTCGACATCCAGCCCGGCCCTCAGCTGGAGATGGAGATCCGCCGGCTCGAGGAGAGCCGGCTGTGCGCGCTCTACCAGCGCATCGAGGCGGACCTGCGGCTCGGCCGGCACCGTGAACTCGTGGGTGAACTCACCGTCCTCGTCAGCCGCTACCGCACCCACGAGAACCTGCACGGCCAGTTCATGCTCGCCCTGCACCGCTCCGGACGCCGCGGTGAGGCGCTCGACGTCTACCAGCGGCTGCGCAACAGCCTGGTCCGCGACCTCGGCCTGGAACCCTCCACCGCCCTGCGCCGGCTCCAGCGCTCCATCCTCATGACCGGCCCCGACACCATCCTTGAGGCGCCCGCACCCGCCGCCCAGCGCCTCACCCGCACCGGCTGACCGCGCAGGGCCGGCCGGGTCCCTTCCTGCCCAGGCACCGGCCGGCCCCCTCACTCCTGCCGCGCCCGCCCTCACGTCGTGCACCCCCCACCGGGCCCCAACCCGGCCCGCCCTCCAGGGCCCTGCACCACCGGGCCACACCGGCAGCTCCCATCCCACGGGCTGCACCGGCCGACCAGCGCACCCGCCACGGCACGCACCGGGCCCGCCCCGAAGAGACCCTTCGCGGCGGGCCTGTCGCATCCCATCCGGGGGACCGACCACATGCCGTTCCCGAGGTGTCGACGGTCACGCATGTCCCCACGATCTACCTGATCGGCGTCACGCAATTCCCCACCCGCACGGTCACGCTTCCCCATCGGAATGGCGGTTGCGAGTGGATGCCCAACGGCAGGGACCGAGCCCGCCTCTCCTGCTGTTCACATGAACCGCAGGTCGACCGGCGGCCATGGGTAGCCCAGTTGCTCGGCATCATGCGAACCTCCCCAGACCTCGGCGGTGGCACGGGGATCGCCTGCGGTCAGCTGTGCTTCAAGGTGCTCGGCCTGGTCTGATGGGTCGTCCTCGGAGATCGGGAGAGTCATCCCGAACTGGATCCAGGGCAGATCTGTATCGGGCCCGTCAGGGGGGTGCATCAGGATGACGTGGATTCGGTCGGGTTGCTTGCGGGAGGCCCAGACGCCTTCCAACTCGCACTCCCACCGGAGGAGCCAGTCTCCGCGTCCCCTCAGCCCCGCCTCAAGCAGCCGCGCAACTGCTCCGGCCGGCCACTCCCAGCTGCGGTCCTCTCCGGCTCGCAGGACTTCGGCCTCGTATTGAGCTGCGGTGAACCGAAGCTCCGGCAGGGCGACGTCCTGATTGGCCAGGTCGCGCCAGCCCGCCCAGACAACATGATCCCCGTCACGCGTGACCGTCATGTACAGGGCACCACAGCACTCCTCCGCGCCGCACCCGGACCAAGCGAGACGAACCTCGTGGGGTGTTGTGGTGGCATGCAACGGCCCGTCCCGGTCCAACAGATACCGGGGGCCTACTCCCAGGTACCGGGAGCCTCCCACGCCGCCGGGGAGCACATCAGACAGAAGATCCTGGCCATTGACGATCGGGCGGACCTCCACGCCGTCTTCGTCGGGCGGTGGGCACACGATGCTCAGGCTGAGAAGGTCCGGTTGCATGGTCATCGGCCAATGGCCGTGGAGCCGGCCACAGCTGTCATGTGAATTCGCGTGGCCCTGCTCGGGTCGGTAGTTCGGGCTGCTGTCAGGCACGCCGCCCTCCGGACACCCCTCCGGAACGTCGGGATGACAGCCTGGGGAATCACATGATCGTAGCCCTGGGGAATTGCGTGACCGTCCACACGAGGTGACGGAATGCGCTGAGTGACATCGGCCGGGTGGGAGCCGCCCCCGGGTCGTCAAGCCTCCGCACGGTCGCGTGATGTGATGTCTCCTGCCCGTTCAGGGCGGGCGCGCGGGCACCATGCGATGGATACGGGGACGGGACAGCGGTAAGGGGGCGCCATGTCGAACGGGCAGGACGACATTCCCGGGACGGCCTCCCGTACCCCACAGGTGCTGACACGCGTCTGGACCCGAGAGTCAGCCCGAGCGCGGCAGCTCCTGGCTGCCGGAGCATGGCGTCCCACCGATATGGATGCCGAAGCGGCGGCCCGCGTACTGGCCCGCCTCAACGCGCCGCTGCCCGCCCGCGCGGCCGGCAGCGTACGAGCGCGGGCCACGGACCGGGACCGACGGCTCCAACGGATCTGGCGCACCACGGTCCATCACCTCGACGCAGGTGCCGTCAGTGCGCCGGCCGCCGCCCTTCTGGCCGCTGTCGCTCGCGCCCTCCTGCCTTGGTACGCCACCCCGAACCCGCCTCCTGCCGCGGCAGCTCCGCACTACCTGGTTCCTCAGGACGGGGCGGACGGCCCGCTGCTCCCGCCGACCGAAGCGGGCGAAGCTCTGCTACCCGACCTGACCGCGCTGTTCGCCGCCCTGGCCGCCCCGCGTTCGTCCGGGACCGCTGCGCTCACGCCACCCGCTGTGCCGTGGGAGGTCCAGTACACGGGTCGATTCCGGCACTACGGCAGGCCCGTCCACGACGTGTGGACGGCCGACACCTTCCACTGCCCTGGGTGCGGGCGTGCGGACGGTCCTTGGACAGTGGCCTGCGACTGGCACCTGATCACGCTGGGCTGCTCGTGCGGGCATGCGACCCACGAGCACGACCTCACCTTCTCCGAAGTCTGGCTCCTTCTGCCGGATTCGTGAGTGAGAGCCGCCATCGACCGCTCGGGCAGACCCGGGTGCTTCACGTAGTCGGTCGACACTCGCCTGCCGGTTGCAGCGCTCGCTCACAGCACGGGCACCGGTCGCGGTGGTGGTTCCTGCCGGGCTCTGCCTGCCCCGCTCTCGGGCGACGGTGTGGGCCGGACGTCAGGAGGCGTGGAGCTGGTGAGCGGTGAGGGTGTCGAAGCGGTGCAGCAGCGCGCGTTGCTGGCGGTCGAGTTCGTCGATGCGCTGCTGGAGGCGTGCGATCTCGCTGTCCAGGTGCGGCTGTTGCGGCCCCGCGTCCGGAGCGGTGCCGGTGCCGTGGGGGGTGGACAGACCGGGGGACTGGCGGAGGATGGCCTGCATCCGGGCGTGGAGTGCGGGTCCGGGTTCGATGCCGAGGCTGCTCACCAGGCTGCGGCGTGCGCGTTCGTAGACGCCCAGGGCTTCAGCCTGGCGGCCGCTGCGGTAGAGGGCGACCATCAGCAGGTCGTAGAAGCGTTCCCGCAGGGGGTGGCCGGCCGTGAGCCGTTCCAGCTCGCCGGTGATCTCGCTGTGCCGGGCGCAGCGCAGTCGCAGCTCGTACAGGGCTTCCAGGGTGGTGAGACGTTGCTCCTCCAGCCGGTCGGCCTCCATGCTGCCGATCGGCCCGTACCGGCCGTCCTGCAGGGCGGGGCCGCGCCACAGGGACAGTGCCTGGTGCAGGAGGTCCCCGGCGCGATGCGGGTCGCCGGCCGCCACCGACCGGCTCTGTGCGCAGAGCAGATCGAAGTGCTGGACGTCGGTGGTGGCCCGGCCCAGGCTCAGCAGATACCCGGCCGGCAGGGTCGTGATCCTCGCCCGCCCCTCCTCGCCGGGGACGCGCTCCGGAGTGGGGGGTTCGGGCAGTAGCCGGCGCAGGCGGGCGACGTGGGCCTGCAGGGCGTTGGGCGCGTTCGCGGGGGGCTCGGTGCCCCACAGTTCTTCCACGAGCCGGTCGGTGCACAGCAGTTCACCGGCGTGCGAGACGAACGCGCCGAGCAGGGCCCGCTGTTTGGAGCCCGCGGGTACGACACTGGTGCCTGTGGGCCCGTCGTGGATGTCCACCGGCCCCAGCAGCCGGAACACCACACCCGCAGGCGTCTCCGCCCCGCGGGTCGCCGCTCCCGCCCAGGCCTGCGGCTCCGGTCCCGGCCCTGTGTCCGCGACGGGAGCGGGGGCTGGGCGGGTCATCGCAGGATCCCGGGTGCGGGCGGGGCGGGGAGGCTGAGGGCGTGGCGCAGGTCCCGGGTGATCTGTGCGGTCAGTGCGGTGGGGTCGTTCTGGAAGTAGAAGTGGCCGCCGTCGAACAGGTGCAGGCCGAGGAAGTGCCGGGACCGGGCGGCCCAGCCGGTGAGCCGGTCGGGCGGCGCGGTCGTGTCGTGGGTGCCGCCGTACACCGACAGCGGTACCGGCAGCGGTGCGGCGGCCGGGTCGGGGCGCCAGGTCTCCGCCACCCGCAGGTCGGCGCGGATGGCGGGGGCGAACAGGGCCCACAGTTCGGCGTCGTCGAGGACGGCGGGTGGGGTGCCGCCCATGGCGGCCAGTTCGCGGCGCAGTGCCGCGTCGTCGAGGAGGTGTCGGCCGGCCGCCTCGCCGCCGGGGCGGGGGGCGGTGCGCGCCGACAGGCCCACCCAACGGGGCAGGGTGCGGCCCTCGGCGAGCAGCCGGCGGGTCAGCTCATAGGCGACGACGCCGCCCATGCTGTGCCCGAACAGGGCGAAGGGGCCGGTGAGTTCGGGCCCCAGCTCGTGCAGGAAGTGTTCCACCAGCGCCGCGGTGTCCGCGACCGGCGGCCGCGCGTCGAGTGGCCCGCGGCCGGGTGCGTCGGGGGTGCGGACCTGCCAGCCGGCCGGGAAGTGGGCCGGCCAGTCGCGGTACATCAGATGCGAACCACCCGCGTGGTGGAACACGAACAGGCGCAGGCGCATGTCTCACTCCGTCGACGCTGTGGGTCAGGACAGTTGGACGATAGCTGCCGCCCGCATGCAATGCCGACCTGCGCGAGTCGTCTTCGAGGGGCCGTGAACCCATCCTCCAGCTCGCCACGCCAGGCCTCCACGAGGCCCCCGCTCTCGCCTTCCGCGGGAGGCGGCGGAACCCGGCTGTGGTGATCTCCGCGGTCTCTGGAGGGCCGCTCGAATGCGGGTCCAGAGACCGGGGGACAGGGCCCGCTGCCCGCTAGCGTCGTATCGGCCGAAGGATTCGAGCCACCGAGGAACTCGACCGGTAGGGGAGGAAACCGTGGAGATTAAGGTTCTGGGTCCGTTGCGTGTCGACGTCAACGGGGTCTCGATCGTTCCGACCGCGGGCAAGCCGCGCCAGCTGCTCGCCCTGTTCGCCTTCAATCCGGGCCGGATCGTGCCCGTGCACACGCTGATGGAAGAGCTCTGGAGAACGGAATTGCCCCAGAGTGCCCTGACCACCCTGCAGACCTATGTCCTGCAACTGCGCCGCCGACTGGGCACCGCGATGGGGCCCGATGCCCCCGGGGCGGCCAAGGAGGTCCTGGCCACCCGGCACGGCGGCTATCTGCTGCAGATCCCGCCGCAGGCGGTCGACGTGCACCGCTACGAGCATCTGGTGACCGGCGGCCAACAGGCCTTCGAACAGGGTGAGGACGACCGTGCGGCGAGCCTCCTGCGCGCCGCGCTCGACCTGTGGCAGGGCCCGGCTCTGGTGGATGTGCGGGCCGGTTCGGTCCTCGCGATCGAGGTCATGCGGCTGGAGGAGAGCCGGCTGGTCACCGTCGAGCGGCGGATCGACGCCGACCTGCGCCTGGGCCGGCACGGTGAACTCATCGCCGAACTACGTGACCTGATCACCCGGCACCCACGTCACGAGGGACTGCACTCCCAGGCCATGGTGGCGCTGTACCGGTCGGGCCGACAGGCCACCGCGCTGGACGTGTACCGCAGCCTCCGCGCCCGCTTGATCGAGGAACTGGGCGTCGAGCCCTCTCCGCAGCTCCAGCGGCTGCACCAGGCGATGCTCACTGTCGACCCGGCACTCGACCAGGTCAGTTCACCGCGGCGCACCTCCACCTACGGCCTCTACGCCGCCTGATCCCGCCGGCCGCCCGCCCTGCCGGACACGGACCGGCACGCCCGACACGGACCGGCTGCCCGCCCGCCTGCCGGAGTGCCCGGCCGGCGCCGGGAGGCCAGGGGGACCGAGGCGGGGCGGGTCAGGGGCAGGTGTGGTCGTCGTCGCGGGTCAGGAGCCGGTGCCGGATGCGCCACGTGTTGCCGGAGCGGACCAGGACGTCCTGCATCGCGCACACGTGCAGTCTGCCCGCCCTGTAGGCGAGCGCGCTGCAGCGGGTGGACAGGGTCCCGTCGGGCTGCGGATGGACCTCGAGCATGCCGATCCAGCGCCGGGTGCGGGCACCGGCCGTGTCCCGGCCCGCCGGACCCGAAGCCCGGGCGGCGAGGCGGGATCGGCCGCGTACCGGCCGGCCGGGCAGCGGGGCCACCAGGACGGCGTCCTCGGTGAACGTCTGCGCCCAGCGTTCGCCGTCCTGGGCGTCGGCGAGCTGCAACTGGTGCGCGTAGAACTGCTGGACCTGCGCGTACAGCAGGCCGAACTCCGCCGTCCGCGCGGCGGGTCGGGTGCGGATCTCGGTGGGCATGGTGCCTGCCTTTCCTCTTCCCCTCCCGGGGTGTTCACGGGGACAGGGCGAGTGTGCGGCGCGCGGGTCGAGCACTCTTCGAGGACTCCTCGAGCGCACCGGTCGACGGTGAAAGGCGCCGGGCGGGACCACGGTCGCCGGCCCAACAGCCTTGAGGAGAACGTGATGTCAGGTGAGCGCGTGCACCGTGCAGGGCATTCGGTCGAGGTGGCGTCACCGGCCGAAGCCGTCTACGAGCTGATCGCCGACGCGGTGCAGTGGCCGCTGCTGTTCCCGGCCACCGTCCACGTCGAGCCGCTGGACGCCGACGGACGTTCCCAGCGGCTGCGCATGTGGGAACGGGCCGATGGCCGCGTCGCCTGCCGACTGTCCCACCGGGTGCTGGACCCCCACCGGCGCCGGATCACCTTCCGCCGCCTCGACCCGCCCGCCCCGGCCGACAGCATGACCGGGATCTGGGGCGTGCAGGAACGCGACGGCGGCGGCAGCCTGCTGACCCTGCTGCACGAGTTCACCCTCCCCGGCGACCGGCCGGACGACGCCGCCCGCATCGCCCGCGCCACCGGTGAGGCCACCCGCACCGCGCTGGCCCGCCTGAAACACCTCGCCGAACACGCCGGCACCCGCAGTGCGCTGCAGCTGACCTTCGCGGACTCGTTGCGCGTCAACGGCCCCCCGGAGCTGGTGTACGACTTCCTGTACCGGGTCGGCGACTGGCCCCGTCTGGTGCCCCATGTGGAACGACTGGAGTGGGTGGAACAGGCGCCGGGCGTACAGGTGATGTCGATGGACACCCGCGCCGCGGGCGGGACGGTGCACACCACCGAGTCGGTACGGATGTGCTTCCCGCACGCCGGGCGGATCGTGCACAAACAGACCGCCCCGGCGGCCCTGGTCGCCGCCCACACGGGGGAGTGGTCGGTCCTGCCCGACGAGCGGGGGGTCACGGTCGTTGCCGAACAGCGGATGCTGCTCTGCGAACAGGCCGTACGCGACCTGCCGGGCGACGGCCCGGCCGCGTGTATCGCCCTCGCCCGCCGCCGCGTCCGCGAAGCAGTCGGCCGCCGGTCCACCGCCACCCTGCAACTCGCCAAACAGCACGCGGAGTCCGCAGTCCGCATGCTGTGACCGTCCCAGGCCGCAGACCCCCCAGCTCCGGGTGCGCCGGCCCGGCCCGGTAGGTGCGCCCCGGGCGGGCCGGCGGAGAACCGGGACCAGGGCTAGTACGCGGGTCCGGTTTCGGCTTCGATTCCGGCGCGCAACAGGCCGTAGCCGTAGGCGTCCTGAAGTGCCTGCAGAGAGGCGGTGATGATGTTGTCGGCGACGCCGACGGTGGTCCAGGCGCTGGTGCTGTCGGCAGTGGAGATCAGGACGCGGGTCCGGGATTCGGTGGTGTGCTCCCCGGCCAGGATGCGGACCGTGTAGTCGACCAGCTCCATCTTGGCGAGTTCGGGGTACGGGCCTTCCAGCGCCCGGCGCAGGGCCCGGTCCAGGGCGTTGACGGGGCCGTTGCCGTCGGCGGTGGCGACGATCCGCTCGCCCTTGGCCCACAGTTTCACCGTCGTCTCGTTGGCGTGGGTGCCGTCGGGGCGGTCCTCGGTGATGGCCCGCCAGGACTCGATGCGGAAGTAGCGGCGGGGTCGGCCCTCGGTTTCGGCGCGCAGCAGCAGTTCGAAGGATGCGTCGGCGGCTTCGTAGGTGTAGCCGGCGAGTTCGCGTTCCTTGACCCGCTGCACGACCCGGCCGATCAGTGCGCGGTCACCGCCGAGCTCGATGCCGAGTTCTTTGCCCTTCAGCTCGATGGACGCGCGTCCGGCCATGTCGGAGACGAGCATCCGCATGGTGTTGCCGACCTGCTCCGGGGCGATGTGCTGGTAGAGGTCCGGATCGACCTTGATCGCGGAGGCGTGCAGACCGGCCTTGTGCGCGAAGGCCGACACTCCGACGTAGGGCTGGTGGGTGGAGGGGGTGAGGTTGACGACCTCGGCGATGGCGTGCGAGATGCGGGTCATGTCCGTCAGCGCGCCTTCGGGCAGCACGCTCTTGCCGTACTTGAGCTCCAGCGCGGCGACGACGGGGAACAGGTTGGCGTTGCCGACCCGCTCGCCGTAACCATTGGCGGTGCACTGGACGTGGGTCGCGCCCGCGTCGACGGCCGCGAGGGTGTTCGCCACGGCGCAGCCGGTGTCGTCCTGGGCGTGGATACCGAGCCGGGCGCCGGTGTCGGCGATGACGGTGGAGACGACGGCCTGGATCTGGGCGGGCAGCATGCCGCCGTTCGTGTCGCACAGGACCACCACATCGGCGCCCGCCTCGGACGCCGTGCGCACGACGGACTTCGCGTAGGCGGGGTTGGCGCGGTAGCCGTCGAAGAAGTGCTCGCAGTCCACGAACACCCGCCGGCCCTGCTCGCGCAGGAAGGCGACGGTGTCGCGAACCATCTCGAGGTTCTCGTCCAGGGTGGTGCGCAGGGCCAGTTCCACATGCCGGTCGTGCGACTTGGCCACCAGACAGATCACCGGCGCGCCGGATTCGACAAGTGCTTTGACCTGCAAGTCGGTTGCCGCTTGCGCGCCGGGGCGGCGCGTGGCACCGAACGCGACCAGCTGCGCGTGCCGGAAGGTGATCTCCTGCGGGGCGCGGGCGAAGAACTCGGTGTCGCGCGGGTTGGCACCCGGCCAGCCGCCCTCGATGAAGCCCACACCGAACGCATCCAGGTGCCGGGCGATGGCCACCTTGTCCGCGACGGTGAGGTTGATGCCCTCACGCTGTGCGCCGTCGCGCAGCGTGGTGTCGAAGACATGGAAGGCGTCGTCGACGGAAGCGGCGTCGGCCTGCTTCCCCAATCTGGGTACTTCCATGGCGAGCTCCTCGTGCTCGTGTCCACTTCTGCCTCTTGGCACGCTACGCAGACACAGGGCATCGGCCCCGCTCCCTCCACCCGCCGTGGACGGGACCTCCAAGGGGCCTGATGACACCCTCGAGCCCGCGCCACCTGGCCTGAACGGTCGCTCACCTGGCTCAAACACCCTCCCACCTGGCCGGAAGGCAGGGGCTTCCTGGCCGGAATCGCCCGCTCCCTTCAGGACGTCGGCCCGTCCGGCCTGTCGGCCCTCCCCGGCCCTCCCGAGCCCCCCGGTTTGTCGGAACGCCCGGCCTGCCGGCCGACTCGGCCGGCGGAAAGCGCTCCCGACGGACCCGGCCCGCGCCGCGTCCGGACACAGCCCCTCGTGCACCTCACCCGTTCGCGTCCGCTTCTGCCGATCGGGTCGGTCCGGGGCACGAGTGCCGTGTCGGCCCGGTGTCAGGGCTGTGTCGGCGGGTCCGCACATACTCGTTCAGCGCTGTCGCCCAGGGAGGAGGGCGGGGTCTTCTCCGGCGCGTCCCCGAAGAGACGATGAGCAGCAGCCCCTTCGCACGCGGAACGCGGAACGAACCGACGGCCGTCGTCGTGGACTTCGGCCCGGCCCCCGCCCCCGGGCTGCCCGCCCTGGAGCTGTACGGCGCGATGGACGGCGCCCGTGTCCAGGACGCCCTGGACGGCATCGCGCTGCGCGATCCGGCCGCCGCGGTCTGGTGCCCGGTACTCACCGCCCACGGCCCGGAGCACCACAGCCTGCGTTTCACCGCCGGTGCGGGCGCCGCACCCGGTGACTTCCCGCTCGGTCTGCTGGCCGATCTGCTCACCCGCCCCGGCACGGTCGGCGTGCGGCCGGCCCGCAGTGTCGCCTCGACGCCGCTCCAGCGGGAACTGCTCGCCGACGCCGATGCCCACCCCGGCACCGGACGTCAGGTGGGGCAGCTCGCCTGGGACTGGCACGGGCCGCTGGATCCCGAACGGTTCACGTCCGCCTGGCAGTCCGTCGTGGCCCGCGAGAGCGTGCTGCGCACCGCCTTCGACGACGGCCCCGACCCCGCCACCCTGATCCACGACCATGTCGATACCGAGGTGCAGCGTCTGCCCTGCACCCCCGCCGCCTGGCCCGCACTCCTCGAACGCGACCGCCGCCGCGGCCTGGATCCGCGTCGTCCCGGACCACTGCGCATCACCGTCCTGGACGCGCAGGCGAGTCCGCCCGCCGTCGGACCCAGCCGGCTGCTCCTCACGTACCATGACGCCCTGCTCGACGCGTTCAGTGTGCGCCTGCTGCTGCGCGAGATCTGCCGGGCCTACCTCGCCGACGGCCGCCTGCCGGGCGGGCAGCGCCGCCCCGACATGGGGGACTACCTGCGCTGGCTCACCGGTCAGGACACCACTCCCGCGAACGACTTCTTCACCCGCAGCCTGCCCGGCGACGATGGTCCCGTGGGCGGGCAGGAGTTCATCACCTACGCCCCACAACCTGCGGCCGGTGCAAGCAGGTTCACCGGCGATGCCATCGAACCGGCGGCCGAGGCCGAGGGGTCCACCGGTCGGCCTGCCGTCGGGCTGAGGACGCAGTCACCCTCCGTCGGGCTGAACACGCAGGCGGCGGAAGCGGACGTGCCCGCCGGGGAGGTGAGCGCGGTCGGAGGGGAGGCGTGGGACGCCTGCGGCTGTGTTCGCTTCGGGCTCACCCCGAGTGAAAGCAGGGCGCTGGCTGCCTGGGCCGGCCTCTGGGGAGTCACCGAGAGCACGGTGCTGCAGGCCGTGTGGGCGCTGCTGCTGTACCGGTCGGGCGGAGAGGCGGGCGCGGCGCCGGTACGGTTCAGCACCACCGTCTCGGGCCGCGGCATCGGCCTGGAGGGGGTGGATCGCCTGCCCGGCGCGCTGAGCGGCCCGCAGCCGCTGTCGGTGCGGGTCGACCCGCGGGCCACCGTGCCCGCGCTGCTGGCCGAACTGCGCGACCGCGCACTGGACATGGCCGGGTACGAATGGGTGTCGGCGGGCCAGATCCACGCATGGACCGGGCAGCCGCCGGCGCCCGGGAGCCTCCTCGCGTTCGAGACCCACCCGCCGCTCGGGGCCACGCTGGAGAGCGAACTCGCCGCCCTGGGAATCCGGGTGGAGCCCGTACCGCCGCCGGCCGGCCACCGCGGTTTCCCGCTCGCGCTGACCGCACACCACGACACAGCACGGCGCCTGGTGATGACCGCCTCCTACAGCCGGGCACCACTCGCCGCCGAGGCCCTCGCCCGGAACACCCGCTTGCTGCTCCGCGAACTCCCGCACCGGGCGGGGGAGTCCACCACCGTCGCCCAGGTCCTCCAGCTGCTTCCCGCCGTCGGCCCTCCATCCGGCGCTCTGCCGGTGGGAACCGGCAGCAGTACGCACATCCCCGCCGCCGGGCCGGCGCTGACGGTGCTCCGGCGCGCCCGGCACCCCGGTGCGGGCACCGTTGCCCTGCTACAGGCGCCGGGCAGGCCGGAGGTGTTCCACGACCGGCTCGCGCACGCCTACCCCGGACCCGAGGAACTCGTCCTGCTGGCCACCGCGTCCGGCGGACCGGCCGCCTGGGCGCCCGCGCTCGCCGCACGGACCCGGGCCGGCGGCCCCCTCGTCCTGGGCGCCCTGTCCGGGCAGGGAACCATCGCCTGCGAGACCGCCCGGCTGGCCACCAGGCACGGGGCACGGCCCCGGGTCGTGGTCCTGACCGGCGACACCGGCGACACCGTCCGGCTCGCCCGCAGCCTCCACACCGCCACTCGCGACCGCACCTGACCCGCCACCACCCGTCCGCCCGGGGGTCTTTGGCGGGCGGGCGCACGACCGGGAGTCGAGAAGGCCTCGAGTGCCGGGCGCGACCCTGGGGGTATGCCCGAGGCGACGACGCAGCAACGCACGGCCCGACTCCTCGCCCTGGCCCGGACGGAGGCCCTGCGGATGTCCGGCACCGGCCCGGCGGACCGCGACGCGGGAGCGGTGACCGCCGCTGCCCTGCGTACACACGCTGCCCTGTGCGCACGGCTGCGCCACAGCGTGCCCCTCACTGCCCTGTCCGCCCTGTCCGCCCGCCCCGGGACGCGGGGCCTGGCCACCTTCCTGGCCGTGTACGCCGCCGCCGGCCAACGGGCGGCCGCACCGGACCGGCACACCGCGCCGAGCGGGACCGTCCGGGTGGAGGAGGGCCTGTCGCCTGTGCACACCTCCGCCCCGCGGTGACGACCTGACGGCGGACGACTCCTGGGGCCGATGACCCGCCACCGGTCGGGAGAGGCCGAGCCGCGCTCGGCGACCGGTCGGGCCCGTCCGCCGCGGCAGCGCACCGCCCCTACGCTGACCGCACCCCCTCCAGCAGCACACGCTCGGCGTCCCACCCCGCTGCTGAGCGGCCGCCCCCGCGGACCGCCCCCGTCCCTCTCCGGCATCGGGCGCCCGGGTGTCAGCGGCGGGCCGCGGTGATGCGGACGTTGCTGAGGATCCGGTCCTCCAGCGCATTCGCGAGGATGCCCAGCCCCCGTTCGTAGCGGGCCACCGCGTCCTCGCCCCCCAGGACCACGGCCACGTCCCGGCAGCGGGCCAGACGCTGGAGCCAGGCCCGGCAGGCCCGCGCGTACGACGCGTGCTCGTCCACGACCTCGAGGACGTCGAACGATCCGGCGGCGCCCCGCACCACCTCGTGAAGGCGGGGGATGTGGCCGGTGGGAAAGGGGGATCCGGCACGGCGCAGGAACGCGAGATCCACCACCGGCCGGCGGCCGTGCGCCCGTGGCACGTGTGCGGTGAGGATGTGCAGGACCAGCCGCGCCCCGGGCCGCAGCGCCGTGCCCACCGAAGTGAAGAACGCCCGGTAGTGGGCCGCGCGTTCGTCTCGTGCCGACCCGGCCGGAACCACCTGTTCGAGAGTGTTGATGCCGAACGCCGCGTCGTAGGGGCCGCCCGGGACGTGGTCCTGCCAGTCCTCGACGCGGGCCGAGATACGAGGGTTGCCGAAGCCGGTGACGAACCGCTGCTGGATACGGCTGTGCGTCAGGCCCACGGCGTGTTCGACACCGTGCACGACGGTGAGCCTGTTGAGCAGGGTGCCCCAGCCGCAGCCGAGGTCGAGAACCCGGCGGGCTCCGGTGGCGCCGGCGAGTTCGACGAGCCGGTCGAGCTTGCGTTCCTGTGCCTCGTCCAGCGTCTCGACCAGGTCCTCGCCGTCCTCCCAGTAGCCGCCCGAGCTCACCATCGTCTCGCCCAGGAGCAACCGGTGGAAGGTGTCACCGGCCCCGGGAGGGTGCTCCGCGGTGTGGCCGCGGCGCACCGGCCTGCCGGGCACCGTCGTCATGTCCGTCCCCCACTCCCGTAGCCGGCTGTCGGGAGTCAACGAAACCGTGCGGCGCGCAACAGCGGCGCAACACGCTCCCCGGCCACCGGCGACCGCCCTGCCCCCCGGCGGACGGGGTGAGGAGGCGCCGGACGGGCGCAGCTGGTCCGTGGCCGCCGGCCGCACGGCGCGGATGTGCCCGCGACGAGTGCGCCCGTCCCTCCGCGCGGACGGGCGGGGGTGTCAGCCCACCCGCCGGGGCGGGCTGCCCGACGGGCGGGGCAGTGCCTCGAACGCGCCCAGCAGGACCGGGTCCAGCACCGTGCCGCCTGTCCGGCAGGCCGCGGGCCGTCGCCGCGGCACGGCGGGCCGGCCGGAGCGCAGTAACTCCAGGTAGGCGGCCTGCGTTTCGGCCGCCGGGTCTATGCCCAGTTCTTCGGCCAGGACCTCTCGCAGCCGGTGGTAGGCGCGCAGGGCGTCAGCCCGGTTGCCGGCGGCGGCGTGTGCCGTCATCCGGCAGCGGTGGGCGCTCTCCCGCAGCGGCGCATGGCGCACCGCCTCCTCGGCGTAACGCAGCGCGGGATGCTCCTCGCCCAGCCCTGCGGCCGACAGGCTCGCCAACTCCAGTGCGCGCAGCCGCAGATCCTCCAGTCGCTCGCGCACTCCGCCCGCCCATTCGCCCTCCTGGGCGGGCAGGAACGAGCCGCGCAACTGGGCGACGGCGCCCGCCGAGAGCTGCTGCGCCGTCGCATGCCCGCCGTCCGCCAGCGCCGCCTCCGCCTGTACGACCGCCCGTTCGGCGGCCTCCACGTCGACGGCCGCACCCTCAGGCAGCCGCAGCAGGTAGCGGCCGCTCTGCGACACCAGTGGCGTTTCGCCCGGACGCTGCAGCGGGTTCGCCAGATGCGCACGCACCCGGCTGACCACGCCCCGCAGCGCCGAGGCCCAGGTGTCGGGCAGGCCCTCGGGCCACAGGGTGTCGGCGAGATTCTCGCGCACGGTGCCCGACTCCCGTTCCAGAACCAGCCGCGCCAGTACCGTCTGCGCCTGGCCGCCGGACACGTGCAGCGGGGCAAGACCCTCGTGCTCGATGGTGACGAGACCTATGAGTCTGATCAGCAACTCCGACTCCCCCTGTCAGCCGCGGCGAGGGGATCCGCCCCCACCGCAGTCCCGGGACGCGCTCTTGCGTCCCTTGTCATTGAAATGACGACGGCTCGGACGCGACTCGAGAACCGGATGAGGCGCCCGCACCGCCCCCTCCCCGGGCACCAGCCCCGTGCCCGCACGCCTTGAGGACGCCCGTACCGCGGGCCTCGCACCGCCCGCCGGGCGTACTGACGGTGTCGCACCGCCCTGCGGCCGCACCCCCGGAGGTGCCCGGCTCGAGAGGTGGTCGAGGACCGGCCCACGCCTGCCTCAGGAATCGCGAACGGTCCTGCTCCGCCAGCTACGTTGCCGGAGCACCGACCCCCACTCCGACGGGCTCGTGGAGGCTCACCCCATGACGGCAACGGCGCGGACCACCGCCCTGATCACCGGCGCGACGGGCGGCATCGGCCTGAGCGTCGCCCGCGACCTGGGCCGCCGCGGCCACCGCGTCTTCATCTGCGCGCGCACCGGAGAGCAGGTCGACCGGGCGGTCGAGGACCTGCGCGGCGAAGGCATCGACGCCCACGGCACCGGCGCCGACGTCCGCTCGCGACAGTCGGTCTCCGAACTGGTGGCCGCCGCGGCCGCGTTCGGCCCGCTCGGGATCCTCGTCAACAATGCCGGCCGCAGCGGCGGCGGCCCGACGGCCGACCTCGCCGACGAACTCTGGTACGACGTCGTCGACACCAACCTCAACGGTGTCTTCCTGGTGACCAGTGAAGTCCTCAGGAACGGCGGCATGACGGGCACGGGGCACGGGCGGATCATCAACATCGCCTCCACCGCCGGCAAACAGGGCGTCCTGCTCGGCGCCCCGTACTCCGCCTCCAAACACGGCGTCGTCGGCTTCACCAAGGCCTTGGGCAAGGAGCTCGCCCCGCACGGCATCACCGTCAACGCGGTCTGCCCCGGCTACGTCGAGACCCCGATGGCCGAGCGGGTCCGCCAGGGCTACGCCGCGGCGTGGGAGACGACGGAGGAGTTCGTCCAGCAGCAGTTCGAGGCCCGTATCCCGCTCGGCCGTTACGCCACCCCGCAGGAAGTCGCGGGGCTGGTCGGCTATCTGACCACGGACAGCGCCGCGTCGATCACCGCCCAGGCGCTCAACGTCTGTGGCGGGCTCGGCGCCTTCTGACCCCCACCACCCATCAGCGGCCACGGTTGTCGACCACCTGACAGCCGGTCACCCCCCGCTGCCCACCTGCCGACACACACCGACCGGCCCAGCGCACCCGTCCCAACGGCGGGGGCGAGAAATCAGACTGAGGATGGGAAAGCATGCCTACCTTCGAGACCCCGAAGCCGATCACCGCCACCGTCCACCTGGAGTCCGGCACCGTCCGGATCATCGCCTCGCAGCGCACCGACACGGTGGTGGAGGTCCACCCGGCCTCTGCCGCCGAGGCCGATGTGCAGGCGGCGCAGCAGACCCGGGTGGGCTGCACGGGCGGCAAGCTGCTGGTCAAGACGCCCAAGGGGCGGGTGCTGAACGGCGCTCCGGGCGGGGTGCGGGTGGAGATCGCACTCCCGCAGGGCTCCCGGCTCAACGCGACCGCCGCGCGTGGCTCCGTCACCAGCGCGGGGGCGATGGGGGAGTGCGGTGTGACGGTCCAGGACGGCGACATCCGCATCGAGCAGGCCGGCGCGGTGCAACTGCGCACCCACAACGGCGACATCACTGTGGTCCGCACCGGGGACGCCGAGATCGCCACCGGCACCGGCGAACTGCGGATCGGTGCCGTCGTCGGTACCGCCGTGATCAAGAACTCCGACGGTCTCACCCAGCTGGACGAGATCACCGGCGAGGCGCAGCTGAAGACCGGCGAGGGCACCGTTTCCATCGGCATCGCCCGCGCCGCCGTCACCGCCACCTGCGCGACCGGGGACATCTGCATCGACGAGGCCCACGGCCGGGTCGACCTGCGCACCCGGGTCGGCAACATCCAGGTGGGCATCCCCGAGGGCACCGCCGCCTGGCTCGACGCCGACGCGCAGGCCGGCACGATCCACCGGATGCTGGACACCGCCGACGGGACGGGGGAGAGCGGCGCGAGCGTCGACGTCCGTGTCCGCACCAGCAGCGGTGACATCGTGGTCCATCGCGCCGAGCGCGCCCCCCTCGCCCGGCCCGGCCTCTGACCGGTCGTCATCCGGACCGGAAGAACGGTCCGAGCGGCCGCCGCACATCGCGGCTGCGGACGGCCACCACAGGGCGACCGCTGGGGCCGTCCGGGCACCCGCCCGGACGGCCCTCGCGCCGTTCCCGCCCCGTGTGTCCCCCATACGACCGCCTCCGCTCGAAAGCGGCTCGAAAGACACTCGAAAACAACTCGGACCGGACTCGGAAAAGCATCGGCGACCACTACCGAAATTCTCCGGGAATCGGACACATGCTGCATTCCCACAGGTCAGGAAACGGGGTAGGCGCGAAAGCGGCCCCGTGCCGGCGTGGGGATGTTCCTTGCCTCTCCGGACTCTCACACATAACATCGGGAAGCCATTCCTGTGCACCGTGCCCCTGCGGCACGCACGGCACCACGGAAATCGTTTGAACGGCGAATTCCGCTTTCCCGTCCGTGCATTTCGCCGGACGTTTTCCCGATTCTGTCGAGGGGTCATGACGACACACATACGCCAGCGCTCCGGCCTGGTTCTCGAGAGCCCGTTCATCTGGCGCGCGCGCCGCCCCGGCAGCCGGCACCGGCTGTTCTGCTTCCCGCACGCCGGCGGCGGCGCGAGCGCGTTCGCCGACTGGGTGCCCGCCCTGCCCGCCGACATCGAGGTGGTGGCCGTGCAGCTGCCCGGCCGTCAGAACCGCATTCTGGAGGACCCGGCCACCGAGGTCGGCCCGCTGGTCCGGGACGTGACGGAGGCTCTCGGCCCGCTCCTGACCGGCTCGTTCTCCTTCTTCGGCCACTCCTGCGGTGCCCTGCTGGCGTACGAGGTGGCCCAGCTCCTCCAGGCCCGGGGCGGCCCCCGCCCGGACCGCCTGTTCCTGTCCGCGCAGCCCTCACCCGCCGCGGCCGCGCTCCGCCCCAAGATCCACAACCTGTCGGAGGAGAAGTTCCGTGCCGAGGTCATGCGCCTCGGCGGCTTCGACGAGGAGGTGGCCGTGGACGAGGACGCCATGGACGCCCTCATCCCGACCGTGCTCGCCGACTTCGCCCTGTGGGAGCAGCACGCCATGACGGTGGGCCCGCTGCTGCAGAGCCCCATCACCGTGATGGTCGGCGAGACGGACGTCCGCGCTCCGCTGGAGACCATCGAAGGCTGGGGCGACCACACCGCCGCCGGGTTCGAGCAGCGCATCTTCCCCGGCGGGCACTTCTATCTCTTCGACGCCGGCACGGACGCGGAGGTCTTCGCGTTCCTCGCCGATGCGGTACTGGGCCGGTAGTCGCCCGGCCCGTACCCCTCCCGTCCGGCCCGCCCGTCGCACCCGCGGCGGGCGCCGCCGTATCCGTCGCAGCTCAGCCGCCGCGCCCGGCCGCACCTGCGCCGTCCGCGCCGCGCGCCGGCTCCTCCGCCGCCCCGCCCCACCCGCGCGCCGGCGCTCCTTCGCCGCCCCGCCGCACCCGCCCGCAGGCGCTCCTTCGCCGCCCCGCCGCACCCGCCCGCCGCCGACCCGCGGGCTCCGTCATTTCCGGCCGCCCCGGAAATCTCCCACCCCGCCTTCCGCGGCAGGCTCCAGGGAGCCTCCAGAGGTTTTGTATCAGCCACCTCCCGGGCTGGTTTAGGCTTCGGTCAGGCTTACGAATTTCGGGGAGAGGGCCCTTTGTCCGGCCCTTCGTCCGAGCGGTTTCGCCGCGTGTTCTCGACAGCATGGCTCCGCTGAATGATCCATGCCCTTTTCGCTGACGTCTCACCATTCTGGGGGAAGTGCCTTGTGTTCTTTTGGGCAGATGTTGTGGCCGGGTGAGCTCAATGACACGGAGGTTCCGGTGACGGTTGAGACGTTTACCGCATTGTTCGGGCGGCAGGTCGCCGCCGCCCCGGACGCAGTCGCGGTCGTGTACGGCGACGAGCAGCTGACCTACCGGGAGCTGGACGCCCGCGCCGACGCGCTGGCGGCCTCGCTCACGGCGTTCGGTGTGGGCCCCGAGTCGGTGGTGGGCGTCGCGCTTCGCCGCTCGTCCGCGTGGTGCGTGACGGTGCTGGCGGTGCTGAAGGCGGGCGGCGCGTACCTGCCGATGGACGCGGCCTACCCGGCCGAGCGGCTCGCCTACATGGTGCAGGACTCCGCCGCGGCCCTGGTGCTCGCCGACCCGGCGACGGCGGACCGACTGCCCGACCTGCCGGCCCCCGTGCTGCGTCCGGAGGACCTGCCCACCGGCCCGGACGCCCCGGCCGCCGGGCCGGCGCTCCCGGTTTCGCCCCTCAACACCGCCTACGTCATCTACACCTCGGGCTCCACCGGCCGGCCCAAGGGGGTGGCGGTCACCCACACCGGGTTCGCCTCCCTGCTCGCCACGCAGACCGAGCGCCTGAAGGTCACCGCCGGCAGCCGGGTGCTGCAGTTCGCATCGCCCAGCTTCGACGCCTCGGTGTGGGAGCTGTGCATGGCGCTGCTGTCGGGCGCCACGCTGGTCATCGCCGACAAGGACCGCCTCTCCCCGGGCAGCCCGGTGGCCGAGACGATCGCCGCGTACGGCGTCACCCATGCGACGCTGCCGCCGCCGGTCCTCACGGCGATACGGCCCGGCTCCCTGACGAGCGTCGAGACCCTCGTCGTCGCCGGTGACGCCACCTCGCCCGAGCTGGCGGCCACCTGGTCACCCGGCCGCCGCATGATCAATGCGTACGGGCCCACCGAGACCACCGTCTGCGCCACCATGAGCGGTCCGCTGCCCGGCGACGGGCACGTCCCGCCGATCGGCACCGCCATCGACGGCGCCCGCGTGCATGTCCTGGACAACGCGCTGCGGCCGGTGGAGACCGGGGTGACAGGCGAACTGTATGTGTCGGGCGCCGCGCTGGCGCGTGGCTATCTGGGCCGCCCGGACCTGACCGCGGTGCGGTTCGTGGCCTGCCCGTTCGGCGGCGCCGGCGAGCGCATGTACCGCACGGGCGACCTCGCCGAGTGGACCCCGGGCGGCGACCTGATCTTCCACGGGCGGGCCGACACCCAGGTCAAGATCCGCGGCTTCCGCATCGAACCCCACGAGATCGAGGCCGCGCTGGAGATGCACCCCGGCGTCGCGCACGCCGCGGTCCTGCCCCACACCGGACGCGGCGGCCAGAAGCAACTCGTCGGCTACGTCGTCCCCGTCACCTCCACCGGCGCCCACACCGACACCGGCGGCGACAAGGGCGCCTACGGGGCCATCGCGCTGAGTGCCGGGTTCTCGGTGGGGGAGCTGCGCCCCTTCCTCGCGCAGCGTCTGCCGGACCACATGATCCCCGCGACGTTCACCGTCCTGGACGCCCTGCCGCTGACCCCCAACGGCAAACTCGACAAGAAGGCGCTGCCGGAGCCGGAGTTCCGCGGCGCCGTCTACCGGGCGCCGCGCACCGGGCCCGAAGAGATCCTCGCGGCCCTGTTCGCCGAACTCCTGGGTCTGGACCGTGTCGGCATCGACGACGACTTCTTCGCCATCGGCGGGGACAGCATCCAGTCGATCCAGGTGGTCACCCGCGCCCGGGCACACGGCCTGGAACTCAGCTCCCGGGAGATCTTCGAGCGGCGCACGGTCGCCGAACTGGCCGCGGCCGCCGCCGCCAAGGAGCAGGCCGGCACCGCACCGGCCGTCCTGGAGGAACTCGACGGCGGCGGCGTCGGCTGGATGCCCCTGCTGCCGGTGGCACAGTGGATCCGCGACTGGGGGCCGGGCTTCGACCGGTTCCTTCAGGCGATGGTGCTCGACCTGCCCGCCGGCATCGATCACGACGGCCTGGCCGCGACGCTGGCCGCCGTCGTCGACCGTCACGATCTGCTGCGCTGCCGCCTCACCGACGGGGCGCAGCCGGGCCTGCACGTCGCCGAGCCGGGCTCGGTGGACATCTCCGCACTGATCCACCGCGTGGTCCAGGACGACGACATCGACCAGGACGCCTGGCGCAGCGCCCTGTTGACCGAACTGGACACCGCCGCCGCACGGCTCGACCCGGCGGCCGGAGTGGTGGCCCAGTTCGTGTGGTTCGACGCGGGCACCACCCGCCCGGGGCGCCTCCTGGTGGCCCTGCACCACCTCGTCGTCGACGGCGTGTCGTGGCGGATCCTGATGCCCGACCTCGCCGCCGCGTGGCAGCAGGTCCGCAATGGGGACACACCGCAGCTGCCCGCGGTCGGCACCTCGGTGCGGCGCTGGGCACACGCCCTGGCCGAGGAGGCCGCGGCACCCGCCCGGGTGGCCGAACTGGCCTTGTGGCGCTCGATCGTGGAGGGCCCCGACCCCGTCCTCGGCGTACGGCACCTCGACCCGGCGCTCGACGTGGTCGCCACCGTCCACACCACTCACCTGGAGCTGCCCGTCCCGGTCACCGAGGCTCTGCTGACCGCGGTGCCTGCAGCCTTCCGCGGCGGCGTCAACGACGGACTGCTCGCCGGCCTCGCCCTCGCCCTGGCCCGCTGGCGTGAGCGCCGCGGCGTCGCGGAATCCTCCGCCCTGATCCGTCTCGAAGGACACGGCCGGGAGGAGAGCGCCGCACCCGGCGCCGATCTGTCGGCCACCGTGGGCTGGTTCACCAGCGTCTTCCCGGTCCGTCTCGACGTCGCCGGCGCCGACCTCGACGACGCGTTCGCAGGCGGCCCGGCCGCCGGCGCCGTACTCAAGGCCGTCAAGGAACAGCTCCTCGCCGTGCCCGACAAGGGCATCGGTTACGGCCTGCTGCGGCATCTGAACCCGGACACCGCCGAGATCCTGCGCCACCACGGGCCGGGGCAGGTCGGCTTCAACTACCTGGGCCGCTTCTCCGCGGCCGCCGACATGCCCGAGCACCTGCGCGGCCTCGGCTTCACCCAGGCACCGGTGGCCGAGCTCGCCGAACTCGACGCCGGACAGGACCCGCGGATGCCCGCCCCGGCAGCCCTCGACATCAACGCCACCGTCACCGACACCCCCCACGGGCCCCGGCTGAACGCCGCGTTCGCCGCCCCCGCCGGAATCCTGACCCCCGACGAGGTGCAGGAACTCGCCGACCTGTGGGCCGCCGCCCTGACCGGACTCGCCACCCACGCCACCCGCCACGGCGCCGGCGGCCTGACCCCCTCCGACGTGCCGCTGGTCCGCGTCACCCAGACCGACATCGACACCTGGGAGCAGCGCTACGAGGGCCTGGCGGACATCTGGCCGGCCACCCCCCTGCAGTCCGGCCTGCTCTTCCACTCCCAGCTCAACGACTCCGCCTTCGACGCCTACCAGGTGCAGTACGCGCTGCACCTGTCCGGCCCCGTGGACGCGGACCGGATGCGCGCCGCCGGCCAGGCCCTGCTGGAGCGGCACCCCAGCCTGCGGGCCGCGTTCGTGCCCGACTCCGACGGCACCCTGACCCAGCTCATCGTGGACGGCATCACGCTGCCCTGGCAGCACCTCGACCTCAGCACCCTGGGGGAGGAGGAACGCGACCAGGCGTTCGAGGACTTCCTCGCCGGCGACCTGCGCGCCCACTTCGACGCCACTGCCTCGCCCATGCTGCGTCTGACCCTGGTCACCATGGGCCCGCAGAGGTACGAACTCGTCCTGACCGCCCATCACGTCCTGTTCGACGGCTGGTCGGTGCCGGTGCTGATGCAGGACCTCCTCAAGCTCTACGGCTCCGCCGGCGACCCCTCCGTCCTGCCGCCGGCACCCAGCTACCGCGACTTCGTCCAGTGGCTGTCCCACCAGGACGCCGACGCCTCCGCCCGGGTGTGGTCCGCCGAACTCGACGGTGTCGACGAGCGAACCCTCCTCGCCCCCGCCGGCCACGACAGCCCCGGCCCCGAAGGGGGCAGCGGGATCGGGCAGATCGACGTCACCCTCAGCGCCGGTGAGGCACGCGAACTGGCCCGCCGCGCCGCCGACCTCGGCGTCACCCTGAACACCGTCGTCCAGAGCGCCTGGGCGATCCTGCTGAACCAGCTGACCGGCCGTACCGACGTCGTCTTCGCGTCCACCGTGTCGGGCCGCCCGCCGGCCGTACCGGGCGTCGACTCGATCGTCGGCATGTTCCTCAACACCCTGCCCGTGCGTGTGACCACCGCCCCCGGCCACACCCTCGCCGACCTCCTGACCACCGTGCAGGACCGGCAGGCCGCGCTGATGGACCACCACCACTACGGGCTCACCGAGATCTACGAAGCGACCGGCCTGGACGCCCTGTTCGACACCATCATCGGATTCGAGTCGTTCCCCCTGGACCGGGCCGGCATCGCCGAGGCCTGCGAGGCGGCCGGCATCTCCGTCACCGGCATCCGCTCCTTCACCGCCAGCCACTACCCGGTGACCCTGCTGGTCTTCATCGAGTCCGACGGCCTGCGGCTGACCGTGCAGTACCAGCGGCACGCCCTCGAGGAGAGCAGCGCCCGGGCGATCGCCACCCGCTACGGGCGCATCGTGCGCCGACTGGCGGCCGATCCCGGCCGGCGGGTCGGCACCGTCGATGTCCTGGACGACGCCGAACGCCACCGGCTGCTCGTCGAATTCAACGACACCGCCGCAGCCGTCCCGGAAGCCACCCTGACCGATCTGTTCGAACACCAGGCCGTCACCACCCCTGGCCGGCCGGCCCTCGTCACCGGCGACGTCACTCTCACCTACCGGGACCTGAACAGCCGGGCGAACCGGCTCGCGGCCGAGCTGATCCGCCGCCACGTCGGCCCCGAGACGGTGGTGGCAGCCGCTCTGACGCACCCGGCGGACCAGGTGACCGCGCTCCTCGCGGTCCTGAAGGCCGGCGGCGGACACCTGCCGCTGGACCCCTCCGCACCGGCCGCGCATCACAGCGCCCTGATCGCCGACGCCGCCCCGCACCTCCTGCTCACCGACACCGGCACCGGCACAGTCGTGCCGGACAGCGCTGTCGCCCGCCTCGACGCCACCGCTCATCTCACCGGCCCGCCCGGCCCGGACGACACCGCAGGCCCGGGCGATCCGGGCGACGGGGACCGGACACGGCCGCTGCACCCCGACCACCTGGCCTGGCTGACCTACACCGGCGGATATCCGGGCGGGCCACGGGGCGTGAGCCTCACCCACCGCGGTCTCGCAGACCGGATCCCCGCACTGGCCGCGCACCTGACCGGTACGCCGGGCACACCGGTGCGCATCCCCGTGGCCGGCACCCTGCCGGTCCCGGTGCTGCTGACCGTGCTGTGCACCGGAGGCACCGCCGAACTCCTGCCGCAGCCGCAGGACCTCACCGCGCCCGCCACCCCAGGCGCCGGTGTCATCAGCACCGTCCCGTCCCACTTCGCCGCCCTCCTCGACCAGTTGGAAGGCGACCTCCACGCCGAGACGGTGCTCTTCGACGGCGAACCGCTGCCCGCCGCCCTGCTGCAGCGGGTCCACAAGACGATCCCCGGCGTGCGGGTCGTGAGCACCTACCGTCCCGCCGAGACCGGCTACGCCATCGCCTCCGCGGCACCCGAGGCACCCGGCACCGGCACCGGCCCGGTTCTCGGCCGGCCGCTGGCGAACGTACGCACCTACGTCCTGGGCAGCGGACTGACCCCGGTGCCGCCCGGCGCGGTCGGCGAACTGTACGTCGCCGGCAGCGCACCGGCCCGCGGCTACCATCGCCGCCCCAGCCTGACCGCCGCCCACTTCGTCGCCGACCCGTTCGGCCCGCCCGGCGCACGGATGTACCGCACCGGCGATCTCGCCCGCATCGGCGTCGACGGCCGGCTCGAGTACGCCGGACGCGCCGACACCCAGGTCACCATCGGCGGGCAGCGCATCCAACCCGTCGACGCCGCGGCCGCACTGGCCGAACACCCCGCCGTCGGCCAGGTGGTGGTCCTCGCTCGCGACACCGATACCGACGGCGGCGGCCGGCAGTTGGTGGGCTATGTCGTGCCCGCCGGGAGCGGCGGCGCCGACACCGGCGACCTGGCCGACTTCGCCGCCGGCCGGCTGCCCGCCGAGCTGGTGCCCGCCGCGTTCGTCGTCCTCGACGACCTGCCACTGACACCCGGCGGCCGTCTCGACATCGCCGCCCTGCCGGAACCAGGTCAGGACGGCCCCGCCTACCAGGCTCCCCGCGACCCGCAGGAAGAGAGTCTGTGCGAGCTGTTCGCCGACGTCCTGGGCGTCGAACGGGTCGGCATCACCGACGACTTCTTCGAACTGGGCGGCAACTCCCTCTCGGCGACCCGGCTGACCAGCCGCATCCGTAAGACGCTCGGGGTCAGCGTGACCATCCGGGCCATTTTCGAACACCGCACCATCGCGGAACTGTCGCGCACGGTGAAGGACGCGAACACCTCGAGTCGCCCCCGTCTGCGCAAGATGAACAGGAGTGGACAGTAAATGATCCCGTTGTCTTTCGCGCAGCGCCGACTGTGGTTCATCGAGCAGTTCGAGGGCCCCTCGGCCACCTACAACGTGCCGTTCCTGGTCCGCCTGACCGGCCCGCTGGACGTGCCCGCCCTGCAAGCGGCAGTACGGGACATCGTGGTGCGACACGAGAGCCTGCGCACCCTGATCGTCGCGGACGCCGACGGCGTACCCGCCCAGCAGGTGGTTCCCGCCGACGACCTGGCCCTGGACATCGCGCTCGTCGATGTCGACCCCGGCGAGCTCCACGACGCCGTGGACCGGGCCGGCCGCGACCCCATCGACCTCGCCACCCGGATCCCGGTCCGCGCCACCCTCTTCCGCTCCGGCGAACAGGACCACGTGCTGGTCCTGCTGATCCACCACATCGCCAGCGACGGCGAGTCCGTCGTGCCCCTCGCCCGCGACCTCGACCTCGCCTACCGGGCCCGGATCGCCGGACGCGCCCCCGACTACGACGAACTCCCGGTCCAGTACATCGACTACACCCTGTGGCAGCGCGAGGTCCTCGGCGACGAGGACGACCCCGACAGCGTCCTGTCGAAGCAGATCCGCTACTGGAGCCAGGAGCTGGCCGGCACCCCGCAGCCGCTGCGGCTGCCCACCGACCGGCCGCGCCCGCCCGTCGCCGGCCACCGCGGCGACATCGTCGAATTCCCCATCACCCCCGACCTGCTCGCCGCCGTCGAACACCTCGCCCTGGAGCGGGACGTGTCGGTGCCGATGGTGATGCAGACCGCGCTGGCCGTCCTGCTCCAGCAGCTCGGCGCCGGCGACGACATCCCGATGGGCAACACGATCGCCGGCCGCACCGACGACGAACTCCAGGACCTGATCGGCTTCTTCGTCAACACCTGGGTGCTGCGCACCGACCTGTCCGGCAACCCCACCTTCGACGACGTCATCCGGCAGGTGCAGCACAAGGCGCTGGCCGCGTACGACAACCAGGACGCCCCCTTCGACCGGCTGGTGGAGGAGCTCAACCCGGAACGCTCCACCGCCTACCACTCCCTGTTCCAGGTCATGTTCACCTGGGAGAACGAGCGCTGGATCGACCTCGACCTGCCCGGCGGCCTGCACGCCCGCCTGGAGGTGGAGGCCACCTCGTCCGCCAAGTTCGACCTGGAGTTCAACTACTTCGCCGACCCCACCAAGCCCGGCATGCTCGTCTACATCGAGTACGCCACCGACCTGTTCGACCACGCCACCGTCGAGGCCATCGCCGCCCGATACCTGCGTGTCGTCGAGCAGCTGGTCGCCGACCCGGCCATGCCGGTCGCCCAGGTCGATGTGCTGGAGCCGGCCGAACGGCACCAGGTGCTGCACCACGTCAACGACACCACCCGCCCCACCCCCGACGTGACGATCCCCGGCCTGGTAGAGCAGCAGACGGCGCAGACCCCCGACGCCGTCGCCGTCGTCTTCGACAACACCTCGCTGACCTACCGCGAACTCGACGCCCGCGCCAACCGGCTCGCCCGCGACCTGGTGGCCCGCGGCGTCGGACCGGAGACGGTGGTCGCCCTGTCGCTGCCGCGCTCGGCCGACCTCGTCATCGCCCTCCTCGCGGTCCTCAAAGCCGGCGGCGCCTACCTTCCCATCGACCCCAAGTACCCCAGCAGCCGCCTGGACTTCATCTTCTCCGACGCCCGCCCCACCCTGCTGCTCACCGACCACGCCACTGTCGCCATCCTGCCCGCCGGCGACACACCCACCCTGTTCCTCGACGACCTCGACCTCACCGCACCCGACACCGGCGGGAACGGTGCGCCGCTGACCGACCGCGACCGGATCGCCCCGCTGCGCCCCGACCACCTCGCCTACGTGATGTACACCTCCGGCTCCACCGGCACCCCCAAGGGGGTGGCCATCACCCACCACACCGTCGTCAACGGCGTGATGCGGCTGGCGTCCGCCGTGGGCGTCACCTCCCAGACCTGGCTGCTGGCCGGCACCTCCATCAACTTCGACGTGTCGGTGTTCGAGCTGTTCACGGCCCTGTCCACCGGCGGCACCCTCGAAGTAGCCCGCGACGTCCTGGTCATCGGCGAACGCGGCGGCTGGAGCGGCGGTGTGATCAGCACCGTCCCGTCGGTGTTCGTCGAGCTCCTGGACCAGGTCGGCAGCGAGATCCACGCCGAGACGGTCGTGTTCGCCGGCGAGGCGCTGCCCGCGGCCCTGGTGCAGCGGGTCCGCGACACCATCCCCGGCATCCGCGTCGTCAACGCCTACGGACAGACCGAGTCGTTCTACGCCACCACCTACGCCCTGCCCGGCGAGGCGCCCTGGCCGCACACCGGTAGCGCCCCGATCGGCAGCCCGCTGGGCAACATGCGCACCTACGTCCTGGGCCCCGGCCTCAAGCCTCTCGCCCCCGGTGTGGTGGGTGAACTGTATGTCGCGGGACTTGTCGCCCGCGGTTACCACCACCGTCCCGGCCTGACCGCCGAGCGCTTCGTCGCCGACCCCTACGGCCCGCCCGGCGCCCGCATGTACCGCACCGGCGACCTGGCACGCTGGAACAGCGACGGGCAGCTGGAGTACGCCGGCCGTGACGACGCCCAGGTCAAGATCCGCGGCTTCCGTATCGAACCCGGCGAGATCGAAGCGGCTCTCACCGCGCACCCCAAGGTCACCCAGGCAGTGGTGACCATCCACGAGGGCCGCGGCGGCGGCAAACAGCTCATCGGCTACATCGTCCCCGTCCCGGACGGGGACAGCGGCCCGGTCAGCGTGGAGAGCCTCGGCGACCTCGACATCGACATCACCGCCGGCGTCTCCTCCCGCGACCTGCGCAAGTTCGTCGCCGGCCGGCTGCCGGAGTTCATGGTTCCCTCGGTGTTCGTCATGCTCGACAAGCTGCCGCTGACCCCCAACGGCAAGCTCGACCGCAAGGCTCTGCCCGAGCCGGAGTTCACCGGCGGCGCCTACCGCGCCCCGCGCACCGACCTCGAACGTGCCCTCGCCGCCGTCTACGCCGAGGTCCTGGGCCTGGACCAGGTCGGCATCGACGACGACTTCTTCGCCATCGGCGGCGACAGCATCCGCTCCATCCAGGTCGTCTCCCGCGCCAAGGCGCAGGGCATCGACGTGAGTGCCCGTCAGATTTTCGAAAGCCGCACCGTCGCCGAGCTGGCCGAGCTCGCTCGCGGCGGCCCGGCGAGTGCCCCGGTGGTGCTGGACGAACTCGACGGCGGCGGCGTCGGCTTCATGCCCCTGCTGCCGGTCGGCCACTGGCTGAGGGAACTCGGCGGTGGCATCAACCGGTTCTCCATGTCCCTGGTGGCCGACCTGCCGACAGGCATCGACGCATCCCAGCTGGCCGCGACCATCGGCGCGGTCTGGGACCGGCACGACATCCTGCGCTCCCGCCTGGTGACCGGCGACGAAACCGGGCTGCACGTCGCCGAACCGGGCACGCTGGATGTGCCGGGACTCATCCACCGCGTCGCCTTCGACGGCTCCTTCGGCGAGCAGTGGCAGCAGCTGGCCGCCGCCGAACTGGACGCGGCCACCGGCCGCCTGGACCCGGCGGCCGGAACGATGGCCCAGTTCGTCTGGTTCGATGCCGGCCCCACCACGCAGGGACGGCTGCTGCTGGTCCTGCACCACTTCGTCATCGACGGCGTCTCCTGGCGCATCCTGCTCCCTGACCTCGCCGCCGCCTTCGAACAGGTCAAGGCAGGCCGCACCCCGCAGCTGCCCCCCTCCACCACCTCCGCACGGCGCTGGGCACATGCCCTCACCGAGGCGGCCTCCTCACCCGAGCGGACGGCCGAACTCGACCTGTGGCGCAGCACCGTGGCCGCCGGCGACCCCCTCCTCGGCAGCCGCCCGCTGGACCCCCGCACCGACGTCGTCTCCCGCTCCGGACACCTGTGGGTACGGCTGCCGGAGACGGTCACCGAAACTCTCCTCAACACCCTGCCCGCCGCCTTCCGCGCCGGCGTCAACGACGGCCTGCTCACCGCGCTGGCCCTGGCCGTCACCCGCTGGCGCGCCGCCCGTGGCACCGACGAGCCCTCCACCCTGATCCGCCTGGAGGGACACGGCCGCGAGGAGGACGCCGTCCCCGGCGCCGACCTGTCGGACACCGTGGGCTGGTTCACCACCATGTTCCCCGTCCGGCTCGACCTGACCGGCATCGACATCGACGACGCGTTCGCCGGCGGACCCGCCGCCGGCGCCGCACTGAAGGCCGTCAAGGAACAGCTCCTCGCCGTCCCCGACAAGGGCATCGGCTACGGCCTGCTGCGCTACCTCAACCCCGACACCGCGGCCGAACTCGCCCCGTACGCCACCGGCCAGATCGGCTTCAACTACCTGGGCCGCTACTCCGCCACCGATATGCCCGACCACCTGCACGGCCTGGGCTTCACCCAGGCCGAGGGCACCACGGAACTGGTCGCCGACCCGGACGCGGACATGCCCGCCCTGTCCACCCTGGACCTGAACGCCCTGGTCACCGACGGCCCCGACGGGCCCCGGCTCAACGCCCGCCTCGGCTACGCAACCGGCGTCCTCGACGAGGACGACGCCCGCGCCATCGCCGAGCACTGGCAGGACGCCCTCGAAGCCCTGGCCCACCACGTCACCCGTCCCGGCGCCGGTGGCCTGACGCCCTCCGACGTGCCGCTGGTGAAGGTCACCCAGCACGAGATCGACCAGTGGGAGCGGCACTACCCCGCCCTGGCCGACGTATGGCCGCTGACCGCGACCCAGTCCGGACTGCTCTTCCACACCCTCCTCGTGGACACCGCGTTCGACGCCTACCAGATGCAGATGGTCTTCCATCTCTCCGGCCGTGTCGATGCCGCCCGTATGCGCACCGCCGGACAGGCGCTCCTGGACCGTCACGCCGGCCTGCGGACCGCGTTCGTCACGGACACCGCCGGCGACTCCGTGCAGATCGTGCTGGACCACGTCGATCTGCCCTTCCGGCACGTCGACTTCAGCCGTCTGGACGACGACGCACGCATGGCGGCCCTCAAGTCACTGCTGGCCGAGGACCACGCCACCCACTTCGACCCCCGCACACCCCCCATGCTGCGGATGACGCTGGTCACCATGGGCGGTGACCGGGCCGAGCTGGTGTTCACCGCCAACCACGTCCTGTTCGACGGCTGGTCGGTACCGCTGCTGCTGGAGGATCTGCTGCGGCTGTACGCCTCCGCCGGCGACGCCTCCACCCTGCCCCGGGTCCGCGGCTACCGCGACTTCCTGGTCTGGCTGGACCAGCAGGACCGCGAGGAGGCGGCCCGCACCTGGGCCGCCGAACTGGCGGGCATCGACGAACCCACCCTGATCGTGCCGCACCCCCAGGCCGGGGCGGCCCCGACCGGCATCGGCCAGATCGACGTCCCCCTGACCGCCGAGACGGCCGCCGACCTCGCACGCCGGGCCGCCGAACTGGGCGTCACCCTCAACACCGTCGTCCAGGCGGCCTGGGGACTGGCGCTGGGCAGCCTGACCGGCCGCCGTGACGTGGTGTTCGGCACCACCGTCTCCGGCCGGCCGCCGCAGGTACCGGGCGTCGACGCCATGGTCGGACTGTTCATCAACACCCTGCCCGTCCGGGTCGACTGCACCCCCGCCGACACCCTGCAGGAGGTCCTCACCGGCCTGCAGAACCGGCAGGGCGCCCTGCTGGACCACCAGCACTACGGCCTGGCGGAGATCCACCACGCCACCGGCCTGAAGGCCCTCTTCGACACCATCGTCGTCTTCGACTCCTACCCGGTCGACCGGGCCGGCATCACCGACGCCTACGCGGCAGCGGGCATCGCCGTCACCGGCATCAGCCCGATGAGCGGCACCCACTACCCGATGATCGTGACCGCCACCGCCGAACCGCGGCTGCGGGTGGCCCTGGAGTACCAGCACCACCTCTTCGACGCCCCCACCGTCGAAACCATCGCCGCCCGCTTCGAGCGGATCCTCCGGCACCTCGCCGACGACCCGCAGACCCGCGTCGCCCAGGTCGACGTCCTCACCCCGGCCGAACGCCACCACCTGCTCACCGAACTCAACGACACCACCGCCCCGGCGCCCGACCTGACGCTGCCCGCTCTGTTCGCCCAGCAGGCAGCCCGTACCCCGGACGCCGTCGCCGTCCACTGCGACGGACAGGACCTGACCTACCGCGCGCTCGACGCCCGCGCCGAGCGCCTGGCCCGTGAGCTCACGCTGCGCGGCGCCCGCCCCGAATCCGTCATCGGCCTGGCGCTGCCCCGCACCGCCGACCTGGTCGTGGCCATGCTCGGCATTCTCAAGTCCGGTGCCGGCTACCTGCCCATCGACCCCAAGTACCCCAGCCACCGCCTCCAGTTCATCCTCTCCCAGGCCCGACCGCAGCTCATCGTCACCGACGCCGCGACGGCCGGCGTCCTGCCGGCCGGCGACGTCCCGCACCTGTACCTCGACGACCTCGATCTCGACCACGACTCGGGGCCCGACGGCGCCGGCCGGCCGGCGCCGCACCCGCAGAACCTGGCGTACGTGATGTACACCTCCGGCTCCACCGGCACCCCCAAGGGTGTCGTGCTCAGCCACGCCACCGTCGTCAACGGGATCACCCAGCTCGCCGCCCGCGTCGGCGCCGGCGAGGGTTCCCGGATGCTGGCCGGCACCTCGGTCAACTTCGATGTGTCGGTGTTCGAGATCTTCACCGCGCTGACCTGCGGCGGCAGCATCGACATGGTCCGCGACGCCCTGGTCCTCGGCGAACGTGCCACCTGGTCGGGCGGCGTGATCAGTACCGTCCCGTCGGTCTTCGCCGAACTCGTCGACCAGCTCGGCGACACCATCCACGCCGACACCCTGGTCTTCGCCGGTGAGGCGCTGCCCGCCGCCCTGGTGCACCGCATCCGCCAGGCGCTGCCGGGCGTGCGCGTGGTCAACGCCTACGGGCAGACGGAATCGTTCTACGCCACCACCTCCACCGGCTCCGACACCCCGGGCAGCACGCCGATCGGCAGCCCGATCGGCAACATGCGCGCCTACGTCCTGGGCCCCGGCCTCCAGCCGCTGCCGCCGGGCGTGGTGGGCGAACTGTATGTCGCGGGCCACCTCGCCCGCGGCTACCACGACCAGCCCGCCCTGACCGCCGGACGCTTCGTCGCCGACCCGTTCGGCCCGCCGGGTGCGCGGATGTACCGCACCGGCGACCTCGCCCGCTGGAACGACGACGGGCAGCTGGAGTACGCCGGCCGCGGGGACACCCAGGTCAAGATCCGCGGCTTCCGCATCGAACCCGGCGAGATCGAAGCGGCCCTGACCGCGCACCCCGGAGTCGCCCAGGCGGCGGTCGTCGCCCGCGAGGCCGGTGCCACCACCGGCCGGCATCTGGTGGGCTATGCCGTTCCCGCCGACACCGCGGCCGGCGGGCTCGACATCGACGAACTGCGCAAGTTCGTCGCCGCCCAGCTGCCCGAATTCATGGTCCCCGCGGCGTTCATGGTCCTCGAGCGTCTCCCGCTGTCCCCGAACGGCAAACTGGACCGGCAGGCCCTGCCCGCCCCGGAGTTCGCCGGCCAGACCTACCGGGCACCGCGTACCGCGCAGGAGGACTTCCTGTGCACCCTGTTCGCGGAGGTCCTGGGCCTGGAGCGGGTCGGCATCGACGACAACTTCTTCACGCTCGGCGGCCACTCCCTGCTCGCGACCCGGCTGGTCAGCCGGATCCGTACCGGGCTGGACATCGAGGTCCCCATCCGGGCGGTGTTCGACTCGCCGACCGTGGTGGAACTCACCGGCCGGCTGTCCCCGGGAACACGGGTGCGCCCGCAGCTGACCAGGGCGGCCCAACGGCCGGAGCGGATACCGCTGTCGTTCGCCCAGCGCCGGCTCTGGTTCATCGACCGCTTCGAAGGCCCCTCCGCCACCTACAACGCCCCCTTCCCGCTGCGGCTGACCGGCACCCTGGACATCCCCGCGCTCGAGGCGGCCGTCGGCGACGTCGTCGCCCGGCACGAGAGCCTGCGCACCCTGATCGTCGAGGACAGCGACGGCGTACCTCACCAGCACGTCCTCGCCGCCGGCCGAGCAGCCGCCATGCTGGACCTGCCGGTCGTCACCACCGACGAAGCGGGTCTGCCCGACGCCCTCGCCGACGCCGTGGCGCACCCCTTCACGCTGGCCACCGACCTGCCGGTGCGGGCGACGCTGCTGCGGACCGGCGAGCAGGACCACGTCCTGGTGCTGCTGATCCACCACATCGCCAGCGACGGCGAGTCGATGGCTCCCCTCGCCCGCGACCTCGGCGCCGCCTACACCGCCCGTCTCGAAGGCCAGGGTCCGCGGTGGGACGAACTGGCCGTCCAGTACGTCGACTACACGCTGTGGCAGCGCGAGGTCCTCGGTGACGAGGACGACCCGGACAGTGCCCTGTCCGCACAGGTGCGCTACTGGCGCGAGGAGCTCACGGGGGTGCCGCAGCCGCTGCAGCTCCCCACCGACCGGCCCCGCCCGCCGGCGGCCAGCCACCGCGGCGACACGGTGGAGTTCGCCCTCGCCCCTGAGGTGGCCGCCGCCGTCGAAGACGTCGCCCGCGCCCACGGCGTCACCGTGTCGATGGTGCTGCAGTCGGCCCTCGCGGTGCTCCTGCACGGCCTCGGCGGAGGCGACGACGTGACCATCGGATCGCCGATCGCCAACCGCACCGACGAGTGCCTCGCCGACCTGATCGGCTTCTTCGTCAACACCTGGGTGCTGCGCGCGGACCTGTCCGGCAACCCGGCCTTCGACACCCTGCTCGACCAGGTCCGGAACAAGTCCCTGGCTGCCTATGACAACCAGGACGTGCCGTTCGAGCGCCTGGTGGAGGAGCTCAACCCGGAGCGCTCCACCGCCTACTCACCGTTGTTCCAGGTGATGTTCGCCTGGCAGAACTTCGCCCGCAAGGACTTCGCCCTGCCCGGCCTGCGGGTGGAGTTTGAACGGGTACGCAACGAGTCCGCCAAGTTCGACCTGTTCTTCAACATGGCCGACCTGCCCGGCATGGGCGTCGTGGGCCATCTCGAGTACGCTACCGACCTGTTCGACCGGCAGACAGCGGAGGCCGTCGCCGACCGCTTCACCCGCCTGGTCGGGCAGCTGGCCGCCGACCCGCAGACCCGCGTCAGCACGGTCGAACTGATCCGCCCGGCCGAGCGGGAGCGGGTCCTGCACCACTTCAACGACACCACCCGCCCCATCACCGACCTCACCGTCCCCGCCCTGGTGGAGCAGCAGGCCGCGCGGAGGCCCGACGCCGTCGCCGTCGTCTTCGACGACACCTCGCTGACCTACGGCGAACTCGACGCCCGCGCGAACCGCCTCGCCCGCGATCTGGTGGCCCACGGGGCCGGACCCGAGTCGCTGGTCGCCGTCTGCCTGCCGCGCTCCGCGGACCTCGTCGTCGCCCTCCTCGCGGTCCTGAAAGCCGGCGCCGCCTACCTGCCCATCGACCCCAAATACCCCAGCGCCCGCCTGGACTTCATCCTCGCCGACGCCCGCCCCACCCTGCTCCTCGCCGACACCGCGACCGTCGGCATCCTGCCCGCCGGCGACACACCGACCCTGCTCCTCGACGACCCGGCCCACACCCCTGCCGATGGCGGTCCGCCGAGCGGGCCGCGGCCCGACCAGGCGGCGTACGTGATGTACACCTCCGGCTCCACCGGCACCCCCAAGGGTGTCGTGATCAGTCACCGCACCGTCGTCAACGGGGTGGCGAGCCTGGCGTCCGCGGCGGCCATCACCCGCGCCACCCGCACGCTCGCCGGCACCTCCGTCAACTTCGACGTGTCGGTGTTCGAACTGTTCACCACACTGTCCGCCGGCGGCACCGTCGAAATCGCCCGCGACGTCCTGGTCATCGGTGAACGCGGCGGCTGGAGCGGCGGCGTGATCAGCACCGTCCCGTCGGTGTTCGCCGAACTCCTCGACCAGACACCCGGCACCATCCACGCCGAGACGGTCGTGTTCGCCGGTGAGGCGCTGCCCGCCGCCCTGGTGCGGCGGGTCCGCGACACCATCCCCGGCGTGCGGGTGGTCAACGCCTACGGGCAGACGGAATCGTTCTACGCCACCACCTCCACCGGCTCCGACACTCCAGGCAGCGCCCCGATCGGCAGCCCGATCGGCAACATGCGCGCCTACGTCCTGGGCCCCGGCCTCCAGCCGCTGCCGCCGGGCGTGGTGGGCGAACTGTATGTCGCGGGCCGGCTCGCCCGCGGCTACCACCGGCGTGCCGCCCTGACCGCCGAGCGCTTCGTCGCCGACCCCTACGGGCCGCCCGGCTCGCGGATGTACCGCACGGGCGACCTGGCGCGCTGGAACAGCGCCGGGGAGCTGGAGTACGTGGGCCGCGGCGACGCCCAGGTCAAGATCCGCGGGTTCCGTATCGAACCCGGCGAGATCGAGGCCGCGCTGACCGCGCACCCCGAGGTGGTGCAGGCCGTCGCGGTCGTCCGTGACGGGCCGGGCGGCGGCAAGCAGCTCGTCGGCTACGTCGTGCCGGCCGGCGCCGCGTCCGAGCTCAGCGTGGACGGCCTCGGCGACCTCGAGGTGGACATGACCGCCGGCCTGTCCGCGCGGGACCTGCGCCGCTTCGTCGCGAGCCGGCTGCCGGAGTTCATGGTGCCCTCCGCGTTCGTCGTCCTGGACCGCCTCCCGCTGGCGCCCAACGGCAAGCTCGACCACAAGGCGCTGCCCGACCCGGAGTTCACCGCCACCACCTACCGGGCCCCGCGCACCGCCGTGGAGGAGACCCTCGCGGCCGTCTACGCCGACGTGCTGGGTCTGGAACGGGTCGGGCTCGACGACGACTTCTTCGCCGTCGGCGGCGACAGCATCCGCTCCATCCAGGTCGTCACCCGCGCCCGCGCCCAGGGCATCGAGGTGAGCCCGCGGCAGATCTTCGAGCAGCGCACCGTCGCCGAACTCGCCACCGTCGCCACCAGCGGCATCGGCGACCGCCCGGTCCTCGAGGAGTTCGAGGGCGGCGGGGTGGGCGTCATGCCGCTGCTGCCGATCGGCCGCTACATGCTCGAACTCGGCGACAGCTTCGACCGGTTCTCCATGTCCATGGCGCTGGAACTGCCCGAGCACATCGACGCGCAGCAACTGACCGCGACCCTCACCGCTGTCCTGGACCGGCACGACATCCTGCGCTCGCGGCTGCTGCGTGAGGAGGACGGTGGCGCCCTGCACATCGAGGCGCCCGGCACCCTCGACGCCGCGTCCCTGGTGCACCGCGTGGTCTGCGACGGCACGTGGAGCGACTGGCAGGAGCGCGCCGCGGCCGAACTGGACGCCGCCACCGGCCGCCTGGACCCGGCGGCCGGAACGATGGCCCAGTTCGTCTGGTTCGACGCCGGCACCACCGCCCCGGGCCGGCTGCTGATCGCCCTGCACCATCTGGCCGTCGACGGCGTGTCCTGGCGCATCCTGCTCCCGGACCTGGCCGCCGCCTGGCAGCGGATCCGCGACGGCCGCGCCCCTCAACTGCCCGAGGTCGCCACCTCTCTGCGGCGCTGGACGCATGCCCTGGCCGAGGAGGCCATCAGCCCCGCCCGCGTCGCCGAGGCGGACCTGTGGCGCACCACGCTGCAAGGCCCGGACCCCCTGTTGGGGTCACGGCCGCTCGACCCGGCCGTCGATGTGCTCTCCACGGTCGAGCACCTGGAGCTCCAGTTGCCCGCGGAGGTGACCGAGGCACTGCTGACCTCGCTGCCCGCCGCCATCCACGGCGGCGTCAACGACGGCCTGCTGGCCGCCCTCGCCCTCGCGCTCGCCGCATGGCGCCGCTCCCGGGGCGTCGCCGAACCCTCCGCGCTGATCCGCCTGGAGGGCCACGGCCGCGAACAGGACGTCGTCCCCGGCGCCGACCTGTCCCGCACCATGGGCTGGTTCACCAGCATGTTCCCCGTCCGCCTGGACACCGCCGGCTGCGACCTGGACGACGCACTCGCCGGCGGCCCGGCCGCCGGCCGGCTCCTGAAAGCGGTCAAGGAACAGCTGCGGGCCGTCCCCGACAAGGGCATCGGCTACGGCCTGCTGCGCTACCTCAACCCCGACACCGCCGCCGAACTGGGCCAGTACCCCACCGGCCAGATCGGCTTCAACTACCTCGGCCAGTTCTCCTCCGCGGACATGCCCGACGAACTGCGCGGCCTCGGCTTCACCCAACTGCCCGCCCTGGACGCGGCCCTGGACGCCGACATGCCCGCCATGTCGACCGTGGAGATCAACGCCGCCGTCCTCGACACCGGCGACGGCGCCCGCCTCGGTGCGGTGATCGGCTTCCCGGCCGGCGTACTCACCAGCTCCGAGGTCCAGGAACTGGCCGACCTGTGGACCACGGCGCTCACCGCGCTGGCCGGCTACGCCACCACCCCCGGCGCCGGCGGTCTGACCCCCAGTGATCTGCCGCTGGTCCGCGTCACCCAGAGCGACATCGAAGCCTGGGAACAGCGCTACCCCCGACTGGCGGACGTCTGGCCGCTGACCCCGCTCCAGTCCGGGCTGCTGTTCCAGTCCACCTTCCTCGACGACACCGCGTACGACGCCTACCAGATGCAGATCGTCTTCCACATCGCCGGCCACGCGGACGCGGACCGGATGCACGCCGCCGGACAGGCCCTCCTCGAGCGCCACGCCGGCTTGCGTACAGCGGTCGTCACCGACACGGACGGCCACCAGGTCCAGCTCGTCCTGGACGACGTCGAGGTGCCCTGGCGCCACATCGATCTCAGCAATCTCGGCGAGCAGGCCCGCGAGGAGGCCTTCGAGCAACTCCTCGAACAGGACCACCACGAGCATTTCGACCCGGCCACGGCGCCACTGCTCCGTCTGACCCTGGTCACGATGGGGGAGGACCGCGCCGAACTGGTGCTGACCGCCCATCACATGCTGTTCGACGGCTGGTCGTTCCCGCTGCTGATGCAGGACCTGCTGCGTCTGTACGGCGCGGCGGGCGATGCCTCCGCCCTGCCGCGGGTCCGCGGCTTCCGCGACTTCCTGGTCTGGCTGGACCAGCAGGACCACGAGGAGACCGCCCGCGCCTGGGCCGCCGAGGTCGCCGGAGCCGAGCCCACCCTGCTGGCTCCCGCCACCCCCGGCGCCGATGACGGCGAGGGTGTCGGTCAGATCGACATCCCGCTGCCGCTGGACGAGGCCCGGGCGCTGAACCGGCGCGCCTCCGAACTCGGCGTCACCGTCAACACCCTGCTGCAGGGCGCCTGGGGCGTTCTGCTCGGCGAACTCACCGGCCGCTCCGACGTGGTCTTCGGGGCCACCGTCTCCGGCCGTCCGCCCGCCCTGGGCGGCGTCGACTCGATCATCGGCCTGTTCATCAACACCCTGCCGGTCCGTGTCACCCACCGTCCCCAGGACTCGCTCGCCGACCTGGTGACCGGCCTGCAGAAGCGGCAGGCGGCCCTGCTGGACCACCACTACTACGGGCTGAGCGACATCCAGCAGGCCGCCGGGCACCCCAGCCTGTTCGACACGCTGGTCGTCTTCGAGTCCTTCCCCGTCGACAAGGAAGGCCTCAGCGACGCCAACACCGCGGCGGGGATCGCCTTCACCGGTATCCGGCCCTACTCCGGCACGCACTACCCGCTGGCGCTGATGGCCGGCGCCGAACCGCACCTGATGATGGTCCTGCAGTACCAGAAGGGGGCCTTCGACCGCGGGGCGGCGGAAGGGATCGCGGCCCGCCTCGGCCGCATCCTGCGGCAGATCGCGGCCGACCCGACCGTCCCGGCCGGGCGCGTCGACATCCTGCACACGAGCGAACACGACCGGCTGCGCGAGGTGAACGACACCGACACCGCCACCCCCGACGTGCATCTTGCCGCCCTGGTGGAGAGCCGGAGCGCCCGCACCCCGGACGCGATCGCGGTGGAACACGACGGCCGCTCACTGACCTATCGGCAGCTCAACGCGGACGCCAACCGCCTGGCGAGGGAACTCGCCGGCCGCGGCGTGGGCCCCGAGTCACTGGTCGCCGTCTGCCTGCCGCGTTCCGCGGATCTGGTCGTCGCCCTCCTCGCGGTCCTGAAGGCCGGTGGCGCCTACCTGCCCGTCGACCCCGCCTACCCCGGCCACCGTCTCGCGGCCGTCCTCGCCGAGGCCGGCCCGGCCCTGATCCTCACCGACACGGCCACCGAAGCGGTGCTGCCGGCCACCGACAGCCCCCGCCTCCACCTGGACACCCTCACCCTCACCGAGCGGCCCGGCACCGACCTCACCGACCGCGAGCGCACCGCCCCGCTGCACCCCGACCACCTCGCCTACGTGATGTACACCTCCGGCTCCACCGGCACCCCCAAGGGCGTGGCCCTCACCCACCGCACGGTCGTCAACGGCGTTCTGCGGCTGGCGCCCCAGGTGGACATGGGGCCGGGCCGGCGGATGCCCGCCGGCACCTCCGTCAACTTCGACGTGTCGGTGTTCGAGATGTTCACCACCCTCACCACCGGCGGCACCCTGGACGTGGTCCGCGACGTCCTGGTCCTCGGCGAGCGGGACGCCCCGCCCGGCGACGTGATCAGCACCGTGCCCTCCGCGTTCGCCGAACTCGCCGGCCGGCTCGCCCACCACACGACCCACCCCGACACCCTCGTCTTCGCGGGCGAGGCCCTGCCCACCGCCGTCCTCCAGCAGGCCCGCGAGACCTTCCCGGGCGTCCGCATCGTCAACGCCTACGGGCAGAGCGAATCGTTCTACGCCACCACCCACACCCTCACCGGCGATGCCCCGGCCCCGGACACCGGCAGCACGCCGATCGGCGCCCCGATCGGCAACATGCGCACCCACGTCCTCGGCCCCGCCCTGCAGCCCGTCGCCCCCGGAGTGGTCGGCGAGCTGTACGTCGCGGGGCACCTCGCCCGCGGCTACCACCGGCGTCCCGCCCTGACCGCCGGACGCTTCGTCGCCGACCCGTTCGGGCCGCCCGGCTCGCGGATGTACCGCACCGGTGACCTGGCCCGCTGGAACGACGACGGGCAGCTGGAGTACGTGGGCCGCGACGACGCCCAGGTCAAGATCCGCGGCTTCCGTGTCGAACCCGGCGAGATCGAAGCGGCCTTGACCGCGCACCCCGACCTCGCCCAGGCGGTGGTGACCGTCCACGAGCTCCGCGGCGGCAAGCAGCTCGTCGCCTACGTGGTGCCCCGGCACGCCGACGGCCCCACCGCCGACGAGCTGCGCGACCACCTGACGGCGCAGCTGCCGCCGTACATGGTGCCTGCGGCGTTCGTGACGCTCGAGCGCCTTCCGCTGGCCCCCAACGGCAAACTCGACCACCGTGCCCTGCCCGACCCGGAGTTCACCGCCGCCGCCCGACGCGCCCCGCGCACCCCCCGGGAAGAGGTCCTGTGCGGCCTGTTCGCCGAAGTGCTCGGCCTTCCGCGCGTCGGCATCGACGACGACTTCTTCACCCTGGGCGGCCACTCCCTGCTCGCCAGCCGGCTCCTCAACCGGATCCGCACCCTGCTCGGCGTCGCCATCCCCATCCGGGTCATGTTCCAGTCGCCCACCGTCGCCCAGCTCGACACCTACCTGACCTCCGGTACCGAGTCGTCCGAACACACCGACCCGTTCGGTGTCGTCCTGCCGCTGAAGACCAGCGGAACGGCGGCCCCCCTGTGGTTCATCCACCCCGGAGTGGGCCTGTCCTGGGCCTACATGGGCTTCGCCGGCCACCTGGACGAGGACCGGCCCGGCTACGCCATCCAGGCCCGCGGCTTCGACGGCAGCCCGCTGCCGCAGTCCGTCGAGGAGATGATCTCCGACTACGTCCAGCAGATCCTCAAGGTCCAGCCCGACGGCCCCTACCACCTGGCGGGCCTGTCCCTGGGCGGCACCCTCGCCCAGGCCATGGCCGCCGAACTGCAGCGCCAGGGACACCAGGTGGCCACGCTCGCCCTGCTGGACTGCGTCCCCGCCTCCTGGTTCACCCACCACGACAGCGTCGACGCTTCCGAGGTACGGGAGTTCTTCGGCGAACGCCTTCCCGCGCTGGCCGACGGCGCCGAGGGCGACCGGGAATCCCTCATCGACAACGCGTCCGCCATCATGCTCCACCACCTGAGCCTGATGAAGGACTTCACCTCACCCGTCTTCGACGGCGACGCCCTGTTCTTCAACGCGACGCTGAACCCGGACGACTCCTATCTCGCCCACTGGCGGCCTCACATCACCGGCGCCGTCCAGGAGTGGGACATCCACTCCACCCACCTCGGGATGAACATGCCCGGGCCCGCGGCCGAGATATCCCGGGCCATCAACCGGCACCTCGACGACCACGGCAGCAACCTCTCGGGAGCATCTCTTGTATGACGTCATAGTGGTGGGAGCACGCGCCGCCGGAGCACCGGCCGCCATGCTGCTCGCACGCGCCGGATACCGGGTGCTCATCCTCGAGCGTGCCCGGTTCCCCAAGGACACCCTGTCCACCCTCTACATCCACCAGCCCGGCGTCGCCCGGCTCGCCGACTGGGGCGTCCTGCCCGCCGTCGCCGGCACCGGCGCCCCCGCCCTGGACTCCGTCCAGTACACCATCGGCGATGTCCGCATGGAGGGCTGCTCCTGGCCCGCGGACGGCCACCACGCCGCCTACGCGCCCCGCCGTATCCTCCTCGACGCGATCCTCGCCGAGGCCGCCGTGCAAGCGGGCGCCGAGTTCCGTGACAACTGCTCGGTCAGCGACCTCGTCTTCGAGGACGACCGGGTGGTGGGCGTGCGGATCGGCTCCGTCCGCAGCGGCAACAGCACCGTCGAACGCGCCCGCCTCGTCATAGGTGCCGACGGAATGCGCTCCACCGTCGCCGACCGACTCGGCGCCCCGCTCCTGATCGAGAACCCGGCCCTCACCTGCGCCTACTACAGCTACTGGTCCGGCCTCCCGGAGCAGTTCCGCCTCTACGAGGCACCGGGCAGCTGGGTCGGCACCGTCCCCACCAACGACGGCGCCACCCTGGTCGCCGGGTACTTCCCCCAGGACCGGTTCCACGACGTCCGCGGCGACGCACTCAACGCCCTGCTGGCCTGCGTGGAGTCGACCGCCCCCGAGGTCCGTGAGCAGATGGCCGCCGGCGAGCGCCTGGAGCGCGTCCACGGCACCGGCGACCAGCGCAACTTCTTCCGGCAGGCCACCGGACCCGGCTGGGTCCTCATCGGCGACGCGGGCCACCACAAGGACTCGATCACCGCCCGCGGTATCACCGACGGCTTCTACCAGGCCCAGCTGCTCGCCGACTGCATCGGCGACGGGCTCCAGGACCCCGCCCAACTGCAGGCCGCCCTCGACCACTTCGCGACCGAGCGCCTCGAAGAACTGATGCCGCACTACCGCAGCACCCTCAAGACCGGCCGACTCGCCGCCCCCGACCACCAGATCGCCCTGCTGCGCGCGATATCGACCAGCCCGGAACTCAGCGCCCGCTACTTCTCCACGATGTCGGGCGTCTGCCCGCTCGACGAGTTCCTCACCCCCGAACTCCTCGACCTCATGGCGGACCAGGTGGCCGCATAACGTCCCTCGCCCCCGGAACGACCCCCAGCCATCGACGAGAGCCACCCGAACCACGCGAAGGGAACGACGAGATGACCGACCTGACGACGGGCTCCGCCACCCTGCTCGACGACCAGCCGCACCCCCGCCCCGTCCCGCCCGAGGCCGCGCCGGCCGTGCTGCCGATGTCGCTGGGCCAGGAGGAGCTGTACCGGCGGCCACCGCAGGCGGCCGAGCCGCCCGTGGTCCTCGGCTGGCGTCTGCACGGCGAGGTCCACCGCCCCGCGCTCGCCCAGGCGGTGCGGCAGCTGGTGGACCGGCACGAACCGCTGCGCACCACGTACCACATGGTGGACGGCGCACCCGGCATGCGGGTGTGGCCCGCCGGCCTCTTCGGGCCCGTCGAGCCGGAGTTCGCCGATCTCACCGGCTCCGACGCGACGGGGCTGGAGGAGCGGGTACGGCAGCTGGCCACGGCACCGTTCGACCTCGCGGCCGGCCCGGTGCTGCGGGTCCTGCACGCTCATGTCGCCGCCGGCGAGCATGTCCTCGTGCTGTGCCTGCACCCCCTGGCCGTGGACCGCGCGTCGAAGGACCTCCTCGGCGCCGACCTGGCCGAGCTGTACACGGCGGCGCTGACCGGCCGGCCCGCCCGGCCCGCACCCACCGGCCACTACCGCGAGCACGCGGCCTGGCAGCGCAAACGCTTCACCGACGCCAAGATCGCCGCCCGGCTCGACTGCTGGCGTGAGAGGCTCGCCGACCTGCCCACACTGCGCCTGCCCACCGACCGGCCGCGGCCGGCCGCACGCACCACGCCCGGCGCCCGGCACGACTTCCGTGTGCCCGCCTCTGTCGCCCACGCCTTGGGCGGACTTGCCCGCGAGCAGGGCGGCACCCTGTTCGACGGCCTCCTCGCCGCCTGCCAGGTCCTCTTCTCCCGCTACAGCCAGCAGCAGGACCTGGCGGTCGGCACCCTGGCCCCCGGCCGTCGCCACCCTCATCAGCACGACGTGGTCGGCCACTTCGCCAACCCCCTGGTCCTGCGGCAGACGGTGCACCCGGACACCCCCTTCGCCGACCTGGTCGCCGACAGCGTCCGCACCGTCCAGGACGCCCTCTCGCACCAGGACGTGCCCTACGGCCGACTCGTCTCCGAACTCGCCGAAGGCTCCGGGACGGCGGGTCGTCCGCTGGTGCAGGCCATGGTGCTGCTGCGCGAGACGCCCCCCGCGTACACCCTGCCCGGCGCGCGCGTCAGCGAGTTCCACCTTTCCTGGCCCGCCCCCGCCCACGACATCACCGTCGAGTTCACCACCACCTCCGCCGGCGACCTGACGGGTGTCCTGGAGTACGACACCGCCCTGTTCGACGCCGCCACCGTCGAACGCTGGGCCGGGCACCTGGGGGTGCTGCTCGGCGCCGCGGTCGCCGACCCCGCACGGCCCGTCGGCGACCTGCCCCTGCTGGACGCCGACGAGCACCGCCTGGTGAACACCGACTGGGCGGTCAACGAGCGGGACTTCCCCGCCCACCGCGGCGTGCACGACCTCGTCGGTGACCAGGTACGCGCCCGGCCCGACGCGGTCGCCGTCGTCCACGGCACCGTCACCACCACCTACGCCGAACTCGACGAACGGGCCAACCGGCTGGCTCACCTGTTGCTCGACAGCGGGGTGCGGCCGGGGTCCTTCGTCGCCGTGTGCCTGCCACGCGGCCCCGAACTGTTCGCCGCCCTCCTCGGCGTCCTGCGTGCCGGCTGCGCCTACCTGCCACTCGATCCGGACTACCCCGGCGACCGGCTGAGCTTCATGCTCGACGACGCCCGGGCGGCGGTGTGCCTGACCGAGCGGCACCTGACCGGCAAGCTCCCCGACACCGCCGTCACTACCATCTGCCTGGACGAACAGCGCGAGGCACTGGCCGCGCAGCCCGTGCACGCGCCGCACGTCAGCGTCTCGCCGCGGGATGCCGCCTACGTCATCTACACCTCCGGATCCACCGGCACCCCCAAGGGCACGGTGGTCGAACACCGCTCGATCACCCGCCTGGTGTGCAACGCCGACTACGTCGCGCTGCGCGAGGACGACGTCGTCGCTCAGGGCGCGGACGCCACCTTCGACGCGGCGACCTTCGAGATCTGGGCACCGCTGGTCACCGGCGCCCGTCTGGTCGTCATCGACAAGCACACCCTGCTCGACCCGGCCGCTCTGATGCTCGCCCTGACCCGCCACGAGATCACCACCTTGTTCCTGACGACCGCCGTCTTCAACCAGGTCGTCGCCGCCGATCCGAGCGCCTTCGCCACCCTGCGGCACGTCCTGTTCGGCGGTGAGGCCGTCAACTCCGCCCGGGTCGCGCAGGTCCTGGCGGCCCGCCCGCCGCAGCGCCTGCTGCACGTCTACGGCCCCACCGAGACCACCACGTTCGCCACCTGGCACGAGGTCCGCGAGGCCGACGGCACCACCCCCGTGCCGATCGGCGGCCCTCTCGCCAACACGGCCGTCCACGTCCTGGACGAACGGCTGAACCCGGTGCCCATCGGTGTCGTCGGCGAGCTGTACATCGCCGGCCCCGGCGTCGCCCGCGGCTATCTGGGCCGTCCCGAGCTGACCGCCGAACGCTTCCTGGACAACCCGTTCGCCGCCGTCCCGGGCGACCGCATGTACCGCTCAGGGGACCTGGTGCGCTGGACGGCGCAGGGCACCATCGAATACGTCGGCCGGGTGGACCACCAGGTCAAGGTCCGCGGCTACCGCATCGAACCCAGCGAGATCGAACTGGTCCTGGTCCAGCACCCGGACATCGAGGCCGCGTTCGTCATCGCCCTCCAGGACGGCGACCACAAGCGCCTCGTCGGCTATGTACGGCCCGCCGCGGGCCGCCGGGTGGAGACCACCGAGCTGCGCGAGTTCGTCGCCGGCCGGCTGCCGGAGTTCATGGTGCCGTCCGCTGTTGTCGCCCTCGACGCCTTCCCCCTCACCCCCAACGGCAAGATCGACCGCAAGGCGCTGCCGGCCCCCGTGCACACCGCGGACCCCGACAGCGGCCCCGCACCGCGCACCGACACTGAACGGGTCCTCGCCGCCATCTGGGCCGACGTCCTGGGCGTCGAGCAGGTCGGCATCGCCGAGAACTTCTATGAACTGGGCGGTGACTCGATCCTGGGCATCACGGTGGTCGCGCAGGCACGCAAGGCCGGACTGACGATCTCCGCCAAGGACGTCTTCCGGCGTCAGACGATCGCCGAACTCGCCGCCGCCGTCACCGGGTCCTAGCCCTCACACCCACAGAAGAGCCCTGCGGCCCGCCGGACCTCCCGGCGGGCCGCAGGGCACTGCCACGTCCCCACAGCGCAGGGCGACGTGTCAGGGCCCGGCCGCAGTTGCGGCCGGGCCCTGACACGTCGCCCTGCGGCGGATCAGATACGGCCCCGCCCCAGCTCCAGCAGCGTCAACGCCAGCGTGGTGCCGGGCTTGCCCAGGGCCTCGTTGTAGCGGGACAGGATCTGCGTCTCGCGCGAGAGGTTCACCCGGCGGCCGCCCGACGCGATCCGCGCGTCCTGGATCATGGCCGAGTAGGCGATCCGCTCACGGATCAGACCGATGATGCGGTTGTCGAGCGCGTCGATCCGCTCGCGGGCACCGCCGATGAGCGATGCCGCCTGCTCGGTGCGGGCGCCGGTCCTCTCGGTGGACGCCTGCGCATGGGTGATGGTCATCTTCGGGCCTCTTCTCGATGGCGGGGTTCTCGATGGCGGGGGAGCGGCACCTTGCACCGCCGCCCCCGCAAGGGCCGGCCGGCACGGTGCCCGACGGTCTGCCGCACGCACCCGGCGGATGCCCGCGGCGCCGGCGAGTGCGGCGAACCGTCACCGACGAGGAAACCCCTCCACCCGCAACACGTGCGCAACACGGCGCCCCCACCGCCGTGTTGCGCCCCCCTTGCGCGGCTCGGTGTTCGATTCCTTACGTCAGTGAGGGATGTCCCCGCGCGAGCAACGCGCCCGGCCGGGGGCGGCCCTTCCAGCCGGCCGGTGGCCGCCAGCACGTGGGAGGTTTTGTGGTCGAGGCGAACGGGGGGAGTGGTCGACGGGTGTGGACAGGACAGCCAGGCACCGCACGACGCGACGGTGACCGGCACCGAGCCGCATCCGACCACCGCTGCCGCACCCCTGAACAACACCGCCCGTCCGGGAACGGACGGCGACGCCCGCACGCGTTCACGCTCCACCAGGAGGCACGATGACCACCCCCAGCACCCCGGGCCTCGACGGCGCGAACGTCGCCCCGTTCCGCCGCCGCCCCCAGGCACTGTCCTCGCAGCGCCGCAGCGGCGAGGAGCCGCGCCGCGTTCAGGTCCTCACCACCAAGGTGGCTCTGCAGATACCGGGCGCCATGACCTACGAGGACTGGGAGCAGGCGGGCCGCCAGCTCTCCGGCATCGTCGACTCCTCCTCCTGGTGGCTCGGTGACTGGCTGGTCTACGGCAAGGACCACTACACCGACCGCTACCAGCGCGGCATCCGCGCCGCCGGGCTGCAGTACCAGACCCTGCGCAATTACGCCTGGGTGGCCCGCCGGTTCCCCACCGGCCGGCGCCGGGCCGCCCTGACGTTCCAGCACCACGCCGAGATCGCGTCCCTGCCCGTCGACGAGCAGGAGACATGGCTCGACCGCGCCGAGCAGAACACCTGGACCACCAAACAGCTCCGCACCGCGCTGCGCATCGCCCGCGGTGGCGACCAGCCCCGGAGTGTGCCGCTCGAGACGACCCGGCGTCTCGCTCTGCCCGGCAGCCGCATGCAGTGGTGGCACAAGGCGGCCGAACAGTCCGGACTGGGCCTGGAACAGTGGGTCCTGCAAACCCTCGACAGTGCCGCCGGGCGCGCCCTGGAAGAACCCGAGGACCGGGGCCGGCTGGCCCGGGAAGCCGGCCTCAGCGCCTGACCCCTCCTCACCCGGCCGCAGGGCCCGCCCCCGTCCCCGGGTGCGGGCCCTGCCGCTATCTCCGCCCCCCGCCGCCACGGCGGCGGGACCGGCTCAGGTCCGTGCACACGGCAGCTCGCTCATCAGCTTCGCCGTCGCCTGGTGCCGGCCGCACTCCCGGTCCGCGAATGAGCGCTGCACCCGCTCCCGCACCTCACCCGCCTGCTCCTGGCTGAGCTTGAACATGCCGTCCGCGCGCACCACCCGGACCCGGAACGCGCCTACCGCGGGCGCCAGTTTGTGGAAGTAGCCGATCGACTCCGACATGTCCCAGCCGTTGCCGAAGTCGCCCTCGAAGGCCCGCACGGTGGACTGCACCACCTCGAGCGTCTCCTCCCGTGACTCCAGCTTCTCCATCACACCGTGCACATGCACCGAGGTGAAGTTCCACGTCGGTGCGGCCGGCGTCGTCCCGTACACGGTCGGCGAGACATAGGCGTGCGGACCGGTGAACACCAGCAGCACCGGACTTCCCGTGCCCAGTGCCGCCCAGTGCGGATTCGCCCGGTTCATATGGCCCAGCAGCGTCGTACCCGACAGGTCCTCCGGCCATTCCCCACCGGTCTCCGGATTCGGAATGACCGGCAGATGCGTTGCGAACGGCGCACCGGGTGAATCCCCGTCGGCCACACCGTTGCTCGTCATCAATGCCATCGGATTGTTGCGGATCACGTCGGTCATCCACGACCGGTGCGGTTCTCGGTATTGGCGGGGAACGAACATCTGACATCCACCCTTTCGGTGATTCGTCGCGGATTCATCGCGAGGAGGGGTCAAGTCACCGACGCTACCGGTGCATTGAGCGGAACTGTCAATTGAATCAGCGGCCGGGACACCGATGTACTGTCGACAGGACAGAAGAATCTGGCGCGACGGCCGGAACTCTTGCACACCAAGTCCGGCCGCTCTACGTTGGATTCACGGTGTTCTCCTGCCCCACCACGAACTCCCGGATCCACCGGTTGAGATTCCGAGACCACCGACCGTGAACTCGACGACAGTCGACGCCTTTCCTGATCAGGGGCCTTGTGGGTACAACAATCAACCCGCCGCAGAACGGCGGGGCCCAGTCACAGCTACACAAGCGGGAGAATTCTCTATGAGTACTCGTGCACACGAGGTATACGACGTGGTCGGCATCGGTTTCGGCCCGTCGAATCTGTCGCTCGCCATCTCCCTGGACGAACACCGGGAGAATGTGCCGGCGCACCCGGCCACCGCCGTCTTCTTCGAGCGGCAGCCCGCGTTCGGCTGGCACCGCAACATGCTGCTGCCGTCGGCGACCATGCAGATCTCGTTCCTGAAGGACCTGGCCACCTTCCGCAATCCGGTGTCCCGTTTCGGCTACGTGTCGTATCTGCACGAGTCGGGCCGGCTGGCCCGGTTCGTCAACAACATGGACTTCTTCCCGACCCGGCTGGAGTTCCACCAGTACCTGGAGTGGGCGGCGGCCAACTTCACCGACCGAGTCCACTACGGCCACGACGTCACCTCGGTGCGGCTCGCGCCGGACGGAGCCGACGGCCGGCCCGGCCACCTCGTGGTCGAGGCCCGCGACACCACCACCGGCGCCAGGCGCCAGGTCCTCACCCGCAACGTCGCCATTTCCACCGGACTCGTCCCGCGCATGCCCGAAGGCATGGAACGCGACGAACGCGTCTGGCACAGCTCGGAGTTCCTGGAGAAGTACCGCCGCATGAATCCCCGCGACCTCACCAGCGTCGCGGTCGTCGGCGCCGGACAGAGCGCGGCCGAGATCACCCGCTTCCTCTACGACAGCCTCCCGCACGCCCAGGTGTCGGCGATCTTCCCGTCGTACGGATACTCCATCGCCGACGACACCCCGTTCGCGAACCAGATATTCGACCCGGCCGCCGTCGACGACTACTACTACGGCACCGACCAGGCACGGGAGTCGTTCTGGCGCTACCACAAGAACACCAACTACTCCGTGGTCGACGCCGACGTCATCCGCGACCTGTACCGGCGCTCCTACGCCGAGGACGTCGACGGCACGAAGCGTCTGCACTTCCTCAACATGACCCGGGTCAGGGAGGTCAAGCGGGCCGGCGACGAGACACGCGTCCTGCTGGACACCCTGCTCGACGGCCACACCCAGGAACTCGACGTCGACGCGATCGTCTTCGCCACCGGCTACGACTCCATGGAGCCCAGCCGCCTCCTGGGCGACCTCGACCGCTACTGCCTACGGGATGCGGCCGGCCGCCACCGCGTCGAACGCGACAACCGCCTTCTCGCCCCTGAACTGCCCTTCGGCATCTACATCCAGGGCGGCACCGAGCACACCCACGGACTGTCCTCCGCGCTGCTGTCGAACATCGCCGTGCGCAGCGGCGAGATCGCCGACTCCGTCCTCGCCACGCGCCCCGCCCCGGAGCCCGTGCCCCGCCCCGAGCACGCCGCGGTCGCAGGATGAGGGGCCGCAGACACACGAACGGCCCGCCAGCAGCGCTGACGAGCCGTTCGCCGGTCCTGTGGCCGAAGCCGGGCCGCCGCGGGCAGCCCCTTACCCGGCCATCGCCTCCCGCAGGCTCCTGGGCCGCAGATCGGTCCAGTTCTGCTCGATGAACTCCAGGCACTGCGCGTGACCGTCCTCACCGAACACCACCCGCCAGCCGGCGGGAACCTCGATGAACGACGGCCACAGGGAATGCTGTTCCTCCTCGTTCACGAGAACAAAGAACCGGCCGTCCGCGTCGTCGAACAGATTGCTGCTCATCGTCCACTCCAATTCAAGCCGTTCACGAGCGGCTTCCCGGTGGGAGCCGCCCCATGATCCGAGCACGCTGCGGGATGGACAGTCTCACCAGCCCGCATTCCAAGGGTATTTCGGCCTGTCGGAGCCTTGGTTGAGATACCGTGGACTCCTCCAGGGCCGGTCGGTCCGTCCATCCTCGTCACCGGTCCGCCGGAGGTCGAAGGGCATCCGTTCCCCGGACCGGACCCGCCCGCTGTCCTGCGGACAGGACGGCCGGCACCGAAGGACCAGAATGGCACGACGTGTGCCTCCGGCCGCTTGACGGACGGTCGAGTTCCGGCTGAGAGCGGCCGAAAGGCGGCCCGCCGGCAGCCGATGAGAGAAATTCGGAAAGCTCATCCAGGCGGCAGAAAGATGAGCCCGCCGTTGTACGGCGGACCGCGCCGAGAGGACCCCCCGGCTCCCCCTTTCGGGGAACAGCCGCCGCGTATCCGACGCGGTCGGCAATCCCTTCTCTTTCCGGGGGAGCCGCTCTCGCCCCCCTCATGTCACCAACATCTTTTCCACCATAGGAGATTCGCCATGAGCGTCACGGCAGCGCAGGGCTTCTCGGCCGCAGGCGTCGCAGCCGGAATCAAACACAGCGGCAATCCGGACCTGGCCCTGGTGGTCAACAACGGTCCGCGCACGGCCGCCGCGGGCGTCTTCACGTCCAACCGGGTGCAGGCCGCGCCCGTGCAGTGGAGCAAACAGGTTCTCAGCCGCGGGGCGGTGAGCGCCGTCGTCCTCAACTCCGGTGGTGCCAACGCCTGCACCGGCCCCGAAGGCCTCGACGACACCCACGCCACCGCCGCGCACACCGCCCGCGTCCTCGGTCACCGCGCCGACGAGATCGCGGTCGCCTCCACCGGTCTCATCGGTGTGAGACTGCCGATGGACAAGCTGCTGCCCGGCGTCGAGACGGCCGCCGCCGCGCTCGCCGCCGACGGCGGCGAACAGGCCGCCGTCGCCATCAAGACGACCGACACCGTGCACAAGACGGCCGTGTACGAGGGGGAGGGCTGGAGCGTCGGCGGGATGGCGAAGGGTGCGGGCATGCTCGCGCCGGGGCTCGCCACGATGCTCGTGGTGCTCACCACCGACGCCGACCTCGACAGCCCCGCCCTGGATGCGGCGCTGCGGGAGGCGACCCGGCTCACCTTCGACCGGATCGACTCCGACGGCTGTATGTCCACGAACGACACCGTGCTGCTGCTGGCCTCCGGCGCCTCCACCGTCGTGCCCGCGGCCGGCGTGTTCGCCGACGCGGTCCGCACGGTCTGCGACGACCTCGCCCGTCAGCTCATCGGTGACGCCGAGGGCGCCTCCAAGGACATCCGTATCGAGGTCGTCGGTGCCGCCACCGAGGACGACGCCGTCGAGGTGGCACGCACCATCGCCCGCAACAACCTGCTCAAGTGCGCACTGCACGGCGAGGACCCCAACTGGGGCCGTGTGCTCGCGGCGATCGGTACCACCCGCGCCGCGTTCGAGCCGGACCGCCTGAACGTCGCCTTCAACGGCGTGTGGCTGTGCAAGGACGGCGCCATCGGCGCCGACCGCGCGGCGGTCGACCTGCGCGGCCGGGAGGTCCGCATCACCGCCGACCTCGCCACCGGTCCCGCCTCGGCGGTCGTCTGGGCGAACGACCTGACCGCCGAGTACGTCCACGAGAACAGCGCGTACTCGTCATGAAGACTTTCCAGCACCCCGCCCTCGCCAAGGCCGAGTCCGTCCTGGAGATGCTGCCCTGGCTCATCCGCCACCGCGGCCAGATCGCCGTCATCAAGTTCGGCGGCAACGCCATGGTCGACGACGAGCTCAAGGCCGCCTTCGCCCACGACATCGTCTTCCTCCACCACGCCGGCCTCAAGCCCGTCGTCGTCCACGGCGGCGGCCCGCAGATCAGCGCCGAACTCGACCGGCGCGGCCTGGTCAGCGAATTCCGGGCCGGCCTGCGGGTGACCACCCCCGAGGCGATGGACGTCGTGCGCATGGTCCTCGCCGGCCAGGTCCAGCGCGAACTCGTCGGCCTGCTCAACCAGCACGGTCCGCTCGCCGTCGGCCTCACCGGCGAGGACGCCCACACCATCACCGCCTCCCGGCACTGGCCCGAGATCGACGGCGAGCTGGTCGACATCGGCCGCGTCGGCGAGATCACCGGCGTCGACACCGGCGCCATCGAGGCGCTCCTCGCCGACGGCCGTATCCCGGTCATTTCCTCGATCGCCCACTCCCAGGACGACGGACATGTCTACAACGTCAATGCTGATACGGCGGCTGCGGCACTCGCTGCGGCGCTGGGTGCCCAGACCCTGATGGTCCTCACCGACGTCGAAGGGCTCTATGCCGACTGGCCCAACAGCCGTGAGGTCATCGGCCAACTCACCGCCGGCCAGCTGGAGAAGATGCTGCCCGGCCTGGCCGGCGGCATGGTGCCCAAAATGGCCGGCTGCCTGCACGCGGTCCGCAACGGCGTCGATGACGCCCGCGTCATCGACGGCCGCATCCAGCACGCGGTGCTGCTGGAGATGTTCACCGACGAGGGATTCGGCACGGTCGTCGTGCCGGACGAGGAAGAGGGAACCCCATGAGCGAGCCCGGCAGTACGGAGCTCATCCAGCGCTGGCAGACATCGCTGATGGGCAACTACGGAACCCCGCGCCTGGCGCTCGTCCGGGGCGAGGGCACCGCCGTGTGGGACGCGGACGGGAAGAAGTACCTCGACTTCGTCGGCGGCATCGCCGTCAACGCGCTCGGACACGCGCACCCGGCCGTCGTCGGCGCCGTCCGCGACCAGATCGGCCGCCTCGGCCACGTCTCCAACCTGTTCATCGCCCGTGAGCCCGTCCTGCTCGCGGAACGGCTCCTCGCCCTGACCGGTCGGGAGGGCAGGGTCTTCTTCTGCAACTCCGGCACCGAGGCCAACGAAGCCGCCATCAAGGTCGGGCGCCTGACGGGCCGTCCGCACACGGTCGCCGCCGCCGGCGGCTTCCACGGCCGTACCCTGGGCGCCCTGTCGGTGACCGGCCAGCCTGCCAAGCGGACCCCCTTCGGTCCCTATCCGGCCGACGTCACCTTCGTCCCCTACGGCGACACCGACGCGCTGCGACGGGCCGTCACCAAGGACACCGCCCTGCTGGTCATCGAACCGATCCAGGGCGAGAACGGCGTGGTCGTCCCACCGCCCGGCTACCTCGCCGCCGCCCGGGACATCACCCGGGCCACCGGCACGCTCCTCGTTCTCGACGAGGTCCAGACCGGCATCGGCCGCACCGGCCACTGGTTCGAACACCAGGCCCATGAGGGTGTCGAACCGGACATCGTCACCCTCGCCAAGGGCCTCGGCGGCGGACTGCCCATCGGCGCCACCCTCGCCTTCGGGCCCGCCGCCGACCTGCTGGGGCCCGGTTCGCACGGCACCACCTTCGGCGGCAATCCGGTCGCCTGCGCCGCCGCCCTCGCGGTCCTGGACACCATCGCCGACGACAACCTCCTGCCGCACGTCACACGACAGGGCGAGACACTGCGCCGCGGCATCCAAGCCCTCGCGCACCCCTTGGTCGCCGGCGTCCGCGGAGCGGGACTGCTGCGCGCGATCGTGCTCACCGAGCCGCTCGCCGTGGCGGTGCAGCAGGCGGCCGAGGCCGCGGGCCTGCTGGTGAACGCCGTCGCCCCACAGGTGATCCGCCTCGCCCCGCCGCTGACCGTCACCGACCAGGAGATCGCCGCGTTCCTGCACATCCTGCCCCGGGCCCTGGACCAGGTCCACGCCCGGTGGCAGGAGACGACCGGGGCAGCGGCGCCGGGCGCCGGGCAGCTCGCTCACCGGTGAGAGCCGTGCACAGCACCACGCAAGGTGGCCGTCCCGGACGGGCACAACACCAGTCACGCAACGGGGGAGACGTCATGACCGTACGAGCAGCAGTGGCCGGAGCAAGCGGATACGCCGGGGGAGAGGTGCTGCGTCTGCTCCTGGCACATCCCGAGGTCGAGATCGGTGCCCTGACCGGCAACGCCAACGCCGGCCAGGACCTGGGTGCGCTGCAGCCGCACCTGTCGCCGCTGGCCGGCCGTGTCCTGCAGGAGACCACTCCAGAGGTTCTGGCGGGACACGACGTGGTGTTCCTGGCCCTGCCGCACGGCCAGTCCGCCGCCATCGCCCGGCAGTTGGACCCCGGCGTCCTGGTCGTCGACATGGGCGCCGACTTCCGGCTGGACAGCGCCGCCGACTGGGAGGCGTTCTACGGCACACCGCACGCCGGGACCTGGCCCTACGGCTTGCCCGAACTCCCCGGCGCCCGCGCCCGACTGGCCGGCACCCGGCGCGTCGCGGCCCCCGGCTGCTATCCGACCGCCGTCTCGCTCGCCCTGTTCCCGGCCTACGTCGGCCGGCTCGCCGAGGCCGATGCGGTGGTCGTCGCCGCGTCCGGGACCTCCGGGGCGGGCAAGGCCGCCAAGGCGCATCTGCTGGGTTCCGAGGTGATGGGCTCGATGAGCCCGTACGGCGTCGGTGGCGGCCACCGGCACACCCCGGAGATGTCCCAGAACCTCAGCGCCGCGGCGGGTGAGAAGGTCACCGTCTCCTTCACCCCCACCCTGGCGCCGATGCCCCGCGGCATCCTGGCCACCTGCTCGGTGCGGGCGAAGGCGGGCGTGACGCAGGAGACCGTACGGGCTGCCTACGAAAAGGCGTACGCGGACGAGCCGTTCGTGCATCTGCTGCCCGAGGGGCAGTGGCCGGCGACCGCGGCCGTGTACGGCTCCAACTCCGTGCAGGTGCAGGTCGCCTACGACGAGAACGCGCGGCGGATCACCACGGTCAGCGCCATCGACAATCTCACCAAGGGCACCGCCGGCGGTGCGGTGCAGTCGATGAACATCGCCCTCGGGCTGCCCGAGGAGACCGGCCTGCCCCTCACCGGCGTGGCGCCCTGACCGAAGTGGCGTCCTGACCTCCGCCCCCTGCGGGCGCCTCTCCACAGCTTCCGAGCCTCCACGGTGCCCCGGCCCGGGGCGGCTCGGCCCGGACGCCGCCGCGTGCGTCCCTCCACAACGCGCCGTCATCCGCGGCGCAGTACCAAGGTGCCCGGCCACAAGCCGGGGCGCCGCAGGACGGCACCCCACCCACGGTGTGCCGCACGTGTGGCAGGCCGGCATCCGGATCGCACCACCGGCCGGGTCGTCCGCCACCGCCGCAGTAGCCGTCGCCGGGCCCGGCCCGCAGGACCGGGCCCGGCGACGGCTGCATGCCGTTCCGGCTCGCTCGGGTCACCCCGCACTCAGGGCTCCAGCCCCACAACAGCCCTCCACTGTGCGGTAGTTCGCACAGTGTTCGGAGTGCCACGGCGGATGGCCGAAAGGGGACTGGCGGCTAGCTAAAAAACCGCGACGCTGGTTTTATATGTCTCAAGTTCCCCACTGCGCGCGGCTCTTCGGCCGCACGGCCACACTGTTCGAGAGGTTTCCTGATGGAACGTCATCCGCGACGCTGGCTCATCCTGATCGTGCTCTGCCTCAGCACGCTGGTGCTGGTCATCGACAACATGGTGCTCACGGTGGCGGTTCCGCCCCTGGCGGAGGACCTGTCGGCGAGTGCCCAGGACATTCAGTGGATCATCGAGTCCTACATGCTCGTCTTCGCCGGCCTGCTGCTGTCCGCCGGCAGCCTGTCCGACCGATACGGCCGCCGGAAGATCATGATCATCGGTCTGGCGGCCTTCGGCGCCGCATCGGTGCTGGCCACCTGGGCCGACAGTCCCGAACAGCTCATCCTCGCCCGGGTGTTGATGGGTGTGGGCGGTGCGCTGGTGATGCCGAGCACCCTGTCCATCCTCATCACCGTCTTCGACGACGAGGAGCGGCCGAAGGCGATCGCCGCCTGGAGCGCGGTGGCCATGGTCGGCCTGGTCGGCGGCCCGGTCCTCGGCGGTGTGCTGATCGCCCACTTCTGGTGGGGTGCCGTCTTCCTGATCAACATCCCGATCGCGGTACTCGCCATCATCGCCGCCCTGATCCTGATGGAGGAGTCCAAGGGGCCCTGGCGCAAGGCCGACCCGGTCGGCATGGTGCTCTCCATGGTCGGCATGGCCGCGCTGGTCTGGACGATCAACGAACTGCCCAAGGACGGCCTCGGCCACACCAGTACGCAGGCCTCGCTCGCGCTGGCCGTCCTGGGCCTCGGGGCGTTCGCGATCTGGGAGAGCCGCGTCGACTCGCCGATGGTGCCGCTGAGCCTGTTCCGCAACCGGATCTTCACCGGCGCCAGCTTCTCCCTGGTCCTGCTGACCTTCGCCAACGGCGGACTGATGCTGGTGCTCACTCAGTATCTGCAGTACGTCCTCGAATACACGCCCACCGAGACCGGCCTGGCCTTCACCCCGCTGGCGGTGGCGACCCTGGCCTTCAACGGCGTCGGAGCCGGTCTGATCCCCAAGACCGGCAACCGCCCCGTCGCGGTGGCCGGACTGCTCCTGATCGCGGCCGGGTTCGGCGTGCTGTCCACGCTCGCGGTCGGTGACGGCTGGGGGCCGCTGATCACCGCCATGGTGCTGATGGGCGCGGGCAGCGGCCTGGCGATGCCCGCCGTCATCGCCGCCCTGATGGGCGCGGTGCCGGAGGAGCACGCAGGCGTCGGATCCGCCCTCAACGACACCATCCAGCAGGCCGGTGCCGCGCTCGGTGTGGCGGTGCTGGGTGCCGTCCTGTCGGGCACCTACACCGCCGCGATGCCGGGCTCGGCGCCCGGGCCCGCCAAGGACTCGATCGTCGACGCGCTCGCCATCGCCGCCCGCGACGGCAACGCCACCCTGCTCGACCAGACCCGCGATGCCTTCTCCGATGCCATGTCCGCCAGCTTCCTGTCCGGCGCGGCCGGCGTCGTCGGCGCCGCCGTACTCGCCCTGTTCCTCATCAGGGGAGGCAAGGCGGCCGCCGCGGACACCGGGACCACCGCGCAGCCGGCCGGTACGGGAGAGGAGAGCACGCAGAAGGAGGCAGCGGACAGCACGGCCGGCCGCTGACCGCGGCCGCTCGCACCTGTCCCGACGGGCGTGACGCACCGTCATCGAGCCTGTCTCCCAGCCCGGTTCCGCCTCCCGCGGAGCCGGGCCGGCGGCCGGCCGGCGCCCTCCGGGAACGGATCCCGGAGGCGCGCTCGAGACTCGCTGGAGGCCGCCTGGAGCCAGGCTCTCGGCGCTTGAAGTGCCCGGCACTCCCGCCCTACCCTGACTGAAACCGCTTACGCGGTTTGTTCGTGCGTGTGCCCCTGCCCGCGTTTCCGTCCCGCTCGCGTCCCGTCTTCGTTCGTGTGCCGCGTGACGTGTGTCCGTGGAGTCGTGTGCCGCGCCGCGTTCCGTCTCCGTGCGTCCCCGCCGATCCCCATGGGAGTCCTTTCGCCGTGGCTACCTTCCTGTACAAACTGGGCCGCTTCGCCTTCCGGCGGCGCGGCCTGACCGCGCTGCTGTGGGTGCTGGTCTTCGGCGGGGCGGGCTTCGCGGCCTCCACCGCGCCACCGCCTCCCGCCGACACGTTCTCGATGCCGGGCACCGAGTCCCAGAAGGCCTTCGACCTGTTGGAGGACTCCTTCCCGGCCGCTTCCGCCGACGGCGCATCCGCCCGGGTCGTCGTCCGCGCACCGGACGGCGGGAAGATCTCCGCCCCCGAGCACAAGGCCCGCGTCACCGCACTTGTCGCCGACCTGTCCAAGAGCCCGCAAGTGGCCCGGGTGAGCGACCCGTTCACGGCGAACGCCGTCAGCAAGGACGGCACCACCGCCTACACCGTCGTCACCTACAAGGTCGCGGCCCCGGAACTGACCGACGCGGCGCACGACGCGCTCACCCGGGCGACCGGCACGGCCCGCACCGCCGGCCTGAGTGTCGAAGCAGGCGGTGACGCGGTCGTCGTGGACGCCACGATGAGCGGCACCGGGGAGAAGATCGGCATCGCCGTCTCCGCCGTCGTCCTGCTCATCACCTTCGGCTCCATGATCGCCGCCGGCATGCCGCTGCTCACCGCCCTGATCGGCGTCGGCGTCGGCATCTCCGGCATCACCGCCCTCGGCACCACCCTGGGCCTGTCCAGCACGACCTCCACCCTGGCGCTGATGCTGGGACTCGCGGTCGGCATCGACTACGCACTGTTCATCGTCTCCCGCTACCGCGCCGAGATCGCCGAGGGGCACGAGCGCCAGGAGGCCGCGGGCCGCGCCACCGGCACCGCCGGCTCGGCCGTCGTCTTCGCCGGGCTCACGGTCATCGTCGCGCTCGCCGGCCTGACCGTCGTTAACATCCCGATGCTCACCAAGATGGGACTGGCCGCGGCCGGCACGGTCGCCGTCGCCGTCCTCATCGCCGTCACCCTCGTACCCGCCCTGCTCGGCTTCGCCCCGGTCAAGGTGCTGCGACGCCGTGACCGCCGACAGCACTACGGTAAGCCGCTCTCGGCCCGCAAGCAGCGCAAGGCCGCCAAGAGGGCCGCGAAGGCCAGGCCCAACCTCGGTGCCCGCTGGGCGGGTTACGTGCTGCGCCACCCGGTGGCGGTGCTGCTCGTCGGGGTGGTGGGACTCGGCGCCGCCGCGGTGCCGGCCGCGAGCCTGGAGCTCGGACTGCCCGGCGAGGGCACGATGGCTCCCGACACCACGCAGCGCAAGGCCTACGACATCCTCTCGGAGTCCTTCGGCGCCGGCTTCAACGGCCCGCTCACGCTCACCGTCACCGCGAAGGACGCCGCCCCCGCGGCCGAGGACGTGAGCAAGAAGCTCTCCGGTGAGGAGGGGGTTGCCTCGATCTCCCCGGCCACGGTCAACGAGGCGGGCGACACCGCCATCCTCAACGTCATTCCCGACACCGGGCCGGGCGACGGCCGCACCGAGGACCTGGTCCGCTCGATCCGCGACGCCGCGGGCGGCCTGGAGACCGAAACCGGTGCTGAGATCCTGGTGACCGGCCAGACCGCGATGTTCATCGACTTCTCCCAGACCCTCGACGACGCCCTGCTGCCCTACCTCGCCCTGGTGGTGGGCCTGGCGTTCCTGCTGCTGATGGTGGTCTTTCGCTCCGTCCTCGTACCGCTGAAGGCGGCGCTCGGCTTCCTGCTGTCGGTGAGCGCCGCACTGGGCGCTGTCGTCGCCGTCTTCCAGTGGGGCTGGCTCGCCGACGTCTTCGGTGTCGACCAGCCCGGCCCGGTGATGAGCACGATGCCGATCTTCATGATCGGTGTGGTGTTCGGCCTGGCGATGGACTACGAGGTCTTCCTGGTGACCCGGATGCGCGAGGCGTACGTCCACGGGGCGAGTCCCGACGAGGCGGTCGTGACCGGATTCCGGTACGGCGGGCGCGTGGTGTCCGCCGCCGCGATCATCATGGCGAGCGTCTTCTCCGGCTTCATCATGGAGGAGAACGACCTGATCAAGATGATCGGCTTCGGTCTGGCGATCGCCGTCCTCTTCGACGCTTTCATCGTGCGGATGGCGATCGTGCCCGCCCTGTTCGCTCTGCTCGGCAAGGCCGCCTGGTGGCTTCCCCGTTGGCTGGACTGGCTGCTGCCGAACGTGGACGTCGAGGGGGCGAAGCTGAGTCGCACCCCGCGGGTCCGGCGCGTGGCCTTCCCGCGCCGTGAACGCGAACTCGTCGACTAGACCCCTGCACCCCCCACTGTCTGCGGCCCGGCGGCCGGTGAGCCGCCGGGCCGCAGACATGCCCGGACACCCTTTCATGTCGAACAGCGTGCGCTATTGCGCACATCGTACGAGGGTGCGTACGCTGTTCGTCAGGCCGGTGCGCTGCCGTCCCCCGTCGGCGCACCGGCCCGCTCGTGCTCCCGTGCCGCAGCGCCTGCTCGATCCATATCGCCCGCATCGCTGTCGTCGAGGAGGGTGAGGGCGCCGGCAGGGCAGACATCGGCTGCCAGGCGCGCCGCGGGCCGCTGCCCGGCCGGAACGCCGGCGGTCAGCAGGACGACCCGGCCGTCCCCGGGGTCCTGGTCGAATACTTCCGGTGCACTCAGTACGCACATTCCGGCGCTCTGGCAGCGTTCGCGGTCGATGCCGATCCGCATCGCGCTCACTGCCCGTCCCAGGCGACGGGCAGCCGGTGCACCCCATGGATGTTCATGCCGGTGCGCAGCGGCACGTCCTGCGGCGGGACGGCGAGCCGCAGTGAGGGGAAGCGAGTGAACAGGGCCGGCAGGGCCACCCGCAGCTCCACGCGGGCCAGTTGCTGGCCCAGACACTGATGGATGCCGTGCCCGAAGGCGAGATGGCCGGTGGCTTTGCGGCGCAGGTCGAGGGTGTCGGGGTCGGCGAACTTCGCCGGGTCACGGTTGGCGGCCTGCACCGAGACGGTGACCGAGTCACCGGCCTTGATCAGCCGGCCCTCCAGCTCGACGTCCTCCAGCGCCGCCCGCACGCCGGTGTGGGCGATGCTCAGATAGCGCAGCAGTTCCTCGACCGCCGTATCGGCCAGGGCGGGGTCGGCGCGCAGCGCGTCGGCCTGCGCGGGGTGGCTCAGCAACGCGAAGGTGCCGAGCCCGATCATGTTCGCGGTGGTGTCCAGGCCGGCGGCGAGCAGGAAGCCGCCGATGCCGGCGAGTTCGGCGTCACTGAGGTCGCTGGTCGTCAGATCCCCGAGCAGGTCGTCAGTGGGGCGGGCCCGCTTGGCCGCCACCAGCTCGCGCATCGTGTCCTGCAGCGCGGTGCAGGCGGCGAACTGCTCCTCCTCGGTCACCTCCAGGCCGCTCACCGCGGCGGCCAGGGCCTGGAACGCCGCACGGTCCGCGTCCGGCACGCCGAGCAGTTCACAGATCATCAGGGCCGGGACGGGATGTGCGTAGGCACGCACCAGGTCCACCGGCCCGCCGTGGCGTTCCATCGCATCCAGGTGGTCGGTGGTGATCTCCTCGACGCGTGCGGTGAGTTCGCGCATCCGCCGGACGGTGAACCGGCCGGCGAGCAGCCGGCGGTAGCGGGTGTGCTCGGGCGGGTCGATCCCGGTCAGGTCTCCGACCGGGGCGGGCGGCAGCTCGCTGACGCCCGCCCCGGGGAAGGGGTAGTGCATCAGTTCGTAACGGGAGCTGAAGCGGGGGTCGGCGGCTAACGCGCGGACCGCTGAGTGGCCGGTGGCCAGCCAGCCGATGTGTCCGTCGGGGTAGCGCATCGGGCGCAGCGGGTCCTGTTCGCGAAGCCGCGCCAGTTCGCCGGGTGGGTCGAAGGGGCAGCCCGCCGGGCGGTCCAGGGGCAGTTGGACCGGCTCGGCGGCCGGTGCCGCCTCCGTTTCCCGGGAGTTCGGCAGGTGTCGCATGGTGTCCTCCGGTGCAGCGTGAGGTGACGGTGCACCGTGCGGTGCACCGCGGTCGGAACAGTGCGGTCGGGCCGGGCCGGTGAGAGGCATGGCTGTCCCGTCCCCTGGCGGGGGCGGGTGTTGTCGCAGGTGGGGTGGGTGGCGACAGGAAGGGGCCGAGGCGGCGCCGGCCTCGGCGGCCCGCCTGATCGACAGCGGCCCTAGTGGACCCGGCTCGTGCAGTCCTGCCGCCCCAGGTGCCGGTCGGGTCCGGCGGGCCGACCGGACTCCTGGCCCTCCAGAGCGAGGGCGACGGCCCGCACCAGCCACGCGTTGACGGAGAGGCCTTCCTGCCCCGCCGCGTCCTCTGTCCGGTTCTTCAACTGGGCGGGCAGACGGAAGTTGATCCGCGCCGTCCCCCCGTCCTCCGCGTCCGCGGGGGCGAGCGGCAGCCCGGTGCGCGCTCCGGGCTCGTGCTGATGCGGGTCCCGGCGTATCTCGTGAGCGGGTGGCGCGGTCACCACGAACTCGGGATCGAGCCCCCGCAGCCGTACGTCGACCGAGCCCGGCGCCAGGTCACGGGTGACCTCGGCCATGGCGGCGGACAGCGCGTTCAGAAAGGTGAGTCGGGTGGCCGACTCCAGCGGGGCGGTGAGTCGCTCGACCACGTCCCCGACGTCGTCGCCGCCGGCCTCGACAGCGACCGCGAGCTCGTGGCGGAGGTGGTCGACATAGGGCGTGAGGTCCATAGCGCCATAGTGACATCATTGTGGCGTCACAACAAGCGCATCGTGGTGCCGTTGTGGCATCGACTTGCCTTTTGGCTGAATCCGGTACGGCGCAGGGTTGGGGGAGAGGGGGCACTCACGGCGCCGCCTACGTTTTCCACGGCATCGTCACCGTCGCCTCCAGCCGACCCCGGCTCCGCCCATGATCCGCCCGGTGCAGCCGATCAGGACGTCACCGAGGTAGGCGACCTCCATATGGTTGCGGTCAGCACGGGCCCGGACGTCGTCGAGCGCCGGCACGTAGCCGGGGACGATCAGGTTGTGGGCGTACTGCCCATCGCGTGCGCCCGCCCACTGAGGACAACGGCGCCACCTCGAGGGTCATCGCCCGTGTGCTGCCGGAGCACCGCCGCCGAGGACTCGGCACACGACTCTACGAGCGCGCCTGGGAGCAGGCCCGCGCGCTGGACGCTCAGGTGATCGAGACGGTAGTGCCGGCGTCCAATCAGGATGGCTGCGCTTCGCCGAGCAGCACGGCTTCGTCGAGATCGAACGCTGTCTGCTGCGCGAGGGCGACACCGTGCACTGGATCGACCTACGTCTGACCTGATCCGCCGGACAGCCCCGCGGGCTCTCTCCCGCAATCCCCGGCGGGCGCACAACGACAGCTACGGCACTCCCCCAAGCTCTTCGAGCAGGGGGGACCCCCACGCTGCGTTGTCGGATCGCCCGAGTACGTCCAGTACGAGGGCGACCCTTCGCCTTGCGATGCACCGCATCTGACGCCGCGCGCTGATCCACCGGGGATTACGGGCAGGCCCTCAGGCGGCGGTGCCTTGGGGGAAGTTGTGGGCTGCGCCGCCGATGGTCAGGCTTGTGCCGGGTGTGGCGGGCAGTGGGGTGCCGGTGATGTGGAGGAGTCGGGCGAGGTGGTCGGGGATGTTGCGGACGGTGAGGTGGGTGCCGCGGCGGGCGGCGGAGTTTTTCGCGGCGACGAGTGCGCCGATGCCGGAGCAGTCGCAGAATGCGAGGTCTCCGAGGTCGATGACCACCTGCCGGTACGCGGTGACTGCTGCGGCGAGTGCCGCGCGGATGTCACCGACGGTGGAGATGTCCAGCTCTCCGGCCAGTTTCATTACGGCGTGTCCCGGGCCAGGCCCGGCAGTCGTCGTGATGTCCATGTGACTGCCTCCCGCATGTGCGCCGTGGTGTGGCGCGTGACAGCCGTCGCCCCAGGCCGTGGCCCTTGTCGGACGACCGCTCGACATTCCGACGTGGCATCCATACAAACCGGGCCAGAAGTGATTTGTCCAGTAGTGAAGGACCAGTGACCGCCCCACGCCGGACATTGGCATCCGGTGCCGGTCAGCCCCCCTTCCCGGCACCGGATGCCAGGCCCTGTGGGGTGCGGGTGACATGTGCGCCGGCCGCCGTGGCGAGACGGGCGAACACCACGAGGTCACGCAGGCCCCGCCGGGTGTGCCGAGGTCAGTCGCCGTGGGGGTCGCCGGTCATGTCGTACTCGTCGATGTCCACCTCCGCGCCGGTGGTGGTCAGGAACTCCAGTACGTCGCTGTCCAGGTGCCATCCGAACAGGTTCGGGCCCTCCGGCTCTTCGGGCAGGTCCGCTCCGGGCTCGTGGTTGTCGCTGTGGAAGCGGCGCACGACCTGCAGGACAGCGGAACCCGGACCCTCCTGCCGGTCCAACTGCCCCGCGAGCGCGGCGAGTCGGCCGGTGTGAGGCCGCAATCGGTCCAGGACGCAGGCGACCTGCTCGTCGACCCTCAGGCCTGTCCGACGGCACACGATCTTCCAGCGATGGTGGGCCGGCAGGGGCGGCACGGTCGAGCGGCTTGCACGCACGGCCGTCTCATCGGGTTCGATTCCCAGCGCCGCCGTCATCTCCTGCGCGGTGGTGCGCGTGCTGGTGATGACGAAGCAGACGTACTGATGCACAGGCATCCGGGGATCGTATCCGCGCATTCTCCACCGCATCCGCCCGCCCCCGAGGCCGCCGGGACCAGGGCGCGGAGCCGGCGGCCGTTGAGTCGGAGCATCGAGCCGTGGCCGCCATTCACGAGTCAGCGGCCTGGCGTCCGTGGCCCGGTGGAAACCGCCGTGCAGAAGGCTGTTGGTCGCTGAGGACCTGCTCGTGAAGGAGGTCGTGGAGGGCGGATCGATGCTCTTCGAGGAAGGCTCGGACTGATCGCGGAGCGCCGCACCGAGGACGGCGGGCGCCGCCGACGGGTGGGTCACCATGAGCGTAACGACAGGCGGTCGAAGCGTTGTTGCTCAGCCTCTCCTCAGCCGACCAGGCGGCGGCGCCACTCCAGGGGCGTGACGGTGATGGCCCGGCCGGGGTCACGGTCCCACTCGGCTTGGAGACCGGCCGCTTCCAGGGCGGCCACGACCTCGTGGCCGATGGTGGCGGTGGTTTCGGCCGAGCCGTCGAAGCCTCCGTAGAGGAGCGTCAGTCCGTGGCCGGCAGCCGCGGAGTCGGTGCACTGGGCGTGGAAATAGACGAACCCGCGGGCGTCGGGTCCGCCTTCGTCGCCGATCTCGGACTGGCCGCAACTGCGGCAGCAGGTGAAGTTCTCGCGGGCGGTGATACCGGCTTCCTGTAGGGCCGTGAACGCGCGGGTGAGCCGTTCCGGGTCCGTCTCGCCCTGCCATTCGGCCTGCTCCGCGACGCGCTCCAGCCACATCCGGTCAGCCAGCGCCTCCGCCTGCTGGCGCGACACCGGGCGCCGGTCAGCGGTGACGAGGTACTCCTCGGCGAGCTCCGCCAGTTCGGCACGGTCGGCGTAACCGCCGACCAGCACCTCGTGGATGCGCTTCTCCAACTCCGCGCGCTCGCGCTGGTTCAGGTCGAGGGGTGGCGCCTCACGGGTGGGGCCCATGTCCAGCAGCGACCAGGCCAGATCCGTGCCCCAACCGGACTCCCGCCGGGCCCAGCCGGTCATCGCCGCGATCACGGCCTCGGAGTCGTCGACCATCACCTGGAATTGCCGGTCCGCGGCACCGTCGCGGTGCTCCAGCGTGTAGTCCCCGCCCGTCTCGTGCCAGACCTGGGCGAAGACGTCGGGCAGGTCGGGTACTCGATGCACCACCAGAAACCGGTCGCCGTCACCGCCGATGCGCCGGACCAGACCGGCCAACTCCTCGGCCGACACACGAACGCGCCGATCCCCGTCCTCCGACTTCACCACGACCTCGAGCATGCGCAGACTCTGGCACACCCCTGTGACAGCGAACCTCTCGGGGCGCACGGATCAGGTGAGGCCCGAGGAACGGAGATCACTCCGGTCCCAGACGCAGCCCGCCGACGGCTCGTTCGAGTTCCGCGACGCGATCAGCGAGGGCGCTGGCATCCATGTCGCCGGCTTCGCGCAACAGGAGCTCGATCTGCGTCAGTTGTTCGCCGATGTCCGCCAGCCTGTCCTCCGTCCGTGCAGTTGCGGCAGGCGGTGGTGGCATGTTCTGTTCCCGGCGTTCGGCGGTGCGTTCGGCCGGCTCCGTACGGCCCCTGAGGGCAGTGACGGTTTTGGCCTCGGCGAAGAGATGCCGCAACTGCTCCGCCTGGGCGGCCAATTGGCGGTTCTTCCGAAACAGGTCGAGGAAAACGCAGATCTTGGTACGCAGCAGCCACGGGTCGAAAGGCTTCGTGAGGAAGTCCGCCGCGCCGACCGAGTACCCGCGGTAGGCGTAGTCCGTCTCGACCTCGGTTCCGGTCAGGAGGATGATCGGCACATCTTTGGTCTGGTCCAGGCGCTTGATGTTCGCGGCGGTCTCGAAGCCGTCCATGCCGGGCATCAGGACGTCGAGCAGCACCACGGCGAACTCCTGCCGCAGCATGGCCTTGAGGGCTTCCTCGCCGGAGTGTGCGCGCACCAGCTCCTGATGGAGCGGCCCGAGCAGGGCTTCGAGCGCGACCAGGTTCGCCTCGATGTCGTCGACGATGAGGATGCTGCACTTCTCGGGCGTGTGTGTGGTCATGGCCTCTGCCTCGACGTGTCCTCGTCGGCGACGTCCGGCGCCTGCACGGGCCGCGGCCCGGCCGGGCGGCCCTGCGGGTCGAGCAGATCGCAGGCCACGGACAGCAGGTGGTCCACGTCCACGGGTTTCGGAATGTACTCCGAGGCGCCCGCTTCGAGCGCCTTCTCCCGGTCGCCCGGCATGGCCTTCGCGGTCAGTGCGATGATCGGCAGGTCGGCGAGGTGGGGCGAATCCCGCACAGCAGCGATCGTCTCGTACCCGTCCATCTCGGGCATCATGATGTCCATCAGGACCAGCGAGATGGCAGGAACACGGTCCAGCATCTCGAGACCTTCGCGTCCGTTCTCGGCGTACTTGACGGTGATGCCCACGCGGCCCAGCACATGCATGAGCGCGAAGACCGCACGGATGTCGTCGTCCACCATGAGAATCGTGCGCCCGCCCAGCACCCTGCTCGGCCGACCGGTGATCCACTCCTTGAGCCGCGTTGTCTCCGGCCAGCCCGAGGTGTCCCTGCCGGTAGCCGCTGCCGCCACGTCGGCGGGGAGTTCAGGGGCGCTCGTCGGCCGGGGCGCCGGGGGAGCGGCAAGCGGACCCGCCGGCAGCAGGGGGACCGGCGACGGTGTGGTCTCCGCCTTCGGGCCCGCTGGGATCGACGGGGTTTCGGTGATGGGCTCAGCCGCCTGGGTGTGGTGCGCGGGCACGTAGAGCGTGAACCGGGAGCCGACGCCGGGTTCGCTGTCGGCGACGATCCGGCCTCCCAGCATGCTGGCGATCTCCCGGCTGATGGAGAGCCCCAGTCCGGTGCCGCCGTACTTGCGGCTGGTGGTGCCGTCGGTCTGCTGGAACGCCTCGAAGATGACGCCCAGCTTCTCCTCCGGGATTCCGATGCCGGTGTCCTCGACCGAGAACGCGAGGATCGGCTCGCTCGCCGGCGTCACCGGCCGCTCGATCTCCTGGTCCGCCGCGCGCTCGACCCGTAGCACCACGCTGCCCGACGAGGTGAACTTCACCGCGTTCGACAGCAGGTTCCGAAGGATCTGCTGGAGCCGCTGCTCGTCGGAGTACAGCTCGCTGGGCACGCCCTCCCCGACCGTGACGTCGAAGGACAGTCCGCGCTCACTCGCGAGGGGCCGGAACATGGCATGCATGTAGTTGAGCAGCTTGGACAGTGGCAGCTTCCTCGGATGGACGTCCATCCGGCCCGCTTCGATCTTCGACAGATCCAGGATGTCGTTGATGAGCTGGAGCAGGTCCGATCCCGACCGGTGAATGGTCGCCGCGAAGTCCACCTCCTGTTCGGCGAGGTTCCCGTCCGGATTGTCGGCAAGCAGCCGGGCCAGTATCAGCAGCGAGTTGAGCGGCGTGCGCAGTTCGTGCGACATGTTGGCCAGGAACTCGGACTTGTACTGGGACGAGCTGGCCAGCAGGGCGGCCTTGTCCTCCAGTTCCGCGTTGGAGCGCCGCAGTTCCGCGGTGAGCCGCTGGGACTCGGAGAGCAGGGCCTCGGTGCGTGCGTTGGAGAGAATCGTGTTGATCGAGACGCCGATGGTGTTCACGAACTGGTCGATGAAGGCCAGGTGGACCTCGTTGAACCTGCTGAACGAGGCGAGTTCGATGACACCGAGCACCTTGTCCTCGAACAGGATGGGGAGGATGACGATGCTGGTCGGCGGTGCCGAGCCGAGCCCGGACTCGATGCTGATGTACCCGGCCGGAACCGCATCGACGAGAATGCGCTTCTTCTCCAGCGCAGCCTGGGCGATCAGCCCTCGAACCGGCTTGCTGGTGTTGTTGAGCGGGCTGTCGTCCGGGCCCTCGGCGCAGCCGTAGCCGGCGATGAATTGCAGGCCCCGGCCGGGTTCGGCACCGGCCTCCGCCATGAAGAACGCTCCGAACTGCGCGTTGACCAGCGGGGTGAGCTCACGCAGGATCAGGTCGGCGACCTCCATCAGGTCGCGGTGGCCTTGCATCAGGCCGGCGATACGGGTGAGGTTCGACTCGAGCCAGTCCTTGGCCCGGGTGGTCTCGCGGAGGGTGGAGACCATGAGATTGACGTTGTTCTTCAGCTCGTTGACCTCGCCTCTGGCCTCGACGGCGATAGAGCCGGTCAGGTCGCCCTGGGCCACGGAGCTCGCGACTTCGGCGATCGCGCGCACCTGGGTGGTCAGGTTGAGGGCGAGTTCGTTGACGCTCGTGGTCAGCCGCTTCCAGGTGCCGTAAACGCCCTCGACCCGTGCCTGGCCGCCCAGTTGCCCCTCACTGCCGACTTCGCGGGCCACGCGCGTGACCTCGGCGGAGAACGAGGACAGCGTGTCGACCATGGTGTTGATGGTCGTCTTGAGTTCGAGGATCTCACCGCGTGCGTCGACGTCGATCTTCTTCGACAGGTCGCCCTGGGCGACGGCGGTGGCGACCTGGGCGATATTGCGGACCTGGGAGGTGAGGTTGTCGGCCATGAAGTTGACGTTGTCGGTGAGGTCCTTCCAGACGCCGGAGACGCCACCCACCTGGGCGCGTCCGCCGAGTTGTCCGTCCGTGCCGACTTCGCGGGCCACGCGCGTCACCTCGTCGGCGAACGCCCGCAGCTGGTCGACCATCGTGTTGACGGTGTCCTTGAGTTCGAGGATCTCGCCACGTGCGTCCACGGTGATCTTCTTCGAGAGATCCCCGTCGGCCACGGCAGTGGTGACCTGGGCGATGTTGCGGACCTGGCTGGTGAGGTTGGACGCCATGAAGTTGACGTTGTCCGTGAGGTCCTTCCAGACGCCGGAGACGTCCCGGACGTGTGCCTGGCCGCCGAGTTGTCCCTCGGTGCCGACCTCGCGGGCCACGCGTGTCACCTCGTCGGCGAACGCGGACAGCTGGTCGACCATCGTGTTGATCGTCGACTTCAGTTCGAGGATTTCGCCCTTCGCCTCCACGGTGATCGTCTTGCCGAGATCGCCGGTGGCGACGGCGGTGGCGACCTGGGCGATGTTGCGGACCTGGGAGGTGAGGTTGTCGGCCATGAAGTTGACGTTGTCGGTGAGGTCCTTCCAGACGCCGGAGACGCCGCGGACCTGGGCGCGTCCGCCGAGTTGACCTTCGGTGCCGACTTCGCGGGCCACGCGCGTCACTTCGTCGGCGAACGCGGACAGCTGGTCGACCATCGTGTTGATCGTCGACTTCAGTTCGAGGATTTCGCCCTTCGCGTTCACGGTGATCTTCTGGCTCAGGTCGCCGGTGGCGACGGCGGTGGTGACCTGGGCGATGTTGCGGACCTGGCTGGTGAGGTTGGACGCCATGAAGTTGACGTTGTCGGTGAGGTCCCGCCAGACACCGGAGACATCCCCGACGTGTGCCTGGCCGCCGAGTTGTCCCTCGGTGCCGACCTCGCGGGCCACCCGTGTCACTTCGTCGGCGAACGCCCGCAGCTGGTCGACCATCGTGTTCACCGTGAGCTTGAGTTCCAGCACCTCACCGGTGGCCTCCACCGTCACATGCTGGGTGAGGTCGCCTCGTGCGACCGCTGTCGTGACGACGGCGATGTCCCGGACCTGCGACGTCAGACGGGACGCCATCGTGTTGACCGCCTCGATCACCAGGCGCCAGTCGCCGGTCAGGCCCCGGACGTGGGCGCGCCCGCCCAGCCGCCCCTCGGTGCCGACCTCGCGGGCCACCCGTGTCACTTCGCCGGTGAACAGCGACAGCTGGTCGACTGTGCGGTTCACGCAGAGCGCCAGTCGCCGTAGATCGCCCCGGAGCTGCCGGCTGCCGTCGTGCAGGTCGATGCGCTGCGTCAGCTCCCCGTCCGCCACCGCGTCCAGTACGCGGGTGGCGTTCGACATCGGAGCCACCAGGGCTTCGAGCAGCGTGTTCGCCGAGTCCACGCCGGTCACCCACGAACCCTGCCCGGGGCTCGCCGAGAGCCGTTCGTCCAGCCTGCCGTGCCGTACGACCTCGCGGCGGACCCGTTGCAGTTCGCCGATCAGATGCTCGTTGCGTACGGCGATCTGATTGAACATGCCGGCGATCTCCGTCAGGATCCCCTCCTCCGCTCTGTCCACGCGGGCGGTGAAGTCTCCGTCGCGCAGTGATTGCAGAGCGGTGAGCAGCGGGCGCAAGTCGCTGCTGCGGACCCATGCGGGGTCCGGCGATGCGGGGGACGGTGCGTGTTGCGTGGGCTCGGCCGGACGTGAGGGGCCCGCAGACGCGCTCGGGTCAGTGGCCGCGGACGAGGGGTCGGCAGAATCCGGGTCGAGCGCCATGGCAGTCCACCCCTATCGCCTATATGGGGATATACGTCACACTATAAGTGTTTGGTGGAGAACCTGAAGCAAGATCTCTGAGGACCTGAATGGCCACTCTGTCTCGTCGGTCGGCTCTTCCCCCTGGCTCGGTTCTGATCTCGCCCCCTGACAGGTACCTGTCGCGGACGACGCTCCAGGCCAACCAGCGGGCGGCCTCCGAGGCGCGCGCGTTCGTGCGCGCGACCCTCGCCGAGCAGGCCGGGGCGATCGTGGCCGGGTCGAAGGTGACCACAGAGGAGTTCGAAGAGATCAGCGGGAATGCCGAGCTCCTGGTCAGCGAGCTGACGACCAATGCCGTCATGCACGCCGGTACGGACATCCACATCACCTGCTCGTCGGAACGGGGCCGGAGTCGTTCGCGCACACAGGCGGAGTCCGGTCCCGCGGCACTCGCGGAGGATGCGGACGCACCCGTCGCCGTGATCATCGAGGTTGCCGACCACCACCCCACCCGGGCGCTGCGCGTCCACGAGGACATGCCCGGTCGCCAGTGCCTCGGGCTGCGGATCGTGGGCGCTCTGGCCACGTCATGGGGGGTGACCTACGACCACGACCAGAAGTCGGTGTGGTTCCGCCTGGACGTCTCAGGACCCGAGCGGCGGCCCCCCGAGCCCGCGGCATCGCCGCGGGGTGTCCCGCGGGCCTCCGTGGCGTCGTCGACAGCGCCCGGCGCCGGTGACGGCCTCATCGCGGAGTGGCCCGGCCAGGCGGGTCCGACCTTCCTCGCCGAGGGCAGCGAGCTTCTCGCGGGCCAGCTCGACGAGGATCTCGTCGCCGCACTCGCGGGACAACTGCTGGTGCCCCGGCTTGCCGACTGGTGCGGAGTATGGCTGGCCGAGGACGGCGGCGGTATGCGGCTGTCCCAGGTCTGGCACGCCGAGGAATGGCGCATCGACGCGCTGCGGCAGGAGCTGGCGAGAGAAGCGCCGCCCGGCATTCTCAGTACGGCCAGCATCCCCTGGCCATGGCCGCAGGCCGCCGGGGACGCCGGCAGCCGGGGCTCGGCACTGGCGTTCCCCCTGGTTGCCGGCGGCGACTGCCAGGGCGTGCTCCTCCTGGGCAGGTCCGGGCAGCTCCGTATGACCGACAGCCTGGAGAACGTGGTGCAGGACGTGGTGCGGCGGATCGCGCAGTCATTGATCACCGCCCGCCGGTACACCCGGCAGAAGACGATCAGCCGGGCTCTCCAGCGCAATCAGCTGCCGGAATTCCTGGCCACCATCCCGGGCGTCGACACGGCGATCGTCTACGAGCCGCACGGTGAGGGGCAGACCGTCGGCGGCGACTTCTACGACCTGTTCCCGCTGAGGGAGCGCTGTTGGGGCTTCCTGCTCGGCGACGTGCAGGGCAAGGACCCGGAGGCGATGTCGGTCACCGGCCTCGCCCGTTACCTGGTCAGACTGCTGGCGCGCGAGGGCCACGGCGTCGAGTCGGTGCTGCGAAGGCTGAACGCCGCCTTGGCGGAAGAGAGCGAAGATGCCGTGGCGAACGGCGGCGAACGTGCCCGACCGCGGTTCTTCAGCATGCTGTACGGAGAGCTGCAGCTCGGCGTCGGCACCGCCGGGCCCCGCTGCACGATCGCGAGCGCCGGGCATCCGTTGCCCCTGCGCCTGCTGACCGACGGCTCGGTGGTGGCAGCGGCGGAACCTCAGATGCTGCTCGGTATCGACACCGGCGCGGACTTCGAAGCCCGCTCCTTCAGCCTCGCCCCCGGAGAGACGCTGTTGTGCGTGACCGACGGTGTCACGGAGCGGCGAAGCGGTCAGCGGCAGCTGGACGACCGGGACGGCCTGTCGGCGGTGCTCCGCGAATGCACCGGGCTGGGCGCGAAGGCCGTGGCCGAGCACATCCGCCGGACGGTGCACGGTTTCGGTCCCGGTCCTGTCGAGGACGACCTCTCGGTGCTGGTGCTGCAGGCCCTGCCCGTCGCGGGTGCGCTCGCCGGGGAGCGCCGCCCGGCTCGCTGAGCGGCCGCAGGGTTCTGCACCATGGCCGCCCCGTGGGTGGCCTTCCTCATGCGGTTGTCCTCTCGTCACCTCGGGAGCATGCGCCAGAGCAGCCCGTCCAGGTGGAGGGGGTGGCCTTTCCGGCAGCCTCGATCCACGGCAGTTGAGCTGTCATGCGCTGCGCGGGCGCCTCGACACCGCCGGCGGTCCGCGCGGATACCCGGGTCAGTTGCGGGGAATCTGTCACCGATTCACCTTGAGACCGGGGTCCCCTGGTCACCGGATTCCCGTGCATCTCCACTCCGCCCCCTGCCGGGTGACCAGCTCCAACTCCCGCCAGGGGCACACCCCGGCGCCCGGGCGTCGGCCCGGGGCGGCGGCCGGCGTGGAGCAAGGCCATGGTCAAGGTCTGGGCTGCGGGTCCGGACAGGTCCAGATATGCCGTACTCTTCGAGAAGATTTGTCAGATAGCAATTTTTTAGCTTGCAAGGGGTTGCCGGAATGGCACAGCAGGAGAGCAGAAACGAGCTGGTCGGCCTGCTGGAGGCTGATGGCGAGGCGCTCGCGGAAGAGTGGATCGGCATCGTCGTCGCCTCGCTGGCCGGCCGCATCAGCCGTGCCGAGATCGCGCGCGAACTGAGGGAGCTCTACTCGGCGCTCCTGGAAGCCATCCGGTCCGGCGCCCACGACGCATCAGCCGAGGGCATGTCGGAAGTGCGCGCTCTGCTCACCGAGTTGTCCCGCAACCGCGCGCGGCAGGGTTCCACGCCGAGCGAGACGGCGATCAGCGTGCTGGCGCTGAAGCGCGTCCTGGAGCCGGCACTGAAGGAAGGCGGCGCCGAGCGGACCCAGGCGTACCTTCAGCTGAGCCGAGTGCTGGACGACCTCTCGCTGTTCACCATCGAGACCTACACCCGCACGCGCGAGGACATCATCAGCGCGCAGGCGGATCAGCTGATGGAGCTGTCCACTCCGGTCGTCAAACTGTGGGACGGCGTCATCGCGGTTCCGCTCGTCGGGACGCTGGACTCCGCCCGTACCCAGGTGGTGATGGAGAAGCTGCTGCAGGCGCTGGTCGACACCGGCTCGGAGCAGGCCATCATCGACATCACCGGAGTCCCGGCCGTCGACACACAGGTCGCCCAGCACCTCCTGAAGACCATCGTCGCGGCCCGTCTCATGGGAGCCGAGTGCACCGTCTCCGGTGTGCGGCCGCAGATAGCCCAGACCATCGTCGCGCTGGGCATCGAGTTCGGTGACATCGTCACCAAGGCCACGCTCTCGGACGCCCTCCAGCTCGCGCTGCGGAAGTCCGGCGTAGACCTGGTTGCTCACCAGGGCGTACGGCGATGACCGAACGCGTACCGGTCCTGCGGATCGGCGACATCCTCCTCGTGTCCATCCAGGTGGACCTCGAGGACGAGACGGTCATGAACCTGCAGGAGGACCTGGCCGAGCAGATCGTCGCGCGGTCCGCGCGCGGCGTCGTCATCGACATCACGGCCGTCGAGATCGTCGACTCCTTCGTCGGCCGGATGCTTGCCACGATCGCGTCGATCTCACGCCTCCTCGACGCGGATACCGTTGTCGTCGGGATGCGCCCGGCCGTGGCCATCACGCTCGTGGAACTCGGACTGTCCCTGGGTGGAGTGCGGACCGCGCTCGATCTCGAGAAGGGCCTTGCCCTGCTGCAGCGGTCCATCAGCCGCACGGATCTGCGATGACCCCCCTCCCGCCGTGGGCAGCCAGCGGCGGGCAGCAGAGTCATCCGATAGCCCAGAACGGTGATGTGGTCCGGACCCGTCAGCTGGTCCGCACACTCGCCCAACAGTCCAAGTTGTCTCTCGTCGATCAGACGAAGCTCATCACCGCCGCAAGTGAACTGGCCCGCAACACCATGGTTTACGGGGGCGGCGGCGAACTGCAGGCGGGGCTGGTGCAACGGGACGATCGCATCGGGGTCGCGGCCGTCTTCCAGGACTCCGGTCCCGGCATCGCGGACGTCGACCTCGCGCTCACCGACGGCTGGACCTCCGGAGGGGGCCTCGGCCTCGGTCTGAGCGGGGCCCGCAGGCTCGTCGACGAGTTCTACCTCGACACCGAGGCAGGACGCGGCACCACCGTCACGATCATCAAGTGGGCGCGATGACGGACCTCGCACTGGTCGACTGCGAGGACATCGCCTGGTTCCGCCACGATCCCACCCTGCCCTCCGCGGCCCGGGGAGCGGCGGCGACGCTGGCCCGCAGGGTGGGACTCGACCCGCAGCGGGCATCGGAAGTCGCCCTCGCGGTGACCGAAGCAGCGACGAATCTGCACCAGCACACCAGTGACGGTGCCTTGCTCCTGCGTGTCCTGCGCGCCGGAGCCGAGGCCGGTGTGGAATTCCTGACCGTGGACACCGGCCCCGGCATGGCCGACGTGACCGCGGCGCTCAAGGACGGGGCCTCCACCGCCGGAACCCTCGGTATCGGGCTCGGCGCCGTCGCCCGGCTCGCCGACCGTTTCGACATCCACTCCCTGCCCGGCAAGGGCACCGTCGTCTCCGCGCAGTTCTGGGCCCGGGGGAGAGGCAGCATCCTGGCGTCGCCGACAGCGCTTCCGGCCCGCGGCGCCACGGTTGCCTCCGGGATCACCCGGCCGATCAGCGGCGAGACGATCTGCGGCGACGCCTGGTCGGTGCGTGTCGAACCGGGGCCGCACCACGCCGACCTCGGCGACGGACATCGCGGCTCGGCCAGGGAGAAGATCACCTCCGCGTCGACGAGCCCCGCGCTGCTCGTCATGCTGTGCGACGGGCTGGGCCACGGCCCACTCGCCGCACTGGCCGGCGAAGCGGCCGTCAAGGCATTCAGGCAGTCCCGGGCCCGCCGGCCCGAAGAGCTGCTCGGCGATGTGCACAAGGCGCTGCGCGGTACCCGCGGCGGCGCTGTGGCCATCGCCCGTGTGGAGCCGGCGGAGCGCCGTCTGCTGTACTGCGGAATCGGCAACGTCAGCGGCTTCCTCGTCGGACCCGACAGGCGTACCGGCCTGCTGTCCGCCCCGGGCATCGTGGGCCACCAGATGCGCAGCCTGCGCACCTTCGAATACCCGCTCCCGGAAGACGGTGCACTGGTCATGCACTCCGACGGGCTCAGCGAACGCTGGAGTCCGTCGGACATGCCGGGTCTGCTCCAGCACACACCCGCGGTGATGGCCGGGCAGTTGCTGCGCGAAGCGGCCGTACGACGCGACGACGCCGGGATCGTGGTCGTCAAGGGGGCATGGTGACGTCGCCGGAACCCGCGAACCAGCCCCTGACGGTGCTGGATCTCGCGACAGAGCAGGACGTCTTCGCCCTGCGCCGCAGTGCCCGGAGTGCCGCCGAGGCGCTGGGCCTGGAGCGTCAGGACCAGGTACGCCTGGCGACAGCTCTCAGCGAGCTGGGCCGCGACCGCATCGGATGCGACCGGCTCACCGCGACGTTCACCCTGCGCACCGAGCCGCACCACGCGCTCGTCGTCACCTTCGAATGGACCGGGGACACGGCGCCCACCGCTGAATCGCTGGCTCTGGCTTCCCGACTGGTGCACCGTGCGCGCTACGAGCACGACGGCCTGCGGAACACCATCACCGTCGAGCAGCCCGTACCGATGGATGGTGCCGTTGATCCTGCCGCGTACCGCACGGTGCGCGACGCGCTGCGCCGCCACACCTCCGCCACCCTCACCGACGACCTGCGCTCCCAGACCCGCGACCTGATCGCCACTTTGGAGGAGACCCGCGCCCAGCGCGAGGAACTGCGCCGCCTCAACGAGGAACTGGAAGAGACCAACCAGGGCGTGCTCGCGCTCTACACCGAGCTGTCGAGGGAGCTCGAGCAGACCAACAGCGGTGTCGTCGCTCTGCACACGGAACTCGATGAAAAATCCCGTCAGCTGCGCGAGAGCAGCGAGGCCAAGGTCCGTCTGTGGAACACCGTCAGCCACGAACTGCGGTCTCCCGTCAACGCCGTCGTCGCTCTTTCGCGGCTGCTGACCGCCCCCGGATCCGCACCGCTCGACATCGAACAGCGCCGGCAGATCTCCCTCATCGCCTCCTCGGGTCACACTCTCCTGGCCCTGGTCAACGACCTTCTCGACGTCGCGCAGGCCGAGTCGGGGCAGCTCGGCATCAGCTGGACAGACGTCGATCTCCGTATGCTCATCGCGCAGCTCACCGGTGTGCTGCGCAGTACCTACCTGTCACCGGACGTGAGTCTTCTGACGCCCGACCCTCTCACGCTGCCCCGTGTCATCACCGATGAAGTCCTCCTGACCCGGATCCTGCGCAACCTGCTGTCCAACGCACTGAAGTTCACGGAGAAGGGCGAAGTGCGCCTGACCGTCACCCAGGACGGCATGGGCGTGGACGCCCGGACCACCTTCACCGTCAGTGACACCGGCGTGGGAATACCCGAACACGAACTCAGCCGTGTTTTCGAGGAGTTCTACCAGGTCCCCGGACCCCACCAACGAGAACACCGGGGATCGGGTCTCGGACTGCCCTACGCACGCACCCTCACGGAACTCCTGGGCGGTTCGCTCACCCTCACGAGCCTTCCGGGCACCGGTACCCGGATCCGGGTGACACTGCCGCCCGGACCGACGCCCACCCCCTCGACCCCGGCCAGTGAGAAACAGGAGGCCGACTCGTGACCGAGGCCCTGCTGCGGGACAGCGTCCCCGCCCTCATCCTGGTGATCGACGACGACGCGACCAACCGCTACATCCTCTCCTCCTGGCTCACCCGCGCCGGCCACACCGTCCTGGAGGCGAGCGACGGAGCCGAAGGCCTGGCCGTGCTGGCCACCGCCGGGGCTCTGCCGGAAGCGGCCATCATCGATGTGCGCCTGCCGGACATGAGCGGCTTCGAGGCCTGCGAACGGATCAAACGCAACCCGAGGACCGCCGGGATGCCGGTCATCCACATCTCGGCCTCGTTCATCACCCCGGACGACCACACCGAGGGCCTGCAACGTGGCGCGGACGCCTACCTCGATCAGCCCGTCGACCCCGACGAACTACTGGCGACCGTCACTGCGGCCCTGCGCTACACGCGCGCCCGCCGCCGTGCCGAACACCTCGCACGGCAGCTGACCACCCTCAACCGGGCAACACTGGAGGTCTACCGGGCCATCGGCTTCCATTCGTTCGCCGCCGCGGCCGCCAACGGGGCGGCCGACCTCATGGCCGCACCCGCCACGGCGCTGTTCCTCAGCCCCGAAGGCCAGGCGGTCCACACCATGACCGGCGGCCCCAAGAGCATTCCCCGCTCGCTGCCCGTACGCGCCGAACTGCTGGACCAGCTGGCCTCGCACGCACTGGGCACCGGAACGGGAGCCGAAGTCACCCTGGTGCCGCGGGCACAGTGGCAGGCACTCCTGCCCCGCGACCACATCAAGAGCGACATCGTCATGGCCGTGGCCCGCACCAAACGCGGCAGACCCCCGATCTGCATCGCCGTCCCCGATCACACCGCCGGTGGCGACGACGACCGCGAACTGCTCCGCCAGCTGGCCGGCGCCTGCGCCCTCTCCCTCGAAGCGCTGCGCAGTTACAACGAGGAGCACAGTCTCAACCTCGCCCTCCAGAAGACGTTCCTGCCCGACCGGTTGCCGCAGGTCGCGGGTACGAAACTCGCTGTCCGCTACCTTCCCGCCTCCGCCCACGCGGAGATCGGCGGTGACTTCTACGAGGCCCTCAGCTCGCCGCAAGGCCTGCTCCTCGCCATCGGAGACGTGGTCGGACATTCACTGGTCGCAGCGACCGTCATGGGGGAAATCCGCCACGCGCTGCGCGCATACGCACTGGAAGCCCACCCCCCGCACCGCATTCTCGAACGACTCGAAGCACTCCTTGCGCACACCCGCCCCGGTCTGACCGTCACGGTCTGCCTCGTCCTCATCGACAACGACCGGCGCCACGCTCATGTGGCCAACGCGGGGCACATGCCTCCCCTGTTGCTCGGCGACGACGGCCACACCCGGTACCTCCAGCAGCACGGCCCGCTCCTGGGCCTGGGGCTTCCCCACCCGCCGGCCACCACCGTCAGCACCCCGCAGGGCACCCGGATCGTGCTCATCACCGACGGTCTTGTCGAGGTGCGCAGTGAGGACCTCGACAACAGTCTCGAGGCGTTCCGTGTCGCCGCCGGCACCGGACCCGCCGACCTGGACGCCCTGTGTGACGCACTCCTGGAGAACTTCGGCCAGGACAAGGACGACGACATCGCTCTCCTGGCCGCACGCCTGGACTGACGTCGGCCAACGGGCGGGCCAGGTTCATCGTCCGGACGGCATGGGCCTCATTCCTGCTGCCGCAGTGCCGGCGATCGCTCGGTGCCTGCCCACCCGGCTCGCATCAGGCCGTGCGAGCCGATCAGGACGGTGCAGGCGGTGGGGCGGCGCCGGTGGCGCAGGCCGGGGCCCGCGCCACCGTGGTTCCGCCGCGCGAATGCGGGCAGGCGAACCACGGGACGGCAGCCCATCCCCGGTGCTGTTACCGAGTTCAGGCCCGATCAAGGAGTCGTATTTCCATGAGCAACATGTGGGGCTATTCGACAACCGCCGGTCATGCTGAAGGGGTCAGTCTGGTCGGCTACAAGGTCGAAGCGACCGATGGCAGCATCGGCAAGGTGGACAAGCATTCCGACGATGTCGGTTCCGCCTGCCTCGTCGTGGACACCGGCATCTGGATCTTCGGCAAGGACGTCCTGCTTCCGGCCGGCACCATCTCGCGCATCGACCCGGACACCGAGACGGTCCACATCGACCGAAGCAAGGACCAGATCAAGAACGCCCCCGAGTTCGACAAGGACAGGCACCTCACCGACCCGCGCTACCGGGAGCAGCTCGCGGGCTATTACGTCAGCCACCGTCCCTGACCGAGCACTCCCACTGCATGGCCGAAGGGGGCCCGCCGGAGACTCGTCGGCGAGCCCCTGCCGGACTGCGCGGTCCGGTGGGGGGAACGCGTCGAGCCGTTTCCGATCACGGAAGCGACCCCGGCCACCGGTCCCGCTCCATGCGAAGGTGGAGTCGTGACGACTCGTGCCCAGCTCCGCAGGACTGCGCTGTCCCTCCCCGAGACTGCCGAGCAAGCCACCCGCTCGGGCTCGGTCTCCTTCTCCGTGCGCGACAAACCCTTTGCCTCGGTGGACAAGGACAAACGCGTGCAGCTGCACCTCCCCTCGGAGGAGGCGGACGAAGTCCTCGCCGCGCACCCGGCAGCTGTGCGGGCGACCCGCGGCGCCAGCTCCGTCGGCGTACGTGTGGCACTCGAGGACATGGACGGTCAGCAGCTCAACCACTGGGTGCGTCGTGCCTGGCTGTGGCGCGCGCCGAAGCGGCTCGCGGCGCAGATGGCCGCCGCGGACGCCGCGACCGCCGGTGGTGTCGGTGACCTGCCCAAGAGCATCGGAAGACCGGCCACGAGCGCACTCCTCAGCGCCGGTATCACCAGTCTCGACCAGGTCGCGGAGCGAACCGAGGCCGAATTGCTCGCGATGCACGGAGTCGGCCCGAAGGCCGTGCGCCTCCTCGGTGAGGCACTCGGATCAACGGGACGCCGGCTCAGGGGTTGAACCCTCTTCGGGTCTCTCCGGCGAACGCTTGAACTGGCGCCGAATGCCCCAACCGGGCCCCTGGGTACACCGGGTGGCACGACCGCGGAACGGGCAGGTCGTGGAAGACTGCGAGGTTCGCTCAGCGGGGCGCCCGGCTACCGTCTCGGTCCGGCGATCGCGTAGGCCGCGGTGCCGGCGACCGCGAGAACCACGGCCGTCCAGGTGCCCGTCGCCGTACCGGGCGGCAGCAGCATCCAGCTCGCCACTTCCAACGGAGGACTCGTGGGGGAGGGGGCGAAGAGCGAGAACGCCATCCAGCCGATCGGCAGCGTCCACGCCAACTGCGCCCCGCATATTGCCGCTCCGAGGGCGACAAGGCCCATCATCCCTGCGCTGTCGCGGACGATGAACGCGGTAGTGGCCACGTCGTCGCCCATACTCTGCACCGCCAACAGCGCCGCGCAGACGACCGTGCCGATCAGCAGGACGTGCGCTGCCCTGCGGGGCACCCATCGGATGGCTGCCGTCCGGTCGAGCGCAGGGTCCTGTCCTCCGAGTCCCATCGAGGCGGCCGTCGCGCCCGCGGTGAGGCCGAGCACCGACAACTGCGGATCACCGGGGCCCCCGTGGCCGCCCTGTGCGAGGGCCACCACCGTCAGCGCGCTGATCACCACCACGGCGAGCGACGCAGGCACCTGGCGCGAGCGCGCGTACAGCGTCAGCCACCTCACTGGGACACACCGCCGGACAGTTCGGAGAACGCATCACCCTTGCAGGAGAGCGCAGCCGCGTGCATCGCGTTGATCCGCGAGAGCTGTTCGGCACGCGGCAGCGCAGTGAGCTTCTTCCACACGGGTTCGGCGAGTTCGAGCTGGTCCGAAACGGGATGGACCGTACCGCCGAGCGGCTTGAGGCCTCCGAGGACCCAGCCCGCAGCGATGCTCTGTGTGGCGATCTCGTACATCTGGCCACTCTCCCTGTCGCTGCGCGCGTTGCAAATCGGTGCCATGCCCTGGGCAAGCAGGGCCCGGGTCAGGTCCTCTCCCGTCGCGGAGGCGATCATCTTGTCGTCGAAGTCGACGAGCACCGCCGTGCGAGACCGTTCCGGCATGCCGCCCTGCTCCCGTGGGGCGGTGCTCTCACGGATGGAGTCCGGCGCCTGGCTGCCCAAGGTGTCTCGGAGCAGGCGCAGTGTCTTCCGTCCGGGACCTGCGAGGTCGGCGAGTCGTGCCTGGTGCAGTCTCGTCACGCAAACCGGGCCTTCGCACACCATCGCCGCTGCCGCTTCGTCGACGACGTACGTCCGGCGAGGATCGGAAGGGAGGACGAGCAGGGCGATCGCGGCGCCCGCCAGGACGGGGGACGGGGCGAGCAGCCGGGTGCGGGCGGTCGAGGCGACCAGCAGTGCGAAGCCCGTTGCGGCCACGCCGAGCAGCCACACCGTCTGCCCGACGTGTACGGAGGGGGAGAGAGTGAGGAGCACTTCGCGCACCTGCGCCACGGAAGGTGACAGCAGCGAGAGGCGGTTCGGCACGGCGGGCTCCGGCACTGCCGGTTCGTTCGCCGCGCGCAGGACGTTGGTGAAGACAAAGGCACCCACAGCCATCACCGGCGGGGTGAGCGCGGACGGCAGGGCGCGCCCGACCCCCATGCCCAGCAGGGCCCCCGCGGCGAGGGAGAACACTCCCACCAGCGAGATCGGCAGCCATCCGAGGTGCGCGTACTCGGCGTCGGCCAGCACCTGGGCCGCACCCAGGAGCACGACGAACGCGAAGGCCGAGACGGTGGCGAGTGACATCGCGCCCGCCAGGGTGGCGGCGCGGTGCCGGGCGGGCCGCGGCGTGCTGGCCAGCAGTTCGGACATCCTGGACCGGTTCTCACGCAGCCCCTGAAGTGCCCCCAGTCCGACGACGAGCGGCCACAGCAGGACGAGCAGTGAACGGGTCCACATGGCCATGGACGTCCACTGGGCCGTCCACCGAACGGTGCCGCTCCACCACAGGCCGGGAAGCAAGTACAGGAACGCGAGCGTGGCAGTCAGGAGCACCACACCGGCCCACGGGGCGACCGAACGCCTCAACTCGATGCGCAGGACACGGGTGTTCACCAGGCGTTCCTTCCCTGCGCGGGGTTGAGCAGCATCGCCGAGTAGCCGCGTTCCAGCGGACTGTCGCCCACATGCTCGGGGCCGCCGACCGAGGCCAGTTCGTCCGGTGGACCCTGGAAGACCAGCCGTCCCTCGGCGAACAGCACCACGCCGGTGCAGGCGGCGGCGACATCCTCCACCAAGTGGGTGGAGACCACGACGCAGGTGTCCTTGCCCAACTCCTGCAGCAGCTCGCGGAAGCGCAACCGCTGCGTCGGGTCCAGGCCGACGGTCGGTTCGTCCAGGAGCAGGATCGTCGGGTCGTTGACGATGGCCTGGGCGATGCCGACCCGTCGCACCATGCCGCCCGACAGGGCCTTCATCCGGTCGTCGGCGCGGTCCGCCATCCCGACGCGTTCCACGGCACGCTGCACCGCGGCGGGGATGTCGGCCTTGGGCACCTCCTTCAGCCAGGCCATGTACTCGACGAACTCGCGCACGGTGAAACGCTTGTAGTAGCCGAACTCCTGCGGCAGGTAGCCGATCCGGCGGCGCAGCGAACGATGCTCGCCCACGCCGCCCACGGTCTCGCCGAGCATTTCCAGCGTGCCCTCGGTGGGGCGCAGGACTGTGGCCAGTGCCCGGATGAGGGTGGTCTTGCCCGCCCCGTTGGGTCCGAGGAGGCCGTGTACGCCGGTTCCCAGCGACAGGTCGAGCCCGTCGACGGCCATCCGCTTCCTGCCGACTCGGACCTTCAGCCCAGTGGCCCGGATCTCCCAGGCGTAGGCAGTCGGTGCGATCTCGGCCGCGCTCACCGCGCGCATCATGTGGTGTTCCTTTCCGGTGGTCAACGATGCGCTCCCAGTACCGAGTAGGCGCCCCGGCGGGCGACAACGATTCCGATGCCGAGCCCGAGGATCAGTGCCCATACGGGCAGCCCGGCTGTCTGCAGGACGACCGGGGTTCGGCCGGCGGCCAGCGTCGGCGCCACGATCACGGCGGCCCACGCACCGACCAGTGCGACGGCGGCCCGGGTCACGCCGACGATGCCGCCGAGTGCCAGGGTCGCGGAGGTGAAGGCCAGGCAGGGAAGCAGCCACTGAGCGGCCGTCACTCCCGTGAACCATCCACTCACCCACAGGGCGGGGACGACGACGGCGAGCACGGACGCGGTGCGGCGCAGGACGAGATAGAGCCCGGCCCTGGGGACGGACGCCGTCAGTTCGTACGCCGGGTCGAGGCCGTGCGACCACGACGCCGCGACGCCGAGTACGGGCAGGACCGGGGCGAGGAGCAGCACGAACGACACGTCGCCGGGGCCGGAGCCGGCCACGTCGAGCAGGAGCGCGATGAGCGTCACGCTGACAGCCATGGCCAGCCACGGCATCATCGCGGGTGTCACCCACCTCGACAGCCACGCCGGCCTGCGTCGTTGTTGCGGCGCCGCGGCAGCCAGGTGGGGTTCGAGGCCGGACCATACGGTGTCGACCAGCGCCGCGACGGCGGGACCCTCGGCCGTGACAGCGGAGGACAGCCGGTCACGGCACAGTCCGCACGCTTCCAGATGGGCCTCCAGGGCCCACAACTCGTCGGCGGCGATGTCCGTGTCGCCGCGCGCATAACGGTCGATGATCCGCTTCGACGCGTGTTCCCCACTCATGACAGCGCCTCCCGCATCGCGATCCGGGCCCGGCGGGCACGGGTCTTGACCGTCCCCTCGGGCAGTCCGAGCAGGACCGCGGTCTCCCGGACGGACAGTCCGTCGAGCACCATGGCCTGCAGTACTTGTCTGAGCTCCGGCGCGAGGCGTCGCAATGCGTCTCCGACGTCACCTCCGACGGTCGCTGCGAGCGCCTCCTCCTCCGCGGCGGGCGCCAGTGGCTGTGAGGCCGCCGCGGGCGGCGGCTCCGCGTGGTGGGCCCTGCGCCGGAACGCGTCGACGAGGCGGCGTGCCGCGATCGTCCACAGCCATCCGACCGCCGTCCCGCCGGCCACCGTCCCGGCGAACGCGTCCGCCGCCCGCCACACCGCGAGATACGTCTCCTGCATCACCTCGGCGACGATCTGCTCATCCGCGCAACGGCGGCGCAGTCGCACCGCCATCCACGGCGCGGTGCGCCGGTACAGCTCTTCGAACGCGGCACGGTCGCCCTTGGCCACCAGCCGGACGAGACGCTCCTCGTCCAACTCGCCCGATACCTTCCTGACTGATCTCACACCTGCTAGACGCCCGGCACGCACCGCAGGTTTTCTCATCGTCGTGACCCCTGTCACAGCGTGGGTTGGAAGTCTCGGGGGTTGCGACGCGGCGTCGGCGCGGTCCCGGGGGGCAGGGCAGTTGCCGAGCCGGGTGTGCTCGAGGCTGACGTGGTGACACCGACGGATGCGGTACCCGGCCCGGTCGAGCCGGCCGGACGGACCGTGTCCGGGGTCGACGCGGGGTTCGCCCGTCCCGAACTCCCTTGCAGGCCGGCCCTACCCGCGCCCTGGAGGTATCCCACCGCCGTTCCGGAGGCTGCCGCCATGGGCGAGGCCCGCCCGCCCCGGCAGAGTGTGAGGGCATGAAGGCACCAGTGAAGACCTCGCGGGCCCGGCTCACCACCGCCGTTGTGCTCGTTACCGCAGTTGCGTCGACCACTCTCGTGCCGGGTGCCGCGTCCGCCTCCCACCCGGCGTCCACGGAAGACCGCCTGACCTTACGGCAGCTGCAACGCGAGACGGCGCGTGTCCTTGCGGAGGGCCGGTTCGTCGGCATCACGGTGCGGGTGCGCGACGGCGCCCGTACTGTACGGGCCCGAGCGGGTGAGGCCGAGCTGCACACCGGCCGCCCCGTGCCGCGTGGTGTGGCGTTCAGGATCGGCAGCGTGACCAAGACGTTCGTGGCCACCGTGGTGCTGCAACTCGTCGCCGAGGGGCGCCTGTCGTTGGACGACACCGTCGAACGCCGGCTGCCGGGTGTGGTGAGCGGCAATGGCAACGACGGCAGCCGTATCACCGTCAGGAATCTCCTGCAGCACACCAGTGGCCTGCACAACTACGGCCCCGAGGAGGACACCGGCAACACGGCGGCCGACTTCGAGCGGACACGATTCGACCACTGGGACCCCGAGCAGCTGGTCGCCGGCGCGGTGCGCCACCGGCCCGATTTCCCGCCCGCACCGGCCGATGACCCCGAGCCCGACTGGAACTACTCCAATCCCGGCTACCTGCTCGCCGGGATGATCATCGAAAGGGTCACCGGGCGGCCCTGGGCCGTGGAGGTGCGCGACCGCATCATCCTTCCACTCGGCCTCACCGGCACCTATGCCCCCGGCGACGACCCGTATCTGAAGCCCCCTCACGCACACACCTACCACCGGTTCCCGGGCTCGGTCACCTGGACCGACACCACGGCCAGGAACGTCTCCTCGGCGGGCGCGGGCGCTGCCCTCGTCAGCACCGAACGAGACGTGGACCGCTTCTTCACCGCACTGCTCGGCGGGCGCCTGCTGCCTACCGCCCAGCTCGCGGAGATGCGCAGGACCGTGTCCGTCGGCGAGGACTTCGAGGTGGGGTTCCCCGGCCTGCGGTACGGCCTGGGGCTGATGCAGCAGCCGCTGACCTGCGGCGGTGACACCTGGGGCCACGGAGGGGACCTGGAGGGGTTCACGGTGCGCACCGGCTTCACCGCGGACCGGCGCCGCTCTGTGGTCGTCGTCGCCAACGGCACCGGCGGCGACGAGCAGCGGCTCGCGGCCGAACGAGCCGTCCGCGGGCTGGTGGACCGCGCCCTCTGCGGCGGGGTCGGATGAGGCGGCTCAGTCACCCGTACGGCAGAATCACGCCGTGATGTCCATCGGGGTCCTGGCCGAGTTGCGGGCCGGCATGGCAGAGCTGTCCGTGCCCACGAGGGTGTTCGTGGCGGCCGGGCGGTTCACCGAGCCGGATCCCGACCTGCCGGAGCTGGCGGCCCGGATCCGCACGCTGCTGTCGGCGGTCGCGGCGGACGAGGCCTGGCAGCGCTTCCTGCCCGGGTACACCGCGCCTTTCGTGCCTCAGATCTGCGCCTCTCTGGAGCCGGTGGAGACGCACGAGGCCGCCTCGTTCCTGGCTCAGGTTGCGGCGGTCGACCTGGTCTGGCCGAGCCACAGGCACCTGCCCCTCGAGACCGCCGAGCGCGCTGCGGCCCGGGTGGTGGCCACCCTCGGGCCGGAGGGCAGTTGGTGGACCAACCACGATGTCGAGGGTGGTGCGGTGAATAGACTCATCCCATTGTTCGACAGTCTGCTCGCAGGCACCGATGGTGAGTACTTCGCACTGGCCCTGCAGATCGCCGATGACTGAACGCCCGGACGACCTTCAGGACGGGCCGACGCATACTCGGCCGGCCGGCCACCGCGCTCATTCCCCCCTGCGTCGCACCGTGCCTGACGCCCCGTGACACCAGCGGGACTACTCGCTACGTCGGGTTTCTTCGGCGCCGGAGGGGTGAACACCGGGGACGTCAACGGTGGTACACGTGCGTGTTCAGCACGCCGCCAGGCTGTGGGGCGTGTTCCGGAAGTCGGGGCGATTGTCGGTTGTGAAGGGAGGCGTTCGTCGTAGGGTGAGAGGCGGCCGAGTGAGGCCACCGGTCAAGGGAGCCATGTATGACGCGGTACCTGATCTCGTTCGATGACGGCGCGATGACCTTCCCCGAGGAGGAGTTGCCCGAGGTTGCCGAGGCCTCGCACGAGGTGGTGCGCCAGGCTCAGGAGGCCGGTGTGTGGGTCTTCGGCGGTGGACTGGAAAGGCAGCGGGCGAACATCGTGTCGACCGACGGGACCGTTGCGCATGGCCCGTACCCGGAGACCAAGGCGGTGCTCGGCGGGTTCTCGATCATCGATGTGCCCTCACGTGAGGACGCGCTGGAGTGGGCCGCCAAGATCGCTGCCGCGTGCCGCTGTGCGCAAGAGGTCCGGGAGATCATGCCCGACCGTCCGTCTGATCGGAGATGACCCGCGGCGGCTGGGGCTGTACCCGCAGGCCGCCCTGAAGCAGGGACCCACCCGCGGGCCACGTGCCGGTCAGTCGGGGGCGGGGTAGTAGACGCCGGCCTGGGCGTCCGCGAAGAGCGTGAACTGTACCTGCGGCTCGGCGTTGGCGGCGTCGAGCTCCACGGGCTCCGCGTTGACCAGGACGTAGTCGCCGTAGTCCTCGAAGTCACCCGGCGTGTCGGCTACGCCGATGTGGATCGGTGTCTCGTCGGGAACATCCGCGAGCACCTCACGCAGGCGCCCGACGGTCCACACGTGCGGCGAGTGATCGAACATGTCAGCCATGCGGTGAGAGTAGAACCAGGGCCCTCGGGATCGTGCACGCCGCGCCGTGCGCCGGGCACTGATGCCCGCAGAGGTTCCCTTCGGATCGGATGGGGCTTCAGTCGTCGAACTGGCTGGCAGCGGCTGCGATCAGGGTGTAGAGGTTTCCGTACGCCGCATACTTCTCCATCATCCGGCCGACGAGGTCGGGGACGGAAGTGCTGCCGGCCACGGCCCTGTCGAAGTCCTCGATGTAGCGCCGGCTCTGGTCGAGAACGCGTCGAGCGTCGTCGTCGGGTGCGTCCGGGTCCTTGTGGCCGGTGATGATCCTTTCCGGTCGCAGAGCCGCCAAGGCGTCCAGCGTGGCGAGCCACTCGGTCCGGGTGTCCGGCGTGGAGCGCCACAGCCACATATGGATGTTGTTGTAGGCGACGTCGCCGGAGACGACGGTGGCCAGATCGGGCACGTGGACCACGCTGTTGATGACACCGTCGCTCCGTCCGAGGACAAGCGGGCGCACGACGTGGCCGTCGATCTCGAGTTCGTCGGACGTCAGGGCCGTGGGAATGGCTGCCTTCTCATCGAACTGCCCCCCGAGCCATCCCCTCCAGCTCTCCAGCGACCGGGCCGACGTCTGGGCTTGGCTCACCACCTCGGGGAGGGACGCCAGTTGTGCCTGCGGAAATGCCGCCAGCGTGGGCCCGGCGCCGAAGAAGTGGTCCAGGTGTCCGTGGGTGATGTAGACCGTCGTCAGGTTCTTGCCCGACTCCCGCACCCAGGAGGCCAGTCGCTCACCCTCGGCCGTGGTGATCAGGGCGTCGACCAGGAGCGCGTCGGTGCTGCCGGAGATGAGGCTCGCCGTGGTGGCCGGCCATGTGGCCTGTTGCGGTGCGGTCCAGCCGGGCGGGTTCGGAACCGGCTTGTAGCCACTGTTGAACACATCGATGGACAAGGACATCGTGTCCTCCCTCGTTCGAGAGGTTGACGCACGCCGACTCCGGTGCCGCCTCGCTGGGCGGGCACACCTGGCTTCCTTCAGTTTCGGTGGCGTCGGCTGCCGACGCCCTTCGGCAGTCGTTGGCGCTCCATGGTCCCTCGTCGACGAAACCGTTCACTAAAACGAACGCAGGGTTCACCACCCCAGTGCGTTCGGTATAGTGAACGCATGGTTCATCCTGTGAGAGTTCTGGGCGGGCGTGGACGGGTCAGCGCCCACCTCGATGACCCCCGTCCGGGGCGGGTCTCTGTGCGCGTGAGCACCGTCGGTGAGAGAGGCGGGACGCCACGAGTGGCAGTCCGGCCCTGCCGGTTCCTTCGGCAGGGCGGGGGCCGGCTCGCCGTCAGGGGGACGCTGGAGGGCGCGGAGATCATCCTGGTTCGGGAGCAGTCGCACGCTGCGCCGCGCCTCCACAGGCGCATTCGCAGCCTCGGCAATCGCGCCGATGCGGCGCTGCCGACGCTGAAGATCAAGGAGCACCGCATCCGCGTGTCCTGCACCGCAACGCACAGGAGCCATTGATGACGCCCCCGCCTACCGGCCGCCTGCCCGTGAGCAGCACCGCAGCCGCGGTCGGCGCGAAGATCCGCCTGCGCCGCCAACAGCGCGGCATGAGCGCGGCGGAGATGGCCCGGCGCGCCGGGCTGAGCAAGGCCACGCTGTCGCAGCTGGAGGCCGGCAACGGCAATCCGACGATCGACACTCTGGACGCGATCGCGATCGCCCTGCGCATCCCGATCGCCGACCTGTTGGCGCGTGACGCCGACACCGGGCCTGTTTTCCGGCCGGCCACGGACAGGGAGCCCGGCGAGGTCTCCCGGGAACTGCTGCGCCGCATCAGCAGCGGCAACAGCCTGGAGATCTGGCGCCTGCGCATTCCTCCGGAGACGGAGCTGCCGGGCGTCCCGCACGCCACCGGCACGATCGAGCATCTGCTGATCGCCGCCGGACGCGTCACCGCCGGCCCCGTCGACGCCCCGCAGGAGCTGGCCCCCGGGGACATGCTCGCTTTCGCCGGCGACGCTCCGCACTTCTACCGCACCGGGGTCGAGGAAGTGGACATCACCGTCGTCTTCGCCTCGCCCATCAGCACCTGAGATCAAGGAAGACCCTCATGAGCACCACCCTCGCCACCACTCCCTCCGGTCGTGCCTTCATCAGCGACAACATGGCCGGAGCATCCCCGCAGATAGCCCGCGCCGTAGCCGACGCGGCCGCCGGGCAGGTCCTTCCCTACGGCAACGACCCCTTCACCGACAGTGCCCGCCGCAAGCTGAGCGAGATCTTCGAGCGGGATGTCGATGTCTTCCCGGTCTCCACCGGGTCAGCCGCCAACGGCCTGAGCCTGGCCGCCCTCACCCCGCCATGGGGCAGCGTGCTCTCTCACCCCGACAGCCACATCAACCACGACGAATGCGGTGCTCCGGAGTTCTTCACCGACGGTGCCAAGCTCGTCGGTGTCCCCGGGCCGGACAGCAAGATCGACCCCGAGCTGCTGGAGGTGGCGGTGCGCCGCCGGGCCGGTGACGTGCACACCGTGCAACCGTCCGCGGTGAGCCTCAGCCAGGCCACCGAGAGCGGCAGCGTCTACACCCTGGACGAGATCCGCCGCCTGTCCGCCATCGCCAAGGACGCGGGACTGCGCGTCCACATGGACGGTGCGCGCTTCGCCAACGCCCTGGACCACCTCGGCGCCACCCCCGCCGAGATGACCTGGAAGGCCGGTGTCGACGTCCTGTCCTTCGGCGCCACCAAAAACGGTGCGATGACCGCAGACGCCATCGTGTCCTTCGACCCCGCACTCGCCACCGAGCTCGCCTTTCGCGCCAAGCGCGCCGGCCAGCTCGCCTCCAAGATGCGCTTCCACACGGCCCAGATCGACGCGTATCTCACCGACGGACTGTGGCTGCGCAACGCCCGCCAGGCCAACGCGATGGCCACCCGGCTCGGCGACGGCCTCAAGGCCATCCCCGGCACCGGTCTTCTGGCCACGCCGCAGTCCAACATTCTCTTCTGCCGCCTGCCCCAGCAGGTCACCGAAGGGCTCCTCGCGGAGGGCTACGCCTTCTACCACGACCGCTGGGAGGCGGGGATCGTCCGGTTCGTCACCGCCTTCTCGCACAGCACCGACGACATCGACCAGCTCCTCGACGCGGTCCGCCGCCACACCCCCTGAGCCGGCGGCCTGCGAAACGCCCTGGCCTGCTCGACCACTCCGCCTCCCGATCGCCCGCCGCGGCGCCTGGTCGTTCATCGTCATCGTCATCGGCATGTCGATGCCTCGATGGGCCGGAGGGTGGAAATGATCAAGGTGTCTGCTGGGCAAATCCGCAGGCAGGGGGGGCTTGATCACGCAGGCACCACGCCGGGCTGTGTCGCCGACCGTACGGGCAGGTCACCGCTGCGGCACTGTCATGTGCATCCGCAGGTTGCCGCCGCCGCCGGTGGGGCGTCCCATGGAGGTAGGAACGAGCCCGGCGGCAGCGGGCCCGCACGTGCTACCGCCGCCAGACCGGGCGGATGCAGCCCCGACCGTGCACACACGGCGCCTTGCGGGTCGGCTGTGTGTGTGCCATCCGGTCAATGAGATGCCCTGACTCCCGGTCGGCCGGGGGTGGGGCGAGAGGGAGCCAAGTGTGTCCAGCTCCGACATTTTCATCGGCGAACTCATAGGTACCGCCGTACTCATCCTGCTCGGTGGCGGCGTGGTCGCCGCTGTCGTACTCAAGCGCTCGAAGGCACAGAACGCCGGCTGGGTGGCGATCACCTTCGGGTGGGGATTCGCGGTCATGACCGCGGTCTACATGGTCGGCGCGCTCTCCGGCGCCCACCTCAATCCGGCGGTCACGCTCGGTATCGCGATCGCGAACGATGACTGGAGCAACATCTGGGTCTACTTCGCGGGGCAGATAGTGGGCGCCATGATCGGTGCCGCACTCGTCTGGATCGCCTACTACGGACAGTTCCACGCCCACCTCACGGATCGCGAGATTCTCGCGGCCCAGCCAGAGGTGGAAGGGCTGGTCGACCAGAAGGCCGCGCCCAAGGCCGGCCCGGTTCTGGGAATCTTCTCCACCGGTCCTGAGATCCGTGTGGTGTGGCAGAACCTGGCGACCGAGATCATCGGCACCACCGTGCTGGTGCTCGCCGTCCTGACACAGGGCCTCAACGACAGCGGCAAAGGCCTGAGCATCCTCGGCGGGCTGATCGTCGCCTTCGTCGTGGTCAGTATCGGCCTCTCGCTCGGTGGCCCGACCGGCTACGCCATCAACCCGGCCCGTGACCTGGGCCCGCGCATCGTGCACGCCCTGCTGCCGCTGCCCAACAAGGGCGGCTCGGACTGGAGCTACGCCTGGATCCCCGTCGTCGGCCCGCTGGCGGGTGGGGCCCTGGCGGCGGGTATCTACCAGCTCGCGTTCACCTGAGCCGTCCTTCGACCTCGCGGGAGCACTCCGGTGACCGACGCACACACCTGCGGTCCCCTCTCCCCGCCCACATCGGGACGGACAGGGGACCAGGGGCCGCAGGTGTGTGCGCCGGTGACCGTGCGCACAACGTGCGCTCTCCCTGCGGCTGCCTGATCAGGCCGACCCATCAAGGCAAGGTGCAGACCTCATGACGACCCTCATGACCAGCACACGGCTGAGCCGCGTCGAGACGCGGGAGCGGCTGTCCATGGCGACGTACGACCTGTTGGTGATCGGCGGCGGCATTCTGGGCATCTCCACCGCCTGGCATGCCGCGCAATCCGGGCTGCGGGTGGCTCTGGTGGACGCCGGCGACTTCGCCGGCGCCACCTCCTCCGCCTCCTCCAAGTTGCTCCACGGCGGTCTGCGCTATCTGCAGACCGGCGCGGTGAAGCTGGTGGCGGAGAACCACTTCGAGCGCCGTGCGGTCTCCCGCCAGGTGGCCCCCCACCTGGCCAACCCGCTCACCTTCTATCTGCCCATCTACAAGGGCGGACCGCACAGCGCGGCGAAGCTGGGAGCGGGAGTGTTCGCGTACTCCGCGCTCTCCGCCTTCGGTGACGGCGTCGGCCACCTGCTGAGCCCGGAGAAGGCGGTCCACTCAGTGCCGGAGCTGCGCACCGACAACCTCCAGACCGTTGCGGTCTACGGCGACGACCAGATGAACGACTCGCGCATGGCACTGATGACGGTCCGCGCCGCTGTCGAGTCGGGTGCCACCGTTCTCAACCACGCCGAACTGCAAGGGCTGCGCTTCACCGGAGGCCGGGTCACCGGCGCGGAGCTCAAGGACCGTATCGACGGCACCGAGTTCGGTGTCGATGCGCGTCTGGTGCTCAACGCGACCGGTCCGTGGGTGGACCACCTGCGCAGGATGGAGAACCCGAACGCGGCCCCCTCCATCCGGCTCTCCAAGGGCGCCCATCTGGTGCTGAAGCGCACCTCGCTGTGGAGGGCGGCGCTGGCGACCCCGATCGACAAGTACCGGATCACCTTCGCCCTCCCGTGGGAGGACATGCTGCTGCTCGGTACGACCGACGAGGAGTACGTGGGCGACCCGGCGGACGTCGGGGTCAATGAGAACGACATCGCCCAGATCCTGGAGGAGGCCGCGTACTCGATCCGCGACCAGCAGCTGTCCCGCGATCTGATCACCTATTCCTTCGCCGGTCTGCGGGTCCTCCCCGGCGGCCCCGGCGACACCTCGACAGCGAAGCGCGAGACGGTGGTCACCGAGGGAAGCGGCGGCATGCTCTCGGTTGCTGGCGGCAAGTGGACGACCTTCCGCCACATCGGCCGCACGGTGTTGCAGAAGCTGGAGTCACTGCCCGGCCACCCGCTGGGAGAGGGGTACGAGCCGGTCTCCCGGCTCCCGAAGGGACTGCCGCTGCCGGGTATCGCCAACCCGCGGGCTGTCACCCGTGGGCTGCTCACCGACAACACGGCACAAGGCCCGCAGATGGCCGCCGACACGGCCCGGCACCTGGCGACCCACTACGGAACCCTGGCCTACGAGATTGCCTGTCTCGCTCATCGGGATCCCGCCCTCGCCGAACGCATTCACCCCGACGCCCCCGAGATCTGGGCGCAGGTTGTCTACGCCCGCGATCACGAATGGGCCGAGACGGCCGACGACGTGTTGCGCCGCCGTACCACCCTCACCATCCGCGGCCTCGCGACGGACCAGATCCGCGCCCGGGTCGAGGCAATCCTCGCGGCGAAGGCTCTTTGACGGATCTCGCGCGGTTCCGGCGCCTTCGTCCGTGCGCCGGTCACATCATGTCGGTGTCGACAGTTGCCCGGTCGTCGAGCAGATCGGTGAGGTGAGCGCCGAATCGGTTCTCCAGGTCGCCTTCCCTCTGCAACCCGCGTGCGAACAGGGCGGCGACGCGCTGCCGGGTTTCGGGCCAGGTGAGGGCTTCCGCGAAGGCGTTGCGGCCGGCCAGAAGCCTGTCGACCGGGGGTAGGGAGACCTGATTCACGAGGTTCTTCGCGCTTTCGATCGGGCGACGGTCGAAGGAGGCGAGGCGCCGTGCGAGCGTATCGACGAATCCGTCCAGGTCGCCGTCCGGAAGGGACCGGTTGACCCAGCCGTAGCGTTCGGCGGTGTCGCCGTCGAAGTCGTCGGCGCCGAGGATGATCTCCAGCGCACGACCGCGGCCGGTGAGCAGGGGAAGGCGCTCCGTGGCCCCGCCTCCGGGTATTACCCCCGCGCCGACCTCGGGTTGACCCAGAACGGTGTTCTCGCGGGAGGCGAAGCGCATGTCGCAGGCGAGGATGAATTCGCTCCCCACGCCCCGGACACGGCCGCGGATTTTCGCGATGCTCACCACAGGGGACTCGGTCAGGCGGACGAAAGTGTCCGTCGGGATGGCTACGCCGGAGGGCCCGGCGGCCTTGGCGATGCTCGCCGATTTGCCGGACATGTCGAAGTGGGCGAGGTAGAAGTCCGGGTTCGCGCTCTCGAACACGACGACGCGAAGAGTCGGGTTGTTGTCCATCCGTGCGAGCAGGTACTGGAGTCCCTCGAACACGGTGTGGTCGACCACGTTGAGGGGCGGGTTGTCGAACAGGACCCGCCAGTACGCGGGCGTTTCCTCGATGATGCGCACGGTCGCTGCTGATTCGGTCATGCTGTCCATGTTAGATGCTGAATTTAAAAATGCAAGCCAGGAGTCCTGCTGCGCATCCGTTCCGGGGGTGCCGCGGGTGGCGGTCCCGTTGTGACTCTGACTTGCAAGAGAAAACTCAGCCGGTACACTGTCGGATACGACAGTCCGGCAGCTGGGGATTCGCGGAACCCCGCACGACATGGAGGTGGGGAGTGTCAACCGGAAAGCAGTTGTCCGATCTCGCGGTTGACGAGCCGGCCTGCTCCATCGAGCGGAGCCTGCAGATTCTCGGCGAGCGCTGGTCGTTGCTCGTACTCCGAGAGGTCTTCGCGGGCAAACACAAGTTCGCCGAGATCCAGTCGTCCCTTGGCATCGCCTCCAACCTGCTCAGCGCTCGGCTCAAGCTGCTGGTCGAGACGGGCGTGCTGGACACCCAGACCTACCAGGAACCGGGCAGTCGGCCGCGGCAGAGCTACCACCTGACGGCGGCAGGGAACGACCTCCGGGTGGTGCTTGCCGCGCTCCAGCAGTGGGGCGACGTTCACCGACCGCGCCCTTCGGGCCCCTCCGCGCTCCGGCGGGTGCGCTCCACGAACGGGCCCGCACATGTCGGGTTCCTCGATGACGACGGCCACGAAGTGCCCGCGGCGGACGTGGTCATGCTCGAGGAGATGGCTGACACGGTCTGATCGGAAGTGCTTTCCGCGCCCTGTCAGCCTGACGGAACACATGCCCGTACGGGCAGAGCTGAGCACCCTTTTGTGGTCTGAGCGGTCCTACGACGGGGACCACGTCGGGAGGGGGACCACTTCTGTCGTGTCCTCCGGCCGGACGCGTTCGGGCAGGGACCCGAACCGGGCGTGCCGCGCCGAAGCGACGGCGTCTTCGGCCCTGTCTCGCTTCTGGGCCTTCTCGGTGTTCGGCACGCGCAGCTTCCTTTCGCTTGGATGCCGGGGACTCGGTGGGCGCGCACAGGATGGATCCCGGCGCATGGGCTTACCGATCGCTGTGTCGACCGGGGCGCCGCCCGTGCAGATCGATCTGTTCCGCAGGGCGGCATGGTCGGTTTCAGAGGCCGTGGGTGAGGGTTTGTTCGGCCCAGATGAGTTTCCCGTCGGGTGTGTGACGGGTCCCCCATCGGCGGGACAGTTGGTCGACGAGGAGCAGGCCGCGGCCGCTCTCGCCGGTGGCGGGGGCGCGATGCAGGCGCGGGGAACTGCCGCTGGTGTCGTGCACTTCGCAGGTCAGGGCCTGGTGCCGGATGAGGCGCAGCCGGATCGGCCCGGAAGCGTGCCGGACGGCGTTCGTGACGAGTTCGCTGACGATCAGTTCGGTGGACGCGGTCAGGTGCTCGAGACCCCAGTGCGTCAGCTGGACGCGGGCCAGGGCCCTGACGCAGCTGACCATGGAGGGGTCGGCGGGGAACTCCCAGGAGGCGACCTGGTCCGGGTCGAGCGCGCGGGTGCGTGCGAGAAGCAGGGTGATGTCGTCACCGTGGGCAGACAGACGCTCCACCGCGGACGAGGTGACGGCGTCCAGGGGCAGTCCGGTGGCCCCGGCCAGTGCGTCGGCAAGGTGGTTCATGCCGGCGTCGATGTCGTGGTCGCGGGCCTCGATCAGGCCGTCCGTGTAGAGGGCCAGCACGCTGCCCTCGGGCAGTTCCAGGGTGACGGACTCGAACGGGACCAGGCCGACGCCGAGTGGGGCTCCCGGGGGCAGGTCGGGGAAAGATACTTCTCCGTCCGGGTCGATGACCGCGGGTGGCGGGTGGCCGGCTCGGGCGAGGGTGCATTGCCGGGTGACCGGGTCGTACACGGCGTACAGACAGGTGGCGGCGATCGTCGCGGCGGCCGGGTCGAAGGGGTCGGCATCGGCCTCGGCGAGGCGTATGACCTGGTCGTCGAGGCGGGAGAGCAGTTCGTCGGGAGGCAGGTCCATGTCGGCCAGGGTGCGCACGGCGGCACGGAGTTGGCCCATGGTCGCCGCCGCGTTGATGCCGTGCCCGGCCACGTCGCCGACGACCAGGCCGATGCGGGCGCCGGACAGGGGGATGACGTCGAACCAGTCGCCTCCGACACCGTGGTGACTGTCGGCCGGCAGGTAGCGCCAGGCCACGTCGGCGGCAGAGCCCCCGGTCGGGCGATGGGGGAGCAGATGACGCTGCAGGGCCAGCGCCGCGGAGCGCTCACGGGCGTACCGGCGGGCATTGTCCATGGACAGCGCGGCCCAGCCGACGAGTTCCTCGGCCAGCAGGAGATCATCCTGGTCGAACGGCACACGAGCGTCCGCCCGCACGAACACGGCTACTCCCAGCACGGCGCCTCGCGCCCGGATGGGGACGATCATCAACGAGTGCATCCCGTGGTCGCGGGCCTTTTCCGCCCGCGCCGTGTCGTCCCGGCCCAGCCAGGTGCCCAGGGAGGTGTCCTTCACGAAGGGGGACTCTCCGGCGCGCAGGACACCGGTCAAGGGTGACGCCGGAGGGACGAGCACCGGCTCGCCCCGTGCGAACAGGGCCTCGGGAACACCCGCATGGATCGAGGCAAGACCCGCCCGGCGGAATGCGGGGACCGGTCCGTCGTGCGGGCCCAGGTGTACCGGCGGCTCCTCACCGAGCGAGACGGACTCCACGAGGTCGACGGAGGCGTAGTCCGCCAGCAGCGGCACGGCGACGTCGGCCAGTTCCTGCCCCGTCCGCACGACATCCAGGGTGTTCCCGATCCGCTTGCCGGCCTCGCCCAGGAGCGCCAGACGCTCGCGCGCCCGCCGGGTGTCGGTGACATCCACGATCACGACGCACACGCCCAGCGCACGGCCCTGCGCATCGTCGAGGCGGAAGAAGGAGGCCAGGAGCGTGGACTCCTGGCGCACATGCGCCGGAGCGAAGGTACGGAACTCCACATTGATCGTCGGCACGCCGCTGTCCAGCACCTGACGCATCAGTGCTTCGAGTGTTTCGGCCCGTCGGCCCGGCGCGGCCTGGGTCGGCGTGCGCCCCAGCCGCTGCTCGAGCGGGATGCGGTCTCGGGCGCCCTGGGCGTCGTTCGCCCACGTACAGAGCAGTTCGGTGTCGCGGATCACGACGCCGACCGGCGGGCGGCTCGGCAGATGCAGCGCACCCGGGAGCGACACCACCCCCGATCCGCCGGTCGCCCATGAGGACAGCGCGGCCGCCTCGGCCGCGGACACCACCCACCGTGCCCGGCCGTCCTTCCCGGACAGTGGCTGCATCCACAGGCGTACGTCGATGCTGTGACCGTCGCGGTGACGGATCGTGGTGAAGCCGGACCAGCCGGAGGAGGCACCGCTCTGCTGGGAGAACGACGATGCCTTCGCCAGGTCCTCGGCGTCAGCCAGCAGGAAGGCGGCGGAGCGGCCCACCACGTCCGCGGGCGCATGGCCGACCAGCCGCTGGGCGGCTTGCGTCCAGCCGACCACTGTCCCCTTCGCATCGAGCAAAGCGACCGCCGCGCCGTCCATCCGGGCGGCCGCGGGCGCATCGGTGACCATCGTGTGTGCAGAACTGTCCATGGGTCCTTCTTCCTTCCGTGCGACGGACCCGTAGCGAGCCCTGCCGTCTTCGGGCACGCCTGTGCCGTCCGGGCGACGCCTCAGGTGCGGGGTGCGGAATCGAGAGGCTGAGAGAGGGCGGCTTTGACCCGCCGGGTCTCTTCGTCGGCGAGGACTTCGATCCAGCCATGGGACAGGGCTTGGACGGTCTGCTCGGCCACGTCGGCCGCACTGATCTTCGGTTCGTCCGTCCAAGCGCTGAGGGCCGTGTCCACGAAGCCGGAATGGACCCCGATCACCGCCGTACCCTGATCGCGCAGGCCCTGCCGCAATGCGTCCGTCAGGGACCATTGGGCTGCTTTGGAGGCGGCATAGCCGGTGAACAGAGGCCGTCCGGCCCAGGAGGCCAGCGACAGCATGTTCACCAGTGCACCGCCGCCGTTGCGGGCGAGGATGGGGGCGAACGCCCGGGAAACAGCCCAGGTTCCGAAGTAATTGACCTCCATCGCCCGGCGCGCGTCGTCGAAGCTGCCCTCCAAGAGGCTGGTGCCGGTGCCTCCGATACCCGCGTTGTTGATCACGATGCTGACGTCGCCCGCGGCAGCGGCGGCCTCGGCGACCTCCTCGGACTTGGTCACATCCAGGCGCAGGGGAGTGAGATCGTCATCGACGACGGTTGCCGGGTCACGGACGCCTGCGTAGACCTTGGTCGCACCGTGCTCCATCAGTGCTCGGGCGAATGCACGGCCGATGCCACGGTTGGCCCCCGTGACCAGGGCGACTGATCCCTTGATGTCCATCGTTCTTCTTCCTTTGCTGTGAGGGTTCTGTGGTCGGGCAGGGCCGGTGGGAGTGATGCCACCTGCCCGGGGCGGGGGCGACTTCGCCCGCGCCTCTTGCGCGGGCCGTTGGCGGAGGAGGCCGCCGACAGCACTGCCGGATCGGGTAGCCCGGATCAGGCGCGCGACTGTTCGGTCAGTGTTGGTGTGCCATGGGCGCGGGCGGGTTCGGGACGGTCCCCGTCACCGGCCGACTCGTTGTGAGGGGGTGATGTCGTGCGTTCGCGCGGGCTCGTCTCGTCCTCGGCCGCGATGAGTGCACGGTGCGCCAGTGCTCGCGGGTGCAGGTCGCGGAGTTGGAGATCGGTGAAGTCGGGACCGAGCTCCTGGCGGATCTCGTTCTGTGCGTTGTCGGAGAAGGCTCTGAACTTGCGTAGGAGAGCGGATGCGTCGGAGATTGCCTTGGGGAGTTTGTCCGGGCCGAGGACGACGACGGCGATCACGAACATGGTGAGCAATTCGAGCGGGCCTATGTCGAAGAACATGTGGCTTCCTGGGCAGTGCGGTTCACGAGTAGTGGTTGTCAGTTGCTGTGGTGCGACTCGTCGAGGGCGGGAAGGGGCGAGGGCTCGTCGGGGTCGAGGTCTGTGCCTGCCGTGGTCCTGCGGCCTCGGCGGCGGTCGTTGAGCCAGGCGATGCCGCAGGCGACCAGGTACAGCACGGTGATGGGGCCGGCGAGCGCGAGCAGGGTCAGAGGGTCGCCGCTGGGTGTGGCGATGGCGGCGAATGCGGTGACGCCGATAATCATGTGCCGCCACCACCCGGCCATGCGGTGGGCACTGAGAACGCCGGCCAGGTTGAGCATGACGAGGAGCAGGGGGAGTTCGAAGGACACTCCGAAGACCACGACCAGGCGGGTGGCGAGGTCGAGGAAGTCGTCGATCGGCAGGATGTTGGTGGCCTGGTCGGGGGTGAGGGAGATCAGCAACTGTGCCGTCGTGGGAAGGACGGCGTAGGCGAATGCCGCTCCGGCCAGGAAGAGGGGGATGCCGGTGGCGAGGAAGATGAGGGTGTACTTCTTCTCGCCGCTGCGCAGGCCCGGGGCGAGAAAGGCCCAGAGCTGGTAGAGCCAGACGGGGCTCGCGCCGATGAGGCCGGCGGTCAGTGACACCTTCAAGGCCAGAGTGACGGGCGAGAGCAGACCGTTGGTGGCGATGATCCCGCAGCGTCCGGATCCCGCCGGGCTGCTCCCCTCCAGCGGGTTGCAGCCCGGCAGGGGCGCGATGACGACGTCGATCAGTTGCTTGTAGAACAGCCCCGCGACAACGGTAGTGACGATGACCGCGCCGGTCGCCTTCACCAGACGGTTCCGCAGTTCGCGGAGGTGGGCCGCAAGGGGCATGTGCCCCTCGGGGGCCCGGGATGTGGTTGAAAGCATGAGCAGACCTCGTTCCTCCCGCGGACGCGTCGGGAGTCAGCGCGTGCTGACGGTTTCCTGGATGTGTGCTGTTGCAGGGGCCTCCGGCGGCTCGGGCATGGCGTGGGGCTCGTGCGGGGGACCGTCCTGGCCTGCGGATTCGACCCGGACCGCGGAGCCGGCGTGTGCCGGAGCGGCGCCGTGGACAGTGGTCTCGCCCTCGCTGGTGCGCATGGCCTTGGTCTCGCTCTTGAGGATGCGCATGGACTGCCCGAGCGAGCGCGCCATGTCGGGCAGGCGCCTGGCGCCGAAGATCAGGAGGAAGACGACGAGGATGATCAGGATTTCGGGGGCACCGATCTTGCCGAACATGATGGTTGTGCCTTTCGTGGATGGGAGCGGCGATCGTTTCGCCGTCCATGTGCGTGGGAGATGGTGCGGGCGAGGGCATGTGTCCGCCCCCGCCCGCACGGGTGGCTAGCGAAGGGGCCGGAACCCCGTACGAAGCTCTTCTGTGAAGACCTTCGGCTGCTCCCAGGCCGCGAAGTGCCCGCCCTCGTCGAGCTTGTTGTAGTGAATGAGGTTGGGGTAAGCCTTCTGCGCCCAGCTCCTGGGGGCTTGGAAGTTCTCGTCCGGGAAGGCGCTCACGGCAGCCGGGATGGTGACACCGTTGGGGATGAGGGTGTACTTGTTCTCCCAGTACAGGCGAGCGGCAGAGACCGCCGTGTTCGTCAGCCAGTAGAGCGTGATGTTGTCCAGGACGTCGTCCCGTGTCAGGCCTTCTCGGTGTCCGTCGAAGACCCGGGAGATCAGCTCCAGACTGCGCCCGTCGTGGTCGAGCAGGAAGGCCGCCAGACCGATGGGTGAATCGGTCAGCCCGGTCAGCGTCTGCGGGCGCGACCCCATGAAGCGGGCGTAGGCGAGGTGCTTGTAGGTGAACTGCAGCTGCTCGTACGCGTGCTTCTCGTCGGCCGAGAGACCGGGGGGCACCGGGCTACCGGTCGCGAGCGCCTTGGAGATGTCGGGCGGAACCACACCGGGCAGGTTGGTGTGGATGCCGACCAGGCCCGCGGGTTTCAGCACAGCCATGCGATCGACGATGAGCGCGCCCCAGTCGCCGCCCTGCGCCGCGTACTTCGTGTATCCCAGGCGCTTCATCAGCTCTGTCCAGGCACGGGCGATGCGGTCGGGTCCCCAGCCGGTTGCGGCCGGCTTGCCGGAGAACCCGTAGCCGGGCAGCGACGGGATCACCACGTCGAAGGCGTCCGATGCCTTCCCGCCGTGGGCGGTGGGGTTGGTGAGCGGTTCGATGATCTTCAACTGCTCGATGACCGAGCCGGGCCATCCGTGGGTGACGATGAGCGGCAGAGCGTTCCTGTGCTTGGAGCGGACGTGGATGAAGTGGATGTCCAGCCCGTCGATCTCGGTGATGAACTGCGGCAGGGCATTGAGCCTCTTCTCGACCTTCCGCCAGTCGTATTCCGACGCCCAGTAGCGCGCGAGCTCCTGCATCGTCGCGCGCGGCACACCCTGTGAGTGATCCGCGACGCTCTCGTGCTCGGGCCAGCGGGTGGACACGATGCGTCGCCGGAGGTCGACAAGGTCCCTCTCAGGGAAATGGACACGGAAGGGACGGATGCCCCCGCCCACTGCCGCACCCTTGCCGGCTCCCGTTTCGGCCGCGGCGGCCGACTGGGCGGGGAACAGGCTGAAGGATCCCGCGACCACTGCTGCCGCCGTCGCAGCGGCCGAGGTGGAAAGGAAAGTCCGTCGAGAGTGCGGCGGAAGGACTTCAGACATGGTGAATCTCCAAAGGTTGTTCGGGTGTCGCCGTACAAAGGCCGGCGCAGGGATGTCGACGGCGACCGGTTGATCGTTTCGGTGGCCTGCGACCGATGTGCGGATCTGCGAGTGCTGTCCGATTCGGTCGTGTCATCCACATTAGACCCTAAATTTAATTTTGCAAGTCAGGGTGGCGGGGTGCGCGAAAGAGGGGGCGGCCGACGCCGCTGGGGGGGGGGTGAAGGTGAGCTGCCGCGGTCCCGCCGAGCGAGGTGGCGCACGGGTTCGAGGGGCCATCAGTGCGATGCGGCGATATGGGAGGCGCGTCGCTCTCGCCGCCGGACGACCGACCGACCTCGCGCCAGGCCGTCACCACTCAGGCCGCGAGGGGCGAGGCGGGCACGCTTCCTCGACGTGCCATGCATCCACGCCGCGTCCTCAGCGTCCACCTGAGCCGGTCTCCGACGTACGCGGTCAGCCGACCCGCCCGGGTCGGTGCAGCCGGTGGGCTCTGGATGGCGGGTCATCGTCCGCCCTAGGCTCGGCGCATGACTGAGTGCGTGCAGGTGTACACAGCAACTGAGAGCCGCGAGGCGGCGGTGAAGCTGGCCAAGGGAGCGACGGAGGCCCGGCTCGCTGCCGGTGCGCAGGTGGTCGGCCCGGTCACGTCGGTGTTCTGGCACCTCGGGGAGTTCGGCGAGGGGGAGGAGTGGCAGGTGATCTTCAAGACGACGACGGCCCGCTATTCCGCACTCGAAGCGCACCTGCTGGAGCGCCACCCCTGGAAGAATCCGGAGATCAACGCGGTGCCGATCGTGGCGGGTTCCGCGGCGGGCCTGGAATGGATCGCTCGCAGCGTCGCCGAATGATCACATTGCCGTGCGGTCCAAGACCTCTGCGACCGGAGCGACCGCCCGGAAGGGATGAAGCCTGAGCAGGAACTCGTGGGCGCGCTGCTGGGGTCGCACTGACCCGACGCCGGCGGAGAGGTCCATGGCTTTCGCGATCACAATTGCCGACTGCTCGACCTCGCCGGCGTCAAGGTACGCGTGTGCCAGCCAGGTGAGGTACAGCGCCTTGTCGCGAGCGTGAGTGTCGTCGAAGTCGGCCAAGGCTGCTTCGAGGGCGGGCACGGCTCGCAGAGGGCGGTGCAACTCGGTCCAGCAGCGGCCCTTCATGATCTGGAGCTCGCGGGTGTTGACCCAGGATGACCAGTCGGGCCCGGGGCGGTCGCCGGCTGTCCCGGTCAGAGCTTCCTCAGCGAGGCCGAGTGCCTGCTCCGTCTCGTTGGCCTGGCCGGCTTTCGCATGGGCCCAGGCGCGCCGTTCGAGGAGAAGGGCCCGGACAGTCGCGGGGGCGTCGGCCCTGGCTGTCTCGCAGGATGCGGCGGCCGTCGCCACCCCCGAGGTACCGGCGCTGACCTGCTGGTAGGCGAGGAAGGCCAGCGAGTTCCCGGCCAGCGCGGGATCCTGGGCGGCGGTCGCCGCCTGATAGGCCTTGTCGTAGAGAGCAGACGCCTCGGTCTGCCGACCTGCGTCGAACGCGGCCCAGCCGGCCTGCTGGGCTTGCTCGGCCACCAGGCTCAGGAGCTGTCGTCCCGTCGCCTCGGTGTACGACGCATTGCGCAACAGGTTCATGGTGGAACCGAGTTCCGCGCGGTAGATGTGCCGTGTATCGGCTCCGCCCAGCACGTCATCGAGGCTGCGGAGACGGGTGGTACGTCGCTGCAGGTGCCGTAGCTCACGCTGTCCGATACGGCGTCCTGATGGTGTTGCCGTCGTCGCGGCTGTACCAGTGGCGATGCCTATGGAAGCTGCGAGAAACCTCCTGCGCTGCACTTCGTCTCCTTCGAGATCCACGGTTCCCAGATCATCGGAACTGGGAAAGCCCGCAATTCTTGGGGTGACAGTCGCCAGCGGAGAGCTCAGCTCCGGAGGACTTGCGGGCGAGGGCTGCGACGCCCCCTCCCAGGGGCGCGGGGCCATCCCGACGAGGTGGCCCGGGATGCGCAAGGCATCTGCGATGTACCCGATCTTCTCGTACGTGGTGATCGCGCCGTCGCCTCGCGCCAGCTTCCCTACACGCTCCGGTTTGATGTCGCACGCATCGGCGATCCTGAGAAAGCTGATCCCACCCCATTGCCGGGCCAGCTTGAAGACCTGACCGAAGTCGTGCCTCCGCAGCGCAGCCTGCACATCGGCTCGGCCGAGGACCTGCGCCGGTAAAGCCGATGGTGGTGAGACGTCTCCCGACATGCACTTCCCCAAATCTGCCTGGGATCCAGGAATACCAGCGCTTCTCCGCGCGGAGCTTACCCATCATGGGTACCCCTATCGCCGGGAACCGGCGAGGCGTTGAGGCGGCCATCCTCTGAGTCATGCAGAAGCGACAGGATGCGCTGAACGGCCCGGTGGTGCGCCGATGGACACGCCATCCGCGCTGCGTGGGCCTGGCCCGGGAAGAGCTGGCCAAGACGCTCGCCGCATGGGGTATGGCCGAAGTCGAGGACGCGGCACTCGTCGTGCTCTCGGAACTCGTCACCAACGCGGTGATCCATGCGCGCGTTTCACCCGGGCGCGAAATCGAGACCCGCTTTCAGCTGGCTGGTGCTGACCTCCGCATTGAAGTGCATGACAGCTCTGATGTAAGGCCTCGCAGCCAGGACCCGAGCAGCGAATCGGAACGCGGCCGAGGGCTGTCACTGGTCAGCGCGCTGGCAGACCAGTGGGGCATCAGCGAACGCGACGGGGTTGGAAAGTCCGTGTGGGCTCTCATCGCTTACCGCCACAGGTCGGCGTCAGCCGATGGACGGTAGCCAAGAACCCTTGGACGATGTCGCGTTACCCGATCAGTCAGTGAGACCTCGTTCGGTAACGCGGCACGCCGACTGGACCCTGAGTACGGACAGGCAAGGCAGCGGTCCGGTCTATGAGGCCGAGTGCACGACGTGCGGCGCATCCTCCGAAGCGGCTGAGACCAAGGACGAGCCCGAGCTCTGGTGTCTGCGGCACGCAGGGGCCTCCGGGCACACCGGTTATCGCGGGATCACGACCGCGTTCTTCCGCGCCACCTTGTTGGGAGGTGCTGACGCATGAGGCAACGTCTCTGCGCCTGCGGGGTGGTCGCGTTCTGACCCGTGGGCTACGTTCCGTGGCGTCGTCCGGCCGCCCCGGTGGCGCGTTGTGCGACGGTGTCCCGGCACAGCGCGCCTGACTGGACGTGGCGATTGCGCGGAGCCCTGGCTGCGAGTCTCCGGTGGTCGCTGCGGCAGGCCGGTCGATGTCGCTTCGCTCGACATCGACCGGCCTGCCGCGGCGATCACACACCTCCTCGTGGCCCGCTGTCGTGTCGTGGAGGAATGCCGTGACCACAGGCCTTATCGTCCCTTGAGGGTCGGCCGGTGCTCGCGTACTCCCCGAGCGTGGACTGCCGAGACACCGCGTATGCGGCCCCTGTGTCACGCCAACACCGCCGCAGCCAGGTCCGGACAGCGCAGGACCGTGTCCCTGATGGAGTGTCATGACCTCAGCCGGTTCCGGGGAGCAGCAGACATCGCTCGTACGCGCCTCCGCTGTAGCGCGCCACGGAAAGCTCTGGCTGGTGCCGACCATCCTGTGTGCGCTGGTGGCCGTGTGCCTGACGCTGCTCTACATGGGCGGCATCCTCGACCCGAACGGGAATCTGCGCCGATTGCCGATCGCCCTGGTCAACACGGATGAGGGCCCGGCGCAGCCAGGACAGCACCAGACCGTGGGCACCCAGGTGAGCCGGTTGGTTGTCGCCAAGACCCCACCGGACACCGTGAGGTGGCGCCACCTCAGCCGAGCTCAGATGCAGGACCAAATGGCGTCGGGCAAGATCTACGGCGCCCTGGTCATCCCCGCCGACTTCACCACCTCGGTGACGGCGCTGACGACCCCGCGTGCCACGGCACGGCCCACGCTCACCGTCCTGACCAACCCCGGGCTGGGCAGCCTCGGCTCTGCCCTGGCCACCCGCATCGCTCAGAACGCGGCTCACCAGGCATCCCTGGAGATCGGCCGACAGCTGACCGCCCAGGCTCCCGCCCAGGGCTCCGCCACCACGACCCGGGCGCTCCTGGGCGACCCCATCACCATCACCACTCAGGTGGGCCACCCCATCGGCAGGCACAGTGGCCTCGGCCTGACTGCCTTCTACTACACCCTGCTCCTGGTGCTCATCGCGTTCGTCGGCGGCAACATCATCAACAGCGGCGTCGATGCGGGCCTGGGCTACACCGACAACGAAATCGGGCCGTGGCACACCCGGCACCCGACGGTGCCGATCAGCCGCACGCAGACGCTGCTGCTCAAGATGGTCATGACTGCGGGAATCACTGTGCTCACCACCAGCCTGCTGATGATCGCCGCGATCGCGATCCTGGGCATGGACGCGTCGCACCTGCCGCTGCTGTGGATCTTCTCCTTCTGCGCGAGCCTGGCCGTGGGCCTGGGAGTACAGGCCATCAACGCCGCCTTCGGCGGGATCGGCCAAGTGGTCTCCATGTTTGTGTTCATCGCCCTGGCTCTGCCGTCCTCAGGGGCGACGATTCCCCTCCAAGCCGTTCCCGACTTCTACCGCTTCCTGGCGCTGTTCGAGCCGATGCGGCAACTGAGCGACGGAGTGCGGGCCATCCTTTATTTCGACGCCCGGGCCGATGCCGGGCTGATGCGAGGGTGGGGCATGATCGCGATCGGCGTCGCTCTGGCCCTGGCCTTCGGGTTCGCCATGACGCTCTACTACGACCGCAAGGGGCTGCACCGCCTGGGTCCGCTACGCGCCGAAACGAGCGGCCAGGCACCCTGATCGCTCGTCCTGTTGACGTTTCTGGATAAGGCCGTTCTCGATGTCTGGGGCAAGCCGCTCGAGACCGTGGTCACGAAGGCCACTCGGCATGAGAGGAACGCGCCGACGGGGAAGGTCACCGGATCCTGGTGGGAGTGCTCGCTGGAGCGGCTCGACGGTACCGGGCTCGAACGGAGCCTCGGAGAGTCGGACTTCGTCCCGCTGGGGAAAGCGTGCCCCGAGGGCGCGAAGGCTGGAGACCGCCTTGTTGTGTACGCGGTGCCTGGAGGTTTCGCCGCGCCGCAGACGAACACTCCTGTCGGTGGGCTCTGGCTCGTTGTCGCGTTCACTGCCGCGGCGACGGCAGCTGCGGCGACGTTCACGTCCGTCGGAACGAGTCGTGCGGGCATGCCGGCGCCAGGGATGGCCCAGTGGTTCGTACGAGGCCGGCCAGCAGTTCCACCAGGCCGCAGGTGAAGCCGCGGCTGGTGGCAGCCGTGGTGGTGGCATGATCCGGCATGGTCACCAGGTTGCCTGCCGCGGCGACATGGAATGAACTCGTACCTCCGGCCCTCGCCATGACGAGATCCGGCAGACCGCAGACTGTTCGTCAGACGGGAGACACCGACGCATGGATTCGCCACCATCACCACCCGGGGCGGGACGGACGGAGGGATCGTCCGTCAAGATCGGCGCTCTCGTTCCGCTGACTCGGCCTGGCTGGGTCGAGGCAGGCCGACACCTGCTCGCCGGGCTCGAGTTGGCCGCTCACGATGTCAACGGCGCCGACGGGATCGTGGGAAGACCACTCGAGCTGGTGGTGCGAGATACCGCAGCCGATCCACGGAGGGCCGCGGCGGCCGTGGAGGAGTTGGCTCGTCTGGGCGTGGCTGCCGTGGCGGGGGAGTATCACAGCGTCGTCGCTCGCGCCGCGGCCACCAGCGCCGACGCGCTCGGTGTGCCGTTCCTCTGCTCGTCAGCGGTGCTCGACGCGCTCACCGAGCATCCGACGGATCGGGTCGCGCGCCTCGCCCCGGCGCAGTCCCACGGCTGGCGGATCTACGCGGACTTTCTTCTCGGTGCGGGCCACAGCGCCATCGCCGTGGCGGCCGAGCCGAGTGTCTACTGGGCATCCGGGGCCCGCATTCTGCGGAACCACCTCGCTCCACGCGGCGGCAGCGTCGTCGAACTCGACATGCGTGCGCTCACCCCGGCGGCCGTGTGCGACGAACTCGTCGACAACCGCACGACTGCCCTCCTTCTTCTGGTCGGTCACCCCGAGCCGGCAGTGTCGATCGTCAAGTCCGTCCGCCGCGACCCACGCCTCGCCGGGATCATGATGGGTGCTCCGGCTGGTCAGCCGGAGTTCGCCGAGTGGGCGACGTTGCTGGGCGACGACAGCGCCGCGATCCCGTTCTTGCGCTACCTGCCCGAGCGCCTCAGCACACTCGGTTCACGCGTTGAGACCGACCTTCGTGAGCGGCTGGCCGAAGCGCCCTCCTTCGTCGCCTTCGAGGGCTACGACACGGTCACCGTCCTCGCCGAAATGCTGCGCTCCTGCGGCGCCGATCGGGCGAGCACTGCCACTTCCTGGCCGCATGTTGCAGTCGAAGGCACTCGCGGGCAGATCACGTTCTCCCGCACGCCGGGCATCAGCGTTTGGCAATGGACCGGTACGCCGATCCAGGTCGTCGATCGCGACCCGGCGGAACCCGATCGCTTTCGGATCCTTCACACCGGCTGAGAAGGCGGCTTGTCGCTGCCCTGGGGAAGCGTACGGGGTCGGCTACCGGAGCGTCCGCCCCATCCCGTGCTCGGTTCCAGGCGTTCCGTTCGGCTACCGGGACTAATCGCAGTGCACCGGGCTTTAGCCCGGTGGTGAAGCGATTCTCAGGGCTGCTGTGACCCGCAGGTTACAGTGGACGATTCTGCTGCTCGATGTACTGACGGACGGCCGACAGGGGGGCTCCGCCGACCGATCCGGCGAAGTATGAGCCGGACCACAGCCGTTGCGCCCGTCAGTAGTGCCGGACCGGTTCCGGATACTCCTGGCGGAGCCTGCGCGAACTGACGCCCTTCGAGCTGTTGACCAGCTTGGACAGGGCGGCCTTCGGCGGGAAGTTCACGAGCAGGTGGACGTGGTTGCTCTCGCCGTTGAACTCGACGATCTCGCACTCGAAGTCCCTCGCGACGTCCCGCATGATCTCCTCCATCCGGCGAAGGTGGGCGTCGGTGAAGACCTTGTGCCGGAACTTCGTCACGAAAACCAAGTGGGCGTGCAGGACGAAAGTGCAGTGGCCGACCAGTGCGGATGTTCTGATACTCAGTCATAAGTCAATGGGAGTACGGTGATCGACATGCAGCTCAGGTACTCCTTCCGGATGTACCCGAACGGCCCTCAGCGCTCGGCGCTGGCCAGGGCTTTCGGGTGCTCGCGGGTGGTCTACAACGATGCGCTCCGCGCTCGTGAGTCCGCCCGCACGGCAGGGCTGCCGTTCGTGACGTCGGCCGAGTTGTCGAAGCAGGTCACGGCGGCGAAGAAGACCGAGGAACGAGCTTGGTTGGGCGAGGTCTCCGCCGTCGTACTCCAGCAGTCCCTTCGGGACCTGGACACCGCCTACCGGAACTTCTTCGACAGCCGCAAGGGCAAGCGCCCGCGCATGGGCACGCCCCGCTTCAAGAGCCGCAAGGACAACCGGCAGGCCGTCCGCTTCACCGCCAACGCCCGGTGGAAGATCACGACCGGCGGGGATCTGTCGTTGCCGAAGATCGGCGATGTCCGGGTGAAGTGGTCCCGCACGCTGCCCTCCACGCCGTCCACGGTGACCGTGGTCAAAGACGCGGCCGGAAGGTACTTCTGCTCGTTCGTGGTCGAGACCGGCACGGATGATCCGCTGCCCGAGGTGGCCGGTCAGGTCGGCATCGACCTGGGCTTGACGCACTTCGTGATCCTCTCGGACGGCACGAAGATCGACAGCCCTCGCTTCCTGCGCCGAGCCGAGAAGAAGCTCAAGCGGGAACAGCGCCGCCTGTCCCGAAAAGCCAAGGGCAGCAACAACCGGACCAAGGCCCGCATCAAGGTCGCCCGCGCCCACGCGCAGGTCGCCGACGCACGGCGCGAGTTCCACCACCAACTCTCCACCAAGCTGATCCGCGAAAACCAAGCGGTCGCAGTGGAAGACCTGGCGGTCAAGGGACTCGCCCGCACACGCATGGCCAAGTCCATCCACGACGCCGGATGGTCGTCGTTCCTCACGATGCTGGAGTACAAGGCAGCCCGGTACGGGCGCGGCTTCCACCGCATCGGACGCTTCGAGCCGACCTCACAGGTCTGCTCCCAGTGCGGCATCAAGGACGGCCCCAAGCCCCTGAACATCCGCGTGTGGGAATGCCGGGAGTGCGGGGCGGTCCTCGACCGGGACATCAACGCGGCGGTCAACGTCGCCAAGGCTGCCGGACTGGCAGTGTCAGCCTGTCGAGCGCGAGTAAGACCGGGACCTGTCCCGGCGCAGCGCGAAGAAGCAGGAACCCACCGAGACGGTCAGCCGACCGTGGTAGGAATCCCCTCCATTTAGGGAGGGGAGCGGAAGTCAACGCTTGACGCGGCCGCGGACGGCGAGGAGGGCGAGACCGAGCAGTACCGGTTCCGAGAGCCGCGAGGCCATCTCGGTGTACGTACCGGTGGTGGTCAGACCCTGGCCGCTGCTGCGGAACACCACCGAGTTGATGACCACGCGCAGCGACTTGTCGAACCGCTCGGTCGTCAGCCGCTTCCGGTACGGCCCGTCGGGATTCGCCGGATCCGGCGTATCGGTCCTCAAGGTGATGCTTCGGCCGGTGACGGTGCCGGTACTTTCTGGCTTCGGGTCGTCCTTCGGCAGGCCCCACAGCATCATCACGGACATGGTGGCGATCATGGCCAGCAGGAGCCATCCGAGGGCGCGCGAGGCACGCAGACCGTACCCCGACACCGCCCAGTACAGAGCAAGCAGGCCCCGCTCGGCACGGGGAGTGGCCGGGTCGTGGCGGCGCATTTCCATCTCGCCGTAGTAGAAGTCGGCGGCGCCGGGCTCGTTCTTGCCGTCCTCGAACGCTTTGCGCAGTTGCCGGTACACCGCAGCGAGTGCACTCGGCTCCAGTGCGCTCCCCCCGTCCGCGGGTGTCCAGCCGTCCGCGGCGGTGTCGTGAGCGGCACGCCAGTGATGTTCTTCGGCCAGCGTCTTGCGCGGCGTCCAGCGCACCGGCCACGGGCCGCGCCTCCGTATCCCGGAAGGGGCAGTGGCCAGGACGCACCGACCTTCCATCTGCAACTGGTCGAGGTGGACGGCCCCGGCGAAGCGGCAATCGGTGAGGTCGACATCGGTGAGTACCAGATGCGCGGCGTCCACGCCGCGCAACGAGTGGACGCGCACGCGGGGGTCCGTCAGACCATGTCCGGCCACTTCCTCGCGGATCACGGCGAAGGGCCAGGACTGAGCAGCGACACTCACCGGGTACTCCAGGACCGCATCGCTGAGGTCCACGCCCGCGTACCGCAGGCGCAGCGCCGCGGTGGAGGCCCACCGAGTCCGGCGGCAGACCAGGCCCGCGGTCGCTGCCTCGATGGTTACGGCGACGTCGAACACAGCCTCGGACAGGACCAGTTCTCCCTCGCACACGAAGGGGCCCATGAGGGAAGCGCGTGCGAAAGCCGCCCTGTTGAAGTGTGCGTTGCGGTGGAACTGTGCCCCGAAGAACCGTGCGTCACCGCCGAAGCTCGCCCCGTTGAACCGGGCGTCGAGGCCGAACTTCGCGTGGTCGAACTCCGCGTCACCGCCGAACTCCACCCAACGGAACCTGGCCTGCTCATCGAATGTCGCCCCGTCGAACCACGCGTCGCGGCCGAACGTTGCCCTGGGGAAGCCTGCGTCGCCGGCGAACTCCGCCCCGCCGAACCATGCGGTGCCCTCGAACCGTGCCCCGTCGAATCCGGCGTCAGCGGTGAACTTTGCCCCGATGAACCGGGCTTCGTCGCCGAACTCCACCCCGTCGAACCTCACCTCACCGGTGAACTCCGCCCCGCTGAAGGAAACTTTGCCGGGGCGGGACTGATTCGTCGCGGGGTCGTGGAGCCGGGCGAGAAGCTCGGTCAGCAGCTCACCGCTCACCCGAGTGCCACGGTGATCGAGGTCGGCACCGGGCAGCAGACCGGCCAGGTAGGCGGCGCGGTCGGTGGTGCTCAGGTGGGCCAGGCACTCGGCATACGGGTCGACCCGGCGGCCGCGGCAGCCCACGGCGTCGGCTGACGGATCGGAACCCTGCCCGCAACAGGGCCAGTCAGGGGCGCTCAGCGGCGACGCGGCGGGGGCGTTGGCGGTCACGCCCGATGGTACGTCGGATGACGGGCGGTGGAAGTCCTACGCCAAGCATGACAAGGCGGAGGGCACCGCCACCGAGGTCGAGGTGTTACCGGCCGCTCCCACCTGATGTGCGGTCGACCGTCGTCCAGCCAGCCGTCCGCCTGCCGTGAGGCGGGGGAGGACGTGTCCGTCGTCCCCCGCACCCGGTCCTCGGCTATGCGTACAGCTCGATCACATCGGCCTGGTCGTTGGCGGACACCAGGGCCTCGTACCTCCCGCCCGGCCCGCCGAAGATCCACTCCAGGCCGCCTGCCACCGGATCCCAGTTCCTGCCGACGATCCAGGCGCCGTCGGTCTGCGCGTTGTAGTAGGAACTGACCTTGTCCTGCCAGCTGGAGCCGTCAGGCATCGTGTAGTTCGACAGCGTGTAGGAGCCGTAGTAGTAGAAGTCCAGGCGGTAGCCGGTCGCGTCGCGGTGCTGCCACACACAGGCGTAGCCGGTCCGGCAGTCGCCCGTGCCGTCGGCTGCCCCGCGGGTGGACGGTACGACGGTCATCTCCACGCCCGGCGCCAGCCGCACCCGGTCCTTCCCGACGCGCTCGGCGCCCTCGTTGTGCTCCAGCAGCCCCTCGATCTGCCGCTCCAGCCCGGTGTGCGCGGCCTTGGCCGACGAGGCGGGCTCTGCCGGCGCGGCGGCCGACGGGGTGGCCAGAGCCGTTGTGAGCACGGATGTGGCGACCAGTGCGAGTGCGAGTGAGGTGCGGCGCGTGCTCAGCGAACTCAGCAGCTTCAGTGGATTCATGCGTCTCTCCCGTTGGCGTGTAGGCGGAACCGTTGCTCCTGCGACGACCTCTTCCTCAGCGGCGTCCCCTTCCGGTGCCGCTCGGAGCGGTCAGTTGCTGTACGCGCGAAACGGGGGCCAGGTTGCACAGGAGTTGAGCGCTCGACGCGGGCGCCCCGTCCGGTTCGTCTCGGTCGCCGTCTTGATCGCACAGACGGTCACGAGATCGTCCGCCGCGCCACCACCCCGCATCAGCACGACGTGGCACCGGCGGCCGTGAAAGCTCACGGCCCTTGTGGGGGGATTTCGGGCGGGCATTCCGATACCGGAGGCGGCGAGATGTTCCTGACGGGCGAGCGGACCGAGCTGTACCAAATCCGGGCGGCGCGGCCTTTCCTGTTCGCCGTCGTGGCGGGCAAGAGACCGATCGCTGGATTCCAGGTATCCATGATCCGAACAACGCACATAATCCGCTAGCATGTTCGAGCTCGTATCGATCATTGGGAAATAAGACAAATCGGCTGAAAAATTGATAACTAACCTAACGCGAGGGCTTTCGCGCGCAGGCGGCAGCTCTCGGTTGGCGGCATGGCGCCGGCCGACCATCGTGCTCTGGGCCGCAGTGAGTGTGGTGGGCCTCGGATTCCTCGTGGCGCTGGAGATCGCCGCGCGCCGGTACGGCGAGCCGGGGCCGATCACCGATCAGGCGCGCGAGGTCATATTCGCCCCCAAATCGGGCACAGTGCTATACGTCAGCATGGCGTTGATGATGGTGGTCCTCACCTGGCGACAGCGACTCATCGCGGTCGGCGCCGCGATCGGTATCGACATCGTCTTCTGGCTCGTGCGGTGGGCTGTCGGTGCCGAGATGATGTACGGCAACGGAGCACTGTGGGTGACGTTGGCCTGCGGGGTCATCGCCATCACGCGCCGCACCGGCCAGGACCGCGTCCTGCTCCTGAAAGGTGTCGGACTCGCCCTGCTGCTGGTGGCCGGCCGCAAGACCGGCTACACCTGGCTGCTGATCACGTCGAAGACCCGCCCGATGGTGCTCGACCCCTACGTGGCAGCCGCCGATCACGCGCTGGGCAACCCCTCATGGCTGGCGGGCCGCATCGTCGCGGCCACCGGCACCGTGGGCGAACACGTCCTCGACTTCGTCTATATCCAGCTCGCGGTCGCCGCGGTCCTCATCGCGCTGTACCAGCTGCGCAACGTGGCGGCCGAGGGACGCTTCCCGGGTCACCATCTGGTGCGCACCTTTCTCGTCATCGGCTTGCTCGGGCCGGGCATCTACATGATCTACCCGGTGGTCGGACCCGTCTTCGCCTACGGTGCCGACGGGGGCGCCTGGGCGGTCGCCAACCTGTGGCCGGACATACCGCCGCCGGTCGGTACCCCGGGGCCGATACCCTTCGACGAGGTCACCCCCCGGAACTGCATGCCCAGTCTGCACACGGCGTGGGCCACCGCGATCTTCATCCATTCCCTCAAGGGCCCCCCGATCCTGCGCTTCGCGGGCGGCTTCTGGCTGATCGCCACTCTCGGCGCAACGCTGGGCTTCGGGTACCACTACGGCGCGGACATCGTCGCCGGTGTGGTGTTCACCCTCACCATCGAGGCGGCGCTGCGCTCGCTCGACCGGGGCTGGGACCGACGTGGAATACAACTCGTCGTCTACGGCGCGGCGGTATTCATTGCACTCCTGGCGTCGTACCGCTATCTGTCGATGGAAATGGCCGAATGGCCATGGGTGTTCGGGCCGCTGATCATTGCGGCGATGGCCTCGGTGATCTACGGCTACGTACGGACCACCAGGCTGTGGGACCGGAAACCGGAGCCGGTGCAGCTGCCGCATCCTCGACGCGAAGCGCAGCCCGAACTGGTCTGAGCCGCGCTGCCCCGCTGGGCCCGAGCGGCACCGTGCACGGCTTGCGGTAGGGGCGCCGCCGGGAGGAAGCGGCCGGACGGCACCTCCGGAGGATCAGTCGATCACGGCGGCCCGCCAGGATCAGTCGATCACGGCGGCCCGCCAGGTCTCCTCGTCGGCGTCCAGGAGCGCCCCGACGAGGTCGGGCTCCGGCAGGGGGCCGTGGTCAGCGGCGACTCTCAGCGCCGAGGCCGCGGTCAGATGGCCGAGCCGCAGGGCGCGGTACACAGGTAGCTGTCGCAGCAGGCCGCTGAGGAACCCGGCGGCGAAGGCATCGCCCGCGCCCACGGGTTCGGCGACGCGCACCGTCAAGGCGGGCACGCTGTACGCGGCGGCTCCTACGAAGGCGGTGGCCTCGCGGTCGCCGTCCTTCACCACGAGGACCTGCGGACCGGACAGGAGTTCACGAACCCCTTCGGCGTCGGTGATCCCGTCACCCCACAGGGCCTGGGCCTCGTCGAGGCCGACGAGGACGATGTCGGCCCGGTCGGCGAGCGGCCGCAGGATGTCGCCGGCGGGGCGGCCGGTCCACAGGGCGGGGCGGTGGTTGACGTCGAAGCTGACCGGCCAGGGACGATCGGGGCGCAGTGCCCGCTCGACGAGGGCATGGCAGCCGGGGGAGAGGGCCGGGGTGATGCCGCTGAGATGGAGGAGTGCGGCGCCCGCCATGGCCGGGTCGTCGAGGAGTTCGGGAGTGAGGGCCGAGGCGGCGGATCCACGGCGGTGGTAGTGGACGTGCGTGCCGTGCGCGCCGGGGTCCTTCAGGAGCAGTCCGGTGGGTCGGTCCGGGTCGGTGCGGACGCCGTCGACGTCGACTCCGCCCGCGGCGATCCGGTCGCGGACGCGCCTGCCGAAGGGGTCGTCGCCGACGGCGGAGAGCCAGCGGGCGGGGATGCCGTGGTCGGCCAGGTAGAGGGCGACGTTCGACTCGGCGCCCGCGATGTCGATACGCAGCAGGTCGGCGTGGTCGAGCGGCCCGAGGGGCTCGGGTGCGAGGGCTGCCATGGTCTCGCCGACGCAGACGACGGGGCCGGGGCGCAGGGTCCGGGGGGTACTCATGGTCGGTCCTACGGTGTGTCGGTACGGACTGCGGGTTCGCGGGCGGCTTCGGAGTCCGTGGAGGTCGGGCCCTGGGTGCGCTCCGCGCGGTAGGACGCGGCCGGCGTCCCGGGTACGTCGACCCGGAACGCGAAGACGGCGCCGTCCAGCGGACCCGGCCGGGACAGGCCGATGCGGGCGCTGGTGACAAGAAGGGTGCGGCCGTCGGGACCGCCGAGGCAGAGCCCGGCGGGCTGAGTGGCGGGCAGTTCGACGATCCGGTCGAGGGCGCCGTCGGGGTGATAGCGGTGGGCCTGGCCGGCGCCCCAGACCGCGGTCCAGAGGCCACCCTCGGTGTCGGTCGTCATACCGTCGGGACTGCCTGTGGCGAAGGTGATGTGGGCGTCGGGCTCGCCCACGTCGCCGGTGACCGGGTCGACGGGGTAGCGCCGGACGAGCCCTCGGGCGCTGTCGGCGAGGTACATGACGGTGCCGTCCGCGCTGAAGGCCGGGCCGTTGGGCACGGTGATGTCCCGCAGGACGCGGGTGACACGTCCGTCGCGGTCCACGCGGTAGAGAGAGCCCGCGTCCTCGGTCGCCTCGTACGCCATGCTGCCCGCCCAGAAACGGCCCTGCGGGTCGGCGACGCCGTCGTTCATCCGCATCGGCACGGGTGCGTCGTCTTCGGGGCGTGCGATCCAGTCGATCCGGCCTGCGGGGTCGATGCGGCAGATGCCGGTGCCCGCCGCCGCGATCCAGTGACCGGGCCGGTTCTCGACCGGGGCCACCGCACCCAACGGGCAGGGGAGTTGGGTGATGGGGGCGAGCGGTGCGGCGGGATGGCCGGGGGCGGACAGAAGACGGCCGGAGAGGATGTCCGTCAGCACCGCGCGGCCGTCCGTCCACCGGATGCCCTCGCCGAGTTCGAGGCGGTCGGTCCCGATGACCGTGGGCCGGGTCACGGCCGGACCACCGTGCGCACGACGTCCAGGAACGTGCGGGCCCGCTCGCGCAGGGCGGTGAGACCGCCGCCCGAGGCCGCGTCGCCGACCAGTGGTGAGCCGACACCGACGGCTGTGGCACCGCTGCGCAGATAGTCGGCGGCTGCCTGGGCGTCCACCCCGCCGACGGGTACGAACGGCAGGTCGGGGAAGGGGCCGCGCAGGTCCCGAAGATAGCCCGGACCTCCGGCGCTGCCGGCAGGGAAGAGTTTGAAGGCCGTGGCACCCAGGCGGTGCGCCTGGAGGACGTCGGTGGGGGTCATCACGCCCGCGAGCACCGGGAGTCCGAGCTCCAGGCCGGTGGCTATGCCGTCGCTGACCGCCGGGGTGACGAGGAAGCCGGCTCCGGATTTCTGAGCGGCACGGGCCTCGTCGGAGGTCAGGACGGTGCCGGCGCCGAGGGTTGCGTCAGGGCCCAGTGCGGCACGGGCCCGGGCTATGACGTCGAGCGCGTCGCGTCCGCTGAGGGAGACCTCGACGAGGGAGATGCCTTCCTCGACGAGGGCGAGCACGGTCGTCAGCGCGGCGTCCGGATCGCTGCCGCGGACGATGGCGAGCAGCCGGTGGGAGCGCAGCGCGGCGAGCAGGTCCATCGGGGATCCCTTCTGGTGGTGGGTGTCAGGCGCGACGGGTGGCGGTGACGGTGAGCCGCCAGGTGACCTCACCGCTCGCGGGCACGACGGCGGTGTCGCCGTGACCCCCCGTCGCCCGGTCGAAGACCCGGCCGAGCATCGGCTCGACGCCGATCGACCGGTACGGCGCGTCCTGGGGGAAGCCGCGGAGGTTGCGCCACAGGGCGACGGAGTGCGGCTGCGGTCCGTCGGCCTCGACGGACAGGTGGAGGGAGTCCGGGCCGTCGTGCACGGACACCTGTGAGGTGAGGACGACTGCTCCGACGGCGCTCCCGTCGTCCGGGCCGAGCCGGTCCAGCGGGATGCCGTCGACGGTGGGCCAGGCGCCGGTGACCCAGCGGTCTCCCTCGTCCGGGTAGAGCCGCGTGACCGCGGGCCCGTCGATACCGATCCGGGCGGACGGAGACAGGTCGAGCAGGGCGTGGGCGGCCCATACGAAGCGGTAGCCGGGTTCGGCGGTGAGCGTGTAGTCGGCGACGGCCGCCCCCGCCTCGTCGCGGATACGGCGCGCCAGGCGGAAGTCCGGGCACTCCACGAGGTCCACGTCCCCGTCCCGCCGCCACCGCCGCGACCAGGCGTCCCCGTGATCGGGCAGCCCGCGAACGGTCGGCGCGCACTCCTCCAGGCCCCCGGCGTCGGCGAAAGCGTCACCGGGGGAGACGTGCGCGCGGCGCGGCTCGTCGCGGTGCCAGAGCCATTCGCGGCCGCCGGCGGTCAGTGAGGTCCAACGGCCGCCCCATTCCGGGTCGGTGACCACGGACACCGGCAGCCGGTTCCCGGTCACCATTCGGCGAAGGAGCCGTCGGCGTGCCGCCAGACGGGGTTGCGCCAGGCGTGCCCGGACCGGTCGGCGGCGCGCACCGCGTCCTCGTCGACAGCGATGCCGAGTCCGGGCAGTCCGCTGCGACGCGCCTGACCGTCGACGAAACGGAAGGGCTCGGTGTCGACGAGGTAGGAGAGCAGGTCGGCGTCCTTGTTGTAGTGGATGCCCCGGCTCTGCTCCTGGATCAGGAAGTTGGGCGTGGCGAAGGCGACCTGAAGGCTTGCGGCCAGTGCGATGGGGCCGAGCGGGCAGTGCGGCGCCAGATGAGCCCCGAAGGTCTCGGCGAGCGACGCGATCCGGGTGACCTCCGAGATCCCGCCGGCGTGCGACAGGTCCGGCTGGGCCACGGCGACTCCCGCGGTCAGCGGCGCAAGGAAGTCGGCTCGCCCGTAGAGCCGTTCACCGGTGGCGAGCGGCACCGACGAGGCGCCGACCAGGCCCGGCAGCAGGTGCGCCTGCTCGGGCAGGACGGGCTCCTCCACGAACAGCGGGTGCAGGGGGGCTATCTCCTGGAGCACGCGCCGCGCGTTGGCGGCGCCGAAGCGGCCGTGGAAATCGACGGCGACGTCCCGGTGCGGACCCAGGGCCTCGCGTGCCGCCGCCACGCGCTCGACGACGGCTGCGGTCTCGGCGGGGCTTCCGATCGGCGGGGTGCGTCCGGCGGCGTTCATCTTGACGGCGGTGAAGCCGGCTTCCACCTGGGCGGTCACCTCCTCCTTGAGCCGGTCGGGCTCGTCGCCGCCGACCCAGGCGTACACCCGTACCGCGTCGCGGACCGGCCCGCCGAGCAGCGTGTGCACCGGCACCCCGAGTGTGCGGCCGGCGATGTCCCACAGGGCCTGGTCGATGCCGGCGACGGCACTGGAGAGCACCGGGCCGCCGCGGTAGAAACCGCCCTTGCTCAGCACCTGCCAGTGGTCCTGGATGCGCAACGGGTCCTGGCCCACCAGGTATTCGGCCAGCACCTCCACGGCCGACCGGACCACCTCGGCCCTGCCCTCCACCACCGGCTCGCCCCAGCCGACGACGCCGTCATCCGTCTCGATCCGGCAGAACAGCCACCGGGGCGGGACGAGAAAGGTCTCGACGCGCGCGATCTTCACTGTCCCTGGCCGTCCTTCTTCTCGGAGGAACCGTCCGCGCCGTCGGACGCGAGCGGGCCGCTGACCTTGTCGAGATCGCGCGTCGCCTGGTCGAGCAGGGCGCGCATGGCGTGTTCCGCGGCGTCGGGGTCCCGGTCGCGCACGGCGTCGAGGACGGCACGGTGGCTGGGTACCGGGTCCTCGCTGTGCGGAGCGCTGTGCACGAGCTGGTCGCGTTGGGCGAGGCCCGACTCGATGACCATCTCCATGCGTTCCAGCAGCTCGTTGTGGGTGGCGGCGAGCAGCGCCCGGTGGAAGGCGAGGTCGGCCTCGACGGCGTGACTCGCGCCGCCCTCCTGCCCCATCGCGGTCAGGGCCGTCTCCAGCGCCTCGAGGTCGGTGTCGGTGCGCCGGTCCGCCGCGAGGCGCACGGCCGCGGGTTCGATGATCCCGCGGACCTCACCGAGGCTGCGCAGCAGTGCGGGGTCGGCGCCGGTGCCGCTGCTCTCGGAGAACTGCCAGCGCAGCACGTCGGCGTCGAGAAGGTTCCAGTCGGAGCGGGGCCTGACGAAGGTGCCGCGCTTCTGCCGGGCGTCGACCATGCCCTTGGCCGCGAGCACCTTCAGGGACTCGCGCAGCGCCGTCAGGCTGACGTCCAGCTCGCTCTGCAGCGCCGCCATGTCGAGCGTCGCTCCTTCGGGGATCTCGCCGGTGAGCACTCGGCGGGCGAGGGTCTCCACCGTCTGGCCGTGCACTCCGCGGCGCGCGTATGGCGTCATGTCTATGCCCTTCTTGCTGTTCGATCGGTGGCCGGGGCGGTCGTTCCGTCAGGCCGAGGCCTTCGAGATGCTCCAGCCGCCGTCCACGAGCAGGCTCGATCCGGTGATGTAGGAGGCCTCGTCGGCGGCGAGGAAGGCGACGGCGGCGGCGACCTCCTCGGGCGTGCCGAAGCGGCGGGCCGCGGTGCCCGCGACGCTGAGCTCGCGGTCGGCCTGCGGCACCCGGTCCCACGCGGCGGTCAGGATGGGCCCCGGCAGTACCGCATTGACCCGGACGTCCGGGCCGTACTCGACGGCGAGTTGACCGCACAGCGACAGCAGGGCGCCCTTGCTTGCCGCGTACGCCGGATGGCCGGGGATGCCCCGGTGCGCGTGCACGGAGGACACGAGCACCACGGCCCCGGACTTCGCGCGCAGATCCGGCAGCGCCGCCCGGACACCGAGGAAGGCACCGGTGAGGTTGACCGAGAGCTGCCGCTCCCAGGAGGCGAGACTGGTCTCGTGAGCCGGTGCGACGGCCACCGTGTACGCGTTGCTGACCAGGACGCCCACGGGACCGAAGCCGTGCGCGGCGGTGATCACCCGCGGCCAGTCGTCCTCGCTCGCGACGTCGGCGTCGACGAAGACGGCCCGGGCCCCGTCCTTGCGCAGCCGTTCGGCGGTCTCCTCGCCGCGGTCGGCGGCGATGTCGACGAGGACGACGGCCGCGCCCTCCGCGGCGAGGCGAGCCGCGGCGGCCGCGCCGATGCCCGACGCGGCACCCGTGACGACGGCGACGCGATTGGTGAAACGGGCGGCTGGATTCATGTGGGGGATCTTCTCCTGATCGAGAGGCCGGTGGGGCGCAGATTTTCCGATGTCGTCACTGACGGGCGAGAACCGTCAGCTCCGCGTCGTGTTCGCGGCTCCAGGTGAACGGCAGCCCCGAGTGCAGCAGATACGCCCCGCTGTAGCGGGTTCCGGTGTCGGTGTCGGTGTCGGTGTATACGGATTCCGGGTTCAGGCCCCGCAGGCGGAGCCGGGCGGGCCGTCCGGACAGCAGGGGCGCGCCGTCCAGCGGTCCGGTGTTCCATGCCGTCACCACCACACGGGCACCGCTGCGTTCCTCGAACTGGACACCGCACGTCGGGTCGGCCGGGGTGCCCAGCAGGTGGACCTCCCCGTGGTGGACGACGTCCCGGATCTCCTTGTAGCGGGCGATCCACCTCGCCGCCTCGGCACGCTGCTCCGGAGCCCAGTGGCGGATGTCGGCGCCGACACCGAGAACGCCCGCCATCGAGTTGACGAAGCGGAAGGCGAGCGAGCGCGGCCGGGGATCGAAGATGCCCGGGGCGTCGGTGACCCAGGAACTCATGGTGTGCGGGGCATGCGCGTGGAGATAGCCGTACTGGATGCGCAGTCGGTCCATGGGCGCGGTGTTGTCGCTGGGCCACACCACGTCGGTGCGGGCGATGGTGGCGTGCTCGACGCGAGCGCCGCCGCCGGCGCAGCCCTCGATCGTGACGTGCGGGTGGGCGGTGCGCAGATGGTCCAGGACGCGGAGGTAGCCGGCGACGTGCCCGGCATCGAGGTCCTGCCGCTCCGGGTCGGGACCCGCCGGCTGCCCGGGGCGGCCGCGTTCGGTGGGCGGCCGGTTCATGTCCCACTTCAGATAGCTGATGGCGTGCGAGCCGAGCAGCCGGTCGAGGGTACCGATGACGAAGTCCTGGACGTCCTCACGGCCGAGGTCGAGCAGGAGTTGGTTGCGCACGAGTGTGGCCGGGCGGCCGTCGATCCGGTACACCCACTCGGGGTGTTCTGCGTACAGCTTGGAGCAAGGGCTGATGCCCTCGGGTTCGACCCACAGGCCGAAGTCCATGCCGAGGGACCGGACCTGGCCGATGAAGCGGTGGAATCCATCGGGAAACGCGGCCGGGTCGGGGTCCCAGTCGCCGAGGCCCCCGGTGTCGTCGTGACGCCCGGTGAACCAGCCGTCGTCGACGACGAAGAGTTCGGCACCCAGCTCGGCGGCGACCTCGGCGAGTTCCAGCTGGCCGGGGGCGTCGACGTCGAAGCCGGTGGCCTCCCACGAGTTGTAGAGGACCTTGCGGGGACGGTCGATGCGCTCGCCGCTCAGGTGCCGCTCGTAGCGGTGCCAGACGCGAGCCAGTCCGTCGAGGCCGTCCGGGCTGAAGGCGCAGGCCAGGCGCGGTGTGACGAGGGTGGTGCCGGGGGTGAGGCGGACGGCGCCCTCGTGCGGCACGCGGCCGGCGCGTACGCGCAGCGCACCGCCGGGTTCGGCGTCGGCGGTGATGCGCCAGTTGCCGGACCACTCCAGGGCGACGCCGTAGGTGGGGGTGGTTCCCTCGGCGGGAGCGTCGGCGGACTGGATCGCGAGCCAGGGGTGGTAGGCGTGGCCCGCCGAACCCTGGGTGCTTTCCATCTCGAAGCGCCCGCGCTCCAGAACCAGTTCCTGGAGCTGGAACTCCTGCGACCACTGGCCGGCCAGGTAGGTCAGTCGCGCGCCACCCTGGACAGGCACATTGACCGCGGCGGAGTCGAAGCGCTCCAGCCGCACCTCGTCCTCACCGGTACAGGTGAGCTCCGTCCAGCGCAGGACGACATCGGTACCGGGCACCGTCTCGTAGCACAGCGCGGTGCGCAGCCCGAGCAGGTCGTCGGCGAACTCCAGGCGCAGCGTACGGTCGCCGTCCTGGGTGGCACCGTCGAACTGCCACCAGCTGCCGCGGTCGCCACCGGGACGGGAGGCGATCAGATCGGCTCCGGTGAACGGCCGCAGCCCGTACGGGATGTACTCGGCCGGGGCGGCGTCGGCGGGGGTGATGAAGTGGGTGCGACGCGATCCGTCCATGGGTGACGGCCCGGCCTCGGCACCGTGCGGCCCCCAGGCGGCGAGTTCGGCCCAGCGTCCGTCGCCGCCGAGGGTGACGGCGTAGGTGGTGGTGTCGGTGCGCAGCAGCCACCGGTCGGGCGTGGTCACTTCACGGCTCCGAGGTTCAGTCCGGCCACGAAGTGGCGCTGGAAGCGGAGGAAGACGGCCACCGTCGGGGCGGCGGCGATCACCGAACCGGCGGCGATGACGTTCCACATGGACACGTACTGGCCCTGCAGTCCGATCAGCGAGGCGGTGATCGGCATCTGGCTGTCGGTGCGCAGCACCGTGATGGCCCAGAGCAGATCGTTGAAGATCCACGTGAACGACAGGGCGGTCAGTGCGGCCAGTGCCGGGCGGGCCAGTGGCAGGATGATCCGCCAGTAGATCTGCCAGGGGCTCGCGCCGTCGATGACGGCGGCCTGCTGGATCTCACCGGGGATCGCCCGCATGAATCCGTGCAGCACGAAGACGTAGAAGCCGACGCCGAAGCCGACCTGAACCCCGATCAGCGCATACAACTGGTCGTAGATGCCGAGCACTTCGCTGAGCTTGGAGACCGGGATCAGCAGGATCTGCGGGGGCAGCAGGTTGCCGCCGAGCATCAGCAGCAGCAGGACGCGCCGGAACGGCAGGTCGTAGCGGCTGAGCGCGAAGGCCGCCATGGAGGCGAGGCCGAGCGAGAGCAGCACGGTGGGAATCGAGACGATCATGCTGTTGATGAGGGCCTGCTGCTGGCCGCCGTCCACCCATGCCTGACGGAAGCCGTCGAGAGTGAAGGAGTGCGGCCAACTGCCGACCCCGTGGGCGGCGATGTCGTCGAAGGTGCGGGTGCTCGTGACCAGGACGAGAACGATCGGCAGCAGCCACAGCGCGGACAGCAGGCCCGCCGTGAGGTGGAAGCCGGTGGTGCGCAGGGCTCGGCCGCGGACAACAGGCCGGCGGGGAGCCGACTGCGGAGCCGTGTGCGCCGTGCCGGGGTCGTGGCCCGGGTCCTTGCCGACGGGTGCGGAGGCGTGGGTGGCGGTCATCAGTCGGCCTCCCGGAAAGCGCGCACGAGGTAGCTCGCGATGACACCGAAAGCGAGCACGAAGATGACGACGGCGAGCGCGGAGCCGTATCCCAGGCGCAGGGACTGGAACGCGGTGGAGTACATGTAGGTGCTCAGCAGTTCGGAGGAGTGGTACGGACCGCCGCGGGTGAGCGCCCAGACGACGTCGAACGAACGCAGCGAGTCGATGACGATGACCGACAGGACGACCGCGTTGACGCTGCGCAGCTGCGGCAGGGTGATGTGACGGAACTGCTGAATACGGCTCGCGCCGTCGACCTTGGCCGCCTCGTACAGCACGGGATCGATTCCCTTGAGGCCGGCGAGATAGAGCACCATCACGTAGCCGACCTGGCGCCACAGGGCGGGCACGATCACCGCGAAGAAGGCGGTGTCCTGGTCGGCGAGCCAGGCGTGCCGCCAGCTGTCGAGGCCGACCGCCGACAGCACGTTGTTGATCAGGCCGTCCGGCTGGTACATGGCCTGCCACACCAGCGCGGTGGCGACCAGTGAGAAGACCACCGGCAGGAAGAGCGCCGCCCGGTAGAACCCGATGCCGCGCCGCTCCTGCTGGAGCAGCAGCGCGGCACCGAGGCCGAGGGCGGCGGAGAGTCCGCCGAAGAGCAGCAGCCACAGCACCGTGTTGATCGCGGCGGTGCGGAAGACCGCGTCGTGCGCCATCTCGCTGAAGTTGCCGAGGCCGACGAACGCGGGGGCCGACAGGCCGTCCCACGAGGTCAGCGACAGGTAGAAGCCCTGGATGGCGGGCCAGAAGACCCAGAAGGCCTCGACGAGCAGCGGGAGGAGGACGAAGGCCAGGACCACCGGGGGCACGCGCGTGGCCCTGGACCGTCGTGTGGAGCCGATCAGCGCCATGGTCACTGGTTCCAGATCTTCTGTGCGCTGCGCTGCCATGTGGTGAGGATGGAGCCGACCTGCTTGGGCTTGGCCAGGTAGTGCACGAGCGCGGTGTCCGCGGACGGCTGGAGGGCGTCGCTGGAGTCACGGTTGAAGAACTGGGTGAGGTCGGTGGCGCCCTCGATGAGCTTGCGGCCCTTGAGCACCAGCGGTGTGCCCGAGTCCTTGGCGTCGGGGTGGGTGGGCAGCGTGGTGCCCGAGCCGCTCTTGAGGTAGAGCTCCTGCGACTCGGCGGTGGCCAGGTAGCGCAGCAGTTCCTTGACGCCGTCGGCGCGCTTCGTGCGGGCGCTGGCGAAGAAGCCGTCGGTGGGCGCCTCTTCGGCGACCGGGATCTTCGTGTCGATGATGGGGAACTGGAAGAAGTCCAGGTCGTCCAGGGCGTCCTTGGGGGCCGCGTCGGCGAAGAAGGTGCCGATGAGCATCATGCCCGTACGGCCCTGGAGCAGGGCGGTGGTGGCGTCCTGGAAGGGGATCGCCGTGCCGTTCGGGTCGAAGAACGGGCGCGCCTCGTCCCAGCGGTCGAAGACCCTGCGGACCTCCGGATCGTCGAAGCGGTGCTTGCCGGCGAGGAGTTCGCGGTGGTAAGTGGCGCCGTTGACGCGGATGTTGAGGTAGTCGAACCAGGAGGAGGCGACCCACGGGGTGTCGCCGCCGGCGCCGAGGCCGATCGGGGCGACGCCCTTGCTCTTGAGCTTGTCGCACAGATCGAGGAACTCGTCCCAGGTCTTGGGCTCCTGTACACCCCACTTGGCGAAGTTGGACTTCCGGTAGAACATGCCCCACCAGTAGTAGCTGGTGGGCACGAAGACCTTCTTGCCGCTGGACGCGGAGGTGCACAGCTTCTTCAGCGCCTCGGAGTAGCCGGCGAGTTCGGGCTTCTCCCAGATGTCGGTGAGGTCGAGGAGCAGGTCCTTCTTCGCGTACGACTCGGCGACGGAGCCCGGGTACCAGGTGTAGGCGTCCGGCGGGTTGGCCGAGGTGAGGTAGGTCGGCAGCTGGGTGCGGAAGGTCTCCGACGCCACGGTGTTGAGCTGCGCCCTGGTGTCCCCGCGCTTGCCGAAGGCGGCGACCGTCGCCTGTATCGCGCTCTTGGCCTGCGGGGAGGAGAGGTTGGACTGCAGGGTCACCGGGCCGCCGGACTTTCCTCCGGAGGCGGACGGGCTCTGGGTGACGCAGCTGCTGAGCAGTGCGCCGGCGCCGACTGCGCCCGTTCCTACGAGGAATCGGCGGCGGGTGGCGTTGAAGGCGGTCATCTGTGCACTCCCTTGGTGCCCACGGAACGGAACTTGAGGCCCCCTGACGGCCCGGCTCCGGGCGCGGCAGGCACAGCTTGGCGCAGAGCCGGAAGGACCGTCAAGATTAATTACTAATTTATTCTTCAGGGGCTGTGCCCCAGGGCCGGGCAAGGCCCCGGGGCACAGCTGTCACTGCACGGCGATGCCGGGCCGAGCGTGGTGTCCCGGTACGGATCGACGCAGGTGGTACCGGGTGGAGCGGATCGGTGCGGGGCTCAGAGCCCGGTCTGGTGGACGCGCCCGTCCACACCACGGAAGGCGGCCAGCACCGCGCCATCGGGCCCGGCCACGGCACCGAGCGCACCGTCGAAGGCACCGCTGACGAAGTCGTTGTCCTTGCTCCAGCCGGCCCAGCCGCCGGCCGCGGTCCAACTGCGGGTCCAGAGCGTGTAGTCACCGGCGCGGGCGTACAGGTGCACGGTGCCGCCGGAGGCCACCAGCGTCGGGCTGCCACTGAGCGTGCCGCCGAGGGCCGTCCAGTCCGACCAGGTGCCGGAGGCGTCGCGGGCCCGCGTCCAGGCGGCGTCGTCGGGGGTGCGGACGGCCACGTGCAGCCTGCCCTCGTCGTCGACGACACCCGACGGACGGCCGTAGAAGGCCTTGTCCTGCGGTGCACCCAGCTGGGACCAGCCGGCGGCCGGGCCGCGCGACGCCAGCTTGCCGTCCGCGCCGCGGGCGAAGAGCGTCCAGTCGTCCGGACCCGCGAAGGCCACGGTCGGCGCGTCCGTCAACGTGCCGCCCAGGCTCTGCCAGCGGCCCCAGTGCCCGTTCGTGAAGACGCGACGGTAGGCGCTGTTGTCGGTGCCCCGTACGAACACGTCGATCCGTCCGCCCGCGGAGGCGTACGCGGCGGGCTGGCCGAGGATGCGTCCGTGCGTCGGGCCGCCCAGATCGGTGGTCCGGGCCTTGGACCAGTCGCCGGCCTTGGCGGTCTGGGCGCGCAGGCTGCCGTCCGTGCCGCGGGTGAACGCGGTCAGGGTGTCGCCGTCGCGCGTCAGGGCCGGGCTCGCCGAGGAACGGCCGGGCACCTGCGTGCCCGGGGCGTCGTCGGTGCCGGTCAGCTTGAGGAACGCGGTGCCATGGGCGGGGACACGTACGGTGTACGAACCGGTGAAGGTGCCGCGCGATGTGCGGGCCCGCAGGTCACGGACGGCGACCTTGCCCGCCAGGCCGGCGTCCGCGAAGGTCACGGTGCGGTCCTGTGTCTCATCGGAGCGGTTGAGCAGGACGACCGCCCGCTTGCCCGCGCCCTGGAGGACCTTGCTGTAGACGTCGCCCGCGGAGTCGGTGGCAACCCGGGCACCCTGGATGCCCAGCGGGTCCTGGTTGACGGCGATGATCTCGGGGTTGCGCAGGGTGTCGAGCATGGACCGCGACAGGGTGCGCGGGTCACTGCCGAGCACCAGCGGCGAGGCCATCTCGGCCCACATCACGAACTGGGTGGTGGACTCCTCCTGGTTGAGCTCGTAGCCGCCGTCGGCGAGTTTGCGCATCGGGATGAGATAGTCCGGGTCGTTCCAGTGGCCGGGGCCCTGGGCCTCGGGGTGCCAGGCGTTGGCATCCATGTTGCGCAGGATGTTGGGCCACTCGCCCGCCGTCGGGGTGCCCCAGGCGATGTCGGTGCCGGTGCGCCAGGAGTCTCCGGTCGTCGGACCGTAGACGTAGGTGTTGTGCGCGTCCTGCTCGGGCGTGTGGGGCATGCCCCAGTCGTCGGTGAGCGGGTTGCACAGGTTGAGCAGCATCTTCCGGCCGGACTTGGCGACGGCGTCGCTGAACTCCTTGAAGGCCGGGCCCGGGTCGAGTCCGGCGCCGATGCCGCAGAGGAAGTCCACCTTGATGGCGTCCACCTTCCAGCCGGCGAACTGGCGTGCGTCCTGCGCGTAGTGGCCGCGGCTGCCGAGCCCGCACCACTTGCCGCCGTCGTACTCGCCCGCGTCGGTGTAGATGCCGGCCTTGAGGCCGCGCTTGTGAAGGTACGTCACGAGCGCCGGGATTCCGGAGGGGAAGCGTGCGGGGTGGGCGACGAGCCGCCCCGTCTCCGGGTCGCGCGGCTGGTCGGCCTGCCAACCGCCGTCCAGCCAGACGATGTTGTAGCCGCTGTCGCGCAACCCGCTGCTGACGAGGTGGTCGGCGACCTTCCTGACCTCGTCCTCCGTCGGGGCGCCGAGCCCGTAGTAGGTGTTCCAGCCCATGTACGGCGTGGGGGCGAGGCCGCTGTCGTAGTACTGCGGCGCGCCCTGGTCGTCCGCGGCGTGTGCCGTGGGAACGGCCGATCCGACCAGTACCACGGCGCCGAGCACCGCCACGGTCCGCCGCACGCGCGCCATCTCTGCACGATGCGAAGCCACTGAAGTCTCCCGAGAGTTGGGGGTATGGGGCACCCCGCTCGGGTCGTACCGAGGGTCGGTGCCAGGCGGAAACTGTGCCCAGGCCCCTGAAGCCTGTCAATATTAATTGCTAATTAACTTAAAAACGGGATCTCGGGGTGACGCGGCCATCGCTCACGGGACGTTGTCGGCGGCCTCGCCACCTGCTCAGGCCCCTGCACGGTGTGTACCGCCAACGCCCCCTCCGCCGATCCGGACCGCACGCCGCCGTCGAGTCGATGCGCCAGACGGGGCACTTCGGCAGCGTGGTCGGACACAGTGGGCGGCAGCGGTGCGGCGGCTCGGTAGGTTCCCGATCAGGTGCCTGTCGGCCGGATGCCCATGGGCAGCCATCGTGACGGCCCTGAAGCGCGACCCGAGGCGAGGAGAGCGGCATGTCCCGACCCATCACCGTTGGAGTGGACGGCTCCGAAGGAAGTGTCGCGGCGGTGGACTGGGCCGCTGACGAGGCGGCGCTGCGCGGGACCGCCCTGCGGCTGGTGTACGGCACGCGCTGGGCGCAGCACCAGTTGGGGGCGATGAAGGTGTCGCACGAGGACCGTCGCACCGAGGCGGAAGGGGTTCTCGCCGCGACCGAGCAGCGTATCCGGGCCCGGAAGCCGGACCTCGCCATGACCGCGCAGAAGATCGAGGACGCCCCCACCCAGGTGCTTCTGGCTGCCGCCTCGGAGGCGGAATGGCTGGTCGTGGGGTCCCACGGGCTCGGCGGCGTCCGCGGCTTCATCGTCGGTTCGGTGGGGCAGGAGGTCGTCGCGGAGGCGAAGCGCCCCGTGGTGCTGGTGCGCCCGGGGTACGGAGAGGGCGCGTCCGGGGCCGCTGACGGCAGTAATCACCAGAAGGTGGTTCTCGGCCTCGATGTGAGTGAGGTGAAGAGTGAACTCCTGGAGTTCGCTTTCGACTTCGCCGGGCGGCACAGTGTTCCACTGGAGATCGTCCACACATGGCACCTCCCGTTCCTCCACCACCGCAGAGCAGCTGACGAGGCGGACATGGCGTTGGCGCTCACGAGCGCGGTGAGCCCGTTCCGGGACACGTTCCCGGCGGTGGAGGTATCCGAGGTGTCCGCTTCCGGGCGAGCAGCCGAGCACCTGGTAGCGGCTGCCTCGGACGCGCGTCTGGTGGTCGTCGGCAGGCGCCGGGCGGCCAAGGGCTCCCATATCGGATCGGTCACCCACGCCGTCATCCACCACGCCTCCTGCCCTGTGGCGGTCGTGCCGCACGGCTGACGGAGGTCCCTCGCCCCTGTCGAACGGTGTTCTCGCAGATCTCGGCACCTCGGCCCCGTTGGGCGACCAACTGAGCACGTCGCCGCCGTTCGACGAGGTGACGGGCATGAGGCCCGTATTCGACGGTAATGTCTGCATGCATGACAGCAGAGTCACCGGCGCAGACCGTGCAACGTTTGTTCCCGCTGCTCGCCGAGGGGAAGAGTGCGGAGGCGGCGGCGCTGTTCGCCGACTCCGTGTCGTTCTCCATCCCGCACCCGCCGGGCATTCCGTGGCTACCTGAGGTCGACTCGCGGGAGGGCATGCGGACGTTCTTCGACCTGCTGCAAACCCACGTGGAAGCGAAGGAGTTCGAGCTGCGCCATGTCATCGCGGAGGGCGACGACGTGGTGCTCATCGGGCACATGGTCTCCGAGGTCAAGGCGACGGGCCGGGACATCGACACGGCGTTCGCGCTGCACACCACGGTCCAGGACGGGCGGATCACCCGCTACCACCTCTACGAGGACACCTACGCCGTGGCCAAGGCCTCCCTCGACGACTAGAGGGCGATACGGCCGGCGCCCTGAAGAGAGCGTCGTCCTGGCGCCAGGGCCGGGACGGCGTACCGGCGCTCCGGGATCCAGCTCTCGGGCGTCGGAACGCGAGGCTGTTCCGGCGCCCGGCACGGGTCATCAGACTCACCTTGCGGATGAGGCGGCTTCCGCTGCGACGGGCGGTTCCGGTTCGTCCTTGCGCCGGCTGAGGACACCGGGCCACCAGGCCGTCGGTCCGATGTCCCGGACCAGGGCGGGGACCAGGAGGGATCTCACGACGAGGGTGTCGAGCAGAACGCCGAAGGCCACGATGAACGCGATCTGGACGAGGAAGGCGAGCGGGATGACGCCGAGGGCCGCGAACGTGGCCGCGAGGACGACTCCTGCCGATGTGATGACCCCTCCGGTGGCCGTCAGTCCGCGCAGCACGCCTTCCCGGGTGCCGTGACGGAGGGACTCCTCGCGCACCCGTGACATCAGGAAGATGTTGTAGTCCACGCCGAGCGCGACGAGGAAGACGAAGCCGTAGAGCGGCACTGAGGCGTCGGTTCCCGAGAAGCCGAGCAGCCCCTGGAAGACGAGCGCCGAAACGCCCAGTGTGGCAAGGAAGTTGAGCGCCACGGTGGCCACCAGGAGTACTGGCATGAGCAGCGATCGCAGCAGGCCGACGAGGATCAGCAGGATGATCGCGAGCACGACGGGCACGATCACCATCCGGTCCCGTTCCGACGTCTTCTGTGTGTCGTACTGCTGGGCGGTGTAACCGCCGACGAGCGCATCGGATCCGGGTACGGCGTGCACGGCTTCGCGCAGCCGGGACACGGCGTCCTTTGCGGCGTCGCTGTCGGCTGCCTCTTCGAGCGTCGCGTTGACGAGCACCTTGCCGTCCACGACCAGCGGCTCTCCTCGGCCGGGACGTCCGGATGCGGTGACCGGCACGACGGAGGCGATGCCTTCGGTCCGCTGCGCTGCCTGGAGGGTCCCACCCAGCCGGTCGGCGTCGGTGATGATGACGGCGGGGTTGCCCGACCCGCCGGGGAAATGCTTGCTCAGCGTGTTCTGAGCGGCCACCGAGGGCGCGTCGTTGACGAAGATTTCGTCGAGGGGGACGCCCTTGGCACTCAGCGTGGGCGCGAACGCGGCGCAGGCGAGCAGGCCGGCGAGCGTGACGGCCCAGACCTTGCGTGGTGCTCTGTCGACGAGTGCCGCGATCCTGTGCCAGATTCCCTTGCTTCCCTGGGTGTCGTTGTCCGTGTCCGCGGGCCTGGGGCGCGCCGGCCAGTAGGCGCTGCGGCCGAGGAGAACGAGTACGGCGGGGAGGAAGGTCAGGGAGCTCAGTACGGCGCAGACGATGCCGATGGCGCCGACCGGCCCGAGGGCGCGGTTGTTCGTGAGATCGCTCAGGAGCAGCGCGATCAGACCGAGGGCGACGGTGGCGGCGCTGGCGACGACCGGCCCGGCCGACTGCCGCAGTGCGGCACGCATCGACGTCATCCGGTCGCCGTGCCGGGCGAGTTCTTCGCGAAAGCGGGCCGTGAGCAGCAGGGCGTAGTCGGTGGCCGCTCCGATGACGAGGATGGAGAGGATGCCCTGGACCTGGCCGTCGACGCGGACGACGTCGCGGTCGGCGAGCGCGTACACCACTGCGCACGCCAGGGCGAGAGCGAGGACCGCGCTGATGATGATCACGAGTGGCAGGAGCACGCTGCGGTAGACGAGCAGCAGAATGATCAGCACGGTGACCAGGGCGACGCCGAGCAGCAGGCCATCGATCCCGGCGAACGCGTCGGACAGATCGGCCTGGCTTGCCGCGGGCCCGGCCAACTGCGCCGTCGTGCCGGGCACGGTGGACACTGCCTCTCTCACCTTGTCGAGTACGACAGGCAGTTCCTCGCCGAGGTCGGGCTTCAACTGGACGATGCCCTGGAGGGCTTGCCCGTCCTTCGACAGCAGGGCGGGGGAGGAGCGTCCTGCGGTGCCGGACGCACCGTCGAGGTCCGCGAGGGCCTCGGTGGCGGCGGCCTGCTGCTCTGCGTTCACCCGCCCACCGCCCTGTGACGTCCAGACGACGATGGCGGGGAGTGTCTCGTCCTCCCGGAACGCCTTCTGGGCCTCGATGACCTTGGTGGATTCCGCGTTCTGCGGGAGGAAGGCGGCCCGGTCGTTGGTCGCGACGTCGCCGAGCTTTCCCGCGTACGGACCCAGCCCTCCGCCCACGCCGAGCCAGGCGACGAGCAGGACGACAGGCACGAGCCAGCGCGCGAGCCGGGTGGAGCTGAGCATGGCACTCCCAGATTCGGACGGCGAAGATCCTTCAACCGTAATGTATCTCAATCATCAAGGTATATTTGAGGTGAACCCTTGGCAGGGAAGGGCTCGCCACAGACTTCCGTCGGCCGGGCCGATCCGGATGCGGGTGCCGGTGGGCTATTTCGGCTGGAAGCTCCGACTGCCCGGCAGCGCCGAGGGGGAGTGGGGTCAGTGCCTCTTGTTCAGGCTTTCGAGCTCGTCGCTCACGGCGCGGAGGAGGCGCAGGGTGCTGAGCAGTTCGTCGGGGGTGAAGCCTTCCTGGGCCCGCGCGGTCGCCTGGGCCAGGGGGAGGAAGTGCGCCCGCGCCGTCGTTCGGGCTTCAGGCAGGTAGTGCAGGTGCACGACGCGCCGGTCCGGACTCTCCCGGACCCGGCGAATGTGGCCGGCCCGCTCGAGCCGGTCGAGGCAAGCGGTCACCGCGCCGGAGGTGAGGCCGAGATGCTCGCCCAGGCGGCCGGGGGTCAGCGGAGACGGCGCGTCCATGATCGCGCCGAGAGCCTGGACGTCCGTGGCGTGCAGGCCTTGATGCGCGGCGAACTCGTGGGCGAACCTGTTGATTTCGCCCGTCAGGCGCCGCAGTTGCACCGCGAATGCCTGAAGCTCGAAACCCTGGACGCCCTGCTCGTCGGCCGGCGCCGCCTTCTTCCGTGTCGCTGCCACGTGGCCAGCCTATATACCGGACGGTCAGGGCCGGTCTGAGCTTGTTCCACCGGCGATGTGCGGCGCTCTCGTTCTCGGCGTCCCGCGCAGCGAGGGCCGCGCGGCCCCTCTCACGCTCAACCGGCCTCAAGGCCGCAACGCCCTCACCCACGGCAGGTCGCTGCCCGAATCTCCGCCGGACAGGGGCCCGGTGCGGTGGTTCGCGAGCCCGACGCGGGCCAGGGCCGTGGCCCGCGCGGGCGTCAGCCCGGCCGCGTCGACCGGGGCGACGTAGCCACCACGTCCATCATGTGAGACATCGGCTGAGACCGAGAAACGCCCTATTGACGTGGCCCGCAGGCTGCCTGACACTCCAGAGCAGAGTTCCCTAGTGAATGGGTGGGAAAAGATGGAGCGTCCGGGGTCGCCCGCCAACCGCGCGATGCGCGCCGGCCGGACGGCTTTCCTCCTGACCTCCCGCCGCCACATCGATCTCCTGCGTGTCTGCAGCGCGGCGAGCGCTCTGCGCTGAACCGGCGGTGCCCATCCGGTACCGCAACTCCGCCTCGTACGGGTACGCGCCGACGTCGCGCGCCCATGCCCCCCGTACGCGCCGCCCGTCGCACCTCTGAGAATCAGCCGCCGGACCTGGCCCCAGGGAGAATCATGTCTGCCGCACCCCGCACCGCCGTGCCTTCCCTCGCCTCCCCGCCGTCGTTCCGAGGCCGGATCGGCTGTGACGCCGGCAGCGGCTACTACGCTGCCGAACGCCGCTACCGCCTCCACCTCTCGCTGTCCTGCTCCCACTGTCTGCGGATCGCTGTCGCGCACAGCCTCCTCGGTCTGGAGGAGACCGTCCCCGTGGTGCTGTTGCCGGCCGTTCCCGACCGGCCCCACGGCGGACACTCCGCTCTGCACCCCTTGTACGAGGCCAGTTCGCACGGGCACCCCGGTCCCGCGGTCGCACCGGTGCTGAGCGACACCTGGACCGGACGGATCGTCAGCACGCACACCCCGGACATCCTGCGCGACCTGGCTCGGCGCTTCGGCGGTGATGAGCCCGGCCGGCCCGCCCTGTACCCGCACGGCACCGAGGCGGAGATCGATGCCCTCGAAAGCCTCTGTGAGGACCGCATCGACGAAGCCGCCCAGCGTGCCGGGCAGGTCGAAGCCGACGCCACCGCGCGTCGGACCGCCCTGGGATCCCTGCTGCGCTTCCTGGGGTCACTCGAGTGGCGGCTGGCCCACCAGGACTTCATCCTGGGCGACCACCTGACCGCCGGCGACGTGCATCTGTGGGTGGCCCTGGTGCAGTTGGACACCGTGCACCGGCATCACCTGGATGCCGCCGCCGTGCAGCGCATCGCCGACCATCCGCACCTGTGGGCCTACGCACGACGCCTGGCGGCCCACCCCGCTTTCGGCCGGCACCTCGACCTGGACGGCATCGCCCGCAGGCACCATGCCCGCTGCCGAGGACTGGAGGCCGCAGGGGCGGCCGTGCAGATCCTGGACTGGGCGGTACACATCGCGGAGGGTTCGACTCAGCCCTCCCACGGGAGTCCGAACGGTTTCATGGAACCGCAATACGCTCTCCACCTTCGGCCGTCCGGCTCCGCCTAGCCTGCGATGACATGGGCTCCCACGCCCGCACGGCAGTGCCGGAACGAGCAGGCCAAGCGGCCGAAAGAGCGGAGGTGACGGGTGTTGTTCCCCGTTCCCCGCATGCTCGTCCCGGCTGCCGGGGTCCTTGTCGCGCGCGGCTGTGTCCGCCTGTACTCCCGGCCCCACATCGATCTGCAACGGGTGGCCGGCGCCCTCTGTTGCCGCTGACCTGTCTCCCGCCCCTGAGCCCTCCCCGGGAGGGCTGGTGATCACATACGGCCGACCAGGAAGGCACCGTTCTCGTGTCCGCACCTCTTCACCTTGCCGTGGCGTTGGACGGCACCGGCTGGCACCCGGCCGCATGGCGTGAGCCGGGCGCCCGGCCTCAGCGTCTGTTCACCGCCGGCTACTGGGTCGACCTCGTGACCGAGGCCGAACGCGGGTTGCTCGACTTCGTGACGTTGGAGGACTCGCTCGGGCTGCAGTCCTCGCACCTCACCGAGCCGGACGGACGCACCGACCAGGTGCGGGGCCGGCTGGACGCGGTGCTCGTCGCCGCCCGGGTGGCACCGCTGACGCGTCACATCGGGCTGGTGCCTACTGTGGTCGCCACCCACACCGAGCCGTTCCACATCTCCAAGGCCATCGCCACTCTGGACTACGTCAGCGCCGGTCGCGCGGGCCTGCGCGTCCAGGTGTCGGCACGGCAGAACGAGGCCGCGCACTTCGGCCGCCGTACCGTCCCACGTCTCCGTTTCGACGACAGGGGCACTCCCGAGGGCCGCGAGGTGATCGCCGATCTCTTCGAGGAGGCCGCCGACTACGTCGAGGTGGTGCGCCGCCTGTGGGACAGCTGGGAGGACGACGCGGAGATCCGCGACGTCGCCACAGGTCGCTTCATCGACCGCGACGAGCTGCACTACATCGACTTCGAGGGCAGGCACTTCCGTGTCAGAGGCCCCTCGATCACTCCCCGGCCGCCGCAGGGACAGCCCGTCGTGAGCGCCCTCGCGCACCAGAGCGTGCCCTATCAACTGGTGGGCCGCTCGGCGGACATCGGCTACATCACCCCGCACGACACCGGCCAGGCCCGCGCCCAGGTCGCCGAGATCCGCGCCGCCCAGGCCGAGGCAGGGCGGGCCGGCGAGCCGCTGCACATATTCGGTGACCTGGTCGTGTTCCTGGACGACGATCCGGCAGCGGCGCGGGACCGCAGAGCCCGTCTGGACGGCCTGGCCGGCTATCCGTACACGAGCGACGCCGAGATATTCACGGGGACACCCGGGCAACTGGCGGACCTGCTGCTGGAACGGCGCCGGGCCGGCCTGAGCGGCTTCCGGCTGCGGCCCGGGGTGATCGGCCACGACCTCCAGCAGATCACCCGGCGCCTTGTGCCCGAACTCCAACGCCGAGGCGCCTTCCGGCGCACCTACGAGGCGGACACCCTGCGCGGGCTCCTCGGACTCGTACGCCCCGCCAACCGCTACGCCACTGCCTGAAGCCGGAGGAGTCGTACGACCATGAGCAATCCCCTCGCGGGCAGCCCGGCCACGAGCAAGGCGGCCACGGGCAAGCCCTTGAAACAGATCCACCTCGCGGCCCACTTCCCCGGCGTGAACAACACCACGGTGTGGAGCGACCCGCGGGCAGGCAGCCACATCGAGTTCAGTTCGTTCGCGCACTTCGCACGGACCGCCGAACGCGCCAAGTTCGACTTCCTCTTCCTCGCCGAAGGGCTACGACTGCGAGAACAGGGCGGCCACATACACGACTTGGACGTGGTCGGGCGCCCCGACACGTTCACCGTCCTTGCCGCACTCGCAGCCGTCACCGAACGCATCGGCCTGACCGGCACCATCAACTCCACCTTCAACGAGCCCTACGAGGTGGCCCGTCAGTTCGCCGGCCTGGACCACCTGTCGGGCGGACGCGCCGCCTGGAACGTCGTCACCTCCTGGGACGCCTTCACCGGCGAGAACTTCCGGCGCGGAGGCTTCCTCCCGCAGGACCAGCGCTATGCCAGGGCCGAAGAGTTCCTGGCCACCGCCACGGAACTGTTCGACTCCTGGCACGGCGGCGACATCGTCGCCGACCAGGAATCCGGCACCTTCCTGAAGGACGCGGCGGCCGGAGCTTTCGTCCACCGAGGAGACCACTTCGACATCGCCGGCCGGTTCAACGTCCCGCGCAGCCCTCAGGGCCGCCCGGTGATCTTCCAGGCCGGCGACTCCGACGAAGGCCGCGAGTTCGCCGCCTCCAGCGCCGACGCCATCTTCAGCCGGCACAGCACCCTGGATGCCGGCCGTGAGTTCTACGCGGACGTCAAGGGACGTCTCGCCCGCCACGGCCGAACCCACGATCAACTGCTGATCCTGCCCGCGGCGACCTTCGTGCTCGGCGACACGGATGCCCAGGCGCGAGAACTGGCCCACGAAGTGCGCCTTCAGCAGGTCAGCGGCCGGACCGCGATCGCATACCTCGAACATGTCTGGAACCGGGACCTGTCCGGCTACGACCCGGACGGCCCGCTGCCCGACATCGACCCGGAGCCCGGCGAGAACACCGTCGCCCTCGGCCGGGCAAGCGTGCGGATGTTCCGTGACCCGCTCGCCGTCGCCAAGCAGTGGCGCGAGCGGGCGGCGGCGGAGAATCTGTCGATCCGTGAACTGGTCATCGAGACCACCGGCCGTCAGTCGTTCATCGGCTCCCCGGCCACCGTCGCCGAGACGATCGACGCCTTCGTCCAGGCGGACGCCGCCGACGGCTTCATCCTGGTTCCGCACATCACCCCGGGCGGCCTGGACGACTTCGCCGACACCGTCGTCCCGCTGCTCCAGGAGCGCGGTGTGTTCCGCGACGACTACACGGGCACCACGCTGCGAGACCACCTCGGCCTGGCACACCCCGATGCCGGCGCGGAGGCGCGGAGGCGGCGGGCCGCGTCATGAAGTTCCTGGCCATCACGCTCATCGTGCACGCGCCCGATCCGGTGACCGGCATCCAGAAGTCCACCAACGAGCGCTTCCGCGAAGTGATCGACAACGCGCTCCTGGCCGAGGAACTCGGATTCGACGGCTTCGGCGTCGGCGAGCGCCACGAGCGGCCCTTCATCTCCTCCTCACCACCGGTCGTGCTGAGCCATATCGCCGCGCTCACCTCCCGCATCCGCCTGTTCACCGCCGTCACCACGCTCAGCCTGCTCGACCCGGTACGCGCGTACGAGGACTACGCGACCCTGGACCACGTGAGCGCGGGCCGGCTCGACCTGATCATCGGCAAGGGCAACGGCGCGGCCCAGCGCGAGCTGTTCCATGTCACTCCCGTAGACCAGTGGGACCGCAACGCCGAGAGCTATGAGCTGTTCCGCCGCATCTGGCGGCAGGACAAGGTGAACGCCTCCCCACGCTTCCGCCCCGAGCTGACCGACGCCGAGGTGTGGCCGAGACCGCTCCAGCAGCCCATCCGGGTCTGGCACGGCAGTGCGACCAGCAGGGAGTCGGTCGATCTCGCGGCCCGATACGGCGATCCGCTCTTCTCGGCCAACGTCACGCACCCGATCGAGCCCTACGCCGAACTGATCCGCCACTACCGACAGCGGTGGGAGCACTACGGCCACGACCCGGTTCGGGCCGTGGTGGGCGCGGGAACGGCCGGCTACTACGCGGCCCGTACCTCACAGGAGGCCGTCGCCGCGTACCGGCCGGTGTTCGACGGCCATCTCGCCCTCCAGAAGCGGCTGGGCGCCGAGCCGGTGTTCGCCACCCTGGAGGACTTCGTCGAACGGAGCTCGGCCCTGATCGGCAGCCCCCAGCAGGTGATCGACAAGGTGCACCGCTACCACGAGCAGTTCGGACACAGCGTCCTCCACCTGCACGCCGACGCGGGCGGTCTCACCCACGCCCAGCACCGTGCGTCACTCGAGCTCTTCCAGTCCGACATCGCCCCCGTCCTCCGACGGGACATCCCCGACCCGCCGTTTCCTTGGGCTCCGGTCATCGCCGGTCCCGAACTCGGCCCTGGGCCGGTATCCGTGCCCGCATCGGCACACGCGCCCACCGACCGCTGAGGAGCAACACCCGACCATGGCCGGCATCCCTCTCGCAGTTCTCGACCTCGTCCCGATCCCGTCCGGCTCCACCGCCGCGGAAGCGCTGCGCAACACCATCGACCTCGCCCAGCAGGCCGAGCGGTTCGACTACACCCGCTACTGGTTCGCCGAGCACCACCTCAACCCTGGCGTTGCCGGGACATCGCCCGCCGTCGTCCTGGCCCTGACCGCCTCGGCGACCTCCACGATCAGGATCGGCTCCGGGGCCGTACAGCTCGGTCATCGCACCGCACTTTCCACGGTCGAGGAGTTCGGACTGATCGACGCCCTGCACCCCGGGCGACTCGACCTGGGCCTCGGCCGTTCGGGAGGACGTCCCTCCGGGCAGACCGCAGGCCCTCGTACGACCACGATCCCCGTCCTCGACGGCCGCGCGCCCAACGGGCTGAGGATTCCGCCACGTTTCTCCTTCGAGCACCTGATCGGTTCACCCCGTTTCCTGCTCCAACAGCAGCTCCTGCACCAGCCCGGCGCCCGACCCCAGGACTACGGTGAGCAGGTCGACGACATACTCGCGCTCCTGCGCGGCGAGTACCGTTCCGCGGACGGGATCGAAGCGCATGCGATCCCCGGCGAGGGCGCTGAGGTGCAGGTGTGGATCCTCGGCAGCAGTGGCGGAGAGAGTGCCGGCGTCGCAGGGCGCAACGGCTTGCGTTTCGCGGCCAATTACCACGTCAGCCCGGCCACCGTGCTGGAGGCCGCCGAGGGCTATCGTGCCGCTTTCCTGCCATCGGACCATCTGGACAAGCCCTTTGTCAGCGTCTCCGCCGACGTTGTCGTCGCCGAGGACGACCACACAGCTCGGGAACTGGCCACCGGCTACGGGCCGTGGGTTCGCAGCATCCGCACGGCCGAGGGCGCCATTCCCTATCCGACCCCGGAGCAGGCCCGCGCTCAGGCTTGGAGCGAAGCGGACCGGGCACTCGTCGCCGACCGTGTCGACACCCAGTTCGTCGGCTCCCCGGGGCGCGTCGCCGACCAGCTCGAGCAACTGCAGGAAGCCACCGGCGCCGACGAGCTGATCATCACCACCATCACCCACGACCACGCCGACCGGGTGCGCTCCTACCGACTCCTCGCGGAGGAGTGGCAACGCCGTTGAGCCGTACGGGCCTCGACGTGGCGCTGTCGACGTCAGGAGCCGGGCACCGACAGCCTGAGCTGCGGTCCGAGCCGGTCCATGTCGTCCGGGCCGTCCTACCGGCCCAGGGTGCGGAGGCCCTCATGGCCTCCGCACCCCGTCCTCTACTGGCCGGTCCTCGGCAGGCCGGGCGGGTTGATCTCCGACTTCGTCACGGCTTCGCTCGACAGGCCCCAGCGCTTCAGCACCGCGGCGTATGTGCCGTTGCCGATGACCTCGTTGAGCGCGGCGGCCAGTGGCTCTGCCAGGCCCCTGTCCTTCTTGGCGGTGGCCGCGATCAGGCCCTGGAGCGTGGCGCCGGCGCCGGAGTGGGTGCCGGCGATCTCGGTCTTGCCGGCCGACGCGACATGGTAGGCCGCGGTCGGGTTGGGCCCGAGGAACAGCTCGATGCGCCCGGACTCGAGGGCGAGGTAGGTGTCGGACGGTGCCTTGTAGTACTTGATGTCCACCGGTTCGAGGCCCGCCCGCTCGGCCTGCTTGCTCCAATCCACCAGAATCTTCTCCTGGTTGGTGCCGCTGTCCACGGCGACCGTCCTGCCCGCGACGTCCTTGTAGCCGGCGATCTTGAGTCCGCTGCCCTTCTTCGCCTGGAAGGCGAGATCGTCCTTGCGGTAGGTGGCGAAGTCGTACTTCTCCTTGCGCTCCTCGGTGACGGTGACGTTGCTGAAGGCCACGTCGTACTTGGCGCTGTCCAGGCCGACGAAGATGTTCTCCCAGGAGACCGGGGTGTAGTCGGGCTTGAGACCGAGGACGTTCGAGACCAGGTGGGCGATGTCGAGCTCAGCGCCGATGCGGGTCTTGTCATCGGTCGCGTAGAAGCCCAGTGGTGGCGAACTGTCGGCGGATCCGACGATCCTCAGCGTGCCTCTCTTGCGGATCTCCCCGGGCACCTGTGCGGCTATGGCGCCGACCTTGTCCGTGGTGACGCGTTTCTGGTCCGGGCTGTTGTTGATCTTCGTGGTGGTGCCGCCAGACGCGTCGCCGGGGTTCGCGACGTCGGTCGTACCGCCGTCGGTGGGGTTGGCGCAGGCGCTGAGGACGAGTGCGGCGGCGAGTCCGATGACGGCTGCGGCGGAGCGGCGAGTGGGCACGGGTGTTCTCCTTCGGGAAAGCGGGACGGGATGGCGGTCGGTCAGAGGACCTTGGAGAGGAAGGCGCGGGTGCGCGCGTGCTGCGGGTCGTCCAGGACGGTCGCGGGAGGCCCCTGCTCCACGACGACTCCGGCGTCCATGAACACCACGGTGTCGGCGACCTCGCGGGCGAAGCCGATCTCATGGGTCACGACGATCATGGTGGTACCGGTGCGGGCCAGGTCCTTGATGACGTCGAGGACTTCGCCGACCAGCTCCGGGTCGAGCGCCGAAGTGGGCTCGTCGAAGAGGAGCACCTTGGGTTCGAGGGCGAGCGCACGGGCGATGGCCACGCGCTGCTGCTGCCCTCCGGACAGCTGCCGCGGATAGGTCTCGGCCTTGTCGGACAGCCCGACCCGTTCCAGCAGCCGGCGGGCCGTCTTCTCCGCTTCCCTGCGTGGGCGGCGCAACGCGGAGACCGGGGCCTCGACGATGTTGTCCAGCACGGTGAGGTGGGGGAACAGATGGAAGTTCTGGAAGACGAACCCGATGTGGGTGCGCTGCTTCAGAACGTCCTTCTCCTTGAGTTCGTGCAGCTTGCCGCCCGAGCGGCGGTAGCCGATGAGCTCACCGTCGATGCTGATCCAGCCGCGGTTGACCTTCTCCAGGTGGTTGATGGTGCGCAGCAGGGTGGACTTCCCCGAGCCGGAGGGCCCGAGGATCACGGTGACCTCGCCGGTGCGGACGAGCAGGTCGACGCCACGCAGCACTTCCAGCGGCCCGAAGCTCTTGTGGACGCCGCGGACGTCGACCATCACGTCGCTCATGGGTTCTCCTTCGTGGTACGGAGCCCGGCGAGACCCGCCCGGCCCACGGGTACGCGTCCGCCGCGTTGCGCGGCAGCGGCGCGCAGGTTCCGTACGAAGCGCCGGGCGCGCTGCAACGGGGTGGGCGGCGGGGTGCGGTTGGCGCCGCGGGCGTAGCGGCGCTCCACGTAGTACTGGGCGACGGAGAGCACCGAGGTGAGGACCACGTACCAGGCCGTGGCGACCATCAGCAGGGGGATCACCCGTCCGTTGCGGCCGTAGACCACCTGCACCTGGTAGAAGAGCTCGCCGATGGCCATGACGTACACCACCGAAGTGCCCTTGAGCAGGCCGATGATCTCGTTGCCCGCGGTGGGCAGGATGGCGCGCATGGCCTGCGGCAGGACGATCCGCCGGATCTGACGCAGCCGGGGAATGCCGAGCGAGGCGGCGGCTTCCAGCTGTCCGTGGTCGACCGAGATGACGCCTCCGCGGACGATCTCGGCGGCGTACGCGGCCTGATGGAGCGACAGTCCGATCAGGGCGGCGCCGATCGTCCCGATCAGGCTGTTGCTGTCCACGGACCAGAAGACCGGGCCGAAAGGGATGCCGACGCCCAGCTCCTTGTAGAGGGCGCCCAGGTTGAACCAGAACACCAGCTGGACGATCATCGGGATGGACCGGAAGATCCAGACGTAGGTCCAGGCCACGGTCTGCAGTACCGGACTGCGCGACAGTCGCATGAAGGCCAGCACGGTGCCGAGGACGAAGCCGAGCACCGTGGCGTAGGCGGTGAGCTGGAGGGTCACCAGCACTGCCTGGACGATGGTCTCGGACAGGACGTAGTCGCTGAAGACGCCCCACTCCCAGACCGGGTTGGTGACCAGGCCGTGCACGAACTGGGCGATCAGTACGGTCACGGCGGCGGCCGCGGCCCAGCGGGCGTAGTGGCGGGCGGAGACGACCTTCAGCGTGGCCGGGTCGTGGGAGGCGGGCGGGGCTTGGTGGCCGGCGCCTGGGCCGGTGACGGTCGCGCCGGGGGGCGCGGGGTCGGTGGTGAGTCCCATCGTGGTTTCCTGCTCAACTCTCAGCGGTGCTCGGGCGGATTGATCCGCGATGCGTCGATCGCGGAGGCTTTGGTGCCCCACTTCTGCAGGATCCGGGCGTAGGTGCCGTCCTTGATCAACTGATTGACCGCGGCCTGGAAGGCTGGGGTGAGCGGTGAGCCCTTCTTGAAGGCGAAGCCGACGTCGAGGCGGTGGTACTCGCCGAGGAAGGTGGTCCGCGCCTCGGGCTGAGCGGCCTGGTGGCGCAGGCCGTTGATGGTGGACATGACGACGTCGATCCGGCCCTGCTGGAGGGCGGTGGTGACGGCTCCGTTCTCCGAGTAGACCTTGACGTCGTAGGGCTTCTTGCCGGCCTTCGCGCACACGCCCTTCTGCGCGGTGAGGGTCCTCTCGAACGTCGTGCCCGCGCCGGTGCCGATGGTCAGTCCGCACAGCTGGGTGAGGTCGCCGACGCGCTTCTTCAGCACGGTGCTGCCCGTCCGGACGGCGAAGCCCTGCCCGTCGTTGATGTAGGTGACGAAGTCGATGGTCTTGAGGCGTTCGGCGGTGACGCCGAAGTTGCCGGTGCCGACGTCGTACTTGCCGCTGCCGAGTGCGGGCAGGATCGTCTCGAAGGAGGCGTCCTGACGATTCGCCTTCACGCCGAGGACCTTGGCGACCGCGTCGGCGACGTCGATGTCCTGGCCGGCGGGCGGCTTGTCCTGACCGTTCGGGTAGTACGCCCCGGGCGGGCTTCCGATGGAGCTGCCGATCCTGATGGTGCCGCCCTTGCGCACGTCGGCGGGGAGGAGGGCGGCGACGGAGTCCACGGCGCGTACGCCGGCGACCGGGTCATCGGACGGCGCGGCCGGGGCACGGGCACCCGCGGGGGAAGGCGCGCCGTCGCCGGAGCCGCAGGCGGTCAGCCCGAGGAGCGGCAGCAACGCCAGGGCCAGGGCCGTGCTTCGCGGGCGGGTGGTCCGGGGGAGATTCACAGCTCGGAGGCCTTTCCGGTGCGCCGCTCGGCGGTGAGGGACTTCCCGTCGGCAGTGGGGGAGTTGCGGACACCTGTGACGGACTGCTCGTCCGCGCTGAGGCGCGCCCGGGAGACGGCGAGGTGCTTTTCGAAGGGGAGCGGGCCGATGGTCTCCGGGTCGGCCTGCGTGTCGAACAGCGGTGTGTAGCCGGCGGCCAGGTAGAGGCCGCGGGCCTCGGGCTGGCGTGGCCCGGTGGTGAGATAGATCCGCCGGTACTCGCGGTCGCCCGCCTCGCGCTCCAACGCGGCGACGACTCTGCGGGCCAGACCCCGTCGGCGGTGGGCCGAGTGTGTCCACATCCGCTTCAGCTCGGCCGTCGTCCCGTCGTAGCGCCGGAAGGCACCGCCCGCGACGGGCTCCCCCTCTTCCAGGAGCAGGAGAAACACGCCGCCGTGCGCAGGGGTGAACTCCTCATCGGGGTAGCGGGCGAGTTCGGTGTGGGCGTCTCGGCCGTAGCGGGCGCTGTACTCGTCGCCGAGTTCGCGCAGCAGGGGTTTGACACGCGGGTCGGAGACCGGGACGCGGATGACAGTGAACCCGGGGAGGGGCGTGTGTGCGGTGGAGGTCATTCACCCACCGCCGCGAGAGTTTGCGGGCCGCGTGCCGCACGCTGGGCGTCACGTTTGGCGACCTCTTCGCGGACGAGGGGGATCACGTGCCGGCCGAAGTCGATGGCATCGCCCAGCAGGTCGTAGCCGCGGGCGGAGAGGATGTCGACGCCGAGGTCGTAGTAGTCGAGGAGTGCCTGGGCGACGGTTTCCGGAGTGCCGACCAGAGCGTTGGAGTTGCCCGCGCCGCCGGTCGCCGCGGCGGTGGGGGTCCACAGTGCTCGGTCGTAGCGTTCACCCGCCTCGGCGATGGCGATCAGCCGCTGAGAGCCGGCGTTCTCCGGGGCTTGGCTGCGATGGTGGCGTACGAGGCCGCTCTCGCGTCGCTGCCTGATCGCGGTGACGGTGCGATGGGCCTTCTCCCAGGCCAGCTCCTCGGTCGGGGCGATGATCGGGCGGAACGCGACCTGGATGCGCGGCACTTCGGTGCGGCCCGCTGCCTTCGCGGCCGCCTTCACCGCCTCGATCTGCTCGGCGGTCTTCTCCAGCGGCTCACCCCACAGGCAGTAGATGTCGGCCTCGGCGCCTCCGGCCGCGTAAGCGGCGGGCGAGGACCCGCCGAACGAGACGTTCGGGCGCGGCTGCTGGACGGGGAAGACATCGCTGACGAAGTCATGGAAGCGGTAGTGCTCGCCCTCGTGGTCGAAGGGTTCGTGTGTGGTCCAGATCTTCTTGACGATCTGGATGTACTCGCGGGTGCGGGCGTAACGCTCGTTCTTGGTGAGTGTGTCGCCCTCGCGGCCCTGCTCGTGGTCGTTGCCGCCGGTGATGAAGTGGACCGCCAGCCTGCCCTCGCTGATCCGGTCGAGGGTGGCGAAGGTCTTGGCGGCGAAGGTGGGGTACGAGACGTTGGGCCGGTGGGCGAGCAGGATCTGGAGGCGGTCCAGTCTGCCGGCGATGTACGCGGCTGCGGGGGCGGGGTCCGGGGACCCGGAGCCGTAGGCGAACAGCACCCGGTCCCAGCCGTGGTCCTCGTGAGCGCGGGCCAGCCGGAGCGTGTACTCCTTGTCGAAGGCGGCGCCGGAGCGCGCGGTGGTTTCGGAGCCGTCGTTGGTGGCGGCTATGCCGAGGAATTCCACGGGCATGGAAGTGGCCTTTCGAAGGGCGGCGTTCGCGCGGGGACGAACCCGAAGCCGAACGGTGCGAGGCGCCACCGTGCATGAAGGATCGTCAGATGGGCGCGTGAGACGTGTCAGGGGAACTGCCGCCGACAGCTACGGGCGTGACGACGCCGGCGTCGGCAGGTGCAGGAGGGAAGGCAGCGCGTGTCCGGATTCGCGGCACCATGTCCGGAAGCGGACCGACGTCCGCGCGGAGCGGTGAAGCGAGGGAGCAACTCGGCCCGCGACGGGGATCACCGAGGGAGGGAAGGGCCGGTCAGACAGCCCGCTGCCGAGTCAGCCGCAACACGCTGCGGACCACACCCGACCGAAGTCGATGTGGTCGCGCGAGACCAAGCGCTGCTGGGCGTTCATGCGACCAATTGAGCAGTACGGGATGCTCCCCGTCAAGGAGCGGACCGGATGCCGGACGCCCTCGGCCATTGGTTTCACACGCGGTTGACACAGCCGCACCACCGGCACATACGATCGAAGGCGGATCGGCCCTGCCGTGCGCGGTAGCCGCTCCGGCCGCGTTGAGGGACGCGGCGAGCGTGACGACACCCGGCCCCGGCCGCACCGGACCAGGGCAGCGTCTGCGGCGCTGCCTTGCGCGTGCCACCGGGTGGACACATCCACGCCCGCGATCCCTTTCCAGGAGAGCCTCCTGATGGTCACGTCCTTCGATGTCACCGACCCTGCCTCGGCACCCGACACCGGTTCCGCCTCTGCGGAGAGGAGTCGGGAGACGCCCGGCCCACCCGGGCCCGATCCGGGCACGGGTGGCGGTCCGGAGCTGCCGCCGATCGTGCCGCGCCGGCACGTGGGCCGTCTGCTCGCCGCTGCCGCGGCGCTGCTGGCCTTCCTGACGGTGCTGAGTTCCGTCATCCGCAACGACGCCTTCCAATGGGACGTCGTCCTGCGGTACTTCACCACGTCCGCCGTTCTCGACGGCCTGCTGCTGACACTGTGGCTGACCGCCGCGGTGATGGTGCTCGGCTTTGTGCTCGGCACCACGCTGGCCGTGATGCGGCTCTCGGCCAACCCGGTGCTGCGTACGCTGAGTTGGGGCTATGTGTGGATCTTCCGGTCCACCCCTCTGCTGGTGCAGTTGCTGTTCTGGTTCAACATCGGCGCTCTGTATCCGACGCTCGGCCTCGGTATTCCGTACGGACCACAACTCGTCACCATTGAGACGGTGAACCTGCTCGGCCCTGTCCTCACCGCCGTCATCGGACTGACGCTGCACGAGGCTGCCTACGCCGCCGAGGTGGTACGCGGCGGCATTCTCTCCGTGGAGTCGGGCCAGACCGAGGCCGCGCAGGCGCTCGGCCTGAGCCGAGGTCGCACGCTGCGGCGGATCGTCATCCCGCAGGCGATGCGCTCCATCGTGCCGACCGCCGGGAACATGCTGATCGGCACGCTCAAGGGCACCAGCATCGTGAGCGTGCTGGCGGTACATGACCTGCTCTACTCGGCGCAGTTGATCTACAACCAGACGTACCAGGTCATTCCGTTGTTGATGGTGGCCACGCTCTGGTACGTCACCGTCACCACCGTGCTGAGTGCGGGCCAGTACTACGTGGAGCGGTACTACGCGCGCGGCACTTCCCGCGCCCTGCCGCCCACGCCGCCGCAGCGGTTGCGCATCCACCTGGCGGCCATGCGCGCCCGGTTGCACGCGCTCGCAGCGCCCGACGCCGTCACCGCGTCCAAGGGTGACCGATGAGCCCCGCGTCGGCCACGGCCGGTCGGCCGTCGTCGGTGCGGGGCCCGGTGGGACCACGTGCAGCCGTCGCCTATGTCGAGAGTCGGAGCCGCCCTCTGCGGCAACCGGCGGTCACGATGCGGCGTCCGTGGTTTCGTCGGGGAGGAAAAGATCCTCGATCGGTTCGCCGAATACGGCGGCGATCTTGAATGCGAGTGGCAAGCTCGGGTCGTAGCGGCCGGTTTCGATGGCGTAGATCGTTTGTCGGGAGACGTCGAGGCGGTCAGCGAGGTCGGTCTGGCTCCAACGGCGCGCTGCCCGCAGTTCCCTGAGCCGGTTCCTCATCGGGTCCGCGGGGTCTTGAACAGCAGGGCCGCGATCCAGATCAGGATGCTTCCGATGAAGCTGATCTGGATCAACTGCCGCAGGTCGCCCACCCCGACAGCCTGCAGCAGCCCGACGGCGTAGATCGCCATGGTCAGAACCCCGAACCCGATCGCCAGGGCTTCCAGTTGGCAGCGTCGCTGGTACTCGTCGGCGCGGCGCAGGCTCCTGACCACGGCCCGGACGATCCACCACCCCGGGGCGAGGTACAGCAGGGACCAGAACACTTCCCATGAGCCCGCCGAACCGAAGAGCTCGAACTCCGAGATCAGGCTGAGCAGCACAAGGGCGACGACCGCCGGCAACCAGTCAAGGAACAGGGCGCGGGCGCGGACCATGTCGCTGCGGCTATCGCGGTTCTCCGGCGATTTCTCCATGGGAAGAAGGTAAAGGTAGCTTGTCATCATGTCAAGCATCCTTGTCACCTCGACAAGGTCGGTTGACGTTCTGGCGCCAATGCGGCCAAGACGTCACGAGGGGCGGTGGCGCGTTCGTCCAGCGCTGCGGCGGTGGTGAGGGGGACCGGCCGGGGGCTGATCGCCGAGGACGCGTCCACGCGGGGGAGTGCCGGCCATGCCGACGGGTCGACCGCGCCGGTACAGCCGCGGGCGGACTGCTCGACCGCAATTTCCATTCCCCGAGGGGTGGGCCGAGGTCCGACATGACGGGTATCGAGGGTGGAACTAGTCTGTTGTCGTGGGGTGGTATTGAGAAGTTTGCCGAGTTTCTGCTTCCGATCTCGGCCGCACATCTCCGAGCCCCGAGTGCGCCCCTGAGGATGTGGCTGCATCAGGCCGCTTGGTCACGCTCCGCGGCCGAGGGATTGCCCGGCGACCGTGCGGCGCACCTCAGGCTTCCCCGGCAGGCCGGGCATCGCGGGGATGAAACCAGCGCACCGCGTCGCATCACGGCGAGGAGTTCTCCCATGCCTGCAGGAATAGAACCGTTCACGTTCGACTACCCGGATACGGCACTGGAGGACCTTCGGTCACGTATCCGGGCGGCACGCTGGCCGGACAGGGAGACGGTGGACGATCAGTCGCAGGGCACACAACTCGCCACGATTCAGCAACTCGCGCGCTACTGGGCCGCCGACTACGACTGGCGCAACGTCGAGGCGAAGCTGAAGGCTCAGCCGCACTTCACCACCGAGATCGACGGTCTGGACATTCACTTCATCCACGTCCGCTCGAAGCATGAGAATGCGCTGCCGCTCATCCTCACCCACGGATGGCCCGGCTCGATCATCCAGACGCTGAACATCATCGGCCCTCTTACCGATCCCACGGCCCACGGTGGGGACGCGTCGGACGCCTTCCACCTGGTACTTCCGTCGATTCCCGGATACGGATTCTCGGGGAAGCCGACATCGACCGGCTGGGGGCCCGAGCGCATCGCGCGCGCCTGGGCAGAACTGATGAAGCGCCTGGGATACACCCACTACACAGCACAGGGCGGCGACTGGGGCGCGATCATCACGGACCTGATGGGTGCGCAGGCCCCTCCCGGACTGGCCGGCATACACACCAACATGGCAGGCGCAGTCCCTACCGACATCGACCAAGCCCTCGCTGCCGGCAGGCCGCTTCCGATCGGCATCCCGGATCCCACGGCGGACGAGCAGCGCGCCATCGATCAGCTGATCTTCCTGTACTCACATGCTTACTACGCCTACACCATGGCGACGCTCCCGCAGTCGCTGACCGCACTGGCAGACTCGCCCGTGGGGCTTGCGGCCTTCATGCTCGACCCCGGGGTGGAGCTGATCACTCGGGCGTACGGGGGAGAGTCCGACATCCTGACGCGGGACGATGTACTCGACAACATCACGTTCTACTGGCTGACGAACACGGCCATCTCCGCAGCTCGCCTCTACGCGGAAAACACATCCCCCTTCCTTGCCGTCAAGGGCGTTGACCTCCCGGCTGCGGTGAGTGTCTTTCCCGACGAGCTCTACACACCTCCGAAAAGCTGGGCGCAGCAGGCCTACCCCAACCTCGTCCACTACAACAGGCTCCCCGCAGGCGGGCACTTTCCCGCCTGGGAGCAGCCGGAACTCTTCGTCGACGAGGTGCGCACCGGCCTTCGTCCCCTTCGGGCGACGGCCGCAGGCACTGCTCGATCTTGAGAGGAACAGGTGCGGGACGCTGATCGTCGGCAGTTCGGAGAGGCCTCGACCGTCCGTGCAGGTCAGCAGGAGGTCAGCAGGACAATGGTGCAGAGACCCTCGGGCTGTGACGGACCGGGGGCCTCGCCGTCCGCCCCGGGACATGATGCGCGTGAGGGGCCTGAGGCGGCACAGCTCACGCGAAGCTGCGCCAGCACTTTCCTCATGGCGAACAGTTGTGGGGCGAAGGTGCCGTGCTTTTCGTGCGGTCGCTCACATACGTATGACTTAGCTGAGAGGCGATGCCGCTGAGAAAAGCTGTGCGCGCGAAGTGACGCCCAGCTTGGTGAATATGTTGCCGATATGCCATTCGACCGTGCGTGGGCTGATGAACAGTTTACCGGCGATCTCGCTGTTGGTGTGCCCGGCTTTGACGAGTCGCGCGATCTGGGTCTCCTGGCCGGTCAGCTTGACCTCGGTGCCAGCCGTCCGTTTGCGTGCGTGTTCTCCGGTCGACTTGAGTTCTCTGTGGGCGCGTTCGGCGAAACCGGCTGCTCCTATTCGACTGAAATTCTCGTAGGCGAGGCGGAGGTGTGTGCGGCTTTCCTGGCGACGGTTCTCGCGACGCAACCACTCGCCGTAGAGCAAGTGAGCACGATCCAGGTGCACGGCGATCCTGCATCGTCCGAGACGCTGGATCGCTTCCTGATAGAGGTCATCCGCAGCCTGGCCGGTGCTCAGCAGGGCGCGAGAACAGGCCTGCGCGCCCAGTGCCCACTCGGTGCCGCTGGCGTTCGTACGTGCGGTGAGCTTTTCCAGCGCCTCTGCGGCAGCCCCCGGCTGCCCGCTGCGGGCGGCAGCCTCGATCAGTTCGATCAGTGCCCACCCGAAGAATCCGAGGTCTTCGTACTGGCATGCGCTTGTCGCGGCTTCCAGCGCAGTGTCATATTTGCCAGTGCCGTTGTACAGCAAAGCTGTCGAGTATTTGGCCAGACCGAGAATGCGGCCCTCACCTCGGTCATGCGCCTCGCGTATGCTGGAGTTGATCAGCTCCAGCATGGCGGACTCCTGTGCTCTCCAAGCGCCGAGCACCAGCAAGGTGTACACCATGGGTGGGCTGTTCGTCGCCTCCGAGATTGTTTTCGCCTCGTCGATCTCGAATTCCGCAAGATTGAATTCTCCGGCATGCACGTGGAAACAAGCCTGGTAGTTCAGAGCCATGGGGAGAACGGAAAGAGCTCCTGCATCGCGGGCGATCTCGACGGCGCTGTCTGCCATCTCGCACCACGCGCCGTCGTCCCACAGCTCCGGTGCGAATGGCTCGGGGGTCAAAGGGCAACCGAGCCACAGCCAGCGACTGCCTTCCAACACGCCCTCCTTCTGCTCCTGCCGGACGATGCGCAGGGCATGCCAAAGGGCGTCGACGCTGGCGGAGAAGCCATCGATGATCAGAGAGGCAATGCTGTCCAGGAGGACATCAACGGTCCGTACCTTCTGCGGCATCAGTTCGGCGCGGGCCGCCGCAGCAACTTCATGATGCGTGGGCTGCTCGGTGAGCCGGCCGGCGAAGACCGCTGCGCCGGCGGCTTCCAGCAGAGTGTCACGAGCGAGGTCGGGGTCGAGGGGCGCCAGGCGGTGTGCGGCGTCGAGCAGAAGACGGGGAGCGTCACTGCCCCGGACCTGCGAGAACACCAGACTCGCTCGCAACCGCTCGAGACGAGCGCGCTGCAGGGCGTCCAGAGGTCCGGCCTCGGCGATCGCCAGCATGTCGTAAGCCTGGTCGGGCCCGCCCGCATCGATCCCGGCCTGTGCGGCGGCCAGCGCGCGAGTGACGCGCCGTGCGGGGTCGGATGTCATTTCGGTCGATCGCCGCAGGAACGATGCTGCTGCTGCAGCACCTCCCCTGTCTTGAGCCCGGCCGGCCGACTCCTCCAAGTCGGTGGCAATGCTCTCGTCCGGCCACGCAGCGGCACGCGCGCGATGCCACGCCCTGCGGTCCGGGTCATGGGCGTCCGTGGCCTGTGCCAGAGCCCGATGGGCCGTCCTGCGATCCGGTGCGGACATCCTTTGGTAAATGACCGAGCGGACCAAGGGATGGCGGAAACGCACCCGGGTCCGGAAATCGACCAGCCCGGCCGCGTCCGCCGGCGCTGCTGCGTCCACCGGTATGTTCTGCAGGGCGATCGCGCGAAACAACAGGCACACGTCTCCGGTGGGCTCCGCGGCGGCGGTCTGCAGAAGGCGCTGGCTGTTCTCCGGAAGTGATCGGAACTGCTGATGAAACGCGTTCTCGAGGTAACTTGTCAGCGGGCGGCTGCCCGGAAGCCAGAAGCCTCCCGCCAGCTCAGCCGGCTCCAGAGTGTGCGGTAGGTACAGCAAGGCCATGGGGTTGCCGCGAGCCTCGGCAACGATCCGGTCTCGTACCAGGGGGTCGAGCCGCACGCTCACGGCAGCGGCGAGCAAGGCGCGAGCGTCGCGTTCGCTCAGACCCTTGACCACCATCTCCGGTAGACCGGCCAAATCGCGGTCGGAAGGCGTCCGAAGAGCGAAGATCAAAGCTACGGGTTCCGCTTTCAAGCGCCTGGCGACGAAGGACAACACTTCAACGGAGCCCTCGTCGATCCATTGCGCGTCATCGATAAGGCACACCAACGGGTGGTCCTCAGTGATGCTGGCCAGGAGACCGAGGACGGCCAGTCCGACCAGGAATCGATTAGGGGTTTTGCCCTCCCGCAGTCCGAACGCGACGGACAGGGCCTCGCTCTGCGGGTCAGGCAGCTCGTGCAGTCTTCCCAGCATGGGCGCGCACACCAGTTGGAGAGTGGCGAACGGAAGTTCCATCTCCGATTCGATGCCTGCGACGTCGATCGTGCGGAACCCCACGGCCCGGCCGGCCGCGTACTCCAGCAGGGCGGTTTTCCCGATGCCGGCCTCGCCGCGAAGAACCAACACTGCACTGTGTCCGGTCCGAGCTGTATCCAGTACCTGATCCAGCGCGGTCAGCTGGTCGAACCGACCCCACAGCCCGCCCTGTGATCGGGCGGCGAACTTGGTCATAGGAAGCGATCTTCCCGATCGGTTGGTGCGTTTCTGAGCGCTGATCGCCTGGAGACTTGCGGCGCCTCCAGTCGCGATAACGCAACGCGCAACTCAAGACCATCAAATTTACCATGTTCGTCCCGTTTTGCTGATGACGGGCGTGACCCGGAGCCCGGGACAACGTCCCGTGATAAGCGGCTCTCTGCCCACGGCTCATGCGGTTTGCACGGCAGGCAGCGCCAAGCCCCGTACTCACCCCGGGCAAACCCCGGGGTGATGCCAGTGCCTCCCCGGGGGCGACGAGCACACGTCCTGGGTGAGACTCGGGACCTCATCGAGTAGGTACCTCTGACGGGAGGAATTCCCCATGTCTGTCACTTCCGAAAGGGCGGCGATCCGGCCGTTCACGGTAGATTTTCCGGATGCGGACTTCGCTGACCTTCGAAAGCGCATCGCAGCCACGCGCTGGCCCGAGAAGGAAACTGTCGCCGATCAGTCGCAGGGACCGCAGCTCGCGACTGTTCAGGAAATCATCCGCTACTGGGGCGAGGATTACGACTTCGGCAGGGTCAAGGCGAAGGTAGGCGCCTACCCGAACTTCGTCACCGAGATCGACGGCCTGGACATTCACTTCATCCACGTGCGTTCGTCACACGAGGGTGCTCTGCCGATCCTGGTCACGCACGGGTGGCCCGGATCGGTCGTCGAACAGCTGAAGATCATCGAACCGCTCACCGACCCGACAGCGCACGGTGGCAATGCGTCGGACGCCTTCGACGTGGTGATTCCGTCGATGCCGGGATACGGCTTCTCCGGCAAGCCGACCGCCAAGGGCTGGGGGCCGGACCGTATTGCACGAGCCTGGGCCGAGCTGATGAAGCGCCTCGGCTACACCCGGTATGTGGCGCAGGGTGGCGACTGGGGTGCGGTCGTCACCGACGTCATGGCTCTGCAGGCGCCTGAGGGATTGGTCGGCATCCACACCAACATGCCGGGCGTAGTCCCCCCTGCCATTGACCAGGCGCTCGCCACCAGCCAGCCGCTGCCGCCCGGCCTCCCGGAGCTCACGGAGGAGGAGCAGCGCGCAGTCGGCCAGCTGACCTTTGTGTATGCGCACGTCTTCTACGCGTACATCATGGCTTCACGTCCCCAGGTTCTGACCGGCCTCGCGGATTCGCCGGCGTTCCTGGCTGCCTTCCTGGCCGACCACGACAGAGACAGCCTGGCGATGATCACTCGTTCATTCGCCGGTCAGCCTGAAGGCCTGACGCGGGACGACTTCCTCGACAACGTCACGCTCTTCTGGCTGACGAACACCGGGGTTTCGTCAGGACGTCTCTACGCGGAGAACACGTTCCCCTTCTTCGGTGCCAAGGGTGTCACCCTTCCGGTCGCTGTGAGCGTCTTCCCCGAGGAGCTGTACGAGTCCCCTCGTACCTGGGCAGAGCAGGCTTACCCCAACCTCATCCACTACAACCGGCTCCCCAAGGGCGGACACTTTGCGGCCTGGGAACAGCCGGAGTTGTTCGTGAATGAGCTGCGCACCGGGCTCCGGTCGCTTCGCAGCTGACGGCCTATGCGATCAAGGCCTGCACTGCGGCCGAGTAGATCGAATCCGATCTACTCGGCCGCACATGTCACGGATACCAACACTCCAGCCTTTGTGAGGTATTGATATTCATGTCGTACGACATCCAAAAGACGGACGAGCAATGGCGAGCGGAGTTGAAGCCTGAGGAGTACAGGGTCCTGCGCCGCGCGCACACCGAGACGCCCTTCACGGGCGAGTACACCGACACCAAGACGGAGGGCGTCTACTCGTGCCGCGCCTGCGGTGCCGAACTCTTCACCTCCAAGGAGAAGTTCGACTCCCGGTGCGGCTGGCCCTCCTTCTTCGATCCGAAGGATTCCGACGCCGTCGAGCTGGCCGAGGACCGGTCGTACGGCATGGTGCAGACCGAGGTCCGGTGTGCCCGCTGTGGATCTCACCTTGGGCATGTGTTCGAGGGTGAGGGGTTTCCGACCCCGACCGACCAGCGGTACTGCATCAACAGCATCTCTCTTCGTCTGAAGCCCGACGGAGCTGATGTGGGGCCCTCGCGGACCACGCCGAACGGAGCGGCTGACGACGTTTCACCCACCTGAGGCGTCAGTCCCTTGCCCAGCTATGAACCCGTTGCCTCGAAGATCACGGGAGTGTGACTGGCTTCGGCTCACACGATGAGCAACCTCTGACAGGCGAATGACCGGCAAACGCTCGATCGGGCAGCACGGCCCGACGGTAGCCAACCCGCGAGTAGACCCGGAGACCGATCGTCGAGTCAGATGTTCATCGTCGTGGCACCGCGGCGCCGGGAACACTCCGGTGGGCCGCCTCGTTTACGTCACGCCCCCTGCTGCGAACCGTGAACCGAGGGACTGTCTTGCCCGATACCTCGTCTACCGTCACCGTGCCCCCTCTCCCGCCGCTTGCCGCCCAGGCAGAACGGCTGATCGAGCTCGGAGTGCACGAGCTCGCGGGGATACCCGCCGACGAGATGCGCATGTTCGCCGCCGACGCCGGCCGCGGAGACGACGGTGCACTGCTCGCCGTCCACCCCGACCATGCGCCTGCCTCCGCCCTTGCGCCGCTGCTCCGCCGCGACGGCAAGCCCGGCTTCGTCGTCACCGACATGCCCGACGTCGACCGCTTCACCCCCTGCACCGTCGAACTGCCCGGCGCTTCTCTCTACCTCGTCACAGGCCTCGACCGCGGCGATCACATGGCCAACTGGAGCCCCGAGGAGGCACTGCCCGCCCTCACCAAAGACGACCGCACTCCGCTGCTGCTCACCGAAGGCATCCATTGGGTGCTCCAGCAGCCGGCGGCGCTCGAGCGCAACCGCTGCTTCATGACCATCGGCTCACGGCTGCGCAAGGCCAACGGCGCCCTGGATGCCCGCACTCCGGCGATCTGGATCAGCAACGGCACGGGACGAGACGGCGGCGACCGGCGCAACGCCCCGAAGGTCGGCTGGTGCTGGTGGGGCAATCGCCACACCTGGCTGGGCTTCGCCTCAGCAACGAACCGCAGGGCTCAGTAGGACGTGATCGCCCAGCTGTTCACCTTGTCGTGCGGCCCGGCCTGCCCTGCCGCAATCCGGCACTGACGGCGAGTGATGCGAACGAGCGCGAGCAGTGGATGCCGCCACCGCATCGCCGATCAGGGCCGCACCAGATGGTGCAGCGCACGTCGGGCCAACGGCGCGTAGGCCGCAACGACGAGGAGGGGGCCTTCGATGCGCAGCTCCGTTGTGGTGGCTGAGCCCTTGCATGGGCGCACCGCGTGCCACAACTGCATGCGGACCGGTCCCGTCTGCACGCGCCAGCTCCACGTGCGTTCTTCGTGGTCGACGGCCGTTACCACGAACCGCACTGCCGGCCCCGCCTTGGGAAGCAGCCGGCCCCGCATTCCGGCGCGCAGTTCCGGTTCGGTGTCAACGGACCGGATCTGCGGGGCCCAGGTGGGCCACAGAGCCGGCTGCACATAGCGCTGCCATACGGTCTCTGGCGGCGCGGCGCCCCGCACCCGCAATGTGAACCTCACCCCTCCAAGGTGCCTGTGAGCGGGAGCGTGCGCCACTGCAGCGGCCGCGACGTCACAGAGCTCGGAGGCACTCGCTTCGAAAGGCTCACGCCCCGCTAAGGGCTGTCCCGTAATCCCCGGTGGACCAGCGCGCGGCGTCAGATGCGGTGCATCGCAAGGCGAAGGGTCGTCCTCATACTGGGCGTATTCGGGCGATCCGACAACGCAGCGAGGTGCCGTAGATGTCGTCGTGCGCCCGCCGGGGATTACGGGACAGCCCTTAGGAGACCGCTGTCCTCGTAGCCAATGCCGCCCGCTCCGATTCGGCCAGGAGTATGCAGAACTCGTTGCCTTCCGGGTCGGCGAGAACGACCCAGCCCCAGCCGTCGGGCTTGCGGTGATCGGCGACCAGTGAGGCGCCCAGCGTCAGCAGGCGCTCGACCTCTGCGTCCCGTGACGTGTCCGGGCGCAGGCACAGATGGAGCCTGTTCTTGGTCGACTTCGGCTCGGGAACCTCGTTGAAGTGCAAGGCGGGGCCGCCGGGCAGCATGATCTCCGTCTCGTCGGCACCCGGTTCGTCCTCGGGGTCCAGCGGGTGTCCGGTCACATCGCTCCAGAACCGCGCCAGTCGGTAGGCGTTCGCACAGTCGATCGCTAGGTTCGTCACCGTTGAAGGCATGCGCGCGATCATGTCGGGCCGGCGCCCCGCCCGCCACCGAAAATTTCTGGCGCCTCGATGCCAGACGCCGCCGTCCTCGCGTCTGCTGATCTTCGGAGCCACCCTGATGTCGCCGGGGCCGATGTCAGAGAGCCGGTCGTCGGAGATGCTGGGACGCGCGGCGAGCACGCCGTGTCGCGGCTCGGGTACACCGAATGGTGAAAGTGATCAGCCAGGGGTTCCCTGGGAGTCCATGGCGTCTGTCGTGAATGCTGCGGCTCCCAGGGTGAGAACGCCATCGGAAAGGGGTGTGCAGCGCACGCCGCCCTTACCTCTCAGTGCCCGCTGGGCACCGTCTCCGATGGTGGTGTTCATCCAGGCACACGGCCGCGCCGCGCTGTTGACTGCCAGCAGGACCGGGCCGCTGCCGCTGTCCAAGGAGACCGTCGAGCCCACATACGCATCGATGTCCACCCCTCGGAGGAGCACGTTCCGACGCGTCTGCCGAAGGTCGACTGTCGCATTGATATCTGTCGGAAGATTCTCCTCTGCCATGAGCGTAATGGCGGCGCGGCGGTGCGCCGGATGACCGAAGTACCGGTCGCCGACGATCCCCAGATTCCGTCGTACGGTGACAGCCTCGACCAGCTCGTCTTCGTGTGCCGCAGCCGGACCGTCGGCCGGCCGTCCCATATAGCGATGGGTCGGTGACAACAAGAGCTGAACCACTTCCACCATGGTCATGCGGTTCACTTTACGGTGGGTCGAAGACCCCGGCACGAACTGCCGCTTCGACGTGACACTCTCCGCGGCCGGGTCCTGATCGGCCGGAACAACTGTCGGGGAGCGCCCCCGCCCGGTGGCGGGCGAGGGCGGCGACCGCGGAACCAACAGGGGTGGCTGACGGTCAGCGCGCAGAGAATCTGTGCACCGTCGTGGAGCGGTAGGTGTCGCCAGGCCGCAGGACCGTGGACGGGAAGGACGGCTGGTTGGGGGAGTCCGGGAAGTGCTGGGTCTCCAGACACAGGGCGTCGCCCTGGCGGTGGATGGTGCCGCCCGAGCCGACCAGCGTTCCGTCCAGGAAGTTGCCGGAGTAGAACTGCAGGCCGGGCTCGGTCGTCGCGATGTCCAGGACGCGGCCCGAAGCCGGGTCGCGCAGTGTGGCGATCTGCTGGGGCACGTTCGTGTTGCCCTTGTCCAGAACCCAGTTGTGGTCGAACCCCTGGCCGTACAGCAGCTGCTCGTGCGCTACCCGGATGTCCTCGCCTACGGTCTTGGGCCGGCGGTAGTCGAAGGGCGTGCCCGCGACCTTCGCCAGTGCGCCGGTGGGGATGAGCCCGGAGTCAACCGGGGTGTACCGGGAGGCGCCGATGCTCAGCTCGTGGTCGTAGACCGATCCGCCGTCCTCTCCCGCCAGGTTCCAGTAGACGTGGCTGGTGAGGTTGACGACCGTGGCCTTGTCGGTGGTGGCCGCGTAGTCGACGCGCCAATCGCCCCGCCGGGTCAGGGTGTACCTCACCTTGACCCTGAGGGTTCCGGGGTATCCCATCTCTCCGTCGATGCTGGTGTAGTGGAGAACCAGGCCGATGTCGGAGCCGGAGGTGAAGCTCTCGACGTCCCATCCCCGCTTGTCGAAGCCCTTGGACCCGCCGTGCAGGCTGTTCTCGCCGTCGTTGACTGACACCTGGTACGCCTTGCCGTCCAGGCTGAACTTTCCCCTGGCGATGCGGTTGCCGTAGCGGCCGATGAGTGCGCCGAAGTACGGGCTGGAGGCGACGTACTCCTCGAGGGAATCGAAGCCCAGCGAGACGTTCTTGTACCGGCCGTGCCGGTCGGGTATCTCCAGGGACTGCACGATGCCGCCGTACGACAGCACCTTCAGCCGGGTGCCGCCGTTGGCCAGCAACCATCGGTAGACCTTCGTACCGTCGGCGAGCTTGCCGAACAGCTCCCTCTCGGGCTGTCCCCCCTCCGAACCGTGGGGGTGGGCGTGTGCAGTTGTGGTGCCGGTCGTGGTCGCGGCGAGTCCCGCGGCGGCCGCTGCCATCACAGTGCGTCTACTCGTCTTCATCTGCGGCTCCGGTAAGGGGTGGATACTTCCTGGGAGTTCTACGAACCGACCTTGCGCTTGTTCCACACGTCGAAGCCGACCGCCGCGAGCAGGACCAGGCCCTTGATGACCTGCTGCCAGTCCGTGCCGACGCCGACGAGGTTCATGCCGTTGTTGAGCACACCGAGGACCAGGCCGCCGATGATCGCGCCCAGGACGGTGCCGACGCCGCCGCTCATGGAGGCGCCGCCGATGAACGCGGCGGCGATCGCCTCGAGCTCGAAGTTGGTGCCGGCCTTGGGGGAGGCAGCGTTGAAGCGAGCCGCGAAGATCAGGCCGGCGAGGGCGGCCAGCATGCCCATGTTCAAGAAGACCAGGAAGGTGACCTTCTTGTCCCTGACGCCGGAGAGCTTGGCCGCGGGCAGGTTGCCGCCGATCGCGTAGACATGGCGTCCGACGACGGCGTTGCGCATCACGTAGCCGAAGCCGACGACCAGGATGGCCAGGATCAGCAGCACCACGGGCGCGCCCTTGTAGCTGGCGAGCATCAGGGTCACTGTCAGCGCGGCGGCGACCAGTGCGATCAGCTTGAGCGCGAACAGTTTCGCGGGCGGCACCTCCAGAGCGAACTCCTGTTGCCGCCTTCGGTCGCGCACCTCCTGAATGATGACGAACGTGATCAGGACGAAGCCGAGCAGCAGGGTGAGATTGTGGTAGTTGCTGTCCGGGCCGAACTCCGGCAGGAAGCCGTTGGAGATGGTCTGCAGTCCCTTGGGGAAGGGGCCGAGTGTCTGGCCCTTGAGGACGATCTCGGTCACGCCGCGGAAAAGCAGCATCCCTGCCAACGTGACGATGAAGGAGGGTATCCCCAGATACGCGATGAAGAAGCCCTGCATCGCGCCCGCGGCCGCGCCGAGGACCAGGCACAGGACGACCGCGATCGGCCAGGCGACATGGTGCTGCACCATCAGTACGGCCGCGACCGCGCCCACGCAGGCCGTGAGCGAGCCGACCGACAGGTCGATGTGGCCCGAGATGATGACGAGCATCATGCCGATCGCGAGGATCAGGATGTAGCTGTTCTGCAGCACCAGGTTGGAGACATTGCGGGGCAGCAGCAGGTCGCCGCCCGTCCACACCGTGAACAGTGCCACGATCAGGCCGAGCGCGATCAGCATGCCGTATTGCCGCATATTGCGGCGCAGCCCTTCGAGGACCAGACCCAGCAGGCCGCCGCCTTCTGCCTTGCCGCGATTCTTGCCGTCACCGGACGGGAGCGGGGCGTCCGCCGGCGACTCGGCCGTCAGATTCGTACTCATCCTGCTACCTCTTGTCCTTCGTCATCCGACGCATCAGCAATTCCTGCGTGGCCTCCGCCCGCGGCAGCTCACCGGTCAGCCGGCCGGCGGACATCGTGTAGATGCGGTCGCACATGCCGAGCAGTTCGGGGAGTTCCGAGGAGATGAAGACGACGGCCTTGCCCTGGGCGGCGAGCTTGTCGATCACCGTGTAGATCTCATATTTGGCACCCACGTCGATGCCGCGGGTCGGCTCGTCGAGGATCAGCACGTCCGGGCCTGCGAAGATCCATTTGCTGAGGACGACCTTCTGCTGATTGCCGCCCGACAGCTTTCCGACCGACTCGGCGACCGTCGGTGCCTTGATGTTCATGCTCTTGCGGTAGCCCTCGGCGACCTGCCGCTCCGCGTGCTCGTCGACGATGCCGCGCCGCGCGACCTTGCCGAGCGCGCTGAGCGAGATGTTGCGGGCGATCGTGTCGATGAGGTGGAGCCCGTAGTGCTTGCGGTCCTCGGTGACATAGGCGATCCCGTGCCGGACCGCCTCGGAGACGGTCTTGGTGCGGATCTCTTTGCCGTCCTTGAGGACCGTGCCGCCCCCGTAGCGCCCGTACGTGCGGCCGAAGACGCTCATCGCGAGTTCGGTGCGGCCCGCCCCCATGAGTCCGGCGATTCCCACGATCTCGCCACGGCGCACATTCAGCGTGACGTTGTCGACGACCTTGCGGTACCGGTCGATCGGGTGATGCACCGTCCAGCCTCGGATCTCCAGGGCCGGTGACGCGTCCTGTTCGGGCTGGTGCGGGGTACGTTCGGGGAAGCGGTGGTCGAGGTCGCGGCCGACCATGCCGCTGATGATCCGCTCCTCGGTGGTCTCCGTAGCCTTCACGTCCAGCGTCTCGATGGAGCGCCCGTCGCGGATGATGGTCACGGAGTCGGCAACCCGTGCGATCTCGTTCAGCTTGTGCGAGATGATGATCGAGGCGATGCCGTGGTTCTTCAACTCCAGGATCAGATCGAGGAGTTTGCCGCTGTCCTCGTCGTTCAGCGCCGCTGTCGGCTCATCGAGGATCAGCAGTTTCACCTTCTTGGAGAGCGCCTTCGCGATCTCCACGAGCTGCTGTTTGCCCACGCCGATGTCGGCGACCCGGGTCTGTGGATTCTCGTCGAGGCCGACCCGGCGCAGCAGTTCGGAGGCGTGCCGCAGTGTCTCCTCCCAGCTGATCACGCCGCGGGTGGCGTGTTCGTTGCCGAGGAAGATGTTCTCCGCGATGGAGAGATAGGGCACCAGGGCGAGCTCCTGATGGATGATGACGATGCCGCGTTGCTCGCTCGCCCTGATGTCCTTGAACCGGCACGGCTCGCCCTGAAAGAGAATGTCTCCTTCGTAGGTGCCGTGCGGATGGACGCCGGAGAGGACTTTCACGAGGGTCGACTTACCGGCGCCGTTCTCCCCGCAGATGGCATGGACTTCGCCCGAGCGGACGGTCAGGGTGACGTCCGAGAGCGCCCTGACGCCGGGAAAGGTCTTGATGATCGAGCGCATTTCCAGGACGGGTCCCGCCATGGTCGTGCCTTTCTCTGTCGCTGATGGGGGTGTCGATGGCGGCTCTCCCCGGCTCGGGCGCGAAGCCCGGAGCGCGGGGAAGGTCGACTGCGGCGGCTACTTGAGGTCGCTCTCCTTGTAGTAGCCGGTGTCGATCAGCTCCTTGGAGTAGTTCTTCTTGTCCACGCTGACCGGGTTGAGCAGATAGGCGGGGACGACCTTCGCGCCGTTGTTGTACGAGGTGGTGTCGTTGGTCTCGGGCTTGTCGCCCTTCAGCGCGGCGTCGACCATGCCCGTGGCGACCTTGGCGAGCTGGCGCAGGTCCTTGTAGACGGTCTGCCGCTGCTCGCCCGCGATGATCGACTTCACGGAGGCGACCTCGGCGTCCTGGCCGGTGACGACCGGCCACGGCTTGGTCTTGGTGCCGTAGCTGTCGCCGCGGAGCGCGGAGAGAATGCCGATGGAGATGCCGTCGTACGGCGAGAGCACCGCGTCCACGCGCTTGGAGCCCCCGTAGGAGGAGGTCAGCAGGTCGTCCATGCGCCGCTGGGCCGTGCCGCCGTCCCAGCGCAGAGTGGTGACCTGGTTGAGCTTGGTCTGCCGGGACTGGACGACGAGCTGCTTCTTGTCGATGTACGGCTGCAGTACCTTCATCGCGCCGCTGAAGAAGTACCGTGTGTTGTTGTCGTCGTTGGAGCCGGCGAACAGCTCGATGTTGAACGGGCCCTTCTTTCCCCTGTCCAGGCCGAGTTGCTCGATGATGTATGTGCCCTGCAGCCTGCCGACCTTCTCGTTGTCGAAGGACGCGTAGTAGTCGACGTGTGCCGAGTTGAGAATCAGGCGGTCGTAGGAGATCACAGGGATCTTGGCGTCGGCAGCTTGCTGGAGCACGTTGTCCAGGGACTTGTTGTCGATGGCCGCGATGACCAGGGCGTCCACACCCTGCGTGATCATGTTCTCGATCTGTGAGACCTGCTGGTCCGGGTCGTCCTCGCCGAAGACGAGCTTCGTCTTGTATCCCTTGGCCTTGAGATCCTTGACGACGTTGTTGCCGTCGGAGATCCAGCGCTCGGACGACTTGGTCGGCATCGCGATGCCGATCGTGGCGTCCTTGGGGTCCCTTTTCTCCTCGCTGCCGCCCGAGCCGTCCTGGCCGCAGGCGGTGAGCGAGAGGCTGAGGGTGAAGCAGGCTGCGGTGATTGCCGCGGTACGTATGCGCATGATCAGGAGTCCTTGTCGGTCGCGTGGCCTGGGGCGGTGTCGACGGGGGTGGTCGTGCTGAAGCGGTTCAGCGCGCCGGGCAGGCGGGAGCCGAGCGGTGACATGCCACCGTCCGCTCCGTGCCGGGCCAGCAGATCGAGGGCAAGGCGGCCACGGCGGACGCGCTCGCGGGCAGTGTCGAGTGTGAGGTCGCGCAGGTGTGCCCCGTAGGGGTAGATCCCGGACGTCTTCGAAAGACCGAACTTCAGATACAGCGGTGCGCCGCGCCGGATCAGCTCGGCGATCTCGTACATCCGCACATAGCCGCCCAGGTCGTCCGGCGCCTCGACGTACAGGTCCATGGGTGCGGCGGAGACTCGGCGGATCTCGGTGAGGTGAGCGAGTGTGAGGTCGGAGGGGACGTTGAGCGAGTCCGCGCCGAGCTGCTCGTACACGGCGTACGAGGCGGGGTTGACGGGTCCGATGAGTGCGGAGACCTTGAGCGTGGTGTCGCTCGGTACGACGCCCGCGAGGCGTGCGCGATGCAGCGTCCAGAGCACGCCCTCGTCCGCCACGAGCAGGCAGGTGACGCCCAACTCCGTTGCGCGTACGGCGTCTTCGACGCAGCCCGCAAGTGCGTCGTGCCCGCGGGCGCGCAGCCCGGCGCCGCGTGAGTCGGTGCGGACGGAGGCGCCGGTGTCCCAGGTGCCGCGGGGACCGGTGAACAGGCAGAGCTCGATGTTGCGCTCTCCGGCCCCCTCGACCATCTCGGTGATCTCGCTGTCGGACAGCATCCAGACGCCGCTGCCCTGGCTGATCCGGTGGATCGGCACGTCGAGGCGTGAACTTTCCTTGAGGACGACGGACAGTGCCTCGGGGCCTTCGACCGAGGGAATCTCGGTGCGCCAGGTGCCGCCGTCGGGGAAGGAGTGCGCGGAGGTGTCGGCCAGGTCCAGGGCGGGCACGGCGTGGCCGATGTCGGCCAGGGCGTCGGCGCCTGGGCGACGGGGTGAGGACGGGGCGTTCACGGGACTCCCATGTTCGAAATATCGGACGACGTTCGAGTTGGTGGGCGTACGGCGGGATGCGGTCTGTCAGGCGGCTGCGTACCGCCGTACGGTCTGAGGCCGGTCCTTCGCGAGGCGCATTGGGCGCGGGCTCAGGGGCGGAGCAGCACCTTCCCGGTCTTCGGGTCGGCGCCGCCGACGAGTGCGATGGCCTCGTCGAACCGCTCGAGCGGGAACTCGTGGGTGATCAGTGGTGCGGGATCGAGCAGTCCGAGGCCGAAGGCCCGTACCGCATCGGACCATGCGGACGAGGGGGCCCCGAAAACGCTGCGGATCTCCAGTTGACTCAGCGAGAGATGTACCGGGTCGATACCGGTGGCTCCCGGTGAGAACATCCCGGTGAGCACCACCCGGCCGCCCCGGCGTGCCAGGAGGCAGGACGATGCGGCCGTGGTGGGCGCCCCCGCGGTCTCGACGACCAGGTCGAAGCGGCCCTGCGCCCCGGCCTCGGCTGCGCCCGGCGACAGACCCTCGGTCGCACCGAACTGCCGTGCCTGTTCCCCGCGTTCGGTCCGCGGATCGATCACGGTCAACTCGGCGGGCGAGCAAGCGGCAAGCAGCTGGACCGCGAGCAGCCCGAGGGTACCCGCGCCGACCACGGCGATCCGCTCACCCGGGGTCGGGCGCCCGGCCCGCACCGCCGCGGCGATCACCGCTGCGGGCTCGAGGAGGGCTGCGGCCCGTAGATCGGCGTCGTCGTCGAGCAGGTGCAGCAGGCGTGCGGGCACGGTGATCCAGTCGGCGAACGCGCCCGGTTCGGTGAATCCGGTCTCGGCGTACCCGCCGGTGCACAGGCTCGTTTCTCCGCACCGGCAGCGCGCGCAGACCGCGCAAGCGCGGAAGCCTTCGGCCACCGTCTTGCGGCCGACGAGTGTGGGATTGACGCCCTCGCCGACCGCCTCGAGGATCCCGGACCACTCGTGCCCGGGGGTCACGGGATAGGTGACATAGGCGGCGTCACGGTGCCCGTCGTAGACCTCGCGGTCGCTCATACAGATGCCGGCGGCTGCGACCCGAACCAGGACATCGCCCGGCCCGGGTACCGGCAACTCGCCGTGTATCAGGCGGTGTTCACCAGGCCGCTCGATGACCAGGGAACGGTTGACCCCGTCAGGGGAGCGGTCGGTCCCGCGGTCGCCACCAGCCGGGAGGAGAGTCGTTTCGCTCGTGGCGCGGCTCACCGGGGTGCCCTCTGCTCCCAGCCCTCGGCCCACAGGTCGAAGCGGGCCTTCTGCTGAGGGAACTCGGCCGCCGCGTCCACATCCAGCTCGACGCCGAGCCCAGGGGCGTGCGAGACCTCGAAGCAGCCGGTCGCCGGGTCGACCTGGGGTGCGCCCTTGACCACCTTCTTGATCTCCGCGTCCGCGAAGTCGTTGAAGTGTTCCAGGATCTTGAAGTTCGGTGTGCAGGCGGCCAGTTGGAGTGAGGCGGCGGTGAGCACCGAGCCGCCGACGTTGTGCGGGGCGACCAGCATGTAGTGGGTCTCTGCGGTCGCCGCCAGCTTGCGGGTCTCCAGGATGCCGCCGATGTGCCCGAGGTCCGGCTGGATGATGTCGGCGGCCTGGGACTCGAAGAGCTCCCGGAACTCGATCCGGTCATGGATCCGTTCACCGGTCGCGACCGGGATGTCCACCTTCGCGGCGACCTTCTCCAGGGCCTTGAGGTTCTCCGGCGGGACCGGCTCCTCGAGCCAGGCCGGCTTGAACGGCGCCAGCTCGCGGGCGAGCCGCACCGCCGTCGAGGGGCTGAACCGCCCGTGCATCTCCAGCATCAGCTCGGTGTCGGGCCCGATGGCGTCGCGTACCGCCTCGATCAGCGCCACGGCGTACAGGCTCTGCTCGTGGTCCAGCTCGAAGTGCCCGGTCCCGAACGGGTCGATCTTCAGTGCACGATAGCCGCGCGCCACGACCTCCTGGGCCGCCTTGTGGTAGGCCTCCGGGGTCCGCTCGGTCGTGTACCAGCCGTTGGCGTACGCCTTCACCGTGTCGGTCACCTGACCGCCGAGCAGCTGCCAGACCGGTACGCCGAGGGCCTTGCCCTTGATGTCCCAGCACGCCATCTCGACAACCGCGACACCGGACATGACGATCTCGCCGGCGCGGCCGTAGTCGCCGTACTTCATGCGACGCACGAGATCTTCCACGGCGAACGGGTCCGAACCGGCGATGTGGTTCGCCTCCGCCTCGCGGAGGTAGCCGACCAGTGCGTCCGTCCGGCCGAGCATGCGGGTCTCGCCGACCCCGGTGAGGCCCTCGTCGGTGTGCACGAGAACGTAGGTGAGATTGCGCCAGGGCGTCCCGACGACATGAGTACTGATTCCCGTGATGCGCACGGCAGTTGCCCCTCGAGTCCGGATCTCGGTTGTTCGAAATTTCGTCACACGTTCGAAATGTTGGCGTGACCGTAGACAAGCCCTCCCGGGAGTGTCAATGGACTGCGCAAGGGACAAGCCCGCAGGATCATCGGCAAGCGAACGGGCATGACCATTGCCCGGCGAACGGGGCTGTGCCTAACCTGTGTTCGGCATACCGGTCATTGACCGGAATTTCGAACAGCAGGGAAGGGTGAGGGACATGGGACGTCTTGTCCCCGCGGTGACCAGGGCGCTGGACGTGCTCGAACTGTTCCTGGACGGCGAAGGAACGCTCACCTCGCCGGACATCACCCGCAAGCTCCAGCTGCCCCGCACCACGGTGCACGAGCTGGTCACGACGCTGGTGGCTCGCTCCTATCTGGTTGTCGTCCCCGGGCAGCCGGGCCGTTACCGCCTCGGGGTGCGCAGCTACCAGCTGGGCAGCCGGTACGCGGAACAGCTCGACCTCGCCGCCGAAGGCCAGCGGGTGGCCCGTGAGGTCGCCGGCACCTGCGACGAGACGGTGCATGTTGCGATCCTCGAGAATCTGGACGTCATCTACATCGCCAAGGTCGACTCGACTCACGCGGTCCGGATGGTCTCGGCCGCGGGACGAAGGCTCCCGGCGCACTGCACCTCGGTCGGCAAGATGCTCCTCGCCGCGCTCCCGACCGACGAGCTGAATTCCCGGATCGAGGAAGCGGGCGAACTGGCCGCGATGACCCACAACAGCATCACCGATCCCGACGAACTGCGCGCCGCCCTCGCCGAGACCCGCCGTCGCGGCATCGCCGTCGAACACCGGGAGTCGAATCCGGACGTGAGCTGCGTGGCCGCCCCCGTGCGCGACAGCTCTGGCCGCATCGTCGCCGCCCTCTCCATCTCGGTCCCCATGATCCGCTGGTCGGAGGAGCGCGAAGCCGAACTTGCCGAGCTGGCGGTCAAGGGCGCGGGAGACCTGTCCACGAGCCTCGGCCATCGCGGCGGCCCCCGGTGACGGCTGTCGAGGTCGCGGTCAGGGAATCGGCTGCACTGGGCGAGGGCCCCACCTGGGATCCGGCCACCGGGCGGCTGATCTGGGTGGACATCCTGGGCTCGCGCATCCACACGTACGAGCCGGGCAGCAACTGCCGCACGGTGCAAGCCACCGAACAGCACGTCGGCGCGGCCAAGCCGCGCAAAGACGGTGGCCTGGTGGTCAACCTCCGCGACGGCGTGGCGCTGTACGGCGCGGACGGCGCGTTCTCCTGGCTCGTACGCGACCCCGTACCCGGTCGCCGGGGCAACGATGCGGCCGTCGCGCCGGACGGCTCCCTGTGGGCCGGCACCATGCGCTATGACGAGCGGACCGGCGGCGGCAACCTCTTCCGGGTCACCCCCGACGGCACCACCACCGAGCTCTTCTCCGCGGTGTCTGTCAGCAATGGCACCGGCTGGAGTCCCGACGGGAGCCTCGTCTATTACATCGACAGCCCCACCCGCCGCATCGACGTCTGCCGGCTCGACGGGCAACTCCCCGTCGACCGACGCCCCTTGGCCACCATCGAGGAAGGGGCCGGCTTCCCGGACGGCCTGACCGTCGACGCCGACGGTTGTGTATGGGTCGCCCTGTGGGACGGCGCCCAGCTCCGCCGCTACACTCCGGCCGGCGACCTCGACCGCACCATCGCCCTCCCGGTCCGCCGCCCCACGGCCTGCACCTTCGGCGGCCCGGGCTTGCGCGACCTCTACATCACCACGGCTCGCACCGGCCTCGCCCGCCCGCACCCGCTGTCGGGTTCGCTACTGGTGCTGCCGGATGCCGGCGGGGGGCTGCCCGGCGTCGCCTTCGGGAGCTGACGGACGCGCTGCTCCTGCGGTCCGGTCTGGGGCCGGACTCATGTGGCCGATCATGCGCGATCATGATCGGAATGGACGCTCGTTTCCTTGGCGTCGCTGAGCTGGTTGAAGTCCCGTCCGTGGCATGTGCGCCGACGCTTTGGCCGTTTTGAGGCCGCCCGCTTCGTTGTCGGCGGTGGCTGAAGTGGAGGCGGCCTCGGGGTCCAGGGCGTCGCGGACGGCGGTCAGGATGTCCTCGTTGTCGGCGCCGAGCGCTCGGGCGGCGGAGCTGAAGTCCCGGGCAAGGGTGACGAGTTGGTCGGCGTCGTGTGCGTGCGGCGCGGACGGGAGTGCGGCGACCCGGGTGCCCGCACCACGGCGGGTGCGGATCAGCTTTGCGGCTTCCAGCTCTCGGTAGGCGCGGGCCACGGTGCCCGGTGCCAGGCCGAGGTCGGTGGCGAGCTGGCGCACGGTCGGCAGGCGTTCGCCCTCGGCCAGCCGGCCGGTGCGGATCAGCGCGGCCAGCTGGGCGCGTACTTGTTCGTAGGGCGGTACCTGGCTGGTGGTGTCGACGCGGACGGCGGGGTCACTCATCCTCGAAAGTCCCATCGTCGGCTGTCTCGTCTTCGACCGCCCGGGGTGCCACGACGGTGACGAGGGACCAGTAGAAGGTGAACAGGCCCAGCATGCCCAGGGGACAGATCACTGCGATGGTGGCGACGCCCAGCGGGCCGGCGCAAGCCTTCTCCGTAAGTGCGACGAAGATCATCAGTACGACGAGAAGCACCTGGCTCGACACCAGCAGTCCCCAGGCTCCGGTGATCGCCCACGCGCGGTCGCGGCGCTGCTGGTCGTCACCCGGGCCGTGGGCGATACGGCGCAAGGCCCAGACGCAGACGGGGGTTCCGACCGCGAGGGCGGCGAACATCGGGCCGCTGTAGTACAGGCCGGGCCAGGGACCGAGGGATGCGGGCATCCCTTCGCAGGTGACGGTGAGGACACGCCCCGCTCTGCCTGTTCGGCCGGGGCCGGAGGAGGCCGTGACCGCACCGATCACCAGCAGGGTGACGAGGGATGCCGCCTGGAGGAGAAGCAAGGGCGCCATGCGGGGCGGGACTTGGTGTCGGACCAGGCGTGGGGCGAGACTCGCGGTACGTACCGCTTCCTGGGGACGCAGGGTCAGGGCGTCGCCGAGCAGGACACCGCCCACCGCACACAGGCCGAAAGCGGTGACGGCGAACACGAGGGGCATCGTGATGTCGCCGCTCTCCATCGTGACCAACTGCTGTGCGATCACGAGGCCGATGGCCAGCCCGGACCAGCGGGCGTAGTGCTCGGCGTGGTCGAGGAATTGGGACTGGAGCGGGGCGGTGTCGAGCATATGGAGATCCCCCCAGATCATTTTGTATCAAGTAGTGGGTACAAGATGCCCTGGCCGCCATCTTGTGTCAAACCATCGATACAAGGCGGCACACAGGGAAACGGGCCCTGGCACAGGGGAGTTCCGGAGTTCCCTCCCCGTAACTGCTCGCCTCGCAGCGCCACGCCGCCACCCCCGCCGCCGACTTCAGCGCTTCGTCGAACTGGCCACCTTGGCGAGGTGCTCGCTCACTGCGACGACCTGCCCAGGCCCTGGCTGGTGGTCGAGGACCGGGCGCGTCCGAGGTGCTCGACTTCTTCTCACGTCAGCCCGCACCGGTGCAGCTCGACATCCGGTATCTGGGATGGTTCGCAAGAGCACGAGCTGCGCGATCGACTCGATCCTCCGGCGGGCGTTCGATGCACGGGAGCGGGGACCTCGCATAGGCTGTCCGGCTCATCCGACGCACCGCGACGAGGATCAGCCCATGCGTAGCAGCACCAGGATCCGCCTGATCGAGCCCGCCGATGCCGCCCCGATCGCAGGGCATCGCGTGCGGGACTTCGAGGCCTTCCGGCCGTGGGAACCGGCCCAGCCGGCAGACTTCTTCACGCCGGAGGGCCAGGCGGAGAGGATCGACAGCCTGCTGGCCGGATACCGGGCCGGCACGGTCTGGCCGGGCGTGGTGCTCGCCGACGACCAGGTGATCGGGCAGGTCACGGTCGGAGGCATCCTGCCGCAGCCGCACCTGCGCCGCGGCTCCGTCGGATACTGGATCGCCGGCCCCGCCCAGAACCAAGGGCACGCCAGGCACGCCGTCGGGCTTGTGCTCCAGGTCATGACGGACGAACTCGGGTTGCACCGCGCCGAGGCGTCCACGAATCTGGAGAATCTTGCGTCGCAGCGGGTGCTGCGCCGCAACGGCTTCAGCCCGTACGGCGTCGCGCACTCCTCGATCTTTCTCGACGGGAGCTGGCGGGACGGGCTGCTGTGGGAGCGGATACTCGGCGACTGAGACTGTGGGGCGGTCAGCGCCCATCATCAGAGACGCTTCGTCGGCGGCATGTCACAGACTGCCCGCCCCTCCCCGCTGCCAGGGGGCGAGTCAGCGGACGAGGTCCCCGCTCCCGCCGTGGGGGCGCGAGACTTCGGCCTGCTGCGCTCCCCGCCCCACGGTTGCCTTGCTTGCCCGCGTCGGACTGCTGCACTTCGTGCAGCGCGGTGAGCGTCCGCTCGCCGACGATGCCGACCATGCCGTCAATGACAGAGATGTCGCGAGGGGCTCGGTCGACCACCTTGGCCATCCGAGGGGCTGGGGTTCCAACGAGTGAATCCGCCGAACCGCGGATAGCGGCGGACGCGATACCGGGAAGGCCATGCAGACCTGACAAGCGATGGGCAGGAAGCATCCCGATGCCAAAGTTTCTCATCCAGGCCACGTACACGCCCGAGGGCGCCAAGGGGCTGCTCGATGAAGGCGCGAGCGGCCGTCGCGCCGCCGTCGAGCAGGTCGTCACCGGACTCGGCGGGCAGGTCGAAGCCATGTACTTCGCCTTCGGGGAGGACGACATCGTGCTCATCCTCGACTTCCCCGACCCGGTCTCCATGGCCGCCGTCAGCCTCACCGTCAAGGCCAGCGGAGCCCTCCACACCCGGGCCGTCCCTCTGCTCACCGTCGACGAGATCGATGAGGCCGCCCGGCGGCAGGTCGTCTTTCGCGCCCCCGGTGCGTGATATCCGGCGACGTCGAGGGCCTTCCCACCGGAGAGGACCGACGACGCCGGGACATCGACGTCGGACGGGTGGGGCATGGAAGTCGTGGCCCGCGCGGGCGATCCAGCGGGTCGTCCGCTCCGAATAACCTATGTGGAGGAATCCCGAACGTCGCCTTCCGCCCCGGTGGGATGCGATCACCGTGCCACTCGCTGCGGCTGACGCGGTGAGGGAATCTCTGACCGGTGGCCGGCCGGCAAACGCTCACTCGGGCATCACGGGCCCGACGGTATCCAACCCGCGAGTAGACCCGGGCTCGGTCGTCGACTCAGACTTCCCCAGGAGACCGCAGCCGGTTGGCGTGAGCCGTGCCTCAGCCGTGCGGGACTGTGTACCAGGTACGCGCTGAACGCTTTACGACACCGGTTCGGACACCACCTGTGCTGCCAGGCAACAGGGTGTCCGAACCGGTGTTTCGCTGATCACCAGCAGGCTGCTGACGGGAAGTGGGGGACCGCGGAAAGCACGCAGGGAACCGGCTGTTTCCTGCGCCCTCTTGCCCGGGCACCTTTCCCCTGGAGATACCTGGCACCGTGCCTGGGGCTGCCTCCACCCGCCACGGCCGGCCGCAGGATGCGCCGCTCGCACCTCCCGCCACCTCACAAGACCCGGATCCAGCTGCGTTCGAGGATGGCGATCCGACCGAACGTCACCCTTTCGGGCGACCGGCAGCCGTACGACTGCCGGCTCCTCGCCGGCCGACCTGCGGCTCCTGTGCCGAATCGGCGGGCCACCGCTGATGATCTCTATTCGGCCGAGTGATGCACCCATCCGTTCGCCGTCCGGCTCCGAATGGTCCCTGTGAGAACGACCAGGACGACCATCGACCGAGGTGGGCCCGCCACCTTGCATGCTCTGCTGGCCGGTCGTTCGGATCCTGCGTCATTCAATGCCCCTTCGAGGGGTGGTTCCAGCAGTGGCTACTGACGTACGAGGGAGTGGACCATCGTGTCTCCTGCAATAGGCGATCCTGTCGAGACCTTCACCCTGCCGGGCGGCGTCCTGGTCGGAGACGCATTCCTGCGGCAGGACTTCTCACTGTCGCGCAGGCGGGAGCAGCCGCTCGTCCTGGCCTTCTACCCCGCAGACGACAGTGGTGTGTCCACGAGGCAGTTGTGTTCCTACTCCAGCGGTCTCGAGGAATTCATCGACTGCGGGGCGCAGGTGTGGGCGATCAGCCCACAGAGCGTCGACAGCCACGAGGAGTTCGCCAGGAAACACGGCCTGAGGATGCCACTGCTGTCGGACAGCGACCGCACAGTGGCCCGGAGGTTCGGCATAGCTGCCCCGTGGATCGGACTTCGACGCTCTGTCTTCCTCATCGAGCCCGACGCCACCCTCAGCTGGAAACACGTCTCCCTGCTCGGAACGTCTTTTCAGGAAAGGCACACGATCACACGGCACCTCACGGAACTGAACGATGCCTGGGCGGCGTGATCATGTGCTCCACCACGCTCAAGGGCGGTCCTGGGCGCGGCGCGGTCACAGGTGCCGAGGCGAGCCGGCCGGGTGTCCTAGGGTCCGCAGTTTCCCGGTCACAGACGCACGACGATCAAGGCGGTGTCATCGGTGAGGCCGGCCGGAGGGATCAGGTCGGCCAAGAGGGCGTCGCTGAGCCTGTCGGGGTCGGCGGTGCGGTGACGGGCGAGGGAGTCGGCAAGGCGCTCGAGGCCGGTGCCGATGTCTTCCTGGCGGCGTTCGACGAGGCCGTCGGTGTAGAGGACGAGTGCGGAGCCGTCGGCGAACGCGGCATGGGCCTGGGGTCTGGGGACGTGTTCGGGCCGGGCTCCGAGCGGGGGATCGGTGGCCTGGTCGAGGAAGGTGACGGTGCCCTGGGGGTCGCACACCGCCGGTGGGGGATGGCCGGCGCTGCTGTAGGTGAGGGTGCGGCCGGCCCAGTCGATGAAGACGGATGCGGCGGTAGTGGATTCGGCGCCGTCGACGTATCGGGCGTACAGGCCGAGGACCTCCAGGGCTTCGGCCGGGCCACCGGCGACGCGGGAGGCAGCGGACAGGGCGCTGCGGAGCTGGCCCATGACGCCTGCCGCCCGCAGGCCGTGGCCGACGACGTCTCCGACGGCGACGGCCGTACGGCCTGTCTCGGGCAGGTCCACGAGGTCGTACCAGTCGCCGCACACGTTCAAGGCTCCCGTGGCGGGCCGATAGCGGACGGCTGCTCGGTGGTGGCCCAGGGGGCGCGGCGCGGGCAGCATCGACTGCTGGAGGTGGAGGGCGACCTCGCGTTCGCGGGCATGGGCCTGGCGCAGGCGTTTGTTGAGTTCCTGCAGCTCCCGGGCGCGGGTGTAGAGCTCGGCCTCGAGGACTTGGGTGCGGTCGCCGCCACCGCGGTTGCCGCGGGCTTTGATGAGTTCGGTGACTTCCTCGACCCGGTGCACGATCAGTGTCACGGTGCCGTCCCGCGCGAGGACGGGGACGTTGACGGGACTCCAGTACCGCTCCTGCCATACGCCGGGCTGCTCGGAGTCCGCCACGTCGTAGCGCTGCAGGGCCATGGTGTCGCGCTCACCGGTGGCAGCCACGCGCCGCAGTGAGGCATGCAGATTGCGCACACCCGTGGCGTCCGGGTCGCCGGGGTTGTCGGGGAAGACATCGAAGACGTAGCGGCCGATGAGCTGGTCACGGGTGCGACCGGACATGGACAGGTACGCCTCGTTGACGTCCGCGTACACCAGGTCCGGCGTCAGCAGTGCGACCGCGCCCGGCAGGGCCTGGAAAACGGCCTGGAAGTCGATGACGGGTCCGTTCACGATCCACCTGCCCGCACGCCCGGCCAACCTGTCAGATCTTGGCTTCCACGATGCCACGCCCTGTGTACTGCGGAGCGCTGGAATGTACCGGTGTGGTCCGTTCGGCCCCTTGCCGGACCATGGCGGACCGGAGCTGACCTGGGCGGACTGCCCGGACAGCGGCGCCGCTCCACAGTGTCCTCGTGCCCGGTGATCTCTGCAGGAAGCCGGGCCGAGCGCCGCGCGGCTGGGCTGCGTAGCCTTTGTCACAGGACGAGGGAAGGAGTTCCGCATGACGCCGAAGCAGCCGAAGACCGAGCTCGACGCCCGCTACAGCTCAGCGCTCAACCCGCGCCCCGGTACGGAGGACGTCAAGGCGACCGACTGGAGCGAGGCCCAGCGCCGGCTGCAAGCTGCCGAGATCTTCTGGCTCACCACGGTCCGGCCGGACGGCCGGTTGCACGTCACTCCGCTGATCGCCGCCTGGCACGACGGGGCGCTGTATTTCAGCGTCGGGCCCGGCGAGCAGAAGGCGAAGAACCTGGCCGGCAATGACCACTGCGCCCTCACCACAGGGCAGAACTCATTCGCCGAAGGCCTCGACATCGTGATCGAGGGCACGGCGGAGCGGGTCACGGAGCCGGCGCGGCGGGACGAGGTCATCGCCGCGTTCGAGGCGCAGTACGGAGACCGCATCACCTCACCGGAGGGGATCTTCTACGGCCACGGCGACAGCATCCGCACGGGCAACGACCTGCTGTTTGCGGTGACACCCGGCACGGCGTACAGCTTCGGGCACGATGGCCAGGTATTCAGCCACACCCGCTACACGTTCTAGCGGGTCTGCGCGCCATGCCGCCGCCGAGCGGCCTCACCTGAGCGCGCGCACGACACCACGGACGATCATGATTCGATCGGCGGACCAGGCTGTGTGCCAGGTGCCGCACACGGCCGTGCGCCATCCTCTCGCCGAGTCGTCGCGGGTGGTGGATGCGGCCTGGTGCGCCCGCAGAAATGTCAGGTGCGCTTCGCCTTCGCCTCAGCGGGTGCGGTCAGAGTCCTCCCGGAGATCATGGAAATGGAAACGCCGGGCCTGCGGTACCCGCTTGCGGGGGGATCGGACGGAACTGTGCAGATCCAGCCGTGTCTGTCAGGCGAGGATCTTCAGCATTCGCTCCGCCAGAATCGCTGCGGAGTGGGGGTTCTGCCCGGTGACCAGGTTGCGGTCTTCGACCATGTACGGCTCCCAGATCGGTCCGCGGCTGTACTCGACGCCGACCTTCTCCTTCAGCTCCGTCTCCAGCAGCCAAGGCGCCCTGGAAGCCAGTCCGACACCCTCTTCCTCTTCGTTGGTGAAGCCCGTGGCCTTGTAGCCCTTGAAGGGCGACACACCGTGGATCCTGGTGGACAGCAGCGCGGCGGGAGCGTGGCACACGATGAAGAGCGGGTTGCCCGAGGCGAGTTGGGCTGTCAGCAGCCGGCCGGCGTCCGCGTCGAAGGCGAGGTCCGACATCGGGCCATGACCGCCCGGCAGGTAGACCGCGTCGTAGTCCTCGAGGCGTACGTCCGACAGTTTGATCGGGCGGCGCATCACCTCGGCGTCGCGAATGATGGCTTCCAGGTCCAGGGCTCCCTGCTCACCGCCTGCCATCGATGGGCGCAGGCTCATCATGTCGACGTTCGGGGTCGTTCCGCCCGGTGTCGCAACCACGACCTCGTGGCCGGCATCCGTGACGGCCTTGTAGGGGTTGGCGAACTCCTCGGCCCAGTAACCGGTTGCGTACCGCGTGCCGTCCTTGAGTACCCAGTACGTCGCCCCACTCACGATGAACAAGATCTTCGCCATCACACATGCGCCTCCTCGATTACGTTTGTCGCAAATGCATCCTTTTAGCCTAGGTGTCCGCCCGGCCAGACGCATGTGGTCCCCCGGTGGCTGCTGCACGGCACGGCCGGGCGAGGCGCCCGAGAGGGAGAGGGCTGCTGATCAACTGCGCTGCCGGACCACGCCGCGGCGCCCGATCGCGCGGGGGTCTGGCTGGACAGCGACACTCAAAGGTTCTGCTGACGACATGTCAACTGGCTATGGTGCAGCCATCCTTTCCCAGCGGCGGTCAGTGATCTGAGCAGTGCGGCGGTGATTGCTCGGTCGGCGAGTGCTTTGCGCCGGTGTCAGTCCGTCGGGCACTCGCGTGCGCTGAACGGGAGAACTCCGGTGGACGTCAGCGGTGTTGCTCTGCCCGGAGCCCCTCACGGCCGGGGAAGCTGTGAGGGGCCCGCCAATGAATCAGCCTCCCGGGTACTCGCTGACCGAGGGCGTGGCCCGACAGGTCACGTACGCAGCGAACGCAGGCCGGTGCGGATGTCTTCGATGAAGTAGTCGGGTTGCTCCCATGCGGCGAAGTGGCCTCCCTTGGGGAGCTTGTTGTAGTGGATGAGGTGCGGGTAGGCCTTCTCTGCCCAGCTCTTCGGGGGCCGGTACATCTCGGTGGGGAAGACGCTGACGGCGACGGGGAGTTTGACTCCCTTGGCGCCGAAGAAGGAGATCCCGGCCCGAGCGTTCTCCCAGTACAGGCGTGCCGCGGACACGGCCGACTTCGTCAGCCAGAACAGCGTGATGTTGTCGAGGACGTCGTCGGGCGTGAGTCCTTCGGGCTTTCCTGCGAAGGACCGGGAGATCATCTCCAGGCTCTGCCAGTCGTGGTCGAGCATGAACGCCGCGAGACCGACAGGCGAGTCCACCAGAGCGGCCAGCGTCTGGGGGGCGGTCCCCATCTGATACGCGTAGGGCACGTCCGCGTAGGCGGATCGGAGTTGCTCGACGGCCTCGTTCTCCTCCGGGGTGAGGGAGACGTCGGGGGGCAGCGGAGCGCTTCCCTCTATGGCGGTCATGATGTCCGGTGGAACCGCGTTGGCCATGTTGGTGTGGAAGCCGATCAGTCCTTCGGGCTCCTGGAGTCCCATCTGTTCGGTGACGATCGCGCCCCAGTCGCCGCCCGAGGCGACGTAGCGGGTGTAACCGAGGCGATTCATGAGCTCGCCCCATGCCTTGGCCATCCGCTGGGGGTTCCAGCCGCTCTCGGTCGGCTTGCCTGAGAAGCCGTAGCCGGGCATCGACGGCACCACCAGGTGGAACGCGTCGGCGGCAGTCCCGCCGTGGACGGTGGGATCGGCGAGCGGCTCGATGATCTTCAGCTGCTCGATGACCGAACCGGGCCAGCCGTGCGTCACGAGGAGCGGCAGGGCATCCTCATGCTTCGACCTGAGGTGGATGAAGTGGATGTCGAGCCCGTCGATCTCGGTCGTGAAGTGCGGCAGCGCCTTCAGCTTGGCTTCGACCTTGCGCCAGTCGTACTCCTCGGCCCAGTAGCGAGCCAGTTCCTTGAGCGTCTTCTGAGGTGTCCCCTGCGACTGGTCCCTGACGGTCTCCGGCTCGGACCAGCGCGTCGCGGCGATCCGAGCTCGGAGGTCATCCAGTTCCGCATCGGGGAAGTCGAAAGTGAACGGCTGGATTGTCGAGGTGTCGGTTGATGCGGACATGTCCTCTCCCTGACGAGCACCGGGCCCGCCCCTGCGGGCCAGGGGCTGAACCGAGTAACTCCCGTGAGCTGGACACGGATACGCGCGCCCAGGACCGACGAGGCGGGCGCTGGCATCCATCGATGTGGCAGCCGTTGACGCGTGCGAGCCTCGCAGGGCATCTGCGAGGTCGACCGACGGGCGGCGCGGGAACTCAAGCCCCAGAGGGAAACGGTAACATTCCGGACTAATGGGTTCAAACGGGTGAAAGTGTAGAGTTCGCGGCTTCACGAACTCCGCTCAAGAACTCCAACAGGCTGCGCCGATGGGGAGGTTCACGCTTCGCGTGCGGAATGAAGTCGGATGCGGAGCGCGGCAGGCGATAGCTCGTATGGGTCGGACTCGAGCCGGGAAGCACCCGGCGCCATACGGCATTGCCGACACGCAGCATGCGCCGCCTCGACGTCCTGTTCCGCTCGCATGACGTCATGGTCGGCGAGAGCCTGGGGCCGAGGCTCGCGGCCCGCGCAACCTGCTGTATCAGTCGTGGGCGGTCAACGGCAGACGGATGTACGCAACAGACCCCTCACTGACTCATGCCTGAGGTCCGATGCTTCCAGCTTTTCGAGGACGCGGACGGTGACCGCAGCGAAGAGCACGTGGGGGATGATGTCTGATACCCAGTCCGAGGGTGCCCAGGTCCGTGGATCCGAGATGCCCAGCAGCATGATCGGCGCGTTGGTGACAGTCAGGGCGAAGAGAGAAGCAAAGGCATAGCGGGAAGCCTTCGTCGGAGGCCAGCCAGCAGCCTGTACCACTGACAGTGCGGCCCCCATGCACAGCCCCACGGTGTACCCGGTCAAGGGCGCGAGGCCGGCGATCCGGTTCTCCCGGACTTCATCGACCCCGGGGATTCGGATGTGGAGCTTCTCGGCAAGGGTGCGCACGGTGATCTCGGGTGTTTCACTGACGGGCCGACCTCGAAACGCGATTTCGGCATAGCCCGCAATATTGAGTGCGGTCGTACCAGCGAGTCCCGCGACAGCGCCGTGAAGAAGCGGCCGTATGACTCTGATCATGTGCTGGCCTCCTGCTGAGCAGTCAATCTCGAGTCGGTGACCCGAACCCCGAAGTCGCCTCTGAGCCCCATATCGGGGTGCACCATGCCGTACGACCGCTGGGGATGAAGCGTGAAACCGTCCCGCCTCGGTCGCCGGCAGATCTCACGCGGGTGATCGCCGAGCCATGACCTTTTCGGTCGCGGCCGTCATCGTCCCGGCTGTCGCTCTCGGACCTCTTGAAGCAGCCACCCATTGCCGTCCGGGTCGCTGAACGTCGCGTACGACTGGTAGCTGAGGCCATGAGGATGTGGGCCGTTCACCTGTTCCTGGGCGCCGGTCTCGTAGACACGGTGGAAGACCTCGCTGACGTTGGCACCCTGGCTGATCAGCCGGGCGCGGGCCCGGTCGAGGTCTTTGACGACGAGGTATGTGCCCTGGGAGGAGCCTGCTGCCACAGAAGTGACTCCGCGGCCGAACTGGATCGAGCATCCCGACCCCGGAGGAGTCAGCTGTACGATCCGGAATTCCGGGCCCGCCTCGAAGTCCGCATCGAGCCTCCACCCCAAGCCCTGGTAGAAGTTCAGGGCACGATCGACATCAGCCACCGGCATCACGACGGCCTCGATGTTCATGGCCATGGTGGGCTCTTCATCGACTTTCGCTGCACCGTCCTGCTGTGCGGTGCCCATAACGACCTCCTGTGCCGTCTTCCGGCTGGAGCATGGCCGCTGAAGGCCCGCAACTGGCGGAGCATTGTCAGTATCAGGAGATGCGCAGGTAGTTGATCACGCCTGGCGGCGCCCGTTCCTTCGGCTACCCGGACGCGAGTGCAAGCCTCGGCGCCATGCTCGCGGAACGTGATCTCCAGCCTACGCTCGCGGCCCGTGAACTGCTCGCTCACCAGCTGACGCAGGCGGCTTCGCTGACCACCCCGACGGGAAACCCGTGTAGGGCGGTCGGCGTCTCCGGTGCCTAAGCGACCGTGAGCACGATCTTGCCCTGGAGATGCCCCTGGGCGGCTCGCTCGTGCGCCGCTCGGGCTTCCGCGAGCGGGAACGTGCTGTCGATCGCGACGCGGATCCTTCCCGCGTCGACCAGGTTGACCAGTTCGGTGAGCTGCGCGCCGCTCGAGCGGACCGTCACGGCCGTGACGGTGACACCCAGCTTCGCGTTCTCCTCGTCGTCGAACTGGCCGAAGTACACGGGGTAGAGGGACCCGCCGCGTTTGAGGGTGCGCAGGAAGCGCCGGCTGTGGGGGCCGCCGACGGCGTCCAGGACCAGGTCGATGTCGCGGACGACCTTTCGGGCCGCTCCTTGGTGTAATCGATGAACTCGTCGGCGCCGAGGTCGCGCAGGAACGTCTCGTGGGCGCCGGAGGCCACGGCGATGACGCGGGCGCCCTGCCACTTGGCCAGCTGGAGGGCGAGGTGTCCCACGCCACCGGCTGCGCCGTTGACGAGCACGGTGGTCCCACTGTCGAGTGCCATCGGGCGGTGCTGGGCCTCCTGGAACGGGGAGGGATAATCGTGCCCGAGCTCGATCAGGAACTGCCACGCGGTCAACCCCGACATCGCCAGGGCAGCGGCGTGCACGTGGTCGATTCCGGCCGGCTTGAGGGCGAGGTCGGACGCCGGCGCGGTGACGTACTCGGCGTACGCACCGCTCTGGAGAACGGTGGGGAAGCGCAGGAGGCCGATCACCTCGTCACCGACCGCGAAGCCGCTGACGTCGGCGGCGACGGCTTCCACGACGCCTGAGACGTCGGTCCCGGGAATCAGAGGGAGCTGGAACGAGGGCCTGAGCTCGGGAGGGATGTCGGGCATTCCCTCACGCGCGTACCAGTCAGGAGGGTTGAGGCCTACCGCGTGCACGCGCACGAGCACCTCACCCGGACCCGGCTCGGGAACCGGCACCTCCTCGAGACGCAGCACCTCAGGGCCGCCGAACCCGTGCAGCCGGATTGCTTTCATGGTCCGCTTGGGCACCGGTCGCTCTCCTGTTTCTCTCACGGGGTAAACTAAATGAATCAATGGTCCGTTTTTCCGGATCACTGATCCGAATATATGGACCACTGATCCGGAAGTCAAGGGGGGCAGATGCGGGCCGATGCGAGGAAGAACCGCGACCACCTGCTCGCGGTAGCGGGTACCGCCATTACCGAGCAGGGCGTCGACGTGGCCATGCGCGACATCGCGCGCAGGGCCGATGTCGGGCTCGCGACGCTGCTGCGTCACTTCCCGACGCGAGAGGCGCTGCTCGACGCCCTGCTCCGCTCGAGCTTCGACGAACTGACGGCGAAGGCGGGTGCGCTCGAGACGTCGGCCTCGCCCGAAGACGCTCTCGTTACGTGGCTGCGCGACTGCGTCGCGTGGACAACCGAGTACCGGGGTGTGACCGTGCTGATGGCAGCCGCCATCGAGGACACCGAATCCGCGCTCCACGCTTCGTGCGTCACCCTGCGCGCAGCCGGTGCGCGGCTCCTCACCCGCGCCCAGGCTGCGGGCTCGGCGCGGAGCGATATCGATGGCACGGACGTGTTCGCCCTGGTGGCCATGCTCGCTTGGCTCGGCGATCAACCCTCGCTCAAGCCGCGTGCTGATCGACTCTTCGATGTCGTCGCGGGCGCGATTCTGACCAGCGCAGGGAACGGCTAGCCGAGGAACGCTCCCCGGCTTGGGGTCCGCCTCGTCTGCGAAACGGTGAATTTCTGCCGCGGCGCTCCCGGGCGCAAGGAGTGCGTGGGGCCCGCGCCGGCGGCAGGGATGCTGCGCGGATCGCGGCCGAACCGCAGTGGCCGGCTGTCGTGCTGACGTTGCCGGGCGCCGCGTGCCGGTGGAGCGGGCTCTCGCCCTGTACGTCCACCAGTTCGCGGTGACGGTCAATCGCGTCCACTCCCCGAGCCGGACGGCCGGCTCGGGGGGATTGCTGCCTCGATGTGGGCGAGTTGGGCGGCGAGGATCTCTTCGAAGGCGGCCTGGCGGTCTGCCCCGAGGGGGCGGACGTCGCGGGCGAAGTGGGCGAGAGCGGGGAAGCGTTCGGGGTCGGCGCCGAGTACGGCGACGCGGAACAGCTCCTGGCCCTGTTCGTACTCCTCCGGGGTGATCGTGCTGACCCCGGCCTCGGAGGCGATCAACGCGGCGATGAGGACGGCGATCCGGTGGTAGCGGGCTGGAATTTCCTCGTCGGGCAGTCCGGATGCTCGCAGGGCCTGCAGTACTTCTTCCATGACCAGCCGGGAACCGGTGCCGCTCGACGCGTAGCGACCCCAGACCGCGGCGAGCTGGGGCTGCTGACCGAAGGCCTCTCTCACGCGCAGGGCCAGGGCCGTGATGCGCTGCTTCCAGTCGCCCTCGGGGCGGTGCCCGTCCATGGCGGCCAGGAGGATCCGGTCGGCCACCGCGGAGGCCGAGCTCGAGTACATGTTCCTGCCGGAGACGTGGGGATGCGGGTATGCCGCCGAGGCGTGCGCAGCGGTGCTCGACTGGGTCGCCGACGTACTCCCCGGCGAGCCGGTGGTGCTCTGCACCCAGACCGTCAACGACCGTTCGATGCGCCTCGCGGCGAAGCTGGGGTTCACCGAGGTCGAGCGGTTCGAGGAGTACGGCGCCGAGCAGTGGTTGGGCGTGTGGTCCCCGGCCACGCCTTCCGGTTGAGCCGACTCGCTGCTTCGGCTCGCAACGCCCGTCACGACCCCGCCCGACCGCCGTCGGGCGGGGCGTGTCACCCAAGAAGCCGACGCGACAGGAACGTCGTCACCCGACCGTCCGATGACCTACCGGCCGGCACGGCGAGCCGGAAGGGCCACCGGACCGGCCGCGCCTCACTCGTCCGTCGTCCTACCCGGGAGCGTCCCGGTCCTGGCGACATCGGCGTACCACCGGGCGCTTGCCTTCGGAATGCGCTTGCCCGTCGCGTAGTCGACGTAGACCGCGCCGAAGCGCTTGCTGTAGCCGTAGCCCCACTCGAAGTTGTCGAGCAGCGACCACAGGAAGTAGCCGCGGACGTCCACGCCCGACTCGATCGCGCTGTGCACGGCGGCCAAGTGCCCGTGCAGGTAGGCGATCCGGTCAGGGTCGAGGACCTCTCCGGCGGGGTCGACATAGTCGTCGAAGGCCGCGCCGTTCTCGGTGATCACCAGGGGAAGCCTCGGGAACTCCGCTCCGACGCGAAGCAGCAGATCGGTCAGGCCACTCGGGTCGACCGCCCACCCCATGGCGGTGGTGGGACCGGGTGGGAGATGGAAGGACACATCATCGGCCCCGGGCCAGGGGCTGTGCGCGCTCTTGCCGTGCCCGTCGGAGCGATGGCTCCCGTCGGCGGCGCCGCCGGAAACCAGCGTGGGCGTGTAGTAGTTGACGCCCAGGAAGTCGAGCGGCTGGTGGATCTCCGCCGTATCGCCCTCGCGTACGAAGGACCAGTCGGTGAGCCGGGCCGTGTCCCGGAACAGCTCGGCGGGGTAACTGCCGTCGAGCATGGGGCCGGTGAACACGCCGTTGGCCAATGTGTCGATGCGGCGGGCGGCATCGACGTCCTCGGCACCCTCGGTGAGAGGGCGTACATGGTGGAGGTTGAGGGTGACGGCGATGCGCGCATCTCCGGGGAGGTTCGCGCGCAGCGCCTGGACGGCCCTGCCGTGGCCGAGGTTGAGGTGATGGGCCGCTCGCAGCGCGGCGACGGGATCGGTGCGGCCGGGGGCGTGCACCCCCGAGGCGTACCCGAGGAAGGCGCTGCACCAGGGCTCGTTGAGGGTGGTCCAGGTACGCACCTTGTCACCGAGAGCCTCGGCGGCGAGAGCCGCGTACTCGGCGAACCGCTCGGCCGTGGCGCGTTCCGGCCAGCCTCCGGCGTCCTCGAGTTCCTGGGGCAGATCCCAGTGGTAGAGGGTGGCGAGGGGTTCGATGCCATGGTTCAGCAGTTCGTCCGTGAGCCGTCGGTAGAAGTCCAGACCCTTCTGGACGGCGGGGCCCCGTCCGGTGGGCTGGATGCGGGGCCAAGCCAGCGAGAACCGGTAGGCGTTCACACCGAGATCGGCCATGATCGCGACGTCCTCACGCCAGCGGTGGTAGTGGTCGGTGGCGATGTCGCCGGTGTCACCGTTGCGGACCTTGCCAGGGGTGCGGGAGTAGGTGTCCCAGATGGAGGGGGTGCGGCCGTCCAGGCCGGCGGCGCCTTCGATCTGGTACGCGGCGGTCGCCGTTCCCCAGGTGAATCCCTGGGGGAAGATGCGGTCCTCGTCGCTTCGGGAAGTGGGCGAGAGGTGTCGGGCAGCGGTGTCCACAAGGGTCCTTCCAGGAGAGCGGTCGTTCAGGTGCGCGGGATCGGTGAAAGGGGCGGGCGCACTCAGCCCTTGACCGCTCCCTGCATGATGCCGCCGACGATCTGGCGACCGAAGACGATGAACATCGCCAGCAGGGGGAGCGTGCCGAGCAGGGCGCCGGCCATGATGAGTGACTGGTCGCGGACGTAACCCGCGCTGAGCTGGGTGAGCGCGACGGGAACCGTCGGATTGCTCATGTCGAGCACGATGAACGGCCAGAAGAAGTCGTTCCACGCGTGCACGAACGTGATCATGAAGAGCACCGCCATCGCCGGCCTGGCAACCGGCAGAACGATGCTCCAGAAGATCCGGAGTGAGTGCGCGCCGTCCACCCGGCCCGCCTCGACGAGTTCGTCCGGCAGTGCTTCGGCGAGGTACTGGCGCATGAAGAACACGCCGACGGCGCTGACGAGCGTGGGGAAGATGACCGCGGGCAGCCGCTGCCCCCAGCCGAGATCGCTCATCATCATGAACAGGGGCACGACGCCGAGTTGGGGCGGCACCATCATCGTCCCGATGACGAGCATGAGCAGGATGTTGCGCCCCTTGAAACGCAGTTTGGCGAAGGCGAAGCCGGCCAGAGTCGCGAACAGGACTGTCGACAGGGCGATGACGCCCGCGACGATGAAGCTGTTCAGCATGGCTTTGCCGAGCGCGGCGTCCTGCCACGCCTTGCCGAGGTTCTCCAGGAGGTGCGGTCCTGGCAGGAACGGCGGCGGGGACTGGGTGACCCGGGTGTTGTCGCTCGAAGCCGCCACCATCGTCCAGTAGAGAGGAAAGAGCGATACGAGGGCGGCGATGCCGAGCAGGAGGTAGGTGACAGGCCCCGCGTGGTGCTGGCGTCCGGCCTTGGGTGCGAGCAGGCGCCGTCGCGGTCGTGAAGCGGCGGGGAGGGGGTGCGGGCGTACGTCCGGGTGGGCCCGGAAGCTCTGGGTGGTCATGGCTGGGTGCTCCTGGTCAGGCCCTGCGGGACGCGATGCGCTTGACGACGCGCTGGATGACGAAGATGAGGGTCAGCACCAGGAACATCGCCCAGGCGACGGTCGCCGCACGCCCCATCTGGTAGTTCTTCCAGCCCTCCTCGTAGAGGAGCAGGCCGAGGGTCTGGTACTGGTTGTCGGCTCCGCCGGTGATGCCGTTCGGGCCCTGGCCGAAGATGAGCGGCTCACCGAAGAGCTGGGTGGCGCCGATGGTGGAGAGCACGATGGTGAAGATGACGGTGGAGCGGATCCCGGGAATGGTCACCTTGAGGAACTGCTGCCAGCGGGAGGCGCCGTCGATGGCCGCCGCCTCGTAACGCTCGCGCGGCACGGCCTGCATCGCCGCGAGATACAGGAGTGCGTTGTAGCCCGTCCAGCGCCAGATCACGATGGTGGAGATGGCCGTCTGGGCGGCCCACTTGTTGTTCTCCCAGTCGATGTTGTCGATCCCCACCACGCTCAGCAGCCAGTTGATCATGCCGAAGTCGCGTTCGAAGAGCATGGTGAAGACAAGCGCTGCGGCGCCCACCGAGGTGGCGTAGGGCGTCAGGGCCGCCACACGGAAGAACGTGGAGCCACGCAGCCGGTAGTTGAGCAGATGCGCCAGGCCCAGGGCCATCAGGAGCTGGGGCACCGTGGAGATGACGCCGATGGTGAAGGTGTTGAACAGCGCGTTCCAGAAGCGCTCGTCCTCCCACAGAGCGACGTAGTTGTCGAACGCCACCCACTCCATCAGGTCCAATGAGGCCAGTTCGACCCGGTGGAGGGAGATCCAGCCCGTGTAGACGAGGGGGTAGAAGCTGAAGGCCGCGAACACGGCGAAGAAGGGTGCGATGAAGGCGTAGGGCGCGCCCCGCAGGTCGAGCCGGTGCAGCAGCATGCTGCGGCGCGGCCGGTCGCGATCGTGACGGATTCGAGGGTCGGGGGAGATGCTGTTCGAACTCTGAGGGCTGGGGGCGGGCTCGTCGGCCGGCGCGGTCGGGGTGGAAGTGGCCACCGGGGATCCTTACGTGGGACGGGACGGACCGGGGCCCGGCGACCACAGGGGGTGTGGCCGCCGGGGCGGGGTCAGGTCATCCGGCGGCCTTCTTGATGCGCTCGTCGGTGGTCTTCCACGCCTTGTCGGGGCTCTGGTTCTGCGCCTCGATCAGCGTCAGGCCCTGCGAGAAGATGTCCTTGATAGTGCCGTCCTTACGGCCGAGGATCTGCTCGTCGGGGATCTCCTCGGCGGCGGCGCCGAAGATCTTGCCGATCGGCGCTTCGCTGAAGTACTCGGACGTCGCGTTCGCGACCTGGGGTGCGGACAGCGCCTGTTGCGAGGAGGGGAAGTTGCCGATCTTCTCGAAGACATGGGCCTGCTGTTCCGGTGCCGTGAGCCAGGCGACCAGCTTCTTCGCCTCTTCCTTCACCGGGCTCTTGTCCATGACGCCGAGGAACGAGCCGCCCCAGTTGGCGCCCTTCGGGGCTTTCGCGACGTCCCACTTGCCCTTGTTCTTCGGGCCCGCCTTCTCGCTGATGTGGCCGAGCATCCAGGCGGGGCACACGGTGGTGGCGAAGGTGCTGTTGGCGAGGGCCGGATCCCAACCGGGCTGGAACTGCCGGAGCTTGGCGGTGAGTCCCGAGGTGGCCGCCTGCGAGGCCAGTGTCCACGCATCGGTGACGGCGGGGTTGTCCTGGTAGACGAGCTTGCCGTCCTTGTCGTAGAACTGCTGGGAGTTGCCGTAGATCATGGCGTTGAACAGGCCGCTGGAGCTGTCCATGAAGGCGACCTTGCCGCCCTTGAATCCGGCCTTGAAGGTCTTTCCGGCCGCCACGTACTTCGACCAGTCGCCCTCCCACAGCTCGGCGACCTTCTCGCGGTCGGTGGGCAGGCCCGCCTGCTGGAACAGGTCCTTGCGGTAGCAGACGGCCATCGGGCCGATGTCCGTGCCGAGCCCGATGACCTTGTCGTCCTTGGTGGTGACCTGGCTCAGCTTCCAGGGCAGGAAGTGGTCGACACCGGCGACGTCCCCCAGGTCGACGAACTTGGCGGCCTGGGTGTCGACGAGCTCCTTGGCCCGGCCGATCTCTATGCCCTGGATGTCTTTGAGGCCGCTGCCCGCCGCGAGATGGGTCTGTAGGGCGGTGTAGTACGTCTGCTCGTCGCCGGCCACCTCGGCCTTGATGGTGACGTTCGGGTGCTCCTTCATGTACCGGTCGAGTAGCCCCGTCTCCTTGTAGCCCATGACGCCGAACAGGCCCATGGTGATGGTGACCTTGCCGTCCTTGACGCCTCCGCCGGTTCCGCCCGTGTCGCTGCCTCCGCAGGCAGCGACCAGTCCGAGTGCGGCCACGGCCGCGACAGCGGCTACGCCTCTTGTACGCAGCAGTTTCTGAGCCCTGCTCATTTCGCCCTCCCAGCGGCGGCACCGACGTCGGAGCACCAGCGTGTCGGTCCTGCCTGTGCGGCTCGATCATCGAGTGGGAACGTTCCCAATGGTCGGTGGGAACGTTCCCACCGGGTTGCGCGAAGCCTGACCGCCCTGCGGTCGCTGTGTCAAGAACTTGAATCGACTCTGTTGCCGGCAGGTGTCGCGGCCCACTCTTCGTGGAAACGTCGGGGCCGCTGATCCTTCTGGCACAATGCGCTGGTGAACGGCGTGCCGATGCCGACCCACGAGGAGGGGCCATGGGGGAAAAGCGGCGACCGACCATCAAAACCGTGGCCGCACGTGCCGGGGTCGGACGCACCACCGTCTCGCGGGTCATCAACGGCTCGTCCCTCGTCAGCGACGAGGCCAAGGCCGCCGTTCTGGACGCCATCGCCGAACTCGGCTACGTACCCAACTCGGTGGCACGTGGCCTGGTGACCAGCAGGACCAACTCCATCGCGCTGGTGATTCCCGAGTCGGAGAGCCGGCTCGGCTCGGAGCCGTACTTCGCCGCCGTCATCCGGGGGGTGAGCACCGGCCTCGCCGACACACGGACCCAGCTCCAACTGGTGCTCGTACGCGACAAAGGCGAGCGAGACCAGCTCACCGACTCCGTCGCGGAGCGGCGCGTGGACGGAGTGCTGCTCGTCTCGGTGCACGAGCACGACCCGCTGCCGAGCCTCCTCGAAGCCCTCGGGCTGCCCACCGTCCTCGCCGGTCGGCGCTCCGCTGCCGAGTCCCTGAGCCACGCCTACTCCGACAACCTCGGCGGCGCCGCGGTGGCGGTCCGGCACCTGCTGGCCCGCGGCCGGGCCGCGATCGCGACCATCGCGGGGCCGCTGGACATGGACGTCGGCCGCGCGCGGCTCCAGGGCTGGCGAGAGGCCCTGGCGGAAGTCGGCCGCGGCGCGGACGAACGCCTGGTCGCCACAGCCGACTTCACCGAAGAGGGCGGACGTTGGGCCATGCGTTCGCTTCTTGAACGGGCACCCGAACTCGACGCCGTCTTCGTCGCCTCGGACGTGATGGCTGCGGGGGCGATGCTGGAACTGCACAGCCAGGGGCGACGCATCCCGGACGACGTGGCCGTGGTCGGCTTCGACGACTCCTTCATCGCCCGCCACACCGATCCTCCGCTGACGAGCGTGCGCCAGCCGGTCGAGGAGATCGGGTCCACCATCGCCCGCATCCTGCTCGCCGAGATCGCCGACGCCGACGCGCCCCGTCAGCAGATCATGCTTCCCACCGAACTCGTCGTCCGCAGCTCGTCCTGACGGAGTGCGAGAAGCGCGGGGCCGGGGGGTCGGCTTTCGCGAGTGCGAAGGGGTGTGTCCTCCCGGTTGCGGTCAGGCGGGGTTTCTTCGTGGCCCCGAGCGCACCGGCACTGCCGCGTTTGTCCGACCGTCTGCTGTTCCGGACTGTTCAGCACACCGAGGCCGCGCCGACGGCCGCCTCGGGTGAGCGTGTGCAACGGCGTTCACACGTCTGTGGGGGTTGCTCGTCAGGGCCGGCGCGGCCCGGTGAGTGCCGCCTCGAGTGCCTCGCCCGTCATCTCGATCACGATGGCATCGTCTCGCATGCCTGCCGGAAGGTGGGCGTACTCTTCGGCCCGGCACACGACTTCAGCCGTACTCGGGTCGAGGACGACCGCACCCAGCCGGGAGGTCAGCTCCGCGACGATGCCGAACACGGCGCCGGCATGCGGGCGTTCCACCGCGAGGCAGTGCTCATCGGCGAAAATCTCGGCTTCACTGCCGTCCGAAGCGCGGATCCAGAATGCGAGGGCCCCGTTCTCGCCCTCCGTGAACTGCGGATCCCCGACATCGTGCGGCTCCAGAACCGACCGTACCAACGCCATATCCAGTGGCACGGGCGCCTCCCCGCCGCCAACGAACTTGTAGATCACCGGACTCCAACCCACAACGACTCCTCTGCCTCTGCCGGCATCGGACCCGCGCGACCGCGCCGGTTCGGTCGGCACCGAATTCACCGACGGCGATCCCGGTTGTTGACACCCCCGGCCCTGAACCCCCGGTCTCGGAGTGGGGGTTCAGGTGCACCAGCGGGTCGGACGTACGGCCAAGAGCCGCACGTCCAGGTGCCCCGCTCGGCCGCGACGGCTCAGCGAAGCAACGCTCCACGCAGCGTGATGCCGTGCCGTGTGCGCAGCCGCCGCAACTCCCACATCGCCACGGCGGTGACGGACAGCGGAGCTCCCAGGATGAAGGCCAACCACACTCCGAACGGCACACCGTCGTACGCGCCCCGAAATGCGTCGAAGAGGGAGACTTCCCACACGAGCAGCGTCGCGAGCAGCGGCGGAACCGTCTCGTGGAGGTCTGCTGTCCGAAAGACGTGCACGAGCGACTGCGCGATGCCGTAGAGACCGAAAGGGGCGAGCCACAGCATGAACGCGCCCAGGGCCAACAGCAGTACTACGCGCCCTGCCGACGCCGTCCAGTTCGTCTCCTCGTTCACGTAGCCCAGCCCGGTGATGAGTCTCGGCACGGCGAGCGTGACGAACAGCGCGAGCAGCGCCCCGGCGGGCTTGGCAACGCGGCGCAGAAATAGGCCCCGGTTGGGTGGGCGGGCCGCAGCGATGAAGACGGCGACGGCGACCGGGAAGGTCACCGCCAGAACGATGAGGGTCGTACGGATCTGGCCGAAGCGGTCGTCCACCACGGCATCGGCGTCCGACGCCAGCCCGTAGGACAGGAGCATCCACGTGACGGCGACCAGACCGATGATCGTCCGCAGGACCTGCACCCTCTTCACCGCCGGGTCGTGCACGCGGTCCGGCCGGGACGGCGTGAACACCGCACGCCCCACAGCGATCGGATTGAAGAGACGCCCGAAGGTCAGCCGGCGCGCCGGCAACGGCGGCAGCGGACCCGCCGGTGGCACGGGCGGCCCTGGTTGCGTCGGTCGCCCTCCTCCGTAGGGATTCCACGGCGCCCCTGCCCCGCCCCCGCTTCCACTCATCCCCGTGTCCTTCCTGTCACCGCGCCGAGAGGTCTCCAGGAGAATACGCAGATCTCAGCGAGTGAGGCAGCGCGACGTAGCCGCGGACATGGCTGCTGTCGGCTTGACGGTGGGTGACGGTGTACGCGTCCAAGGTGCCGGCGAAAGGCGCGGCATCGGCACGCAGTTGTACGGAGTCCCACCCGACCTGCTGTACTGCGGGACGTCGCCGCATCAACCACTCCGACGCCATGAGGCCGTTGCCATCGGCGACGACGAACTCGCCGCCGGCCATGAAACGACAGTGCTGGTCACAGCCCTCAACGAGCAGCCGTGACCGGCACTGTTGCCATGGACCCTAGACGGGGGAGTCGAGCGGGTTGGCGGCCATTCTCTCGGCGAGTCCCGATCGCACGGCTCCCGCTGCGGAGCTGTCGGGTTTGCGTGCGGCCTGGTCCTGGAAGCACGACAGGAACTGCTCCGAGAGGTCCAGCCTCGGGTAGCGCTCCAGCACCTCGGCCCGGAAGGCGGCCGGGTAGTCGTCCGCCTCCCTGCCGACGACCTCGGTGGCGGTGGCGCGGGCCAGCAGGTGTCCCTCGGGGTCCGTGGACACCTCCACCTGCGGCCACATATGGCGGCCGATGACGTCCGCCAGGTGCTCGCGGCGCTGGGCCGGCCATCCGGCGCCGGCCGCGAAGACCTGGGCGACGTGGCCGCCTGCCTCCTCGAACGCGACGGTGTGGCTGTCGAATGCCGGCACCAGTCCGATGTCGTGGAAGAGCGCCGCTACGTAGAGGAGTTCGGGGTCGAAGGCAATGTCCTCCGCCGCGCCGCGAGCGGCCGCCCACACGTAGGCACGCAGTGAGTGGTTGAGCAGTGCGGGGGAGTGGTAGGCGGCCGCCACCTCCAGGGCAGCGGCTGCCGTCACGCTGTCGGGCAGGGGGAGAGTGTCGAGCGACATACGGGTCACTGTGAGCCTGCCTCCGTCGAACTGTCCGACACGATACGGATGATGGTCCTGCCGGCCCTGCCGCGCCCGGGCTCGAAAGCCGAGGGTGTCTCGGCGAGCGAACGTACCTCCCCAACAATCGGCGTGAGTCGCCCGTCCCGCAGCCGCTGCGCGAGATCGGTGAGCCGAGCCCGGTCGGGTTCGACGACGAAGAAGACGGCCCGTCCGTCCTCGGGCTTGACGGTGGGCGGGGCGGCAACGGTGACGAGGGTGCCACCGGCCCGCACGAGGGCGGCCGAGCGGTCGAGGATCTCACCGCCGATGACGTCGAAGAGAACGTCGACTTTTCCGGTGTCCTCCAGCCGGTCCGCCTGGAGGTCCACGAAGACGTCGGCGCCCAGACCGAGAGCGACGTCCCGGTCGGCGGACCGTCCGGTGGCGATGACCCGCGCTCCCACCTCGCGTGCGAGTTGGACCGCGATCGACCCGACGCTGCCGGCGGCACCGTGGATCAGGACCGTCTGCCCCGCCGTGAGACGCCCGTGGTCGAACAGACCTTGCCATGCGGTCAACCCCGGGATCGGCAGCGCCGCGGCCACGGTGTGGTCGATGTCCGAGGGAAGCGGGGCCAGGTTGCGAGCCTCCACCGCGGTGTACTCGGCCAGCGATCCGTCACGGGTCCAGTCGGCCAGTCCGAAGACGCGCTGGCCGACAGTGAGACCGGTGGTGCCGTACCCCAGTTCGGCCACCACTCCCGAGAGCTCGTGACCGGGCACACTCGGAGTCCGGTCGCGGCCGGCGCGGTCGGTCCAGGTCCCCGGCCAGGTGAGTTCCCCGCGGGTGAAGCCGGCGGCGTGCACGCGCACGATGACGTCGTTCTCGGCAGCGTGGGGATAGGGCAGTTCCGTCAGGGCGAGTCCACGGGCACCGGCTTCACGGTCGCGGACGGTGATGGCTTGCATAGGTCCTCTGAAGAGCGAGCAGCGGCGATCATGCACACAGATGCCCGCTCGGGTCGGCCGGGCACGTGGTGTGTTGCGATCTCGACCGTATGCTTCAGTGACTCCATCCGGGTGGGCCACTTCCGAGGCGATGGGATGAGCCACTTTCGCGTCCTGACGTCCGCTCCGGCCATGTGCCGCCCCGTAGATACTGACCGCCATGGAAGACGTTGCCGCGAGGGGGAACGGGATGATTTCTGAGCCGGAGGTGGCCGGGGACTTCGGTGGGGCCGAGCCCCCTGAGGTGATCGGCGATGTCGACCATGAGGCGATCGGAAGACGTGGACCGCGGACGCCGTGGGTGTGGGGGCTGGGAGGGATGGTCGTGGCATCGGTCCTGTGGGCGATGGCGTTGCCCCTGCTCGGGGTACCTGACCGGAAGCCGGACATGCGGGGGTACGAGCTGGATGGAGACCTCTGTCGCTCCCTGCAACTGCGGGCGATCGGCGGGGCGATCGCTCCGAGAGAGCCCACGCCCCTGGCCGACTCGGGCCTGTTGAAGGATCCGGCACTCGACCAGATCCAGTGCCTCATTTCTCTTGGATCGCCGACGAACGGGGAAAAGGGTGGAGATGGGTGGTCCATCGGCCACACCGTCGGACTCGAAGTGGCGCTGCACAAGAAGGCTGACCCTGCCGTTGAATTCGAAGCGCGGCGACGAGTCACTGATGTGGGCGTTGTTCCTGAAGAACTGGTGGAGACAGTTCCGGACCTCGGCGACAAGGCGTATCTGGTGACTCCGGATGCCGGAAGTTCAGAGCTGAGGGTGATGGAGGGAGGAGCGATCCTCTCGCTGCGCCTCTCTGCCTCCACGCAGTACCAGAGTGCCGATGACGACAATGAGGTCGTCGGTGAGGGGCCGGGCGTCCCCGATGTGTCGCAGTACCGGTCGGCCTTGATCGGCGACATGCGTGACCTGATGTCGAGGCTCAAGCAATGAGGTCGATCGTAGAACCGCTGCGAGCACGTACCGGTGTCTGCTGTTCTGCCTCCTCGTAGCGGGCTGGCCATGAGGTACCGCCACCAGTGCTGCGGAGTGGGGCCGGCGGCTCGCGGGCCGGTGACCAGGCGTCAGCGGCTGAAGGTTCCCAGTCCGTTGGCGTCGAGATGCTCGATGGTGACACTCTCTGCCTTGCCGGAGCGCAGATGGAAAGTGACGCCGGACAGTCCGACGGCGTTCTCGCCCTGCGTCTGGTAGCTGAAGGTGTCACCCGTGTAGTGCCGCAGCTTGAACGACATCTCTTGCGGGCCCAGTGTCATGGTCAGGTTGCCGCTGTTGTCCCCGGTGACGGTGGCCGGCCCGTAGTAGTCGTTCGCATAGGTGCCTGTGTAGGCGTCCTCGGCTTTGGCCGGTGTGGCGTTGGCAGGCGGCTTGGCGTAATTCGTGGGGGAGGCGCCTGTGTAGGCGGCGGCCTGCACCACTTTCCTGTAGAAGGGGAGCCAGTCGACGGTCTGCCGCCCATTGCGTGCGATGTCGAGGAACGCTGCGGCTACCGCCTCTGGTACGCCGATGGGTTGCCCGTTCGTCAGTACCACGATGCCGAGCCGTTCGCTGGGCAGCAGGGTGACCTCAGTGGCTGCGCCCAGGTCGAAGGCGCCGGAATGACTCAGTCGCAGCCCTCCGGCACCTTCGTAGCCGACATTCCAGCCCAGCCCGTAGAGGCCTGGTGCACCTGCCGGGGCAAGCGGGGCCATGGAGACGGAGTGCGGGATACGGGTCTGATCCAGGGCCGCCGAGTCGACCAGTCGCTTCCCGTCGAACTGACCGTTGGCCAGTTGCAGGCGCATCCACTTGGCAAGGTCGTCGACGGTCGAACTTGCGCCGCCCGCAGGCGCCTGTCGGTCGGCGTTCTCCGTGGTGGAGGGCTTCCAGCGGCCGTTCACCACGACGTGTGCCGATGCCTTGTCGGCGGCCTTGTCGTAGTCGGCACGCTGGTAGCTGGAGTTCTCCATCCCCAAGGGCTCGAACAGCGCATCGGCTGCCAGCTGCGGCCAGCTGGTCTTCGCTGCGGCGGCCACCGCTTCCCCTGCCTCGGTCAGGCCGTAGTTGGTGTAGGCGTAGCTCGCGCGGAACGGGGTCAGCGGCTCCAGCCGCAGATGCCGCAGGATGTAGTCGCGCTGGTAGCCAAGATCTTCCAGCAGGTCGCCGGCATGGTCGGGCAGTCCGCTGCGGTGCGAGAACAGGTCCGCGATTGTCACGTTCGCGCTCACGTACGGGTTCTTGAGGGCGAAGCCCGGATCATGGGAGACCACCGGGTCGTCCCAGCCGACGACTTTTCGCCCCACGGTGCCGGCGACGACGGTGGACGACAGGGGCTTGGACAACGAAGCCAACTGAAACACCGTCTTGGGATTGACCGTGGCGCTTTTGCCCAGCTGACGGACCCCGAAGCCCTTCGCGTACACGACCTTGTCCCGGTAGACGACCCCTACGGCGACCCCCGGCACCCCGGTCTGCCGCATCGCGTTCTCCACCAGGCCGTCGAGTCGGCTCACCGCGGCCTCCACCTGCGCCTGCGTCAACTGGGGCGGCGGCTGCTTCGGCGGCTCGGGGGCGAGCGACGGGCCGGCGGACGGACTGCCGCTTGCGCTGCCCATGGCGACGCATCCCGGTAGGACAATCGCGAGCACACCGAGGCACACCACTGCCGCGCCCACCCGGGCTTGCCGGTGCAGCGCTCTCCTGCGACTCCGTATGGCCATGCTCCGCTCCTTCATCCGATGGCCTCGGATGCCTCGGAGGGGGCGCGATGTCACCGTCGACCTCCGAGGACACACCAGCGCCCGTTCCATACTCGCCACGGCAGCGGACCATTGCACTCGGGCGTCGCCAAGTGGGTGAGAGGCGGAAACCCGCAGGCGGGCCTGGCTCAGCAGGGTGGGGGAGGGCAGCGGCCGCGCATGGGCCAGTGGCCTCAGGCACCCGACATCGTGGAGTGGGGCGTCCCGGAGGGCCCGCCGGGGAGACGTCGGTTCCTGTCGGTCATGACGAGTTCGGGGCGAGCCTTCCGACGCGGCCGAGCCGGCGCTGGATGTGTGGTGGCGTACCCCGAGGGGGCGGGCCCGCCGGCAGACGGGTCCGCTACCTCCGGAGCCGCGGTGTGCGCCGCGCCGGTCGGCGGCGCTCGGTCAGATGCGCTCGGTCAGATGCGGTCGGCCGCGATCAAGAGGTACTGGAAGGAGCCGTCCTTGTAGGAGTTGATGAACGCCTCTTCGATGCCGGTGACCAGCCGCGACGTGGCCCGCAGTTCCCAGTAGGGCAGGGTCGCTGGGGTCAGATCGATGACGGCCTGCGGTACGAGGCGGTTGTCCGCCATCGCGCGCAGGTACTCCCGGCGGGAGTGGATGTTGCACTCGAAGTGCGCGTTGATCTGGGACACCCACTTGGAGGGCTGGCCGTATCGGGGGTTCCAGCAGCCGGTGATGGTCACGTAGCGGCCGCCCACCTCCAGGACGCGGGAGTGTTCGGCGAAGAGGTCGTGCAGGTCGACGTACATGCTGGACTCGTTGTTCCAGGAGGCAGCGGCCCGGCCGGTCTCGAACGGCGTGTTGAGCATGTTGCAGACACGGGCGTGGACATGGTCTTCGATGCCGAGTTCTCGTGCGCGCCGGTTGGCGAATTCAGCCTGCTTCGCGGACAGGGTGACGCCTTCGACCTTGCATCCGAAGCGCTGGTGGGCCATGACCATCGAGCCGCCGCGGCCGCAGCCGGCGTCCATGAGGGTGTCGTCGCGCCCGATGGCGCCGAGGTGGTCGAGGAGGAGTTCGGCCTGCGCCGATTCCAGCCGGTGGAGCTCCGCGATCAGCCTCTTCTCGTACGCACTGTCATCGGCGTCGCCGAGGGCACCGTGGTCGACGTCACCGATGCCGTAGTGGTGGTGGTAGAGACCGTCGACATCGCCGAGGCGCAGGTTCACCGGCCTGGCCTCATGGTCCCAGTAGCGGGCGATGTCTCCCTGGTAGGGAGTCGTCGGGGCCGGGATGAACGCGGAGGGTCCGGTGGGGGCCTCGGTGGTGGTGAGTTCGGCGTTCGTCATGTCAATCCATCCTTACCAGAAGTCGGGCAGGCTGTAGCGGTAGGTGTTGGTCTGGTGCCAGTAGTGGTTGCCGTCGACCCATGCGGCGACTCCCCGCAGGAAGCGCTGGACACCTGGGACGGGGCAGGCCGCGGAGAGAGCGGCGGCCTCGTCCTCGAAGGCGTGCATCAGGTCGTTGTGGACCTCCACCGCCTTGAGGTACGCGTCCTGTTCCGACGCGCCTTCGCGTTCGGCGATCACCACCGGCAGGTTCAAGTGCTTTCCGGGGGCGGCGAGTTCCTTGGTGTAGGAGTACAGGTCGTTGACGATGGTGGTGGCGTTCCCGGCGAGCGCGATCACGCGCTGCATGGCGGGCTGCGCGTGGAGGTCCGCCGGCAGCTCGTAGCCGCCGACCGTGTCCGTGATGGTGGGGCAGGGGCGGAAGTTGTTGAACTGCCGCATCGCCAGGTACTCCCACACCTCGGGCACGTGGTCGGTCTGGCTCCAGGCCGCCTCGGCGAGGTACCCGAGATGCAGGCGTGCCATGTCGTGCCGGTAGCGGTCGGCCTGGGAGGGGGTGGACTGCTGGACGAAGTACTCCATGGCCGAGCGGTATGCACGGCGCGGGGCGTCCGAGTGGAGGGACTGAGCCCACTGTGGCTCGTACTCCTCCGTGGTGTGGAGGTGGTCGAGGGCGGTGTGCGCCAGGAGGAGCCGTCCGCCGAGGCCGATGGGCGAACCACCGTGGTCCTCGCAGTAGCAGTCGTCCACCGCGTTCTCGGCGACCATCAGCCGGGTGGCGATCATCAGGTGGTCGACGGTCGGTGCGTCCGGATGGCAGGCCACCATGTAGCGGCCTACCGAGAAGCCGTCGAACTGGTCCTCCCACTCATCCGGGTACAGGTCGACTTCCTCCAGCGCCCAGGCCTTGATCCGTGCGCTGACTTCCTCCACCCGTGCCGGGTCGGGTTCCGGGACGGGGTGGTGGTAGAGGCCGGGGATCGGGTGGCCCACCACAGGCGCGTCGGGCTCGGGGGATTTCGGCTGACCCTCACGCGGGGTCAGATACAGGCCTGCCGTGCCCAGGCCACTGGGACCGCGCAGAACCCTTGCCAGGGCGGACGGGGCGGACGGGTCAGGCGCCGCGGGTGGGTCAGGTGGGATGGCCGGGACGGGAGAGCAGGCGACTTCGGCGGCAGAGGCCCGTGCGATGTCGACGACGGGGGCCCCGAAGCGGGCCGCAGCGGCAGGCAGGCTCGACTGCACGGTGGAAGGCCCGGGATCGGACATCCAATGCTCCTTGATGAGGCGGGTGACTGTCTCCGGTTCCGGGTGGGCCCGGTCGACCGGGGGTCCGGACCGGGCCTAGGCGCGCCGACGGGCGATCTGCACGTTCTCCAGCACGCCGAGCGCGTCAGGCACCAGGACGGCGGCGGAGTAGTAGGTGGTGACCAGGTAGGAGATGATCGACCGTTCGTCGAGGCCCATGAAGCGCACCGACAGACCGGGCTCGTACTCCTCCGGCAGACCGGTCTGGCGGAGGCCGATGACCCCCTGGTTCTCCTCGCCGGTTCGCATGCAGAGGATGGAGCTGGTGCTCTCCTTGGTGATGGGGATCTTGCCGCACGGCAGAATCGGAACTCCGCGCCAGGCCGGGACCTGCTGTCCGCCGAGATCGACGTGGTCCGGATAGAGCCCGCGTGCGTTGAACTCGCGCCCCATGGCGGCAATCGTCCGAGGGTGGGCGAGGAAGAACTTGGAGCCCCGGCGGCGGCACAACAGCTCGTCGAGGTCGTCCGGAGTGGGCGGCCCTGAATGGGTCTGGATGCGCTGCTTGAAGGAGGCGTTGTGGAGCAGACCGAACTCGCGGTTGTTGATGAGCTCGAATTCCTGCCGCTCGCGCAGCGCTTCGATGGTGAGCCGCAGCTGCTCCTCGGTCTGGTTCATCGGCTCGTTGTAGAGGTCGGCGACCCTGGTGTGGACCCGCAGCACCGTTTGCGCGATGGAGAGTTCGTACTCGCGCGGGTGGGGCTCGTAGTCGACGTAGGTGCCGGGCAGTTCGGGTTCGCCGGTGTGGCCGGCCGACATGGCGATTTCAGCCTCGCCGTGCCGGTTCTGCCGCTGCTGCGGAAGGGCGCTGAATTCGCGTACGTGGGCCTGGAGGCCGGGTGCCGCGGACAGCACGGCGCTGAACTCGGCGCGGGACAGGGTGAGCAGGGTCCCCGCGGTCTCGGCAGTGGCGGTGAAGTCCCATGTGGCTTCAGGGGCCAGGAGGGCGTGGTCACCGAACCGGTCGCCGTCGGCGAGCACGGCGACGGCGATGTCGTCGCCGTACTTGCCCACGGAGGTCTGCCTGATCCTGCCGTGGGCGATGAGGTGGATCTGGTCGGCAGGAGCCCCGCGCTCGGCAAGCACCTCACCGGCGCGGAAGTCGCGCTGGACGCACCGCCCGGCGAGCGCGGTGAGAACCTCGTCGTCCTCGAAGCCGCGCAGCAGGGCCAGTTCCCTCAGCTCGCGCGGGATCACCCGGACGTGTGCGCCGTCCTGTACGAATTCGACACGGCCGTCGCCGACGGTATAGCTGAGCCGGCGGATCACCCGGTAGGTACCACCCTTGGTCTCCACCCAGGGGAGCATCCGCAGCAGCCAGCGGGAGGTGATCTCCTGCATCTGCGGGGCGGACTTGGTCGTGGTGGCGAGGTTGCGGGCGGCCGCCGTGCTGAGACTGGACTGCGGGGGCGGCTCCAGTTCGGCTTCCGGGCTGGTCTCAACGGTCATCGGACGAGGGCTCCTTCGTCAGGGCGGCGACCGGCATGCCTGTGCATTGCCGGTGAAGGGGAAAAGACAGTGAATATGCGGATTCGGTCCGGATCCCGGTAAACCGTAGTGGCCGTTGCACCCCGTCTGACCTGGAAAGCCGTCGGGATTACTTCGATGCAGTGGCAATGCGGTGCACGACGTTTGCCCGACGACCGACGAGATCCGGTCACATCCAAGATTTTTCACGGCGTGTGAGCGGGAGGCATGCAGACGGGGTGACCCACGGAACGGGACGCGGGCGGTGGCGGGCGTATGGGTGGTTGCAGTCCGGCCTGATGACCGGTGCCCGGCGCCGTCAGGACCGGAGAGGCCCGGGAGCGGGCGGCATGAGCTGTTCTCTGTGTGGCGGAGCGTGCGTGGATACCGATCCGGCCACTCGCCTCACCACGAACTGACCTGAGTTTGAACCGCACTTGGGGTCACCCGCGGCTTCGCCTCACCCGCGGTGGCGTCGCAGACCCCGCTTGCAGGCGACGGCTGGGCCCTCCGGACGAGCCCACATCGCCACCCTGCGCGGGGCTCCGGCTGGCGCGCCGGGACGGCAGCCGACGGTGCGGCAGGTGACCGGCTGGTTCACACGGCACCCCACAACCCTGACCGAGGAAGACCGGGCCGGCCTGAAGGAGGTCTTGGCCCGCTGCCCCGAACTGGACAAGGCCGCGGGACACACGTCCGCGACTTCGGCGAGATACTCACCGACCGCCTCGGTTGCACACTCCCCACCTGGATCGACGCAGTCGACGCCAGCCAGCTACCGGGCCTCACCGGCTTCGCACTGCACCTGCTCCGAGACCTCGACGCCGTGACAGCCGGGCTCACTCTCGACTGGAGCTCCGGCAGCATCGAGGGCGCCGTCAACCGCATCAAGAAGATCAAGCGGCAACTCTACGGCCGAGCCGGATTCGAACTACTCCGCAAGATGATCCTGCTCCAGTAACACTCCGCAACTCCTCAAGATCTTTTGCCTATGGAGCCGTATCGCGCAGGTCGGGGCGGTTCCTTGGCAGTCCGAAGCCTGCCATCTCCTTTTCCTCGTAGGACAGGAATCCCAGGCTCCGGTAGAACGCGTGGTTGCGCTTGCCCTCTGGTGACGACTCGTGGTCCGTGGACAGGAGGAAGAACCGGCAGTGGGAGTAGCGCCGCATCAGGTGCTCGACCAACGCCCGGCCAACCCCCTGTCTGTGGTTCGCCGGATTGACCACGACGTCCTGGACGTAACAGATGTGCTCGTCGTCGGAGACGGTCCGGGCCAGTCCGAGGAGCGATCCCGATCCATCTCGTGCCGTAATGACGAGGTGAGAGTTCACAAGACCGCGACCGAGCTTGTCTACGTCACTGGTGTAGCCCTCCCAGCCGACCGAGTCGTAGAGGTTGAGCATCTCCGCAGGATCGAAAACGCCCTCTTCTGCTATGAACATGTCGATCCCCTATGCGCTGGAGCCACTCTCACCGTCAACTCGACACCACACACTTCGGGCACGTCAAGATCGATTACTGCCGGACCCGGCCGCCTCTCGCTGGCTCCCCGGCTCGTGGACGGGTACCGGGGAGACGGACAGGACACGCGGCGGTCTCATGAGACCCTCGCAATCGAACGCCGGGAAGACGCTCCGTGACGGCTCCTCAAGATCTGTGCCAGAACCCTAATCTCAACGACATTCACGACTCCCGACCCGCGAATCGCCATCCGAAGTCGGCAATACAGGCCTCCGGCAGGGCACTTACACAGCCAAGGCAGGTTGCCGTGTTCTACGTACGCCACGTTCCGGCCGGGTCACAGTGAAGATGAGACCGCTCGGCGCGAGGCCTTGGAGCGGGCGCCCCGAGGCGACCGTGCGTCAGTCCTCTTGCGCGTGTGCAGAACCACCCAGCAGGAGAGTGCGACAGTGGTGACGGCCCACGCTGCGAACCACACGGAAAGCCACCAGCGTGGATCGGGACGCAGGAGTGTTTCCGTGGCCGCCAGGGAGACGGCGACGGACAGGCCGCAGCACAGGAACAACGCTGCCCAGACCACAGCGAGGCGCCTCTTGTACTCGACTGCCTGTCGTTGCACATCTGCCTGTCGTTGCACATCGCGGTTCCTCATGGTTCCCCCTGATGACGCGTCGCACAGCCGGACCGACACCCGCCGCGCCAGGCGTGGCTTTGGCGCCGCGGCTGCTTGGGAGCCGAGTGCTCGGCAGGCCGTGTTCCAAGCGCTAGGCGACTGTGACGGCCGTCACACTCTTCTTTGTGGGGCGATGTTGTCCTGCTTCGCCCCATGTCGGCGGGCTCCACCGCGTGCAGGTAGGGGCAGGCGCGCGGCAAGGTGACGAGGTGCCAGGCGAGGACGAAGGCTCGTGGTCTGTGTCGGGCGCGGTCCGCGCCGGTATCCCTGGCGGGGACCGCCCTGCGCCGGCCGACGCTGCGAAGGCCGCGCCGACGGCCCACGAAAGGCGATCCGCTCCTGACCGTCGGCGGCCTACCGCGCCGCGCGCCGTACGCCGACCAGGCGTCGCGTCCCGGACGTTTGCCCACGGAGACCGATGGAAAGGTCCAGTCCGACGTACGGTCGACCGACCGGCTGAGCCTCTCCCGGCGGGGGCCGGTTCTCCTCGATGCCGTGACCGAACGGGAGCCCGCCGATGCGCCTCTACGCCCAGACCCCAGCTCGTCGGAACCGCCAGGTGCTCGGAGACCTGATCGCCCTGGTCCTGATGGCTGCCGCGGTGAAGTTCGCCCTCGTCGTCCGCGAAGCGATCATGCTGTTGGTCGAGCCGGGGCGGAAGGTCGAGAGTTCGGGCGACAACCTCGCCACCGAACTCGACAACGCCGGCGACGCGGCCTCTGACGTGCCACTCGTCGGCGACCTGCTGAAGAAGCCGCTCCAGTCGGCAGCCGATGCCAGTACCGGGTTCGCCGACGCCGGACAGTCGGCCCAGGACACGGTCGGCCAGATCGCCACTCTGACGACAACGGCTCTGATCGTCATTCCCGTCGTCTTCGTCCTGTTGCTGTGGCTCCCGCCGCGCCTGCGCTGGATGCGGCGCAGCGGCGATCTTCGACGACTCCTCGACGCACCGGGAGGCGCCGATCTGCTCGCACTGCGCGCCCTCACCGGCCCGCCTGGCGATCTTGCCCGGCTGCAAGCCCCTCCCGGCGGTCTGGCTGACGCCTGGCGCCGCGGGGACCAGCACGTCATCGCCGACCTGTCGGAGGTCGCACTCCGGCAGGCCGGCTTGCGACCCTGATGGGGAAAGCCAGGGCGGGTTTCCCCTTCCCGGTTCGGCACGGTTCTCGCGCCCCCGGCCGTGGTCGCCGGCCATCCCGGGCGACGTACGGCACCGTGAGCCGGCGGATGCCTGGCCGGCGACTACCGGACAGGTATAGCCCGATTACCTCCAGTGATGCTAGAAAGGAGGCGTGATCAGGCGTTTTGACCGATTCCGTGGTGTGTCGGTTCAACCACGGATCGACAAACGCCCCAGGAGCGTCGCCGGGCAGGTGTTCCTCCTGCAGGTCGTGGTCGTGGTCCTGCTCGTTCTCGTGGCGGTCGTGGCGCTGCTTCTTCAGTCCCGGTACGACGGCAACCGGGAGGCCAGGACGCGATCGATCGCCGTGGCGGAAACGTTCGCGCAGACGCCGGGTCTGCTGGCTGCTCTGCAGTCGCCCGATCCGGCCCGGGTACTCCAGCCGATCACCGAGGAGACCCGGAAAGCCGCGGGCGTCGACTTCATCGTCGTCATGGACACCAAGGGGATCCGCTACACCCATCCCCAGCCGGAGCGGATCGGGCGGCGTTTCGTGGGCACGATCGAGCCCTCGCTGGCGGGAAAGGTCACCGTCGAGAGCGTCGACGGTCCCCTCGGCCAGGAGGTGCAGGCCGTCGTCCCCGTCAGGGCGCCCGACGGCTCCGTCGTGGGCCTGGTCTCCGCGGGTCTGACCGTCGCGAGCGTCACCGGCGCGGTGTACGAGCAGCTGCCGGTCATCCTCGGCGCGGGCGCCGCGGCCCTCGCGCTGGCGATGGGCGGCACGGCACTGGCGGCGAGACGGCTGAAACGGCAGACCCATCTGCTCGGCCCGGCCGAGCTGGCCCGGATGTACGAGCACCACGATGCGGTGCTGCACGCCGTGCGTGAAGGTGTCGTGATCATCGGCGCCGACGGACGGCTCGTACTGGCCAACGACGAGGCCAGACGGCTGCTGGAGCTGCATCCCGACTGTGAGGGACAGCGCGTCGCCGATCTGCCCGGTCTCGATGCCGCGACGGCCGATCTGCTGGCCTCCGGACGTGCGGCCACGGACGAAGTCCAAGCGGCCGCGGACAGGCTGCTGGTCGTCAACCAGCGCCCGACGCACGGCTCGGCCGGCCCGACGGGTGCCGTGGCCACGATTCGTGACTCCACCGAGCTCCAGGCGCTGACGGGCCGCGCGGAGGTCGCCCGCACACGGCTCAAGCTGCTGTACGACGCCGGCGTCGGCATCGGCAGCACACTCGACGTCCGGCGTACCGCCCAGGAGCTGGCCGACGTCGCGGTCCCCCGTTTCGCCGACTTCGTCACCGTCGATATCGCCGACCCCGTACTGCACGGCGAGGAGCCGAACGGCAGTGGCACCATGCGCCGCACCGGCGTGAGCGGCATCCGTGACGATCATCCCCTCTATCCCCGGGACCGACTGATCATGTTCGTGCCCTCGACGCCGCAGGCCCGGGGGCTGGGCAGTGGGCGGGCGGAGGTGGTGACCGATCTGTCCCAGGCGCCGGGCTGGCAGGCCCAGGACCCGGAGCGGGCGCAGGAGATCGTCGAGTACGGCATCCATTCGCTCATCACGGTGCCACTCCAGGCCCGGGGCGTGGTCCTCGGCGTGGCCAACTTCTGGCGCTCGCAGAAGCCGGGCGCCTTCGAGGAGGAGGACCTCTCCCTGGCCGAGGAACTGGTCGCCCGCGCCGCGGTGTCCGTGGACAATGCGCGCCGCTACACGCGCGAGCACGCACTGGCCGTGACGCTCCAGCGCAGTCTGCTTCCCCGCACCCTGCCGGAGCAGAGCGCCATGCAGGTCGCGCACCGCTATCTGCCGGCGCAGTCAGGGGTGGGCGGCGACTGGTTCGACGTCATCCCGCTGCCCGGGAGCCGGGTCGCACTGGTGGTCGGCGATGTCGTCGGCCATGGTCTGCACGCCGCAGCGACGATGGGACGACTGCGCACCGCGGTGCACAACTTCTCCACGCTCGACCTGCCGCCCGAGGAGATCCTCGGCCATCTCGACGATCTCGTCGGAGGCATCGACCAGGACGAGTCGGACTGCGATGGTGGCCAGGAGATGACAGGTGCGACCTGTCTCTACGCGATCTACGACCCGGTCTCACGGCGCTGCACCATGGCCCGTGCCGGACACCTGCCACCCGCCCTGGTACGCCCGGACGGCACCGTCGAGTTCGCTGACCTTCCGGCCGGGCCGCCGCTGGGACTCGGCGGTATGCCCTTCGAGGCCGCGGAGTTGGAGCTGGCCGAGGGGACCCAGCTCGTTCTCTACACGGACGGGCTGATCGAGGAGCGCGGCCGTGACATCGACGTCGGTATCGAGGAACTGCGTCGCGCCCTGGCGCATCCCGGGCGGCCACCGGAGGAGAGCTGCCAGGCGGTGCTGAGTGCGCTGCTGCCCGCCCGCCCCAAGGACGATGTGGCGCTCCTGATTGCCCGTGCGCGCGTGTTCGGGCCCGACCAGGTCGCCGAGTGGGATGTGCCGCGCGACCCGAGCGCGGTGGCGGAGACGCGGGCGGCGGCCACAGCGCAGCTGGACGAGTGGGGGCTGTCCGAGCTGGCGTTCAGCACCGAGCTCATCCTCAGCGAGCTGGTCACCAACGCCATCCGTTACGGCTCCGGGGCGATCCGGGTCAGGCTGGTGAACGATCACGGTCTGACCTGCGAGGTGGCCGACGGAAGCAGCACGTCGCCGCATCTGAGGTACGCCGCGACGATGGACGAGGGAGGCCGCGGGCTGTTCCTCGTGGCCAAAATGGCCGAACGCTGGGGCACCCGTTACACAGCCGAGGGAAAGATCATCTGGGCTCAGCAGGCCATGCCGGGGCCGAACGGGGACGGCGAGGCACTGCTCGACCTGTTCGACACCGAGGACTTGTGACGGGGAGACCCGCACAGCGAGGTTCTCGGGGACTGGCCGGGCAGGCGTGGGGGAGGAGTGCGCAGGCCAGGTGGTTCTCTCCGGCAGCCTTCGGTCCCGGATGTGGATCAAGCGGCGATGGGCAACGAGGAGCGGGGTCGACGCCGCAGATGACCGGCACGGACAGCTGCTGTGTCCGTATGTCCCTGCGTCCGTATGTTTCTGCGCCGGTATCCGCGCCGCGTCGCTGCACCGCATCGCGCGTTCAGGCAGGCGGTGCTCCGCGGGTACGGCAGCCGACGCGCCATGCTGTTCGCCCCGGACGGCGGCCGCTGTCCGGCGGCCGCCGTCCCTCGAAGATGATCGCCGTCTCTCCGGCGTTGCGGTGGTGGGCAGGGCTTCCGGCGAGGTGAGCGACGGTGGACAGCCCGGTGATGATGTGGGCGGATCCGTCCGTATTGGTGCTGCCTCGCCGGCCTTCCGCGGTGCTGCCTAGCGCGCGGTGCCGAAGTCCTGCGTCCAGTAGTCGTCGGGCTGCGCATGGCCGACACCGATCTCCTTGAATGCGCAGTTGAGGATGTTGCGCTTGTGGCCGGGGCTGGACATCCAGCCCGCCATGACGCTCTCGGGGGTGTTGTAGCCATAGGCGACGTTCTCGCCGTAGGTGCTCCACTGGTAGCCGGCACGCGTGATCCGCTGACCCGGATCCGAACCGTCGGAGCCCGTGTGGGACATGTTCCGGTGGGCCGCCATGTCCTTGCTGTGATCCTGCGCGGCCTTGGCCAGCTTCGCGTTCGACTTCACCGGCGAGCATCCCGCCTTGCTGCGCTCACTATTGACGAGGGCCACGACGCGGGCGACGTCGCCGGACACAGGCGCTGCGGGCTTGGGTGCCGCGGGCTTCGGCGCTGCGGGCTTGGGTGCGGAAGGCTTAGGTGCGGAAGGCTTGGGTGCCGTCGGCTTCGGCGCTGCGGGCTTGGGTGCCGCGGGCTTCGGCGCGGCCGGCTTCGGGGTGCCGGGCGTCGTCGAGGGCGTCTGCGCGTCGGGGCGGGTCGGCTTCCGGTCCCACGTGTCCCTGTCCCACCGCTGGTCGGGCTCGTCCCCCTGCCACCGCTGCTCGGCGTGTGCATTCTTCCAACGGTCGTGGGACCGGCTGTCCTGGGTCCCGTCAGGATCCATACAAGCCATGGCGACAGAGGGCACACCCACGGCCGCCATGGCGACGGCCGCGATGGTGATCTTCCGGTAGTGCTTCGTCCTGCGGTGCTTGCTCATGTGTGACCTCACTCGGCATCGCGGAGCGCCACCGAAAGCGGTTGGCCCGGTCCGTTATGTGGGTGACCTGTGGTGGCGCCTTTGCGGGCAGCCATTGTTAGGACCGCTGAACGCGGAGGGCAACGAGCAGCGACTACGGCACACGATCGTAGGTTCGGATCGCCCTTGCCAAGAGCGTGCGGGCGTGTATGCGGAACGCCCCACGCCCTTTGACGCCCCATCAAAAGAGCCTGTGCGCCCGACAGGCAGTTGCATATGCGACGAGGTCCGAAAGCCGCCCGACGCGGGAAGAGGCGCGATCGCACCGAGATGGACAAATATCCTTATGTCACCAGGCGGGACCGCTGCCAGCGGCCCCCTTTGTGCCGGAATGGCTGTGGCGGATGTCACGGAACCATTTCCTCCGTTTCATCTCTGGCTGCGAGTCCGAGACCAACCCTCGTCACTCCCGGCTCGCGGGGTCGGCAACGGTCCGATGCGGCAAGGGGGATGATGGGCAAGTGGTGCGAATCCGGGCAGATAGCGTCGGACCGTAGATGCCATGTGAAATACAGGCATTCCAGGGCATCCGCACGGGAGGTTCGCAACCATCCCAAGTGTGGTCACCGGGACTTCGCCGACGGCGACGTAGCCGGTGTACTGCTGTGGGCGAAGCGGCAGGTGTCCGAGGAGAGGACCGGTTGGAGTTTCGGAGGGCAGCTGCTCCTCCTGGCTCCTTCTCGATGGAGGGCGGGAGGGAGGGGGCCGCTGCGGCCGGTTGGCGAGGTGAACGCGCCGGTGCGACCGACGGGGTACACGCCGCCTTCATCGGCGCCCCCGTCGCCGCCCTGGAACAAGCCGTCGCCGAGTAGAAGTTGGGGTGTGTGGAGGGCGAGAGGGGCGTGCAAGCCGGCACAGGAGTCGCGCATGAATTCGAGCGTGCGCCCCCGTGTGACAAGGGCTTTCCAAGATCGTTCGGCTGCTAGCTTCCCGACTCGTGATTCATTCAGATGCTTCAGCCAACGGGCACCCAGAGCCTCTTCTCGAGCCAGGCACATTACGGGAAGACAGTCATCGGCCCGTGGTCATGTACCCCGCGGACCCCGATGGGCAAGCAGCCCTCACCGCGCTGCGGGAGTCGGGCGCCGTACGAGAGGTTCACGACCGCATCGACGACCAGTTGGAGGAGCTGCTGCGCTGTAGGCGTCCAGGAGAACCCCTGGATGCAGCGAGGCTGACTGCCGGCGTCGACGAGATGTGCGCCGGCGTTCCACGCCGGAACTACGGCGCTTGGGTCTGGTACCCGTGGTCAGGGCGGTTGGCTCACGTCCTGCCCGCGGAGGAATTCCGTCTGGTCCGCACCGACCGCAACCGCGACAAGATCACCCGCCAGGAGCAGCGGACACTGCTCCGCTCTCGCATCGGCGTGATCGGTTTGTCGGTGGGGAACTCCGCGGCGCTCACCTGTGCCATGGAAGGAGTCGGCGGATCGTTCCGTCTGGCGGATTTCGACCGGTTGGGCCTGTCCAACCTCAATCGGCTCCGCGCCGGAATCCATGACCTCGGCGTGGACAAGGCTGTGCTGTGCGCCCGTCAGATGTACGAGATCGACCCCTACCTCGACATCGAGATCTTCCCGGCGGGAGTGACGGAGGAGACCATCGAGGACTTCTTCGGCGGCACTCCGGACCTAGGCCTCGACCTGCTCATCGAGGAATGCGATACCCCGTGGGTGAAGGTCGCCGCGCGCGAGTACGCCCGCGATCGGCGTATCCCGGTGCTGATGGACACCAACGATCGTGGGCTGCTCGATGTGGAACGCTTCGACCAGGATCCGGACCGCCCCCTCTTCCACGGGCGGATCGGCACAACCACTGCGCGTGATGTCCGCGGCCTCGACGCCGCCGGTGCCCTCGACCTGATGCTGCGGATCGTGGACGAGAGCCGCCTCAGCCCGGCCATGACCGACGCGCTGGGCCGGATCGGTCGCACCTTGTCGAGCTGGCCGCAACTGGCGAGCGGCGTCACGCTCGGCGGGGCCCTGGTCACCGACACGGCCCGGCGTATTCTGCTGGGCGCTCCTGTGCCCTCGGGACGCCACTACGTCGATCTCGAAGCACTCATCGCCGCCGGGCAGGCCGCAGTTGCTGTCGGAGCCGCTTCATGAAACGGGTACCCGAGCTGCACGGTGAGCATCTGTGGTTGCGTGAACTGCGGGCCACCGACCTCGAGCCTTTCGAGCGCATCCACACCCACCGCGTCCTCACGCGCTACCTCGGAACGGACCGCATGGACGCGCGCCAGGCGCAGGACGCGTTCGCCCAGTGTCTCGCCCAGCCCGTCGCTCACCCCCGCCGCAGGCACACCCTCGCCGTGTGTGCGCCGGGCACGGACACCATGGTGGGCCTGATGGGCCTCCTCGTCGAGGACTACGGAAGCAACGGCATGCTGACGGGGCTCGTCCTGCTGCCCGACGCGCCCGTGCGCGGCCATGGTCACGAAGCCGGACGCCTCCTGATGGCCTATGGTTTCGGTCCGCTCGGGCTGCATCGCATCTGGGCCGGCCACCGGGCTGACCACTCGCGCATGCGCGATGTCATGCTCGCCGCTGGACTTCGCCCCGAAGCGACCCTGAGGGAACTGTTTCGCACCCAGGGCTACTGGCACGACGTCACCACGTACGCCGCACTCGCCCCAGAATGGCAACGTGCCGCAACGCCGGCGGAACAGGCCATTCTCACGAGCGGCCGAAACCTGCCGCCCGAAGGGCAGCACCCGTCTCTCACCTCACAACTGGCTTGATGCGCAGTGATGATGGGCCGCACGGAGCAGGCCCCCCGCCCAAGCGCAACGTGATCCCTCACTGCAGCGCGGCCGCAACCCACTGGGCGGCGCAGCGTTCAGCGCACTGCTGGAGCACGAGGTCGAAGACCTCTGCCGAGGGGACGCGCCAGGTGTGGCCTCACGGTGACGGCACGGAGGCCTTGGCACAGATTGTCCAGCTCCTCGGGCGGCATCAGCTCCGGGAGCAATTCCCGGCGTCGGTCTGAGCCGACGGCCCACCCCCGAGCCGAGTCCCGCCGGCCGGGGGTGGGCCGCGCGACCACACAGTCGCCGGACGCGCGTGGGCGGTCCGCGGTCGGCAGAGGGCGGGAGCATGTCGGTGACGGATCGCCGAGGCGCTGGGGTGATGTCGAAAGGCGGGCCAGGTGCCAGTGGGCTCGCCACGAGTCGAAGGTGGAGCCGACCATCCCCAGCACGTCGGTGCCGGGGCGTGCGGGTGAACGGCAGAGTGTCGCACCCTCCGTCGGACCCAAGCGGGGATCAGACGGCTACGGTGTGCCCGTGCCCCTGAGCTGCGCTTTTGTGAACCTCAAGCCCGGAGTCGGCAAGACGACCAGCGCTGTATGGCTGGCGCACGCCCTTCACGAGTCGGGCTATTCGCCGCTTCTGGTCGACGGCGACCCAGCCTCCTCCGCGCTGCGCTGGAGTGAACTGGCGGACGGCTTTCCGTTTCCCGTCATCGCGCTACCGGTGGGAGACGTGCACCGTCGCGTGAACGACTTCCTGGGCAACAGGCAGGCGGTGGTGCTCGATGCGCCGCAATTGGAGGACCACCCTCGTATCGCCCGCAGCATCATGAGGTATGCGAGCGAGTGGATCATTCCGGTGACTCCCGCGCCCATCGAACTGGACCGGATGGCACCTATCCGGTCCGAGATGGAAGAGGTGCAGTCGCTGCGCGCCGAGCCGGCCCGGGCCGTGGTCGTGCTGAATCGCACCAATCGTCCCGATGCCACACGTACCGGCCCCGACTCCGACGCTCGTGAGGCGCTCACCGAATGGGGCTTCGTGGTGTTGAACACCCAGATCGCGCGGCTCGACCTGTACGCCCAGTCATTTGGAAGCCCGGTCCGAGCGAAAGGCTCGGCGTACATGGACCTCGCCGAAGAACTCATCAAACGTCAGGAAGCTTCATGACGGAGCGCAAGGACAGATACCGCGCGGCACTGGAGCGCGGAAGGGACAGCGCTGCGCGGCCCGCGAAGGTCACCACGCTGCACACCAGATACGTCAGCGTGACGATCGAAGTCGACCCGGACCTGCAGAAGGGCCTGACGCGGTGGGCCGGTTCGCCGTTGTCCATGCTGGTGCTCGCCGGCACGACCGTCCTGCGCACCGTCTCTGATGTTGCCCCGAGCGTGCCCTTCTTCCCCGGCGGCGCCCGGCGTTCTTAGCGATGGCACCCGGTTCGCCGTCAGGCGCCGATGTTCCATGGTTGCGGAGAGACGTGGGCGTATCGGCGACGCGGCGTGGGGGCGGGGGCACCTCCTCCCCGAAGTGCCCTGACCTCGACTTGGCCCGCTTCATCAAGGACGGCAGCCTGATCCAGGCGGACATGGGGGAGCAGCCGGTCATGCCCACGCTCGGAGGCCGGCTCGACTCCGCGCCCGCCTCGGCCGTAGCGCTCCCATCGGTTCCACCTGGGTCGGCAGCCGTCCACGCGCGGTTTCGGGTCCGGCGGGAGGCCGGCCGGGGCGACCCGGTTTCTCACGCCTCAACAGGATGTCGACGGTGAGCCGAGTACCGTGCGTGAGCCGCCGCGATCCGCTCTGTGGTTCGCCGTCGACCAGCGTGAACTCCGTCTCGTACCGGCCTTCGGGTGGGGAGTCCAGCAACCAGCGGGTCGTCAGTTCACCCGACGCATGACCTCGGTCGGCCGGCACAGTCCGGACAGGTCAGCGCATCGTCGTTGACCACCTGGGCCAACAAGGGACGGTGATCGACCACAACGTCATACAGGCCTAGTGGAGGCGGGCCAGCAGGTGGGCGTCGAGGAAGCCCCGCTCGGTGGCCGGGTCGTGGAGCAGCCGGGCGAACGTGACGAGCCCGGCCCCGGCCAGCAACTCGGCGAATCGGTCCACCGGCCAGCTGTAGGCGGGTGTCACCTTGTGGTCGAAGCGGACCGGCTCCGGTCCGTCGGTGGCGAAGAACGAGACCAGGAGCAGCCCTCCCGGTGCCAGGGCTCGAACCTGCTCGTCGAGCAGCGCGGGCAGTTCCTCAGGCGGAGTGTGGATCATGGAGTAGTGGGCCAGTACGCCGCCGAGCGTGCCGTCTTCGACCGGCAGGGCCTCCATCGGCGCCTCGTCGAACCGTAGCGACGGGTGAGCCCGCCGGGCATGCTCGATCATGGCCGGGGAGAGGTCGAGGCCGAAGGCGTCCAGACCCAGGTCGCGCAGCATCGCCGTCAGATGTCCCGGCCCGCACCCGACGTCGGCGGTCCGCAGGTTGCCCGTACCGCGCACCAGCTCGGCGAAGGTGCCGATCATGGCCCGGGTGAACGGCCGCGTTTCCAGCCGATCAGCGAACAGCGACGCATAGAGTTCGACGACCCCGTCGTAAGCCGCCCTGGTCCCATCCTGGTGTTCCACCACGGGGATGAAGCTAACACCCGCGCCGTTCGCAGACCTTGGCAGCCTCCGCACCGACCGACATCCCCGCCAGGGGCATCGCCCAAGACCCGCGACGCGGCAGTACAGGGCGTGATGGGTGATCAGTGACTCCAGTGACTCACCCCTGGCCCTGAGCTGTTCATGGACCTACTCGAAGGACCTACCTCCTCCTGACCGCCTCGGTCATGAACGCGGCTACCAGGCACGCGATTCCGGCAGACATCGAGCCGAAGAAGATCCCGTCGAAGGTCACGCTGTTCGCTCCCTCAACGGTGCCGTCCTCATGCGTGCACGACTTCTCGAACGGGAAGCGGGAGGTGTGCACGTCGGCGCAGTGATTCTGGAGGTCCTCATTGAGCACGCTCGCATGGAGCCAGGAAAGCGCCCACAGGAGGAAGAAGATTCCGGCGAAGGCGCAAACGGCTCCCCACAGCCGGTTCAGCCGGGATTCACATGCGCTGACGCTCGTCACTCGAGGGAGCGTACCTTTCCGACCCTGACACTACGGACGTCATCGCGCTACCTGTCACGGTGACTTGGCCCGAGCCGGCCGGCGGGCCCTGCGAGACCCAGGAGACGTGCATTCCCCCTGAGGAGGTCGGGTTCCCGGTGTGCCCATGTCGTTCAGCAACCGTCACGACGCCAGATCAGGGCACAACTGCCGCTCGGAGCGTGGGATCGCGCCGTCGCGCCGGCTGTGCGTGACCGTCGCGGCCGGCTGTGCGTGACCATCACGGACCGGCGGCGGCCAGGTCGATCATGCGGTGCATGATCGGGCCTGGGATGGCGGGATTCAGAGCCGCAGACATCCCGAACGGCGGTGCTCCGGGTGTGCGCAGCAGCCGGATCAGCGCAGGAACGGGCAAGACGGGGTGCATGGCCGCGCAGTGACGGATCCCGTCGTTCGCGTCGTCCAGCAGCTGTGCCACGGACCGGGGAGAGAGCCGCAGATCCTGCACCGCCCTGCGCCGCACCTCGTCATCGGGGTCGAGCGCGAACCGCTCGACCAGTTCGGCCGTGGATCGCGGATCGTCGAGGGCGAGTTGGCGCCGCCGTGGGTTCGGGTCCTTCGCGAACCGGAGCAGCCCGGCGCGCGGGAAGTTGGGGTGACCACGGGGCCTGTCGGGTTTCGAAAAGCTGCCGGTCCACCAGTGCCAGACCTCCAGCAGCATCCAGCCCGGCGCGTCGTCGCATGACTCGGCGAGGAAGAGCCGTACGACCCGGTCCTCGTCCCGCGCGAGCCGTTCCACCACGTCCGGCGGCAGCCGCTGTGCGCGAGCGACGCTGCTGCGCAGCGCCGGATGGACGGACGACGCCAGCCGGCGCATCTCCTCGGGGTCCTCGTGGCGGGCCAGGACCCACGGTACGTCGTATCGCAGGTGAGTGGGGTCGAGGTCCGAGGGGATCACGGCCGCGCGCTGCTTTTCGTTCAGACCAGGGTGGACCGAGGCTCGCAGGCGCACACGGTATTCAGGGTCCGCCGCGAGGGACAGCACGAGGTCGGCGTCCATGTGCGGATTGCCTGCGACGGCAAGCCGCACCCCCAGGTCCTCGTGCCGGGTCAGCTCCTCGGCGAGCGCGCGGTCGAGTCGGCAGCTCTCGGCGGCGGCCTTCTGGTCCAGCGTTTCGAACACCGGCCGGGGCAAGGGCAGGTCTCGGTGGTGTCGGAGCAGCGCGGCGTTGCGGACAGAGGTATGGGCGTCGACCAGCAACGTGTCACGTTCGGCCTCCGACAAGGTGGCCCAGGCGGGCCCGCATGCCGCCGCCCGCACCACGCCTTCCGGATCGGCGGCGAGTGCGGTCAGCAGCGCCGCCGGCAGCCCGGGCAGGTCGACGGCCGCGGCGCGGACATCCGGCGCGGGATCGGCGGCCAGCCGCGCGTACCCCTGCGCGGTGAGTCCGGCAGCGCGACGCCCGGCCCGCCGCACGAGCACGGCGCGGTGTGGCGCCGAGGGCTCGGCGAGGATCAGCGCCGTCCACTGCGCGGCACTCATGCCCGGCTGCCACTCGGCGAGGTATGCGCGCACCTGCCGGTCCGGATGCTCGATGGCCGCCAGAACGACCGCCTCCGACTGCCCGCGCGCCAGGGATGCATCCACGCCGTGGTCGAACAGCCGGATCACTACGTCGTCCGGCGCGCCGCGGTTGAGGCTCAGCCCTTCGAGCCAGCCTCCGCGCACCCGCCACGGCAGCTGCGGCCCGTCCTCGAACAGCGTGTCCCACCCCTGGTCCTCTGTCACACCGTCATCATGCCGCCTGACGTGCCTGCTCCCGTGCCGCACCAAGACCGATCAGGGACCAGCCCGCGGCGTGCCCGCCGGCGATGTCGCTCAGGGTCCCGCCGAGCGCGGCGAGTGCGACGTCGCGCTTGCGCAGGCCCTTCCGGGTGAAGAAGTACGTGATGTGCCACGTGGGCAGCGCTGTGAGGTCCTTCTCGTACGTCCTCGATCTTGCGGGTCGTCAGCACACCCGGTCTCGCGATCGTGCGACACCGGCCCATGCCAGGCCCGACGTCATGCTCCCCGGGGCCAATTGCCCGGAAGAAGGACGGACGGCTGGATCGCCTTCCGGTCCGGACAGCGACAGGGGTGCCGGCGAGTCGCCTACGGGCCGGGGGTCCGGCCGGCGCATTCGGGGTAGCGCTCATCGACGGAGCAGCGGGTGTAGTCGTCCGGGCGTGCCAGGAACTCGACCGCCTGCCCGGCGGTGTTCACGATGGTGATGTGAGGGCCGCCGTGGCGGTCGTCCATGTGTGCAATGACGCCGTATGGCTCGCCCCAGTCGGCACGGTCGGCGCGTTGCGGCTGCGGGGCGGCGGTGCCGCAACCCGAGACCAGGAGGGTGGTCGCGGCGAGCGCGACGTACGACTTCTTCACGGTTGCTCCGGAGGCGGGTTGCTGCGCTCGGTCGGGCGGTGAACACCGGTCGGTGCCCGATGAGTTCAACGGTTCCGGGCGCTTCGAGGCACGGTTCAGCCGGAGGGCCACGTCAGTTGGAGTTCCGCCCGACTGCGTGGTGGCCCACGGCGCGCTGCCTCAGGGGGACCTAGGGGACGTGCCGTGCGTCGAGACGCTCGACTCGTGACGAGCCGAGGTGGGCGGCCGAGGTGACGGACAGCGGCGGGACAGGAGGAATCCAGTCAGCGCGGCGGCGAGGCCGGCCAGCCCGGCCGCCGCGAAGCCGCCCGCCGGTGCGGAGACGTCGATCGCCACGCCGACGATCGGGGATCCGAGCGCGAAACCCGCACTCTGCGCGGAGGATTGCAGACCTGTCGCCTCACCCCGCACGCCGGCCGGCGCCAGTCGGCTCACCGCGTCGGCCACAGCGGAAAGCGTCGGTGCCGCGAGAAATCCGGTGCCGACAACGGCCACGCACAACCAGCGCCAGTCGTGGGCAAGCCCTGCGGGAATCGTCACGAGCCCGAGCAGACCGAGCAGTAGCCATGTGGGCAGCGACCGGGACAGCGCGCCGTAGATCAGCCCGCCGACGACAGAGGTCAGGCCGAGTACAGCAACGACCGCGGCGGCCCAGGACACCTGGCGTGCTTCATCGAGCGTGGCGACGATGGCGAGGTCGACGCCGCTGAGCAGCGTCGTCGTACCGAACGCCATCGTCAGTACGGCGACCATGCCGACGCCCAGCCACTCCCGTCGCCGAGGACGTTCGGCCGCGCCGGAACCCGCCTCGTCCCCGGATCGCAGCGGCGGGTTGAGCACGGCGATACCGGTTCCGCCGGCCACGATCGCGACGCCGAGCCCCCATACCACCACGCCGGGGGACACCTTGGCGGCGCACAGGATCACGATCGCCGGGCCCACCATGTACGACAGTTCGCCCTGTACCGATTCCAGCGCGAACGCGGCACGGCGCTGTTCCGCCATGGTCATCGCGGCGATCGCCTGCCTGGTCACGGGCGGCGCCGGCACCATCAGCAGCCCCGCCGTGAATGCGGCACCCAGGAGAGCCTCGTACGGCAGGATTGGCACGCCCAGCCAGAACACGGCCTGCGCAACGACAGTTGTCAGCACCACCGTACGCAGGCCACGCCGATCGATCATGCGGCCGAGCAGCGGCCCGCCCAGCGCCAGCCCGGTGGTCAGAGCCGCCGCGACACCGCCGGCTGCCACGTAGCTCATGTTCAGGCCCAGGACGACATGCATCGTCAGTGCCATCACGGCAGCCGTGATCGCCGTGCGGGCGACAAAGGAAACGCCCAACAGCGATGCCAGCCCAGGCACAGCGAGTAGCTGTCGGTATCCGGTCACTCGCCTGACGCTAGATTCTCCCTCAGGTCATAGGTAGTGGTTCATTTGCTGGCGCTGACATAATGAATTGTTATGGCCAGGGATCTTGAAATCTCCTTGCTGCGGTCCTTCGTCGCCATCGTGCGGGCAGGCAGCATCAGCCGTGCCGCGACCACGCTCGGACATACTCAGCCCGCGCTCAGCCAGCAGGTGCGCAAGCTCGAGAGGGCCATCGGCCGTCCACTGCTTCACCGATCACCGTCCGGTGTGTCGCTGACCCGGGCGGGCGAGGAGCTCCTGCCGTACGCCGAACGCATCCTCTCGCTCTCCGCGCAGGCACTTGCCGAAACCGGGCGCACGCTCACCGGCCGCTGTGGTGTCGGGTTGCTCGAAGACCTGGCCGCGTCCCAGCTTCCGCAGGCCCTCGCCGATCTTGCCCGGCTGCACCCCGGCGCGACCCTGGAGGTGCTCAGCATGTCCAACGCCGCGATGCGGGAGGCCTATGACACAGGCCGCGTCCAACTCGTGCTCAACGAGGTGCCGGCCGTTCCCGGACCGCCGCGCTGGACGGTACGCCGCCCTTTGGTCTGGGCGATCGGTCAGGGCGTGGACGTGACTGCCGATCCGCTGCCTGTGGTGCTGTTCTCCAACACGTGCTCGTGGCGTACGTCCGTGCTGGAAACCCTGGAACGTGGCGATCGGCCCTGGCGAGTGACGTTCGAAAGCAACAGCCTGGTCGGTGTGCTCGCCGCGGTGCGGGCAGGGCTCGGCGTCGCGGCGCTCATGCCCACGAACCTCGAGCCGGCCATGGCATGCCACGACACGGACGCCCTGCCCACCCTGCCGGACGTCGAGCTCGGCCTCGCACGGCACCCACGATCCGAAGGCGATCCGTTGATCGATGCCGTCGAGACCGCGCTGCGACGCATGATCTGAGCTTCGCGGCCGGCGGACGCGAGCGCTGCATGGCCTCCGGTACCGCGACCACCTGGAAATGAGCAGGCGCAGACTCCCGTCGGCCTTGCCGTTCCTGCCGCTTCTCGGATCCGCCCGTTCGCTCCGCCGTTCCAGGCGAGCGTTCCGGGGAGGGACCATCTGCCCAGCTCACAGCACGTTCCAGCGTTCCACCTTCCCTATTGTCCCGGGCGGCTGGCCTGTGATCACCCGGTCCCCGCAAGCTGTGGACAGCGCCACCGCCTCGGTGGGGCAACCTGCGAAGTCGCGTCTGTGCCAGAGATGTTGGCGCGGGCGTCGTACTGATCGCCTGCATCTCGGTCCGGGTCCCGGTGAGCAGCGTCACCGATGTCACGACCCGCACGTGACGAAGGCACCGTCGCCGGTGAGGCCGAGCATCGGGCGCCTTATGTGACGTCACGCAGGGATGAAGCAAGGGGGATTGGTTTTGAATGTATTGAGACATGCCCGACAGATATCTCTGATCGCCGTGCTGGCGATCACGGCAGGTCTCCTGTCGCTGGTGTCACCTGCCACCGCCCGTGCCGACGACCGTCCACTGACGACCACGCCGATCGTCACCTGGAACATGGACGGGCAGGGGGACGGCAGCAAGTGGGCTTCGCTCAGGCAGTTCATGAACGGCGGCGCCCAGATCGCGCTTCTTCAGGAAGCGGGATCGACACCACCTGGCAGCGCCATTTCACAAGCGGCTTATGTGACGGCAGACGGTGACCGGATCACCCAGGGAACATGGAACCCCGGAACCAGCAGTCGGCCCGAGGGGCCGTACGACGTCTACTATCTGCAGACCGATCAGAACCCGACGAATGCGGGCCGGGTCAACTCGCTGATCGTGACGAACGGGACGCCTGACGAGCTGCGGGTTGTTCCGGGCCAGGGCGGGCGGGCTGCGCTCGGTGTCCGGTTCGGCGACCATTGGTACTTCACGTGGCACGCAAGTTCGCGCGGCGGCAGTTCCAATGATTCGTCGGCGATGATCACTCAGATCCGTGACTCCGTGCGCACCTGGGGAGGGGTGGACGCCGGCGGAAACAGTCAGCACAGCTTTACCGTGGGGGCCGACTTCAACCGCATTCCAGCGAACCTGACGAATGAGGCGGCCTTCCCGAACGGCGCCCACCTGTACCATCCCGGGCTCCCCACTCGATGGCCGAGTCGGCGGGAGTACGACTACTTCGTCTCGTCGTCGGTGGTGCAGAACCCCGCCGTCACACGCATACCCATTCCCCGGACTCAGTCGGACCACGATGCGACGTGGATGGGCGCGATCCGTGGGTCGGCGGATATTGCGAAACTGCCGGGGTTCGAACTGGCGGTGGCCGGCGACTCCATCAGCGAAGGGTTCCGGAGCCTTGACGGAAACGGGTTTCGGGACGATCTCCACCGCGGTCTGCTGGACATGATCAGTGCGGCCTGGTGGCCGATCTCCTTCCCCAAGCGGTCACTGGACATGGTGGGGTCGCGGCGCAACGGAAACATGCCCGACCCTGAGCACGAGGCCGTGAGCGGTAACCGGATCGAGCAGGTCGCCGAGCGGCTGGCAACGTCGCTGCCTCGGCTCCGGCCGAACGTCGTGACGCTCATGGCAGGGACCAACAACGTGGCGCGCGACAACGAGCCGGGTGAGGTGGCCGCTCCCAGGCTGAGTGCTCTGGTCGACCAGATCCTGGGCGACGTACCGGGCGTGACGGTCGTGGTGGCGACGGCGGTCCGCGTGAAGTCGGACGCCGGCGACCAGGCTCGGATAGACGACTACAACAACCGGGTCCGTTCCCTGGTGGAGTCGAAGCGAAGCTCCGGCAAGAAGGTCGTCCTGGCCGACATGGACGGCTTCCTGGAGGCGAGCGACATGTACGACGACCTGCATCCCAACGATGCCGGCTACGCCAAGATCGGCAAAGCGTTCGTCGGCGGCATCGCCACAGCACTGCTTCAGGACCTGATCACCGCCCCGGCCGGCAGCGCTCCGGCGTCCTGCACCGGCGGCCAGGACCGGTGGGAGGTGCGGCAGAAGTTCGCGGCCGGTGTCGGTCGGCCCGAGCGCAACGTCTGGTTCGCCGACATGGACGGTGACGGCCGCGACGACTACCTGTCGATCGGTGAAGGCGGTTCGGTCGATGTCTGGTACAACCGGGGCGGCGACAAGGACGGTAAGCCGGGATGGCAGCCCGGCGGACGGATCGCCAAGGGCGTCGGCCTGGACCCGTACAAGCAGAGACTCGAGTTCGGCGACGTGGCCGGTGACGGCAGGGATGACTATCTGGTAGTCGACAAAGCCACCGGGGCGGTGGACGCCTACATCAACGAGGGCGGCGACCGGCCGGACGGCACCCCGGGATGGTCGGTGCGCAAGGGCTTCGCCAAGGGCACGGCCGAGGCTGCTCGCGGCGTTGTGATCTTCGGCAATGTGGCCGGTAGCGACAAGGACGACTACGTGGTGGTCAACTTCAGCCCCCTCAAGGGTGTCATGTTCGCCTGGGAGAACACCGGCGGTGACCGGGGTGACGCGGCGGGCTGGGTGCCGCGAGGGAAGATCGCCCAGGGCGTGACCCGCGACTTCGGCAACCAGTTCCGGCTGCAGAACCACGACTGCGACGGCAAGGACGACTACTGGGCGCTGCAGGACAACGGCGCGGTCGACGTCTGGATCAACAAGGGCGGCGACAAGCCGGACGGCACACCCGGCTGGGCGCCGCGCGGACGGACCGCCTCGGGCGTCACCAGCTCCAAGAACGTCCGATTCGGCGACGTGGACGGTGACGGTCGCGACGACTACTTGGCCGTCGGGAGCGACGGCTCGGTCGACGCGTACCTCAACCGAGGTGGCGACCCCGCCTAGGAACCGGATCACATGGGCTGCCCGGCCGCATCGGCGGGGCAGCCCTGCCGGCTGCCGGGGACCGGGTGGCGGCCGCGGCCGCCGCAGCTCCCGCCCTGACCGTGGTTGCCACGGTCGCCCAAGGCGTGGAGCAGCGGAGGGCTGCGTCGCAGATCGAGCGGATCGCGGTCGCGGTGGCCGTGCTTCAGCTGGCGACGGAAGACCGGACGGGCTACCGGCGAAGGTGCCGTGCCGGCCGCCGTCGGCGTGCCAAGACCGCGTCTGGGCAGTCGAGTTGCCCACCCCTTCTGATGTTCGGCATCTGGCGTGGTGTTGCCGGACCACGGCATCATCCGGATCATGTGGTTCTTCCTGGTGCCTCTCCTCACGCTCATCGCGCTCGCATCATGGGTCGACTGGAGAGCCCGAGGGCGCAGGAGCCGTATGCGCAGCGGAACGGCGATGGGACGCGACGTGCGGGATGCCCGCCGCGATGCGGACGCCTGGCAAACCGGGTCCTTGGGACACAGCGGCGAGGACATCTCGTGGATGAAGAAGCGGGCACCATGACCGGGCCGCGCAGGGTGCTTGGCGGTCAGGGCAGCTATCGGTCGAGGCTCGCCTCAGTAGCTACGGGAACTCGATGTGGCGACCGGCTCCTGGGCTAACCTGCGGGTGTGAGCACCGGACATGAAGGACCAGAGTCCGAGAGGTGGTTGGCGGACACCCGGGCGTCCTACGATGCCGACGCCACCAGCTACGCGGACGAGGTGCGCAACCTCCTTGCCGAACTGCCTGCCGAGCGGGAGGCCATGGCGCTGTTCGCCGAGTGGGTGCTGGCGCGCGGCGGCGGGCCCGTCGCGGACGTGGGCTGCGGGCCCGGGAGAATCACCGCCCACCTGAGGAATCTGGGCGTGGACGCCTTCGGTATCGATCTGTCGCCCCGGATGATCGAGGTGGCGCGGCGTGAGCATCCCGGTCTGCGATTCGAGGTGGGGTCGATGACTCAACTCGACCTAGCGGACGGCACGTTGGCCGCCCTGGTCGCCTGGTACTCGATCATCCACGTCCCCGACGACGCGATCGGCGCGGTCCTGGCCGGCTTCCGTCGGGTGCTGCGGCCCGGCGGTCTGCTGCTGCTCGGTTTCCATGTCGGCGACGCGTCACCGCCGAAGCCGCGCGAGGACGGCGAGAGCTGGCCGGAGTCCTACGTCCGTCGTCGCCGGCCGAGTCAAGTGGCCGCCTGGCTCGACGAGGCCGGCTTCATTGTCGAGACCCACCCCACGCTCACGTCGGCCGCGCGCACGCTCGGCGGAGTGCTGCTGGCGCGCCGCTAGGCGATCCTGGGCCCCTGGGCTTGACGTGGCGTGTGCCACGCGGGCTCAGACCGTGGGCGCAAACGGTGGGAGGGGTCGAACTGCGCTATCCCGGGCGGCAGGACGGGCCTTAGGGCGTCGAACACCCGGCGCGCGGCGTCGTCCGTGTAGTCCGCCACCGTTCTGGTCGCCTGTAGTACGACACCGCCGGCGGTGAGCGGGACGATCCGGTGAAACGCCCCGGTCGCTGCCAGGGCCTCGGGGCCGCCCAGCCTCTGCGAGAGTTCCTCGGGGAACACCGTGGTCCAGGAGTAGCCCCGGAGGATCGTTCTGGTCTCGCGGACGGAGTCGCGCACCCTGCGGCCCAGCACACAGTCGAGATGGGTGTCGTCGGTGGCCGGACCGTCGTCCCCAAGCCAGGCGAAGGCCGGGTTCACGGCGTCCAGCGCGGCGACGAGGAACGCCACAGCGCTGTCGCAGTACGCGGGGTCGCCCGGACTGCCCAGCGCATCACCGAGGGTCAGTTGTCCCCCCATATTCGGGCGGCGCACGTTGATGCTGGAACTTCTGACATGGGCGGCGGGCGTGTCCAGAGACTCACTCCACAGCGTCACGAATGCGCTCTCGGGCTCGCGCAACAGCTCCTGACGCATTGCATGCCACCCTGTCGAGACAAGGCCGAAGTCCATCCGCGCCGCGCGCTCATCGGAGTGGGTCTCCGCTGCCGAGTAGGCACCTCCCCGAGGCTCCTGCTCCACGAGGTCTTTCAGGGGACCCGTCAGAGCCGCGTCGTACCAGGAGACGAGTCCGTTCCCGGCCCCGCCGCCGGTCGCGGCGTCGAACGTCACGATGGCCCGCAAACCCATGCCCGCGCTCCTTGCTGGGTCGAGTCGTGGCGAGGGCCCGCTGTTCGGCGGCGGCGCGTGGAGGTGGCCGGGGGTGTTGAGGAGGCCGGCCTTGACGATACGGGGCGGTCCGAGGGCCGATATCGTCGTCCGCGCGGTGGAAGGCGGCGCGCCGTTGTGTTGTCTGCCCGTGCGCGTGGTGGGCGTATCGACGTCGCGCCCCACGTAACCTCATCCTGTGCCAGCCTCCCGCCTGCGTCGCGTCGCCGTCCTTGTGCTCGAGGGTGCGAAGCCGCTCGATGTCGGAATTCCCGCGCAGGTCTTCACGACCCGCGCGAGCATGCCGTACGAGGTGCGCGTGTGCGGGGCGACACCCGGTCTCGTCACCGGTGGCGACGGCCTCGCGTACCACGTCGCCCACGGCCTCGACGCGCTCGCGTGGGCCGACATCGTCTTCGTCCCCGGCTACCGGTTCCCCGACCGCGACGACCCGCCGCAGGCCGTCGTCGACGCACTGATCGCCGCCCACGACCGGGGCGCGCGGCTTGCCGCCATTTCGACGGGAGCCTTCGCGCTCGCCGCCACGGGCCTGCTCGACGGCAGGCGTGCCACGACGCACTGGCACTACACACGAGCACTCGCGGCCAGGCATCCGCTCGTGCAGGTCGACGAGAACGTGCTGTTCGTCGACGAGGGCAGCGTACTCACCTCGGCCGGCGCCGCCTCCGGTATCGACCTGTGCCTGCACATCCTGCGCGGCGACCTCGGAGTGGCCGCGTCCAATCATGCGGCCCGGCGTCTGGTCGCCGCTCCCTACCGCAGCGGCGGCCAGGCCCAGTACGTGCCGCGCAGCGTCCCCGAGCCACTCGGTGAGCGGTTCGCCGCCACCCGCGAGTGGGCGCTGCACCGGCTCGGTGACCCCCTCACCCTCGACACACTGGCCCGGCAGGCCGAGGTCTCGCCGCGCACGTTCTCCCGGCGCTTCGTCGAGGAGACCGGCTACACGCCGATGCAGTGGGTGATGCGTGCCCGCGTCGACCTGGCCCGCGAACTGCTCGAGCGTTCGCAGCGCAGCGTCGAACAGATCGCCGCCGACGTCGGGCTGGGCACCGGTGCGAACCTGCGCCTGCACTTCCAGCGCATCCTCGGCACCACGCCGAGCGAGTACCGGAGCACCTTCACACGGGGTGAGTGACCCGCCCGGCACTGCCTGGCGGGATCCTTTTGAACCATGGCGATCCCGCCACTGTCAGCGGGGCGAGCCGAGGGCGACCCTGGTGGCGAAGGGAAGGGACATCACTCATGACTCGCATCGCCATCAATGGATTCGGCCGCATCGGACGCAATGTGCTCCGCGCCCTGCTGGAGCGCGACAGCGCCCTCGAGATCGTCGCCGTCAATGACCTGACGGAGCCGGCCGCTCTCGCCCGGCTGCTCGCCTACGACAGCACCGCCGGCCGGCTCGGGCGCCCGGTGACCGTCGACGGGGACGTCCTCGTCGTCGACGGCCGCCGGATCAGGGTGCTGGCCGAGCGCGAGCCGGCGCAGCTGCCGTGGGCCGAACTCGGCGTCGACATCGTCCTGGAAGCCACCGGCCGCTTCACTTCGGCCAAGGCCGCCCGCGCCCACCTCGACGCGGGCGCGAAGAAGGTACTCGTCGGCGCACCGTCGGACGGCGCCGACGTCACGCTCGCGTTCGGGGTCAACACCGACGCCTACGACCCCGACGTGCACACGATCGTCTCCAACGCCTCCTGCACCACCAACGCGCTCGCCCCGCTGGCCAAGGTGCTCGACGACCTGGCCGGGATCGAGCACGGGTTCATGACCACGGTTCACGCGTACACGCAGGAGCAGAACCTGCAGGACGGTCCGCACCGCGACCCCCGCCGCGCCCGGGCCGCGGGCGTCAACATCGTGCCGACCACGACCGGCGCCGCCAAGGCGATCGGCCTGGTGCTGCCGAACCTCGAGGGCAAGCTGTCGGGCGACTCGATCCGCGTACCGGTTCCGGTGGGCTCGATCGTCGAACTCAACACGACCGTCGCCCGCGACGTGACGCGCGACGACGTGCTGGCGGCGTACCGCGCCGCAGCGGAGGGGCCGCTCGCCGGCGTCCTCGAGTACTCGGACGACGCGCTCGTTTCCTCCGACATCGTGGGCAATCCCGCCTCGTCGATCTTCGACTCGGAGCTCACCCGTGTCGACGGCCGCCACGTCAAGGTGGTCGCGTGGTACGACAACGAGTGGGGCTTCTCGAACCGCGTGATCGACACGCTCGAGTTCCTCGCCGCCCGCTGACCTGACGCCGGGGGGCAACCCGCCCGAGGGCGAATGTGCCGCCTGCACCGTCTTCTCGCCGCTCTGGTTGACCAGTCGGGTCAACCAGAGCGCGCATGCACAGAGGTGGGTCCGCCCGGCTCTCTCTTGGACATCAGCCCGGGGCTGCCCTGGAGGGCAATGTCCAGCGCTGGTCACCTTGGCGGCCGGCATTCGAAGAAGTCATCGACGGCATCTGGTAACTGGTGCCGCATCAGGCAGCATTCGCCCTGTTGGCAGGCGATGTATCGCTCAGACAGAATGCCCGGCATGGAGTTGATCGCGCGGGGCGGGACGCTGACGTGTTCGCCCTGGATGAGTCCAGGGTGCTGCGCCGGTACCGGCACGAGGGGCGGTCGACCTGCCTCGAGTCGCGCTTGATGACTCATCTGGCGGCGAATGGGTATCCGGTGCCGAAGGTGTACGAGGTCACCGATACCGACATGGTTCTTGAGCGGCTGACCGGCCCGACGATGCTGGAGGCATTGGCCCAACGCCCGTGGCAAGTACGTTCCCTTGGCCGCGCGTTGGGCCGCCTCCACCATCGGCTCCATGCGTTGTCGGCACCGGCCTGGCTGCCCAAACGGTTCGGCACCGCAGGCAATGACCGAGTGCTGCACTTGGACCTGCATCCGGGCAACGTCGTTCTGACAGCCCACGGCCCTGTGGTGATCGACTGGAGCAACGCGCGCGCTGGTGATCCCGCTGCCGATGTGGCGATGACCATCGTGACCGTCGGCAGCGCTGATGTCCCCGGCGTCGTCGCACGTCTGGGGCGGGGCTTGCTTCTGCGAGCTGTCCAGGGCAGTTGCGGAACTGACCCCGCATCGCGACTCCAGCAGGCGCTCAACATCAAACTGGCCGACCCGAATCTGACAGCCACAGAGGCAGCATGGTTGCGCAACCGTGCTGCTGTCTCCGCCGGTCCCTGAATCCAACGCGGGTGCGGTGCCGGTATCACCCTGCTGATCGCCAACCAACCTGCACGGTCGAAGGAAGATCAAAGGCAGCCCTACGGTCCCCGTGCCGGGCGGCGTGGCATGCCCGACGGCGTCCTCCGCGACGATCCGCCCAAGCCGCGCCCTGTCACGGGTTCCGGGCCGATCCGGGTGTGTTCCGAGCACAGCCTGCTGGCCGATCCGACTGGGAAACGAGCGGCAGAGCCCGCCTGCTATGGTGCGCCGATGTCAGCGATCAAGAAGTTCCAAGTCACCTTTGACAGCGCAGAACCTGAGCGACTCGCTCGCTTCTGGTGCGAGGTGTTGGGGTACGTCGCACCGCCGCCGCCGGAGGGGTTTGCCACTTGGGATGACTTCAACCTTTCGCAGCCACCTGAGCAGCGGGATTCGTGGTTCGCGTGCACAGATCCCTCGGGTGTGGGCCCGCGGCTGTACTTCCAGCGCGTCCCCGAAGGCAAGGTCGTCAAGAATCGGGTGCATCTCGACGTCCGGGTCGGCACCGGGCTTGTGGGGGACGAGCGCCTCGCCGCGCTCGAAGCCGAGTGCGCACGATTGGTCGCGCTCGGCGCCACCCACGTGCAAACGCTGTATGCCGATGAGGAAAACGAGTCCTGCATTCCGATGCTGGACATCGAGGGCAACGAATTCTGTATCGACTGAGCTTTCTCCGAGGCCAGGGAGGCGGGGAGCCTCCTCCCTGGGCCTCTCTGGTCTCGTACGGGGCGGGAGCTGCCCGTGAGGGCGAGGTGTGCAGCCGGGCGATGCCTGGGGTGGCGGTGTGAACGCCGTCGCCTTTCAGACGGCAGTCATGAGGAGGTGGCCGACGGTGCGATGGGCGACCGACTTCGACACCCCGAGCAGTGGCGCGAGCTGCCGCAGCGTCAAGTTCGTACGCCAGTAAGCCGCTACGAGCAGGATCCGGCTCCGGAGTCGGGGTCCGCAGTCGACCCTTCCGCACCTTGGTCCGTACTGTCGCTCCGCATCGCGATGACCGGCAGCCCAGCACGGCTCCGTGTCGGGGAAGGCCGCTGTTTCCGACCGGCGGGAAAGTAGACGAGACGGTCGGTTTCTTTGAGCCTGTTCGAGGAGTCGACGTCTGCGCGCGCCCGCAGCGCCAGCAGAAGATGAGAAGTGGGCCGATGAGCGGACCCTGAGCCGGCTGCTGCAGGCCGGAGCAGTACCGCCGGGCGCTTGCCTCCAGCAACCAGTGCTCCCGCGCCCGTCGTCGCATCTTGGCGGCCCCGGCAAGGGTGAGCACAGCCCCCAAGGGCCGCGGCACGCCGTCACCGTCCACTGTCACCGCGCATGCGCTGGTGTGGGCGAAGCGGCGCCTGCTGTTGTTCAATGAGGTGTGCCGTCAGGGATCTCGGGGCCCCTCGCACGGGTCCGACTACAGCCCCGGTGCTGCGCCGGGGATTGCTGAGAGAGTCGTATGGACTCCACACATCTCCCTTCGTCCTCGTCGGCGTTCGACCAGGTCAGCCGAGCCCTGGGACGCTACAACCCGCGCGGTGGACCGGCCGCCGATCCCGCCGACGCGCAGGGGGACCGCGCCGCGCGCCATCCCGCACCCGACAGCCTGGCAGCCGGCCATCAGGAGCAGATTCTCGGCGCGGTCAACCTGAACCGGGATTTGATGATCACCCGCTGCAATCTGGACGCCCCCGTGTTCGCGGGTCTGGACGCCGCGGCCGGGAAACCATTCGTCGATCTCCTGCCTCCCTGGGACGTACCGACGGTCACACGGCGGCTGCGGCAGGTCGTGGAGACCGGTCAGCCGCATGTCGCCCGAATCCAGCGCCTGCGCCGCCGCGACGGGTCGGAGCTGGTGGTCTCGCTGAGCATCCTGCCTGCCGCGGCGCCCGAGGAGGGCCTGACCGTCTCCATCATCGCTATGGCCAAGAGGCTGCACCTGTACGCCGCCGAGACCGCGATCGGCACGTCGCTGGACATCGGCGAGACCGCCCAGTCGCTGGCGGAGTCCCTATTGGCCTGGGGAGACGTGGCCGCCGTTGACCTCGACTTCGCCGTGTGGACGGGTGAGGGCGTCACCGGCCAGGTGCGCAGGCGCATCCGACTGCGGCGGGCAGCCCTGGTGCCGGACCGGGCATGGCCCGAGGGCTACGTGACACCGGGCGACGACCTCCCCGGCGACGCGAGTCGCCTGCTGGCGCAGGCGGTGCTTCGGAACGATGCTCCGCAGACCATCGTCATACCCGACCGCGAAGCGGTCGAGCGGGTGCTCCAGAGCCCACGAGTGGTGCGTGCCCTCGTGCCCGTCGACCGGTCGGCGGGTGTGGCCTGCATACCGCTGGTTCTGGACGGTGCGCCGCCCGTCGTACTGGGCGTGGCGGAGGTCTGGCGGCGGGCGGACAATCCCTTCCGCGACAGCGAGCTGCTCGACCTGCAGGAACTGGTGGCCAGGACCGCCCATCACGTCGACCTGGCTCGTCAGCACCAGCGAGAGCACACGCAGGTCCTGGCACTGCAGCGCCGACTCCTGCCACGGACCGGCGGCGACACCATCGCGATCGCCAGCGTCTACCAGCCCGCCACTCCCGACAGCGCGGGCGTCGGCGGCGACTGGGTGAACAGCTTTCCGCTGCCGGACGGCCGTACCGCGCTGGTGGTCGGTGACGTCGTCGGTCACGGCCTGGGAGCTGCGGCAACCATGGGCCAGCTGAGTATGGAGGCCCGCGCGCTGCTGTCCGCGGGGCTCGCACCCGACGAGGTACTGGAGCACCTGGACGAGACGGTGACGCTGCTGGACGACGCGGAGTCCGGACTGGCGGCCGGGTACAGCGCCCTCGGCTCGACCTGCTGCATCGCCCTCTACGACCCGGTCAGCCACCACGTGGCGCTGGCCAGTGCCGGCCACCTGCCCCCGGTCCTGGTCACGCCGGACGGGCACGCGGGACCGCTCGCGCTACGCCCTCACCCCGGCCTGGGCGCAGAGTTCGCGCTGCGGGAACCGTTCGACGTGCACACCTTCGTCGCCCCTCCGGGCTCTCTGCTCGCTCTCTACACCGACGGCCTGGTCGAGGATCCCGCCCTGTCGATCGACGAAGGCATCGACAGGCTGGCGGACGTCGTGTCCACGGTGCACCCCTGGGATGCCCTGCAGCAGGCCGCACGGCACGTCGTCTCCACGCTGGCTCCCGCGCGCCAACGCGATGATGTGACCCTCCTGCTCGCTCGGATGATCGGCTATCGCGAGGGGGACACGGCGACCTGGCGGCTGCCCGCCCGCCTGGACGCCCCCGCTCGCGCCCGAGCGCAGGTCCTCGCGCTGCTGAGGCAATGGCGCACCAGGAACGACACCCGGGACGAGATGGTGCTGCTGGTCAGCGAGCTGGTCACGAACGCGGTCCGCTTCGCTGCCGGTCCCATCACGGTGCGGCTGATCAGGGCCGGCAACGGTCTGCTGTGCGAGGTGGGCGACACCGGCAACGGCAGGCCACGCCTGAAGCGGGGCGACCTTCTCGACGACAGCGGTCGTGGCCTGAGCGTCGTGCACAGGCTCACGACCCGGTGGGGGGTGCGGTGGACGGACACCGGGAAGGTCGTCTGGGCGGAAGTCGCGAGGTGACGCTGCTCTGCGTCGGGGACGCCGCCGGCGTACGGGAGCGCGGAGTGGCTTCTTCGGCTTCTTTCCGTGTGGGTGGCGCAGCCTCGTACTACAGCCACTCTCCTTCCAGGGCGGTGGCCGTCAGGCCCGGTGCCGCCGCGTACAGAACGGCGCGATTGCCGGGCTTCTGCTGCCCGGCGTCATGCGCCCGCCGCAGGATGTCGAACACGGCGGCGCCTCCGCGGTTGCCGCTGGTGTAGCTGTCCCGGCTGTAGTCGAGCAGCCCCGCAGGCCACGTTTCGGGCATCGTCTGCTCCATGTACTCCAGGACCCTGGTCCCCCCGGGGTGGGCGAGAAGCACGTCAGGGTGCCAGGAGCCGGGGGAGTCCTGGTGACGGATGCGCAGCCAGTCCCACATTGCCGTGACGGTCTCCTGCACGGCGCGCGGCCCGCGCCGGTCCATCACGAAGTGGGTGCCGTCCGCCCGTGTCTCCAGGCGGTGCAGGTCCTGGGTGCCGGGCAGGGTGTGGTGCCAGGCGGCGTCGAGCCGCAATATCGATTCGAGCCTCGGGCGGCCGGTGACCACCGCGGCGACCGCCGTGTCCGCGAACAGCAACCGGACTATCAGGGACTCAAGAGTGTCGTCCGCGGGCTGGTAGGTCGTGCTCAGCGCCTCCGCGATGACGACCAGGACGACCCGATCGGGGTCGGCGGCCACGAGGTCCGCCGCGAGCGCCAGGGAGCGGGTCCCCGCGATACAGGCCCACTGAGTGGCCGGCAGCAACATCACATCGTTGCGGAGCGGTAGCTTGTTGCCCAGGGCTATGTCCAGTCCGGGCAGCGCCGGGGTGGTGGAGTGACTGGTGATCAGACAGTCGACGTCCGAGGCATCCAGCCCGGCTGACTGCAGCGCTCCCCGCGCTGCACGCTCCCCATAGGACTGCACAGCCTCCCAGGCCGGCGCCGTGCGCTCCTGGACGGTCTGCGGCGCGGGAACGGTCTCGAGGGCGGCGACCACGCGGTCCACGTCCTGCTGGGTGAACCCGTCGCGTGTCAGCGCCTGTTGGGCCGGTTCGACGCCGATGGTCCGCAGGCCGCTGCCGTTGCCGGGCGCGACGGTGGTCTCCAGGGGCAGCATCCACCCGCGAGTCTCGATGCCCGTACTGGCCGCGATGCCGTCGATCCGCGGCGCCCACGCCGCATGCGCGTGCCGGTCGCTGACCTCCGCCACTATTTGGCTGGTCTTGACGGCGTGCTCGCCGTGTATCACGGCAGGAGGGCAGAGGTATGCGGCCATGCTGGAGCACCTTCCAAGGGAAAACGGGGGAACAGAGAGGGGGGCAGGGATGGACACACACGTGCTGTGCCGTGGGCCGATTTCGTCCTTCGAGCCCAAGAGCGTGGAGATGGGCTGCACTTCGGGCGTCCGTGTCTGTTCCGAGCATGGGGCTAAACGGACATTTGCGCTGTGATGTAGACAACGTAGGCGCGGACTGAATGTGTGACTCGGCCCACACGGTTGAATGGCGAGCGCCCTCAGGCCGGTTTGGCGCCTTCCTGATCTACCGTCAGCCAGCGAGCTGCCCTTGTCGCTGTCGCTGCCCCTGGGGTGGGCTGGGCTTGGGCGACAGGTTGCGAACGAAGCGCGCCGAGTCTCCGCGATGTGGACATCGATGTACCGCGCGAGAGTCGGCCCCTTCTGGGCGCCCGCCCTCGAAGCCGATGCGGCGGAACGGGCTGACGTCATTCGGTGCTGACCGAACCAGCGCGGTCAGGAGCTGATGCGGCGGCGGTTCGACCTGGCTCGGTGTCCGGCGGCCGGACGAGGCGGTCTGCCATTGGACGCCGAAAGCCGCTCACGCACCGGATCGTCCATCACCTGTGCCCACATGGGAGCGAACTCGCCCTCATCGAACACCGCTACAAGCGACGGGCGACGGCAGGCGGGGGAGTGGCTCGCTCATGACGCTTGCCTCCCGTGGCGTGCCTGCAAGCCGTCTGCCCGGCCCCTGGCCAATCGGCCTGTGCGCGGATTGTCTGCGGTCTCTCCCGGAATTGTCCGTGCTTGGTAACGGACGCATCCATGGGCCTGCCTGTCTCGTCCTGCAGGGCGGTCGCAAAGTGACCGGGGATCGGCGAGGACTCGGCGAAGGGGCGGACATGGCGCAGCACGGCGGCGGGCGGGGCTGGTACGGCAAGGCGATGGGGGCGGCGCTCGGGGTGACACTGCTCGCCACCGGTGCCTCGGTCTGGACCGCGCAGGCCGGTGCCGTGGACTCGTCATCGAGAACGGCCGCGCCGGCCGCGCCGGGCAGCGACATCAAGCAGGTCGCAGCGACCATCGCGCACGCCTCGGAAGCGGGCGCGCGGGGCGTCAACATCACCATCGACGACGGCCCCGACCCCGTGTGGACCCCTCAAGTGCTGGACGTGCTGGGGGAGTACGGAGTGAAGGCCACGTTCTGCATGGTGGGGACGCAGGCGCAGGCGCACCCGGACCTCGTGAAGAAGGTGGTCGCGGCCGGACACCGGCTGTGCGACCACTCGGTGTCGCACAACACCGCCATGGACAAGGATTCCCAGACCTACCAGTCGCAGCAGATCCTCGACGCCGAACGCATGATCACCAAGGCGTCCGGGGGCGTACGGCCGATGTACTACCGGGCGCCCGGTGGGGCTTTCACGCCTTACAGCCGCAAGCTCGCCGCTTCCCGGGGCATGCGCCCGCTGGGCTGGAACGTGGACACCAAGGACTTCGAGCGTCCGGGTACGGACGTCATCGTCGCCACCGTCGAGCGGGAGCTGCCGGGCGGACCGACACTTCTCTTCCACGACGCGGGCGGTGACCGCACGCAGACGGTCGAGGCCCTGCGCCGGCTCCTTCCCCGACTCAAGGAGCAGGGCTACTCTTTCGGCTTTCCCGTGCGCTGAGCCCCGGCCCTGGTCCGTCCAAGAGTCTCGCCCCCTGATGCAACTCGCCCTGAAACGCGGGACCCGCACGGAGCGACGGGTGCTGCCATTCCGGGCTGTGGACCTTCAGGCACGCGTGACCTCCACATTTACCGAGAGCGAATCACCCCCGATTTGCGACCCGCATGCGCAGGACACAGAATTTATCTGGGGCGGATAGCTGTGCACGTTCCGGTCCGGGTGGTCGAGGGTAGGGCGATTGGCGATTCCTCGTGCAACCCTGGCAGTAAGGCGGAGATCATGCAGGAAAACGAATACCCCCCTGAATGCACCGGGCTACTTCTCATTGACACGGTCAATGAAGTCTTCGCAGAAAACGGGAAAGGATACCCGCAGTACAAGGAAGAATTTGAGAGAATCGGGGTGGTGGAGAATCTGAAAAGCCTTCTGGCGGGGGCGCGAAGGCACGGTCTGCACATCTTCTTTTCCGGCATGTCCTACAGTGACGATGAGTACAGAAACTGGCGACACAAGTCGGGCATACATCAGGCAATGTTCGAGAACAGGCTTTTCGAGCAGGGGACATGGGCGGTGCAGTTTCACCCCGATTTCACGCCCGGCCCCGGCGAAGTGGCACTTGCGCCGCACAAGAACATCGATGTCTTCATGACAACGGACCTGGACACGCAGCTGAAACGGCGAGGCGTGGAATACCTTGCCATTGCCGGCATGATCGGCTCCATGTGTGTTGAATCGACGGGTCGTGGCGCAATGGAACGCGGATACCACGTAACGATGCTGAAGGACGCCACAGCATCTGACGGCGGTAAGCAGGAGTACGACAGCATGGTCGGGCGGTACCCGTTGTTCGCCCACTCCGTGCTCACTGTGGATGAGTACCTGGACGCAGTCGAGAAAAGCACTGGAGCCAGGTAGGCCCTCGCGAAGAGCACCGACTGTCAGGATGTGCTGGTGGAGTTCTTCGACTATCCGGCCGACCACTGGATCCGCCTTCGGACGACCAACTCCTCGGATGACCAACCCCGTGGAGTCGGCCTTTGCCGCCGTACGGCTGCGCACGAAGGTCACCAAGGGCGCCGGCTCACGAGCTGCGAGGCCGGCCATGGTGTCAGGCGCGTTGAGTCCGCCAAGGCCCGCTGGGGAGCCGTCAACGGCTCACACCTGGTCCCCGCTCGTCCAGGCCGGAGTCCGCTTCGAACGTCCGCTTCGAACGTCCGCTTCGAACGTGGCCGCCTGGATGAATGCTCTGAAATGATCGCAGCGTGACAACCAACTCCCGCGAACGATCTGACGTGCCTCCGCGTGAAGTCCGCATTCCTGCTCCTGACGGCGGTCGGCTCTGGGTGGGGCGCAACGGCACCGGAAGCCCGGTCGTGCTGCTGCACGGCGCCGGCATGGACTCCCGCCTGTGGAATGCCATCGTTCCGGAACTGGCCCGCCACCACGACGTGATCCGCTACGACGCCCGCGGGCTGGGACGCTCCACGCCTCCGGACAAGCCGTTCAGCGACGTCGAAGATCTGCGCGCTGTCCTCGACCACTTCGGCCTTCGTCGCGCCGCGCTCGTCGGGCTGAGCATGGGCGGGGAGACCGCGCTGGACTTCACCCTCGCGCACCCGGAGCGCGTCACCGCACTGGCTCTGATCGGTGCCTCGGTCAGCGGTCATGTCTGGCCACAGAGTCCCGAGTTGTCGGCCTACGCCACGGCCCGGCGCGAGCGCGCGACGGCCACCCTGGCCGAACTGGAACTGGCGATCTGGGCAGCCATGGGCCGTACGGCTCCCGGAGGAGAGCTCATCGAGACGATGGTCGCCTCGAACGCCGAGCAGCGAGTCGTGAGCGAAGAGCACTGCGTCCTCTCCACAGGCCGTGATGCCGAACCACACCTCGCAGACATCGCCGCGCCGACGCTGGTCGTCCACGGCGAACACGATCACCCGGAGATTGCGGTGATCGCCGAGCGACTCGTCGCCGATATCCCCCGCGCCTGTGGCGAGACGATTTCGGACGCCGACCACTACCTGCCGCTCCGGACACCCGAACGTCTCACCAAGCTGCTGCTGTCCCACCTGCCCTGACACGCGGAACGTCAACAATCCACACCTTGCGTCGATTGCTCGGACGTGGCGGTGTCGTCTCTCCATGGACTGTCGCTGCGCCGGCCAGGGTAAGCCCGTGTCCCTCGGGGCGCGTTGGCTGCTCCATCGCTTGTGGACTCGCTGCAGGCGGCGATGGCGAGCAGTGGCGCGGCTGTGATCGCCGCGGCGGTGCGCGCGCATCGTCCCCAAGGACGTGCGGATGAGGGGCGACCATCAAGGACGCGAGAGATCGGTGTCCGGACTGTGCGGGACGTTCACGCGGAGGTGTGCGAGCGCTCTGACTCGGCCTCAGCTCAGAAGCATGGCTTGGCCGCTGGGAGTTACAGGCCGGGCTCGGCCCGCACGGACAACCCGGTGGCTGACCTCAGATGGGCTTGCGCCACACGGAGACGTGCTTCTGGGAGTCCTGGGCGAACGGGCCTCCGTCCCAGTCCGCGACGCGACGTTCGAGCTCGAGCCCGGCGATCCGCGCCATCAGGTCGAGCTCTGCCGGCCAGACGTACCGGTGCCGCGAGGTGCCACGACGGTAGTGGCCGTTTTCGTCGTCGCGGGTGAAGTGGTGCGAGACCAGAATCTGCTCGACCAGGTCGAAGGTGTCGAAGCCGAGATGCTGCTCGGAGACGTCGAACGGTACCGCGAACTGGCCGGGCGGAAGGAACCGCAGCGCCGGCACGCCCAGCTCGATGACGAACCGCCCGCCGGGCTCCAGATGACGTGCGGCGTTGCGGAAGCACTCGACCTGTTCGTCCTGCGTGAGCAGGTTCGTGATGGTGTTGTAGACGAGATAGACCAGGGTGAACCGCCCAGGGACGACGGTGGTGGCCATGTCTCCGATAGTGACCGGGAGCATGCTCTCGTCGATCTTGCACCGCAGGACCGCGGCCATGTGCTCGGACAGTTCGATGCCCACTACCGGCACGCCGCGTTCCCGGAGCGGGACGCCCACTCGTCCGGTTCCGATGGCGAACTCCAGTGCCCGGCCCTCTCCGGCGAGATCGGCGAGGAAGGCGAGAGTCGGTCCCAGAACCGCAGCCGAGGACCGTTCGGTCTCCTCGGCGTCGTAACGGTCGGCGGTCGCACGGGTCCACAGTTCACTGCTCGTCACGGACGGCCACTTTGCCGGGCGTCGAGGGGCGTTGTCGACGTATTTACCTTCCACCGGCTTCGATGGCAGTTCGCGGCAGGAGGGCACGGACCCGTCGGGTACCGTCCGGCTCGGGGCGCAAGACCTGGCAATGGTGCAGTGGTTCTGCCGCCCCAACTGCCGCCCGCTGCGCGGGGGATGGCCCCTAGTGGACGCCGGACGCGTGTACGTGATCCTCCTTCCCTCACGCTGCTGCGGACGCGCTCGTAGTGGCGCAGCGACTTGTCGGGGGCCAGGGCAGGGTTCTGATGTGAGGCGCGTGACGGCACACAGCATGAGTCCGGGCTGCTCCCAGCCGGAAGCGTCCTGGCTGCGCCTGACGGAGCCGTGGGAGAGCCGTTTCGCCGGTGACGGCCTCCGGATACTGATGTGTACTACGAGTGCGTGGTACCTCGTTGCCCCAGGAAGCGGCAGCAGGATTACGCGGTCGACCGGCCCGCTCGGTCGGCTTCTGTTCGCAGCGTGCGCGCTCGCTCGGCCGGGTCGTAGTTCGGACCGACGCCCTCAATCAGCACCAGGTCGCCCTCTATGTGGTCGGTACGCAAACGCAGGATGGCGCGGTAGGCGGGGGAGTCGTACCAGGAACGGGCTTCGGTGAGGCTGGGGAACTCGATCAGCACCATGCTGCCGGGCCACGTACCTTCTACGACTTCGGTCGGCGGACCGTGGATGACGAAGTGGCCGGCGAAGGGGTCGAGGGTTGCCTGGATGCGCTCCAGGTACTCGATGACGTCGGAGTGATTCCGTCGGCTGCGGAGATGAGCGAATCCGTAAGCGGGCACCACGGGCTCCTTTCGTTCCGGGCATGTGAGCGATGACCCGGAACCTAGCCGAGGGTGGTTGCGCAGTGCGATTACCTCTGGGGTAATGGCCGGGCGCCACATCGAGGCGATCCCAGTCCGCCGGGCCACGGCACGCAAGGTCACCGCCCTGCCGCCGCCGGAGTCGAGCAACTCGGCTGCCGGGGACAGGGTTTCCCCGCGCAGCAGGTGCCCATCGCCTCGGCGGTTCCCGTGGGTGTGAGGGTGATCTGCTGTTGCGGTCAACGCCCGGGCACGTCCGGGACGATGACGATCTTGCCGGCGACGGTGCGCGATTCGGCGAGCGCCAGCGCCGAACCGGCATCGGACAGCGGGAACTCCGCCGCGATCTGCGGGGTGAGTACGCCCCCGGCGAGCAGCCGCAACACCTGGGTGAGGTCCTCGCTCAGCCGGGCCCGGAAGACGTCCAGGCGACGCTTTCCCGCCCAGAAGTTGTAGAAGTGCGCGCTCTTGCCGTTGGGAAGGCAGTTCCACAGGGCCAGTCGCGCGAAGGACTTCAGCACGGGCAACCGCGAGTTGCCGGTCTCGTCCTTTGTGGCCGCGGTGCCGTAGGAGACCAGCGTCCCGCCGCGGCGCAGCAGCCGCCACGACTCCTCCAGGCCGGCGCCGCCGACGTGGTCGAATACCGCGTCGACACCGTCCGGCGCGATCTCGCGGATGCGCTGGTACATGTCCGGGTCGCGGTAGTCGACCGGGACCGCGCCGAGCTCGCGCACCGTCTCGTGGTGACGCGCGGACGCCGTGCCGATCACCCGGATGCCGGCATGCCGGGCCAGCTGCACGAGCGTGGAACCGACGCCGCCGTTGGCGCCCAGCACCACGATCGTCGCGCCGGAGCGCACCTTCGCGGTCCGGTGCAGCATCTGCCAGGCCGTGATCCCGTTGACCAGCATGGTCTCCGCGGCGGCGGCGCCGACCTCGTCCGGCACGGCCACCAGGTCCGCAGCATCGACCAGCAGGGAACTGGCCCAGCCGCCCACCTTGGTCACCGCGGCGAACCGGCGTCCGATCATCGCGGCATCCACATCCGGGCCGACAGCGGTCACGGTGCCGACCACGTCGTATCCGGGCACGAAGGGGAAGGGCGGCTGGTCGTAGTACTTGCCGCGACGCATCTGCTGCTCGGCGAAGGAGATGCCGGTCGCATCCATACGCAGAACGGCCTTCCCCGCAGCCGGGGCCGGGAGCTCGCGGGTGCGGACCTCCAGCCCGCTCGGCTCGACCTTCCCGGGCAGGAGGACCTCGGTGACGGTGGTGGTGAGGGCGCCGTTGGTCATGGTGGACTCCACATCTCGCTGCGTTTGCTTACAGTCGTAAGGCTACGCATGAGAGGTCACTCAGGCAAGAGGTAACAGCTGTAAGGTTGTTTGTGTAAGATAACGGGATGGAAGAAGACGGCACCGCGACGACCGCTCCGACGCCCGCCCGCACGCGCAACCGGCGGGGGGAGGGTGCCCGTCTGCGGGACGACATCGTGGCCGCAGCCGTCGAACTCCTCGAGGAGACCGGCGACGAAAGCGCCATCACGCTGCGATCCGTCGCCCGGCGGGTCGGGATCGCCGCCCCTTCGATCTACCGCCACTTCCCGGACCAGCCGGCCATCATGCTGGCCGTTGCGCAACAGGCTTTCGCCGAGTTGGCAGGGCAGCTGAGCGCCGCCCTCGACGCCGCCGGCGAGGATCCGCGGCAGCGGCTGTACACCGTCTGCCATGCCTATCTGACCTTCGCGGAGGACCACCCGGGGCGCTACCGCACGATGTTCGGTGGCCTCTGGATGCCTGATCTGAGCGAGGGCACCCTGACCGACACCGACATCTCCTCCCTCGGCGATGCCAACCTGGCACTGCTCCGCGGCGCCCTCGGCGACTGTGTCGCGGCGGGCTGCGCCACGAGCACCGACCTGGTCGCCGACTCCGTGGCCTTGTGGCTGGGCCTGCACGGGCTCGCCCACCAGCGGTCGGTGACCGTCGCCTTCCCATGGCCGCCGGACATCGCCGAACGCATCATCACGACGCTCGCGCACCTGCACGGCGAATGAGGTGTACGACCGTCCCGCACGCCGGCTCGCAGGAGGCGGCGGGCTCACGGTGCCAACTGCATCACGAGCCACCAGATGGTGCGCCTTCCGGATGAGCGGGAGGCGGATGCGGGCCGGGCCCTGGCATTCGCACATGGTCACTACGGGTGGGCGCCGGGATCGTGGTGAACCGGTAGCGGACGCGGACGCCCAGAGGGCGCCGCGGACCTTGTGCGGTCCACGACGCCCTCGGAAACTATCCGTGGCCGGAGTTGAATGTCTTCTTGGCCACGGAGACGGACTTCGACACGTGGAACGTACGCGCGTGGAACCTGCGCAATTCGCTGGGTCTTCCCGCTGGCAATGTCCAGCCGGTAGGTCCAGGTGGTGTCTTTGGTCCACGCCTTGGCGTAGTCCCTCTCGATCGTGATGTCGGCCTCGGCGGTGACCGCGCCGATGCCTCCGCCAATCCCCGCGGAGCCCTCCAAGTGCAAGTCGCAGCCCTGGACTTCGAGTACGAGATGGAGCCCGGACCCCTTGATGAAGTCGCTCATCACGTTGGTGGGGCGTAGGCCACCTTCACGCGCCGGATGAACACTATGCACAGTTGGTGCCATTGCCGCCGGCCGGCAGGACGGCCTGTGGGAGGTCTTCCCGGATGTGGCGCCTGAGCACCGATGCGTGGTTGCCGCCTGATTCCCTGTCGGCTCACGTGGTGGACGACGCCGGTCCTCTGTTCCGGGTGGTGTGGCTCGCCGGCATGGAACCGTGATCTAGTCGGATCGACGCCTACAGGCAGTGATCGAGAAGGGTGGTCCGTGCCGTGTCAACCAACGGTGCAAGGCGGATCCGACGCGCCGAACCTGACGAGGCCGGTGAGCTTGAAAGGCTCCAGGACCGATCGTCGACTCACTGGGGGTACCCACCGGGCTACTTCGACTGGGCGGGTGATGCTCGCGCGATTCCGGATGCCTATGTGCGGAACAACCCGGTCTTTGTCCTGGAGGAGGACGGTAAGAGGCTTGGCTTCTACGGTTTCACGGAGGAGGACGGTGACCTGCTCCTGGACAAGCTCTTCGTTGACGCCGACGAGATCGGCAAGGGTTACGGCAAGCGTCTCTGGCAGCATGCGATCCGGACTGCGCGCGAGCTCGGGCAATCGGAGTTCATCGTTGGTTCGGATCCGAACGCCGCGCCGTTCTACGCAGCCATGGGAGCCGTGCAGTATGCGACGAAGCCGACCGCCGAGCCATCCTGGACCCTGCACATGTTCCGTTACACCCTCTCCAGCTGAGGGCTGTCCTCGAACCCAGGGCCCTCGAGGCCCCGGCCGGCCGTTCGCGGGCGGGCCTTCACGCTCAAGACCCTGCTGAATCGCATCATCGTCGACTGGCAGCAAGGCCGTCGCGCACGTGCGCACTGGACCACCGAGTAGAGCATGTCGTCAGGAAGCCGAGCGCGCGTCCCGGTCGTCCCTCGTGACCGTGTCGACGCAGTGCGCACCGTGCGGCGACGCGTCCGAACGATGGGCCGTCTCGCGGTGCTGTGACGCGACCGGCGGGTCTGTGCGGCGGATGGCCACCATCGCCACGTCGTCGGCGAATCGGGTGCCTACGTATTGCCGAAGGTCGTCGTGGACGGCGGTCAGTAGATCACCTGGTGCCAAATGGGTCCACGAGCGCATCCGGTCGGCGAGCGGGTAGAAGACGCCGGCGGTATTGCGGGCCTCGATGACGCCGTCGGTGTAGAGAAGGACGGTGGCACCTGAGGGAAAGTCGAGCGTCCGCACCTGGAGGTCCTGCCCGTTGAAGCGGGCCAGGCCGATCGGTGGCATGGAGACGGTCGGCTCGAGCGTGGTGACCGTGCCGTGCATCACGAGCAGCGGCGGCGGGTGTCCGAGGTTGATCAGGGAGATCCTGCTGTCGTGGTCGGCGGCCTCGAGGATGACGGCGGTGACGAAGCTCTCGTCCAGATGCTTGCCGCGGATGTCGGCGTCCTCGGCACGTGCGGCGGCGCAGTCGCGCATGTCCTCGCCGAATTCGGCTTCGAGTTCGGCGACGAGGACGTCCAGCCGGCTGTGGTGCCGTGCCGCCCGCCGGAACGAGTTCAGGACGGAGTTGGCCATCTCCAGCGCGGCCAGGCCTTTGCCTTGAGCGTCCCCCAGCAGGACCCGGATGCAGCCGTCGCGCTCGACAGAGGCGTACAGGTCACCGCCGATCGCGGCCTCTTCGTCGGCGGCGCGGTAGAGCGATGCCAGGGTGAAGGTGCCCGCTCGGCGCGGCAGCGGACGGAGCAGGATGCGCTGGGTCACCTGGGCAACCCAGCGGGAGTTCGCCAATTCGCGCTCCCGCCGCCGGCGGACGTCGCTCGCGGCCAGAGCGGCGAGGCTCAGGAGCACAAACGCTCCGAACTGGAAGGGAAAGTTGGTTGCGCTCAACTGGAGGTTGGCGGCGGCGGCCAGCACCACGCACGGGGTCGTCACCAGGACCACCAGCAGCACACCGGCCGGCCCCAGGAAGGCGGCCGAGAGGACCGGTGCCGCCACCATTACGGGGCCGAGCCGGATGTCGGGCGGGGTGAGCAGGTCCACGACCAGCACCACCAGAGGGAACAGCAACAGGACCACGAGCACCGGCACACGGTGTCGCCGTGGCCGACCATGCCACGGTCCGCCGCCGGAGCCTCTCACCACGACCGACTTGAGGAAGCTGTCACCTCGCACATTCAACCGCACTCCTCGGCTCTCCCTGCTGAAGAAAGAGGGGTGTTCCGGCGAAAGAATGAACGGCGCCGCAGGCCTATCTACCTGCCCGAACGCGGCGCGTGCAGCACCGTCAGGAGTGGCCGGAACCGAGGGCCGGGGGACAGTCAGTGCTTCAACGGTGGTGGGCGCAGCGAGGTGACTGCGGCTGACCCGTCCGTCCGATCCCGGATCGGATGCAGGGCCCGGGTCAGGGGGGTGGTGGCAGTGCGGGGAGGGTAGCGCGGCCTCGAGGAGGACGCGTGATCGAGTGCGCTGGGCTTGCACGTGTTCCTCCCGGCGGGATCGGGTGCGCCAGCAGGGTTGTGTGCTGCCGTATCTCCTGGTGAGGGGCTTCGTTGGTGGGGTGTCTGTTGATCAACACTGTGCTGGAGAAGCCGTGCCTGCTGACGCCGCCCACCCGCCGGCCGACCTTGTGGCCGCGCGGGTACGGGATCCCTACCCGTACTTTGCGTGGCTGCGCCGCCATGCGCCCGCGTATGTCGAGCGGCGGCCGGGACGGCCCGTGGTGTGGCAGGTCTCCCGCTACGAGGACGTACGCGCTCTGCTCACCGATGCCCGTCTGAGCAAGGACCCGGACCGGGTTCCGGGATACGTGCCGGGCCCGGCCGGCTTCAACCGGCACCTGGTCCACGCCGACCCGCCGGACCACACCCGGCTGCGGACCCTGGTCAACACCGCGTTCGTGCCCCGCCGCATCGCCATGCTGGAACCTTTCATCGACGAGGTCGCGCACCGGCTGCTGGATCGGGTCGAGCACCACACACATGTCGATCTGATCGCGGACTTCGCGGCGCCGCTGACGTTCCGGATGATCTGCGCCATCCTCGGCGTTCCCGAACACCTGGACACGGCGGAAACCAGAGACACTCTCATGGCCACCATCGCCCCCGAGGTGTCCGCCGATCCGGCACGCGCCGTACGGGAGCTGCACAGGCTGCTGGACGCGCTGATCGCCCAGAAGCGGTCCGGTGAGGGGCCCGGCACCATGGACCTGCTCGGCGCCCTCGTGCGCGCCGGCGACGAGAGCGGGACGATCAGCGAGGAGGAACTGCGCTCCACCGCCTACCTCTTGTTGCTGGTCGGCCACGACACGTCCATGAACCTGCTCGGCAACGGGATGCTTGCCCTGCTGCGCCACCCTGCCGAGGCCGCCCGCCTCGCCGCGCAGGATGCCGGTTCCCGTCTTGTCACCACCGCGGTCGAGGAGCTCCTGCGCTACGACTCGCCTGTCCGGGACGCGACATTCCGGTGCGCCGCTGCCCCGATCGGTCTGCACGGCCGGACCGTCGGTACGGGCGACATCGTGAGTCTCCTGATCGGGTCCGCCAACCGCGACGAGGAGCGCTTCCGCGATGCCGACCTTCTCGACCTGGGCCGCACACCCAACGATCACCTCGCCTTCGGGTACGGGCCCCATTTCTGCATCGGCGCGGCCCTGGCACGTCTGGAAGGCGCCGTGGCTTTCCCCCTGCTGCTGAAGCGGCTCGCCACCGTGGAGTTGGCCAAGCCGGCGGACGAACTGCCCTGGCGCCCGGCCCGTGTCATGCGCGGACTCGCTGCCCTGCCCCTCGTCCGGCGCTGACCCCTCTTCTCTCCGACTGCACCACCTCCCGATCCGGAAGGACATGATGAGCACGCAATCCACGCAGCCCGTGGTGCTGACCGAGCGCCGCGACGGCGTCCTGGTCATCACCCTGAACCGGCCCCGCGTCCGTAACGCGATCAACCAGGCGCTGGCCGACGCCGTCGACGCCGCACTGACGGCCCTGGAAGACGATCCCCACCTAGCGGTCGGCGTCCTCACCGGGTCGGGCGGCCACTTCTGCTCCGGCATGGATCTCAAAGCCTTCCCTGACGAAGGAGTGCCGAGGGTCGCGGACCGTGGACTGGCCGGACTGACCCGCGCCCGCCGTTCGAAGCCGCTCATCGCCGCCGTCGAAGGGGCGGCGGTCGCCGGCGGCTTCGAACTCGTCCTCGCCTGCGACCTGGTCACCGCCGCCGACACCGCCTTCTTCGCGCTGCCCGAAGTAGCCCGCGGCCTCATCGCCTCAGAAGGCGGAGCCATTCGCCTACCGGGCCGCCTCCCTCACCACCTGGCGATGGAAATGCTCCTGACCGCATCCCCGCTCCCGGCCGCGGACGCCGCCCGGCACGGGCTCGTCAACCAGCTCACCGGCGAGGGCAAAGCCCTGGACGCCGCGATCGCCCTCGCCGGGAGGATCAGCGCCAACTCCCCCCACGCGGTCCGGATCACCCGCCAGGTCGTCGACGCCACCCGCGGCCTCGACGACCATGCGGCATTCACCGTCCAGGACCCGTACACCGCACCCGTCTTCGACACGGACTCGGCCGCCGAAGGAGCCCTGGCCTTCTGCGAAAAGCGACCTGCGGCTTGGACACCCTGACCGAGCCCCAGCCTGCCCGCCGGATGACGCGCCTGCCCCTTCCACCAACCGGCCAGGCGCCGGCCCTCACTCACACCACCGGTGAGGGCCGGCCCCTGGGGCACTCAACTGCCGGGCGACATCAGAGAATCCGCGGGGGACCACTCCCTGCACCCGGACTCTTGGCCGCCGAGTAGCGCATCCGCACAGCCCGTTGGCGACGCGGTCCGGCGCCGAGGTCGCGCCCGCCGATCGTCAGTAGCGGTGGCCGGGCCAATGCGGATCCGTCCAGCGGTCCTCGCCGGTGAGTCCGAGCAGACGTATCCGGTGCCGCAGATCCGCCGATGCGCCCGACTCCCGGAGCCGCACCGAGGCGGGGTCGAGGAGCCAGGCGACCAATTCGGCGAGTATCTCCTCCTCGTCGTGCTCGTACCAGCCGACCCTCCACGGCAGGCTGTCTCCGAGGAGCTCGTACTCCCATGTCGCCGCCGCCTCGGCGAGATGCCGGTCGCTGAGATACCCGGTCTGCTTCTCCCATTCCGCGAGCCAGGGCCGGAGCGTTCCGGACGCCTCGGCACACATCACGAAGACCTGGTGCGCCGGAACGATCGCATCCGGATCGGTGAGGCTCTGCGCCCACCACGCATGCAGAAACTCACGGACCGGACCCGCGTGATGGTCGGGCCACTGTTGCCAGCGGCCGCGGGCGAAGGAGTACCCGGCGTCTTCCAGTCCGAACCAATGTTCCGTGCGACCGGCGACCAGTGCCGTGGCGAACTGCGGCAGGACGCGGCGCAGCACGGCCGCGTGATCGGTCCAGTCGGTGGCCTGCCAGGCACGGCGCAAGAGATCCGGCTCCAGCTCCACGTTCGGTGTCTTCAGAAGGGAGAGCTCCTCGGGGCTGCCCCAGTGGCATTCGCAGTTGTGCTCGTCCGGACGTGCGGTCATGCCGTGGAAGGTGACGGCGAGGTTGTCCAGAGCGGCACTGAGGCGGCGGCGCGCGGGATGGTCGGCGAGATGCATGATGTGCCCGGCCTTCGAGGACTCCGTACGGCTTTCGCCTGCCGAAGATCGCCACACTACCGGGAGAGGCGGGGCCGGCCGTGGCTCGGGTAGGTAGGGGCTTCGTGCCCCTGGCGTGTCCCGCCTGACGCGCAAATTCGCGGGCCCACAGGCGTATCCGTCTGCCACAGTGCCGCCATGGCCTTCATGAAGATGCTCGGCAGGGTGGAAGACGGCCCGTACCGGTGTCCGTGCTGTGGCTACGTGACACTCGCCGAGCGCGGTGGCCATGAGATCTGCGCGGTCTGCTTCTGGGAGGATGACGGGCAGGATGACCATGATGCCGACGAGGTCAAGGGCGGCCCGAACCGTGGCCTGAGCTTGTCTCAGGGCCGTGCGAACGTCCGGGCCATGGGCGCCTCGGAGGAACGCCGCGCTCACCTGGTTCGGGATCCGCTGCCGCACGAGCACCCGGACAATGCTCCGCGGTGCGGCACGGGCTTCCTCTACTCCTGGACGCCGCAGTCGCCAGGTGAGTGACAAGGCGGAACTGACAGCGGACCAGCATGATCGGCCGGATATGGGTCGGCAGGCGGTAGCCCTTGGCAAGACGGATCCCTACCCGAGTGGGCCGCCGTCCTCAACCTCCCACGGATTGATGCCCCCTCCTCCCTCAGTCGCGACCCGCCCCCCGCGGCAGGCATCCCGCCTGCCGCAGGCAACGCCCAACCCCTCCCCGCCCTCTTGCGTCCCGAGAGCCAACCTCAACTCTTCGGGAAGGTAAGCACCTTGGGTACGAGACACGTGCGCCACGCACGACACGCCGCGCTCGCCCTCACCGTCATCGGGGCCGTCATCGCCCCCGCCGCACCGGCGTTCGCCGCCGGACCGCCGCTGGTGGATCTGCGGGCGGATGTGAACCGGGACGGGCAGGTCGACGTCACCGGGGGCACGGACACCGCCGGTGAGGACACGTGGACGGCTGACAGGGGAGCCGTCTTCCTCCCCAATATCGACGACGACACCAAGCGGTGCCCGACCAAGGCGCCGAACGGCAAGCCGCTCTCGGACGCCAGGCTCGCCGCCTGCAACGACGCGGCCGACAACATCATCAACGGCGCCGCCGACCTCGCCGACCTCGCCCGTGTGCGGTCCTTGCCCATGGCCGAGGTGCCCGCGGGCGCGATCGGGACCGTGCAGGTCAACGGGGGGCGCAGGACGCGGGTCTTCGTCAAGCGCCCCGCCGGGTGGGCCATGGTCACCCCCGCCACCCGGCTCACCGCCGCCGAGCTGCGTGCCGGCGTCGAGTTCGGCGTGGAGAGCAACGACGTCATACGCGACACCAAAGTCTGGGACGGGCGCGCCGTCATACGCCTGACCGTGACCGCCGACGGTAGGAGCACGGCGGACGACATCACCCTGCGCGTCGCGCCGCTGCTCACCCACCACCATCTGCAGAACGCACAGCAGTTGATGGTCACCAAGGTCGGTGGCAGCGACGACTGGGCCCGCCGTCAGCAGGCCTTCGTCAAGGGGCTCGCGACCGAGGCCAAGTCGGCCGGGATCAACACGCCATTGGTGACCTTCGACAAGTACTCCGACATCTGGGCGCAGGACTTCGTCGAGCCCGGATACGTGAGCATGTCCGGTTCCGGCGGGCGCCGTCAGGTCATGCGCGTGATGCTGCGCAGCGCCCAGCCGGACCGGGTGGCGGGCCGCGAGCTGTTCGAGAAGATGCGCGGCAACGGTGTCGGCGTGGTCCAGGTGTCCGGGGTGCGCGACTCGGAGGAGTGGACGCTCAACTCCATGGGGAACCTGGAGACCATCCCGCCGTACGCTCACAACGGCCGCAGCTTCCCCGCCGGGCGCATCATCCAGGGCGAGCGCAAGGACAGCGGTTCGAAGCCCGCGCTGGCGATGCGCACCCTGCTCAAGTCCCAGGGCCTCCAGGACCCGCTGCTCCTGGACACGTCGTGGCTGCACGTGGGGCATGTGGACGAGTTCGTGCAGTTCCTGCCCGCCGACACCCCGCGCGGCTGGAAGATCGGGATCGCCGATCCTGAGGCCGGGCTGCGGCTGCTACGCGAGGCGCAGAAGGCCGGACACGGGGCCACCCGCATGTTCTCGGTGCCCGACAGCGAGGAGATGCTTGCCCCCAAGGAGACCATTGCCCAGGCACTCGCCTCGACGTACCTGGTGAAGGACAACACGCTGGCCGCGCAGCGGATCGCCGCGAACCTGGAGATCCTCCAGCGGGAGACCGGGGTGACAGACGCCGAGGTCGTACGCGTGCCCGCGCTCTACACCCGCGGCAACGGGGGACCGCGGGGCGAGAGCATGATGCCGCGGCTGCAGCGGTTGGGTGCGGGCGAGGTGCCGGAGTCCGTGCGCGAGTACGGGCAGCAGAAGGAGCTCGGACGCCACAAGGATGCGAAGCCCTCGAAGGACGCGCGGGGCGCGGCCGTGGAGACGGTCATGACCAGCGCGTACGTCCCGGGCGCGGTCAACGGCATCCTGCTCGGCCGGGACCGGTATCTGGCGCCGAAGCAGTGGGGACCGGTCATCGGCGGGAAGGACATCTTCACCGCGGCCGTGACTGCCGCGTACACGCAGGCGGGCATGAAGGTGTCGTACATCGACGATTGGTACACCTACCACCTCGGCGCGGGCGAGGTGCACTGCGGGACGAACACGCTGCGGGACGCGTCGGCCGCGTGGTGGAAGGCGTCCTAGACAGAGCCGGCGTGGACGACCCGTCGTCCTTGGCCATGTGAAAACCGGAGCCCGCCCCGCTCACGCTCACCGGTGTGGGGCGGGCCTCCGGACAAGCAGACGGGTCCGGGCTGCACGCTGTTCGTCGGGGTGTGGTGGTTCTGCTACGACGAGCGCCCGGTCACTCCGCTCGGCACGCTGGAGATCGAGCACATGGTCGCGCTCGCGGGAGCCCGGGACAGCGGTGCGTTGCTCACCGGGCGCCCTGACGACGGCGGCCCAGCAGGGCGCTTCCTGCGAGTACGAGGCCGATGGCGAGGACTTTCGCGGCCTGGTAGTAGCCGGTCGCCAGGTTCTCCGGGGTGCCGGGGAGCCGGAGGAACACCCACCCTGCCGAGAGAACCCCGAAGAGGACCAATCCGACAGCCCCCCACGTCCCGAGATCCGCCCACCAGGGCCCCGGGCCGTAACCCCGCTCGTCGGTCCGCTCAACGTCCTTGTCGGTCAACGCTCTCTTCTCCTGTGCGAGTGGTCGCGATCGGGAGAGAAGACGCCGGCCCGGTACGGGAGGTTCACCGGCCGGGCGTTCCTGCTCGGAGCAGACATCGGGCCCGCCGGCGAGTGCCCATGGCTCCCACGCCTCCATCGAGCAGGGCGATGCACGTCGAGGCTGCTGATGAGGCTCGGCCAGGGCTCGCGGATCCGCCGGGCCTGACGCTGCGTCGTTGCCCGATTGCCCGGCAATGCGGCATCCGCGAGCGCCTGCCGCTCGGATGCGTCCGGTATCCCGGTCTTGCCCCATGCGGTCCGGCAAAGCCTGGTGCAGTGCGTCGTCGCATTCTGCCTTCTCGGCGGCTGCCGGCGCCGTGGAGCAGCTGTCCCCAGCGTCCGGTTCTCCGGGCCGAGCGTTCAGTTCTCCGGGTCGAGCGTCGCGTAGACGACGATGTTGCCCTGATATCCGGTGCCCTTGGAGTAGTCGCCACCACAGGTGATCACCCGCAGTTCCGGCCGGCCGGAGTTGCCGTAGACCTTGTCGTCGGGGAAGTCCTCCTTGTCATGGACCTCCACCGCGTCGACGGTGAAGACGGCGGTGCGCCGGTCCTCCCGTACGACCTCGATGGTGTCGCCCTGCTCAAGAGCGCCGAGCTGGTAGAAGACGCCGGGCCCGACCGGGGTGTCCACGTGCCCGGCCGTCACGGCCGTCCCCACCGCGCCGGGGGCCGTTCCGTCGGCGTACCAGCCGGCCATGCCGGGGTTGTCGGCGGGCGGCGTCTCCAGTGTCCCTTCGGCATCCAACTCCAGAGGCATCAGGGGCGCGTCCACTCCGATGTCGGGGATAAGGAGCCGTACAGGATCCGACGGAGGCAGCGGTCGTACGGCGGAACGCTCGGGCGCGTGGCGAAGTGCGGGCTGTGCGGACGGGGGCGGGGTACGGGCGGTCGAAGGCTGCGGGGGGTGGTCGTCGCGCACCCCATTGGCCACCAGCAAGGCCCCGGCGATCGCGGCGCAGGCGAGCAGCTTGAACGAGGGGACACCGGGCGACGGTGCGTCGGTCTCGCTCGTCCCGTGGCAGTTGTCCATCGATACGGGCCTTTGCTGGGCAGCGGAGCGGGGGCGGCGACGCGGGCGGGAATCCCTGGGCCCCCGCTCCGCTGCGGAGCCGGGGGCCCTGCGGGACGAACGTACCGTCAGGTCCGGGCCGCGGAAGGGCGGCGGCGCGCTCTGACGACTGCTCCGGCGACCGCCCCGGAGAGCAGCAGGCCACCGACGGCGAGCTGGCTACCCTTGTCGGTGCCGCCGAAGCCGGCGTCGAGTGCACCGTTGGGGCGGCCGGCGATGCTGTAGTCGGCAGTGGCCTTGGTCCGTGGCGGGCACTTGAGAGTGACCGTGTCGGTGCCGGAATCGGCGTCCTCGGGAATCTGGAACTCACCCACCAGGACGCCCTTGCGGTCGCTCTCGAGAAGGTGGAACTTCCCGCCCGCCACCGACTCGCCCTTGCCGTAGACCTCCTTGCCGCAGGCGGTGGTGGTGACGGTGACCGTGGTGCCCGGTGATGCCTTCTCCGGGCTGATACGGACGTCCCCGTCGCCCTCCCCGGCCGCTGCGGCGGTCGGCGCGGACAGTGCGAGGGCGCCGACGACCAGGACGGCCTTGAGACCGACACGTGCGATGCGCATGGTTCCTCCAGGTGAGCAGCGTCCGGGCTGACTGCGCGGCGCCTGTGGTGTGCTGCGTGCACGAGCCAACCGACAGTCCGTGATCACTGCAATGCGACATGCCGACGCATCTGTCACTCAGTCAGACTCAGAACTGCGCTCCTCTTCGGCGTTTCCGCAGGTCGCCGCAGTGAGCACATCGCGTGGAGAGCGACGGCAGAGTGTGAGCGAACGGGCTAAGAGGCCCTGACCAAGGTGTTGGACGTGTCGGTAGGCCCGACGTTGTTGATGGGTTCGATCGGGGTCGGTCGTCAGGTCCTGGATGTCCGGAGACGCCGGTATGGCTGGGGCCGGGTTGCACTTGATGGCCTCATCGCCTGGCCGCCCGGTTCCTCACGACGGCCTGGCTGCTGATGAGGAGCAGCGGGCCGCAGCGGGAGTATCACTGAGGAGGACCACGCGGGCGCGGCCGACCGGAGCAACGGCGCATGCCGAACGGCTGGACAGGTGGCGCGGATCTGGGCGGGAACGGAGAAGTGACCATCGACGCCTGTCGACGCTACAGCGCCCCCGAGTCCTCTGGGGACTGCGCCAGCTGGCCGACGGCTACCTGAGTGGCGTCGTGTGTGCTTTCACCGGTGAGAGGCTGTTGCCGGGGCAGCCCCGGGAGGCAGAACAGCTCCCCGGGGCTGCCCTGAGGACCGGTCACTTTCGCCAGAACAGGTGGTGCGTCATCCCGCTCGGGCTGGGAACGACCTCCAGATGGAACCGGTCGAGCAGTTCATCGGGGGCCTCCCAGAGTCGCAAACCGGATCCGAGCTTCACCGGCGAGACCGCCACATGCATGGTGTCGACGAGGTCGGCGTCCAGGAACTGCCGGATGGTGGTCACCCCACCGCCGAGTCGGACATCCTGGCCCTGTGCCGCTTCCCGCGCCTGCTCGAGCACGGCGGCCGGGTCGCCGTCGACGAAGTGGAATGTGGTGTCGGAAAGCGTGAACGAAGGCCGTTTGTGGTGGGTCATGACGAACACCGGGGTGTGGAACGGGGGTTCGTCACCCCACCAGCCCTGCCACTCGTGGTCCTGCCAGGGCCCCCGCTGAGGACCGAACTTGTTGCGGCCCATGATCTCGGCGCCGATGTTGCGCGCGAAGTCCCGCGTGAAGTAGTCGTCCAGGCCCAGGCTGCCCCCGGGGTCGGTGCGGTTGGGCCAGCTCGCCGTGGCCCCGGCCCAAGCGAACAATCTTTCGGGCTCGACATGACCGAACGGCCTGTCGAGGGTCTGGTCCTCACCGGCAGCAATTCCGTCACTTGAGACGGTGAAGTTCTGCACTCTCAGCAACTGAGCCACGCGTTCCTCCTGCGATGGGGGCGGTAACCGTGGTGAGACTATCCGGGCCGGGAAACTCCCGCTGTGTCCGTGACCGGTAGGAAAATGGGCTGCTGCCTCGCGTCCTGACCCATGAGCAGGCTCCTGCGGTGAGGGGCCGTCCGCACGGAGACCTTCTCGTCTGCTCCGTCATGGAGGAAGGCTTGGTCAAGGTCGTCTCCCGAACCTGAGGAGGCTGTTGAACATGCGACTTTCGGTTCGGGTGGTCGTCGGTCGGGCCGTGGGGAAACGTCAGTCGCGGCCTTGGACCGAGTCGGATGAACTGTGGTCGCGCGTCGAGCCGTTAGTACCCGAGCCGACGTCGGCGCTGAAGTCAGTGGGGAGACGTCCGCGAGTGCCGGCCGGGCTGGCGCTCTGCAGATCGCTTTCGACGCCCGTGGGGCACGGCCGGGCACGGCACGGTCGGCGACCCGCTGACCGGCCGTTCTCTCAGGCTGCCGGTCTGTTCGGTCTCCCGGTGGCGGGGGCGGAGTCTTCAGTGTGGTAGCGCTGCAGGAGTTCCTGCTCGGCGTGCCGGTGGGGGAACTTGAAGAAGATCAGCAGTGCACCCAGGGCGATCGCTGCCAGGCCGACGGTGTACGCCCAGTCGTCGCCGTGGAGGAACGACTTGCGTGCTGCCGCGACGATCTGGTCGGCGTATTGAGGGTGCTGCTGGGCGACCTGTCCGGCGGAAGCGAACGACTTCGTCAGCTCGCTCTGGACCTGGCTGGACACGTCCTTGCTGTCGGCGGAGGCGGCGATCGCCGCGCTGAAGGCCGAGGCGTAGCCGGCGGTGAGGAGCGCGCCCATGACGGACTGCATGATGGCCCCGCCGAGGTCCCGTTGCAGGTCGGCGGTGCCGGAGGCCATGCCGACCCGACGCACGGGCACCGATCCGGTCAGCGAGTGGGACGAGGGCGTCCCGGCGAAGCCGGCGCCGATACCGATGAGGACATAGGCGAAGCCGATCTGCCAGTAACCGCTGTCCTCGCCCCAGAACAGCAGCATCCAGCCGAAGGCGAGGAAGAGGAACGCGTAACCGATCAGCAGGGTCGTGCGGGCGCCGCGTGTCTCGACCAGCTTCGCGGACCGTGGTGCCACGAGCACCATCATCACGACGAGGGGGAGGATGGAGGCGCCGGCTTCGACGGGGCTGTACTCGAGCACGTTCTGCAGATACTGCTGGCTGATGAACGCCGACCCCATCATGGAGCCCCACACGATGATTCCCGCGCATGCGGCGACCCAGAACGTGCGCCTGCCGGCGATGTGGAGGTCGTACAACGGGTTGGGAGCCCCGCGCTGACGCCAGAAGAACGCCGCTCCGGCAGCCAGGGCGATCACGACGAGGCCGACGACCAGTGCCCCCTGGTCGGGGACGACGGCGAAATTGATCGCCAGCACCAGGCCCGCCACCAGGAACACGGACAGCATGCCGCCGAGGTTGTCCACCGGTTCGGCCGACTCGTTGGCGTGCGCGGGGACGAACAGCAGGGCCATGACCAGCGCGACCACGGCGAGGGGCAGAGTGACCAGGAACACCGCCCCCCAGTAGAAGCGTTCGAGCAACGCGCCCGCGATCACCGGCCCGAGCATGGAGATGCCGCCGCCCAGGGCCGACCACAACGCGATGGACTTCGTCCGCCCCGGTCCTGCCCACAGGGCGGTGATCAGCGCCAGGGTGGTCGGGTAGGCCATGCCGGCCGAGAGCCCGCCGAGGATCCGGGCCAACACGAGCACGGTGTCGTTCGGCGCGTACGCGGCGAGCAGGCAGGCGGGGATGGACAGAGCGATGCCGAGGAGCAGCAGCAGCTTGCGTCCGTGACGGTCGCCGACCGCACCCAGATAGAGCACCGATGCGGCCAGGCCCAGGGAGTACCCCACGGCGACCAGGTTCAGCGCGGTCTGGGAGGAGTCGAAGGCCTTCCCGATCGCGGGCAGCGCCACGTTGGCCACCGACAGGTTCAAGTTGGCCACGGCGGCGACGATGATCAGGGACGCCAGAACGAGCGACGCCCGCGCCGGGGCCTCATGCGGAACGTCGATGCGAAGCGCGACGCTTTTCGACATGGAACCTCCGGGGCGAAGTGGGGCTTCGCGAGAGTTTTCCCTGATCCGCCGTGCCGCGCATCGCCCCATTGGGATGACGCGCCCGCCGGCGCCTCGGCCGCCTGGATGCTCGCCGGAGCCTCGGGCGCGGCCGCCCGAGGCTGAAGGGATGGACCATCGCGCGAAGAGTGCGGTGCTGAACCGCTGAGAAGCGTCCTTGTCGTGCCAGTGGGTGAATCTCCTTGCTGAGCCATTGGTCCGGTGCGGGCTGCCCCTCGGGGCGGCTGTCGTCGCGCAGTGGGGCACGCGCCGCGGCGAGCAGTTGCTCGGCCACCTCACTGGGCCGCCCGGGGGCCATCCGCCGGGCGGAGATGAGAAGCGCCTCGCTCATCCACCGCAGGTCCTGCCGCCCAGAGTGCCCACGGCGGAGACGTCCGCCTGCCGCGCGGGTGCCACTTCGCGATGGCCGGCCGCGGCGTCCTCCTTCGGAGTTGGCCCGCCCCTCGGTGCCCGGTGTGCGTCGAGCCGGTCCGCCAAGTCGTGCGCACAGCCGACGGCGTCAGGCCGGTTCGTGCTGATGGCCGTGGCTCCCAGGTCTTGGCCGATCTTGATGCCCTTCTCCGATCCGCGAACTGCGGCTGCCAGTCGAGCCCGCATGCGGTGACGGTCCGCGGAGGGGGAGCATGTTCGGGGGCGGCGTCCCGAGACCCGGTGCGAAACCGCCGCCCGTCCACCGCCTCACCCGTTTGCTTCATGTATCGAGATTCGATTGATTTCCATCGTGATTCGATGGAAGATGGGGTCATGGGAAAGTTGATGGTGAGTGCGCTGCACGCCGTGCTCGTGGTGGTGCTCGCCGGCACCGTGTTCGTACAGGCATCGATGGTGTGGGCGTTGGCCACCGACCCGGAAGACGGGTCGCTCCCGCTGACTCCGCTACGCCTGATCACCATCCTGGGCATGGTGGCGGCCCAGGTCGCCCTGGTCTGCGTATGGCAGCTGGTGACGATGGTCCGACGCGGAACCGTGTTCTCCGACGCCGCCTTCCGGTACGTGGACGTCGTGATCGGCGCGATCGTGGCGGCTGCCCTCGTGTGGTTCGCGGTCACGGCCCTCAACGCGCCGGGCCAGAGGGACGACCCGGGCGTCACCGTCATCATGGGCGGCATCGGCGTGGCCATCCTGGGAGTCGCGCTCTTCGTGCTCGTACTGCGGATGCTGCTCGCCCAGGCCGTCGCGCGCGACGTCGAAGCGTCACAGATGCAGGCCGAGTTGGACGAGGTGATCTGATGCCGATCGCCGTCGACATCGATGTGATGCTGGCCAGGCGGAAGATGTCGGTGGGCGAGCTCGCGGACCGCGTCGGGATCACGCCCGCCAACCTGGCGGTACTCAAGAACGGCCGCGCCAAGGCGGTGCGCTTCGCGACGCTCGCCGCGCTCTGCGAGGTGCTCGAGTGCCAACCGGGCGACCTGCTGCGCTGGGTGGCCGAGGACGGGAGGGGGACGCCTGCGGCCGATGCGGACGTGGTGCTGTCGCCTGAGGGGAAGGTATAGCGCGATGCGTGGGTGCCCCAACCCCCTTCCGGTCGACGGAACCTTCTTTCGGCATCGAGGGCAGTAACCGTCGGGATGTCATCGGCCGTCAGCAGCCGTCGCACGGCTGCACCGCGCGGGGGGCCGGGGATCGGGGGGCGGGGGAGGGGACGCCGACCTGGTGCGTGCACACCGTGCGCTCCAGGGGTGCATCCGGTCGAAGGCCCGTCCGAGGGGCCGGAAGAAGGCGCTGGGGCGCCACGATGTAGTGGTCGGCCAGGTGCGCCGTGGTGCTCGGGGGACAGGGCATGTGGGTCGCCACGCGGTGGCGCATGGTCCGCGCAGACGGTGCCGATGACGCGAGGCTCCACGGCACGATCCGCGGCGTATCGACGCTGCCGGTTCCACCGCGCGCCCGTACACGCCGAACATCCTGTCGGCCCCGAGATGCACCGCTAACCGAGTGCGCGGACGCCTGCGCTGCCGACTTGGACGCGCCTGCTGCTCCTGATGATCAGTGAGGATCGCCGGGTCCGCTGCGGCAACGTGTCAGGGGCGGTAGACGAGTTCAATCATCGTGGCGGCGATGACTGTCCAGACCCCGATGCCAAGCAGCCACATGGTGTCGGCGGCCGCACCGACGCCTATCAGGACTACCGCGGCAGCCCCGAGTATGAGGGTGGTGCGGCGGATTCCGCGGTCTGGGCGCCATGCAGGCATCACGACGGCAGAATGCCCGCCGCCGCTCGTCACGCCACGAACGGGGCGGGATTTCTAGCAGGTTCTTGACGCAGACGCTCGATGCTACGGATCGCTCCTGTCGGTGACACAGTGACGGCCGGCCGGGCGGCGGCCGCGGGGCGCCGGTCACGTCGGTGCAGCAGCCCGGAGCAGTCGAGGGGCCTGCCGGTGGATGACGACCTCGCCGTCCGTTGGCGGCTGGTGGGCCCGTTGCGATGGGGGAAGTCCTCGCGGGAACTGCCGCACGATCTTCTGGGCCATTTCCCCGGATCCCCGCCCCATGATGGGAGTCAGGCCCGCCGCGCGCTCTCGGGACATCCCGCCCCACGGCTCGCCGGCACGATCATGTTCCGCAATGACCGTGATCCGCAGCGTCGAACAGTCGGCTGCAAAGGGTCGCGGGAGGACGGACCTGAGGCTGCGACGCGGCAAGCGGCGGAAGGCGGCCGATCAGCCGGGGGACGCAGCGCATCCCGGTCCTCACGTCCGGCAAGTCCGACCGCAGCGCCGGCACCGTGCACGCACTGCAGGCATCGACCTTGCCCTGCCGCTGCCTCGCGGCACGTTCACTGCTGTTCCGGCGGGCGGCATGTCAGTAGTCCGTGCAGCTACACCTCGATGTGCGAACCCATGATGACCGTGCGGTCGCGGGGCAGGCTGAAGTACTCGGCGGCGTCGGCCGCGATGTAGGAGGTGGCGATGAACAGCCGCTTGCGCCAGGGCGACATCGTCGGTGCCTTGCCGCGACGAAGCTCGATCTTCGACAGGAAGTAGGACGCCTGGTCGAGCTGCAGCGGCCCTTCGGTGACGACCGGGTCGAGCATGGCCAGTGTGCCGGGCACGTCCGGTGTCTCCATGTAGCCGAACCGGGCAGTGACGTGGATGATCCCGTCGTCGGCATATCCGAGCTCGTCGACGACGATCCGCGAGTCATCCGGAACGCGGGGAACCGGCTCGGTCTTGATGGACAGGATCACGACCTGCTTGTGGCGTACGTGGTTGTGCTCGACGTTGGCCCGCATGGCCAGGGGCGCGGTCTCCTTGCCTCGGTTCAGGAAGACAGCAGTGCCGGGCGCCCGGACCGTCGGCTCCTGCCCTGTGCGGAGGCGGTCGATGAACTCGGGCAGCGGGCCTTCCCGGCGTGCTCGTTCCGTGGTCACGAGCTCGCGGCCGCGTTGCCAGGTCGTCATGACGGTGAACGCGGTGAGGCCGATCAGCAGCGGCAGCCACGCGCCGTGGACGAGCTTCGTCATATTGGCCGCCACGAACAGCAGGTCGACAAGGAGGAGTGCGCTCGCGCCGGTGGCGAGCAGCCATCGGGGCGTGCCCCATTTGGCGCGGGCGACGTAGAAGAACAACAAGGTGGTGATGGTGATGGTGCCGGTGACCGCCATGCCGAACGCGTAGGCCAGCGCCGCGGAGCTGCGGAAGGCGAAGACCAGGGTGAGGACCGAAACCATCAGAAGCCAGTTGATCCAGGGGACATAGATCTGACCGATGGTGGATTCGGAGGTGTGCGCGATGCGCAGCCTTGGCAGGTAGCCCAGCTGGGCCGCCTGGGAGGCGACCGAATACGCGCCGGTGATCACCGCTTGTGAGGCGATCACGGTCGCCGCAGTCGCCAGTACGACCATGGGCCAGCGTCCCCAGCCGGGCACGAGAAGGAAGAACGGGCTACTGATGTTGTCCGGATCTCCGAGGATCAACGCGCCCTGGCCCATGTAGCTCAGGACGCAGGCGGGAAGGACGAGGAACAGCCAGCCTCGGGTGATCGCCCGGCGGCCGAAGTGCCCCATGTCCGCGTACAGCGCCTCGGCGCCGGTGACCGCGAGCACGATCGCGGCCAGGGCGAAGAAGGCCGTACCCCAATGGCCGAAGAGGAAGCCCAACGCGTACGTGGGCGACAGCGCCTCGAGAATGTCCGGATGATCGGCGATGCCGACGACGCCGCACGCGCCGATGGCCACGAACCAGACGATCATGACCGGCCCGAACACCCTGCCCACCGCCGCGGTTCCTCTACGCTGCACCAGGAACAGAAGGACGATGATCACCGCCGTGATGGGCACGACCGCATCCTCCAGCGACGGCTCGACGACCTTGAGCCCTTCGACCGCGGACAGCACCGAGATCGCCGGGGTGATCATGCTGTCGCCGAAGAACAACGACGCGCCGAAGATGCCGAGCGCGGCCAGTACGACGGTGCCTCGACGCCCACGCTGTGAACTCCACCGTCGCAACAGGGTGATCAGCGCCATGATGCCGCCCTCACCGTCGTTGTCGGCGCGCATCGCCAGCAGCACATAGGTGACCGTGACGATGATCATCACCGACCAGAACACGAGTGACACCACCCCGTACACGTTGCCCGTGGTGACCGGGACGGGGTGGGGGTCGCTCGGGTTGAACACCGTCTGGAGGGTGTAGATCGGGCTGGTCCCGATGTCGCCGAAGACCACGCCGAGAGCGCCGATGACCACAGCGAGGCGCACCGTGTCGCGCGCGCCGGTATGGCGGGCTTCCGGTGCCCGCGATGCGGACCCGTCACCCGACGCGGGTCCCTGCCGGCGATCGGCCATGTGTTCCTCCTCCGCCCCGTTCGCTGAGCCGCGGACGCGAGGCTTCCGGGCGGACGATACCCCGCCGTCGGGATCGCCAGAGGTACCGCGCCGCTACGGCGCCGAGTGGTCCGCGACCAAACTGCGCCGGGGCCTGGCGGTGGATGAACTGGAGCGTGGACCGGCTGCTGGACACCGCATCCCGGCTGCGCCGGAACCGAGGTGATTTCCCGTCAGGCTACGGCGCTGCGCCCGGACTGGGTGGACCGCCTCGTCGCACGGGGCTTGGCCGCAGGCGTGGGGTCAGGGGCACAGAGCGCCTCTACCTATGTTTGTCCGTACTCGTTCGTCCTGCACTCGCTGGACGATCTCACCAGTTGGGCGCGGTCGGCCTGCAGAGAAGCTGGTTCTGACTCCCCAAACGGCAGGTGGCAGCGGGCCTGGTTCGGACGACTACGTACGCGAGTCAAGCCTGAACTGAATTGGGCGGTCTCCGAGCTGCGCTCCGCGCCGTTGCGTCCGTCATTCCCCCCTGCCCGGGAATGCCCGATATGGGTTCCGAGGTTGAAGGTCACTCATCAGGCATAGCCGGTCAAGCGCCCACGACGGTGAGCAGGTCCACGACGAAGATCAGCGTTGAGTCTGCCGGGATCAATGGAGAGGGTGACTGCCTGCCGTAACCAAGGCGTGGGGGAACGATGATCTGGCGCCGGCCGCCGACCTTCATTCCCTTCACTCCTCGATCCCAGCCCTTGATGACCCTGCCACCGCCCACGGCGAACTTGAACGGTCGGTCCCGCTCCCAGGAGGAGTCGAACTCCCTCCCGGATGCCCATGTGACCCCTACATAGTGAAGCTGGACGACCCTGCCCGGCCGCGCCTCGGGTCCGTCCCCCACCACGAGGTCCCGGACCGTCAGCTCGGTGGGCGCATCACCCTCCGGGACCTCGATTCTGGGCTTCGTCGGTTCGCTCATCACGGTCCTATCGCTCACTACCGGAATCCCTCGCACGGGCCGGCCGGACACATGGACATTCCATGCGGCAGGCGATCACGCTACCGGCAATGCTCATCCTCCGAGGTGCACCAGTCCCGTTCTTCCTACGGCCAGTCACAGTTGCTCGCCGAGCTGGTCTGCGGGACAGAAGCCGCGTCGAGGCTTCCGGGCACGCATCCGTCACTGCCAGGCAGACTGATGAACCGGCCCCACTCGGGCCCTTGTTCATCAGGATCGGTCACGGTTTGCCCACGTGCGGCACCAGCGGTTGTCCCGCTGAGGCGGTTTGGGAGGGGAATATGAGCGCAGAGATCGTCGTCGCAACATGCGCGGTCGTCATCGCCTTGGCATCGCTCGGCGTAGCAGTCTGGCAGGCACACACCACAAGGGAGCACAACCGACGTTCGGTGCGTCCTGTACTCCAGCTCCACCGCGGCACCCATGAGGGTGCCCTGTCCGGCATCCGTCTCACAAACGCAGGACTCGGGCCAGCCCTGGTCGTGAGCACTCATGTGACCCTCGACGGAGAGCTCATCGGCCGCTGGGACAAGACCTGCGCCGACAGAGTGCGTGCTGATCTGCCGACACACCTCAACGCGGTCACGTTCGGAGAAGGAGAAGTGCTTCCGATCGGATACAGCGAGTACCTGCTGTCGCTTCCCGCTTACGATCCGCATCTTCACGCCTCGATCGCAGACATCCTGTCCCGGCGTCTCGCCATCGCCATCCACTACGAGTCTCTCTACGGCGGGGAAGGCTTCCGCGTAGCTCTCAAGCCTGCGACTCGGCGTCAACGCAATCCGTAAGGTCGCGGTGTCGCAGAAAAGCTGAGGAAGATCTCCGGTGTGGACCAAGCCCGGTACTCAGCTGCGACGACCGCTCGGACGTGACACCACCTGACTGGGCCGCCTACGCCTGCCGATCCAGGGCCTGTTGCCCTCGTTGTGGTGACATACAGCGCATAGCGACGACGTACATCGGTCAGGTCTCCGCCCTCTGCCGCGGCTTGCGCTGCGAGCCGTAAGAGAAAGTAGGTCGTCAGGACCTCCGCCAAGGCGCTGCGGGCCGCCATGGGCCTGGCGCGGCTCTCGGAGAGTTTCGACCTTTGAGGGCAACGGTCGGCGCGTTGAGAGTGTCGTACTCCCCGTGATCGAAACACGTACGCAGCACCGCGTGATGTTGTCGCCCGCCGTCTCCACAGCAGCAGGCGTCGGGAGTCTGGCCCTGACCGCAGTGGCGAGCTGGAGCAGCCTTCTGTTGGTCGTGCGGGGGCGGGTGGTGCCCGGCTGGGGGGTGAGCGCGGGTCTCCTTGTCATCGCGCTCGTTCTGCGGTGGGCCCTTACCCGGATGGGTCGTCGGGCGGATGCTGCGGGCCTCCCGCGGAAGCGAGCCGCGTCGGCGCGGCGGGCGAGCAGGTTGCTGATCGTCGCGGCGGCGCTGGGCATTGCATGGGGAGCGGTGGACGACCTGGTCTCGAACGCGGAGTACCACGTACTGCGACCTGCGGGGCCGGGGGGCTGCACGGCCGTGGTGCGGGAGACGTCCTTCCTCGTGATCGGCAATGGCGAGGCGTACGCGGTGGGGCGCACCGGTCTGGCCCTGGGCGAGTCGGCATCCTGGACGGTCGACGATGGCTACCGGCCCGTCGGCGCAGGCACGTACGAATTGGACTGGGGACGGGGCGGCGGTCTGCTGCGGATCAGCGGTACGAGCACCGATCCGGTCGTGCGTGGCGGTTCCGCCGACCTCGACTGCTGGTGGTGAAGCCGGTCATGCGGCTCCACCGCATCGACGCTCGACCCCGTCAGAGCCCGTTGGTGTTCCGGTGGGGGAGGAGCGCGGTCGGGGTCGGGGTCCATGAAGACACCGAGCGGCGAGGCCGTATTCTGCACAAGGCGAGGCAGGCGCTGCTGATGCGTCGTAGCCGTCCGTCGCAACTGGGCGACCCCATTGCGTAGCTTTCGTAGCAGGTGCCCGATGAACGACCCGGAGGTTGACCGGTGATCACTCTGACCGCCGTCGGAGGAGTGGCCCTGGTCGAACTGGGCATGGCCCTGACCCCGGGACCGAACATGATCCACCTCGCGTCCCGCGCGATCACCCAGGGCCGAAGGGCGGGCCTGGTCAGCCTCAGCGGGACCGCCGTGGGATTCGTGTGCTATCTGCTGGCCGCGGCTGCGGGCCTGTCCGCGTTGTTCGCCGCTGTGCCACTGGCGTTCACGGTGGTCAAGCTCGCCGGTGCCGTCTACCTGGCCTATCTCGCCTGGGACATGCTCAGGCCCGGCGGCCGCTCGCCCTTCGCCCCGGCCAAGGACCTGCCTCCGGTCTCCGACACCCGCCTGTTCTCGATGGGGTTGCTGACCAACCTGCTCAACCCCAAGATCGCTCTTATGTATGCCGCCCTCCTGCCCCAGTTCCTGGACCCGCAGGCAGGTGCGGCCTGGGGACAACTGCTCCAGCTCGGTGGTGTGCAGATCATCGTGGGGATATCCGTGAACGCTTTGATCATGTTGGGCGCAGCACGGGTGTCGGGGTTTCTGGCCGCCCGGCCCCGCGTCATGACCGCCCAGCGGTTCACGGCAGGCGGTCTGCTCGGCGCCTTCGCGCTGCGCACCGCCCTGTCCCCGGATCCTGTCTCCACCTGACTGCGACCCGAACAAGGGGTACCGGCGCGACTGGTTGTGGGTGGCTGAGGGGGCAGCGCGAACCGTCCGGGATCAGTGTGCAGGCACCCTTGCCCGGCTCGACTACTGTTCGCCGACTGTGAGCCCTGGGTGCACGGCATCGTGCCCCAGCCGCTCCTGTTGCCGTACACGCCGCGTCATGACGATTGCGGGTATACCGAGCGCCAGCAGCACCGGGATCGCGGCGGCGATCCCGAACCAGAGGAAGAGAGCGAGATAGCCGTAGGCGGCGTCGTCCGCGTCCGCCTTCACCAGGAAGACGATGCCGGCTACGAAAGCGACCACCATGAGACCCGCGACGGCGATCGCGAGCCGGAGCAGGACGCCGGCCCAACGCCGGTACCCGGCACTGACCGCCTGGAACCGTGGTGGACCGTACCAGCCGGGCGGACCGTACCCGCCGGGTGGACCGGGCAAGGGCCTTGGCGCCGGGTGCCCGGTAGGCTGCTGATCAGACATGAGGCCCAGTTCTACGGTGCGCGGCCACGGAACACCAACTTCCGTCGCCACAGCACGCACCGCGCCCAAGCGTCGTCCCCCGCTCACTTCACCGAGTCCCACGCGCCGGCGTTGAAGCTGCGTAGGAGGGCGATCAGCGCTGCCCCGAGCCGCCAGTCGACACCAGGTGCGTGTACGTGCAGTTTGTCGCCCTTGGACCTGAACTCCAGCGGGACCTGCCCGTTCGCGCGCCACCGTATGCGGCGGGGTGCGCGGGCGAAGCCGCCCTCGTTACCAGGGACGCTGTCGAAGACACTGACCATGAGAACCAATGTCATGAAAGGCAGCAAGAGCCACCACATCCACCACCACACGATCCTCCCCTTGAAGCCGACCGCTTCGGAGCCGCCGGGCTGGTGCACGGTCCAGCGGGTGCGCAGGCCCCTGCCGCGGAGCGCCTTCTCGCGCACGAGCGTGCCGATGACCTCGCCGCGCGCGCCGAGCACGTGAAACCTCGCGACGCCGCCGCCGGCCGACAGGGTGACCACGGTGGCCACCCGTTCCCGGCGTTGGTCGTCGGCCCACAGAACGAAGGAACGGGCCCCGCCGCGCCGGGCCGCGAGGTACGCGGACGTGCCTCCCGGCGGCAGTTCGCGCTCCACGTACACGACCGACGGCGCCGGCCCAGACCCGTCGGAGAAGCTGACCAGGTCCGTCACCTTCGCCTGACCCTGGCCCTCGACTCGTCCGACTCGTCTCGGCCCGCCGTACATGGTCAGTACGTTGTTGCTCATCCGACGTGCTCCCAGAGGTAGTTGCGTGCCCAGGCCGGCCCAGTCTGTCTCACGCGCCACGCAACGGAAAACCCCGTCCTGCGGGAAGGCGGCTGCCAGTTGGGGTGACTGGTTCAGTCAGCGGGCCGCGCACCCGGAGGGCCTTGGGCGCCCACCCGCAGATCGGCTGCTCGTCCCCCGTAGCCGGTTCTAAGATTCGGACACGAGCGTGAGACAGACCGACGACGACACGGCGTTGAGACGCGTGTTCCCGCAGGTCACAGTGCCGCCTGGGCGCAACCGCGAGTACCTGCACGACGCCGTCCTGGACGAAGGCGAGTAGATGATGGCAGGCGAGACCAACGAAGCGATCGGGCAGACCCCGCCGTCCTCGCGTGCCCTCGGCTGGCCCCTTTGCGTGATCCAGCCCCCTACCTACTGATTCGTCTGGGCAAGAGGGTTGATCGTTGCTACTCTCCGGGCAGATCGATGCATCGACATATCGATGCATCCAGGGGTGGGGGCGAAGTGCAGAAGAAGCACAAGATTGGGCTGGCCGCGGCAGCGGCGGTGTTCGTGACGGTGCCCGGCGGGCTGCTGGTGACGAGCCAGGCAGCGGCGGCCGATCGGGACGCGGAACGGAAGTCTCTCGAGCAGGCTGCCGAGGATGTCTTCCAGCGGCGCGCGGATGCGCCCGGGGCGCAGTGGCGGAACTACCCCGCGCCGGCGGGCAAGGTCTGGAACCAGGCCGACGCCAGAGCCGACGTTACGGAGGTGAAGAAAAGGGGTGTCCGATTCATCGTGGACGTCAATGAGTTCACCACTCCGTACACCTCCGACACGAATGGAAGGAAGCTGGCGCCGACCACGCCCTATGTAGGGATGTACCGGCTCGTCTTCGAACGGGACGGGGACGACTGGCGGCTCGTCCAGGACCTGTCGGACCAGCTGACGAAGTAGCGCGCCCGCTTGCATCCGGCACGCCAGGCCGCTGGGCTGACCGGCGACAGGCGTCACCGACTGCACACCGAGACGCACCGCTCCCTGTGCTCAAGCGCATGGCCCGGCATGCTCGTGACCCGGTGCGCCCGGCACGCCTCTGTGTCCCGTACGCCCATGAGCCCGATGAACGGGACGTTGTGTCCGCCCCGCATCACAGGGAACGCCAGGTAGGCACATGATTCCTGAGGGGCCCCATCGTGAACGGCTCTCTGCCGTCGCCGCCCGCATACTCGTGGCTGCGACGAAGGGGGACTGCAACGCCTCGGACATCTGCAGCAGTCGGCTGCGCCCGGGGCGAGAGTGGCGGTCAATGCCGCGGTGGCCGCGGAGGTGCGATAGCCATGATCGGCTGATCCCACCTCGGGCCGATGTGCACGGTTCTCCACAGCGGCGGACACCATCACAACGGCGCTGACGACGTCCGCCTCGGCTGCCGGCGCGCGGCCGGCGAAGGCGGCAGCGAGGGCGGTCCGACGCACCTCGTCGTCAAGGGGCTGTAGCCGGAGCAGTTCGTCATGGATGCTGGTCTCACGCATGGTCAAACGCATGTTCGCTGCGGACCACCAAGGCACTTGCATGCCGTTGCTCGTGATCGACCGGACTGGCTGGAACCGATCAGGGGATCACTCCTGGGGTGGGCCGATGACGGACTGTCCGATCTGCTCTGCCAACCAGGAGGCGTGCCGTTCCTCGGACCCGTCGCGATTCCTACGGCGCACGTGGACGAGCACAGTGTGCTCACCGGAGCGCTGGTCGAGGCCTTGGGTTCGGCAGTTGAACAGCAAAGAGACCCGGGCGTTGTTGGCTTCGCCGTGGATGTCACGGTCCGGTACATCGGGCCACAGCAAGCTGGACCACCAGATCTCGCCGATGTTCGGGCCTACCAAGGCCGCGAACTCCTCCTCGACGCTGCCCACGGGCCGGTATTCCATCGACGCCCAGAGCGGCAGGTGCGAGGAGAGGAAGTCCGGATCGTTGGAAAGCTCGGGCGCGCGGACTCCGCCGTGCAAACCCGTCGGGTCAGAAGGATCCCGCGCCCAGTCCTTGACATCCTCTTTCCGGAACCAGGCATCCGGCAGCGCCTCACGTATTCGCAACACGTCCGGGACGGTGCACAGCTCGACGTCCACTGACACCTCCGCGTACTGCCGGTCGCCCACTGCCACGAGCTGACGCGCCACGCGCAGAGCGAGTACCGGGTCGGTGGTGCGGAAGATCGGGTACGCGATGGGGTTGGACATGCCAGCACCTTGCCACAGCCGACAGCGGACGAAGATCCATTTCCTGTAGAGGCCCAATCCGGATCGCTCTCACCGAACTGTCACGTGATCGCCCGGACAGGTCCTGGTGCCCAGCGAGTGCATTTATGGTCTGTCGTAAGGGTAGTTGGCGGCCCTTGCTGTGAGTTGCAGGACTGTCACCGGTCTGACGTTCGCTTCGCGTCGTCCCGTGGCGACTCCGGCGAGCTCCAACTCTGGTTCGTCGTCGGCTTTCTCCGAGAGACGGCGCTCCGCCTTTGGCGGAGGAGCTCACGACGAGGCGCGACCGGCTCTGGCACTGAGCCCGCGCTCGGCCACACCCGGATGTCGTACTGCTCCGGTCCGTCCGCGGACCGCCGCCAGACTTTCACCTCGTGGGACCCGGAGTCCGGCAGCACCAGGGCCGGCCCAGGCTCCCGACCTTCGACATTGACCAGCGTCAGCTCTCGTTCCGCGACCTCGATCCGGCATCTGCCGAGGTACACCCCGATGCCGTCGGGCGGCGCGTCGTCCCATACCGACAGAACGGCGCTGATGTTCGCACGCGACGCCAGCGTCGGGACGCCCACCGCGGCGCCGTGGCCGTACACGGAGTCGCCCCGTGGAGTTGCCGACTCCACATCGCAGCGGGCACCACCTTCGGCCAGGACCCAGAACTGGCTGTACGAGACGGTGAGCTCGTCGAACGTGACGTCCCAGGGCTGCCGATCAGGAAGCAGGTCCTCGCCGAACGTGCAAGGTGACTCCATGGCTGCCACCGTAGTCAACGGTGGTTGTTCGGCTTGATCGGCGGTGCAGTTGACACGCGAGGTGGTCCCGAGGGAGGTAATGGGTTGTGTGCGAGAGGCTGAGTCTGCGACGTGCCTGACGTGAGCGTGGTTCTGGGAGACAAGAGCAAGTTCGCCGTCGAAGTGGGCGGGCCTGGCCAGCTGCGCCGAGTGGACCTGTGGGCCGCTGGGGTGTGGCTGACCTGCGACGACAATGTCGCTTTCGTGCCCCAGTTCCGCCGTGATGTGTCGGAGACGGCCGCTTGGCTGCGTACGGCCGGGGGTTCGCCTCAGCCGTTCGCCGGCTTAGATCCGAAAGCCGTACACCAGCGCCTCATGCTCGGTTCGCAGGCCGACGAAGAGGCCGAGACCGAGGCCGGATACGAGCTCCGTAGCCAGTTTCAGACGCTGTGCTGGGGGCCCACGACCGACAACGTGACGGCGCACCTCTTCCGTGACGCGGGCCGCGTGGTGATCACGTGGGATTTCTGGCGCGAGGAACACCTGCTCAACCATCCCGAGCACGCGGGCCAGGTTTTCGTGGCCGAGATCCCGGCTGAGGAGTTGATGAGGATCCTCGACGACCTTGTGGGTGTCCTCGACGGCGTCCCCGGCCCGAGCGGTCCATGACCGGCTATCGGCCGAGTGGCTTCGGCCGTCGGCGCAGACCCTGGTAGGTCCGGCTTCGGCACGCGCCTCCGCCCGGTTCTGAAGGACCGCAGGACGGTCTGCTGCGGCAGCCCATTACGCCACTGCAGGGCCGATGCCATACGTGGCCGCGGGGGAGCAGCACATCACCACCTATACGTACTGATGGACCCATCTCTGACCGTCAACCATCGCGGTCGCCAGCCGGATGGCGCCGCGGGCGACGACCAGGTCCGGGTTCTCGATCCGCTCGACGGTGCAGGAGTACCAGAGTTCAGGGAGGGCATTCTCCTTCGCGGCGCTCAGCGCGGCGTCCCAGTAGCCCGGGTAGCCAAGGGTTCCACCCGCGACCCGGACCACTTCAGGGTTGAGGAAATTGACCAGCGAGGCGAGCGCCAGCCCGAACGCCTCGCCTGCTGCGTGCACGACGGCCTGCACCCGGCGGTCCTTCTCGGCGAGCGCGGTGTGGATCGACCGCGGTGGCATTCCTGCCGCACGCACGATGGCGCTGCCGCCGGCCAGTTCGTCGAGGCGGCGTACGCCCAGGGGTGTGGTCATGGGAAGGCTGCCGATCTCGCCGGCCCAGCCGCGCGCCCCGCGGACGACCCGGCCTTCGGACAGGTATGCCGAACCCACGGCAGTCCCGCAGACAACCACTGCGGCGGTGGCGGATCGTGCGAGTCCGGCGGCCTCCTGGGCGAGTGCTGCTCTGATGTCGTTGACCAGGAGCGAGGGGATGGTGTGGTTCCCCAAGCCGCCCCACCCTGCGAGCTGTGGCAGTACATCGGAGACCGCGACCCGGCCGTTCTCGACAAGCCCCGGAACCGCTACCCCGAGCGCCGTCGGCTCCAGCTGGTGGTCCGCAAGGAACTCCTCGACAGCCTTATGGAGGTCACCCGGAGTGGTCTCGGGCCCGGTGTCCACGCGCCGGGTGACCGCACCGCCGCGTAGCTCCGGCCCTTCGGCAAGCATCAGCGCTTTCGTCCCGCCGATATCGACACCCACCGCCGCACGCCGCAAGTTCCCGCCCTCCCGCAGTAGTGACTGATGCACCGAACCACAATGACAGAGGGTCCCGGCCGCGTCCGGGCGACGGTGATCGCCGCGACTCAGTCGTGTCGCCAGGGCTCAACAGCTCGAGCCGCCACGGCTCACAGGCCGAGGCCCTGCTGGTCGGCGTGCACGATCAGGAAGTCGTGGTGGTCGCTTGCCTCAGAGAATCCCTACGTGTTGGTGATCGGGCTCCTGGCTCCGCCAGCCACGCATCCGGCGAAATACTACGGAAGCATGTCTATAGGGCGAGGGTCTGACTCTGACGCGGTGACGGCGGCGGGCAACGTCCGGGAAACGACGCATGGTTGCAGTCATTCCTGCCCGTCAGCACCAGGCTGACGTGAACAGGGCAAGCGCGTGTCACGCTACCTGCGCACCCGCCGTCCATCGGGTGCGGTGCTTCGTCGGTCGGCGTAGGGGCTGCCCAAGAGGCGTTGTCAGAGGGCCTGGCCATACTGCCTCCATGAACCTCTCCCACCAAGCGAGCCCCGCGCGTCGAGGACTGCCTGAACTGACCTGGGTTGTGTCGATGGGGGGCCCGCTCATCGTCGTTCCGGTCTCGGCCCTTCAGGATTGGGGTGGTTGCACGGAAGCCGGAATGGTGATCGGGACACCGATGAATCCGACGACTACGACCGTGCTTGCGCGGTGGATGACCTTGCTGGGGTGATTCCTATCGACGAAAGCGGCACCCGCGCGCTCGTGCTGGGCGACGAGCCGGCCACGACCTGCTACCTGCCAGAACGACGACTCTTCCTGCGCTGGCTCGCCGCCGACACCGATGCCGATCTGCTCGCCGCAGCCGAGAGGGTGCTGGCGGATCCGGAGACGGCGTGGGAGAACTGCGGGGTATGGGAAACGGATGGTCCGGCGGTGCTGATGGATTCCGCGGAGTCGGGAGCGGATCTCGCCATGCCTTACCCCGGCAGCTCGCGCCTGCCGGAGCAGGCTCCCGTTGTCGTACCAGCGGGCCGCTGGCGAATCCGCGCCTTCCACACGACCGGCGACGACACCCCTTGGGTGGGAGTGGTTCAGCTCGTGAAGGAATAGGGGTGTGACGAGACGCCTGCCGAGCCCGGCATCCTGACGTCCTCGTCGGAATGCAGGACGTCATGACAGATGATCCAACGGAGCAGAGGCACGACGCCGCCATCCCCGCCCGCAGTGACGCCATTCTCAGCAGCCTGTGTCTCCCTTGTACGGGCGATGCACACCACGCTGGTGGAGAAGATCGGCATCGTCTGCGGCGGCAGACCGGCGCCCGTACGCGATCCGCAGCCACAGTGAGGAAGAGGAAACGTCAGGTGACCCGAGTCCCGAACTACCGCACTGCCGCCGCCTACGCCACAGTCGCCCTGCTGACTGCCGGGCTGTTAGGTGGCTGCGACAGTACCGGTGCCCCGCAGCGCGCCACCAGCAGCAGCAAGAACAGCGAAGCAGGCGGAAAGGCGAATCCGCAGGCGCAGCGTGTGCTTTCCACGCGGCTGCTGGAGGCAGCTCTGCCCGATCAGCACAGCGTCCCGGTGGACCTTCAAGCCCGCGACAGACCAAGGGCACGTGGCAACGGCGACACCGTGCACTGCGTGGATGAGGGCTGGCCGGACGAATGGTGCGGCGAAGCACTCTCTGTCGGAAGTTCCGCCTTCGCTGCCATGGCCGACCAGGAGGTGGTGTTCCGGTACATCTCTTTCCCCGACTCCACGACCGCAGCCCGCTTCTTCATAGGCGAAGGCTCGCCGGACGAGGTGGGCGAGGACCCTCCTGGCGATGAGATCGACGCCTTCGACATCGACGCCTCGTCGGACGTGCCGCCGATCTTGCCCGGCAAGGGGATCAACGTGCGGCAGGGCAACGTCATTGCAAAGATCGAGTACAGGTTTGACTCGACCGCCGACATCCCGTCCGACCGGCTCCAGACCCTCGCCGCCATGGTCGTCCAGCGGATTCAGCAGGCGCAGGCCGGCAAGCCGCCCACCGCTTCGGCCCGATGACCACGCTCGTAGGCAAGCGACAAGAGCCGCACACGCTCGGGCGCGCGCTGCAGCCCGAGCTCGGCGGCTTCCTACTCTCTCCGCCTGGCTGCCCCGGCACGATGGCGGCCCGTACCGAACACGCACACCGAACCGCAGAGAAGGGCTGCACTGTGGGGTCCTCAGGCGAACGGCGACATGCCGCGCCCCATTCGTTCTGCCCCGAGAGTCGGCCTTGTGGGTCCGGCCTTCCGGACAGCTGCTCGCCGCTGCTGCCGGGCGGCCGAGATGTCCAGCCGTTGTGGCTGAGCATGCTTCTGGGGGAGTTGACGGTCGCTTGCCCTGTACCGAAGTCCGTCGTCTCAACAGGACGCCCCGCAGACTGGGGGTTCCTCCGGTGCGCATCGTGCCGCACGGGCCCGGCGGGGCGAAGGTGGTTCTCGGCCCCGCCGGGGCTGCCAGATCAACCCTTGGGCACACCCACCGGCGTGGGGTCATCACTGTTGCCGGCGGCGATGGCCCACTCGGCATCGGTGAGGGGGGGCTCGTTCAGCGGGCGACGTCCCGGGCCGCGCAGGCTGGCGACGACGGTGTCCGGGTGGCCCCAAGCAGTGGCGGGCTTGGAGAGGGTGATGACGTCGAGGAACGCCGCGCACACTGCCGGTCGACCTGTGGCCGTACGCATCAGCCGGTTCACGTACCGGGTGGCCACGCCGGCCCCGGCCCGGGGCGGCTGGCCGACGGCGCCGGGGTAGAGGATGTCCTGCGAGGTCGCGAGTTCCCACGCCATGGCGGCCGGCCCTGCGAGCGCTCGCTGGGCGGCGCGGGCGAGACCGTGCGCGGCAAGGCCCTGCAGGCGGACCTCGTTCCGTAGCTTGATCAGGCCTTGCGCAGCCACCGACATGCCCTGCCCGTACAGCGGGTTATAGGTGGCGACGGCGTCACCGATCACGACGAACCCGTCCGGCCAGGACTTGGCCTTCTCGAAGTAGCGGCGCCGGTTGACGGTGCTGCGGGTGACGGTGACGGTCTGGTCGAGCGGGGTCGTCGTGGAGATCAGCTCACCGACGACGGGATGGCGGATCGAGCGCGCGAACTTCTCGAACTCGTCGGGGTTGTTGGTGGGTTCACCACCGCGGGTGCCGGACAGGGTGACCAGCCACCGGCCGCCTTCCACCGGTTCGATCGTCGCGGTCTGGCCTGGCACGGGAGTGTTCGGGTCGGACTGGACGTTGACGAGAGGGAAGCTCTCGCTGCCCTCCGGCGCCCGGTACAGGCGGGAGGCGTACACCAGACCGGAGTCGACCTCGGCTTCCTCGATCGTCGGGATGCCGAGGTCGGTGAGCCAGTGCGGCGCGCGTGAGCCGCGGCCGCTGGCGTCGACCACGAGGTCGGCCTCGTGGTCGGCCTCCTGGCCGTCGGGGCCGAGGACTCGCACGCCGGTGACGCGGTCGGCGGTGCCGTTCAGGCGCAGCAGTTCATGCTCCTGCAGCAGCGTGACGTGCGGATGCTGGTCCATGACGCGGTCGCGAACCACCAGATCGAGGAGGTCACGCGTGCAGGCGATCATGAACTGCATTTCGGACCATCGTCTGAGCCACCCCTGCGCCGTATAGGAGACGAGGCCGGTCGGTAGCGGAATGCGCCGAGCTCCTGCTTCGAGCCACCGTTCAGTGACACCGGGCAGCAAGCTCTCGAAAGCTCTGGCGCCTCCGGAGTACAGGACGTGGACGTGCCGGGCCTGCGGCAGGCCCTTGCGGGGGATCGGGCTGTTGGGCAGCTGGTCGCGTTCGATGACGGTGACCTTCTCGGCGTGGTCGGCCAGGGCCGCGGCCGCGAGCATGCCGGCCATGCCACCTCCGATGATGACGGCGCGGCGGTGCTTGGGGGAGGTCGGAGTCATCGTGTGCTGCTCTCTGTTGGCGCCGCCTGTAGCTGGGCGGCTGTGACGACGGGCGAATGCAGGGCTCGTGACAGCTGGACCAGGCGTTCGCGACCGGAGGCGAGCGTGGCGGTCAGGGCGTCGGCGGCCGCCAAGGTCTGCTCGGTGTGTTCCTCGACGCTGTTCGGACTTGCGGCGCGAGCCTTCGCGGCGACCGCGACCATCGCGGCGGTCCCGGCCAGGTTCGCGCGGTCGGACGGAATACCGGTCGCGATCGCAGAGTCCACGGTCCGTTGGCGAACGGCGTCGTCGAGGTACGGGCGCAGTCGCAGCAGTTCGTCGTGGATGCCGGTCTCGCGGACGGTCAGTCGGATGTCCGGGGCAGACCACCACGGCAGCTGCATCACGATGCGATCTCCGGGCGCGGGCCGCAGCCGCCGCCACAGCGGCCCCAGCCGCCAGTACGTGATCCAGGCGGCCAGCGGCTCGCTGATCCGCGGTCCGACGAGTGGGGTGAGGAAGCCCACGGTCACGATCAGTCCGCCGGCGGCGGCGATCGGGGGCGCGATGTTGGTACTCAGGGTGTCCCAGTCCGTGTCGAACCAGCGGGCGACCACTGCGGACAGCTTGGTGATGCTGAACGCAAGGTTGAACACGAACCCGACGATCAGTACGCCAAGGCCCAGGCGCAGCCATCCCGTCACGTGACGTGCCCATCGCGCACACAGCGACGTGGTCACGAGCGCAGATACCAAGTGCGCGCCGAGGTAGGTGACGATCATTTCGCGGATGAACGGGGTGCTGGCGTAGTACGTGTCCAGGTCACGCAGGCGCTCGACCGGCGCGTCCCCGAGGAGGAAGAAGATCGGCAGTGCAGCGATGGCGATGCCGTAGCCGGTGAGCCAGCGGCGGGAACTGCGGGCGACTCCCTCGGGAGGGCCGCCCCGCCAGTTGACGATCAGTACGAGGCACGCTGCGCTGAAGGCGCACATGATGCAGTACACCAGCGGGCCGGAGAAGTTCGGGATGCCGGTGAGGTCGTTGACCGCTGTGATGGTCGGCGGGGCTGCGAAGAAGAAGCAGATCGCGGCGGTGAAGACGAGGAAGTTGACCGACCGCACGAGCGGGTCACGCCAACCGCGGCGCAGCGCGGGCAGCTTGGCGATGAACGCGATGCCCAGAGCGATAGCGGGTAGGTAGTAGTCGCTGTTGCGCACCGGTCAGCTCCGCTGGAACAGAATTATGTCTGCCTCACGGCAGCGATGGCTTCCTGGCGCGCTTGGCGCCGGTCTTGCGCTCACGATGCTCCCCCCAGATGACACCTGTCATCGGTCCCAGGCGACACGCTGCCCGATGACGGATTCAGCGCACGCGACACTGTGATCACGCAATTGTGAACACGAGCGGTCAGAACGTCCATATTCAGTCAGCTTTTGATCATCTCACCTGACGCCGAATCACTCTAGGCGTAGGCCGTGGCGCGGACTCCGAGTGGGCTCGGTACTGGGGCCAAGGCGAGGGGGACGAGGGGCGAATCCCCCAGAACCGAGGGCAGGACATCGCGCCGCCTTCACAGTTCACGCAAATCCGGCAAACTGGGGAGAGGGGGCAACGGTCCTCCTCTCGAGGGCGGTGCCCGGCTCATGGCTGCGTCTGGAGCGGGCTATCTCTACTGTCCCCGCCATGGCGGGGCCTCCCGCTCGAGGCCGATGACGTCCGGACGAACGGGTTCACCGGCGGGTGCGTCGAGGAAGGTGACGAAGTCCCGCGCCCCCGCACGGAAACCGGAGCCGCTCGGACCGGGATGCTTCGCGCGGGCCTTCGTCGGTAGCGAGACGTGCAGGCCCCGGTGCAGGAAGGCCAGTTCCCCCAACCGGGCCGCCACCACGGCCCGCCGTTCCGAAAACGCTGGGTCGGGAAGGAGGGATATGGCGGTTCGGCTTCCGTCGCCGGTCCCATGGCGCCGGGTGGGGTCGCACCTCAACGACAAGCTCGTGCGCACCACGACCGAACGCCTGGTGGCCGCAGCCGCGGGCACTGGGTAAAGCAGGGAGCGGCCGTCCACTACACGGCCATCACGACCGAGGCTGCTGCTTCCGAGGCCGTCGAGAAGGCCACCGCGGCAGCTTCCTGAGGTCGTGGAGCCCATCACCCGCATCAGCGAATGGCCCCGACAGCGACAGATCACCGCCGGGGCCCGCGATACCTCAGCGGCGATGACCGCGGCGCGGAGCCCGCCTCCGGGCCTGCCGGGGCGCACGGCCCGGGCCGTCGTCCCCGCCCGTAGGCGTGGGGGAGGAGAACCCCACCGCCACAGCAGGTGCCGCCTGCTCCGGCACGCGCTGCTCGGCCACTTCGCTGTGCTCCGCGCGCCGCGCAGGGGCCGGGCGGGTGATGGGCGCGGGCATACCGACGACCCGGGTGTGGGTCATCAGCTTCGCGCACGCAGTACAGACCTCGGCAAGATGCCACACCCGGCCGACGGCCGGATCGTGACGCAGTACCAGCACTGCAGTGCCGCCGCAGTGCACGCGCATGCCCTCGTGCGCGGCACAACTCTGCGCCCAGCATTGGCAGGAAGCCCTCTCGCGGACCCGGGCCGCCTTCGCATGCGAGGCTGCGTGCAGCGCGGCGAACCGCCGCAGAGACGTCACGTCCCGCGATCTGGGAGGCATCGTGCAGGCTCCAGTCGAGCAGGACACGCTGGCCGTCCGGTCCGCATGCCCCGTCAGCCGCACCGTCCAGGTCCGACCCGGAGTACGGCCGGTGGGAAGTTCGTTGGGGGTAGTGCTCACACGCAGCCGTCCATTCACGGAGGTCAGAAGCCGACACATCATGACTTCCCCGCCAGGAGATCGTCAGCACCTGACAATGGCCGATGATCCGAGATCTGCCCGGAGGCGCGCCGCCTCAGTACGCGCAGCGCAGGGCGGAACGCACAGGGATCAGGCACTTCGTAAACCCGGCGCAATATCCCGGATGACGCTCTTTGCCTGCGCGAGGTGTGAGCACTGACTGCACCGTGGTCAGCTGGGGGAGGTCGGTGCCGCCCACGGGGCGGGCCGTGCGGGTGTGGAGGAACACCCTCGGCCAACGGCTCACTTCCACCGGCGCCGCACGTCCGCAGTCAGCGTGCGGTGCGACTCCGCAGATCTCGGTGGTAGTGCGACGCGACCGCCGGCTGGCCCGTGTAGTTCGGACCGGCCCCGGAGTCCGCGCCGAGATAGTCGAAAGGAAGCTCGACGTCGCGCCTGCCCCGCAGGACGAGCAGGTGCCGGCGGGAGTGGTACGAGAATCCGGCAGCCCGCAGCGCCGTCAGGACCGGGCGTGCCGCGCTGGTCCCGTCGGCATGACGTACCGACGCCGGATCGAGATGCGCGGCGAACAGCCCGTCGGCCGTGAGCCATGAGGCCGCACGGGCGATGAGCCCCAGCTTGTCGCCGAGATAGTGAATGCCATGCACACAGGTGATGAGGTCGTACAGACGGTCGGGCCGCCACTCGGCCAAGGAGGCGGCAATCAACTCGACCTGGTCTTCGGCGCTTTGGGGGACCAGGGGACCGACCAGATCGACCCCGGTGAGGACGGCCCCTGCGGGCAGGCGGCCGGCTGCCGCCTTCAGGGCACGGCCTTCCCCACTGCACAGGTCCAACCAGGACGCCTCACCGCCGCGATCCAGCAGCCACCCCGCTGGATCGAACCCGAGCTCCCTTGTGTAGCTGTTGACGCCAGTCAGCGTTCGCTCGCGGTTCATGCTGCTGTTCGCGACCACGGATGAGCGGGCCAACCGGTCGTCGGGCAACAGGTTCGTCATGGTGTCAGGCTAGACGAACGATGCTGACCGGCGGGCGGTCGCCTGGGGCCAGCCATTTCTCCGTCGCCCGCCCACCGCAGTACGCAGCGCGTCTCGGCAACGCCCAGGAACAGGGCGCCACCGAGCGCCGGTTGCAGGAGATCGCCGCCGATGTTCTCAAGGGCTCTACTGCCCGGACGGCGGCCGCCGAGCCGGCAGCTTGGGAGAAGTCCGCTTCACCGACGTCGAGCCAGGATCACCGAATCCGATGGGACGAGCCGTTCAGGGCCGCGGTGTCTTCTCGCCGTGCACGGCTGTGTATTCGGCCGCGAGCCATGGAGCCAGGTCGTTCATGAGCAGAGTGAGCACTGCCGGGTCGGCCGAGGGGGCGCGCCCGGTGGCTGCGGCCATGCGCATCTGCTCAGCGCGCTCGGGGTAGTAGCGGCCGAAGAGCGCGGCGGAATCGCTGAGGTCGCTGGTCCAGCCGCCCCAGCGGGGCATGATCAGGGTGAACCCTGTGCGGACGATGCGACGGGCGACGACGCGGCTGAGGGCCTTGCGTTCGCCGTCGGTGGCGGCTCCGGCCGCCCGGGTGCGCCAGCGGGGCAGCGCGAGGGCCAGGTCGCCGTTCGTCTCGCGGGCGAGCAGGGCAGTGGGGCGATATCGGGGGAGTTGCTCGGCAAGGTCGTTGCCGAGCAGTGGGGTGCAAAGGCAGGCGATGAAGAATCCGCCATCGTGACGTTCGAGGTCGCTGAGCAGAGTGCGTGTGCTGGTCAGCAGGATCCCGACGCCGTCGATCTGAGGGAACGCCTGGTCGAGTGTGGTCGCGATCGCTCTGGCGTCGGCGCTGTCGGCGTCGGTGGGCTCGTCGTGGAGGGCGAGTTGGAGGTCGAGGTCGGAGACCCCGGGGGTGGCGGTGCCGCGGGGGATGCTGCCGTAGAGGTAGGCGCTGTGCAGCCGTGTTGTGCTGCCGAATGTTTCGGTGATCTGAGCACGGGCCGCGGCGACGACGGGGGCGAATGCTTCGGGCACGCGATCCAGTGCGCCTTCGCGCTTGATGGTGCCGTCCTGGTCCAGCCCCTTTTCGCTCACGGGATCACTGTGCATCGCTTTGCCCTCCGGTGCCGAGCGAATTATGCGTGGCGCGTTGAGCAGCGTGCGGATAGCGCTGGGGTGCTTTCCGGAGGCCTGGTCCCGGACCAATGTGGCACGAGGGCGTGATGCCGGTGCGCGTGCGGTTCCTCTCCGGCGCCAGCGGGGTGCGTGCTTCGCGTGGCTGCTCGGCAGCCAGGATGTGTCCGGTGACCTGGAGGATTCCGGCGCGGGCCCGCGCGTGGACGGGCGCCATCTGGACTGGTGGAGACCGCTGTTCAGTGTCCTCGGCTGGCTGCGATCGGTGACCGCGGTGGCCCGGTCGGTTGCTTCATCCCGCCCGGGATTGCCGGTATGCGAGAGCCGTATGGTCGCCTGCCTCAGCGGGCATGCGAGACGCTCTGTCAGCGTCGTTGCGGCAGGGCGCGCAGCCCGTCGATGAGCAGGCGCAGCCCGAACTCGAAATGGGCGGTGAAGTCCGTGCTGCTGAGCACGGGCAGGGTGGCTGTGAGGTGCGGGTACGACCCGGCCGCCACGGCATCACCCAGGCGTCCCGGGTCTGCGGGGGCGTCCGTTCCCGGTTCCCGAGCGGCGGCCTGCTCTTCCAGCGTGTGGCCGACGGTGAAGTTGGCCACCGCCATCAGGGCGCGCGCCGCGTCCGCATCGTCGACACCGGCTTCGCGCAGAACGCCGATCACGGCGTCGGCGAAGTGCAGGGTGTGCTTCCCGGTCGAGTGCGTGCCGGCGAACACGCGGGCGCCGTCGCGGTGGGCGAGCAGCGCAGTGCGCAGCGCTCTGGCCAGGCCGGTCAGCCGCTCGCTCCACTCTTCGCCGGCCGGTACCGCGGACGCGTCGACGTCGGACAGGATCCGGTCCGCCATGGCGGTCAGCAGCTCCTGCTTGGTGGCGAAGTAGCGGTACAGCGCGCCGGCTTGGACGCCCATCGCATCAGCCAGACGCCGCATGGTCAGCGCGTCGAGCCCAGCCTCGTCCAGCAGATCCAGGGCTGTCTCGACGGTGCGCGCCTGGTCCAGCCGTGGGGGGCGCCCCCGTGTGCGGGTTGACGGGTTGCTCATGGTCGCCATTATAGTGAACATTGTTCACGTGAACGTCGTTCACTAAATAGGGGAGGTCACATTGACGGACACCGACGTACTGGTCGTGGGAGCCGGCCCAACCGGGCTGATGCTCGCCTGCGAGCTGGCGCTGGCGGGCGTACGGACCCGGATCGTGGAGCGGCGTACCGCGCCGCAGCGTGATTCACGGGCGCTGACCCTGCACCCGCGCAGTGTGGAACTGATGGACATGAGGGGCCTGGCGCCGCGCTTCCTCGCCCTCGGAAACCCGGTGCCGGGCTGGCACTTCGCCGGTCTGGACACCCGGCTGGACTTTGCCGCGCTCGACTCCCGCCACGGCTACACCCTCTTCCTGGCCCAGGCCCGCACCGAGGCGCTGCTGGAGGAGCGGGCGGGAGAGCTGGGCGTCCGCATCAGCCGCGGGCACGAGACCACCGGGCTGCGCCAGGACGCCACGGGCGTCGAACTGGAGGTGCGCGGGCCTGACGGGGCCGTCGACACCGTACGGGCGCAGTACGCGGTCGGCTGCGACGGCGGTCGCAGTCTGGTGCGGCAGGCTGCCGACATCGCCTTCCCGGGCACCGACGAGACACTGACCGGCATACTCGGGGACTTTGCGGAGGTCGACGCGGATCCAGCGGTTCTTGGTGCCCTTCGGGCCCGCGGCGTGCTGGCCGTCCCGCTGGAGGGCGGGATCACCCGGATCGTCTGCATCGATCCGGAGCGGATGCGGATTCCGGCCGGGCAGCCGGTGACTCTGGAGGAGTTCCGTACCTCGCTGACGCGGATCTGCGGCTCCGACTGCGGGATCGCGCAGCCACGCTGGCTTTCGCGCTTCGGCAACGCCACCCGCCTCGCCGCCTCCTATCGGTCCGGCCGCATCCTGCTCGCCGGGGACGCCGCTCACATTCACTTCCCCGCGGCGGGTCAGGGACTGAACACGGGTTTGCAGGACGCCATGAATCTGGGCTGGAAGCTGGCTGCCACGGTCAACGGCTGGGCTCCTTCCGGTCTCCTCGACACGTACGAGGCCGAACGCCGCCCCGTGGGACAGGCAGTTACCGAGAACACCGAAGTCCAGACCCTGCTCGCCGAGTTGCCCCTGTTGCCGCAATACCAGCTGCCCGCCGTTGCCCTGCGCAGGCTTCTCGACGAACTCCTGTCGCTGAAGGACGTCAACCGTCTGCTCGCGGGACGGATCTCCGCACTGAGTACCTCCTACCCGCCTGCAACCGCCGAGGCCGACCCACTGGTGGGACGGCGGATGCCCGACATCGGTCTGACCGCCGTCGGTTCCGAGTCGGAACGCCTCTACGAACTGATGCCGCGGGGCTGTTTCGTACTCCTCGACCTTGCCGGTGATGCGCATCCGCCGCAGGCCCTCGCGCCCGGATGGCGCTCACGAGTCACTGCTCATGCCGTCACGAAGTACGACGAGCGTGCGGACCTCCACGGCGTGACCGAAGTGCTCGTTCGCCCCGACGGGCACATCGCCTGGTGCACCCGTGCGACCGATGCCGAGATCCGCAGTTCGGAGAGGACCGCCGCCCTGGCGGCATGGTCAGGCGCACCCGCGGGAGGGTGACACCTCATGACCCCCTCACCCCCGTCCGTGAACTGCCCGTCGCACGACCACGATGTGCCCTTGGGGCCGCGTCGCGAGCGGCCGTTCGACATCAACAACCCGGCTGGTTTGGGTTCAACGACCCGCATGACGGCCTCGACCGATGACCTGACGGATGATCGCGGCATCGATCCTGTCCCCGCCCGATGGGATGAGGAAGTCCTCGGTCCGGCCGCGCGGTCAGAGACTCGCGGCTACGCACGGGCGTCGTCTTCGAGGACAACCCGGGCTCTCCATCACGCCGTCCCAAGCCCAGATGCGGGCCGCGAACCCGCCCCGTCAGGCCACGTCCGCGGCAGATCCCAGACAAGATCGTGGGGGCTCTTCAAAGGCGTGGGTCCTCGGCGGTGACGTGGGCCAGCAGCGTGCGGGCTTCCCCGATGCGGGGGTGATTGGGGTGGAGGAACTGCTCGCAGGCGCTCAGCGCGTGACGGGCTGTGGCTTCCGCCTCGGTGCGCCGGCCCAGACCGTGAAGGGTGGTGGCGGTGACCATGTCCTGAATTCCACAGCCGGCGCGGGGCCCATCCTGCGTCATCAGACGGGTCTCGGCCAGAGCCTCCTCAAAGCGGCCCTGTCCGTTCAAGCTGCGCACCAAGGCACACTGAAACCCCGCCGCACGGTGTCCCTCCGCCCGGGACATGTTGCCGCGGGCTATGGCCTCTGACTCTTCGTAGCGGCCCTGCCCACACAACGCATCTGCCAGGCTGTCCAAAGCCGACAACTCGACGTCCCATACCTCGGTGAGGTGCGCGAGACGGGTCGCCCCGCGCAGGATGTGCCGCGCCTCGGCCTCTGCCTGCGGATACTGTCCCTGGTCGACGAGTAGCGCCGCACGGATTGTGCGGACCGCCAGCAGCAGACTTCTGCCGGCCCCCTCTGCCTGGTCCAGTTCCGCGATCAACGCGTCGAGCTCGGCCTCCAATTCCGCCCCGCGACCGTGAGCGATGCCTGCTGCCAGGGTCATGGACTTGGTGAGCCATACCCACATGAGGCTCTTGCGGCCTCGCCGCGCCTCGGCCGCACGAGCCTCGGCCTCGGCTTCCTCGTACCGGCCCGCCTGCAACAGATCCTGGATGCGGTTGAGGACCACCTTCTGAGCACGGGAGACGCCAGTACTGGACCACCCGAGCCACGAGCGGCCCGACACCGTTGCTGTGAGCTTCATATTGCGCGAGGCTACGTGAACTGAGCAGTAGGAATCCCCGCGCTGACACCGAACGTGCTCGCGGCGGCCCGGGCACGCACGCCGCTACCTCGCCTGCACCCTGCACCCTGCACCTTGCACGGAGCCTTGAGCACGACGGGAGCGTTTCCGGCCGGACCATACGCACCATGGGTTCGCCCTGACCTCGGCGCTGGCTGGTCTGTGTCGCCCCGCGGCGGCCCCATCATCCGTGTATCCGAGCCCGCAGAGCATGGACGGCCCAATCGAGCACCGGCCGCAGGCTCTCGGGCTCCGGCCAGCCGTTGATCACCGCAAGCAACGACAAGTACCGCTCTCTGCGTGGGTCGTTCACGCGTTCCAGCCGGACCAGGAGCCGGCACCGCGCCCCGGCGTCGTCACCGCAGTCGAGGAGATGTGCGCAGCGGGTCATGAGGACCGCGACGATCGGATCGGCCTGCAGCGAGGCCGGTTCGATACCCGCTGCCAGCGCCGGCGCGATCTGGTCACGGACGATCGCAGTCAAGTCGCTGTGCAGCGCGGGGGTAGCACCGTGGATGTGCCCAGCCAACTCTTCCTCGGCCATGTGCCGCAGAAGGGCGCGAAAGTTCGGGTCCTGGGACAGCTCCGCCAGTTCCACCCACGCCTGAACCTGCTCCGTATCGGGGTTGTCCGGCAGTTCCGGAGTCATTGAGCGCATGATCCCCGCAAGCATGGAGCCAGTACCCACACCGCTGAAGGCAGCGTCGAGGAATTCACCGACCAGCCGTTGGCGCTCGACTTCGGAGAGCTGGGCCAGGTGGTGCATCAGAGTTGCCTCCTCAGGGGTCGCCCCGCGCCTCGCCATGGCGGTCAGCACTGCACGCCGCAGCCGCAGGATTCGGATCTGCACGTCCAACGCGTCGGCATGCGCCTCGGCAACCTCCGACAGGGCGAGTTCCCGGTCCAGGACCTTCCGGATGGCCGCCAGGTCCAGGCCCAGGTCGCGCAGGGTTCGCACAAAATCCAGGCGGGCGACGGCACCGTTGTCGTAGAGGCGATAGCCGGCCGGGCTGCGGTCAGCGGGGGGTACGAGTCCGCAGTCGGAGTAGAACCGGACAGTCTTTACCGTGGCACCAGTCCGTCGCGCCAGCTCGCCGATGGAGTAGAGCGTATGGCCATTCATGTCCCCACCTTCAGGTCTCCCCCTGCTGGAGACTCAAGCTCCTGAGCTCGCGATGATCGGATTCTCACAAACGCCCCGAACCCGGAGCAAGATCGGAAACGGTCGACGGAAGCAGCACAGCAGCCCGGATCGCGAATTCACTGTGACGACGTGTTCTCACGCAGACGTCGAATGTGGCGTGTTCGTGATTGTTTTCCAAGGGCCTGCCCCCCCTCAAAAGGCAACCGGGTCCGAAGCGAACGACGTCGAGCGCCACGCCGGCCGACGCCGTAACACATCAATGGATCCACACGGCATCGACGGGGCTCGACCCAGCTGAGACAGTCCGTTACTGAGAGGCCGTGTGGTGCTACCGAGTGTCGGCCACGGGGCTACCCGTTGGGGGTATCGCCTCTCAGGGGGCCCGGTGAGGGGGATGGGTGCGTCGGCATGGCCATTCTCACCCAGCCGGCGGAAAGCGGTTAGGTCGTGGCGATGAGTCTGCGGGCGTCCGCAGGTCTATCTCTTGAGGGAGACAACCAACTCATCGGGAGCACGCCATGGGCCTCATCGACATCGAGATGTTCGCGACCCTCGACCTTGTCGGGCAGGCGCCCGGCGGCCCGGACGAGGACCCGGTGGGGTTCCCGTTCGGTGGCTGGCAGGCGCCGTTGCTGGACGAGGTCTCAGGCGCGCAGGTCAGTGCCGCGTACGAGGGCACGGACGCCCTTCTGCTCGGCCGGCGGACGTACGACATCTTCGCCGCCTACTGGCCTCACCAGGAGGATGGCGAGGACAACGAGATCGCCACACTCTTCAACCGTGTCCCGAAGTACGTGGCCTCTCGCGGCAGGCCCGACCTCTCGTGGGCCGGGTCCACGCAGCTCGGCCCGGACCTCGCCCGTGCGGTGCGCGAAATCCGAGACCGGCACGAGCACGTGAAGGTCGTCGGGAGCCTGAACCTCGTGCAGACCCTTCTGCGCGAGAAGCTCTTCGACCGCCTTGACCTCTGGCTGCATCCGATCGTGCTCGGCGTCGGAAAGAAGGTGTTCGACGATGGCGCGGTGCCTTCCAACGTCACGCTCCTCGCGCCACCGGTAGCCGGCCCGAAGGGCACCGTGTACCTGCGATACGGCCTCGCCGACGGCACGCCCGCGACGGGGGACATGAGCGCACCTGACCGCGGTGCCGGAAGCGACGGCTGAAGGCCGTGCGTGAAGCTGAGCAGACGCTGGCGTCTTCACGCATGAGCCGCAACTCCTCGGCAACATGGACCGCTGTTTCCCCGTGACATCACTGGACGTTCTCTTCTCACTGACCGGCTTGCTGGTGGAGCCCGACCTCCATCGGGAGGCGGATCAGGTGGGGATCGAGGCAGACCTGGCCGCGCTGCCGGAGCCGGTCGCGAGCGAAGACGGCGTTCTGACCGGTCCGCTCACAGATGGCGTGCCTCGGCCGGCGTGACCGGCGCTCCGGCCCGTACGGCGTGCAGGACATGAGCCAGAACCTCCGCTCCGCGTACCACTCGGGGCCCTGGACGGTTGAAGTAGGACGGGCCGTCCAGGACCCATACCTGGTCGGCGCGCACGGCGGGCAGGTCCTCCCACCCGGGCAGCCTGGTGAGCAACTCCCGCTCCCGCAGCGTCCGTTCCGGTGGAAAGCCGCACGGCAGGACGAGCAGCACATCCGGACGTGCGGCGCATACCACGTCCCACGACACCGGTTTCGTGTGCTCGCCGGGCGCGGCGAGGAGGGGCTCGCCGCCGGCTGCCGTGATCTGCTCGGGCACCCAGTGTCCGGCGGGCCACAGCGGGTCCAGCCATTCGATCGCCATCACCCGGGGACGGGCACGGCCCGCGACCGCAGCGCGGACCCTGTCGAGGCGGACGGCCAGGTCGGCCCGGCGCTGCTCGGCGCGTTCCCTTACGCCGAGCACGGTTCCGACCGTGACCAGACAGGCCAGTACGTCGTCCAGCGTGCGGGGCTCCAGGCTCAAGACGCGGGTGTCGGCGTTGAGGAGGCGTACGCTCCGGCTGACCTTCTCGTAGGAGACCGCGCACACGTCGCACAGGTCCTGGGTGAGGACGAAGTCGGGGCGCAAGGCTGCGAGCGCCTCGGTGTCCAGGGTGTAGAGCGAGGATCCGGAGTGCGCCGATCCGCCGACGGCGTCGGAGATTTCCCGGCTGGTGAGCTGGTCCTGGTCCAGGTCGGCGCCCGTGACCACGGGGACGGACGCAACGTCCCGCGGTGGCCAGTCGCATTCGTGGGTGCGGCCGACGAGCTGCTCGGACAGACCGAGCTCGGCCACCATGTCGGTCGCGGCAGGCAGCAGGGAGACGATGCGCATGCCGCGACCCTACGACCTCAATGGCGGCACCAGGTGCCCCAGTGCACGGGGCTCGTGTCGCCAACACCCACCGTCGTACCCCGGGTGGCGGTGGCGAAGGCCGAGCCGTTCGATGCCGACCTTGCAGATGCTCGGCTCAGTAGCCGGGCGGGATCCGGTCCTGCGGACCGTCAGCCACCTCTGCCGCGCCGTCCTCCATCTGCGCTCGCTTGGCCACGTCCGGGTCGGTCGAGTCCGAGACCAGCTCCGCGATGCGCAGGGTGCACTCCCACTGTGTCAGCTTGCCTTTGATCACCACCAGGTATGACTCCTGGTCGGCGAAGCGGTACACGTGGCGCCACTTCTCGACGATATTCTTGCTGGGTACGTACGTGTGGAGGGCAGCACGGAGTGTCTTCAACGCCTGGTCCTTCGTTTCCTGCCCACGGCAGATGAACTCGGTCCTGTACACGTCGCTGTAGTACTCCGCGATCACGACCCAGTTGCCCATGCCCACTCCCTCTCGGCGCCGCTGCCAGTCAGCCACAGCTCAGCATCCGGAGCAAGAGTGATGCAGACCGAGGGCTCTGCGCGAGGGCGGCGAATGTGACGAGCGGCTGACCACCGGCGGACGGGACGAGCCGAAGTCGAGACCGAGGGGTGGATGCTGGTCTGCAACTGGTCGCTCGTTACTGTCGGTGGCGCGGCCACGCGCGGAATGCGCGTGCTGCGGCTACGCCGGCTGACGGGTTCCATGCTGTGGGTGTCGCGGGTTGGGGGCCGATGACGGCGGTCAGCAGGTCTTCCGTGATCAGACAGTCCGCTGCGATCAGCGCCTCGATCGCTGCCGTCGTCGGCCGTGCCTGCCTGCCTGGAGATTCCTTGGTGTACTCGGTGACGAATTCCACGGTCATCTCCGCGTTGAGTGCGGGTAGGCCGACGCTGCCGAAGCCGTCGTCGGGCTCGTACGGTGCGCACTGCCAGCGTCCGTCCTCGAAGCCGTAGACGAAGCCCACCCACTGCCCGGCGTCCTGTACGACCCGTACGGGCGGCTCCCACCAGGCGGGAGTGCCGGCCAGGAGGTCGGTCTCCTCCTCCTGGAAGTACTCGGCGGCGGGGCCGTAGTACGTGTTGCTGTACTCGTGGTCGTGGCCGACGATGAGGGCCCGCCCGTCCTCGAAGTGGTGCAGGTCGAGCCAGTTGCCGCCACCGTCGTCGTAGTGCCAGCGGGCGTCGTCGGCGCGGCAGCCGTCTCCCCAGCCGCGTGCCGCGAGCACGGCTGCGAAGGCGGCCCACCGCGGACGGAGTTGAGCAGGGGCGGGGATGTCCAGCGTCTTGAGAGCCATGTGGAACACCCTTGCACGCAGGACTGACAGTGCATCGCGCATCTCCCGCCCGCGGGTTCCTCTGCCCCGTCGCGACGCCACCCGGCCGATCCCGAGCGCGGCCCGTCGGCCGGCCTGCTGTGCACTCCGCCTGGTGCGGAGTCTCGCTCTCGCAAATGTTCACGAGATAGCTCTGGCTCGACTTCTGCGGCAGGCAGCCCGACGCTGCCACCGCCCCTGCCACACTGACGCCGTACGCGTCGCGGCATGCGACGTCGAGGGGGTAAGGAACTGATCGCGAGATGCCTCAATGGATAGTTCTGGCCGTGCCCGTCAGCGGCGTGTCGGACGCAGGTCGTGACGGACGGACCATCGCGGAGTTCGAAGGAAGCGCGGAAGAGGCGGAAGCGGCTCTCCTGCGGGCGGCGCACACATACGAGCACGGTCTGTGGAAGGTGCGCCGCCGCGAGATCTTCATGTGCTCCAGCAGGTCCTACTTCCTTCGCCTCCGGAATCGTCTGGCGGCGTACGGTTTCCTCATCCAACTTGCCGAACTGGTCCACGACTCCGATACGAAGCAACAGGACCGTCCTGCCACCTGATGGATCACGTCGTGAAGGTGCCAGAAGCCCACCTCGCCGCGCTCCGTGACAGCCCGGCCACTCTCGCTTCGGACCGTCGCTGGATGGGTCCGTCGCCGCCCGGAGCCCTCTCTGTGAGCGAACACCTCCACCTGAAGAACGTCCGGGCCAACTGCCCAGAAATCGACGCTCACCCCAGGGCACGTCCGGTCCTTCGCGACCATGCTCACCGAGCGTCAGGGCGGGCACCTGCCGAACTGGCTCGCCGCCGGCAGGCAGGACGCTCTCCCCAGCCTTCACACTCTCGCCGCGCGCATCGCGACCGCGAAGCCGTCATCGCCGGCCTCACCCCCTCCCTGGAACTCCGGCGTCGTAGAATGCCATGTCAACCGCATCAAGATGCTCAAGCGCCAGATGTTCGGCCGCGCAGGCTTTCCACTCCTACGCAAGCGAGTCCTGCTCGCCCCTCAGATGTGTTGTCGGTGGCTGATGCGAGGATCCTGTCGAAGCTACGCAAGGAGATCAGCATGGGCACTTGGGATATCGGCCCCTTCGACAACGACACCGCCGCCGACTTCGCGGGCGACCTGGACGAGGCAGCATCGGATGAACGCGAATCCATGATCCGCGGTGTACTCAAGCGCGCCGCGAACCCTGCGGACTACCTGGACACTCCCGATGCCGAGCGAGCCGTGGCCGCGGCAGCCCTGGTTGTTGCACAGCACCCTGCCGGCGAGCCGGCGTGTTCGAACTACGGCCCGTCGGAACCGCTACCCGAGTTCCCCGCAGACCTCCGAACGCTCGCCGTCGACGCCCTGGACCAAGTGGTCGCCGAGCTGTCTGAACTCGCCGAGCTGTGGGGCGAAGCCCCGGACGGCCCGAAGTGGCGCCGTGGCATCACCCGCCTCCGCGACGTCCTCGACCCTCCGATCCCGCTACAAGAGGAAGCTCTCTTCGAGATCTGAGCTGTGACTCACAGTTACGGACCACAGAAGTGGAGCCAGAACCACGACTGGTGAAATAGACCCGGTCACCGGCGGCACCGGTGTCGCCATCACATGGTTCCCGTGACGTGGGAGCGCACCCTTGGCCGAGCAGAGCCAGCTCGGGGCTGGGTCGGCTCCGGGGGACAGTGCCCTGCTCCGGTAGGCGTCGGTGAACCTCTCGACGGCGGGCATCACAGACAACCGGACGGAAGGCGCCGCCGGTTGTGGTGTCCGGGCCCCCGGGCCCCCTGGAGCTGTGTCTGCCGTGTTGTCGATGACGTTCGGTACGTCCGGGGGAGTCCGAGCCGCGTGGGTCAGTTCTACGTGACCTTCGCCGTAACGGGGGTGCCGATTTCCACGGTGCGGCTGACGGTGCAGAGCTTGTCGTGGGAGACCTTGACCGCTCGCGGGAGGATGGCGCGGGCCCGGTCCCCGGCTTCGCCTTCCGGGAACGTGACAGCGAAGACCAGCTCGAGATCGGTCATCCGGTTGCCCAGTTCGTCGCTGACCTTGTGGCCGGTCACGGTGACGGTGAACCCAGTGGGCTCGCTGTGCCGGGCGGTAGCGACGTCGACGTCCACGGCCGTACAGCCGCCGAGCGCAGCCAGCAGCAGCTCGACCGGCGTGAACTCGGTGCCCTCATCGAGGGCGCTGCCGCCGAAGACGATCGTGCCACCGCGGGCATTGGTGGCGTGGAAGTTTCCGGGGCCGGTCCGTTCGACGGTGACGGAGCGCAGGGAGTGGTCGGTCATGACAGGAGAGTAACGGGCTGACCCGCGATTGATCGTGGGGCGTGCTGGTCCGGGGCCGGCGGGCTGGTGGTTCGGCAAGTGCAGGTCGCCCGTTACTCGTACCGATACTTCAGCGAATCCGCCTCCGCCTGCTCGATGCCGGCGATCGTCAGCTCCGGCATCCGGAGCTGGGCCAGCGTCACCTCGGCCGATGTCGGCTGGGCGTCTGCCGGCAGCCACTGCTCCGGCTTCCAGGCCCCGCTGCGCAGGAGCGACTTGGGGCAGTGCGGGTAGACTTCCTCGATCCCCACCACCAGCGCACTGGCCGGCGGCTTGCCCACGGCGGTCAGTTGCGACAGCAGGTCCGGGCGGGTGGAGACGCACGCCCGGCCGTTCAGCCTGAGCGTCGTGGTGCGCCCCGGGATGATGAACAGCAGCCCGGCCCGTCCGGTGGCGACGACGTTCTGCAGGGTGTCCAGACGCTTGTTGCCTGTCGCGTCCGGTATCGCCACCGTCCGTGTGTCCAGGACGGCGACGAACCCGGCGGGGCCGCCGCGCGGGGAAACGTCACAGTTGCCCTCGGCGTCCGCACTGGCGACCAGAACCAGCGATGAACAGCCGATCAACCGTCGCGTCTGATCGGTGAGTTCGTCCATCTGCTTGCGCAATGCCGTGGCCTTGGGGAGTTCGTATGCCCGACGCAGCGCCTCCTGATCGGTCACGGCGTCGAGGCGGAGCGAGTCGAAGGCACTGCCGGCAAGGGGTTGTGTCATGCCCCGACCCTAATGGGCCGACCTATGAGCCTCTGGGTGTGCGACCCACTCGGTCGCGCACTGCGGTCGATGGATTTCCCCCGGCGGGGCCGGATGGGCGGGTCAGCGCAGTCCGGCGAAGAGATCGCTCTCGGGTACGGTCGCGCCGGTGGCGTCCTGGACACGTACGAAGGTCTCCATACCCATCAACTCGCCGAACCTCTCCTTGCCCATCTTGAGGAAGAAGATGTTCTCGCCCTGACTGGCGTGCGCGGCCAACGCGTCGAACTTCTGACCGCTGAACGCGGTGGTGTCCACCCACGTGGTGATCTCATCGTCGGGGAGGCCGATCTCGGCCATCGCGGCGGCCTCGGCAGGATCCGGCTCCGGCATGTCCTCATGAAACTCGCGCATGATCTCGCCGAACCGCTGCATCATCGAGCGAGGCATCGTGGTCCAGTACACCTTCGGTGTCAGCGCGGTCATCTCCAGCGCCGCCATCGTGATGCGGTGGGCCTGGATGTGGTCGGGGTGGCCGTAGAAGCCGTTCTCGTCGTAGGTGACGACCACATCAGGTCGGTAGTGCCGCATGAGTTCCGCGAGTCGGGCCGCGCCCTCCTGCACGGGGGTCTGCCAGAAGGATCCGGGGGCGTCGTTGCTCGGCCAGCCCGTCATCCCGGAGTCGGCATAGTCCAGCACCTCCAGATCGCTGACCTTCAGGACATCACAGCTCACCTCGAGTTCTTGACGTCGCATCAAGGCGACCGCCGCCGGATCGTGCCCGGGATCCCCCGGCTTGACACCCCCGGGTCCGTCACCGCAACCGCCGTCGGTACACGTCACGAGAACCGTGCGGATGCCTTCCGCCGCGTACCGCGCGAGGACCCCTCCGGTTCCGGTGGCCTCGTCGTCGGGGTGGGCGTGTACCGCCATGAGCGTCAAGGGCCGGCCAGTCATGAAACAATCCTCCTGCAGAAATACGTCTTGGTCCGAATGCGCGGCGGTCGTACCGCGATCCTGGGGCCGGAACCTGGTGGGGCGGACGACCTCACGGTCTCCGTGTTCCCCGACCGTGCGGCACCGGTCCCTCGGTCGATGCAACCTACCGGCCGGACCGGCTGTTCCCGCCGTGGCAGCTTGGTATTCCAGTCGTCGGCGTTCAAGGCGAACCAGGTGTCGCCTCCTCCGTGGTGGTCGCTGTCGTTCTCGGCGCGGGGGCACCGCCTCTGCCGCGTCTCCAGACTCCGCGTCCCGTCAGCGCCCGACGGCCGGCGTCCATGCCGACGACAACCGCTGGGATCACGGTGTCGCTACCTGTTCGACCTGGGGTACGTGCCCTCGGCGACCCGAAACCGGCTGATGAAAGGTCGCTGACATCGGCCGGACACGGTCCTACGCCGGCACCGCGACCTGGTTGCTCGCCATCATCGGTGCCCAGTCCCGGCAGCGACGCCATGGCATCCGGTCGTGCCGGCCCATCGAACGGGGGCGGGACCGTGGCATGGTCCCGCCCCCCGACTTCGCTCTGCTCTCAGCGGAGGTTCGCTGACGCTACTTCAGGCCGAAGGCCCGGGTGATGGTTTGCTCCACGGCATTGCCGTCGGCGTCACGAGCGCCTGCCTTCAGGGTGACGAACTTGGCGCCCTTGGGGGCGTCCAGCTCCGTCCGCCAGCCGCGGCCGTCGGAGGTCCGCTTCAAGGACGTTCGATGCCAAGTGGCGCCGTCGTCGTAGGACAACTGCAGGGTCACGTTCTGGAAGGCGACCGGGGGCAGCTCCGCGTACGCGGTCGGCCACTGGCCCGGCATGGCAGGCTTGACGGTGATCTTTGCACCGTGGTGCGCCTTGCCCGAGAAGTCCGTGTCGACGTCGTAGTCCAGCTGGACCAGCGGCAGGGGCTCCATGTCGTGCGGCGCACCCGCCGCCGAGGTGAAGTCCCATACCGTCCGGGTGCTGGTGGAGTAGGGGCTCGCCCAGGTGCCGCGGGACTGTTCCGAGACGATCCGGTACGGCAGTCGCTCGGGCTTCAGCCCCACCGCGGTGGCCCAATAGGTTGGCGCCTGCTCGAGCAGGGTGTCGCCCTGGTAGATCGAGGTGCTCGCCCGGGCGCCCGGGTGGTTTGTGTATCCCTCGCGGTCGGCGCCCGCGTCGCCCCATCCGGCGTCGACCCACGCAGTCATGAAGTTGCTGAAGCGGCCGAGCATCGAGCTGCCGTACGAGACGCGCGGGCGCTGGATCGGGGAGAACCAGTTCTGCGCTGTGCGGCTTCCCGCACCGTAGTGCTTGTCCGCGGCGACGACCCGGGTTTCGCCGATGACCATTGCGCTCTCCCGGTACTGCACGTCGGGGGACACGTAGTCGGTGCGATTGCCTTGGCCCTGCCCCGGAAGCTCCGGCCATCCGACGGCCCACCAGTCGTTCTCCGCCCACACGTCGTAGCGGAAGTCCGTCGCCTGGGCTGGGCGATAGTTGCGGAAGGACATGTCGACCCGGGCGAGGTCGCTGGTACGCGGGCGGTAGGCGAGATCCGTCGGGATCTTGTTGTGGTACTTCCCCACCACGTCGTACAGGTACTCGGTGGTCGGGTTGGAATACACGTGCAGTGACTTCGCGGCCTTGGTGACCTGGGAGATCAGGCGGCGGCCTTCCTCGTAGTTCAGCGTCGCGATGGTCAGCGGCGCGACAATGTCGAAGGCCAGCGGCTCCACGCGGCCGGGGCCGTCGTTGACGACGAGCAGCAGCCCGGCACCGGCTGCAGCTGCGGTCGCGGCCTGGGAGGACAGCGGAACCGTGTCGTTGCGGTCGACCACGACGGCCTTGCCACGGACGTCACGCCCCTTGTAGTCCGCTTCGGCGCCCTGTTCCACGTACACGGCCGCCATCCGGTGCGACCCCTTGGACAGGGGCTTCGTCCCGCGCCGCACCAGCAGGTCGCGGTAGGTCTCGACACCCGCGGAGATCTTCAGCGCGGGCTGCTCATTGCGCCAGCGGGTGCGGACTTCGAAGGTTCCGTCGGTCACCTTCGGCGTCGGCACCGCCCAGATGCTGTTCTCCGTGCGCGACGGGAGGAAGGACCAGTACTGTTCGCTCACGCCGGAGAAGGTCCGCTTGTAGTCGACCCTGAGCGCGGTCGTCTCGGACTCCCGGGGCGTCAACAGCTTGATCTGGCGAGCCTTGGTGGCATCGAACTCGACGGTCATGTCACGGTCGAGTTCGATCTGCGGCGCCGTGAGCAGGGCGCGTCCGCGGGACTGCGGACCCTGAGAGCCCTGGACCTGCATCCAGTAGGCCAGCGACCAAGTGCCGGCCGGCAGTTCAAGGGTGAAGACGCCGGGGTTGTTCCAGTCCTCGAAGTCGATATTCCAATTACTCAGGTAGGGGTGGGATTCCTGGTCGGAGACCCCGGTCAGGGTTCCGACGTTCTTGTAGATCTCGCCCGCCCGGTCCTTGGGTACGACCGTGAGCTTGAAGGTCTGGTTGGCCGTGGCGAAGCCGACGGCAGTGTGGGCGAGACGGGTGCCCGCCGCCGAGGCGTCGATACGTGCGTCGTAACCCTTTCCGGCGGCTGACTTGTCGACGTTCGCGGTCACGGTCACCCTGCTGGTGCCGTGCGCCGGGACGGTGACCTTGTTCTGCGACAGGGTGAACAGGCCGGCCGGGGCCTTCGACGACGAGACCGCGAGGTCCAATGCCACCGGAGCATTGCCGGTGTTGGTGTACGTCACCGTCTTGTTGACTTTCGCGCCGGGCTCGGCGGGCCAGGCGTGCTCGCCCAGAGAGACCGTGCCAGTGGCGAACAGCGTGGCCTTGGTTGCCGCCGCGACGTCGACCCGGCCGGCCCCTGCCTGGAAGACGGTGTAGCCCGGGGTCGGCTTGGAGGTGCTGACCAGGGCGTCCTTCAGCTGCTGCCCGGTCCAGTCGGGGTGTTCGGCGGCCAGCAGCGCGGCAGCGCCGGCGACATGCGGAGTCGCCATCGAGGTGCCGCTCATCTTCATATAGTCACCGCCTCCGCCGGCGTGCCGCGAGAGGGCGGCGAGAATGCCGACACCCGGAGCGGTGATCTCGGGCTTGACCGCGCTGTCACCCCAGCGCGGGCCGCGGCTGGAGAAGCCGGCCAGCTTGTCGTCGCCGTCCACGGCACCGACGGTCAGCGCCGCGTCCGCGGCGCCGGGCGTAGCGACCGTCTTCGCCTCCGGGCCCGAGTTGCCCGCGGCGATGGTGAACAGCGCGCCGGTCTCGGCACTGAGCTGGTTGACGGCCTGGCTCAGCGGGTCGGACCCGTCGGATGCGCCCCCGCCCAGGCTCATGCTGATGACCTTGGCGCCCGCGTCCCGGGCGGCCCACTCCATGCCGGCCAGGATCCACGATTGGTATCCCTGGCCTTGGTCGTTGAGAACCTTGCCCACGTGCAGCCGAACGCCAGGGGCGACACCTTTCTCCTTGCCGCCGGAGGCCGCGCCGGTACCTGCAATGGTGGAAGCCACGTGGGTGCCGTGTCCTTGGCGATCCACCGCATCCGTTTCGGCGGTCGCCTGTCTCTGGGGACCATCACCGCCGCCGGGGTCTGGGTCCTGTACGAAGCTGGTCGCCTCGGCGACCTGGCCGACCAGGTCGGGGTGACCGTCGTCGATACCGCTGTCCAGCACGGCGACGTCCACGCCCTTGCCGGTGTTACCGCCGGCCCATGCCGCGGGTGCACCGATCTGCGCGGTCGAGTCGGCGAGGGTCGCCTCGACCTTGCCGTCCAGCCAGATCTTGGAGATACCGCCGGCCAGGGTGGGCTGGGGTGCGGGGGAGGCGAGGAGGCTGCCACCGGGGGTCAGCGCGGATGCCTTCACGCCGGAGGTGATCGCCGACCAGAATTCGGTCGCCTTGTCGCGGTCCTCGGCGATGGCAGCACCGTCGATGCTGGAAAGGGAGCGAATCCTCGTCGATCCCTTCGGCGCGCCCTGCTTGCGGGCAGCACCGGCGCTGGCGTAGGTGACGATGAGCGGCAGCCGGTCCACCCGAGCGTCGTCGTATCCGTCGGTCACCAGCTGGGTAACGTTGAAAAGCTCCTTGTCGAGGAGCCCGGCGGAGACATACGGAGCGGCTGACTCGGGATACACGTACACGTCTTCGCCGACTCTGGCGGTCTTCGCAGCGATCGGCTCACCATGCGGGCCGGACACCGAGACGGTGCCGGCGCCGCCTCCGGCGGCGGGGGTGACCACAGCCTTGTCACCGGTGATCAGGGTGACGGTACGGGGGCCGGACTGCGCCGCCGCCTCGCCAGCCGGGCCGAACACACTGGTCGACGCCTTGCTTTCGACCGGCGGCGTGGGCTGCGCACCTGCAGATGTCGTGGCCGAGATGGGCAGCATGAGCACTGTGACGCCGAGCGCCGCCAGCCTCGCTTTATGGGAGGATATGAAAGGCAATCTGAATCTTCTCCGTTTTATGAAAAGTCAGGTACCGGAGCATCCTCTTACCTCGACTCGCGGTCAGCCATCATGAATCCTGGCGCAAGTTGGACATGGCACAGACGCGCCATCCACGCCAACGCCGCCGAGCGCAATTGCCCCGTTCCTTCCCCGAGGCAGATTCTGACGACCGCGATCCTCGAACGGGGCGGGCTCGCGATCGTCATGGACCGCACCCCGATCCGCGAACGGGCCGCCTTCGCCAAGTCCGCGGCAGAAGGCCGCTGCCAGGTCACCGGCGCCGCCAAGGCCGAGCGGTCGATGGACCCGCTGCGGGTGTTCGACGGTCCGATCGGCGCCCACTACGCCCCGCCCGCCTGCACTACCTCACCTTGCAGCTCGGCATCGGGCCGATGTCCGCTTCCGGAGCCGTACTCCACCACGCCGTCGAAGAAGTCGTCGCCGGGCCCGAACCCTCCATGGCCCGTGTCCTTGCGGTACTGCAGGCGATGGCCTGCAACGAGGCCGGTACCGCGACGAGGCGGCGGGACGCGGCCGCGACCAGGATCGACCTTCTGCAGAACGTCTCCTTCAACCCCCTCGCAGCGATGGTGTTCAACGCGGATCTGCCGCCCGTGACGATGGACGGCGACCTGGGTGCCGACATGGTCGTCGTCACCACGACAGGATTGACCGACCCTGCCGCCGCGCGAGGCGTTCGCCAACGTCGACGTTCTGCGCCAGCAGACCCTCGAAGCGCTGATCGGGCCGCGCTGTCTCTGGCTCTCGTAGCCGCGGGACATGACCCGCGGCTCGACGGGTGGGCGGAGCCGACCAACCTGCTGTGGATCGTGGCTCACGGGGTGTGGACCTGCGAGGACACCGCGGAAAGGCTCCCACCCCGTTGTCTTTCGCCAATTCATCGAGCATGCGGCATGAGCCCGCCAAGGGCGGCTCGTGGTCTCAAGATCCCGCGTCCAAGTCCATCCACCTCGAGGCTTTCGGGACCACGAAGGACCGGGACGGAAAGTTCATATTCGATGAGGGGACAATTCTCGCGAACCCGGCTCATGACGAGCCCCGTCCCTGGCCGCCGAGGAATCCGATGACCGACCTCACCACCCTTACGGCACTGTGCCCGCCCCCCGCCTCCGTGCGGTCCGCACCTGACTGGTCCCAGGCCGAGAACACCCTGGGAACGGGCCTACCTGAGGACTACAAGCAGCTCGTCGCTACCTACGGCCCCGGACAGTTCTGCGGCTTCCTCACCCTGTACCAGCCTCACGCCCCCAGCGAGTGGGCTGATCTCGCCGGCCCCATGCCGGAGCGGCTGCGTGCGCAGATTGAAGAAGTCCGGCAGGCCGCCCGTCGGCCCTGGCCGCTGCCGCACCCCCCTGAGAACCTCCTTGCCATGGGCGTCACCGGCAACAGCGACTACCTGTTCTGGGCAACCCAGCCTTTCGACGTCCCGGACGAATGGACCATCGCCGTCAACGAGGCGCTTCGTGCGCCCTGGTTCACCTACAACGGAACCGTGACCGAGTTCCTCGTCGACGTGCTGAGCGCAAACGTGCGTGTCCCGATGTTCCCCTCAGACCTTCTCGACGGCGGCATCACTTTCACCCCGGCGGAACTCCGCAGCACCGCAACGGCCACTGCCTCGCGGACATCCGTCAGCACCCACGTGATCCGAGAATGGGCGAGGGCCAAAGGCTTCGACCTTCCTGAGCGTGGACGTATACCGGTCGAGATCATGCAAGCCTGGGAACAGGCGAACCCTCGCTGAGTTCGTTCTCACTGAGCTCTTTGTTGGTTCGGTGGGGTTGGTGGATGGACGGTCAGGGCCGGCGTGGGTGAGGAAGGGCCGGGGCAGCTGCCGGTTCTGGTTGATGCGGTGGATGCCTTCTTCGGTGGCGTCGGCAACATCGGCGAGGTGGTCGCCGGCGAGTTGGCGAGCTCGCGCTTGTTGAGCTACGACCACAGCAGCGCAACGGTGTCGTATCCACCGGGCTTGAGGTGGAAACACGGACGAGGCCCGGCTCGGGATCGGCGGCGTGGTAGCCACGAGCCGCAGCCATCGAGGCGCGCTTCCCGTGCTCCTGTAGTCCGGTGAAGGAGTTGAACATGTTCAAGAGCGCTGGCAGGATAACAAACGCGTGATCGACGCCCGGTCGAACCGCAGTCATTAGCGGTGCCGTGGCGGGGAGGCCGGATGGTGAACACCAACTCACTCGCCCCGCCACGGAGGATCGCGGCTGTCATCGCCTGCCTGTTGGTACTGGTGGGCTGCAATCCGCACATGTACGACGAGGTTCCCGCAGTGCATGATGCGAAGCGGGCGGAGATCGTGGGTTCGTGGCTCGGTTTCGACCGCACGGAGGTCACTCTCCAGTCTGATGGAAAGGCAGTCATCAGCCTCCTGGACGGGCAGGAGTTCGACTTCGACGACCGGTGGCGGCTGTCAGGTACCGGGGAGTGGGAACTGACCGACGAGCGCACCGGGTGGAACGACGGTCAGCATGTCCAGCTGACGCTCACCTCGCGCATGTCATCGACCACGCGCACTCCGGATCCCGCCGAGCGTCTCGACCCGTCGCCAGAGCGTGGGCCAGCACCTGAGACCTACAGGTGGACCTTCGAGTTGCAACGCGACGACAAGAAGCAGCTGATGTTGTACTTCTTCTTCGGCGACCCCGACTCCCGCAGCACCTACGTCCTGGAGCGAAAGTAGCCGTAGCACGTCGAAAGGGTGCCGGCCCTGGCTTGGAGCGCCCGGACGACACGTGTTCTGTCGTCGGCGTCATCCTTGTCACGTCGGTCCATGGGCACCGCGCACCATGGTCAATGCGGCCCCTGCCGCGCCCTCCTGCCGCGTGAGTCCAACGGGATTCGCCTACGGTCGGCCGCGTTGGTGTCAGCCGCTGATGTCATCGACACCCGGACGCATCCAGTGATCGGTGCCCCACGGCTCGACCCACAGGCAGATCATGCTGCCGGTCTCGTTGCCCACGCTCGTCTTCGACACTCTCGCACCTAACCAGGAACATGATCGGCCGGACAAGTCCCGGAAGTCCCCTGGCGCTGTTCAGTCAACCCAGACGACTACCGCCAAACCCTGCTGACTGGCGATGCCGTAGAAGTTCTGCAGCAGAGCGAAGTGCCCAGCAAGATAGGCGCCTGGGTCTCCATGGAACGCCGAGAACCCGCCAGCTTCCCGGTAGGCAGGGAGGACCCGGAGCAAGGAGTCGATCTTCATGGCTGCGAGCGAGTGAGCCACCTCGGCTACTGCGCCAGGGGCCAGCAGGGACGGAGGGCCGTCGAATCCGTCGTAGAACTCAGGGTGGTCGAGGAAGGCGACCGGGTCGTTGACATCCCCTGCGATGCTCCGCTCGAGGATGCTGATGTGACGCGAATCGGGCTGCATTCGCCGGTAGAAGGCGAGCAGCTCCCAGACCGCCCAGTCAAGATCCAAGGTGTCCTCTTCAGGCGGATCCCAGTGCGGATCACCGTCCAGCGCTGCCGCAGCAGCATCACGACACCAGTCGAGGTACTGAGGGGACACGCGTGCGAGTCGTTGAGTCAAGGCCATGCATCGGAGTATCACCGGCAATGATCGGATAGAGCAGCGATTATTGCCCCACGCCTGTGGCAGCAAGAGGGCCGGCATGTCTACGACCGCACCCGCACCCACTCGTAGGTCTGTGCCGGATGCAGCGTGGAGGTGACGAATGTCGAGGGTACGGCGGCCGATTCGTCGCCGGGTTGAGAGACGGTGGTGGTGAAGCGTTGGGTGTGCAGGCCGGGGCGTCGTGCAGGGTGCCCTCCTCGTCGACTCGTTGGCGCCGGTAGACCACGACCAGGGCCCCGTGAACGAACGCTGGTACTGAACGCGAACGAAACCCCCCAACAACTGGACCAAGAAGCGCGGCTCCGCTTCTTGAACCGACCGTCTCTACGTCGGCATCACTCCGACGTCTTCAGCACGCCATTCCTCTTCGAGGATGCTGAACGTCAGGGAGTCCCGCCAGCCGTCCCGTGTCCATGCCGTGTGTCGCAGGTGCCCCTCGTACGTCATGCCCAGCTTGGCGAGCACACGGGCGGAGCTGAAATTCCGCGGGTCACAGGTGGCGAAGATTCGATGAAGCCCCAACTGGCCGAAGCCGCGTGAGCAAAGCTGGCGCCCGATTCCTGTGCCGATGCCTTGCCCCCATACCCGAGGATGCACGATGTAGGAGATCTCGCCCTGGCGCTGCGTGTGACTGCGTACATGCAACTCGCCCACACCGACAACGTCGTCCCCGAAGCGCGCTACATGGGCGAACCTCTGCTGGGGCGTGCTCGACCAAGCCTCGACTGCGGCCTTCACGAAATCGCGTGTCTGCTCCTCAGTGTTTGGACCCCAAGGCTGGTAACGACAAGCCTCTGGGAGACAGGCCCATGAGTGAATGGCTTGCCAGTCATCAAACGAGATCTTGTCCAAGGCCACCGAGTGCTGACTCATGGGGTGATCTTGTCAACTGGAGTTGGCCAGCGCTACGAGTTCAAAAACACCTACTCAGTCGCTGTCGAAGCCGCCTGTGTCCGCGACGGAGCTGTCTCCATCGTCCACCCGGTCGGACACGCTCGGCAGCCCGGACGCTTCGCCGTGGTGTTTGTTCACCTTGCCGGAGACGGCCGTCGCGGTGACCAGGCTTGCTACACAGGCGATCGTGAGGGCTGTGGCTGAGAAGAACACGGCGGCCCACGGCGGGCTGTTCACGTCCACGTCGAAGAAGACGAGCAGGGCCGCGCCCGGGTACGCGCCGAAGACCCACGAGCCGCAGACGGTAGCCACCGTCAGGGATTGGTGGAGATCGGAGAAGTCGCCGGCGTCTCGATTCGTCGCCGCCCCTCCTGGCCATACGACCGGGATCAGGGCGACCGCCTGGCAGGCCAGGCAGGCGAGTTGGACGACGGCATAGCCCGCGAACGAGAACGGGCGCGACCAGTAGTACGTCAACCCGGCGAGGGCGCTGAAGAATGTGGCCGCGTTGCCAACTCCCACCCACACGGAGCGGGACCGCATGTAGTCGCACACCGCGTCGAACATGTCCTCCCAGAACCAGGCCTGGGTCATCTCGCTCAGTCTGCGCTTGATTCTGACGCCGTCGAACATGAGCCGCCCCCGTGTGTCGCCAATGTCCTCGGCTTCAATCATGCCCACGCCAGGGAAGCCGTAAGGGGGGATGGTGGAGCGGGGTCTTTCTCCTTCGCCAAGCGGTCGTGATGGTGGCGGGAAGTTGCCCCTGTTCGACAACCTGCCGGTCGGTCTGTACACGATGGCTGTGGGCGGTGCCTACCTCGGCTATCTACTGCTGCGGGAACGGCGGCAACCCGCTCGCGCCTGACGAAGCGTCGGCTACACGATCTGCCACTTGGCACGCGGCGGGTGCCCTCCGGAAAGCACGCGCCACGGCGACGTGATCGGCGCCCACCAGCACCGGAAGCCTGCGGTCCTGGACGGACGGCTCCCCGACGAGAGCTGCCGGCCTCGGGTCACACGGGTCGCGGGCGCGATCATCCGCTGCTGGGCCACACCGGTGTGGGCGACACCTTGCCAGTCCGGGTACAGCGCTCTGACGGCGGGGTCGACGCTCATCAGGCGTAGCGGGTTCCGCTGCTGCTGCGGGGAGCCGGCCGAAGTCGGTGATCAGGGCGGCGGCCTGTCGGATTCCAGGCGTCGGCGGGACAGAAGGCGATGGAGGAGGAGGTCTTCCCGCCGGCCATCCGACAGCCGTCGGCGCGCACGAGCTCCCAGACCCGGCAGCTTGCCCGCGGGTGCGACGCCTCCCGGACGCCGGAGATGCACCCAATTTCTCGCTCGGCCCAGCCGCGCAACGCCGGGAGAAGATTCTTCGCGTCGCTCATGCCCCCCACCTCGGTGACGGTCGTGATGCGGATGCGAACGGAGGACGGCGCGCGTCCGCCGGGCCCAGGATCAGCGCGGACTTGACGGGCTGAGCGGGAGGAGGTTCGAACACGGAATGGGCGGCAGGGAGAAGGCGCACGTTCGGCGCCCATGCCCGTTCGATTCGCTCGTCAAGGGACGGGACCGAAGCCGGAACCCGAGCGGGGGATTGCGTGAGGGCATCGAGAGCACCGGTCGCCTCGTGAGGCGTGAATGCGGGCTGCGGACGGAACCCTGGGCCACGCCGCTGATAGTGAGGCGGGGCGATGCCGGGATTCGGGCAATCCGAGCGCCCCTTCCGGCGACGGGCGTGGTCAACCCTGCTGGATGGCCTGGGGCGGAGCTGGAGCAAGGATTCTCGAACCGGTCGGCACAGTCCGGCGGTTAAGCGGGCGGCGAGGTGGCTTGAACTGCCCAGACCGCGCTCACCCGCAGGTCGAATGTGGGCGTGGCGGACCGTTAACGGGCGGACCGAGGGCTACCCTGGGAACCTTCGGCGACGAGTGCCAGGCGGCCGCGAGGACGAAGTTTGCGAACTCCGTATTGCACTAGGCCGCAGCGCCGCAACATGCAATGCCTGGGTGACCCCGTCTCTTGCCGGAGCCGGGCTTTCGGGAAGGTGACGCATCGGTGCGGCCCGGTCATTCCCGAACCACGCACCCACGCCGAGGTCACCGCCTACCTGCGCCGTCATCCAGAACAGCAAGTCATATTCGGTGTTGCAGCCAGGTCCTGCTTGATGAGTCACCGATGACTGCCTCCAGCCGCAGGTCAGGCGCCGGACTGTTGGGAGATCCACGGAGCAGGTCTGGGTCACCCCTGGGTAGACAGTGGCTTTGGGACTAGGCGAGTGGCCCGATCGAGTCGAGGTCAGCGACCGTGCGTTGTCGTTAAGGGACTGGACGAACGGCTGCGCGACGACCTCCAGCACGGCTTGGCTACCAGTGCCACGACCGAGCAAAGCCCCCACCACTACCGCCAGGACGGCCGAGCTGACACTGGCTGCCCGGCGAAGGACGGAACACCAGCCGTATGAACTTCTCCTCCTGGCCCACGCTGCTCGTTGCGGACATCGAGGGCAACGGCAACAACCCACCGGACCTGGTCGAAGTCGCATGGTTCCCCGTACGCCACGGACAAGCCGACAAAACTACGGCCGGCGCATGGCTGACCAAGCCGAACCGCCCCGTCACGCCCTTCGCCGCCCGGGTGCACGGGCTGACCAACCAGGTCCTTGAAGACAAGCCGGGCTGGGACGAGATCCGGGACGAGGTCCACACGATGCTCGGTACGGAGTGGATCGCAGCCCACAACGCCCACGTGGACTACCGAGTCCTGTCCGCACACCTCCCGAAGTGGCAGCCGGCCGGAGTCATTGACACGCACCGGCTGGCCAAGGCCACCTACCCCGATCTGCCCAAGCACAGCCTGGACGCCCTGATCGAGCACGTAGCCCCCGACCTGCGTGAAGCCCCCGCACAACACCACCGCGCCCCTTTCGACGCCTACGCGACCGCCCAGCTCCTCATCGCCATGGCCGAACGCTACGAGAGCTGGAAGCACCTCGTCGCTGCCGCCGTCCCGCCTGGCCTGCCCGGAGCACCCGAACCAGAACAGGAACCCACTCTGTGGTGACCTCGACAGGAGCAGCGTCGATCTCCTGCTCACCGTCACCGAGACATGTACGGCTGAGGAAGTAGCGGGCCGTTTGTCGATGCCGCCACCGTAGGCTGCACGCCCAGAAGCGGGCGGGGCGGGCCAGTTCAGGCAGAATTCATTCTGCCGATGATCTTTCGGAGAGTGGAAGGCACTGTCGGGACACACGTCATCTCTAGTGCCGCATCAAGCAACGTTGGCCCTGTTGTGACGAGCCGTCCGGATGGTGATCCGGGCGGCTCGTTGTGCGTCATGCTCTGCGAGTGGCCGAGCGTGTGCGGGTGCGTGAGATCGATGACGACGAGGGCAAACGGCTGCTGCGGATCGTCCGCCGGGGAACCGGATCGGTGGTGACCTGGCGGCGGGCCCAGATAGTGCTCTTATCGGCCCAGGGCATGGACGTGGCCAAGATCGCCGAGGTGACGTTCACCAGCCCCGACCGGGTCCGGGATGTCATCCACAACTTCAACGCCGACGGCTTCTCCTCGCTCTACCCGAAGTACAAAGGCGGTCGGCCCAGGACGTTCACGCTTCCCGAGCGGCGCGAGATCAAGAAGATCGCCAAGTCCAGGCCGGTCGAGCACGGCCTGCCGTTCTCGACCTGGAGCCTGGTCAAGCTGGCCGACTTCCTGGTCGCTGAGGGGGTGGTCGACGACATCAGCCACGAGGGCCTGCGCATCCTGCTCCGCGAGGAAGGCGTCACCCTTCAACGCCTGAAGACCTGGAAGACCTCGAAGGATCCCGACTACGCGGCCAAGAAGGCCCGCGTCGAGCACCTCTACGCCATCGCCGACGGCGAGGTCATAGCTGAGGCGGGCGAGCCCGAGGTCGTGTTCTGCATGGACGAGTTCGGGCCGCTCAACCTCCAGCCCCACCCCGGCAGGCAGTGGGCCGCACGCGGTGGCAAGTACAAAGACCCCGACCGTGAACCGCGGCCGCGTCGCCGTGCGACCTACACCCGACCGCACGGCGTGCGGCACCTGTTCGCCGCCTACGACCTGGGCAAAGACCAGCTCTACGGCCACATCAAGAAGACCAAGACCCGCTCCAAGTTCCTGGAGTTCTGCCGCTACCTGCGCTCCCTCCACCCAGCCGGCACACGCATCGCGATCATCTGTGACAACTACTCCCCGCACCTGACCACCAAACGCTGCCAGCGGGTCGGGACCTGGGCGGCGGCGAACAACGTGGAGATCGCCTACACCCCGACCAACAGCTCCTGGCTCAACCGGATCGAGGCCCAGTTCACCGCCCTGCGCTACTTTGCCCTCGACGGCACCGACCACCCCACCCACAAGGCCCAGGGCAGCATGATCCGCCGCTACATCATCTGGCGGAACAAGAACGCCGCCGACAAGCGCCTCAAAGCCCTCGTGAGCAGGGCAAACGTCGCCTGACCTGCTACGGCGGGCGGCGTCACCACAGGTGCAGGAAACTCCGGACATCGTCATAGCCGTCGAGGGCCCGACCGTCCACGTCCGTCGGATCCGCCTGGGCCCTCGCCGACAGCGACTCCGCCAGCGCCAGGGCTTCATCACCGAGACGACCGAAGCGTCGAGCGGCGTGTCCCAGACACAGGCCGGCCAGTCCTAGCAGCGGACTACCCGACACAGCCCGCGTCCCAACCTGTACGCACCAGTGCTCGATGAATCCCGCGTCGTCGTCGTTCAATGCGGTCCCGACCAGGACTCCCGCTGCTTCGCCCTCTGCTGAGCGGTCACGCAGGGCCCGCTCCATCGTCTCGACCACTACCTCGTGAGGCAGCGCGGGAGGGTTCTCGAAGCTCAGATGAGAGTGCACTCCGCGAGACTACGCGGAGCGCACCCAACAGCTACCTGCCGCCCCAAGACAGGGCGAGCGTTGCTTGATGCGGCACTAGGTTGCAGAGGTTGTCACTTATGGAGGACTGATGATCACCCGTGCCCGCCTGGGCGTCATACTTGCCGCCGCGTTGACGATGGTCTTCACGAGCGCCGTCGTGCCGAGTGCCGTCTCGGCGCAGGAGCCGAACCCGGCCGCCGCGAGCGCCACCGCGCGCTCCGGCAAGGTTCGGATGAATGAGATCCAGTTCATGGGCGCCCACAACGCCTTTCACCGGGAGATGCAGGGCGTCGAGCTGGCCGAGTCGATCAAGATCGACCCTGGTTACCCGTCGTGGGGTTTCTACTCGCACGCGTCCGTCTCCGATCTGCTGGGCCGGCAGAACGTGCGCGCGCTCGAGTTCGACCTGCTGCCCGACCCCGACGGCGGCCTGTACCAGCACCCGCTGGCCCGCAAGCGGGCCGGTCTCGGCCCGATCGACGACCCGGCCATGGCCGCACCCGGCATGAAGGTCATCCATGTTGCCGACCAGGACTACAACTCGACCTGTCGCACCCTCATGGTGTGCATGCAGCAGGTGAAGACCTGGTCGAAGGCCAACCCGCAGCACGTGCCGATCATCCTGCAGCTGGAGCTCAAGCAGACCGACGACCGCTGGGAGCAGCTCGGCGGCGCAGTCAGCCCGGCGTGGAACGGCAAGCTGCTCGACGACCTCGACAAGGAGATCCGTTCGGTCTTCTCCGAGTCGCAGCTGATCACCGCCGACGACCTGCGCCGTCCTGGCCTGACGCTGGAGCAGTCGATCCTGAAGAACGGCTGGCCCACCCTGGACTCGGCGCGCGGCAAGGTGATGTTCTTCTTGGACAACGGCGGCCCCGGCGCCATCCGTGACATGTACCTCGACGGGCACCCCAGCCTGCAGGGCCGCGCGGTCTTCACCCGCGGCAACCCGGGCGACGCGGATGCGGCGATCACGATGGTGAACGACCCGCGCGGCGCCAACGAGGCGACCATCCGCGACCTGGTCAAGCGGGGCTACATCGTCCGCACCCGCTCGGACGAGCCGCTGAAGACGGTCGTCAACAACGAGTTCAGCCGTGTCCAGACCGCGCTGGCCAGCGGCGCGCAGATGGTCACGACGGACTTCCCGAGCATCGGCATGGCCGCCCGATACAACAGCGACTTCGTCGCCGAGCTGCCCGGCAACGAGCCGGTTCAATGCAACCCGGTGACCGCGCCGCGCAACTGCCACGACGACAGGCTGGAGCCCTCGTCCACCCGATGAGCGCGCTCTGAAAGGCGGTCGGCCGATCCCGGACGGCCGCCTGTTCTTTTCCGAACGGCGAACCGCAGTGCCGACGGCTGTGATGGCGGAGGCTTCACGTTGCTTGTCCGGGGATGATTGGCATGCCCAATGTGACGGACGTGCGGTTGCGGGTTCGGGTGAGCCGGTCGAGTGAAGCGACCTTGCTGCGGGCGGCTTCGAGGCTGATCCGCAGTCATTGCACTTCGCCGAACCAGCCGTTGGCGTGGGCTGTCGGCGCTGCTGCGGGTCGACGCGAAGCGTTGGGGCAGCGGACACAGGCTTGTCTGAATCAGCGACCGCTACTCGGGGCTCTGAGTAGACCGCTGGCAGCTGGGCCCTCGCCGGGCAACGATGCAGCCATGCGCTACGCCAATACCGACCCCGAGCTCATGGACCTGATCCGACGATTTGTTATGCCGGGCCGGCGGTACCAGCGGCTGGTGAAGCTCACTGCCGTTGAGCGGACCTGAGCGCGAGCTGTTTGGCGACGGCGAGGATGGAGACCGTCCGTTGAGCCTCGTATTGTCGCCGGCCAGGATGAAGGCGGGTGCGTCGTCTTGGCGATCTCGCCTCGCCTGTCTGTCGCACTTGCCGACGCCGAGCGCTCCAGATTGCGCCAAGTCGCGACGTCGTGGGCAGCGCAGCGTGCGGAGGACGGCGAGGCCATCGACACGGGGGTTGCTGACGTGATCCTGGGTGACCTGGCCGCTCTCGTCAGCAGCGCCCGACGCCAGGCCCAAAGCGTCTACTGTTGGGTCGCGTAGGAATCAGCGTTCGGCGCCAGATCATGACAGACGCCGCGGTGGCGGTCCCGAGGAATACGTAGCCGCGCTCGTCATAGCGAGTGGCGATCGCCCTGGACCTTTCAGGCAGGTGATCGTGCGTTCGAAGGTGTTGCGATTCTTGTACCGGTCCTCGTCGAAGCGGCTTAGCGAAGTTGGTGGGGGGTCGGGCTGGCGCAGCGCTCCACCTGACTATTCGGAGACACCGGCGGTCTCGGCCGGCCCCACGGCTGGGTCAGCCCGGCTTGACCGCCAGCGTCGCGAAATAGCTCGACATGTATCGAGCGGATGCGTTGGATTGGTGCGGCGCTTCCGCGAAGCCGGTGAGGACGAACCCCGCGGCGAGTTGCCCGCCGATCTGGTCGGTGAGGGTGTGGCTGTATTCAAGAGGGGCATCCGCGCCGAACTTCGTAGCGCGTTCCTCGGCGGAGTACTGCGTGACATCGCTGTAGGGCAGCTTGTGCACGACGATCAGCTCGCCGCGCTCGTCGAGCGCCTCGTGGTCGAACAAGTAGGCATCAGGGTTGAGGAATCCCACGAGCAGAGTTCCGCCCGGTCGCAGGACGCGGAAGCACTCACGCCACACCGCTGCCAAGTCGGGTACGAATAGGTTGGACACCGGATGGAATACGACGTCGAATGCTGCGTCGCCGAAGGCGCTGAGGTCGCGCATGTCGCCCAGGACGGTGCGCAGCTCAAGTCCGTCACGCGCCGCCACCATCTGGTCCTGGCCGAGTTGGCGGGGTGAGTTGTCGAATACGGTGACCCGCGCCCCTGCGGCCGCGAGGATCGGACCCTGCTGGCCACCGCCGGAGGCAAGGCACAACACGTCCTTGCCGGTCAGGTCCGTCGGTAGCCAGGAGCGGTCGACTGGCTCACGCCCGATGAGAACAATCGACCAGTCGCCGATGCGGGCGCGCTCGACATCCTCAGCACTCACCGGCCTCGACCACTCGTTGCCCTCTTGGACACACTTGTCCCAAGCTGCCCGATTGTGGGCAACCGGGTCGACAAAAAAGTCCTGCACGTTCAACTCCCTGCTACAGCCAAGCGGACACCTGCGGTACTGACGTTCGGTTCCACTAGCAAACACGATTGCAGGGTGCGGGCTCAACGAAATTTGCGGGCATCGAGGCGTTCACGGGCTCGACGGGTGGTCGCGCAGCGGGTGCGTAAGCGCTGGTTGTCGGGGTTGCGGAAGCCTTGGACGTCGCTTCTGTTGGTGGTACTCGGACCGAGCTGAGCAGGGATACTGCCGTGGTGCTGTTGTCCTGGTCGTGCCGGCGGGTGCGTGTGGTCCGCCGCCCAAATGCCCGGGGTGCCGTGCCCGCGCCCGCAGAGTCCATTCTTCCTCAGAGGTGCTCTTGCTCCCCAGTTGGTTCGGCGCGAATCAACTGTGGAATTTCAGTGAGCGTCAGGGATGCTCCGGTGTCAGACCCATCGGGAATGATCGGCCCATGCTGCAAGCGAGAGACGAATACGGCCGCCTGGTGAGGAAGCCCCAGGCGTCGGCGCTGAGCGCGATGGTGGCCAGCCTGGGGCGGAGCAATGCCTTTGTGATCGTCGAGCGTGTTGACGACGAGTCGGAGGGTGACTGGTATGTGCAGGTGTGGTTGAGGGACGACAACACCTACCAGTTGGAGTTCCGGGACGGGATCCCCGCTGAGCACTATCAGACCCGGACGATCTCCCAGGACAAGGTGATCGACGCCCTAAGCGGATGGGCCGAGAACCGCCAGGGCTGGAGGGACGCCTTCATGTGGAGCAACATCGGCGACTGGTTCGAGAACGCCGACTGACCCTGCCGCCTGGTGCGACAAGGTCAAGGGGCGCCCGGGCAGCATTCGATCATTCCCTGACATCGACATGAAGAGCCCCCTGCCTCTTCAGAGCAGGAGCCAGCATCTCCATGAACAGCCTGTCAGAGGGGGCCCTTAGAGAGCATCTGATCAGTGTTCACGCCGATGTGAGTGGGATGCCCGTTTCGATTCGCCAGGTTGGTGCGGATTCTCCGGTCAGTCCCGGGACATTTCGTTAGCCATCGCCCAGTGGATCATCGCTCTCGACCTCTGCGGGAGGGCTTCGTAGTCCCGCGCCAGGCGGCGGTGCTGCATGAGCCAGCCGAAGGTCCGCTCGATCACCCACCGCTCCGGCAGCGGCTCGAACCCCCTCGCCCGCGGCCGCTGAACCACCTCGACATCGATGCCCAACCGGGCGCCGTGGTTAAGGATGCTGTTCTGGTAACCGCCGTCGGCCCAGACCTTGGTGACGCCTGGATGCGCCGCGGCCAAGTCCTCGAGCAGGAGCTTGCCGCCGTTGGTGTCGTGGACGTTCGCGGCGGTGACGATGACGGCCAGCACCAGGCCGAGGGTGTCCGTGATCAGGTGCCGCTTGCGCCCTTTGATCTTCTTGCCGGCGTCGATGCCCTGACTGGTTTCGGCGACATTTGCCGAGGTCTTCACGCTCTGCGCGTCGACCACGGCCGCGGTGGGCTCCGCACGGCGACCATGGAATCGGCGGGTCTTGTCACGTAACAGGTCGTGGACCTGCTGGGTGGTGCCGTCGGTTTCCCACTTCGCGTAGCAGTCGTAGACGGTCTTGAAGGGCGGGAAGTCGTGCGGCAGGTATTCCCACGGAATGCCGGTGCGGTTGACGTAGAGGATCGCGTTGACGATCTCTCGCAGGCCGTGTACCCGAGCCGCTGTGCCGGGGCCAGTCCGTCTCGCCCGCCAAGCGGTGAAGACCGGTTCAATCAAGGCCCAGCGGGCGTCGGACACGTCACTGCGGTACGGGCGACGAACACTCACACCTCATCCAACGACCGCCAACGAAGGCAATCACAAAATCACCCCAGAACACCAACTACCTAGATCAGATGCTCTCTAAGCGCTCAGAGAGTTGTGCTTCCCGGACGGCGGCCGACGCACCGGCTCCTTGTAAGAGGTCCGTTTCATGGACATCGAGCACGCGGAGTTCGCCATGTAGCTGAGGCGAGCCTCCGTCTGTCACTGCTTGGTGGAGGGGGAGGGCCCGCCAGATAGCTGACGGGCCCTCATGCAGCATCGAGCCAACGGCGAGCGCCCTTACGGCTGGCCGGGCGGCAAGCCGCAGCAGGCGACGGTCTGGGTTTGGCCGGCGCTGGCGAGCGGCACTATCGCGAGCATCGCCGCCAGTGCCACGAACAAGCCGAGTACGGCTTTACGCGATTTCTCCTCCTGATGGCCGGAATCCGTGCCGCACAGTCGCGGACTACCACCAGGGGGTGCAGGTGATGCCGCTGACGGGGGAGGGCGTGGTTATCTGCGCGCAGACGCGAAAGGCCCGGCTCGCCGAGCTGCTGGTCGGGTAGGCCGGGGTCGTGATCCTGACGCCGGCTGAGCTCATCGTGAACGGGCCGCACTGGATCCACGATTTCTTGCCGTCGTTCGTGACATCCATCCAGACCCATCCCACGGCGCCGGCACCCCATGTGCTGGAGCTGGTACTCAGGACGCCCCACCCCATCTCTCTGCCGCCGACGTTGCCGGCCTGCATCGCGTACGAGGCGACGGCGTACGGCCGATTGCCGAAGTCGAGCACCACCGCCCCCGCCCCCGCGACACCGCGACCGCTGAGACTGTCCGGGATGTCGGTGAAACCTTTTGCACCGCCCGTGCAGTCCGACGGCGCCGCCTGAGCCGCACCGGAAGAACCGGCTACGAGCCCTGCCCCGAGCACGAGTGCGGCCGTTCCCACGCTGAAGATCCGGCGGATACTGCGCATGTCTTCTCCTTGGTCGAAGGTGAACCTGGTCCAGCTCTTGCACTGCTGGCGAGTGCCCTCTACGGGTGGCCGGGCGGCATGCCGCAACAGGCGACGGTGTCGGTCCGGTCGGCGTCGGCAAAGGGTGCTACCGCAAGTACCGCTGCCAGTGCCACCGGAGCCGAGTACGGCTTTGCGCACTTTCTCCTCCTGATCGCCGGTCCGGCGCCGCTTGAAGCGGCCACTGGCTATACGCGCGAAGCAGGCGTCAGGTTGCACGGGAGTTGTGGCTCATATGCAGGAGCGCGCCGGAGTCGTATGGGTCCAGGGAGGAACTTCAGTGCCGCATCAGTCTCGCCGACCGCACGGTGGCATCGGCGGCCAGCCAACTCTCGCGTCAGGCCGAGCCGTTGTGTCGCGCGGCGCTGGGAGGCGAGCCGCAGTAGCCCGCCGGGTTGACTGCTCCCACCCTCACTGGGCCTCGTAGGGCCAGCTGAACTGCCCTCGGGGCTGGATATTGCCGCAGGTGTCGCACCCCTTCATCTGGGGTGTGCAACGACCACTGGAACTGAAGTTCTCCGGCGGGGGCCCCGTGCTGTGTGCCTGCCCGTGAACTCCCTCACAGCAGACGAGCCGTCAGCCACTTCATGCACGTCGTCACCTGCCTCCATGATGACGACCTCGAGCACGCCAGCGTGTCCGCCGCTCCGGCCGCCTCCACGTCGGGCTCTTGCGTCTCTGGCTATCCCGTGCTGCTGACGAAACGCGAAACGGCCCCGCAGGTGGGCGGGCCGCTTGTCGGGCACCTTCCACCTGGACGGCGGCGGCTCCTCTCCGGTGGCGGGTCCCGCTCACACAGAGCGCGGGACCCGCCGTTACCAGGATTTCAGTGCCGCTGGCACGCCGGGTCGTCGACCGCGGTGACGGTATAGGGAGGCAAGCCCGGCGGGTCGTCGAGCTGACTGTTCACGACGTACAGCCGGCATTGGTGACGGGCCAGCGTGGTCGGGAGGTCGAACCCCTCCCCTATGAAGCGGTGTGACACCGTCCCGCCGCGCAGCTCCTTGTCCAGCTCTGCCACGTACACCCCGTGCGGGGCACCGTAGTTGAGGACTGCGTACAGCGTGCGACCGTGCAGCACCATGCCGTCTGCGCCGAACGACTGCTCTCCCAGGTCTAGTTGAGTGATCTCGCGTGTGGCGGTCTCCACCCGCCACACTGCCTCGGTGCCGTTGGACGCCACCAACAGCGTCTCCCCGCTCCGGTCGGCGACGATGCCATTAAGTAGCCAATACTGCGACGGAAAACCGGGGAAGGCTGGCCGCATGTCCAGCCAAGGCAGCAGCGGCCCGATTCGCCCGCCGCGGATTTCGGCTCGGTGAACGACGGGGTTGGCCCAGTCGGTGACGTACACCGCGTCTCGCGTGACCACCAGGTCGTTGAGGTCGGGCGCACCCAGAGGCCCGACCTCAGCGGTGCGTTCCGCTAGCACGTGGCCGCGCTGGTCGTGCACCGTGAGCTCTCCGCCGCCGACGGAGAACACCCGGCCGCGCCGGTCGGTGTGGACCCCCAGCGTGCTGGGCCGATCCCGGATGCCCTCGGCCGCGAACGGCCGCATCTGCGGTGAGCGTACGTGGCCGCGGAAGAGCGCCCCGGTTCCGTCAGACGAGACAAACATCGTGCCGTCCTGGTGGATGGCGATGCCCTCCGGCAGGACGCCGGGTTCCGCCGAAACGACGTAAGTGCGGGGCAGTTCGCGGGCGATGGTGGGTGTAGCCGAGCAGGTCAGCGCCAGCAGTGTCGCGGCACCGATGCACGACAGCCGGACGGATCTCCGCATGGGTCCTCCGTGAGTGGGTTCCTAATGTCCGCTCTTGCGGTACGCCCCGCGAGCGTCCTCTGGCCACACCCCGGCCGCATTGCCTTTCGGGTCTGGCCGAACAGCTCCGCGCCGGCGGAGAATCGACCGCTATGATGCGTCTGCACTTCCTCCCTGCCGACCTGCGGCGGATCACACTCGCGCCGGGCCCCGACCCGCTGACCGAGACGGTGCTCGCCGCCCGCCGCCGGTACGCCCCACTGCACGGAAGCCGATCGTCGGAGACCGACGGCACGACCCGCCCCGGAGTGCTCCACGGGCTGCTCGGCGCCAGGGATTACCTGCCTGATTTTCTCTTGCAGCCAGAGGCAACTGACCTGCCCACGGCACTCGACCTCGTCGGCCGCATCTCCGGTGCTCGCCTCGCCGCCGAGGTCGCCCCGCTCCCAGCCACGCCCGGTACCGCCCGCCTGCACGGCGAACTGGCGTCCGGCACCCCAGAGGCACGACGCGCTCTCATAGAAGACCTGCGGCACCACCACACCGCGGTCCTCCCGCTCTGGCCGCGCACCCGGGCCGCGGTGGCCGCCGACCGGGCGCTGCGCGCCGAGACGCTGATGCGCGGCGGCGTCGATGCGCTCCTTGCTACGCTGGGCACTCACTGGCGCTGGCGTCCACCGACACTGCACATTCCATGGCGGGGTACCTACGACGTGCCACTGTGCGGGCGGGGCCTGCTGCTAGTGCCCTCGTGTGCCACGGACACGCCGACGCTGATGTATCGGCCCGAGGATCCAGCCGTACTCGTCTATCCGGTTCGCCTGACAGACCCCCCAGCCCACAGCGCTGACGTTCTCGGGCCGCTGCTCGGCAGGACCCGGGCGGCCGTGCTATCCGCGCTGCGCGTCCCGGCCACCACCACAGCCGTCGCCGAACGCGCCGGCGTTTCCCCTTCCTCAGCCAGTGAGCACGCCACGGTGCTGCGCAATGCCGGGCTGGTGACGACTACCCGCACAGGTGTCTCCGTGCTGCATGCACTGACACCCCTGGGGGAGGATCTGCTGCGCGGCGAGGCACTGTGACTCCTCGGCCTCACTCGGACGCGTTCGTCTCGCAACCCACACACCGTCCTCATCGGCTAGCCGGCGCCGGGCGCCACCGGGGTCGTCCCGGCTCTCACATGCTCGGCCTTCCAGCAGTGTGAGAGTCGATTCCGTACGGAGACCTGCCGCTCTGCCGCCCAACCCACGGGTCCGGGCCGGATCGGCCTGGAAATGGCGTCTGTCGAGTCAGGGAGAGCCCGGAGCGTCTCTGACTGCCGGCGCCACGGTCCTTAAGTCCGGCCGGGGCAACCCCGGCGAGCGCCACGCCTGTGCAGGAATCCCTTGTTGTCAGCCCCGAGGTCCACACTAGGGGCATGATGACCTATCGGGGATTTGTGACCGTAGTAGCCGGTGACGTCGAAGCCACGATGCAGGCCTATTTGTCTGTTACCGACCGGGGCGTGAAAATCCTGGGGTGGCCACCTGTCCGACTATGAAGACGCCGACATGTTCAAAGTGCTCACGTCGGACGGCGGTCATGATCCTCCCGAATGGGCAGGAAGGCCGCTTTGTTCTGGAGGGCAAGCTGGCGCCCGGCCAAACGGCGATGGGCGTACGGGGCAGCGGCCCCGCACCCTTCTGAGACGACGCACTTCGGGGCTCATGCCGTGAGGCCTCCCCGCTCAGAGCATTCGGCGTGTATAAGCCGTCGCCGGCGCACCCTCGTGGACGTCGCCGACGCGTCGAGACCTGCGCGGCAACGACCATGGTCGTCCTCGACCAGACGCAGGCGTTCGCGATCGTCGCCCTCGCCCTAGGACACCGCCGCAGCGTCGCCGCCCTCCGGCAGAGCTCTCTCGCCTTCAACACACCGTGGGGGCGTACGCCCGAGCCCGCATGCCGCAGCTGTTCGTCGGTCTGACCTACGGCCGAAGCCCATATAGTCGAGCGCGCCGTCCAGGTGGACCCCGGCCTCGTTCGCGACTCCGAAGAAGCGGACCAGCAGCGCCTTTCCAACCCCAACACTGTGTGAACACGATCCGCGCCGGGTCTGCGGTCAGGAACGCCGACGCCCCTCCGCCTGGGGCGGGTTCGCCGTACACCGGGTGCCGGGCACCCGTCGCCTCGGCGTGGGGACGTCCGTCGGTTCGTCCGCGCCGATTCCGCAGCCGAGTTCCCTCGACGTCGGCGCGCGTTGAACTCCGATCATGTGGTGGTCGCGGGTGTGGTGGGGGTGTCGACCCACAGCGTCGATGCGCCGTCGGGAGTGATGGTCACCCCGTACCGGTCGACGGTGGGACCAGGTGCCGGGCACGCCGAGGCCGACGTGGAACTCGGCATCGAGGCTTCCGCCCGCGACCGCCCACGGCGACAAGGACGTCATGGAAACTTCCCCGTTCCCGTTCCCGTTCCCGTTCCCGTTCCCGGCCTGGTCCGCAGCAGCCGCGTTCTGGGTTCCCGGCCCGGCCTGTGTGCTGCGCATGGGCATGAAGGAGGCGAACGTGTGGAACCGGCCCGGCCGGCCGACTTCTTTACCCCGGAGGGCCAGGCGGAGCGGATCGGCAGCCTGTTGGCCGGATACCGGGCCGGCACGGTCTGGCCGGGCGTGGTGCTCGCCGACGACCAGGTGATCGGGCAGGTCACCGTCGGAGGCATCCTGCCGCAGCCGCACCTGCGCCGTGGCTCCGTCGGATACTGGATCGCCGGCCTCGCCCAGAATCAAGGGCATGCCGGGCGCGCCGTCGGGCTAGTACTTCGGGTGCTGACGGACGAACTCGGGTTGCACCGCGCCGAGGCGTCCACGACCCGGGAAGCCCAGTGGTCGGGGTATCGGCCGCGCATGGTGTCCATGTGGTCGGGCCCCAGTTCCCGGGAGGGTCCGTGAGCCCGCGATCAGGCCATCCTGCTGCCGCCGGTACGGCGCCCGCTGCCGCGATCGTCACATAACAGGAGGCACTGCGCTGCGGGCAGTGCGGTCGACGAAACCACATGCCTGGCCCACCGTACGGCTTCGGCATCGGTGCAGCGCGCTTGGTCTGCTAGCTGCTGCGGCTGGATCTCCCATCCGCTTCGGAGCCGACGTCCTGCTTCAGCGAGGGCGGCCGTCGGTACCGCTGAGGGCATGACGCACGCCCGTGGCGATCCCGACGCCGCCGGTAGGCGGCGAGGTGCCGCTGCTCGTCATTGGTCTCCCCTCGGCCTGCACGAGCCATGCAGCCGGCTCGTACGGGCCAGAAGGGCGGTGCACGGTCAGCCCGGGCAGGTTGACCATGCGCCTCGCGAGCCCCCGGCCTCTTTGTCTGATGTAGGGGGTTAGCCTGGTTTTGAGAGGAGTTCTTCATGGGCGATCTCACCAGCACCGTCATAGAGGCTCAGGGTGGCTTGGAGCGTTACAACCAGTTCAGCACGGTCACTGTGCACTTCCGTTCCGGCGGTGCACTGTGGGGGCTGAAGGGGCAGGAAGGCGTATTCGATCACGCCGGTGTACGGCTTGACATCCACGGAGAGCACGCCAGCCACTACCCCTTCAAGTCACCCGACCTGCACACCTCTCTCACCGCCGAGCGGGTGGCTGTCGAAAACGCTGCAGGCGAGGTGAAAGCTGAGCGGCTCGACCCACGCGCGGCGTTCGCAGGACACTCCCTCGAAACCCCGTGGGACGATTTGCACGTCGCGTACTTCGCTGGCTACGCGATGTGGACCTACCTCACGTCTCCGTTCACCTTCGCCGCCCCGGATTTCCAGACCGAGGAACTGCCGTCCGTCACGGAGGACGGGCAGATCCTGCGGCGCCTGAAGGTTTCCTTCCCCGACCGCATCGCCACTCACTGCCAGGACCAGATCTTCTACTTCGATCAGGACGGGCTGCTGCGCAGGCACGACTACACCGCCGAGGTCATCAATGCCGGCGCGGCCGCGCACTACTGCTCGGAGCACAAGGAGTTCGACGGCATCTTGGTGCCGACCCGCAGACGCGTCCACCCTCTGGCCGAGGACGGCACCGTGTCCCGGGACCTGGAACTGATCACCATCGACGTCGAGAGCGCACTGTTTATCTGAGCCGCGGTGGTCCGAACAGACGCAGCCGGGCCAGGAGTGTCTGCCCCGCGTCCCGGTCGGTGACCGAGGCCGCGGTCACCATCACGGCCAGCAGAAGTCCGAGGGTGTCCACTGCGATGTGCCGCTTGCGGCCGTTGACCTTCTTCCCGCCGTCGAAGCCCCTGGTCGCACCCGGCACCGATGCGGCTGCCTTCACCGACTGCGCGTCGATGACGGCCGCGGTCGGTGACGGCCGCGGTCGGCTCTGCATCCCGGCCCGCGGCCCGGCGGACCCGGTCGCGCAGCCGGTCGTGGAACTCGGCGGTCAGGCCGTTGTCCCGCCAGCGCCGGAAGAAGGCGTAGACGCGGTCCCACGCGGGGAAGTCCGCCGGCATCGCCCGCCAGGTGATGCCGCCCGCGACCAGATAGCGCACCGCGTCGACCATCTGCCGGTGGCAATGCTCTCCGGCTGCCCGCCGCGGCCCTCCAGCCAGACGGGCACCGGCATCGCGTCACGTACGACGGCCCACTCCGCGTCACTCATGTCGGACGGATACCTCGGTCGCCTGTGCGGCCTGTCCCCGGCGTTCCCGAACCGGTGAGCGAGGCAATCAATCCAACCGAGCAACAGGAGGCCCCTGGTGCTGCAGTCTTCCGTGCCGGCGCCGATGTCGTCCAACTCGACTTCCCTGTCGTGGTCACCCGCGTTGCGCGTCGTCGCCGCCTACATCCAGGTCCAGCGACAGAGCTATGTGACCGGGCCTCGGGCACGTCCCTCGCTACATCGCCCCAAGCTCACTGCCGCTTCAGTTCGTCGTGAGCACGCTCGGCGATCTCCGCGCCGAGATAGTGCTAGGTGCGCTGCTGCTCACCGGCACGGACGGATCCCGGTTGAACCGATCGGGTCTCCGGTCCGTTGCGCGTTGGTAGTCCTTCCGAGGTTCTTCCTCAGAGGAGTTGGCCGGGGCCGGCTTCCACTGCCTCAAGATTGGTCGCCATTTCGGAAGCGGCGCGGCACGTCTACGCCTCAGTGGCGGGACGATCAAGGATCATGTGAGAGCGATGCGCGCAATCTGGAGGTTAGCGGCGGGGTTCAGGCGCCTCCGCTCGCCCAACGGGCCAGTGTCGTCAAGTAGCTGCGGGATCAGGAGGGATAATGAACGCCCGTCGATTAGTCCCTGGCCCGCTAGTGGACGCTGCCCTTGTCGCAGTCGCGCTGCTGGATGTCTGGGCCAATGTCGGTACAGGCGAGCCTCTGCGACTCGCTCTCGCCTTGACCGCAGCCGTCTCTCTTGCCCTGCGCCGTCGCCTCCCGATGCTGACGTATTTCCTGACCCTGCCCGCAGTCCTGTTTACCGACGCGGTCTTCGCCGCGCTGGTGGCGCTGTACACACTCGCCACATTCAGCCGCCGCCGCCTCTTGCTGGCCCTGTGTGTCACCTTGTTCCTGATCAGTAATGCGATCTACTGGCCCTCGCCGGGTTTGGACCTTTCCGACTCATCGACGTGGATCACTCTGGGCTATACCGCTGCCACTGCGGCAGCTGCAGTCTTCCTGGGCCAGCTCGTTCAGGCCCGGCGTGATCTGTCGCTGCGGCTGGCGGAGATTTCCGAGGCACATGACCACGAGCGGTTCCTCACAAACCAGACCGTGTTGGCCAAGGAGCGAGCGCAGCTAGCGCGGGAGATGCATGACGTGGTGTCTCATCAGGTCAGCTTGATCGCGGTGCGGGCCGGAGCGCTCCAGGTCGGCGCCCGGGACGCTGAAGCTAAGGGAGCCGCAGCTACAATCCGGCAACTGAGCGTGCAGACCTTGGACGAACTGAGGCACATGGTCGGCGTCCTGCGTGCTTCCGGGGGCCGCCCGACAGAGCTGACCCCTCAGCCCTCACTTGCCGACCTCCCGCACTTGGTCGATGGCAGTGGCATTGATGCTGAGCTGCAGATACACCTACCGGACCGCCTCCCCCTCACCGTCCAGCGCGCCATCTATCGCACAGTCCAGGAAGCCCTGACCAACGTGCACAAGCATGCCTCGGGAGCCACTGCAACGGTTCAGGTTTCGCATGGCGGCGGCGCTGTCCATGTCACCGTCACGAACACAGCGCCCACCCGGCCCGCTCTCCGCCTGCCCAGTGCGAAGTACGGACTCATTGGCTTGCGTCAGCGCGCTGCGCTCCTCGGCGGCACTGTCACATCCGGCCCCACGCGCGACGGAGGTTTCGAGGTTCGCCTGGAACTGCCAGTTGAGGGCAGACCACCACGACCGGAAGAGGATCCCACTCCAGTCTGAGGAACCGACGGCGACCCGAGTGAGCTCGCCCAACGCGTCCACGACATTGACCTGACCCTGGCCGATGCCTGCGCCGTAGTGAACGACAACGCCGCCAGGGAGCTGGAGAAGCGGGACGAGCGGTGGCGTCAGCTCGTCACACGCCTGGCGAGCTGGACGGCCAAGGCCCGCGCCGCGGCGGAGGGCGAGCCCCGGCTGGGTCACGTCAGGAAGGCCCGGGCCTGGGTTCAAAGCGCTCTCCGCCGTGTCAACGGTCATTGAGATGCCCAGGTGGGTGGTCGTTGGGTGTCCGGGCTGGTGGCAATCAGAATTCCATGGCTGTGGCAATGGTGTTCCCGAGAGTGTGGGTCAGTGCAGGGGGATCACGCCCTTGCCGGCGTGAGCCTCGGCGAGTCGGTGAGAGTCGCCAGTCGTGGTGACGAGGTGCATCAGGCGGTCGGTGCTTGCTGCGGCAAGGGTCTTGGGCATGATTGTGTCGAAGCCTGAGGGGTGGATGTTGCTGTCACCGCGATCGAGCGGCGTTCGTAGGCAGCGTCGATGGTCCGGTAGAACACCTCGGCGGCGTCCTCGCCGACGGGTAGCAGGCCGATGTCGTCGACGACGCTGAGGTCCGCCCGGCAGACCCGCGCAACAGCTCGGGCGGTGGCCCCGTCGACCTTCGACTTGCTGATGGCCCCGCTCGGGGTCTCCAGGGTGAACCAGCCACCCGCAGATCGTTCTCGATGGCGGCCTGTGCCAGATCCTCCGTGCAGTGCGACTTTCCAGTTCCCGACGGACCGGCGATCACCAAGTTCTCCGCCCGGCCGATCCACTCCAGCGTGACCAGCGAGTTCTGGGTGGGCTCGGGAAGGGTGGAGTCCTCGGCTCGTCAGGACGCCAGGGTCTTGCCAGTTGGGAAGTTCGCCGAGTGCCGCCGAAATCGTCGGGTGGCGGCATCGCGGCCGGTGACCTTTTCAGCGATCAGCAGCCGCAGGACCTCGGCGAGATCCCTGCGTTGCGCGCGTGCGGCGGCCAGCACGTCGGGGGCGGCTTTGCGCATATAGGAGGCGCATTCGGCGCATCAGCCTGTCCAGCTCCTCGGGTAGGGCCGGGGCCTGGGGAAAAGTCACAGTCGCATATTCATTCGCTGGTTGGGGTGAGCAACGATAAGTTCGGCGGGTGATCAATCTGGCGGTGCGTGGTGACAGCAGGAAGATCGTGGCTAGCGCTGAGGCCGGCGTTGAGTGGACCGCTGCCTTCGCGGATCTGGACACGGCGGACTTCCCGATGCTCATCGCCTTGACTCCGTATGGGGACGCGGTGTTCAACCATCGGCAGATGCCATTGCTACTGGCGGAACTCGATCGACTTCCCGCCGTCTGCGGTGGCGCCTGGGTCGCCCAGGCTCGCGAGTTGTGCCAGGTCGTCGAGCGCGGGACGCACCTTTATCTGTGGTTCATCGGTGACTGACCCCGATCGGCTGGTCTTCAACCAGCTCGGGGTCGCTGCTTGCTTGGCCGAATGCGGTCTGCTGCCCACGGAACCGAGACCGTCATCGACGCCGATAGCTCGGTGACCGAGACCGTCGACTGCATCATGATCGGCACCGGCCTGGCCGGCCTTCCCGCTTTGGAACTCGGACAGAGCGGGACCCCGGGCGCCGAAGCCCGGGGTCCCGTTGTGCACTTTGATTGACCGTCTCGTCATCTAGAGACCGAGGGGCCTCGTTTCGGTGATGCTTGCCCAGTCGTTCTCGGGATTCGCCCAGAATGAGATTTTGAGGTATCGGGCGTCCAGGGCGCCAGAGGTGAAGTGCACTGTCTCCGGCGCCGTTGTCGTCCCTGAGCTGCGGCCTTCCCACACCTTGGTGTACGAGATGCCGTCCTGTGATGCGTGGATTGTGTAGTCGTTCCACCGCAGGTCACCGCGATGCCAGGCCACGGTGGCGCCGCAGAGCTGGCGGGGTGCGCCCGTGTCGAGGATTAGTGCGGCGCCGAATCCCTGGCCGGACCAGCGGGTCGTCGGGTTGTTGTCGATGGCGTTGGAGGGTGGGTTCGCCGGTTCGTACGTGGTGGCGGACGCGGCGGCGACCGCTGGGGCCCGTGCACAGGTTCGCTGGGGCGCGATGTCCCTGTGGACGGCGCGTTCGTCACCCAGGCGCAGAGCGTCGTAGTACATCACCCGCTGCGTGGTGCTTGAGGGAGCTCCTGTGTTCCAGTCCCACTTGTAGATACCGAACTTGAAGTAGGGCGATCGTGGTCCTCCGTCGTGGGTGGCGCCGGTCTGGTGTACGACGCGTTCGCCGTTTTTCCACACCTGCAGGAGGCCGGTGCTGTCCGTCCTCCAGGTCACGTGGAAGACCCAGTCCACCCAGGTCCCCGTGGTGTAGGCGCCCAGATCGATGGGCTCACCGCGGAAGTCGATCTTCCAGCGCCCTTCGTCGGTGAGCAGCGCCAAGGGGGGAGAGGTGCCCGGGCAGCCGACGTCACAGTGGTGCCACTGGCTCACGATCTCGGCCGAGGTGTCGTGGGTCCATGTGTTCGCGAGGTTGATGCTGAAGCCGTACCACCGGTCGGCGCCTGCGGGTTGCTCGTCGCGCTGCGAGATCTCCGCACGCTTGCTGCTGGAGACGACCGGATCCGATTTGCGCAGCTCGAAGCGTGCTGCGTGGGAGCCGTCGCGTGTGGGGCTCGTGACGTTCGTGGCGCCGTACGAAGTGGCCCATTGCTTGTTGAGATTGGCGGGCGCCGCGGCGGGGAGGGTCCGGTCAGCCGACTGCTCCCAGTCGATGGTGCGTTGTACGCCTGCGGGATCGGCCGCAACTGTCTGAACGGGTGTCAGCGCCACTCCGGCGGCCAGCACCGCCGAGCTCGCTGCGACGATCCATGCTCTGATACGTGACCTTTTCATGCTCGAGCTCCTTCGTAGGACGCCAAGCGACAGGTTTTGTTCGTTCACCCCCGAGAGCGGGGCGCCGGCTTACCGGCGCTCCGGAAGGGCCCAGGGGGCTCCGGAGTGACGAGCGGATGGTGTTCAGCACCGAAGCCACGGCCCGGCTCCTCAGCTGGCCCTGACCGTCAGCTGGCTGTAGGTGATGTTCATCGCGTTAACCGGGAACCCGCCCCACCACCTCTCAATACAACGCGTCTGGCCCGCTCCTACGGAGACGTACTCGGGTGCTGCAAGGGGCGCGCTGCTCTGCACCCTTGCGGTGCCCGAGGAGTGCCCGGTGACGCACAGCCGGGTCTTCCCGAAGAGCCACGTCGGGAAGTTGTAGTCGCTGTGGTAGTAGAGCGGTGGTGACTGCGTTGCTGCTGCCCGAGCGGGAGTTGAGAGGACGTGCTGTGCAGGGGCGGTGATCGCCGGCCGTGGTGATGCCTGGGCCAGGCCGGCCGATCCCAGGCCCAGACCTGACACGACGCTGACGGCCGATGGGCTGACGGCAAGGCGTCGAAGCGGCGCTCGAGTCATGCGATGCTCCTTCAATCTGGTGTCCAGGCGGCCTTGGAGAAGTGGACCTTCTCTGCTGCTCGGCCGCATCGGAACACTGAGCCGATGCATCCCATGCTCGGCTCCCGGGTGTCCCGGGAGCACTCCCTGATCAGTCCTTGATTTTCCCGGTCACGGGTCACCCGGCCGGGAAGCGAAACCGGTCCCCAAGCCGTGGGATCGCGCCAAGGCCGCGGCTTCCTCCCGCCCGCCCACACCGAGCTTGCGAACGACGGACGACAGGTAGTTGTGCACCGTGTGAGGGTCGAGGACGAGCTCACGGGCAATTCGTGAGGGCTCCCTGCCTTGTGCGAGCAGGGTCAGCACCTGACGTTCCCGCCCGCTGAGAGAGGGGAAGGGACTGGCCACCGGCGTGGGTGCCGCCTCCAGGACACTGAAGAGGTGTCTGCGCGCAGTTTGGTCGAGCACGGTCAGTCCTTGGGCAGCTGCGCCAAGCGCTGCCAGCAGAGCGGGTGCCGAACAGGTTTTCAGTACGAATCCGGCAGCGCCGGCGCGCAGGGCGTCGCTGACCCTGGAACCCTCGTCATAGCCCGACACGACGACGACCGGCAGGTCCGGCCGTTCGCTCGCCCAGGCGCGGATGCCGGCCAAGCCATCCCCGCCCGCCATCTCCATGTCCATCACCACGACGTCCGGTTCGCAGGCCAGCACGATGTCCACCGCCTCCACGGCATTGCTCGCCTCACCTACTACCTGCATGCCTGCGACTTCTGCGTAGTCGCGCAGACCGTTGCGGAAGACTTCGTGATCGTCGACGATGACCATCCGGATCAGTGTCAATCTGTGCTCCCCAGCGGAAGGCGTGCCACGACAGTCAGACCGCGTTCCGGGTTCGTCTCGAGCAGCAGCTGACCGCCGAGTTCTTCCGCCCGTTCACGCATGGATGTCAGCCCTACTCCGCGTCGTCGCTGTGTTGGGAGGCCCTTTCCATTGTCGGAGACGCTCAGTTCGAGGGTGTCGGACACCCGTACGGATACGTCGCATCGTGTTGCGGCTGCATGCCGGACAACGTTGGTCATGGCTTCTGTGCCGATGAGGTAGGCAGCGGCATCGACCGCTGCTGGTAACTCTGCTGTGTTGCCTTCGGCTTGCACGGTGATGCGGAGGCTGGGCGTGGAGAGCTGGTCCGCGTATAGCCGAAGCGCTTCGATGAGGCCTTCGTCGTCCAGGGCTGCGGGGCGCAGACCGGTGACTGCCTGGGTGACATCGGACGTGATGCCGTCAACTGCGCCTTGCAGGGCCTGGAGCCGTTGGCGAAGGTGCTCCGGGTCTGTCCCTGCCAGATGTTCAGCTGCGGCGAGCCGCAGCCGGAGGCCTACCAGCGCCGGCCCGACGCCGTCATGCAGATCTCGGCGCAGGCGACGACGTTCTTCCTCGCGTGCACGGATCAACCGTTCTCGTGAGTCCCTCAGGTCGGCAGTAAGCCGTGCGGTCTCCACCGCCATGGCCGCCAGTCCGGCGATCTGGTCGAGCAGCTCTGTCGGTGGTGGAAAGGTCGTCTCCCGGCAGACGGGGGCCGACGACAAGCTGGCCGATGACTTTGTTCCGATATTGCAGCGGGAGATTCACGACGGTGTCGGTGGGCGCACCATGACAAATGCGCGGCCCTGCGGGTGTCTCTACGGCCACGTACGACAGGTGCAGCGCTTGTGCGACTGTGCCGGCCACCATGGGCAGGGCTGCATCTGGCTCGACCGAGGACCGCAGGCGGGTGGTCAAACGGGCGATGACCAGGTGGGGTTCGTCCCGGTCTCCGTAGAAGATGCGATTCACGGCCCGCTGACTGCGCCGGTGGAGTGGTTGAAGACAGACGGCCACCACGCCGGTCGCCAGCACTGAGGCTGCGAAGGTTGCCCTTCGGTGGAGAACACTGTTCGCCGACCACATCACGCCCGCGTACAGAATGACTACACCCGCGGTGAGCCCCGCATACGCCAGGGACCGTCGGATGATCACATCGATGGCCCACAATCGGTAGCGCAGTACCGCCACCGCGACGGCGATCGGGACGCCGGCGTCGAAGCAGAAGACGATTCCGTGCAGTACCGCGGGGGAGAAGGTGACGAATTCCAGCGCGGTTTGCCCGCCGATGGACAGGGCAACGGCGAAAGCCAGCCACTTCAGCTGGTTGCGTTCCAGTCGCGTGCCTCTCCGCCACCTGGTCATCACTGAGATCAGGGCGATCAGGAGACAGGCCTGCAAGGCGACGAACGCGATCCGGTTCACCGGGAAGAGAGGACTCTGCCCGATGTCCTCCGGCTCCACCACACCAGCTGTGGGATGGATGGCGCCCACCACCGCCAGAGCGATGGTCGGCAGCACGACCAGAGCAGAGAAGACGAGACCGACGATGCGCCAACGCGACGACGGCAGGCGTCCCGTCGGATAGACCAGCAGAGCCAGAGGCAGCGTGCCGAAAGCCGGCCACCACACCCACGCCGTCACCCAACCGAGCACTCTCGTCCCCGGCACCTGTGCTTGCGAGGCAAGCGGCCACACCTGGTGGATCAGAGCTCCCAAGGATCCGCTCAGCGCCATCAGGAGCATCAACCACCCAAGCGGGTGGCGCGGCAGGCGTCGGGCCAGCAAAGCGCCGACGGCGGCGAAGGACACAGAGATGCCAGCGTCACCCCAGTAAAGACCCTCCAGCCGCCCTTCGTACGCCGCGATGCACACCGCCGCGGCCACACCGCCCACCGCGCTGGCCCCCACCGGATAAGCACACTGGCGAAATCTCTCCATCGACCAGCCCCCCCGAAAATTGGCCGCCACCCCAAGCGGCCTGCAAGGAGCGTAGAGAGCTACCCGTCGGTCGCGCCCCTTTGTCATCCGTTTGAGCGATCTCAGCCGTTAGCGACCCAGACTGCGTACCGGTATGCCTTGCCTCCGAGCTACACGGCGATTCCACCGCACCTCCAACTGCGCCGGCCTGCTTGCCCACGAGGCCCCCCAACGCCAGCGAGTGCGGCATCCCATCAGGCCATCTCGCTCACCGCGACCTACTCCACACCGCCTTCAACCCCGACGACACGCCTGGCAGACAGCGCAGGACTCGCTGACCACCCGCCCCGACGCCTTCGGACGCGTCGAATCCAAGTAGCCCTGTGGCCTGCCTGCGCGACGGGCAAAAGCGCGGGCGCGTCACTCCAGGCGTACATAGCCGCACCGCCCCGGTCTTTTGGCCTGCGGGGTGACCGGTCGGAGCAACGCCCGGTGCATCGTGGCTGATGATCGAGATGGGTCACCCTGGGCATGTCTGCGGGTGCGGGCCAGCGAAAGCGCCGCTCAGAATCTGGCCGCCACCCTGATGGGCAAGCCCGGGGGCTGGCCCTCTATCCAGCATGCGCTCCTGCGGCCGGACGCGCCTGCGTGGACGTCGGGAGCAAGTCCAGCGTGATGGATCGGGATCGTCGGCCAGCGCGATGGCCACGGTGATCCGTTTGGCGGCGGGTTCGCGGTGGACCGCGAAGCTCTGGCTGACTGCCATGACGATTTCCAGTCCGTGCTGGCCGATCCGGGTGGGGTCGGGTGCCAGGATCGCCGGCGGCGTCGGGTTGCTGTCCCACACGGCTGGGCAGGCGCGTCGCCCATCGCCGTGCGGAGTTGGGCCTGACGTTGGCGGATGTTGCTCAGCGAGCCGGTTCCGTGCCCGGGTACGTCGAGTACGTGGAACAGCGCTCTGCCGTGCCGGACATCGGGTTCCTGCTGCGTCTGGCTGGTGCGCTCGAGACAACTCTCGCGGAACTCACCGGTGGTCTGGCCAACATGCCCCCCGGCTACGGTCAGGCCGTCCGGAACCCACAGTTTGTTGAGCTGGACCTTGCCGAGTGCCGGGCTCTGCTGTCGGCCTACGGCATAGGGCGCTTGGCTGTGAGCACGCCGGACGGGCCGGAGATCCTGCCACTCAACTACTGCGTCGACGACGAGGACATCGCCTTCAGGACCGCGCCCGACAGCGTCGCAGCGTCCGCCGACGGGCAGGCCGCCGCCTTCGAGGTGGATCACATCGACGATGTGATGAGCGAAGGCTGGAGCGTTCTCGCCGTCGGTACCGCCCACGCCGTCACCGCCCCCCATGCCGTGCGCCGCCTCAACGAGCTGGCCCACTCGGCCCCCTGGGCCGGTGGCGGGGTTCGGACCTTGTGGCTGGCTCTCACGCCCCGGCGTATCACTGGCCGCCGCATCGTCGCCGACCCGCCCGGCCAGTCGTAGCCTCCCGCAGCGCCGGTGATACCTGGTCCCGGATCGGTGCCGCCCTCGGTACCGCAGGCCGGCCATGATCTATTCGGCAAGCCAGCGTGACCAGGGCGGGCAGCACGGTCTGGAGGTCGTCTTGGCGGAGTGCGACGGGTTCGATGTGCAGCGTCGGCCGGTCGGCAAACGCATCCGTGTCCGGATGCCACTCTCCTCTGTCGCTTGAGGAGTTCGTCAACTGCTTGGCGTGCGGGCTCCTGGTGGGGTGAGCCGCAGTTGGTTATGTGTGCGGGGCAGGGTGTCGGGCAGGCGGCCATGAGACGACCGACCGCGACCCTCGAGGAGAAGTCACGATGGTGTCCCCGCAGTTGACCGGAACGTCCTTCTCTGACCTGGCCGTTTCTGCTTCGGTTCCGGGGGTGTGCGGTGAGCTGCCGTGGGTGGAGGACGCCGGGAAGGTCGCTCCGAAGGATGCCCGGCAGTTGTCGAAGCTGGTCTTCGACCAGTTGCAGGTGCTGGAGGAGGGCACGGCGGAGTATCAGTACGCGCGGAACACGCTGATCGAGATGAACCTGTCCCTCGTCAGGTTCGCGGTGCGCCGGTTCCGTAACCGGGGTGACGGGGAGATGGAGGACATCACGCAGGTCGGTACGATCGGATTGATCAAGGCGATCGACCGGTTCGACCTCGCGCGCGAGGTCGAGTTCTCTTCCTTCGCCATCCCCTACATCGTGGGGGAGATCAAGCGGTTCTTCCGCGACTCCACCTGGGCCGTTCACGTCCCGCGCCGGCTTCAGGAGCTTCGCGTCGAGCTGGCCAAGGCCAAGGAAGAGCTGGGCAACCAGCTGGACCGCGATCCCACCGTAAAGGAGCTCGCCGACCACCTCGATCTCACGGAGGACGAGGTCATCGAGGGCGTCGTCGCATCCGCCGGCTATATCGCCAGCCCCATCGACATCCCCGTCCCCGGCGCGGAGGGCGCCAGTGATGGCGGCCGTACCTACGCCGACATCCTGGGCGATGACGACCCGGCCATGGACCTGCTGGAAGACCTGCACGCCCTCGCGCCGCTGCTCCAGGACCTCGACGACCGCGAGCGCAGGATCATCGAAATGCGATTCGGACAGGAACTTACCCAGGCCCGCATCGGTGAAGAGCTCGGCATCTCCCAGATGCACGTCTCCCGCCTCCTCGCTCGCAGCCTGGCCAAGCTCCGCGAAGGGCTCCTCACCCACGGCTAGGAGCGCGTGATCACGGATGGCTAGGCCGGCGTCTTTGGACAGCGGCGCCCGACACAGCGCGTATCGCCGCTGAAGCTTCCTGGGCACCTCTCCAGCGTCCCGCCTATGTGGCACTACCCGGCAGTGGGCAAGCCTGCCGGGGCAGGCGGTCGTGGCTACGTCATGGTGGCGATCTCGTCGAGACCGGTATGCCGAAAGGCCCGCTGCACCATCCGCGGCGTGCCGTGAATGGTGACTGCCGGGGGTTCGCGCCGGGAGGTGATGGCCCGTATCAGCGCGTAGGCGCTGGCCAAATCGAAGCGCGTGACGGCGTGCATGTCGATGAGCCAAGCGCTGGCTTCGCTCAGCGGCGCCGCGTCGAGGATTCTCTCCAGCTCTGGCAGGGCTTCGATCCTGATCTCCCCGGCCAGCACCAGTTCCGCCCGCTGATGGTCGGCCGCGTAGACCGTGAAGCCCGATACGGGCTGCGGGGCGACGGGATGTTCGGCTGTCACGGTGACCTCCCTCGGGCGCGCAGGGCGCTCCGCTGCTCACTCTGGTCGCCCTGCCCGGCAGGCCCGGGCTACACGGGCGACCAGCTCCGTCACGGGACGGCCCGGTGTGGGCCAGCGCCGCTCACGCCTGGCCCACACCGGGCGGGCTTGCCCAAGGGGCCCCTTGGGCAAGCCCTGCTCTCCAGCATGCCCCTGCTGCTGTGGTTGTACTTCCCCGTCCGGGCACGCCGCGGATGCAGACGGCCGGATGGCTTTGTTCATGAAACGGACAGCGGATGACAGCACGAGACCCCGGGCTGAGGGGGCCCGGGGTCTCGCTGTGCACTGATGTATCCGGCCGGTTCAACGATCGACCGCCTGTCGGAGTCACGCCCACTCAATGATTCCGAAGAACATCGCCCTCGCCGCCCCGGCACCGACCGCACTGCTTCTCGCTCCGCCGCTGGTCGCCCGGACCCACGCCCTGCGTCCGGTGATCTTCGGCATCAACGCGTTCGCCAACGTCCTGCTGCGTGTGCTGAAGGTCGATCCCAAGGGCGAGGTGGTCTCCGTCTTCACCGACGGCGAACTCGTCCGCCTGGGCAAGGACTCCAGCGACGCCGGACTGCTGGACCCGGAGGACGGCGAACGGCTCCAGGACGCCCTCGAGCTCGGCACCCGCCCTGCCGGCGAGGTCATGGTGCCGCTGAACCGGATGATCTCCGTCTCCCACGACAACACCCCGCAGCAACTCGAACGAACGGCGGCGGCCAGCGGCTTCTCCCGGATGCCGGTCACCGGCCCCGACAACGAGGTCCTGGGCTACCTGCACATCAAAGACGCCCTCGGCATCCCCGAGCGGACCCGCCCCTTCCCCCGCAGCTCGCTGCACACAGTGATCCGCGTCGAGATCGACAGTGTGCTGGTCATCTTCTTGGTCACCGCATTGCAGATGATCACGGTGGTGGGCCTACACCGAGGCGTAGCAACCGCCACGGCCGTTCTCCCTGCCGCCCGCAGCCGGCGGTCCGTCCTGTGCCCTGGAAACGCAGGGTGGACCGCCGGCCAGTGGTCTGGAAGGGGGCCGGCTACAGAGGGCTCATGCCCGTGTCGTCGATGCCCTTGCCGCCTGCCTGCTTGCTCTCGTCCATCAGGCGCTTGGCTTTGTCGGTGAGCCGCTTGCGCTCCTCCGGGTCGGTGGCACGCGCGGCAGCGTTCGTCATCTCCTGCGCCTTCTCACGCATCTGCTGGGCACGGCTACCGGTCTCGCCTGCACTGGTCATGATCACTCCAAGGTTCTCGGGGAAGCGGACCGATTCAGCGAATCAGCAGCCGTACATGAACGCATCCCGAAGCATCACACCCCGTGACGAAGGTTGTGATGGTGCGGTGATGACCGATGTCTGCAAGCCGACCTGCTGCTCCTCGTGCGACTTCGGTGCCAAGTTTTGACGCGGGAGCGTGGAAGCCATGCGCAAGTTGCGCTTACTCGTGATGCTGCTGGCCGTCCTGACCATGCTCGCCGCGACCGGGAGTAACCAGGCCGATGCGAGCGCATCCACCGCCGCTGCGAGGAAGAAGGGCGTCAGCGCCTGGAAGTTCAACGGGGTGACCGGGGCGATGGCCGACGCCGACGTCGGCTGGTTCTACACCTGGGCCTCTGACAAGCAGATGATCGAGCCCTCGTCCGGCGTCGAGTTCGTACCCATGATCTGGGGCCGTGACTTCGTGACCGAACAACATCTCGGACGAGCCAAGGCGCAGGGCAGCGCTCTGCTCGGATTCAACGAACCCGACCGGGCGGACCAGGCCGGGATGTCCGTCAAGGAGGCTCTGGATCTGTGGCCCCGGCTGCAGTCGACCGGAATGCGCCTTGGAGCACCCGCGGTGGCTACCGGCGGTGAACTGGCCGGAGGCTGGCTCGACCGGTTCATGAAAGGTGCTGCCGCCCGCGGTTACCGGGTGGACTTCATTCCCCTGCATGGGTTCCCTCTCTTCTCTCCTCGGCGAGGACGCGAAGTGCGCGATCGTCAGCCCACTGGCGTGTCCTGGCGGTACTGGCCGCTGCCTCTCTCGCCGTGACGGCGTGCGCCGGCTCGTCGCCCGGGTCCCCGGGCGGAGCTCAGGCCGCACGGGTCAATGTGACGGAGGCGGCGGCGATCCCCTGCGGCGCGGATTGCACCCTGCCGGACTGCTCTGCCTTGGGCACCATGCCCCCTCTTTTTGGCTGGCGGTTCACCGCGACTCTCACCTCTTGCGAAGTGGAACCGCGCTCCGTATTCTAAATGGAGCGACGTTCCGCTTTGCGCCGTCAGAGCAACGCCGAACGCCCTCACCCGCCACCTGGCCAACGGTAGATGCCATCGAAGGGAAAGATGCAGCATGACCGAATGGACTTCCGTCGCCGACACCTACCTCCACCCCTCCACGCCGCCCGTGATGTCGGTCAGCCCGGTGTCGCTGACCGTGCCCGGACGCCCGTTGGACCTCGAGGTGCGCGTATCAGCTCCGGTGACCGGCGCCGATCTGCCCATGATCCTCTTCTCGCACGGCCACGGCGGGGCGTACGGGCTCTCCTCGCTCGACGGCTACCTCCCCCTCGCCAAGGTCTGGGCCGCCCGCGGCTTCGTCGTCATCCAGCCCAACCACCTCAGCGCCCCCAGGCTCAGTCACCAGGTCGCCAACCGGCCCGGAGCACCCCTCTTCTGGCGTTCGCGCGCTGAGGACATGAGCAATATTCTCGATCGGCTCGACGAGATCGAACAGGCCGTTCCGCAACTCGCCGGACGCATCGACCGCGACAAGATCGCCGTCGCCGGACACTCCCTGGGCTCCTTCACCGGCGAACTTCTCCTCGGCGCCCGGGTCACCGACCCCGACACGGGTGAAAAGGTGAACGCCTTCGACCCCCGCATCACACAGGGCGTGCTGCTCGGAGCCATCGGCCGAGGCGGCGAGGTCTTCAACGGGTACAGGTCCGCCAGCGTGCCCGTCCTCCGCACCACCGATCTCACCACCATGGCCACCCCCGCGCTGGTCGTCGCCGGCGACAAGGACGACTCGCAGCACTGGACGACCATGGGACCGGACTGGCACACAGACCCTTACCACCTTGCCCCCGGGCCCAAAACTCTGCTCACAGTCTTCGACGGCGAACACCTCCTGGGTGGCATCCAGGGCCACGACAGCATGGAAACCACCGACGAGAGCCCCGACCGGGTCGGCGCGATCGCCGAGCTCACCGCGGCCTACCTCCGCACCGCCTTCAATCCCGACGACAACGCCTGGCAGGCAGCGCAGGACTCGCTGACCACCGGCCCCAAGGCCTTCGGACGCGTGGAATCCAACTAGCGCCGTGGGCCGTCTGCGCGACAGGCAAGAGGGCGGGGGCGTCACTCCAGGCGGCAAACAGCCGCACCGCCGCGGCCTTCCTCCCGGGAAGGGCCCCGAGGGCTGGGAACGCCGATCTGCCGTGGTGTCAGTCCCGGAAGAGTTGGGACATCGGTTCGCCATTCGGGAAGTTGATCGAGGGCGGTCTTCCCGGTCGTCGAACGGCGGCGCGTTCGTCATCGGTGAGGGGCATGCTTGCCAGCACCTTCTGGAAGTTCTCCTTCGCCTCCAACAACAGGCCCTTGCTGGAGTTCCTCGGCGTGTAGAAATCGCAGCGTGGCAGGCCACCCGGTGCTGGCTTCGACCGTGCACCGCGACCAGTCCAGATCCCGCGGGCGCCGGGTTCATCCAAGCTCACGCGGTGGAGGTTGCCACACACCTTGGCACGGCCCCACTCGGTGAACGGGAGGGCGGGGAGCTGGATCCCGGTGCATGGGACAGAGCTGCGGCTGCCTCACATCGCTCGGCGCTTCCTCAGCTCAGCGAGCCATACCCGTACCCGATCGTTGTCGTGCAGGTAGCCGCCGCTATCACCCGCGGGGAGATCGACTCCGTAGAAGCGGTCTGGCCGTATTGACCCGCAGGGTTGTTCACGCGACTGATGGGCGGCTGCCCGTCGAGTGCATATTGCACCGGTGGTGGTTGTAGGTGTGGAAGAAGTCGGCCAGGGCGTTGGTGCGTTCGGAGTTGCTGGAGTACGGACGCACGTACGCCCATTCATCGAGCAGGGTGCGGTTGGACGCTCTACCTTGCCGTTCGTCTGCGGACGGTATGGCCGGGTGCGTTTGTGGACGATGCCTGCGGCGCTCAGAGTTTGCCCGAACAGCCTGGACCTGTAGCAGGAGCCGTTGTCGGTGAGGACGCGTTCGACGGTGATGCCGTGTGCCTTGAAGGAGGCGTTCGCGCGTCGCCAGAACGCTGTGGCGGTCTCCTTGCGTTCGTTGGTCAGGACGTCGCTGTAGGGGAGTCGGGAGTGGTTGTCGATGGCGGTGTGGATGAAGCTGTAGCCGATCACGGGACTGCCGCCCGTGCGTACACCGGTGGTGGCCTGCCGGTTGGCGAGGGCTTGCTGCCGGGGCATGATCCGGTGGCCGCCGCCGTCGGAGATGTTGCCGAGCTTCTTGATGTCGACGTGGACGAGCTCGCCGGGCCGTTCGTTGTGAGCGGTGGTGCGGGAGATGCTCATCTCATCAGCTACGTGGGCGACGGGTCGGCCGGCGCGGACCCGGTCGACCAGGAGTCGTCTGCGGTGGACGGTCAGTCCGGCATGGGGGTGAGACACGAAGACCTCCGTTGTGGTGCGGTTTGATCAGCCGTCTGACTCAGGCGGGGAGTGTGGCCATGTGTGAGGCCGCCGACCGGATGGTCGGCGGCCTGTGGCGGTGGGTGAGGGAGGTGAGATCAGGCCGCGAGGCGGGTGCCGCGGCGCCAGACGGCGCGGGTGTTGAGGGAGTCGGAGATGGTGGTGGTGGGGTCGCCGTCAACGAGGAGGAGGTCGGCGCGCATGCCTTCGGCGATGCGGCCGCGGTCTTCGAGGCCGAATCGGCGGGCGGTGGTGGCGGTAGCCGCGCGGAGGGCCTGGGCGGGGGTGAGACCGGCTCGGACTAGGTACTGCAGTTCGTGGTGGACGCTGGCGCCGTGGGCGAGGCCGCCCAGGAAGGGCAGGGGCAGGGAGACGTCGGTGCCGGCCAGCAGGTCCACGCCCGCGTCGGCGAGGGCCTTGACGGTGGCCAGGACGTCTTCGATCTTGCCCTGGGGGTAGTGGCCGAAGGCGGAGCGCAGGGCTTTGTCCCAGTCGGCATCAAGGCGGGATGCGACGCGCGGGTCGTCGGCGAGGTCGTTGCCGGTGATGCCCATCATGGAAGCGTTCAGGACGACGCAGGGAGCGACGAACACTCCAGCATTCGTGATCAACTCGATGATCTCGTCGGTGTGGGGCTGGTCCATGAAGAGGTGGGCCATGCCGTCGATGCCCGCTTCGATGGCCATGCGGGTGGCGTCCGCGGTCAGGGCGTGGGCGATGGTGAGCATGCCGTGCTTCTTGGCCTCGGCCACGCCGGCGTTCAAGGTGGCCTGGTCGAGCATGGGCAGGCCGGGGTGACCTTCGATACTGCCGTCGTCGACCATGAACTTGATGTAGTCCGAGCCGCGCTCGATCAGCTGCGGGATGAAGGCAACCGCTTCTTCGGGGGTGGTGGAGAACGGCATGAGCGGCGGCGGTCCGGTCGGCTTCGCGCCTGCGGGCGGGCCGGGACGGAAGCCCTCGGGGAACAGCTCGCTGGGGTGGCCGCCCGGAGGGGTGATGCCGAAGCCGGAGGAACGCACGTCGGCAACGGCGTCGTCCTCGCTGATGTGGGCCCGGTTGTCCCGCGTATTGGTGCCCTGCATCTCCAGCTCGGTCGTCACACCGAACCGCAGCGCCAACGCCAACGCGTCCCGGCTGGTGTGGACGTGGGCGTCGATCAGGCCCGGGAGCAGCGTGGCGCCACTACCGTCGACGATCTCGGCTCCTCCTGGGGCATTGCCGCCGAGGCTGGCGATCCGTCCTCCCTCGATGAGCACGGTGGTCACCCCCAGCGTCTTCTCGCCGTCGAAGACCCGGGCACCGGTGATAGCGGTCATGGACATGGCTTACCTCGATCCTGGAGTACGACACAATATATACCTAACGCTATACACATGCGTGACGGCATAGTTATGTGGGTCGATCAAAGCTCCCTAGGATGGCGGCATGAGCAGTTCGTCAACACCTCCGGAGACCGGCAAGGGCCTCTTCGATCAGGTCGGACCTGCCCTGTCGCGACTGAGGCGGCGGGCCCCGGGCGGGCGCGGGGATTTGACCCGCAACCTCGTCCTGAATGTGGTCGCTGATGCGCCCGGCGAGATGACGGTGGGGGGCATCGCCACCGAGATGGGCGTCACCCAGCCCGTCGCCAGCCGCACCATTGCCGCCTGCATTGCCGACGGGCTGCTGCGGCGAGCCGCATCCCAGGCAGACGGCCGACGCACTGTCGTTGAACTCACGCAGGCCGGCGAAACCGAGCGCCACCGCTTCGCCTCTGAGCAGCGCGAGACCTTTGAACACATCACCGCCGCATGGGAGCCGACCGAGCGCACCCAGTTCGCCCAGTTCCTCATCCGCTACAGCCGGGACGCCAGTGCCTGGTCCGCCCGGCAGATCCGTCGCAGCGAGGATTGACGCGAACACCTGCTCGCAGGACTGAACGTCCCGCAGCGACTCTCGGGTGATCCAGCTGCTCGGCTTCTGCGAGTGGATCGCCGCGAACTGGATCGCAGAGAACGGTGGCGACGATGCCCGCTACGCGGCCCGCCGAGTCAACACCCTCGCGCTGGATTGCGAAAAGTGGACGAAACCAGCCTGGATCACTGTCAACAACGCTCGTGGTCAATGCATCTAGGCCGCGCGCAGTCAGGCCGGCCTCGTACCGCTCCCGCCCATGGCGCGACTGCAGGAACACTTCGCCCCGGTGCGCGAAGACCAGCATCCGGTAGCCGTCGTACTTGGCTCGAACACCATGCCGCCGGGCAACGCTCCGGGCGCGGGTAGCCGCTCCAGGGCTTGCGCCGCCATCGGCAGGAGCGGTGGGGTGATCGTCACCTTCCTGCACTAGCCGGCCCGGCTGGTGCAGTAGCGGGACCTACCTGGATGGCCGTGTCGTCACGCGTGTCGGGGCTTCTGGCCGGCAGGCGCCTTGGCGGAGGTCTTTCTGGCGGCCCCGGCCGCATGCCCCTTTTGGTGGTCCCCTGACCCGGCTGGTGCCTTCGCCGACGCTGTTGACGTCACGCACATACAAGGTCAGCAATTCGGCATATGCGAGCGGGTGACCTCGAGTGTGCGGTCCTCTTTGGCGCCAGTCTTCGTGCAGCGCCCACCTGCGGGTCACTGGGCCTGTGGGCATTACTCTCCGAGCGAGCTGTCAGGGGGCAAAGTCGACGTACCACCTCTCCTTGTACTGCAGCGCCCCGATCAGATACAGGCGCGGCCTCACAGCGTGGTGGAGGCTCTCGCCATCCCGGCCCACCCCTTCCAACAGGTGACTCGATGTTCGACGGCACAGCCTGCCGATCGCCAGGTTCGTGAGAGCCTCCACCCTTCATCGAAACCGGAGGCGTGCCGCTGTCTCGTGGATCCCGTGCTACCCCATTGTCAGCGCCACGCCGCCATGCCGAGGGAAGGTGCAGACGCTGCAGCGGGATTTGGTTCCGCAGGGTAGCCCCGATCGCGGCTGGTGCAATTTACCTGCAGTTCGCAGGCATCTCTCTAGCGTGAGCGCACGGCCTGCCGCTCGCGCCTTCTTCTGTGGCACAGGTGTTGACACTCGATCACTTTCAGCTTGAGAATTGCCCAACTGTTCGCGGCCACACCAAGATTGAGGGGATCGCCTCATTGCGTGTCAAGGGGAACCGTAAGCGACTTGTGTCGAGTTTGGCGACCGCCGTGCTTTCCGCCTCCGCCGTGATGATCACAGCTGAGCCGGCGCAGGCAGACGCGATCTGTCACACTACCTGGGAAATTGGTTTCAAAGAGGTCGGAACGTACTACCCCGTGCTTCTGCATGGAGATACGGTCGTCCACTTGTGGAGCGGTAGCCCTAATGGGGCAGCCAAAGCATCTGCGATCCTCCGGAAGGGCGACGTGCTGACGCTGGACCGTTCCAAATACCAAACCACTCGTAAATGGTCGACAACTACCCAGGTCATGAATGAACTAAATGGGTACGACTACTGCGGAATTACTGCCAGCTCCAACCGTACCTACGAGACGCAAATCATCGAGGGCTATCAAAACGCCGTCCGGCCGTGTTTGCGCCGTGCTGGCGTCTTGCATTGCCAGAGCATGTGGCACGCAGATCAGGATGGCTGACTGCACTCTCAGGTGCGCGGTCCTCGTGCCAGTGCTGTGACCGTATAGGTTCGTCGGGTCGGTGGTCGTGGCGGTTGGTTGGGTGCGCGGTGTCGTCCATCCGACTGCTGGCCGTGCGGTGGCTGAGCCCGTCCAGAAGTTGCAACTGGTCGTGCGGCCGGGCAGCACCAAGTGTGGTGCTGCCCGGCCGCACGATGCTCGTGGCGGCTGGCTTTCGTTGAGCTCCCTGAACTCGTTGAAGAGCTCGTGTGGTTCCTCTTACGTACGTACGTCCACCGTTTGCGTGGCGACGGTGTATGCGCTGAGCATCTCTTGGATCCCGTCGGGCCAGTCCTGAACGAGGCTTCACCATGAACTTCGCCGTGAGCCGGACGAGGTACGCACCGCGTACGGGCTGAAGAGTTTCGTCTACTTCCTCCACTGTTTGGTCGACCGTCTCAGCCGGAACCTTGATGCGGCTACTGGGAACCAGGCCATGATCATCGAGATCGTCGGCACGGATACCGATGGCCCAGTCCTCACCACGGAGGAGTTCATCGCGGCGCTTGCAACGGCATCGCGTACGCGGGTCGAGCGGCGACCTTGGGTGGCGCGATCACCTGGACGGACCTCACCAACGCCGACAACCCGGACTACCCCACGGCCCAGGTCTGCGGAATCTCGATCTCGTCCCGGCTGGCCAACGCCTATGTCAGGGTGGTGACCGTGGACGGGACTGTGTTCCAGACGCACGGTGACGTCGGCGGCACGAGCTTTGTCTGGGACGAAGGCTGGACGCAACTGACCACTCCTGTCCCCGGATCCCTCCGGGCGAAGGGGTTCAAGAGAGACCTGGCGCTCAGCGATGATCGCAACGTCATCCCGCCCGGTCTGAAGCGCTGACCGGGCTCTGACGCATGACGACGTGTGCTGTGCCCACTCTGGATCCGGGCACAGCACACGTTCGTCTGTTCAGGCACACGCCCTCACGTTATCGCAGCGCTGCGGCCAGCTCCGGAAGGTAGCCGGCCAGGAAACCGAGGTCGGTGGCGCGTGCGTAGGCCGGGTCCCCGCGGTGCCGGGACAGGCGTTCCAGTGCCGTGCGGCCGAAGTAGCCGCCTCCGTCGGACCCGGACGGCCGGGTGGGTTCCCCGGCCCAGGCAGGGTCGGCCGCCACCAGCGGCACACAGCGCTCGAAGAGCCGGTGGCAGACCTGAAGACCCCGGCGCAGCACCACGTGGTACGGCTCGTCCGCGCCGATGGGATAGGAGCCGGCGGCCAGCGTTGGACCGGTGTCGATGCCCTCGTCCACCTCGTGGAGGGTCGCGGCGAACTCCCGCTCGCCCCGCAGCATCGCGTACACGAGGGCCACTTCGGGCATCCCCCGGTACGCAGGGAGCGGACCGTGGTGGATGTTGAGGACGCGCAGTCCGGCCGACAGCACCGGCGCGCGGAAGATCATCCTGTTGTTGAGCGACCAGACCACGCCGTCCGTGCTGGCGGCGGCCAGTTCGTCCGCGACGGCGTTGACATCCGAGACGGCGAGAAAGGGAACGTCGGGGCGGGCGGCGGGTGCGACCGGGGCAGGAGCGCAGACCAGGTCCACCGACAGGCCGTTGTCGAGCGTGTGCTGTACGGCGCGCCAGAGCAGCGAACCCTCTCCCACGAAGATCACGACGTGCTCCGCAGTTCTTCGAGGGCCTCGACGACCCGGCCGAGCGTCAGGTTCCCACTGAGGGACCCCAGCCGGTCCAGGAACCGTTGTTCTGAGGCTCCGCCCAGAACGTCCTCACCGAGCGCGGTGAGCATCTCGAGGACGGCGAGGGAATCGCCGCCCAGCTTGTGGAAGTCGGACGAGGGATCGAGGCCCGCCGCTTCGCAGTGCAGCACGCGGGCCCAGATCCCCGCCGTCACCGCCGTGATGTCGGGCCCCGGTCCGGGGGCGTCCGAGGGCGCGACCACGGTCCCCGGCTCGTCCACCCCTTCGCCGAACGGATTGGGCAGCGCGTTGCGGTCGGTCTTGCCGCTGGCCGTCTCAGGCAACGCGGCGACCGCCCGTACCACCGAGGGCACCAGGTGCGACGGCAGCGACTGCTCCAACTCCGCCCGCACGGCGGCCTCGTCGAACGCGGCGGCTTTCTCCGCAGGAACCACGAACGCGCACAGCGCCTGTGCGTCGGAGTCGGCCCTGCGGCGGGCGACCACCGCGGCCTGCCCGATGCCGGGCAGATCGGTCAGCGCGGCCTCGACCTCGCCGGGCTCGACCCGGTGGCCCCGCACCTTCACCTGGGTGTCGATCCGGCCCGCGTATTCCAGCTGCCCGTCCGGAAGCCGGAACACCAGGTCGCCCGTGCGATAGGCGCGCCGCCCGTCCTTGAGGTACAGGAAGCGCTCGGCCGTCAGATCGGGGCGACCGAGGTAGCCGCGGGCCACCTGCACCCCGGTTACATGAAGTTCGCCCAACTCGCCGTCCGCGACCTCGTTCTGCTGCTCGTCCAGTATCGCCACGGACGTGCGGTGCACCGGCACGCCGATCGGCGTGGAAGGGCCCTCGGCGCCGCCGTCGACGACGGCCACGGTGCAGGCCACCGTCGCCTCCGTGGGGCCGTAGACGTTGACGAACAGGCAGTCGGGTCCGAAGGAGGCACGTGTCCGGCGGCCGGTGGCCGCGGTGAGGTTCTCGCCGCCGGACTGAAGGGCCCGGATGCCTTGCGGGCGGATGCCGAGGCGTGCGGCGAGGTCGAGGTGGGTCGGCGTCAGCCCCAGGGTGTTGGCCTGCCTGCCGGAGAACATCTCGCGCAGCTTGAGGTGGTCGAGCTCGCCGGGGACCGGGACGACGGCACCGCCGTGCAGCAGCGGCGGGAAGATCTGGGTGATCGAGAGGTCGAAGCCGGGGGAGTAGGAGTACGCCGCCCGGGTGTCCTCGTCGCACCGCATGAAGGGAGATATCCAGCCCACGACATTGGTGAGGCTGCGGTGCTCGATCTGGACACCCTTGGGCTTGCCGGTGGAACCCGAGGTGTAGATGACGTATGCCAGGTCGTCCGGGCCGGGAGCGGCCGCATTGAGGGCCGTCCGGTCCTGCCCGGTGACCACGGCGCCGTCGCCCGCTATGTCCTCCAGGAGGAGAGTCGTGCTGTCGCCTCCCTCCGCCCCGGCGCACGAGGTGATCTCCGCGAGACAGAAACGGGCGTGGGCGTCGTGCAGCAGTTCCTCGACGCGGCGCGCCGGGTTGCGTACGTCGATGGGCAGGAAGGCCGCGCCTGCCTTGAGGGCGCCCCAGACTCCGGCGAGGCCGAGTGCCGAGCGGTCCGCCAGGACACCGACGACCTCGCCACGCCCGACTCCGCGGGCGAGCAGCGCGGCGGCGACGGCGTCGGAACGGCTGTCCAGTTCGGCGTACGACCACTCCGTCTTGTCGCCGAGCACAGCCGGTGCGTCCGGACGGCGGGCCACCTGTGCCCGGAACAACTGCACCACCGTGGTGTCCAGCGAACCGAGCCCGCCGGTGGGAGCCAGCAGTAGTTCGGCGGCGCCTGGCTTGCGCGGCGAGGCGGTCGGCGGCGCGGATGGGGTTGGCGCCGCGGTGTTCAGGGCGGACTCGATGCGGTCCAGCAGCGCGTCGCAGCGCTCCTCGACATCTGCCGCGCCGCGGGCGGAGACCACCAGTTCGGTGTGCTCGGGCAGTTCGAGCAGCGCGATGCTGACGGGCACCAGGGGTGCGTGCACCGGCAGGGCGTACACGGTCGTCGCGGTGAACTCCCGCGTGCTGAAGTCCGACGGGTCGAGCCGGCCCGCGTTCGACACGATGGCCGACGCCAGATAGCGGTGCCGTGCGGTTGCGGCGGAGCGCGAGGCGCCGATCAGCGCGGCGGCGGCGCGCAGCGGGAGCCGGCCCAGTGCAGCCTCCACCCCGGATGCCAGTTCCCGGCGGGAGGCCAGCGCGTGGAGCAGACGCCGGTGGACCGTGTCCGGGTCCTGGCCCGCCGTCAGGTCCAGGAATACGGGCAGAGCGAGGTTGGCGGTCGACGACACACCGGGGGTGTGACGCCTCAGGTCCACCGGGACCATGATCCGGGCCGTGGACCCCGTCACGGCTCCGGTGACCGCGGCGGCCACCTTCGCGGCCAGCGCCGGGTGCCGGCCCGTGACCGTACGCCGCCGCCACACCGAGTCGTTCCCCGGGCGCCCGCCCAGCGGCGAGCGCTGGTCGAGCCCGAGGCGGGGCCGCTGCCCGGTCCGGCCGACCGCATCCAGCAGCGGATAGTCGGCCAGCGGGTCGGCGGCGCCGTGCAGTGGTTCACCGCGCAGCGCCCGAAAGACCTCGGCCGCCCACATCGACGCGCCCTTGAGGTCCATCACCGCGTGGGAGGCGCGGAAGACCACGGTGCCCGGTTCGCCGGTCAGCAGCAGCACTTCGCAGGCCGGGCTGCCCTCCGACTCGGCCAGTGGGCCGGCGAGTTCCGGCAGGCCGGTGAGCGTCGTACGGTCGAAACTCCGTCCGTCGGCGACCACCACGCGGGCCGGGCGTTCGCTGTCGACCCACGTCCTGCCGCGGCGTACGAGCCGTGAGCCGGGGCAGGACGCCGAGGCTTCGGCCACCGCCCGGTTGAGGGCCAGGGCGTCGACCGGTCCGGTGCCCTCGACCACCAGCTGGAGCACCAGCAGCTCTCCGAGCCGTGTGGCGGCGAGATACGACCACTCGGTCGCGGAGACGGGCCGGTGGAAGGCGCTCCGGCAGCCAGGACCGGAACAGGTACTGCCGCTCACGGCGGCGTGCTGCGCGGTCATGACTAGTGCACCTTCCTGATGAACTCGTTGACGCCGCCGATGCTGTCGATCCAGGACTCCAGCTCGGCCATGCCGGTGTCGTGGTCCACCAGCGGCGGAGCGAGATCCTTGCGCGCCGCCGATGTGTCGTACGTCGCCGAACGGGTCAGCAGGGCCAGCGTGTAGCGGGAGAGCGGGGGCGAGGAGTTCCTGGCGAGCGGCGGCAGCTTCCAGACCATGTCCGCCGTGAAGGCGAGCGCACGCAGCACACCGTGGGAGACCTGCCTGGTCGGCGGTTTGCCGCCGAACCGCTCCGCGAGGAGGGCGAGCATGCTCCAGACCTCCACCGGCTCCTCGTCTGCGATGAAGTACGCCCGGCCGCCGACGCCGTCGGCGCGCGCCGCCCGCACACACGCGTCGGCGGCGTTGGTGCAGTAGCACAGCGAGGCGTACACGCGTCGGCCGCCGGAGAGATCGGGCAGGCTGCCCGCCATCATCTTCGCGATCAGCCGGGGCATGAAGCCGGAGTGGTCACGTGGTCCCCATACGGCCCGCGGGCGCAGGGCGACGGTGGTGAAGTCCGGCCGGTCCGCGTCGAGGACCAGACGCTCTGCGGCGGCCTTGGTCTGCGAGTAGAGATTGAGATGGCGGGCGGGGAAGGGTTCGCTCTCGTCGATGTCGATCCGGTCACCGCCGCGCACGCCCATCAGCGCGCTCGGGCTGCTGATGAACACGAAACGCCGTGCCCCCGCCGCCCGGGCCGCCGTCATCAGACGTTCGGTGCCCGCCACGTTCTCGTCGTGGAACTGCGCCCGGGTGCCCCGGTCGGTGACCCGGGCCGCGCTGTGGTGCACAGCGTCGACGCCGTCCGTCGCCCGGCGCACGGAGGCCGCGTCACGTAGGTCTCCGTAGGCGAACTCGACGCCGGGAACCGTGCGCAGGTAGGTCAGGTCGCTTTCCTCGCGTACCAGGACGCGCACGTCGTCGCCCGCGCGGACGCAGGCGTCGACGATGTGGCTGCCCAGGAACCCGGAAGCGCCCGTCACAAGTACCTTCACGCGGCAACATCCTTCGGTTCGCGGCTGCGTCGACGCCACCACGTCGCTCCGAACAGCATCGTGAATGCGGCGGTCGCCCAGGGCCGGCGCCCGGTGGCCAATTCGTACTCCGCGCGCAGCGCGGCCGGTATCTGCCCCGCGTGGACGACCACGCTGAGGAAGGCGTCGACCCACCACAGGGCGGTGAGCGCCCCATGGTCCCAGGGCAGCAGCGGCCAGACCGCTAGGTAGGCCCAACCCAGCAGCGGTACGGCGCGCAGTGCCCAATCGGCGGCGGTGGGCCGGCGGCTTCCGGTGAGCCGGTCCTCGGCCCAGCCGGCCAGCAGCTCGCGGCGGATCTTGGCGTTGTGGCGGATGTCGACGGGGAGCGCCGGGTGGGGCAGGAAGTCCTCGATCGTCTTGGTCACCGGGTTGCCGGCCCCCGCGGCGCGCAACTCGCTCTCGATGCGCGGCCACCGCGTGAGATCGGTGCCGGGTTCCAGCTCCACACACAGCACGGGCCGCTGCTCGCCGTGGGGCCCGAAGCCGACCAGGGCCGTGCGGTTCACCTGAGGGTGGCTGTTGAAGACGCCTTCGCAGCGCACCGTGTGCAGGTCGCCGTTCACCGTGCGGACGCGATGGCTCTTGCGTCCGCAGAACCAGATGCGTCCCCGGTCGTCGATCCATCCGACGTCACCGGTGCGGTGCCAACGGCGGTCGCCGTCCTGGATCTTGTGGTCCTCATCAGCCCGCGGGGATTGGAAGTAGCCCTGGCTGACCGCCTGGCCGCTGACCACGATCTCACCCAGTTCGCCCGGGGAGACCGGCAGTTCGGATGCCCAGCGGGCAACCGGGCCGTCGGTGATGCCGATGATGGCGACCGAGGTGCCGGGTGCGGGGCGGCCCACACAGACCCCCAGGCCGTCGGCCGGTCCGTCGGCCGGTCCGTCCATCGCTTCACGGCTCTCGACGAGCGCGATCGGCAGCGCCTCGGTCGAGCCGTAGGTGCTGAACACCCGTGCCTCGTCGGGCAGTACGGAACGCAGCGTGCTCATCAGCTGCGGGCTCACCGGCGCTCCGCCGGAGACAATCATCCGCAGGGACGGCACCTGGGCACCGGTCCGCGTCAGATGGGCCGACAGCGGGCCGAGCAGCGCGGGCGAGGCGAACATGGCGTTCACGCCGAAGCGCTGGATCGCATCGGTGAGCAGAGTCGGGTCCGCCGATCCCACGCGGCCCATGTTCATTTTCGGCACCACCACCGTGCGGCCCGCCGCCAGGTCGAACACGCCGATCAGAGGCAGGGTGACCAGGGTGCTCGTCATGTCGGCAGTGAAGTGACCCGCTTCGACGCCGCGCGCCATGCCCAGCAGCATGCCGACCGTGATCTCGACCGGCTTGGCCGGGCCGGTGCTGCCGGTGGTGTAGCCGATGAGCGCGAGATCGCCGGGCCCGGACGCGAGCGGGGGCAGAGCCGGCCCGCAGCCGCCGAGGGCGGTCAGCTCCGCGAGTCCGCCGCCCTTGCCAGCGCCCACCCTGATCACCGTCGTGACCCCGGCGAAGGCGCCCGGGCGCAGTCGCCGCAGGAGGTGTGCGGCCGGTACGCCGATGAAGGCCTGAACCCCCACGCGGCGGATGCAGTCGAGCATGCGGCCCAGACCCATACCGGGGTCGACCACCACGGGCACCGCGCCGATGTGCATCAGCGCGAAGACCAGGGTGAGCAGATCGGCCCCGGGAGTCACGAGCAGCGCGGTGCGGGTACCCCGCCCGATTCCCTGCCCCTGGAGTCCGGCGGCGCATGCGGCGACGTCGGAGGCGAACTCGGCGTAGCCCACCGCGGTGTAGCCGGGCCGGCCGGCGGTGTCACGGCTGCCGTCCGGATGAATCACGGCCGCCTTGTCGGGCGTACGGGCCCCGTGCCGGGTGAGCAGTTCGGCCAGGAACGCCTCCTGACGTGCCCCGCTCGCGATGCCGTGCCTCACAGCGCGGCTTCCCTGTTGCCGTCGCCGAGTCGGTACAGCGAGGCTGCCGAGCTGAGCCCCGCGCCGACGGCGAGGAAGAGGATCCGGTCGTGGCCCGCGAGCCTGCCGGCGTCCTGAGCCTGCCGGAAGCCGTAGGTGAGCGCCGAGGTGTGCGGGTCGCCCGTGAGACCTTCCACGGTAACGGCGGCATCGGACGCCAGGCCCAGGCGCTTGGCCAGCTGTGACGCGAACTCCGCCGAGGGCTGGGAGGTGATCAGCAGCGTGCGGTCGAGAGCCGTCTGTGAGCGGGCGGCGTCCGTGCCGTACTCGGCGGTCAGAGTGCCCTGTACCGAGTCGACGGCCAGATCGAGCATCCGCTCCAGTACGTCGCTGTCGCGGTCGACAGTGATGGTGTTCCGGCCCTCGGCCCCCGCCTCGCGCAGTGGCACGTACCCGTTGACACCGGGGCCGCCCGGCCGCGACCGGTGGTGCACTCGGCCGAAGCCGAGGGCGTCGTCGCTGCGTTCCAGCAGCAGGGCGGCGCCGGTGGCGGCGTACGGGAAAGCGGCGGTGCCCGCCCTGGCCGGGTCCATCGAGGGGTGCGTGTCGGCCGAGACCACCAGCACCCGGCGGGCGCTGCCGGCGGCCAGCAACGCGCCGCCGGCCTGCACGGCGTTGAGAACGCCGCAGGCGCCGTTCATCAGGTCGAAGGAGAAGGCTGCCCGCCGGTCGGTGTCGTGCAGGTAGTCCAGATTGATGCCGATGCGCTTCTGGATGAGCGCGGCGACGGACGGCTCGGAGATGTTGGAGTCGCGGTATACACCCACGTTGATCAGGACGTCGGCGTCCGCGGGTCCGAGCCCGGCCTGTTGGAGGCAGGCGCTGCCCGCCGAGGCCGCGTACGCGATGGAGCTGCCGGTGTCGTCGGCCGGGCAGAGCGCGGTTGAGGCGATGACGGTAGCCATGTCATACCTCCAGGGAGGAGACAGTCGCGGACAGGAAACCGGTCACCACACCCGAGGCCGCGGGCACCAGCAGGATCTTCGATCCCTTGGGTATGCGGCGCTCCGCGAGGGCCTGGTGCAGTACCAGGTAGTGGGAGGTGGTCGCGGTGTTGGAGAAGTTCTCGACGACCGACAGCGACTGCGGCATCGGCGCCTCGAAAATGCCCTCGCCCACCTTGTTCATGAAGTCGACGAACCGGCTGCCGACCTGGTGCTGGACTATGAAGTCGTAGCCCTCGTCGGCGAATTGACGACCGTCCTCGGCCAGCTTGTCCCGGTGGAAGGTCGGCCACAGCGAGAGGCGGTCCTCGGCGTGCATCATCTTGTTGTTCGTGTACATCGCCAGATCGCCGGTCTCGTCGCTGGGCATGCCGATGCACAGATGCGAGTACTCCGAGCAGGTCATCAGCTCGACGTCGTGAATGACGTCCGCGTCGTCGACGGAGCGGTCGACGATCACGGCCGCGGCCGAGTCACCGACGGACAGGGACGCGAACTGGGGGTCCCTGCTGTCCTCCATCTCCCGTGCGGCGGTGAAGGCGATCGGGGTGATGTGCTCCCCGCTGAGCACCAGACCGTTGCGCACCTCGCCCGACCTGATCATCCGGTCGAGCAGATAGACGCCTGTCATCATGCCCGCGCAGGCGTTGGAGACGTCGAAGTGAATGGCGCCGGCCGCACCGAGCTCCTGCGCGATGCGATGCGCGAACGACGGCTCGAAGTGATGGCGTCGGCCGTCCGTGGTGCGGCTGATGGAGCAGGAGATGACGACATCGATGTCGCCGGGAGCGTACTGCGAACGGTCCAGGCACTCGCGGGCCGCCGAGAGCGCCATCATGAGGCAGTCCTCGGGGACGTCGGCGGTGTCGTCCGCGACACGGCGCTCAGCCATTCCGGTAATCTTGAAGAGGTCGAATTCCGGTGCCTTCTCCATGCGGTTGAGGAGTTCCGGAGTACTCATGACCGCCGGAGGGAGATGCGCCCCGATGGACTCTAAGCGACTGCTGTACACAAACCTCTCCTGATGGTTACTCGTTCACACGGCGCTGCCGACACGGTGAGTGCTGAATGGACGTCAGACAGTTTCTGTCCACGTCGTGTTCTTTCCGGTGAAGGCCTCAATACGTTCTGGTTTCACCGCCGAGCCGGCTTGGTCCCGCTTCACGGAATCCCGGACATCGGGTGCGCGCTCCGACGACGTTAGCGCACGGCTCGGGGCGGTCTCACGCTGCGAGCCTGTGATGATCACCACTCGTGGTACGCCACGGGTTGCCGTGCGTGACGGCCGGATAATAGTCGCTGAGTATGACGGCGGCGTGTCCAAGGGATTGCGTCTGCTGTGGCGTACGTCGCGCGAGCGGAAATGGCCGAAGTGAGGCTCCCCGGGGGAAGTTGGCGTGAAACGGATTTCCCGGCTCCTGATTAGCGGCGCACCGGCCGGAACTGGCAGGCCCCGGCGGGTACGAGGAACCGCCGGGGCATGAAGGCGGAATGGGGTCCGGAGTTTGCGCGCTCCGAGATGACGGACATGCGTACCCGGCCGGCACATTTGCCTAAAAGCGCATCCTGAGCCTCGCTCCAGGACGCCCCCTGCAGCAGCAGGAAGCGGACAAGGCCCGGAAATTCATCATGGTGCAAGTACTCGGCCAGATCCCGCCCCTGCGGGACCTCATCCGCGTCAAGCGGTTCACTGACGCGCAGTTCAGCACTCTTTGCATCGTCCATCACGACTCACTCCAGCCCACAGCGCACGGAGCCTCGCCGCCATGCCGCCCGCGGACCGAGCCGAGACCCCGCAGACCGGCGATGCCCTGGGACGGCCATGCGGCCCACGCCCCGCCATGCCCGAGCTGCGCCACCTTGCCCATTCCGCCGCAGCGAAGACGAGCAGAAGCACCCCGGCAATCCAGCAAGACCCGTTCCACGTACCCCTCCTGGCGCTCAATCAGCGATGCCGCAGACGGGCGCCCTCTCTTACGAGTTGGTGCGTGATAGCGGGTGAGGTGTCGTGCCGGGGGGATGGCATGATCCCGCTGTGGCGATCATGGTTAATCGGACGGTGCTGACGCATCCACTGTTCACGGGGATCTCTCGGCATCATCTTGCCTGCCTGGTCGAAGAGTTGGCCGAGCCGTGGCAGGCAAGGGTCGAAGGTCGTGGGCCTTGACCCCTGATGTTGGACACACGAGACACTGGATCCTGAGGATCTGACAACGGACATCTCGTGCATGAAGAACTACCCGCCGGAGTTCAAGGCGGACGCGGTCGCGCTGTACGAGTCGCGGCCCGATGCGACGATCAGGTCGGTCGCCGCCGATCTGGGGATCAATCCGGAGACCCTGCGGAACTGGGTCCGGGCTGCCGGAGCAAGCCGTCCACGGGGGCGCCGGACGCAGGAACCGGCCCAGCCGCCGGCCCCGCTGGAGGCGGAGAACGCAGCCTTGCGGAGGAAGGTCCGCGAACTCGAGGAGGAACGCGAGATCCTGCGGAAGGCCGCCAAGTATTTCGCCGGGGAGACACGCTGGTGAACCGCTTCCAGTGCGTCGCCGACCATCAGCGCCGCTACGGCGTGAAGCGGCTCTGCAGCATTCTCGGCGTCAGCCGCTCGAGCTTCTACTACTGGCGCCGGACAGCCGCGGAACGGGCCGCCCGGCAGGCGGCCGACGCACAGCTTGCCGCCCGGATACGGGCGGTGCACCAGGAATCGGACGGCACCTACGGAGCCCCAAGAGTCACCGCCGAGCTCCGCGAGACGAACGGTGAGGCGGTCAACCACAAGCGGGTCGCCAGGATCATGCGGGCGTCCGGGATCGAAGGGGTCCGGTTGCGCCGCCGGCACCGCACCACGGTCCCCGATCCGGCTGCGGCCAAGGCTCCGGACCTGATCGGCCGCGACTTCACCGCGGGCGAGCCGAACACGAAGTACGTCGGCGACATCACCTACCTGCCTATCGGCGGCGGGAAGTTCTGCTACCTGGCGACTGTCATCGACCTCGCCTCTCGCCGTCTGGCCGGCTGGGCGATCGCCGGCCACATGCGCGCGGATCTCGTGACCGACGCCCTGGCCGCGGCGATCCGCACCCGCGGCAGCCTCGCCGGATCGATCATGCACACTGACCACGGAGCAGTACACGAGCAGGGCCTTCGCTGAAGCCTGCAGGTCAGCAGGGGTTCGCCGAAGCATGAGCGCAGTCGGATCCAGCGCGGACAACGCACTCGCCGAGTCCTTCAACGCGACCTTCAAACGCGAGACCCTGCAGGGACGAAAGAGCTGGCCCGGCGAGCGCGAGGCCCGGCTCGACGCCTTCAGATGGCCCCACCGCTACAACACCCGGCGCCGACACTCCCGCCTTGGACAACGATCACCGATCGCCTTCGAGAACGCCCTCCACCTCACACCAACTACGCTGGAACCAGCCGCATAACCCGTGTTCAGGATTCGGGGTCAAGGCCCGTCGGCGAGGATGGGGACGCCCTGGTGTTCGCAGATCCGGATGATGCGCTGGGTGCGGGCGGCGGTCAGGTCGTGGGTGCGGCCCGGCAGGGCGGGTGAGATCCACAGCACTTTCCCGGCGGGATCGGTGACGACCTGGATGTTGACGCCGTGGCGGCGGTGCTTGGCGGAGTAGTCGCTTCGGTTGTCGCCGACCCGGTCGCACTCGGCGAGGGTGCCGTCGAGGAGGACGAAGTCCGGTTCGTGGTCGCGCAGCGTCTTCAGCAGGGCGGGTGTGCGGTCGGCGAGCAGGCCGGTGACGGCGGTGACGTAGGCGTGGGCGGTGCCGACGGATGTGCCGAAGCCGGCCGCGATGCGGGCGAGGGTGTCGTGGCGGCGCAGGTACACGAGTGCGACGAGCGCACGCCGGTGCGGCGGGAGCTTTCGCCGCCGGTCACCCTCGCGGGTGACGATGAGCATCGTGACCCACTCGACCAGAGCGTGAGGCAGGTCGAGTGCGGCAGGATACGGAACCAACAGGGCTCCTGTGCTGCTGGGTTGAGACGTCGAACACCTCTCTCAACGGCACTGGAGCCCTGTCCGTTGCGTACACCCACCGCATGACCCCGGCGTCACTCGATTGGTGGCCACGTTGGTAAGGCTCCCTGAACTTTGACCGTTTGCCACTGAAGTTTGACGATCGGTAGTGGCTCGGCTCGGATCGTGGCCGGACAATCGACATGCTGCCCTGTGATCGCAGACTATCTACAGGGCCTCAGAGTCAGCCATCCCCAAAAGAGGGGGCGAGGCTAGAGGCAGATGCCGGGAGGGGCCGCGTTCGGCCCAATGTTGCCGGTCCAGGTGTTGGCAGTGCCATCGGTGCCGGTGCCGCTGGTGCTATCGCGGCAGTCGAGCATGCCGTTGCGTCGGGCGACGTTGGACTTGATGGTGTTGACCCCATTGCCGCCGGCATCGATTCGGATTCCGTCGCCCGCGTTGTCGTCGGCGATGTTTCCGGAGATGGCGGAGTTCGTGAGGGAGTTCGCTGCCACACTGATGCCGTGACCAACGGTGCCTGATTCAGAATATCTGATGATGTTGCTGGCGATGGTGACGTTGGTGCTGGGCGAAAGGCCGAAAGCGTTGGCCCGCACGCCTAGAAATCCCCTCTCAATGATGTTGGAGGTGATCTTCAAGTTCGTGTTGTTGTCGCCCAAGAAGATCCCGGGGGCGCCAAAGTTGTCCCGGATGATGTTACTCCTTACGCTGGAGTTGCTGGACTTGAAGATGAATACAAAGGCTCTGTCTTCCAAGGAGGTGTTGCTGTTCACTTTGACATTGTCGACTCCTCCGGGTGCCGGCGCGTCCAGAAGGACGCCGGAGTTTTCGTTACCAGAGAAGGTGTTTGTTTCGATGTCCGCATTCTTCAGGCCCGCGTCTGAGTAGATCCCGCTGCCACTTGCGGAACCTGGTTGATTATTCTGGCGGATGCAGTTCTGTTCGACCTCGGAAAGGCTTGTGCCGCTGGAGTGGAAATAGACTCCGATGACATTGTTCTGGATCATATTCTGCCGGACTTGGTGGCCTGAGTGCGCCGCACTCGTGACGATGCCATAGCTGGAGGTGTTGTTCTGAACGGTGAAGCGGGAGAATCTGATGCCGTTCTCCAACAAGCGGACACTGCCTGAACCGCCCGCCGACTGAATGATCGCCTGTCTGGACGGATCCGGAGCTCCGGCCAGGCGGCACGCTGTCCCTGTGGGGGCGGCGGCCGGTCCGATCAACTGCAAATTCGCCTTGTTCACGGTGACAACCTCGTTGTATGTTCCGGCACAGACCCTGATCACATCTCCTGGTGAGGCCGCAGTAATCGCTGCCTGGATCGTGGTGAAAGGTGCGCCCGGGCATTGCACCCCATTGTCATCCACAACGAGTACGGACTGGGCTGCCTGGCTGGGCACTGCTGAGAATGCCGTAGCCACTGCCACGCCCGCCATGACGAGGACTGTCTTCTTCATAGCCTTCTCCTTGGATTTCGGTGCAGCCCACAGTCAGGTCGTGCGGCAGCATGGTCGACTAGGTGGCACATGGCTGGCAGCGAAACTAATGGAATCACCTGGCATTGGCAGGACTCCATCAGCTATGCAAACCGAACGAAGAGCGGGTAGTTTCCGCTGATTGCGAACCTAGGCGTGTCACGTTAGGTGTGCAAGCGGTAGCACTCTGTATGTGCCGCTGGGCATGCGACGCCACTGACCTGCCGGGGAGGGCAAGCGCGTGCCTCAGCTCGGAAGGTTGTCGAACGGCGCCGTCCACTGCCGCAGAAGATCAGCCGGTTCCCCGCCCTGGCGGACCGAGGGCGGGCTCAGGATCGCCCGCCCGGGGGCGAACGGTCGCTACCGCTATTGGCAGTTCCGCTGTTCCCCCAGTCCGGGTCAGAACGTCGGCACCATCCACCCACATGGGTGTCACGTACGGCGCCCGGCGGCCGCGTCGATGCCGGGGCGGGCGTACCGCTCCGGGGAGCGGACGGAGGCGTGGCGGGAGCGGGCCAGCAGTATCCGGGTGGACGTACCGTCCTCGGCGTCGTGTGTGAGGGCACTGTGGCGGAGCCGGTGGAGCGTCCAGCCGTCCAGGCCATCGATGTCGTTGGGTGAGGCCAGCGGATTGGCCAGCAGCGTAGGTGACGTCGTAGCCGGCGTCCATCACGATGAGGATCTCCGGGTCGCCCTGCCGCCAGTGCCCGGCTTGCTTCAACCGCTCGATGACGTCGCACAGTTGGGTGGCGGTGACGAGCGTAACTGGTCCGTCTTGCGGTCGCCACGTCCATAGACTTGGCCGAACAGCCGGTCGTCGCTGGTCGGGGCATCGGGGCATCGGGGCGGAGCCAGTTGCTCACGTCCACGGCCAGCACGATGCGCCCATCACCGGCTTTTGGCAGCGGCAGGCCGGCCAGCGTGCGGCGCAACCGCGTCGGTTCCAGTCAGCCGCGGTCCAAAGCCGCGTACAGCGCGCCGTGCCCGCGCCGGTGCTCGACCGCCAGCGACATCTCGATCAGGGTCTTCACCGGCCCGTCCGCGGACAACACCGCGTCCGTGAGTTCGAAGAGCGCGTCCTGGCGGGCGTAGAGGCATTCATAGAACTCAACCCGAAAGCGGGACAACACGCCTAACGCCTCGCCTGCGGGAAATCGACAGACAGCCTCATACGCAGCGGCCGTTCTCTTGTACTTCGTGACTCAACATCTCGAAGGGTGGAGAACGGCCGTCTCCGCTGTCCCGGGAAGAACCGCAGAAGTGCTGGAAGCAGATGGCGATGCCTTCGGCGCGGGCGGCCGTGGTGTCGTGCATCTGTCCGGGGCACAGGGCATCGGTCCACAACGTGCGGCGTTGCCCGTCGGCGACGACGGTGGCCTTCATCGTTGTTCTCATCTTCATGCCGGAGACACCGAATGGAATGACGGCATGCGAGATACGCTCGGTCCTGCCACCGCACTCCGATATGCGGCAGGTCCCGACCACCGTCCCCGCGCGACGCGGCGCCTGCACGATCGCCTCGGCTTTGGTTCTGCGGCATGGCCTCGTGCAAGATGCCCTCCAGGACCACCGCGACGCCGGCCTCGATTCTCTGAAGCACCGGATGTCCTCGCGGCCGATCCGACGCCGGTCGTGGGCGGAGTTGCCGTGCTTCCCCGCCCACAGCGCGCAGCCCGTCTCGCAGCACCCCCGTCCATCGCCAGTGATCTGGGAATACCGGCAGGACTTACGGAGTCTCCGAATGCCGTATCTTTCTTCGGCTGGGAAAATTGCCTCTGAGCGAGTGTGAGACTCCAGCGCGAAGGAGGCCGCAAGATGGGAAAGCATGTTCTTGAGCCGGAGGCGCAGGAACTCGCAGATGCGACTGCGAACCCGCCCTTCTTGTACGAACTCGGCCCAGAGGGTGCCCGCAAGGTGCTTGACGACATTCAGGCTGTCCCGGTCGACAAGGTTGAGGTGGGTGAAGACAAGTGGATCACAGTGCCGGCCGAGGTGGGCGACGTCCGGGTCCGCCTGATCAAGCCGCTGGGTGCTGACAGCCCTCTGCCGGTGATTCTCTACATTCATGGGGGTGGATGGATCCTGGGCAACTCTGGTACGCACGACAGGCTCATTCGTGAGCTGTGTGACGGTACGAATGCCGCGCTGGTTTTCGTCGAGTACGATCGCTCGCCGGAGGCCCCCTATCCGGTGGCGATCGAGCAGGCGTATGCGACCGCACAGTGGGTCACCAAGCACGGGGCCAGCGAAGGGCTCGATGCGAGCCGCATGGCGGTCGCCGGTGACTCGGTCGGAGGGAACATGACGGCTGCCGTCGCGATCATGGCCAAGCAGCGGGGCGACGTCAGCTTTGTGCATCAGTCGATGTATTACCCGGTAACGGATGCCGGGCAGAACACGGATAGTTACCGGGAGTTCGCCAAAGGCCCCTTCCTTACGGCGAAGGCCATGGAGTGGTTCTGGGACGCTTACATCCCTGACAACGGCGAGCAACGCAACGAGATCACGGCGTCGCCGCTGCGCGCCGCGCTGGACGACCTTGCCGGACTCCCGCCAGCGCTCGTGATCGTCGACGAGAATGATGTGCTGCGTGACGAAGGCGAGGCCTATGCCCGCAAGTTGACCCAAGCCGGCGTTCGCACGACCAGCGTCCGCTACAACGGCATCATCCATGACTTCATGATGCTCAATCCCGTACGCCCGACCAATGCCACCACTGCCGCCGTGGAGCAGGCCATTCGCACCCTCCGCAAGGCGCTCAAGACCGATTGACCACGCCAGCCCACGGGCCGCCTCGCTGTGACCCTGGAAACGGGCGTTGAGTAGAGGGGCGACGGTGACCTGAGCGCCGGGCGCTGGATCATGCGCACCCCTTCGAGGTCCTGATAGAAGCCGCTGATGGTGTGGCTGTCGGCTTGGATACTCGTTGGTCCGTTTTCGTGGGGAAGGAGGCGAACCTTGTGTACAGGTCTCAGGCAAGCCCGTCCGACGAAGATTGGCCAGCGCTACGGACGCTGGTGAAGCGTGGTGTGCCGATACGGACTACCCCGGACGAGCATATGGACAGGGTATGCCGCGGCCGACTTATCCGGCTACGGCGGCGGCGCGCTGCGGTTCGGCCCTCGGCATGGCTGAGATAGCTGGGACGACGGGATCGCTCCGGCCCGGCCCACCGCCCGCCAATAGCCCTCACCTGCTCCGAGGCGCGCCCCCTGCGCTGCGCCTGGGGCCCATGTGCAGGGCCCCGAGGAGTGGCGGGGGTCCCGCTCCTCCCCGTGCCGAGATCCCGGGCTTCTCCACGGCGCTTCCCTCGGGTTTGTCAAAGGATTGCCACGTCCTGAACGGGACGTGACAACCGTTCAGGACGTGGCCCAGCCACTCCAGCACGGGAGCCTGTGGAGTGAGCGCAGAATCCAGTGTGGGGTCGGCTGGCGGTTCTGTTGGCAATTTCACAACGCGTGTCGCGCGCTCGGCACAAGCGGACGTTCGAGTACTGCGCAACGCAAAAGCTTTGAGTGTCTGCGCCAGGGACAGCTCGGGCGCGCGCAGTCCCATCAGGAGTCGGTCGAGTGCCCGCTCAGCGACGTCGGGTCCTCGCCCCGTGTACCCCTGCGGCTACGGGAGGGCCGGGACGCCGTGCGGGCCGGGTTGGGGGAGTTGGAGCGTTTCGGCTATCTGCGTCGTGAGCGGGCAGCCCTGTCCATGGGGCTCTGCGATCCTTCGAGATCGGCAGCCGCATCGACACGGAAGGCCGACATGCCGTAAGGCCCAGGCCTGAGGCATGGCCTCTATCCCAGGCCTGTGGGTCATCTATGCAGATTCAGGCACCGCTCGCCATCTGTGGTGTCGGCGACGGCTGAAAGGTGGACCAGCAGCGACGCTTGGGTTCTAACGCTTGTCGCAACATTCCTTGATCATTGTGGGGTGTTGATGTCGAGGCGGGGACGCAAGCGCAGGCTGGAGCTCGAGGGCCGAGTACTGGCGCCTTCTAGCGGCCGGAGTGGGCAGTGTCGAGGCGTGTAGGCGCCTTGGGATCGGACGCAAGACGGGCTACCGGTGGCGGGTGGAGAATGGTGGCCTGCAGCCGGACTATCTCCCGGAAGCCTCACGTTCGGGCCGGTACTTGTCGCTGTTGGAGCGCCGGAGGATCGCCTCGTTGCGTGGCCGCGGCCTGGCGATCAGGGAGATAGCCGGCCTGCTTGGACGGGCACCGTCGACGGTCAGCCGGGAGTTGCGGCGCAACAGCCGTCCGCGCGACTACGGCAGATACGACGCCGACCTGGCCCACCACCGCGGCCGCGAACGAGCCGGACGTCCCAGACGCTCCAAGCTGTCCACTGATCCCGAGCTCAAAGCAGAGGTCCAGGACAAGCTCAATCTGGAGTGGAGCCCGGAGCAGATCGCCGCCCATCTCAGAGCACGCTGGCCCGACCGTCCCGAGCGGCATCTTTGTCACGAGACCTTCTGCCGAGCCCTCTACCAAGGTGCCAAAGGCGGCTTGAGTAGGATCCTGACCAGGAGACTTCGCACCGGCCGGCCACTGAGAAGGCAGCGCCGCCGCTCCGACCAGCGCATGCCGAGGTTCGTTGCGCCTGCTGTCCTCATCGACCGCCGGCCACCGGTCGTCGAGCTTCGCGAGCGTCTCGGCGACTGGGAGGGCGACCTCGTCGTCGGCGCCCGCAGCCAGTCCGCCGTCGCCACGCTCGTCGACCGACGCAACACCCGCTGTTTCCACCTGGTCCCGCTGCCCGACGGGCACTCGGGCCAGTTGCGCGACGTCCTCATTGCCACCCTCCGCACGCTGCCCGAGGCTCCGAGATGGCCCGCCATCACGAACTCGCGCCCTACTTCACTGACGGGATCCTCTTCGCACGCACCGCCGGCCCCTGGGAGCGAGGGACGAATGAGAACACGAACGGCTTGATCCGGCAGTGCCTGCCCAAGCGCACAAATCTGTCCCTGCACACCACGGACGAGCTCCGCGCCATCGAGCGCTGGCTCAACAACCGACCCCGCAAAACCCTTAGTTGGCAGACCCCCGCTCAGGCATTCGCTGCGGCTCTGGCACTCTGAGCCTGCAACGTTGCGACGATCGTGCGAATCCGCCCATCGCCCGGCTCTCGCCGCTGAAGCACCGCAACCTCGTCGTCTTGGGCCGTTACAGCTTCACCGCCTCCGCTCCGGGCGGCGGGGCCTTGCGGCCGCTGCGCGACCCGGACGCTGCCGGGCTTGACGATGATCACGACGGTGCAGCGGAGTGTGCGTCCCGGTCAGCTTCCGCAGCCGTAGCAGTTCGCGGACTCTGTTTCGGTGGCTGTCGCCGAAGGGGCGGTGGCCTAGTCGTGGTCTGTGCAGAGGTGGGTAGTCAGGGCCGCGCAGGCCCACTCCTCCCAGGCGTCGGGGGACCAGCCCCGGTCGCGGACGAAGATCAGGTACAGCTCTGGACTGAGCAGCCCGTACAGGAGGTCGGCGGCGCGGTCGGTATCGATGTCGGGGCGGGCGTCGGGCTTGGAGGTCAGTGCCTTTGCTGCGGTGTGCTGGACGGTATAGCGCGGTTCGGGGCCGTCGGGCCATTGCGCGGCGATCTCCGGGTCCGTGGCCGCGGCAGCCGCGATCAGGGGAATGATCGGGGCGACACGGCCGAGGATGTCGCGTACGCCCCGTACGTGGGCGCGCAGTTGCCCGGCCGCGGTGGGCTCGGCGCATGCGGCGCGGAACCAGTCGCGGTCCATCGTGGCGACCGGTTCGGCGTCGCCCGCGATGGACGTGTCGACGACGTCCTTGAACAGCGCGCGCTTGTTGCGGAACACGAAGTACACGGTCTGCACGGCCACGCCCGCGCGATCCGCAACCTCTTGAAGGCTTGTCGCGCCGTACCCCTGTGCGACGAACAGGTCCCGCGCTGCCGCGACGATGTTTTCGCGGGTGCGCCGTGAGCGCTCGGCCCGCTTGTCGGGGCGCTTGGCGTTCTGTCCGTCGGATCCCTTGACCGCATCCATATCGAGAGTCTATCTCTAGAGTCAGGCACTAGAGTTGAACTCTAGATTCTTGGAGGGGTAGCGATGAGTAGGACTCGGACGGCTGAGGAGCTCGACCAAGAGGCGGCTGTGCGCCGTGAGCTGGAGGACTTCTACCGGGACGGCAAGCCGCCGTGGGACAGCGGCATCACGCCGCCCGAGCTCGTGGCCCTGGTAGAGGGGCCCGGTGCGCTGATGCCGGGCCAGGTCCTCGAACTCGGCTGCGGCACCGGAACCAACGCGGTGTATCTGGCCCGGCACGGCTGGCGGGTGGCGGCCGTTGACCTGGTCGACCGGGCGGTCCGGCAGGCGAGGGAGAAGGCCGCCGCTGCCGGAGCGGACGTCACGGTGCTGTGTGGGGACGCCACCCGACTCGACGAGGTGGGCGTGCCGGGCCCGTACGACCTGTTCTTCGACTTGAGCTGCTACTGCGGGATTCCACCGCACCGCCGCGACGCCTACGCCGCCGGCCTCACGAAGCGTGCCGCCCCCGGCGCACGACTGCTGATGTTCGGCTACGGGCCCGAAGCGTTCGACGACCCGATCTCCGGCGTCACTGCCGACGAACTCAGCGCCAGATTCTCCGGGTGGCAGCTGACCGACGTAACGCCCGGCACGAACCCGGTCCCGACGTTCTGGTTCACGCTGCACCGCGACACCGCCACGGCATGAGCTCAGTCCCCGGGCATCGCCGGGCCATCGCGCGCGGTCGTTCTCACAAATGAACGTCTGTGAGAGAGCTGCGAGAGCCCTCGGGGTGATCACGTCTGGTCAGTCTCCGATAGCAGATGAGGGTGGCCGCGATGCTGGCGAAAGTGAGGAAGTGCTCAGCCTTGCGTTCGTAGCGGCGGTGCAGACGGCGGCAGCACTCCGTCTTCGGCAAGACGACGTACGCCCTGCACCGTCCCGTGACGGCGGCGCAGGGCGTACTTCCGGCGCTAGGCAGCGTGATTCCCAGCGCGGTCGGTGAAGCCGGAGCGGCGTACCCGGGTAGGTGGGCCGCTTCGGCGTGGTCTCTAACGGGGGCTTCTTCCTGCGCGTTACGCGCCGGGCGGGTGGATGCGACGAGGGAGCCATGTGCAGCCACTGTTCACCCGGCCGTGCCTCCGCGAAAGGAGAGGTGTTGATCGCTAGCGTGCGGTGTGCACATCGGCATCTGCTTTCGCCTGCGCGTGCCGAGCGGCCCCGGCCTCTCTCCCTGGGCCGGGGCCGGGGTCGTTGCCGTTGCATACCTCCGGCGCCTTCTGGCATGGCGAGGCCCGGCACGTTGTCCGACATCGCCGCGTGGGGCTGGACGTTCACCACCCTGTACGACGCCGGTGGTGAGGAGAGCGCGGGGGGTGCGGGTCAGCGGTTTCGTGGACCGCGAGGGTTCCGTCCAACCGCCCGCCTGGCGTCTGCTGGTTGCATGGCGAAGGCCGCCGGGCACCCGGTATCCCCGTGGATACCCGACGGCATGGGCATGTGGCCGACGCCCCGTTCAGCGAGGCCTCGAAGACCATCATGGCCGAGTTCTCCACGGCACAGCGCACCATCCAGGACCGGGTCGTCGACATCGCCCAAGCAGAACCCGTCGCCGATACCGCCCAGTGGGGTGGCGAGGAGATCGACGGCTGAGACGACAACTTCTCGCAGCGCTACCTGTTCGCCTTCCGAGACGCTGCCGTCAGAGCCCGCAGGGCTCTCTCATCCGGTCGGGGGCTTCGCCGTTTTCATCCCGCAGCCGCCCGAGGCTGCGGGATGATGGCCTCATCATCACGCAGCGTCCTGGGGGGATCATGGGCAGACTCGGCGCTGTTGCCGCTACCGTCACGTTCCTGCTTGCCCTCGCCGCATGCTCTAGCGATGAGGAGGGCGATGACAGCAGGAGTGCCGCCGAGTCCACGTCTGCCGCCGCGAAGACGGCTCCCGCCCCGAAGCCGGTCGCGGTGCTGCAGATCGGCACGGCTCACGAGTGGGCGGGCGCGGACAATAATGGCCCGTACAGGGGCACCAGCACTGTCCTCGGCTATGCGCAGCCCGTTACCGGCATCGACTTCCCCACGGACAGCCTCGGTGTCCCGAATCCCGAGTGGTCTGCACTCGACCTCAAGATCTGCGTCACGGAAGGCGGACCGATCCGCGTCTCACAGGACCCGTGGGTCCTCGAAATGCCGGGTGACAGTCGGGGGCAGTCACAGTTTCCTGGAGGCACGGGATGGCCGAGGCCCGAGTTCCCCCGACACGAGTCTGAGAGCCGGCAACTGCCTGCGCGGCAAGATGCCATGGGCCGTTGAGAAGGGGCTTCGGCCGACCCGCATCATCCACTACTCGCCCAGCAGCACGGGCGACCCTGTCGAGTGGATCGTGCCGAAGTGACCGTCACGCTTGGCGGGTGGTGGTTGGTGTACGGGGTGTCGGTGGACCTGGTGTGATGCTGGTTGGTTGCGGGACGTGCGTCGTCGTTGAGGGTCCCTCTGGCCTCGGGGCCCCTTGGGGGTGGGTTATGGCCAAACGGCCCCTTGGCCTGCGGGAGTTAGGCCATGATTTCCTGTTATGGGACATGGGGGGCGTGGCCGGGAGACGGGGCATGTGGCCAGGGTCTATCTGCTGTTGGCGGTGATCGGGCTGATCGCAGCGCTCGTTCTGGCTCGGCGCTTTGATCTCGGAGTGGCCCAAACCGCTGCGGCTGTGCTTCCCACCCTGGCGCCGGGTTACCTTGCCTGGGCAGCGTTCCATGCCGATCGCGCCGAAGCCGCACCTTTGGAGATGGACAAGGTCCTGGAGCAGTTGGTGGTGGCGGTCAGGACGCAGTGGGACAACGAAGCGGACGTGCGCCGGGTCAACGACCCCTACCCGCTGCCCGTGGCTTGGCGGGCGACCGGCAACGATCTCGCCGAGGACTGGCCGCTGCTGTGCCGCCAGGCCCGGGCCTTGCCCGGCGGGCCTCGGGGCGACTCTGCCCTGTGGCCTACAGACGCCGCCGGGCTGGCAGGTCAGGATGCGGAGATCGGACGGGTGTTCTCTGACAAGGTACCCACACAGCGCCTGGTCATCTTGGGCGAACCCGGCGCCGGCAAAAGCGTGCTGCTGATTCGGCTGCTGCAGGACCTCATCGCACGCCGCAGCAAGGGCGACCCACTGCCTGTACTGTTTTCCCTGGCATCCTGGGACGCTCGTCAGCCAGTGAAAACATGGATGGCTGACCAACTACGCCGCGCCCACCCCGGCCTGGTCTCCACAGCACCGCCTCTGGTCGCCCGCACGGACGCCGCTGACGCCGAGTCCAGTGATCTGGCCCTGTGCCTGCTCAACGCGGGTAGCATCCTGCCCCTGTTCGACGGCTTCGACGAACTGCCGCCATCTCAGCATTCCCACGCACTCGACATGCTCAACCGCGCGTTGCCCGCCCGGCAGCCACTGGTCCTGACCAGCCGGACCGACTGCTATCGCACGGCCCTGACCCGGCCGGGCACCACCGTTCGCCTCAACGGTGCCGCTGCAATCGAACTGCTCCCCCTCACGGCCCAGGTTGCCGAGGACTACCTGCGCCGCGACGCCGGCGGCCAGCACACTCGTGCAGCGGACCGGTGGAACAACGTGATCACCCAATTGGGGACCTCCAGCCCTGTGGGGCAAGCGCTCGCCACCCCGCTGGGCCTGTTTCTGTGCCGCACCATCTACAACCCCCGCTTCGAGACACCCACCGCATCCCTATCGGCACCGCATCCGGATGAACTGTGCGACACGGTCGCCTACCCCGACCACGACGCCGTCAACACCCATCTCTGCCAGGCGTTCATCCCCGCCGCCTACACCCCCCGCCAGCCCCACCCACCCCGCTGGACAGCCGAACAGGCGCATCACGCCTTCGTATTCCTCGCAGAGTTTCAGGAACACCAACGCGCAGGCAGCCCTGACCTGGCGTGGTGGGAACTCCACCACGCCCTCCCCTCCATCATTCGTGCAACGTTTTTTGGATCAACGGTTGGGATCGTGGCCGGGGTCGTGGCCGGGACAGGCATGGGGATCACGGTTGGGGGCGAGATCGGGGGAAGGTTCGCGGCTGGGATCATGTTCGCAATCACGTTCGGTCTTCCAGCGGGGCTGGCGGCTGCGGTGACGACCAGACGTGGCGCCCTCACGCCGAGTACTCGATTGCGCTGGTCATCAAGAGCGTTCGGCCGTCACCTGCTGCTCGGGCTGGGCGTGGGGCTCGGGGTGGCCCTCGTGGTCGGGCTGGGGGTAGCTCAGGCGGTCGCACCCGTGGTGGGGGGCGCGGTTGGGTTCACAATCGTGTTGGCTTTCATGCTCGCCATGGGGCTCCGGGGCGGCCTCACGGCGGAGACACCCGACCTGACCACTGTCGTGGGACCGAACATGCTCATTACGCAAGACCGCCGGTCCTTCTTCGTCCTCGCCCTCGCGTTCGGTCTGGCACCCGGACTTGTGTTCGGGGTCATGTTCGGGATGGGACTCGAACCCATGTCCGGTCTTGGTGTCGGGCTTGCTGTCGGGCTCGGGGTTGCTGTGACACTGGGGCGGCTTCAGGCGGTTTGGGCTGATTACACGATTGTCCGGCTCTGTCTCGGCATGCGTCGCGAACTGCCGATAGACCTGATGCCCTTCCTCAAAGATGCGCACGAACGGCGCGGCGTGCTGCGGCAGGTGGGAGCGGTCTACCAGTTCCGGCACATCGACCTGCAACGCCACCTCGCACCCAACAACCGCACTGCGGGCACCGGATCGCTCACGTGACCATGACGACGCCGCCTCGGTGGGGGATTAGCGCCAGTGCGCCTGCTTGTAGTCCAGGTCCTCGGCCTCGGCCGCGTCCGGGTGGCCGACCAGAGCGGCGACATCGGCCTGTGTGATGGCATCCAGCGTGCCGCCGAGCAGCTCCTCCAGACGGCGTGAGCGGAAGGTCATGCCTCAGGACGGTAGTGGCCCGCGACGTGGCGTGGATACGGTTCGGCCCGATCCAAGCGGGGGCCGGGCCGACGCGGGGACTGGCGCCTCTCGTTCGCAGCCCGCACCCGCCCTGCCCGGCCGTACCCCACGGTGGTAACAGCTGTTACCATGCGGGTATGGCGAAGACACAACTGGGCGCACGCGTGGACCAGGACGTCGCGGAACTCGCGAAACAGCGGGCCGCAGACCTCGGACTGAGCATCGGGGACTATCTCGGCCGCCTCGTCCAGGAAGACACCAGCGGCCTGCGCGCCCGCTCCGTGGACGCAGCAGCCCGCTTCCTGGCCGAGCACCAGGACATCTTCGACGAGGCCGAGGACACTCAGCAGGCCCCTCGGGGAGAGCGCGCCGCCTGATGGAACTGCACATCGACGTTCCCTGGATCCTTCAGGTCGCCGAGATCGCCGGAGCGGGTGACCCCGCTCCCGACGACTACGGCGTGCCGGTCTCGGCCGTCGCACGACATCGGGCCGAGCTGTTCGAGCAGCCCGTCTACGGCGGTCCCTACGCGCGGGCGGCCGCACTGGTGCACACGCTGGGCCGGTGCCGCTGGCTGGAGCGCTCCAACCTGGCCGTAGCGGCGGCTACCGGCGTCATGTACCTGGAAGCCGCCGGCATCACGGTCAAACCCACCCGCGACGACGCCATCGCACTCAAGGACCTGCTCCTCGATCCCGCCTGCACCGCAAAGCAGATCGCGGCACTCCTGCAGTCCTGGCCCACCACCAGCTGACACCACCAGCACCCCGCGGCACCAGCGGAGGGGCCAAGCAGGGCCGGCGGAGTTCGACGAGGCGGCAGTCGCGGTCACTCCGCCTTCCCGCACGGGAAGACAGCACGAGACCCCGGGTGACAGTTCCCGGGGCCTGTGTGCACTTCGTTGACCGCTCTGTTCAACGACCCGCGGCGGGCATCGTCACGCCCAGTCGACTCCCGGCTCCGACAGCGCGTCCCGCTGCGGCTCGGTGAGCTTGTCCCGTCGTTGCTTCTGGTTGGCGAACCAGATGCCCAGGGCGAGTTCGTGCTCTTCGCCGTCTGCGACGATCGTCTCGCGGTGCGGTCGCCGTACGGCTGCGGTCCCCCCGTGCCATGTTCTGGGTGAGGCCTGCAAGCGTTCGGCAAGGACCGGGAAGAGCCACCCGAGGACATGCCTAGGGGTGTGGGCCAGGACCGCTCAGAACTGGCCCACACCCCTGGCGGGCAAGCCCAAAGGGGCCCTGGGCAAGCCCTTCCTTCCCAGCATGCGCCTTTTGCGGCCGGATGCGATGTCGGGCTTTCTGCCGTCGTGCTCCGCCTGGCTATTCCTGCATTCCGTCCACTAGCCGATGATGCCGAGTTCGGTGCCGGGGCGGCACAGCACGCAGGCGCGGACGCCATCGGTGATCAGGCGCCGAGCCTCCTGGGCGGTGATCACCTGACGGGTACGGAGGCGGGTGTTGCACGGTCCGGCGTGGACGTACATCGGGGTTTTGTCCTTGCCGCTGTGTTCGAGCACCCAGTCCGGCGGTGGGGGCGGCGGGCGGCGAGGGCAGCCTGGCGCTGCTCGGCTTCTTTGATCCACCGGTCGGTGGTTGCGAGCTGCTGGACCTGGACGCGGCGCACGAAGTAGAGCAGTTCCAGCGGTGAGGGCGGCGGGGGAGGGAGTGGTTCGGACACGCTGGTGCTCCTGACCGAGGTCAGGTTCCGAGGCGGACCGAGCGCCAGCTGCTGGTGCTGCGGCTGATCAGCCCGCCCTCTTCGAGCCGTCTGAGCTGGTAGGCCACGGACGAGGTGGACGACAGGCCGACAAGCTGCCCGATCTGGCGGATGCTCGGCCCCTCGCCGGTCTCGGCAATCCGCTCACGGATACAGCCGAGGATCCGCTCCTGCCGCGCGCTCAGGTGATCCATCACAGCGACGTCTCCTCTCCGTGCACACGGTCGCGGGTGACCTGCTGCAGTTCCACCCGGGCGGCAGGCGACCGGCCCGCCGCCGTCGACCAGAACGGATGACAGACCAGGCGCGCCGACAACCGCAGCAGCCGGCGTCGCAGCACCGTGGTGCTGCTGGCCGCGGGGCGGCAAGCGCCGCATACGTGCGGTCCCAGTCCTTCTGGGCCTGCACCAGGTCGTCGGGAAACATGGTTCGCGTCATATCTAAATTACAACACGTGTTCGATTTCTGGGGCGAGCGGCGCGCTCGATCAGTCGATGGTGGGGATGTCCCCCGGAGCAAGGTCGGGGCGAGTCCGCTGTACCCAGACAGCGTGGCGCCAGCGGCCGGAGTCGATGGCGGTGTCGCCGAGGAACTCAACAACGAGTTCGGGGGCGACGCAGGTGAACGACAGAGGTTCGCGGCTACCCCAGGCGACGGTCAGCCGCATCCCCCACCATGGATGCTCCGGGCCGGTGGGGGTGGTCAACCGGCCGATTTCGTCGCGCAGCGAGAGGGACAGGGGAGTGCTGCGGGCGACGAGCCGTAGCCGGCCACCGCGGGTGTAGCGGCCGACGAGAAGTGTGTTGGGTCGGGTGATCGGGCCGGTGACCGCGCCGACGATCGCTTCCGCGGTGTCGCGGGCCCGGATCTTGAACCATCGGCGCTGTCCGGCCAGGTACGGCTGCTGCGCCCCCTTCGCGACCACGCCTTCCACGCCGAGGCCGCCCCATTCGGTCAGCCATTGCTCCGCCAGGTCACGGTCCGTCGTGGCGGGGGTCAACTGCCACGGTGCATGCAGAGCGTGTCTTTGGAAGAAGGACTCCAGCGCGGCCCGACGTTCCGCGAAGGGCCAGGACAGCATGTCGGTGCCCGCATGCTCCAGCATGTCGAAGGCGATGAAATGGGCGGGCTGTTCCACAGCGAGGCGGACAGCGGTCGAGGGATGGCGGTTCAGCCTCTGCTGCAAGGCCGAGAAGTCCAGGCTGCCGCCGGTGTGAATCACGACCTCGCCGTCCAGCACCACGTCCTCGCCGAGCGCCGCGGCAGCCTCGGCGATCTCCGGGAACGCACGCGTCAGGTCCCTCAGATTCCTCGACTGCAGAAACACCTCACCCCCGTGCGCGAAGACCAGCATCCGGTAGCCGTCGTACTTGGGCTCGAACACCATGCCACCGGGCAACGCTCCAGGCGCGGGCAGGCGCTCCAAGGCCTGCGCCGCCATCGGCATGAGCGGTGGGGTGATCGTCACCTTCCTGCACTACCCGGCCCGGCTGCTGCGGTAGCGGGACCAACCTGGATGGCCGTGTCGTCACACGCTGCAGGGCTTCCTGCCAGCCTGCGCCTTGGCAGTGACGCACATCAGGCCGAGCCGGTCACGCCGGGGCTCGCTCCGGGAGCCCGCCCACGACCGTGACCAGGTCCACGACGAAGATCAGTGTCGAGCCCGCCGGTATCAGCGGAGACGGTGACTGCACGCCGTAACCCAGCCGTGGTTGCTCGGTTTCACCGGAACGGGCCTTGCGGTCACTATCCGTGATCTTGGACTCTCGTTCTGTCTGGCTTCCCGTGTCGAGGAGGAGTTCGTGCCGTCTGAACCCGACATCCTGGCGCCGCCCAAGCGCGTGGCGGAACGTCTCGCACGGTGGGAGGCGGCGCTTGACGAGTTGGTCAAGCCGAAGGAGCCTGGATCGAATCTGCGTATCGCGACGTGGAATCTGCGGGCCTTCTCCGGCTTGACCAAGGCGTGGACCACACCGGAAGGCGCTTCACCGAAGCGGAACTTCACCGATGTGCGCGTCATTGCCTCGGTGGTGAGCCGGTTCGACGTGGTGGCGGTGCAGGAGGTACGTGGCGATCTTCGGGCGCTGCGCTACATGCTCAAGGCGCTGGGGGAGGACTGGGCGTTTGTCCTGACCGACGTGACCGAGGGTAAGGCGGGCAACAACGAGCGCCTTGCGTTCCTTTTCGACACGCGGCGGGTCAAGCCGTCGGGTCTGGCGTGCGAGTTGGTCGTCCCGCTGGAGCAGGAGGCGGGTGTTCCCGCGGGTGATCTGGACCGGCAGTTCGCGCGCACACCGTACGCGGTCAGCTTCCTCTCCCAGGGGCAGACCTTCACCCTGGTCACGTTGCACGTCCTGTTCGGTCAGAAGGCCGCTGACCGGGTGCCGGAGCTGCGGGCGATCGCCGAGTGGCTGGCCGGCTGGGCGGAGCGGGAGTTCGGCTGGGACCACAACCTGATCGCGCTGGGGGACTTCAACATCGACCGGGCGGGCGACCCGCTGTTCGAGGCGTTCACCTCTACAGGGCTGGTGCCCGCACCGGAGTTGGAGGGGCTGCCGCGGACCATTTTCGACGACCCGGGCGCCGAGCACTTCTACGACCAGATTGCCTGGTTCACCCACGGCCAGGAGCGCCGGCCGGTGTTGACGCTGGACGCGGTCGGCGGCGGTCATGTCGACTTCGTCCCGGAGCTGCGGGGGAATGGCACGCTCAACGACCTGTCGTGGCACGTCTCCGACCACTACCCCCTCTGGGTGGAGTTCGCCATTCCCAGCAGCTGAGTTTGGCCCTCTGGTGCGGCGGACTGTGTCTGATCGTCCGGTTTACCGCGCTGGCTGCTTCTCATCGTCTGTCACCGTTCCGAACGCGAGGAAGGGCCCGCCAGCGAGCTGACGGGCCCTCATGCGACATCCAGCCCGTGGCGAGTGCCCGTTACGGATGGCTGGACGCATGCCGTGGCAGGCGACTGTCTCGGTCGGTCTAATGGGTGCTGGCGAGCGGCGCTACGGCAAGCATCGCCGCCTGGACCTCGAACAAGCCGAGTACGGATTTACGCACTGTCTCTCCCTGAGCCCGGACCGGTGCCGCGGAGTCGGGAACTACTACCAGGGGGTGCAGGCGATACCGCTGACGGGGGAGGGGTGGTCACCCGCGCGCAGACACGGAAGGCCCGACTCGCCGAGCTGCTGGTCGGCCGGGGTCGTGATCCTGACGCCGGCCACTGGCCTTCGTGCTCACCGCCGGACAGGCTGGTGACGCACCCGCCCTCACACACGTCATGGCCCGCCTTCGCGACCCCCGGATCGACGCGATCGCCTGGAAGTTCGACATGGGATCCCAGTGGGTCCACCTCCCCGAGCGAGAGACGCCGAGTCGGGGGTTCACCCCGCTGGTTGGCGATGATCCAGGCTGCGACGAGTGCTTGCAGGGCCTCCGCGAGGTGCCAGACGGTATAGGTCGTCGAAGGCCCACCACTCGTCCCAGCCGAGCACGGTCGGAGCGTCGAGCAGCAGGATCTGTCGCACCGCCGGGTCGGCGCCCGCAGTCAGCAACGCCCGGCAGCCGGCCCGGAGCTGCTCCCAGAGTCGTCGTACCCCTGGGCCGCGGTCGCGACCCGTTCGCCCAACTCCTGGTGCTCCGCGGCGCGAATTGCGCACGAACTGTAGGGCCGCCGCACCGGGCCGCGCCGCCGAAGTTTGACCGCCTCACCCGGACGGGTGGCCGTGCGAATTCTTTCCACTGCCCGCATGACCGCGGATGGCGCCTTCCCGGACTGCTTTGTATCGGGCACCACGGCCCCTTCCCGTTGAGTGGCGGTTGACCGCGGCTCACCCTCTTGCGAAATGGAACCGTGCTCCGTATTCTAAACGGAGCAACGTTCCGCTTGGTTCGCTTTGAGGCTGAACGTCCTCAGACCGCCATCCGCCCCCTGGCCAATGGTGGAAGCCATCGAAGGGAAAGAGCAGCATGACCGAATGGACTTCCGTCGCCGACACCTACCTCCACCCCTACACGCCGCCCGTGATGTCGGTCAGCCCGGTGACGCTGACCGTGCCTGGACGCCCGCTGGACCTCGAGGTGCGCATATCCGCTCCCGTGACCGGCGCCGATCTGCCCGTCATCCTCTTCTCGCACGGCCACGGCGGTGCCTACGGACTCTCCTCGCTCGACGGCTACCTCCCCCTCGCCAAGGTCTGGGCCGCCCGCGGTTTCGTCGTCATCCAGCCCAACCACCTCAGCGCCCCCAGGCTCAGTCACCAGGTCGCCGACCACCCCGGAGCACCCCTCTTCTGGCGTTCGCGCACCGAGGACATGAGTCTCATCCTCGACCGGCTCGACGAGATCGAACAGGCCGTACCGCAACTGGCCGGACGTATCAACCGAAGCGAGATCGCCGTCGCCGGACATTCCCTGGGCTCCTTCACCGGCGAACTCCTCCTCGGCGCCCGGGTCACCGACCCCGACACAGGGGAAGAGGTGAACGCCCTCGACCCCCGCATCACACAGGGCGTGCTGCTGGGCGCCATCGGCCGAGGCGGCGAGGCCTTCAACGGATACAGGTCCGCCAACGTGCCCGTGCTCCGCACCACCAACCTCACCACGATGGCCACCCCCGCGCTGGTCGTCGCCGGCGACAAGGACGACTCGCAGCACTGGACGACCATGGGACCGGACTGGCACACCGACCCCTACCACCTCGCCCCCGGGCCCAAGACCCTGCTCACCGTCTTCGACGGCGAGCACCTCCTGGGCGGCATCCAGGGCCACGACAGCGTGGAAACCACCGACGAGAGCCCTGACCGGGTCGGCGCGATCGCCGAACTCACCGCGGCCTACCTCCACACCGCCTTCAACCCCGACGACAACGCCTGGCAGACAGCGCAGGACTCGCTGACCACCGGCCCCGACGCCTTCGGACGCGTCGAATCCAAGTAGCCCTGTGGCCGGCCTGCGCGACGGGCAAAAGCGCGGGCGCGTCACTCCAGGCGTACATAGCCGCACCGCCCCGGTCTTTTGGCCTGCGGGGTGACCGGTCGGAGCAACGCCCGGTGCATCGTGGCCGGTGATCGAGATGGGTCACCCTGGGCATGTCTGCGGGTGCGGGCCAGCGAAAGCGCCGCTCAGAATCTGGCCGCCACCCTGATGGGCAAGCCCGGGGGCTGGCCCTCTATCCAGCATGCGCTCCTGCGGCCGGGCGCGCCTGCGTGGACGTCGGGACAGCGTGACGGATCGGGATCGTCGGCCAGCGCGATGGCCACGGTGATCCGTTTGCCGGCGGGTTCGCGGTGGACCGCGAAGCTCTGGCTGACTGCCATGACGATTTCCAGTCCGTGCTGGCCGATCCGGGTGGGGTCGGGTGCCAGGATCGCCGGCGGCGTCGGGTTGCTGTCCCACACGGCAACTTCGACCGCGCCGCCGTTGACGTCGAGTGTCAGCAGACACGGTCCGGACGCGACTTGCGGGCGTTGGTCACCAGTTCGCTGACCACCAGCTGCACCACGTCCATGGCGCGCTCGGACACCGGCAGCCCGTGCAGGAGTTGGACCTCGGTGAGAACACGGCGGGCCTGCTCGCGGGCGGCGGTGATGTTCTCGAACATCCCGGACACCGAGATGACGTCCTCCAGCTGCGACTGCCCGTCGTCGCTGTTCGCTGTCTGCTCCGTGCCGCCCTCGCTCCCGTGCCCCCTACTTGCTGCGACACGGCTTCCCCCGAATTTCGCATTTAGCGTGGGCGCTTTGCTGTGCTGTGCCGCAGGAATCAGGGCGATAACCTCCGCCTTCCGCATGGAGTGGGAGGCGTTCATCGACTGGAAGGCATGAGACATGGCTACGGGAACTGTGAAGTGGTTCAACGCGGAGAAGGGCTTCGGTTTCATCGCCCAGGACGGCGGCGGTCCGGACGTCTTCGCGGACTACTCCGCGATCAACTCCTCGGGCTTCCGTGAGCTCCAGGAAGGCCAGGCTGTGACGTTCGATATCACTCAGGGCCAGAAGGGCCCCCAGGCCGAGAACATCAACCTCGCCTGACCTTTTCACCCCCGCCCGCGGGCACCGCGCTCGGCGAGCACGGCTGCCCTATGCCAGTCGTACGGCCCGCCCCGGACGAGGGGTGACTGGGCTTGTCCGGCGCGTCGGCGGGATCTGAGAGGCACGGTTCGGGGCCGCGCGACGGCTGCGTGGCCCTGAACCGTGTCGAGACCGGCGTCCCGCAGGCGTTGGGGCTGGCACGGGGCAGCGTGCCGTGCGTCGACGGCAGTGGCCGCGTGCGAGGACTGCGTGGGACGTTCTGGCAGAGCTCATCGCTCCGCACGGCGGGGTGCTTCTGGTTGAGCTGGCAGGGCTGTGCGTTCAGCGGGGTGGTTGTCCCGTTCCAGGTGTAGCCGGCGCAAGGTGCTTTCTGTGTCGTGCCTGAGGTGTTCGGGAGAGGCCAGACGCTGCCACAGCGGGTCGGGGCGGCAGGGGACGGTGGCGCCGCGGGCGGCCCACTCCTTGGCGAGCTGTGTGTACACGGGTGTGCCCTGGTCCGCGGCTTCTGCTGGGGTCTGGCCACGGGCGTGCGCGGGCTGCCCTCGGCGCGCTTGTTCAGGAAGACGGGCGTCGGCTCTGCGTTTGCCGCTGCCTGCCTGTGTGCCCTGGCTGGAGCTCATCCAATAGTCATCCGTCACGTTCGTCAAAACGATCCGTCTGCCCTCTTGGACACCCTTTCTGGTCCGCTGCGACGACCCCGGCCGCTGTCCCTCCTTGACTGTCCTGTGCTCGTTTTGTGGGGCCACGTCTGTGGACGGGACGGGTCGAACGTTGTGGGTGACAGGAGAGCAGGTGTCGGTGACGTGGCATCGGGTGGACTGTTCGCCCTATGCCGTTGACCGGATCCTCGCGGAGCGCGAGGCCTGATCCTTTCCGCCTGCGCGTACGCCAGGGGCGCGGCGGAGGCGCGTGGCTGTGGATCGCGTGGTCTTCGTCGCGGGTCTGTTTCTCCTTTCAACGATGGCTCTCGTGGCGCTTCAACCGGGGCAATTGCCAACGTAAGAATCTGTTTCTGCTGCCTGTGATGACGGCGGCATGGCAGTTGCTCAGCAACTGTTGTCCCGTGGCAACCTTCGATCCAGCACAGCGACTTGGAACCGGAGGTACACCCGCACGTGGCGGCGACAACCAATCCCACTGTCAGGAGACGCCGTCTTGGCGCCGAGCTCCGTCGGCTCCGCATGGCCAGTGGGCTGACGAGCACCGAAGCGGCCGAGCGGCTCTTGGTCTCGCAGCCCAAGATCTGCCATCTGGAGAAGGGCAAACGTGCCACCAGCCCCCGCGACGTGCGCGATTTGTGCGCGATCTACGGAGTGACGGACCAGCAGGTCATCGACTCCCTGATGCAGATGGCCAGGGAATCCGGCCAGCGGGGCTGGTGGCACACCTACGGTGACCTCTCCAACAGCGTCTATATCGGTCTGGAGACGGACGCGGTGTCCCTCCGCGCCTACGAACCCATGGTGGTCCCCAGCCTGCTGCAGACGCCTATGCCGAGGCCGTCATGGGGGAAACGATCCCTCTGCTCACGGTCGAACAGGCCGCCATGTGCCTGAAGGTGCGGCTGCGCCGTCAGCACCGGATCTACGACCTGTCCTGTCCGCTGCGTCTGTGGGTCGTCGTGGACGAATCGGCACTGCGCCGCGTTGTCGGCAGTCCCGACATCATGCGCGAACAACTGGAGCACCTGCACGCACTCGGTGGCGAGCCGCACATCACCGTGCAAGTCCTCCCCTACACGGTCGGTGCCCATCCGGGCCTGTCAGGACAGTTCTCCATCCTGCAGTTCGCCGACAGCCCCGACGCCGTTGTGTACCTGGAGCGGTTCACCAGCGACCTCTACCTGGAGAAGCCCTCCGACGTGCAGCACTACGGCCTGAGGTACGACCACCTCCAGGCCCAGGCTCTCGACCCCGCCGGCAGCCGCGACTTCATCACCAACGCCATCAAGACGTACATCAGCGGCCATCAGGCGCGCGTCCGCGGCGGGGCGGGCCGGATGGCGCCCGCACGGTTGGACGGTGTGCGTACGGGTGTGTGAAGAACGGTGGTGGGCGGCTGTTACAGGGGGGGCGGGCTGTTCGGGTGATGCGCCGGGTGGTGCGCCGGAGCTCGCAGGGCCTTTCGGTGTGGGTTCTACGGGGTGGTTGTAGTGGTCAGTGAATGTCAGGGCCACGCTCGCCGCGCTTCTGTGTCCCGTACAGGCGACAGTTACTGATATGTCCGCAAGCAGTAACGGGGTCCGGTCGAGCCGCCGTAGGTGGTGCCGGCGCTCCAGAGTGGGGTCCTCGGCCCGATAGGGGTCGGGGACCGCAACTGCCGCCACCGTCTGTGTCTGCTGGTGGGGCAGTGTTCTTGAGGGGACATCATGTCTGCTTCGTCGACCGCCCGCCGCGTCGCCGCGACCGTCCTGACCGCCGGCGCCCTGGTATCGGCTGTTGCCTTGCCGGCCTCCGCTCACGACGGTGACCGTGACCGTGACCGTCACCGTCAGCCGCGGGTCGAGATCAGCCGGGTGCAGGCCGACAGCCCCGGCCGTGACAACGGCTCCAACCGGTCGCTGAACGCCGAGTGGGTCGAGATCACCAACAACACCCGGCGCGCGGTGAACCTGGACGGCTGGACCCTGCGCGACCGCGACGGCAACCGCTACCGCTTCGACGACGTCCGACTCCAGGGCCGCTCAAGCGTCCGCATCCACACCGGCGTCGGCCGCGACACCCGCACCGACCTCTTCCAGGACCGCCGCCACTACGTCTGGGACAACCACTCCGACACCGCCACCCTCCGCGACGACCGCGGCCGCACCGTCGACACCGAGTCCTGGGGCCGCCACCACCACCGCCGCTGACCGCGGGCCACTCCAGGGCGGCGTGCCGATCGGCACGCCGCCCCGTCGTTGTGTCCGCCCGGGACCGATACTCGGGCCGGCGCAGTGTGAACGCCCGTCGCGATCAGTGTGGGTCGACCTGACAAATCCCTGAGCATGCTGTGCCGCGGGGCGGACTTCGGATCTTCGAGTGGTCTTGAGGCAAGACGAAGCCCTGGACGGATGTGACGGCCGTCCAGGGCTTGGTCCAGCCACTCCGAAGTGGGAGCGCTTGGGAGTTGACACGGTCCATTGTGAGGTCGGACTGCTGTTGGACTGGTGACCGTTGGCCGCGTGTCACGCGACTGTGCACGTACCGGCCGGAAGCTTCTCGTTCGAACCTCCAGTGATGCGTGCCCCGGATCAGCGGCGGGCGGCTACGACACTCGTAAGGGTGAGCCTGCCGGGTGGGGAGGGGGCAATGTCTACTTCCGTCATGACAGATTTTCTGAGTGGAGAAATGCCGGACTTCTGTCTCCTGGCCACTCGGTCCGCACCAGCGACCGTCGGGCGTGAGGCCGCCGCGCGGGCCGACCGTCGCGGAAGCGGTGAGAGGACTGATGGCCACCTCGACGGCATGCCGGCCAGGTCGTGTCCGTCGATGACGGGCAGTCGGCGACCATGGAGGGCCTGGTCGCCTCGGCCGGCTATATCGCGAAACGGATGGGCGAGGAACTCGGCATCTCCCAGATGCACGCGTCCCGGCTCCTCAGCCACACCCTGACTCGGCCTCCGCGAAGGCCTCCTGGCCCACGGCTAGGAGCGTGTGTCAGTGGGCGCGATGGCGGTGGACTCCACCGTGCGGTTTGTAGGGCGCTTGTGGGTGAGGCCCTTGAGCCGTCGGCTGTCTGATGCGAACGGCGGGGGCACGATGATGGGGGCGCTGGCCTTGCAACGTGGCTACCCTGCGGGCTGCAACCGGGCCACTGGCTTTGCAATATGCCAAGCCCACCTGTCGTGGCATGACGTGTGGGCTTGCCGGGCGAAGCGTGTGCTTTTCCGTTTGCTGGCCGAATGCATCGGGGACCTGGTTGGCTGTGAATGAATACAGCGACAGCATTACCGTGCACGTGCCACCGGACCGGCTCTTTGCGTATCTGTCTGATGTGGAGCACCTGCCCAACTACATGCCGCGGATGACTGCCGTCCACCCTCATGAAGGCGATCAGGTCACCGTCACCGCTCACATCGAACCTCCTGATGCTCCGGAGCAGGATGTGACCAGCGAGGCGTGGGTGCATGTGGTCGAGAAGGGCAGGAGCCTGGAATGGGGCGCGCCCGGCCCGCACGACTACCGGGGTAAGGCGCACGTGGACGAAGGTGAGGACGCCGGCTCTTGCCGACTCACGGTGGAGCTGCAGACCGGGCACACGGGCGAGCAGGTCGAGCAGGCCCTCAAGGAGGCACTGAGCGGGATCAAGCAGGCGGTGGAAAACGCTGAGCGGTGAACCGGATGTCGGCGTGGAGGGGTTGGTCGCCCCTTTGCGCAGGCCGGCTTGCAACTGGGCGGCGCGGGGCGTGAGCCGGGGCCCCGCGCATCTCGTCTGCGCGGAGGAGCGGGCCCGGGCGGGTGCTGGATTCTTCAGCTCTGCCGATAGGTGCTGCGGCACGCCGTTCGTCACATCATGGGACGCGCTGGTCTGCCGGGGCGGGTGACTGCGCTTCAGCTGACCTGACCGTGGCCGCCGTATGCGTAACTGCGGTCACTCGGAGGTGACGCTCGCGACGCAGCCGGGGGAGGGGCTATGGGTGCAGACGGGCAGTGCCGGGTGTAGCGACTGGGGTGTCGGCTGGCTGGGGCACAGTCACGGTCGTGCGGCGACCCGGCCGCCGTAGGAGATGCGCTCGAACCAGGCGCCATGTCGGCCTTCGCGCTTACGAAGTGTCAGTCGCCACCGGCCTGTCTTGATGGGCGAGCGTCCCGGGCCGCGGCCCCTGGCCACGCGGCGCTTTTGGTCGTCGCGGCCCAGCGAGCCCGATACGCATGGGTCGGACAGTGCGGCTGTCGCGTAGTAGGCCTGCGGAGGCTCTTCGCTGCGCGGCGTGGTGAGGAACGGGCTGGGCTGGCTTGTCACGAGAGATCGCATCGCCGGAGCTTGGCTTGCCGGTTCGGTGAAGTGCTCATGGTGTACCGACGCGCTGACGATGTTGTCGTGGGGGCCGAAGGAACGGGTTCCGTCAGCGGGGGCGCCCGATGGGCTGCTCGGACCAGATCGTCTTGCGGTTCTGCCCAGGGCGGCAGCCCCAGCGTTCGGCGAGTTGGGCGACGATGAACAAACCGCGTCCTCCCTCATCGGTGGTGTGGGCGCGTCGTAGACGAGGCCAACTGCTGCTGGAGTCGGTGACCTCGCACACCAAGACGTCGTGGCGGATGAGCCGCAGCTCCGCCGGAGCACGCCCGTAGCGGATGGCGTTGGTGACCAGTTCGCTGGCGATGAGTTCGGTGGTGAACAGGAGGTCCTGCAGCCCCCAGGTGGTGAGTTGGCAGGTTATCCATTCTCGGGCCTGGGAGACGGCGGCAGGGTCGGCCGGAATTTCCCAGTGAGCAGTGTCCTCTGCCGGGATGGCGCGGGTGCGGGCCAGGAGAAGCGTCGCGTCGTCGCGCGGCGCTTGGTCTGTCAGGTCGGCGAGGAGGGTCCGGCCGGTTTCGACCAGTGGGCGATTCGGGCGGCAGGACGTGGCGAGGGCATTTGTCAGGCGCTCTTGGCCGTGGTCGATGTCTCGGTCGCGGTGTTCGACCAGGCCGTCGGTGTAGAGGGCGAGGACGCTGCCCGGCTCGATGTCGATCGTCGTTGTTTCGTAGGGCAGGCCGCCGATGGCGAGTGGTGGTCCTGGGGAGATTGCGACGACTTCGGCGGTCCCGTCGGGCCGGACCAGGGCGGGCGGCGGGTGGCCGGCACTGGCTATGGTGCAGCGTCGGGTGACCGGGTCGTAGACCGCGTACAGACAGGTGGCGCCGGCATCGTCGTCGCCGAGCGGTGTTTCGGACGCGAGGCGCTGGACCAGGTCTGCGAGCCGGGTGAGCAGCTCGTCCGGTTCCAGTTCCAGGTCGGCGAGCGTTTGGATGGCGGTGCGCAGACGGCCCATGGTGGCGCTTGCGGGTATGCCGTGCCCGACGACGTCTCCGGCGACAAGAGCCAGCCGCAGGGATGGCAGGGCAATGGCGTCGTACCAGTCGCCGCTCGTGCCTGCTCTGCCGCCTGCGGGCAGGTAGACGCCGGCGGTCTCGGCTGCCGGAGTGTCGGTGGTGGCCGGGGGAAGGAGGAGTTGCTGCAGAGCCACGGCCGCCTTGTGCTCGCGCGTGTAGCGGCGGGCGTTGTCGACGGCGAGCGCACCCCGGGAGGCGATCTGCCTCAACAGATCTGCCTCGTCCTCGGTGAAGGGGTCGGATCGGCCGCACCGCCAGGCCGATATGGCGCCGAGCGTGAGGCCGCGGGCATGCAGCGGTGCGACCAGCACCGAATGAGCGCCTTTCGGGACCAGATACTCGACCATCTGCGGGTCACTGACCAGGGCGATGAAGTCGTCACGGGCGAAGATGACTGTCTCGCCGTGCCGGACGCTGCGCAGGAGGGGATGGTCGGGGAGAGGCGGTATGGAGTCGCCGCGCTTGATGCCGGCCGGCCATGCTGCGGTGGCCGGTGCGAGGGCCGCGTTGCCCATGTCCTTACCGCCCAGCTGCTTCTCGGGTTCTTCCCCGTCGAAAACGGCGTGCGCAAGGTCGACTGCGGCGAGATCGCCGAACGCGGGTACGAGTACGTCCGCAAGGTCCTGCGCGGTGCGCACGACGTCCAGGGACTCTCCCACCTGCTGGGCCACCTCGCGTGCGAGATCCAGATGGCGGCGGGCACGCAGATCGTCAGCGCTGTCGATGTACAGGGCTGCGACTCCCGTGGGGCGTCCTTGCGCGTCCTCCAGACGGAAGGCGGACAGTGACAGAACGTGCTGCCGCACCGGATCGTGCCGCCAGCTCACTTGCAGGTTCTTGCGGACCACCGGGACACCCGTCGCGAGCACCTGGCGCAGTACTGCCTCGAGGCTCTCGGCGTCCTCGGTGCACAGCACGTCGCACAACCGAGCGCCGGGCGCCACTGGACGGCCGTCGAGATTGCCCGCTGTGGCGTTCGTTTGCACGGTGGTGAGATCCGTGTCGTGCAGCGCGATCGTGATCCGGTTCTGTGCCGACAGGGCGCGCAGGAGCGCCGCACCCTGTTCGTGGTCGGCGACGTGGTGGGTGGGTGCCGCGAGGACGAGGATCTCCGCGGAGCTCTCCACCTTTGTGGTCCGGAAAGTGACGTCGACGGTGTCGCCGCGCTGGTGCCTCAGCCGTGCCTGGCCGGATTCCGGTATCTCCGTGACGCCGCGCAGGTCATCCGGGAGGTCGGCCATCAGTTTCTGTACGGGACGGCCGCAGACCTCCTCGGCGGGGAACCCCGTCAGGTCCTGCGCTGTCTCTGTCCACTGCACCACCGCGCCTTGATCGTCGAGCACGGCGGCGGCCAGTCCGTCGAAGGCGTGCCGCATGGCGCTGGGAACGGAACGGGGGGCGTCCGTCGCTCCCTGGGAGGCGAATGCGCAGACGGCGTGTTCAGCATTGGCTTCATTCATGGTCTCCGGCTTCCTTATACGAGAGCCTGTGGCTCCGAGAGATCGGCATCCTGTGGCGGCCATCGGCCGCCCGGTCGGCAGCGCGTCACACGGCAACGGCTGTGGGGAGGTCTTGTTCGGCCCAGACGACCTTGCCGTCCATTGCGGAGCGCGAGCCCCACCTGCGGGACAACTGAGCGACGAGGAAGAGACCGCGGCCGTTCTCGTCGAGGATGCGGGGATGACGGGGGCGGGGGTGGCTGGTGTTGCCATCGGAGACTTCACAAGTCAACACCTGGTGCTGGATGAGGCGTAGGCGGCTCGGTCCCTCGCCGTAGCGGATGGCGTTGGTGACCAGTTCACTGACGATCAGCTCCACAGTGGTCACCAGATGCTCAAGCCCCCACTCGCTGAGCTGACGTGCGGCCACCTGCCGGGCGGTCGTGACGGCGGCTGGCTCGTTCGGCAGGTCCCAGGAGGCCACCTGAGACGGTTCGAGTACGCGAGTGCGCGCAAGGAGCAAGGTGACATCGTCGGCCGGGGCCTGAGTCGGCAGTTTCTCGATCACCAGCGAGCACAGGTCTTCCAGGGACGCACCGGACTGTGCCAGGACGGCGCCCAGACGATTCAGGCCCGCGTCGATATCGTCGTCGCGGGACTCGACCAGACCGTCGGTGTAGAGCGCCAGCAGAGTTCCCTCAGGCAGTTCCAGTTCCACGGACTCGAAGGGGACCAGACCGAGGCCGAGGCCGAGCGGGGCTCCGGCGGGCATGTCGGGGAAAGTGACATGGCCCTGCGGGTCGAGGATCGCGGGCGGCGGATGGCCGGCCCGCGCCATCGTGCACCGCCGGGTTACCGGGTCGTAGACGACATACAGACAGGTGGCGCCCACCGCCGCGGGCATCTGGTCCAAAGCCTGGGGGTCTTCCTCGCTCAGTCGCCGGACCGTGTCATCGAGGCGCGTCAGCAATTCGTGGGGAGGCAACTCCATGTCTGCGAGCGTGCGGACGGCGGTGCGCAATCGGCCCATCGTGGCCGCGGCGTTGATGCCGTGTCCGACCACATCTCCGACGACGAGGGCCACGCGGGCGCCCGATAGCTTGATCACGTCAAACCAGTCGCCCCCCACGCCGTGGTCCATGTCCGCCGGCACGTAGCGCGAGGCCACATCGACGGCGGCGCCTCCTCCCACATGGTGGGGGAGCAGATCGCGTTGGAGCGTCAGGGCCGCGGTGCGTTGGCGGGCGTATTGGAGAGCATTGTCCAGACTGAGCGCCGCCCGGGTGACGAGCTCCTCGGCGAGGAGCAGGTCGTCCTCCTGGAACGGCTTCTGTTCCTCGGAGCGGCCGAACACCGCCAGTCCCAGCACACAGCGTCGTGCACGGATGGGAACGACCATCAAGGAGTGGATAGGGGTGTCACGGACCTCCTGCGTCCGCTGCGGGTCGTGGTGGGTCCAGGGGCCTGAATGGGTGTCCAGCACCGGTTCCAGGTAAGACTCGCCCGTGCGCAGGGCGGTGGCGAACAGTGAGGTCGGGAAGGGGCGGATCACCTCTTCACGCACCCAGGGCAACTTCAGGAGGCCCATGTCGATGGTGGCCAGGCCGGCACGGCGCAGCACGGGGAGGCGGTCGCTCGTCTTGCTGATCCCTGTCGAAGGCTCGAGGCCGAACGGAACCGACTCCATCAGGTCGACTATGACGTGATCGGCCAGCAGGGGAACGGCGAGGTCGGCCAGTTCCTGACCGGTCTGCATGAAATCGAGGGTGCTGCCGATGCGCGTGCTGGCTTCGCTGAGGATGGCCAGGCGCTCGCGTGCCCGCCGGTTGCCGGTGACGTCCACGGTCATGGAGCACACCCCCATCGCCTGGCCACTCGCGTCCTGGAGGCAGAAGAACGAGGCGGAGAACGCGTGTTCCCGGTGCCTATCGGCCGACGACCACGCCCGGTATTCATGGACGGTGGTGGTTCCGCTCTCCAGCACCTGCCGCATCACGACCTCGAGGGCTTCGGCCTCGACGGCGGGCAGTGAGTCCTGCAGGCCGCGACCGAACCGTCGGTCACGAGGAGTGCCGTCATGACGCTCCATGACGTCGTTCACCCAGGCACAGCGCAGCTGCTGGTCATAGACGGTGATGCCGATCGGTGCGTGGGCCAGGAGCGACTCCCGCACAGATCCGTTGGACGCCTCCGAGGACAGGGTTCCTATGTCGGTCACGGACACCAGCCACCGGGAACTGGCGTCCTGTCCCCACAGGAGCGAGGTCCGCAGCGTCATGTTGATGGCGTGGCCGTCGCGGTGGCGGACCATCACGGTGCCGGACCAGCCATCCTGCGATTGGCAATGCTCGGCGAACGCCGAAGTCCTCAGGGTGTCTTCGGGGGACTCCAGCACGTGAGCGGCGGAACGGCCCACCATTTCCCTGGCCGAGTACCCGACAAGGTGCTCAGCGGCCTGCGTCCACCCCGCCACCGTTCCCTCCGCATCGAGCATGGCTATCGCGGCGTCGGGTATCTCGAGAGGGCTCACGGGTTCGGCGAGTGGCGTTTGGACCGTGTTCGTCATTGCGATTCCTTCCATGGGGGCGCGGAGTGCGAGGTCACGGCCAGGGGCTGAGGGTCGCAGGACGGGCCGGGCGCCCCGGGGCGGCCGCCAGCGCGGCACTTCGCACATTGCGACCGCTTTGTCCCAATTTCTGATGAAAGCATCAACGGTGATTGCTTTTTGGTCAAGTCCGTCAGCATTGATCGAATCATCAGGCACGTCGCGCAGGCTGGGCGGCAGGGCGTCTCGGCGCCCTGGCGGCGCGTGAGGTGAATTTCCGGGCGGCGCCGGTGGGCATCGCATCATGCGCCCGGTAGCCCTGCAGGGTTTCCTGCTCGTGGATGGGCGGCGCCGTGGGTTGACGGCAAAGGTCGTGTAGTGTGGTGATGAATTTATCAAAACTGCTACTGTTGTTCATGGTGCATGCAGATGTCAGACTCACGCAGGAACAGATTCGAACGCCGTCGCTCCGAGACCCGGCAGGCACTCGTCCGCGCCGCGCGGCAGATCCTGGCCGAGTCGGGCGACACCAGCGCCAGCATCCGTGTCATCGCGGAGCGCGCGGACGTGGGCTTCGGCTCCTTCTACAACCACTTCACGGGCAAGCCGGACCTGTTCGACGCGGCCGTGGCCGATGCCCTGCAGGAGTACGCCCAAGCGGTCACCGAACGCCTGCACCGCCTCGACGATCCCGCCGAGCGCGTCGCCGGGGGAGTGCGATTCAGCGCCCGACTGGCCGCGTCACACCCGGAGATCATGCGGATTCTGTGCCACAGCGAGTTCGATCGCCTATGCGCCGGCCACGGATTGGCTCCGCGCGCGAAGCGCGACGTGGAGCAGGGCATGGCCTCCGGCCGCTTCACCGTGGTCGACCCGTTCGTCGCCCTGACCGCGCTGAACGGCAGCCTGCTGGCCCTGCTGGAACTGTGGCTCAACCAGCCCGAGGCCGACAGTGACCAGGCCGCAGGCACGATGGCCGAGATGCTCCTGCACATCCTCGGTCTTCCCCTCGATGAGGCCCGCGAGGTTGCATCGCGTCCCCTTCCCGCTGCGGTGTGAAGAGGGACCCGTGTCTGCACACCGGCGGGCCGGCCCGACCCTGCTCTTCAAAGCCACCTGCCGCTGGACGACACCGCCGACACTCTTCTTGCCACCCCCAACCGTCAGGAGTGGCCATTCCTGATCATCTAGGGCGCCAATCATGGTCCCGGAGCGCGTTACTGCTTCACGAATGTGACGGCGACCGTCCCTTGACGAGGCGCACACCCGAAGCGACCAGCCCCTGACCGGTACGCCCTGCACTGGTTATCCACGCCCCCAATCGACTCGCCGCTCCCACCGCCCTCTGCGGGTCCGCGGAGCGAGCAACCCACCACACAGAGAGAACTTCCATGAGTGCCACCACCGTCCTGGCCGTTATCCTTTCCGCGATCTTCCTCCTGCTTGGCTCGGCCAAGCTTGCAGCCGTCCCTGCGATGCGGGAGGCCGCAGCCCACGTCGGCATGACCACCGCCCACTATCGAGTGCTGGGGGCTCTAGAGGTTGCGGCAGCGATCGGATTGCTCGCCGGCATGCGCATCACCGCGCTCAGTGCTGCTGCCTCAGCAGGGCTCATCCTGCTCATGGCCGGAGCTCTCGTCGTGCACGTGCGCTTCGGCCACCCAACAGCTCGCTGCATACCGGCCATCGTCGTGGGCGCGCTGGCCGCGACCCATCTCCTCCTGTTGGCCGTTGCCTAGTACGGCCGCTGGGAGGCGTGTTCGGGCCAGCGCGACGAACTCGTCGATGCTGCCGGGGCGAGGTTGCCCGGGCTGTTCTTCGGATGTCGCCCGAAGCGGTGGGCGGGCATGAAAACGTGCCGCGCCGAGCAGGACGACCCGGCCCGGCTCCAGCTGATGTGGATATCGCCGACCCGGTTGATTCGCTGCGGCAGCATCGCGTCCAGCCGGGTGCGAAACTGCCGCCGAACCCTGCGAACGCCTGGTGCAGCGCGTCCGCGGACCGCTTGCATGTCGGCGCCTTCACCCGGGAGTTCTTCCTGCTGCATGTCCGGCCCTCGCCTGGCCGTACACGCGAGCGACCGCCACGCCCTGGGCGCTCTCTGTCCACACCCGCCAGCGGGCTGTCGCTCGCCCAGGAACTCGGCCCGCACACGCTGCCGGGCGGCCTGGGCGACGCATAACGTACGCACGGACTGGTGATGACCACGGTGCCGCCGTGGACCAACTGTTCATGATCGACTCGGACCGGACCGTCCTTGTTCTCCGGCGGTGTCGCCGCGCCTCCCGACGAGACGCTTCACCGGAGCGGCGTGCGGACGGGCTGGAGCGGGCGATCACGCCGTCGCGGAGCCTTCCCGCCCTGCCGCCCGCTGCCGCCCTCCGCGCTTTCGCACGTGAGGTGCTGGCCCAGCTGGCGATCTGCCGTTGCTCGTTGACCGAGACCAACTCCTGATCGTGCCAGGGCCACGTGGTCGGAGAAGTAGCGCCTCAGCCCGGGCCTTTGCAACGCCCGCACCTTGCCCTTACGACGGTCGACCCCGCGCGCAGCCCTGGCAGCGCATGGTTGGGTAACGGTCCGCATCCTCACCACTTCCTGCCCCATCGTTTCCGGCACGGGGGTCGGACCCAGACGCCCGCGCGTCACGGTAGCGAAGGCGGCGGCCGTGTGCATCTCTGCCACTGGAGGGCGGCGGTCAGCCCAGGGCGCGGTCGAGGTTGAAGGCGGCGCTGATGAGGGTGAGGTGGGTGAACGCCTCGGCGAAAACACTCAGTTGCTCGCCGCCGTGGCAGATCTCCTCGGCGTGCAGGCCGAGTGGATTGGCGTAGGTGGCCTCTCCTCGACGGCCAGCCGGGCTTCGTCGAGGCGTCCGGCCTGTGTGAGGACCATCGTCGTGCCGGAGCGGAAGCCGCTGCGCAGGGGGCATGCGGATGGCGCTTGTGACGGTTACTCGGCCACTCGGATGCAGTGGCTGATCGCGGCGGGGCGGCGGGCTGCTCAGCGGGGCGCGTTGACGAGCAGGGGTGCGGGTCTTCGGCCGGGGGTTGTCGGGGACGGCTCGACTCGGTGTGTGCAGGTCGCCACCGGCCGGCGGGCCGCCTTCGCCGACTCGACATTTCCATACGTCGTATGGTACTTCTTTGAGAGTCATTTCCATACGCCGTATGGAAATGACTCTTAGGTAAACGCCAGGCGCTCCTGTCGCCGGCGCAAAGCAACCGTCGGTGCACGTCGCACCAAGAAGGAAAGGAAAGATCATGAAGAAGATCACAAAGCGCCTTGCTGTCACCTCCTCCGTGGTGGTCGCGGTCGTTCTCGGTGCCGGGGGCGCAGCCTCTGCCACGTCCTCTGACTCAATGTCCCTTCAGCGCCCGCCGGCCAGCGTCAAGGCCGACGGCAACCGCTGGGATCACGGTGTCGGCTACCTGTTCGACCTGGGGTATACCCGGGACGAGATCCGTGGCTTGTACGGCGACCGCCTCGCTGATGCGGCCCGGCAGTGACCGCGACGCTCATCTAGAGGCGCCGTGAGAGTGACCGACGACTTGACCCCTTGAGAGCTGTGCACCAGCGGGCCAAGGTGCTCGTATGTCACGCGACTGCCCGCCGTCCCAGGTGCAGGCGCCTGGGGTACCAGCCCACTGATCCCGTGCCACCTGTCACCCAGTGACGATCCGGTTCGAATGGTCCTGAGGAGTGCATCCTGGCTGAGGGCCTGAGCGGTTCCGCCCTGCGATGCGAACATTCGGGTTCGATCGGCCGTTCGTCGCGGTGACCAAGCGATGTCCATCGCCTTCGGCGCTTCCGCGACCACCGCCGTCCTCAAGGTCCCGACCCCAGGGCGTCAGAGCCATCCCGGAAGCACGAAAGCTCAGGAGCGCCGGGCCTGGACGCACCGACTCAGGGTGAGCCTGCTCGGAGCAGAGAAGTGCCGCCCAACTGGCATGCCCACTCATTCGGTTGCCCGCTCTTTCGCTCGCCGCCGGCGAGCGGAGGATCCGGACAGCCTCCACCGTGTCACGCCCGACCATATGACAATCGTGCTCAGAAGAAGAGGAACGAGTTCCCATGTCCCAGTACCAGCTCCGCGTCTACACCTTGAGCAGCCCCGAGGCGCTCGGCGCCTACGAGAGCGTCTGGTCCAAGCACATTCCTGGCATGGCCAAGCACCGGATCACCACACACGGCATCTGGACAGTGACCGCTGCTCCCGGGACGGAGGCGCCCCAACTGTGCGCGCTCGTTTCGTACAGGGACGCCGACGACGTGCAGGAGCGCCTCGCGGCGTACCTGGCCAGCCCTGAATTTCGCGCCGACATGGAGGGCTTCGACATCAGCCAGATCGTCGACGTCGCCGAATCCGTGCTGACTCCCACCGGCGACTCGCCATTGCGGTGACAAGACCCCGAGCCGCTCGAAATGGCCAACACACTCGAAGGCCGATCTGTGCGCCGTCAGCGATCAAGCGGCCGCATTTGGTACACAAGCTCCCCGACCCGGCTGGCAATGGCCTGACGGAGCCAGCCGCCGGCGACGGTCTCGCCCGATCATGGGCGGCGGGATACAGACAAACACCCCCCGGGGCCCACGGGGGTGGGACATCGCGCCACCCTCGGAGGCCAGCCGGCTACTGCATCATCTGAATGCCTGGGGCAGCGGCGCGACCGTTCGACCGGGGGAGGTGCACGCAGTCCAGAGCTGCTTGACCGCACACAGATGCACCTTGCTGCCTAGCGGACCGAGAAACGAAGGACTTGTTGGCGGTGCGAGGCCATGACCAGCCTCCAGCGCGACCTTCGGCGCACCCGCTGCATCCTCTATCGCCCGAGGACCCGTCACCGTGGCACCCGCCCGTCCATCTGTGCTCGGGTGGGGTGTACTTGGATACTTCCATGCCGCCGGCCAGCACGTGCTGCTCGTCTTCGTGTCGGTCGGCCGTCCGGGACCACGTCACGGTCACCGATGAGCCCGGGCAAGGCAATGGCGTCCGTAGGGTAGCCGTCACACAGATCCGGCAGGCCTGGTCGCTGAAGCTCTCGCCGGCCGCGGCGTGCGCGAACTGAGTCAATAGTGCGGATGCCCACGTCTCAGGCGTGCCAGAAGCCGCAGCGTGGCTGCGGCGGGGCCCTGGATGCTGTCGCGTCGCTCGCTCGCACTTCGGAAGGGACCCTTCCCCCGCCTCGGCCTGCCGGCTGGCTCACCGCCGACCGGGACCCGTGCGCACGTTCGCGCCGTTCCCCGACGTTCTGCCTCGCCACGGAGGCGATCAGTTCACCAACCATCACAGCATCGGGCCCAGGCGGCGTACCGCAGGTTGCTCCCGAATCGACGATCAGCCACGGCTACTGGCTTGGCCGGATGTCTTGCTGATGCCTGAGGGGAGCGAACCAGCGGCAAGGGTGGGCGTGAGGTGACGGGATGCAGCCGAGCGCGGCAGGGAGGCGCAGCCGACGGCGACGTGAAGAGGTGGTGCGCGGCGGGGCGGCCCGTAGGTCTCGCACAAATGTGGCCCGTGGCAGGAGGGCTGTCACAGGAAGACGGACCGCGGTGCTGCTGACAGCAGCACCGCGCCCGGAGCCTCCCATGCACGACCATGGCCGAGCACCGCACAGGCAGCATGAGGGAGATGCGGCAGCGTAAATCAGGTCGTCCCCCCGTGCGTTGTGGCCCGTGCTCACGGCTATGAGCCCGCGCCGGGCCCAACGCCTCGGTGGGCGCCCTCGCCCTCACCAGCAGCGGCGAGCCGGCTCTCCAAGCCCGTGATGATCGTGTCGAGTACCAGTCGGAACATGTGGTCTTCCTCGAGGTCGGCGCTCGCGGATCGGTTTTCGTCGGCGGCGGGGGTGTTGGGCTGGAGATTCGACCACTGATGCAGCGCGCCGGTGAGCTCGGCGATGAGGACTCCGATGACGACGGCGCACATGAGAGCGGCGACCTGGGGGATCTCTTCCGGCGGCACCCCTGGGGCTTCCAGTGTCGCGATGAGCGCAGCCCAGAACGGGTCTTCGGGCTGGATGAAGTCCGGCTGGCTGAACGAGTAGGTCATGAGGTTGGGGTGGCGGTGCGCCAGCTTCCGGAAATCTGTGGCCAGCAGGCGGATGCGCTCCTGCCAGGGAGCGTCTTCCACTATCACGGTACGGAACTGGGCACCGACCATCCTCACCACGCCGCGCAGCAGCGCGTCCTTGTTCGGCACGTGGTGGTAGGGCGACATCGGGTTCGCATCGAGAGCGGTCGCGAGTTTGCGCATGGTGAGCGCTTCGACCCCGTCCGCGTCGATGAGCTGCAGAGCGGTGGCATAGATCCCGGCCTCGGTCAGAGGTACGTCTCTCCTCCTTGTTCCCCGCGGGGGACGCGTCACCTTTTTCATACGTCGTACGGTACTGGCTTTCGTGCAGCGGCGGGCATGAACTCAGCCACACGGTGACGGAGCAGTCGCTCTCGCGGGGAGGGGGTTGCGTCGACGTTCCGTACGGCGTATGGTTCTTTCCATACGACGTATGTTTCTGTGATGCAGCACAGCATCGACCGGCGCCCTTGCCAATCCCTCTGACACAAAGGAGCACGTCATGACCACGTCGAGCGACCTTCGCCCCATCCGATCCCCGCGTGGGGTACCCCTCCTCGGCCACACGCCGCAGATCCCCAGCACCAACCCCGTCGAGTACTTCGGCGAACTGGCCAAGCAGTTCCCCGAGGGGCTCTACGGCCTGAAGATCGCAGGCGTCGAGCAGGTCTTCGTCTGGGACCCGGACCTGGTGGCCGAGGTCTGCGACGAGACGCGGTTCTTCAAGCAGATCGACAAGACGCCGCTGTCCCATGTCCGGGACTACACGGGTGCGGGCCTGTTCACGGCCCACCAGCACGAGGAGGAATGGGGCATGGCGCACCGAGTCCTCCTCCCGGCCTTCAGTCAGCGGGCCATGAAGGGCTACTACGGGCAGATGCTGGAGATTGCCCAGAACCTGGTGGGCAAGTGGGAGCTCAGGGAGGGGGAGTCGGTCAACATCACCGACGACTACACCCGGCTGACCCTGGACACCATCGCCCTGTCGGGGTTTGGTTACCGGTTCGACTCCTTCGCCAAGGAGGATCTGCACCCCTTCCTCAAGGCGCTGCTGGAGGCGCTGGTTGAGTCGCTGAAGCGCTCGCAGGAGCTGCCGATGATGACCAAGATGCGCAAGGCCGATGACAAGAAGTACCGCGAGAACATCCAGCTGATGCGGGACCTGGTCGAGAGTGTGATCAAGGGGCGCCGTGAGGGGGAGCGCACCGCTGAGGATGACCTGCTGGGGCTGATGCTGGAGGCCACGGACCCGGAGACCGGCAAGGGGCTGGAAGACGACAACGTCCGTGACCAGGTGGTGACGTTCCTGATCGCCGGTCATGAGACCACCAGTGGTCTGCTGTCGTTCGCCACGTACTCGCTGATGCGTAACCCGCAGGTGCTGGCCCAGGCCTACGCCGAGGTGGACCGGCTGCTGCCGGGCGACACGGTCCCGGACTACGACACGATCATGCAGATGGACGTGATCCCGCGCGTCCTGGAGGAGACCCTGCGCCTGTGGGCTCCCATCCCGATGATCGGTAAGTCCCCGATCGAGGACACCGTGATCGGCGGCTGCTACGAGCTGAAGAAGGGTGCACAGGTCAACCTCCTCGAGGGCCCGCTGCACACCCACCCCAAGGCGTGGGACCGGCCGGAGGAGTTCGACATCGAGCGGTGGCTGCCGGAGAACCGGGTCAACCACCACCCGCACGCCTACAAGCCGTTCGGCAATGGCGTGCGTGCCTGCATCGGCCGGCAGTTCGCGCTCACCGAGGCCCGTCTGGCCCTCGCACTGGTGCTGCAGAAGTTCAAGTTCGTCGACTCCAACGACTACAAGATGGACGTCAAGGAGGCGCTGACGCGCAAGCCCGGCGGCTTCGAACTGAAGGTGCGCTCCCGTCGGGAGCACGAGCGGACCGTGTTCGGCGCCGTGGAGGACCTGCAGAGCAACGACACGCAGGCGCAGGCCGCGGTCAGCGGTGTCGGGGTGAACCTGACCGTCGCCTACGGCTCCAGCCTCGGCTCGTGCGAGGACCTGGCGCGCACCATCGCCGACCGCAGCGAGCGCTCCGGTTTCGGCACCACCATGGTCGGCCTGGACGAGCTGGGCGACAACCTGCCCACCGAGGGCCTGCTGGTGGTTGTCGCCTCCAGCTACAACGGCAAGGCCCCGGACAACGCGCAGCGTTTCGACGACCTGATTGCCGCTGGCCTTCCCGAGGGCTCACTGAAGGACGTGCGGTTCGCGCTGCTGGGTGCCGGTAACACCCAGTGGGTGGCCACCTACCAGGGCTTCCCCAAGCGGATCGAGGCAGGCCTGCTGGCCGCCGGCGCCACCCCCGTCATCGAGCGGGGCACCGCGGACGCGGCCGGTGACTTCGACGGCATGGCCTCCCGCTGGATGGACAACCTCTGGGCCACCCTGGCCGAGGAGTACGCCGCCGACACCTCCCAGGCCAGCGGCCCGCGCTACCAGGTGCAAATGCTTACTGAGGCCGACCTGCGCCCCGCGATCGTCTCCGAGCAGGCCTACCCCCTCACGGTGGTCGCCAACGAGGAACTCGTGGCCGACGCGACCGGGCTGTGGGACTTCAGCCTCGAGCCGCCGCGCCCGTCGGCGAAGTCCATCACCATTCAGCTGCCCGAGGGCGTCACCTACGACACCGGCAACCACCTGGCCGTCTTCGCCAAGAACGAGCCGGCCCTGGTCGACCGCACCCTCGCCCGCCTCGGCGTCGACCGCGACCAGGTCCTGCGCCTGGACCAGCCCGCAGGCGGCCGGACGCACCTGCCGGTCGGCACGCCGGTCACCGCGGGTCTACTGCTCACCGAGTTTGTGGAGCTGCAGGATGTGGCAACCCGCAGCCAGGTGCGCATCTTGTCCGGGCACACCCAGTGCCCCTGGACTCGGCCGCAGCTGGAGGCGTACACGGCGGACACCGAGGAAGCCGAAGAGCGCTACCAGAAGGAGATCCTCGGCAAGCGCGTCTCGGTGCTGGGTCTGCTGGAGCGCTTCCCGGCGATTGAACTGCCGCTGGCCGACTTCCTGGAGATGATGGGGCCGATCCGTCCCCGCTTCTACTCCATCTCCTCTGCCCCGCTGGCCAACCCGGGTCACGTGCGCCTGACCGTCGGCCTGCTGGAGGGACCGGCCCTGTCCGGTGACGGCCAGTACCGCGGTACCTGCTCCTCCTACATCGCAGGCCTGGAGCCGGGAGACGTCTTCTACGGCTACGTGCGGGTGCCTTCGCCGACCTTCGCCCCGCCCACCGACTCCACCACGCCGCTGATCCTCATCGGCCCCGGCACCGGCATCGCGCCGCTGCGCGGCTTCCTGGAGGAGCGCGCCACGCAGCAGGAGAACGGCATCAAGGTCGGCCTGTCGCAGGTGTTCGTCGGCTGCCGCCACCCGGAGCACGACTACTTCTACCGCCAGGAGATGCAGGACTGGGAGCAGTCCGGGATCGCTCAGGTCCACACCGCGTACTCCGCGGTGACCGGCCACCCGGCCCGCTTCGTGCAGAACGCCATCGCCAACGCCGCCGACACGGTGTGGCAGGCCATTGAAGACGGCGCGTACATCTACGTCTGCGGTGACGGGCGCCGCATGGCGCCCGCCGTGCGCGAGGCCCTCGCCGCGATCTACCGCGAGCACACCGGCGGCGACGACGAGGCCGCCCAGCAGTGGCTCGCCCAGCTCGAGGCCGACGAGCGCTACCAGCAGGACGTCTTCGCCTGACCCCCAGACGCCGGGAGGCGTGCGGCCGTCCTGACACCCGCACGCCTCCCGGCCATCACCGGCTCACCAGACATCACACGGCACTCATCGGTCGAACCGCCGGGGCCTGCCGCTGACAGAAAGCAGATCACCATGAACACCATGCTCGCAGGACGCTTCCACCTGGACAGCAAGAAGTTCGTCGTGGAAGAAGTCCCCGTCCCCGTGCCCGGCCCGGGCGAGGTCCTCATCGAGGTCAAGGCCGCCGGCGTGTGCCTCTCGGACGTCCACCTGATCGATGGCACCCTCGTCCCGCTGTTCGCCACCTCCGACGTGGTCACCGTCGGCCATGAGGTCTCCGGTGTGATCCACACCCCCGGACCTGACCTCAAGCGCGACCTGACCGTCGGCACCCGCGTCACCCTGGAGGCCGGCAAGACCTGCGGCCAGTGCGCCGGCTGCGTGCGCCACCGCCCCTGCACCCAGATGCGCACCGCCGGCATCGACTACGACGGCGGCTGGGCCCAGTACACCGTCGCCCGCGAGGACACCCTCATCCCCATCCCCGACAGCCTCCCCTTCGACCAAGCCGCCATCATCCCCGACGCGGTCTCCACCCCCTACGCAGCCATCGTCGCCACTGCAGGCGTACGCCCCGCCCAGTCCGTGGGCGTCTGGGGCGTCGGCGGAGTCGGTGCCCACAACGTACGCATCGCCCGCCTGGTCGGCGCCGCACCGATCATCGCCGTCGACCCGCTGCCCAGCGCCCGGGAACGAGCCCTGGCCTTCGGCGCGGACGTTGCACTCGACCCAACCGCCCCCGACTTCGCCGAGCAGGTACGCACGGCCACTGCCGGACGAGGCCTCGACTTCGCCTTCGACTGCGCCGGCGTTCCCGCCGTCCGAGAGCAGGCAGCCGCCGTGCTCGGTCTCGGCGGCTCCCTGATCCTGGTCGGCATCACGCCCAAGCCCCTCACCATCACTGAAGGCCTGACGTTCAACTACATGCAGAAGCAGGTGCGCGGCCACTACGGCGGCTTCCCCGAATCCGTCACCGAGCTCGTGCAGCTGACCGCATCCGGCCGCCTCGACCTTGCCCCCTCCATCACCGACCATGTCCCGCTCGCCGACGCCGCCGACGCCGTCCACCGGCTGGAGAACAAGATCGGCGACCCGATCCGACTCATCCTCGTCCCCTGACACCTGTCCAGCGGGATATCAAAGCCACCTCGGGCATGGGGTGAGTGGGCGCCGGCGCTTGAGGGAGCGCCGGCGCCCACAGTTTCCGGCACCTGCAGGCCTGACACGCGAAGACTCCGGGCCAGGTGAGGCCGGTAGGGACACGGCGGCGAGCTGACCCCTCCCGCCGCAGCCGTGAAACCGCTGCTGCCGACTCGTAACCAGGTACCGCACTCGGCGTCCTCCGTAGCGGCGCACACGACTGAAGTGAGAAAGGAGTCATGCAGATGACCGACGTGCTGGGCCGCACGCCGCAGCGCCATGACGCGCGCTCCAACCGCACACGTATCCTCGCGACCGCTCGGCAGGAACTGGGAGACAACCCCGACGCGAGTCTCGAGACCATCGCTCAGGCGGCCGGCGTCGCGCGGCGCACCCTCTACGGACACTTCTCCAGCCGGCTAGCGCTGATCGCCGCCTTGACGCAGGAAGCAGGCCGAACGCTTCAACAGGCGTTCGCCGCCGCCCGTAGTCCAGGTGCCGACCCACTGGAGGCGATGGCGCGGATGGCCCTGGCGGCATGGGTGGTGGGTGACCGGTACCGCTTGCTCATCTCGCTGGGGCGCCGCGATCTGGGAGTGGCGGCCATCCGAGCCACCCTGACACCGGCGCGCGAAGAGGCCATCGCGACCGTGCGTCGTGGTCAGGAGGAAGGCGTGTTCGCGGACCATGTTCCGGCGCCTGTCCTCGCCCGGGCGCTGGAAGCGCTGATGCTGGCCCTCGCCGATGAGAACGCCGCGTCCACCTGGGCGGATCCCACAGGTGAGGCGGCGGCGACCATGCTCCTCGTCGCCGCCGGCGTAACACCACAGGTGGCTGCGCTCCGCGTGCGTGACGTTATGTATGAGTCAGAGGGCATGCACGGCGTTCCGACAGCTGCGCGGTCTGCACGAGCATGTTGATGGTGACGGACCAGCGGTGGCCTGCCGTCCGCCGCTGAGCGTCGCGCCTTGGGTGAGATGGCTGACCAGGCTCCTGCGTCCGCTGTTCACTGCCTCAGCGGGCAGTCACTGATGCGGGGAGACGCGTGCATCAGCGGAGTCCACGGCCGCCGCCCGCTTCGTTATGCCTCCTTGCGGATTCGTGCGATTTGGCTCTCCAAGCCGGCGATCGTGGCGTCCAGCGCATAGTCGAACATCGTGTCGACCACGTCCTTCGCGGGTGGGGACGCCTCTTCACCGTCGGGGCCCGAGGGCGCCGGGGGGAGGGTGGTCCACCGCTGGAGTGCCCCGTTCAGTTCGCTGAGCAACAGGCCCGTGAAGACCGCGACCAGGGAGGCAGCGACGCGCGGGATTGCGGAGGCCGGCAGTTCGGCGGCGGCCAGTGTGTCGGTGAGTCCCCGCCAGAACGGGTCTTCCGGCTGAACGTAGTCGGCGCGCGCGAAGGAGTACTTCATCAGCTTGGGGTGGCGGTGTGCCAAGGCGCGGAAGTCCAGAGCCAGTTGGCGCATGCGGTCCTGCCAGGGAATGTCCTCCAGTTCTTCCTCGCGGAACTGCGAGCCGACGCGCGCTGCCACCCCGTGCAGCAGAGCGTCCTTGTTCGGCACGTGGTGGTACAGCGACATCGGATTCGCATCCAACGCGGTCGCGAGCTTGCGCATGGTGAGCGCTTCGACCCCGTCGGCGTCGATGAGCTGCAGTGCCATGGCGTAGATGCCGTCCGTGGTAAGCGGGACGTCCCTCTTCCTGGTCCCCCGGGGGGCCTTCCTTTGCTTTTCCATACGACGTACGGTACCATCCAGAAGTTCCGTACGCAGTATGGAACGAAGGGGGCGCTGCGGCTGCTTCCGCACCCAACAGCGCCCCTGCACCTCCCCCAGGGGCAGCAGTCTGACGCTCTCGTCCCTTGAGCGACAGCTCAAGAGCCGTCCTGAAGCCACCTCGGGCAAGGGGTGAGTGGGCGCCGGTGGCCCCCGACACCGGCGCCCACGGCATCCTTCCTGAACATGGCCAACATGAATGGCCCGCAAAGACCGGCCTAGCAACTCGGCTCGATCAATCCGGACTCAGCACGATCGCGACTGGAACCAGCAACTGCCTTCGGGCCGGCTTGAAAACCTACGGATGCACACGGTCACTGGGTGAAAACGGCGCCCGACAAGGCGACTTCAGGCGTTCTTCCGCAGCGGGAGACCGAGCGGTCCCTCATCCCATTAACAGCCCGCCCCTGTTGATGCTAAAGGTTCGTACTTCGTGCGACATGTCGACGCCACTGGCACGCTGCGTGCAACCACGCCGCCGCTTTGCCCGGCGTGCCGTGTGTGGCCCAGGACGGCACCGCTTGTCAGGGCAGCGGCCGACCATCAGCGCGGGCTGCCTCTACACCACCTCAGGAAGCCCCTCCAGGTCCAGGTCCAGCGCCGCACCACCGAAGAGCTCCGGTGCGTCCAGGGTGCACTCCGCCCAGACCGTCTTGCCTCGTCGGGCATGGCGTGTTCCCCAGTGTTCGGAGAGTTGAGCGACGAGGAACAGGCCTCGCCCGCCCTCGTCGAGGACACGAGCGCGACGCAGATGTGGAGTCGTGCTGCCGGCGTCCGCGACCTCGCACATGAGGGTGCGGTCGTGGATGAGACGCAACTGGATGGGAGGGAGGCCGTAGCGGATGGCGTTGGTGACCAGTTCGCTGACGACCAGTTCGGTGGTGTATTCGAGTTCTTCCAGTCCCCAGGTGGTCAGCTGTTCGGAGACGTTGGCTCTGGCCCGGGCGACTGCGGCAGGGTCGGCGTCTACGTCCCAGGTGACGACCTGACGGTCCCCGAGGGTGTGGGTGCGGGCCAGGAGGAGTGCCACGTCGTCGTGCGGCCGGTCGGCGGGCAGCAGCGCATGGAGGACGGTGTCGCAGGTCGCTTCCAGGGAGGAGGCGCTGGTCTGCGCGAGGGAGTGGGACAGTCGGGTGAGGCCCGCCTCGATGTCGTGGTCGAGGGCCTCGATCAGGCCGTCGGTGTAGAGGGCGATGAGACTGCCTTCGGGCAGGTCGACCTCCGCCGTCTCGAAGGGGAGGCCGCCCAGGCCGAGCGGTGGGCCGGCGGGCAGATCGAGGAAGTCGACGGTTCCGTCGCGGTTCACCACTGCGGGCAACACATGCCCCGCGCGGGCGAGTGTGCAGCGGCTGGCGACAGGGTCGTACACGGCGTACAGGCAGGTCGCGCCGATGTCCCCTGCGGATTCGGTGTCCACTTCTGCAGAGGCTTCGGCGGCCAGGCGGATGACGACGTCGTCGAGGTGGGTGAGCAGTTCGTCGGGTGGAAGGTCGATGTCGGCGAGGGTGCGCACAGCGGTCCGTAGTCGGCCCATGGTGGCGGCGGCGTGGATACCGTGCCCGACCACGTCGCCCACGACCAGGGCGACCCGGGCACCGGACAGCGGTATGACGTCATACCAGTCGCCGCCCACACCCAGCTGGGCGGCAGCAGGGAGGTATCGGGAGGCGACCTCCACGGCGGACTGCGGGGGGGAGCTTTGAGGGAGCAGGCTCCGCTGGAGGGTGAGGGCGGTGACGCGCGCCTGTGTGTAGTGGCGGGCGTTGTCGATGTCTGTCGCCGCCCTGCCCGCGATCTCCTGCATGAGGAGCAGATCCTCGTCCTCGTCCTGGCCGGGCTTGCTGTGCCGGAAGAACTGAGCGACACCCAGCGTGTTGCCATGGGCGCACAGCGGTACCAGGAGCGTTGCTACGGACGGGCCGAAGTGGTGCCGTGAGGGCAGGCCGGTGACCAGGGCGCGAGCCGTGGGGGATCCGTCCGGATAGCTGTGGAGCTGCTGCGGCGGGATCGAGAGTTCCCGGTGGATCTCCGGATAGGTCGTCTCGGGGTAACCCTCCGCCACGGACCGCTGGGCGACCCGTCGGACCACGAGGGCGCCCTCCGCCATGACGCCGTCTGCGGTAGTCGAGTCGAGGAGGTCTACGGCGACGGCGTCGGCGAAGTACTCGGTGGCCAGGTCCGCCAGCTCCTGGGCGCTGCGGGCAATGTCCAGTGTCGTTCCGACTCGTACACTCGCCTCGTTCAGCACCGACAGCCGCCGCTGCACCCGGTGATCTCGCTCCTCCTGGAAGGCCAGGACGCCCGTCTCCGATGTGCGGTCCACGTACTCGGTCGCCAGCGCGAGCAGCCTGCGCGTCGCCGCGCTGATCAGCTCGGCGTCGCCGGAGAATCGAGGCAACTCTTCGAGCAGCCGGTCGAGGATGCGGCTCTGCGCGAGGCGGAAGGCGCGCAGCATCGCTGTGACCGGCTTGTTGCGCTGAGCCAGCCGACGCGCGCGCTCCACGTCGGCGGTTGGCGGTTTGATCTGCCGCGGCTCGATGCCGTGCTCGATGCCGAAGAGGAGGGCGGTGACATGCTCGGCGACATTCTCCCCGGTCATCTGCGCGATATCCGGTTCGTCCCACAGCTCGGGGACCTCGCGCCGCAGGCATTGCTCTACGTCGTGGATCAGCTCGTCCGCTCGCGGGCTGAGTTCATGCGCGGCACGAGACAGAAGACTGTCCGCGGTGAAGTCCACACTGACGAGGTTACGCCGTCCAAGCCGACCGTGAAGCCCTCGCATTCCGGCTGAGGTCTTCGCGGCGTCTGGGAGGAGCCCCGGTCTCACAGGCGGTCGTGGTCAAGGACGCCATGGCGCTAGTTGTCTCCGGCATCTGTCCCATCATTCGTCCCCTTCAGGTTGTTCCCGTCCCGGCGGCGGTCGCGCGTCTCGGAGCTTGGCGTTCTGCGGAGGGGGCGGGTCCTCGACCAGGCGTGCCGTGCCGAGGTGGGGGATCAGCGTGACGAGCGGCGCAGGCTTCCCGCATGAGCCGGGGATCAAAGGCTCTTGCGGTGACTGCTCTTGGGAGCCGCCGGGTCTGCCCGTCAGCCCAGCGCGCGGTCGAGGTTGTAGGCGGCGCTGATGAGGGCGAGGTGGGTGAATGCCTGGGGAAAATTGCCCAGTTGCTCTCCGGTGTGGCTGATCTCCTCGGCGTACAGCCCGAGATGGTTGGCGTAAGTGAGCATCTTCTCGAAGGCCAGGCGGGCTTCGTCCAGGCGTCCGGCGCGGGTGAGGGCCTCCACATACCAGAACGAGCAGATGGAGAACGTGCCTTCGTCGCCTTCCAGGCCGTCGGGGCTTGCCTTGGGGTCGTAGCGCCAGACCAGGGAGTCGGAGACCAGTTCGTTGCCGAGGGCATCGAGAGTGGAAAGCCACACGGGGTCGTTGGGAGCGATGAACTTGGTCAGCGGCATCATCAGCACAGCGGCGTCCAACACGTCGCCGCCCTCGTACTGGACGAACGCCTGCCGGGCGGGGGACCAGCCCTCGTCCATGATCCGACGGTAGATCGTGTCGCGGACCGGACCCCAGCGGACGAGCTCGGCCGGCAGGCCGCGGTGCAGCGCGATGCGGATGCCGCGGTCGATGGCCACCCAGCACATCAGACGGGAATAGAGGAACTTCTTGCGCCCACCGCGGGTCTCCCACACACCTTCGTCGGGCTGGTCCCAGTGCTCGCAGACCCAGTCCACCACGTGGCACACGCCACGCCATTGGCCGCTCAGGAGGGGTTCACACCACTTGTCGTACAGGTACACGGAGTCGAGCAGGGCGCCGTAGATGTCCAGCTGCAGCTGGTTGACGGCGTCGTTGCCGACCCGCACGGGCGCCGAGCGCCGGTAGCCCTCTAGGTGGGGCAGCTCGCGTTCGGGCAGTTCGGAACGCCCGTCAATGCCGTACATGATCTGCAGCGGGCCGGACAGACCGTCCTCGGGGCGGTCACTGTGCTGGGTGAGAAAGCCCATGAACGCCTTGGCCTCCTCGGTGAAGCCGAGCCTGAGCAGGGCGTAGACGGCGAACGCGGCGTCGCGTACCCATACATAGCGATAGTCCCAGTTGCGGCCGCCGCCGATCTGCTCGGGCAGGCTGGTGGTGGGGGCTGCCACGATCGCGCCGGTGGGGACGTACGTGAGCAGCTTGAGGGTGAGGGCGGAGCGGTTCACCATCTCCCGCCATCGGCCGCGGTAGCGGGACTGCTGCAGCCAGCGCCGCCAGAAAGTGACCGTGGCGGTGAACGCTTGCTCGGCCTCCGCATGCGGGCACCCGCGCGGCGGGGCGTTGCCGCTGACCCGGTCGACGGCGAAAACCGTCGTCTCCCCCCGGGAGAGTTCGAACTGCGTCCATACGTCCTTCCCGTCACACTCCAGCGGCACCGTGGCGGTCAGCGCCAAGGACAGCGAGTCGGAGGTGAACAGGGCAGTCCGGTCCTGCATCCGGACCGTGTGTGGATGGGCGCCGTAGCCGAAACGGGGGGCAACCCTGGCCCGGAACTGGATCTTCCCGCGGATGCACACCACCCGCCGGATCAGTCTGTGGGGGTCGTCGTCTTCGTTGGCGTCCGTCACCGGCATGAAGTCCTGGATCTCGCCCAGCCCGTCCTCGGTGAAGAACCGGGTGATCAGCACGTTGGTGTCCGGGAAGTAGAACTGTTTGGTTTCGGCCGGCACGGCTGCGCGCAGCTCGAACGCCCCGCCCCGGCGCGCGTCGAGGATGGCGGCAAACACACTCGGGGAGTCGAAGGAAGGGCAGCAGTACCAGTCGATGGTCCCGTCCGTGCTGACCAGGGCCGCCGTACGCAGATTCCCGATCAGGCCGTGCTCAGCGATCGGCGGATACCGGACGGCTTTGCGCTGTGTCGGTGTTCCGGACATCTCAGCAGCCTCCCTGTGCTCTTGCCACTCCTTGAGTTCTTCCCGATCGCAGGGGTCATCAGGCGGGCCCGGCGGGCCGGGCGGCGGCGGTGCGGGGTACGAGACCACGGTGCGTTCGTTGCCGACCGCCACGTTCCGCATGGAGCAATCTGCCCTGATAGCGGAGTTGTGGTCTTGGGGGGCGGGGTGAACTATCCTATAGGTAACGGAATGTCCGGGCGCGCTTTGGTGTCGACGCCCCTTAGGGGATCGTCCGTCGAGCCGTGTCGCCTGTCGCCTGTCGCTATGCGTTGCGGCAAGGGAGCTCCGTCGCGAAGAAGAGCGAACTTGCCGGGCGTTGAGCCCTCTGGTCCTCGGCCGGGGCGATGGGTGGGTTGTCCAGCCGGGTCGCCTGACAGTGGCCTGTTCCCCCGCAAAGTTGAGGCATAGCCGAATGACTTCGCCGGCAGTCGTTGTGATGCGGGAGGCGACGAGGAAGGAGTCTGCCCATGCGGATCGTTGTAGACCTGAATCGGTGTCAGGGATATGCGCAGTGCGTGTTTCTGGCACACGACGTCTTCAGATTGAGTGGTGAGGAGGCACTCACCTACGAGCCGAACCCCGATGACGAGCGGCGTTTGCAGGTTCAGCGAGCAGCCGCGGCGTGTCCGGTACAGGCGATCCTGATCGACCGCTTGGACGGCGCGGAGCGGAGTGTGACGTCATGACCATGCCGGCAACCGTCGCGGAGCTGGTGCGCGACTTCAAGGCCAACGGACGGATCGTCATCGTCGGTGCCTCCCTGGCGGGCTTGCGCGCGGCCGAAGCCCTGCGCGAGGAGGGCTTCAGCGGGTCTCTGACCCTCATTGGGGATGAGCTGCATGAGCCCTACGACCGTCCTCCGCTGTCCAAGCAGGTGCTCAAAGGCTGGGTGCCGGCCGACCATACCAAGCTGCCCCGCCTGCGAGAAGTGAGTGCGGAGTGGCGGCTCGGGGTGGCCGCGACCGGGTTGGACCGGGCTACCAGGCAAGTGCGCCTGGCCGACGGCGAGCAGGTCCCGTACGACCGGTTGCTGATCGCCACGGGCACCCGCGCGCGGCGGTGGCCGAACCCGGACGAAGCCTCCCTGGAGGGGGTGTACTCGCTGCGCTCGTGTGATGACGCTGCGCGGCTGGAAAAGGCGCTGGCCGCGCGGCCGTCGCGCGTCCTGATCATCGGCGGCGGGTTCATCGGCTCGGAGATGGCCTCCGTTTGCCGAGAACTCGAAATCCCGGTGACCGTCGCCGAGCGGGGCTCGGCGCCGCTGGTCGGCGCGCTCGGGGGAGTGATCGGCAAGATCGCCGCGGAGATGCAGCGCGACCACGGCGTGGACCTGCGCTGCGGGGTGGGCGTGTCCTCGCTGGAGGGCGACGCGAGCGGACACGTGCGGCGTGCTCGGCTGTCGGACGGGACCATCGTCGAGGCAGACGTGGTGGTGGCCTCGCTCGGGTCGATCCGCAACGTGGAATGGCTGGAGGGCTCCGGGCTGGCGGCCGGCTTCTGGGGCATCGGCTGCGACGCCGGCGGTCGCGCCTTCGACATCAACGGAGTGGTGACCGACACCGTCTACGTGGTGGGGGACGTGGCGCGCGCGCCCCACGTGCTGTACGAGTACCAGTTCCTCGCGATGGAGCACTGGGACAATGCCGTCCTTGGTGCCGAGGTCGTGGCCCACAACATGGTGAATCTCGATCCTGACTACTATCCGCATCTGTTGCTGCCCGGCTTCTGGTCCGGTCAGTTCGGCGTCAACATCAAGTCTGTCGGCGTGCCGACGTTCGGCGACGAGATCGTCTTCACGCAGGGGTCGGTCAAGGAGCGCCGCTTCGCCGCCGCCTACGGTCGTCGGGGCCGTATCGTCGCCGCCGTCACCTTCGATCACGGCAGGTGGCTGGAGCACTACGGGCGGCTGATCGAGCAATCGGCTCCGTTCCCGCCCCCGCCGCCGGGTTGGGATCGGCCGGACGACATGAACCCGATGCCGGCCGAGTTCCCCGCGCCGGGCGTCCCGACGGAGTTGCCCGACGTTGTCTTGACCGGCCATGACCCGAACGAGCGAAGGGCCGAGTTCCGGCCTCGACGCCGCTGACGCGCCCTTCTGGACCAGCGCGTCACCGGACAGCGCCAACAGGAAGAAGAGCATCATGGCCGAGGAAACCCCCTGGCAGCAGGTTCTCCGCAACGCCAACCGCGCCAATCCGTACCCCTTCTTCGAGGAGCTCCGGAAGACCCCGGTGTCGCTGCAGCCGGACGGCAGCTATGTCGTGAGCACCTATCGAGAGGTCGTCGCGCTGCTCCACGACAACCGTGTCAGTTCGGATACGAGGAAGCGCCCCGGGGCGCTCCCGGGGACCGACCCCTTCGAGGGGACGATCATCACCACGGACCCGCCCGGGCACGATGGGGATCGCCGCCGGATGAATCGGCACTTCGGGCCGCCCGAGTGTCCCCACATGATCGCCGACATGGAGCCCGAGATCGGCCGCATCTTCGCCGAGCTTCTGGACGGCATGAAGGGCAAGACCCGAATCGACGTCGTCGACGAGTTCGCCTTCCCGGGGCCGGTGACCGTTATCTGCAAGGTCCTGGGCGTGCCGCTGGAGGCCATCCCGCGCATCCACGACTGGATCGAGAAGGCCCTGGACGGGGTGGACTTCGGCCCGGAGGCGAACGACCCGGAGCAGCAGCGCCGCCTAGAGGCGGTTCCCGCTCAGGTGGCCGCGTTGAGGCAGTACCTGGCTGACCTGTTCGACCAGTACCGCAAGCAGCCCAGCCCGGGCATGTTGTCGGATATGTGCAACGACGACGGCCCGGAGGGGCGCCTGTCCCCCCAGGAGTCGCTCGTCAACAATGCAATGCTCATGCTCTTCGCCGGGCATGAGACGACGGTCAACCTGATCGCCCACAGCGTGCTGTCCCTGCTGCGGTACCCCGACCAGCTCCAGAAACTGCGCCGCCAGCCCGAGCTCATCGTGCCCGGGATCGAGGAGCTGCTGCGCTTCGAGTCGTCGGTCCAGTTGTGGCACACCCGCTCCGCCCTCGAGGACATAGAGATCGCCGGCACCACCATCCCGGCGGGCTCGACGATCTTCCTGTGCTACGCCTCGGCGAACCGCGACCCGGAGCGGTTCGAGAATCCCGACAAGCTCGACCTCGAGCGCCCGAACAACGACCACGTCGGCTACAGCCAGGGCATCCACTACTGCTTCGGCGCTCCGCTCGCGCGGCTGGAAGTCCAGACCGCTGTCAGCGAGTTCTTCCGCCGCGTGGAGAACCCGCGGCTCGTCGAGGACCCGCCCCCGTACCGCCACAACCAGATTTTCCGCGGCCCGCGCCACCTCCTGGTCGACTTCGACGGAATCCGCGACTGAGCCCCCGAGCAAGGGATAGCCATGAAAGCATTCCAGTTCGTCGAACCGCAGAAGCCGGCGGAGCTGCGCGAGGTACCGGTGCCCGAGCCCGGGCCGGGGCAGGTCTTGGTGAAGGTCGGGGGGGCCGGCGCCTGCCACTCGGACCTGCATCTCATGGAGGCGCCCCCGGAGCGCGTGGGGGGGCTCCCTTTCACTATCGGCCACGAGAACGCGGGGTGGGTGGAGACGCTGGGACCGGGCGTCACCGGGTTCGCGCCCGGAGATCCGGTGATCGTCTACGGCCCCTGGGGCTGCGGGCTGTGCGCCAACTGCCGGGAGGGCCGGGAGAACTACTGCCAGACGACGGGCGGTCTGGGCGGGGGCCTGGGTGGTCACGCTGGCGGTATGGCTGAGTACCTGCTGGTTCCGGCGTCGCGCTTCCTGCTTCCGCTGGGCACCCTCGATCCCCGCGAGGCCGCCCCGCTCAGCGACGCGGGGCTGACCAGCTATCACGCCGTCAAGCGGTCGCTGCACCTGCTGGGGCCGGGCTCGACGGCGGTGGTGATCGGGGCGGGCGGTCTGGGCCAGATGGCCATTCAGATTCTGCGAGCGCTCAGCGCGGCGACGACCGTCGTCGCGGTAGACACCGACGCCGGCAAGCTGGAGATCGCCAAGAGCATGGGCGCGGACGAGGCGCTGGTTTCGGGCGACCAGGCGGTCACGCGCATCAAGGACATGACGCGGGGGCAGGGCGCTCAGCTCGTGCTGGACATGGTGGGCGTAGACCCGACTCTGCGGATGGCGGCTCAGGTGGCCCGGGTGCTCGGCCACCTGACCATCGTCGGTCTCGGCGGCGGAGCACTTCCCGTCGACTTCTTGAGCCCGCCGCACGAGTGTTCGGTCACCTCGCCCTACTGGGGCTTCATCCCCGAACTCATGGAAGTGGTCACCCTTGCCCAGCAGCAAAAGATCAAGATGCTGGTCGAGTACTTCCCCTTGGAACGCGCCAATGAGGCATACCAGCTGCTGCATGACGGCAAGATCCAAGGACGAGCCGTCATCACTCCCCACGCGTGAGTACCGTCATCCACGCGACCGCGCCACGACGGAGCATGGGGCCACACCTCTGCCTTCGGGTGTTAGGCGGCCTCCTTCGGTCCTCGGACCGCTCTCGACGGCCCTGCCCTCACGCCGCGGTGGCGCCCCAGCAGGACCCGGACGCGCACCCCCTGTGCACATGTGGCTCCGAACGCCGCCGCAACGTGCAGCACGGATGGCAACCATAGCGGCGAGAAGTTTCGCGTCGGGTCCTGGCAAGCCAGTGAGGACACGTAGCTCGACAGTGTGTTGCTGCTTCACCTTGATCGCAGGCCAGGAGGAAGGGCAACTGCTGAGGCCTGCCGACAAGGGCAGTGCCCACGCCCCGCCTTGAGCGGACATGCTGCTGCGGAAACTTGCCATAGCGATGTCTAGCGCAGTCACCTCCACCTTCATTTGACAACCCTGATGACGATCGCGGTCCGACCCGCCACATGGACCGTGGTGCTCAACTGGGCTGTGGCTACGGGTCGCCGAACAGGGCGAGCGGGTCCGGGACGGGTAGAAGTTCCGGTGGTTCAGAGCGGTTGCCAGATCCGGGCCATCGTGGACGTGGTGAGGACTCGGTCGGGATGCCCCTGTCCGGCGAGGCGGCCGTCCTTGAGCAGGAGGCAGGCGTCCGCCGTGCGTGCGACCGCCAGGTCGTGCGTGGCCTGGACGACCGTCACGCCGTCTGCGACCAGCGTGGTCAGCAGTTCCCCGATCCGTTTCCTGGCCTCCGGGTCCAGGCCCGTGGTCGGTTCGTCGAGAAGCAGCAGGTCCGATTCCTGTGCCAACCCTTGAGCGATGAGGGCGCGTTGACGCTGCCCGCCGGACAGTTCTCCCAGTTGGCGTGAGGCGAGGTCTCGGATGCTGAGTCGGTCCAGCGCGGAGTCCACGGCCGAGTGGTCCTGGCGGGTCAGCCGCCGCCACGGTCCGCGCTCGCCCCAGCGTCCCATCTCCACGGTCTGTCGGACGGTGAGCGGCAGGTTGTCGCCGACGGCTCCGCGCTGCGGTACGAAGGCAGGTGGTCGTTCTCCGTCGTGGTGGACCGCGCCGGATGTCGGAGGGATCACACCGGCGAGAACGCCGAGCAGGGTGGACTTGCCGCTGCCGTTCGGTCCGACGAGTGCCGTCGTGGCCAACTTCGGTATCTGTGCATTGAGTTGCTGGAGGACCGGGTGTCCCGGATAGCCGGCTGACAGCTCGGTGCAACGGATGCGGGGGGTCCGCTTTTGGGGCGAGGTGGGCGAAGGGTCGGGTTTTTTGAACATGATTTTCATTGTAGTGTCCTCGCTCATGGAATGGTTGACAGCCCCGTTCGAAGTGACCTTCGTGCAGCGAGCCCTATGGGGCGGGATGCTCGTGTCCGCGATCTGCGCGCTGGCGGGCACCTGGGTGGTCCTGAGGGGGATGGCCTTCCTTGGCGACGCCATGTCTCACGGTCTGCTGCCGGGGGTCGCGCTCGCCTCACTGTTCGGCGGGAACCTGCTGGTGGGCGCAGTGGCCAGCGCCGCGGTCATGACGGCGGGCGTCACCGTACTGGGACGTACGCCGAGGCTGCCCCAGGACACCGGCATCGGACTGCTCTTCGTCAGCATGCTCTCACTCGGCGTGATCATTGTGTCGCGCTCGCAGTCCTTCGCGGTGGACCTGACCGGCTTCCTGTTCGGTGACGTCCTCGCCGTCCGGCAGCAGGACCTCTTCCTGCTGGCGGCGGCACTGTTCGCGGCGCTGGTGGTTTCGGTCTTCGGCCACCGCGCTTTCCTGGCCCTGGCGTTCGACTCACGCAAGGCTCAGACCCTGGGGCTGCGTCCGCGGCTGACCCACGCCATGCTGCTCGGCCTGCTCGGTCTGGCGATCGTGGCCTCGTTCCACATCGTGGGAACGCTGCTGGTCCTCGGCCTGCTTATCGCTCCGCCGGCGGCGGCCCTGCCGTGGGCGCGCAGCGTACGCGGGGTCATGACGCTCGCTGCACTCCTCGGCGGCGCGGCCACGTTCGGCGGCCTGCTGCTGTCCTGGCACCTGGGCACGGCCGCTGGCGCGACCGTATCGGCCCTTGCGGTGAGTCAGTTCTTCCTCTCCCACGTGGTGTCCGGCCTACGTCACCACCGTGCGCGCCTCGTCCAACCCCCGCCCTTGAAGTCAACGGAAAGAAGCCTGAGGCGATCGTCATGACCGTCCGCAGAAACGTCACTCCGTGGGCTCCGGCTGTACTGGTACTCACCGCGTTGCTCGCTACGAGCTGCGCGGAAGAGAAAGACAACGACTCCCGACCCGCGGCAAGTTCCTCGTCCGCCACTCCGCACGGGTACGTCGAGGGAGCACAGGAGGCCGCCGAGCAGCAGTCCCGCCTGCTCCTCAACGACCCCGACAGCGGAAACAGCCGGGTGCTCGACCTCATCACCGGCAAGGTGCACAAGACGGCACAAGTAGAAGGTGCCGTACGGCTGGGCACGGACGGAAGGTTCGGCTACCTCCACGCCTCCGGCGGCACGCATGTGCTCGACAGCGGCGTTTGGAGGGTGGACCACGGCGACCACGTTCACTACTACAGCGCGGCGATACGTGACGTCGGTGAGCTTCCCGTGGGCGGTCAGGCGCAGGTGCGCAGTGACGTCGCCGTGACCGCAGCGACCGACGAGGACGGGCAGACCACCCTTTACGACCGGAGCAAGCTGGACAAGGGCCAGATCGCGTCTTCCCGGACGTTGGTGGGCACCTACGCCGGCGCCGTCGTGCCGCACGAGGGGCACTTGCTGGCCTTCGCGGACGAGGGCGGCACCACGAAGCTCGTCGTGCTCGACCGCAAGGGCCAGCGCGTCGCCTCCCCGGACGTGGAGTGCGAGGAGCCGCGAGGTGACGCCGTCACCCGGCGCGGCGTGGTCCTGGGCTGCGCCGACGGTGCCCTGCTCGTCCGTGAGGAGGACGGCGCCTTCACCGCCGAAAAGATTCCCTACGGCGAAGACGTCTCGGCGAAGGAAAGGGCCGCCTCGTTCCGCCAGCGACCCGGCAGCGACACCCTCACAGCACCGGCCGGGGACGACGCCGTATGGGTCCTGGATGTCACCGAGCGGACCTGGACCCGGGTGAGCACCGGGCCCGTCGTCGCCGCCAACACGGCCGGATCGGGCTCCCCACTGCTCGTCCTGGAGACCGACGGCTCGCTGCACGGTTACGACATCGCCACCGGGAAGCAGATCACGCGGACCAAGCCGCTCCTGACCGGAGAAGAGCGGGCCGACACCGACGGCAGCACCCCCGTCATCGAAGTCGACCGCAGCCGCGCCTACGTCAACGACCCCGAGGGCAAGAAGGTGTTCGAGATCGACTACAACGACGACCTGCGCATCGCGCGCTCCTTTGATCTGGACATCGAGCCGGTCCTCATGGCGGAGACCGGCCGATGAGCCGGATCGCGGCGAAGCAGCGCGTGCGGGTGAGCGTGGCACGGCTGCGCCGTCTGGCCGTGGGCCTGCTCGCCCTCGTCACGGCCGCTGCCGCCACGGCTTGCACCACCGGTCAGGACCAGCCGAGCATCGTCGTCACGACCAACATCCTCGGCGACATCACCCGGGAGATCGTGGGTGACGAAGCCGACATCACCGTGCTGATGAAGCCCAACGCCGACCCGCACTCCTTCGGCCTGTCGGCGGTCCAGGCAGCCGAGCTGGAGCGGGCCGACCTGGTTGTCTACAACGGCCTGGGACTTGAGGAAAACGTACTGCGGCACGTGGGCGCCGCCCGCGAGTCCGGCGTCGCCACCTTCGCCGTCGGCGAGGCGGCCGACCCGCTCACCTTCCATACAGCCGACGACGGAGGCCCGGAGCAAGAGGATGAACAGTCCGACCCGCACTTCTGGACCGATCCCGACCGGGTGCGTCGGGCCACCGGCCTGATAGCCGATCAGGTGATCGAGCACGTCGACGGCGTGGACGGCAACGCGATACGCGCCAATGCCGATCGCTACGGCGAAGAACTTGCCGACCTCACCACCTGGATGGAGAAGTCCTTCGAGCGCGTTCCCAAGGACAAGCGTGCCCTGGTGACCAACCACCACGTCTTCGGCTACCTCGCTGACCGCTTCGGCTTCCAGGTGATCGGCGCGGTCATTCCCAGCGGCACAACGCTGGCCTCACCCAGCTCCTCCGACTTGCGCTCGCTCACCGACGCGATGGAAAGGGCCGGCGTACGAACCGTGTTCGCCGACTCCTCCCAGCCCACACGACTCGCCGAAGTCCTGCGTACGGAACTGGGCGGCCGGGTCCAGGTCGTCGCGCTCTACTCGGAGTCGCTGACCGCGCAGGGCGAAGGTCCCGACACCTATCTGCGGATGATGCGCGCCAACACCACCGCCATGACCGACGGCCTGACCGACGGCTCAAGCGGCAACTGACTCCCTGAATCCCAACGGACACCGGCCGACCGGGCCGAAACCGTCACACACCACTGCCACCACCGCCCGCCGCGGAAAGGAACACGTCGATGAGCAAGTCGATACGCAACAGAGCCCTCACGGGAATGGCACTCGCCCTGGCCGTGTCCACGGTTCTGACCGCCTGCGGAGAGGGGGACTCCTCCTCCGACGCCAAGGCCGAGGGCACCGCGAGTGCCGCGCCCGCCGCCGCGGTCAAGAACCCGCTGGTCACCACTTTCGACGGCGGACTGTACATCCTGGACGGCGAGAGCCTCAGGCTAACCAAGACCATCGAGCTCTCCGGCTTCAACCGGGTCAACCCCGCGGGCGACGAGGACCATGTCATCGTCTCCACCGACACCGGTTTCCGCGTGCTGAACGCCACCGGGCAGGCCCTCACCGACATCGAGTACAAGGGTTCCAAGCCCGGCCACGTCGTACGTCACGCGGGCAAGACGGTGCTGTTCACCGACGGCACCGGAGAGGTCAACGTCTTCGACCCCGCCGACCTGAGCAGTGGCGAGAAGCCGGAAGGACGCACCTACACCTCTGCTGAGGCGCACCACGGTGTCGCCATCGAACTGGAGAACGCCGAACTCCTCAGCACGCTGGGCACCGAGGAGAAGCGGACAGGCGCGCTGGTACTGGACGAGAACACCAAGGAGATCACACGCAACGAGCAGTGCCCCGGCGTGCACGGTGAGGCGGCCGCCCAGAACGAGGCCATCGCCGTCGGCTGCGAGGATGGCATCCTGATTTACAAGGACGGCGCATTCACCAAGGTCGACGCCCCCGACGACTACGGACGCATCGGCAACCAGGCTGGCAGCGACACCTCCCCGGTCCTCCTGGGCGACTACAAGACGGACCCGGAGGCCGAGCTGGAGCGGCCCACCCGTGTCTCCCTCATCGACACCGAGAAGAAGAAGCTGCGTCTGGTCGACCTGGGCACCAGCTACTCCTTCCGCTCACTGGCCCGCGGCCCGGAGGGCGAGGCCCTCGTTCTCGGTACCGACGGCGCTATCCACGTCATCGACCCGGACAGCGGCGAGATCGAGAAGAAGATCCCCGCCGTGGGTAAGTGGCAGGAGCCCTTGGATTGGCAGGAGGCCCGGCCCACCCTGTTCGTCCGCGACGCCACCGCGTACGTCTCCGATCCCAGCAAGAAGGCCCTGCACGCCATCGACCTGGAGAGCGGCAAGAAGATCACCTCCGTCACCCTGCCGGAGAGCACCAACGAGCTGTCGGGCGTCGTTGCGGGGCACTGACTTCGCATGCTGCCGTTCCGTGGCTGGACGTCCAGGCAATGCCTCGCAATACGGGTTCCTCGGCACTAACGATGCGCCACACCCATGTGCGTCACTCACCAGTCGATGGATGGCAGAAGACGGTGTTGCCGCTGGAGTCCATGAGGGAGATTGGGCTGAGGTCTGCCACGCTCCACGGTGTCGGGTCCTTCCCCCGGCCGCAGGGCTTCGATGAGCACGTCCTTGACGTCCTGGCCGATCTCGCGCGCCATGACCACCACACGGCCGCCGCTGCCACCCTGTAACTGCTGTTCCTGGGAATGGCTAGGTTGCGGGAGCTCGTTGAGGACACCATGTGAAGGGGGCTCGTGACCGAGGCCCCCTGAGCCGTCGGCCGCCCTATGCGGACGGCTCAAGTGATGGGTGCGAGTTTTTGCAGTTGGCCGCCCCGCGGGCGGCAGCCGGGCTATGGCTGGCCTTCGCTGCACGGCGCCAGTTTCCCCTGCGCGTCGTGGCATTGGGTGTGGGGCTTGTCGGGCGGAGCGTGTGTCCTTCTTTGGCTAACCGAACGCCTGGGGGATCGTTGGCTATGGCTGAATACAGCGGCATCATGACCGTGCACGTGATGCCGGACCGGTCCTTTGACCTTGCAGTCCACCGTCTTGCCATTCGTCACGCGTCTTTCCGCCTCGCGCGTCCATGCCGGTCTCGGACGGGGGACGACTTCCCGTCACCCGCTTGCGGCACGACCGGCGGGGGAGTCCGCCCACACAAACGGGTGGGGCCCCTGGCGCACAACGGAAAGCCCTCTTCGTCGAGACCCGAGCCCGGTCATGGCAGCTTCCTCATCCCAATGATCTACGAACGTGGCTACCGGGGCAGGCGCCAGGAAGTCCGCGACACAAGACAGCGAGACTTCAATTGACGGCCGACGTGCCGGTTGGCGAGGCATTCGCGATTTCGAGCGCTACGCGCAGTTCCAGTGAGCTGAGTGCCGTGGTAGCTGTGGGCAGTAATTCCTCAGCGCGCTTGACGCGGTAGGTCACGGTGTTGCGGGCAATGTGCAGGCGCTCGGCCGCCGTGCGGGGGCTGCGTCCTTCGGCGAGGTAGATGCGCAGGGTTTCGCGCAACTCACGCAGGCGGCCTCCCTCGGCCGCTAGCGGCCCGAGGACCTCCTGAACGAACCAGCGTGCGCGTTCGGAGTCAGCCGTGACGAGGGCCGCCAGGCGGATGTTCCTGTAGTCGCAGAGCCAGTACTCCGAACCGCGCAATGCCATCCGTTGTGCCTGCAGCGCCCCCATATGGCTGCGCCGCATGCCGCGGGGCCCTGGTGCCGGCGGGCCGAGAGCCGCACGCACCCCTGCCGGCTGGGGCAGAGAGCTGGGCAAGGAGCGGATGAGGTCATCGGCGTTCTCGCCGCCGACGGCGAACCATGCCCACACGTCGTTGTCGTGGGCCGGGACGATGAGCGTCCTGGCCGTCTCCAGGGCGCGGGCCATATTGGAGGCCGCGCGGTAAAGATGTTCTGCGGCGGGCGCGGAAGAGGCGGTGCCGTCGCTCCACAGCACTGCGGCCACATGCGTGCGAGACAGGTCGTACCGCAGACGCAGCGCGGCGGCTTCTTGGTCGACCGGGCGCCCGGCCAGTACTTCGTCGATGACCGCGCGGCGGGCAGCTTCGTCACTGCCGCGCCAGCGGTCCCGTTCGGCGATGTACTCCTCGGCCATCACGCTCGAATGGGCGTCGACGTAGGTGAACAGCAGGTCCTCGATCCGGCGCATCTCGGCCAGACGCTGGTCGGCCGGGACGTGCTCCTCGACTCCTGCTGCCAGGCCGCGCGTCAAGTGGGCGTGTCCGAGCCGCACTCCGCGCAGGACGAGCTCCAGCGGGATGCCGCGGCGCGCGAACTCCCGGCATCCTTCCAGCGCTTCCTCGGCGAGAGGGGGGATGGGGGCGTTGAAGTCGGACATCATCAAGTGCAATCCCGTCAGCACCGCCGACTGGGTCACACGTCTCAGGGTAGTCGTGGCGGCGGGGCCGCCGCCGTGCTCGGGCACCCTCCTGATGACTTCCTCTGCGATGGCGTCGGCGCTCTGGAGGGCCCACTGGACCGGGGCAGGGCCGAGCTCTGCCCGGGCCGCGGCAAGGTCCGCCGGCGACAGGACGGTCTCGGTGGGGCGTGCGGGGTCCGGCCGCAACCACTGGAGCCACTCACCCGTCACGTTCCCGTCCCTCCGTCGCCGGTGAGGCGGGCGAGCGGGCTGCTCGCCGCTGCCACCCGGGCCACGAAGATCATATCTTCCCCCGGAGAGTCGAGCAGGCGCGGACGTCGCCGCTGACGGGTGCGGCCACGCGGCAGGAGGCGTTCTACCCGGCCGGGACGGTTGCACCGTTCACCGGCCGGGGTTGTTCACTCCACGCGACGGCACGGGGCGGCGCGGTGATCCCCGGCCCCGATGCCGCGCGTCGCTGTGTTCGCAAAGGCTGGCCGTGGGCTCCAGTTGTGGTGCCCACGGCTCAAGCGGTGAGCTCCGGGGCGGATACCGCCGTGAGTCCGCCGCGCAGCGCAGCCACCAGACGCGGGAGGTCGGCCGTGCTCTTGGCGCCGCCGAAGACGTAGAAGTCGGGGCGCACCAGCATGGCCTCGAGGCCCTTACGGGTAAGGTCGGCCAGGTAGGTGCGGTCGAGATCGACGACGTCGTCGGGGCCGTTCGCCGCCGGGTCGTCGGTGATCCTGAGCAGACGGAGCCCGACCTCTTCACACCAGGCCAGGGTCTCCTCGTCGAGCCCGTCACGCGGATCACCGTTGGTGAGCAGGGTGAGCCCGATGCCGACGGCTTCGTCGAACATGCCGGTACGGTCCCCGACCCGCACCCGTCCCTGCCGGCTGAGCTGCCCGGTCGGCTCAGCCGTGGCCCCGGTGCAGTCGCGGTCCAGCAGTCCGCCGGTGAAAGTCACCAGAAACTGATCTCCTTGCGGTACGCGGCCTGTCTGCTGGTCGGCGATCATGCGGGCGTCGCGCTCTGCGGCCGCGGCCGGGTCCGGCTCGCAGATGACCCTGCCGAGGCCCACAGACTTCTCGATCGCATGCTGCAGATGCTGGCATCGCTCGGTGGTGTAGGTGTCCAGCAGACTGTCCTCGGCCTTCCCGGACAGCACCAGGTCGAGCTTCCAGCTCAGGTTGATGGCGTCACGGAGGCCCGAGCACAGGCCCTGCCCAGCGAATGGCGGCATCTGGTGGGCCGCGTCCCCGGCCAGCAGCAGCCTGCCGTCGCGCCAGGAGTCCGCCCAGCGTGCCTGGAAGGTGTAGACGGTTTGCCGCTCCATGGTGGCGTTGTCCGGGTGCAGGTCCCACGGCTCGAGCAGCTTCCAGGCGGTCTCGGCCTTACTGAGCTCGGCGATGGACTCGCCGGGCAGGCGCATGAACTCCCAGCGACGGCGGCCCGGGCCGCCGACCACCGCCGTGGTCGGCCGGGCCGGATCGCAGAGCTGAAGGTTCCTTGGCGTCCATTCGCGGTCCCGGTCATGGGGGATGACGTCGAGGACCAGCCAGTCGAACTTGAAGCCGAGGTCGGTGACCGATGTGCGCATGCACGAGCGGATGAAGCTGTTGGCGCCGTCGCAGCCGACCACGTACGCGGCCCGGAGAGTGCGCTTCGCCCGTACTCCGTCACGGAGCAGGGGCTCGTCTCCGGCGCTCTCCGCCACAGTGACTTCCACCGTCGCGGGGCCCGCCTCGACGCCGACGGCTTCCCAGCCGCGCAGGATGTCGATCTCCGGCATCGACCGGACGCGCTCGTTCAAGGCCGCTTCCAAGGTGGGCTGGTTGAACGCGCTCAGGTTGGGCCAGCCGGAGTGGCTGCCGTCAGAGAAGTCGTAATGGAGTAGTTGCTGACCCTCTCCGTTGCGCCACTCGTAGTCCACAGCGGGTTCACTGACAGCGGCCATGTCCACCCCCAGCGATGCCAGGATGCGGCCGGCCTCATGGTCGAAGACAACCGCGCGCGGCAGCGGGTACTGCTGCGGCCAGCGTTCGACGATGCCGACCCGGCGGCCGCGGGTGGCCAGCTGGATGGCCGCGGCCAGCCCGACCGGACCGGCGCCGACTATCAGTACGTCGTAGGCCTCCGCGGCGGGGCCCTTGGCAGAGGTGCGCATAACGTGCCTGCGTTCCTTTTCTTCGTCAGCCGGCGTCGTGCGCGCCGGTCATCATTGCGGCTAGGTCCTCGGGACGGAGGAAGGACGGCGGTACCGGCGGGCCCCAGTTGTACAGCGCGACGCGGGCGTCCTCCCACATCCCCGGGGTCCACAGCTGGTCGTCGACGATGCAGTCCATGTCGGAGTAGTACTCGGAGAAGTTGCCGGCCGGGTCCTTGAGGTACCAGAAGAAGTTCGACCCCAGCTGGTGGCGGCCCAGACCCCAGACATGGCGCTCGGGGTGATCTTCCAGCATCCGGGTGGCTCCGCGTCCGACCTCGTCCACGTCGTCCACCTGCCATGAGGTGTGGTGCAGGAAGGAGATGGGAGCCTCCTGGACGAGGACGTTGTGGTGGTCGGTGGAGCAGCGCAGGAACGCCGCGCCCGGTACCTGGTCGCTGACCTTGAAGCCGAGCCCGTCGGTGAAGAAGCGCTGGGAAGCCTTCTGGTTGGTGGAGCCCAGGACGACGTGTCCCAGGCGGCGGACGTACACCGGCCCCTCACGCAACACGCCGGGGGCACGCTCGCCGGTCCGCTCGATCCGCCCAGGAGCGTTGTACGGCATCCGCGCGGCTGCGGGCTGCACGGTGCGCGGCTGCACCTCGACCGTCACCGTCACCTCGGTGCCCGGGTCGACCGTGCGCAGGCGGTACGCCTCCCGGACGAACGGCACCTCAAGCCGGTCGAGGGCCGAGCCGATCCGCCCGAGGTCGTCCTGGTCGTCGGCGCTCAGGGTGAGCTCCTCCAGGCGGCGCCGCGTCGCGTGAACGATCTTGAGCTGTTCGCCGCCGTCGGCCGTGGCGAATCGGCCGTCGCCGAGGTCCGTCAGCCCGAAATCGGCGTAGTAGGCCGAGGTGTCGGCCACATTGGGCACCCCGATCGTGATGTGCGCCACGCGGTGCAGGGCCATGGCAGTCTCCTCAAAGAGCTTCGATGTCGGGTGGTGCACTCAGGAAGGGGTGGGGGGCCGCGCGTCAGACGGCCTGCGGGCCTTCGGGGTAGCCGGGGCCGGCGACCAGCGGATTGCGCAGCTCACCGATGCCGTCGATCCAGCTGCGCAGTTCCTCGCCGGGCGCCAGGAACCGGCGCGGGTCCCGGGCGCCGCCCACGCCTGCCGGAGTGCCGGTGAAGATCAGGTCGCCGGGCAGCAGCGGGCAGATCGACGACATCCAGGCGATCTGCCGGGACACCGAGAAGATCAGCTGGGAGGTGCGCGACTCCTGCATGGTCTCGCCGTCGATCGCGCAGCCGAGCGCGAGGTCGTCGGGGTTGTCGAACTCGTCCGGGGTAACCAGCACCGGCCCGGTCGGGCTGAAGTTGGGAAAGGACTTGCCGAGGGAGAACTGGGGCGCCTGTCCCGACAGCTGGATGCCGCGCTCGGAGAGGTCCTGGCCGAGCGTGAGGCCGGCCACGTACTGCCACGCGTCCGAGGCGGCGACCTGGTACGCCTCACGACCGATCACCGCTACCAGCTCGACCTCCCAGTCGACCAGGGCACTCGGCAGCTCGACCGTGGCGTAGGGCCCGGTCAGGGACGTGACGTACTTGGTGAAGACAGCGGGACGCTCCGGTACGGCGACCCCCGACTCCGCCACGTGGTCGGCGTAGTTCAACCCGACCGCGAAGACCTGCCGCGGGCGCGGAACCGGCGCGCCCAGCTGCTGTTCCACCACGGCGATCCGCTCGTGGCCGCTCGCGGCCTGCGACTGGGCCCAGTCGCGGAACTCGGCCCAGCGGTCGAAGACTGCCTGCGGGTCCGAGGAGAACAGCCCGTCGCTGGCCTTCTCCACGTCCACGGCACCGTCGGGGAAGACGAGCACGAGACGGCTGTTGAGCGTGGCTGTGCGCATGGCACAACACCTCCATATGAGAAAAGTGGAAAGGGAAAAGGAGAAAGAAGATGAGCGGATGATCAGTCAGTCAGTCGTTGTCGCTGCTCGGGCCGCATGGCGGGTTCCCGGCCCGGTTCCACGCCGTCAGGCGTCAGCCCGGCGCCAGAGCAGACGTATCTGGGACTCGTCGGCCCCGGCAGCTGTCAGCTCCAGCCGTCCCGGGCTGAGCTGGACATCGCGTACCAGAGCCGTCCCCGTCCAGGGTGTGTAGTGACTGGCCTGAATATGGTGCATGACGGGCCCGTCCGCCTCGCGCTCCCAGCGTCCGGCATATGCCACGGTCCCGTTGGGTATCTCCTCGAACGCGGATGCGGCCGGGGCATCTTCGGGATGGGCTGTCAGCAGTGCGCTCATCCACCCGTCGGCGGTGTAGAGCAGCGCCCCGCTGGGGCGCTCCCCGAGCGGATGGACGACCGTCCCCTCACGTGTGAGCGAGAAGTCCTCAAGAACCCATGCTCCGATCAAACTGTCCATGTCAGCCTCGCACCGTGCTCCAGTACCGTCGGCCCGACCACGCAGGCTCCAGCAGCACCACGGGGACGCCCGAGTGGCCGGGCCGAGTGGCCGACTCCTGCCGCCCACACAGTCCAGTCAACCTGCGACCGCGGCACCGACTCTTGGACCCGGAGCACAAAGAGTCCGCCCGTTTTGGGCTGCCAGCGCCGTGTGAACAGCGCCGGTCCGCAACCATCCGCTCGGAGCTCACGGATCTGTTCCTGCTGCCGAGCGAGGACTGGTTCTCCTCACCGGGCTTCGAATGGCATCCTCATCGCGGTCTCGAGACGGTCACACTGGGTCCTCGGCGTCCTGGAGCACGGTGACAACATCGGTCATGTTGGCGCGCTGACCACTGGAGGCGTGCGGTGGATGACCGCAGGGCACGGAATCATCCATCGCGAACTCCCCTTCCGCAACGAACGGGCGCACATCCTGCAGCTGTGGGTGAACCTGCCGCGCGAGATGAAGATGGTCGACAACCGTTACCAGGACCTGCTGGCCGTCCGTCACCCCGTCGTCGAGACGGACGGTGTCCGCATCGACCTCATATCGGGCGAGGCCGGCGGCATCCAAGTCCTCGCATTGAACAACTGGCCCATATCCGGAGGGTGATCACCGTCGGGCCCTGCCGACGCCTGGATCATCTGCTGCCCGGCCGGGATCGTGCCTTCGTCTACGTCCTGTCCGGCAGGGTGACTGTCGCCGGGCATCCCGTGTGCGCAGGGGAGATTGCCGGTCCGGCCCCATGCCCCTGGCCTCGCTCTCGACCATCGCGCTGGAGACCGCCGGCGGCGACGAGCGCAGCGTTGTCATGGTCTATAGCGGTGGGCCGATCGGTCAGTCGTCGCGATGGGCGGCCCGTTCGTGATGAACAGCGCGAGCGAAATCGAGCAGGCCTTCCGCGACTTCCGCGGCGGCGGGTTCGGCGACATCCCGAACCAAGCCCGCCTGCAGCTCCGCTGACATCGAGGCCCGGCAGCCCCGTCTTCCCAGAGCGCTTGCCCGCGGCGCGTCACGCACCTTCACTTCCGGCTCCAGCCCAGGGAAGGAGACCTCGGAACCGCGCATCGCTGGATCTGGTGCACCTTGCCACCGCCGTGCTCATTCCCGGACTGATCTACGTCGACATTCGGGAGTGAGACCGTGAGCCTAAAGCGCCACAGCCGGCAGACCTCGCGGTGCCCTCATGCTGAGGGCGACCCAGCAGGATCGGCGGTTCCGGCGACAGCGGGCGGCTGTCGACACGGTGTTGCCTGGCCGAGCTCAGCACCGTCCTCATGACCTACTTGATGAGTGAGTCCGATGTCGGTGCTGGTCGTAACGATAGCGAAAGGCGTCCGTTGGCTCGTGTGAGACCAGCATGGTCGCCCTGGCGTGCATGGTCTGGGCCGCTCACCTCTCCGAGGTTGGGCTGAGCTGCCCACGACGCCCGGAAACCTTCAAGAATGATGGAATCGTCAGTGGTATTGACTGACGCTTCAGTCGTAAGTGAGGATTTCGTCACTTGCCTGAAAGGGCCTGCAACATGAACCGTCAGAACACACATGCCGATCTGCCCTCCGCTGCAGGCGATGCGCGAGCTGTTCGGCGGCCGCTTCTACTGGAACTACTTCCAGACCCCCGGCGTCGCGGAGGCCGAGCTCGGGAAGGACCCGCACGCCACCTTCCGTCGCGTGATGTACGGCCTCTGCGGCGACACCCCGCGCAGCGACCCGCCGGTCGAGCCGCTCGTCCCACCGGGCAAGGGATTCCTGGACCTCTTCGAGGACCCCGAGGAACTTCCCGCCTGGCTCACCGAGGCCGACATCGACACACTCGCGACGGAGTTCACCGAAGCCGGGTTCACCAGCGCCCTCAACTGGTACCGCAACTTCGACCGCAATTGGCAGCTGACCGCCCCGTGGGACGGCGCGCAGTACCGGATGCCCGGCCGCTACATCACCGGCGATCGGGACCTGGTCTACGGTTTCCCGGGGATGGACCAACTCCTCCCCGCCCTGCCCACGCTCCACCCGAGCGTCGGACCGGCGCACATCCTGCCCGGCTGCGGCCACTGGATCGCCGAGGAACGCCCTGGCGAGGTGAATGTGGCGCTTTTGGCATTCCTCGGCGCCCTGAACAGTTGACGATCAGTCGGCTGCGGTCGAAGTCGGCACGTCTTTTGGCAGCTGTCCGCGGGAGCGGCAGGCGTCCACAGTGGTGCGGTCCCCTTGCTCCTGCCTCTCCTTGACTTTTCACGATCGCAGGGGGCATCAGGCGGGGTTGGCGTGATGGCAGGGATGCGGTAGGACCGGGCACGCAGCCGCGGGGGCGGGCGTCCGTGCTCCGCCGTTTCGTGGGCCCGCGCGGCGGCGGCGGGAAGGTGCGTGACCGCCCGCAGGTGTCTGCTGTCACCGGCCGACGTGAAGTGCGCCCCGCGGGCAGCCGCTCCTATCCGTCACGCATCCTCGCGGGTTCGCGCAACATGGCTTTCCAATGATCGTGGCGTCCTGCGCGTCAGTGCCTTCATACTCGGCGGCCTTGGATCCCCGTTCGTCCGCAGTGCGTGACGTTGGCCGCGTCAACCGGAACATCCGCGCACCCTGCCGCTACCATCACGGGTCCTCAACGCGACGTAATCGTCGTGCGGTCGGCCGGCGGGCAGCGCAGCCTGGAGGACGGTATCGCAGGACGTTTTCCAGGGAGGCGCAGCTCTGTGCGAGGGCTGGCCCAGCCGGGTAAGGCGCGCCTCGACGTCGTGGTCCAAGGCCTCGATCGGGTCATTGTGCGAGACGCAGGCCATGTCTGCGCGGGACGGAAGGCGCGCCGCATCGCTACGACCGGCTTGTTGCGCTGAGCAGCCGACGCGCGCGCTTCACTTTGCGGTCGGCGGTTAGATCTGTCTCGGCGCAATGCCGCAGAGCAATGCAGTGACGTGCCGTTGGGGCGTCATCCGGGTCGGTCATCGAGGTATTGCGGCTCGCCGCGAGCAGCCACCTTGAGCTGGCTTTCCCACGTCTCGCTCGCGCCATTGAGTCGTCCGCCCGTTGGGGGAGCGACCCGATCTGCCTCATTTTCGCCACCGACGAGGAGCTCAGGAGCTACCTGCGGATGTGGGCTCCGGAACCGGCGCCAGAAGGCCTATCCGAGGTCGGGCAGGGGCCGCCGGGTCACCTGGTGGGCGTCATCGGGCGGGACGCCCAGCATGCGCAGGACCATCTCGGCTAGGTCCGAGGCTGCCTCTTCACCGTCGAGGTCGGGGCGGTCCAGCCTCAGCGCCACGAGGGCCAGCAGGGTCCCGCCCATGGCGGACAACGCCGTGGTCGGGTCGATGCAGTCGAAGCGGCCTGCGGCGATGCCGCGTTCCAGGTCGCGCAGGGCTCTCGGCGCGAGTCCGCGGTCGGAGTGAATTTGGGCCAGACCGCGATCACGCAGGATCCGCATAAGTTCCGGATGTGAGTCGGCCATCTGGGCGGTGAGCCGGAAGCTTGCCGCGACAAGCTCTGCCGAATCCTCGATCCACGCTGTGCGCTCGTCGATGACCTGGCCGAACTCCTCCAGTGCGTCCGTCACCGCGGCGTCGAATAGGTCCGTCTTCGACTCGAAGTGGTTGTAGAAGGAGCCGAAGCCGACATCAGCGCGGTCGGCGATCATCTGGATGCTGGCGCTGGTGTCCCCGGTCTCCGCGAGGATCTGCCGGGCCGCGCGGACGAGTGCCTGACGGGTCTCGGCGCGGCGCCGCTCGAAGCGGTTCATTGGTGGGGCTGACGTCGGCATACGGGGAAGTGTAACAAGCCTCGCGATGAGTCTGCCATAAGTGATGAGATCATCAACTATTTGGGCCCAGCCTATTGACGATGAGTATCAGCAAAGTTGATGATTTCCTCATTACGGCAATGTTGCTTGGAGGTCACCATGTCCGAAACGCCCGTGAACAGGGCCGATCCTCAGACGCCCCACCAAGATCTCCACAGCGAGCAGGGCGCCCTGCGCGGAGAGCACCCCGGCCGCGCCCGGAATCCCGTGATCAAGGTGGCGGACCTGGCCTGGCTGGAGTTCGAGAAGCCTGACTTGGGCCGGGCCGAGGTGTTCGCGCGTGACTTCGGCTTCGGGATCGCTGCCCGGACTGAGGACGAGCTGTGGCTGCGGGGCACGTTCGCGGGATCGCCGTGCATGGTGATCCGCAAGGGGCCTGCGTCCCGCTTCATCGGCCCGGCGTTCCGCGCGGCCGAACGGACCGACCTGGACCGCCTGGCCCGCGCCACTGGCAGTACGGTCCGGGACATCGGCGTGCCGGGCGGTGGGCAGTCGGTCGCGCTGCTCGATCCCTCGGGCCTGCCGGTCCGGGTCGTGCACTGCGCCGAACAACTGCCCGCGCTGCCCGAGCAGCAAGCGCTGATCCTCAACTTCGGTTCCGATCACCGTCGTACGAACGCCACCCAGCGCCCGCCCCGCGAACCGTCCCGTATCCAACGCCTGGGGCATGTGGTCCTGGAGACACAGGTGTTCGCCCGCACCCTGGACTGGTACCTGGACACCCTCGGGATGATCGTGTCTGACTTCCTGTTCCTCGACGGGCAGCGCGACCGCGGGCCGACGATGGCGTTCATCCGCTGCGACCAGGGCGGCCTGGCCGTAGATCACCACACGCTGGCACTGCATCTGGGGCCGGGCGCCGGATACGTCCATTCCGCCTACCAGGTCACCGACCTCGACGCGATCGGCGCCGGCGGTGAGTACCTGGCCGAGCGCGGCTACAAACGCAGTTGGGGGATCGGCCGGCACATCCAGGGCAGCCAGATTTTCGACTACTGGCGCGACCCCGACCACTTCATGCTGGAGCACTTCGCCGACGGCGACCTCTTCTCCTGCGACCTGGAGCCCGGCTGGGCACCGATGTCGGCAAGCGGCCTGGCCCAGTGGGGCCCGCCGGTCACCCGTGACTTCCTGGGCACCAGCCCGTCTCCCGCCAAGCTCCGCGAGGTCATCGCGGCCCTGCGCGGCGACAACGAACTCGACCCCGCCCGCCTGCTGGGCCTGATGAAAGCGATGAGCTCATGAGCACCAACGTTTTGCGCACCACCGACGGCTGGTGGGTCGTCCGGGCCGAGCGAGCCGTCCGCATCGACACGAAAGCGGTCACCACCGCCGATCTGCTCGCCGACCGGGACGCGGTCCGCGAGGCCGCTTCCTCCGCCGAGAGGGGCACGCCCGTCGCCGACCTGGTAGTGCTGCCTCCGGTCACCACCCCCTGCCGGGTGGTCGCCCAGATGGTCAACTACCGCAGCCATGCCAAGGATTCGGGCTTCACCGGCGACATCCCGGCCACCTTCTTCCGCAAGGCATCCGGATCCGTCAGCGGCCCCCACGACGCGGTTGTCCGCCCCGCTCACGTGGAGTTCCTCGACTACGAGGTGGAACTCGGCCTCGTCATGGGCGCACCTCTGCCCGTGGGCACGGTCGTGGAGGAGGAGGACTTGCCGCGTTACGTCGCCGGCCTCGTCCTTACCAACGACGTCAGCGCCCGCGACGTCCAGCTGACCAAGACCCAGTTCTACGAGAGCAAGTCCTACCCGACCTTCACACCGACCGGCCCGTACCTGGCCCTGCTGGAACCCGACGACTTCGCCCACCTGCTCAACCTGCGACTGCAGCTGTCGGTCAACGGCGCCCCCCGCCAGGACCGCACCCTCGCCGACATGATCGTACGACCCGCGCAGGCCCTCACCCTGCTCGCGCGCTTCCAGACCCTCGACCCGGGCGACCTGCTGCTGACCGGCACCCCCGGCGGCACGGCCCTGAAGGCTCCGCCCAAGCCGATCGCGAAGATCAGTGCGTTGCTGCCGCCCGCGATGAGGTGGAAGGCGTTCTTCAAGGGCCAGGCCAAGAACCCCCTCTACCTGCGCAACGGTGACGTCATCACCGCCACGATCGCCACCGGGGACGGGCGAATCGACCTCGGAGAGCAGCGGACCTCTGTGACGGGCGCCCCGTGAGCGGCGCATCCCGGACACCTGTGGTGATCATCGGTGCGGGACCCGTGGGGGTCACAGCTGCCCTCATGCTCGCCCGGCACGGAGTGCCCAGCATCGTCATGGAACGCCACCACGACGTCTACCCCTTGCCACGCGCCGTTGTCGTGGACGACGAGATCCGCCGGATCCTGCAGAGCGTCGGCGTCCACGAGGAGTTCGCCGCCCTCGCCCGCCCGGCACGCGGGCTACGGCTGCTGGACGCCCGACACCGCGTCATCGCCGAATTCGCACGGACCTCGCAAGGACATCACGGCTTCCCGCAGACCAGCATGTTCGACCAGCCCGAGCTGGAACGCCTGCTGCGCGACGCCTTGGCGGACCGCCCTGAGTGCGAGCTGCTGGGCGGGGTGGAGGTCCTGTCCGTCACTCCGGACACCAACGACCCCGACGCTTCGACCGGTCCGGTCCGGGTCACCTTCCGCCGCGACGGCAGCGACCACGAGGAGCACCTGTGGGCCGACGCCGTCCTGGGCTGCGACGGCGCAGGCAGCATCACACGCGATGCCATCGGCGCCGCATGGGAGGACCTGCACTTCGAGGAGAGCTGGCGAGTCATCGACGTGCGCACCAGCCGCCAGGTGCGCACCTGGGAAGGCGCCGAGCAGATCTGCTGCCCCACCCGGCCTGCCACGTTCATGCGCGTCGGCGAAGACCGCTACCGCTGGGAGTTCCGCCTGCCCGACGATCAGCCCCTGGACGGCCCGGCCGGATGGGAGCGCTTGCGCGAGCTGGTTGCCCCCTGGGTGAACCTGCCGTCCGACCCTTCCCTGGGCGACGACTTCGAGGTGATCCGCCAGGCTCAGTACACCTTCCGCGCCCGCCTCGCAGACCGGTGGCGCCGAGGACGCGTCTTCCTCCTGGGCGACGCCGCCCACCTCACCCCGCCCTTCATCGGGCAGGGCCTGTGCGCGGGCCTGCGCGATGCCCGGAACCTCACCTGGAAACTCGCTCACGTCCTCCAACAGGGCGCGGACGAGGAACTGCTGGACACCTACGAGCGAGAGCGCAAGCCACACGCCCGCCACGTGATCCGCCTCGCGGTCGCCATCGGCTGGGCCATGACCGGCGGACAGGACCGCGGTGCGGCGGTGCGCCGGGCAATCGTGGGCGCAGCCTGCCGCCTTCCCGGCGTGACCGCGGCGGTGAGCCGCGACCTCAGCCCCGCCCTGACCGCCGGCCCGCTGGTACGGCGCCGCCCCAAGCTGACCGGCCGCACGCTGGCCGGCACCTTCTCCCCGCAGCCCTGGGTGCGGCACGAGGGTAGGCGAGTGCGCCTTGATGACCTCCTCGGAGACTCCTTCACCATACTGACCACTGTGCCGCCCACTGCGCAGATGAGGGCCGTGGCCGCGGCACTCGGCGCACGCACCATCCGTGTCGACGACCTGGACGACGAAGGCACCGTGGCCGCCTGGCTGGCCCGCGGCCGGGCCGACGCCGTCCTGCTGCGCCCCGACCGCGTCGTGATGGACACCGTCCCGGCCGGCACCGGCGACTTCACGGACACCGCCGCCTGGGCTCCCTTGCTGCACACGGCCCGCCGTCCCGCCGATGTCCGGCACGTCCCTCTGCCGAGGAGCACCACAGCATGAGCACCCCGCACCCCATGCCGCATCCGGAACCCTTCTTCACTCCCGACCCGAAGTTGGCCGCCCGCAGCCGCATCGCGGACTTTGCCCGATGGGCGGCCCGGCACCAAGGCGCCGAGGAGGCCCCCGACCCCACCGACTACCAAGCCCTGTACCGCTGGTCCGTCACCGACCTCGAAGGGTTCTGGGGCGCTCTCTGGAAGTACTTCGACATCGAGGCAGCGACACCATACGAGCGGGTGCTGGCCGTCGAGCGGATGCCGGGTGCCCGCTGGTTCACCGGCGCCACCCTCAACTACGCACATCACGCGCTGCGCAACCTGCAGGCGGCAGCCCCTGCGATCACCGCGCTGGACGAAACCGGATCCGGATACGAGATCACGGGCCAGCAGCTGCAGACCCGGGTCGCATCCGTAGCAGCCACTCTGCGCGACCTGGGCGTCGGACAGGGCGACAGGGTGGTGGGTTACCTGCCCAACACCCCCCACGCCGTCATTGCCTTCCTCGCCACCGCCAGCCTGGGCGCGGTGTGGTCGGTGTGCGGCCAGGACTATGTACCCAAGGCCGCCGCCGACCGCTTCGCCCAACTCGAACCCACGGTGCTCGTCACGGCGGACGGCTACCGCTTCAACGGCGCCACACACGACCGCCGTGCCGCCTCGCTCGAACTGGCCGCCGCCCTGCCGACGCTGAAGGCCACGGTGCTCGTGGACCACCTGGGGCTTGCGTGGCCCGAGGTGGGGGAATCAGGGCTGACGGTTCCCTGGGAGGACGCGGCCACCCGCACCGAGGACCTCACCTTCGCCCCAGTACCGTTCGACCACCCCCTGTGGGTCGTCTTCTCTTCCGGCACCACCGGACTGCCCAAGGGCATCGTCCACGGGCACGGCGGGGTCCTGCTCGAACACTTCAAGATGCTCGGCCTGCACACTGATCTGAGCACCGGGGACCGCCTGCTGTGGTACACCACGACCCACTGGATGATGTGGAATCTGGTCGTCTCCACCCTGCTGACTGGTGCCACCACCTGCACGTATGACGGCAGCCCAGCGCCGCTAGCGCGCCCGGACGTCATGTGGGAGCTGGCTGCCCGCCACAAGGTCACCGTCTTCGGCACCAGTCCTCAGTACCTCCTGGCCATGGCCAAGCTGGGCATCGAACCCTCCAAGCACGACCTGTCGGCCATCCGCGTCGTCGGCTGCACCGGCTCTGCTCTGCCTGCCTCTGCCTACCCCTGGGTCCGTGACCATGTGGGAGCCGACGTCCAGCTGGCCTCCACCAGCGGTGGCACGGACGTCGTCTCCGGCTTCGCCGGCAGCGCCTCCACCACCCGCGTCTGGGCAGGGGAGCTGTCCGCCCCCAGCCTGGGCGTGGCGTTGGCCGCCTACGACGCGACTGGCACCCCCGTCCTCGATCAGGTGGGCGAACTGGTCGTCACCCGGCCCATGCCGTCCATGCCGCTGTACTTCTGGAACGACACCGACGGCAGCCGCTACCGCGACGCCTACTTCGGCGCTTATCCCGGTGTGTGGCGGCACGGCGACTGGATCACCCTCACCTCTCACGGCTCGGTGATCGTCCACGGCCGCTCCGACGCCACCCTCAACCGCAACGGTGTACGCCTGGGCAGTGCCGACATCCATGACATCGTCGAACGCCTCCCCGAAATCACCGAGGCCCTCGTCATCGGCGCGGAGGAGCCCGACGGCGGCTACTGGATGCCGCTCTTCGTCGTCCCCGCACCCGGTGTCACCCTCGACGACGACCTGCGCGAGCGGATCAGCGAAGCGATCCGCGCCGGCGCCTCACCCCGCCACGTACCCGACGAGATTCTCGCCGTTCCGGCCATTCCGCACACGAAGACCGGCAAGAAGCTCGAGGTCCCCGTCAAACGCCTCCTCCAGGGTGCCCCCGCCGAGCGGGTGCTCAGCCCTTCGGCGGTCGACGCCCCCGACCTGATCGCCTACTTCGCCCGCCTGGGCGCGGAGCGGAACAAGCGGTCAGCACACCACACATGACGTCGGCCAGGGGGCACAGGTGACAGCATTGAATCCTTGTGCGCCGCCCGGCTGCGCTACCCCCGTCCCCACCGCATGGTGTCAGGGCGGTCACCCCGCCCGGCACCAGACCATCCGCACAAACGAAGTAAGAGAGAACCATGAGCATGATCGACCGCGAACCGCAGGCCCTCGACGTCCTCGACGACGCCGGGCGAAAGGTGCTGTTCACCGAGGCGCGCACCGCAAACGCCTTTGCCGCGACGCCCGTTGCCGACGACGAACTCGCCACGATCTGGGAACTCGCCCGCTGGTCGCCGAGCGCCGCCAACGGCCAGCCTCTGCGCGTGCTCTTCGTCCGCACCCACGCGGGCAAGGAGCGACTGAGCCGGCATCTCGACGAGGGCAACAGGGCCAAGACGCTCAGTGCGCCCGCCGTGGCGATCCTGGCGTACGACGTCGACTTCCACGAGCAGATGCCGACAGTCTTTCCCGCCCGCGGCGACATGCTGCGAGCGGCTTTCGCCGACCAGACCGTAAAGCGCGAGAGCCTTGCCGCCTACAACTCGGCACTGCAGACCGGAGTCTTCCTGCTCGCGGTGCGCGCAGGAGGGCTGGCTGCCGGTCCCATGGCGGGCTTCGACCGGGCCGGCGTGGACGAGGAGTTCTTCGCCGGTACCAGCTGGCGGTCACACCTGGTGGTCAACATCGGTCACCCCGGTGTCGACCCGTGGTTCCCGCGGCTGCCCCGCGTGCCCGTCGAGGACGCAGTCGCATGGGCGTGACGGAACTGCCGGCCCCTTTTCACGCGGAATCTGACGTCCGAGCAGCTCGCGAGCAGTCGGCGTAAAGGTCAGCAGGGCCATACTGCGGGCGCCGGTACTCATGCTCTCCTGACTACCGGCGCCCAGCCCCTGCTCGAGGCGACTGCGATGTCCCGACCGCGGCCGCCAACCACGAATGCCTCGCACGCGTGCATCCACTCTTGGGCGCCGATCAGGCGCCATCGGTTCAGCCGACTCTTCTCGATTCCGTCGGCCATTGCCTCAGGCGCGGTCTTCGACCGCTCTGCGGACGTCGCCGCGCTTGTGCCCCTTCACCCCTCCCTCGGCACGCTGGACCATCTCAGCGCAGCGGCCTACTCGGACACCTCCTCAGCCTTGCTATAGGACATGAGCAGGTACTCCATCGGCCCCGATGCCTCCTCGAGGACCGGCGGTGACGCCCATACGACACCGCGCTCGTCGTCCGGGTATCGCGCGACGAGGGCTTCCACGTAGGCGACGATGCGTGGCACCGGAGTACGACAACATCGTCCGACTCCAAGCGCTCGTAGAGCTCGTCGTAGGTCGAGCCCGCTTGGTCGTCGTCGAGTGGATGGTCGCCGTCCCTTACCGCAGGGTCATAGCTCACCAGCGCATCGTCGCAGGCAGCAGTTCCTTCGGACTCAGCAGGCCCTGAGATCGAACCGCCATGAGTGAGCGTTTTCAGCGTTGCCTCTCCAGGGTGAGGATGGCTTTGGCGCTGACGGTCATGCGGTTGGGGCTGGTGCGGGATCTGCGGAAGATCTGCCAGGACTTCAGTCGTGCTATGCCACGTTCGACGGGGGCTCGTGCTTGGGCGAGGGCGCGGTTGAGGGTGCGTTGGGTGGGGGTGAGTTCACCGCCGGGCGGGCGTTTGAGGCCGGTGGTGACCCAGGGGCCGGCGCCGGTGTAGGCGCGGTCGGCGAGGATGGGGACGCGCTGGCGTTGGCAGATCCGGATGATGCGCTGGGTGCGGGCGGCGGTCAGGTCGTGGGTGCGGCCCGGCAGGGCGGGTGAGATCCACAGCACTTTCCCGGCGGGATCGGTGACGACCTGGATGTTGACGCCGTGGCGGCGGTGCTTGGCGGAGTAGTCGCTTCGGTTGTCGCCGACCCGGTCGCACTCGGCGAGGGTGCCGTCGAGGAGGACGAAGTCCGGTTCGTGGTCGCGCAGCGTCTTCAGCAGGGCGGGTGTGCGGTCGGCGAGCAGGCCGGTGACGGCGGTGACGTAGGCGTGGGCGGTGCCGACGGATGTGCCGAAGCCGGCCGCGATGCGGGCGAGGGTGTCGTGGCGGCGCAGGTACACGAGTGCGACGAGCGCACGCCGGTGCGGCGGGAGCTTTCGCCGCCGGTCACCCTCGCGGGTGACGATGAGCATCGTGACCCACTCGACCAGAGCGTGAGGCAGGTCGAGTGCGGCAGGATACGGAACCAACAGGGCTCCTGTGCTGCTGGGTTGAGACGTCGAACACCTCTCTCAACGGCACTGGAGCCCTGTCCGTTGCGTACACCCACCGCATGACCCCGGCGTCACTCGATCGGTGGCCACGTTGAAAGGCTCAGTGATCCGAAAGAGAGCTCCTACTGAACTTTTTTCGTAAGTTCGGTGGGTGTGGTGGGTGGATGGTCAGGCCGGTGTGGGTGAGGAAGGACCATGGGAGTTGGGGGTTGTTGTTGATGCGGTGGATGCCTTGTTCGGTGGCGTCGGCGACATCGGCGAGGTGGTCGCCGGCGAGGTTGGCGAGTTCACGCTTCTTGAGCGAAGACCAGAGCAGTTCCACCGGGTTCAGCTCGGGAGCGTAGGCGGGTAATCGTTCCATGGTCAGCCAGTCCTGTTCGGCGACCCAGGCCCGCATCGCCCGGCTCCAGTGGGCGGACAGGCCGTCCCAGACCAAGACCACCCGCTCGCCGCGGTAGAACACCTTCATCTGCTCCAGGACCTCGATCAGCCCGGCGGTGTCGTAGCTGCCGGGCTTGAGATGGAAACACAGGCGGGCCCCGCGATCGGGGTCGGTGGAGTGGTAGCCCAGGGCCCCGGCCATCGAGGCCCGCTTCCAGTTCAGGCGGTGCCGCAGCAGCGGCGTCCGACCTCGGGGCGAGTAGGTGCGGCGGATCTGAGGGAGCAGGGAGACGCCCGATTCGTCGAGGAAGACGATCCAGGCACGTGTGTTCACCGCCCCCTTTTGATCCGCGGCCACTCATGCGCGACCCACCGGGCGATCTCCGACTCATCCCGCTCGACCGCCCGCCGCTCGGGCCGCTGCAGACTCCACCCGAGCCGGCCGGTCAGCAGCCGCCACACGGACGCCCTCGACAGACACACCCCCGTCGCCCGCTCCACGACCGCGCCGACTCGCTCCAATGTCCACAGGTCAGCCTCGAAACCATGAGCCTGAGCACCTTGTTCCAATGCGGCCCGGACCGTCTCGACCTGGGCATCGTCCAGCTTGGGCGGTCGGCCGGTGGCCGCACGCCGCCGCAGGGCCGAAGCACCGCCTTCCTCCCACACCCGCCGACATCGCCGCACGCTCTCGGCACACACACCCACCGCGCGCGATCTCCGTATTCGAGGCATCCTCCTCGAACAACTCGACCGCCCGAACACGCCGAGCCTCCGCCAACTCAGGCCGCGACAAAGGAGGAAGAGACGAGCCAGCCGAAGAGGGCGAGGGTTGATAAGACGTTGTTTCACTTGGTTAGTCGGCGGTGGTTGATGAGGCTGGTGGCGATGGCGGTGAAGGCCAGGAAGTGCTCGGGTTTGCGTTCGTAGCGTCGGTGGAGGCGTCGGCATCCGCTGAGCCAGGACATGGTGCGCTCGACAACCCAGCGGTGTCGGCCCAGGCGCTGTGAGTTCTCGACGCCGCGTCGGGCGATGCGAGGAATGATGTTCCTCTCGCGGAGCCATCGCCGCAGGTAGGGGTAGTCGTAGCCCTTGTCGCCGTGAAGCTTTGCCGGCCGGCGACGCCGCGGTCCGTGTGGGCTGCGGACGGGCGGGATCCCCATGACGAGGGGTTGCAGTGCCAGGCTGTCGTGGGTGTTGGCGGCCGAGATGGCGACCGAGACGGGCAGGCCGGCACGATCGACGACGAGAGAAGCCGACGCCGAACGGCTTCGCGAGGTCTTCCGGACCGACTGGGCCCAACAGCCGGAGCTGGTCGAGGACGCACTTGGCAAGCAGATGCTTGCTCTCCTGATTCAGCTGGAGGCCGCCTGCACCACCGCCGCCAACCTCGCCGAGGCGGTTGAAGAGGCATTTCCTCAGCACCCAGACGCTGAAATCATCCTCAGCTTCCCCGGCCTGGGCACCCAGCTCGGCGCCCGCGTGCTTGCCGAGATCGGCGACGACCGACAACGATTCGCCGACGCCCGCGGCTTGAAGGCATACGCCGGCGCCTCACCCATCACACGAGCCTCCGGCAAGAAGTCCAGCATCACCCGACGCTGGGTGAAGAACAACCGCCTCAACCACGCTGGCTACCTCTGGGCCTTCTCCGCGATCACCGCCTCACCCGGCGCCAAAGCCCACTACCGGCGACGACGCGACAACCACGCGGACTGGCACGCCGCCGCCCAGCGCAACCTCTTCAACCGCATGATCGGCCAGCTCTACCACTGTCTCCAGCAGCGTCATCCATATGACGAGACACTGGCCTTCCCAGCACCGGCCACCGAGGTCACCACAGCGGCCGCATAGCGCAGTGCGTTTACTGGCCTGGGGACGTCACCCAGGGAGCGAACCGCTGATCGGGGCCTGCATCCTCGCGCCAATACCGCAGGACCGATTCCTGGACGATGTCGAGGCGCTCTGCGGCGATGAGACACGAGACCGGCTCCTGCCCACCGGCGTCGGCTTCGAAGGCGACCACGATGGGCGGCTGCTCTCCGAGCTGACGAGTGACTTTCAGGAGCTCGTCGGGCGACGGGGATCGGAAGACCGGATCGTGAAAGCCGGACGGACAACTGACGAAGATCGGATCGCCGAAGATCAGCTCCAGGCCGTGGCGGTAGGTCAAGTCGTGGCCGGCGGCGAGCCTGAGCTGCCCGCCGTCCCAGGCGACGACGTCCCAGTCCCACCAGGACCCTTCGGGAAGCTGGATCGCAGTATGCGTTCCTTCGGCATCCACCGGCGGCCTCCTCATCCCGTTCGAACAGATCGACAGGCTACACAGCGGCTGCGAGCGTGCGGCTTGACGAGTTAGGCCCCTGAGGTGTCTGGATAGGTCTCTTCACCGGGTTGAGCCCGCGCTGCTTCAGCAAGTTGGTGACCGCCGTGCGGCGGGAAGGGGCGGACTCGGTCCGCAAGGGCCGGCCGTGGAGCCTGCCGCTGGAGGACCGCGTGCTCCTGGTCGCCGCGTACTGGCGCACGAACCTGACGCTGCGCCAGCTGGCCCCGCTGTTCGGGGTGTCGAAGTCGGCCGCCGACCGCATCATCGACCACCTCGGGCCGGCGCTCGCGCTCCAGCAGCGCAAGCGGTTCCGCAAGGGCACCGTGCTGATCGTGGACGGCACCCTGGTTCCCACCCGCGATCACTCCATCGCCGAGCAGTCGAAGAACTACCGGTACTCCACCAACCACCAGGTCGTCATCGACGCCGACAGCCGGCTCGTCGTCGCCGTCGGCCGGCCGCTGCCCGGCAACCGCAACGACTGCAAGGCGTGGGAGCTGTCCGGCGCCAAGGACGCCGTCGGAAAGACCACGGTGATCGCGGACGGCGGCTACCGGGGCACCAGCCTGGTCATCCCGCACCGACGCGAGCGCGGCCAGGCACAACTCCCGGCCTGGAAAGAGGAACACAACACCTCCCACCGCAAGGGCCGCGCCCGCGTCGAGCACGCCTTCGCCCGCATGAAGAGCTAGAAGATCCTCCGGGACTGCCGTCTGAAGGCGACGGCGTCCACCACGCCATGCTCGGCATCGCCCGCCTGCACAACCTCACCCTCGCCGGCTGACGAAGGAGGCACACGCCATCGAGCGCGCCGTAGATCATTTACGGGACAGCCCTTAGCCTCCCGACCTCAATGATCGTCCCCCGGCGTGCGATGGGGCCGACACCGAAGTCCGAACCTTCTGGTTGCCGTGCTCTGCTGTCCCTTTGCGCCCGAACGGTGCCACCGGGAATACCGCAACTACCAAGGCCGCACCGCCGGAAGTTCCATCACGCGAGCGCCGACCAGGTTGCACGACCGTCAGCACTCACGCAGCGCTGCGCGCCCGGTCCTGGGGCCCGATCTCGGCGGGAGTAGAAGCCGGGCCAGGCTGGTCGTGCCGCCCCTGCCACCGAGACTCGCCGTCGCGCCGACTGCGACAGCAGCCGGGTCTGCCTCGCCGGCGACATCGTCGGTCGATGCCCCTCCGCTGGCTGCCCGCTGCCACCCCGAGCTACCTAGGTACCGCAGATCGCCGTGGTGCTTCACGGCCGCGAACTCCTGGCCTTCTGTGCGTACGAACGGCGCGGCTGCCCTGGCTGTCAACCGCATGTCATGCAGAGAAGCCGCCTACCGGACCGCCTAGCCCAGCGAATGATGAGTCGGGGCCGCGCAACCAAGGATCGGCCGGACATTGGCCGGGCGCGGGCCACCGAGGTGCTGCCACGGACGGCTGCCCTCGGTCCGATCTCCGCCGCAGTTTCCTACCTGGTGGCCTGGCCATCACGACGTCACGCCCGCCGCCGAACGTGACGTGCCTCCTACGGCGTCGCTTTGCACTCGCATTTCCATACGGCGTATGGTTAACTCTGGGAGTGGTTCCATACAGCGTATGGAACCCTGGGTCCTGCTGGACTAGCGAATGCTCGGCATCGGCGGCGCGACGAAGCGCCACCGACCCACCTGGAGCGGCGAACGCCGGTGCATTCGCGCAGCGCCCACGAAGCGAAGCACTGACATGAGCGTCGTCGCGCTGACGAGTCGCTCACTATCGAAGGAGAAAACCCATGAGTAACTTCAAGAAGCGCGTGTTCGTCGCCATAGCCTCCATGGCCGTGGCAGGCGGAGCTGTCGTCGGCGCTGGGGGCACCGCGTCGGCTGCACCGTCGACGTCTGGGCATGCCCAGCACCGCACCGTCAGTGTCGAGGGCTACGACGGTGGTGACGGCCGTGATGGCGAGTACAGCTGGGTGAGCTACGACGGTGGTGACGGCCGTGATTACGACGGTGGTGACGGCCGTGATGGCGAGTACAGCTGGGTGAGCTACGACGGTGGTGACGGCCGTGATTACGACGGTGGTGACGGCCGTGATGGCGAGTACAGCTCGGTGAGCTACAACGGTGGTGACGGCCACGGAAGTGACCAGGGCGAAAGCTCCTCGTGGGGCGGTCATAGTGGGGGCCGCGACAGCGGGAGCCACGCAGGTCACAACAGTGGCCGCTGATACGAATAGGGCTCTCGTGCGGTAAGCGAGGTCGCCTGCATCCCTGTGATGCCCCGGCCGTGAGCGGTGGCTTCGCCAATTCCTGCTGACCGCTCGGACACCTGGCGACGGCACGAGATGTAGCTCCTGTGAGCGCTCTCGTGCCGTCCGCTTCCGCCGCAACGTCTCCAATGACCTGAGGCACAAGGAGTGAATTGATGAAGTCAGTGAGAACCGTGATACAGGGTCTACCTGTACAGCTTGTTGTCTCGCAGGAGATGTCTCTGCCCATGTGCATGAGGTTGCGGTACGAGCCAAGCGATCCGTACGCCGTTCGTGTCGCGTTCACCGCGGAAGGCAGCGACGAGACGGTGGAATGGATCTTCGGACGCGATCTGCTGATCGATGGCCTGAAAGGCCCCGTTGGCGAGGGAGACGTTCAGATATGGCCAGCTAGCGACCGCGACCGCGGTGCTCTGTACATCATTCTCAAGCCGCCAGACGGTGTGGCGTTGATCCGAGCTACGGCGCAGGACATCAAGAGGTTCGTGCACGAGACGGAGGCACTTGTGCCGAGAGGATCAGAGTCCGAGTGTGTTGACCCGGACGCTCTGCGGAAGCACCTCCTCGCCGAAGGGTGAGGGTCTGATGCCCGGGACCACGGTTGCGGCAATGGTGCCGCTGCAGGTCGAGAGCGTCTGCCAAGCTGCCGGTGCTCGACAGGCTACGTTAGCGTGCTCGCCTTGCTGAGTGGCACACTGAATGTGTGCTTCTGCTGATGGCCGCCGTTGATCAGAATGCGTCTTCTTCGCTTTCTGCTGCCAGCGTTGTGTCGATCAGTGCACTGGTCTTCACTGTTGCCTCATTCTGGTGGATCAATGCCAGGCAGGGGCGCCTGGAGACATGGGAGCCTCAGTCCTTTGCAGCGATTTGCCGCGGCTCCATGGTTCGCCTGCGGCTTCCGCTCGTCTTTCACAACACCGGTGCTAAGCCGATAGTCGTGCACGACCTCATGCTGAGCTTCCCCGATGAGCCCGTCTCGCATCTGCCGCTCCTGTGGAAGGCGTCACCATCCCGTCTCCAACCCGGGCCGGACGAGGAATCGAAGTTGCCAGCCGTATTCGTTGTGCCTGGCAGAGAGGCGCAACAATTCTTCATCGAGTTCGAGGCACCGTTTTCTGGGTTGATACCGGAAGCCCGTGACTACAAGGTCCGAATCCAAGTCAGGGTCGGCCACCGCAAGGGTTGGCGTTCGCTTCTTACGTTCACCTTGAGAACCACCAACATCACTTACCCCGACCGGTACACCGTCTACAACAACGTACCTGTTGAACTGACGAAGGAAGACCGGAAGAAGGCAGACAATGCGCTTTGGGAGCTGTTGGAGGAAACCGGGGAGAGATCTTCCGACAAGGGCGAGGGCAAACGGCGAAACTCGTCGAGCGACGAGGGCAACTCCGGTACGAACTTGTAGGTCGGCAACTGGTAGACACTGCATGTGATCCGGTTCGCTGTCCTCCCGCCGTAGCGGTCGGCTGGACCGCTCTCTCCGGGCAGGCCAGCCGAATGGGCCCCCTGACCGATGATTCGCAGCACTCCTGCCGCAGGTCGCTGCCCTCGGTCACGACGAATCGCCCCGGCCGGCAGTCGATGAGCAGCCGAGCGTTGTAGGCATCCTGCACCATCCAGATGTCACGCCCCAGGTGGAGGGTGCGACGCCAGCCCGGCACGTTCCGGGGGCCGTCGAACGTGTCATAGGACGACGCTCGTTCCACTGCCTCCACTGGGCACGGCACCTGGGCCTGCAGGCCGGCGGCCGCAGACCGTTCGCCGGAGTAGGTGTCGGAGGTGTCGTTCCCGGTTTGTACGCCGCAACTCTCGCCGGCGACTGCGACCTGAGATTCCGCGTTACGAGGTGTTCCCTTTCGGGCACGACGAGTTGCGTGACCGCGAAGGAGCCCAGCCTGCGGTCGCTGATTTCGCGTACGCTCCTTGATGGCTCATCTGACCGCCCCGCATAACGCGTGCCAGGCCGCTGCCTACGCACACGGACGGGTTGCTCCTGATCTGGGCCCATACCGGTGACACCGCAGGTGGGTAGAGTCCGCCTTCAACACGCCCCGCAACAGAGGAGCCCTCATATGCCCGCGCAGGAGACCACCCCCCTCAAGACCACATACGCCGACAAGGTTGCCGTCGACCTTGCTGAGAACACCGCCGAGCAGGACCGCATCCGCGCCGAGCTCGACGATCTGCAGGCCCAACTTGCCACCCTGGAAGCCGACCAGACGCTGCTGAAGGTCATGAGCGCCGCCCTCGGCAACACCACGGCCGCACTACCCCAACCCCGGCGGGGTGCGAAGAAGGACACCGCCAAGAAGACCACCACCGCGAAGAAGACAGCCAGGACCGCACCGACAGCCAAGCCCGAGGCGAAGAAGGCTCCGGCAAAGAAGACCGCGGCAAAGGCCGGCGGGGACAAGAGCCCGGCGCTGACCGAGCTCATCCACACACACCTGACCGGCCAGAGCGAGCCGCGTACGGCGCAGGAGATTGCGAAGGCCCTCGCTGAGGCGCATCCGGGCCGGAACGTGAACGTCAACTTGGTGCGCACGACGACCGAACGCCTGGTGGGCCGCAGCCGCGTCGAGCGGGTCAAGGAGGGTTCGACCGTCTACTACACCGCCCAGACGGCCGCTGACACTGGCGATGAGGAAAAGGCGACGGCCGCCGCCTCCTGACCGCGATCGCGCTCGCGCAACTCCCGTACGAGCGACAGAACCCGGCACCGACACCAGGCGATGTTCCGGCTGGGGCCCTTCGACGTGCTCAACGTCGCTGGCTACCGCGCTTGCCAGCATGCGGAGCACCCTGTCGCTGACCGCGGCGGGCCTGCCCGGGCGTACGACGCTGGGGCTCGTCCCCGCCGGTCGGTGTGGGGGAGGAGAACCCGACCGCCACCGGAGTCCCGGCCGGTGCGGCCGACTCCGGGGCACGTGGCCCGCCCTGTTCATCGCGCCCCGCCCGCTGCCACTGACGCTGCTCCGGTGCCGTGGCGGCGGGTTCGGCAGATGGTGCGGGGAGGGCGACGAGGCGGGTGTGGGTCATGAGCTTGGCGCATGCGGTGCACACCTCGGCGAGGTGCCAGACGCAGCCGACGGCCGGGTCGTGCCGCAGCACCAGGACGGTGCTGCCGGAGCAGTGGACGCGCATGCCCTCGTGGGTAGTGCAGCTCTGGGCCCAGCACTGGCACGAGGCCCGCTCCCGTACTCGGGCGGCTTTCGCGTGGGAGGCGGCGTGCAGGGCGGCGAATCGGCGCAGCCCGGCGATGTCCCGCGACTTGGCGGGCATCGTGCACGCTCCGGTACAGGTCACGGTCCCCGTCCGGTCCGTATGCCCGGTCAGGCGCACGGTCCAGGTGCGGCCCGGCGGACGGCCGGTGGAGAGTTCGATGGGGGTTGTACTCACACGCTAGCCGTCCATTCGACGAGTTCAGGAATTGCGACACATGATGACTTCCCCGCCCCGCGGGCGCCGGCACCGGGCTGGGGCGCGTTGGTGTCTCGGCGCGGCCGGCGGCTCATCCGGAGCACGCATGCGGGTGAGGTTGTCTGGTGGCCCGCGGCCAGAGCGCTGTACCACAGGCAAGGTCACTCTTCTTAGCGCAAGGCCGTGAAGTTACGGTATGCCTGATCGCAAGGTCGGCTGTGGATCTCGCGGGGGGCGGACGCAGGAAGCAGGGCTCCGGTAGAACGGCTTGTCCTTTAGGACGAGTCGTTCACCACGGGAGCTCCGCAAGGCACAGCAGCGCATGCTGCTTTACGACGGCAAGGGCGGCGTCATGACGGCTCACCACACATCCGGTCCAGCCGACTGGATCTACCGGCTCGCTCCCGGCCGTGGGGACGCGCCGCGTACTCCCGCCAGTTCGGCCCAGAGCATCCCCGAGGCGACCGACCGCCTCGGCCCCCAGCCCGTGGCCTGGGCCATAGCTGTCGGTGACGAGCTGGCCCGTGTCATCATCCACGAGGTTCCCGAACTGGGAGGCGGACCGGCGCCCTACGAAACGCTCCGGATGGGGACCGAAGCCGCGACGCTGTACGCGCTGCTCCTGCTGGCCGACCCTGCGGCCGACCGGGTTATCCCGGAGGAATCCCTGCTGGGAGACCGCGAGTTCGCTCGCAGGCGCCTCGGCCTGGACAAGGTGCTGCGCGGCATCCGCGTCGCCCACGCTGCGCTGACGAACGCCCTGATGGCCGCGTGCCAGGAAATCGTTCCGTTGCCCGTACGCGCGGAGCAGTTCCGCCGCGTCTCCGAGCTGCTCTTCGGCTTTGTCGACGAGTTCTCCTCGCGGATGACCGCCGAGTACCTGGCCGAGCACGACCGCTGGCTCACCAGCGGCGCCGCAGCCCGCGAGGAGACCGTCCGCTTGATTCTCGGCGGTCAACCGGTACGGCAGGAAGCCGCAAGTGAGCTCCTCACCTACCGGCTTGAGGGCCGCCATCTCGCCGTCATCGCCTGGTGTGACAGCCCGACCGCGGACGCCGCCGGCGATCTGCAGCGGGCGGCGGCCGAACTGTTGCACCGGCGCGGCTGCACGTCGACCCTGGTCATCCCCACCGGCCGGACCACTGTGTGGGCGTGGGGAGAACCCCACACCGCGCCCCCGACCGGCACGCCGGGTGAATTGCCGTGCCAGGAAGGCATCCGTTTCGCCTGCGGCTCGGTACGCCAAGGGCTGCCGGGTTTCCGCCAGTCGCATGAGGACGCCCAGCACACGGTCCGAGTCATGCAGCTCAACCCCGGCAGCACGGACTCGGTCGTCGACTACCCGGATGTCGAGCTGGCGGCCCTGGTCTCGGCCGACCTGCCCGCCCTGCGCCGCTTCGTGAGTGACGAACTGGGGGCACTGGCGGCGGACAGCCGGCACGCGGGCCAATTGCGCCGGACGCTGCGCCTGTACCTGCGCAACGAGCGGAGCCTGACGGTCGCCGCGGCGCAGCTGCACGTCGCGCGCAACACCGTCACCTACCGGGTCAAGCGTGCTCAGGAACTGCTCGGGCACGACCTGACGGACCGACTGCCCGAGCTGATGACCGCCCTGGAGGCCGCGCAGACGCTGGGCCCCGCCGTGCTCCGACCGGAGGAAGTTGACTCGCATGACGTTGCTTCCCGACGCTCCTGACGATTCCGGCTGATCCGCTCAGATCAGGGGAGTGACCTGCTCCTCGATGCCCAGCAGCGCCCGCCCGTACAACTCGCCGGCGATGGCCGGGTTGATCACCGCATGCCGGCTGCCCGTCTCCTGGTCCCGCCAGATCCGCTGCAGCGGATTGGCCTCGGCGAAGCTGCCGGCGCCCTGGATGCTCAGCAGCAGATCGAGGGCCTCACGGGAGCGGCGGGCCACGTAGCCGGTGTCCATCCGCACCCGGGCCCGCGTCTCGAACGGCATGTACTCGCCGCGGGCAGCCCAGCTGTCGATGTCGTCCGCGGCCCGCATCATGTGCAGGCGGGCGGTGTCGATCAGCTGGGCCGCCTCGGCCAGCTGGATCTGCGTGGACGGGGCCTCACTGGCGCGCTCGTAGAAGGTGTAGGAGATGCCCCTGCCCTTGGCGAGGGAGGCGGTGACCACGTCCATGCCGGCCTGCGCCAGGCCCACCTGAGGTCCCGCCAGCACCAGCGCGAGCACCGGAACCAGCGCCGAGCGATACAGCGCCTCGTCCTTGCGTTCGGTCGGATAGGTGCCCTGCACGCCCTGGGTCACCGACATGATGCGGTGCGCGGGTACGAAGACCTCGTCGGCGACGAGGGTGTTGCTGCCCGTGCCCCGCATGCCGGCCACGTACCAGGTGTCCTCGATCGTCAGCTCCTCCATCGGGATGAGAGCGGAGCCCTGGTCGACCTGCTGTCCGGAGGCGTCCACCACGGGGACGCCGAGGCACGCCCACTGAGAGTGCAGGCTGCCCGAGGCGAAGCCCCAGCGTCCGGTGACGAACAGTCCGCCCTCGGCGGCCCGGCTGGTGGCACTGGGGGCGAGCACTCCGCACACCCGTGCGTCCGGGTTCTCGGCCCACACCTCCTGCTGGGCCCGCTCGGGGTAGAGGCCGACCATCCAGTTGCAGACGTTGATCAGCGTTGTCACCCAGGCCGTGGAACCACATCCGCGCGCGAGCTCGGAGGTGATCTCCAGGAAGGTCCTGATGCCGGCCTCGTGACCGCCAAGGCGCCGCGGCACGGTCAATCGGAACAGCCCCGCCTCGGACAGGGCCGCGATGTTCTCCTCGGCCACCTTGCGGTCCGCTTCGGTGCGGGCGGCGTTCTCGCGCAGCAGGGGCACCAGTGCCGCCGCACTCTCCTTCAGCGCCGCCGCGGACGCGGCGGTCGCCTGCGGGGCGGATGTGGTCGTGGTCATAAGTCCTCCGGAGTCTCGCGGCTCATGTGGCGGCACCCACCTGGCGAGGTGCCGCCACCGGCATTCCACGCCCGATCCGCATCGCTGTCGTGTGTCCGGGACCGCAGAATTCGTCTCGCCAGTTGGGCCACCGGACCAGCTCGGCGACAACTTGACTCCGTGGCCCGAAGTCGTGCGCACAAGTTGGCCGCCCAGCCCAATGCCTTGCGGAGGTAACCGTGGATTCACTGGAGTGAAACCCGCGCCACCGACGCCGCGAGCGACGGCAGGCGCCGCATGGTCCGGCTCCCGCTCCCCTGGAGATTGCTGTGTCCGCAACCGCCCTTGCCGCAACAGACCTGACCGCCGCCACGGCTGAGCCCGCGGTGTTCCGCCGCGTACTCGGCCATGTGCCGACCTCGGTATGCGTGGTGACCGCCACGACGCCGCAGGGCCCGGTGGGCGTCACGGTAGGCAGCTTCACCTCCGTCTCCCTCGACCCGCCTCTCGTGGTCTTCTACTGCGGCCGGCAGTCTGCCAGCGCACAGGCGATCATCCGCTCAGGGCACTTCTGCGTGAACGTGCTGGCCGAAGACCAGCAACAGGTGTGCGCGGCCTTCGCAGGCCGCTCGGCCAACCGGTTCAACACCGGCGACTGGGAACTGACGGACCAGGCGGCTCCGCGCCTCGGCGGGGCGGCGGCCTGGATCGAGTGCGACGTGGAGGACAGTTTCCCTGCAGGCGACCACGTAGCGGTGGTGGGCCAAGTGCAGCGTCTGGCCGCGGCCGGCGGCCCCCGCAAACCCTTGATCTTCCACCGCGGCCAACTGGTCCGCCTCGATCGTGCCTGCGGCATGCACGTGCCCACCCATTCCTTCGACTGGTGGGACATCTGACCTCGTCCAGGACCACGCCATCGACAGCTATGAGCCCGGACGACGACGTCCGTACGCCCGCCGACCCGCGTCGCCTGCTGGCGGAGGTACGGCGCGGCGACTATGCCGTCGGTCACCAGAGTCGTCCCTGGCAGATGAGTACCGTGGCCGCACCGGTGCGGGACGGTGACGAGGTGGCGGCGGCGTCGTCGCTCGTGGCCCCGGCACCGGTGCGCCGAACCCGGGCTACGGTCCGGCCCTACTGTCTACGGCCCGTGCAGTCTCCCGTCGTCTGGCTGAGGACGGCGGTCGGGCCATGCCCTCCAGATGTGCGGATGCACGTCGGTAAGGCACCGTGCGGTGGCTGCAGCAGGGCATGTCGGTTCGCTCCGCGGTGCGGGTCCTCGAGGAAGAGGGGCTGGTCCACACGATGCAGTGGAAAGGGTCGTTCGTCGCCGACCCCCTCCCCGCCACCACCCCCGACCAAGGCCAGGCCGACACGACTGCCCCCGCGAGGGTCATGCCGAGCGCCGAGTTCCTCGAGCTGTCCCGCCGGATCGAGGAGCTCGCAGCCGGGCAGACCAGGCTGCTGGAGATGCTGAGCGGGGCCGGAACACGATGAACGGGAGATGCACCCCGCACGCCGGCCGTGTCGGGGTGTCGTTCCCGGGTTCTGCTTGGCGGCCTCGATAGGCTTTCCCTGCGGCTGCTGGCGGCCGCGCCCCGGAGACATCGGCCCATCCGTCTCCACGCTCGGGTGAACTCTGCCAGCGTCATCACCTCCTCCTTGTTCAGCGGATCGCAGATCCTCCGCGACCAGGGCACTCCCATCGAGGCCGCCTGCGGCATCATCATCCTCGAAGACCAGCTCGAAGAGGCCCAACGCATCAACGCCGAACACCGCCGCACCACCGAAACGGCAAACCCGACGGCCGCCGCCTGAACTACCGTGCCTGCCCGGTACCGAGGGTTCCGTGCACGCTGTGCTGGGTGAGACGTACGGGTCGGTGGTGACGGGGTGTGTGGGCGTGTAGCGTCTGGGTCAGCTGTCGTGGTTCGGAAGTTTCCTTTGTGCCCACGCTCTTTAGCGTGGGCGTTTTGCTGTGCTGTGCCGCAAAAATCAGGGCGATCACCTTCGCCTTCCGCATGGAGTGGGAGGCGTTCATCGACTGGAAGGCATGAGACATGGCTACGGGAACTGTGAAGTGGTTCAACGCGGAGAAGGGCTTCGGTTTCATCGCCCAGGACGGCGGCGGTCCGGACGTCTTCGCGCACTACTCCGCGATCAACTCCTCAGGCTTCCGTGAGCTCCAGGAAGGCCAGGCCGTGACGTTCGATATCACTCAGGGCCAGAAAGGCCCCCAGGCCGAGAACATCAACCTCGCCTGACCTTTTCACCCCCGCCCGCGGGCACCGCGCTCGGCGAGCACGGCTGCCCTATGCCAGTCGTACCGCCCGCCCCGGACGAGGGGTGACTGGGCTTGTCCGGCGCGTCGGCGGGATCTGAGAGGCACGGTTCGGGGCCGCGCGACGGCTGCGTGGCCCTGAACCAGCCGTGCGTCCTCGCGTGCATGCGGCGGGCGTTCATCAACCGGGCCAGGGGCTGTTCGGCGCCCAGCGCCGGGGCAGCGTGCCGAACCCGGAGGAGTCCTCGGCCGGGGGTTGCCCCCATGGGCCCGGTCGGCCCAGACGATCGTGATCTCCGGGTGTATCGGACGCAGGCGGAAGAGGACGTCCTTCGCCGCCTGGGAGTCGCGCAGGTCGACGGGACGACCACGACCCTCAGGGGTAGACCGCGGGTGTCGACCACGAGCTGGGGGCTGTGGCCGTCGAGCCTTTTGCCTGGGTCGTAACCGCGGGGTGACGTCCACGGCGGTCGATGCCGCTGGGACTGACTGCATGCCCATGGGACGGTTCCCCGGACGGTTGGCGCCGCCCGTGCTCGATTACCTCGCTGTCGGACACGCGAAAATCTGTGTCGGCTGGAGTAGACATTGGGTGGTGGTGTGGTTATGGTTTCTCTCGTAGCCGAGATCAGCAGGGCCCGGCAGACACGAACTGGCGGGCAGCGGTATGTAGTTGCAGGACGGTGCGGTGGTGGAGTTCCGAAGCCGGAGTGGTTGCAGGATGGCGACGGGACTGACGGCCGGACCGGGTGGCCCGCAGTGATCAGGGGCCGCCATCAGCAGTAGCGCAGTGGCAGTACCTGTAAGTGCAGTTCGCAGTACCCAGCAGTGAAGTCAGTGAGCAGTACCTCGGTGAAGGCGTCGGCTGCGGGCGCGCGCACCGGGAGGTTCGGCAGTGGGGTTCTAAGCCAGAGCGGATGCAGGACGGGCGACGGGGCTGGCTGTGCCGAAGAGTGGCGCTAGGGCAGGCCACCGGTAGTTCGCATCACCAGTAGTACAGAGCAGTACGCAGTACCAGTAGTAGGTAAGTGATTCCAGAGGGAAGAAGAACGGAGGAGCCAGGCGCCATCAGGATCGCCCGGGCAGAGTGTGAGTCCGGGTACCGCAGGACATCGATAGTGAGGTGGTCTCCGGTCAAGCAACCGCGATCCCTGCATTGCCCGCCCTCTCCCGGGCAGGTATGCGGACACAGAAGGCCGGCGCAGTACCAGGGCCGGCAGATGGTGTAGCAGTTCCTTCGGGGCCCTGGTGCCAATGGCACCAGGGCCCCTCCACGCGTTTAACAGAGAGGTGCAATGACCGCAGACGACTCGCTCAGCCGTCTCGATGACGACGACTACCCCGCCTACACCATGGGCCGGGCCGCCGAGATGATCGGCACCACCCAGTCGTTCCTCCGCGCCATCGGCGAAGCCCGCCTCATCACCCCGCTCCGCTCCCCGGGCGGCCACCGCCGATACTCCCGCTACCAGCTGCGCATCGCCGCCCGCGCCCGCGAAATCGTCGACCAGGGCACCCCCATCGAGGCCGCCTGCCGCATCGTCATCCTCGAAGACCAGCTCGAAGAAGCCCAACGCATCAACGCCGAACACCGCCGCACCGCCAAGACGGCGCATCCAACAGCCGCCGCCTGACACGCGAACTCGCGGTTTTCCCGGCAGCCTTGCCGTTGCCCGGCACGCTTCAGCGTCCCGGGCAACACCGACTTCAGGTCAAGCCCTCGTCCGGGGCACCCCGCTGTGCCGATGGTCTGACCGACCTGGCGCCCGGTCGCGGACGGCAGCAGCGATGTGTGGATCGCCACACCCCGACGTCGTTGTTGTCAATGGGCGAGGTCATCGATGCGGATACTCCGCTGGCAGAGGGTCGCGCACGAACCTGGTGCACCGCTCGTCACAAGCGCCCATGGTCTCGAAGTTCCGTCGAGCTTCGGTGAGGCTCAGCCCGCCATTTGGCCCGCCGCGAACCCGATCTGCGTCGTGGTCATCCTGCCCGTCGTCCTCCCAGAAGCACACGGAGCAGATCTCGAAGTTGCCGCGCTCGCCAAGCGTCACGAAGCCGCAGCAGGGGCAGCGGTACGGGCCGTCTTCGGTCTTCCCCTGGATGTTCTCGAAAGGAGTAGCCACAGCGGCATCCTCCCTTGTCGTAGCTGCCCATCGCCACTGACTTGATGTGAACTGGGGGCAGCGCGGTGGCTGAGACCTACTGGGCTTGCCGGGAGCTTGCTGGTTGGCTCCGCACTCTCGTTTCGGCGCTGCTGACCACTGCTTTGTAAGTTCGACCGGACCGGCGTCGCACCTGGTCATACCTCGGGCAACGGTGTCGCCGACGGCTGCTCGGTCCTGCTGCTGCCCCGCAGTCGTTGATGTCAGCCGTGGATGTCACGGTGCCCCCTGGATGCGAACTATGAGCACTGCCGGCATCCACGTCGGCACGGACGGTGGACGAGATGTTGCTGCTCCGATCACTCGAGGAGAGGCTAAGGAGGGCGTTGCCAGGTCTCAGCGAGCGCGGACGGGACCGCGCCGGTCGTGGTGGACGGAAGGAGCAAGTGCGATGAGGGTCATGCTCAGAGCGCATCTGGACACCCAGATCTCGAATGAGGCACTCAAGAACGGCACACTGCAGAAAACGATGCAGTCGATGACGGAACGGCTCAAGCCTGAGGCGGCCTACTTCGGCCCCAGTGAGGGCGGGCGGTCCTGCACCTTCGTCTTCGACATGCAGGACAGTTCACTGCTGCCCACCATCGTGGAGCCGCTGTTCGAGGGACTGGGCGCGAAGGTCGAGATCCAGCCGGTGATGAACGGCGAAGACCTGCAGAAGGGTCTTGCCGCGCTGCAGCAGGGCTGACCTCTTCGGCTGCCCACAACGCTCGTCTGCTGGCCCGACGGCATACCGCACTGCATTCGTGAGCACCGCAGAGACGCAGGGTGGGTCGGCCAGCTGTAGCGTCCGCGCCGCCAGCCGCGACGACCCGTCCCCGGCAGCCCGTGGTAGACGACCTCCAGGCGCAGCGAGCCGCCGAACAGCTCCCGCCACGGCGCAAACAGCAGCTCCGCCACATCCGGACGTCCCGTCGACAGCGCCCGCACCGGCTCCGAGGCGGGCCCCAGCAGCACGATCAGACCCCGACCCGCGAAGGCATGCAGCGCTGGCCAGTCCACCACCGGCACGCCTTCACTCGCTGGTGGTGTCGGCGTGCGCCGCCGACACCCAGCCGGCACCGGCCGCCCACCCCGCACGGTCCTGCGCCAGCAGCGTCATGCGCCGCGCACCGGCGTCCGGCGCCGTAGTAGAGGGGCGGGCGCTGGGGGAGGGGGCAGCGATTGGAGCGACCGCGATATCGCACCGGAGATCGGCCGCACACTCTGCTCGGCGCAGGCCTACGCGAGCCGCACACCGCCGACGACGGTGTCCCGGTCGGTGTCATGACTGCGCAGGGCGACGTCGACCTCACCACCACGCTGCCTAGGAGCGCGCCCCCGAGAACGGGATGTACGGGACGGCCGCCGTCAGGGCTCCGCGACCACGGGGACATCGCCGCCGCGCTCCTGGAGGTCGAGGCCACCGTCAAGCGGCTGCGCCCCGGGAACGGCCGGGTGTGGCTGATGCCCTACAACGCGGCGTATGCGGCGATTCCGGGCGACGACGCGGGCCGTCCTCGCAAGGTGGTGGCCGTTCTGCGCACTGAGTGGAAACCATGAGAGACCACGATCCTGATCCGCTACGTGAGCTCCGGTCGGACCAGGCCGTGCGACCGCTCCTTCAGGGTTTTAGGCTGCGGTCATGACCGAGATACAAACTCCGACACCCCGTAACGCCTTCGATCTGCTGATGGCCGGCAATGAACGCTTCGTCGCCAGCACGCCTGAGCACCCCAACCAGGACGCCACCCGCCGCGCCGAGATCGCACCGGCCCAGCAGCCCTTCGCCGCGCTGTTCGGGTGCTCCGACTCCCGGCTGGCCGCCGAAATCGTTTTCGACCGCGGCCTGGGCGACCTGTTCGTGGTGCGCACTGCAGGCCACGTCATGGGACCGGAGGTGCTGGGCAGCATCGAGTACGGCGTGGACATCCTGGGTTGCCCGCTGGTCGTGGTCCTCGGCCACGACTCGTGCGGCGCGGTCGGTGCAGCGTGCGATGCTCTGGAGAACGGCGTGACACCGGCGGGATACATCCGGGACGTTGTCGAACGTGTGACCCCCAGCGTGCTGGCCGCACGGGCCGCCGGACAGGTTGAGCCCGAGGAGATCCTCGCCGAGCACATCAGGCACACCGTCGACCTGCTGCTGGACCGCTCCCGCGTGCTGGCCGAGAAGGTCGCCGCCGGCCAGGCCGCTGTGGTGGGCCTGAGCTACCGTCTGGCCGACGGCAGTGCGCAGCTCGTCGCCTCGCGCGGTCTCGAGGTGGCGGTCCCTGCGGCGTCCTGACCGCTGGTCACGCGGTGGGCCGGGGCCCTGCGGCGCGGCGCAGCCGGTTGACGATCGCCAGTCCCAGTCCCTCCTCCGCCGGCAAGGACGCGACGATGAGGTCGCACCCCTGCTGGTCGAGTTCGCGCAGGTACCCGTACAGCCCGTGCGCGTAGGCGGTCAGGGAAACGGGGAGGGGAACCACGGCGTGGGCCTTCACCGGAGCGTCGGCGAAGGCCGGCGGAAGAAGGATGCCCACCCGGTGCCCGAGCTCCTGCGCGAGCTGCGCTTCCGCGACGACCTTCTCGGGCTCGACGAGGACGACGCGTGCCCGCGGCGCGTAATGATACGGGTGCTGGCCCGGGACCCGGACGGGGCTCGTTGAGGGGAGCGCGAGCGGGCGCCCCAGCACCGCTTCGAGGTCCTCGCGCGTCACCCCGCCGGGCCGAAGGATGCTCGGCATTTCGCCGGTGGCGTCGACGATGGTCGACTCGACGCCGACCTCGCAGGGTCCGCCGTCCAGCACGAAGTCGACGCCATCACCGAGCTCCGCACGGACATGGTCCGCGGTGGTGGGGCTGACCTGGCCGAAGCGGTTGGCGGACGGGGCCGTGACACCGCCGCCGAAGGCTGACAGCAGCGCGAGTGCGACGGGGTGGTCGGGCACGCGCACCGCCACCGTCTCCAGTCCACCGGTGGCTTCGAGGGGCACGCGGGAACCGCGGCGGAGGACCAGCGTCAGCGGCCCTGGCCAGAAGCGTTCGGCCAGCAGGCGCGCGGTTGCGGGCACGTCCCCTACCCAGCCGTCCAGCTGCTCGCCGCCGCCGATGTGGACGATCAGCGGGTGGGAGGGCGGACGGCCCTTGACCTGAAAGATGCGCGCGACCGCGGCTGGGTCCTCGGCGTTTGCGCCGAGACCGTAGACGGTCTCCGTCGGGAGGGCCACCAGACCGCCGGCGCGCAGCACACCGGCCGCCTTCTCGATATCACTGGTTGTTGCCATCACCCTCGCAATTCTAGGAGCGCACAGGACCGGCGACGGTCGTGATCATGTAGCGCAACCCTCCAGCCGCGGCTGGGCTGTGGTCGGATCTTCTTACGGGCCAGCTCCGGGGGTGGGGCAAGGGAAAAGGCCGGGCCGACCGGCCGCCGTTCTCGTAAACGCAGCGGCGCCAGGTGCTTGTGCACGGCCCATGCGCAAAATGTCTTGCTGGTTGTGCAGGTGTGCATGGTCGGTGGGGGTCGGTTGTGCAGGTTTGCCATGGTGCTGGGAGCTGCTGGTGGGTCATAGTCCCGCGGACACAGTGCAGTTGACGATGGATGTCCTCGAGTCCGGGGCTGGCGTGCCCCTTGGCAGTCCTATCTGCCGTTCACATGCCGGTTGGGGTTGGGGGCGGGGAGGTGTTGGTGGTTGTGCGGGGTGTGGTGTGGTGAGTTCGGGTGTGGGGGTGCGGCGTGGTTTGGTGGGGGCGGTTCCGTTTACGCAGGTGTCGAATGCGTTGTTCCGGGATGGGCGGATCAGTTTCAAGGCCAAAGGTCTGTTCGGGTTGATCGCCTCACACAGGTCGGGGTGGCGGGTTTCGGTTGCTGCGTTGACGGGTTGTGGGCGTGAGGGCCGGGACGCTGTGCGGGCGGGCTTGGGGGAGTTGGAGTACTTCGGCTATCTGCGTCGTGAGCGGGTGCGGCGGCCGGACGGCACGCTGGGGCCAGTGGTGTATGTGACCACGGACCAGCCGGCCGGCGACGGGGGAGAATCTCCCGGCGAAGTCGGAGGTGCAGCGTTACCCCCACCATCGTCGCCTGCTCCGCCCTACGCGGGCTCTGCCTCCCTGCCCGCCGACCACAAACCCAACCCTGCACCCACAGACGCGCCTCAGGCTTCATCTGTTGTCTCGCTTCGGTCTTCGGCTGTGACCGCGTCGTCCGTGTCTTCACGCCCTGGGGCGCTGTCGTCCGGGTTGCCGTCTGGGACGGCCGCGCTGCTCGTGTCGGCTGGGGAACCGGGGGAGTTGGCGGATCGGCCTGTGCTGGATGCGCCTGTGCAGGGTTTCCCTGTGTCGGGTTTTCCGACGTTGGCTGATCCAGCGTTGGCTGGCACGGGGGGTAAGAACATCAGTAACCAGAAGACGAAAACAAGGAAGAGAAGAGGGACCCCCCTTCCCCCCGGCCCCGCCTGTCCAGAAGAGGCGACCGGTTGCGGCCAGCCCGCACCGGCAACGGAGCCGGACGGCGCCGCACCGTCACCGTCGCCCGCCGCACTGTCGCCCGGGGTGGAGTTGCTGGAGCGGATCGGTGCCGCCAACCCACCCCTGCGCCTGACCGGGGCGGATCTTCATGCCGTGGCGGCAGCGGTGGATCGTCTGCTGAAGCGGGGATGCAGCGTGCAGCGGGTGGAACATGCCATCGCCGCCCGGCCGTTGCCCCGGCCAGTGCGCACCAGCGTGAGGGCCGTGATCGCGGCCCGGGTTCGTGCCCTGAGGACACCGTCCGGCCCCGACGCCGTCTACCCCGGCGGGTCATGCCTGGACGCTGCCTGCGACACCCCGGATGAATCATCCGTCCCCCCGCGCCGGGCCAACGGCTCCGCGTCGCCGCCAGCCGACGATACGGGGTCTCCTACCGTCTCTCGCGTGTTGGTGGAGTGCGGTGGATGTGGTCGGCCGGGCACGGTGACCGACACCAGACTGTGCCCACTGTGCCTGGACTGGCCGGCCTGCCGCTCGTGTACCGGACCAACGCCGCGGCGAGCCGACCCGAGCGGCCATGGCCAGTGCAGCGCATGCACCCAGCACACCCCCCACCACACCCCCGAACCCGGCTTCGTTCCGTGAACGGCACAGCGCGATAGGGCCGCTGCTATCTCAGCGCCCCTATCGCGTGCTTCTCCAGGTTGCGGTGCAGGCGGCTGCGCTGTAGCCGGCCCAACGCCGAGAAGAACGCCCCTGCTGCCGGAGGCTGGAGGGTCCTGGTGGAGTCGGGCGAGGACGGGCAGCACAGGCGGGCGGGGTGTCGGGGAACGGACCGGCCTGCGGCGCCAGGGGCCGGCGCGTCGGCGGGGCCTCGGCGCGCTGGGGGGTGGGATGGGTGAACGTGGGCCGTCTGTACCGGGCCGGTAGAACGGGGCTCCGACGGCCTACAGACTGAGGTCGGAGGCCCCTCCGACAGACTGTGCCAAGCCGAAGGACTGACCTCCCTTGGCTTCAGCCACACCACACCGACGTAGCCGCTTCACCCCGTCTGCGTTCGCACGAAACCACCACCCCCGCTCTGACCGTTCGCCTCCCCAGGACCCGGGCCGGGCCACCGTCGCCACCCTGCTTGTCTTCCACGCCCGGCGTGCCAGCGACCGCCACCTGACCCTCGATGACGCCCTCGCGGCACAGACAGGGCCGCTGCGCCTGCCCGGACGCACCGTCCTGCTCGCCGAACCGGTCCGCGTACGCCTTGCCGCCTACCTCGCCCATCGCAGCCTGCTGGCCCGGCACCGCCAACCCCCACGTCTTCATCACTCAGCGCACCTCACTGTCCACCACACCCGTGTCCCGTGCTTGGCTGTACCGGCAGTACCCGGCGTCCGCCCACGTGCTGCGCAGCGACCGCATCGTTGACGAGGTACAGGCCGCCGGCGGCGATGCCCTGCTGATCTGCGAGCTGTTCGGCCTCGGCATCAGGGCCACCACCCGCTCCACCGCCGCCAGCGGGCAGCGACTCGCCCGCGAGGCCAGGCCAGATCCGAGCTGCGGGGACGGGCCGAAGTCGGTTTGCAGTCGGCCGAATCGAGCGGCGGCACGGTTGCGCGGCTAGAGCCCCTGAGCGGATCGCAGGACAGCAGGGCTGTCCCGTCATGATCTTCCTCTATCCCGCGCAGGCCCATGCCGAATCCTGCCGCTAAGCTCCTGCTCAGTACAGTCACCGCATGGCCGCCGAGGACGAGCACTCAAGTCAGCCCGACATTGCCGCGATGCTCACCGACCAGACGAGCGCCTGCAGTGCAGCACGGGACGCCATCGCTGCCGGCGGCAACGTAGTGGTCTGGGACGACGAGGTGCCCCAGTGGATGGTCTGCGGCATCGCTGCCACAAGGCTGAGACGGGTGTCGAAGACCGGCCAGCTGACCCTCGGCCTCGGCGAGACCGTTGAGATCCTCGCGCGGCGCCGTGGTGAGCAACTGCGTACTGGGATCATCGACGCAGCGGACCGGATCTGGTTCTTCAATCTGTACTTCGACGCTACGGGGACCGAGCTCTTGGCGTGCAGCGGTGTCAAGCGTCCTTCGCGGCCCGCCACGAAGGACTTGTTCGAGCGCTGATCAGAAACATGACCGGCATCCAGTTCCTCAACTGTCTGCCCGATCTACTGGGGCTTGGCCCGCACTGGCAGCTTGTCCGACCTGGAGTTGACCAGGGACGCCCTGGACCGGCTGAGCAGTCTGATGGTCGACGGAACCCTGGGAACGCCGTACGAAGAGGTTGCGCGACCTGGCGGCCCGGGCTGTCGGCGGGGGACGTGATCGCCACTGTGTGGTTCACCGATCGTCTGCAGTCCGCAGATAGGTCTGAGCAAACACATGGCCGCCGCAAGGATCGGGGCTGCCGCTTCTGTGTCTCCCAGCTCCTCGGACCGGTCCCAATACGCGGCCATCGTCTCCAGCCAGGCAGCGAGCTGCAGGGCAGCTTTCGGATCCAGCCCGGCCATGTGGACTGCCGCCCCGAGCGCCTGCCCGTCCGTCGCCCTTGCCGGGCTGCCCCCGTGGGCGAACGAGGCGACGTTGCTGCTGCTCACCGAGCCGTCCGCTGCGATGTCCTACGGCGCATAGGCGGCCAGGAACAACCCGCCCTCCTCGTCCTGGTCCACCATCCACCGCTCCTCGGAGCGGACGGCCGCAGCGCCGACCCCTGGTAGGGGACAGTGCTTCATCTGTGACGGTGTGAGCAACTGCGCCCCGTCATTCGCCGGGCTCGGGATCGGCAGGTGCTCCCCCCCACGGAAATCCGCTGCACCAGTTCGTCAAGCTGACCTGCGGTGATCATCCTTCGACGCGCTGAACACCGTCCAATCCATCTGCTCCCTGCACGCGCGGGGGATGGTCCCCCCCGGTACAGAACACACCCAGGCATCACCAACGAGTCGGCGCGTGACAGATCCTGCTCCCCGCGAGGGCGGGGATGGTCAAGAGCCGGAGGCTGTTGGTCCGGTGGCAGTCTCGGACAAGGTTCCGAGGTGATCAAGACAGCAACGCATAACCCCCTTGTATTCGCATGCCAGTTCGGAAGGGTGAGGGGTGACCAATGTCAGGCGTGATGCCTGGCATGACGCATGTTCAGGGGGTTTGCTTGATGAACAGAGTGTGGGGGCGGCTCTGTATACGGCTGCTGACGACCGCGACAGCCTTGGCTGTGGTGTCCACGGCGGCTCCTGCGATGGCAGGCTCGGGGAGCCCAGTGACGCCGAGGGTGGAGTCGTTCGTCCTGCCCGTGGGCGCGGTAAAGCCGTCGCTGAAAGACCTGCAGAGTGGGTCCGGGATGCAGCGCTTGCGGGATCTGGTGGCGCAGACGGAGCCCGGGGCGCGTCTGCCGCGGGAAACCGTCGGGCCGGCGGCCTCGTATGCGCCGCTGTCGCATAGAACGTCCGGCATGGCGCCGGAGCAGAGCGCTCCTGCGGTGCGGGCGCTGTTGGGGCCTTCGGCAACCGCGCCGGAACCAGCCCGCACGATGACCTACGGGGAATGCGTGAAGGGCCTGGGCAGCGAAAAGTCCTTCTTCGTCAAGTCACGGTTCGCGGTGTGCAATGGCGCGTCGTTCCTACAGACCTGGACGCGGAACAACCGGCCGGTCGGCGAGAGCATGTTCAACGTCCGCGTCATCGGCACGATCGCCAAGAACAGCCGCGACATCAACTTCCAGTATGACTTCACCGACTTCACGACCACCGGCACGACCGGTGCGGCAACCATGCCGATCACGACGAAGGGCAACATTCCACAGAGCTGGCCCGCCGGCGCAAAGTACGTCCGGGGCGGGAAGATGCCGGGCACGAAGACGTTCACTCAGCTGAAGGCTCAGCGAACTTTCAACGAGACGGTGACCGCCAAGCCCGGACAGGGCAGCAAGAAGGACCTGGACCTGCTCTTCGCTGTCTACGAGCCGGTCATCAGCTACACGCCCCCGCCGGGATGGACGCTGCGAGGGGCACTGGGCGGCAAACTGTTCATGCTCGCACCCCGCTGGGATTCGGCCTCGTACCTGGCCAACTCCACCGGCGGCACCAAGCCGGAGAAGAAGGGCGCGGCTACCTTCAGCTACCTCACCACGCTCACCCTGAGCGCGAAGCCGGGCGCGGAGGAACAGGCCGAGGCGGCGCACATCCGCCAGACGTTCCTCGTGCCCCAGGACACCAAGCCGTACATGTCGGCGAAGAAGGTTCCGGGCCAGACCGCGAAGGAGCCGCTCCACCGCACGGTGGACAGTAAGCGCATCGACAAGAACCGCGCTGCCGCCGTCAAGCAGTGCAAGCGGTACTGGGGACCCAACTACACCAGTGGCGACAAGGAGTGCGACGAGTATCCGTTTGCCAGTACTTACGAAGGAGCAGCGGAATCCGAGTACGACCCGGAAGTCACGAAGTTCAACTTCTCCGCCAAGCCCATCCCGAAGGCCGACAACCAGGCCGGCGGCCAGATTCTGAAGAGCTACTACGGCAAGAACCGCATCATCGACGGACTCGACGACGGCTTCATGGTCACCATCGTTTCCTGAACTCGAGGTGCGCGCGCCGGCGGGGGGTGAACACAGCCCTCGCCGGCGCGCTCTGCGCCCTACGTGTTCGCCGGCCAGAACTGGATGAGGTAGCGCTCCACCCCGACGCCGGTCCCGTCGCCCTCCGACAGGGCAGCGGCCTCGGCCCGGCCGGCGCAGCTGACCCGGACCCGCCAGGAACCGCCGGACTCTGCCAGTGTGATGACGTCGTCCATCCGGCCCGTGTGCATGGACCACACCGCCAACTGGCCGCTACTGAATGTGAGATCGGCTTCAGCCTGCTCGTCCCAACCGGCAGGATCCATCGCGGGCGGAACCGCGTCCCAGACCTCGACGGTCACCGTGGCCGTGTGGGTGTGGCCGCCGCTGGTGATGTCCAGACGCCCGGGGTGGGCGCTGAGGAAGACGCTGAAATCGAATTCGTCCGGGAAAGCGACCGGCAGGTCCGCATCGTCGGATTCCTGCAACCCGAACGCGTGGTACCCCACGTACGCTTCCACAAGTTGCTGCCGAACAACCTGCGCCACGAACTGCCCCTTCGTTGGTGAGCTACCAGTCTTCCGTAATCGTAAGGCGCTACTAGGGCGTGTATCGGGTCGTGATCAATGAGCGTCGCAGTCTCCGGGGTGGGTGCCCGTCTGGGGTGCGGGCCCGGTGGTCTGCGGCTGCGCGGTGTGGGTGCGAGTGGCCGGAGGCGTTGCCGCAGGCTGGCAGCGGTGGGGCCCGGGGGCCCCGGCTGGGTGCTTGCGGGGATGGTGTGTCAGGTCATGGCGAGCCGTTCCAGCAGCAGCTCCAGCCTCGGTTCAGCGTCCTCGGGCAGCAGGCGGCCTGCTCGGGTCAGGGTCGCCAGGCCGTGCAGAGCCGCCCAGAACACCTCGGTGAACAGCGCCGGGTGGACGCTGTCGCCGGCGACTTCGGTGAGGCATTCGAGCAGGGCGGCGAAGGCGTCTTTGAGGGGCTCGGGGGTGTCGTCCTGTGCGTACGCCAGGCCGCCGTCGAGCTGGAACAAGGCGTCGTAGACCGCGGGGTTGTGCTCGGCGAAGTCGAGGTAGGCGCGGGCGAGGGCGGCGACCTGCTCGCGCGTGCCGTCCGTGGCGGAGGTCGCGGCCCGCAGCGCCGCGGCCATCTCGGTGGCGCCCTCCAGGGCGACGGCGCCGATGATCTCGCGCTTGCCGCGGAAGTGGCTGTAGAGGACGGGCTGGCTGTACTCGATGCGCTCGGCGAGCCGGCGGGTGGTGACTGCGTCCCAGCCCTGCTGCTCGGCGAGTTCGCGGGCTGTCGCCACGATGAGGCGCTCGCGCTCCGCCCGTTCGCGCTCCTTGCGTTCCTTTACCGACATGAATCGATCCTAGCATCGCTAGACAATCGAGCGTTAGCAGTACTAGCGTTGCCTCATCATCTAGCAACGCTAGTTCACGGAGGGATCGTCATGCTCAACACACTCGAGGTCGTCACCACCGTCGTCGTCGGCCTGATGGTGGGGGTGGAGTTCTCCGTCGCCTTCATCATGAACCGGATCCTGGACGCGCTTCCCGAGGACAGCCGCCAGCTCGGCCACGCCCACGGCGGCCGGATGCTCGGCGCCCTGATGCCGTTCTGGTACATAGGCTCGCTCATCCTCAGCGCGATCTGGGCCGTCGCCGGATGGCACCGCCCCGGCACCGGCCTCGTAGTCATCGCCGCCGGACTGCTGATCCTCGGCGTGGTCATGTCGATCCTGCTGCTCGTCCCGATCAACAACCGAAACAAGACCTGGACCCCCGAGAACCGGCCCGCCGACTGGAAGGAGCAGCTGCACCGCTGGAACCGCTACCACTACATCCGCGTCGCCGTCATCGTCGCCGCGTTCACCCTGCTGGTTGCCGCCCTCGCCTGATACCACCGCTTCCCCGACATGCGCTGGTTCGCCTCGGTATCGACGGCTTTTTCCCCGTCGGGTGAGCCGGAGGGCTTCGGATTTCTGACCTCGAGGGCCGAGGCCGCGCCGGTGGCCAATCCCCACTCCTCGGGGGCTGCTGACCACCGAAGTCCCGACATTCGGGAATGCAGCTGCCGCTCGGATCCCATAACTGCGATCCCGGCAAGCTGCGGCCCTCGATCGGCCGCGTCCACGCGGCCTGATCAGGCCCCACACGACTCGGCAAGCTCCACGAAGCTCACCAAGCTGACGAAGACTCGCATGGAGAAGAGCAATGTCGCTGAAGAAGATCAACACTATCCTGGCCGCCGCCTTCATCCTCTTCATCCTCTGGTTCGGGACGGAGTACATCCTGAGCCCGGAGACGACGGCGCCGGGCTACGGCCTGCCGAGCTGGCCGCCCGGTGACGGCGACGGCTTCCTGATCATCAAGGGAATCCGCGACGTCGTCCTGGCCCTGGTTCTGGGCGTCCTGCTGGTGACGGGTCACCGCCGGGCGCTGGGCTGGGTGCTGCTGGTGGAAGCACTCGCCGCGTACGGCGACATGACCAACGTGCTGGCCCACCACGGCTCCGTGGCCACCGCGCTCGGCGTCCACTGCCTGACCGCGACACTGATGGTGGTCAACGGCCTGCTGATCATGCGCGAGACCCGCAACGTCGCGGCCGCTCCGGAAACACCCGCCCCGCAGCCCGCCTAGCGCCATTCGGGTCGTGATGGACCCGTGGGTTTCGCCCCGTTCCAGGCCCTGGCCCGGTAGACCGTCGTGCGTGCACGCGCGCAACTGACGGACGAAGAGTGGGAGTTCATCGAGCCGCACCCGCCGATCGGCGAGTACGGCGCGTACCCCAAGACCTTGCGGCAGCAGTGCGAGGGCGTGATCTGGCGGTTCCGGACCGGCGGGCAGTGGCGGGAGAGACCGAGCGAGTTCGGTGCCTGGTCAACCGACTTCAACTGCTTCCGCCGGTGGCGTGACGCCGGAGTGTTCGAAGCCCTGCTGGAGGACCTGATCGCGGAGGCGGCGAAGCGGGGCGACGTGGACCCGTCCCTGGTCAGCATCGACTCCACCACCACACGCGCGGGGATGCGCCCAATGGCTGCGTGCCGCTGACAGCCTCATTTCTGTAGATGTTCTATAGTGTTGCTATGGCTTCGACGACGATTCAGGTTCCGCGGGAGACGCGTGATCATCTTGCTGAGTTGGCGAGGGAGCGGGGTGTGAGTATCGGGCAGCTGGTGGAGGCGTTGGCTGCGGAGCAGCCGACGGCGGCGCAGCGTGCGGAGCGGCTGGCGGCGGACCGGGAGGCGGTGCGTCGGTTGCTGGGGGTGGCGATCAGTGATGCCGAGTTCGATCAGGCCCCTGATGTGCTGGGCAATTTGTACAAGATCGCTGCGGACAAGGCGCGCACGGCCCGGGACTCGGCTGCGTGATCATCCTCGACACCAGCGCGGTATCTGCGCTCGCCCGTGGTCACAAGACGCTCAGCCTGCTGGCCGGCAACATGGCCCTGACGCCGGGGGAGCAGCTGCGGATCCCCGCGCTGTGCCTGGCTCAGGCTGAAGCCGATGACGAGGGCGCCGCACGCCGTGTACTGGCCTTCTCCTCGGTGACTGTCGACCCGCTGGACATGGTCGCCGCGATCAGCGTCGGCAGCATGATCCGGGACGGCTACGGCGGCCCCGACACCTGCCACGCCCTCTACTGTGCCTTGCCCCGGCCGGAGTTCACTGGCATGTCCATCCTGCTGACCGGTCACGAGGACGCCTATCCACCCGGTGTGGTCACCGTCGACATCGACTCACCCGGCATGCTCGGATCCCACTGACACGAGGGCGGTCTACCAGTGCCGCATGCCTACACGCCCCGCCTCCTGCTCCCTGCACGCGCGGGGATGGTGCCTCGCCATGGTCCGCTCCGTACAGATCGAGTGAATGCTCTCCTTGCGGGGATGATCTTCGGCTCCGGGGCTGCCTACTGGCGGCATCTGCTTCCCGTCCGCGCGGGCTGCATGGGACTCCTTCTCCCGCACGTATACTGTGACGTATACTTTCTGTATGGCTGATGCGATGATTCGGGTTCCTGCTGAGGTGCGTGACCGCCTGGCTGTGCTGGCGGAGTCACGTGGGACTTCTATCCGTTCTCTGGTGCAGGAGTTCGCGGAATCGAGTCTCACGGATGAGGAGCGGCGTGAGCGTGCGGACGTGACGCGGGCCTATCTGGCAGAGCATTTCGGTACCGAGGTGACGGACGAGGAGAGCGCGGCGATGGGCCGCCGCCTGCGGGACACGTTCGCCCGGCCGGCGCGCGACGATGCCGCGTGATCCAGCACCACCTCATCCTCGACACGCCCACTCTGCTCGCCCTGTCTGGGAACCGGCAGGTCTCTGCTCTCATCCATCGCGCCAACTTCGAACCCGAGGTGCGCTTGTGGGTGCCGGTGCTCGCTGTGCTCCAGGCGGACCTCGATCATCCTGGCATCGTCGAGCATGTGGGACAGCTCGACGTCCTGCACATGCTTGATCTCGACTACCCGGCCGCTCTGACAGTTGCCCAGATGCACCGGAACGGTAAGCCGGTAGGGGTGGCGGTGGCAGCGCATGCAGCCCGCACGCTTCCTCAGTGGGATATGGACGCCCTCGTCGCCACCGTCGATCCCGGCGCTTACACCGACCTCGACGTCCGCGTCTTCGACCTCAACCGCTGAGTCGCACCCTACTCAGCGGGAATGCTCCCGCACCTGGTAGAGCCTCGCTCCCCGCCCGCGCGGGGATGGTCCCTTGGCGTCCATCGCGGTGGCCTTGGACATCTGCTGCTCCCCGCATGCGCGGGGATGGTCCCACCACGACCAAGCTGTACGAGCCGTACGCCGCCTGGTCCCGGCACGTGCGTGGATGGTCCCTCGCGCGGCGGTGCGATGGCTGGTCGGGCGTACTGCTCCCCGCCCGCGCTGGGATGGTCCCCGGTCTTCGTCACGCGTGGACAGGTACATGAGCCTGCTCCCCGCATCCGGGGATGGTCCCTACGCGGCCTGCCCCCACGGCTACCTGCTCGACTGCCTCCCGCACGCGCGGGGATGGTCCCCGGATGACGACGCTGCTCGCCGGCGGGATGGACTGCTCCTCGCATGCGCGGGGATGGTCCCCAGTCGCCTTGGACTTCACCGTGCCGTGGTCTGGGGCTTGTGTGCGTCGGGCTGGGGCGGGGATGTTCTCGGCAAGGCGAAGCCCTGAACGGGACGTGACGGCCGTTCAGGGCTCTGTCCGCCACTCCCGCAAGGGGAGCGTTGTGAGGGGCAACACCGGTTCCAGTGTGCGCTCGGTCGGCTGCCGCGGCAATGATCTACTGGGCGCGTGTCGCAGCTGCACAAGTACCGGGACGAGTTGGGGTGCAAGTAGGCGCACGAGTACCCGCACAAGTAGCCGCACCCCCGGCTTTGGTGGGTTGCGGTTGCCGTTGCGCTTGGGGTTGCGCATGCCGTTGCTCTTGGGGTTGCGCTTGGGGTTGCGCTGAGCTGCGGCAATGCAGGCGTCGTGTAGTTGCATTTGGCGAGGTCACCAGGCATTCACCGGCATGGTCGGTGACCTTTCCGGGCGCTGACTTCCCCTCTACAGCCCTTTTCCGACAATCATGGTGGGGGGCGGAGGGCGTGCGGTGCCGGGGAACGGGGTCGGCCTGCGGCGCTGGGGTGGGGCGCGTCGGCGAGGCCTCCGCGCGCCAGAGGGCCGGGCGGAGCCGGTCCGGGCGATGCGTCCCGGCCGGGTGTCTGTGAGCGCTCGGCTCCCGGCCTGGCCGGGACATCAACGGTCACACCAACGGTCTCAGCATCGGTCACATCAACGGTCGCACCATCGGTCATACCGGCTGGCGGGGACGTTTGCGTGCGTGGCTGCATGGTGCGAGGTCAACGGGCGTTCACCGATGGTCCGGTGATCTCGAACAGGCTGACTTCCCCTCTACAGCCCTTCTCCGACACGAAAAGACAGGAGGGCGGAGGGCGTGCGGTGCCAGGGAACGGGGTCGGCCTGCGGCGCCGGAGTGGGGCGCGTCGGCGAGGCCTCCGCGCAGCAGCGCAGCAGGGCGGGACCGTCGAGCAGCTGGCCGCGGTCTCCCGCCTCACGCATGACCTGGGTCTCTCCCGCGTCGAGTTGGAGGTGATCGACCCCGAGCGTGACAGTGCGGTGCCGCGCTGGTGCGCGTGCGGGCCCCGGCTGGATGCGCGCCCGGATCTCAACGCGGCCATGGCGGAACGTGCAGCCACGCGTGGCGTGGACGTACGGCTGTCGGGAGATGGTTCGGACGAGTTGCTCGGCGTGCCGCGCTACGCCACAACGGCCATTGCTCACCGGCACGGGGTGCGGGCTGCACGGCGCTACGCGGCTGATGTGGCCCGCAGCGGGCCGGGCCTGTTCGGTGAGGGGGTGGCGCGCTTGCCCGGTGCGTACCCGGCCGTGTGCGGGCGCCGCAGGGTACTGGGCGGCGAACTGGCCCGAGTGGATCGTCCCCACCGCGCCCGCACTGCTGGCCGACCCGTACCGGTCGGCCGCGACCGTATGGTGGCGCGCGTGGGTGGCTGAGCGGATCGCCGAACACGCGCGGAACGGCCACTCGTGGGCTCAGGCAGACGCGTTCGACGCCTTCTATCCCCACGAGACGATCCCGGCAGCCGGGGCGGTGCCCGAAGCGTCGCCGTTCCTCACGGACGCCTTCGTCGCGGCTGCGTTCGCCGTGCCGCTCGCAGATCGCTACCGCGCCGATCTGCCGACCGGCTACTGGCGCTGCAAGTCGCTCGTCCTGTCCCTTCTCACGCCGGACCAGCTCCGCTATCTGCCGCGTCACAAGCAGTACTTGGGCGCGGCACTGGGGAAGCAGGGCCCGCAGCCTGGACGCCAGCGCGCTCCTGCTGTGGGTGGAGGCGGGGCTGATCGACCGGGCAGCGCTCCAGCGGGAAAGCGACCTGGCCGTTCTGCTGGCCCTGGGAGCCGTCGAACGGTGGCTGCTGGGAGTCGTGGAGCGGGGAGCCGCCCTGTCGCCCGTCAGTGCCTGTGGGGCGGCATCTGTGCCGCTTCACGGGTCCCGTTCCTGGACAGGGAGGAGTCCTGCGGTCATGGTCGTGATGGTGAGTTCTGCCCTCGGCCTGTTGCTGTGCCCTACACCCCGGCCGACGAGTCGGCGGTCCTGGCGCTGGTCGAGGCCGACCGGCTGCCTGGTCAGCCGTCCGTCACGCCGGCGATGCTCAGCGACGCCCTGGAGGGCCGGTCTGTGGTGGATGCGGGCTGGTGGGCGGAGCTGGAGCCACCGGCGGTACACGTGGCCGTGGACAGCCATGGAACGGTGACCGGTGTCGTCTCGTACGCCGTCCGTCCCAAGGACGGCACCGGACTGCTGCTGTGGATGCCCTGCCGCGAGGACGCCCAGACCGCCGACGCGCTGATCGGCCACGCCCGTGACACTCTCGCGCCCCGGCCTGTCCATGCTTTTCACTTCGCCTCGGCCCTCTCGCTGGGGCTGGAGGCCCTGCCGGTGCGTCACCGACCCGCGACCGCGCGGAGCTTGGAGCGTGCAGGGTCCACCGGTGAGCGGCTGTGACGATACATGCGGGCCGATCTGCCCGCCGAAGGCCTGCCCCGACGATTACGTCCAGGTCGGCCCGACCCCAGCGGGAAGCACGCGCGCCGCCTGGAAACCCGCCACGACGGAACCCTCGTGGCCGAAGCCGTTGTCGGCATTCCGCAGGAGGGCATCGGTGTTGTGGATCAGCGTGGAACCGTCCGCACGCGGACGGGGGCTTGATGGGCGCCGTGTGTTGTGCATTGGGTGTGCGTCATGGGTTTTCACTGGTGCTGGGCTGGGCTGATGCCGGGGCTGTGGTGTCGTTTTGTCGGTGAAGGCTGGTGTCGTTCGGTGGGTGGGAGGCTTGTCGCTCCTGTGGGTGGGTGTGGCGAAACGCCGGGTGGGGCCGTGTCGTGTCTGGCTACGCTCGGTGTATGCCGTCGTTTGCGGGGGATCCGCGTTTTGAGCGTCTTGTTGCTGTCCTGGTGCCGTTGTTGCGTCGGTCGTGTCCGCCGGGTGGTGGCGTTTTCGGTGGGTCGTATGAACTCCGGCTCGGTGTTGATGAGGCGGAGGAGCTGGGCGGGGTCGCTCTGATTCGCTCGGCGATGCGTCAGGCGGGCCGTGCCCTGGGGTGGGCCAAGCTGCAGACGTTTGGTGGGTCTTTCCCGCAGGTTGCTGTGGCGGGTGTGGTGGACCGGCGGGAGGTTCCGGCAGAGTTCGCCGCTGCGGTTGAGGAGTATGAGCTGCAGCGGGGGAGGGCTGCGGCGGAGGTGGTCGGACAGACGCTTGAGGGCGGAAAGCCGCGCGCGGTCCCGGGTTCTGTTCTCGTGATGGCACAGGAGTTCCGTGTCGCGTATGCCGAGGGCGTGGCCGGGTGAAGCGCGAGCGGGCGACGCGGCTGCTGGCGGACATGATCACGCGGCTTGAGGACGGTGGTTGGCCTCTGGGCCTGGTGGACGAGGTGTACGTCTTCGGGTCGTACGCGCGCGGGGCGCTAGAGCCAAACGATGTCGACGTCGTCATTGAGCACGGTACGGACAAGCGTTGGCTGGGCGAGTCGCTGGATGCATCGATCAACGGGCGTGACTCGTACGTGGGGATGAGGCAGGCCCTGCGGGGCCGGACCCGGGGGATTTCCTTCCAGTTCCGTGGTCGCAGCCTGCTGGACGAGGGCTTCGAGCTGTTCTTGCTCTGGCGGAAGGGTGAGCCGTTCTCCCTGGCTCGCGAGCGCCTTGCCTCCCTCACGGCGGACCCGGAAGCCGGGCCCGCGCCCAGGGACCACATGCTCACAGAGTTCGAGGGGCTGCAGAGCATGGTGCCGCGCCCTGCGCGGATCGAGCTGTTCGGCCGGCGCGTGAAGGGCAAGATCAGCATCACGCCGCTGAGGCTGTTGGACGGAGACCTCGAGGACCCTGACGTCGCCCGGCATGTACGGCGGCGCTGGGTGGAGACGAGCCCGTTGCGCCGGGCGGCGACGTGCGCCCTGGTCGCGTTGGAGCAACGGGGCGTTGACCTCGGAGAAGTCACGTTGCACGGTCAGCCTTTGGCCGGTCGTGGCCAGCGGACTGAACGCTGTTTCGTCGATCTGGGGTGGAACGGCTTCGGGTGCATGGGGCGTCTCCTGGACGGTGGAGTGACCTGGCTGGAAGTGTTGCGCCCCCATCGCAGCAAGCCCATGGACGCACTGCTCATCGAGCCGCTTCCTCGCACGTAACCGGGCATCCGCACAGCCGCGTTCCGGCGCGGCTCGGGAACCGGGGGCCCTGCTTCATCCGTTCGTGTGTGCCTGATCGGCGTGTCGGGATGGATGAAGCCGAGGCGGACAGCCACCACCTGCACGAGGTGCAGCCGGGGGTGAGGAGTGTCCGATCAGGTTTCTGGCGGCGAGGACATGCCGCAGCGGTGGCCGGCCTGCAAGCGTGAGGGTGCGGTGGCTCGGCTCGTCGCCCTGGATGGCCGGGGCGAGTTGACGACGGCGCATGCGCGTCTGGTGGCCGGGGCTCTTGGCGTGTCATTGCGGACGGTGTGGAACTGGGTGGCGGTCGCTCGGCGTGAGGGCAGGTTGTCGGCATGTACGCCGGATCGAGCCAGGGTGTCGCCCCAGGTGCGGGCGCGTCTTGCGGTGTGGGGTGGGAATGTGGCCGCGGTCCATCGCGAGCTGCTCGCGGAAGCGGCCGCGGCTGGTGATTCTGGCTCGGTGCCTTCTCTGCGTACCTTGCAGCGCGCTGTACGCCGGGACTTGTCGGCGGGGGAGCGGGCTGGTCTGAAGGGTGGTGAGGCTGCTCGGCGTCGGTTCGACGTCTACGGAAAACGGCCGCCCACACACCGGAATGCGTGTTGGGAGGGTGATCACAAGCGGATTCCGGTGCGGGTGGACGTCGAGGGGCAGCCGGTATGTCCGTGGGTGACATGGTTCATCGATGTCGCGACGAAGGCGATCGTGGGTGTCGCCGTCACCCCGCATGAACCGGCCAGGGACGCTGTGCTGGGGGCGCTGCGGACGGGGATCTGCCGCGCCGAGCCCTATGGCCCGTTCGGCGGGCTGCCGACAGTGGTTCGGGTGGACCGGGGCAAGGAGTTCCTGTGTAAGACGGTGCAGCGGGCTCTCGGCGCGCTCGCGGTCCCGGTGGATGATCTGCCGGCGTACAAGCCGTACCGGAAGGGCACGATCGAGTCGTTGAACGGCGCTGTGGAGGCGATGCTGCTGGTCTCGCTGCCTGGATATACGCATCGTGCTCGCTCCGCGGAGGCCTGTCGCCCGGATCCGGTGGAGGATCTGCTCTCGTACCCGGACTTCGTGAAAGTCCTGCTGGAGTGGGTGGCCTGGTGGAACACCGGGCACCGCCCTGAGGGTCTTGCGGACGGGATGACGCCGTTGGCGGCGTGGGAGGCGGATCCGGCTCCGGTCGAGGACGTTGCGGAGGAGCAGCTGGCGTTCTTCGCGCTGGAGGACGACGGCCGGGTCCGGAAGATCACGACGAACGGGATCGCGTGGCGGCGTCGTGCCTATATCGCGCCGTGGATGGCCGGGCACGTCGGGACGAAGGTCCGGCTGCGATATCTGCCGCACTACGACGGGCAGATCGAGGTGTTCTCCACCGAGGAGCGGGGCCGGTATCTGGGCAGCGCCTATCTCGCGCAGGCGGCGACGGTGGAGCAGCGCCGTGCGCTGAGTTCGGTCAGGGAGAAGAAGGCCCGCGCGCTGAAAGCGGATCTGAAGGCGGCGGAGAAGCTGCGCCGGACCCGCTACACAGCCACGACCACGCCGGGCGCTCCCCGTCCGCGGCGCACCGTCACTTCTGGTCAGGCCGAGGCGGAGATCGCCCGGGCCACAGGCGTCGATTTGGCAGCGCGGGCGCTGCCGGACTTGATTCCGCCCCGTGAGCCCCCGGACTCCTGGGCCCGTCCGATTGCCCGCCCCCGCCAGGCGGCCGGCTCGCAGACGGACGCCGGGCAGGCAGCTGCTGAGGCCGAGCCGCCTGGGGTGGCCGGTGTACGTGACGACAGCGGGGAGCGTTGAGTGATGGTGACTGCTGAGCGGCAGGGTCGGCTGCCCCGGGAACGGGAGGACCACTTCATGCGTCTGCCGGGTGCGCAGGTCGTTTCCACACGTGCCCTGCTGATGGTGAGGGAGAACATCCGAACCGCGATCGAGGCCAGAGCGATGATCTGCATCTACGGGCAGGCGGGCCGGGGCAAGTCGCTGGCGGTGAACACCTCGTTGCGTGAGCTCGCGCCGAAGCTGACGCGTCGGATCCAGTTCCGGTCCCGGCCCTCAACCCGAGACCTGCGCCACGAGCTGTTCCACGCCCTGGGCCTGCAGGGCCGGCCGCCGGGACAGCCAATCGAGTTCGACCGGATGCTGCGCGGCGCTCTGGAGGAGACACACGTTCTGGTCTGTGATGAGGCCCAGTGGCTGTCGAAGATGTGTTTCGAGTACCTGCGCTATTTGTGGGATGACATCGGCTCGGACCTGACGATCGTGTTCACGGGCGGTGACGGCTGTTTCGAGATGCTGCAGAGCGAGCCGATGCTCGAATCCCGGGTGTATGCGTGGCAGGAGATCGACCCCATGCCGCTGGACGAAGTCCACACCGTCATCCCGGCATTCCACCCCGTCTGGGCGGACGCTGACCCGGATCTGATCGCCTTGTGCGACCAGGAAGCGGCCCACGGCAACTTCCGGGCCTGGGCGAAGATCACCCATCACCTCACCGTCGGGATGAAGGAGTCCGGGCGGATCCTGGATGAGGATCTGTTGCGATGGTCCTACAGCAAGCTGAGCCATCGCGCGGTGGTCTGACGTGCTGGACTGCCCGAATCCTCCGCCCGTCACCGTGGTGCTCGACCCGTACGACGATGTGGTTCACACCCGGGCGGCCCTGGCATCCCATGCCCCGCATCACGGACGCCTCACCGTGCACCCGACCCCGGGAACTGACACCGCCATCGCGCTCGCGTATGACGTCCTCGCCGCACTGGGCAAACCCGTCCCTCTGACCGGCTACCGCCCGCTCCATACGGGCCCCGCCTGGGCGATCGCGGCCGCCTGGATCCTCGCCACCCCCATCACCCACCTCACCCTGCTACGCGCCCACCTGCTCACCCCGCACCGCTTCAGAGACCTTCTGGCCCTGCGCCGGCGCACCGGGGTGCGCCTGATCCTCGTTTGCCACCACCGGGCCATGCGGGCGTTCCTGGAGCGCGGACTACGGCAGGTCGAGCACCGCATCGCGGAGGCCTCCGCCCTGCTGCCCGAAGCCGAGCCGATCGCCCTGGAGCGCCAGACACCTCAGGCAAAGAGGCCCTTGGCGAACCGCTGGATCAGCCTGCCCGCGCTGACCACGCTCAAGGCCCTCGATAACGCGACCGGCCCGTGCCACTGTGCCGCGCCGATGGCGGCGGACCGGGACTTCTTCCCACCGGTGATGCCGTCCGTCACCGAGTCAGAAGTCGCGTGGCGGCTGCACCGTGCCACCGCGCACCCCTATCTGGCGGCTCAGCTCGCTACGGCTGCGTTCACCGCCGCTTCCACCACCCAGCTCAACACCGCACACGTCCGCGATCTGAGCCCGGATGCCTCCACGATCACGCTTCACGATCATGGGCTGCGCAATGGCTGCATGACCCACTCCGTTCCCGTCTGGGCTCGCCCCCTGCTGAGGGCAACGGCTCTTCTCTGGCGCCTCACAACCGGCACGAGCGGCCCCCTCTTCAGCGATCCGCTGGGAAGCGAGGAACTACCGTCCCTGACCGCCTTCGCCGAAGACTGCAAGCTCCGCCCGCCCCAGCCGCCGCGCTCCAAGCCGCGTCGTGGCCGGCGAGGGAGGACGCGGAGTGTGAAGGTGCCGGAGGAGACGATCTGGCCTGTGTGTACCGCTCACTTCGGGCTCTCGTGGGCCAGGGATGAACCCGCTCTGATGCAGGGCTGCCCGCACCCGCCTCCCCACACCCGATGGACCATCGAACGGCGGAAGAAGGGCTGGCTGCCGCCCGACTACGGACTGCGCGAGCTGCGCCACCTGCGCTGAGAACCAGCGAATCTGCAGGTGTTGCCTCTCGAGATTGACTGGTGGTCATGGACCACAGCCTGCGACAATAGGGCTGTGACGTCGTCAGGGTGACGCTTTGTCAGTGAACATCTGGTGCGGCGGTACTCACTGCCAATATGGTGCAGATTCCCTGACGCCCGTCCAGCGATTGACGGATGGGTATCAATTTCCCCAACGCTACATGTGCATCAAACAGATGCAGCCCGCGTAGCTGCAACCGGACCCGAACACCCCCGTATCCTGCCAGCTGTGCCTTCTCACCGATTGTGTGACTGAGACAGCCCGGTGAGCTGTGGAGATGTAGGTAGCTGAGAATGCTGTGAGCGGTGGTTAATGCATCCTGACCTGCTGCGATGCAGGTTGCTTGAGAAGAGCGCAGGTGTAGCGAGAACGCTGGTGTGCCTGGACGACGCAGGAGCAGTTTGATCTTGTTGGTCGGGTCCGGGTGGCGCTGAGTGGGCGAGGCGGGCCTCCGTCAACCCTCGCTTGTATGACACTGTGTCAAGGTGCCGGTGTCACTGCTGGGTTGTGTGGACGCCGGCGGCTCGGCGGCAGATGGTGAGGTTGCGTGGTGGGGGGCGGGTGAGCCCTGACGCCCTCGCTGGCTCTTTATCGAAGTATCTGCCGACGTGTGATGGGTTCTGTGCTTTTGGGGTGGTGGATGTCGAAGCGGCGAGACGATGGGCTGACTGACAGGACCAGGCTTCGGAGGGTCTGTGGAAAAGCTCGTCACCGCTGCTGATCATGTGCATGATCACTCGGGAGACCGTCGTCGGCGGTTCGTGGCGCCTTCGGAGTTCCACGTGCCGGACTTCGGAGCCCGTGCCGCTGTGATGGACCAGTTGTACGATGCGGCGCTGGACGGCTGCCAGGAGTGCCGATCGGTTCTGCTGGATCGCGTGGCCGCGGATGCTCGGGCGGTCAGCAAGTTGATGGAGTGGGCCTGTCTGATCGTTTCGGAAGTGCACGGGAGGTTCCCGGGGGCGCTGCTGGCGGGCGACGAGCCGGAGGAGGCTGTCTTTCGAACCTCGGCTGCTTTCCGCAGACTTGCCCAGCCGTGGGCCGGCGGGGCGCAGGGTGCGCAGGCGGGCATCACGAGCGCGGACTGCACCGTGCCGGAGCGGAGGGAGGCGGCCGACACGGCGGTCGCCCTGGTGGCTGGGCTGAGCGCAGAGGATCAAGGGGGCCGGGAACCGCTCGACATCGCCCCCGGAGAGATGCAACTGAGGGCACAGAGCGGGCACTTCGCCGAGCAGGCTGTGATCTTCATGTTGCAGCCCCTGACCATGAAGATGGAGAACGCAGACGGCGTCGTGGAGGTGCAGGACGCCGTGGAGTTCCTCGTGCGCGAAGCGGGAGGGGTACCCCTGTCGACGGCGACGTTGTTCGCCCCTGAGCGCACGGCGGGGTGGAGCGCCCAGCTGCGCCTGCCTGGCAACATGCTGCTCGTTTCCTTCCCCGACGGACTCTGCTTCTACGACGGGACCATGCCGACGACGTCAGCGTGGCGGAGGGCTGTCGCTGCGACGGGAGACGTTGCGATCATTACTGGGCCGATGACCGATCCGACGTGTGTGGACGGCGCGATCTGGGCTGGCCGGACCTCCTATGTGCGGGTGCCGTTGACCATCCACGAGTAGTCGGCCGCCGCAGCACTCTCACGTTGCCGGTGCTGCAGGTCGTGGCCGCAGCGTGGGTCCGCAGCGCGTTCACCAAAGACCGGCGGTGTCCTCGCCGGCGGGCAGGTCGAGGTAGGCGGCAGCATCACGCAGAACGTCGGGGGTGAGGGACTCGGTGCGGTCGAGGATCGCGAGCTGGGCGGCCATGGCGACCAGCGGAGCGAGATGCTCCATGAGCCCGTCGGTGATGAGGTACAACGCCTCCTCGTACTGCAGCAGCGCTTTGGGCTCGTGGTGGATGAGATGCACTTTGGCTGAGAGCGTGGCGACTGCGCTGACCCATTCGTCGGGGTGCTCGCCGCTGCGCGGCGGGAGCCGGTTGACCCACAGGGTGGGGACCGCGCGGGGCCGCAGCGAGGCGGTGGCCTCACCGGTGCGGCGCAGCGCCGGGATCCGGGCGGTGCGGGCTTCGCGCAGGATGTCGCTGGAGCCGATCCCGCTCCAGAAGATGGTCAGGGACAGTTCGTCGGCGAGGTAGTCGAAGAAGTCGAACGTCGGCTGCAGGTCTTCGGTGGGCAGCCGGTCGATGCCGTCGATCAGGCACAGGCGGGTACGGCTGCTGCGCATCATGTGCAGGGCGGGTCCGGTGAAGTCCTTCATGCGCAGGACGGGCCGGCCCTCGGCGTCAGTGCGGTAGAGATCCCATCCCAGGAAGGTGGCCATGGCGGCGGACCAGTCGGCCGGTGCGCGAGGGTCGGGCGGGGTGTTGAGGCAGAGCACGGGGATGATGCTGTCGTCGATGCCGTGCAGCTGTTCCAGGCGGCCTTGATAGCCCAGGCCGATGTGGTGCAGCAGAGTCCGCTTGCCGGTGCCGCGGCAGTCGCTGTCGATGGCGACGTGGGGGCAGGGGTGGCGGCGTTCACCGTTGAGGCGCAGCAGGCGGCGTGCGGTGAGCAGGCCTTTGCGGATGTCGGTGGTCTCCACCAGCCCCAGCCGGGCGTGGTAGCGCACCCGCGGATCGTCTTCGTCGACGGTCTTCGGCACGGTGGCAGGCAGCGGCGGGGGGTGCGGGGGGTCCTCTCGCACCAGCGCGTTCCAGCCGTGCACGGTGCTGGTGGCGTCCTGCGGGTCGGCGGCCGCCGTGGGGCGGGCCGAGGTCGTGCGTGGCGCGCGCGTCCGGGTGCTCATGAACGGTCTCCCGGGAGGGGCTCGGGGTGGTCTGGGGGCGGGGTGTTGTCGCTGCCGTCCTGCGGGTCGGGGGGCGGGATCTGGGGGAGCGAGGCGAGGAAGTCATCGAGGCTCTGGGTGCCGCCGCGTACCGGCTCCGGGGTGTCGAACAGGTCCCGTGCGGGCCGGTCCAGCGAGCGGAACGGACGCACCGAGTCGATGTCCAGCGGGGGCAGTTCAGCCGCGTGGGGCGGCGTGGGCGAAGGCACGGCTGGCAGCGGCCCGACCGCACGGGCAGGCGCGGGCGCGTCGGGCGGCGCACCAGCGCGGGTGCCAGGCTGAGGCCCGGCGGCCATGGTGCGTTGCAGCTCGGCCAGGACCCTGGTGATGGCCACCTCGTCACGGGTGCTGCCGCCTTGGGCCTGGTGGATGCGCACCGCCTCCTCCCAGGCCTCCTCCGTCCACCGGTCATGCAGCAGCCGGCGGTGGATGAAGGGCACTTCCACCCACGGATTCTCGCCCCGCTCGTCGGCCCGGCGGTCGAACAGCCAGGCGTATTCGGGGTTGTTGGGGGAGCAGTGCACCTCCCAGCGGCCTTCGAGCCAGGCGATCCCCGACGAGCCGCGAAACGCGTCCAGGCCACCCCGGTCCAGGTTGTAGGTGCGGTTGTTGAGCTGAAAACCTTTGCGGGTGACGCGCACATAGCAGGCGGGCAGCAGCTTGCGCGTCTCGCTCTCGGTCAGGCTGATGCGCCGGTAGCCGCGCATCGCCACCAAGGCGGCGTACATGGCGTTGGGGGAGACCTTCACTCCGGGGTGGAAGGGGCTGCGCAGCCCACCGTGCGGGGTCTGCTGCCAGTGCAGCACGACCCACTGCTCGAACAGATCCTGCAGCTGCGCAATCGTCCACACCAGTTGTTTGCGGACCTGTTTGCCGCGCAGGTCCAGCCGGTGGTGGGTGTAGGAGGCCAGGTACTGGCTGAACCCGAATTTGATGGCGCGCATGGCCCGTTCGACGATGGCCTTGTCGATCGCGGTCCGCAGCCGCGCCTTGCGGACCCGGATGCCCAGCGACAGGCAGGCCCGGGTGAAGTCCTCGGAGATGTAGGGCGATCCGTGGTCGATCACCACCGTGTGCGGTTTGATCACGGGGCGGGCGGCGGAACCGGCGAACCGTTCATCGGCGGCCAGGAGCTCCTCGTAGGGGAGGGCGGATCCCTCCATGAGGGTGGCCGGGCCCCAGCCCGGACGGGCCGGCAGCGGTGCCAGAGCTTGCCCGAGGACCTGCACCGTGTCGAAGGACCGGGTGGCCCGCCCGGCGATCCACCGGCCGGTGCCGTCACCGCGCCGGTGCCGTTTGGGCACGACGAGCGCGCCGATGATGCTCCGGGTGGCGACATCGATGGCGATGGTCAACTCCACGGAGATCACCCGTCCGTCGTCGCCCATCGCCAGCACGTCCAGCCCTGTGGTGTCGATCTGGACGAGTTCGCCGGGCCAGCGCGCGAGTGTCGCCGGACGCCCGGTGTACCAGCTGGCGGTGTGGGCACTGCCGGCGGACCGGGCCGCCGCCACCGCATGTGCGTTCTCGGCGGTGATCCCCAAGCCGGCCAGCAGCCGGTACCAGGTGGCCTGGCTGCACCGCAATTCCTTGGGAACCTTGCCGCTTTTCGCGTAGCGGGCGGAGACCAGGCGTTTCACGTCGTCGATCAGACGCGACAGGGTGCCGGGGGAGCGGCCCGCCTCCCGCTCATCATCCAGGACCTCCCACACCAGGTCGACCACCTTGGCATCGACGCGCCCGGTGAGGGACTCGCCGCGCAGGCTGCGCTTGTCGACCAGTCCCATCAGGCCGCCCGTCCGCCACGCCGCGCACTTGCGTTCCACCGTGGCGGCCGACACCGTATGGCCGAGCGCGGTGAGCTGGTCGGCCTTGGCCCGGCAGCGCTGCTTGAGGGTGCGCAGGGCGGGATCGAACGCGGGCTCGGGCGACGTGTCGGCCGCAATCCAGGGGGCCTGTTCGTGCAGGACGTCCTTGACGTGCCGCTCCCACCGCTTTGCCTCCTTGCGCAGCGCACGCGGCAGGCCCTGTAGTTCACCGACCCGCATCGGTACCACGGTCCGCTGGGCCGGCCGGCTGACGACGGCGAAGTCCGGGGCCGCCGTCAGCGCCCGCTGCACGATGACCAGCGGATCCGCGGCGGCCTGCCCAGGCCGCTCCAGATACACCTGGGGCCCGCAGAACGCGATGACCACCCAGGGTTCGCCGCGATAGCGCACCGTGTCACCCAGGGCGAGGCTGTCTTGCAGCGGGGGCGGCTCCCCACGCCGCCCGTTCACGGCAGTACCCCAGAACTGCTGCTGCGCCACACGGTCGTGGAGGGCGTGAGCAACAGCCGCGTATCGAAGTCCAGGGCGCTCTTCCACAGCAGGTGGTAGGCCAGGTCCACGCCCACCAGAGCAGGCAGGCCGGCCGCCCGCACCGCGTGACAGATGCGGCGTGGGCGCCCCACCTGGCCCAGCAGCCGCTCGAGCTGATCCGGGCAGCCGACCGGGTCACGTGCCGCATGCAGCAGGGTCAGATTGTCCAGCTGAACGCCCTGCGGCGGCACCATCACCCGCACCTGCCAGCCAGCCGCCGCGGCCACCACGGCCAGTACCTCCTGCTCCAGGTGCCATCGGTCCGACAGTTCGGACGGCTGCACGCACACCACCTCGCGGCATCCTGCGCGCCGGGCGACAAACGCCGGCCGCACACGATGTGGCCGCGCATCCTGCCAGTGCAGCTCCACCGGCCCGGTGCTGCGCGCCCCTACCTGCGGGTCGCGGTCCAGCAGCATCGAGCAGGCCAGCTCGCGCAGCGATGAACACGACTGCGCCTGCCCGCCGGCCGAGGCCGCCGTGTTGGTGACGAACGAGGTCCGCCCGGGATAGGCCACCGGCGGACGCACTGGCGGCAACTCCTCGAACGGGATGACGCCCACTCGGTCGGCGGGCAGGGCACGCTGCCGCCCGAAACGGTCGACATACACGACCGTGACGTCCTGGGCGTGCACGGGCACGATCCCCATCCCCCTCTGGTCCGGTGGCAGACGGCCGCGCGGAACAGCCCCGGCCAGCATCAACCAACGCGCCGTCCCGGACAGACCTCTTTCCCCACAGGTCACCCGAACCGGTGATGCGGCGAGCGCATGTTCCACTCCTCGCAAGAGGCGGGCGGTCACGCAGGTCTAGACGGGTACCGACGGATCGTTCCACTGCCATGGCAGACAGCACCGGTCCTCCAGCGCGCTCCGCTCATCACTGTGTTGATGCACCACGGCGCCCACGCACGGCGCCGGCCCGCTGCGGCCCGGTGTGAAGCCCTCCATGCAGGCCGGCGGCACGCAGCGACGGTGCAGCGCCAGCCATTCCGCCACCGGAACCTGCCAGCGTCCCGCCGGCGCCCCCGCCGCGGTGGCCAACTCGCGGCAGTCGGCCACCAGTTCCGACTCGGCTCGCCCCCACTGCGCGGCCGGCATCACGGCCCGTCGCTGCTCATGGCGCAGCAGCAGGCGGGCCACCTGCACCGCTTCGGGATACAGCAGCAGCCATGCCGTCTCGGCATCCCCGGGATGCAGTCCCGCCCGCCGGGCCCGCTCCTGCCACAAGGGCCCGAACAGGCAATGACGCCACCACCATCCGACGATCGCGAAGGCGTCCGCGGACACGAACGCTCCCGCCGACCCCCACCGCCGCTCCAGTCGCAGCCTCAAGCGGTGTGCGCGGACCGTCTCCGGCAGTCGCCGCACATCGACCGCGTCGCCACCCGCCTGGCGGACGTGGGTGAACCGATCGTGGCGCCGGCAGATCGTCCACCCATCCGGCCACACCAGCCACACCACCGCCTCGGGCGCACCGCGCCGGGCCGCACACAGGTGACAGGCAGGCACCAGATAGTGCGGCAGTGGCTGCCACGGCCACTCCCACCGAGCCTGCTCACCGGGCTGCAGATGCGGCTCGAGCAGATGCGGCAGCGCCCGACGCAGCCGCGGCCAGCTCATCCCCACCATCATGGCCAGCCGATCGACCGCCGCACGGCTGAGGAATACCTCCGCCAGATGCGGCGCCAGCGCCTGCTGCCCGGGCGGGCCCGAACCCAGCTCGCCGAGCAGGAAATCCACCGACACACCCTGCAGGGCGGCCACCCGCGCCAAGAACGACGCGTTCGACTCACCCGCCACCAGCAGCACGCGCCGCGCCGCCAGTCTCCCGCCGTGCACCGCGCCCCCTCCCTTGGCCCGCCGCGGGCCTAAACCGGCAACGACCCCCGGTGCACGGCCGGGAGGTGCACCGCGACCGCCGGCGGACCACCGCAGCCCCTCTCTACCACGCCTGTCACACACCGCCCATGCTTCGTCCGGCATCCTCACCCGCACGGAGGACAGGTGGTCAAAGGCGACGGCACGTCAGGCAGTGAAGGCGGCATCCTGCCCGTGATCCTCACTGCGCCGGCCTGGGGGAGCCGCCCGTGCTGCACGATCTGCCCGCTCAACGCCTGCCCAGCGAACTGTGGACGCGCCAGCGCGCCGCGGCGGACTGCGTCCTCAACGACTTCGCCATGGGCCATGCACGGGTGCAGGTGATCATGCCGTGCGGCACAGGAAAGACCCACCTCGCCGTCCACATCGCTCACGAAGTCGCCCCCGACAGCCGCAGCCTGACCGTGATGCCGACCCTGGACCTGCTCAACCAGACCGCCCGCGTCTGGCACACCTCCGGCCGGCCCGGCCACTACTTCGGCCTGTGCTCCGACAAGCAGACCAGCGAACCCGTCCTGAGCGGCGTGCTCACCATGACCAGCAACCCCGCCCGGCTGGCCGCCGCCGTGCGCGCCGCCGACGGGCCCGTCAGCATCTTCGCCACCTACGCCTCGCTGCCCAAGCTCGTCGAGGCCCACCGGCGTCACCTGATGCCGCGCTGGGACATCGCGGTCGTCGACGAAGCCCACCGCACCGCCGGGGCCCGCACCAAACCGTGGGCCGTCATCCACGACAACGACGCCGTCCCCGCCCGTCACCGGCTCTACCTCACCGCCACGCCCCGCATCTGGGACGTCAACCGCGGCATCACCACCGAGCCGGTCGCCTCCATGGACGACACCAACCTCTACGGCCACATCGCCTACCGCTACTCGCTGGCCGAGGCCATCCACGAGGGACGGCTCGCCGACTACCGCATCGCTGCCCCCGAAATCCACGACCCGCACCTGCACGCCTTCCTCGTCGGCCGCAGACGAGGCGGCGCCCACCGCACGCCCCAGGCCGACGCCATGCGCGTGGCGGTGGCCCAGCTGGCCCTGCTCAAAGCGCGCGAAGAGCACGGCATCCGCCGCCCGGTCGTCTTCAGCCGCAGCATCGTCCAAAGCGAGGCCTTCGCCGAAACGCTGCCCGAGACCGCCGCCGCCATCCCCGGCGGCCACGCAGACGACCTGTGGGTCGCCAGCGTCCACTCCCGAAACAGCCGCACCGCACGGCGGGAGCGCCTGGCGCGATTCGCCCAGCCCCCGCAGGAGAGACGCAAGGACCGGCTGGCGGAGCTGAGCGTGCTGTGCAACGTCCGCCTGTGCGTCGAAGGCGTCGACTTCCCGCTGGCCGACTCCGTGCTCTTCGCCGACCCCAAACAGAGCACCATCGACATCGTCCAGGCGATCGGCCGCGCGCTGCGCATCGGCCCCGGCGTGAACAAGATCTCCACCCTGATCGTCCCGGTGCTCTTCGGGCCCGGGCAACGAGCCGAGGACGCCACGTTCGGCACCCCGTACCACCTGCTGCACCAAGTGATGATCGCTCTCAAGGCATACGACGAGCACTACTTCCGCCGCCTGCCGACCAGCGGCACCCGGCTGCAACTGCCCACCCCCGCTTTCGCCACCCGGCCCGCACGCGCCCCAGAGATCGCCCCACACCTGATGCTGCGGATCATGGAACCCGAACCCGACATCTGGGAAACCGGGATGGCCTGCGCACAAGACTTCTTCGACACCCACGGCCACCTGAGCGTCCCCAGCAACCACATCACCCCCGACGGCTTCCACCTCGGCTGCTGGCTGGGCTACCAGCGCGCCCTCAAGGCCGCCGGCAACCTCTCCGCGGCCCGCGCCGCCGCGCTGGCCACCTGCAACATGCCCTGGGCACACCCCAACAACAGCACAGAGACCTTCCTGGACATCGCCCAGGCCTACGCCCGCGAGCACGGCCACCTGCTCCCGAAACCGAAAGCGACCTACCAGGGCCGCCCCCTGGGCGAGTGGCTCGCCGAACAGCGCCGCCAGGCAACCGGCGGCAATCTGCCCGCCCCCTACCAGCGCGCCCTGAAAGACATCGACCGCTGGTGGAACCCCGCCTGGCCCCACGAGTGGCAGCGCATGTGCGCCCGCGCCCGCAGCCATGGCAAAGCCCTGGCCATCCCGGCGGGCCCACTGCCGGCCGACGCCGACACCATCACCCGCTGGCTGGACGGACAGGTCGACACCTTCCCAACCCTCGCCAAGGGCCAGCAGGCACAACTGGCCGCACTGCCCCTGCAGCACGACCCCCTCGCCCCCGCACTGCGCCGCCCCCTCGGCAGCCAGGTCGCCACCCACGCCCACGGCCTGCGCGCCGCCCGGCGCTTCTACCGCCACCACCAACACCTGCGCGTTCCCGCCGACTACGCCGACGAACACACCAAGCCACGTTTCCCCTTGGGCCAGTGGATCGCCGACCTGCGCACCTCCGCCGGCGCGGGCCTCCTCAGCCGCGAAGAGATCAACTCTGTCGAAGCCCTGGCCATGGAATGGGCCCCCGAACCCCAGTACGACAGCACCCCGACCACACTCCCCGGGACATCCACCAACACCACCGACGAGCAGCCGCCTGCCCAGCAGCCGCAGCCGACGCACGGCGCCACCGACCCGCATAAACGCGGTCAGACTTTCTGGATCGCGGGCCGCGAACCGTCACCTCCCATGCTGCCCGACGTCATCCTCAACGGCGGCCGTCGCATGCTGCTCAGCATGCCGGCCGGGGGAGGCAAGACCATGACGGTAGCGACAGCGGTCCACGAAGCCGCGAGCCGCGCGTGCCTGGTGCTCGGGCCGGACCGGGCCTACCTCCATGACGTTGTCAAGACCTGGCGCATGGTCAGCCGGAGACCTCTCGCGGGCATCAACATCCAGCCCACCCGAAGTGGCAAGGTAGGCGACAAGCTGACCACCGCAGGACAACTGGCCGGCTGGATGGCACAACAGCCCCCGGGAGCCCTCGTCGTGGCCCGCTACAGTGATGCCCGGCTCATCGCCGAAAGCCACCGCGATCACCACCTGCCGCCCTGGGACCATCTCATCGTAGAGGAAGCCCACCGCACCGCCGAAGGCATCTGCAGCTCGGACCACCCGCATGCCGTGATCCACTACGACGACGGCATCCTCGCCTACAAGCGCGTCTACCTCACGGCCACACCCCGCATCCCCAGCGAACTGCCCGGCCCAGGAGACAACCGAACCGAGATCACCTGGGCCGTGGACATGCCCGCCCAGCCGATCTTCGGCATCCATCACCCCAGCGTGGACCGTGCACAACTCGTGGACAAAGGACTGCTCAGCCCCTACCAGCTGACGCGGATCCAAGTGCCCGAACTGCCCAGAAACCGCATCTGGCGGACCCAAGCCATCGGAGCAGCCCACATCATCGAACAACACCGCCTGCGCCGCGTGGTGGCCGTACTCCGAGACCTGAAGCGGGCCGAAGCCTTCGCCTGCCAACTGGCCATCCAAATGCTCGACGCGGAGATCCGCATCCCCCCGCAGACGGCGGTGCGCTACCCGCACAACCAGCCGGTGATCCGCTGCCAGCGCGCGACCGACCCCATGCCCCCCGACCTCGACGCCCTCGTACTCCCCTCCAGCGCCTACACCGCACTGGAACTGGTCGATTCACTCTCCCCCCTGCTGGGCCAGCACCACGAACGTGCCGCACAGACAGCGATCATCATCCCTGAGCCCTACGACCCCGACGCCGCCGCGCCACCCGCCGCACCCCCTGCCGTCCTCCGCCGCATCGCAGCAGCGCTCTGGGCACACGATCCCGCCGGCTCTCAGTGAGTCCTGCCACTGTGACCTGCGGCGGCGGGACTGTAAGACGTTCGGTGTAACTCCCGATCATGGAAGATGCACCGATGACCAGTGAGAACGTGGCCGAGCAGGAGGCTGTCGAGTCGGCAGCGGCTGTGTCGGCGAAGGCCGTGGACGACCAGTTGATCGACGAGCTGGTGGGCCGTGCCCAGGCCGAGAGCCTGCAGCTGACCGGTGAGGGCGGACTGCTGCAGCAGCTGACCAAGCGGCTGCTGGAGTCCGCTCTCGAGGGTGAGATCACCGACCACCTCGGCTATGACAAACACGATCCGGCCGGCAAACGGCGGCAACTCCCGCAACGGCAAACGCTCCAAGACTGTCCTGACCGATGTCGGGCCGGTGGAGATAACCGTGCCCCGCGACCGGGACGGCTCCTTCGAACCGAAGATCGTCAAGAAGCGGCAGAAGCGCCTGACCGGCGTCGACGAGATGGTCATCTCGCTGGCTGCGAAGGGTCTGACCACCGGAGAGGTCCAGGCCCACCTGGCAGAGGTCTATGGCGCCGAGGTCTCCCGCCAGACCATCTCCACCATCACCGACAAGGTCCTCGAGGGCATGGCCGAATGGCAGAGCCGCCCCCTCGACGCCGCTTGAGTTCTATCGGTGGTTGCGAACGCTCCGGAAGGAGAGTGTTCGCATGCCGAGGTACGCCCCCAACAGAGTGCCGACTGCGGTGAAGAAGAGGTACTTCGAGCTGCTCCACAAGGGGTACCGAGGTGCGGCTGCCGCCCGCCAGGTCGGGGTGTCCACTAGCTGTGGTTCGTTGTGGTTCATCGATGCTGGAAGCATGATCGTTCCTGACCTCGGCCCGATATCGCCGCGCTTCCTCACCCAGGATGACCGCATCGCGATCGCCGACGGCCTGTACGCCGACCAGAGCGTGAAGCGGATCGCTGCCTCGATCGGGAAGAGCTTCCAGAGCGTCTACCGAGAGATCGAGCGCAACAGCAAGCCGGACGGCCGCTACAACCCCTGGTGGGCCCACAACCAGGCCCTCCTGCGTCGCAGGCGTCCCAAGGAGGAGAAGATCCGGGCCGGCGAGCCGCTGCGAACGTTCGTGCGCGAGAAGCTCACTGAGAAGTGGTCCCATCAGCAGATCTCGCGCCACCTGGCCCGCGAACACGGCCGCGACACATCGATGCGGGCATGCCCGGAGACGATCTACCGGGCTCTGTTTGCCGGCCTCCTCGGCCGGCGCGACGCCAAGCTCCGTACCGGCCGAACCCGACGCAAGAGGCAGCGCCGCGGCGTGCCCACCCTGAACAAGATCAAGAACATGACGCTGATCCACCAGCGTCCCATCGAGGTCAACGACCGTAGATCTCCGGGCATTGGGAGGGCGATCTCATCATCGGCCGCGGACAGGGCTCGGCGATCGGCACCCTGGTCGAGCGCACCACCCGCTACGTCCAACTGATCCATCTGCCCGGCGGCTGGAAGGCCCCGCAGGTGCGCAACGCGCTGATCACGCAGACCGCTCACATCCCACCTCAGCTACGGCGAACCCTCACCTGGGACCAGGGGCGCGAACTGACGCTCCATGAGGACATCGAGGCCCTCACCGGCTTCCGGATCTACTTCTGCGACCCTCACTCGCCCTGGCAGCGTGGCACCAACGAGAACATGAACGGCCTGCTGCGGCAGTACTTTCCCAAGGGCACCGACCTGTCCGTCCACTCGGCCCGCGACCTCCGTGAAGTCGCCCGTCAACTAAACCGCAGGCCCCGCCTCGTCCTCGGTGACAAGTCCCCGGTCGAGGCCATGCGAGAATGCCTTACAGGCCCATTGACCAGGTGATTCGCAACCACTGATGGAAACCGCCCCGTCTATCCGGTGGTCTTCATCGACGCCATCCACGTGAAAATCCGCGACGGCGCCGTCGCCAACCGGCCCATCTACGTGGCCCTGGCCGTCACCACCGAAGGCCGGCGCGAGATCCTGGGACTGTGGGCGGGCGACGGCGGTGAGGGAGCCAAGCACTGGCTGCACATCCTCACCGAGATCAAGAACCGCGGCGTGAGCGACGTCCTCATGCTCGTCTGCGACGGACTGAAGGGCCTGCCCGAAGCGGTGGAGACAGTCTGGCCGAAGACGATCGTGCAGACGTGTGTGGTGCACCTGCTGCGGAACTCCTTCCGCTATGCCGCCCGCCAGGACTGGGACAAGATCGCCAAGCTCCTCAAGCCCGTTTACACCGCGCCGACCGAAGAGGCGGCCCTGGAGCGGTTCGCGGAGTTCGCGGACGCGTGGGGCAGAAAGTATCCGGCGATCGTGAAGCTGTGGGAGAACGCCTGGGAGGAGTTCACTCCGTTCCTGCGGTTCGACACCGAGATTCGCCGCATCGTCTGCACGACGAATGCGATCGAGTCGGTCAACGCCCGCATCCGGCGAGCGGTCAAGGCTCGTGGACACTTTCCGAACGAGCAGGCCGCGCTGAAGTGCGTCTACATGGCCATCATGTCTCTCGATCCCACCGGCAAGGGCCAGGCCCGCTGGACCATGCGCTGGAAGACCGCGCTCAACGCCTTCGACATCACCTTCGACGGCCGGCTCTCAGCAGCCCGCCAGTAACCAACAACCCCAGTTACACCGCTCGTTTGACAGACCCGCGGCGGCAGACCGTCATGCAGCCGAGGGTCAGCGATGACGCCGCCGAGACTGGGCGGCGGGGAGCAGAGGACAGGGTCCGTGAGCCACCCGGTGGAGTCGGACGGTGTCTTAACCGATTGCGCTGTGGTCGTCGTGACGTCTGCGGGGCAAGGCCGCCATCGGCCGCGCGCACCAGGCATCCGGACGACGCTGAATCGGCCCGGGCCGTGCACCCAGTCGCCAGGCGCGGGTGCGGTGAGGCGCGTTAGACAGCGCTCCAGACTTTGGCTGACTAACAGGGGAGGTCCACGTGTACCTGATTGATACAGCGTGATGTCGATGACATCCAGACGGAATCGGTGATCAAGCGATGCCGTCGGTGCTGAATGGCCAGATAGCCGACGTTTGTTCGCCGGGGATCTGGTCCAGCGTGCGCGCCAGGGTGGGCAGGACCTCGGGGTAGAGAGTTTCGTGTTCGCAGCCGTCGCCGCCACTTGCGGCGATCTCCGCGGCAAGGGCGCGCAGGGCGAGCGGTCCGCTGACAGCGAGCCGCTCGGCGAGGTGGACGTTCCCCGCCCGCTTTTCGGGTTTCTGACGGTACTTCGTCCCTTGCCGGTACAGGTCGACGTCCATGCCGACTGGGGTGATGGGACGGCCGATGCGTTCGGTGAGGTTGGCGATGATCTGGATGCCGTGGGCGTCCAGGTCCTGCCAGGCGGCCACTGGCAGCGGTGCCATGGCCTTGAGGAACGCGGCCAGGCCGTGCGTGGCGTAGCCGGCACCCCATACGCACAGCCACCTCTCTGTGACGCCGGGGAGTTTGCACACCTGCGTGAAGGCGTCCTCGTTCTCGACCAGGAACACACCCACGGCCGAGCAGTCGATTAGCCCGAGGCTGCGCAAGCCGCCTGCGGGCAGTCCCAGCCAGGGGCGGCAGGCTGCGGCGTCGGCGATGACATCGTCGACGCGCCAGCGCAGGGGCCCGCGCATGCGCAACTCGGTGTCGGTCTCTTCTACCGCTTGGTCGAAGGGGCGGCCGACGAGATTGGCGAACGCCTGCCGGCGGGCCGGCGTCCACGGGTTCTTGGTGTCGCGCATGCTCTTGCCCGCCAGGGCTTTGGCGGTCATCGGCTGAGGGCGGGACTGGGCAGCCCACCACACTGCGGCGGACCTGACGGCCACCTCATACACCCGCCAGTCCTCGGTTCCGGCGGCGCTGCCCGCAGGAACCTGCAGGGTGCGGGCCGGGGCAGTGGCGGTCAGCAGGGCGTGCTCGCTGGCCAGTTGGGGGACGCCTACCATCTCCTGCAGCAGCTCGGCGTGCAGCCGCAGCGGGTCGGGGTGGCCTCGCAGGTGGGCGAGCTTGTCCTCCCTCAAAGATGCCCAGGACGGGGTCAGCCGCCAAGAGTCTGGGGCGAACCCGGTGGTCTGGATGACCTTGCAGCGCAGGACGACGGCACCGCAGCGGATCAGCGACACGGTGGTGCGCCACGCCTGCTGGGGACCGAACTCGGCCTCGACGGTGGCCCACCGCTTGCGGGTCCGGGTCGTCAGGACCTTGACCAGGTCGCGGTCCGCCAGGCCGGGCGGCGGGTCGTAGGCGGGGACCGGGTCGGATGCGACGAGGTCGACGACGGCGGGGTTGACCCGCCGTTTGCGGTCCAGGGGCACGCGAGTGAGGACCTCGTCGCCGTCTTTTCGGGTGCGGGGCACAGTGACGGCGATGATCCCGGCGGGAAGTCCGTGCAACGGCACTTCCCGGCGGCCGTGGGCTTCGCCGACCAGCAGTGCGGGGCGGGGGAGAGGCGCGGTGGGCTGCTCAGGCATGTCAGGCATGGGAGCGTCCTGCAGTGATCCAGTCGGCGGTCAGTTCCACGCGCTGGGCGTCGGTGTCGTGTCCCCAGGCGCGGGTGGGCTGGTTGTAGGCGTCGGAGGATGAGGCGTGCACGAACCACAGCAGTTCGTCGCAGACGTCGGCGGCATCCACCAGGACACTGTCCTGGCAGGTGCCCAGGATGGTCAGGTGCTGGCGGCGCGCCACATCCCGCAAAGCGGCGAGCATGTCCTTGCGGTTGACTTCGCCCAGGCTGTTGCCGAGCTCGTCCAGGATCAGGACCCGGCCCCTGGTCTCGGCGTCGGCCAGCACCGCGGCCAGGACCAGCTGGATGGCATGCACCTTCACCTGGGCGCCGTTGGCGTTCTCCCGGTAGTGCACGTAGGCGCCGCGTGGGGAGCGTTTCCAGCGCGGTGTCACCTTCCACCGCCAGGGCTTGGCGCCCTCGGCCCGCACGCTGGCGTATTCCAGGCGTGCGCCGTCACCGCCCCGTTGCCGGTCCAACGCGTCGAAAGCGTCGCTGATCTGCGCGAACAGACCCTCGACGTGATGTTCGATCATGTCCTGGAGCGTCTGTAGAGTGTGCTCGCTGCGCTCTGCCGCAGTGGTGAGTTTGGCCAAGGCTTGCTCGCGCAAGGAGCGGCCGGAGTCGATTCGGGCGGCTTCGACGGCGTCCTTGTCGGCGTGGCCGTCCAGCCGTATCTGCAAGGGCGCGGCCACCTCGTCGAATCCGGTGCGCGGCAGCGCGGATGCCTCCTCCTCCGCGAAGCCGGCCCGCAGGCGCTGCGCCAGTCGCAGGTCCTCGTCGACGGCGGCCACAGCGCCGGCAGGCAGGCCGTAGTGCTCGTACGCGTCCCGCAGGCGATCCTCGACTTCCCGCCGCAACCGGCCGGGCCGGGGCACCGGCGTGCCGGGGTCCGTGACCTCCACGATCTCAGCCGCCTCCTCGACGGAGGCGCCCCACAGCTGCTGCCACTGCGGGCAGGCGATCTCGGAACGGGCCCTGACCAGCGCCGTGTGCTCCTTGACCTGCTCCTTGCATGCCTTGGCGGCCGCATCCCGAGTGAGCTTCGCGGTCGTCACCGTCTGGTCGTGGGCGGCAAGGGCGCTCTGGGCCCGTTCCCACACGTCGTGCAGCCTCTCCTCCGCGCCCCGAGCTGTAGCGACTTCGGCGTCGGCTTCCGCGATCTCGTCTTTCAAGCTGGAGGCCTGCTTTTCCAGGGCTGCCAGATCCCGAGCCGCCACGGCAGCATCGTGCTCGATCTCGGCGACTTCGAACTCGGACTCGGCCGTGCTCAGGACCGCAGTTGCCGTGGACACGTCGTCCTCGCACCGGCGCCGGTGCGAGACGGCCTGGGCCACGCGGGCGTCCCGCCCGGCGATCGGCGACAGGAAGCCGCCGACGACCGCAAGCGACAACCTGGCATCGTAGGCCGCCGTCGGCTCCTCCAGAGCCGTCATGCGCTCCTGCAGTGCGCCGAGGAACCCGGCCAACGCCCTGCCGCTGTGCACTCCGGGAGGCAGAACACCCCCAACACTCCCCGTCTCGTCGGCCGGGTCGGCGGCGATGACCTGTGCACCGGGCAGGTCGCGCAGCAATTCCCGGGCGCGTTCGGCTTCCCCGCACGGCACCACCACGGCGTCGCGCCAGGGCCATAGGCGCGCCTCCCACTCCGCGCGAGCCGACTCCTCCAGCTGCAGCTGGTCCATCAGCCCGACGGCGCTGATGCCGTGGCCGTCGAGTTTCTCCAGGGCCTGCCCCGCGGCCCCGCTGCGCCCCTGCCGGGCCGCTTCCTCCAGCTGGCGGGCCTGGGACAGGGAACGCTCTGCGTCGGCCTTCTGCTGCCGCGCCGTATACAGCGTGTTTCGGGCGACTTCGAGCACACTGCGGGCATCGGCAACCGGCGCCCCCCGCCACAAGCCGGCACTCGGCCGCAGGGGAGCCATGTTCTGGCGGACGATGTCCCGCCGGGTAGCAGCCGACGTTCGTTTCGCGGCGGCCTCCTCGGTGACCTGCTTGGCGTCCACCCACTCCTGGCGAGCGGCGGCCGCATCCTCGGCCAGCCCAGTGGCCGCCTTCAGCTCGTGCAGCTTCTCCTCAGCACGATCGACCAGAGTCTGTGCCTGCACCACTTGCAGCTCTTTACCCTCCAGGTCCGCCGCCAGCTCCCAGTCGGCCTGGACTGCCCGCAGGTAGCAGGCAGCCACGTAGCGCCGCCACGCGCGACCACCTGCTTCCAGCGCGGCGCGGGCAGCAGCACGCGCCCGCACGCCCTCCAGCACCGCCTCCTCGTCCGCCAGGGCCAGTCCATGCTCGTTACGCGCCTTCTCCAACTGCGCAGCATGTTCCAGGGCCTTGCCACGACGGGCACCCTCCTGCTCCAGCAGATGGGACATACCAGACAGAGCGATCAGAGCCTCCCCGATGTCGTGCGGCTCCATCGCCGTCATCTGCTGGCTCAGCAGCGAGGGCACCGCCGGGCGCAGCGGCGTGTCGAGATAGGTCAGGCACCGCGGTGCGTTGCCGTAGAGGACATCGGCCATACGATGCGCTGACAGCCGACCGGCGCTCCCCAGCTCCTGCCACAGGTCGTCCGCCTGCACCGCGCGCTCGACATCGGTTGCAGCATCAGCCACGTGGATACCCTCCGCCCAGTTGGCCTGGACGTACGGGGCAGACGCGGCGATGCGCACCCACACCGTCAGAGCCCCCTCGCCGGGATCATCCCCCTCGTCGCCGTTGTACGCGTCGAGCCTGTCGCGCGCGAAGACCCCGACCACGTAGCCGTGCGAAGCGGCCGGAATCTGTTGGGCCTGGTCCACCCCGGCCGCATCCGGCTTGAACAGGATCCCGCTGGCGTACAGCCCGTGGTTGGACTCCAACCGCCACTGAGGATCGGCCAGCAGCAGCGAGACCGCGATGAGGAACGAGGTCTTGCCCGAGCCGTTGGAGTCATCCTTGGGGCCCATCCCGGATACGGCGACGAACGTCTCGGGCACCACCGGCACCGCGTGGGTGGTCAGCCGGGCGATGTCGAACGTCTGGACCGCCACCAGATGGCGGTCACCGATGATGCCGCGGTGCTCGACGAGCTCGGGCAGCGCCTCCTCATCCTCGCCTGGATCCTCGGTCCCGCCCTGGTGCCAGGTGGCGTTCATCGTTCCTGCCTTTCCTGGCCGGCGGCGCGGGCCCGGCGCCGCAGGATCGCCTCGGCCATGCCCCCTCTCGGCTCGGCCAGCAGTACCAACTGCTCGAACAGGTCCGCCTGGGCTGTCGGCGTCAGCCGCAGCAACTGGGTGCCCAGTACGATCCCCGAGCCGGTGGGCCGCACGAGGTCGGCGGCGGTAAGACGGCTCAGCGCGGCGTCAACGACCCCGTCGGGCACCGCGGATTCCTTCAGGCGCTCCCGGCTGACCGGCAATCCCTGGGTCCACAGTGCCTGCGGCAGGACGCTGCCGCCGGCGCGCGGGACGGCGACGCTGAACAGCAGCACCAGCGTCAGCACGGCACGGTCCTCACGGGGCAGGACGCCCACACCCTCATCGGCCAGCCGCGCCCTGACCGTGTCGTCATAGCCGGACAGGAATCCTTCTCCCACACCCAGCAGCTTCCGGCCCGAAGCGGCCAGCACCTCCTCCACCACCTTACGCAGCGGCACCTCTGCCAACGCCCGGAATCGCGCCGCCGGCACCGGCAGCCGCGCGGTCTCCACCGCACACACCGCCGCCCGCACTTCTGCACGGCGCTGCTCCGACAGCGCCTCCAGATACATCACTTCCACGCCTACCCCTCCTCCCCCTGACAGGGCAGCAGGTCGTAGCCGCGCCGCAACTCATCGACATCCCGCTCGCTCCAGGCGGCCGCCATCGGTCCCAGCCGCACCATGCCGTCCCCGACATCGGCGGCCAGGTAGCCACACGCGCGCAGGACCCGCAGCGCCCTCCGATACGCTGACCTCTGCGCGATCAGAGCCATGCCCTCCCGTGGCAGACCGTCCCCGGGCGGAGCACAGGCAGCCAGCATGTCCTCCTCGGTCACCGCGCCCCCCGGATACAGCGGCTGCTCAGGATCGAGCCAGCACAGGCGTACAGCGGCTCCCAGCGTCAGCAGCTGCGACTGCGTCGCCTCCCGATGCGTCAGCGGATCGCCCACCACACCACTGACCGGCTCCACGTCCGGCGCCCAACGCACCATGACCCCCTGACGGTCGGCCACCTCCACCTCAACAAGGCGCCGCTGCACGTCGTCGGCGGCCCGCCGCAGCACCGACAGCGCATCCGCTGCCCCCAGCGGCACGACCCGCACAGCCCGAGCCCAAGCCAGCAGATAGGCGTCCTCGTTCATGCCGGCCCCTCCTGCACGGCCGAAGAGTCTCCGCCCACGGCACCCGATACGTCCTGCGGCAGCCGGAACAAGGACAGCGGACTGGCATAAGTGACCGCCCCGGCCGGATCGACGACGATCTCCTCGCTGATCTCCACGAAGAACGGCGTCGCCGGGTCCGCAGAAGCCTGCAGCAAGTCCACCACCGTCGCAATCGACGCACGCCATGGCAGCGCTCCCAGCGTCCCGGTCAGATCAGCCTCCTGCCCGCCCCTGACCAGCGACTCCATCGACGCCGAACGCCGCCGACGCAACAGCAGCGCCTTCGTTCGCGCCGCTTCCACCGGATCAGGACCCAGCGGAAGCGGCGCCGGCCGCGCCGGCCGCCGCCGGGGGGCCGGCGGCCGCCGCTCCCCGGCGGCCACGAGCACCTGCGCCGCAGTGATCTCCACGCTGGCGGGATCGAACACCGTGGCAGCAAACACCTCCGCGAGCGCCTCCACCGGCGCTCCCAAGGCCGCCGACAGATACTGCTCCGGCAGCAGCATGCTGAAGTCCCGCCGCGCACGCACCTGTTGCAGCAACCGGTCGGAGAACTCATCCACGGCCGCCGAATAACGAAGCGCCTCACCGATCAACCGCGTCCCCGACGCTCTCAGCCGCGGGAAGCGGCTGCTGACGGCTTTGACCAACTGCTTCGCATGGTCCAGCAACACGGCCTTGGACTGGTGATGGTGACGTTCACCCACCAGCTCCTCGATGGGCTTGGACCGCACAAGCCGCAGCAGATGCGCGGTGGTGATAGACAGATCACGCCGCACCCGCCGGAGCCGGCCAGCCAACTGATCCTCGCTCAACAAGCCCTGCGTCAGACCGACCTGTGTACGGTCCAGCAGGCTCATGATCTCCTCGACCCCGCCGGCTTCCGCCAGCCGCTCGAAGACCAACAAGGCCGCACCGCTGGTCGGATTGAAGACGTAGCGCCCCTCATATGCCTTGCCGCGGGCCTGCTCCAGCATCCCCAGCCCCACAAAGACCCGGAACCGGGCATCGAACGCCTCATCCGAGGCCACTTGTGCACACGCTGCCGCGATTTCCGATCGGGTCAGCCCCCGATCGGAGGCAAGATCACCAAACGCATCGTGAATCGCCTCGGCCAGCTGCAACGACACAGGATCGTCCGAGACCGCACCCACCGTCGACGCCACCGGCGCAACAAACGGCCGCACGAAGTCCAACCGGTCACCGCGAACCTCATCAGCAGCACCATCGAACAGATCACCCTGCTCGAAGCCGCTCTCCTGTGCAGACAAACTCCCCCCAGAACCGGCCAGGCGCCCCCGCGCCCACTTCCAAGAGACCGAACCTATCCGCCGCGGGCGCTGCCTGCTGCTACATCGCCAATATCCCCGCATTCCCAACAGATGACGTAAACCTCTGCCCATCAGGTCTGCAGCACACGATGGTGCACGGAAAGCACCTCACGCTGCCCGACGACCAGTACAACTGGCTGTCAATGTTCGGCGTTATCACCGACCGTTGGTGGATCGCCGCCGCCTGGTCCCCTGGCTCTGGGTGTCAACCGTCTGACGTTCTGCCGCGCTCACCTGCTTCGCCTGCCGAAGTGACGTCATCTGCCTGCCGTCAGTGAGGGTGAAGCTCATCGAACACCGCGGCTGGGCGGTGTACGGGATGGCGGGGGATCGTTCACGCGGATGTGGCGCGTCGTGGGCTGGGGGAGCGGGGGAGGTTCTCGTCGTCGGCGATGGCGCTTTTGCGCACTACAGCACCGTCGGCTGCTAGCGGCGGTGCTTCGCGCTTCCCGGCCATACCTGGACGTGTGCAGTCAGGCTGATTCCTTCGGACGCTTGATGCGGTAGGGCGGCGAGCCGACACCGACGAGTGAGCACCTTGGCTGGGCATCGGGGAAGGGGCCGCCCCGTAGGAGGGGCGACTGCGTCACCCGAAAGGAGAGTCGACGAACGCCAACCGGGGGCCGCAACGATCACAGTCGGCGCGGCCCAGTTGGCGCCGTCACATGCGGTCAGGCTCGCCTGGGCTTGCTAATCACGCGCAGGTGAGTGGCCTAGCACGAGACCCGATTCGGCCTCAGGTCTTCAAAGAAGAAGCTGAGTTACTGCAGCCACATATCCAGGGCCCAGCGTCCGAGCTCCATCACTGCACGCGACACGACCCACCTGGCGGTGGTCTTCAGCGCCTCGTGCCGCCAGGCCTGGTCATGCCACTTCGCTGCGAACTTCTTCATCGCCTGCCCCTCCTCGGCTCCCGGCCCCGTTGGCCGGCCCGAGCACCACTGATCCCGTTCGGCCTGGGGTTCAGCGACCCCCAGGTCCGCCGAACGGGACGTCGACGCAGGCCACACCTGGTCGAATTGGTGTTCAGCGGAGGTTCAGACTGAACGGGGGACGCATGAACGACCGGCCTGCGGCCGAGCAATTGGCGCGCGCACTGAAGGAGCTCAAGGAGAAGGCCGGCCGCCCGTCGTATGCCGCGATCGCGGCATGGGGCCAACAGCAGACCCCTGCTGTCAACTTGGCCAAGGGCAAACTCAGCGCGTGGTTCAACGGCCGCAGCGTGCCCACCTCCGGCCGGCCCTTCACCGTGCTCGTCGAGCTGCTCGAGGCGCGTGCCCAGCAAAAATCTGGCACTCCCAAGCGCGGCGTCCCCCAATGGCAGGCGATGCGGACAGCAGCGGTCTATGAGCAGCGCCGCGCTGGCTTCGGCGACTCTGCTCCCTCAAGCGACATACAGATGGGGGAGGCGGACCCGGTGGTGCGGCTGGTCACCCAGGCCGGGGAGTTTATGCGGGAAGCAGGCAGGGTGTTCGATGCCGTCGCGCGATATGAACTTTCCCCCCGTCGCGACTACCCGACGAAGACAGTGACGACGGCGGATGGCTGGTCCTTCGATGTTCCGGTCGAGCCCGTACCTGCCGATCCCAAGGATGTGGAGGCGCTGGCCGAGGTAGACCGCGCTTTGGTCGGAGTGCGAGTGGATGCAGAACGCACAGCCACGCTGATGCCTTGCCTGGAAAGTCACGTCAGCCGTGTGCTGGCCGCATGCACCGATGTGCGGAGGTCCTGCGTGAGTATCGACCATGACGATGAGGGCCGACCAGACAGCTCCTACCCGGCGGATCTGCGCAAACTCACGGGAGCACTGGATGAGTTCAAGGAAGTGGCGGCCGTACTACGGCGTAGCGCATGAGCGGCATTCCGGTCCGGGACAGGACAGGGCCCCGGTCCCGTGGCGGACGCAGGGTCTCTCCCCTCCTACTGGAACTGTGTGTCCGGACGTCAGGGGCTTGGGGCTGATGACCAGCATTGTGCCGTGGCCACTGACCAAGTGACGGACCAGCATTCCGCAACGCACGCAACTCGTTGCCGTTGAGAGCGGTGGTCGCAGGCGACGGCGGGGGCTGGCTCGGCTTAGAAGTCATCTCATTTGGCTGGGTAAGCTGTCTGGTCGTGGCGAGGATCGTTGAGCGGCTGGTGCCGGACGAGTTGTGGGAGCTGTTCCAGCGCGTGGTGCCGGAGGCACCGTCGCGGCCTCAGGGTGGCGGCCGGCGTCGGCACGGCGACCGCGAAGTGCTGGCCGCAATCGTCTTCGTGGCGACCTCTGGCTGCACGTGGCAGCAGTTGCCGACCGCGTCGTTCGGGCCGTCCGGCGCGACGGCTCACCGGCGATTCACCGAGTGGACGAAGGCCCGGGTGTGGGCCAAACTCCACCGCCTGGTCCTCGACGAACTGGGATCCCGCGGCGAGTTGGACTGGTCTCGGTGCGCGATCGACTCGGTGAACATGCGGGCCTTGAAAAGGGGGAGCTGACAGGCCCGAATCCTGTAGACCGGGGCAAGTACGGGTCAAAGATCCACTTGATCACGGAGCGGACCGGCCTGCCCCTGTCCATCGGCATCTCGGGCGCCAACACACACGACAGTCAGGCACTGATCCCACTGGTGAAGGGCATACCGCCGATCCGTTCTCGCCGAGGACGCCGGCGGCGCAGACCGGACAAACTCCACGCTGACAAGGGCTACGACTACAACCACCTGCGGCGATGGTTATCCGGACGAGGCATCCGGCACCGCATCGCCCGCAAGGGCATCGAGACCTCACAACGACTCGGCCGCCACCGCTGGACCATCGAACGCACCATGTCCTGGCTCGCCGGATGCCGACGCCTACACCGCCGCTACGAACGCAAAGCCGACCACTTCCTGGCCTTCACCAGCATCGCCTGCACCCTGATCTGCTATCGCAGACTCACCAAATGAGATGACGTCTTAGGCACTGGTTCCGGGCTGGTAGTCATGGAGGAATGCCGGCGCGACCAGTTGTTGCCGCTCCAGCAGGTCAGGCAGCTCCCGTGCGAGCTTGGGGTGGGTCTGCCTCCACTGAGGGGGATGCGCCACGAACTCCCGGCTGTTGAATACGGTGAACTGGTTGATGGCGGCCGCGTCCAGGCGGGATACCTCGTCCGGGTTACGGGAAATGATGAGGGCGAGGCTGCTGCCGAGCGGCACTGTGATCCGCCGGAAGTTGCTGAAGCCGACGCCGACGCCGTGATCGAAGAAGCCGGTAGGTATGTCTGGCGGCGGGGTGCCCACGACCCCTGACATGCACAGCGGATTGTCGCTGACGATCAGGCCGCCGCCGCGTGGCCGGTAGCACGCCCAGTGCATGTCGCTGGATAGCAGGACCGACACCAGGTGATTCCACTGGTCCTTGTAATGGGCGTCCTCGTCGTTGCGTGCCTGCCATGGCCAGATGACCGTCTGGGTGATCAGGCCCATCATGCTGGACTGGACTTCTTCCTCGTCCAGGTCATAATCGTCGACTCCCACGGATTGGTTGACCACGTGCCGTAGGAAGCGGCTGCGCTGCCATTGCAGGGCCAGTAGCCAAGCCAGGGCCTCCCGGGCATGCTCGGGCACGGCACGTTCACGGCGTTGCACCAGCTCCTTTACGACGGAGGCGGCCTGCCCTTCGATGTCGCCCATGGCGGCTTCCATCGACGAGTGGTCGGGATCTCTTCCAGGCCGGTAGACCGAATGCCCGTACTTGCGCTGGCCCGTCTCCTTCACATTCCTCCGGAAGGCGCGTCCGCTGACCCATTGATGCACGTACAGCTGTCCCCCTTGCTCGGCGAAGTACTTGAGCAGGAACTGGGGGACGAAGTGGTGTCTGACGGGATGCGACGGCATACGGGGGACTGTAGCGGTGACCCTGCCGTGTGCTTCCTGGCAGGCTGTCGGGGCGGCGCAGGTACACGAGAGCAGGGCACGCCGGTGCGGCGGAAGTCTGCATCATCAGTCACCTTTCACGGGTGCCGGTGACCGTGGTGTCCCCTCGACCAGCTCGTGCGGTACGTCCAGTGCGGCGGAAGGAGGAAACCAACTGGGCTCCTGCGCCCCTACACGCCGCTTGCCCAGTCATTCAAAGCGCCAGCCGTTTCACGAATACAGGTATCAACCAACTCGCTCAGCCGCTCGAAGCCATAGGCAGAAAATAGTGAGCCACTAGGGGCCCTCCCTCTCGCAAGTCCGCCTTCCTGCAGTCGCCGCCAGCCTGTATCGGCCGTCCGCCGGCGCCTCGGCGGTACGGAGATCACGGGTATGCGCGAGAACGCATTCCAGGCCTTCAACGATGGGGTTCTCGCTATGCCGGTGCGGCTTCGCGACGGACCAGCCCGGCGCATGGTCCTGTCCGGCAACGCCCGTGCCGGCAATGTCCGAAGCGGGCGGCCCCGTGCAACGTGCGAAGTGAACACGGGCCCGCCCGGGCCCGCACTGTCCTGTCAGAGGCGGGCTGTACTGGCAACCGTACGGTTACGGGAGGTCACGCGCCTGTCGAGATGGTCCCCTGCTGAATCAGGGGTTGAGCTCGCGTTCGTTCCCCGACTGACTGGCTCCAAAAGCAACGGCATTGTCATGGACAACAAGGGGGAAGTCATGCCGGAGCCGAAGGCCGGAGGCCCCATTGCGGGGCCACGAAAATGTATCGGGGGGATCAAGGCGTGTGGCACGGGCGGATCGGACAGATAGAGCCCGGTCCCCACGGACTCGCACCCGTATCGCTCGGGGACGCCTCGTCGGCGGAGGCTGCCGCCGCGCTGCCGCACCGACCAGACCCGCCGGGGGAGGCGGCGGCCAGCCTCCAGCTTGTAGCAGGCCGCGTCGATCGACGGCGTCGAACAGGACTCCGCCCCGCGACTACCCGGGGCCTTGTGAGTGCGTACCGGCAGGGGCGTCAGCCGATTGCGGTGTAGCCGCTCCAGGTAGTTCCGACGCTGCTGTTGATGATGTTGAACATGTTGGTGGTGCTGAGGGAGGTGGTGCTGCTGCCGGGGTAGATGATGGCATTGCCGTCGGATTTGAGGGTCCAGACGTCGGGTATGGCGTCGCCGGTGACGTCCGGGCTGCCGATGACGATGGGCATGGCGGTTGTGGCCCAGCCGGATGTTCCGTAGGAGAAGTCGATTCCGTCGGCGGATGCCGTTTGGACGGCGAAGGAGAAGAGATCGGTGCCGGTGCCGCTGGCGTGCTTCTTGCCTTTGCGGAGGTACAGCTTGCCGGTGGTGTCTGTCCTGTAGACCAGGTCTAGGGCTGAGTCGCCGGCGATGTTGCCGACTTGGACGAGGTCGCGCAGGGTCCAGTCGTCGCCGGAGAGTTGTGTCGCGGTAGTGAGGCTGGCTCCGGTGTAGCCGGTGAAGGCCCACAGTGTGGTGCCTGCGGTCGCCAGGAGGTCTGGGCGTCCGTCGCCGGTCGCGTCGCCGATGGACAGGATCTGGGTCAGGGACGCGGGGGCGGGTGCGCCGGCGGGCATGAGTATTTCGTGGCGTTCGTTGACGTCGAATCCGCCGTAGCCGTCGCCCGGGTAGAGGTAGAGCTTGCCGTCGGCCATGCGGGCGACGAGGTCCTGGGTGCCGTCGCCGGGAAGCCAGTCCCCGTTGTGGCTGATGAGGGCTCCGGTCCAGTAGCCGTCGTCGACCGGGTTTGTGGCGCCGTCGCTGGTGGTGTAGGCGGCGGGCATGGAGAAGTGCAGCCGGTCGGTGCCGAGCGTCTTCGACCACATCTCGAGGTTGCCCTCGCCGCTGATGGTGTACATGTCGGGCACTTTGTCGCCGGTGACGTCGCCTGCGGTGTCGAGTTCGGGGCTGGGTCGTACGTTGAACTGGTACTTCCGAACACCGGAGATGTTGCCCGAGGCGTCAGCGCTGCGCACGTACAGCACGCTGGGGCCGGCGTGGGGCGGCTTGAGGGTGTAGGTGGCTTCGCCCGGCTTGAGGGGGTGGCCTGCGTCGGGGGCGTGGCCGTCGACGGTGTTGGGCACGGCCTTTTTGTCGAAGGCTGTGTTGAAGCTGTACTGGTATTCCTTGACCTCTGTCGGTGTGCCGTTGGGCTGGAAGGTGAATTCTCCGGCGGTGCCGAAGGTGACCGTGCTCCACGTCGATCCGTCTTCGCCCGGTTCGGGGAATGTGGTGGACGCGACCTCGGGGCTGCTGGGCGCGGTGTGGTCGACGGTGAATTGGCAGAACGCAGTTGTCTTCGGAGGTCCCCAGGCCGATGTGGCGCCTTCGGCGTCTTTGGAGTAGACGGCCCAGGAGTACGTCACTCCGTGGGTGAAGGCGTTCCAGGGCATGGTGAAGGCGGACATGGCGCCGCTGCTGTTGGTGGCGTGGTCCGCATCGTGCAGTGGACTGCTGGCCTGGCCGTTCTTCCAGACCTTCAGATGCAGGTATTTGAGATTGCCGTCTGCGTCCGACGCCGATGAGGTGAAGGTGATGTCGCTCTTCCCGATGGACAGGTAGGGGGTGAGCGTGTCGCACGTGCCGCCCGGATAGGTCTTCATCAGGGACCCGGTCGGCTCGTTCGGCGGACGGTTGTGGACGACCTCGATGTAGGGGGAGCTTTCACCGTTGGCCTGGAACTTCTTCCAGTATTCGGCGCTGCTCTCGTTGGCGGCCCGCAGGCCCAGGGTGATCGCCGTCTTCTTGCTCGTGGCCGCCTGCTGCGCCTCGGGTTTGATGTCGAGCGCGATCCATTTGTCGGGGCAGCTGGTGGCCTTGTAGCCGTGGCCGGTGACGCCGGTGTTGATGGCCGAGCCCCATGTGGGCTGTTTGTTCCAGGTGCTGGTGCTGGAGATGGCGCTGGTGAGGTGCAGGTTGTACTGGCGTGCCGCGCAGCCCCAGGAGTAGGTCTGCAGGGCGCGGAAGGTTGCGGATTTGACGGTGGTGCCGTGCAGTTTGCTGTCGAACTCGAAGGTGAAGACCGAGCGGGACAGTCCGCCGGAATCGGACTCGTAACCCACGCGGGCGTCGTTGGTGCCGTCGTTGAAGTTCTGCCCGTTGTAGAAGCTGGAGCTGGGGTGCTTTTGGTAGAGCAGAGTCCAGTTCTTCTTGCGGCCCTTGAAGGACGGGTCGATGAAGACGGGGTAGACCGTGTCCGGGTCGCTCAGCAGCTTCTTGCTGACGGTGAGTGCGAGGGTGTTGCCGGTGTCCAGGCTGGCGTTGAGAACTGCGTCGTGGCTGCCAGGCTGAGGTCCGGCGATGCCGGGAAGTGCGAGTGCCGTGTCGCCTACTTCAAGGGGAAGGGTGGGCTTGGGTTCCCCGATGGTGGTCTTGACGTCGCCGGCGGAGTCCCACGCGTAGGGGGTGGGGGAGGAGGCGACCTCGTCGCCGCTGGCGTCGAGGGCTCTGACGACGTGGGACTCCGCGTCGAGGCGGAACGTCAGGTCGGGGGAGGCGAGGCGGTAGTTGAGCTGTGACAGGAGGGGGTCGGAGGCTGCTTCCCGTGTATGGACGATCAGGGCGTGTGAGTAGCCGCTGTCGCGCGCGGTGAGCAGCAGGTCGATGCCGGGGCGTACGTTTTCGTAGAGGGCTCGGGAGCCGTCGATGACCGGCTCCGGAAGGGGGCCGGGCCAGCTGACGGTGAGCTGGTGCCCTTCGACGGTCAGCCGCACCAGTTCGGTCCACGTGCCGTCTTGGTGGCTGGTGGGGGTGTGGGGAAGTGCGGGCCGCGGGTTGGTGCGGGAGGCCCGCGAACTGTGAGTGCTGCCGGCGCTGAAGAGCAGGGGGTCGTTGACTGCCTTGGGTGCGTACCCGCCCTCGACGCGGTGCAGGTCGGTGTCGATCTGCCTCCAGGTGCCGCCAACCTTGGCGCGGATGGTGTCGCTGTAACTGCGGGTTCGCAGAAGGCCGTCCGGGCGTGCCCAGGTCGTCGAGTTCGCGGTCCGTTCGGCGCTGATCTCGACGTCCTGGCCCGACGCCCGGGCCTGCCTGACTGCCGCTGCGGTAGTGACAGGAGCGGTCGGCCCAGCCCTGCCCGTCTTGTTGTCGGATCGCGCGGGGGTGCGTTCGTGTGCGAGGTCCACACCGACCGGCAGCGCGACTGCGACAGCGAGGAGCGCTGCGAGAGCGGCAAGTGAACGCCGTGTGCGGGGGCGTCGCAGTGCGCTGACCGTCGGTGCGGCATCACAGGTGCCCGAGTCCCTGCCGGGCCCTGAACGGTTGCTGCTCTGCCCAGTCTTCGAGGCGTCCATGACTTCCTTCCCCCTCCGGAAACGGCTCCTCCCTGAGCCGCTCCCGGAACTGCCTACCGGCACAGATGTGCGCGAGCAGAGCATGGACCATCTTCACGTTTTCGTCACCCATCGACAGGTGAGATGGCGTCGGCGGGAACCGCAGGCCGAGGCGTCTCTGACGAAGGGGCAGTCGCGGGGCTGACGTCACCTCACGGGGCATCAAGGCTTCCCAATATCGGCATATTTGGGGCAGATCTGAAGGCCGAATCCGCTCCTTGATCATCTGAATTCCGCTATGTCCAGATAGCTAATCATGATGTTTTTGATCATCGGATATCCACTATGCGGCTTTAAGTGCTGATGAAGGGCTTCACTTCCATTGGTGTACGTGATTGAGGTCACACAGCATGAAGTTCTGTGGATTTACTGTGTGATCGCCCCACACAATCGCCGAGCTATTTATCGATTCCCTGCGGCCTGCTCTACGCCGCCGCAGCGGAAGTGGGGGTCACCATGTTCACGCCCGGTCTGGGACGCCAACTACGCCTGCCCGGAAGCGCCGGTGCGTCTACCCGTGCGGGAGCAAGGAACTCCCGCAGGGCTGGCCGCCGCCGGGCACAGCGCGTCGGCATCATCGTGTCGGCAGTCCTCGTGGCAACCCTTCTGCCGGCCCAAGCGTGGGCCGCCCCGCCCGGCGACCCCCGCAACGGACCCGCCCTGGTGCAGCTTCCCCAGGAGAAGCCGGTCGCTCCGGACGAGGACAAGATCGAGGAGCTGAGCAGCTGGGCTGGTGCGCCCGTCGAGCCGCCGGCCGAGTACAACCCCGACAACGTCGCGCCCCCACAAGCGGCCGAGGACACCGTCGAGTTGGACGGCGCAGGAGATGAACTCGTCCAGGTCGAAGGCATGCCCGTCCGCATCGGTCAAGCGTCACCAACGGAGACCATGCCGAATCCCCCCGCACCGGGCGGATCCTGGGATGTTGCGATGGAACCCCGCGCTTCCACCGAGTCGGCGGAAGTCGACGGGGCGCTCATCAAGGTCACCCCTCCGCCGGCAGGTTCCACCCCTGTGGATGTCGAGCTCGACTACGGACACTTTGAAGACCTGTTCGGCACCGAATGGTCTTCCCGGCTCAAGCTCACGCAACTGCCCTCATGCTTCCTCGAGACACCGGAACTCGACGAATGCGCCACCGCCGTCGACATCCCGAGCGCGAACAATCCGGGCACGGAAACCATTCGCGCCACCGTGGACCCCGCGGCCGGCCCAGCGCAGGGCCTCACCGCACAGGCCGGCGGCGGCCCCATCGTCCTCGCGGCAACCGACTCCGCCGCAGGAGCCGGCGGAACCTACAAGGCCACGCCCCTGTCCGCGACCGGGTCATGGACAGCAGGTGGCAGCGGTGGAGGCTTCTCCTGGTCCTACCCCCTCACCATCCCCGCACCTCCCGCAGGACCCGCGCCGAAAATCGCCTTCTCCTACTCCTCGCAGGCAGTTGACGGCAAAACGTCCGTAGCCAACGGCCAGGCCTCCTGGATCGGCGACGGCTGGGACTACAACCCAGGATTCATCGAGCGCCGCTACCGCTCCTGCCCGGACGACCGGAAAGAGTTTCCCGAAGACGTCAAGAACGACAACGTCCCCAACAACGACAACACCACGGACAAGAAGAAGTCCGACCTGTGCTGGGCCAGCGACCACCTCGTGATGTCGCTCGGCGGTAACTCCACCGAACTTGTCCATGATCCCGACGGCACCTGGGTTCCCGCGAACGACGACGGCGCCAAAGTCGAGTACAAGGACAAGAACGGAGTCACCCGCCCCGACCAGACCGGCGCCTACGACGGCGAGCACTGGGTCGTCACCCTCCGCGACGGCACCCGCTACTGGTTCGGCCGTAATGACGTCGACGGCTCCGGCAGCCGGCCCCTCACCGACTCCGTCTTCACCGTACCCGTCTTCGGCAACCACGCCGGCGAACCCTGCCATGCCGCCACCTACGCGAACTCCTCCTGCAACCAGGCCTGGCGATGGAGCCTGGACTACGTCGAAGACGTTCACGGCAACGCCATGATCATCGACTGGGCAAAAGAGACCGCCCGCTACGCCAAGAACAGCAAGTACAAGGCTGCCCAGCCCTACACGCGAGGCGGCTACCCGACCCAGATCCTCTACGGCCTGCGTGCCGGCAACCTGAACGGCACCCCGGCCGGCAAGGTGCTGTTCAAGGTCGACGAGCGCTGCCTGAAAGAGGGCAGTGTCGCTTGCAGTGACGCCGAGTTCGAGTCCGCGAACTACGAGGAAAAGCAGCCCTGGTGGGACACGCCCTCCACGCTCCACTGCAAGGCGACCGCCAAGAACTGCTATGTCTCCTCGCCGACGTTCTGGACGCGGAAGCGGCTGACCGAGGTCACTACCTACGGCCAGCGCACACCCGGGTCGACGTCCCTGTCCCTGGTCGACCGCTGGAACCTGCAGCAGTCCTTCCCGAAGCAGCGCACGGACACGCACCCTCCGCTGTGGCTGGAATCCATCACCCGCACCGGCTTCGGCACGACCCTTGACGAAGACGGCCACCAGACCAGCACCCCTGTGCCCGCAGTGTCGTTTCTGCCCAATGTCGTCGACATGCCCAACCGCGTCGCCAAGGGCGCCAGTGACACGACGCCGGACTACGACCGCCTGCGCGTCGAGACCATCCGCACCGAGACCGGCGGCGAGATCTATGTCGACTACTCAGACCCCTGCCCCCTCTCAGCAACCCACCCGACCCCGAAGGACAACACCGACCGCTGCTTCCCGGTGCACTGGTCACCCGACCCGGACCTGGAAGAACCGCCCCTCGAGTGGTTCAACAAATACGTCGTCGACCAGGTCCTGGAAAAGGACCGCGTAGCACGACAGCCCGATGTTGTAACCACCTACACCTACGAAGGCGGCGCTGAGTGGGCGAAGGACACCGACGAATTCTCCAAGCCTGAACTGCGCACGTTCAGCCAATGGCGGGGCTATGCCAGCGTGCTGGCCAAAAAGGGACGGCCCGCTACCTCCGGGGATCTGAGTGAGCAATCGCAGACCCGAACCCGCTACTTCCGCGGCATGTCAGGCGACGCCGGCGGAGCCTCCCTGACGATCAAGGACTCGACCGGAACAGAAGAGCTGGGCGACGACCTGCCCCCGTATCAGGGGCAGGTGGCCGAGACCATCACCTATACCAAAGCCGGCGGCACCATCGCCTCACGGCAACTGAATTGGCCCTACAGCAAGGTGACTGCCACCCGGCCGCGCCCCGAAGCCAAGCTTCCTGTGCTCAACGCCTACTGGACAGGGACCCGGCGCACCGACACCAGCCAGACCATCAGCAGCGGCAAGGAACGCTGGACCAGCAGCAGTACCACTTTCGACCCCACGTACGGGCTGCCGCAGACCACGGAAAACCACACGCTGACACCCAACGCGCAGGGCGGCGACACCACGGGTGACCAGGCGTGCGCCACCACGTCCTACGTGCACAACCCGTCGATACACCTGATCGGCCTGGCGCATCGCGTACGCACCACAGCGGGCGACTGCCAAGCAGCCCCGGCAGCCGGCGGCGACAAGGTGATCTCCGACGTCAGAACCTCATACGACGCACTCAACGCTTTCGGCGGCACGCCGACCAAGGGACTTGCCTACCAGGTCGACACCGTTGGAGGCGACGGCACGAGCTGGGTCACGTCCACGCGCAACGAGTACGACGCGCTGGGAAGAACCGTCAAGGTCACAGACGCCTCGGGCAACCCGACCAGAACCAGTTTCACACCGTCCACCGGGCCGGCATTCACCACCACGGTCATCAACGCAGCCGAACACAGCTCCTCGACCGTGTCCGACCCCGGCCGCGGATCCGTGCTGTCCGTGACCGACCCCAATGGCCGCAAGGCCACCAGCCGCTACGACGACCTGGGCCGCATCACGGCCGTGTGGTCCCCCTCCCGCACCCCCGTAACCCACGCCCCGAATGCCACCTTCGACTACCGCGTGGACAGCGATGAGACCCCGGCGGTGATCACGCGATCCCTGCGGGACAACGGGACCTACGAAGACTCCGTCGTCCTCTACGACGGTCTGCTCCGACCCCGCCAGACACAGAACGAAGCCCTGGGCGGCGGCCGCCTCATCGTCGACACCCTCTACGACGACAACGGGACCGTCTGGCAGACGCACAACAGCTACTACGCCAAGGGCGAACCCGACCCGGCCGGCCTCTTCGTCGCCAAGTCCCTGACCGAGGTCAAGAACTCCACACAGACCCGCTACGACGGACTCGGGCGCCCGCTGCGCACCACCACCTTGTACGAAGGCGACCCGCAGCACTCGGCCACCAACCAGTACGGCGGCGACTGGACCCTCACGCGCAGCGGTATGTCAGCCGACGGCCTCACCCCCCGCTCCGGCAGCCGTGCCGCTAAGACGTGGACAGACACCGTCGGCCGCACCTCCCTCATCCAGCACTACTCGGCAGCCGACCTCACTGTCCCGATCAACACCCACTACGCCTACGACCCGCGTGGCAACCTCACGAAGGTCACAGACGAGCACGGCAACACCTGGGAATCCACCTACGATGCACGCAAGCGGCTGACAGCCTCGAAAGACCCTGACGCAGGGACTGCCTCCTTCGGCTACAACGCCTTGGACCAGCAGACCTGGTCCAAGGACGCAGCCGATCGACTCCAGTACAAGACCTACGACGTCCTCGGCCGACAGACCGAGCTCCGCGACGACACAGCCTCCGGCCTCCTCGTAGCCAAGTGGACGTACGACACTCTGCCCGGCGGCAAAGGACACCCGGTCGCGTCCACCCGCTACAACAACGGCGCCGCATACACCAGCGAAATCACAGGCTACGACACCGAATACCGGCCCACCGGCACAAAGATCACAATCCCCGCCACCACCGCCACCCAAGGCCTGGCCGGCACGTACGCCTACACCAACACCTACACCCCGACAGGCCAGCCTCAATCGGTGCAGCTCCCGGCAACCCCGGGAGGATTGGCAGCCGAGAAGATCATCACCCGCTACAACGGCGAGGGTGCACCCGTCACCACCTCAGGCCTTGCCTGGTACACAGCCGACACCCGCTACAGCCCATTCGGCGAAATCCTGCGCACCGTCTCCGGCGAAGCCCCGCGACGCGTATGGACAACGAACCTCTACAACGACAACACCGGCCGCGTCGACCAGTCCGTCGCCGACCGGGAAACAGCGAACCCGAACCGGATCTCCGCGCTGACGTACGGCTACGACACTGTCGGCAACGTCACCTCCATCACCGATACACAGACCACCGGCACCGACCGCCAGTGCTTCGCCTACGACCCCATGGGCCGTATGGCCCACGCCTGGACAGGCGCCACTGACTGCAACGCCTCCTCTGCCGCACAAGGAGCCGGCCCAGCACGCTCCCAGGTAACCGCTGGCACTGCGGGCGACGGCTACTGGCAGGAGTACGAGTTCGACGCCATCGGCAACCGGACAAAGCTGAAAGTCCACGACCCGAACAACGCCGCACTCGACGACACCCACACCTACACCTACGGACGCACGGTCACCGGCAACGGCATGCAGCCCGCCACCACGGTCCAGCCGCACACCCTCACCCAGGCCGACTCAACAGAAGTCACCGCCACCGGACAGGTCACGAACCGTTCCACCTATGCCTATGACATAGCCGGCAACACGACAGAGCGCGTCATCGGAGGCGACACCCAGAGCCTGACGTGGGATCGCCGCAACAAGCTCACCGCGGCCGACACCGACAACAACGGCACCGCCAACGTCACATATCTCTATGACGCCAACGGCAACCGGCTCCTAGAGGACAACGGCACCACCCGCACCCTCTTCCTCGGCGAAGCCGAAGTCACGGTCAACACCGCCGGCCAGGCAACCGACGCCAAGCGCTACTACACCCACCCCGGCGGCCCCACCACCGTCCGCGCAACCGGCGGCAAAACCACAAACCACAAACTCACCGTCCTCCTCTCCGACCACCACAACACGGCCACCAGCGCCGTGGAACAGACCGCCGGACAGGCCCTCACACGCCGCAAGTTCGACCCCTACGGCAACCCCCGCGGCACGGAACCCACCAACTGGCCCGACCGCCGCACCTTCCTCGGCACCGGCATCGACGACCCGCTGACCGGACTCACCCACATCGGGGCCCGTGAATACGACCCCACCCTCGGCCGGTTCATCTCCATAGACCCGATCATCGACATCACCGACCCGCTCCAAATGAACGGGTACACATACGCCAACGCCAGCCCCGTCACCGGATCTGACCCCACAGGCCTGTTCTGCGACGGCTGCAGCGCCAACGAGGACAACTCCGCCTGGGACCCCTCACACGGCCCAGGCTGCACAACCGAAGGCTGCCCCGACTCGCCGCCACCTTCCAAGGGCGGCAATAGTTCCGGTGGAAAGGGTGACGGAAACGGAACTTCGGTAGATATCAAGAAGGAGGGCAACTCGGTAAAGCTCGCCGGACGCTACATACCTACACAGGAAGAGCTGCTTAGGCGGGGGCATTCCCCTTGGAACGACTATCAGAGAAACGTTGAGCAGTGGGCGCAACGAATATGTCAAAATTTCGAAGAGAACAAAAAGTTCTGTAACGCCGCCGACTCCGTAGGATGGCTGGGGGAAACCGGGGACATACTCGAAGTCCTTGGAATCCGTGACGCTATCGAATGTGTCCAGGGGGATGCCGGTTCCTGCGTATGGGTCGCCGTCGACGTAGCTGTTTCAGTCGCGACCCTAGGGCTCGGGAAGGCTGGCACAGCAGCCGCCAGAGCAGCGAAGGCGGGAGCCAAGGAAGCCGACGACGCCGGCGGGCTACTCATCGCATGCCTGCGAGCTGACAGTTTTGTTGCCGGAACGCGCGTGCAGCTTGCTGACGGAACCACCAAGGCAATCGAAGGTATCCATACCGGCGACACGGTCCTTGCCACAGACCCGCAAACCGGCGAGACGAAACCTCAGCCTGTGACAGCCGTCATCCTCACAAAGGATGACAAGGAGTATGTCGAACTCCGCGTAGAGACAGCAGAGGGGATTCGCGCCATCACGGCAACCGGCCACCACCCCTTCTGGTCGGAGTCCGAGAACGCCTGGATCAACGCCGCAGAACTCACGCCGGGCATGACGCTACGGTCCGACGATGGCGCGTCTGTAAAACTCCGAGGCAGCCGTACGTATATTGACCATCAGGTGACGTATAACCTGACCGTGGCGGGCCTGCATACGTACTATGTGCTGGCGGGCAAGATGCCGGTACTCGTTCACAATTGCAATGGGTGGGATCCTGTCAATGGTGGGCTCGACGATAACACCTATGATCGAGTAGATAATGTGCATGGCCCCGATGTAGCCGACGGTGTTGATTACCAGGTGCGGAGGATGCATGACGGCTCCTCCACTGCACTGGATCACGATCTTCCTGGTATCGGACATGACCCTGATGCGTTGGGTTCCTATTTTGCATCCTGGCGAGGCAAGATGACGCACACGGACACCAAGACTGGATCGCGTGTGGCGTATGATTCCAGCAGAGGTGTGCTAATTGTGACAACTGGCCGCAATATCCACGGGTATAGGTATAGTCAGGGTGCCTTTAATAGCGGGAGGTATGTGACGCCATGAGGGTGAAGGTTGCAGCCACGCTGACTCGCAGTGGTGCTTTCTTGCGATTGACGGAGGTGCAGAAGCAGTTGATCTGCGAGACGCTTATGTTCCACGTGGATCGTCCTGATGGGGACCAGCCTTCGGTTGTGCGCCTTGGTGTCGATCGCGCAAGCGCTGCGCGGATAATGAAGAAAGTTGGCGGGCCGAGCTCTGAATTCCAGCTAGATGAGATTCACGTGCTGTTCGCAGCTTTGGTCTCCACCCCGGTCTTGATTCCCTCTGAGGAAGTGTTCTATGAAAGAATCGGCTTCTTTCGGGAGCAGGCATTTGCATTGGCTGGCGGATTGGTGAGTGCCATCGGGGTGCCACCTGGCAGGACCGGAGAGTCTTCGGGAATCGCATAGCCTGCGTGCACTGCCTTCATGCAGTTCTGTGAGTGACTTGAACCAGACTAGGCAGTGACTATCGATAGGTCTTGGCGTCACACGGCCCGGGGCGCTGCGCATAATGGCAGCGCCGCGGGCTCACTGTCCCTAGTACTGACATGCGACTGTTGTGCATTGAGTCTTCCTGGAGACGAACGAATTCCCGGGCGCCGCGCAGTGGTACGCAAGGACTGTTGGGTCGCGTGACTGTCGAGGCACACGTCGAGTGGTCCAAGAACTTTGCTTCGGGCCCATGGGTGGAGACCATCTCGCCGTGCGATAAGGACTGCGAGTTCGTGGCGGCTCAGGGCATCGGATTCCGAGGCGTGAGGGATTCTCGCTGCGCGGCTCAGTGCCAGCTCTAGCAGGGCGGCGGCCGAGTCGGATACGTGTACCGGGCACTGGATTTCGTCTAAGAGAGCATCTGATCTGGGTAGTTGGTGTTCTGGGGTGATTCTGTGACTGCCTTTGTTGGCGGTCGTTGGATGAGGCGTGAGTGTTCGTCGCCCGTACCGCAGTGACGTGTCCGACGCCCGGTGGGCCTTGATCGAACCGGTCTTCACCGCTTGGCGGGCGAGACGGACAGGCCCCGGTACAGCCGCTCGGGTGCACGACCTGCGAGAGATCGTCAACGCGATCCTCTACGTCAACCGCACCGGCATCCCGTGGGAATACCTGCCGCACGACTTCCCGCCCTTCAAGACCGTCTACGACTACTACGCGAAGTGGGAAACCGACGGCACCACCCAGCAGGTCCACGACCTGTTACGTGACAAGACCCGCCGATTCCATGGTCGCCGTGCGGAGCCCACCGCGGCCGTGGTCGACGCGCAGAGCGTGAAGGCCTCGGCAAATGTCGCCGAAACCAGTCAGGGCATCGACGCCGGCAAGAAGACATCCGATGCGGAAGAACTGTCAAGCAGTCTCACCGAGTTGGACGTCTGAGGGTGTGGGGAAAGCGACGGCTTCGCTGTAGTGGACTCGTTGGGTGAGACAGTGGTGAAGGCAGCCGATCATGCGGTTGAAGAGGTTGCGCTGGGCGGCTGTGTGACGGTCGCCGTCTGAGTGGGCCATGGCGGCGAAGGCCCAGACGTAGCCGACGGCGGCCAGGCGCTGGTTCTTGACCCGTCGGGCCAGGACGGCCACGCTCTTGCCCGAGGCCCTGGTGATCGGGGCTGATCCGGCGTAGGCCTTGAGGCCTTTCGCGTCGGCGAAGCGGGATCGGTCGTCGCCGATCTCGGCGAACACCCGGGCGCCGCTGAGCGGACCGAGCCCTGGGAAGCTGGTGATGATCTCGGCGTCCGGGTGTGTTTCAAAAGACTCCACCGCGACCTCGGCGAGGTCCTCGGCGCTGACGCACGCGGCGTCCAGCTGCCGCAGGAGCGCCAGCGTCTGGCGGCCCTACCTGAAAGGTCAGGTTCGGTGGGTGTGTGGTCGTTGCTGGTCACGGGTGGTGGGGGCGTGGTCGGCGAGGTGGTCGGTTGTTCAGCATTTGTGAACTTTTCTCGGGGTTGCTGAGGGTGTGGGGTCTGGGTGGGGGGGTGTCTGAGGCGTGGGTGGATGAGTTTGTTTTGGCGTTGGCGGCGCGGGGTGCGACGGATCGGTGGGTGGCTCAGCAGGCGGTGTGGGTGGGGGAGTTGCTGGAATGTGCGGGGTGCGCGGTGTGGGAGGTGGGGCCTCGGGATGTGGATGGGTGGCTGGCTGGGGCGCGGCGGCGGGGGGTGGCCGGGGGGACGGTGTTGTTGATGGCGCAGGCGGTGTACCGGTTTTACGTTTTCGTCGGGGTTCGGTATGGGCGTGTGGTGGAGGAGGTGTCGGGGCGGGCTCTGGTGCAGCCGGTGGATGAGTTCAACCGGCCGCGGCGGGTGGTGACGATGGTGCGGGTGCCGCCGTCGGCGGGGAGGTGGAGGCCTTGTTCGAGGCATGGCGCTGGTGGTTGCCGTCGGCGGGGGCAGGGTTCTTGCCGGCGGCGCGGGACTATGTGGCGGCGTCGCTCTGGCGGCGGGTGGGTTTGCGGATCAGTGAGTCGGCCCGGCTGGAGGTGGGGGACTGGTATCCGCAGATGGGCGCGCACGGGGTGCTGCATGTGCGGTGGGGCAAGGGCGCCCGGGGAAGCGGTCCGCGGCAGCGGCTGGTGCCGGCGATCGACGGCGTGGACCGGCTGCTCGCGTGGTGGCTGGAGCAGGTGCGCCCGCAGTTCGGTGACGATCTGGCGGGTGGGCGTGCAATGTTGCTGCCGAGCCGGCTGCACACGCCGGGCGCCGGGCGGCGGGCCGTGTGTGCGGCGACGTTGCGCCAGGGGCTGGCGGACGCGGTTGCGCGGTGGCTGCCGGACTGGTCGGGGCGTCTGACGCCGCATGTACTGCGGCATTTCTGCGCGTCGTGGCTGTACGGCAGAGGGGTCGGTTTGTCGGCGGTGCAGGCGTTGCTGGGCCATGTGTGGGTGTCGACGACGGCGGCGTATGTGCATGTGCCGGCCGAGCGGATCGAGGAGCAGTGGGCGCAGGCCAATGCCCGCGTCGGTGTGCGGCTGCTGGGGGCGGCCGACGGGGCGGCTGGTGGGTCGGGCGAGCTGGGGGTGGGGCTGGGTGCGGTGGGAGTTGCGGTTGAGGGCGGCTGAGCGGGGCGTGTTCAAGGCGGTCGAGATGCGCCGGCTGCTGGCTGCGGCGGGGCTGCACGTCAGTGCGGGGAAGATGTCGGCGCTGTGGTCGGGTACGCCGGTGTCGGTGCGGCTGGACGACGTGGAGGTGCTGTGCCGGGTGCTGGGATGCGACGCGGCGGGGCTCCGGTCCTGGATCCCCCGCCACCGGACGCTAGTGCCGCGCAGCCTGCCGGGGCGGCGGGTGACACGGCCCCGATCGTCCCGGCGCCGGCCCCGCCGTGGGCCATCGAGGGAGCCGGATCGGGGGACGGGGCGACGAGGTCTGTACGGCCGTCGCTGCCGCCGGTATGAGCCACACACGGCGCCCGCCGCCGGCCCTGTCGCCACTGAACGCCACGCCCCTGGTGGGGAGAAGAACGTCGCGGTGGAGGGAGGAGCCTGCTCGTGCGGCGCCCGGAGCAGCCGGCGCTGCGCGGCCCCGGAGTACCTGCGTTGCGAGGCGCCCGAATTACCGGCGCTATTCCGGCGCTGCGGGGAGCCCTGGAGCGGCCGGCGTTGCGGGGTGCCGTGGTTGCGTCTTTCTGCCCTGTGGGCGGGTGGCTGTGGACGAGGAGGGAAGTTGATGCAGTCTCACCGCACGGGCAGGGCTGAGGCATTGGGTGGTTCAGGCAGGTCTGCGCCTGCCGGCAGCGGCGGCGGGGTGATCGCTGTCGAAGAGGTGGCGAGGGGCGGGCGGCCGCCTGCGGTGTGTGCGGGGTGTGGGGTGCGGCCGGTGGCGTATCGGGTGCCGCGGGTCGATGTCTGTTTCGTGTGTCTGCCCGGGGGCCGCATGTTCCGCCGCCGTGCACGGTGTGCGGCAGGACCGGCTTCTTCTTTCACCAGGGCCTGTGTACCGCCTGTCATCCCTTTTCGCCCGAGCGGCGCGATGCCTGTCCGGACTGCTTCGCGTGGGGCACCAGTCGTCGATCGGGGTGGCGGTGCTGGGGATGTCGGAGCTGGAGTAAGAGGTTCCGCGACACGGGGCCGGGTGGGCCGTGCCGGTGGTGCCGGCGCACGGTTACGGTCAACCTTGATGCGGTGTGCCGGCTGTGCTGGCTGCAGCGTGCCCGGCTGCGCCGCGCTACGGGTGACAGGACCGTGTCCTATGCCCAGGCTCTTCACAGCGGTTGGATTCAGTTGTCCTTTGCGGGCGGCGGCCCGCAGGAACGCCGTCGCGGCCGGGCAGGTCGGCTGCCGGGCCGTCACGCTGCTGTCGCGGTGGTGGCGCCGGCGGTGCACCGCCAGCTCACTCTCTTTCCCTCGCCGCCGCGCGACGTGGCTGCCGCCCTGCGCGCCGCGGCGGCGGCCCCGTTTCCGGCGGTCCGCGGGACCCGGCCTTGTCCGCGTGGCTCGGCCGGCAGTTGACCGACTGGGCCGCGTCCCATGGCTGGTCCACGGCCACCCTGGGGCGGGCCCGTTCGGGTCTGCGCATGCTGCTGGCGGTGCAGACCACCGCTGGCGCCCCCATCCCGGCGACGTGGATCGAGCAGCTCGCCCCATTCCGCCTGCCCGGCCGTCTGCTGCACGAGTTCCTCACCGCCCACAGCTTCGCCGAGGACGACCGCACCCCGGCCATCGAATCCTTCTTCACCCGCATCACCGACGGCCTGCCCGAGCCGATGACCGCCCAGCTCGCCACCTGGATGTCCCTGCGCCTCAAGCCTTCACGCAGCCGGCCACGCACCACAGACACGGTGCGCCACCAACTGCGCCACGCCATGACGGTCCTTGCCCCTCTCGCCGCCGCCGGCGTCCACGACCTCGCCGACATCACCCCCTTCAGCTCCGCGCACGCCTCGGCGCAGCCCGCCTGACGGGTACTGAGCTGTGCCAGACCGTCTCCGCTGTGCGGATCGTCTTCACGGTCCTGCACGCGCACGGCGTCCTGGACCGCAACCCGGCCATGAAGCTGCGCGGCGGCTCCCCGCGTACACGATCCCCGTGCCGGCCGATCTCGCCCCGATCCGCCAGTCCCTCGCCTCACCCGAACCGGCCCGGGCCGCCGTCACCGCCCTGCTCGTCTTCCACGCCCTGCGTTCCGGCGAAATCCGCCACTTGACCCTCGACCAGGCTCTCGCGGCACAGACAGGGCCTTTGCGCCTGCCCCAACGCACCGTCCCGCTCGCCGAACCGGTCCGCGTACGGCTGGCCGCCTACCTCGCCCATCGCAGCCACCGCTGGCCCGGCACCGCCAACCCCCACCTCTTCATCACCCAGCGCTCTGCACTGTCCACCACACCGGTGTCCCGTTCTTGGCTGTACCGGCAGTACCCGGACTCCGCCCACGTGCTGCGCAGCGACCGCATCGTCGACGAGGTACAGGCCGCCGGCGGCGATGCCCTGCTGATCTGCGAGCTGTTCGGCCTCGGCATCAAGGCCGCCACCCGCTACACCGCCGCCGGCGGAAGTAGACCGCTCGGCGGTGCTCACGATGTCCGCGTGCCCCGCGTGCCTTCCGGTTACCTCGGCGAGATGGATGAGCATCCAGGGGAGGTTGGTGTTGCCCCACCGGCAGTCGGGGTGGCGGCCGACGTCATTCAAAGAGGCGGCGGCCACGATCTCGTTGCCCCCGGTGCCGCCTCGTACGACGCACACGCGCGGCCGGGAGTGCGCCCCATCGCTGCGAGGAACCGGATGCGCACCACCGGCCGTGGTTTCAGGCCCGGGTGTAGCCGCCGTCGGCGAAGAGTTCGGCGCCGGTGACGAACGACGAGGCATCCGAAGCCAGGAAGAGGGCGGCCTCGGCGATTTCCTCGGCGTCGGCCAGCCGCCCCAGTGGCACGACGGCCTCGGCGAACTGGTCGACGTCCGGCCCGCGGCGCCCAGCAGGCCAGGGTCCGCGTCGGTCCCGGGCTGAGCACGTTGACCCGGAATCGGCGCTCCCGCGACTGCCGGGCCCAGTTGTGCACGAGGTTGCTCACCGCCGCCTTCGAGGCGCTGTAGACCTCGAGTTGCTCATTGGGCCGCACGCTGTTGCTCGAGCCGACGACCAGGATGGAGGCGTTCTCCGCCAGCAGCGGAAGCGCCTTCTGAACGGTGAATAGTGGGCCCTTGACGTTGACGGCGAGCGTCAGGTCGACGTTCGCCTCGGTGTGGGCGCCGAGCGCGGCGTCCGCGACGATACCCGCGTTGGCCACCAGCACGTCGATGCGCCCGGCCTCCTCGCGGACTCGCGCGTAGAGCGCGTCCAGGTCGGCGGGACCGAGACGTCGGATCGTACGCCGGTGGCCGCAGGGCCCAACTTGTTGACTGCCGCGTCGAGGCGGTCGATGTCCCGGCCGGTCACGAAGACCCGTGCGCCCTCCCGGACGAAGCGGTGGGCGATGGCCAGCCCGATCCCGCTGGTCCCTCCGGTGATCACGGCCACCTTCTCCTGCAGCACGCCTGGCATGTCGAGCCCCTTAAGTTGTGGAATGGATCGTCCATAACGTAGGCAGTAATGGACGATCGAGTCAAGAATGGCTAGGCTGAGACCATGCCGAGACCACGCGCATTCGACGAACGCCAAGTCCTGGAGCGGGCCCGGGAACAGTTCTGGGCGACCGGCTATGCAGGAACCCGGATGGACGACATCGCCCAGGCGACCGGCCTGGGCAAGGGCAGCCTGTACGGCGCATTCGGCGACAAGGGCAAGCTGTTCCACCGTGTGTTTGGCGACTGGTGCACCGCAGTCGTTGAGGTGGCCGAAGGGCGGCTGACAGGTGGCCCCGACGCAGAGGCTTTGGCCCGGCTGTCGGGATACGTGCACCTGATGGCGGCGAACACCGCCTCCGACACCGAGCGCCGCGGGTGCCTGTTGGCCAAGGGCGCGGCGGAACTGGCCCAGCACGATCCGACGGTCGCCGGACGGTCGGCCGAGACCATGACGGCACTGCTGACCCTGCTGCGGACAGAGATCAGCGCCGCCCAGCGCCACGGCGACATCGATAGCGCTGCAGATCCGGAGCGGTTGGCGGCACTGCTGCTGACGGTGGTCCGCGGTATCGAGGCGGTAGGCAAGGCCGGCCTGGACCCGGAGACGCTGCGGAACATTGCAGATACCGCACTGTCGGTCCTGCCCATGCCCGAGGGGCAGAAACGCCTCGCAACCGGGCGCAGCCCGGCCGCGAAGCTGACTGCCCTGCGAACCGATCCTCGAGCAGACGTCGGCGCCGGCGGAAAGATCTTTCTGCCGGCGCCGACGTGTCCTGCTGCGTGTTTATACCTTGTTGTATCTCTTGGGCGACTCTGGAAACCGGTTGCGGCTAGCGAAGCCTGTTGCGGTCGAGCATCCGGCGCGTGATGTCGTAGGCCATGGTCATCCCGGTTGCGACGACGGCGGGCCAGACCAGGCGGGGATCCATTGTGCCGTCGGCGATGGCGAAGGTCATCAGGCCACCCCCGCCCAGCGCTCCCATACTTGTCAGCCGGGGAATCGGCGGGACCCACACGGAAATGTCCTTGCGTCGCCATCCGCTGTCGGTAGTCCCAGGGACGGAGAGCGGAGCGGGTGCCGTGGTGAAGGTGCGGCGGTCCGGCTGCTTCTTGCGGTCTTCCTTGTTCTTGCGAGGCATCAAAGGGCTCCATCCGACCAAGAGTGGGTGAGCAGATGTTCCGGGTCTTCCGGATCTGCACTGGACTCTTCCAGCGTGAAGCCGCACGCCGTCGCCCTTGACACTCCACCTGACACGTCACCAGGAACCCTCCCTACCAGGGGATTTACACGTCAGAGGGAGCTTGGCAACCTAACCTGACATGACGCGCACACTCTTGGACGACCTCAACGAACATGATTGGGAGTGGGATTGGCTTTCACCGGTCACACCGTGGTGGTCCTGGGGTGACGTCGGCGAGTTCTGGCTGGTGCGTCGACTTCTGAGCATGCTGCGGGACAGCCAACTGGCGCACTGGCACGACCCCGCACGGGAGCCTGTGTGCATCCTCGACGATCTGACGAGGCTTAACACGCGCCGCACAAAGCCCACCACGGACAGGGCCCGCGCGCTGGCGCTACGGCCCAAGCTCCGCACGGTGACCGCCACCCTTAGAGCGGTTCACGGGCTGCAACTGCTCCTCCAGCTCCGCCTCGACCAGTACACACATCGTGCGCGAAGACTGGGCATCCCCTGGGAGAGGATCCTGCCTGTCCTGGAGTCTGGCGCCGGTGACCGCAGTCTCCAACGCGATGGCCGGGTCACCACCCGGCAAGCCGTGGAAAAGCGGTGGAAGACGATCGAAGTCGGCGAGGCCGCGCTCGCTCCCTGGACCGGCGGCCCCTTCAAGAACGGCCTCGACGAGATTATCGGCATCCTCGCCGCGGAGCACATGCAGCAGGTCGCCGACATCCGCGTCCCCAACATCTTCGACCTCGTCGCCCGTGAGCGAAGTGCGCAGAACGATCAGGAGCGCAGAATGGCCGCCTTGCGCAGAAGAGCGGCCGACGGCCAAGCGGAGTGGCAGCAGACGTGGGATGACTGGTCGCCCCAGCAGCGCACCGCTCTGGCCTCCGTGGTCGCGATATCGCAGCTCCAGTACCGAGCTGCCAACGATCAGGAGAGCCTCGTATACGAAGCACGTCGCCGGGAGGCTACTTGGGAGGACGTTGGTCTCGCACTGGGCATGTCCCGCCAAGCTGCGCATGAGAGATTCAGCGACTGGCTGTCTGGAGACCAGGCACTGCCCGTGTCTGACCGACTGCATCGCGAGGTCCGCCTTGCATGTGTCGTTGCCAGTCGACTGCTCGACTCGCCTACCGCCTCGACGACAGACAAGGAGTTGGCGCGGCGCTTCTATACCCCCGCCGGCCCCGATTCGGCTTATCGCAACCACCGGCCCGGCTGCTGCCTGAGATGAACAGCACCGAGAACGTTGCCCATCGGTGGTGGGGTCGGGCAGGCCCGGTCAGTCATCGTGGCGATCAGACCGGAGATGGGACCACGGGTCGGCGGCGCTGCCTTTTCGCTGTGGAAAGGAACAGGACTGCTCCCATGTCACTAACCCCGGCAAGCCCCCCACCCTCAATGAGGTACGACCTTGCGGTGCGGCTGAGCGTGCGCGACCTGGTTTCCTCTACCAAGCAGGCCACGATCGGCTTTGTTCCGTGAGCTTCTTGACGACCTGCAAGAAGCGGCACCGGGCCTGGTCCGGGAAACGCTGAGGTAGCTGGTTGGCCGCGACGCTTCAGACGCTGCTGTGCAAGCACTCCTCTGCCGGGCGCGCGCGAGGCCACGCCGGGCTTCCCTCGCTCGCCTCGCCAAACTCATCGACAGGCGGCCACTGAGCAGGCTCTGTCTTTGCTGAGCCGAAGACCCTGCCTACAACGAGACCGCACTTGTTGCAGCTCTGGCCCTGAGTTGATCCCGCCAGTAGCTGGCCGCGTCCTGACCTGCCTGCATCGCGATGAACTCATCAGTCCGCTTCGTGAGCGCGACGGCGGGCGTTGTGCCCTCGGCGTAGGACTCGAGACCGAGGTTGAGTGCCCTGCCGCTCAGGAACTTGGCGTACTCGCGCACGGACTCAACTATTGCGAAGCCGGCGGGGTTGCCGTGTACCAAGGCATTCCGGACACGACCACGTCTGGCCTCCAACACGGCACCTTCGGCGGCGTAGTACTCAATCAGGGCGCGGTACTCGTTGTAGTCGCTCACACTTGCGAACATCCGCTTGATCCACGCCCGCTCGGACTCGATGCGGCAGAGCGAGAGTAGATCGTCAGAGCGGTCAGTGACGAACAGAATCCATGGGCGCGGCGGCTTGTTCGCGAGCCACTCGCGGGTCAGCTCGTCGCGCAGCTCGCTCCGAGATCCACCACCGAGGAGGCACATCTGAACGGCTCGCCGCACGTCGACCAGCCACCGAGCATGTGGCCAGCGCCTGCTCAGGAGATCAAACAAATCCTTTGGGGCGAGCGCCGCGTGCGCCGCGATGTGTTGCACTACGCGGTCCGCGAGGGGGATCACGCTGCTGATGTCGGCTTCGGAAGGCTTACGCAGCGCCATGGCACGGCTGAAGGGGTGGTCGGCGGTGGTCTGCACTTCGAGTGCGGCCGCGAGGAAACGCGGAAGCTCTCCATTGGCCAATGCTGAGGCGATGCGCGGCCCGTGTTCCTCGATCGCTCTTGCGGTGATGCCCGCGCCGTAATGATCGTCGGGGAAGCCCGTCGCATGCCCGGAGATCATGAGACTGGAAGAGCCGACCTGACCGGAGCGCAGGAGCCCGTGCTGGGCAAGGTGCGGGCGGACCCCACCAGAGTTGTGGATCGAGACGTTAAGGATCGTATTCACCATACGAACGGCACGGTTCAACGCGCCGGCTGCCGTGGTTCTGCCGAGGTCGACGCGGACCAGGAAGTCCACATCCGACTCCTCGTCGACCAGCTTGGCGACCTGGAACAGGCCACCATGCCTCACCAGCTCCCAAAGCTCTGCTCTGTGCTCGAAGTTCTGTCCCCCGGGCCCGGCGTTGGGTACCGCCCAGTAGGCATTCATGAAGGACACTCGCCCAGCGGAGAGATGCGGGAAAGCCTGGCCGCCCAGGTAGCCGAGCCACACCACGATCGGTTCGACTTTGGCGGGAGTGCTGACGTGAGCCCGGGCTCTCGCGATCCGCTCCTTCAGCGGTACGTTCTTCTGGCCGACGTGAACGTCGTGAGGATCGCGACCGTATGCGATCACCGAGACGAGATCGCGGAAGATCCGCTCCGCACTGAGGCCGCGTCTGCGCAGCTGGTCGAAGAGCAGATCAGCGATCGGGCGGTACTCCCGGCCTTCCAGTGTGCGGTCCTGTGCTGCGTCTACGAGGTCATCCCAGCTGGCGCGGACGGCTACGTCCGCGTCTAGCGCTTCGAGGAGATCCTTTGCGGCCGTGGTGACCTCGGCCCAGACGGCGCCCGTACGGGTTCCTGGTGGTTGCTTCAAGACCGCCGCGGGGCTGCGGTCGAGCCGCGAGAAGGCGGCTTGGAACTTCGCGAGTGATGGCGCGATGTGTACTCGAAGCAATGCACCGAGCGCGCCAATGGACTCGTCGAGGTCAAGCCTCAGCGACCTTCGGTTGGCGCCGTTCTTCCAGGCATCGACGCCGCTGGCAAGCTCCAGCCACTCCAGGACCTCCTCCGCGATCACGGTAAGCGGCAGAATGGTGCTGACACCGTGGTGGCGGTCGAGTGACGAGACGAGGGACTTCAACCAGTCGGGATCGTCAGCAGACCAGTGGTCGCTGACGTTGTAGTCGGTCATCATCTAGGGCCTGCCTCCACACGGTCCTGACTGCAGGCCATAGGGGCTGCTCCGTCATATCCCGCTCAGAGTAGGGGGCATGTTCGGCTGCAGACGAAGAGTTATGTTGTTGCCAGTCTGCAGCGAACCCCGCTGAGTGACTCCTGAGCCTCCTTGCGAGGAAGCGCCCGAGATCGTTGCGCGCACCTCCGTAGCACGGCAGTGGCCGTTTGGGCGTCATCTTGGACGTTTGGCTGGTGTCGTACCGCCTGGGCGGGTGGGATAGTCGGGGCCGCTGATTGCGGCCGCATCAGGATGAGGCAGGGTGGTGGGCATGGCGACGTTGGCAAGCCCGTCAGTGGGCACCTCTGTACGGGCGGCCTCGGCGGCACTTCTGGATTCCACCGCCCGCAGCGTCTCGCTGGAGCGCATGGGCAGCCAGGCCCTCATCTTCTATCGGCCCGACGACCGTGAATGCGCCCGCCGCATGAGCACCTCAGCGGGCCGGCTGGACAACATCGGTGTGCTGCAGACCCTCCTGGAGCTTCCGGTCGGCCTGCCCGTGGAGCGCACCACGCTTCCCCAGCGGCTGCAGGCCGGCATCCGCCGCCTCCCCGTCGGCGCTGCCGACCTTGACCGCAGCCAGGTCGTCCGACGCGCCGTGCGCCCCCTTGCCGTCGACCTGGCCGTCGTACGGGCCGCCACCGCCGGCTGGCGCGACGGACTGCGCCGCGCGAGCCGCTTCGCCCCCTTCTGCCGCCGTGCACTCTTCCTGGACGCCTTCCCCGCAGCACGGGAGGATCTGCTGATGGAAGCCGCGTTCTACGGTGTCGGCGTGCTGGTCCGCACCGGCACCGAGGGAACCGTGATGGCCTTGGAACCACGCCTCTATCGGCCGCAGCGGCACACACCAGCGGCATGGTGCTTCACCGAGGAGATACACCAGCAGCTGGCCTAGGGGTTGCGCGGCTCCGTACGCTCGACGCGCGGCGATTGCCGGTCGGCCGCCTCCGTGGCGCCGGACGGAGCCTTGGCCCAGCAATCGAGCTGCTTGGGCACCTTGAAGGCGTCGTGCTGGTCGACAGCCGCGTTCCAAAGCGCATAGCTGTCCACTGCCCGCCGACACCGCTCCTGCCACCAGTTGGCGCGTTCCGTGGCCTCGACGGCGTCAATAACGCGCAGCCATTCCATCAGTACGGCCGCATTGTGGGCGCCCGCCTCGACCTGCCAGTGGTTGTCAACGAAGGTGTCCAGCGGGAGTCCTCCCAGCTCATGACAGGCAGCGCACCGGCAAAGCGGCGCCTGGCCACCACCGAGCTTCTTGGCAAGCGTCTCGCCGAGGAAAAAGTCCATCAGCTCGGGAAACAGCACGTGCGGCGAGTTGGGCCCGCCCTTGGACCGCTTCGCCGGCTGTCCGGGCGGAACGATGTGCCGCACGCTGCTGGTGGCCCCGAACGCCGTGAACACCGCCCCGTGCGCCAGAGCACCGAACGCCGCCAGGTCGGCCCGCAGCAACGCCGTTCCGGGTACCTCGGCCAGCAGCCGCTTCAGATTGGCGACCGCCTTCGCAAACGAGGTCAGAGGGTCCATCTGGCCGCCGAGCATCACCGCCTTGATGCCCGGCGCGAGCTGCAGCCAGGCGATCAACTGCCCGATGGCATCATCCCTCAGCCAGCGGACATCGACCGGTACGGCGAAGATGACCCGAGGATCATCCAGCGCGATCACCCTGCGGACCGCAGCCTTCAAGGCACCTGAATCCTCCGCCTGCAAATATCCGGTCGGTGTCATCGCTGCTGTGGCCGCGTACGGATGCTCCACCTGCGCCTCGATCGACGTCAGCAGCGGATCACCGAACGTCAGCTGTCCAGAAGACACATCAGGAAAAGGATCGCTCTCACTCGCGGCCACGGTCGTGTACACCGCCGCGTCGGCCAGCAATGGGCCGCTGAACCCGTCCTGCCGCAGCCGACGGACCTTCGTCACCGCTCCTGGCCCACTGACCACCAAGCCGCTGCGCACGGGGTCCAGCTGCTGGCGTACATAGCCGACCCGCCCCACACCGGACTGCAACAGCAGCCGCCCGCGCAGCAACTGCGGCACCGTAACCGGCGTCTGGGCGGGCACGACAGCGGGCGGGTCGGGGGGATCTGCGGGATCCCGCTGCTGCGGGAAGAGCGACTCGGTCATGGCCTCACCTTCGAAGCGGACTCACCACCGCGGTCCCGTGCGGGGGTGTAGAGCTGCTGAAAGTCCTCGGGCAACAGACAGGCGCAGGACGCCAGACGCTCCAGACTCGTCCCGCGCTCAAGTGCTTCCCGGACGCTTTGCGCGACCCGCTGCGGCTGTTCGCGCGGCACCTCGACTGGCTCGGCCGTGCGATACCCGAGAGCGGACATCTCCACCATCAGACTGCGGTACTGCCAGTCGCTCACCGCACTCAGGCTGTGCGCCCTACGCAGCAGCGCAGCCATCGAAACCCGCCAGCGCCCCTTCAGTTCGGCGAGCACCGATAGGTCGATGCGACCGGTGAACACGGAGTGGATATCGCGGGCGGGCATGAGGAACTCCGAGGCGAAGTCATCGGCCTCCCGCTCCTGCGCGGCGCTGTCGCCAGGAGCACGGTGCAGCACCAGATGGCCGAGCTCATGGGCGAGGGAGAACCGGTAACGATCCCCTGGAGCCTGGTCGTTGACCAGAAGCAACGGCGCCTGAACGCCGTCCCATTGACTCACCGCGTCCAGCCGCCGACTGCCCAGGTCGCGGGAAACGACCAGAACCCCCGCCGCCTCCACCACCGAGGTCACGTCCGATACCGGCCCGGACTGCATCCTCCACGCCGTACGTACCTCCCGAGCCGCATCCTTGGCTGAGGTGAAAGCATCCACGCTCAGCGAGGGAACACTCGCCCGACCTGCGGCAGGCGGATATCGGCCACCCATGATCCCGTCCAGCTGAATGCGGGTCAAAGCGAGCTGAGCGTGCTGACGGCGCAGTGCAGTGGCCGTGAGCGATGCGCGCTTACGGTGGTGCACCAGGCCGATACCGACTCCGTGAACCTGCGGATTCAGCAGCAGCAACTCAGTCGGATAACCCAGCGCTGCCGCATACAGGTGCAACCGCTCTCCGGAGACAGCCAGCCGCCCGCTCTCCGCACGGCTGACATACCCCTGCGACACGGCGTCGCTACCGCTCTTCGTCATGGCTTGAGCCACTTCGGCCTGAGTCATCGACCTCGACTCACGGGCCAGCACCAGCATGGCCGGCTCCGCCGGACGAATACCAATCACGATCTATCACCTCGGATCAGACCTCAAAAGATTAGCCTCAAATATTCCTGCTGCAATGCCATTTGACAGAAATTCAGAAAATGCCAAGTACGCCTACAGCTGCCGCCTCAGCGGAAGACTCCAGGCCATCCCTGCCACTGCAGAAGAACCAGGACCCCGCCCACCCGCGCGCCGCCCGGAACGCTGACCGGGATCCACACCCACGCCGCTCACCCGCTCCACGCCGCGGGTACGTCGCGCTGCGGCCGTCGTGACCGGCTAAGGCGCGCCAGGCGCATCGCACACCGCTACGCCCCATTGGCTCCTGCGTGAACTGCCCGCCTGGGCCCATAGGTTCGGATGCTGGCCACCAGCTCGCGGGCCTGGACGCCCGTGACCCCTGTCCATCCGGCGCCGGGAACATCCTCGAAATCGACAGCAGACTTCATGCGTGCCGACTCCTGCGCAGCCCACCCCAAACATTCAGCGGATGCGTCATCCCGCCTCGCCACAAGAATCAACGGCCAGTCACCGCGACCGCTCGGCCCTTGAACGACCCACCGGCTGGCTCGGCCGGCTCCACACTCCGGTTCTGCGGATGGGCGCATTTGCATGTGCATGGCAGGTCGAGGCGTGCGCCGGTGGCGGGGGAGCGGCGCGGGAGCATACCCGATCTGCGGGCCTGGGCGGCATGTGTTGCCTAGGGGGTGGAATGCGGACAGTGGCGCGCGCGATTACCTCTCGGTGTCTTGAACTCGATGCCGTGTACCGGACAGAGGGCTGAATGTGACGTATCTCAGAACTGATTCGATCGTTTGGGATCGCTTTTGTGTAGGCGACGAGTGTGCAGCGATTGCATGCGAAACATGGCGCGTGTGCAGCGGCGGTCGCATTCGTCTTCTCGAAGGCGCAAGATTTGCTTAATGAACTGAAGCGGATGGCGGAGGAACGCGGCGAGCCGCTAGCGTCCATGGGCACGAGAAGACCCCGGGCGGGCTACCAACCAACTCCGGGGCCTCTCATATGCGTTGACCAACCAGCAAGAGAACAGAGGTCCCTCAGTGATCAGTCTTCCTGCCGTTCCCGGCTGGCTTCAGAAGCCGGAAGCGAGCTACGACGCTAACATTCCGCACGTTCTGGATGCCCAAACCCGCCTCGTGAGTGCCTGGGCTGGCACGGTGCAGCTCAGCGCGTTCCTCGCGCTGCTCGTTCTGCCTATCGTGCTCATCACCGGGGATTGGCAGACCCCCGACGGCGCCGTCGTCCTTGCCCTGGCATGTGCCGCCGCGCGGCGCTCCCATCTCCGCTACCTGCGACTTCAGGTCAGCTGAGGACTCCGTGGCGGCCGGCGGCCGCACCCCGGCCGCCGGCCGCCACGGTAAGAAGCACTGACCGCCGCGAATCCGGAATCCGGCCCTGCTCATCGCCGGGGAGCGATGAAGGTCTGCGGTCGCCCGGAGAGAAACGTCCAGCATGCCGCCTTGGAGGAAGCAATGCCGAACAGCGGCCCTCAGTATGGCAAGTGCTGCTACTGCAGGCAGCGTTTCGAACGGACTGGCAAGCCGGGACGAAAGCAGGAGTACTGCACCCTCCAGTGCCGCCGCCGGGCCCAGCGTGAACGCAACTCCAACACCCCACCGACCCCCGTGAATCCGCTGCCACTCGCACGGAACATCGCCGAATCCGTACAGGCTCTCGCACAGACTCTCCTGGCCTCCGAGTACGGCGAGCAAGATCTCGAGGCACTGCTGCGCCACGCCGACGAACTGACACGGGAAGTGGACTACTACATCTGTGCCGCGGTCCAGGACGCACGCAGGAAAGGGACCACCTGGGAGAAGGTCGCGGCAGCCGCTTCCGTAAGTGCGGGGACGGCGCGATCGCGCTGGGCGGAGAAGACGGTACGGCGCAGACTCGAGAGGCGCGCCGGCGAGCAGCTGGCGCTGCGACAACGTGACCCCGCCACAGCGACTGCCCCGCCCCGCACCGACGGGCAGGGCGGCGTGCCGCCGGGGGAGCGCTCCGCCAGCAAGCTGGCCGCAGCGCTGTCTCATCTGCACCGCAACAGCGGCCTGACCATCAGGCAGGTGGCCCAATCGACCGACCTGTCACCGTCGTACGTGTCCCGGATCATGTCTGGTGAACGTCTGCCGAACTGGTCCGTGGTGGAGATGCTCGCCTCTCTCTTCGAGGGTGACTCGGGCGAATTGGCCATGCTCTGGGAGAACGCTCATGGCATGACTCCGCCGGCCCGCCAACCGCTGCCCGATGCGGCCGCACGCCTCAATGCCGCGCTGCGCGGACTGTACTTGGCGGCTGCTTCACCATCGCCCACGCGCATCCACCAGGTCAGCGGCGGCACGCTCAGCATGCCCATCATTAAGGACATCCTGGCGGGCCGCACGGTCCCGGACTGGAGGACCACGGTGTCGTTCGTCCAGGCGGTCGGCGGGACCCCCACCGATATCCGCCCGCTGTGGGAGTCCGTTCACTACGCGTTCCTCGTTTTCCTCGACCCGGTTGAGGGCGACCCTCCGCTGCCGCCGCCGTTCGGCGCGGGCGACAAGAGCGGAGCGGCACGCGAAGACCAGAACCCCGGCGAGCGGTCATGAGATGGCCCCGTCCACGATTCAGGAGCATTGCGATGGCCCACCGGCCGTCCCCGCCGCATAAGCCCGTATCCCTGCCGCTGCCCCACTGCGCCATCTCGCCGCCCACCCTGACCAGTGGCCTCACCGTCGCCCTGCCGGCGGACTACATCGGGTTCTGCATGCACTACCAGGACCGCTACCTGCGCTACACCCGTGTCCGCGTGGCAGATCCGGGCCTCAGCCGGGAACTGGTCGAAACCACGCTGGGAAGCGTGGCCGTCAACTGGGCAGACCTGCTGGCCAGCCCCTGTCCCGCGGCCGAAGCGTGGGCCATCCTCGGTTCAGTCATCGCGCAGGCCGCACGCGGCCAGGCCGCGACCAGCCTCTCCAGCGTCGCCTACCGCATCCTTCCAGCGCTGCAAGCAGACGTTGTCATCCTGCGGCATCGCCTGTGCCTCAGTAACGAGCAGACCGCAGATCTTCTGGGAGTGGAGGAGTCGGTCGTGACCAGCCAACTGCGCATGGCCCACCGCACGATGTCCGGGCATCCGGAGCACTCGCCGATCCCGGCAGCCACGGGACTCCTGTGACGTTAACCAAACCTTTCAGGTTACTGCTCCATCCCCCGTCCACACTGGGCAATGGCCCAAGACACCGGTCCTCCCTACGATGGGTAACACGTAGTCGGCGTGCCGTGTTGACACGGCGGTGAGGGGCCGGATGGACAAGCACAGAACACCGCTTTCCCGCCCCATCGATGGGACACGGTCCAGCGTGAACCGTAGGGGCAGCTGCCACTTCTGCGGGAAAGTCAACTACCCAGCCGGCCGCCCGGGCCGGAGCGGCACTTCTCGAATACGCCCCCCAGTGCCCATTCGCTGACCGGCAGCCGCAGCCTCCTCCAACGGCCCTCGGAGCTCAGCGAGTTGCGTTGCCCACCCGCCCGACAGGGCAGCGAACTCAGTCCCACGGCGCCGGCTCGCTCTTGATTCTGGCCCTCCTGAAGCGTGTTCACCGAAACCTCGCTGACGGCCGGCTGCATTGCCATGCTTCTTTCGCCAACGCGCCCGAAGCCCTTCCTGCCGGTGAGTGGCTGGAAAGCTACCGCGCGCGCATACGTTCTCCCTTCACCGTGTGGATGCAATTTCAGAAGCAATTGCATCCACGGGCGTGGAGCGACGATACTGGCCCGGGCCAGGCATTCTTATGGCTGCCGATCCGGGCGGCTGCGGGGAGATGAGTAGTGCCGACACAACCCACGACTGCAGCGTGTCACGCAAAGAATGTGAACGACGTTTCGGATCCGGTTGAACCGGCAGCCTCGGCAGGAGCGATGCCGGATATTTCCGGAGAGGGCGACTGGGGACTTCTGCTGGGCATCAGTGCCGCCGAGTTCAGCGCCCACCGCTTCAGCGCAGACTCGGCCGGACTGCACCATGCCCGCCTATTCGCCCGAAATATCTTGGAGGAATGGGGGCTCTCCTCCTGCGCCGACGACGCGGTCATCGTGGTTGGCGAGCTGATTGCCAACGCCGCCAGACATGCCCTCGAACTCGAGGACCGCGACGGCCATGCCGCCACCGCCTGGCTGGGGCTGGTCCGCAGGCAGCAGGCGGTCATATGCGCCGTGGCGGATCCGAGCCCCTGCGCACCCGAACCTCAGCAGCCAGGGCACCTCAGCGAATCGGGCCGCGGACTGCGCATCGTCGAAGCCATCAGCTCCTCCTGGGGCTGCTCGCCGCCGCAGCGCTCAGGGAAAATGGTCTGGGCGCGCGTGCTGGCGGAGCCGGAACCGTGACGCGTCACGGGTCGGACTCGTGGTCAATCACGCTCACGACCGCAGCACGAGGGTGTCGTGCGCCTGGCCCTCGGAGGGAAGCGACGACCAGCAGCCCCTAAGCGCGGGTCAACAGGCGTGGGCTGGGAGCTGCCGGGCCTAAGCTCCAGTTAGCCAGGGTGCATCTCGCCCGGAGCGGACCGGGGCAGCGACAGACGGGCTAGCGCACTGCGGGCGCTGGGATAGCCGGAATCGGCCGCTCGTTGGTACCACTCGGTGGCTTCTTCGACGCGTCCGGTCTCTTCCAGGACGTCCGCCACGAGCAGCTCGGCTCCCAGGTATTCATGGTTCGCCAAGAACATGAGCCAGGTCACTGCCTCTTCGACCTGATCGTCCTGCTGCATCAGGTCGACTGCACGACCCAGAGCGCCTGGACGGTGCTGTTCGGCGAGGCCGCGCATCCACGGGATGATGCCGGCGTCCTGGCCGGTGTGCTGGAGCAGGGTAATCGCGGTGTCCAGAAGGTCGAGGTCCGTCTGCTCCGCGAGTTGCTTCACCCAGACGGCGGCTGCACCGGATTGGTCCTGGCGGAGCATGAGGTCGACAACGGTCGATACCGAGGGAAGGTGGCCTTGGGCCGCCGCCGCCTGATACTCCTGCACGGCCTCGTCCAAGCGCCCGAGTTGCTTCAGCAGTCCAGCGGCCCTTCTGCGGGCTGTCGCGTAGGCGCTGCCCTCTGCCGCGCGCTGGTACATGGTGAGCGCATCCGTGAGCCGGCCTGCACTGTGGAGGATCTCCGCGGCTTCCCACGCAGCGGCGTGGTCCCCGATCTCAGCTGCCTTCAAGGCGAACCGCAAGTGATCTGCGGGCTGGCCGAGGGCGCGTGCGGAGCGGCCCAGGGCGAACAGGTCCTCGGGGTGGGCGTGTTGGAACGCCGCCTCCCACAACGCTTGGGGAACGGGCTTGCGATACCGGGTTTCGCGGCCGTGCTGCTCCAGGTAGTCCGCCAGGCGGTAGTGCGGGGGGTCGACAGCCGCCTGACCAGGACGAGGTCTGATCCGGGTCAGTGCTCCCCGGGCCCCGTGACACGGCTGGGACGCGTAGGCCAGTGCTTCTTCGAACCAGTCGTCGCTGGCCTGATCCCACTCTTGATCAGTGAGGTATCCCGGCGCGGCAGCCACGAGCAGGGGGTGGGGTAGCGCGAGGCCGGCGCCGAGCCGCCGTGCGTCCATGGCTGCTTCCAGTACTGCTCGTGCAGGGGGAGGGGCGTTGCGGTAGCGCTCCAGCAACGACGGCGCTCCGGCCAGATACTGAGTGACTTGGCCGTCGGCGGCCCTCTGGGCGGCATAGAGCAGGCGGGGATCGCGAGCACTGTCCCTGCGGAGGGTGACCATGTCGGCTTTTGAGAACGTCGACGGCACCGAGATGTTCGTACCCGCGAGCAACTTCCTGGCCTGCTCATGGGCGTCCGGAGACTGTGGCTTGGGCAGCGCGGTGAGCGTGTCCCAGTACTCGGGCCAGATCGTGCCCAGCACCAGGACAGGCCGACGGGCTTGATCCTGCAGCAGCGCCCGCAGGCCAGCGGCCACACGCTCGCCCAGGGCACCGGTCGACGGCAACAGGTAGTGCTGCGCCTCATTCAGCCAGACAACGGTGCGCGGGCCGACCTTCTGGATGTCAGCCAATGCGGACTCCGGCCGGGTGGGATCAAAGGGATGCCACAACCGCCAACCCTCACCGAGCAGTTGAACTGCTTCCCAACACGCTCGGGTCTTTCCGCACGACGAACTGCCCACCAGCATCGCCATCCCGCTGTGCCCAGTCACGCCCCGGAGAACCAGCCCACGCAGATCCTCGTCGTGGGCCCGCGGAATGTACGGAGTAAGGGCGGGCAGCGAGGAGAGACCCTTCGACCTGGCGGCGCCCACAATCGGGTCGTAGTCGTCGTAGCGCAGGGTGCGGCTGCCCTGGAACCACTGCCCCGGCGTCGCGTCAACACTGTGGTGGACCTCCAGGTCGAATGGGTCCAGCTGGTCGATGGCACGCCCCACGGCCGTGGCGATGCGATGCTCGCCGAGTGCGGCTTCGGCCTGAGCCCGCTGCACGCCGGCCCGCACCGTGTCGGCCCTGTGCCGCGCCACCGCCGAGTGCTGATCACGCCACCACAGGGGGTCGAGCACATGCGCTTCGGATGCCGCCGGCTCGAAACCTTCGGCAGCAGCCGCAGCACGCAACTGCTCCACCACCTTGACCAGAGCGTCGACCTGCTGGGGGAAGCGGCTGCCATCCAGCCACGCCCCGATCGTCGTCGCCACAGGCCCCCCAGCGCCCCGTGACAAGGCCCGCAGACTGACACGCCGCGCGAGGTGCTCGCCATGGATGGCGCCGAGCCGCTGCATAGCAGCGAAGAAGGCTTCCTCGCTCCGTGCACTCACTGCGCTGTCCCACCCCCTGTCCTGCCCAGACACCACACTTGGACACCCGCGAACTCTACGACCTCAGACCATTGTTGTTGGGCAGGTTGCGCGCAACCTGCCACTGAATAGCTGCTGGACACCGCCTCGCACAGACATCGTCGTTGCCAGGCCGCACAGAGAGGCCTTCTCCCACGACGACACCCTCCAAGGAGCACCCCATGGGCATCGAACCGTCCGTCTTGGTCATCCCCGGCGCACTGGGCATCATCGCCTTTGCGCTTCTGTACGCCGGAGTCATTCTCCCCACCATCTGGTCCCGCCACCCCGACCGCCGAGCAGCCGCACACCGCACCCTCGACACGCTGCTCAAGGCACGCCACAGGCTCCGCCGTAACCGACTCTGAGATCATTTCTGGAGACGTGGTGTCCTACCCGTAGGCATCAGCGGACCCTGCTTTTGGGCCGTTCGCAGCGCACACTGCAAGCCGCGAGGCATTACCCGGGCGCCTTCACCGGGCGGGGCGGCTCAGCTTCGCGAACTGGGCCAGCCACGACTATCTCACTCGGTCGTCGACGGGCCTGGATACGATCACCGGCGTGTGATCGCGGCCATTACATCCCTCGTCACCACCATCGTCGCGTGGTCGGTGCACCGACGGTCCACATGCAGGCCCGCACAGCACGCCTATCAGCGGAGGCCGATGAGCGGGCACAGCTGCAACACACCCGACGAACAAGCCAGCACGTTGACCGACGACGCGGTATACCGCACAACGTGACGGAATCCGGCACGCCTCGCGCCTCAGCTGTCTGCATCAGAGCGGACAGGGCAAACTGCGCCACCTTCGCAGGACACGCTCCGGCTCTCTGCTTCTGAGCGCTAGCATCCGCAGGTTCTGGCACTTGGGGGAAGGGCGAGCAGATGCTGCCGTTACAGGACCGGCTGGAGCCGTGGGGAGCTAAGGCAGAGGACTTCCTGAGCGGAAGCGACAAGATCGGGATCTATCGCCGGTGTGTGCGGACCGCGCTCGCCGATCCGGAGACGCAGCGGCTGCTGGGAAAACGGGACGGTGTGACCCGGGAGGCCGTCTTTGAGCGAATGAGTACGCCCCGATACCACCGCTACGCCACCATCCGATGCCCATCTACCGACTTGGACGAGGCGGTAGAGAAGCTGGATGAACTCTTTGAGAACCACGAGAGGGCCGCCAGCAGGACCGAGTGGAACTGGCGGGTGGTCTGCTCCCTGACCGCAGGTGGAGCCATTGCCGTTCTCTACTTCGGCGGCCTGATCGCCCTCGTTGCCGCGGCTCTGACCATGGCCGTGGTGATGTTTGCGTTGTTCTGGCGCGGATCCTCGGTGTGGTTCAACTTCGGACACTGTTTGGTTGCCGCCGGCCTTGGCTTCTCCTGGCTGGTGCAACGCTTCGAGGTCGGAGTGTGCGCCGCTCGCTGGGGAGAGGAATTGCAGGACGCGGGCACAAGCCCGGTCGTTACCGATCTGGTCCGCCACATGCTGGGCGATGACCCAGACTCCTTGTTCGTTCCCGAGGACTACGACTGGGGCCTGCGCGCACCGCGGGCACCCGGCTACATCGTCGAGAACGGGGCCAGGCGGCAGCTTGAGCGCAAACTCTCGCACATCGAGGACGGCACCATCGCCGTCTGCGGCCCACGGGGCGCGGGGAAGACGACACTCTTGGAGCAGAGCGTCAAGAAGGCCGGCTTCGGCGTGATTGTCCAGGCTCCGGCTACCTACACTCCGCACGACTTCCTGCTGTCGTTGTCGGTGCAGCTGAGTGAGAGGTACATGCGCGACCAGGGTTACGAGCCGCCTGAGTTCACACGGCTGTCCCCGGCGCGCAGGGTCCTGCGGCGATTGAAGCACCGAGCCCAGCGACTGGCACGGTGGAGCTCCTTTGCCCTCCCGGCCGCCGCCCTCTTGGTGCTGGGCCTGTCCGCTTCGGTGCGTGTTCTCTATACGCAGTACGCCGCGTCCGTCACCGCCTCTGTCCGCACGTTCGCCGAGTCGATCCACCACGATGTGGTGGACATTTGGCAGGGTCACGCGATCCTCGCCAGCGTGATGGTTACGACTGCTGGAGTCGTCTGGTGGCGGACGCGGCACACGGCCTGGCTGCTCCGCCTGTTGGGGCGGATGTGCGTGAGCGGCAGTCGGCCTCTTGGTCTGCTCCTGGTCTGGCTGTCCGCTGCCTCGGTGCTCTTCGACGACGAGCTCCGTCAGCAGGCCCAGCGGATGCAGCACACTCAGCCGGACGAGCTGGCCAGGGCCGGGGCATACGTGCTGTTTCTCTTGTTCGTGTGGGGGCTCCTGCGCCTTGCCCGTGACTCCGGCGTCGAGTTCCCTCTCGGACGATGGCACATCTCCCTGAAGAACGTCTTCCGCCCCTTGGCTGCGGCCGCCGGGACGTACCTGCTGCTGTACGCCATCGACAACCCGCAGACGCGCACTCTCCTGTCAGACACCGAGAATCCACTGCGGCTCGCCGGCGTCATTGCCGGAGTCCTGCTGTCGAAGGCGGGGGACTGGAGCCCGCAGCCCGAGGAACCAGAACTGGTCACCCGGTGCCGCAACCACCTCTACCGTCTCCAGACAATCCAGCAAGCCACCAACGGGTTCACTACCGGCGGTGCCGCCCAGATCCTGAGCCTGGGCACCAACCACACCACGTCCGTCTCCACCGTTCCGCCGAATTACCCAGAACTGGTCGACGAGTTTCGCGAACTGCTCAGGTGCATCGCCACGGACAGAGCCAGACAGGGCAAGACCGTAGTGATCGCCATCGATGAGGTCGACCGCCTCGGCACGGACACCCAGGCGCTGGCCTTCCTCAGCGAAATCAAGGCCATTCTGGGCGTGCCCGACGTCTACTACCTCATCTCCGTAGCCGAAGACGTCGGGGCTGCGTTCGTTCGCCGGGGCCTGCCACACCGGGACGTCACCGACAGCTCCCTGGACGACATCATCCACGTCCAGCCCAGCACTCTCGAAGAATCGCGCGCGATCCTCGCGAAACGCTCCCAGTCTCTGAAAATCCCCTATGTCATGCTCGCCCATGCCCTGTCCGGGGGAATCACCCGTGACCTGCTCCGCTATGGGCTGCAGATCCGCGAGATACAGGACAAGACACAGTCCCACGAGCTGACCAAACTCTCCCGCCACCTTGTTCTGGAGGAGGTGGCTGAGACGTTCGGAGGCTTCCGGACTCTGCTGAGCAAACAGCAATGGACCCACGAGACCAGTGACGTCCTTGCCTCGTTCCGTACTCTGTGCGGCTATCTGCGCGACCCCTGCCCCTGCAGCGAGGCCGAGATGCTGCACGCTTTGGACCAGTTCGCCTTCTACGCTCTCGCCGCGAGGACACAAGCCGACCCCGGTGACGACTCCGCAGCCAGCAGAGAACTCACCAGCGACGCCCGCCAACTCATCGACGAGGCCTCCGCATACGCCTACTTCTCGCTCACCCTGCTCGACATCTTCAGCTCCGAAGGCCTCGAGCGCCGCACCCAGCTGGCGGCCGCACACGGGCCGGAGGGAGACCCGGAACGGCTGGCCGATGCCCGGCAAGAGCTGGGCATCTCCCCCTACAGCGCACGCCCACTGATAGACACCATCCGCAAGGCTTGGTCATTACCCCTGGCCCCAACTACCAGCAGCCACACTCCGTCCCTACCTGCCGGATGCCCACGCCATCACCGCCACGCATGACCTCCCGAACGACTCGGCCGTATCACGATCCCAGGCATGGGTAGTGCACAGCATCACTGCGCCAGCGTCACGGCAGCCGATGCCGCCCGAGCAGCCGAAGCGCCCTCGCGCCCCGCCGGTCCGGGGCGGTCGACGACGGTGTGCTCTGGGAGACGCACGTGGGGGGTGCGGACCGGCACTCCGACTTGGAGCAGGTGGCAGTGATGCGGCGTCTCACGGGGAGATGGAGTCACGAGGGGCGACTGCCCTTTGCGGTTCGCCGTCGAGCGGCCAGCACTGCCGCTGCGGCTATTGCAGCGGCTCCGGCACCCAGAGCGACCCCGTAGCTGAATCCCCATCTGCTCGTCTTGCTCTCCTGGAGAGCTTCTACGTGCAACTCGCTCCACACAACGGTGGAGTCGTAGTCGCAGACGCTGTCCCTGTCTTCTTCGTTCCAGCATGGGACATCGCGGTAGGTCAAGGTGAACTTGGCCTTGTACGTGCCTGGTTTGACCTTGGCGACAGCGTGCGCTGCTCCGACCCAGGCGCGACCGGTGTCTCCGAGGACGCTGTCCTCCGCGAGCGCTGGGCTGGACACCGTCACGCCGGACGGGTGCGGGTTTCCCGGCCGTTCCTTCACGCTGACGCTGACGTACCCGCCGGGGCTGACCGAGCCGGCGAACGTGGCGTCCCCACTGTCGGGGAAGGGCACTTGGTCTGCCCACCCTGGCCCTGAAGCGACGATCAAGAATGAGCCAGCTAAAGCCAGAACGTGGCTGACACGCCACCTATTCAACATGCTTCCCCCTTTACGTAACGCATGATCTTACGATCATGGCGCATTCAAGGGGGATCACGCCACACAGAGTGATCTGCCTCTCTTTTGACCACGGAGAAGCAACGTGCACATACGAAAAACGCTCGCGGTCCTCGTGAGCGGACTGGCGCTTGCGGTGCTGCCGCTACCGCAAGCCCATGCGGAACCCGCACCACCGCCCACACCCGTCCCGGCCGCGGGAGACAACGATGCCCGCGGATTCACCCCTGCTGACGCGGACGCCTACTGGACGCCCGAGAGGATGCGCGCGGCGCAGCCGGTAGAAGGCGGAAAGAGCAACGGCGGTCCTGCACCACGCGGATTAGCGGCATCACCCAGCAAGCAGTTCGAAGGCATTCCGATTGTCGGGACCTTCTTCTTCAGCGACGGCACCGACACGGGCCGATTCTGCGGAGGAACGGTCGTCAGTAGCCCAGGCAAGAATCTCGCCATGAGCGCCGGGCACTGCTTCGACGACCAGGACGCACGCAAGAATCTGACGTTCGTTCCGCAGTACGACAATGGAAAGAAGCCCTTCGGGGCTTTCACCGTCAAGCCGGGCCGGATCTACGTCGACAGCCGCTATCTGGCACAGGGCCCTGATGCCGCGGCCGACCTCGACTTCAACTTCCTGCAGCTGGAACCCCGCGGCGGCAAGAACATCCAGGACGTCGTCGGCGCCGCAGAACTCCAGATCAACGCCGGCTACGAGCACAAGCCCGTCCGTCTCATCGGCTACCCCAACGTGCTGCAGCGACCACTGGACTGCACCGACAAGACCGTCCGCTACAACAGCACCGACGCCAAAATCCCCGGCAGCTTCCTCCGTATCGAGTGCAAGGCCTACTCGGGCGGAGCCTCCGGCGGCCCGTTCCTCGTCAAGAAGGGGAACGGCTGGGGACTCATCGGGGTCATCGGCGGCTGGCACACCGGCGGCAATGTCGACGACGTCTCCTACAGCTCCTATCTCGACGCAGACGCCAAGAAGCTCTACGACGACGCCGTCAACAACCGTCCCCCGGCCGGCCGTGGCGTCCTGGGATCCGCATCGACTTGGCAGCACGCCGAGGTGCTGGCCGGCGGCTACTTCACACAGAGCAACGCGGGCGGCTTCGACTACTCCGACCTCGTCGTGCGCTGGTCGGACGGCGAACTCACCCTCTACAGAGGCGCCGGAGAAGACGAGGACAACTTCGACAAGGAGATACGACTCGCCGGCCCAGGAGGTATATGGAGCCACGCGGAGAGCATCGCCGCAGGCGACTTCACCGGCGAAGACACTGACGACCTCATGGTCCGCTGGACCGACGGAGAACTCACTCTCTACCCCGACGTCGATGAACAGGGCTTCCACGGTGAACACCAGATCCAGCCACCCAACGCCCTGTGGAAACACGCCGTGTCCATCACCGCCGGCCGCTACACCACCGGCAGCAAATGGACCGACGACCTCCTGGTGCGCTGGACCGACGGCGAAGTCTCCCTCTACACCGACATGAACAAGGACGGCTTCCACGGCGAGAAGAAGCTCGCCGCAGGCAACAGCGTCTGGAAACACGCCACCAGCATCGCCGCCGGAGACTTCACCGGAAACGACCAGTGGGACCTCATGGTCCGCTGGAAGGACGGCGAACTCACCATCTACAAGGACATCGACCAAACCGGCCTGCACGGCGAAGTCCAGGTCAAGAAGCCCAACGACCTCTGGACCCACGCCACCGTCATCGCCGCCGGCGACTACACCGAAAACGACCACCCCGACGACTTCATCGTCCGCTGGTCCGATGGCGAAGTGTCCCTCTACCCCGATGCTGACGAAGCCGGACTCAGCCGCGAAATCACACTCGTCTACCCGCCAGCCTGACGCACGCCGAACACCACACCGCAGATTCCATCAGCCAGAAAGGAACACCATGAATTCCCTCACAAAAGCACTCTCTGTAGTGAGCATCGCAATGGGATCCCTCCTGCTAAGTTCAGGACCGGCCCTGGCCAGCATCTCTACACCGGACATCGTCGCATGGCACGAAGTCGGAGAAACCAATGCCAACTGGAAATGCGGAACAGTCACAGACCACCCGGCTGCAGACGGCATTCGATTCCGGGCATGCATCATCCGAAATGAAATGGACATGGCTCAAGCCGTACTCGTCCTGGTCAATAACTCCGGAAGAAAGGTGCAGATACACGGTGAAACGAATACGACTATAAGGACAAGCTGGAACCCGAGCAGGAAGAACCTCGCGGACGTAGACTGCGCCTCATCGCCTCTGAATACAGGTTTCCAAGTGGGCTGCTTCTCCAGAACGAAGCGTGTTGAGCCCTCGCTTTCTGTGAAAATGAGACTCAACATTAACGGCCACGTAAAAACCATAGAATACTCCCGGCCGGACTAAGCGGCAGGCAGGCTCCCGATGCTGGGGTGAGGGTTTCCGGCACTTTGCGTAGGGATCGCATCCTGCTGGCTTGCCTGGTGGTGGGCATGACTTTCGCCTGCCGCTGGGTAAGCCGTCCCGATCGGACCTATAGACGAGGTGGGGCGGGAAGCGGCGCAGCGGGACGCGCAGCGGCCGGGATGTAAGGGCTGCGGGCAGAAGTTGACCGATGGACGGCGACGGTTTCGGTCGACGAACGGCATCTCTGAAGCCTGCGCGTCATGGCGGAAAATCCTGGCAGGCCAAGGAACTTAGGCGTGCGGAGCCCGCTGCGGCGCATGTCTGCGTACATGCGGAGCGTGACGCCAGCCTGGCCTGGCACGCGCCGGACCTCGTCCGGCCGGGAGGTGGCCCACTGGCTGTCCATTTCGGCGACGGCGCCGAGTGCGGTGGCTGCGTCCGCGGCGGTGATGTCGATGACGATCAAACCGGGTTCCGTCACGTTGGTTCACGGACGCCGCGATCACGACCCGTGCGGGTGAATGGCGGCAGGCCCGGAGGCGGCGTGGGGCGTTCGGCGTGCGGCCCTGACACGACGAAACCCTGCATGCGGTCCCGCCCGCCCGGCGCCGGGACCGCATGCAGTGTGCGCAGGTTCTATGGCGCGGGGGTGTAGATGACGGCCGCGTCCTCGCACGGTCCGTCGGCGAACAACTTGAGTGCCTCGATCTCGTCGGTGTCGGCGGCGAGTTGCCAGCGGAGCTTGGTGGCGACCCATTCGGTCAGGTAGCGGCAGTGCGATTCGGCGGCCGGCGGCAGCCACTGAGCGGGGTCCTGGTCTGCCTTGGAGCGGTTCGTGCGGGCGGTGACGGCGACCAGGGAGGTCTCGGCGTGCTGGTCGTTGGCGTAGGCCTCGCGTCGTGCGGGGGTCCAGGCGGAAGCGCCGGAATCCCAGGCTTCGGCGAGGGGGACCATGTGGTCAATGTCGAGACTGCCCGCGTCGGTGACGAACTGCCCGTCGTAGTAGGACAGCCACCGTCCACCGGTGATGCGGCATCCCGGCGCGACATCCGGCCGCTCGATCGCTTCGGCGAGCAGGACCTCGTTACGGGTGTGGCAGCCGTCCGCGGGATCCAGGCCGGTGTTCCAGTGCTTGAAGCTGGTGCGCTGATATCCCTCCCGGCTCTCCGGCGCGATCGGCAGTCTGCCGACCGCGTCGGCGAGCGTGGCGACTTCGGCGGCTTGTGCGGGCGGGGCGGGTGCAAGGAGAGGAATCAGGGCGAGGGTGAGCGCGCTGAAGCCGCGCGTCAGGTTCTTGATCACTCCCGTTTGATAGCGGTCGCCCGCAGGGCGTTTCACGCTGCTGGAGTCCGCTCTCACCCGTGCGGACGTAGATGTTCACCGCAGAAACGATCAATTGCCGGGCTGGCTCGGTGCCTCAGGATGGGGTAGTCGGGGGTCGCTGGCGGGATGGCTCCTTGAGTGGGGCGTCTTCGGCGCAACGTGGCCTGAGCTTCGGGCGATCGCTTGCATGGAGGGCGGCGATGCTGTCCACGCTCCGTGCGGATCTCTCGCCGCTCACGAGCCGATCCCGGTCGGAGTGCGCGTGACGTTCTTCAGCCGTTGATGCTTCCTTGCCCGCCGATAGGTTGGCCCGATGAGCGAGCAGCGGAATGTAGAGGATGAAGCGGCTGGACTGCGGTGGATCGGGGTGCACAGCTACGAGAAGCCGCAAAGCGGCGCGCCCGGGATGCGTGGCAGCATCTCGCTGACAGCCGCTCGCGGCGTGGAAGCCGAGGAGTTCCTTATCCGTTTGGGAGCGGACCGTGAACAGCTCCGGTGCCAGGATCTGTACAAGGAGCGGGATGAGTTGACGATTTCCTCTGGTGTGGACGGGCACGTCAGCCGTGCGATGTACGGCACCTGCGGGGACTGGGTGTACGTCCTGGAGGACCAGGGCTGGGCGACCTGGTTCATGGGCTACCGGAGCGTGGCCGCGATGCAGCCGCTCATCGGGGAGGAGATCGTCTGCCTCACACTGAACCACCACGATGCTCCGTCTTTGATCCTCCACGCCCCACGGGATGGGAACGTACGGGAGGCCGAGTTCCGAGGGGACGCGGATTGGTCGCCGGAGCTCGACGCCGCATTGCGCGCGGCGGGCGCCGTGTTTCCCTCTCTGTACGACGGCGTGTCCACCGAGGAAGAGGTGGAGCTGTACTACGAGGAACACGCGGATGAGATCCCCGCCCGGGTGTTCGCCGGCGTCGGCCGCTACTGCAGCCTGTCGATCGACCGCGCCACGGTCGAGCGCGGCATGCTCCCGCTGGCTCTTCTTCCCGCGCCGCTGATCTGACCTGGCCGGCCGGTGGGGACGCACACGCTGGGCGCCCCCACCGGCCCTTCAGATGGTGGCCGCTACTTCGCGGTCATCGTGCAGATGACGGGGTTCACCGGCTTGCCGAACGCGTCGGTGGCCGCGCAGCTCCCGGTCATACGGGTGTTGAGCCAGTAGGCGTCCCTGTCCATGATGCGCATCTGCTTCATGAACGAGTTGAAGTTCCCGCCCATCGACTCCTGGTTGTGGATTCCGGAGATGGCCGAGCGCCCGCACACCTCGTGGAACGTCGGCACGACGCCGTTGTCGATGTTGTACAGGTGCACCTTCGTCCCGTGCTTCTTCGCGAAGGACTGTACGCAGGCTTTCCCGTTCGGGATGCCCGTGGTGCTGCCCGTGGGGACGGCCTCGTTCAGGCCGCCCTCGCTCTTCTTCATACCGCCGCTGTTGTAGGAGGAGGCGAAGGCGAACTCGTCACAGTTCAGCTTGTCCGACGCATCGTCCAGCGCGCTGGCGTCGCCGTTCTCCGCAGCCCACTTGTCGGGGCAGATGCGGGCGCGGTTCCTCGTGTTCTGCGCCTCATCGCCCATGTAGTACAACGGCTTGTTGTTCGCCTCGGAGCCGGCGTGGTTCGGCAGCACAGTCTGGATGAGCCATGCGTGCGCCGCGGCCTGCGGGTACCTCTTGGCGTTGAACACGTAACTCGGGGCCGAGTTGACAAAGACACAGCCGGCGGAGCCCCACTTTGTCTTGAAAGTGTCGCAGCGGATCTGGTCAAGGTCGGGAGTGTCCTGCCAGTAGCCCTTGCTCCACTGGTAGTTGACCTTCTGCACGCTGCCGGGGGAAAGAACCTGCCCCTCGATCTTGACGTCCGGCTTGTACACGTACTTCATGTCGGCTGCGGACGCGTCCCACGTGTACTTCGTGGTCAGTGACGCGGTGTGCGTGTCGCCGGGCTTCCAGGTCGGGGTGGCCGTCCAGTCCCCGCCTTGGGGCTCGATCGGCTTGCACGAGCCCTGGCAGATGTGGCCGTTGAACGCGGACAGGGCGATGCCGCCGTCGAAGTCACCCGGGATGTTGACCCCCTTGATCGTGAGGGTTTCGGTGAAGCTGTCCGGGCCGTCCAGGCGGAGCGTGCGGGTGAACTGGAAATCAGCCTTCGCCGTGGGGTCGTCGTCGGGGCCCAGGTAGTAGGTGACCGGCCGGCTGTCGCATTCCTTGAACCGGTCGGCGTAGGCCCCCATGGAGCCGTTCTCGCACCAGCCCGCGTCGCGCGTGCCCCTGGATTTGGCGGGCTTGTCCGGGGTCGGGGCGATACACACCCGGCGGCCGGCGGCGTCGGTCGGACCGCACTGCTTCGCGGCCTTGTAGGTACTGCGCGTGACGCTGCCAGAGGCCAACGGCTTGGTCTGCTGGCTGTTGGGTGCCGTGGTGAAGCCTGGATTCGGCGCGTCATAGACCGGCGCCGGAAGCGTCAGGTCCACCGGCAGCTCGATACGCAGCCTCGCCCACGGCGACCACGACGTCTCGTACAGGGAGCCGTCGTAGGCGCTCGTGTGGAAGACGTAGTCGACGTTCGGACTCAACCACTTCGGGTCGATCGTCACCGTGGCTGCAGTCCCGGAGTTGACGTAGCCGGAGACCTTCACGCCGAACTCGTTGTCATCGATCTTGACTTTGGTTTTGGGCTTGCCGCCGGCGTCGACGGTCCACACCTCGAAGGTGAGGTTGGCTTTGTCGCCGTCGGCGTCGGTGACCGTGTTCCGCAGCTGGACCTTGCGGGTGTTCACGCTCCAGGTGCCCAGCCCCTCGTCGACCTGCTTCCAGGCCGGCCCGGCCGACGGGTTCTTGCCCGACACCGGACGGGCTCCGGCCCTGACTTCTTTCTCGGGTCCGGCACCGGGCCGTGTGGACGGTGCGGCGTTGGGATCGGGGTTCGGATCGAAGGAACCGGCGGATGCGGTGCCCGCCAAGCCGGACCCCAAAAGCAGGACGGTGGCGGCGCCACAGGCTAAGCGGGACAGGACTCGTCTTTTTCTGGAGTTTCCAGACAAGAGATGTGTTCCCTTCTGGCCCCACCCCCTTTGTGCTCCCCGGGGCAGGGCTGGTCGGTGATTGTCGCGCCAGACCTTCCTATGGGCCGCCGTGATCACACAGCAAGGCCATGGACTGGGGAGCGTTCACCCTTATCAGGAGGTAACAGACGTGACCCCCAACACGGTTGTGTCCCCGGCCGTCACGATCTCGTGAGGGCCGCGTGAAGGACTCACAGGTTCCGCCTGCAACGCCCCCGGCGTGCCATGGCTCACCTCCAGTACCGGCACTTTCGGCGGGCGGTGATCCCGGCAACAAGGGAGCCGTCTCCCGGCCGTCCGGGAGAGTGAAGGGCGCCAGGCTGGCGGTGAGCGGCTTCAGCCGCCAAGGCGTGTTGCGGGGCGCATGGGAGCCCAGTGGAGTTCATCGGTGTGCGGGTCATGCGCCCACGTGGTGATCGCTCCGGCGATGACGAGTCGGTTGAGCAGGCCTTCGAGCTCGGCGGGTTGGGTTCCGCAGGCGCGGCTCAGGCGATCGGCCTCCACGCCGGTGTGCGGGTGAGCCGGCGAGCCGTGTGCAGCGAGGGCAAGCGCTGCCAGCCGTACGCCGGCAGGCAGAACTCTCACGTGCGCTGCGGAGGTGACGTGCAAAGCCCAGTTGGCGGCCTGGAGGCGGTCGGGGCGGGCGGGCGGCCAGCTCACGGCATCGACGAGCCGGGCGATGAACACCGGCCTGCCCGGGTGGGTGGTGTCGTTCTGCGTGTGGAGCCAGCGGTGATGCTCGAGTTCACGCCACGGCGTGGGGTCGTGGGCCAGGCGCATGCTGCGCAGGAGTCCGGTGGGCAGCTGCACGTGTCCCCGGGCGTCGGCGCGCAGCGCGCATTGCAGGGCGAGCAGACGGGCTTTCGGGTCGGCCTGGGGAGAGAGCGCTGCTGCCAGATAGCTGAGCACGTCCTGGATGCGGACCTGCTCCGAGGGGCCGCGTGACCGTCTGCTCCGCTTCCTCCGCTGGGAGCCGGCGTCGTCCCCGCCGCGCGGCTGTGCCGGGGTGCCGGCGAAGGCGGTGTCGGGAACGGCGGCGGCGTACGGGGTGGCGTTGGCGCAGGCGGCGCAGACATCGGCGAGGCGCCAGAGGCGGCCGCCGTGGTCGCGGGTGAGGACGAGGAGGATGGGGCCTGCGCAGCCGCGGTGGCGGGGGTGCCATCGGCAGCCGCGTTCGTGGCACTGGCAGACGCGCAGGTGCGCTGGGAGGGCGTCGCTTCGGGCGTGCCGGGCGAGGTGGGCGAGGGCTGCTGGCCGGGCTGATGTCCCGTGCAGGAGCTGGCCCTGGGGCGCGCAGCGGGGGCAGTGGAGCGCCGGCCTGCCGTTATGGGGGCGTAGTTCCACGGTCCAGGTGCGGGGCACGGGTGGGTGCATGGTGCACAGCCTCATGGGACGTGCGTTCCTCCTGTCGTCGGCGCGAGACCGGTCCGCGCTCCCCGCCAGTCGATGGGGGAGCGGTGTGCCGGCGGCACACCGTAGTGCAGACCTCTGCCCTGTCGATGATCCCGCCACCTGCAGAAATAGGGCAGAGGTCTGCACTGACAGGGCAGGGGTCTGCACCGTCGGATGGTGGGGTGACGATCTTCCCGCCGGACCCGAACCTCGACGCGCTGCGTCTGCAGCTGGCGCGCCTGAGGAGCGAACGCGGCTGGAGCTACGACGAGCTCGCCCGCCGCAGCGGCCTGGGCAGACGCACCGTCATCGAAATCGAGCAGGGCCGCACCATCGGATCGCTGAAGACCTGGCACGCCCTCGCGCACGCCCTGAACGTGCCCGTCGACCAGCTCTTCGCACCGCTCTGCGAGGGCCACACCCCGCCCGCAGAAACCACCGACTGACCCGCCCCCGCGTAGGCCGGGCGAATCACTCGATCAGGGAACCCGCTTCGCTCTGACATGCGACCAGTCGTCCGCATGTTCCTAGGTATTGGTCTGTCCGGAGGACGCGGGCGGCACGGCCGCCGTGTCGGCGGCGCGCCGCCTGTCACCTTCACCGCCATGCGCTCCACCACCACTGCCTCATCCGGCCGCCGCTGGGACGGCAGCCCCACCACCGCCCGGCACCTGCGCGCTCTGCGGATCGCTGCGGACAGTCCGTCCCGGCTCCTGCGCACCGCCCAGCCCGGCCGCTGCCACGCCTGCGGCAACCGCATCGACTGGTACACCCGCACCGACCACCGCTCCATCAGCCTCCACCCGGCAGAACTCCGCACGGCCACCGTCCCCGCCGGCTCCCGCTGGCACGTCGCTGCCGGCATTGCCCACCCCGGCAGCGACGGCACCTCCTGGTGCCGCATCCCGCACCTCGCGCTCTGCCCGCGCGGCGATGCCCCGGCCGAACTCACCCCGCTACTCACTGAACTGCGCCGCCACCTCGCCCTGAGCACGCGGCGCCTGCTCGACTCCGGCACGTTCACTCCCACCGCCGACCGGCCGACCCGCGCGCCGGACGTGGCGGCGTGCAGACCGACCCGGCCCGTGGTCCAGATCCTCTACGGCCGCTACCTCGCCGCCCAACCTGTCGAGGACATCCGGTGCATCGCCCAGACCCGACGACGGGAGCGCTGCCCACACCCCGTCCTCGCCCCCGACGCCCCAGCCGGCCGCTGGACACTGATGCCCGCCACCCCGGCTAGCGGACAGCTCGCCCTGCCCGCAGCCGACATGGCCATCTACAGCCTCAGCTCCCTGCCGTATGCGGAACAGCTGCGCTGGCGCGCCCAGCGCTGCCCCGCGCACGCCGCCGCCCCGGCCGCGGCCGACCTCGCCCTGGCCGACTGGGAGGTCTTCGACCCCCTCGTCCACCACCAGCACCTTCACCCCCGGACCCCCACCGCGGTACGGCGTCGGCGAGGGCACGCATGAACCACGCGAAGGCTCTCGCGCGGGGGAGGCACCGGCATGCCGCATCACGCCCTTGAGATCACCCTCACCCGGCCCGCGACCCGCGCCGAACTCGCCCGCGCCGCCCACGTCATGGCGCTCGTGCCGAACCGCGACCGAACCCGCCTGATCACGCTGGCAGCAGGCAAGACCCCGGCCAAGGCCCTCACCCGCGCCCACCGGAACCTGGCAGGGCTCCTGCCCGTAGATGCCGTAGCGACGCACTACCCGGACGCCGACCATCGCATCAGGCTCTTGATCAACTTCGGCCCGGATGACGACGCCCTCATCCGTCACGCAGCCAAACGCGCCGGCCAGACAACAGGCACCTTCATCGAGACTGCCGTCCACGACGCCCTGGCCCACCGAGAACGTGAGCAAGCCGCACGACTCGACCGTGCCCTTCAACAGCTACTCACCACCACCACGCCCCTCGCGCTTCTGGCAGCCATCGGGCGCCACCTGTCCCACCACACCCTGGAACCCACGCGTGCTGCATCCCACTGACGAACAGACCGCAGCTGCCGATGCGTTCCGCGCAGGCGACCACCTCGCCCTCCAGGCCGGCGCCGGAACAGGTAAAACGAGCACCCTCGTTCTCCTCGCCTCCACGACCCGGCGCCGCGGCCGGTACATCGCCTTCAACAAGGCCATCGCCCAGCACGCAGCCACCCGCTTCCCGCCCACCGTTGCCTGCAAGACCGCCCATTCTCTCGCCTTCGCCGCCGTCGGCCACCGCTACGCCCGCCGCCTGAACGGCCCCCGACAAGCGGGCTGGAAGACCGGCATGGCCCTCGGCATCACCAAAGCGGTGCGCATCGGCGAACGCGAAGTGACCCACAAGGCCCTCTCCCACGCCGTACTGCGCACGGTGACCCGCTACTGCCACTCCGCCGACCGCACCCTCACCCCGTGCCACGTACCGCAGCTGCGCGGCCTCGAAGACCCGCGCTTGCACACCCAACTCACCCAGACAGTCCTGCCGTTCGCCCGCAAAGCCTGGGCCGACCTCCAGCACCCCGAAGACGGCGTTGTGCGCTTCGACCACGATCACTACCTCAAGATCTGGGCTCTGTCGGACCCGAAGATCGACGCCGACTTCCTCCTCCTCGACGAAGCCCAGGACACCAACCCCGTCCTCGAACAGGTCCTCACCGCCCAGCGCGCCCACGCTCAGCTGGTGATGGTCGGCGACTCCGCCCAAGCCATCTACGGCTGGCGCGGTGCCCGCGACATCATGGCCGGCTTCGACGGCCACACCCTGCCCCTGTCCCGATCCTTCCGATTCGGGCCCGCCCTCGCCTCGGAAGCGAACCGGTGGCTGACGATCGCCGACGCCCCCATCCGCCTGACCGGATCCGACACCATCCCCACCGAACTCGCTCCGGTCGAGCGCCCCGATGCAGTGCTGTGCCGCACCAACATCGGAGCCATCACCGAAGTGATGGCGCACCTCGCGGCCGGCTATCAGGTCGCCCTGGCCGGGGGAGGACGAAGCCTCTACACGCTGGCCACGGCAGCCCGCGACCTCAAGAGCGGGCGACCCACGACCCACCCAGAACTGATCCTGTTCTCATCCTGGGGAGAACTGCAGGACTACGCCGACCACGACCCCGCCGGCGGCGATCTCAAGCCGTTCATCGACCTCATCGACCAGCACGGACCCGACGCCCTCCTGCACGCCGTCGAACGGCTGGCCCCCGACGTCCATGCCGACGTCATCATCTCCACCGCTCACCGAGCTAAAGGCTGCGAGTGGCAAACGGTCAGAATCTCCGGCGACTTCACCCCGCCCAAGAACACCAAGGAGCAGGACGCGAACGGCGGCCCCGTTCCCGGCCCCATCAACGACGCTGAAGCGCGCCTCGCTTACGTCGCAGTCACCCGCGCTCGTGGCCGACTTGACCGGGGCGGCCTGTCCTGGATCGACGATCACCCCGCAGGTAACCAAGAGCAGCGGCCGCCAACACTTTGATCCCCCGTCCGTGCACAGGGTGCTTGGTCTCGTTCCTTTGGTAGCGGTTGGCTATCTGCCGACCGAGCTGTCTTCGTCGCCCACGGTGTCAGGCAGGACGGGGAAGAATCCGAAGCGGTGGTCGTGCGGGTCGCGGCTGAACATGTACACATGCGCCTGCTCCACGATGTCCGCAGGCGGATCCCCGTTCTCCACGACGACGGCCTGGCCTGCGAAACGGCTGAACAGGTCACGGTAGAAGTAGTCGATGACGCTGTCGGGCAGGTCAGGGTCGTCCGTGCGTCGTATGCCGGGCTGACGGTAGGTGACGAGGGGGGAGTCGAGGACCACGAACCCTGGGTGGCGGTGTTCCTTGGCCAGGCAGTATTCGGCCAATGAGACGGCGAATGCGGCGTGCAGCACTGCACGCATGCCTTTGCCGTGGCCTGCGCGGGAGTGATCGCCGACGAACAGCTCCGCGCTGTACTGGTCGTAGGACACGTCGTGGAGGCGGACCTGCCACTGTTCCAGTGTGCGTTCGACGGCGCGGTCGAACTCGGCGACGATACCGGCAGGGACGCTGGTACTAGGACGGCCGCCGGGGACGGCACCGTCGGCGACCAGGCCTGCCCTGACATCCTCGAGTTCCTGGATCCGGCGATGGAGGCCGAGCTGGGCTTCCACAAGCGAGCGCACTGTCATCAGCTCCGCAGCCTCGTTCTGCAGTGGCTGCATGTCGTCCTCGATGTGTGCGATCGACCGGTCTGTCTCCTGTGCTCGCCCCACGTGGACGGTGCGCTTCCCGATGAGCTCCTCTCGCTGCACCCGCAGATCGTCGATGGTAAGACGAAGATCGGACAGGAGCTGCCGGGTCTTCGTGCTCTCCGCGTGAACGGCGGTGTGCAGCGCCGTTGTCTCCTGGCTGTCGTGGTTGGCGCTCTGGTGCTCGGGCTCTGCTCCGCAGAAGACGCAGGGTCCGGTCCGGAAGTAGCCGAGCAGGCTGCCGGCCTCATTGACCATTTCCAAGCGGGCCAGGTCGGATTCGTACTGGTTGCGCAGGAGCCCGAAGCGCCCTAGGAGGTCGTCGACTTCGCCCAGACGTTGCTCGTACTGGCCGAGAGTCACCGACAGTTCTGCCCTGCGCGCCACGGCCCGTGCGTGCTGGCCTGTGATGTCCCGAAGGGACAGAGCGGCTTCGTCCTGGTGGGTGAGGACACGGTGCAACTGCCCGGCCAGTTCGGCTTCGTTGCCTCCGTTCGGATCGAGTTGCCGCTGCAGATCGAGGATCAGCTCGTCCAGGAGACTGATCTTGCCCTTGTGGACGCGGCGCTGGCCCGGGCTCGGCCGGTCGTCGGCCGGAGGCTCGCCCTCACCGGTCAGCAGCAGCTTCAAGACGGATTTGTGCGCGCTCTGTCCACTGGTGCCCGTGGCGCGCAGCACGGGTGAGACCTTGGAGACCATCCGGGTCTCGCTGATCAGGCACAGATGGAGCAGATCACGAAAGCCCAGGAGTTTCGAGCCGCCAGTGTCGTTGGTGCTGATCAGGCTGCCGTCCAGGCCAATTTGCTCCAGCAGGTAGCGGGAGAGATTCTTCGAACTTTTGGCGCTGTGCTGTGCGGTCAGCTCCAGATCGGCGGCCCGGTAGATCAGCTCGCGCAGATCCGCGTTGTACACGCTGACCTTGCCCGACTGCGGGCCGCGCATGAGCGTAATGACACTGCTGTCAGGCAGCTGCAGGCCGAGGAGGATCTGTGTGTATCCCTCGGCTTCGGGGATCATGCTGAGTTTTCGTGCGCCGAGCATGTAGTCGATCGCTTCGGTGACGAACGACTTTCCAGTGTCGGAGGCTCCGTAGATCACTGTGAGCTTGGGGTCGAACACGACCCGGGCGGGGTCGCGGCCAATCCCGGCGAACGTCAGGTGCAGCAGCCTCAGATTAGGCATGGTCACTTCCAGAGGCAGGAAGACGGGACTCGAAGTCGTAAGCCCACCGGTCGGTGATGGCCCGTGTAGCGGAGCGCACGTCCAGATCGGACGACGCCCGAGCCGCAATCAGCCACGAAGCCCTGTCCTTGAGAGCATCCGCATACGGTGCCGCGAGGATGTCCACGAAGCCCGGCCCTTCCTCGCTGGCTCGATAGAGCAGGCCCTCCGGGGTCGCCTCGAGCTCGGCGAGCCCCGCCCGCAGCAACACGACCAGCCCTTGTTCGATCAGTCCGCGTTTCATCGCGAGTTCTCCCGGTCCGGCCGGCAATGCCGGATGCAGGCTGGGGGGACCGTTCACTTCGCTGCTGTGCAGCATGAGATGGTCCAGACACACCAACTGCGCCACATCCAATGGCTGTGGAAACGAGGCTGTCAGAAGCATCAGAGTGCGCATGCCGACCTCGAGCGGACTGTTGAGGGGATTCACTGCTCCGCCCCCTGAACCCAAGTGAGTCGGTCTTCGTTGGCGAGCTGATGACAGATGCCCTTGCGATCGTCCTGATCCACCACCTGCAACAGCACGTTGGAACCCAGCTGCATGTTCCGGGCTGCGGCGAGCACGGCCTTCAGCCGCGCCCAGCCAGTGGCGAAGTCGTCTTCCTCCACTTCCACCACACCACTGAATACGGACTCCTGCAGGGACTCGAAGGTTCCCACCGGCACGCTGTCCCGGGCGAACATGCGCAGCTGCTCTGCACGGTAGAACGCCTCCCGCTGATTCTGCAGATTGCGGCCAGCCTTGGGGTGCGCCCTGGCCTCCTCCGGTGAGGCCGCGGAGCAGCCCCACTTCTCGCAGTAGACATCCAGCAACTGCTGGATGTACCGCGCCTCTTCCGGAGCGTGCTCGGCCGGCGCCGGCTCCTGGGCAGGCCGGTCCGGCAGAGGCGTTCCGAACCGCCGCACATGATGAGGCGTCGAGGCGTGCTGCTCAAGGATCGTGTCCAGGTTGCCGGCTTCGAAGCGCGAGAACTCAGACTGGCGAGCAAGATCCAGCGCCCGGTCCAGCAGGCCGCCCGTGTATTCCAGCGCGAGCTTGGCCGAATTCTTCGTCACCCAGTCGAAAAACCCCGCGCTCAACGCAGAGGGCTTCGCCAACAACTGGATGAGTGACCCCCCGATCCGCGGCGCCACAAAGACATACCGCTCGGGCAGCACTTTGTACTGCCGCTCGGCCACAGCCGAATGGATCTTGAGGATCTCCGGATAGGCGACGGACGGTCCCAGCGCTTTGTCGTAGTGCTTGCACTGATAGCAGTGCCAGCGTCTGTCGGTCTTCGCCGGCGTCAGGAAGGCGGCAATGTCCGCGCCTCGGTCGTTGGATCCCCCCATGCCCACCACGTCCACGTACCCGGCCTCCTTGAGCGACATCACCCACTCGTAGATGAACTCCTCCCAGTCGTCAGCTGAGTAGTGCACCAAGCGCTGCTTCGGCGTCAGAGCGGGCGGTAGAGCCATCATGGGGGACACCACTGTCACCGGCGTCTGCGACGCCGTGGGCAGCTCAGTGAACAAGGGCTCGGCAGGAAACGCCGACGACCGCTCCGGTGTGCTCATTGATCTCCCGGTCGTACCTCAACCAACCGCCGCAACAGACGTATTACCACTCGTTATCAGTTCCCAACAGCCGGTGACTAGACCGTGATGGCTTAAACGCTGCACCAGCGAGCAGACTCCGCTTCCCGCCCGAATGGACCCGGGCGACGTCAACACCACGTCATTCCCCCGCCCGCCGCTGCGTCATCATGGGCACATGGTCACGCAGGTTGATGCCTTCACCGCCCGCTCGCTTCGAAAACCACTCCTTCACGCGGACCAAGAGCGCGGTTTGGCAGCAGTGGTGCAGCACCTGCGGCGACCGCACAGCCGCGCGCTCTATGTCTCTGCGACGGGGACCGGCAAGACGCTAGTGTCGATCCGGGCTGCCGATGCGATCAACGCCCGACTCGTCCTGGTTGTGGTGCCCACGCTCGATCTAGCTGCACAGACTGCCCTCGCCTGGCGCCGGGACGGCCATCAGGAACACATGGTGATCGTGTCTTCGATGGACGCCACCGCGCAGGATGTCCTCGCCGCACGCCGCATTGGGTCCACCAGCAATTCTCAGACCCTTGCCGCCCTGATGTCTGTTGTGGGGGAGGGCACGGACCAGATCCCCGCGCTGACTCTGATCTGTACCTACGACTCGCTGGACAAGATCGAGGAGACACAGAACACGAGATTCGTGGTGCCGCCGTTCGACCTTGCCATCATGGACGAGGCGCACCGGATCGCCGGCCGGGCCGACAAGAAGTGGGCAGCCGTCAATGACGGGGCGCGGATCCGCGCCGACCGCCGCCTCTACATGACCGCCACCCCACGCATCTTCGCCGCCCCCGAACTGGCCGAGTCCGCTGACACCACCCGCCCCCGCCGCCGTGCCACCGCGCCGAACCAGGAACTGGAGGTGGACGCGTTCGCCAACTCCATGGACAACGAGCAGGTGTACGGAAGGAAGGTCTTCGAGTACCCCCTCGCCCAGGCGGTGGAAGACGGCCGGGCTGCGGACTACCGCATCGTGGTGCCCACCCTCACCGACGCCGACCTACGCCGCAGCCTGAACATCCCTACCCCCACCACATCCCCGCCCAGTGGGGACGGTGAGGAGGGGGACAGCGCGCTGCGCACCACCGCCCTGCACCTGTCTGTCCTGCGCGCCATGACCGAACACCGTCTGAGCAAAATCCTGGTCTACTTCAACCTCGTCTCCGACGCCCGCCGCTTCGCCCGCGAACTCCCCCACACCCTGCGCCTGCTGGCCCGCACCGATCCCGACCTCGTCCCGGACATCACCCCCAGGCTGTTCTTCGCCCACGGCGAGTACACCCCCGCCCAACGCGCCGACACCTTCACGGCTTTCGCGGCCGCCGACTGCGCGATCCTCGCCAACTCCCGCCTGATCGCCGAAGGCGTCGACATCCCCAGCGTGGATGCCATCGTCTTCGCCGACCCCACCCGCAGCGTCATCCGCTGCGTCCAAGCCCTCGGCCGCGCCCTGCGCCTGGACGTGTCTGGCAAGACCGCCTCACTGATCGTCCCCGTCTACGTCCCGCCCGGCGCCGACGGCGAGAACATCCTCGGCACCGCCTACGAGCCGGTGTGGGCGATCGCCTGCGCGCTGGCCAGCCACGACCACCGCATCCTCGAGCGCCTCCCGGACAAGACCAACCGTCTCCCCAGGGAGACCAGCGACGTCATCGAACGCCGCTGGCACTTCGACTTCACCGTCCACCCCGAGCGCATCGCCCGCGCCATGGATTTGGCCTCCTTCGACCCCCGCGAGGCGGCTGTCTCCCGCTCCCGGCGCCTCGGCCTCGCCGCCGCCCAGTCCTACCGTGACGAAATGGGCCACCTCGACGTCCCCGCCGACTACACCGACCCCGCCGGCTACACCCTGGGCACCTTCATCACCACCATGCGCGACGCTGCGAAGGCCGGACGACTCGAAGCCGACTGGATCGCCGAACTCGACGCCCTCGGCATGATCTGGGACAAGCACGACGCCGCCTGGCGCGCCCGCCTGACCGCCGCCGCCGACTACCTGCGCACCCACGGCCACCTCGCCGCCCCCGCCACGACCGCCGTCGGCTCCTGGCTCGCCGAACAACGCCACCTCGCAGCCAAGAACCAGCTCGATCAGGCCCGCGCCGACGCCCTGACCACCCTCGCACCCGACTGGCGCCTGCCCCACGGCGCCGACTGGCACCGCAAATACCACCTGCTGCGCGCCCATCTCGCCGACGGAGCCGACCCGGCCATGCTCACCCGCGACACCCTCCTGGCCGGCGTCAAGATCGGCTCCTGGCTGCACCGCCAGCTGGCCACCTGGCAGACCCTTCACCCCGGCCAGCAACATCTGGTGAGCTCTCTTGGCCTTTTCCCCGGGAGCAACCCGCTCAGCCCCGCCCGCCGCACCCGCCGCACCTTCGAACAGACCGTCCAGCTCCTGGAACTCTTCCTCCACCGCGAAAACCGCGCCCCCGCCGCCCGCGAGACGATCCGCGTCGACGGCGAGACGGTCAGGATCGGCGCCTGGCTGGCCAAGGCCCGCACCAAGCACCGCGCCGGGCAGCTCGACGCTAGCCAAGAGCGCCTGGTCGACGCCCTCTTCGACGGGGACTGGACCGACGAGAACGCTACTCCAGCGCCCCTCGTGTAGTTCCGGCCCGATCGCGCTCAGCCCTGGCCACGTCGCCCCGTCGGCTCACGGGCAGCCTCCGGCGTGCCTTCCGGCGCAGACAGTGGCGCAACGGGCAGGATGCATGATCGTGGACACTGCCACCGCGCAACCGGCCCTTCCGCCCTTCACCTGCCCTGCGTGGTGCGACTGGAAGCACCAAGCAGACGCGGGTGTCGCGTCTCTCGAGGACGTTGTGCACATGGTGATGGGGCCGGGCCTTGCCGTTCCCCGCCACAGCCGGGCAGGCTGGCTGGAGGTCATGCTGACCCTGACATCCGGCACATGCCCGGACGGCGCACCAGGAGCGCCTCACATCGAGGTCGAGGCGACCGGCGAGGCCGGTCGGCTGTCCAGCCAGGACGACGTCGTGGGACTCATTCAAGAGCTGCGAGCGATGACAGCAACTCTGGAGACCTGGATGGAGCGTCTTCCCGGATGAGGTCGGCTCCGTCGGCGGCGCCGGACGGGCCGCGCTCTCCTTGCGACGTTGACGACGGCCGGGCCCTGCGCAACGTGCGCTTCGCTGATCGGCTTCATGCCCGGCACGACGCGTCCGTGCGCGTTCACTCGACCGAGTAGCGCCATCACCGGCACCGGGCCCCGTACCCTTCGACACCCCCTCTGCCGTCGATAGGCGCTCACCCACCGGAAGCTGATGCGTTTCACGTCAGCGTCGCGGTCCGGGGACCGACCCGTTCGTAGGCGCAGTGCTGGGTGACCGGATCCAAGACGGCGACTTTCAGCAGGCTCTGGGCGGCTTCCTCGATACGCAACAGCCAGACCCGGCCGGGGACCAGGATGGTCAGGTCCGCAGGCCACCCGGCGAGCGCCGAAGGATCAGGGCACACCACACCGGCCAGCTGGAACGCGGCCCCCTTGCGCGGCCGGCTGTAGAGGAGCAGCCCGTTGCCATGGGCGGGGCTCTGGTCACCGCATGTGACGGCCTTGCCAGAGGCGGAGCAGACCAACTGCATGAACGCGGGCCACAGCGCGGCCTTGATGCCCGCGTGCTCGAAGAAGTCCGCCAGCCGCTCCTGCTCCGCCTGCTGCTCCTCGTGCGCCTCTTCCTCGGCAGCCAGTCTGCGCTGCTCGGCGGCCAGTCGGACCCGCTCGGTGGCAGCGGCCTGCTCCTGTGCGGCCCGTCGGCGCTGCTCGGCCGCAGCCGCCTGCTGGACGGCTTCGGCATCGGCCTCCAGCCGGGCCCGGGCGATGGCCAGGTGGACGTAGGAGTGGGCGGTCCACCACACCGAGCCGCCCGGGCCGGTATGGGCATGAACCCGTCCCTGAAGAATCCACCGGACCGCCTCGTCCAGACAACAGCTGATGTGCGTCCACGCCGCCTTCGTCTTCACCGTGCGTGGCGCTGCCCAGGTGTAGCGCGCCATGCCATGGCGCACTGTCCATGCGTCCCCGCGGTCCCTAGGGGGCGCTACCCGCAGGGAGGGCACGCCGCGCTCCCACGGGCGCTTCTCCATCGCCACCCAGCACACCGCCACACCGTCCGCCGCGTAGCGGTCCGTCCGCATCCGAGCGTCCTGCGGCGTCATGGGCGACAACTGCGCCTCCAGCGCGATGAACGGCCGGTCCTGCCGGTCGAAGACCAGCACGTCGGCACGCCAGGTCCGGGCCTCGTTGCCGACCTCCAGCTCTGCTCTGAAGCCCGCCGCCCGGGCGGCGGTGGCCAGCTCCAGCTTCAGCAGGTGATGCTCCGGCGACTCGTTCGCCAACTCACAGTCGCGCGGCCGCACCTGGTGGTAGAAGTGCCTGGCGCGGTGGGGGGAGATGCGCGCGAACACCCTTCCCCGGCACTCCGGACACGCGAGCTCCAGCCCTTTCACGCGGTGGACGTCCGCCCAGGACCGGCCACAACCGAGATCGTCCAGCGACGCATCCAGCCGGCCCCAGCCCGCGTGCACAGCGGTGTACCCCATCAGCCCCCTCCCGTGTGGCCCGAGAAGGACAGCATCCCCTCGCGGCGGGACGGCGATACACCGGATGAGGACGCGCGGCTCCTGTGCCGTTGGTGCGCCGATGAGCCGGTCCGGCCCGGCCGGCCGCTGGCGGTGCCCGGCGGCGGCAGCATCGGCCGGACACAGGGCACGCCGCCGGGCGGTTCAGTCTCTCTCATGAGCCAACTCGGCCCGGCGGGGGTGTCCAGCTTCAGGGACACCGGTCCGGCCAAAGCCCTCTCTGACGGGATGCGCCTGTCAGACGGCTCACGCTGCCACCCGGCCTGGTCGAACAGCTTCTGGACATGGGCGCGCGGAAGAAGTCGGCCAGCTGTCCGGCTTCAGCGTGAGCGCTGCACCGTGGCCGTGGGCTTGGCGCCCGGCCCGGCGCCTTCGACGTCCGTCTGCAGGTAGGTGCGGCGATGCGAGTGAGGTCGTCGCCTACGGTCTCGGGGGACGAGTCCGCGCGGCAGCACGGTCTTCCAGCGGTTGTGCACAGCCCGGTCGACGAAGCCGTCGGGGTCGGCGTCCTCGCCGAGTTCGGACTCCCAGCGGCGCCAGGCCCGCGGTGGACGGCCTATAGGCGGTCGCTCAGAGCGTGAGCACCGGCCGCGTGGAGAAGTTGTCGTACAGGTCCTCCCCGTCCGGTCCGTACACGAACTCGGCCATCCCGGGGTTACGGTTGGCGGTCGCCAGGGGGAGCCAGGCCAGCAGATGGCCGTAGCCGCCGCACACCGACTCGCCCCCGTCGCCGCCGTGGACCGCGGTGACATCGCTGGTCAGCTCGGTGCGGTAGGTGTCGTAGGCGATGTGCAGGCCGAAGGCGTTCAGCTCGTTGTGCGGGCCGGTGTCGTCGCCGTAGGGGATGCGGTCGAGGGGACAGTCGTCGCCCCACCGGAACAGGGTGTCCGACCCGGCGCCGCAAGCGTGTTCCCACTCGTCGGAGCTCGGCATCCGCAGACCACGGGCAAGGAGGGCAGCAGCCATGTCGGCCGGAGGTTCGGTCAGGTTCTCGTCCTCCACGGCCATGAGGAGGGTGTCCAGGTGAACGCTGCGGCGAGCGCTGAGGATCCGCTCGAGGTGGGTCCGCAGATCGGACCCGTAACCGTAGCCCTGCTGCAGGCTCTCCGCGTAGTCAGCTGCCTGCTGCGCGGTCGGCTTCCAGGTGGCGGCGTCGAAGCCCAGGGACACCCGGCCTCCGGGTATCAGGGCGAACTCCTGCCCGTCCCGCTCGACCCGGACGCGGTGCAGCGGGGCACCGAGGTGTTCCGTGGCCTCGACCAGTGACACCCGGCCGCCCACGTGGTCAGCGGCATTCTGGGCGATCCGCTGGGCGGTGACCTGGTCGAAGGTCCGCCACAGGTCGAGAGTGAGATCAGCGAGCGACATGGCCGGCAGTGTGGCACGCGGCACTGACACAGCACCGATGTCCGCCACGCCGACACCTGCCTGGTGTTCACCGATTTTCTGCCGCCCCGCCGGGAAATCGGCCGTGACGTGGGGAGGACGTTCGTCGTTGTCCGGGCGGTGCCGCCCCTTTCCTGCCGCGCTGTGACGGTGCCCGGCCGAGTGCCGCGTCAGCCCACGACTGACCCGGACTGGTAGGTCCCAGACGCGCCGCGTCACTCACAGCGCCCCGCCGTGCGGCCCCGGCCGCCCGACAGGCGCCGGATCGTGGGGTCGGCCGGAAGACGGCACCGCCATGACCTCACCCCACCCGCGAAGGCGCCCCCAGCGGCGCAGCGAGATCGCCCGTGGCCCGCAGCAAACCGCGGGCCTGCAGGAAGTCCGCGACGCCCTGCCGCCCGCGCCCGGTTCCTGCGCCGTGGCGCCCGCTCCGCTCCCGGCCGATGAGGGCGTACCGCCCGAGTTGCTGGCGCTGGTCACCTACCACTGCCGTCACATCAACGCCTACCTCGCCCGCGCCCAGCACCTGAAGACCCTGCACGGCGACAGCATGAAGCAATGGCAGCGCCTGGTCCTGTACGCCCTGACCGACGCCCTCGCCCACAACCACCTCCTGGTCGGCACCCTCGCCGCCTACCTCCAGCGCCAGGATCTCGACGCCGACCTGCTGCGCCGCTACCTGCAATCCCCCGACCCTGACCGCTACATCACCCGTGAGGCCGTCGAGCACCTCGACGGTCTCACCGGCGCCGTGCCCGAGGAAGCGGCCGAGCCGGTCTGGACCGGCATCGGCCGGCGGATTGCTCGCGACGGCGGCTGACGACCGCGCCAGCTCGATGCTGAGCGCGATGTTCTCTGCGGGCTCGAGGAATGCGTTGCGAGCGCCGGGCCCGGGCCGTGGTAGGCGCGGCGCGGGCCGGACTCACTCAAGCCGAGAAGGACCGCGCTGTCGTCCGGCGGCGCGGTCGGCCGACGCGGCGGGCAGGGCACGGAGCCCGACGTCGTACGCCATCGCGCCGAGGGCGAGGACCACGAGCGGCCCCACGAGGGGGGAGCCTGCCGGGACGGTGCCGTGGACCAGGGCTGCGCCGACGCTGCCGGTGCCGAGTACCGCGGTGCAGGCCGGAATGTTGGGCAGGGCGATCCGCAGCACCACTTCCCGGCGGCGGGCCGGGACGGGGTTGAGGGTGCTCATCGTCCGCTCACCATGCTTGTCTCGGCCTCCAGAGAGCGGCCGGTGATGCGCGCAGCGAGCTTCTTCACCTTTCGGCGGACCTGCTCGCCCTGACGCTTTGGCTCCGCAGCCCCAGCAGCTATGGCCGCTTCAGCCCAGGTGGTGACCCCGGGGGTGGCGAGGGCGAGAGTCACCGCTCGCTCGGCCGGGGAGAGGGCCTCCAGGATCTCGGTCAGGCGCGGGTCATCGAAGCCGGCTTCGACTCCGGTGTCGGCGGCGGTCTTTGCGGGGACCAGGTCGTACAGGGTCAGCCCGCTGCCGAGCGGGGTGTCGAGCAGCCGTAGCCGCGCCTGGCCGGTCTTGCGGCGCCAGACCGGGGTGAGCTGCCGGTTGATGGCCTTGGCCTCTGACTTCAGCTTCTTCAGGGCGTCAGGGGTGAGGTGACCTTGGTCGTAGAGAGGATCCGCCCAGTTGCCGAGCAGGCGGTGGAGACCGGCTCATTCCATCCGCTCCACATCCCCAGCACCTCCGACCTGAAGGAGCGGATCGTGGATCCGTCGCCGGCGAGGGCGGCCTCGCGGGCGCTCAGCGCCTGGATCACGTCGGGGACCGGGATGTTCAGAGACCGGAACCCGGACTCGATGGTCTGGTTGGCCGGGTGGCCGGCCTTGAGCACTGCCATGCCGGTGGTGGTGGTGATCATCATGGGAGGGGCGACACGGTCGAACGGCTCCGGCAGTCCGAACGTGCCATCCACGTCGAGAGCGACGCTTCCGTCCTCCCGGAGGGTCACGGTATCGCCGGCGTTCCCGCTCCAGTGGGCCGGGAACAAGGCCGTGACCGCCGCGCCGGTATCCGTGTCCCAGTTGAACTGGCTGATCCGCTCCGCCAAGTCGGTGTGAACAGAGCCGTCATCCTCGACCATGGTGTAACTGGGCGTCGGGTCCTCGGTGGCCATGGGTGCCTCCTTGTCGGGGAAAATCCTTCTCCTCTCGGTCCCGGCACGGACCCGATCCGACAACGCATCCCTCGAATCTTCCTGTGATCCGCATCACGGAAACCCGAGGCTTCAGAGCTCGTCGGAGCTGGCCGGCAGCCCTTCGAGGCGTAAGAACCGACCGGTGCCATCCGGAGCGTCGACGGGGCCACAGCAGCGCGCCTGGCCGGACCATCTACTACGAGATCTTGTCGGCGCCGTGCTCGTCCATCAGCCGGTCGGTTCAACATCTGACGGACACGAACATCGCCTGGATCGGCCCCAACGCTCCGCCCTCGCGGCCGAGGCGGACGGCCTTCTATTCTTCGTACGGCTCGTGGGCGGGCACCTGTCCGTCGCTGCGCCGCTGCCGGTCGCTGGTGAGCGCGACGATCCGGTGGACGGGCACGGAGATGGCCGGGTGGCCGCCCGCGGGGGAGAACCCCACCCGGCCGGCTCGGGCTCGTAGGAGGTCACCGTGCCGTACAGCCGGTGCAGCACGCATCCCGCACTCGACGTCCAGGCACAGCATCCAGTCCTTGAGCCAGTGGATGGGCAGGTTCTCTATCTCAGCGGCTGCAGGGCCGGGGTGAGCATCGTCAGGGGGACATCACGGGGGGTGGGTTCGCGGAGCCGATCGCCCGGGGGGTGATGGAGGCGGTGCTGGGGAGTTGAGGGTCCCCGCGCTGGGGGACCACTCCGTGGGGGTGGTCAGCCATGAGGGCGGACCACTCCATGAGACAGGGGGTGTGGCCACCCGGCGCAACCGTCACCAGCACGAACAGGACACCGGCCACCAGCCCTCCGGTACCGGCAAGACCGGCGCGCAGCGTCGCGCAGAACCGCTTGAAGTGAACGAAGCCAATCCACCGTGCCCAGTACCGGCCACACGCCCCGGCACAGTGTGCCGTCAGCCGGATGTCTCCCAGGTGGTGGTGAACAACGCGCATTCGAGCAGGTCGGGGGCTGCACCGGACGGCCAGTTGTCGCCTGCGGCCAGCTGGTCGGCGGCGGCGTGCATGAAGGAGAGGTAGACCTGGTAGCGGTGGGGCGTCCAGTTGCTGTCCGACCACATCCAGGCGGCGATCGAGCCGTCCACATCGTGGCTGCTCTCGCGGCCGACCGCGGCGGCCATCCACCTCAGGCGTCTGGACAGCACGCGGTCGAGGATGAGTGGCCGCGGGCCGTGGGCGGGCGCCAGCGCGATGCCGGTGAAGTAGAGGAACTTGGTGAAGAAGGCCGGCCCGAGCCCGGGAACTTGCCGGTGGAGTGCGGCGTACGCCTGTGGTGCACCGTGCTCGCGCAGCGCGGTGACCGCGGTGGCCAGCGCCGTGTCGAGGCCGTCGAAGGCCAGGATCTTGTGCAGGGTGGCCGGGCCGCTGCCGCCGGGAGTGCCGCGCTTGCCCTTGCCCCACACATACGTCGCGACCAGTGCCTCCTGGAACGCCTCCCGCCGTAGCGCGTCGGCGACGGCCGAGGCCACCTCCGCCCGGCTGACCGCAGCGTCACCACCTGCGGAGGTGGGCGCCAGCGCCTCCGGCCACGGAGTGATCTGCGCCCACCGGCCGGGCGTGTAGCGGACGGTGTGCGCGCTGGGTGTCCCGTCCGCGTAAGCAGCCGCATTCGTCTCCCACCAGCGGCCCAGCGCCCGTACAACGGCGTCGGGCAGCAGGTGTGCGGCCATCTCGCGGTCCACCGCGTCCGCACGCTCCTGGCGACCCTGCCCGTCCTGTGCGTTCACGAGCCGTTCCCTGCCTGACGTGCCGCCCAGTTGGGGGAGGGTGCGCCGGATTCCTTCGGCTCGGGCTGCTCCGGTAGGCCCCCGCCCGGCACGAGCTCGGCGGCTGCCTGTTCCAGTGCCTGCCGGTGAAGTTCGCCGCCCTCGATCAGGTACGTGTCGGGCAGGGGCCGTGCCGGCAGCCCCCATGTGGCGGCGCGTGTCCGCACGCCGATGTCGCGGCTGACGACGATCACTTCCACGGGAGCGACGGCCTGGTGCAGACGCAGTGCCGAGGCCACCAACTCGTCGTCCGGCACGGAAAGGCGGGAGTGCCCAGGCTCATCGGCCGCGATGAGCAGGAGTGTGCCGTCGTCCGCGGTCCCTCCCTCGGGCCCCGCTTCCAGGATCGACTCCAGCAGCCGGAACACGCCGCGCGCCCGCCTGGAGATCTTCTTGTCCCCCGTCTGGTAGCTCTTGGTGTCGATCTCGTCGACCACGACGTGCGGCACCACGACCGCCGTGCCCTTCCCGAACACCTTCTGCCAGGGGACCTTGTCGAACCGCATGAAGTGCAGCGTGGTGTTCGTGTCCAGCACCGCGTACCGGACGGCACCGGCGCGCCCGTACCGCTCCTGCATGGCACGCACCCGGTTGGCCAGGGTTCTGAAGTAGTCCCGGAGCTCGGCGATTTCCACGTACATCATCAGCCGGGCCTCGTCCAGCGGTGCGGTGAGGATCGCCCGGTAGCGGCCAGCACGCAACTGGCCGGCGATCTCTCGGTCGCTGAACCGCCGGTTGATCTCCTCGGCAGCCTGCCATGTCCACTCGTCGTACCGCTTGCGCACGGCTTGCATCTCGGCCTTGGCGTCCGCGCCCGTCTTCATCATGTGCGGGATGCGGTTGGAGACGTCGTTGAGGGTTCCGGCCACGAGATCGTTATCCAGGAAATCGATCGCCTCGGCGCAGGTCGTTCCGGCTCTCAACATGCCCTTGTTCCTCCCCCTCGGGGCCCGGCGGTCCCCGTCTGGCACATCCTGTCAGCGCTGACGCCCGGTGCGAGTTCCGTCTCCTGCACCCGACCCGGCCAGGCCCCTGACCGGTGCGGCGTAGACGACGTCCCGCTGGTGTCCGATGAGGACCTGCTCGTCAGCCCTGTCGGGCACGGGCTCGCTGTCGCGGACGAGCTGCCCGTCGACCTCGCGGTCTGGGGTGCGCAACGGCTGACCGACACACCGGAGTTCGCGCCCCGGGACCTCCGGCTAAAGTGTCGGCTTCTCGTGTCGCGCCAGGAGGTCGGTGAAGAAGACATCCAGGAGCTGTTTCCCGCCCGGCGCGGTGAGTTCCCAGCCGCCGAAGCGGTAGATCTCGTATCCGGCCAGCCGCAGCCGGCGGTCCTCGGCGACCATCTCCGCGTACAGCCGCGGCACGGCGGTATGGGTGACCCGGCCCTTCTCGTCGGGCGGGTTCGCGATCCCGTAGTGCTGCACGCCGTCGACCTCGATCACGATGCGGGAACGGTCCGGGGCCAGGAGCAGGAAGTCCATCCGCTGCCGGTACAGCGCCCCGGACTGCTTGCCGCTCCTGCGGCTGTAGGGGTCGTAGTGGAGGTAGACCTGCGGGATCAGCGCGGGCAGGTCGAAGCCGCCGGCCTCGGCGTAACGGGCGCAGTAGGTGATCATGAGCAGCTGTTCGGGCGGGGAGTCCAGCGACCGGTACAGGCGCCGGTACAGCGCGTCGGCGGCGCTCTTCTCGTCGGCGTCCGGCTGGTGCTTCTTCCTCCACCAGGCCACCATCTGCCGCCAGGTCAGCCCGTGCGGCGGCAGGGGGTCGGTGAAGACCAGGCAGTTGTCGGAGTTGCGGACGATCTCGACGTCGTTGTTCACCGCGTCGCGCAGCACGATCTGTGGCTTCGCCCCGTCGGCGGCGAAGATGAGGTTCTTGAAGCTGCCTGAGGGCCCCTTGGTGAACCGGCGTTCGTACTCCAGCTCCTGGAGGTCCTCCAGCGCGTCGCGGGTGGGGCCCATGAGCTGCTCGATGCAGTCCCGCCGGGCCTTCCAGCTGCCGCTCATGTTGTTGTCGCGCCAGTAGGTGCCGAACCCGCGCGGCCCGTCGAACGAACGGAACGGCCAGGACGGCGGCTCGAGGGCGAGGCGTTCCAGAACGGCGCGGTGGGCCTTGATGACGATCGGCACGCTCTCGTCGTCCAGATGCCTGCCCTTGCCGTCGGTGCCGTGGGAGACGAAGTCGTGGTGCAGCAGCCGGGTCAGCGCGATGGCCACGTCCAGGTCGGTGTGACCGGCTGGCGGGCCGAACCGCAGGGACTCGACCAGTTCGGTGTCGAGCACCCAGGGCTGTGCCCATCCGTCGCCGCTGCTGAAGAACGCCGTCAGCTCCACGCCCACCCCCGCTGGTGATCCTCCAGGACATCGTCGGCCGTCAGCGACGCGGCCACCAGAGGGCGCGCGACCCTCGCGCCGTCGCGACCACGTCTAGGCCGTCTCCGTGTACCCGCACCTGCCACCGTCTCGGCGCCGCCGTCACACCTCGGCGCTACTGGGGCGTTCGGGCCCGAGGTAGCGCACGGCCGGGAAACGCTCGGCGATGCGCATCACCACGGTTGCGTGCCCGCGCGCGGCGAGGTCGCGCCGGGCCTCTTTCATGTTCAGGATCTTGTCCATGGTGTAGATCTCGGTGCAGGGACCGAGGTCGATCTGGTGCTCGCCGAGGGTGAAGAGCATCCCCTCGTAGCTGGCGGTGACGCGGAACATCCCCGCGCGGATGTCCCCCAGTTGAGTGAGGGCTTCGGCGCTGTCGACGCCCACGGACACGGTGCCGCCCCGCAGCACGATCTCTTTCCCGTCGAGCAGGGAGAGAATGTCCTTGACCTCGCGCGCATCGCGCTTGGTGAAGTCGTCGGGGACGGGGAAGAAACGCCCGGTCCTGCTCTGCAGCCGCGTCAGGTCGTCGAAGGCATCGGCCCACAGCTGGGCTTCTCCCGGCTCCCAGCCCTGAGGCGTCATGGTCGTGCTGATCGGTGCCCGCACCCGGCCGGCTGGCTCCCCGGCGAAGGCGAGTTCCATGAAGCGACCGGGCGTGGCCTGGCTGAGCAGCCGGAGCACCGGGACCATCGTCTGCGGCATCGCCGCCTCGGGCGGCTGGAAGGAAAACTTCAGCTGAGCGGAGAGATCGCGTTGGTCGTAGCGCAGCCGCACTCGCATCAACCCCGTCATGTCACTGCCGAGGAGGGTCCCGCCGTCCATGCCGCTCACCCGGTGCGTGAAGGACACGGGCAGAGAGGCGAGCGGAACGCCCGAGGACAGCTGGACGACGACCTGGCCTCGCAGTGGCGGCGTCACCTCCTGCCGGGGCGAGGTGATGCGCACACCGCCCACCGTGATCCGCTCCAGCCCCAGCCCGGCGGGGCCCGACAGGGCGGCTTCGGCGAGATTGTCCGCGCTCAGCTCCACCTCGCCGCCGAAGCGCATGGTCTCCTCGAACCGCAGCCTTCGGCGGGCCTCCTGCGGGTCCCCGCCGGCGAAGCGGACCCGGCCGGTGAACCGGATGGTGCCCTGCCCGTCCGGGGCCGGCCCCTGCGGCGTCAGGTGCACGACCGTCCGCCCGTCGGCGTCCATGGAGGTGTGCACCGCGTGGTGGGGGGAGATCTCCTGGACCCGCGTATGCAGCGCGCTGGCCCGCTCGGCGTAGTCGCTGATCCCGCCGGCCAACGTGTCACGCTCGGCGCGCGCCTCGGCGATGCGCTCCAGGATGTAGTCGGCGGACTCCTGCAGCGCATACCGGACCAGATCGGGATGGGCCGCGAACTTCTCGTCCAGCCAGCTGCGCCCCCGCCACCGCCGCACGAAAGGGAACTCATCGCGCAGGCCGTCGAACCACCGCAGCTCGGCGGGGTTCGCATCGATCGGCACGAGGAGATCCCAGTGGTCCGGCTGGTGACGGGCCGCCGACACCAGCGACCGCTCCACCTGCCTGCGCCGTCCCGCGGTCATCCGGCCGGTGAACGACTTCGCCTCATACAGGACCAGTTCATCGTCGTCGGTGTGCTCGAACAGGTCCCGGCCGCCGTCCCCGCCTGTCCCGTCGACCGCCTGTGCCCGCTCTTGCAGGCGCATCACCAGCAGTGTCACCAAGGACTCCGACAGCCTGGGGTTCTCGGCCAGCTTCTCCCACGGAACTCGCACCACACGCCCACCCTACGAACCCCCTCTGACATCCCGACCCGCTCCGTACGCCGAACTCCTCGCCCCGCCCCCGGCCCCGGCGGGCAGGGCGAACGGTGCCAAGGGCTGCCGACCGGCCGCCGTCGCCCGCCGTAGGGGCCGGCCCGGGGACGCCCGCCTGTGCCTGCCGACCGGTACGAGCCCGCCGGTATACGCGGCGGCCCGTACCGGCCCAGGACCCCTCTGACTTCCGGGTGTTGATCAGGCGCGCAGGGGTTCGGAGTAGGTGGTGAAGAGCCGGTCACCGGTGAGCTTGTGGTGCGTGAGCTGTTCGCGGACGGCCTGTTCGTCCGCCCAGCGTTCCGGGCTGCTCGCGAGCGCGGCCACGTAGGCCGTCACGGCCTCCTTCAGCTTCTCGAACATGGCGGGGGTGACGACGCGCATGCCCGGCACCGCGGTGGCCTTGCCGTCGCGGACCCGGCTGGGATGCAGCATGACCGCCACGGCCTCCACTTCGGCGTTGTGCTCGTTGAGCCAGCGGACGCTGCCGCCGAGCTGGTCCATGTCCTTCTTCGCGATGGTGTCGGTGATGCAGCCGGTCTTCAGCTCGACGACGGCCTGCCGCGCCGCCGAGAGCGCCCACAGGTTGTCCGGGCCCGTGCCGTACAGCTTCTCCGGACGCGTGCTGGCGAACCCGAGATGCAGCCCGAGTTGCTGCCAGGCCCGTTCGGCGTCGTCGGAGCGCTCCTCCTCGCCCCACACCACGTCCTCGAACAGCGCCTGCACGCCGAGCCTGAGGCTGACGCCGTCGCGGTACCGGGCGGCCAGGAACTCGGCGGCGGCGCGCGACTGCACCGCGGCTGCCTTGAGCTGGACGGGGGCGCCGCCGTTGACGGGTCGCAGGACGAACGGGTTGTCGTCCAGTGCCCCGGCCAGGGCCCGCTCGGCGGCCGCGTGATCGGTCAGGTGCAGGTAGGCGGCCTTCTGCTCCCGCAGCCAGCCCCGCAGCGCCGTGTCGCCGTTGCCGAGGTCGTTCACCGCCTTCTGCACCCGCTCGGCCGCGGCCGGGGTACGGCCGGTGGCCGCGAGGTCGAACGCCTCGCGCAGCGCGACGGCCTCGTCCCGCACCGTCCCGTGCTCGGCGTAGCGCACCTCCGCCAGCGCCCGCCGGCTGCGTTCGCGCCACTGCGGCACCCGCCCCAGGCAGGCCCGCAGCGCCTGCCTCACCGCGTCCAGTCCCTCGCCCTTGATCTGGCCGGCGATGTCCCGGCTCAGCTTCAGCTGCGCCTGGGTCGCCGGGGAGAACAGAGCCAGGTGGCGGGCGTCGTGGATCGCCGTGGCGAGTTTCGCCCCCAGTAGCAGGACGGCGCAGTAGTCCTCGCCGTCGCGCACGCCGCGGCCCATGCCCTGCTCGATCCGCTGGACCTCGCGGGCCAGACGGACCGTGCTGTCGGCCAGCGCGACAGCCTCGCGCCGCTCCACCCCGTCCAGGGGCCGCGGGATCTGGTCGAGGATCAGCAGACGGCAGGCGTCGGCCGGGAGGTTGACGCCGTCGTACTTGTTGACCAGTACCACTAGGCCCACATGGCCGGCCTGGAGTTCCTTCACGCCCGCCTCGAGGTCCCCGACCCGCCAGATGTGGTGGGCGTAGGGCCGCCAGTTCGCGGCGGCCCGGTCGCTGGGCACCAGAACGACCACGTTGACTGGCTCGGTCTCGGCGACACCGTCGCCGTCCTGGTCCCCGTCGGCGAACTGGCGGGCCAGCACGCGGACGGCCTCGTCGTCCAGGTTCGGGTTGAGCGCCACCGGGGCCAGGATCATCCGCTCACCGAGGTCGGCGGCGCTGCCCGGGGTGACGGGCTTCGCGACGAGGGCTGGGTCGGCACCGAAGTCGGTGACCAGGGCGCTGTCGTCGGCGAGCGTCGCGGTCAGGTAGACCCGGCGGCGGGCGCGCACGAACGACGGGATGCGGTCGATCGGCGGGCACGAGGGCCTGATTTCGATCGCCGACGACGTCGCCGTCGCGGTGCACAGGTGCAGCACCTCCGCGAGCAGCGGCCATACGAACTCGAAGACCCGCTCCGTGCGGTGCGGGCGCAGGATCTTCAGCACCTCCTCGCGCTTGTCGGCCCACGCCCAGAACGGGATCGGCGCCAACGCGGTGGGGTCCTTGTCCTCCAGCGCCGACCAGGCGTTCGCCGACTGGTGGCGCAGGTCCTGCGCGAACAGCTGCAGCAGCTTGTCGTACGCCTCGTGCCCGGCGGGCACCCGAAGCCGGAACTGGTCCTCGGTCCGCGCCAGCGCGGCGTGCGCGTCGTCGACGACGACGATGCCCAGATCGAGCGGCTCCTTGCCGTCCCCGACGACACCGAAGGCCGACCTGCCGTTGAGCAGCTTCTGGTAGTTCGTCACCAGCACGGCCTGCGCCGTGAGGAATGCCGGCTCGTACGGATCGTCCGTGGTGGCGATGTTGAGCTTGTCGGCCTCCTCGCGGACCTGCTTGACGAGGTAGTTGTCCGGGGTCAGGTAGACGGCCTTGCCGATGCCCTCGTTCAGGGTGCTCTGCGCGATCAGCAGGCCGACGGCCGTCTTGCCCCCGCCGGTGTTCTGCTTGATCACCACATCGCGTTCACGTCGCCGCTCGAACCACTTGTCCAGCACCTCGCCCTGCTCATGCCGCAGATACGGCCACGGCCGGCTGGACAGCCCCGCGTAGATATCCCGGGGCCGCAGCAGCGCCTCGCTGTCCCCCGTACCGATCCGATCCCAATCCAGCGCCACTGCGCCGTCCTCCCTCACCTGTCCCGGCGGCCCAGCGCCGCACGCACTTCCTCGTTCTTCAGGGCCGTCGCCCGCCCGGCGACGGCCTCGCGCCACACCGACGTCTCCGCCTCGGCGCGGCCCTGCTGCGGCTCTGGCACCCACGCCCGCCGGCGGGGTGCTTCCCGGCCCGCCTGAGAAGCGGCGGGCCGGGAAGCACCCGTTCGCGGACCGTGCCTGGCCCGTCAAGCCGGCACCGCAGGACAGCGGCTGTCTCCTACCGAACCTGGGCGGGCAAGGAGACCAGCGTCGCGGGCGTCTGCGTGAGATCCACCCGCGGGTGGGCCGAGCCGTCCGCCGGGTTCAGCAGCCGGGCCGTCCACCCCTCGGCGACGCGGACCGCCTCCAGGGGAGTCCCCTCCGACAGCGGGAGCACGGTCAGCAGGCACCAGGACGTCCGCCGGGACACCCCGACCGTGCGATGGGCGTAGTGCTCGGCCAGCCGGTCGCCGACCGCGCACGGGCCCTGGCGGCACACGCTACCCACGTACCGGCACCCACCGCGGTTGTCCCACGCGACGTACACCGCGCAGCTCGCCGCCACCCGGCGGCGCACCACGTCCGGGCTGGCCCGGCACACCACCACCGGCGAGCCCGCGCGGCCCTCTGCGGTCGCGGGGACGTCGAGCACCGGGCCCATCAGCCGCAGGACCGGCCGCAGCGCCTGAACGATCGCCGTCGGAAGCGTCGGAGCCGTGCTCACTCGGAGTCCTCATCGTCCTCGTCGACCACGAAGATCGAGGGATCGGCTGGCCCGAACTGCATGAGGATCTCTTCGAGATTGCCCAGCTGCACCCGCAGCGCCTTGACGGCCTCGAAGGTGCCGAAGACCTGGTTGCCGCGCTTCTGGCTCATACGGGCCAGGGCCCGTCCGGCCTTGGCCGCACCCTTGATGCCCTGGTCGAGGAGCCGACGCTGGCGCGCGTCCTCGGCCTCCGGTTCCGCCGACGTGCCGTCCGTCTTGGCCTTGGCCTCCGCGCGGTTCTTGGCGATGGTGGCCAGGGCGTGGGCCGGGTCGGCGGCGTGGACGAGGTCCCACTCGTAGTCGAGGATCTCCTGCTCGCCGGACTTGTCCAGCATGGGCTTGCCGTCGTGGACCACCACGCCCTCGACCTCGCGCTCCTGGGTGTGGAACAGCTTCGGCAGCACGGCCGGGTCGGCGGCGACGTGGGCGACGGCGATTGAGTGCAGCATCCGCAGCCCGCCAGAGGTCTTCGACAGCAGCGCCAGGAGCTTGACCGGCGTCGCCCGGAAGGGCGCCTTGTAGCTGTCGCGGTCGGTGCCCTCCTTCGAGCCGCGGTCCCGTGTGATGTACCCGTCGAGGATCGCGGCGGTCCCGCCGAGCACGGTCAGCTCCGCGACAGCGTCCTCCTTGCCGGCCAGGGCACGCTCGAGGATGTCGTCGAGCACCCCGAAGGCGTCGTCGCCCTTGGTCAGTTCCCACGGCTGCTTCCACACCCGGTCGGTGATCGTGCCGCCGTTGCCGAAGGCCCGCAGCGGCTGCTCGATGCCCTCCTTGCTGCGGTAGGCCGACAGCGCCATGGGCGCCAGCCGCTCGCTGATCGGCTGCCGGTACGCCTTGACCATCCCGAATTCCTGCTTGATCAGCCGGTTCATGGCGTCCGCGTGCGGTCCGGCGAGCACCGCGTGCTGGTGGACGGCAGCCGACCACAGCCGGTGCGCCGGCACCCCGAGCAGCTCGTGCATGGCCTGCGTACCCACCGTGCCCGACAGCACCCGGTGCACGTCCGGGGTGATCAGGCCCTCGCGCAGGGCGTGCCGGTAGACCCGCTGCATGCCCTGCGTGTTCTGGGCCCCCGGCGTCCAGGCGGTGACGCGGACGTGCAGGGTGGCCAGCAGGTCGTCCCGCGCCGCCACCAGGTCGGCCAGCGGCCCACCCCCGTCCGCCTGCGCGCCGACCACGACGGTGGCGGGGAAGGCCAGCGTGTGGCCCTCGCGTCGGGTCGCCTCGGTCAGCGTGGGCGCCGCCAGGTTCTTACGGGTCCGCTTCGTCAGCTCGCCCACCCGCCGCCGCGTGGCCGCCTGCTCCGCGCGGCTGCGCCCCCCGGACCGCTCGGCGGAACCGATGACGGAGGCGGTGCAGGCCGAGATCGCCTTCTCGATGTCGCCGTCGGTGCGCGCCAGCCACATGCTCACCATCCGGCTGTTGCCGTCGCCCGCGACCAGGAAGGTGTCCTCGGTGCCATCGTCGTACACGACGCGCATCACGAACAGCGTCAGCGGCTCCTTCACGCCCTGCTGGAGCACGCTCTCGGTGTAGACGTTCTCGCCCTTCTGGGCCTTGTACGTCTTCCGCATGCTCTCGCCAACCGCCTTGGCCAGCGCCTGGCGGTCCCGCATGCGCACCGTGAAGACCGCGAGCGGCTTGCCGGTCTTCGGATCGGTCACGGTCTCGTACGTCGGCACCACCGACGTGGACGGCGCCACGTCCATGGCCGTGCGCAGCTGGTCCGCCCACCGCTGGTTGATGAAGTCCGGCAGGACGTCGAGGTCGAGGTAGCGGTAGTGCGGCGGGGTCGCGTACAGCATCCCGCCGACGACCGGCTTGGCCGTCAGCAGGCTGATCGGCTCACGGGCCACGAGGGCCTGCAGCCGCTCCGGGTCCACCGCACCCGAGGTGATGGCGTTCGCCGCGGCCTCGTCCAGCGCGGCCTCGGGGTTCTCGAGCAGCTCCCTACGGGTGCTGCGGAGCTTGGTCACCGGCAGCGGGTCCGCGACCGGCTCGGGGCGGCGCAGCAGGGGCGGCAGGCCCTCGTCGGGCTCCTGCCCATCGAGGCCGTCGAGTTCGTCGAACGAAGAAGTCACGATCTTGCTCTCCTGGGCATCGCGCGCAGCAGGAAATACCCGCGGCAGGGCGTGAGCCACTGCCTCCACTGCGCGCCGTCCACAGGGGGCGGCGAGCGCCGTCACGCTCCACCAGCGGCTCATGTCTCCGCGATGTCCCGTGCCGACCAGCGTTCCACGGTCCTAGGCGAGCTGCTGGTCAGTCGGATCCCCAGGGGACCGAACTCCCGTCGACGACGGGTGCCAGCCGCTCTTCATGCCTCAGTTCGAACCCTGCGGCATGCAGTTCCATGTAGCCAGAGCGGTGCGCAGCCGACGACAACGAACTCCGCCGGCTCCACCCAAGACTACGCCCATCTCCACCTAAAACAGACTGACTTCAAGATGACGGCTCTCAACCAGGCAAATAACTTGGTCAGTTCGGTACAGCCAAGCCCAACACCAGTTCTGATCTACGCCACTTGCAGGGGCCAGTCATCCGACAGAACAGGCCCAACGCGCTCTCGGCGAGCGTCCTGGTGCACGCCACCGCCTGACTCTCACCCGGCCGCGGTCTGTTCGCGCAGGGTGCGTACCCACGTCTCGCCGAAGCCGGCGGCGCCTGTGTCGTCGCCGGGGATCCGGAAGACGTACGGGTCGGCTGCGAGCTGCTCCATCAGCGCCTCGTACAGATTGTCGAAGGGCGGCTCCATGCAGACCGCCAGGGACTCGGCGAACTGGCCGGGGAGGGGCTGACGGTGATGAGGTGGTCCAGGAAGGGGAACATGCCCCATTCGTCGTCCGCTGCCGCAGCGCGGCCTGCGCCGGTGTGTCCGGCATGAGCAGCCCGTGCATCACATACAGCCCGTAGAACCCGCGCAGACCGGCCAGCACCGTCCGCGCCCGCACGAGGTCTTCGTCACTGGCCCGCTTCACCGGACCCACCACGTCCGCATGCTGCTCCAGCAGCCCCCAGCCCAGGGGCGGTACCTCGCCGCGCTCGGCCGCCCCCAGCATCTGCGCCCAGTCCTCGACCGTCAGGCCGTACATGCCGAACGCGGCGAACGCCTCGGCCAGCGCCTCCGCCCCCACCTCTTCCACTCCCAGACCGATCGCCGCGACCACATGCACCATGCTCCTGGAGTCCGGCCCCTCGGCCTCCACCGGCACGTCCTCGCCGGCTTCGAGCGCCGCGCGCACCAGGGCGGGGTTCGCCGCCCCGCGGCGCGGCGCCACGAGCCGCTCGGCGGCCGCATACAGCACGTCCTGCCCTTCCTCACCCGCCCCGGCCGCGCTGCGAGCGAACTCCACCAGCCGGTGCGACACCGACCTCTCCAGCACCCAGACGAGAGCCTGGCGCACGGCGCCGATGGGGGCTCCGGCACCTGAACCGCCCCCGGCCGCACGCCCATGCCGGCCTCGGCGAACCACTCCAGCACCGCCAGCCGACGATGCCGCCCCTGCCGAAGATGCCGCGCCAGCGCCGCGGCGCTCTCCACCACCACCGGATCGACCGCGTCCACCACCGACCCCTGCCCTCGCCCGAGCCCGCGGCGCCGGTGACGCGGCAACAACCCCGCCCGCCGCCAGCTCTCCAACTGGCTGGCCGTCACCACCACCTCCCGCGCGGCAAGTTCGCGAATCACCCACAGATCAGCCGGACTCGGCGCTCCTCGTGCCATGCCCACCATTACAACCCCGAGAAGCGCAATTTTCTGCAGACCTGCGGCTCTGGCTCACTGGTCCCAGCACCACAGCCCGCGCTGCCGCGCCCCGCCCGAACGGACACCCGCCATGCCGAAGAAGAACCGCACCCCCTCCACCACCCCGCACCAGGACCACGTGACGCCCGACCCCGTCTCATGGCGGCGCCTCGTCTCCGTAGCGCTCCTCACCGGAGCCGTCCGCCACATCGGGGCACTCCTGGCCGGCCTCGTAGTGACGTGGTGGCAGCACGACTGACACCCGCCCGAGCACGAAGAGGAACTCAATGTCTGTGCAGCCAACCGCAACTGGCATCACCTCACCCCCCGGGCACACCCCGCCTCCGCCACCTCCAGCCCAAGGAGGCACACACCCCGAAACCGGATCCACCAAAAATTCTGCAACGAAGGAAACGGCTAGCCAAGCACCCCGGCCACGCTGCCTCGTAGCCAGCCGCCCGCGAATGCGGGCCGGGTTCGGGAGCGCAGCGGACGGACCCTCAGGCTCCTTCCAGGAGCGCAGCGACGAAGGAGCCGCCGGCTCGGAGCGTCAGCGGAGAGCCGGAGGGCACCAGCCAATCTCCGGATATAGCGAAAGTTCTGACGGAGGGAAACAAGGCTCGGAGCGCAGCGCAGAGCCCAGACTCCTCGCACCGCGAGGAGTCTCACTTCGGTCCCCGCGCGCAGCGCGGGGTTTCACTTCAACTTCCGTGCGCAGCGCGGAAGTTCCTTCAGAGCCTGCGCAGCAGGCTCTTACCCGCTCCGCGGG